>NZ_JBBOOI010000001.1:0-102500 GCF_038003025.1 Pseudobacillus sp. FSL P4-0506
TAACCGCTGCTCAATAGCAACTTTATTATCTTACCACATTCACTTCTTCTTGTCAAAGTTTTTTAAAACTTTTTTCTGAGAAGTTATCATGCTGTGTCCCTGTGGATTTTCAGTTACTTCCATTGGCGACTCTTAATACTATACCAGCTCTATTAAACATCGTCAACATTTTTTAAAAATAAATTTACTCTCTCTTATACTTAACCATTCTCAGATACATGACATCACTCTTTTCCATAAGGTTAGAGTTGTTTCTTCCCCAAAAAACAAAAGCACTTCGGACATTTTGTCCGAAGTGCAGCTAAGGTATCAAATGACAAAGAAATATCCAAATATCTGTTGCCTTTGTAAGCAGGCGGCTTGTGACCACTAATATCTCCAAGCTCACACAAAGAAAACACACAAATTTACTTCCTTCTCATTTGTATAGTTTGCTTAAACTTATTCCCACTCAATTGTAGCAGGCGGCTTGCTCGTAACATCATACACCACGCGGTTAACATGTGGGACTTCGTTAACGATACGCGTTGAAATCTTTTCAAGCACATCCCAAGGAATTCTTGCCCAGTCAGAAGTCATGCCATCAATAGACGTAACTGCGCGAATACCAATTGTATAATCGTACGTGCGGGCATCGCCCATTACTCCTACACTGCGGATGTCCGGCAGCACAGTGAAGTATTGCCAAATCTCCCTTTCAAGACCGTTCAGGCGTACTTCTTCACGTAAGATCGCATCAGATTCACGTACAATCTCGAGCTTCTCTTCAGTAATTTCACCAAGAACACGAATACCTAGTCCAGGTCCTGGGAATGGCTGCCGCCAAACAATGTGATCTGGAATACCAAGCTCTGTTCCAAGAGCGCGAACCTCGTCTTTGAATAAGGTATTTAAAGGCTCAATCAATTTAAATTGCATGTCCTCAGGCAGTCCGCCAACATTATGGTGAGACTTGATTGTTTGCGCTGTTGCTGTACCACTCTCAATAATGTCTGTATAAAGGGTACCTTGAGCTAAAAACTCAATGCCTTCCAGCTTAGTAGCTTCATCATCGAATACATAAATAAATTCATTACCAATGATTTTACGCTTTTGTTCAGGGTCAGACACACCTTTTAATTTATTCAGGAAGCGGTCCTTAGCATCCACTTTAATAACGTTCATATGAAAACCTTGAGCGAATGTTTCCATAACGCTGTCGGCTTCGCCTTTTCGCAACAGTCCATGATCCACAAAAATACATGTTAACTGATCGCCAATGGCTTTATGAATCAGCACAGCTACGACAGAAGAGTCCACACCACCGCTTAGTGCGCAGAGTACTTTCTTATCGCCGACTACCTGACGAATTTTCTCCATTTCGACTTCAATAAAGTTCTCCATCGACCAGTCGCCACTGCAACCGCATGCTTCAAACACAAAATTTTTCAAAAGCTCAATGCCGTATACAGAGTGCTTCACTTCCGGATGGAATTGCACGGCGTAAAGCTTCTTCTCTTCATTGCTCATCGAAGCGATCGGGCAAGAAGGGTTCACGGCATCAACCGAAAAGCCTTCAGGTGCAGCTGTAACTAAATCACCATGGCTCATCCAGACAACTTGTTCTGCTGGCAGTCCTTTATAGAGTGCAGTTTCATTTTTCACTTGAATGGCTGCTTTTCCATACTCACGGTGTGAAGCAGGCTCTACTTTGCCGCCAAAATGTTTCGTCATTAACTGCATGCCATAACAAATACCAAAAATCGGGATATTTAATTCGAAGATTTTTTCATCACAATGAAATGCGTTTTCTGAGTAAACGCTATTTGGTCCGCCGGAAAAGATAATGCCTTTCGGGTTCATTTCCTTTACTTCTTCTGCAGTGATTGTATGCGGATGAAGCTCGCTATACACACCAAACTCCCGAATACGACGGGTGATTAATTGATTGTATTGACTGCCAAAATCTAAAACAAGGATCATTTCCTGGTTATGTAATTCCGGTTTTCCTGCCACTCTTTCCACTCCTCTATTGTGCAATAAGATACTGCTCGATGTACATAAAATAAAAACTAGAATCCTTTCAGCGCTGAAAGCAGAATTCTAGTTGTTTACAAAAAGAATCTGCCCTCATAGTCCAATCATTTACGGTGATTTAGTAGAAACTTTCGACCCATATTGTCGAAAATATATGAAGGAGAAATCGATTATTCGAGCTAATTTGACCTCATTTTATATCTATCAACCACAGCGGTCAAGCTGTTCTGTTGTTAATTAAATATTCAGTAAAAAACACACTTAGGATGTAACCGCTTTTGTGGCTCCCCGATTCCAACTGATTAAAAAGGTCCTTTAAACAGATGGGCACATTGATTCTTCTGCATTGATTGCAGTCAAAATAAGATCGAGAACCACGAGGTCCCTAACACTCCAGATTAGCAATTACCGAAGAACAATCTCCTCGCCAAATGCTTCTGTTCCATATTCTCTAACGGGCCAGAGCCAACGCCGTATCCCGCAAGACCACTAAAATAGTGGTCACCCTAAAGAGAAACACTGCCTTCTTTTGATAAAATAACTTTTTCACTTATTGTGGTCATTGCTTTATAGTTCATTAAAGCCAAGATCGATAAAAGAAGCAGCGGTTTGTTTATGATGGCAGCTGTAATAAATAGCTCGGCAAGTACAAAAGAATAAAAAAAACATTCTTCCATAGCAGCTGCATAACAGATTGGGTCGATACATCTATTAGGGTGCCCAAAATTAAATTTCCAAGCATAGAAGAAACAATCATTGCATAATAATCTACAAGCCATTCATCTGACTTGTTTTAATTATTATACTATAACGAAAAGCCAGGACTCCTCTATGGATGCCTACATCAAATCCAGAAGGAAGAGCCTGGCTTTTATTCATTCTTTAATTTACTTTTACAGGTACATGGTTCAGCAAACTGATTGTTGTTTCTCTAATGAGCTTAGGCAAAACACCAAACGAGTATGGCTTATAGACTCTTTCCGTCCACTTATGACCATCTTTTCCGTATACGCCCATATTAATAGAAGGGATGTTTAAGCGGCGGATCTCTTCGACCGGAAGCGTGTACAGCCCACCGAGACTCGGCAAGTTATTTAATAAGCTCTGTAACTCTTCATTCGTTTCATGAATGGATAGATAACTGCCGTCCGCTAAGTAAGGGAAGAATTTCTTCACTTCAAAATTCTCACCGCTCTCCTGCTTGGCCTCAGCTAAAACATTTTTTATCGTTTTCAAAATAGCTTGTTCCGCAGGATTATCTTCTCTCAAAAAGTTATGCGGTAAGTATGGAGGAGCAAAGAACAAGACCACTCGCGGCTTCTTTTTAGGGTCCAGTTCATTCAGCACTTCCACAATCTTGAAGGAAATCATTCTTACATCAAGCATCTTATGCTCTTCCGTCACTTTTGCGCACACTTTCTCTACATCAATTCCCCTATTTTTTAAATCTCGGCTATACTCCTCAAGTGACACCACCTCGATATCCCAGTTTAAATTTTTCCGGGGCAGGCCTGAACGGTTCAAGTATTCTTCATATTGGTTCGACAAATATTGTGTAATTTCCTGACAGGCCTCAGCAGTAATTTGGCGAAGCTTTTTCATCACATCAGCCGCAGAATCACGATATAAGAAGTAATTGAAATATAAATAGCTGCTCGTTGCTGTTTGTACATTGTATGTGAACTTATTATCTCGCTGGAAGAGACATGTTGGCGGCAGCACCATTTCATCAGGAATGTTTTCACACAGCTCCACATTATTGTGAATTCTTCTCGTTAGTTCAGCCGCAATGAAATTCGGGTCTACCCCTTGCAACGTGTCTCCTACATGTGCTTCTCTTCCATAAATATAAAAGCTCGGCAGTATTTTCCCGGCTGCCCCTGTGTAAATGTATCTCGTTGTGTCGCCATCATACTGCGGAGTGATAAAATCATTGTTAATAGCGGCTACGTACTCTAAATCCCATTCGTTTTTCAGTCTCTCAAGTTCAAAAACCGCACTTTTCACGCCGGCATGCTGGCTTTCTTCATCAGGATTAAACATGACAAGCAGGTTTCCTGGAAGCTCCTCTCGATGTTCTGAAAAGTAAAGAAGATTGGCTAAATGAACCGCTGCTCCACTTTGCATATCAACCGATCCGCGCCCAAACATCCAGTCTCCGGAACAGGCATCTGCCTGAACATCCGGGTTTTGCTCAAATTCTTTGAAGAAATCTTGCAGATAATCCGGATCAAATGCATGGGCACGCAACGCACCAAAATCCTCAATCCCCACTGTATCAATATGAGCATGGTGAATAATGGTTTGTTTGGCATTCACTCCACCTTTGATAAAAGCGAAGACATTCTTCCTATTCAGTGCATCATCAACGGCTGTCTGTTCCCAAACAAGCGCTGGATTCTGCTGAAAATATGGATAAGAACGCAAAATACCTAAGATCGCATCTGCCACTGCTACTTCACCATTCTCTGAACCATTCACACTAGGAATACCCACTAACGTTTTAGTTAATTTTTCTACCTGTTCTTCTATAGATAAATGTTTTAATTCACCATACATAACGATCAACCTCTCTCTGATGTTTTCAAAGCCCGTATTGCTTTCAATTACTTTCCTACAAGGACTTTATAGTTCTATGCTGAACGTCTCTTTTGCTTATTCTGACCTTTTTTAATATATCGCTGAATATAATCTTTTGTAACCTCTTTTACTTCTCCACTTAAGAATAACAGAGCCACTATATTTGGTAAAACAATCATGGCGAGCATTAAATCAAGGAACTGCCAAATAACCTTTAATCCCCCTACCGCTCCGGCAAGAATAGCAGCTAAATAAACAAAACGCATAATCTTGGAAAACTTTAGACCAAATAAATATTCTGCCTGTTTTTCTCCATAAAACACGATGACTACAACCGTTGAAAGCACAAAGAAGAATAAGCAGATGGAAATAAGTGTTCCAGCGATGCCTTCTCCCACCACATTAGACAGGGCTGTTACAACCATTGTAGATGCTTTATCTGCCGGAACTTCCTGCCAGGCACCAGATGTTAAAACAACTAAAGCTGTCATTGTACAAACGACAAGTGTATCAATAATGACTTCAAAGATGCCCCACAAACCTTGCTTAGCTGGATGTTCTGTTTTCGCTGCTGCATGGGCGATTGAAGCCGTCCCCATCCCTGCTTCATTTGAATAAATTCCACGGGCCAGCCCCCAGCGGATTGCAGCTGCCACTCCAGCACCCGCGAATCCTCCAGCAGCTGAGGTAGGCGTAAAAGCAGATTTAAATATTAATGTGAAGGCAGCAGGAATTTCAGTTACATTAGCACCTAACACAATAAAAGCGCTTACTAAATAAACACCAACCATTAAAGGGATAAACTTTTCTGTAACAGAACCGATACGTTTAATCCCACCGAGTGTAACTAATCCTACTAATAGGAGGACAATAACCCCCGTTACAATTGGCGGAAGGTTAAATGCAGATTCAACTGTTTGAGACAAGGAATTTGATTGAACCATCGTACTTGCCATAATTTCAAGCATTAAGAAGAAGGCAAAGAACATAGCTACAGGCTTCCAACCGAGACCTTTCTCAATATAATGCATGGGCCCGCCAGTCCATTCTCCCTCTTCGTTTTTTGTGCGATACTTTACTCCAAGCACTACTTCAGAATATTTAGAGGCCATTCCAATCATGGCTACAACCCACATCCAGAAAACAGCTCCTGGCCCTCCTAAAGCGATCGCTACTGGAACACCCACTATATTAGCTGCCCCTATTGTAGAAGCAAGAGCAGAGGTCGTTGCTTGAAAAGGAGTAACCGAGCCCGGCGCATCATTCTTTACAAACATTTTCCCAAATGTTTCTTTCAACACATGTGGAAGATAACGAAACTGAAAAAAACCTAAACGGACCGTTAAAAAAAGGCCTCCTCCCAAAAGCAATAACATCATCGGAAGACCCCAAATCCAATTTGTCACTAAAGCTACTAGTTCTTCAAAGTTCTTCATATCGTGCCCCCTAGCAATAATCTATGTTGTCAATTTTTATTCACCCTCTTCTCCTTCCCTCCTGAAAATAATAGGTAAAAAGAGATAAATGATGAATATATATCCAATTATAGAATATTTATTACAGAAAGAAAGCGCTTTTATTTTTTGCGCAAAATGCGCTTGCGGTATAGAATTCAAAACCAACATTCTTCTCGCTCTCCTCCTAAATAAGGATAGCCCCTTACAGCGCTTGAAATGAAAAAGCATTGGAGAATTAATTCTCCAATGCTTTTTAGCTTTATTTCCAAAAGTCATCAAAAATGTTAATCGGCAAATGCCGCTTATGTTGTGAATTCAAATATAATTGTTCAATCCGCTCTCTGGCCGCTTCTGGCACCTCTTTTCCTTCCAGATAATCATCAATGTATTCATATGATACACCGAGAGCCGTTTCATCAGGAAGCAGCGGGCGCTCATCCTCCAAATCAGCTGTCGGCACTTTGGTATATAAGTGCTCTGGACAATTCAAAGCTTTGAGCATTTGTCGGCCCTGCCTCTTATTTAAACGATAGAGCGGAACAAGGTCAGCTCCGCCATCACCATATTTAGTGAAGAAACCAGTAATTGCCTCAGCCGCATGGTCAGTCCCAAGAACGACACTATGTCTCATAGCAGCAACGCTATACTGGGCTTTCATCCGCTCACGGGCTTTTTCATTTCCTTTTGCAAAATCAGACAGCTCGATCCCCGCTGCCTTTAACGCTTGTTCACTTGCGTCTACCGCCGGCTTAATATTGATAGCAAGAATTTCGTCAGGTTGGATAAAATCAAGGGCATCTTGACAATCATCCTCATCTTTTTGAACACCGCTTGGAAGCCGCACGGCATAAAACTTGTACTCGTCCGAGCCCGTCTCCTTTTTCAACTCATCAACCGCCATCTGTGCTAATTTTCCAGCCAGCGTAGAATCTTGTCCTCCTGAAATGCCAAGGACGAAGCCTTTTAGAAAAGAATACTTTCGTAAATATGCTTTCATAAAATCAATACTTTTTCTAATTTCTTCCTGCGGATCAATGACCGGCTTTACTTTCAATTCTTCGATAATCTTCTTTTGTAAATCTGTCACTCTTTTCTCTCCTCCTCAAGTTGACCCTGTTTCAGTCTTTTTTCTGTTTTTTCCTTCACTTCTTGAATAAGCTCCATTTTATTATTCCAGCATTTTTCACTCAAGTCGACTGGATAAGCTTCCGGATTTAAAATTCGTTTGTACTCATCCCACAGAAGATCCAGATTGCTCTGCAAATACTGGCGGATACTAGTTAGCTCTGGAAGTTCATAGACAAGTTCACCATTTAGAAAAATGTCTTCATGCAAATCCCGCGCTTCAAAATTAGTGACGAACTTAGAGATATACGTATGTACAGGATGGAACATTTTGATCTTCTCCTGTTCATACGGCTTTTCTTCTTCAAGGGCAATATAGTCCCCCTCCGACTTGCCACTCACCCGGCTGATAATCCGGTATACGCGTTTTTTCCCTGGAGTGGACACTTTCTCAGGATTGCCGGAGATTTTAATGGTATCTTCCATTTTCTTGTTCTCATTTTCAATGGATACTAGTTTGTAGACTGCTCCTAGAGCCGGCTGGTCAAAAGCTGTAATTACTTTTGTACCGATCCCCCACGTATCAATTTTAGCTTCCTGTGCCTTCAAGTTTAAAATGGTATGTTCATCCAAATCATTAGAAGCAACTATTTTTGTATGCTGGAAACCGGCATCATCTAGCTGCTTTCTTGCTTCTTTCGATAAATAAGCGAGATCCCCACTATCGAGACGGATGCCTGCAAAGTGAATTTGACTGCCCATCTCCTTTGCCACTCGAATAGCATTGGGTACGCCCGATTTTAGCGTATCGTAAGTATCAACTAGAAACACACAGTTTTTATGGGATTCTGCATATTTACGAAAAGCGGTATATTCATCACGATAAGCTTGAACCATTGAATGCGCATGGGTGCCTGCCAGCGGAATGCCAAACAGCTTGCCGGCACGCACATTGCTTGTAGCATCAAATCCGGCAATATATGTGGCACGCGTTCCCCAAACGGCAGCATCCATTTCCTGCGCCCGCCTTGTACCGAATTCCATCACTACATCATTACCACATACGGTTTTGATTCGGGCGGCCTTTGTTGCAATCAATGTTTGAAAGTTAATGATATTTAATAAGGCAGTTTCGATTAACTGTGCTTCAATAAGTGGGGCTTCCACTCGAATGAGTGGTTCATTGGCAAACACAATCTCTCCTTCCTTCATGGAGCGGAGGCTGCCTGTAAACTTTAATTTTTGTAAATACTGAAGAAATGCCTCCTCATATTCCCCAATGCTGCGCAGATAAGCAATATCACTGTCCGTAAATTGAAGGTCTCTCAGATAAGCAATCACACGCTCTAATCCTGCAAATACAGCATACCCATTTTCAAATGGCATTTTTCTAAAAAACAAATCAAATAATGCCTTTCTTTCATGAGTGCCATCTTTCCAATAAGTATAAGCCATATTAATTTGATACAGATCTGTATGCAACGATAAACTGTCATCTGTAAATGGACTAGTCAAATTCATCTCCCCTTTATCCGTTATGTTACCACGTTTCCCGCTTCTTCAATCTTTATACCGCCCTTTTCCGCCTTTCATTTGTCAGCCGTCCCAAACATTGATATTCTTGAAAGCAATACTTCATACTTTTTTTATTCAGCTTCACCTGAATAAGTCTCTCCCAAAGAAAAATGGGTATAAGACTAGTACAAAAACTAAAGGGAGAAGAGAATCAACATGAATGAAAAGCTACTAATATGCTGGAACGGGCTGGAAGAAGGCTCTGGAGGCGAAAAATTCATTGAGCAGCTAAAACAATCATTCCAAGATAAAAAAGTAAAGCAATTAATTAAACATGCCAAAAGCCTTTATAAAACAGACTTGCCTGAACTACAACCACCTGCCTATTCTTTTTCCGTTATACATGATAATCTGCCAATGGATGGAGATTCTGATTTTAACCCGGTCGAAACCGACGGATTTGTTATATACGAAGGAAAAGGAAAGGATTATAAAGAGTTCTTAATCGCTGTAAATACAATATTGTCCCTTATTCAACTGTCGACTGAGAAGTGTATTTTTATTATTAAAATCGCCGCAGAGCTTAAATATGTAAATAGAGAAGTAGGTACAAGATTCATTGATGATCTCGCTGAAGAGGTATTTCTATATTCAAAGAAGAAAAAATAAAACGATTCCGGTCACTAGGCCGGAATCGTTTATTTTCATGAGAAGGCTCTGGTTTTGCCTGGAAGCCAGGTGCTAAGACTTCTCGAAAGATAAATTATTCAGCTTCTGCTGCTTCCGCATTTTCATCCGTGCGATGTGTATAATCGTAATCGGAAGGATTTACGGGCTGGAAGCCATTTGGAGTGTAAAAGCGGAGTAAATCTTCATTCAGCACTTTATCTGAGAGCCGAAGCTTTTTCTCCACGATTTCTGCCTCTTTCTTTATTTCGTCTGTTGCTTCTATTTCTTCTCCAGTAGCTGTGTTGTAATATTTATCTTTAATAGACGTTACATCCTTGCTGATAAAGTCTCCATTACGGAATGGAACGACTCCATTATGATGCGGTGACAATAAGTCCGTCCCCATCTGCACATATTGTTTCGTATCAATTCCTAGCAAATGAAGGACCGTCGGCAGCAGGTCAACCTGTCCACCGTATTGATGCTGCACTCCGCCTTTAACGCCAGGTACATGAATAAACAATGGCACCCTTTGCAGCTGAGCATTTTCAAATTTATCTACTTCTTTATTCATTACAATAGACATGGCTTTATTATGGTTATCAGAAATACCATAGTGATCACCGTACATAATAATTACGGAATTATCATATAGCCCCGATTTTTTCAGGTAATCAATAAATCCTTTTACTGATTCATCCAAGTATCTGGCTGTTTGGAAGTAACCATCAACCGAACGATCTCCCGTGTGATGAGGTTCAATCGTTGCTTCCTCTTGATTCATCGGAAACGGGAAGTGGTTCGACAATGTGATAAACTTCGCGTAAAATGGCTGTTTCAACGTTTGGAGCAACGGGATAGATTCCTCGAAGAACGGCTTGTCCTTCAACCCGTAATTCAATACATCTTCCTCGTTCATATCATAATAACTGGAGTCAAAAAATTTGTTAAATCCTAATGATTTATAAATTTCATCACGGTTCCAGAAAGATTTTTTATTGCCATGGAATACCGCAGATGTATATCCCTGCTGTCCTAAGATCGCTGGTGCTGCCTGGTACGTGTTATGCCCTTTCATAGAAAAAGCTGATCCTTGCGGCAGTCCGAACAACGAATTTTCTAGCATAAACTCAGCATCTGACGTTTTTCCCTGCCCTGTTTGATGGAAGAAGTTATCAAAGTAAAATGTATTTTGATCATGGGCCAGTGAATTTAGAAACGGAGTTACCTCTTTTCCATTCAGCTTGTAATCAACGATAAAGTTTTGCAGAGACTCCAAGTGAATGTAAATGACATTCTTTCCTTTCGCCTTGCCAAAATATTGGGGATTCGGCTCTGCATAAAGCGACTTCGTAAAGTTAACCACTTCTGTAGTGTCACTGCTATCAGCTAATGCTCTCTGCGTGGACGCTTTAGAGCTTTGAACCGCATCATAAATTGTATAGTTGTACATTCCTAAATATTTCACAAGATAGTTACGGTCAAATGTTCTTGTTAGCAGCTGCGGCCGATCCGATTCAGCAAGTCCAAGGTTGACTACGAAAAGGATAACAGCCGTTAAAAAAACGGCCCCTACTTGGCGGCTCTTTAATCTCACCGGTTCAGGCTTCACATACTTAGAGAACATAAGCACAATTAAAATAATCGTATCAAGAAAATAAATAAAGTCATACGGATTTAGCAAAGCACCAATGCTTTTCCCCAAATCGCCGGCATTATCCGTCTGGGTAAGTGTCGGTAGCGTAATAAAATCAGTAAAGAAACGATAGTATACAATATTGGCATAAAGCAGAAAAGATAATAAGAAATCAATGACAATCATCCATATAAAGGATCTTCTCCCTTTTGCAAAAAGAGCAAAAGCTAGAAAGAGTACAGCAGAGCTTATCGGATTAATAAATAACAAGAATTTCTGCATGACATTATCAATGCCAAGATCAAACTCTATTTGATACGCTGCATATGTTTTCAACCAAAGGAGAATGACTGCCAATGAAAAGAAAACCATCGGCTTGCTAAGAGAAAACAAATTCTTATTTATTGCTTTCTTCACTTCATTTTCACCCCTGTTCTATCTAAATATCATTATATAATATGCACTATGTTAGTCGAAACTTTGGCTCACGAAATAAAAATGAACATAATAAATAATAGGGACAGTGGGTGAAAAAGTCAACTATGACGTACATGGGAATGACCTGACCCCTTTTACTTTTTCTTCATTTTCTCACTTGTTTTAACAGCTGCCTACTAAAAAATAAACCTTTTTAATTTTGAGAGATTCCTACTCTCGCAAGGAAAAAAAGAGCCCACACCTCTTCCTTGCTTGGCCTCCCTTCTTCTGGAAATGACTCTTATGTTTGTCTTTACTTTTCTTTTGATCTTTTAAAGATCCCCCAAATAAGAACGAGAAATAAGTAGTAACCAAAGAAAGAATAACCGTGATTCCATCCATTGCTATGCTTAAATAATCCCCATAATTCTGATGCTTTCTCAACCACCGGCATGATTAAACTGACAAACAAGATAAAAAAAGCTCTTCCCCATTTTCTCATTTTATTCATCAGGAACAGGAACAACCCAGTAAAAAGCGGTAGAACGAAAAGAGTAAAGGCTACGTTTATAGGAAAAATATCAGGAAAAGGACGAAGTGGAAATTCATATAGATTTCTTCCAACAAAGTAAAGATCGAGATAAGTGCCCATCCATGATGCAGCAATCACAGCCGGAAAATACGGAGCCGCCTTAAGTAAAAATGGCCTTTTTCGCAATAGCTGCCAACTCAAGCCTTTCAAGTGTTTTACAGTATTCATTCATAATCTCTCCATCTATCATTTCATTTTCTTTTCCCAAGTAGGCAATTACATCTATACAATCAAACCAATCTCCTACCTCCGCCGGGGAATGTTCAGCATTTTTCCAGGCAAATTCAAGCTTTGGGCTATATAGTCGGGGCTCTCCTTTTCTCAATTGACAGCCCTTCAACCTTTTTGTCAGTCTTGCTCCTGGTATTCCTTCGTTAATATCATTAAAAATGTGCGGCCAATAATCCTTCCGCGTACCGGTATGACGGTTGCGAATCGCCCAATCAAACATCTTTTCGAGTAGAGTTTTATCTTGAAAAAGCAAACGATATAAGCGCTTTCCTACCCTAATCCGTTCATGTAAAGAGTCGAAGTGATGAAGCGTTACACCTACAAGTTCGGCTTTCTCTACTGACGATCCATCCATATAAAAAGGAAAGAGAAGATGATTAAAAGAAAAAAGATCTTGCACTGCAAACTCTAATGTTTGAAAGACCTGCTTTTGAAATAATGACTTCTGCATAACTCTTTTTTCTAGATAGTTTTGTTCATTTACGATGAGAGCAACAGCAAGAAGGACGCGATCCTCCTTTTTCCAATAATGATTCCAGACTACCTCCATAAATACAGATACGTTCAAGTACGGCAGCAGATAAAACATATTTTTATTTTCCCTTTTGCTTTCCATAAATAATAAAAGCTGCGGATAGGCATCCTGAAAAATAAGCCAGTTGCCCCTTTCCAAAAAACTAAAAAACATATGTCTTTTCTCTTTATTAAGAAGACGGGCATGCAGCTCTCCTTGTAAATCCGTCATGTTCCATCCCCCATTTCTGGATACCATATGTCCGAGGAATGCCCAATGGATTTCTGGATACAGACAGTAAAAGTCCAGATAAGCTTTCGTTCTTGTAATGTTATTGGCATTCAACTGGGACGTTTTCAAGCGGATTTTCTGTAAAAGCTGCTGATCCTTCCTCGGCAGGCTCACCTCACCAGGCATCGGAATCTCTTTAAGCTTTGTCTTTAAATCTTTCCTAAGATCAACAAGATTTGCCGGCAGCGACGGTTTCTCCTCCTGCTTCTTTGAGAAAAAAATGATCGGTCACCTCCGTAATTATTCAGTTCTAAAGAATTCTTTTTTTATAGACGAATATGTATAGAGAAAACTGCTCTTATGTGAGGGGGATGGCACTTTGATGAAGTCTCGGACAAAAGACTTAATCCGTCCAATTGTTGACCGGCTCAAACAATCCCAAACACCCGATGGTTCATGGGATTATCCCTTTGAAACTGGTATCTCAACCGATGCCTACATGATTATTTTATTAAGGACATTAGAAATAAATGATGAAGACTTAATTCGTGGATTAGCCAATCGGATCATGAGCAAACAAGAAGACAATGGAGCCTGGAAGCTTTTTCATGATGAGAAGGATGGGAATGTCACAATAACTGTTGAAGCCTACTATGCTCTGCTTTATTCCGGTTATTATCAAAAAGAAGATCAACGGCTGCAAGCAGCAAAACAATTCATCCTCGCAAAAGGCGGAATCGAAAAATCACACATGCTGACGAAGACCATGCTGGCTTTAACCGGTCAATATCGGTGGCCTTCTTGCTTTCCAATTCCAATTGAACTAGTTCTTCTACCGTTGTCTTTTCCGATCAACCTCTATGATTTCTCTGTATTTGGCCGAGCCAACCTCATACCTATCATGATTTTATCAAACAAAAAATACAGTAAAAGAACAAAGAAGAGTCCAGATCTTTCCGACTTATTTACTTCCAGATCCGATGGTTCTTTCCATTGGCCGGAAACACGTGGAACCAAAAAACTTTGTTCGATGGTTGAACAGGAAGTAAAGCGTCTAATCGGCTTTCCTCACTATATACGCTCCTTAGCTATGCAAAGGGCCAAACAATACATGATTGATCACATTGAACCGGACGGAACGCTTTACAGTTATTTCAGCTCTACCTTCCTCATGATATTTGCCTTGCTGTCTCTTGGGCATAAGAAAGGGGAGTCGGTTATTATAGAGGCGATCAATGGCTTACACGCAATGAAATGTACAATTAACGGTCACCCTCACATTCAGTACACAACAGCAACCGTGTGGAATACAGCTTTGATTAGCTATGCTCTGCAAGAAGCTGGTGTTCCCTCATCTGACTTGACCATTAAAAAGGCGAGTAAATACTTAATCAGGCGCCAGCAATATAAATACGGCGACTGGGCGTTTCATAACCCCCAAGCTTTTCCCGGCGGTTGGGGATTTTCAGACATCAACACAATGAACCCCGACGTAGATGATACAACCGCCGCCTTAAGAGCGCTCTCGCGACTCGTGAGACGTTCCTCTACTGTCCGTCAAGCATGGGAAAAAGGCGTTCAGTGGACCGCATCGATGCAAAATAAGGATAGCGGTTGGCCTGCTTTTGAAAAAAACACAGACAAAAAATTATTGAATCTGCTGCCAATTGAAGGTGGCCGCTTTCTGCTAACCGACCCGAGCAGCGCAGACCTGACCGGAAGGACCCTTGAGTTTCTTGGCAGCTATACAAATTTACGCAAAAACCACCATCTAATCAAACGAGGAGTGGACTGGCTTTTACATCATCAGGAAGAAGACGGCTCGTGGTATGGCCGGTGGGGAATCTGCTATATTTATGGCACGTGGGCAGCTGTTACCGGAATGACGGCTGTCGGGATAAGTCCCCATACCTCTTCTATTCAGAAGGCGGTCAACTGGCTATGCCGGATTCAAAACAAGGATGGCGGCTGGGGCGAGTCTTGCGTAAGTGACAGCGAAAACACATATATTCCTCTGCACGCAAGCACTTTAACCCATACATCCTGGGCTCTGGATGCCCTCATTTCAACCGCTGACCAGCCCACACCGGAAATCCAGGCTGGAGTCTCTTACCTGCTCGCTTCTTATGATAAAAGGGACTGGACAATGGATTACCCTGCCGGACAGGGAATGGCTGGCAGCTTCTACATTCACTACCATGGTTATCGCTATATCTTTCCTCTTTTGGCTTTGGCCCATTATAAAAGAAAATTTGAGTGATCGAGGTAAAGAGATCCATACACTTTTCAACCATTTAGGGCTGTCTCTTTGCAGAGACAGCCCTTTTCTAATTAATCTAATAAACGATTATTTTCATCAACAGACATGATTCTGGCGGAATCATAGCTGTTCTCTGCGCTAATGTGTCCTGTTCCTCGACAAACACTGCAATTATATTGCCATCCTTCATCATCGGAAAGCATGCCAGTTCCCTCGCATGCTCTGCATGTATTTTCTCTGTCTACCATTTTCATCCCTCCATAGAGTTTCTAGACGCTGATTTATTCTGACAGAAGCTATACACTTTTCCTCTGCCTTGCTTTCACCCAGTTAATCATTCCGCCTTTCAGCATCACTTCAACCTGGCGCTCAGACAGCGAATGTTTCACATGTATAAGCTGAGTGTTGCCTTTTACATTAATAGTAAACTCATTCCCTTGCTGAATTTTGTTCCTTAACTCTGAAAGCTGTAAAACATCTCCCTGGTTGAGACTGTCGTAGTCTTCTTCATGTATGAACGTAAGTGGCAAAATGCCAAAGTTTACAAGGTTTTGCCAGTGTATTCTGGCGAAGTCTTTCACTAGAGCAACCCTTAAGCCGAGATATCTCGGGGCAAGGGCCGCATGTTCACGGCTTGACCCCTGGCCATAGTTCATTCCACCTACAATGGCATGCCCGCCGCTTGCAATCGTTTCCTTCCCGCGCGTGTAATATGTTTTATCGATAATCTCAAAAGAAAACTTGCTGATTTCCGGAAGGTTGCTTCTATAAGGGAGAACACGAGCTCCTCCAGCTAAAATTTCATCTGTGGAAATATTGTCACCCATCTTTAAGAGAATAGGTAGTTCCATCTCGTCAGGCATCTCATCCATTTCTGGAATAGAGGCAATATTCGGCCCCTTGTGCAGCTGTATATTCCTTGCTTCTTCATACGGCAGCGGTTGCTCCAGCAAATTAATATCTACCGTTGGCTTTTCTGGCTCTTTTATCTTCGGGTACGGAAAATCAAGCGTGCGCGGATCGGTAATTTCTCCTGTTAAGGCAGATGCCGCAGCAGTTTCGGGACTACATAAATAAACGCTGTCTTCTCTCGTTCCGGAGCGACCAGGAAAGTTACGGGGCGTTGTGCGCAAGCTGTTGCGTCCTGTTGCCGGGGCCTGTCCCATTCCAATACAACCGTTGCAGCCTGCCTGATGCAGACGTGCTCCTGATTGTAAAAGACTGGCGATATGGCTTTCCTTCACTAGATCTGTTAGCATTTGTCTTGAGGTCGGGTTGACGTCAAAGGAAATCCCTTCTGCTACTTCCTTTCCTTTAACAATTTCAGCGGCGATCGCAAAGTCCCGAAAACCCGGATTGGCTGATGAGCCGATATAAGACTGATAAATAGGCGTACCGGCGACTTCTGATACAGGCACAACATTGCCCGGACTTGAAGGCTTAGCGATGAGCGGTTCCACTTGTGCTAGATCCATTTCTTCATCTATGTCATAAGCAGCGCTCTCATCAGCCATTAACTCGATCCAATCTTCTCCCCGTCCCTGCTCTTTTAAAAATCGTTTAATTTCTTCATCCGATGGAAAAACCGTCCCGGTAGCCCCTAGTTCTGCTCCCATATTCGCAATCACGTGACGATCCATGGCACTGAGCGTTGCGACTCCCGGTCCATAATACTCAATGACTCTTCCGACGCCGCCCTTCACGCCATGTCGGCGCAGCAACTCTAAAATGACGTCCTTAGCGCTCACCCAGTCATTTAACTTTCCAGTCAGCTTAATTCCCCACACTTGAGGCATTTTCACGTAAAAAGGCTCGCCTGCAATCGCTAAAGCGACATCAAGTCCACCGGCTCCCATCGCTAGCATTCCCATACATCCGTTCGCACACGTATGGCTGTCCGATCCCAGAAGGGTCTTTCCCGGTTTAGCAAGCCGCTGCATATGCACAGGATGACTCACTCCGTTCCCCGGGCGGCTGTAATATAATCCGAAGCGCCGAGTAGCGCTTTGTAAAAACAAGTGGTCGTCTGGATTTTTGCTATCTACTTGAATTAAATTGTGGTCCACATACTGAGCGGATGCTTCAGTTTTTGCCCGCTCAAGCCCCATAGCCTCTAACTCCAGCATAACCATTGTTCCAGTCGCATCCTGAGTCAGTGTTTGATCAATTTTCAATCCAATTTCTGTTCCTGGAATCATTTCACCAGAAAGAAGATGCCCTTTTATCAGCTTTTGAGTAATATTTAGTGGCATGTCACTCTCTCCTGTCCATAGATTTCCTTGCTTTTATGTACCTTCCTTTACTTTTATATAGCGTGGTCCGCCCGAGAAAAAATATACATATGATTTGCTCAATAAAAGGGAATGAATAAGGCCTTTGAAGAGACAAAAAAAAGCAACAAAAAAAGACCGCTAGGAATTTCGCAGTCTTTCATGCTCTCCTTCAGCGATTCGTTAAATGAGGGGAGCTGATGGAAAAGTGATCATTTGGCAGATTATGTTCCTCTAGTTTTCTATATAAAGTGGCAAGACTGATGTTTAACCGGGCAGCGATTTGCTTTTTTGCTTTGACTGAATAGCCGTGTTTGTTAAGCATGTTTTGTAAAATATTCTTTTCATGAAGGCTGAGCATCGCCTTCAAGGAAGGATGCTCGGAGGTGTAATCTCTTTGTTCAAGCATCCGCACGGGAAGGCTTTGAACAGTAATGCGATTGGTCTGTTCCATATTCACTGCATATTCCACTGCATTTTCTAATTCACGTACATTTCCAGGCCAGTGATAATTTTGAAACAACTCAATCACCTTTGGTTCAAACTCATGTATTTCCTTATTTAGAGAAGCGGTATGTTTAGATAAGAAATGATTCATTAAAATAGGAATGTCCACTTGTCTTTCCCTTAGCGGCGGCAAATAAAGCGGGATGACATTTAAGCGGAAATACAGGTCAGCTCGGAACTCACCCTCCTGCACCATTTTCTCCAAGCTTTGATTGGTCGCAGCAATCACTTTAATATCAATGGGGATAGGACTGCTCCCGCCCACCCGTTCTACTTTTTTATGCTGCAATACGTGCAAAAGCTTCACTTGCAAATGCAAGGGCATGTCCCCAATTTCATCAAGAAATATTGTTCCTCCATCTGCCATTTCAAACTTGCCAATCTTTCCCTCTTTATTGGCGCCTGTGAATGCTCCTTTAGCGTAGCCGAACAACTCACTCTCCAACAAAGTTTCTGGGATGGATCCGCAATTAACAGAAATAAAAGGGCCTGAAGCTCGATTGCTGGCATTGTGAATAGCCATGGCAAATACCCCTTTCCCTGTTCCGCTCTCCCCGGTAATTAAAATATTAGAATGACTATTGCTCACTTTCATCGCTTGTTGTTTTAAGCTCTTAATAATATTGCTTTTTCCTTTTACTTCAGCGAACGACAAATCCAGCTCACCTGACGTTAAAGAATAAGCGAGTTTTCTTACATCAGACATTTTGCGTATGGAGGCAACAACTCCGTAGACTTGATTTTGATTGAAAATAGGGGTGGCTGTTACAATAAAGTGGAAGTGTTGTTTAGGTGTTTGATAGATTTCTTCTTTTTCCGAATACCCTTTTCCTGTTTTAAAAACAGACAGCATCGGCGATTCCGGTAAAATATGCTCGAGCTGTTTCCCAATGATCTGCTCTTTATGCATATCTAGCAGCATTTCAACTGTGTAATTACAATGAGTAATGACTCCCTGGCGATCAATAGCCAAAATTCCGTCCTGAATGGATTCCAAGATCGTATTTAATTTATTTTTCGTTAGCAGCAATTGATTTGTCGTTTCCATTTCAGCTACTTTTCCAGTGATTAACTCTGCCATTCGCCACAGAAAATTCAACATTTGCTTTTTGTTCTTAATAAGCCTGCTATGTTGTTCCTGGTCAAATGCTAAAAGTCCGATTACGCCAATGGCTTTCTCTTTGTATATGATTGGACAGCAAATCTCTGCCACTTCTTCTAGCTCTCCCGTATTAACAAGCGGATCATACATTGGATCGTTGCGGGCGTCTTCTACTACGAATGCCTGTTTAGTTATAAGAACCCGTCCATACACATAACCCGCCTCTTTTTTTCCGCCCTCTTCTATCGTATTGATTCTTTTCCTGCACTCTCCTGTTCCAGCCATGACGGTCATTGTTTCATCTATTATTTCTGTTTCGACTTTCAGCGCTGCCGATATCGCATCTGCAATCTGTTGTACAAGCTCCTGTATCCCCTGTAAAAATGTCACGACCTCACTCCTATTCCTCTCAGATTTATCTACTCACTTACTTCTATTTTCCAATTTAAAAACCCTCTTATTTATGGAAGAGCTTACTATGTACGGCTTCTTAGTTCAGCCTTTTAAGGCCAAAAAAGCCCTCTACATTAGCAAAAGACAGGGATTCTCTGTGCAAGTCTAATATAAAAGGCTTTCTTGACTATTATGGACTTATAAACCATTTGTGTGAGAAAAGGTTATACCCGCTCAGTTTCAACCTGGTCTAGTTTTTTACTTTCCGTATGATAAAATTCCATTCTTCTATCTTTTAACGGTGTAACCGTTCCGATATTTCGGCTTCTTCTTAAAGTTTCTAAATCTACTTCCCCAACGATGATCGTTTCAATATTTGGATTGCACTCACCAACAATTCCTTTTTCCGGAAAAGTAAAGTCACACGGTGAAAAAATACCTGATTGTGCGTATTGGACATCCATATGCGGAACATGTGTTAAATTCCCGGCAGTTCCAGCAATAACCGTATAAACTTGATTTTCAATCGCCCGGGCCTGTGAACAATACCGAATTCTCAAGTACCCTTGTTGGTCCTCTGTTGAAAATGGCGTAAAAATGATTTGTGCTCCCTTATCAACAGCGAGGCGAGCAAGCTCTGGAAATAAAATATCATAGCTAACTAACATGGCGATTTTCCCACAGTCTGTATCAAACACATGAATATTATTGCCCGGCTGTATCCCCCACCATTTTTGGTCATCCGCCGGGATATGAATTTGACGCTGCCTGTCAACCGTCCCATCCCGTCTGAATAGGTAGGCAATATTGTATATAGAATGATTTTCCTCGACAAAGTGAGAGCCGCCGATAATATTTACGTTATACTTGATCGCCAAGTCAGTAAATGTTTTTATATATTGTTCAGTAAAGCTAGTTAATTTTTTCACCTGCAAGCTAGGAATATCTTCTCCAAGAAAAGATAGAAGCTGCATTGTAAAGGTTTCTGGAAATACCACAAAGTCCGATCTGAAATTAGCGCTCGCATCGATAAAGTACTCGCATTGATTCGCAAAGTCAGTAAAGGAGTGGATCTGCTTCATCATGTATTGCACGACTGAAATTCTCACGGGAAAAGCCCTTTTATAATGATGTTGGGCTTTTGGCAAGTAATCGACGTTATACCATTCCATTAGTGTTGCATGTTTAAGAGACGCTTGATCATCTGATAAATAATCGGAATTTACTCGCTTTAATACGAAGCCATTCATCATTTGAAAAGTTAATACCGGGTCATATAGATTTTGCTTCATTACCTCATCAACGTATTCCCTTGCTGATAACCGATGAGCATGCTTACTGTAGTTAGGAATTCTTCCGCCTATAATAATACTCTTTAAATTTCTTTCTCTGCAAAGCTGCTTTCTAGCTTCGTAGAGCCGCTGACCTATTTTCATACCGCGAAAATCTGGATGGACAGCCACATCAATTCCATAAAGATTCAATCCTTTCGGATCATGGTTTCTAATAAAGCCGTCGTCCGTAATCTCATCAAAGCTGTGGTCATCATCATATTCTTCAAAATCAACAATCAAACTTGAACATGACCCAATAATTCTTCCGCCGTATTCCACACAAAATTGCCCTTCAGGGAAGACCTTTAAGTGGCTTTCCAAATGTTGAGCTTCCCACGGCTCCATTTGCGGGAAAGCAATTTTGGATAACTCAATGATCTCATGAAAATCATCTGTTCGAATCGTACGGACAATGATCTTTTTATCAAAGTTTGATGGTTTTTTAACCGGCATAAAAACCGCCCTTTCCTCATTACATCGAAGATCATGCTAATTTATTGCTTTACCTCTGCCCACACACGGTCATAGATTGCTGTTGCTTCTCCTACATCCTTTGCATATATGCCTCTTTTCAGCTCATCTGTAGGCAGCTCGATCAAGCTTCGGAGATCCTCCGGCAGTAGCTTTAAAGCTTCCTTGTTCGGATTTCCATACGGGTAGCTCATAGTAATCTCCTTACTGATTTCAGGCTGCAGTAAAAAGTCAATAAATTTTTCGGCGTTTTCTTTGTGTGGCGCTCCTTTTGGGATCACTAAATTTTCCTGCCATAAAAGAAGGTATTCTTTGGGCAGTACAAGCTTAATATCAGGGTTTTCCCTTTGTGCCAGGATAGCTTCACCCCCATATAAAATCCCTGCCTTCACCTCGTTATTTGCCAGAACGGTTTTAGGACTTTCGTTGTCAAACAGTTTAATATTGGGCAGCAGCTCTTTCATTCGCTTGCCCGCTTCTTCAATTTGTTTTTCGTCCTGTGTGTTTGGATCATTCCCTTCCATAGCGAGCATGGCACCTAAAACAAAGCGCATATCATCGGAAGCAACAATACTGTTTTTAAACTGCGGATCAAATAAATCCTTGTATCCTGTCACTTCCTTATCAATGAGCTTTTCATTGACGGCAATAATGCCTGTCCCCCACATAAAAGGAACAGAGTAGTCATTCTTGGGATCGACGTACAGACCCATAAAATCCTGGTCAATATTCTTCAGGTGAGGAAGATTGTCTTTATTGATCTTTTCGAGCATCCCCTGTTTCTCCATAATTTCCAGGTAATATAAAGTAGGAACCACAACATCATACCCTGATTGACCAGCGCTTAATTTTGCATACATTTCCTCATTAGATGCGTACGTATCATAGTTCACTTTTATTCCCGTCTCTTCTTCAAATTTTTCGATGACGTGATCCGGAATATACTGTGACCAGTTAAAAATATTTACAGCTTTTTCATCTTCTTTTGATTTCCCCTCTTGGTTGCAGCCGCCTAGAATGAACCCAGCCAATAGTATAAGTGAACTGATGCTAAACCAATATATGATCCCCCGCTTGCCTTTTTTCATCTTCTTTTCATCCTCCCGAAGAGTTGCTAAATGTAGAAGACTTTATTGAATAGCTAATTTTCCAGACAATGCCTGTTCATAAACAACAGCTCCGTCCATAATTGTCAGTTTTACTTTCGCCCGCAGGATTTCTTTTGCAGGCAAATTGAACAAATTCCGGTCTAAAACAGCAATGTCGGCCAGCTTTCCTTTTTCCAGCGTGCCAAGTTCATCCTCTGCAAAAACTCCGTAAGCAGAACCGGAAGTGTAGCATCTTATTGCATCAGCCAATTGAATTTTCTCTTCCGGGTTCCATCCTCCATTTGGTTCACCGCTATCATTCACTCTTGTAACCGCCCGATAAATTCCCGGGAGCGGGTTAATTTCAACGATGGGATAATCACTTCCAAAAGCCAGCTTGGCTCCGGAATCTTGTAAACTTTTAATCGGCCATGTCCGCTTGGAACGTTCTTCTCCAAGACGAGACAAATAAACGTTGTTCGCAAATTCTTCTGTGTTCATATGCTCCGGCTGCATGGATGCCATTACACCTAATTCAGAAAAACGGGGAATATCTGCCGGATCAATAACTTCAATATGTTCAATTGTATGTCGGGCATCCCGGCTGCCGTTGGCTTTCATCGCCTCTTCATAGATATCGAGCCCTAACCGTACGGCCCCGTCCCCACAAGCATGCAGACGAATTCTAAAGCCCTCTCGATCGGCTTCAGTAACCCACGATTTAATTGTTTCCGGAGGTAAGAAAGGCTCACCTTTGGTTGGGAAGTCTGTATAGTTCTCCAGCAGAAGAGCTGTATAAGTAGCCGGTACGCCATCCAGAAACTGCTTTAAGCCGGAAAACTTCAATTTACTGGAATTAAACAACTGGCGAACTTGTTTAGCATAATCCAGTTTTCCGTTCAACACAGTCAAAAAATTAATTCTTGCCGTTAACTTTTCTTCTTCTTCAAATTGTTTATATAAGTGGATATCGCCTAATTCATACCCTGTAAGCGGCAGCATGTCACTAACACTGGTGATCCCGAAGCTGGCCGCTTTTCTTAAAAACCTCTCCAGCAACCTCTTTTCTTTTTCTTTTGGCAATTGAAAAGCAGCCTGAGCTAAACTGATCGCCGTTTCATAGAGAACACCCGTCGGCTCCCCCGTCTCGTCTTTAAATATTTTTCCAAAAGCCGGTTCTGCAGTATGTCTATCGATGCCTAGCATTTGCATGGCTCTCGTATTCAACCAGACACCATGGCCTTCTTCATTGACTAAAAAAACAGGCCGATCCGGAATCAACTCATCAAGGGTTTGACGGCTTGGGAGTGTATGATTATCCCAATGGACGTGATACCACCTAAAACCGAACACCCAGGGATCTTCCGGCCGCTGATCGGCAAACTCTTTCACTTTTATAGCGGCTTCCAGCTCCGACTTGGCATCGATGAGTGACACGCTGTCCGCATATAAACTTCCCAAGAATAAATGAAGGTGGAAATCGTGAAACCCCGGCATGATCAGCTCGTCATCAAAGCTATATACTTTCGTGTCGCTGCCAATATAATCTTTGCTTTTTTCTTTTGAACAAATGTCACTAATTCTATTGTCCTTAATAATGACTGCCCCCGAGACGGGTTCATCATTTACTCCTGTAAAAATAGCATTTCCTTTTAAAACGATATCTGCTTTAGCCACTGAGCCTTTTCCCCCGATCTTTTCTTAATTGGATACTATAGGAACCTTGCTATAATTAACTGTTTGTCAGATATGTCGTTGACTTCTCCCTTACATACCACTGCATTCCTCGCTCCTTTAATTTCTTCATAAATACCTTCGGCTCAATTAACTCAGGCGGAATGCAGCCTTTGGCAGCAAGTGTCCCTTCAGCAATCATATCGACGGCCACTACTGGCGGGATACCTGTCTGCCAAACTGTAGCCTGGAAGCCCGACTGTTTATAGACTTCATCATGATTGGCTAGCGTATAAATAAACAGCTCTTTATCTTTTCCATCTTTGGTTCCTTTAACAAGAGCCCCAATACAAGAAAAACCATGAATTTTACCAGCCAATTCTGCTGGTCTTGGCATTAAGGCAACGACCATATCAATCGGCGCTACCTTTACACCTTTGACTTCTATCTCCTCTTCGCTGTTCAACCCCAGGTCTCGGATGACTTTCAAAGCATTTACCGTGTCATCAGGCAAGGCATATTTAAAATCAACATATTTACAACCTTTTTTTCTACCTATTGTTTCTCCAAGCGTTGTTTGTTCCTCGTGGTCGACGTTATACACATTCATCCGTCCAACCGGCTCCGGAAATTCAAATTCTTCCTTGTTTGCGAATGGAACAGGGTAAACCCGCTCGCCTTCTTCTATTGTCCAGTAGTTAGGCAGAGCGAGGCATTCTTCAATTGCTGTTTTAGGACTAAAGTACATGCAGAACCCTTCGTAATCCACATTTGAGCAGTCGCCGTCTCTAATGGAAATTTCAGTAACTGTATCCAGTTCATCCACACCGTAACGGGCAGCGATGTTGGCAAATCCCGGATCGCATCCCAGACCCATAATTCCGAGAATGCCTGCTTGTTTAAATTTCTTATCCCATGATAGCTGCTTCCACAATGAATCGTTCGATACTGAAGCCATATCAATGTAATTGGATTGGGCATTTATGCAAGCCTGCATGACATAAAAGTTATTTTCAGGCAATCCAGTGTGAAGAACTACATCAACCTCCTTAAAAGCAAGAGTCATTTCCTTTACGTTGCGGGCATCTAATTCTTTCACAAGAATTTCGCTCCTTGTCTGTGTCTGCAATTTCTCCCCAATGCTCATTGCAGCTTCTATACAAATGTCCGCTAGCACTAACTTTTCAAGAGACTCTTGCTTGACTAGTTCCGAAGCGCACACCTGGCCTACACCGCCTACGCCAACAATTGCTACCTTCACAGAAGAACCCTCCCTATTGATCAGACCAAAATAAAGTGGCTATTTGCCTTTATTGCTTTAACTCCGCCCACACTCTATCGTAAATAACCGTTGCTTCTCCTACATCCTTCATATATGTGCCTTTCTTTGCCTCTTCTGCTGGAATATCAATTTCTTTTTGAATATCTTCAGGCAAGAGCTTTACGGCTTCTGTATTTGGATTGGCATACGGATAATCCATTACTACCTCTTTGCTTACTTCTGGGCGAAGAATGTAATCAATAAATTTCAAGGCGTTCTCTTTATGCTTCGCTCCTTTTGGGATAACAAAGTTGTCCTGCCACAAACTTAAAAATTCTTCCGGATATATTTTTTCTATCGCCTTATTTTCTCGAATAGCGAGGCTCGCCTCAGCTCCGTAGACAATGCCGCCTTTCACTTCTCCGCTCGCCAATAGTGCTTTGGCGTTATCGCTATCAAACACTTTAATATTCGGCTTTAATTTCTCGAGCCATTTTCCAGCCTCTTCTATTTCTTTTTCATCTGTACTGTTTGGGGAATAACCTAGAACAGCCAGGGCGGCTCCAATGACTGTACGCGGGTCATCCAACATGACAAGACTATTTTTAAATTGCGGGTCCAGCAAATCTTTAATAGAAGTCACCTTTTTATCTACGAGCTCTGTATTCATGACGATCAGTTCCTCTCCCCATAAATAAGGGACGGAATACTTGTCATCGGGATCTGCATCCTTTCCTAAAAACTCTTTTCCAATATTTTTAATGTTAGGGATTTTCTCTTTATCTACTTCTTCAACAAGCCCTTCCTTTATAAGCACGTCAACATAATAAAGCGAGGCAACGGCCAAATCATACTGGCCTTGACCGGTATTTAATTTAGCAAACATCTCCTCATTGGAAGAGTAAGTCCCGTAATTGACTTTAATCCCTGTTTCTTTTTCAAAATCTTTAATAACTTTTTTCGGTAAATATTCGGCCCAGTTAAAGACGTTGAGCACTTTTTCGTCTGAGCTGTCAGTTGCTTCACTTCCACAGCCTCCCACAACGAGAGAAGTTAATAGCAGCAACACAAGCAGTAAACGACCCTTCTTTCTCGCTTTCACATTCCATTCCCCCCGATTCAGTAATTTTCCTTATAATCAACCACTCTTATCTTTTTTTCGTTTGTAACCTTTGAGCCACAATAACAAAGGTAAGAGTGACAACAAGCATTAAAGTCGATAAAGCATTAATTTCCGGCGTTACCCCGTGGCGGACCATCGAGAAAATTTGCAGCGGCAGCGTGGTGCTATCTGGGCCAGCCACAAAAAAGCTGACAATAACATCATCAATTGAAATGGTAAATGCCAGCATGGCACTTGCCGCAATAGCCGGGCCTAAAAGCGGAAAAGTAATTAAACGAAATGTCTGCCATTCGTTTGCTCCTAAATCTTTGGATGCTTCTTCGATGGATTGGTCGAACCCTTTTAACCTTGCATTAATGACAACCACTACAAATGGGATCGAGAAAGTTACATGCGCCACAAGCAGCGTGCCCATTCCTAATGGGATTTGTACCATCGAAAAGAACGCTAATAATGCAATGCCCATGACTATTTCAGACATTACAAGAGGAACATAGAGCATGGCATCTATTATTCCTTTTCCTCTAAATTGATATCGGTACATCCCTACAGCTACCAACGTTCCTAACATAGTGGAAATAGCAGTGGAGAAAAATCCGACGGTGAGGCTGATCTTCGCTGCTTCTAAAATGCTGGTATTGGTCCATAGCTTGGCATACCACTCAAATGTGAATCCTTTCCAAACTGCGTTGAGCTTAGAATCATTAAATGAGTAAGCAACTAATATAACAATAGGGACATACAGGAATGAGTATATAAACGCGGCATAAGCAACAGAAGGCAAACGAGTAAGTTTGCTCATATTACAACAACTCCGTATCATCAGTTTTTCCGCCAGATACTTTCAAATAGAAGAGGATCATCACCAAGGTGAGAACCATTAAAATAATCGAGGCTGCTGAACCAAATGGCCAGTCTCTAGCAGTAAGAAATTGATTTTTAATTAGGTTGCCAATGATCATCGTCTTAGCTCCGCCCATTAAATCCGAGATAAAAAACAGCCCTAAAGTTGGGATAAAGACAAGCAGAGAGGCGGCAACTACTCCGGGAAAGGTAAGCGGCAAAGTGACGTTTAAAAATGTTTGCCATGGCCTCCCTCCAAGATCGCTCGACGCCTCCAGAAATGTTCGATCCAGCTTTTCAATAGAAGCGTATAAAGGTAAAACGGCAAAAGGAAACAATGTGTATACAAAACCAATCAAAGTTGCTCCACTGTTATAAAGCAAAGTAAGCGGCTCAGCAATCAGTCCAATTTTTAATAAAAGAGTGTTGATAACGCCCTCTGTTCTTAACAAAACGATCCATGCGTACGTACGGATTAAAGAATTCGTCCAGAAAGGAACAATAACAAGCAATAGCAGCAAGGTCCGGTATTTAACAGGTGACTTGGCGATTATATAAGCAAATGGATAGCCGAAGACAACACAGATGAAGGTAGTCGCCGCTGCCATAACAATAGAGACAACAATAATTCGAAGATACAGAGGTTCAAAGAACCGAGCGTAATTCTCAAGAGTAAATGTATACTCAATTCCTCCGTAAGTCCCTCTTGACATCACACTGACAATGAGTATGAAAAAGAGCGGTACAAATAAAAACAACAGCAGCCAAATCGTAACGGGGGAAAGTGTCCAAATCGCAGCAAAGTTAATTTTTTTTTTCGAGGTTTTAACTTTGGGCTTGATAGGAAGATCGGTAGCAATAGTCACATTTTCTTTTTTCAATCGTTCTCACCTGCTTTTCCGTAAATTTTAATGAGGGGCTGTTCCCGGCAGATACACACTCTGCTCTCCAGCCCCATCCATGTATAAAAGTATTTACATATCGAAAAATACGACAGAATATTCAGTTAATTAAGCGTTTGTTAGCTCTTTATTCTTTGCTTTATAGATCGGTGCCGTCTTCTCGATGATGTCCCAATTCATCCCTCTGGCCTTTATTTTTTCTAAGATAGGAGTGGGTTCAATTAACTCGGGCGGGATGCAACCTGTTTGATTCATCAAGCCGGCTGCCATCATATCAACTGCTGCCACTGGCGGAACCCCCGTCTGCCAAACCGTTGCCTGAAACCCGCTTTGTTCATATACCTCGTCATGGTTAGCCATCGTATAGATGAACAATTCCTTCTTCTTCCCGCCTTTTGTTCCTGTTACAAGAGCGCCAATTGCTGAGTACCCATGGATTTTGCCGGCTAAGTCTGCTGGCTTAGGCATGGTTTTCACCACTACATCGATGGGTGCAACGGTTGCTCCTTTCACATTAATTTCTTCCCTGCTATCCAGCCCCAGATAGCTTAGAACTTGAAGCGTGTTTACAAAGTCTGGATGAAGAGCATATTTAAAATCAACATATTTACAGCCTTTTTGCTTGCCGATTGTATCTCCAATCGTTACCGGTTCTTCATGTTCTACGTTGTAACAATCCATCCAACCGACTGGCTCGGGAAACTCAAATTCATCTTTATTAGCAAACGGTGTCGAATAATATTGAATTCCCTCTTTGTCTGTCCAGTAATTTGGCTTTGCCAAGCATTCCTCAATTGCCGTTTGCGGACTAAAGTAAGCACAAAATCCGTCATAATCAACCTTTGAATTGTCCCCATCCCGAATGGAAATGGACTCTACTGTATCTAATTCATCAACGCCGTAACGAGCGGCGATATTTGCAAATCCAGGGTCACAGCCCAGTCCCATAATTCCCAATATTCCAGCTTGCTTGAAACGATCATTCCATGATAATTGCTCTTTCAAGCCGGCTGGGCTGGCTGCAGCCATATCTATATAATTGGTTTTAGTGTTTAGACAGGCTTCCATCACAACAAGGTTGTTATCTGGAAGTCCTGAGTGAATAACAACATCTACATCTTGAAAGGAGGCTTCGACTTCCTTTAAGTTACTTGCATTTACTTGCTTAACAATAATTTCAGCGTTGGTTTTTTTGCCGTACTCCTTTGCAAGCTCACCTGCATGATCTGTAACAATATCAGCTAATACTAATTTCTTAAGATAATCTGATTTAACTAATTCCGACGCTACCACCTGTCCAACTCCGCCTACTCCCATAACAATCGCTCTCATGAATATTCCTCTCCCTTTTGGTATTTAATGAAATACAAGTATTTGCCCAACAGATACATCTCTGCATTTACATAGTTTTCCGATTTTCCCACCTCCTTTAAAGCTGCTAGGACGTTAGCAATACAGCATCCTGCGGATGCCAGCCAACATAGAATTGCTCTCCTGTCGCCATTGCTTTTCTGCTTTCTTCTGTCTCATTAACCGTTACATGCTGTCCATTCGGCAGTGCAAAGATTAATTTCGTCACCGAACCAACATAAATCTTTTCTTGAAACAGGCCCTTTATAACCGTCATTTCTTTTTCCGGAGCAGCAAGGACTTTAATCTTCTCAGGACGAACCGCCACATAGGCTTCATCTGATATATGGCTGCTGAATTCGTGACAAACTTTCATTTCGTGGCTGTCGCAGTTAAGAAAGACATATTGATCGTCCGCTCGGACTATAGTGCCTTGGAATAGATTCGTTTCACCGATAAAATCTGCAATAAATCTAGTCTTCGGACGTTCATAAATTTCAGTCGGTGAACCAACTTGCTCAATAACTCCCTCATTCATGATGATAATTCGGTCTGACATCGTTAATGCTTCTTCTTGATCATGGGTAACGTAAACGAATGTAATTTGAAGTTCTTGCTGAAGATGTTTTAACTCTACCTGCATCTGTTTTCTCAACTTTAAATCAAGCGCTCCTAACGGCTCATCAAGCAGCAGCACCTTCGGGTTATTCACTAAAGCCCGTGCAATAGCGACCCGTTGCTTTTGGCCGCCGCTCAGCTGATCAGGCTTTCTTGAAGCGAACTTTTCCAGCTGTACGAGCTTAAGTATTTTCTCTACCCGTTCTTTAATTTCATTTTTAGGTACTTTCTTCATGCGCAGCCCGTACGCAATGTTATTGAATACATTCATATGAGGGAAGAGAGCATAGTTCTGGAAAACGGTATTTACATCTCGTTTATATGGCTCCACGTGATTGACCATCTGTCCATTCACCCATACCTCACCCTCTGATGGCTGCTCAAATCCCGCAATCATCCTCAAGGTTGTGGTTTTCCCACAGCCTGAAGGCCCAAGCAGCGTGAGAAACTCTCCAGGCTTTACAGAAATGTTAATATCTTCTGCAGCGACAAAATCTTTAAATCTTTTCGCTACCCTTTTCAATTCAACCATGGGCACACTCAAGTTATCCCCTCCCATTCCTCTTTTTGAAAGTGGTCAATCCGCGAACCACCCTGTCGGCTCTACCTTTAATGTATTAATAATTTGTTTCACTTCTGTATACTCATCAAATCCGTAGGTTCCAAGCTCTCTTCCAATCCCGCTCTCTTTATAACCGCCCCAAGGCCCCTCTACTAAATTTTGTTCATACGTATTAATCCACGTCACTCCCGCTCGGATATATTTGGCCATTCGTTCTGCTTTCGCCGTATTTGATGTGAAAATCCCTGCTGCTAGTCCATAAGGAGAGTCATTGGCGATTTCAAGCGCTTCTTCTTCTGTATCAAATGGAATCACACAAAGAACTGGGCCAAAGATTTCTTCCCGGGCAATTGTCGCTTGCGGATCCACATCGATAAAGATGGTCGGCTCAATAAAGTAGCCATATTCACGGCCTTGGTCAAGCAAGCGGCGGCCTCCGCAGAGGAGTGTTGCTTTTTCCTGCTTACCTACTGCAATATATCTTTCTATCTTTTCCATGTGCTGCTTACTGATAACTGGCCCCATCTGTGAAGAAGGATCGGCTCCGTTGCCTACACGGATTTTCTTAGTCGCCTCAGCTAAATCACTAGTAAAGCGATCATAGATTTTCCTTTCAACTAACAGCCGCGAGCCTGCCGAACACACTTGTCCCGAGTTGTTAAAAATAGCGAAGGCCGCATAATCTAAAGCGCTTTCATAATCAGCGTCAGCAAAAATGATATTTGGAGATTTCCCCCCTAATTCAAGCGATACTTTTTTTAAGTTTCCTACTGCTTCCTTCATAATCCTCTTTCCAGTGACAGTGCCGCCTGTAAAAGCGATCTTATCAACGAGAGAGCTAGTAACTAACGGCTGCCCCGCATCCGGACCTGTGCCGTTTATTAAATTGACCACTCCTTTTGGAAAATCAATTTCATCAATTAGTTCAAAGAGACGGATAGCTGTTAATGGTGTTAATTCTGAGGGTTTTAAAATACATGTATTGCCTGCTGCTAGTGCTGGTGCCAGCTTCCAGGCAGCCATAAGAAGAGGATAATTCCATGGGATGATTTGGCCGCACACGCCGATTGGTTCTCTTACTACACGCGAAACGAGAGGCTCGCCTGTCTCGAAGGTCTCACCTGATGGCTTCGTCGCTAATCCTGCGTAATAACGAAACGTTTTTGCTGCCTCCGCAACATCTGCTTGTGCTTCTCTCAAAGTTTTTCCATTGTTAGCTGTTTCGATTTCGGCCAGTTCTTCCTGATGTTCTTCAATTTTTGCTGCCAATTCCATGAGCATGTTCGCCCGCTCGTGAGCTGACATGGTACGCCACTGGCCTTTATCAAATGCGGATCGTGCTGCGTGTATGGCTCTTTCTGCATCTTGCGCGTTAGCAGAGGCTACTTTAGCAAGCTCTTCACCTGTAGCCGGATTAATAACAGACAGGATCTCCTTGCTAATTGGCTCAATCCATTCACCGTTTATATAGAATTTCTGTAGATTTGTGGCATCTGTCCACTCACCAATTACTGATAACTTTTCTGCCTGGCTCATTCACTATCTATCTCCTTCTTCTTTATTTGAACAGGGCCTTCCACAGCCCTGTTATTAACTAGTTACAGCCGTTTTTTTTGCCAGATTGGCTACATGTTTGTCAATCGCACCAATAACCGTATCAATCTGCTCATACGTAATAACAGCAGGCGGCTCAATGCGGATCACCGTAGCATTATTCAATGTCCCTCCTACGAGGATTTGATCGTTAAATAATCGTTTGGCCAGCTCAAAGCCAATCTCATTCGTGGCGAACTCCATGCCAATTAACAATCCCTTTCCGCGCACGGCGACCATGACTTCCGGATAACTCTTTTGGATTTCAGCTAACTTCTCCACAATATAATCGCCTTTTTCTTTCGCTTGCTCGACGATATTTTCTTCTAGTATCGTTTTGATTCCCGCAATGGCTCCTGCACAACAGAGCGGGTTTCCGCCAAATGTGGAGGAACCGAGCAAGAAAGGATTTTCCTCCATCTTTTCCCATAAATGAGGGCGGGCAACCATAGCAGTGATCGGCATGACTCCGCCGCCGAACGCTTTGCCGAGTGTCATGATATCCGGAACCACATTCCAATGATCTATACCAAACAAAGTTCCTGTTCTGCCCATGCCAGTTTGTATCTCATCAACGATCAGGACACAGTTATGCTCGTCGCAAATTTCTCTTAATTTTGGAAAATAATCAGCGGATGGAATGTTAATGCCGCCTTCTCCCTGGATCGGCTCAACAATAATCCCCGCCACTTTCTCTCCAGTCGCTTCAAGCTGGTTAATCATGTTCTCCATAGCATCGGCATCGCCGAACGGCACGTGGTGGAATCCAGGGACGAGCGGTAAATATGGCTCTCTGAATACTGCCTTTCCTGACGAAGATAGAGCCCCAAATGTTTTGCCGTGGAACCCATTTACAGTGGAAATAAAATGAGTTTTTCCTGTGGCGAGCCGCGCCAGTTTAAGTGCCATTTCATTAGCCTCGGCGCCTGAATTCGTGAAGTAAGTATACTGCATATCCCCCGGTGTAATAGCAGCTACAAGCTTAGATAAATATCCGCGCAGCGGATCAACTAACTCCTGGCTGTGCAAAGCATACCGCTTTAATTGCGCTTCTACTGCTTTTACCACTTTCGGATGACGATGCCCCAGCAAGTAAACGCCATAACCGCCAAGACAGTCGATAAACTCCCGATTCTTCGTGTCACGGAAAATAGCTTTCTCATCTTCCCACTCTACAAATGAAAAGTCGGTAGAAGCCGATTTACGGTGATCAAGAATTGCCTTATTTACAAAGTTAGTAAAGTTATAAATCGAATCTTCAATAATTTGATCTTTCTGCTTCTCACTAAGTGAATCGCTTTCAATTAACTCCAATATCTCAGTCGCTATTTGGAGTGCTTCTTCATTAGATTTCCTCATATTTTTCTTCCTCTCCTTTTATGTGTATAGCTACATTTCTATATAATGCAACTGCTATGCCAACTTCTAAAACAAGTGAAATCAGCATCAAACAGATGTGTCTTTCTCATTTATGAGAAGAGAAATACCCACCTTAAAAAATATTCTGAATATTCGTAGGCTTTTCTTTACCTTTTGCTTTTTTCTCATTTATGAGAAGTTATTATCAAAATTGATAAATTATTTATCAAGCTTACACTAACAATAAAAGCTGTCCGGAAAACCAGCTATTTACTGGCTTTCAGACAGCTATGTTAAAAAGCTTACTCAGAAAATGAATTAGAAAAATTTATCTAAAAGCTGATAATAATATTTCATGACACTAACGATCTTGGCGTGCTGACGGTAAAAAGGAATAGGGGTTAAGGTTGTTTTCTCTAGTGGGTTTTTCCCTTCTTCCAGTTGAAGGACGTTCGCTGCGAGTAGTTTCCCCATCAGCGTTGACATGGCTGCTCCATGGCCTGCATATCCAAAAGCAAAATGAGTCCCATCTTCAAGCTGCCCCATGTACGGGATTTTCTCTCTTGTAAAGCCTACCTTCCCGCTCCATTCATATTCAATACGGGCGGTTTCCAAGTCAGGAAATACCCGGTTCATCCCTTCACGAAGTTGGAAGAATAAGCGTCCAGCATCACGCCGGCTCGTTGTTCTCCCCGACCCGCCAAAGGCAAGACGATGATCAGCTGTTTTTCTAAAGTAATACAGCAAATTTTTCGTGTCGTAGACCCCTCGGTTTTTCTTGATTAATCCTTTTAATGTATCAGGTGGCAGCGGCTCCGTTGCAATCATAATACTTTCAATAGGAATAACAGATCTGCCAATGGCTTCATGGAGGCTTCCTGAGTAAGCATTCGTAACGATCACGATCTGATCCGCTGTGATTTTGCCTTCATTTGTTGTCACGGTTACTTTTCCATTCGGGATTCTGTCAATTTTAAGGGCCTCTGTTTTTTCATAAATTGTCCCTCCCAGCTCTTCCACCCGATTCGCCAGCGCCAGTGCATAGTTAAGCGGATGAAAAATAGCGCTGTTTCTATCAATGCATCCCCCAGCATAAAGCGGAGTATTCAACTCCTGCTGCATCTCCGCTTTTTCGACCACTTGCACTTCATAGCTAAAATCCTTCATCAATCTCTCCTGTTCACGCTTCAGTGTTTCTAAATGTGCTGGTTTATAAGCTGCATGCAGATGCCCCTCACGATAAAAGTGACATTTAATGTTATTTTCCTGAATAATCTCTTCAATAAGATCAATGGAATCCAACGTTAATTGCAGCATTTGCTTTGCTGCTGACAGCCCGTATTTTTTGGTAAGCTGGCTTATAGACAGCACATACCCGGTCAAGATCTGGCCCCCATTTCTTCCACTTGCCCCGCTGCCGACCTTTTCTTTCTCAAGGATAACTGTTTGGCAGTTATTTTTTTGTAAATGATACGCTGTTGATAAACCAGAAAAGCCCCCGCCGATAATCACTACCTCACACGTTCTGTCTCCCTGTAAATTCCCCCTATGTGTTCTCTCTCTTTCCGTCGCTTCCCATAATGATATTTGCTTCACACTTTCTCCGCCCTCCTTCCGCTAGCTCTTCTAGCTACATTTCCACGTATGGACCTTGCGAAGGTTTTCCAACGCAAACAAGCATTTTCTTCTCTGAGAGATTCATAATGATAGAAAAGATAGTTTCCATTCTTCTATGAGGAGGTAGCTTGTCGTTGATAAAATGATTGATTGAATCGGGAAAGTTATATTGATCTGAAAGCCATTGTTTAAAACTGGCTTCCCCCGCTTTTTTATTTTGAGCCGCCTGTCCCCTGATTAACTGTCTTGCCCGGTTCATTCTGACCAGTGAGTCTGTTTCAATGTATTCATTTTTATCTGCTATATGAGATTTAATAAATGAGGAACAAATATGGTTCGTATGAACAACATAGCCATCCACGCTTTCTTCAATATCAATGCCGGCTGGGCTCACTTCTACATTCATAACTATGCCGTTTTGATTTTCTGCTGAACCGATTAAAAAATTAGCAGCGGATGCCATGAGACCTTCATCTATTCTCAAAATAGCTTCTGAATAGGTAAAAGAATTTAATACACTTCTTAGCCCTAAATGTATAGGTATACGATTAGACTTCTTGTCTGTTAGCAAGGCATTTAAACAAACACCCAGCCCAGCGGAATTGCAACCGATCTTTCCAATGATCCCTCCCTCTGTCATCATTTTTATATTTGGCTTTCCTGTCTGCTCAATTTCTACATACAGAAGGCTCTCTGACTGTGCTGATTTCCAATCCCAATTCTGTCCAATGATGACACCCGAAGACATAGGGGGCATGACACCAATTGCTGTGCATCCATCAGAAAATTGGCTGTATTTACCGGATAAAGCTATTTCACTTCGTGTATTTAATGCCAAAATATCCTCAAAATCAACGCCAGCTCCAGCAGCGACTCCTTCCATTTCTTTAATTAAATCATCATCATACTTAGAAATGGCTTCCGCGTGCTTCAAAGCCATCTCCCTCGCTTCATTCCAACGAATTTGACTATAATCATAAAAGAGAGTTTCATAAGTTTCCAAACTTTTCAGCACTTCTCTTTTCCCTTCTGAACCGTGCCCTTTTCCTATTTCTTTATAGGAACCTTTTAAGCGCAATTTTTTTATCATCCCATCACCATTTATTAAATATTCTGATTATTTTCCTCACTTTAGAACAAAGTTTATTAACGAAAAGATAAAGCTCTATACTCGGATAAATTATGGAGTAATTTTGTCTATGTTTCTTACAAGTTCTTCTTTCGCGAGTTCTTCTCTAATCGGAATCCGATCTATCTTAATGTTTAGATAGGCGTATACAATAGCGATCAGTGGACTGATCCAGGCAAGAAAAGCATATGGCGCATACTCAAAAGCGCTAACTCCGAGAACACCGAGCATAAAGACGCCGCATGTCGTCCAAGGAATTAATGGTGAACTCATCGTTCCTGCATCTTCTAATGTTCGTGCTAAGACTTTAGGATGAAGTCCTCTTTTTTTGTATTCCGCTAAGTACATACGACCTGGTATGATGATCGACATGTATTGTTCACATCCGACTGCATTGGCTGAAAAGCATGTGACAACTGTAGTGGCAATTAAGCTGCCCGTTCTCTTTACTTTCCTTACTAATACTTCCACAATTGTTTCAAGAATTTGCGCTTTTTCAAGCACTCCCCCAAAGCTCATGGCAATCAAAACTAAGGCAATCATGCTCATCATATTTTCAATTCCGCCCTGATTCAACAATTCATCTGTAATCGTATTTCCCGTGTCCGCTGTAAATCCAGTGTGCATGGCAGCAATAACATCCTGCATACCTGCTCCCTGTACAAACAAAGCACATAAAGCGCCAACAATGGACCCAATGGTCAGTCCCGGTATGGCAGGGATTTTTAAAACTAATATGACGATAATAAGGAGAGGCGGGATAAGCAAAAATGGAGAAATAACAAACTGGTCTGTAAGGATGTTTTGAATCAATTCTACATCATTCACACGGGAACCCTCGCCAAAATATTTGATGCCAAGAATGCCGTATAGAATGAGAGCGATGATTAATGCCGGCCCTGTCGTATAAATCATATTCCGTATATGTTCAAACAGACCAATTCCCACAACAGCTGGCGCTAAATTAGTCGTTTCCGATAAAGGAGACATTTTATCCCCAAAGTAAACGCCCGAGACAATGGCACCCGCTACCATTGGCAAAGGGATACCTAAGCCTTGTCCGATTCCCATCAATGCAATGCCAACTGTTCCTGCCGCTGACCATGCATTACCGGCTGCCATGCTCACAATACAACAAATGACACAAGCAGCAAGCAAATAATAGGCGGGAGAAATAATTTCTAATCCATAATAAATCATCGTTGGAACGATGCCCCCCGCCAGCCATGTACCCATGAGCGAGCCGATGATCATTAAAATTAATATGGCCTGAAGTGACAACATAATGGTCTTAAAAATACTTTTCTCAATATCTGACCAGCTATGGCCTAATTTTACAGCAATCACCGCAGCGACAATTGTACTAAGAAACAGTGGAATATGTGGATCAGCTTCAAATTTAATGACTGAAATGGATAAAGAAACAATCATAAATAAAACTGGTACTAAAGCTAGCCATATAGATGGCTTTTTTACTTCTCTCCTGGCTTTTTCCTTCATATTTTGACTCCTCTCTCCCCTTATTTTCTCCATCTGCTGTTTTACCAGATCGGCATTTTTCCTCAAAAATAAAACGCTTACAAAATTAATGCAAATTGCATACCAAAAAAACACAGCGCCTCTCTTTAAAAACTTTGCCGATTATTTCTCATTTTTAAGAAGAGAAAACAACCAGCCAACCTATTAGTAGATACTTTTGGTTGTTTTATAGGCTGTTACTAGCAAGAAGCTGCATTTCGCAATTTTTATAATCATTTCTTAATAATGAGAACTCAAGAAGCGATCATGCTCATTCGCTAGCTAATTTCTTTATAACGTATACTCACCGGCAGATTGCTGCAATTTCTTTTTACTCTTATTCTTCTTTACTCCTTATCTACACATCAAAAGAAAGAATGTATCATGCTTTATAAATGAAGAATCCGCGCCTCTTAACCTCCTCTTTCAAACTCCCAGCGCTATATTTTAGGTTTTGTTTCTACCTACATGGTTAGATAGGAAAGCTGCAATTAAAATTTCATCGTCACTCTAAGTGTGTTTTAGCCAGACTTTGTCTATACTCACATTAAGATGAGTTTGTATTTGGATTCACTCTTTGACTGCTCAAGTCACCATCACAGGCCTTTTTCTTTTCCTATGCTAAAATAAAAGATATTCAATTTATGAAAGGCTGATTTAAAATGAATAAATTTGATTCCATAAAACTAACTACTTTGTCTTCAAAAGGCGGCTGTGGATGTAAAATAGGCCCTGCCGACTTGGCTCAGGTTTTGCATACACTGCCGCCTGCTGTATCTGATCCCAATTTGCTTGTTGGACTTGATACGAGCGATGATGCAGGAGTATATCGCTTAAATGATACGACAGCTATCGTTCAGACTGTCGATTTTTTCACACCGATCGTTGACAGGCCCTATGACTTCGGACAAGTGGCGGCTGCCAATGCCATCAGCGACGTGTACGCAATGGGAGGAACACCCATAACAGCATTGAATATCGTTGCCTTTCCTATCGCTACACTAGATAAAGGCATCCTTACTGAAATTTTGCGCGGAGCGGGTGATAAACTACAAGAAGCGGGTGTTACATTGGTAGGCGGTCACTCTATTGATGACAAGGAGCCTAAATTCGGCCTTGCCGTTACAGGAGTCGTTCACCCAGAGAAGGTAAGAACCAATGCTGGAGCAAAGCCAGGAGATCGGCTCATCTTAACAAAACCGATCGGCGTCGGCATCCTAACGACCTCTCTAAAGAAAGATTTATTATCTGAAGAAGAAATCGCACGCGTAACCAAAGTAATGGCTACTCTTAATAAAACAGCCGCTGAAGTAATGGCAGACTATGACGTTCACGCTGCTACTGATGTCACTGGCTTCGGCCTTTTAGGGCATGCTTCGGAAATGGCAAAAGGAAGCGATGTCGGACTGCGAATTTATTCTGATCAAGTTCCTGTACTTCCAAGAGTGAAAGAACTGGCTGAAGCAGGTTCTGTGCCAGGTGGAACAAAAAATAACTTCGAACATGTAAAAGAGATCGTTACTTATCCTGAGTCGCTTGATCAAGTGGATCGTTGGATTTTATGTGATGCTGTAACGTCTGGCGGGCTGTTAATTTCAGTAGCGGGCCATGAAGCGGAGCAGCTTGCTAAGGAGCTTCAAGAGCGAGGCGTAGAGGCGAAAATTATTGGAGAAGTAACGGAAGAAAATAAAGGCCGTATTGTTGTACAACCGCTTAATTAACTATAGAAGGTGAACTAGATGTTTCAAGATATCTCGCTGCCTGATTTATTGGCCTCACAGGAAAAAGAGACACATACACTGGTTGATGTTCGTTCTCCAAAAGAATTTAATGAAGCCACCATCCCGGGCAGCATCAACATTCCTATTTTTAACGATGAGGAACGCGCAGAAGTTGGAACCATATATAAACAGCAAGGGGTGGAAGCAGCAAAAGAAAGAGGACTGCAAATTTTTTCACAAAAGCTCCCCGCATTTATTGCTGAATTTAAACAAATTAAAACGCCTATGACTGTATTTTGCTGGCGCGGAGGAATGCGCAGCAAAACGGCCGCCACTGTTCTTGAATTAATGGGCATCCGTGCTAACCGTTTGATGGGAGGTATCCGCACCTATCGTCAATGGGTCGTCCAGGAACTAGAAAACCAGCAATTCAAACCGAAGCTATTCGTGCTAAATGGATACACTGGCTCGGGGAAAACTGCTATCTTGCAACGGTTATCGAAACATGGTTATCCTGTCATTGATCTTGAAAAAATGGCCGGTCATCGCGGGTCAATTTTTGGACAAATCGGCCTTGAGCCAAGCAACCAGAAAAAATTCGACTCCCTTCTTATCAGTGAAATCCGGCGTTATCAGGATGAACCCTTTGTTTTCATTGAAGGAGAAAGCAAACGAATTGGAAAAGTATATTTGCCTCCTTTTTTGAATGAGAAAAAAGAAAACAGCCTTCAGCTGTTTCTTCATCTGCCTGTCGAAGAAAGAGTGCGAAATATTTTAGAAGATTATCAGCCCTGGGAATATCCACATCATTTCGAGGAAGCCTTTCAACTAATTAAAAAGCGCATTCACACACCTATCGCCAAGCAGATTGAAGAAGCGCTAGAAAGCCATGATTTTGCTTTGGCCATTAAACTTTTGCTTGAATATTATTATGATCCTAAATATGAATATTCAACTAAGCATTACCCTGATAAGCAAAGGATTACTATTGAAGCTGCAACTACAGATGACGCTTTTCAAAAAATCCTGCAAATGGTTAAAGTATCAAATCAGCATAGCAACTAAATCCTTATCTATCAAAAGCAGCTTTTATAAAAGCTGCTTTTTGTGTTTCTTCGTTCAAATGACACCCCTCCTCCTAAAACCGAAGAACTATTATCAATCTCATTTATAGATCTATTTACCCATCATCTCATTATTTACACAGTTCTTTTATGCACTCAAGGTTAAATTATTCAAAAATTCATAAAAATTATCTTTTTCTAATATACATGTTCACTATCCATTCAACGGATTTATCGTTTATTTAAACAAATTAAGCCTATGAGCTAATAAATACCACTAATTGGCGCGAAAATTGCAAATGTTTAAAGCGAAGAAATTTTGAAAGCAGCTATCAAAAGGAGGGACTAATGTATGATGAAACGCCCACCTTGAAGCCTCTCTGTAGTTCTGAGTATCCAATAAATGAAAGCGTTTCAAGTTGTTGAATGACACCTTGAGAACAAAAGGGAGAGTTGATATATGTCAGGAAATCATACACTTAAACGTTCACTTGGACTTTGGGCGATTGTTGGTCTCGGGCTCGGTTATATGACTCCAACGGTTGTCTTCGATACGTTCGGCATCGTATCGAAAGAAACAAATGGAGTGGTTCCACTTGCCTACATTGCGGCCCTAGTAGTTATGTTATTTACGGCTATTAGTTACGGAAAAATGGTCCAAGTATTTCCAAGCGCAGGGTCTGCTTATACGTACACAAGAGAAACAATGAACCCTCACCTCGGCTTTTTAGTCGGCTGGTCGTCATTATTGGATTATTTGCTGCTTCCCATGATCAATGCACTAATTATCCGTCTTTATATGGAATCTGTTTTTCCGGATGTTCCTTCATGGATTTGGGTTGTCGGTTACGTAATTATCATCACTGCTATCAACATGTGGGGCATGGGAAAAACATCCAGTCTCAATTCTATTCTCGTTGTATTTGAGGTAGTCTTAATCGCGGCATTTCTATTCCTTGCATTTAAACAATTATCTAACGGTATGGGGCAAGGAACTATTTTCACAACCGAACCATTGTTTCATTCCAATATACATTTAACTGCTATTTTGACAGGGGCCACAGTCGTTTGTTTTTCATTTATCGGTTTTGATGCGGTGACGATGTATACAGAAGAGGCCGTTGACCAGAAGATCATGCCTAAAGCGATTATGCTGACAGTTCTGATTGGCGGAGGAATCTTTTTTGTTTGTAGTTATTTTGCACAGGCTCTTTTCCCGGATTTGTCTGGCTTTAAAGTAACAGACGATACCTTGCCGGAAATCGGATTATTTGTCGGTGGATCTATCTTTAAGCTCTTTTTCTTATCAGGAGCTTTTGCTGCTACTGTCGCTTCCGGACTCGCATCTCATGCCAGTGTTTCCCGCCTTTTATACGTAATGGGCCGGAATGGCGTACTGCCGCGCAGACTGTTCGGCTACGTTCACCCCAAATTTCGAACACCTGCCTTTAATGTCATATTAGTCGGAGCCGTTTCATTGCTCGCCATCGCGCCAAGTCTAGAATTAATCTCAGCGGTCATCAATTTCGGTGCACTAATCGCCTTCACATTTGTGAATTTGTCTGTTATTGCTTACTTTGTGTTCCGGAAAAAAAGATATAAAACAGCAAAGGATATTTTTTCTTTCCTAATTATGCCTCTTATCGGAGCTGGCTTAACAGGGATTTTATGGTATCATTTGCACATCGATGCCCTTGTAGCTGGACTTGTTTGGGTAGCCATCGGCATCGTTTATATGCTAGCTCTGGCAAAGTTCTCTAAAAATAAACTATCCGATCTAAATATGGAAGAAGAGAAGGACTCATCCGCTTCACTGTAAAATAAAAGTGAATACAACAAGAAAAGCCGCAGGATAGAAGTCCACCTTTCCTGCGGCTGCTTACTTTCTATCGCCCTTCTTGAGCTGTCTGTTCTTGGGCGATCTGCGGGGAACGGGCACGCTTGAAAGACACTGCTGTTGCTGACACGATCATTGTCACAAAAATCATTAATAGCAATTGTCCCATATTTCCACTTATATTTCCTGAATCCCCGCCAAAGACAATCGTGTAATAGCCATCGGCTGCATAAGTCGCCGGAAGAAATCCTCCAAGGCTACTATACCCATTGGCCAGTACCGCCTTTGGCACAATGACGCCAGAAGTGACTAATTGGAGAGATAACGCCAAAATATTAAATACCATTCCCCCGTTGCCGAACAAGAATACAAACATTTGGGCAAAAGATAGAAAAGCCCAAAATACTAAAGCTTGGAAAAGGTAGATGGCTATGAGTGAATGTTCACCACCAATCTTAAAAATAACCATTAACCCTACTGTTAGAATAACTAGCAAGAAGGATACAGCAATGTTCATGATCTGCCTTGAGAAAAAAAGTTCCCACTTCCCGAAAGAGCTCTTTAACTTTTGTGCTGCATTTTGCAGCTGCATCGTCAGCACCATCGCGCCTACAAATGATGAAAGCACAATCATCATCGGTACCATTGTAGCAGCGAATCCTTTTGCTTTATTTGTTTTTACAATAGAGCTTTTGACAGGCTCATCCTTTACTTGTTTAAGCAGCTCTGTAACCGACTGGCTAACAGCTTCAGCTGACTTTCCAGCAGGCATCATATGAGTAATCTGCTGTTGAAAAGCTCCAGATAACTCGCTCTTTTGGACTAAAAATAAGCTGTTATTCACCTGGCTGGTTACCTGACTAGCTGTGCTTTCCATCATAGACTTCGCCATACTTGCATTTGCTTGATTAATCCAATAAACGACATTTCCAGTGCTTCCAGATTGAATATCTTCACTAAGTGTCTTAGGTATTTGAATAATCATATCAATATGACGCTTATTCATATCCACTCTTGCCTTCGCCAGTGATTCATACTTTTCTAGTTTAAACGGCAGAGCCCTCGCTAAGTTTTGTTCGACGGTTCTTCCAACTCTTGTGTCTTCATTGACAATCCCGATCTGTAAGTTTTCAATCCGTTCATCTACTCCATCATAAGCAGTCATCCACACACAGAAAAAGATAATCTGAAAAGCTGCTGCTGCTAAAATACCAACAAAGGTTTCCGGTTGCCGAAAAAAATATTTAAGTGCATTCATTTTTATCCCCCTGTAAGCAAGTACATACTTGCATATTATTTAAAATTTTTTCTAGGGGGTGATCCCCCTAGAAAAAATATGTACACTGTTTTTTAAATAGTTTTCGATGGATAAAGACGATACTTTTGAGCCAAGCCTTGCCTTTGATAAAAAGAAGCCGAAATTCATATAGATGAACTGTAGAGCCGCTGATTCAATATCTGGACAGTCCACCTTCCCTTTTTCCTCCATTGCTTGAAAATAATCCATCATAACTTTCTTTAATTCTAATGGAATATTGGCGATCTCTTCATCTACTTCCGGAAAAAGCCCCGCTTCCTTAAACCCTATCAATACAAAGTCTTGAATGGAAACTAAATAATCCATATAAGCTTTTGACAGTAAATATAGATCCTCTTCCAACTCCCAGACGACTTTTTCGCGGATCGCTTTAGATAAAAGCGGCACATAAGAAAACCTTTGGACAGCAGATTCTAATATACTCTTCTTGCTGCCAAAGTGACGGAAGATGGTCACTTCATTCACACCGGCTTTTTCAGCGATGGCTTTTGTCGTCGTTGCTTTGTAGCCCTTTTCTCGCACAAGCTCAATGGTTGCATTAATAATTTTATCTGCAGTTTCCTGAGTTGCCATGACATTCACTTCCTCCAAAATGCAAGTATCCACTTGCAATACCTATTATAGCTATCTTTTTATAAATGTCAATATTCGTATCCAGTCTCTTCTTTCTTTCTTCAAATGCGGCTTCTCCGTGACCAAATAACAACTGGGATAAGCAAGAAAGAAAGAAGACCGCCGGTTATCGAAAGAGTGGCATAGCTTGAATGAGCAGCAATCACTCCTGAAAGTCCTCCACCTGCTGCTCCTGATAAAGCGATTAACACATCAACCGTCCCTTGTGTCTTCGCCCGTGTAGACGGGTGAGTAGCATCAACAATAAGCGCTGTCCCGCTAATCAGCCCAAAATTCCAACCAAGCCCCAGCAAAGCAAGTGCAGTAATCAACAGAAACATTGAATTAGCAGGTGCTAGAGCTGCCAATCCTCCAGCTGCAAGCAGAGTAATGCCAGAAGCAATCGCCATAGCCATGCGTCCAACCTTATCAACAAGAAGACCGGTCACAAGAGAGGGAAGGTACATGGCACCAACATGAATACCAATCACAAGCCCCACCTCATTTAATCCATGTCCGTGGTGACGCATATGGACTGGCGTCATGGTCATAATTGCCACCATCACTATTTGCGTTAAGACCATGACTGTTGCCCCCACAATAACTCCTCGACTATTGGCAGCAGGTACAGCGGCCTTTTTAGCCGAAATATCAGGTTCATTCATTATGCGCCTTTCTTCAATAGCTCTTGCCACAACAAAAGGATCGGGGCGCAGCAAGAAAAGAAGCACCAAACCGGCAAGAATGTAGGCTGCCGCCGCCAGAATAAATGGTCCAGATAATGCAGGAACACCAATAGATGTAGCAAATCGCCCTGTAACACCAACCAGATTTGGGCCTGCCACCGCACCGAGTGTCGTAGACACCATTGCCATACTCACCGCTGTTGCCCGCTGTGTAGAACTGGCTAAATCCGTACCGGCATAGCGCGCTTGCAAGTTTGTGGCAGTCCCGGCTCCATAGACGAACAACGAAATAAAAAGCAGGATAACATTGCTTGTTACCGCCGATATAACGACTCCAATGGCACCAATGCCGCCCGCTAAGAATCCTGCTCCAAGCCCTAAACGGCGTCCAAATCGCTGAGAAAGCCGGCCTACAAACAGAGCGGCACCAGCAGAGCCAAGAGTAAACAACGCTGTCGGCACTCCGGCAAAACTATCTGTTCCTAACATACTTTGGGCGAGAAGAGCGCCAACAGTGATTCCCGCTGCAAGCCCTGCCCCGCCAAAAATTTGTGAAAGAATGACAATCATTAACGTCCGCCGGTAGAGCTGGTGCTGCTTCTCGGGTGAATCAATATAGCTGTCCCATCGCCCCTCCTGATTAACTCTAGCAACCGCCCCCTCAGTTTTATGCTCCATTCCCTCGCCCTCTTTTCTTTGTGTAAGTTTTTCTGTCTGCCTTATCCCCTTGAACAATTGACAGGATATCTATTAAAAAGAGCCGTCATCAATAATTTCAGGAAAAAATTAAACAATTATTGTTGCGACTCGCCTTTCTCATTCATTTAAGTTATGTGTTAATTAATGATTGCATCAGGTAGTTAAGCTATCCTTGATATTTAGAGTATCAGAATCTTTAGTGGAAATCACAATTATTTGGGACACATAATTTTCACACACATATTACCAAAAATGGAAGATAAGAAGCTATACTGATTCTATATACATAAAAGAAAGCGAATTCAAATGGCAAAAAAGTATCTACAGCCACATGAAATTTAGGGGGTTTGAAATGTCTACCTATTCATTAATTGATTTAAGCAGTACAGCGTTATATATTTCTTTTCTCATCTATTTAGTTGCTATTGTGCCGTGGGGATTATCAGTAAAATCAAAAAAGAAGATTTTTTCTCAAATCGGGCTTTTACTAACAATAACTGGATTTCTCTTGCAGCTAGTATATTTTGCGAGTAGATGGTATGCTTCCGGACACGCTCCTGTAAGCAACCTTTATGAATTTATGACTTTCTTTGGAATCATGTTGGTGGGCAGTTTCTTAATCATGTATTATATATACCGCCAGAGTGTAATAGGTCTCTTTGTTCTTCCCATATCTTTGCTGGTCCTTGGTTATGCAAATGCTTTTTCAAAAGAAGTTTCTCCTCTGATTCCGGCTCTCCAAAGCAAATGGCTAACGATACATGTCATTACCGTTGCTTTTTCTAGTGCCGTTTTATCCATATCATTTATTACAGGATTAATTTTTTTATTGAAAACTGTTGATCCACACCGAAAAAGCAAGCAAACATTTTTTTTAGAATTAATTATGTATTTTTTAACAGTCGTTTTAGGATTTATCATTATTACGACGTCCTTTAATGTAACAGATTATACCAAGAGCTTGCGATTCGAGAACCAACAGCAACAAGTGGAGGTCTATCAATACCAGTTGCCCGCTATCACTGTTCCTAAAGGATCGGTTGTTATAGAGTCACCAAATAGCACAAAAGTTCTTAATCATAAAAATGGTCTCATTGAAATACCGGTTTTTATAGATGCTAAAAAATTAAACGCAATTCTTTGGTCATTTTTCACTGGGACCCTAATTTATGCACTCATCCGCTTAACAACTAAACGCAAAATCACTTCTTTGTTAAAGCCCTTTTCACAAAGAGTAAATATTGACTTGATGGATGAGGTTACCTACAGGTCAGTGGTTATTGGCTTTCCTTTATTTGCTCTTGGCGGCTTGATATTCGCCATGATTTGGGCCCAAATGGCCTGGAGCCGGTTTTGGGGCTGGGATCCAAAAGAAGTATGGGCACTTATCACTTTTTTATTTTATGCTGCTTTGCTTCACCTGAGAATTGGCAAGGGATGGGAAGGTGAAAGGACGGCCTGGATGGCTATCATAGGCTTTGGAATTATTATTTTCAATCAAGTATTTGTTAATTTAATCATCTCTGGATTGCATTCTTACGCATAATGACAGCTCACCCCGGCCAAGTAATGAATTGGACGGGGTTATTTTTTATCGGCACAACCTTTTGGATAAACCATTCATTAATCAATTCCATGATCGCTTCTTTCGATGAAGGAAAGTGAAAGAAGCGCATCTCGAAAGGCAGATCAGGCTTTAGCATGTCAGAAAACAAGTCGATATCCCCTCTCTCACCTCAACCCACTTTCTGTTAAAATATACGCATATTGGAGGGAGATTTGTATGGAAGAGATTCACTTCGGTCTGTTAACTTTTTTAATGGTAGCGGGCTTTGCTGCTGCTTTTATTGATTCTGTAGTTGGAGGCGGCGGGCTCATTTCCATTCCTGCTTTACTATTTACCGGGCTTCTCCCATCTATCGCCTTAGGAACGAACAAACTGGCCGCCACGATGGGCGCCTTAACAAGCACCATTTCTTTCTTGCGTTCAGGAAAGGTCAAGAAGCAATTGGTTCTGAAGCTACTTCCTTTGTCGATCATAGGATCTGGAATAGGTGTTTATATAGTTCAGCTTATCCCATCAGAATTTTTAAAACCACTCATCTTAATACTCTTAATTCTAGTAACGATCTATACGCTGTTCAAAAAAGATTGGGGAGTGGAATCCACTTTTACAAAGCTGTCCTTTAAAATGACGCTATTTATTATTTTTGCGGCATTCATTATTGGGTTTTATGATGGGTTTCTAGGCGCGGGAACGGGTTCATTCCTTCTCTTTGCTTTTTTAATTTTGGGATTTGATTTTGTTGAAGCAGCCGGGAATGCAAAAGTATTAAACTTCGGGAGTAACTTGGCTGCACTCATTACATTTATTTTATTTGGTTCCGTTCATTTCGCTTATGGAATACCTATGGGCATAGCGATGATCATAGGAGCACTCGCAGGGTCAAGAGTAGCCATTAGAAGCGGTGCTGCCTATGTTAAAGTACTATTTATCGGGATGACGGTTATATTAATCGGCAAAAGCATTTGGGATTATCTGCACGCTCACCTGCTTTCTTAATATGGAAAGGATGAGGGACTATACACATACTTAAGGCCTTTCTGCTTAATTTGTGTCTCTTTTCATCACGCTTGTATGCTTTATAATTAAGTTACCTACGTTACTTGAAAGGATGATGGGCAATGATGGTAAGGGATTTTTTGCAGTTGCCAGTGGCAAAGGATTTTTCTGTGGTAGCCGGCCGTAATGCATTGCGCAATGTCATTCAGACTGTCGAAATTTTAGACTTTGAATTTGCTGCAGGTATTCAGCAAGTAAGGGATACGATCTTCAACCCCCATAGCCTCGTACTCAGCAGCTTGTTATTTGCTAATCAAAATCCCGGATGTTTGATTGACACGGTGAGAAAACTGATTGACTTAAAGGTAAGTGCCTTAGCCTATAAGCCAGTCGTTTTTAAAGATCTACCCGATGATGTTCTAGCTTTTGCAAATGAACAAAACTTCCCCATTTTGCGCTTCGGCGGAGATGAGTTTTTTGAGGACATCATTCTAGAAGTGGTGAACCATATAAAGAAAAGTGATCATGCGCTCTTTTTAGAAAATATGATGCGCTGCCTCATTGAAGAGGAGGTAGCAGCTGATCAAATACAGACCTTTCTACAGCAACTAAATAAATCATTCGACGACTATGCGTTTGCGGCGAATATTCATATGAAACAGACGGATAGCGACGAATGGATGTCTGCCTTTTCCCGCCTGGATTCTTTTTTAAAATCGGGCATTGTTTCTACATACAAACAAAGTGTGCTCGTCATTTTTACAGACAGAAACAAGCAGCTGCAATTTGAAAACATACTAAAGGAATGGATGGGGCTCTATGCGATTCCATCAGATGCATTAACAATTGGTTACAGTCAGGCTCACCTTACGCAGACCGGGCTCCACCTAGCCGTCAAAGAAGCTTACTATGCCCGTATTATTGCCGAAATTGAGAGCCGTCCTGTTTGCCATTATAAGCAGCTGGCGTCTGTTCGGCTGTTGATTGAGCTTTATCGAAAAGATGGGCAATTCGCGGACAATTATGTAAAAACGTACTTGGGAGCGCTGCTGGAGAAAGAATCAGACCGGGACTTACTAAATACTGCGATCACCTTTGTGATAAAAAAAGGGAATGTAAAAGAAGTAGCTTCCGTCCATCACTGTCACCCCAACACGATTCGTTACCGTCTGGCGAAAATACGCCAATTAATAGACCCTGTTAGCAACGATCTCGTTTTTTATGAAAATTTATCTTCAGCAGTGACATTATACTTGCTGCTCCAAACGATCGAAGAAAAGACTGTAACATTGGAATCCGTCCAAAAATAAACTCAAAAATTTAGAAAAACACTTAAATCATTGTATCCCTTCTCATGATATCCTTATTTTAGTCAGGAGGAGAAGAGATGAAACAATATATAGGGGACGGAATGCTGCTAATTACAGCAGTTATTTGGGGAAGCGGATTTGTTGTCACTGCCATGGCACTCGAATATTTAAACGCTTATCAAGTAATGGCAGGAAGATTTACTTTAGCTACACTCATCCTTGCACTGCTGTTTGGATATAAATTTAAAAAATTCACTAAATCGGTCCTATGGAAAGGAGCCGTTTTAGGAACCATTTTATATATTGCCTTTGCTTTACAGACAGTCGGTTTGCAATACACTACCCCTTCGAAAAATGCCTTTTTAACAGCCGTCAATGTTGTGGTGGTACCGCTTATTGCTTATCTCATTTACAAGCGCAAGCTTGATCGATATGAGGTAGCCGGCTCAATCATGGCTCTTGTAGGGATCGGTTTTTTATCATTGCAAGGTTCCATGACCATCAATATAGGTGATACATTGTCGCTTGTGTGCGCCTTTGCCTTTGCCTTTGATATTTTTTATACGAATCTTTTTGTTCAAAAAGAGGATGCCATTTCACTGACAATGATGCAATTCATCACAGCTACGCTGATTAGCATAGTTGTTGTCTTCATTCGAGGCGACATACCAACAACCATTGAGAAAGAAGCGCTATACTCAATTGGATATTTAGCGGTTTTTTCAACAGCGATTGCCTATCTTTTTCAAAATATTGCCCATCAGTATGCCACAGCTACAAAGGCAGCCATTATCCTATCGACAGAGTCATTTTTCGGTATGCTGTTATCTGTTTTAATTTTACATGAAGTATTAACGGCACGGATGGTAATAGGAGCTGTACTAATTATGACAGCGATCTTAATTGCTGAGGTAAAACCAGCCTTCCCTAAAAAACACGTTGTAAAGAACGTGCGTTAGCGACAAATGAGGTAGCTTATAAAGTATAAAAGGAGGAGAGTTGTTTCCAACAACTCTCCTCCTTTTTTTATCTGCTTATTGGAATTTTTGTTTCAATATTCTCTTCCACCCTATTTTCCTTATCCGAAGTAAGTGTAAGGAAAGCTAAACAACAAACAATGCCAAAGGCAACGAGCAGCCAGACGACTCCGTCATAGGAACCGTTAAAAAGATCAATCATAAAGCCGATTGATATCGGAGCAACAAAACCGGCTACCTGCATACCAAGGTTAATCATTCCGACAGCTGATCCACCCACCGCCTCTGGCAGGCGCTTGATCGGCAAGCTAAAAATAACAACTGATAGCACCCCCGCGAACATAGGCAATATCGATTGATAGATCACTAACCCTGTAATCGTCTGGGCATTGAACATTAAATACACCATCACTGCAATTCCTATTCCAGCAACAGCTCCAAACCATTTTTCATTGCCAGACTTGACTCTATCCAGTACATAACCAGCTAGAAGAAAGAAACCAAATCCCGTGACAGCAGGAATCATTTGTAAGATACCTAAAGCCCGCAAATTAAGCCCTCGTTCATTTACCAAATAAGTCGGCACCCACGAGGCAGTTCCCCAGCTAATAAAACCGTAGGCAAAAGAGGCTATCATTAAGCTCCATACAATAGGATTTTTCAACAACACTTTAAATACACCTTTTACCGGAGGCTCGGCTTGTTCAGCCATTGATGGTGAGCTCTCCTGGTGCGGACGCTCTCTTTTCGGCTTTAAGTAATACCAATACAACAAGCCGATTAAAGAGCCGCACACCCCAATGACCACGAACATCATCCGCCAGCCAATTTGAAGAAGCATCGTTGTAGCTAATAAAGGCGCGGCAACACCTGCAATCGTCAGTGCGGAAAGATAAAAAGACATCGCCCGAGATCTTTGCTCTTGAGGAATGGTGGAAGAAATTAATTTTGCCCCTGCAGGGAAAAAACTGCCTTCTGCCAAGCCAAAAATAAAGCGAATGGCAATGAGCGAAGCAAGCGACCAAGCTAATCCTGTCAAGCCAGTGAACAGGGAAAAACCAACGATGGAAAGGAAAAGTATTAATTTAGCACCAAATCGATCAGCTAACCATCCACCGGGAAGCTGCATAATCGCATATCCCAAGAAGAAAATACTTAATATCAATCCTGTTGAAGAAGCGTTCAATTGCAAATCCTTGGAGATGTGTACAATTCCATAATTAATAAGAAAGCGATCCAGACCAGAGATCAAATTACCCATAAATAGCAAAAATATGATCATTTTTGGATTAAGACCATATGTGGATCCGTTCAAATGGATTCCCCCTAAAGTTTATTGGTCCGTAAATAGCTTCAGCATACTGTAAATTGCCCTTAGTCCCTATCTTGCCATGAGAATCAATTTTTTGAGCCATCAGCCTTTTAATAGCCGGTTTAGGAAGTTTTTATCGCTTCATGTCCATAAACTGGTTGTCCGGCAATATAAGTAGCGAGGATGGAAACGTCTTTAATTTCCTCTGGGTGGATTGCTGTAGGGTCTGCCTCCAGCACAGCAAAATCAGCCTGCTTTCCAATCTCAATACTTCCTAAAACGCTTTCAGCAAAGTTTAGCTGGGCTCCGTAAATAGTCATGGCTTTTAACGCTGTGATGACATCAATGCGTTGCTCAGGTCCGAGAATACTGCCGTCCTTTTTCAAACGGTTCACTGCTGCCCACACAGAAAATAACGGTGAAATAGGCGTAATCGGGCAATCAGAATGAAGCGTAAACAACAAGTTGAACTTAATAGCTTCCGCTAACGGACTGATACGTCTTGCTCGCTCTGGTCCTAAAAAGATTTTTTCATGGCGGTCTCCCCAATAATAGACATGGTTAATGAAAAACGAACCAGCTATCCCAAGCTCCCTCATTTTTGCTAAATCCTCTGATGTAGCGGTCTGGACATGTTCAATGCGGTGCCGATGATCGCCGTGAGGATGCTTAGATAAAGCATATTCATATGCCTCTACTATCGAACCAATAGCGCGGTCCCCATTTCCGTGGGTCGCAATCCGAAAGCCGCGCTGATGAAGATCGGCCACCTCTTCATTAAAGGCTTCCTGTGGATGAATCAAACCACCAGTAACATCAGGATTCTGATAATATGGCTGTCGCAAAGCTCCCGTCAACCCCTGAATAGAGCCATCCTGAAACAATTTCGCACTATCAAGTCTGGCCATGCCGCCAGAGCGCTCCCTAATTTCTCTGTCCAGTTCAGCAGCCGAATATCCCTCGAACATGCCTCCTTTACGAAGAAGGTGATGCATAATCAGCAATTGCGTGCGCATAGGGTTTACCCCTTTTTCTGCCGCCTTTAAATGAGCTTCAAAATCATCCTTTCCGAAGATGGCTGCATCTGAATTCGTTGTAATTCCTTGTGCTACGTAGTCCTTTGCCGCTTCGCCTAATGCATTGACCATATCATCTACAGTCAGTTTAGGCATCTGATTCATAACTGGCTGCATGGCAGCTGATTCATACAGCACTCCATTCAAGCGGCCTTTCTCATCTCGTCCATAGTGTCCGCCTTGTGGATCAGAAATCGTGTCCGTTAAACCACCTATTTGCAAAGCCAGTGAGTTGACTGCAGCCAGGTGCCCGGAGGTGTGTGTAATGTAAACAGGATGATGAGGAGCCGCTTGATCTAAATCCTTTCTAGTAATATGACGCTTTTCCAGAAGAAGAGTGTCGTCATAGCCATATCCTTGAATCCATTCTCCGGCCGGTATTTCTTTGGCTTTCTCTCGAATAACCTCCACTATATCGTTTATTGTCCGGTTAGGCGGCGTGCCACAGTTCAACTGGTTTTTCATTTGTCCGTATGCCAAAATATGATTATGGGTGTCGATAAATCCCGGAATAAGCGTGGCTCCTCTTAAATCCACCACATCTGTTTGGGCTGTTATTTCCAATTCACTTTTTGAAGGTTCCTTCTCTTTCCAAATGCCAACAATCCTGCCTTCTGATACTGCGACGGAGCCAGCCCGATGATTTTTGCTGTCTAATGTTAGTACATTGGCGTTTTTAAATAAAAGATCGACTTTGCTCATTTGTCATCCTCATTTCTTATATGGATTTGAATATTTTACGGCAGACTCTACAGACACGGCCAACAAGCTTTCCCTCCTAGTTATTTGATCCTGCTTGATGAATTTTCAATACATTTAAGTTATTAAAATTTTAACGTCTAAATTTTGAATATTCAATAAATTTTTACCGTAAATTTATCTGACTACCTCATAACTATTATCGGGAATCTTAATGAATGGCAGAGAAAATGAGAACGCCAAAAGAATGGATTGGCATATAGTATTTTTTATTGGCTTTCAATAAAATATATCTTACCAACTCCTTCTAACTCTTCTCTAAAAAGGCATCAAAAGTACACATTGCCGGGAAACTTCTCTTGAGTTTTCCAACTAAATCTGCCTCATCAGTAGTTACAATGACAACGGTCGTATCAAAAAAACCAAATTCAATTCTTGCTTCTTTAAGCGGAGACTTGTAATTTCTGCTCCAATAGTAACTGTTATCGTTAATAGAAGGAAATTCATTCACTTCATCTATATTAAAATCAAGGCTAACACAGGTAATGACTCCGAATATTAATAGAATGTTATATTCTTGAATAATAGAATAGAGTTCACTTCCTGTTAACACTACGAGATCCCCTTCAAGCTCTGGTAATGTAACCTCCTTCTCTTCATGAAAAATGTAGCCTTCAATATCAGTAAAAACCCAATTAAAGTCTTTAACTTCCTCACCAAAAACAGATAATACTTCGTCAACATAAAAAGGATACGAACCTTCGAAACTCTCTATACAAACTCTCATTTCTTCCCCCTGTTCTCTCCAAAAGAATGGATTTTTTAAGTTCAATCATATATATAAGAGCTGAACGAACCCGCTAACAGCGAATATGGCAGGCAGCCAATAGGATAAAGGCTCCTTGGCTATTGCAGTCTAGACCTCTAAAGTACACAAAGTAAGACTGGTGTCCCACCTTCCTCCTCCTTCACCTTAGCCGCATATTCAAATCTAAAGTTGCCCATATTATCGTACAAAGTATCGTAAATTCTAAAGTGCTCGCTAAAATTAGCTTTTAAATATCATTCTGCTTCCTTGCTTCTTCTTTGGCATTATTCAGCTTCATACTTACAATGATTTTCACTGCAAGCGGACGCTTTCCGTTACAATCGGCAATTGAAAAAAACAGCATGCCTCTTTAACAGAGCCCATTATTTAAGAAAGCAATAAAGCTTTTTCGGGCTTGTTCTTTCTTTATTATTATTGAAATTTGTAAATATCGTCCAGCCTCTCCACAAAATTACTATAAACTATTTGATACTGGTGATCATTTAATTTAGACAGTATTCTATAATTAGACGATAAAAATGAATGTAAGCAGAGGACTGATTACGTGTTTAAATACAATGTTTGTTTTTTTAAAAGTCATGATAGGATCTTAATGTTAAACCGCAAAAAGCCGCCTATCATGGGCGTGTGGAACGGTGTTGGCGGTAAATATGAAGCGGGTGAAACAGAGGATGAGGGTGCCATTCGCGAGGTGTTTGAGGAGACTAGCTTCAAAGTAAATCAATATTATTCAAAAGGGATTATTACCTGGGATACGAGTGATCGAAAAAAAGATGGATTATACGTGTACTTATTTGAAGTGGATCCCGCATTAGGAAATGAACCAATAAAAAAACAAGAGAAGGCATTCTCGATTGGAAACACATCGATTGGATAATGAACCCTGACAATTTAGGGATTGCTGAAATGATCAATCAGTATTTGCCTGTTCTATTAGCCGAAGAAGGCGATTATTTATTCGAATATAAAGATGGCAGGGTAACAGTCATAGAGTAAGAAGATTTATTTAAATGTTTCCCATTCAACCACTTGATTGAATGTTTGACTTTTACAGAAAGGAAGATGATTTTATGAGGACAGAAGAATGGGACCTAACGAACTTTAAGCTGCTTCCTTCAGCTAAACCTCCAATGTTTCACGGAAATACGGTCAGAAAGACGGTCACAGACCACCTTTGGAGGAAAAAATTGCGCCCGGCAGTATTGGAGCAGCAAGGAAAAAAATGCTCGATTTGTGGATGGGTCCCTGCGGCCGGGAAGGAAATGAGGCACCTTCATCTTCACGAGATAGAAGAATACGATTTTGCAAATAAGGTGTGCCATCTCATAGATATCCAACTTATTTGCAGAAAGTGCCACTCATTTCAACACATTATGAGAACTCAATTAGTTTCGACACAGGAGCAATGGGATGACTTGATGCAGCACTTCATAGAAGTAAACGGCTGCTCTCCTGACATCGCAGATCACTTTGATCTTATCATCGCAAGAGCATTACAGCTTGAGGGCTGGCTGAGATTACTTCCTTTGCAGGAAACAATGGGATTAACCCCAAATCCGGTCCGGTATACGATTCATCCCCATCTCCCCTTTGCTGAAGAATTAACCAAACAAATAGAAAAAAAGGGGCTTCTCTATCAACCTGGACTGCAGGGTTAATTGGGCGAGCTCAGAGAAATCAAAAAGCCGGCCTATAAAATCCAGCTCAAGCAAACTGCTATGAACAGTTAAAGATGCTTCTCCTATTAAATTTGGCTAAATTGAATTTCATCGATTATTTGAGCAATCTTTTGCTCTCCTTCTAGGGCCCAATTCGTTTTCCGATGTATTGGCGCATCCTTGTCATCCGGACTTTGGAATTGATCCAACCCGGTGGATGCAAGCGCCGGGCTTTCATCATCATCTAAGCCAATATTGGCGATATGCTTAATGACAAAAGGTGTTTTGAAGACGAGCAAGGCATCATCTTCATCCAGCATGCCCGACTCTACATCGAATGGCAGGCGCAAGTAAATCGATTCTCCCCCATCACTATACAAGGTCGTATCAAACATTCCATGATCAAATTCCCAGTTCCCGCCAATGACGAGCCCATGATGTTCGAATAAGCTACATACTTCTCCGTATAATGCCCTCTTTCCTTCCAATTCCGTTTCAAGTTTAATCATTTTGATCTCTCCTCTGCTGTTATTGATTTCCATTTACCCGCATAGAAATGTTTCAAAACTGCATGAATAGAGGAGAGATAATTGCTCCTATGAAGCGTAGAAGGTTTCGCTTTCCCTAGCTTAACTCCTTTAATCGTTTATTTAATAGTTCTGCTTGTATTAGCGCTTGCTGATCTTGTAAGATATCACCCGGCCGGTTGCCTTCTCCTAAAATATAGGTAGAAAAATGCATATTTAAGAAATCAAACGTATATTGGAATTGCTGGATAAGAGGCAGTCCTTTAATTTTTGGTTCATCACCGCCGACAGCTAGAACGATGGCTTCTACAGATTGTAAATGTTCAGTGAACTGCGGAAACCGTTCATCCCGGATGGCCTGACTGAGCCGATCAACCATATTTTTCATGATCCCCGACATAGTGTACCAGTAGATAGGCGTAGAAAAGATAACGATGTCACTTTCTAAGAAAGCGTTGATGATGATGTCATAATCATCTTCTACTGATTGAAAGCCGCCCTCCGCGTGACGCAAATCGTGAATCGGTTGAATAAATAAATCCTTTAAATAAATTTTTTGATGTTTGATATCTTTCGTTACTAAATCTGCAAGACGTTCACTATTGCTTTCTTTTCTAGAACTGCCTATAAATGTTGTAATATTCATTGATTTCATTCCTTTCTGTATTGCCTTCTCTTCTTTAACGTCTATCAACTACGTAGTATTTCTCATGAGAAATCTTTAAGATGACATCTGGAAACCTTACACTGAAATTGGTTGTGTTCGTATGCATCATAAACGAACACAGCCAATTTAGGTCTATACTATATGACTCATCATGTGTAAAGAACATCAGTTAAATGAGTTTGCCAGTTTTCTCTTACGATAACTGTCCTTTAATCATCGTAATGCAGTCTCCACTCAATTCCACTGTGTCTCCTTGGATTGTCAGCTTTATTCCGCCCCCGCGCTTTGAGTCTTGATAGGCAATAAATTTCTCTTGGTTTAGGCGGCTGCGCCAATAGGATGCCAAGGCACAATGGGCAGAGCCAGTCACATAATCTTCATCGATTCCTATCTTGGGGGCAAAATACCTTGATACAAAATCGTATGTATCTGCTCCTCGGCTAGTAATGATGAGGCCTGATCCTTCTAACTCTTTCACCGCTTCTATATTAGGTATGGTGTTGTGAACCATGTCTTGACTTTCCAGCTCTAAAATATAACGATCTTCTGCCCAGGCAGCTTCTTTTATAGGAAAATTAATAGCCCGCTGCAATTGAGCGGTTGCCTCTACATAAGCGGATTCTTTTATAGGAAATCTTAAACTAATTTGTTGCTCTAATCGCTCTGTTTGCAGGAGACCCGACTTTGTGTCAAACGTAATAACCTCGTCCGGAGAAGAAAAGCCCTCGCTCCACAGAATGTGCGCGGCTCCTAATGTCCCGTGCCCGCACAAATCAATTTCTTTAGCCGGTGTGAACCATCTAAGTTGATAGGTATCACTGTCCCCTTTTGTAATAAAAGTGGTGATCGGCTGATTTAACTCTCTCGCAAATAATTTCATCCATTGTTCCGCTCGCTCTTCTCTCAAGAAAACGATGGCTGCAGGATTTCCTTTAAACGCTTCTTTAGTAAAAGCATTGATCAAATAGAACTGATTTTTCATATACAGTCCCCCTAAATATATTAATTCTCAAAGTCTTCACAGAAAGCGAGTAATAAATCAGGATGTTTCTACTGATCTTTCTATTATACAATGAAATTTGAATACATTTACATTATTGGAATCTCCACTGTAATTAGAAAGAAGGGAAGCTTCCTGAAACAGTGAAAATGCAAAATAAGGAGTGTATAACGATGGATCGGATTTATTTTGTAGATAACCCTTGGCCAAATGGGCATCGAATAGCCCGATTTGAATGGCAGGCTCATTTCAAATATGAAGAAGAAGAGGCCTTAGAAGGAAAAGCAGGATTGTATTTTGATTTTCATTTAGAAACAGCGGATTATGATGAGGATGATTCGGAGGACGATTTAGAAGAAGAGGATCACGAAGAAGCAGACGATTGGCAAGCTAAGATTGTATGGAATAACTATCACAGCTGTACTTTGTCATCCGAAGCTTGGGATAATAAAGGTTTTCGTGTAGGAAGCGATCAGGCACCATTTGATCTGGCCGCATTAGACGGAATGGAATTTAAAATTGATTTTTTATCCGAGAAGCAACAAGAAGAGCTCAATCTAGACCTGACTGCATTTGATGTTTATTTGCTCGGTCACGATGCGTCCGCCTTTCATGAAATCAAATTTACAAAGACTGAACATCAAACTTACCAAATTGACTGGAAAGGAAAGCTGGCACTTGTGTATGCAGGGGATGATGAATTCAAGTACGATTTTCACACCTCTATTTCTTCGGTCTCATTTAGCGGAATTACAATCCCTGATGACATAACAGATGAGGCAGCCTATATACTTCTTAGTCGCTTCGTCAGCAATCCGGCACTATTTGAATTGCAAAATGATCATGGAGAAAGACGATTTATCTTTAAGTAATAAAAGCGCAAAAAGGCCTTCCACTGTTTAATCAGCTCCTGGAGGCCTTCTTGCTAACTGATACCTTTATTACCTGCATTTGGCTGATCGACGCCTCTCACACGGTGCCGCTGGCCATCAACTTTACAATAATAAACATGCCCGCCTTCAACGGAAGTGTCATCCACTAAACCATAAGTATGTTTTGGTATAAATCCATCAACAAAATCTGCCTTTGCAGTCTTCATCATATACTCACTTCTTCTAAAGATAAGAACTGTTAGCGCTGCTGCTCCGCCATTTTCTTATTCAGCCTTTCCTCTAGGACATGAATCATATACAAGAAATGATCCGCCTCCCGCAAAACATGGTCTGCTAATAAAGGATTGATTACATTACGAATCTGGCAAGAGCGAATCAGATCGAGCCCCGTTTTCTTGAATGCTCGCAGTTCTGTAGCAGCATTTTCGCTGTCTTTATTCATTCTGCCGATAATTGGGTATGTTGGCTGTTTATGATACAGCATGGATTCCACATCTCTTGCTTGATTTAATAGTGTCTCAAAATCGTCTCCAAATTTTCTCGCGGTGTTAACTAAGTTCCTTTCAGATTGGTCCAGTAATGAAGAAATAAAGCGGGAATGCTCCATCATGATTCTAAGCCAGAAGACATTTTCATTAATTATGGCATCCTGAATAGGCTCTAAAATTCCCTTATTAAACTTTTTTAACGTCCGCATAAAATACTCGGCTTCCCTTGCAATATGGTCAACAAGTAAAGGAAAATTAAAACCGCTCACTTTACAATTTATGATCATGATTAGTAAATTTCTTTTGAAGTTCCGGAAGCCATGGACTAGCTCTATGCTTTCCTCATTTAATTTTCTTACTAGCGCTACATTGTTTGGCACTTGGTGCGCCTTTTTTTCCTGCTGTTCAAAATAGTAGTGAAACCTGTCTGTTTGCTGTATGAGCTGTGTATCCTTACGATTAAACCCTTCTCCTAAAAACAAAGCATGTTCCTTCATAATCCTGAGCCAAAATCTATTTTCTGTCAGTGAACGCTCAACAAACATCTGTTCAGTAAGAGACTCGGGCTTCGCAGCAAATGATTCAGGAGAGACCAACATCTGATTAAACTGCTCAGCACTAACATGGCCAGGCAGCTGTGGCTGGTTCTGCATATTTCACCCCCATGACTTCCACTTTACTATTCATCATATTTAGCTGAAGATAAGATTATGATGTACATCCCAAACATTTATTATTTAAAAGGCAAATCTGTGTTTTCTTCCATCGGCAGGGCATCCATGTCCCCTCGTAACAAAATCGTTTTGCCATTGCCATTTCCGATGGTTACGACAAGACCGGCTTTTCCTACTTTTTTGGTTTCATTCCCATGTCAGTCAATATTTTTTCAACGTAAGCGACAGTGTTAGGAAGTTCAAATCCAATTTCGGGGTTTTGATGAAGATATCTGCGATAGCCTACTAGCTCATTCCTCATCTCATTTGCCTTTACTAAAATTTCATGACTTATTTTTCTCTCCCCTTTTCCTTTGAAACCTTTGCTCAATTCATAAACATATGCTTTCTGCATGGCCGCTAAAAACAGCTAGGCATGCTGCCTTATGTGTGAGCGGTTAACCCGTCTATCCATTCCGGCAATCGCTTTCAAAAAAGCACAGCTTATCTGCAGATTGATTTTTTTATCCACTTTATTAGATTGCAATCTTCATGACAACCTTTAACCCCTTAAGGAACCTTGTGATTGTAAGGTTTTATACAGAAAAGTAAAGTTTTTTACTTTTTGAGAGGGACAAATTTTCACCCCTTTATTTTATTAACTGTGAAAATCCCTCCTCATGTTCCATGCTCTTAAGTGCACAAACAACGAAACAAGCATCTTTTTCTTTAATTGAAGAACGAAAAAACCACATGCATTCCACTTTACGGTAAAGTGGAATGCATGTGGTTTCTTACACAATTGGAGGGATAAATGAAAATTCGTTCAGTGATAGGTCCTGATTATTACACCATTTCTCCCCTAATCAATGAATGGTGGGGAGGAAGGAATATGGCTGATATGTTACCAAAATTATTCTTTGACCATTTTACATATACAAGTTTCATGGCAGAAAAGGATGGCAAGCTTGTGGGCTTTCTAATAGGCTTTCTTTCTCAATCCCACCCAAATGAAGCCTATATTCATTTTGTTGGAGTTCATCCTGATTACAGAAGGCATGATATTGGAAAGCATTTGTATAATCATTTTTTACTGCCGTTATGCAACATGGCCGAAATGTAGTCCGCTGTATAACCTCCCCTGTCAATAAGGCTTCGATTGCCTATCATGCCAAGATGGGCTTTGCTATTGAAGAAGGCGATAAAAAAATCGATGGCGTTTCAGTTTACTCTAACTATGACGGACTGCATCGAGACAGGGTTTTATTTGTGAGACATTTAGTTTAATCAAGTGCTCCTTCTCAAGTGAGGAAATACGTTTGAGCTTTTCCTATTTTTCTAGGTACAGTAAAATCCCCTCTCACTTCCAGTGTAATGCCTGCAAACACTGGAAGTGAGAGGGGACGACCATTTATTCACTGCTCGTTTACTTCAAATAGGTTCTTTTTCTCTAGTTATTTCTTGTCCTTGCAATCAGGACATCACAGGTAGCATGACGGATAATCGCTTCTGATACACTTCCGATTAATAATCTTTCTACCGCATTTAAACCCGTTGCCCCTACAACAATCAAATCTGCTTCATATTTGGCTGCAATGTTTTTTGGAATTTCCATTCTAGGAGAGCCAAACTCAAGGACTGTGCTAATATTCTCTGCGCCAATTTTTTTTGCTTCTTCTTTATAGTTATCAAGCATCTCGCGACCATGTTTTTCTGCCTCAGACACGATAGAACGCTCATACAATTCCAATCTAGTAAGATATCTAAGGTCCGCTACGTGAACAATAATTAAGTGGGCATTATTTTCGGCTGCCATGCCTGCTGCTTTTGTTAATGCCCGCTTTGCTTCCTCTGATCCATCCACAGCGACGAGAATGTTTTGGTACTTTTCCATAAGTATCTCCCCCATAAAAATGTTGTGTTCTCGGTTCTTATAATAGAGGACAGAATGTTCTTCAGGTATCGGGATATTCCCTGATTCTGCATCAATACTTGCTTATCTAACGCTTCTTTTTATGATTACTCTCTCGCGATTAAAACATCACATGGGGCATAGCGAATAACTGCCTCCGATACACTTCCTAATAAGAAGCGCTCTAGTGCATTTAAGCCAGTCGCGCCTACGACAATCAGATCCGCTTCATATTTTGTCGCCACCACCCCCGGAATCTGTCCTTTGGGAGAACCAAATTCAAGAGCCGTCCTAACGTTCTCTACACCAAATTCTTTTGCTTCCTTTTCACAGCGGTCAAGCAGCTCCCGGCCGTATTCCTCTGACCCTGCTGTAATGATATCTTTGTATTGCTCTACCGGAAGGAAAACTGTAGCATCTACTACATGCACAATCGTTAAGCGGGCCTTCTGGTTAACTGCCATATCTAATGCTTTTGCGAACGCCCGCTGTGCTCCCTTCGAGCCATCCACAGCGACGAGAATATTCTCGTACTTTGTCATATATATCTCCTCCATTATCTTCTTATTGTTCTTCATTCCATCATATAAAAAAGAACACCTTTCGGGTATCAGGGCATTCCCTTAGTTACGATGAAATTTCCCTTTATTTCCTGATTTCTAACACAGATTTATGGAATGGCCCATTATTTTTTTGTAAAATGAAACGAAAAAGAACGCTTGCTAACGAAAAGGAGAACACAATGAATCCTAAACAGGAGCATGGATGGGAACAAATTGCCCAATTGGTCATTGATCATGTAATAGACGGAATTATTACGATCAACCGGCAAGGACTTATAGAATCATTCAACCCAGCTGCAGAAAAGATATTTGGCTATTCTTCTGGGGAGATTATTGGAAAAACAGTAAATACATTAATGCCCGAGCCTTATAAAAGCCAACATGATACGTATATCGACAACTACATGGAAACCGGTGACGCCAAAATTATTGGAATAGGGCGTGAAGTAACCGGGAAGCGCAAAGATGGGACCACTTTCCCGATGGATTTAGCTGTTACACAGTTTTTCATTGAGGAAGATATGCATTTTGTAGGTATTGTAAAAGACATTACAGAAAGGAAAAAAACAGAAGCAGCTTTGGAAAAAGCACTCAGAGATAATTTTGAGCACACGGTAAAAAACCTGCAAAATCTAATATTTAAATTGAAAAAAGATAGAAACAGAAAAATCGTTTATACGTTAATGGCAGGACAAAACGCTCAAGAAATTGGCTTGACGACCATGAACACTTTAAACAAAACGCCATCTGACATCTTTCCTAAACATGTAGCTATGGAATTAGAAAGCTATCATGAACGAGCCTTTCAAGGAGAAAATGTAAACTATGAATGGTCGTTTGCCGGAAAGGTATTTTACATCTCCCTTTCCCCTATTTTTGAAAGCAACTTTGTCATCGAGGTAGTCGGATCTGGCATTGATATTACAGACCGCAAAAAAATGGAAGAGGCGCTAGCACTAGCCCGAGACCACGCTCTTGAAGCTTCGAAGTTAAAATCACAGTTTCTTGCAAATATGAGTCATGAAATCCGGACACCGATGAACGGTATTATTGGAATGGTTGATGTATTAATGGATACACCCCTCAATCATAAGCAACGGGAATATATCAGCATTATTCGAGATTCGTCTCAAGCTCTCCTGACGATTATTAATGATATTCTTGATTACTCCAAAATGGAAGCGGGAAAAATGACGATAGAGCACGTCTCCTTCACCCCTACTTCATTAGTGGAAGGAATTGCAGAAATCTTATTGCCAAAGGCTCGCCATAAAGAGATATCGCTTCTAACCTATATAGATCCTTCCATTCCAAACGTGCTTATTGGTGATCCCGGGAGGCTGCGTCAAGTTCTTTTGAACCTTTCCGACAACGCCGTTAAATTTACGGAAAAAGGAAATGTCCTTATACGCGCGATCTTAAAGGAAGTCAAGGACGGGAAAGCCGTTATCCATTTTGCCATTATTGACACAGGAATTGGCCTTTCAGATGAAGAACAGGATGGCTTGTTTCAACCTTTTGTCCAGTCAGACGGTTCGACCACTCGCAAATTCGGCGGGACTGGCCTTGGACTGGCCATATCAAAACGGCTAGTAGAACTGATGGACGGAGAGATAGGCGTAGAAAGCGAGAAAGAAAACGGATCAACTTTTTGGTTTAACCTGCCGTTTTCGATCGAGGAGTCATCTAAGCAAATGGAACAGCGCATGGTCGATATGCCCTTGGAGCATCTGCGCCTATTAATTGTAGATGATCATCCAGAGGAATGTGAGATTTTGCAAAAGTATGTTAGCTCATGGGGAATGATGAACAAAAGTGTTGATAATGGCATCGATGCACTGGCAGAGCTGCAAAGAGAAGCTGTTAACGGACAGCCTTATCACCTCGTTATCGTTCATCTGGAGAATCTCGGAATGAACCCTGCTACGTTTATCCAAATCGTTAAGCAAACTCCCTATTTGTCAAAGCTTCATCTCATTTTAATTAATGATTTTAATGAACAAAACAACGATTTAATTGTCTCTGAGTATGACGCATGCCTTTCAAAGCCAGTGAAACAATCACAGCTATTCGATTGTATAGTCAGCCTAGCCCATCCTCTACCAAAAAAAGGCACAAATGAGGAAAGGAAAACGAATAGCATGACCGGTCAGCATGAAAGAATAAATAGGAACCATCCAATTCTTCTAGTAGAAGACAACCCGATGAATCGCAAGGTGGCCTTATTTCAATTAGAAAAACTAGGGTATACAGCGGATGTCGTCACTAACGGGCAAGAAGCCGTTAAAAAAATAACTACACATGACTACGCTTTAATTTTAATGGATATTCAGATGCCCATAATGGATGGAATAGAAGCGACAAAAGCAATCCGAAACAGTCCCTCGTCAGAGAAACGAATACCAATCGTCGCCATGACCGCCAATGCTATGAAAAGCGACAGAGAAAAATATTTGAAGGCAGGCATGGACGATTATTTAAGCAAGCCGGTCAAACTTGAGAAGCTGCGTGAAGTCCTTGAGCATTGGATGCCGAAAAGCGAGTCGTCTCTCCCGGAGACAAAAGTGGATGTACTTAGTAAGGGTCAGGAAAGTGCCCCTATTGCTATCCATCAGCTGGAGAAAAGCTACGGAGACAGCAGCATGGTAAAGGAGCTTCTGGAGATGTTTTTATCAGCAACTCCAGATTTAATGGAGCGCCTTCATCAATCGATTGTGAAACGTTCAGAAGATTTGGCTGTAAAAACTGCGCATAATTTAAAAGGCTCTGCAGCTATCATTTATGCAGAGCAATTCACCCAATTGAGCAAAGATATAGAACAAGCGGCCAAAGCAGAAAATTGGGATACAGCTTTATCCACTTATAAACAGCTCGTGCAACATTTCAGACACTTACAAAACTTTATACAGCAGTTAAAATATTAATCCTCATGGTTGTTCTTTAAAGTGAAAACAGGACATTTTGCTTTTTGTGTAATTAACTTTACACTCTCTTCACTTGCAGTCTTTGCAATAACCAACAAATCGTAGCAATCCGACTGGGTGATTAAAGCGATTTCTTGGGAAGGGTTCCCCATTCGAACCATTTTCTTGTGGTTTATTTGTAATTCGTTGAGATAGTTGCCTGCTTCCTGAAAAAATTCTGAGTAGTCATGAAGCTTCTCCGCAAGCTTCACTCCCTCCTGAAAAACTTCCTGCAGATGGTCGGAAACAGGAAGGATATAAAGAAAAGTAATGGTTGCTGTGGAAGGGCCGGACTCGCACTTTACAACACGCTTAACAGCTTCTAGTGCATGCTCGGCATTATCTGCATAGACCAATATATTGTTATCCATACTTCATCCTTTCCTTTCATAACTTTTTATTTATTATAAAGGCAGAAAACACAAAAAAATATCAGGGCTTTCCCTGATATTCTCTGGTTCATTATATAGTTTATAAGGGATGATCAAGACTGAGCATCCCCTTTTTCATTGCATAGGCAACTAGCTCATGTCTTTTTTGAAGGCCAAGCTTATCCATTATCCGGCTTTTATGAGTCTCCACCGTTTTTACACTAATATATAAGATCTCAGCGATTTCTTTATTGCTGTAGCCTTTTGCAATGAATACGAGTATTTCCTCTTCCCGGTTGCTTAACAATTTATAGGTAGAAAGATCTTCCCCGCAGTTCACTCGTTTCAAAAAATCTTCCACTAATGATTTAGCTGCAGAGGGATGCAAGTAAGCTTGCCCTTCCCATACGGCATTAACGGCGGTAAGCAATTCTGAATCAAGTGCATTTTTCAAAATATAGCCTGAAGCGCCTGCTTGCAGCACCTGAAACAAATAATCCTCATCATCATGCATGGTAAGTATTAAAACCTGGGTTTCAGGAAGGGATTGTTTTAATTCTCGTGTGGCTTCTAAACCATTTTTGCCAGGAGGCATGCTGAGATCCATAATAACGAGGTCCGGCTTTAGAGACAACGCCTTCTCAACAGCTTCTTGCCCATCAGCCGCTTCACCCACCACTTCAATATTTCCCTGCTTTCCGAGAAGCATTTTTACACCCATTCTAACGATAGCATGATCATCTACAATCAAGGTGCGAATAACCTGCATCACACTTTACCTCCCCTGCCTCTAAACCTCTGTCACTTGTATTCTATCATTTACCAGCAAAGGTGACGAGCCAAATCCGGTTAACTGTAATAAGTAAAAAGGAGGCTTTTAACAAGGGGATAGAGAAGGGATTAGCTTCTTTCTCTATTACCCAATCCCTTTTCCTATCAGGCCTTAGATAGTTTTTTTACCCTTAGAACTAAAAGAAGAGAGATGATTAATAATCCTATAGTAAAGCTTGTCACTCCAGACCACCCAAAGAGCGACCAAAACACACCGCCTGTTGCTCCACCGACACTTGATCCTAAATAATAGGCAAATAAATAAAGGGACGAGGCTTGAGCAATATCGTGCGTAGCATGTCGGCTTACTAGCCCGCTTGCAACAGAATGGGCGCCAAAGAATCCGAATGTAAATATGACAATACCAATCAGTTTATAAAATATTGGTATGGGCAAGGTCAGTAACACACCGCACAGCATAAGCACTGTGCCCGTCAGTATCAATAAAGGGCGTCCATACCTGTCAGCAAGTATGCCAAACCAAGTTGAACTAAATGTGCCTACTAAATAAACAAGAAAAATCCAGCCGATAATTGTCATGCTTAAATAATAAGGCGGTTCCGTCAGCTTAAAACCAAGATAATTAAACACAGTTACAAAACTGCCCATCAAGAAAAAAGCGATCAAGAACAATGACACCAAGACCGGGTCTTTCAAATGAGACATGAGCGACCGGAACAGCGGCCTTAAAGCTAATGGCTGTGAGACAAAATGCTTGGAAGGCGGAAGCGCCCACATAAAATACACACAGGCAATTAGACTGATGCTTCCTAGCAAAATCATACCTGCTGTCCAGGAAACAAGATCAGTTATCGTTCCCATAAGCACTCTTCCTGCAAGTCCACCGATGGAATTTCCACTAATATAAAGACCCATGGCCACACCTAAGCTTCTTCCCTCTATTTCTTCCCCTAAATAAGCCATAGCAATAGAAGGAATTCCAGCAAAAGCAAACCCCTGTATAATCCGCAGCATAAGAAGAAGCTTAAAAGACGGTGAAAATGCGACGACCAAAGTTAACAGAGAGGCTATGACAATGCAAATGGACATGATATTTTTTCGTCCCCATGCCTCGGAAAGAGAACCGAAAATAAGCAGACCAAATGCCAGCGAAAGTGTAGTTAACGATAAAGACAAGCTGGCCATTGTTGGTGTGACATGGAACTCCTTCGTGAAGATTGGCAAGAGCGGCTGGGTAATATATAGGTTGGCAAACGTAATAAAACCAGCGGCAAATAATGCAAAATTAGCTTTTTTGAAGGCTGGCGTGCCTTGTTGGATATGCTCTTTGTTCATGGCAGCCTGTTTGTCTTTACTCATGGTTATCATCAGATTCACTCTGTCTTTTCCATTCGAGGGAATCTAGAAACACACGGACGTCTTCATACACCTGTTGGCGTTCCTTCCCTAGTGTAATAATATGACCCGAATCTTCATACCAGCGAATAAGCTTATTTTCTACATTCACTGTATTGAAGATAATATCCGCACTTTCTCTATAGACAGGATGGTCCAATCTCCCCTGCAAAACAAAAACAGGAGAGGCAATCGCCTTTAAGCTATTTTTCACCTGACTAATAAGTTGCTGTAAGTCCTGCAAAGAAGCCACTGGCATGTTAGTGAAGTCTTTCATTTCAACTCGTATTTGTCCATCACTTTTCCCTTCAAATTTTTTATATCCTTCTGCGTAATCGTTCACACGTCTATATAAACCCTCGATATCTTTTGCTAAGACAGGGGCACATATCGAGACAACCGCCTTCACTTTTAAAAAAGAAGCCAATTTTAAAGCGAAGGTTCCTCCCAATGAAATACCAATAACAGCGATTTCCTCATATCCCTCTGAAGTCAGATGGTCATACCCATCTACTGCATCTCTCCACCAATCTTCAGGACCTGTTTGAATGAGTCGATCTGGATCTGCTCCATGCCCTCTATATAAGGGAGCATGACAAGTATAACCGTATTCCTGCAAATACCTTCCGAGCATTTTGACATCAATCGTATTGCCGGTAAAACCATGAAGTAAAAGAACAGCTCTTGTCTTTGCCTTATACATAAAAGGCTTTGGTACAACAATTTTCATGTTTATAACTCCCTGTTAGTCATCTGTTGTGAAATCTGTAGATTTTTATTCCTCTATATAAAGAATACAAAAGTAAAAACAATAAATATAATATATAATTTATATTGTTTTATAAATTATATTTATAGGTAGGGATTTAAAGATGAATATACACGCACTTCGCTTATTTACAAAAGTGGCTGAATTGAAAAGTGTTTCCAAAGCAGCAGCTATCCTTAGAATTAGTCAGCCAGCTGTTACCATTCAAATTCGGAATTTAGAAAAAGAAATGGGATTTACGCTAATTGAATCAAAAGGAAGAGGAATCACCCTTACACCTAATGGTGAGTTTCTCTATAAACAAGCACAGAGACTGTTTGATCTGGAGAATGACATAGAAAATAAGATAGACCAAATAAAAGATTCAGGAGTAGATGACTTAAATATTGCCGCCTCCTACGTGCCGGCCAATTTCCTATTGCCTAAATGGTTGTGTCATTACAAAGAAACGTATCCATCTGTCATGATTAATGTAAAAACAGAAAATACACAGCAAGTCATCGAGCAGCTGCTTCACTATAAAGCCGATCTAGCTTTCGTTATTGAAGAAAGCAAGCATCACCCCGATTTGGATTATCAATTCCTAATGGATTTGGAATATTGTTTTATTGTTCCCTCCCATCACCATCTTGCTGAAGAAACCATTTCATTTGAAAAGTTAATGGATGAGCCATTTATTTTAAGGGAAAAAGGCAGCTCCACTAAAGATTTGTTGCTTGCCTTATGCAATCTTCATAAAACCCCTCTGCCAAAGATCGGCATGCAGCTATATGGATTAAATGAATCGATCCGAACAGTTGCCGCGGGTTTTGGCGTCATGCTGGCTCCCTCCATCGCTGTAGCCGACTATATTCAGCAAAAACAGGTCGCAAGGGTCTATGTTAAAGATATTGATATTAAGCGGCCTACCTATCTTTGTACAAGAAAAAAGGAAATCGACATGCTGCCTCATGTCTCTCATTTTGTGGACATTGTCATGAATAATTAATGCTTTGCTTATCGTTGTGTAATGGACTAAATTTACGAACAGCTTAAAACAAAAGATGAGCGATACACGGTGCCCTGTAGAAAAAGGCAAATAACTCAGTACAAGCATCCATACATCTGTCCTCCACCGTACATATCTTAACAGTAGATAAATGATTAAGGAGGGGTTTAAGTGGCAGGGAAATTTGGCAAACAACAGGATTCAATCACAAGAACCAGTATGGACCTTTTGATTGGTGAATTGTTTAAGAAGCATGGGGCAAAAATGAACAAACCAAAACTAAGTGCACGTGAAAAGAAAGAATTACAAAATCTCTTAAAAGATTTAAAAAAGAACGTAGAGAATCTAACAAAAAATGTCGAGAAATAGGTCATTAGGAAAAATAAAAAATGATAAGGAGAAATAAAGAATGAAGGAAAGTAGGGTATGGGCCGGTGAAGCCCCTGAAGTGCAGGGTATGGATCTAACTGAAAGAAGATGCCATAGAAGTTGGAGTGCGTTAGACCCCTCATCAAGTCATCCATTAAGCAATGAGAATCAGGATTTAACTGGGACAATTGAAACAATCCAACAATCTTTTGAGCAGATTATCGTCATTGACTCGGCAGATGTGGAGATTGTAACAACTGACACACAAGCTGCACTCTCTGTGCAAGTAGCGCTCCAAGCTGCCATCGCATTAGTTATCAGCATATCAATTGCGGATAGTGAAAAAGCCGAAAGAATTACACAAGATTTATTGGGAAGACTAAAATCAAGCCAAGTAAATCGGCAGCAAACATACGTTGAGAACTCAAGAGGCGTCAGAATTACAACAACTGATACTGACCTAGTTGTAAATATTCAATTGCTGTTGCAAGTCCTCATTGCACTTCTTGTAAGAATTAACATTTTATAAAGTTTTTATTACTCTCTTTTGTGTCCCCTTATGAATAGCACTAGTAGAATAAGATCCATCGCAGAATCATTATATTAGAAAATAAGGAAAGAGAGAATGATTGGTTATATAGATGAGAAAGTCATCAGTGTGTTGATGTGTGCTTCTCTTTGACTGTCAAGATATCCCACGAAAAGTCATTTAGCAAGCCAGAAACACAAGCACTCCCCAGGATCATGTTTAATAGACGTTGCTCTTTGGATTTAAGTCCTCTTTAAATGCTTCCTACTCAATACACTCTATCACAACAACTTATTAATACGAGTCTGTCTAAGCTGCGGTACCGCATAATCTCTGTTGTCCCCTATAACAAGACAAGATCATAAAATGCTTTTCCCCCTTATTCCTTAACTATCATACTTTGAAGGCCAGGTAGTCCGCCTGGCTTTTTTACCTTTTCTCTAAAGATTATTTTTCCTTTATGGAAATATATTCAAACCCATAGGAACGATGTTTACTATAGAAAAAAGAAGCTGTTCTAAAAGTCATGTTTACTGACTAATAGAACAGCTTCCTCATTTTATTTATTATCATCGTCGTTCTCACGCTGTTCAGCGCGTGCTTCGCCGCCTTTTTCTCCGATTTCCTGGTAAAATTCCTTGCCATGTTTACGGGCTGTAGTCTCTCCGCCTTTGCGGCCAGCCTCTTCGACTGTCATTTTATCTTTCTCATTGTTATTAGCCATGAAAGACTCCTCCTTCTATCTATTTTCTTCCGTCCTACGCTTTTCCCTTTTCTCTATTTCCTTAAACCAATGTTAATCGAATAGCTATCATTTAACCTTTATATTTAAATCGCCCTTTGTAACCGGTTCAAATGCCGCTTTCTTTTTGACTGTTATACTTCCATCCTTTTCTAAATACGCATGTTCCACTTCATTGATGGAAAAGATGCTTTGCTTTCTTAATGCTTCTTTTAAATCTCTCAAATCCAGGCAATTCTTTTCGAGCATCTTATGATCAAGTTCTCCATCACGAATAATTAAAACTTCCTTTCCAGATATAAAAATTTCCACCTTATCTGTATGAAACATAATTTTATCAAACAGTAATTTGATCGCACACCATGCCAGGAGCATGATCAACACGACATACCATTTCACTTGTGGATCATAAAGGCCGTTTCCAAATATTTCCGAAAGCATAATACTCCAGATAAAGTCAATAGGAGTCAAATTAGAGATTCCTTTTGTACCTGTCCACTTCATACAAATCACAAGAGCCACAAAACCACTGGCAAGTTTAATTAACATCATTCCAAGTCCCATCTTTTTACCCCCTTCTCTCTTTTGTAAAGAAAGCAGAAGCCAAGAAGATCATTAGAACAATTCCCAGACTGATAAATAGGCCATATCGCTCATTAGCTCGGAGAAGCGCGCCGCATAGAACAAAGGCAATTAATAAAATTCCAGTATAGGAGGTAAAAGGTGCCCCCGCCATTTTAAAAGTGTGTGCAGCTTCCCTGATCATATAAGTCTTCCGGTGTTTAATTTGGGAAGATAAAATGATACACCAATTCAAAATCAGCGTTACTCCTGCTGCGGTGGTTAGATACTCATACACGGTACTCGGCAGAAAGAAAGAAACAATAACAGACGCAGCCAGCCCGGATATTCCAAGGATCAGCGCTCGCAAAGGAACTCCTTTTTCGGTTATATGAGACAACGACTTTGGTGCATCCCCATCCTTTGACAAGGAGATTAAAACCTTTGTAATAGAAAACAGCGACCCGACCATCGTTGAAAATGCCGCACTAATAATAATGATATTAAAAATGGTCCCCAAATAAGGAATCGGGAAGTTTGATAACGCTGTTACGAATGGACTCTCTCCCTCGCCAATCTTCGTCCAAGAAACCATTGATACAACCATAAAGAGAGAAAAGACATATAGACATACTAATGTGATGATTAAAGCAATCCCTGATTTACTGACATCTTCCTTATGCTTAAGCTCGGTGGAAGTCACTCCAATGACGGCAATTCCCCCAAAAGAAAATAGGGCAAAAATAAGAGAAGACCACCAGCCGGTAAAGCCGTGCGGAAACATATTAGACATATGAAAAACAGACCCTGCATGCATCTTGGCGGCCCCCGGGGAAATAACCCCTAAAAGAAGCAAGACGCCAAACAAGATAAAAATCACTAAAGTGGACAATTTAATCACAGCAAATACCGTCTCGACTTTTCCGAAGTTGCTCATCCCTAAAAGATTGATTCCAAGGGCGAGCACCGAATAAATAATCGCAAAAACCCATAATGGAACATCGTGAAACCAGTACTGAGTGAAAATGGACAAAGCTGTCACTTCACTCGACATAATCAGCACACCGGAAATCCAATACATCCATCCGCTGACAAATCCCATCCGATGCCCAAAAGCGAGTTTGGCATACGTCCGGAATGAGCCTTCCTGAGGATCGTGAACTGACATCTCCGCCAAAGCACTGAAGGCCAGGAACGCAATAATCCCTCCTAAAAGATAAGCAAAAATCATAGAAGTGCCGGCCGTCTTAATGGTAAGTCCCGTCCCTAATAAAAAACCCGCCCCGATAATCGAGCCGATGCCAATCAGCGAAAGCTGCCACCACTGGATTCCTTTCGTGTTCCCTTTCGCTTGTTCTTGCTTCTTTGTCTCATTCACCATCTGCTTGACAACATGTTCATTATGCATTTTGCACCCTCCTCGCGTTGTGTCTGCTACTCCTTTAGACCGCCTTCTAGAGGAATAAACATTAAAAACAAGAAAGATGACAGAAATTCGCTTTTACCTCAGCAAGTTAAAAGGAGCAAGGAATGGCAAGAAATCAGAGCAGAGGCCATTACTTCTTGCTAAAGAGAATAAAAAAAGCCAAGAGATGCAGTCTTGGACTGACCCCATAAAGTGAGACAAATAAAAAACACCTTTAAGTTGAAAACGAGTATGGGATACTCGAAAATAACTTGGAGGTGTTTTTCTATGGGGACAAGAGTCAGTTATCCAGCGGAAGTAAAAATGAAGGCTGTAAAAATGAGATTAGCTGGGGTGCCGGTCAAAGAAGTCTTAAAGGAATTAAACATTCGAAATAAGACACAGCTTAAAACATGGATGAAATGGTACAAAGCAGGCGAGTTTCATCGATTTGAACAGCCAGTGGGCAAGCAGTATTCCTTCGGAAAAGGGGCTGAGTATGAAAGTGAAACAGAGAAACTGAAGGCAGAAAATCGGTATTTGAAACAGCAGATTGAAGTACTAAAAAAGTACAAAGAATTGGAGAGGAAGTGGTCCCAGAAACAGCTGTAGAATTAGTAAAAGAACTCCAAACCAGCATGCCCGTCAGGGAAATATGCCGGCATCTCGGCATTGCTAGATCCACTTATTATCGCTGGAAGAGCAGGAGCCGGAAAGAAACAGCCAGGCAGATCGTTGAACGAAAAATCGGCACGTTGTGCCGGGACCTTAAGTTTCGATATGGTTATCGTAAAATCACGGCCTTATTAAAACGAGAGATGTCGATTAACCATAAAGCGGTACAGCGTGTAATGCAGAAGTATGGCTGGCAGTGCCGGGTAAAAGTGAAGAAACGCAAACGAACAGGACAGCCCTGTCATATTTCCGATAACCTGTTAAAAGGAGATTTCCAGGCAAATCAGCCTCTTCAAAAGCTCGTCACAGATATTACATACTTGCCTTTTGGCCAGAAACAGCTGTATCTTTCAAGTATTCAGGATTTATTTAACGGCGAAATCATTGCCTATTCTTTAGGAAGCTGCCAGAATACAGATTTTGTGCTACATACGCTGGCCCAGCTGCCACCCCTCCCAGAGGGATGCATTCTGCACAGCGATCAGGGATCTGTGTACACATCTTATGCTTATCAGCAGGCAGTCAAAGAAAAAGGCATTACCATGAGTATGTCCCGGAAAGGGACACCCTCTGATAATGCCTCCATCGAATCGTTTCATTCCTCGCTAAAGTCTGAAACGTTCTATCTCGACGAGTTGACAAGCACTACGACGGCTATCGTAGAGCAAACTGTCGAAAGCTATATTCACTATTATAACCATATCCGTATTCAAGCGAAACTAAACAACCAGCCACCGGTCAAATATCGGCAGCTGGCTGCTTAAAGGTGTTTTGATCCCTGTCTCAAAAATAGGGGTCAGTCCCGTCTACGCACCCTTGGCTTTTTCATTGTTTAATATTTACTTCGCAGTACTTGTCTCGCCGAAAAACTTTACAAGCTCGGTCAAAGCCTGACTGAATGTCTTTAGGTGTTCCTCTACCCTTCCAGGAAACTCTCTTTCAATGAAATCTAACGTGTCATTTGAAGTATGCCATACACCGCCATGCTTGACAGTTTGAGTATAACCATCCATGTCTCCGATTTCCCAGTTCGTTGATTCAAAGTAAGCATACGGGATGCCCAGTTCATTAAATGGCGCATGGTCACTCCAATCTCCCGTTGTCCCTGCTGGATACTCTGGGTTTACCCCCGGATTGGTGCCAATATCCAGCTTTTTCTTTCCGGCGATTTTGAGAGCCTGGTCGCGGATAAAGCCTTTATCCCCTAGGTTGCCATAGACATACATATGATCACCAACAGCTAAACTATCCAAATTAATCATTCCGACTGTATGATGAATCTCCTGTTCTGTCATTTGGCCAGCATAATAGGTTGAACCTTTCAATCCTGCCTCTTCTGCACCGAAAGCAATGAATTTCACGGAATAAGGGGTCTTGATATTTTTTAATACTTCAGCTGTTTCCAGCATGACACCAATACCAGAAGCATTGTCATCCGAACCTTTCCCGGCTGCAACTGAATCGTAATGGGCTCCTACAATGACTTCCTTACTGGACTTCCCTTTTTTATAAGCAATCACATTGGATGAATGGTACTCCACCCCTCTTCTCGTGTAAGAAAACGGTTGAACAGTCGTATTATATCCCATTCTTTTAAACTGGCTCTCCACATAATCCCTTGCCTCTGCTTCTTTTGCTGTACCGGCTACACGGCTGCCAATTTTGTAGGTTAAATATTTGGTATGTTCATAAGCCAGCTTCCCCGTCTTATGAACAAGGGATGGATGATATGTGACAGTAGAAGCTGAGGCGCTTCCGACAGCACCAAGTAACAGTAGAACGATCATGACGATGGGTAAATAAAAACGATTTTTCATTTCCACCTCTCCTATTCTCCAATTCATAGTCTACTTATAGTATTTCAACCTCCATACAAACATGCAATACTTTTGTTATATAATTTAGAAAAAATGGAATCATCCCACTTCTTAATCATATCCTTCTCATGTCCATTAATGGCTTAATCTGATCAGCCTGACAGCCCCTTCATATATCACAACAAAACCAGTATTCAAGAAAATGATTAATTCAGTGAACCATATTTTTGAACGGAGGATAAAATAAAAACAAAACAATAGCCATATAAAAAGCTGGCCTCCCCGTTAGTTGGCATAAGGGACAGCTTATATGCTAGAACAATCATATAAAGCTTTTGATCCATTTGTTTTGTCTAGGAAAGGAGATGATAACCGCTCATGCTGGAGATAGAAGATAGAGTAAAATGCATAAAAAAGAGGCTGAGCCAAAATGGCTCAGCCTCTTTTGCATTTATATTATTCTTCATCCATAAATGGATAAGCAACATCTGTAGTTGGTGCAAAGTTTTCTTTGATAACGCGAGGGCTTGTCCAACGAATCATGTTAAAGACAGAACCTGCTTTATCGTTTGTACCAGATCCACGAGAACCACCAAATGGTTGTTGGTTAATCATCGCACCAGTTGGTTTGTCATTGATATAGAAGTTACCAGCTGCGCCAGATAAGCGGTTTTCTAAATACTGAATTGCTTGGCGATCTTGTGCAAAGATTGAACCTGTCAATGCGTACATAGAAGCTGTATCAACAGCATGTAATGTTTCTTCTAATTGCTCATTTTCGTATACATAGATCGTTAGGACTGGTCCAAAAATTTCTTCTGTCATTGTTTTGAAGTTTGGATTTGTTGTCACAATGATTGTTGGTTGAACGAAATAACCAACAGAATCATCATACGTGCCACCAGCAATAATTTCCGCTTCTTCCGAACCTTTTGCATATTCGATATAGCTTGTGATGGAATCAAATGCTGGTTTATCAATTACTGCACCCATGAAGTTACGGAAGTCACGAACATCCCCAACTTTAAGTTTCGCAACTTCTTCTACTAAACCTGCTTTTACTTCTTCCCACATGCTAGCTGGAATGTAAGCACGGGAAGCTGCAGAACATTTTTGACCTTGGTATTCAAATGCTCCACGAGCAAGGCTAGCTACCACTTTGTCTGCTTGTGCACTTTCGTGAGCGAAAACAAAGTCTTTACCGCCTGTTTCCCCAATTAGACGAGGGTAAGATTGATAATTTGCGATATTTTCTCCAACTGTTTTCCAAATTGTCTGGAACGTGCTTGTTGATCCGGTAAAGTGGAATCCAGCCATACGAGAATCTGTTAATACTACTTCAGATACTTGTGAACCACGAGAAGGTACGAAGTTGATTACGCCTTTTGGTAATCCTGCTTCTTCTAGAATACGCATAAAGTAGTAGTTTGCTAATAAAGAAGTTGTTGCTGGTTTCCAAACAACTACGTTCCCCATCATTGCAGGAGCTGCTGGTAAGTTCCCGCCGATTGCTGAGAAGTTAAATGGAGAAATGGCTAGTACAAAACCATCTAATGGACGGTAGTCTGTACGATTCCAAACATTTTTCATGCTTGCTGGTTGAATTTGATAGATTTGATTAGCATAATCAACGCCAAAACGTAAGAAATCGATTAACTCTTGAGCAGAATCAATTTCAGCTTGAATAGCTGTTTTGGATTGTCCGAGCATCGTAGCAGCATTCATTAGGTCACGGTATGGACCAGAGATTAAGTCAGCTGCTTTTAAGAAGATAGCTGCACGGTGTTCCCATGGCATATTTGCCCATGCTTCTTTTGCAGCCATTGCCGCTTCTACAGCATCACGTAATTCTTTTTCTCCAGCTTGTGAATAGTTTGCTAGAACATGTTGATGATCATGTGGCATAACTACTTGCTTCACTGTATCTGTCTTTCTATCTTCGCCATTAATGATTACAGGGATATCAACAACGATATCAGATTGGCGTTTTAATTCTGCCTTTAACGTTTCCCTTTCCTTTGTACCTGGAGCATATGTATTGCCAGGCTCATTTGTAGGTGTTGGGATTTTGAAAATTCCGTTACTCATTCTTTCACATTCCTTCCTGTTAAGAAACTTTGTTGCTTTAGTAGTGAAATTACAGCTTTCATCGACAAATTATAACATACTTTTCTGCTCTTTGCCCTTTTTGTTGCTCACAAATATATAATATATTGCATTTTTCATAAGTAGTAGTCCCTTCTATGTTATTGATAGGTGTTTCGAGCCTGAATAGCCGGGGCTGCGCCCTCTTTATTAATAGTTTAACTTTATGCTCAGGCCGGGACTTCTACCAATCTTTATTTCGAAGATGGACATGTACCTGTTATGCAGATATTACCACTAAATCTGAACAGAGTTACACCACATTCTGTCCTTTCTACATAACACTAACTATTCAATAAAATAGCCCGATGATCGCATAAAGATCAATAGAACTTTTGAACTAAAATCACCCAACTAATTGAAACGCGGCTAACTCGTTTGTTAAAAAGCAGATATTGATCAGAACATCCCTTAAAACAAGGGAGATTCAGCAGTCTACGGGGCCTATAGACATGTGAGGCTTACATGAACGCTAACATAGAAAAAAGGCCTCTCACCAGTTTCTTAAACAGATGAAAGGCCCTTTTAAGAAGCAAGTTCTCGTTAAAAAAGTGAGCATTCGCCTCTAACCTCATTATATCAAGGTACTATGATATCTATCACAATACGATTTCTCTTCATTTCCAAACTTGCTCATACCATTGTTTAGCCGTTTCCACTTCGCTCATAGTTAATTGATGACCATGATTTTCCCAGTGCACAGTGACTGATGCCTGGGCACTTTCTAATAATTGTTGAAGCTCTATGGACTCTTGTTGTGGACAAATCGGATCATTTGTTCCAGCTGCTATAAATACTTTCTTTCCTGATAAATTGGGGAGATCGATTCCCCGTCTCGGTACCATAGGATGGTGCAATACCGCTGCTTTTAAAGAATTTGCATGATGAAATAACAAGCTTGCTGCGATATTGGCACCATTTGAATAACCGATGGCAATAATATTTTGACGATCAAATTCGTATTCTTTAGCTGCTTCATCTAAGAAATCATTCAGCTCATTTGTACGAAAAATTAGGTCCTCTTCATCAAATACACCTTCAGCTAATCTTCTAAAGAAACGCGGCATTCCATTTTCTAATACGTTCCCTCGTACACTTAGTACAGAAGCCTCCGGATCAACGATTTCTGCCAATGCCAATAACCCATGTTCATCTCCACCTGTACCGTGCAATAAAAGCAAGACGGGTTTATCTGGTTTTTCTCCTAATCGAAAAATATGTTTCATTTTATGGCCTCATTTCTAGTGTGTTTGTCTATTTAATAGATCCCTTCTATTTCACTCATCCAATGGACGCACATGAATAGGAATTAGTGATTTCTCTAAACGGTCACGGAACGATTCATATTGTGATGGCAGCATAAGATGACTGCCCATCGTTTCATATGTTTCATCGTGGGCGAAGCCTGGAGGGTCTGTCGCGATCTCGAACAAGATTTCCCCTGATTCGCGGAAGTAAATCGCATTAAAATAGTTACGGTCTTTAATTTCTGTTACATGTTGGCCTTTATCCATCGCGTAGCCTTGCCACTCCAAATGATCATGATCATCCTTTGCCCGCCATGCGATATGGTGTACTGTCCCCACTCCCATTTTTCCTCGGACACCTGTTGTCATTTTCAAGTCAATGATATTGCCAATATCTGCTGTCGATTTAAAACGTGTATAGTTTCCTTCTGTCCCCACTACTTCCAGTCCCATTACATCAACTAACGTTGCTTGAGTCTCTTGAGGGCGACTTGAATAGAGGATCGCTCCCCCAAAGCCTTTAATGGCAACGTCTTTTGTAATGTTGCCGAATGTCCAACCGTTTTCTTCTCCCCCTTCACGTTCTACAACTTCAAGTTGTAAACCATGTGGATCTTCAAATTGTACATATGCTTCACCAAATCGTTCTGCTATTGTGTAGTCTATATCAAACTTAGTGAATCGGTCCTTCCAGAAATCTAATGAACCCGGAGGAACAACATAAGTTGTCACCCCAACCTGTCCGTCGCCTATACGCCCTCTATATGCATCTGCCCAAGGGAAAAATGTAATAATGGTTCCTGGCTTGCCACCTTCATTCCCAAAATATAAGTGGTATGTTTCTGGATCATCGAAGTTCACGGTTTGTTTAACAAGACGCAAGCCCAATATGCCTGCATAAAAGTCAATATTTTCTTGTGGATGCCCTACAATTGCAGTAATGTGATGAATCCCTGCTGTCTGTTTTTTCATCTTTTCTCTCTCCCATTTATTCGTTGGTTTGTACTTGTTTTCTTACTGGTACATAAAATTTATTCAATAGGTTCCAATTTCGCCTCAATTTCACCGCGTTTTGATTCTAAAAATGGAGGCAAATCGAGTGTTTTTCCTAACTCTTTAATAGAGGAATCAGCAGTAAAGCCTGGCCCATCAGTTGCTAATTCAAACAAAATTCCGTTGTGTTCCTTGAAATAAATACTTTCAAAATAATATCTGTCAGCTGTTTTTATAATGGCAAAGCCCGAATCCTTGATGCGCTTCTCCCATAATCGCAACTCTTCTCTATTTTTCACACGAATCGCTAAATGGTGAACACTTCCTCTGCCCGGCTTTTCATTAGGTCCCTCTTGTTCGATAATGACAATCTCTCCAAATGATTGACCTGCCATCGACTGATAAATGGCTTGTTTATCCGTGCGTGATAACAGTGCATACCCAAAAATATTTTCTAACGTGCTAGACAAATGATTTAAAGAATGAACAGTTATTTCAACCGGACCCATTCCAAGAATGCGATGCCGTTGTTCAGCATCAGAATCCTTCCATTCCTTCCAATGATCAGGAACAGGTTCTCCGTTATTATTTAACAACACCATGCGGAGCCCTTCCCGATCTTCAAAATGAAGAGCGTCTCTTCCTGCATAAGTTGTTATGTCTCCATGTTCCACTCCAAACAAAGCGAAACGCTCTTTCCAATACATAAGACTTTCAATGGATGGTACTAGCAAACCAATCCTGGTAATCGCATTGGTCCCTCGATGGGTGCGGCCAGCCATCGGCATTTCAAAAAATGTTAACCCTGTTCCTGGACTTCCCGTTAAATCTCCGTAAAACAAATGATACATCGATGGATCATCTTGATTAACAGATACTTTTACCCTGCGTAAACCAAGAACATGTTGATAAAAATCATTCGTTTCTTTTGCATTTTTTGTGATCATGGAAATATGATGATGCCCTGCGATTTTTTCCATTTCCCTTCACCCATTCCTTTATAAAATGGCGTACAACGACTGAGCACATCCTTCAATACACTTGATATCGATTTGCACAGTCTTCATACTATATAACACCATGTGCATGTCACCATGCACATGGTGTATCTTAATTAACGAATGGTCTTTAAAGCAGTGGCCCAAGGAATCACTTGATCTAACATTTGGTTTACTGAGCTTTCTTGTACCTCTTTTGGTTTGAACTCTGTGCCGTTTTCAAAATCAGTGAATAGTGACAATGCTGGATGAACACGCACGTCCGCTACTAATAATTCACCTAAAATTCCACGTAAATGTTCTGCTGCCCGAGCACCGCCTACTGAACCGTAAGAAACGATACCAGCAGCTTTGTTATTCCATTCCTCACGTAAATAGTCTAATGCATTCTTAAGCGCGCCTGTTATTGAGTGGTTGTATTCTTGTACAATAAATACAAATCCGTCTTGTTTCGCAATGATCTCTGACCATGCAGCCGCTCCTGAAGCGTCGGCACCTGGTTCACCTAGTAGGGGTAATTTGTAATCTGCGATATCGATCACTGTATAATTTGCATCCCCGCGTTTGTCCGCTATTTCCTTTACCCAGGCACCTACTTGTGGACTGACACGTCCTTCACGAGTGGATCCTAAAATAATACCGATATTTATTGTAGTCATTGATGGTTCCTCCTTTGATTGTGAGCCGAATAATTTAGTTAAAAATCCCATGTGGCTTCTTTCCCTTCCTTACAAGTATTCTTTCTCAAAGTTCTTTGTACTACGCACGGTATTAATTGGCCGTACGAGTGACTCAATTTTTTCACGTTTCTCTTCAAAGAACGGCGGCAAAGATAACTTTTCTCCAAGTGTTTCATAAGGTTCGTCTCCCATAAAACCAGGGCCATCCGTTGCTAGTTCAAAGAGAATGGAAGGGGCAACGTTTGTATATAACGAGCCAAAATAATAGCGTTCTACATAGCCAGAATTAGGAAGGTTAAATCCAGCTAACCGCTGTTGCCATGACTCTAGGTCTGCCCGTTCATCCACCCGGAATGCCGCATGGTGAACTGTGCCAAATCCTTGGCGTGCTTGAGGTAAAACGGTATTGTGCTCCATAATAACCTGCGCACCGTTGCCGCCTTCCCCCATTTCAAATAAGTGGAATGATCCTTCCTGTGCCACTTCCTTCATATGAAATACTTTTTCCAGTACTTCCTTGAAATAATCAAAATAAGCTGTTCGCACAAAGACAGGCCCCAATCCCGTAATAGCATACTCCAGAGGAACTGGCCCTTTTTGCCATGGTGTCCCGGAAGCCACTCCCTCATTTTGTTCGTCTGAGATCAGTTGATATTGCTGGTCATCAAAATCCACAAAAGACAACACCTTTTTACCAAATTGCTCTTGAATCCCGTTATGTTTTACATCATATTTATCAAATCGCTTCACCCAATAATCTAACGCTTCATCAGCTGGTACCCGGAAAGAGGTTTTTGATATTTCATTGTTTCCATGGATTCCTTTTGGAATGCCAGGAAAATCGAAAAACGTCATGTCTGTACCCGGGCTCCCTGCATCATCGGCAAAAAACAAGTGATATGTTTGGATGTCATCCTGGTTGACCGTTTTCTTTACCAACCGTAAGCCAAGTGTATACGTAAAGAAGTCATAAATTTTTTCTGCGCTGCTTGTAATGGCAGTAACATGGTGTACTCCTTTTAATTCGTTCATTATTGATTACCTCCTATAACTATCTCGAATTCGAGATAATTGATAAAAAAATAAAGCTCTTTGCTCTCTTTTTATTGTAAAAGCTTGTCATTCCTATAGTATAGAGAGTTCTATTGAATCTATACCTCTAAGCTGGTATAGATTCAATAGAGTGCCTCCCACATATGCATGAACTTAAGCTTGTGGATTAACTTCTAATTCCACTGTAATCTTGATATCTTTTCCGACTAATACGCCACCTGTTTCAAGTGCCGCATTCCATGTGAGTCCAAATTCTTCACGGTTAATTTTTGTCGATGCTTCAAAACCGTAAACCTCTACTCCCCATGGGTTGGTACCTTTTCCACCAAATTCAACATCGAATGTTACTGGCTTTGTCACGTCCTTAATGGTTAGATCGCCGGTTACTTTATAGTCATCGCCGTCTTTTGAGATATTTGTTGATTTGAACGTAATCGACGGGTATGCTTCTGCATCAAAGAAATCTCCTGATTTCAAGTGGTTATCGCGATCTTCCGAGCGAGTATTAATACTTGCCACATCAAACGTAAAAGCAATATCAGCTGTTGTTAAGTCTGTTAAATCGGCTGCTTCTACTTCTGCCGTGTAAGCGTCAAAATTCCCTTTCACTTTTGACACCATCATATGTTTTACTTCAAACCCAATACTAGAGTGTGATTGATCCACTGTAAATTTTGCCATTATAAAATTCCCCCTTGAGTATATGTTTTTTAAGTTAAGGTATTCTTTCAAAAATAAAGTCGAGAAAGCAACCATTATCTTCAACTAAGCTATCTTGAAATAATTTATCTCAAATTAAATTATCTTTAATTCGAGATAAATTTAACACATAAAAGATATGTGTGTCAACATGTTTGAAAAGATTATTATAAAAATTTTTCAACCTTTTTCGTTATGGCATTTATTCCTTCATCAAACGCTTGTGTCCAAGCACCGATTAAAATAGAAAAAGTTATGTGCCGATGATACTCTCATGTAACGCTTATATAACTTTACATAGTATGTAGCAAAATCCTGCAATATACTGATTCAATCACCACATATTAGATAGTTTTTCGAGAACCTTTTTGATATATAACAAGAAGGTTATATCACTATTCATCAGTATCTCCAATAAACATACGGATAGTCAAAAAAAGCCTTTCATCAACTGAATGAATGGAAGGCCTGTTTGATTTAAACTATTCAATTGAAACACATTACTAAAAATAATGACGATTCCTGAATAATGCTCTGCTTCGGGATATATGAAAGACTTAAAACTTTTCCCTTACGCCATTCCCTTTTCCATAACAAAACCAGTCGTCAAATTTTACAGTTTTTACCAAACGCCAAAAGTGCTCTTCGATCTCCTTCGTATCCGCTTCACATGTGTTGGTCCAATCGCTGCAATTATGCTCATAAATGAGCGACAATGTTTTACTGCTGCCTTTATCTTTTATGGACCCAAGGTATGAATAGACAGGAACCTTTTCCTTGCCGTCTTTGCCGCCCACTTCAGTAATCAGCTTGCCATAATAATAAATATGATGATCGTCCTCCGATTTCTCATACTCATCTTTGAAATTCATATATCTCGTCAAACGCCTCAAGCCAGACTCCTCTGAACTTCCATCTTCGAATTGTCCCTGGACCCCATACGAGATGTTTGTCTCCTCGTCAATCCACGAAAAAAGGAATTGCTCCCATGACTGTCCGCGTTTCATGTAATAGGTCTCATCCAATGTAGCTTCAGCAGGGATAAGAATAGAATAGGCATCTGTCCATGTTCTCATCTCATAAAATCCTTTTTCGGCTTCTCTATCAGAAACGAGGAAAGTCCGGGTATAATAATCTTGGACTGCGGGATGTGCTGACCGCTCTCCATCCGCCTGGATTGCTACCGCTTTATCTATTGTCCTGTTTATATTCTTATCTGCCTTATTCATTCCTGTACACGCCCCTAATAAAAGAGTCGTTACTATCGAACATAAGGCATACTTCTTTTTCATATGACGATCTCCCTATTTTTCACTTTATTTTAAGCAATATAAGTTATATATGGAAGACATTCGTCAATTAACTTTCCAGAAGTATACTTCCATTTCCTTTAAACCCACGTTGTATGTGTTGTCCAGTGGCTGTAATGATGCCGGTATGAGATAACACCTAATCACTCTTCTTGTCTTTCACTGGTGTGAAGTCATTGAACGCTTAATAGTTATCCCATTGTTATTAGAACTTCTTAAAACAGAGTGGCAGATTTAAATGCTAAGTCAACATAAAGCATACACATACTTCGCTTTTTGCCAAGGCCGATGTCTCACTCGAATAAATCATGGCCTCCTGCTGATCAAATTACAAAAGATGTGTACCCTTACATCATCCAAGAAATGAAAAAAGAAGCCTCCCACAAGTTCATTGAACTGATGAGAAGCCTCCTTTAAAAAACTTTATGTTAGCCCTCTCACCTTACTTAACCCTCACAAGATAAATAGCTTTCCCCCCTAAATTAGCTGTGCAGACTTCCCCTCAGCCAAGGACGAGGGCGATAGGGGCCAATAGGTATTTGGATTAAACTGGTCTTTCCTTGTTGGTCCATCTTATAGAGTTCATCACTCAAATTCGCGTCAAATCCGAGAAGTGGGTGTCCTCCCATTCCGAGAGCTGATGCAGCCAAAAGCAATCGTTGCACGAGCATGCCTGCTTCCATCTGCTGGATTCGATACCCCCTGTATCCTAGTTCTGTTTTATGGAATTCCTTATCACCAGCCACATGCAGGCAAAGTGGCACTTGGAGCAAATTCACATTATCCAGAGACATTCCAGTCTGCAAATGGAGTCGATGGTCTCCAGGACATATTTCTCTTAACTTGTGCTTTGCGCTGTCATAATAGTACGACCCATTTGCAATCCCTTCGACGTTATATAAACAGCCGTAAATTGTTACACGAGGGCCGTTACTCCTATATGCTTCATCCAAATCATTTCTGTATGAGAAAGAAGCCGTTGCCTCCAGGAGAAGGGTGGCCAGTTGTTCTTGACTCACTTTCCCTAAAATGAAATCCATGTCGGGAGAAAATCGGTTTCCGCAGGCCTCGGCCAGGTCATACGACAGGGGCTTTATATCAGGCAATGCCACCGTGCACTCCATACGTTCAGGCATTGCCCTCCCCTCTATCACCCGAAATGACCATGTGGAATCCAGCCTAGAAGCTTCATTCATCGCAGTTATCATCGGATATTCTTTGACACTAAGCGACTGCTCGAAATGTTCTGGTTGAATGGCTGGCAGCTCTTGTGTCAATTCCTCCGATATAACATTTTTGTATAGGTCCCTTCCGCTAGTAGACCAGAGGGTTGCTTCCACCGATAGCGGGATTACACTATATACATTCTCCTCCATTTCCGATAGTCCAAGCAGATGATTGATTGCGGTATCAAGAAATTGAAAGTACACACCTGAGGCGAAGCCAAACCTTTTCGCTACCTCCATTAACTGTCCAATTAGCACACCAGCATCCAGCCCTTGGAGCCGATACGCAAAGTTGTTGTATTTAAAGAAATTTTTCCAGAACATTGTCGACACAAAGACAACACCAAAACACGAGGAGATATCACACCGATTGCCCAGAGCCCTAGCTAAATAGGAATCGAAATTCCCTTCCCGCAGCAATACCAGGCTATGGTGTGCTACATCATAATGGTAGACGCCATCAGGGATTCCCTCTATCTTCAAATACACGTACAATTCGTTGGGATACAGCGCCCCACCAGAAGGAGCAAACCGCCGGTACGACTGCAAAGGGTAGGAACCTTGCTCTGTGGAATCCATTGGAGAGACGGATTGACTCAATTGAGTGAAACCGAACACATACCAGAGAAAATGACCGACTTTATTAAGGTCCAGTCTTACGGGAGGTTCTCCTCTAATAAGTGTTAGCGGTACTTCCGCAGACAACGGAATAACCGGTAGTCCACGGTAGAGTTTATATGCAAGAGGGGCATCCTCCCAATCCACTTCCCAGTTCGGCTGATTTGCCTTATCAACATTAAAATGAAGGTTGTGCAGAAATTCTTCCAGATTCATCCTCTACCTCCTAATCACTGCTTAAGGAAATGGATGCGGATATGGATTGAGTTGTTCTGGTGTCAATGGTTTATTCGTATACCCAAGATCCATAGGGACTCGGAGTATCCTCTCAAGCCCTGTCAGGCGGGTAAGGTGATGCCCGAATGTCATCGGTAACATCCCCGGAATCAGTACTTTTACGCAATACAATTTATTTCGCATCGTTTCTGGGGTCGACTGGTCTACTATAATTACATCAAGATTTAACTGACGGAACACCTGAAGGATGTCTTGCAAATCATCGGTCAGATCCGTATGATTCGACTTCCACTTAAACTCCTCTTTAAAAGTCCGCATGGGGCCATTGTTGTCAAGTAAAAAACTTAAGCGCTCTTCTGCTTGCGGCAAACCGTAAAGCATGCCGTGGTCATCCATCTGCCTCACCAAGGAAGAATCATGCAGCATTCTTTCGTACTCCTTCCGGTTCGCCTCAAATTGTTCATCAAGGGTCAGCATCATGCCAGCAAGCTCGTGAACCGCGCTTTTCACCGCCCGTACCGGATCAAGATGGGCTCCAGCTGCACAGATGAGATTCAATCCCTTTTCCTTTCTATTTTTAGCCATTGCCCAAATACTTGGAATACCATGTTCCATGGTGGAGTTATACAAATACAAATCATATCCAGCGACGGCTCGCATCCGTTCGAGCATTAAGCTCAACTCCTGGTCGTCAGCTGTAAAAGGATCCAGGCGCGGAAGATTCAGCTTCGCGTACCAAGTCATCAGGAATGAATCACGCTCGACCACTTCCATAATTCCATAGAAAATGGCCTCTTCTAAACTTCCTCCTAGCGCACAGCCATTGGAAGTTTCATAGATGAAACCTTGTGATCCACATCCAACACTGTAATAAGCAAGGAGCTCAGGTACGAGAATTGGACGCTCTTCTAATAACGAATATCCCCATACCCAATTAATGGATCGGTCAGGATCAAACGATTTAAATGGAAAACCAGGCTGCGCATATTGTTCCTTTGCGTGTACACCTACCTTTAATGGATTAAGCGCTTGATTTTCCAGGTTACGGAAACTGTCATGTATCACTGTTCGTTTGCCACGTGGCTCTAAACCGCAGTGCCGCTCCAATCCCTCTAAAATGGCTGTCAACACACTTTCTGCGTAGGAATGAGTCCGTCCAGCTGTCCCCTCATCTCCGGCTAACATAGGCAGATTGACACTCGCATCAGCAAATGGAGGCACTAGGTCATACATTTTACTATTCAAAAGGCCAGTACGATTATCCAGATAGTCTTTGACAATAACTTTTTTCATCTCATCCAACGGGCGGCAGCGGAAACTGCTGGAACTGATTTTCGGGCTTGGCTGCAGCGAAATTCGGGCTAATCTCTTTGAATCATCGGGTAATCGACCACAGACCGGACATAGCGGGTTGGGCAGAAAAGAATGCCATGAGCCCTTCAATGTTTTCAAGTCAATTAGGTATACCTTCCCTTCCGAATAAGCCTGATTACCTTGTAATACATTCTGGACCTCACCCCCGATCAGGTAAGCCATTTGTAAAATTCCGGTACTTGAAGCCCACGGGTCACTTCCCATCCCTCCGGCCACAGCCGGCTTCTGTTGTGCCTCCCACATCTCTGTACGGTCACGTCCTCCCATGAGACGTCTCATGTCCGCACATTGAGAGCAACCGGCTGCATTGGGCCGTACAAGCGGACCAATTACACCTTCTCCAAATGAAATGAAGCCTCTGAGCCAGGGAGTACCAGTCTTTCGTAACACTTCTTCCGCCTTTCGATGAACAGAGGGTTCCCAACCATCATCCAAAAAAAGGGCCAAATCCATATTTTCCGGAACTTCTTCCTCTAAATTGGACTTGCGAATAACTTGGTGGTGTGCTAACAGTTCATCACTTACGAGTTCCGCCAACATCCCTTCCCCGACAATCAATATGAAGGAACTCATTGTGACTCCTCCTCTCTCAGCAAAACACCAAACACTCCGTCTAGTTGCTCTTTAAAAACAGATTCAAGCCCTAATTCGAATACTAGGACCCGTTTTCCATTCCGTTTCAATGTTTCCATGGCTCCTTGTAGGATGTCGGCTTGTATCCTCTCTTCACACGCAGGGATACTAAGACTAACTGGCGTTTTTTCTTCCAAAAATACGGACGTTACTTCACAGGCTAGTTCATTAGAGGAATCCGATTTGTTTTGCACTCTGATAAGTGCCTGCTGTAATGCCCCCCGTAACGCCATAGTTATATTTAAATCTGCACGCCCATACCATCCATCTTTCGTACCTACCCATACTACAGGAAAACCGGATACTTCCTTCCCTGCTCCGATAACGGGTGCTCCCTGCATTGTAGTCAATGCCTCTAAATAGAACCGGCATCTTTCATCTTCTATAAAACTTAAATGTACTGGAGAGACAGCATACTTCTGATTAAGTTGTTGCTTGTTAAGCTCCTCAGCCAAACACTTCTGTAACCCGCGGCCTACACCTTCCACAAACGATTCACCAGCTCCAACCCCGACAATTTCCTCAGATGCTACTAAAACTCCATCAACATGTTTATTTAGCGGCAGAGTCTTCACGGCCAAACCGACCATTCGCGACACATACGCTTCAATCCCAGTTAGTCCTGCTTCTCTTCGCGCCTCTTCATGAGTCAAACCCGAACAGACGATGTCTTGCATCAACTCTGCTGGTCCCTCTGACAGCGGGTCGACTACCTGAACACGACACTGAGCTAACGGAAGCTGCTTTAAATCTCCCTCCTCCCACATATGGAAGATTCCCGATTCCTCTGATGTCAACTGGTTAAAATAAAGAAGTAATTTACCTGGCTCAACTTTCTCCAAACCTGTCTGGAGTCGGTTTTCAATATCTTCAACCCATTCAGCGAATATATCGCTCGTTATAAGTGGATGAGGCAGAAACGGATGCCAGTTTCCCTCCAATGTATCCAAATTCAGAAGAAAAATCCTATTATTCTGTTCCAATCCTGTAACTCCTGTAATCTCTTTAAACAGTTCAAATACGACCACATTAGCTAACAACGATCCCGGGATGGCAGAGAAGGAAGGGAATTGCTTATCCTTGAATAAGACAGAATGGTGTAAACGACGCCAGGCTGACTCCCAACATCCCTCGGAATCCGGATGTACTAATGGCCCTGCTAAACCTACCTGCTGCAGGCATATGGCAGGGAGAAACATTTTCTTCTCTTCCCTGCAAACTTTATGAAGATGTCTAAGTTCCTCTACTTCTCCCTCCTGACTCACATACAAAATGGAATCAAAAGGCTTCACTATTTCTTGCCAACTCTCCTTCTTTTGCGGAACCTCCTTTAAGTCAACCGCTGGGTCTTTTTTTCGCGCATGTTCCACGAGTTCCTTTAGCCTCTGTCTGTTGGTGGACACCTCGTCTGTGATTAGCACTTGGATCTTAGTCAAACCCGATTCAATCAAAGAAGAAACCAATGAATTTAAAATAGGACCAGAGCCAACTGCCAGCACCTTGGCCTGACGAAAAACTTGAAAACGGGCTGCCCCAGAACCAACTAAATTGTCCACAAATTCAATTTGAGATGCATACCTTTTAAGATGATCATCCGACAATTGATGCGGAAGGTCCTGGCTTACATCACAAACATACTCATTTTCATACAGTACTTCTGCAATTTCATATACTCGATCCCGGTAGGGGCCAGGCAATTCGTTAGTCAACTGTCCTAACGTATACTCCCCATTGAACATCGGCAACAATTTTTCAACCCATTGATCGATCCCACTACCTTCGATACGGAAGGAACTTAAGTTGTTTCGAAAATACACACCTCTATTTGGTTCAGGGAGATAAAACGTGTCCCTTTTTACTTTCAGACGCATAGAAGGGTTCAAATTTGCCATCTCTATCCTCCTTACCCCTTATGAGCATAGTTGTTCATTATCACTGCCACTATCATCGTATGTACAGCAATTTGTCCGTTATGTCTTATCCTATATTGAAAGTCCCCTGCAACAATACAGGGGACTTTCTCAAAGGAAAAACTAAACGATTAACTTCCCCAGCCGCTACATCTGGAGCAAGATGAGCAACGAGAACAACTAAAGCAGTTAAAGCATCTAAAACAGTTAAAGCAATTAAAGCAGTTAAAACAGCTAAAACAGCTGAAGCATCTAAAACAGCTAGAACATCTAAAACAACTAGAGCATCGGCCAAAACTACCCAATTGTCGATCTTGGTCCGTATAGTACTGATTTTGATCCCAAGGGATTGCCTGCGTCGCTTGGAAATCACCAACATTCAAGCTTTGAAGTTCACTTTGGAAATCATTCATTTTCATTTCCTCCTCAAACAAAATTTAAATAGGTGCCAAAAACTTGAAACAGGAATAGCCGAGTTAAATCGCAAAAGAACTGTATACTGGATGGATGCATTTAGTATTTCGAGCACTCATCAACAAATTATGTAAAATACATGGGTATCGTTACTAATACAGAAGCCTAATTTTATAGAAAGGGTAAAACCGACAAATTTTGTTCATCGAATGAAATAGCTGGCTCCCATTGATCCAGATTAAAGTTAACTTACGAATCACCATTTTTCCGGAACCCTTGTTTAATAAGGCTGCGGCTTCAGCGGGAAAAGCGTTCGCCTGCAGTGAAAATCAGCAATCAAATATAACAGAAAAAGGCCCCCAGCCAAAGTAGCTGGGAGCCTTGAAAACACATAAAAATATAATCTTTCTATTCTCCTGCTTCTATCCTTTTACGTAAACTATTGGCTGATTCCTAAATCTTAGACAACCCATTTATATTTGCTAGAAATGATGGCCACCTGCAATTAAGAAAAGCGATCGAAACGAGGCGATGCAAGCCCGATTGAATATAAACGGTCGTCCCTTAAGAAAGTTGTCCGACTGAGTGTGGACAATCCACACTACTTATAATTGTTTTGCAGTGAGTCTAAATAGAAAAATGGTTTAACCTAGGAACTTCAATTAAATCCCCTTTATGTTTGGTTGTTTAAACACCGCCTAGATAGCTTTGCGTTATGTTTTGGAGAACAATTTTTCCATTCTTGCTGTATTTTTCGAATAACTCTGACAGGAGAAAAACAAACCTTTTATACTCTTCGTCATTTTTTTTCGGCGCATAGGAGGCTGATAAATTCCTTCCCACAAAACCTTCATAATCAAAAAATACATCATTTTGATACTTTTTGAACTCATACTTTCCATCCTTAAAAAAGCGATTAAACACTTCTGGAGTTTCCTCTATGCCACCGCTAAATCCTTTGAAATTTGAACAGGTCTTTTGGCAAATTTCCGCATTTTCTTTAATAATGGGGTTAGTTAAATCTCTGCTATTCCAAACAAGAGCCACCTTTGCCTTTTGTTTTAAAATCCGTTGACATTCGATTTTGAATGCTTTTTTATCAAACCAATGAAATGCCTGGGCAACAGTTACTAAATCCACACTCCTCCCTTTCACAGTTGTATGTTCAGCAGTTGCTTTTATTGATCTAAAACGAGAATATCGTTTTAACGATTGCTCAGCCATCTTTCTCATTTCATCATTTGGCTCCACTCCAATCACATTTAAACCTCTTTCCAGCAGCTGGCGGCTAAATATCCCGGTACCTGAGCCAATATCGGCCACAATCCGCTCATGGTTCAGCTGGCTAGCTGAAAACAAATAATCAATATATTCATTAGGGTAACTAGGGCGATATTTCGCATATATATCGGCCTTGTCGGTAAAAATTCCTGTTGTTTTCACAGCACTACCTTCTTCCCCGCGAGATGATGTATAGAAATAGAGACGAAATAGTATATTTCATAAAATCACCTACTCTTTTCAAGGTATTTTAGCATATTTCTTCCTTAACTAATTTGCCCGATAGCGATATAACAAAAGGAACTGCAAACGCAGTTCCTTTCTTCATTAATGCCCCTGTTTATCCATTCACAAACTAGATTTGCTGCCTTTTAATCCTCATCTTTAAAATGAGCTTCCTCTTTACTTCTTAACCGGCATATATAATACAAGGGCAGGGCTCGAGCAAATGGTGGACAGGCTTGGTCACTCGGATGATCACATCGCGAAAATTTCTATCTCCACGCCACGCAAGAAATAAAAAAGAAGCCCCCCATAAGTTCAGCGAACTCATGAGAAGCCTCTATTAAAAACCTTTATGTTAGCAAAATGTTAGCATTCCACTCTCATCTTACATAACACCCTTAACTCTCAAGGGATGAAGCGGCTTATTACATCATGCCGCCCATGCCGCCCATGTCCGGCATACCCATGCCGCCACCAGCGTTTTCTTCTGGCTTGTCAGCAACGACTGCTTCAGTTGTTAAGAACATAGAAGCAACAGATGCTGCGTTTTGAAGCGCATAGCGAGTTACTTTCGTAGGGTCAACAATACCAGTGTCGATCATGTTTACCCACTCGCCAGTTGCTGCGTTGAAGCCGATGCCTACTTCTTCGCGTTTTAAGCGATCGACAACGACAGATCCTTCAAGGCCTGCGTTGAAGGCAATTTGGCGGATTGGCTCTTCAAGCGCGCGAAGAACGATTTTCACACCAGTTGCTACATCGCCTTCTGTTTCCAATGCAGCTACTTTGTTATATACGTTTACAAGTGCTGTACCACCACCAGAAACGATTCCTTCTTCAACAGCTGCACGAGTAGCGTTCAATGCGTCTTCAATGCGAAGTTTGCGTTCTTTTAGTTCTGTTTCTGTCGCTGCTCCCACTTTGATCACAGCTACGCCGCCAGCTAATTTTGCTAAGCGCTCTTGTAATTTTTCGCGGTCGAATTCAGACGTTGTTTCGTCTAATTGAACGCGGATTTGGTTGACGCGGGCTTCGATTTGGGCAGAGTCTCCTGCTCCTTCAACGATCGTTGTGTTTTCTTTAGAAACAACTACTTTTGCTGCGCGTCCAAGTTGAGTGATATTTGCAGATTTAAGATCTAGACCTAAATCTTCAGTGATCACTTCACCGCCAGTTAATACAGCGATATCTTCAAGCATTGCTTTACGGCGATCGCCGAATCCAGGTGCTTTTACCGCTACAGCGTTGAATGTACCACGAAGTTTGTTCACTACGAGTGTAGCCAAAGCTTCGCCTTCTACGTCTTCAGCGATGATTAAAAGCGGTCTGCTTTGTTGAACTACTTGCTCAAGTACAGGAAGTACTTCTTGAATGCTTGCAATCTTCTTATCTGTGATTAAGATATATGGATTTTCAAGAACAGCTTCCATTTTATCAGAATCTGTTACCATATATGGAGAAGCGTAGCCGCGGTCGAATTGCATACCTTCTACTACGTCAAGCTCTGTAGTGAATCCTTTTGATTCTTCGATTGTGATAACGCCGTCGTTGCCAACGCGCTCCATCGCTTCAGCAATCAATTGGCCAACTTCTTCATCAGCAGATGAAATCGCTGCAACTTGTGCGATAGACTCTTTGCCCTCGATTGGCTTAGAGATTTCTTTTAATGCTTCCACAGCTGTTTGAACAGCAAGGTCCATTCCTTTACGCACGCCAACAGGGTTTGCGCCTGCTGTTACGTTTTTCAAGCCTTCGCTGATCATTGCTTGCGCAAGAACTGTCGCCGTAGTTGTACCGTCACCAGCTACGTCGTTTGTTTTGCTTGCTACTTCAGCAACAAGCTTCGCACCCATGTTTTCGAATGCATCTTCCAGTTCGATTTCTTTCGCGATTGTCACACCATCATTTGTGATAAGCGGTGAACCAAATTTTTTCTCAAGAACCACGTTGCGTCCTTTAGGTCCAAGAGTTACTTTTACGGCATCCGCCAGCTGATCTACCCCGCGAAGCATTGCGCGGCGTGCTTCTTCGCTAAATTTAATCTCTTTAGCCATATGAAAAACCTCCCTGATTATTTAAGTTATTTAAAATAGATAAGTATTTGTTAATTATTCACCTGTTACAGCAAGGATGTCGCTTTCACGAAGGATTAATAATTCTTTGCCTTCGTATTTCACCTCTGTACCAGCATATTTAGAGAAGATGATACGGTCGCCAACAGCTACTTCAAGCGCTACTCTTTCTCCGCTTTCAAGTACACGTCCGTTGCCGACTGCCACAATTTTCCCTTCTTGTGGTTTTTCTTTCGCTGAATCTGGCAATACAATGCCACTGGCTGTTTTTTCCTCTGATTCAACCAGCTCAATTACTACGCGATCACCTAGTGGTTTTAACAAGTGAAACAACCTCCTTGGAATATATGTAATGTTTTTATTTATTAGCACTCTCATATGAAGAGTGCTAACCCAATTAATATAATAAATAAAATGATTTTTTTTTGCAAGGGAGAAGTAATTTTTTTTACAAATCATTTTTTAAATGGGAGAAAATAGTGACAATCCCTTCCGTTTGAATGATCGTCTGTTTATTAGTAAAATACTCTTTAAGTACTATTAGATTTCAGCTTCTCAGGCTTTCCCTATGCTTGTATGATTATCTATTCCAGCGCCCAGTCGCTCAAAGTTCCAGCTGTGCGGCTGAACAGGCGCTTCCACTCTTAAAATAAAGGAGCTCTTTTCATTTGAAGAAGACGTATGGTTATATTTTAATCGCTTATATTTTAATGCAGCTGTTGGGGCTGGTTGCTCCTCTGCTTTTATTTAAAGCAGGGCTTGCCCTTGGAGGTGATCCGCAAACGCTGAAAAATCTTATTCCCGGCTATTGGCTGGTGTTCAGCTTCATGGTCACCCTGATTATTGTATTGCTTCTCCTTCGGAAAGATACCAGAAACAGCCGTCTTGAACGGATGACTCCACTGCCGGTGGGACCTTCCATCTTTTGGGCAGTGGCGGGCATCTTTCTCGCCTTGTTTGGCCAGCGAATTGCCGTCGCTATCGAAACGGCTTTAGGAATTAACATGGGGTCCGAAAACACAGAAACGATTATTCATATTATTGAGCTTGTCCCATTGATGATGGTTGCCACTGCCATTTTCGGTCCGATTTTAGAGGAAATCGTTTTTAGAAAGATTATTTTTGGAAGCTTGTATGAGAAGTTTCCTTTCTGGCTATCCGCTTTGATCAGCTCCGTTATTTTTGCCCTTGCTCATGCTGAACCTGAACATGTCATTCTGTACTCATCGATGGGATTCACGTTTGCTTTTCTATATGTAAAAACAAAAAGACTGCTTGTTCCTATATTCGCCCATGTGGCTATGAATTCCTTGGTCATTGTCGTGCAATATTTTTATGCGGATGAATTAGAGCGGATGATGAAAGAAACGGAAAAAATACAAAGCTTTATTACTTGGCTTTTTTAGGCTTATAGCTTTAAAATTTGGAGGAATTTAATGAAACAATCACCGTTAACGACCGGGATTTTTTATCTTATTCTCGGCGCGTTCTTTACTTATTTAGCCATTCAAGATGTCAACACGGGGGGCTTTGGCTTTTTCACTTACTTGCTCATCTTGCTGGCAACGATGGATATTGGTTCCGGCATTCGCCTGCTCTTTATGTATTGGCGCTTGAAAAGCAACGAAAAAAAATAAGGCTGTTCTCTAAAAGGCTGACTTTCGCTCTTGCGGAAGTTCGGCTCTTTTTTTGGACAGCCTTATTTTATTCTGCATTTTCCGCTTCCAGTTCGGCCTGCAATGTTTTTTTATAGCTAATCTTTGAGATCCAAATGCTGATCTCATAAAGAATAACTAATGGAATCATCACGATAATCTGTGATATCACATCCGGCGGCGTAATAAGCCCTGCTACCACTAGCAGAACAAAGTAAGCATAGCGGCGAATTTGCGCAAGAAACATAGGTGTAATAATCCCCAGCCTTGTCAAAAACATTGTAACAACCGGCAGCTGAAACAAGATGCCGAATGGAAGTGTAATTTGAAATAAGAATTGAAAATACTCGTTAATGCCAATAACCTGCTCAATTTGCAAGTTTCCGGATAACTTCATCATGAAATGAATGATATACGGAAATAAAATAAAATAAGAAAAAGCAATTCCGGCGAGAAATAGCAGCAAGGATAACGGGATGTAGCTAAGCGTTACCTTTCTCTCTTTCTCAAGCAGTCCTGGGCTTACGAATGCCCACAACTGATAAAGAATCATAGGGCTAGTCAATACAAAAGCGATGACAAAAGCCATTTGAAAATAAATCTTTATAGGATCTGTCACACGGAAAGCGTTCATTGTTAATTCCTGCGCTTCGTCCGCATGCTGCAAATAGCGGATAATCGGCTCAGCCAGAAACAAACCGGCAATCATAGTGAGGAATAAGAAAGCGATTACTATAATGAGCCGTTTCCGCAACTCGCCAATGTGTTCATATATTGTCATGTCTTGTCGACTCATTGTCATTCATCCTAACCTTACTGAGGATCCTTCTTATCCTCTGGTTTATCGTCGTCCGCCAGCCCTTTCGTGGCATTCTTAAATTCTTTCAACGTGTCGCCTGCCGCGCGTCCAAGCTCAGGGAGTTTTTTCGGTCCGAAGATTAATATTGCTGCTCCAGCAATCAATATAATACTGCCTACACTTAATCCCATTTATGCAGCACCTCCTTTCCTCCATCATAACCGATTTTTCGGCATAATTCTATTCCGACTTTTCTTCCGAGACATCCGGATAATTCTTTAAAAAATAAACTAACGATTGCAGTTCAACAGCCAGATCAATGTGATGCACTCGAATCATTGGAGGAACGTTCAGTCTCGCAGGTGTGAAATTCAAGATGCCTTTAATATTGCATTCCACAAGACGGTCTGTAATGCCTTGGGCCACAGTAGAAGGAACCGTCAAAATAGCTACTGGTACCTCCTTTGATTGTAGTTTCTCTTCCAGATTATCCAGATGATAAATTGGAACATCCCCAATCGTCTTGCCTACTTTTCCCTCATCTACATCGAAGGCTATTTGTATTTTCGTATTGTTATTCTTCATAAAGTTATAATTCAAAAAAGCGGTTCCTAAATTTCCTACCCCAATAAGAGCTACATTTGTTATTTCATCTTGATCAAGTGTTTTGCGAAAGAACGACAATAAATAGCTGACATTATAGCCGTATCCCTTCTTACCAAGTGCTCCAAAATAAGAAAAATCGCGGCGAATCGTCGCCGAATCTACTTTTACTGCTTCGCTTAATTCTGCCGATGAGACCCGCTGCTTGCCAGAAGAATGCAAGTTTTGGATAAATCTGTAATACAATGGCAGACGCTTGGCCGTCGCCTGCGGAATCCTTAATGGATCATGGTTCATATTTATACCCCCAGCGCTTGCTGTTTCCAAACTGATAACCTTTCGATTCAATCACTCCTTCCATCATACAATATTTTGCACGGCTTGTCTTTCAACTTTATTTCCTTTCTATCGCCCAGAAAGGGTGAAAGAGAATTGCCCAGGCCTATAGAATCAGCTACACTAATAAGTAGAAAACTGAGGTGAGAAGAATGATTTTACTGCAAGTACAACAGCTTACAAAATACTTCGGCGCAGAGCTCATTTTGTCGAATATTAAACTTGAAGTACAAACAAGAGACCGGATCGCTCTAGTTGGTAGAAACGGAGCAGGAAAATCCACTCTTTTAAAAATAATCGCCGGTATCCTCTCTTATGATTCCGGAAATATCTTAAAGCCGAAAGATGCGACAATCGGCTATCTTGCTCAAAACACCGGGCTGGAATCTGATTTATCAATCATGGATGAAATGCTTTCCGTCTTCTCGCATTTGCGCAGCATGGAAAAGCAGCTGCGGCATCTGGAAGAGCGAATGGCGGATCCCGCTGTTTACGGAGATGCCAGCCAATATGAAAGAGTCACCAAGGAATATGATTTGCTGCAAAATGAATTTAAAGAGTCCGGCGGCTATCAGTTCGAAGCAGATATCCGTTCGGTTTTGCATGGCTTGAACTTTCATGATTTTGACTATGAAACGAAAATCTCTACTTTAAGTGGCGGCCAAAAAACGAGGCTCGCACTGGGAAAGCTATTATTGACAAAACCCGACATTCTTATTTTGGACGAGCCGACGAACCATTTAGACATTGATACACTTTCCTGGCTGGAACAATATTTGCAGGGCTACAACGGCGCTATTTTGATCGTGTCCCATGACCGTTACTTCCTTGATAAAGTTGTAAACCAAGTATACGAAATCTCTCGGCAGCACATTAAAAAATTTCATGGGAATTACAGTAACTATTTAGAACAGAAGGCCGAACAATACGAAAAAGATATGAAGCTGTTTGAAAAGCAACAGGAGCAGGTAGCGAAGCTGGAAGACTTCATCCAGCGCAATATTGCCCGGGCTTCGACAACAAAAAGAGCCCAAAGCCGCCGCAAGCAGCTTGAACGGATGGAACGGATGGAACGTCCGGATGGCGATGAAAAATCGGCCAATATCATGTTTCAAATTGAAAAACAGAGCGGCAATGAAGTGTTAAAAGTAAACAATCTTGCTATTGGTTATGATGAAGAAAGAGTTGCCCAAAATCTCAATCTGTATATACAACGTGAAGAGAGCACGGCACTCGTCGGACCAAACGGTGCTGGTAAATCTACTTTTCTCAAAACAATTGTGGATAAACTGCGGCCATTAGCTGGAGAATTTTCTCTCGGTACTAACGTATTCATTGGCTATTATGATCAGGAACAGGCCAACTTAACTTCTAATAAAACCGTATTAAACGAATTATGGGATGACTACCCTTCCAGTGATGAGAAAGAAATACGTACAGTGCTCGGCAACTTCCTCTTTTCAGGAGATGACGTTCTAAAGCCGGTTCATGCATTAAGCGGTGGCGAAAAAGCACGGCTGGCTCTTGCCAAGCTCATGATGCAAAAAGCTAATTTTCTTATTTTGGACGAGCCAACCAACCACCTTGATCTAGATAGCAAAGAAGTGTTAGAAAATGCGTTGATTGATTATCCTGGGACGCTTTTATTCGTTTCCCATGACCGATATTTCATCAATCGTATTGCCTCAAAAGTCATTGAAATGTCCGATAATGGCATGACTGAGTATCTTGGGGATTATGATTATTATGTCGCGAAAAAACAAGAGCAAAAAGAGCTGGCTGAATTGGAAAAATCCTCTTTGCCAATCGTTGAAGAAGTCGTACCGTCTGATTCATCCAACTACCATATAGATAAAGAGCAAAAGAAAAAAGAGCGTCAGAAACGCCGACGTATTGAAGAAATAGAAGAAAGAATTGAAAGCCTAGAAGCAGAGCTCGAAGAAGCCGAAGACTTGCTTTGCCAGCCAGAAATCTTTCAGGATCATGAAAAGTCATTGGAACTTCAGAAAAAAACCGAAGCTTGTCAAACAGAAATTGAGCAGCTTATGCAAGAGTGGGAAACTCTTCATGAGTAGGCTCTAATCCATTGGCTGCTGTGACGTTTATACACAGACTTACCCACAAACTAACATGCCGGTTTTCTTGATTCCTAATTACTTTTACACATTATCCACAAAAATAATCAATTTTATCCACAAAACACACAAGCTTTCCAGCAGTTTAAAAAGGACTTTTCCACAGAATAACCTTTTTATACACATGTTATTCACAGCTTGTGAACAAGTAAAAAGGACTGTTTTTCCATTAGGGCGTTACTAGTGGAAAAACAGTCCTTTCTTTTTATTTTATTATTGTTCGATATCCAGTCCTGGATAGCCATTCATCGCCAAATCTTCAAATTTTCCCTGCTCATATAGAATGGTTCCCGCAGCGGCAATCATAGCTGCATTATCGGTACAAAGACTTAACGGCGGAATAATCAGTTCGATATCCTCGAGTTCGGCAAACTGTTCTTCCAAGGCCTTTCTCAACCCTCTATTCGCAGCAACCCCGCCGGCTAGCAGTACTTGCTTCACTTTATATTCCTTTGCTGCTCTTATGGTTTTCGCTGTTAAAACATCGATCACGCTTTGCTGAAAGCTAGCAGCTACATCTTCCGGTCTCAATTCTTGTCTTCGTTGTTCTGCATTGTGGAGAGTGTTGATAACTGCTGATTTTAGACCGCTGAAACTAAAATCATATGACCCTTCTTCGAGCCAGGCTCTAGGAAAATCAATAACTGGCTCTCCTTCAGCAGCAAGACGATCAATGTGAGGACCGCCTGGATAAGGCAAGTTCAATGTTCGAGCTACTTTATCATATGCTTCTCCTGCCGCATCATCACGCGTTTCACCGATTACTTGAAAACTGCCGTGCTCTTCCATAAGTACCAACTCAGTATGCCCACCCGACACAACGAGAGACAGCAGCGGAAAAGCAAATTCTTTTATCAGACGATTGGCGTAAATATGGCCAGCTATGTGATGAACACCTATAAGTGGCAGCTGATGGGCAAAGGCTAACGCTTTAGCCGCGTTGACTCCCACCAAAAGAGCCCCCACAAGACCCGGTCCTTTAGTAACGGCAATGGCATCGAGGTCTTGAAAAGCCATATCGGCTTGACGCAATGTTTCCTCGAGGACCAATGTAATTTGCTCTACATGATGCCGGGACGCAATTTCAGGAACAACTCCGCCAAAGCGTTTGTGACTTTCAATTTGCGAAGAAACAACATTAGATACGATTTCCCGGCCATTCTTTATGATGGCTGCTGCCGTTTCGTCACAGCTTGTTTCTAATCCTAATATATAAATATCTTTTTTCATTATAAATTCACCCACATTACTAATGCGTCTTCCTGATTGTCAGAATAATAATTTTTTCTAATCCCACCTGGCTGGAAGCCCAGCTTTTTGTATAAATTTTGAGCAGATTCGTTGCTTACACGTACTTCTAAAGACATGATAGACGCTCCCCTCTTTCTGGCAGTGTTCATTACAGCGACGAGTAGCTTCTCCCCCCACCCTCTGCCACGAAACTCCGGGAGGATAGCGATATTGGTAACTTGCGATTCATCCAGTACGAGCCACATTCCACAGTAACCTATGATTTGGCC
>NZ_JBBOOI010000001.1:107500-420000 GCF_038003025.1 Pseudobacillus sp. FSL P4-0506
GCTTACCTATAGAGAAGGAATTCATCCTTCAAAACTGAACAAAAAACAGTGCCGTTAATTCGTTTGTGAGAACAGCGTTCTCTGTTGCTACTACGTGCGGCTAAAAGCCTGACACGGTTCACAATTTCCTTAGAAAGGAGGTGATCCAGCCGCACCTTCCGATACGGCTACCTTGTTACGACTTCACCCCAATCATCTGCCCCACCTTAGGCGGCTGGCTCCCGTAAGGGTTACCCCACCGACTTCGGGTGTTGCAAACTCTCGTGGTGTGACGGGCGGTGTGTACAAGGCCCGGGAACGTATTCACCGCGGCATGCTGATCCGCGATTACTAGCGATTCCGGCTTCATGCAGGCGAGTTGCAGCCTGCAATCCGAACTGAGAATGGTTTTATGGGATTGGCTAAACCTTGCGGTCTTGCAGCCCTTTGTACCATCCATTGTAGCACGTGTGTAGCCCAGGTCATAAGGGGCATGATGATTTGACGTCATCCCCACCTTCCTCCGGTTTGTCACCGGCAGTCACCTTAGAGTGCCCAACTGAATGCTGGCAACTAAGATCAAGGGTTGCGCTCGTTGCGGGACTTAACCCAACATCTCACGACACGAGCTGACGACAACCATGCACCACCTGTCACCGCTGTCCCCGAAGGGAAAGATCTGTCTCCAGACCGGTCAGCGGGATGTCAAGACCTGGTAAGGTTCTTCGCGTTGCTTCGAATTAAACCACATGCTCCACCGCTTGTGCGGGCCCCCGTCAATTCCTTTGAGTTTCAGCCTTGCGGCCGTACTCCCCAGGCGGAGTGCTTAATGCGTTAGCTGCAGCACTGAAGGGCGGAAACCCTCCAACACTTAGCACTCATCGTTTACGGCGTGGACTACCAGGGTATCTAATCCTGTTCGCTCCCCACGCTTTCGCGCCTCAGCGTCAGTTACAGACCAGAGAGCCGCCTTCGCCACTGGTGTTCCTCCACATCTCTACGCATTTCACCGCTACACGTGGAATTCCGCTCTCCTCTTCTGCACTCAAGCCTCCCAGTTTCCAATGACCCTCCACGGTTGAGCCGTGGGCTTTCACATCAGACTTAAGAAGCCGCCTGCGCGCGCTTTACGCCCAATAATTCCGGACAACGCTTGCCACCTACGTATTACCGCGGCTGCTGGCACGTAGTTAGCCGTGGCTTTCTGGTCAGGTACCGTCAAGGTACCAACAGTTACTTTGGTACTTGTTCTTCCCTGACAACAGAGCTTTACGATCCGAAAACCTTCTTCACTCACGCGGCGTTGCTCCGTCAGACTTTCGTCCATTGCGGAAGATTCCCTACTGCTGCCTCCCGTAGGAGTCTGGGCCGTGTCTCAGTCCCAGTGTGGCCGATCACCCTCTCAGGTCGGCTACGCATCGTCGCCTTGGTGAGCCGTTACCTCACCAACTAGCTAATGCGCCGCGGGTCCATCTGTAAGTGACAGCTAAAAGCCGCCTTTCCATTCTTCTTCATGCGAAGAAAAAGAATATCCGGTATTAGCCCCGGTTTCCCGGAGTTATCCCAGTCTTACAGGCAGGTTACCCACGTGTTACTCACCCGTCCGCCGCTAACTTGAACAGAGCAAGCTCCGTCAAGTCCGCTCGACTTGCATGTATTAGGCACGCCGCCAGCGTTCGTCCTGAGCCAGGATCAAACTCTCCAAAAAGATGTTTGACTTGCTCATGTTTTAAAAATAAGAATTAACTTACTGGCATGTATTTTGTTCAGTTTTCAAAGATCAATTTTGGAGCGGGTGATGGGAATCGAACCCACGACATCAGCTTGGAAGGCTGAGGTTTTACCATTAAACTACACCCGCATATATACTTACCTGGTCGGGAAGACAGGATTCGAACCTGCGACCCCTTGGTCCCAAACCAAGTGCTCTACCAAGCTGAGCTACTTCCCGTTAAACTTATAAATGGCGCGCCCGAGAGGAGTCGAACCCCTAACCTTTTGATCCGTAGTCAAACGCTCTATCCAATTGAGCTACGGGCGCATTTTATGGTGCGGTCGAGAGGACTTGAACCTCCACGGGGTCGCCCCCACTAGGCCCTCAACCTAGCGCGTCTGCCATTCCGCCACGACCGCATGTTTTTTTAACAACAGAACTTAATTATATCATATACCCTTTATCAAATCAAGTACTTTTCGAAACAATATTTATCTTCAAAATAAAAGACGATTGTTCATTTCGATCGGTACTTTTCTTTGATTTAACGTCACTAGAAATATATTAAAGCAATAATGTTAATTAGTCAACTATTTTTTAAAGAAATAAATCTACTTACTAGACTCCTGATCAACTGCCGTTCTTCGAACAAACTCACTAATAAAAAAACAGCCTGCCTCACGCAAGCCGCCCTCACATCAATGCGGATGAAGGGAGTCGAACCCCCACGTCCTTGCGGACACTAGAGCCTGATTCTAGCGCGTCTGCCAGTTCCGCCACACCCGCAAATAGTGAGCCATGAAGGACTCGAACCTTCGACCCTCTGATTAAAAGTCAGATGCTCTACCGACTGAGCTAATGGCTCATAGTGACTGGGCTAGCTGGATTCGAACCAGCGCATGACGGAGTCAAAGTCCGTTGCCTTACCGCTTGGCTATAGCCCATTGTTAACAATAAGAAAATGGTGACCCCTACGGGATTCGAACCCGTGTTACCGCCGTGAAAGGGCGGTGTCTTAACCGCTTGACCAAGGGGCCACAATGCTTATTAAAATAATGGCGGAGAAGGAGGGATTTGAACCCTCGCGCCGCTTACGCGACCTACACCCTTAGCAGGGGCGCCTCTTCAGCCTCTTGAGTACTTCCCCAAAATGGCTCCGCAGGCAAGATTCGAACTTGCGACCGATCGGTTAACAGCCGATTGCTCTACCACTGAGCTACTGCGGAATATAAAATTCATTTTATCGACAATTTGTATTATATTAAAGTAGAGTACATGAGTCAACAACTTTGTCCAATAAAATTAAAAACTCCCCATTCCTTTTCCTCATTCACCAAATTCAACCATTATTTTTAGTCTACTGCTCTCTCTTCTTTGAACTTAATCGTTCCTTTACATTTTCCACATACATAACGGGCTGTATCAATCTTTCTTCTACGATGGTACGCAAGGTGGCAATTAGTGCATTCATAAACCAACAAACGCCTTAGCTGTTTGGGCTTTGTTTTCTCCAACGGAGTGCAATACCTAGGCCCTTGCACCTTTTCTAGCAGCTGCTTAAAATCCCGATCACGATGTTTATGTCCTTTTCCTTCTAAATGCAGGTGATAGTGACATAGCTCATGCTTGATAATACCTTCCACTTCTTCCCGCCCATAGGCCTCCAAATACTTTTTATTCACTTCAATATTATGGGACCGCATCATATAGCGGCCACCAGTAGTTCTTAATCTTGAATTAAATGTTGCTTTATGAAGAAACGGACGGCCAAATAACTCTATTGATATCTTTTCTGTAAGCAACTGAAGTTCCTGATCATTCATTAGCCGGCCGCTCCTTTTCTTCTTCAATTATTTTTCTGAAGGAATCATTGTTAAAGAGACTCTCCCTTTTTTCTCATCCACCTGTTCAATCCAGACAGTTACAATATCACCTACAGCTGTCACATCGAGAGGATGCTTAACGAACCCTTTTTTCATTTTGGAAATATGAACAAGACCATCTTCTTTTACTCCAATATCAACGAACGCACCGAAGTCTACCACATTTCTGACAGTCCCTTGCATTTCCATACCAGGCTTTAAATCCTCCAATTTCATTACTCCTGTTTTTAACAGCGGAGTCGGCAGTTCATCGCGAGGGTCACGTCCCGGTCTTTGAAGGGCATCTTTGATGTCCTGCATTGTTAGGACCCCAATGCCTAACTCTTCTGCAGCCTGCTCAACAGAAACTTTATCCAATGTATCTTTGAGCTCTTTGGATCCTACATCTTTTGTGGTATAGCCAATACTTTGAAGCAGTTTTTTCACTTCTGAATAACTTTCAGGGTGGATCGCTGTTTTATCCAACGGTTCCTGCCCATCCATAATTCTTAAAAACCCTATACATTGCTCGAAAGTTTTCGCACCAAGCCGAGGAACTTTTTTGACTTGAGAGCGATTATTAAATTTACCGTTATCTTCTCTAAATTTAACAATATTATTAGCTACAGTTTTATTCAAGCCGGCTACATACTGCAATAATGAGGAAGAGGCTGTATTCAAATTCACTCCTACTTGGTTAACTGCTGTTTCTACTACAAATGTGAGCGACTCATTTAGCTTTTTTTGAGAAACATCATGCTGATATTGGCCTACACCAACTGATTTTGGATCAATCTTTACTAATTCAGCTAAAGGATCTTGCAACCGCCGCGCTATTGACACAGCACTTCTTTCTTCGACCTGAAAATCCGGAAATTCCTCACGTGCTGTTTCGGAAGCAGAATATACACTTGCCCCTGCTTCGTTCACAATAATATAAGCCGTTTGACATTCACTTTTCTTAATGACATCAGCTATAAATTGCTCTGTCTCTCGCGAAGCGGTTCCGTTGCCAATCGCGATAATTTCCACTCCATATTCCTTTAGAAGCTTTTGGACATGCTCTTCTGCCTCGGCTCTTTTAGATTTCGGCGGGTGCGGATAAATAACACCTATATATAATACCTTACCTGTTTCATCTACCACTGCAAGCTTACAGCCTGTTCGGTAAGCAGGATCGACGCCTAAAACTACTTTTCCCTTTAAAGGAGGCTGCAAAAGTAATTTCCTTAAGTTTTCGGAGAAAATATGAATTGCCTGATCCTCCGCCTTTTCAGTTAGTTCATTGCGTACTTCCCGTTCAACGGATGGCTGGATGAGCCGCTTGTATGCATCTTGAAGGGCTTGTTGTACATATGCTCCAGCTTCGACTTTGTCATCCACCTTATATTTCTTGCTTATGTAACGCACGATTTTTTCTGAATCTGTATGGATGTTTACTTTTAGAACATCTTCTTTTTCCCCTCTATTCAGGGCTAATATGCGGTGCGGAACAATTTTCACAACAGGTTCTTCGTAATCATAATACATTTCATATATATTCTTTTCGTCTAACTCCCTATTTTTAACAGTTGCATGAATGCTCCCATTTTTGAAGGTTTCACTGCGAATCCACTGACGAATCGCTGCTTCATCCGCCGCCTGCTCAGCAATAATATGCAGCGCACCTTCAATTGCTTCCTCCACAGAAGAGACGCCTGTTTCGTTTGATATGTATGTTTTCGCCTGGGCTGTTACAGAAGAAGCAGGCATCTCCAAGAGCCACTCTGCTAACGGCAGCAATCCTTTTTCTTTGGCAATAGCTGCTTTTGTCCGGCGTTTTTGCTTGAAAGGACGATAAAGATCTTCTACAGCCTGAATTTTCTCTGCCTGTAAAATAGCAGATCGCAATTCCTCCGTTAGTTTCCCCTGCTCTTCAACTAGACGAATGACTTCTTCTTTGCGCGTTGATAAGTTTTGCAAGTAGGTCCACCGATTGATAAGCGATTGAATCTCCACTTCATTAAGCGCACCAGTCATTTCCTTCCGGTAGCGGGCAATAAAAGGCACAGTATTTCCTTCCTCAATCAGCCCAATGACTGCGCGTACTTTCTTTACCTCTAATTTCTCATCCTGGGCTGTTTGTTTAATCAAGCTTTCTTTGTCAATTATAGCTTCAACGGGCATGCCAATCCCCTCCTTCTCCTATCTTTCATTTTATCACAAGAAAAAAAGCCCGCGCTTATTAAAGCAGGCTTCCGATAATATAAGTAGAGTCATCGCCAGATTTGGTTGTTTCTTCCTCCAGTAGAGAGGCGATTTGTTGAATAGAACGGTTTCTCATTAGTCCTTTGACATTAAGAACGTTAATCCCGTCTGAATGCAAAAGAAATTTGCAATTCGCCTCATAGGTAAAGCGTTGTGTCCGATATTTTTGAGGCCGGCCCGATAAATAACCGGTTACCGGCAGTGGGTAAGTTAATTTTTCCTTGTCAGTATATAAATAAAACCGAATATTGCCAACGCAACTATATTCAAATTCACGGGTATTAAAATAAACTTTTAAAATAGCAACGGCTGCTCCTCTTTTTTGATAAAGAACATTATTGCTTAAACTCATTAGAAGATCAACCGACTCGTGATGGTTCTCTTCTACTATTTTTGTTACAGCCGATGAAGAATGAAAAGCAAACTCCCCACTACCCAGTCCATCTGCCAACACACAGATTAAATAGTCATCTGTTGTGTGAATATAGTAACTGTCACCGCAAAATGGCTGGCCGCCTTTTGCGGCTTTATTAGCACAGATCTCTAGCTGTTCATTTTGAAAACAATTCATTAAGTCAACCGCTCCGATGTCATTGATTCAGCATCAATTGCTTCTTTCAGCTTCTTGATTGCTCTTCTTTGCAGGCGCGATACATGCATTTGAGAAATGTTTAGCTTATCTCCCGCATCCTTCTGACTCATATTTTCTAAATAAGTATACTGGATAATTTGACGTTCACGGTCGGACAATACGTGAAGCACCTTCTCAAGTACAAGTCGCTGGTCTACCCTCTCATAACCTTGCTCTCTATTCCCGACGATATCTAGAAGTGTCACTGTGCTGCCATCGGAATCTGCTTCAATTGAGTGGTCAACAGATAAAGCTTGATAACTCTTGCCCATCTCCATCGCTTCCAAAACTTCCTCTTCAGAAATATCAAGATAACGCGCAATCTCATCTACCTTTGGAGAACGCTGTAAGCTAGAGGTTAGCTCCTCCACTGTGGATTTAATTTTTGGCCCCAGTTCCTTAATCCGCCTTGGAACATGAACACTCCACGTCTTATCCCGCAAAAACCTCTTAATCTCTCCAACGATTGTCGGAATAGCAAAGGCTTCAAAACTCTTACCATAAGCATCATCATATCGTCTAATTGCCCCTAAAAGGCCCATCATTCCGACTTGAGCAATATCTTCATGATAAGATTTGCCTTTTGAATATTTACGGGCAATGGATTCAACTAATCCTTGGTAATGTTTTACGAGATGTTCTTGTGCTTCATTATCACTGTCGTTCTGATAAGCTTTGATCCACTCAACAACTTGCTGTTTTGTATCCTGGTTAGGTTGAGATGGTTTCCGCATCCCTCTCCACCTGCTCTCCTTCGAGGTACTTCGTCATGAACAAAGTAACCCCTTCCTTTTGATGAACCTTTACTTCGTCCATTAATGTTTCGATGAGAAATAGACCTAAGCCTCCTTCACGCAGAAATTCCACAGAATTCTCCTTGTAAGGGCCTAATGCTTTCTTTGTTTCGCGGAAATCAAAGCTTTTTCCGTTATCAGATACCATCACTTCTAAATGTTTCTGATAAAGAGCAAAGCCAACCACCACTTCACCTTCTTCATCGCCGTTGTAAGCATGCTGGACAGCGTTGGTGATTGCTTCGCTAGTAGCTATTTTCAAATCCTCAATCGCATCATATGTAAATCCCATTCTGCTCGCAATTCCTGAAAGCGTCAACCTGATAACGCCCACAAATTCCGGCTTGGCCGGGATTTTCATCTCGATGTAATCAAACGCTTCCATCATCAAACGCCACCTTCTACTTCAGAATTAATATTCATAATATCTGCAAGGCCGGTGATATCAAACAATCTTCTCAAGCGTTCTGATAAACCAATCAACTGCAGAGTGCCCCCATTAGCATTTAAACTTTTGAAAAGCCCAACGAATACACCTAGACCTGTACTGTCCATATAAGATACTTCAGACAAATCAATTACTATGTTCGCCTTTTCTTTCTCGGTATATGGAAAAACAGTCTCACGAAGCTTAGGTGCTGTATATGCATCAATTTCTCCAGTGATTCTCACTGTGATTTGTTGTTCTGTTTCTTTTACGTCAATTGTAATATTCATTTTAAACCCACCTCTTCTTTATTACTCCACTGTTTTTAAAGTATACCCAGCTGAAAGAGAGATAAACCTTTTCTTACTTTATTCTCTTTAAAATAATTAAAGTGAAGTCATCCCGCAGCTGGAAGTCTTGTAAAAACTCAAGTTCTTTATATACCTTATCTGCAATCTCTTGGGCTTCCAGGTGAATATATTTTTTAATGTATCCCATTAACGTATCTACTTCTATAAAGCCTTCTTCGGTTCGGCATTCTGTTACGCCGTCAGACATAAGCAGAATAATATCCCCTACTTCAACTTTTTTCTCAAACTGGCGGTATTTTGTTTTCTTATCTACACCAAGCAAGAGCCCTTTTGCATACAACTCTTCAAATTCTTTTGTTTCATGATTGTAGAAAAAGCCCGGTTCATGACCTGCGGAAGAATAATAGAATGTATGATTCATTGTATTATACATCCCATAGAACATGGTAATAAACATTGTCGGGTCTACATTTTGTTCTACCACTCTATTTAGGCTTTCCAGCACGCGGCTCGGTTCATGCCGTCCCTCTGGTAAACTATCCATGGAATATTTGATCATTGACATGCACAGCGCCGCCGGAATTCCTTTTCCAATTACATCCGCAATGGCCACACTGACAGCTCCCTGCTCATCCTGAACAAAATGATAATAATCCCCGCTCATTTGTCTCGCCGGCACGCTAATAGCTCCTATGTCAAGGCAATCCACATTCGGAACCTGCGTCCCTAGAAGTGTTTGCTGCATATTAGCCGCCACTTCAATCTCACTTTTTAATTCCTGCTGAATCGTCCGCAAATTTTGATGCTCACGATAAGCAAGACCATACGCCATCATCACTTCAAGCAAGATGTCGAAAGAGGGGAGCATCGCCTCGGAAGTTTCTATTCCGAGTTCCAACAAAGCAGTTCTATGGAGACTGATAATTTCTTCGGGAGAGACTTTATGTTCAATGGATTTTCTACTGAACTTTTGACTAAGATACAAAGCTTGCTCGTTTTGATCCCTCATATAGCTCTCAAGAATTTCTTTATATTTTTCTTGCATTGCTTCCCTAAATTCCATACTTGCCCTCCTTATCGGAGCCACTTGATTGCCTTAATGAGAGTCCCCTCTCCTGGAGTAGAGTCAATTGTAAACTCATCTACAAGGCGTTTCACCCCAGGCAAACCGGCTCCAAGTCCTCCAGAGGTGGAGAAACCGTCTTCCATTGCTTTACGAAGATCTTGGATACCAGGTCCCTGATCTTCTGAAATAATGATTAACCCGGTTTTTCCGGCAGCCTCTGTCTTTTCTATGCATACCTGGCCCTGACCGGCATAAAGGTAAATATTACGCGCCAGCTCACTGATAGCTGTCGTGATACGGGCCTGGTCGACCGTGCCAAATCCTAGATCTTTGGCCACATTCCTGCCAAGCTGCCTTGCAGCTACGATGTCCCATTCATTTGTAATCTTGACGCAAGAATCCATAGATTAGTCCTCCAGTTCCCGTTGAAGTTTCTCCAAACCTTTTTCTAAATCAAGAGCTGTCAAGACATCTTCAAGACGTATACCCAATTCGATCAAGGTAATAGCAACGGCTGGCTGAATTCCTGTGATCACAACTTTCGCTCCCATAAGCTTCGACATGCTGATTACATCTCCGAGCACTTTAGCGATGAAAGAATCGATAAAATCAATAGAAGTTAAATCAATCACCACTCCCCGGGCGCTCGTTTCATGAATTTTGTGCAGCAAATCCTCTTGGAACTGCAGGGCAGTCTGATCGTCCAGTTCCCATTGAATTGAAATCAGCAGACAATCATGAAGTTTTAAAATTGGTATTCTCATCGTTCTTCCTCCACTTCAATGATTTTTCTTTCCGTCATCTCAAGAGCTTCTTCAATCCCTTTTTTCAAGGTACTTGTAGTAATAACCTGATCCAGATTAATACCTAGAGTGACGATCGTTTGAGCGATTTCCGGACGGATGCCCACGATCATACATTTAGCACCAACAAGCCGGACAGCATCCGCCGCCTGGATGATATGATGTGCCACCATCGTGTCCACAACCGGAACCCCCGTAATATCAATAAGAACAACTTCCGAACGATGGTTAACTACCCCATCAAGCAAGTTTTCCATAATAAGTTTAGCTCTTTCTGTATCAATCGTTCCTACAAGAGGCATAACTGATATTTTCTCAAAAACCGGGATAAGAGGGGCGGATAATTCCTGAAGGGCAATCTTTTGCAAAGAAACCGTGCGTTCCCACGTATCAGCATAAGTATCAATAATCGTGTTATATAAAGGGAACATCCAGCGCTCAAATTCAAAAGAAAATTCGATATAATTATGCTGTCCAACCAATTCTTCCTTTGTCATTCCCTCGGATATAATGTGGCTAAATGTATGCAGCCCAAGTGTAATAACAGTAAGGGGCCATCCTAGTCTGACAATCTTCTCCGCAAATCCAGTAACTTTTGACTGAAATTCTTCTTCCGTTTCAGTAAAATTGGAAATAAGCAACTCGATAAACTCACTGCTTGTTTGTGTAAACATTTGATCAGACATCGTTTGAACAGCACGCTCATCTGCGTCTTGTTTCATTTTGCTAATCCATTCGCTCAATATTTGACTCTTATGGGTTTGCACATAGTTAAAAATTAATTTACGCATTAAGACAACTCCAATTCTTCTTTTTCGATGACTACGCATCTGCTCTATGTAGAGACTGTCCCATAAACGCCCGGCTCCTTCCCTCTCTATAACACATAGAGATTTTCATCCAAGGAAACCGAAGGCAGCTGACTCCTTACTTTCCAGACAGCCCCGTCCGCTTATTATCCCCAAATCCACTTTCTCAATTTTAACAATTTCGAACATAAAACTAAACCGATTTCCATTTCCTTTTTTTGTATCCGCCGATATTTATCGTCACTACTAAACATTATAATGTTTATTTCGTCAATTAAAAAGCGAGAGTACTGCCTGCCGGCAAAATATCATCTAAAAAAATAAGACGCCCGGCTAGTATAACCTAGCGGGCGTCTATTTAAAACTGAATAAGACCTAAGCTGATCTGCAAGGCTTCGTCCACTTTTTCCATCATTTCCTCATCAAGTTGAGTGATTTTATCCGTTAAACGCTGTTTGTCGATCGTCCGGATTTGCTCAAGTAAGATAACGGAATCACGTTCAAAGCCATAACGCTTTGCATCAATTTCAACATGTGTAGGCAACTTAGCTTTTTGAATTTGCGCTGTTATAGCAGCAACAATAATAGTGGGACTGAACCGATTCCCGATGTCGTTTTGAACTACTAGCACAGGCCGCACGCCGCCTTGCTCTGATCCGACAACAGGGGACAGGTCTGCAAAATATACGTCACCACGCTTAACTATCACACGGATTATCCTCCACTTACTAAACGTTCTACAGTATTTCCGGCCTCATACTCAGCTTGCATGGCCTCCGAGGCGATAGCTAAGTTGATCTTAGCCATTTCCATGTACCCGCGCCGCATAGATTCTCTAATCTGACGTTTTTTTCTTTCCCGAAGATACATTTTTGTTGCTCTGTAGATAAATTCATTGCGGTTAACCTTCTCAAGTTCAGCATACCCGTCTAGTTCTTTAACAAATTGTTGTGGCAAACGAATTAACACTTCTGTTGTTGCGCTTGATTCAGACACGAACTACACCTCCACCAATCACTACACCGTCTCGTTAACTGTCCTTTTCATCATATCATCTTTTCTTTTACAAGGGAAGGCGAATTCAAATTTCCCAGCTATTATCTTAAAATAACAGAGAAAAAAAGCGCAAATCCACTAAAAGCTTGACGGAAAATGCCGATAAATATAAACTTGAATTTTTATTTAATCAGGGGGTTTACAATCTCGACAATTTCTCCGTTTTGCTTATAAACTCTCGGTACGCGTGCGGTAACAATACAGGGAACCTCATAATTAATTGTCTCCATCTTCCGGGCAATATCATCCATGGTAATTTCTTCCTCGCCTTGCTTGCCGATCAGTGTTACTTTTGTTCCTATGGGCATTTCTTCGGGCAGACGGATCATGCATTGATCCATACACACTCTGCCGACAATCGGCGCTTTTTTCCCACCGACAAGCACAGCTTGTCCCTGAAGCTTGCGCAGCCAACCGTCAGCATAGCCGATCGGCAACGTGGCAATCCATTCCTCCTGCTGCGTTTCATACGTGGCTCCATAGCTGATTTTTTCACCTTTGTTCAGCTTTTTTATATGAACGATTCTCGTATGAAGAGAGAAAGCCTGCTTTAATGGAAACGGTAGCTCTGTTTTCATGTCCTCAGATGGTGAAAGGCCGTACATCGAGATACCAAGACGAACGGCATTAAAATAAGCTTTTTGAAAACGCAGCGTCGTTGCACTGTTGGCACAATGGATGAAGGCCGGTTTAATTTCAAGCGCAGCAATCATCTTTGTAAAAGTCTGGTACTGCTCTTCAAAGTAATCTGTGTGCAAGTCATCCGCCGTGGCAAAGTGAGTGAACACTCCCTCCAGAAAGAACTTAGGTGAACGCTCGATAAACTCAGCAAGTTCATTGAGTTCTGCTGCTGTCTTTACTCCGAGCCGCCCCATTCCTGTGTCACACTTAATATGCACGCGAAGTACCTGACCATCCTCAAGATGCTTCTCAGCTTTTTCCAACCATTCCTTCTGAAAGACAGTTAATGAGATTTGCTGCTCGGCCGCTATTTTTGCTGTATGCGGACTACTCGCCCCCAATACGAGCAGCGGCACAGGTAAGCCAGCTTCCTTTACAGAAAGCGCCTCATCAAAGAAAGCGACAGCGAGCCCTTGAGCTCCTGCCTCTACAGCCGTTTTTGCTATTTGTATATCTCCATGCCCATAAGCATTGGCCTTCACTACAGCAAACAGCTTTGTATGTTCAGGAAGCAGCTTCAGTGTCTCCCTCACATTGTGCGAAATATGATCAAGATTGATCTCTGCCCATGTATCACGGTAAAACTTAGTCTCTACTGTCAACATATGCCCCTTCTTTCTTATCTGTATACGTGAAGCTGTAAAATTAGATTGCTTGTCAACCTTATTTTAAGTATACAGCAAGAAGGGATCAACAGATTCTAGATAACAAGGATGTTCGATTCACTCCCTTCTCAGAAAAAGAAATAATTAAGAGCCAGAAATGTTACTTCCACCCTTGGGCTGCCTAGTAATTAAAAAAGCTATCCCTGCCAGCACCAATGAGCCTGTAAGCGAAATCTTCTGCCCGCTGGCTCCTTTGTTAAACACCCTCTGAAATTTCCCTTTTTCCATTGACAAGTTTTATATTTAAATAAAGAAAAAGGAACGTCAAATTCCCGTTCCTAAAGCGCCCAATCCAAGGCGGCTGTATCCGTCTACTTTTCCATTTCCGCCTGCATAGAGCGGGCTACTTCAATCATCTCAGCTTCGCTTAAATCTTTAGAAGCAATCATATAGTCTATCCCCTTATAAGTCCAAGAAAGGGACTGATCTGTGATCTCACCAAACGCAAAACCAAGATCGGCCATTTCCCCGCTCATACTAGCCGTTTCCACCGAGGCAGCTGACGGAGTAACCGCCTTTTCCTGAACCACTGTGAACGACTTGTCTCCTCCATACGTAAGAACAATTCGTTTACCACTAGCTGTTAACATTTCATTTTCCTCGAGCAAACGGCTGCCAACAACTTCTGCCTGCGGGTAAAAAACCGTGAACTCCTTTTCCTGTTCCTGAGCAAGCACCGGCATTTCCAATTGAGCTCCGGTCATATTCTTTTTCACATCAAAAGATGATTTCTCAAAACTCGCTTTAAAATCTACTTTTGTAAAACTGACAGTCAATACCGGTTTGCGGTCCGGATCCATCACCTTTACAGAAACAGGGGACAAATCACGTTTGTTAAAAGTGATTTCCTGAAGCGGAAGCATGTGGCTGTTTGGATACCTTGTCTTTGTTTCAAACACATAGTGTTTGTCTGTTTCTTCAAAGGTTGCCTCCTGATCGCTTTTAATGTCTTTGACAAGTGATTCGAACAAATAAGCTTGACTGCTGTTTTTCGGCCAATCACTTTGAAATTTAAAGCTTTTATTCAAAGACGGCGTTAAAACATATACACCTGATTCGTTCTTCAGGATCATCTGACTTTGATCCTTTTTATCATTGGACAATTCTACACGGTAAAAGTTATTTTCTTTATTCCAAATTTCCACGTGATATGCCTGTTTTTCCTCTCCTGTCTGCAGCGTCATTTGCGCGGTAGCCTTGTATCCCTTCATCTCTTCCGCTTTCTCATTTAAATCCTTTGTCACATCCTCCTTAGATTTTGCTCCGCAGGCAGAAAGAACAAATAAAGCAACCAGGCATAGCAGCCAGACTAACCTTCTTTTTGTCATTTCCTCACAACCCCTTTCGCATTAAAAATATATGAGACAACCTTTCAAAATATGATTGTCCAAAAGGGGCTGTTTCTTTTTATTTATTTTTCTATGATGACTTGAGCAGCTGCATATTCTTTGCTATGTGTAATAGATAAATGTACTCCCTCAAAAAAAGGGGATTTAATATAAGGTTTGCCGTATTCATCTGCCTCTGTTTCAATATCTTGAAAAGACAGCTGCTCACCAATGCCGCTTCCAAGCGCTTTAGCGAACGCTTCTTTTGCAGCAAAGCGGCCAGCTGCATATTCATATTGGCGCCTGCCATTCCTGCTGTTAAACACTTCTCTCTCTTTCTCTGTTAAAATTCGTTCAACAAACTTTGGCTGCCTTTGTATGAGCCTTTGGATCCGGCTAATCTCTACAATATCCATTCCAATGCCTCTTATCATGTTAGTTAACCCTTCTTCCTTAATTCGTACCACTGGTATATTTTTTCCCCATCAACTGCTGAAGCATCTATTAGTTTTATTTTTTTGCCGCCTATCCCACTCCTGATCACTGAATGAATGGATGACAGTTTTTTTCGCCTTTGCCGCCATGTATTTATCATTTCCAACGATTGAATACGATTCTTCATCATAAAAGCTGTTTGGAGGGAGACCCTTCTCGTTCTAACAGTAAATTGGTTCCCTTGAATATTCCATCCAACCGCTTTGAAGCAAATAAACCCATAAAGAGCCGCAGGCAGAAAAACAGCTAGAAACGCCAAGCCAAATGGCCAAAAAAACCAGGTAGCTAGCGCCACCGGTAAAGCCAGATATAAGCAAGCTCTTCCCATATACCTGCTTATCGCTTGTGCCGGAGCAGGAGTCAGCTTTACTGAAAAACAATAATCTGGAAAGATTTCCGCCAGCATCTTTAGTGCTTGTTCTTTTTTTACCATCGGCATAACGACCATATTTGCATTGTCTTTCTCTTTAGCCGTTCCTCCCGCACTTTCTAGATGAACAGAACAGTAACCCAACCCTTGCCTGAGCGGATTCTCTAGAATAGTAATTCCCTGTATACGATCCATCGGGACTGTCAGCTGCTGTTTTTCAAGCAGTCCTCGTCGGATGATCAAACTTTCTTCCTTGTGACACAGAGTAAACCCCGCATATCTCAATAAGGTCATTCCAATTGAAATAATCCAGGCGGCAAATAAAGCCAGAAAAACAATGAATGCAATAAAGACGGTTCCCATTTCGATAAAATGTGAAGCTTCTTTAAAAATCTTCTCATAGGGAATGATATCTTGAAACTGGGATAGAAAAGCGAATACCGCCGAAACGACCACACCGATCCCTCCTGATGTGGCGGCTAGGAGCAACAATTCGGACAGTTGAGCTTGATAAATAACGTCTTCTTCCCCGTTTGTCTTTACTTTCTCAAGGAGATCATCGGTAACATCTACTGGGGCTTTTCGCTTTTTTTCTTGGTTAATTAATTGTTGAAGAGCTTGTGCTTCTTCTTTTGTAATAGCAGTCAACTCTGCTTCCGATTCAGATTCAGCCCCTGCTCCCGCTGTCTCTACTGTAATTTTCACAAGACCAAACATCCGGTGCAGCAGCCCCTCTGACACATTTAAGCTTTGAATGCGCTCGATTGGAATATAGCGTTTCTTTTTCACGAAGAGACCATATTCAATTTTAAATTCATTTTCTTCCAGTCTATAAGTAAAGCGCAGCCATTTAACAATACCAGAAATAAGAACGTATAGAACGACCATTCCTATAGCTACAATCGGGAAATAGTCCCAAAAACTATTCCGCTCTCCGTTTCCGATAAAAATCACGAAAACAACAGGCAGGATAAGACTTTTCAATTCCTTAAAAAAAGTTAACAACGCAGCGATAGGATGAAGCTTCTTAGGATTAGACATCTTCTTCCGCCACCCTTGCAAGAGCCGAAATGACCCTTCTCATTTCTTCCGCCTCTTCCATCTCAACGGCTGGTATTTCATGAATTGTCGCGGCCGTCGAGATTTTAATCGCCCCTAGACCATATTTACGCAAGAGCGGTCCTTGTTCTGTATCGACATGCTGCACACGGGTCATAGGGATCAGCGTACGACGAACAACAAATACCCCTCGCTGCAGCTCAATCTCCTGCTCCCTCACTTCATACCTCCATCTTTTCCATCGCATATTCGGCAGAGCCATAACAACCGTCAGCACTTCTAACACGCCCACTGCTACAAGAAGAAAAAGAATCCATAACGGCCACTGTTTAATCACAATGAATACACCAGCTCCGATAATTAAGAGCCATAAGAAAACAGAACTGATGCTCCCTGATATTCTCCATACTTTTAAAGCTTTTTTTGAAATTCTTTTTGCAGGTTCTTCCATATTCATATTCACAGCCTTCATCATTGTTTTCCTGTTATAACGTTTTAAAGCTGGTAAAAGTTTCATCTTCTTTCACTTTTTCTAGAAAAACCGGTATGTGATCAAGAAACTTCCATGAAAAAAAGAGGCCGCCCCAAAGTCAGCGCTTTACTAACTTCATGGGACAGCCTCTTATCGTTCATGATTTATTGGGAAGTATATTTTCTTCTTGGATTGCTTTTGCGATCACGGTTGTAAGAGCGATTGCCGCCGGATGAACGTCCGCCTTGGCGGCTGCCATACGGCTTTTTAGAACTTGAATTTTTAGAACGGAACTTATCTTTCTTTTGCGGAAGAGAAGACTCATTTGTAATATGAATCGGTGTCCGATCTGGCTCTTTTGTGATCAATTTTAAAGCAGCAGCTACAAGCTGTTCAGCATCATACTGGTCAAGTAAGCCTTTCGCCAATGCTTTATATTGAGAGAGATCATTTTTAGCAACAGACTCTTCTAGTTCATTAACAGCAGCCTGCTGCTGTCCAACCAATGCATCATCCCATGTAGGGGCAGCCATCGGGGACATTTTTTTCTTCGTTGTTCTTTCTACTTCTTTCAGATAACCCATTTCTCTCGGTTCAACGAATGTAATAGCGACTCCCTCTTTACCGGCGCGGCCTGTACGACCGATGCGGTGTACATAGCTTTCTGGGTCCTGTGGGATATCGTAATTATATACGTGGGTAACGCCAGAAATATCCAGTCCGCGAGCAGCTACGTCTGTCGCCACAAGCACATCGATTTTCCCCTCTTTAAAACGCTTCAGCACAGTCAAGCGCTTTGCCTGAGTTAAATCGCCATGAATTCCCTCTGCTTGATAACCACGAAGGCTTAAAGCATTGGCTAATTCATCTACACGTCTTTTAGTGCGGCCGAAAATAATCGCCAGCTCTGGTGAATGAACATCGATCAAGCGAGAAAGCACGTCAAATTTATCGCGTTGATGCACTTTTACATAAAACTGCTCAATGTTGGAAACAGTCATCTCTTTCGTCTTCACTCGAATAGTCACAGGGTCATTCATAAATCTTTCAGCTATCGCACGAATCTGCTTAGGCATTGTCGCTGAAAACAACAATGTCTGGCGTTCAGCCGGCATGTGGGAAAGAATAGCCTCAATATCTTGAATAAAGCCCATGTTCAGCATTTCATCTGCTTCATCCAATACGAGTGTCTGTAAGTTATCAAGCTTCAACGTTTTCCGATTAATGTGATCGAGAATCCGTCCTGGTGTTCCTACAATGATGTGAGGGCGTTTTTTCAATGCGCGAATTTGACGTTGAATGTCCTGACCGCCATATACGGCTAAAATGCCGACGCGTTTGCCGCTGCCAATTTTGTAAAGCTCTTCTGATACTTGAATAGCGAGCTCACGAGTTGGAGCAATAACTAATCCTTGTACCATGTGGTTATGTGTATCAATTTTTTCGATCATTGGCACACCGAAAGCCGTTGTCTTTCCTGTTCCTGTCTGTGCCTGACCAATAATGTCTCGCCCTTCAAGACCCGCTGGAATTGTCTGTGCCTGGATTGGTGTTGCTTCTTCAAATCCCATTTTATCAATAGCTTTTAAAGTGGTTTCACTTAAATTTAGTTCTTTAAATTTCGTCAATATTTTCTTCTCCTTCTGTTTCGATTGCCGTATCAAACAAAAAATACTCTTCGTATGAAGAGCAAAAGTTATTGTCATCATATCATTTTTATTGGTTCATTACAACACAATCGATATTTAAATCACTCTACTACTTCCCGTTAAAAATGTAAAGACTTTTTCAAACAACCGCTCCTTTTCTCCCGTATGGCAAATATGGTGTTTCGCATGCGGCACATAGTAAATTTCCTTCTGGTGAGCTGGCAAGCATCTGTAGATATATTCGGCGCTCTTAGGCGGCACAATCCCGTCTGCCAACCCCTGAGCAATGAAGGTTGGCGTCTGAATTCTCGAAAAAAGCGGCCTGCTATAAGCAGCCATTTTTCGGAACTGCCAGGCTGCTGATATAGGCGTGAGCAAAAACTTACTCTTGTAGCGCAAAAACAATTCATTTTCACTCAGCTTACCGTTTCTAGCGTCTTTCCACATTTCCTTCATGTCTTTAAGTAATTGCCCCACATTAATATATTTAGCCGCAGCGCTCAATAATATAAGTTTCTCTACAGGATATTTTTCTGCTAAGTAAGCCGCAATCAATCCACCCATAGAAAATCCAATGACATAGACCGTCTCACACTCGGAAAGCAGGTTTTTCATTTCTCTTTCTGCATGGCCAATCCACTGCTGATAAGTAATTCCTTTTAAGGAAAGAGTCTCTCCGTGACCCGGAAGTGTAGGTACAACGATTTTCCAAGTTGTTTTTTCATGCAAATACTCAGCGAGAGGTTCTACTTCGTAGGGAGCTCCAGTAAAACCGTGAATGCATAAACAACCAATCATCTTCATCATTTCCTTTTCTTAACTATTTTCTTTTATATACGATAGTCATTACCCGTTCCCCTTGCAGTTCAAAAGAAAAACACCAGGGGCTCTACCTGGTGTTGAATTTATACACAAGTCCGGACGCCCGCTTTCATTCAAATGCTTGTCCTGCATTCCGGCTGTGACACAGCTTCCCTTACTGTCAATTACATTCAAGTGCCTCTACTACTTCTTCAAGTCTAACACCGCGAGAAGCTTTAACAACAATTAAATCGCCACTAGCAACAATCGACTTTAGCTTCTCAATGAGCTCGTGTTTGTCGCTGAAAGCGAAGATGCGGTCTTCTCCAAGAGAGTTTTTCGCGCCGGCCGCAATAAATTGACCGAGCCGGCCAAGTGTAAAGAGATAATCAATCGCTTCCCCCTCTACCGTTTGGCCAACTTGATAATGGAATAACTCCTCATCTAGACCTAATTCAAGCATGTCTCCCAGCACAAGAATCTTCCGCTTGAATCCTGGCATCTTTTCAGCCAACTCAATAGCCGCTTTCATAGAAGTCGGGCTGGCATTATAAGCGTCATTAATAATCTTCGTGCCCTTCATGCCATCTTTCATTTCCATCCGCATTTTTGTTAACTCGACAGATGTCAAACCTATTTTAATCTCTTCAAAAGTAAGACCCATTTTGTGGGCTGCCAGCATAGCAGCCATTGCATTTAATACATTGTGTCTGCCGATGATAGGCAGAAAAAATTCCATGTCAGGCGCTTTATTGACCTTAAACCGACTTCCATCCTGAAGGGTCTGAACAGAGAGAGGATACATATCGTTTTCTGCCTCTAGACCAAAGGTTTCCGTCTTTAATTCTGTCTCTTTTAAGGCTTCCTTTAATAGTGGTTCATCTCCATGATAGATTAGCGTACCATCAGCAGCGAGACCATTGATAATTTCTAGTTTTGCTTCAGCAATTGCCTCTCTTGATCCTAAATCCTGCAAATGAGCTTCCCCAATATTAGTAATGATAGCAACGTCTGGAGAAGCGATCTTCGTTAACAGGTCGATTTCACCTTTACTGCTCATCCCCATCTCAATAACAGCCGCTTCTGTATCTTCCTTTAAAGATAAAATAGTTAGCGGAAGACCAATATGGTTATTGAAGTTTCCTTCTGTTTTTTGCACCTTGAATTTTCGAGAAAGCAGGCTTGCTGTCATATCTTTCGTCGTTGTTTTTCCATTGCTACCAGTAATGCCAATGACCTTTACATCCAACTCTTCCCGGTAGGCTTTAGCTAGCTGTTGCAGTGCCTTCAAAGTATCTTCTACAACTAACACCGGCAAATCCTCGGGCGGGTTTGGCCTGTCCTTCTGCCAAAGGGCAGCAGCTGCCCCCTGGTTAATCGCCTGTCTAATATACTGGTGGCCGTCCGTATTTTCCCCTTTAAACGGGACAAACAACTGACCGTTCGTCGCTTTGCGAGAATCGATGGCCACTCCTTGAATAAGATAATCTTTGAATGACTCAAAGTTATTTTCTATTTTTATTATATTTGCTATTTGTTCAATGGTCTTACGCATCATAAAGTCAATGTCCACCTTTAAAAAGTATATTTAAGTTGCTGTTTTTCCTCATAGCGTTCTTTTGCAAGATCAATTAATCTTTCGATTAATAGAGGATATTCAACGCCCGCATGCTTCCAAAGCAGAGGGAACATACTAAAAGGAGTAAATCCAGGCATCGTGTTTACTTCATTAATCAGCAGCTCTCCCTTTTCCGTTAAGAAGAAGTCAGCGCGAACAAGCCCCGAGCAATCTAATGCCTGAAAAGCAGTAATAGCCATTCTTTCCATGTTAACTTGTGCCTCTTCAGAAATTTCAGCAGGAATAATTAATGCCGTATTTCCGTCTTCATACTTCGCTTTATAATCATAAAATTCCTTTTTCGGAACAATTTCACCAATGATAGAACATTTCGGGTCTTCATTTCCAAGCAAGCCAATTTCCAATTCTCTTGCTGCGACGCCCTCTTCTACAATAATTTTGCGATCAAACTGGAACGCTTCCTCATAGGCTGCTTCCAATTCCTCTCGATTTGTGCATTTACTAATACCTACGCTTGATCCAAGGTTAGCCGGCTTGACGAAGCATGGGTATCCCAGCTCTTTTTCTGCTTTCTCATAGGCTGCTTCTTTATCTTCCATCCACCCTTTGCGTGTAAGCCACACGTAGTTTACTTGCGGCAAATGAGCCTGAGCAAAGATATTTTTCATAATTACTTTATCCATGCCGGCTGATGAAGCAAGTACGCCATTGCCGACATAAGGAAGATTCATTACCTCAAGCAGCCCTTGGACAGTACCATCTTCGCCATTTGGCCCATGTAAAAGCGGAAAAATGACATCGTATTTTTTGGAAACGAGGCTTTGAGCCACTGTGGACGGCTGGCCATCACTCGCAAACTGCAGCTCGGATACTTGGTTGACGGGACCAGTCAGCTTGTTCCCTTCAATCCAATTTCCCTCTGTTGTAATATAAATAGGATAAATATCAAATTTATTTAGATCAAGTGCGCCAATAACCGCTTTCGCCGTTTGTAAAGACACCTGATGTTCAGCGGATTTTCCCCCATATAATAAACACAGTTTCGTTCTCATATTAGCCCTCCAATAAATAAATGAAAAATTTCATTGTTTCCATTCTATCATGCTTTAAGCAAAGAAAAACTAAAATTCCATGCAACTATCTTCCCGATTTGTTCCGCTTTCTAGTTGCTGCCTACCATGCGCTTGCATCAGTAAAATTTTCCAGCACGCAAAAATTAATCATCAGAATTTTATTTCTATAGTAGCTTCGCTGCTCATTCCCACTCCTCAAGGAACAGTAGGGCTGATTGCACCAATGCGACATGAGACAGACAAGTTGGTGAATTTTGAGCCTATTTGTCAAAGTTTTTATTAATGATTATTATTCTTCCTATTTGATACTTATGCGTTTAATACGCCAGAGCTCATGCTTATCCTTCTACCTGAAAAAACGCTGCTTCTGCAAGCGAGGTTCCACAACAAGGCGGAAGTTTCGCCTTCAATTCCTCTTTATTTTTACACTCCCTCTAAAAAGAAATCCTGAATAAGCCATCCAACGACTGATTCAGGACTTTTCCTTTCTTAAAAATACACACTCCATTCACGAGTCTTTTTATCAAATTCAAAGTGGCCATCTGGCGGCTGTTTGTAACAATTTACATATTCATCAAACATTTCGTCCATATTAATGTAATCTCCTACTACCCATACCGGCACTTCTACCTTTGTTCTGCTTTGCACCGTCTTCGTCAAAGAAATGACCATGCCTTCTTTCATTTTATCTGTAAAAGAAGCAACCATTTCTTTTGGAACAGGCGGAAAAGAATTACCTTTTCGCAAGGCAAAAAAAGACTTCTCGCTGCGAAAGTAGCCGAGCTTGAACGAAATGGCCTGCCCGAGCATAAAATAAAAATCAGGAAGATAACGATAATATGTTTTATTAAACCATTCATCTTCTTCAGAAAGATAAGCATAGCGATTGTTCAATTTACTGTAAAAAGGGACCCGCAAATGATGCTTGCAATGGCCAAGGTAAAGTAGCTCGGCAATCTCTCGACCCTCTAGCTCATTAAGTCCTTCCATATCATCGAAATCCAGCCAGCAGAAGTCGCCGTATTCAGCAATCGGTTCTTTAAGAAGGTTCTTAACTTCTTCTGCGTCCACGTAATTAAACCTCGTATGCATATTAAAACCCGCCTCGCTGTATTCATGCTTCAAAAGCAATAAATGATTCAGCTCTTGAGAAAGGCTCCGAACAAAATCATGAAAATCAATACCATATGAAATTGCATATTGGTGAGCTGTATTTAAGTGAACATAAATAAGCTCTTTCATAGTCCCTTGGCTCTTCAAAGCGATGCCCCCCGATTTTCTCGAAATTACGACGTCTTTTCCGCATCAATATGTTATACTTTCTATTTTAGCAAAAGAAATCAAAAACTCGTATGTTAAAATCTAATAAATATGTGATTCTTTTTTCACTTTCCTTTTCTGTTCGTTTTATAATAGGAAAGAATGATTTTTTCACCAAGGAGGGATGCTTATGCTGACAAATTTAACTGAAGATCAAATGACTCTTCTTATCATAAAAGCGTTAAAAGAAGGAAAAAAGAAGGAGCTCCAAAAACTGCTGGACGAACTGCATCCTTATGATATGGCAGCCATTTATACAAACTTGCCTGAAAAACATCAGACAAGATTTTTGCTTCAGCTCAGCATTCCTATTTTGACGGATATGATCCAGGAACTTGATAATGAAAATCAGCTGGATGTACTGAAAAAAGTAGGAAAAGAGCGATCCCGAAAAGTTCTTGATGACATGGATAACGATGATTTGGCTTCCCTGCTGGACGATATGTCCCCTGAAAAAATTAAACTGTTTTTAGCGGGCATGAAAAAAGAAGAGTCGACTATCATCGAAAGCATGATGGCTTATCCTGCTGAAACTGCCGGCCGGCTCATGACAAACCGGTTCGTGTGGATTAGAGACACTTATACAGTGCGGGAAGCAGTTGATAAATTAAAAACCTTTGCAGAGTTTGCTGAGACAATAAACTATTTGTATGTTATTAATGCTGAAAAAAAGCTTGTCGGTGTCGTTTCCTACCGCGACCTGCTTTTAGCTGACGCCAGTGAAAAGGTAAGTGATGTCATGTATGGACGGGTGATTTCTGTTTCCGTTTACACGGATCAGGAAGAAATTGCCCGTTTAATCGAGCGTTATGACTTTCTGGCTATTCCTGTCGTCAATGACGAGGATGTGCTTGTTGGAATTGTCACGTTTGATGATATTATTGATGTCGTCATTCAGGAAGCGAACGAAGACATTGAAAAGCTTTCTGCCTCTGGTAAAGCGATTGACTTTGACACAAAAGCTTCCACTGCCGCTTTCCGTCGGCTGCCCTGGCTTATTCTACTTCTATTTATCGGCCTTGTGTCCGGAAGCATTATCTCAGGCTTTGAAGACACACTGAAACAAGTAGTGGCCCTTACTTTTTTCATGCCGATGATTTCCGGCATGACCGGTAATACAGGTACTCAATCCCTCGCTGTTGTTGTACGTGGCCTCGCCTCCCGGGACATTGATATGAAGACGGTGATGAGCCTTGTCGCTCGAGAGTTTGGCGTGGGCTTTATTATAGGTATTGTATGTGCTATTTTAATTTTCCTGATCGCCTTTTTTTGGCAAGGGAACGCCATACTAGGAGTGGTTGTCAGCTCTTCCCTACTCTTAACGCTTATTATCGGAACGCTTTCTGGCACAGTGATTCCATTAGTTCTTTACAAGTTGAATATCGATCCGGCTGTAGCGTCCGGGCCGCTTATTACGACAATCAATGATATTTTTTCATTAATTATTTATTTTTCCATCGCCTCATGGTTTCTGCATCAATTAATGTAACAAGTGGACTAACATCTGCCAGTGTATAAATAAAACCTATGCTGGCATTCTCAGGCTGTTTAGAAACAACTTCTTTCAAAGCTTGAAACTCGACAAGAAGCGGAGTGGTTATAAAAACACCTCGCAGACAGGTAAAAAGCAAGCGCTTCTTAACAGTCTGAGGCATATTTTTCTCTCGCCTAGCATATAAAGTAGTATCTTTGATTTGACTGAAAAATCAGTATTTATTATACTATTGATAACTATTTAAGTGCGTTAAGAGGTGATTCGATGGGACAATGAAGGTTCAATATGAGCTCTCCCATAAGCCCGTCTCACTGAAGATGCGGCTCGTTGAAGTGAAAGATTGGCTTTTGCAATCAGGTAACTTTACTCTACAGGAGGTGACTCCTTGTCCGCCCCTCGGCGGACTGAGGAAACTATTTGGACATATTTAACCTGGTGTTCATCGTCATCCTTATAGCTCTAACTGCGTTTTTTGTTATTTCAGAATTTTCCATCGTTAAAGTCCGCAGCTCGCGGATTCATCAATTACTGGAAGAAGGCCATCCAAAAGCACCTGCTGCAAAGCTTGTTATTTCAAGCCTTGATGAATACTTGTCAGCCTGTCAGCTTGGCATTACGATAACAGCCCTTGCACTTGGCTGGATCGGAGAACCGGCTATGGCCGGTGTATTAAAGCCGCTTATGGATCTTCTTCACATCCCTTCCTCTTTGTCTCAGGTAATCATTGTAGGAGCGGCATTTTTCATTATTACTTTTCTTCATGTAGTGGTGGGGGAGCTCGCGCCAAAGACACTGGCTATTCAAAAAGCAGAAGCGCTGACGCTTTTCTTTGCCCGGCCATTGATCATATTTTATAAAGCCATGTACCCTTTTATATGGACGCTTAATGGAACAGCCCGGCTCGTTACCGGTCTGTTCGGCATAAAGCCCGTTTCTGAAAATGAAGTGGCGCATACAGAGGAAGAGCTGCGTCTCATCTTATCGGAAAGCTTAAGAAGCGGTGAAATTAACCCTTCTGAATTTAAATATGTAAATAAAATTTTTGAGTTTGATGACCGGATCGCGAAAGAAGTTATGGTTCCGCGTACAGAAATGGTCACGCTGTCTAAAGAAATGACGATTCAGGAGTTCATTGATGTCGTGCGTGAGGAGCGATTTACACGTTATCCCGTTATTGATGGTGACAAAGATCATGTGATTGGCCTTGTTAATTTTAAAGAGGTGCTGACCGACTATGTTAAGCAAAAGGAACTCGGTCCCGTTTTACTCGAGCAATACGTACGTCCCATTATTCGTGTCATCGATTCCATTCCTATTCATGAATTACTCGTTAAACTGCAAAAAGAGCGAATTCACATGGCTGTATTAATGGACGAATACGGAGGGACATCTGGCCTGGTCACGATTGAAGATATTTTAGAAGAGATCGTTGGAGAGATTCAGGATGAATTTGATACAGACGAGGTGCCGCTCATCCAAAAAATAGCTGATACTCATTATATTATAGACGGCAAAGTACTGATCAATGAGGTAAATACACTTCTTCATCTGGCACTGGAAGACGAGGATATCGATACAATTGGCGGCTGGATTCTTACGGAAAATTACGAAGCCGTTCAAGGGGACATTATTGATTATGAGGGCTATCTTTTCACAATCAAAGCGATGGAAGACCATCAAATTAAATATGTGGAAGTGCGAAAAAAGCCACAGGTACAGCTGGAGGAGCAAACTCTTCCAACTAAACAATCCACCCTTCCCCTAGCAGAATCAAAAGCAATATAGCTGTCTACTTGAACTTGTAGGTATTAAAAGAGAATGAACCGGCTCAACAGCTGGCACATTCTCTTTTCTTTTTATTCTGAAAGTGTTTATCTAGCAGGAGTTTTTTATAAAAGGGCGAATTTATGAAAAGTTGCTCCAACACTTCTTTGTGAGGGAATGATAATAAGTGCTATTACTAACAACTTTGGTCTTGCTTTTCCTTTTTATCTATACGGTCGGAGCTACTGTTTTCATCCGAGTATTTGAAATAGGAATACATAAACGCGGAACAGGAGAAAATATGGTCGCTTTAACTTTCGATGACGGGCCTGATCCTAGGTATACCCCCCTGTTGCTCGATTTATTGGAAAAACATCATGCAAAAGCCACCTTTTTCATTGTGGGTGCTAAAGCCCGTGCCTATCCGGACATTGTCCGAGAGATCAAGAAGAGAGGCCATACGATCGGTATACATAACGACACACACCTATCCAATTGGCTGTTCTCACCCTTGATGTTTAAAAAACAACTGGCAAAGGCACAAGTAACAATTATGGAAATAACAGGAGAACCAACTATGTACTATAGACCACCGTGGGGACATTTTAACTTACTTACATTGCATACAGTCAGACCATTGCAAACCATTATGTGGACTGCTATTCCCGGTGACTGGAAGGAGAGTGTTCAACCTGCTGCACTCGCCGACAAACTAAGAAAAGAGCGAAAGCAAGGCGCTATTATTACACTGCACGATAGCGGTACCACTTTTGGAGCCGATGAACATGCCCCGGCAAACACATTAAAAGCATTGGAAATCTTTCTGGCAGATAAAGATTCAGCTAACTATCGCTTTGTAAATATTCATACTATGTTACAAGCCTTCAAAGGGAGCAAGCTGTAATATGGAATCTCAAATTCTTGATTATCTGTCTCAATATGGATTAATTATTTTGTTTATTGTTGGTTTTTTCGGTATTGTGGGCATTCCGGTTCCTGAAGAAAGCTTATTCGTCTACGTAGGCATTCTGGCGAGACATCAGGGCATTCCACTGCTCTCAGCCTGGCTGGCCATCTCTGCAGGTGCTTTTTCCGGTATGCTGACAAGCTACCTGCTTGGTCGCAAGGTGGGGAAGCCTTTGCTTGATCGGTATGGGAAGTATTTGGGTATGAGCAAAAAAAGATGGAGGAAAGTCCTTCTTCACTGGGATATGAAGAAATCCTTATTTACCGGGTTCTTTATTCCTGGAATAAGACAATTCAATCCTTATTTTGCTGGAGTAGCGAAGTTTCCCTTGCTTCTGTTTCTCCTCCTTTCTGTTTTGGGCTCACTTATATGGGTATTATCTTATATAATGATTGGGTATGTTGTTAGCTCGTATATAACAGTTAAGCCTATTTACTTAACGATCGCCGGTGCGATTTTTCTTATTGCGTTTTTGATTCAGCTGCTATATAAATGGAGAAAGTCTAAAAACAAAGCTACCAGCACCGAACGCTAAAGGAGTTTTCGCCTATGAAAATTTTATTACTGCCCCTCTTCCGCATGCCTTCTGGACACCATAAAGCGGCTGAGGCCATTATTGGACATTTATCCAATATAGAAGCGGAAATTGAAGTAAAGACGGTTGACTGTTTGAGTCATTTTCATAGCGGCATAGAGGCCATTATTTCAAACACATATTTAAAGTGGATTAGCCGCAAACCAGCGCTGTATAGTAAATTTTATCATTCTTTTATTTATTCGCACAAGCCAAAAGATGATCTGTCCTCTGGCTCTTCTCTTTGCTTCTGGGACAGCTATCTTGCCTGGCGGATGGAGAAATTCATTGAAAAAGAACAACCAGATTTTATTATCTGCACTCACTGTTATCCCTCTAAGCTTCTGAATCACCTTAAAAAGAGAGGGAAAGTTAACGTTCCCGTCGTAAATGTGTATACGGATTTCTTTATGAATGATATATGGGGAAAAAAATATATTGATTTTCATTTTGTTCCGCACCAGGAAGCAAAAGAGAAGCTCATAAAAGTATATTCGTTAAAGCAAGAGCAAATATTTGTAACTGGCATTCCTATACACCCCTTTTTCCAAAAGCCTTCACGCCCCTTGTCGGAAGGCTATGTGTTAATCGCAGGTGGCAATAGCGGGCTCGGCAACTTAACTTCATTAATTGAACAATTATCTGCCTCTGAGCTCCGATACTCTTACAAAGTGCTGTGCGGTCATAACCAAAAACTATATGAGCATATCTGCTCTCTTCACCATAAAAAAATAGAAGCTATTCCTTATACAAGCTGTCGCGAACAAATGAATCTCTATTACGAAAGAGCCTCTGCCATTGTCACGAAACCAGGCGGAGTGACAATTACGGAAGTTCTGGAAAAGTCCCTGCCTGTCTTTATTATGGACACCTTGCCAGGTCAGGAAGAAATTAACTGCCATTACTTGAGAACTCAAAAACTGGTGTATAAGCTCGATATACAGCAGCCGATTGAATCACAGATTACCGATGTTATTAACAATGAGGTAGAGATGAATAAATGGCGCAAGCGGCTTGCCTATTATCATTTAGAAAAAGATGCTGAAATAAAAAACAGCTTACTTGCCGTTTTTAAAAGCAAAGAACGAACCTACGTCTCCTCAGTAAAAGAATCAGCCTGGGATCCATATCTCGGCTGATTTTTTACTGAGCTCTTGCTCGTTCGTCTAAATGAATAATGTTATAATTTTTGTGGTTAATTTAATTAAAGGAGAATTCTTTTACATGTCTGAGTTGATTCATCATCTGGAAGAGTGGCTGCTGGAATATGGATTGTTAGGGTTAATTCTCGTTGCCTTTACGGAATCTTCTTTCTTTCCTATTCCCCCGGATGTCATCTTGCTGCCGTTGGCCCTTGCTGATCCTGACCGTGCCCTCCTTTTCGCGCTATATACAACGATTGCTTCTGTCTTAGGCGCTCTGCTTGGCTGGTTGATTGGACGTAAGCTTGGCCGTCCCATTTTATTAAAATTTGTTTCTGAGGAATTAATCTTAAAAGTAGAAGATCTATTCAAGAGGTATGGTCCTCTTGCCATTTTAATTGCCGGCTTTACACCGATTCCTTATAAGGTGTTTACAATCTTTGCCGGAGTAGCAAAGATTCGTATTAGAGTTCTTCTCATTTGGTCACTCATCGGGCGTGGGCTTCGCTTTTTCCTGGAAGGGCTCATTATTTTCTGGCTTGGTGAGCAAGCTAAGCCATTTATTGAAGAAAACTTTACCATGCTAACTATTGCAGGCGGATTACTGATCGTTATCATTTTCTTTATTTACCACTTTATTCAAAAGAAAAAAACAAGCTAGCTAAGAAATGGCCAAGCAGCCCTTCACTGTTTCTTTGGAACTGTATGTAGGGACAAAAGACATTTCAGATTGCTTATTCATAAAAACAACCCGGCTCGTTCTACACGCAGCCGGGTTGTTTTATATTTCATTATGTACTTCTTTTATTTTCAGGCCTTTACATGATCCACTAAATCTTGATATCTTTTTAAAGAGTTAAACACTTCGATGCGGGATTTGGTTTTTGACACTTTAACACCTAATTGAGCGAGCCGGTCGATCATTTTTAACACTCTTTCATGGTCTTTCCCCAATTTACACACCTCTTTAAAAATTTTTTACTCCTTTTTCTACGAGTTCTATTAAAAATGGTTTCAAAAATTTATTAATTATTTAATTTTAACATTCCCCTTTCTCCGGCAGTTAATCCCTTAAATCTCAAATTTGTTTTACAAAAAAAGCCGGCAATGCCGGCTTTTATCTTCTTCTTTATTAACTGTAAATGGCTTCTTTTTGTTCTTCATTGTAAACAGTCGTATCTAATTCTTTGGTGATACGGCTCGTTACGACCCCTGCTGTCATACTGCCGCTGACATTCACTGCAGTACGTGCCATATCGATTAATGGCTCTACCGAAATAAGTAGACCAGCAAGCGCTACAGGAAGGTTCATTGTTGATAATACCAGGATAGCTGCGAACGTAGCTCCGCCACCAACGCCGGCTACTCCGAATGAACTGATCGCTACCACTGCGATTAATGTCAAAATAAACGTTGGAGAAAGTGGATTAATACCTACTGTTGGTGCAATCATTACAGCAAGCATAGCTGGATATACACCTGCACAGCCATTTTGACCGATTGATAGTCCGAATGAACCAGCAAAGTTTGCAATCCCTTCAGGCACACCTAGTGATGACGTTTGCGCTTTAACATTTAAAGGCAATGTACCTGCGCTTGAGCGGGAAGTAAATGCGAATGACAGAACAGGCAATACTTTCTTCACATAAGTCATTGGATTTAATCCGACGAGAGTTAAAATAAGCAAGTGAATAATAAACATAACAGCCAGCGCTATATAAGAAGCCAAGACGAATTCTCCGAGCTTTGCAATGGCCGTAAAGTTGCTCGTTGCTACCGTCTTTGCCATGATAGCCAAGATTCCATAAGGTGTAATACGTAGCACAAGTGTCACAATACGCATGACAATCGAGTAAATGGCATCAATCATTTTCTTGAAAAATTCAGCTTGTTCCGGTTCTTTTCTTTTAATGCCAAGATAAGCGAATCCCACGAAGGCCGCAAAGATTACAACGGCAATGGTAGAAGTGCTCCGCTGGCCTGTAAAGTCAAGGAACGGATTAGCCGGTATGAGTTCAATAATTTTTTGCGGGAAGGACTGATCTTGAATCTCTGAATACTGTTGCTCAATTTCCATTCCCCGTGCCTGCTCAGTTTCTCCCCCCTGAATTTGGACGGCTTCAAGATGGAATCCGAGAGACGCACTGATCCCAATAGCTGCTGCGATAGCTGTCGTGCCAACAAGCAAACCGATAATCAGCCCAGCAACCTTTCCAAGATTCGTTGTGAGAGTGAGCTTTGTAAAAGCAGAAACAATCGAAATAAATACAAGCGGCATGACTACCATTTGCAATAGTTTGACATAGCCCGTGCCGATAATATTAAACCACTCCGTAGACTGGAGTAATGTTTTTGATTCCAACCCATAAATGAGCTGCAGGATAAAACCAAAGACAATTCCCATTCCTAGAGCGGTAAATACTCGCTTTGAAAACGAGATATGCTTTTTCTGCATCCCATATAAAACACCTGCCAAAACAAGCAGGGCTACTACATTTATAATGATGAAAAATAAGTTCATAGGTACTTTCCTCCTTTTCACTAACGAATAGCCTATATCATCTATTCCTATGTGTCAAGTAGGTTTTTCATTCCTCTTCCTAATTTGACTTATAGAAATATTTATCTTTCCTTGTTAACATAGATCTAAATACTATCGATAAAGCTGGTGGAAACAATGGAAGCACATATGTGGAGCTGGATTGCTTACGCTCTTTTTTTGTTGAACTTTTCTTTTTCTATTGTCGTTATCTTTATGGAAAGACGGGATGCCGCAGCTACCTGGGCGTGGCTGATGGTCTTATTGTTTATTCCTATCCTTGGTTTTATTCTTTACTTAATTTTTGGCCAAAATTTAAGCAGACGGCATTTGTTTGACTGGGATGAAAAAGTGAAAATTGGCATTGAATCAACCATCCAAACTCAAATGCGTGAGATTAAAAATCAATTGTTTCGTTTTCGCAACCCTCATACTGAAGAAAACGAGGACTTAGTCTATATGCTGCTGCGCAATAACGATGCCATTCTAACCGAGGACAACGATGTGAACATTTTCATCGACGGGAAAGATAAGTTTCATTCTCTGCTTCAAGATATCAGACGAGCAAAACACCATATTCATTTGCAGTACTACATTTTTCGTGTGGATGATCTCGGATCAGAAATTGTTCATTTGTTAACAGAAAAGGCAAAGCAAGGCGTCAAAGTAAGGGTTTTATACGATGAAATGGGATCCCGGGGTGTACACAAAAGACACTTCAAAGAATTGATAGAAGCTGGCGGCATCGTTGAAATCTTTTTCCCTTCAAAAATCCCTTTTATTAATTTGCGCCTCAACTATCGCAATCATCGTAAACTTGCGATTATTGATGGGAACATTGGCTATGTCGGCGGATTCAATATTGGCGATGAGTACTTAGGACTTAATCCAAAATTCGGCTACTGGAGGGATACCCATTTACGGATTGAAGGGACAGCTGTCCCTTCAATTCAAACTCGATTTATCTTGGATTGGAACCAGGCTTCGGATCGCCATGACATCCATTACTCAGATACTTACTTTCCAAACAGCCCTTCTAATAATGATGTGTCCATGCAAATTGTGACAAGCGGGCCGGATTCAGAATGGGAACAAATAAAAAACGGATATATCAAAATGATTTCGTCAGCACGGGAGTCCGTTTACATTCAAACACCTTATTTCATTCCTGATGCAAGCCTGCTGGACGCCTTACGGATTGCTGCCCTTTCAGGAGTAGATGTTCGAATCATGATACCAAACAAGCCTGATCATTTGTTTGTGTACTGGGCTACCTATTCTTATATCGGCGAGCTAATAAAAGCCGGGGCTAGAACATATATTTATGATGCCGGCTTCATTCATGCAAAAACAATTGTTGTTGACAAAAAACTAAGTTCCGTCGGGACAGCCAATATTGATGTACGCAGCTTCCGTTTAAATTTTGAAGTGAATGCTTTTATTTACCACCATGAGACAGGACGAAAACTAGCAGAGATATTTGAAAAAGATATGGAACTTTGCTTTGAGCTCACTCCAGAGCTTTATAAAAACCGAACAACAATGGTTAAATTTAAGGAATCCATTTCCAGGCTGCTATCTCCAATTTTATAAGACAAAACGAAAGAGAGCCTCTGCTCTCTTTCGTTTTGTCTTTCTTTTTGAAAAAAAGGATGCAATTCCCATATAAAAAAAATAAGTCAAGGCCCAATCAAAAAAAAAATGTGACAAATTAGTTAAAAAAGTTTTGAAATTTTGTGAAAATGGTTATATAATAAACCTACAAACTTTTAACGGGGTGATATATATGGATCAAGTAATCACACAAAAATTAAACAAACAAGGATTAATCTTTGTCGCTATTCATTCCCTATTCTTTTTAAATCTAGCTTTTGACTTTGTGCAATTTTATTAAATATATAAATAAAAAATCAGCCGTTTATGGGCTGATTTTTTATTTGTTTTCTTATCATGATTATTGTGGTTCTGTTAGAGAGCCTCTTCTTATATTCTGTACTGTCCGGTTAGCTGCTAATAAAGAGGCGTCCATTTCGTCTACTAGACTCTCAACCAATTCATTGACAGTCTGCTGTTTGCTCAATCTTGTCCCCTGACCTGACCAGAGAGATAAATATTCTTTGTTATTTTGTTTTCCCGCCTGTTTTCTTATAGGTTGTGTCAATGTGTTTTGCAGTGGATACGGCAAAAACACTTCTTCATGCTGCTGCATTTCCTTTATAAATCGATTGGAAATGCCGCGGGCTGTTTTCCCAGAAAAAGCTCTTGTCAATACCGCATCATTTTCCTTCGCTGATAGAATAGCCTCTTTATGGAGTGGATGGGCACCGCTTTCTGCTGTAACTAGAAACGCTGTGCCAAGCTGCACAGCTGAAGCACCAAGACAAAGGGCAGCTGCAATTCCTTTTCCATTCATGATCCCACCTGCTGCAATAACGGGAATGCGCACTTCCTGAGCAGCCTGTGGCAGCAACGCCATTAAACCAATCAAGCTCTCAGGTGACTGAAACGTCCCCCTATGTCCACCTGCTTCACTCCCCTGGATTACAACAGCATCCACCCCTTCCTTTTCGCAAGCAAGGGCTTCATCCACTGTTGTCGCTGTGCCGACCGTAATGATCCCGTTTTCCTTTAATTTCTCTATTGCTCTTTTCGGCGGCAGCCCGAAAGTAAATGAACATACTTTTACCTTTTCTTGCAAAACAACAGCAAGTTGCTCATCAAAAGCAGGAGGGCTAAAGGAGATGCTGTCTACGTCTTCTGCTATACCAAGCTGCTCGCGAAACGGAGAAAGCAGCTGATGGGCTGCTGTTACTTGCTCATGGGTTGTCTTTACTTGCCCGGGCACAAACAAGTTAACGCCAAAAGGAGCATTTGTCAGTCTTTTTACACGCTGGATAAATTCTTCTGTTTGCTCTCCCGATAAATAACCAGCACCAACATTGCCAAGCACACCGGCATTTGAAGCAGCTGCTGTTAACTCTGCTGTGGATACTCCTGCCATCGGCGCTTGCCACACCGGCAATTTTAGATTTAATCCAAACATCATTATCCTCCATTCTTTAAAGTTGCCATCCATTCTTTCTCTCCCTTAATATATAAGAAAATAATAAAGGAGAAAAAAGAATGACAAAATCTGAAATTGAATCAAAAATCGCTGAACTGAAAATGGACTACATTCGGATCCAAGGAGACATTGAAAAACTTGAGTCTACAGGAAACGGTGTATCGAAAGCCGAAGAACAGCTCATACGCATAGAGAAGGAACTGCAAGAGCTTAATGAAGAGCTTGCCACTCTCTCCAAATAGACTTCTCCAACAAATTTAATAAGCTATCTTCTGCCTTCAACCGTCCGCTGAACCGGACGGTTTTTTTGCAATGGGCAAGCTAGAAGTCCCCTTTATTGAAAATAAACCATCTCCGTACTTCTGAAGCTTCACTACGCACTGATACACTCCATACCTCTTCCTCACTGGCAATTATAGACAATCTTTAGTATACAGTAATTACCTCGTATGCTATCATTCAAATGAATGAATATTTAAAAAAATCATTTCCATGAAAGTGGTGAAAGGATGAATTTCGTTGAAAAATTAACCGGCCTACTTGGCCCGGAAAAAGTAACAGTCAATGAAACGATATTAGAGCATCACAGCAAGGATGAGTCCCATTTTGAGCCTGTCCTGCCTGATGTTGTCGTATTTCCCGCCTCCACAGACGACGTACAAAAGATCATTCAGTTTGCTAAAGAATATAAGGCTCCCGTCGTTCCTTTCGGAAGCGGCTCGGGCCTTGAAGGGCATGCTATTCCTGTGCACCAAGGAATATCTGTCGACTTTACCCAAATGAACAAAATTATTGAGCTGCGGCCAGAAGATTTAATTGTCAAAGTACAGCCTGGCGTGACAAGACTGCAATTGAATCAAGAACTAAATAAACATGGCCTCTTTTTCCCGGTTGATCCCGGGGCTGATGCGACGATAGGCGGCATGGCTGCTACGAATGCAAGCGGTACTCAGGCCGTGCGCTACGGGGTGATGAGAGACCAGATTCTCGACCTCGAAGTCATTCTGGCAGACGGTCGGCTCATTCATACCGGCTCACTCGCTAAAAAATCTTCTTCCGGCTATCATTTGAACAGTTTGTTTGCTGGCTCGGAAGGAACACTCGGATTATTTACCGAGATTACATTAAAGCTTCATGGCATTCCCGAATCGATTATGGCGGCTAGAGCTTGCTTTCCTACTGTAAAACAATGTGTAGAGGCAGCGGTTTCTATACTCACTGCTGGCATTCCGATTGCCCGCATGGAGCTTGTTGATGATCGCTCTATTGCTCAAGTGAATGCTTTTAGCGGAACAGACTTTCCTGAAGAACCGTCTTTGTTTTTGGAGTTTCACGGAAACGAGGCTGGAAATGAAGCAGACACCCAATTCGTTCAGGAATTGTTAGAGGAACACCAATGTTACACATTTGTTTTTGAAAAGGACAGCTTAAAAAGAGCACAGCTTTGGAAAGCCCGGCATGACTTATCCTACGCTTTCCGTCACAGCAACCCTAAGCTGCAAACCATTAATACCGATGTATGTGTACCGATATCGAAGCTGCCGGAAATGGTCGATTATGCCCGTGCACGCATTGAAGCATACGGGATGGACGGGGCTGTTCTTGGACACATTGGTGATGGAAACTTCCATACTCTTACCTTATTTGATCCACAAGACCTTGAGCAAACTCGTAAAATTGAACGGCTAAATAGCGAAATTGTTTCGTTTGCTCTATCGCTCGGCGGAACGTGCACAGGGGAACATGGCGTCGGCCTCGGCAAGATTAAGTATCAAAGGCAAGAACATGGCGAAGCGCTTAACGTGATGACCGGTATTAAGAACCTGCTGGATCCTGATAATATCTTAAATCCTGGAAAACTGCTTCCTGCCACAACAGAAGTTACACTATAAATTTGAGACTGCTCCGCGGCCTGCGGAACAGTTTTTTTATAGTCCCACCTTTCAGTGTCTCTTTAACATTTTTTAAAACACTCTCATAAAAGCGAAGGCATTACTTCGCAGGCAAAGGCTGCCTGCTGTCTCGATCTCCATTTTTCTTCAGGGATATGTACAAAAGCATACATTGTTCAAAAGATTGTGTGTCCATAAAAAGAATTTCATTCAATTGGTTCAAGCGGTATAAGAGAGTATTGCGATGAACAAATAACTTCCTGGCCGCCCGGCTGACATTCAATCCCTGTTCACAGTAGACAAGGAACGTTTCTGCCAATATCGAAGCATTGGGATGAGATAATAACTTTTCAACATAATCACCCAAAGTTTCGGTGAAAGCCGGGTTAATTTCTTGAATGAGAGTATTTAATAAAATGTTCCAGTCATCGAACGCATACACCCCCGACAAGCTCTTTTTATATTTTTTTCCTGTTAATAATGTTTGTAAAGCCTGCTGGTAAGAGCGGCTGACCCCTGCGAAGCCCGTGTAACTCTTCCCGTAAGCAATAGATACATGTCCAGGAATGTGGTGGGCTTGAAGAAACCTTTTTAAAGCTTTTAATGCTTGCTCACACTGACGCCTTGTTTTCGAAGGGTCATAGCCATCCATATACTTTAGGACCATCCATTGCCCCCGATTAATCGGGCTAATAATATCCTCAGAGTGGTCTTCAAAATAATTGCTAATAATTTGAAATAAATCATATTCCGAGATTCTGATTGCTTTTATCTCCTCTGTTGCTGCATGCAAAGCGGCTATGTCAATAAGAATACACATGCGGGGACGGTCAAAATGGAAGCCTGACATTTCGCAGTAATTGTGAAGGGCCTCTTCGTTATCCCACTCCTTAAAATGGATGAGATGCTGGATAAAGATTTCGGTAGTTTTCATTTGCAAATAAAATGTCTCTGTTCGAAAAGACTCTTGCAGAAGCATTTCTATATGTGTCCGGACGAATTCTACGTATCTCCCTACCTCATCCGGTTCTCCGATAATGCCAAGAACCCCAATAATTTGCTGCTGAAAGCGTATCGGCGTCGCTACGCCCGGCAATACATTTTCTCTGCCTGCTATGTTTTCCTTCGTAAAAATAACCGATCGCCCCGCCCTTGTTACCTCCTCTGTAACAACATGATGAGAACCTAGCCTTTCTAAATTACTGCAGCCAATGATTGTTCCCTTTGCGTCAGTAATACTCATCGATACTTCTAAGACAGCTGACGTTTTTTCTACAATCGATTGGGCAATTTGTTCAAAAAATTTCATGTCTTCACCTCAATAGTTAGCTATCCTCGCGAAACTATTTTGAATATTCGGATTAATTTTCTCTTTTATTTTATCAAATTTTTGTATAAATTGCACATTGAATGAAAGCGCTTTCTAAATATAATGGTAAATAATTCAAACAATACACAGGAGGTTCTTAGATGAAAAAAGCAGATATTGTTATCGTAGGCGGCGGGGTTATGGGATCAAGCACAGCTTATTCTTTGCGTAAAATTGGTTTTGAGGGAACGATCGTCGTGTTTGAAAAAGACCCAATTTATGAGTTTTCCTCCACTCCTCGGAGCGCAGGTGGTATCCGGCAATTATTTACAACGGCCATCAATGTAAAACTGAGCCGTTATAGCCTGCAAAAATATCAATCTTTCTCCAAAGACATGTCCATTGATGGAGAACCGGCTAAAATCGACTTCCAGCAACGAGGCTACTTATTTTTAGCAAAAAAAGAAATGGTGCCGGCGATTGAGTGCCAAAGAAAACTGCAAAACGAGCTTGGGGTGCCTTCTCAATTTCTTTCTCCTGCCGAGCTTCACTCGATTATACCTGAACTGGAAGTGAGCGACCTGGCGGGCGGACTGTATTGTTCCGAAGACGGTTACTTGGATGCCTACTCAGTCATGCAGGCATATAAGAAAAACGCACAAAAGCTTGGCGTCGACTATATTTCTAAAGAGGTAGATACTTTTTTAACGGAGAATCATCGAATAACAGGGGTCCGTTTACTGGACGGAGAAGAATTTAATGCACCTATAGTGATTAATTGTGCTGGTGCCTGGGGAGCTCTTCTTAGTGATAAAATCGGACTTTCTCTGCCTGTTGTCCCTTTAAAGAGACAAATATTCCAGTTCCATCCTTCCGTTCCACTTGAAAAGCCATTGCCATTAACAATTGACCCAACCGGTGTTTACTTCCGTCATGAAGGAGATCGTATTATCACTGGCTATTCAGAAGACGTGAAGCCGGGGATTGATTTTTCTTGGAAACGCTCCTACTTTGAAGAGCTTTGGCCAGTGTTAGCTCATCGTGTTCCCAACTTTGAAGAGGCCAAGCTTGAGTCCGGATGGGCAGGTCTGTATGACTTTAACACCGAAGATCAAAACGCCATTATTGGAGAGCATCCAACAATGAAGGGCTATTATCTCTCTCTCGGCTTTAGCGGGCACGGAATGCAGCAAGCTCCCGGGGTTGGTCTTGGATTAGCTGAACTGATTTATAAAGGAAAATACGAAACGCTCGATCTTACTCCTTTGCGCGTAGAAAGATTTGCTGAAAATGATTTGGTATTGGAACACGCTATTGTTTAATTAATCTATTTTTTATAAAGGGGGGAGTAATTTGCTAATACTGGATCAAAAAAGCATGCAACAGGCTGTTGAAATGGCAGACATAATCGAGGCAGTGGAGATCGCCTATAAGCTTTACGACAAAGAACAATTTCAGATGGATGCAAGAACGCACATTGCCTATGAAGACAATACTCTGTTGCTTATGCCCTGTTATGCCCGCCAATCATTCGGCACAAAAATCGTCAGTGTTTTTCCAGACAACCAATCCCGCCCCGTTGTCCAAGGAACGATGATGTTAATTGATGGCATGGATGGGCAAACAAAAGCTTTACTAAATGGCACTTATTTAACCGGGCTGCGTACAGGAGCCTTAGGAGGATTAGCCGCTCGCTATTTAGCTCCGGCTCATGCTGCCTCTGTCGGATTGATCGGTACCGGTGTGCAAGGCTTTTATCAATTATTAGCTATATGCTTAGAACGTAACATTCAAAACATTTACTTATTTAACCGCACACCTGAAAAAGCTGCCAACTTTTCTCGAAAAATTCAATCCTACTTGTCTCCGCGCATAACTATTCACATCGAAAATGATCTTAGCCAAGTGATCAGCCGGTCAGATATCCTAGTGACTGCCACCACGTCCAGTACACCTGTCCTGCCGGATGAATCTTCTTTATATAACAGCAAGCTGATTATCGCTATCGGGTCTTTCCAACCACATATGCGCGAGCTTCCCGAACAGCTCTTTAAACAAGCTGATTCTCTCTTTATCGATACACTTGATGCTATCCAAGAATCAGGAGATGTGATGGATCCGTTGAGAGCAGGCTGGTTCACCCAGTCGCAAATTATCCCTTTCTCCAGCGTGGTTTCTGGTAAACACAATCTACAGTTAAATGCACCAAAACCGCTGATCTTTAAATCAACTGGCATGGCCTTATTTGATTTGATTGCTGCCTCTGCCATCTATGAAAAAGCTGTCCAACAGGGAATTGGGATGGACGTAGAGTTATAAAAAGCTGTGAAAAACTCTGAAAGGGATGATAAAACATGCAAACGATCATAATGGTTGAATTCATTCTTTATTGCTTATTAATGCTTGGCGCTGGTTACCTATTCAGCCGAAGGGAAATGGATCACGCTTCCTTCCTTCTCGGCGGCAAACAGCTTCCTGGTTGGGCGCTTGCTTTCTCAGAAAGGGCAACCGGTGAATCAGCATGGCTCCTCCTCGGTTATACTGGCTTTGTCTTTTCTACCGGACTCTCTGGTATATGGGTAGCTGTCGGCATCTCTTTAGGAATTGTTTTCTCTTGGTTATTTTTAGCGAAGCGATTTATGGACGAAGCCGAAGAGCATAAAATTATGACATTACCCGGCTATTTAGCGAAACGATTCGGTAGCCAGGGAAAGATCATCCTGTGGATGTCTACTATTTTAATTATCAGCTTTATGATGTTTTATTTCGGCGCTCAAATTGCTGGTGCCGGAAAAACCTTGTTTACTGTTTTTAAAATTGATCCCACTGTAGGAGCTCTTCTTAGTCTTGTTATCGTTATTGTCCTCTCTTATCTTGGCGGGTTTACATCTGTTGTCTGGACAGATATGATTCAAAGCTTAATGATGCTTGTCACTCTCGTCGTCCTGCCAATTGTTGCCCTTTTTCATATTCATGCCGCAGACCTTTCTATTAGTGCGGCACTTGCCACCTCCGGTCCTACGATGGATTCATGGACAGGTGGAGCAGTTGGATTTGCCCTCGGCCTCCTTCTATTCAATAATTTCGCCTGGTTTTTTGGCTTTCTAGGCGGCCAGCCACAGCTCAGCGCTCGCTTTATGGCATTGAAAAATGATAAAGAAGCAAAAACAGCCAGCCGTGTCGCTATCATTTGGACCCTTCTTGCTTATGGCGGGGCCTTTATGATTGGTCTGACCGCTCTCACGTTATACCAAGGGCAAGAGTTTGCTGATGTTGAAACGATTTTACCTTTTATGGTGCTAGACTTGCTTCCAGCATGGATGGCCGGTATTTTACTTTCAGGAATTTTGGCAGCCATTATTTCTACTGCTGACTCCCAACTGCTTGTCATTACAAGCTCAGTCAGTGAAGACATCGTCAATAACGCACTAGGCAAAAAGATGACAGAAAAACAGCTGGTAACTGTATCAAGATTAACCATCATCGGAGCTGGCCTACTAGGATTGCTCATTGCATTAACATCTAAATCTCTTGTATATCTTGTCGTTAGCTGGGCCTGGGCTGGCGTTGGTTGTACCCTCTCTCCAGCTATCATTCTCACGTTCTTCTGGAAGCGTTATTCCGGTATCGGGGTCATCGCTACGATTCTTGCCGGATTTATCAGCACAGTCGTGTGGATTTCCACTCCACTTGAGGCAATCATCTCTTCCCGCTTTACTACCTTTTTCATCGCTGCCTTCTTTGGCATCATTTTCAGCCTGCTGTTCCCGGCGAAAGAAAGTGTCGGCATTATAAAAAATAAAAAAGAGAGCGATATATCAACAAAAAGCATTGGATAGCCAGACCGCGTTCTGCATCAATCCAGATAATTAAAAAGCTGTATCCAAGCCGGTTACTTATCGACTTGGATACAGCTTTTTTTGAACCATTGGTTCATTTAATAATATTTCCATGATTTTCCATATACTTCAATAAGATTCGGCCGAATTAATGTATTGGGTCTTAACTCAACTGGATGTCCGCTCTCGTCTTCAATTTTGGCATCCTCATCTTTTCCAAACCGGGCAAGCGCCGGCAAAAGCTCCGTTGTTAAATAACGGGTCTCTGCTTTTATTTGTAAATCTTTGAGAGAAATCGGATGGCGTGAAGCAAGAACAAATCCCCAGCCGCCGAAACTTGGAACATCAACATGAAGATTATTTGTTGAAAGCCCTGCTGCCTGTATCGTTCTATCAATGGTCCAGTATACTTGTGGGGCAAAAACTGGGCTTGTCGCCTGGACCATTATTGCTCCGCCGGGAGTTAAATGGTTGCGAAGCAGCGAATAAAATTCCATCGTATACAATTTGTTAAGCGATTCATTATTCGGGTCAGGCAAATCCACCAGAATAACATCATAGAAACCATCTGATTCTTCCAGAAAGCGAAAGGCATCTTGATGAACGGCTTCCACCTTTTTATTTGTAAGAGAGCGTTTATTTAACTCTGTTAATAAATGATGCGTATTAGCAAGCTCCACCATTTTAGGATCAAGGTCTACCAGAGTGATAGAGCGCGTATCTTTATATTTTAATACTTCCCTGACAGCAAGCCCATCTCCCCCGCCGAGAATCAATATACGCTGATGGCCGCCCGCTGCTGACATAGCCGGATGAACAAGTGTTTCATGGTAGCGATGTTCATCTGCTGAACTAAATTGTAGCTGTCCATCTAAATAAAGCCGCGTGTCTCCTTCTTCTCTTGTTAATACAATTTGCTGATAACTCGTTTGCTCTGAATAAACAATTGGATCTTTGTATAGCTTTTGTTCAAAGTGAAAAGCTGCTTCTTCCCCCATTAAAATGCCGATGATGATCAATAAAAGCAAAAGGCCTCCTGCTCCTGCATGCAAAGAAAACCGCTTCAGTTCCTTCCTGAATTTCACGGCTACCCAAAGCGCAACCGCCACATTAATCATTGCCACGATGAAGGCCGTTTTCACGAGGCCAAAATAAGGGCGCAGCAAAAACAAAAATAGCAGTCCGCCAATGAGCCCGCCTGCATAATCGGAAAACAACACTTTTGCTGTACTTTTATGCAAAGCAACACCAATGTCATTGGCTTTGCGGATTAAAACCGGCAATTCCACACCTGTTAAGGCACCAACAATAAGTGTAACTGCATATAAAAAGAGCGCATCCGTTCCATCCGGTAAATAAGCCGTTACGCCAAACAAGAGCAAAGCTGAAAATCCGCCAATGAGTCCAATGCCATATTCAATCCAAATAAAGGAGAGGACGAGCTGCTTTGTGATTTTTTCACTTATAAAGGCACCGATGCCCATGCCAGTTAAGAATAGCGAGATTGTTAGCGTGTATTGCTTTACGCCATCTCCAAGTATGTAAGAGCCAAGAGCACCAAACAGCACTTCAAAAATAATGCCACATATTGAAACAATGCCTGATGCCCAGTAAATACTACTGCTTTGTTTTAACAATTCTTTTTTATCCATTTGCGTGCCACCTGTCATGCGCTCCTATGTAATAGACGCGCCAATTACAAACGAAAGTCCAACAGAAACACAGAAAGAAACAATCCCAACAGCCGTATTACGTGCTTTCAGCTGTTCTTGTACTGAGAAGTTGCGCGTAAACAGTTCAAATAACAAATAAGCAGCCATTTGCAAAACAACTCCATATCCACCCCAGATTACCGTTTCTACAATCGTATCATTATGAAGGATAGAGAACATTAAAATAATACAGATACCGATGATTTTCCCACCGATAGACAATGCTACAGCAATGTTAGCTTCTTTAATTTCATGCCAATCTTTATATTTTCTCGTAACCATCTCAAAAATAAATAAACCAGCCAATACAATTAAAATGGCTACAGCAAAATAAAGGAAGGTTAATAAAAACGGATTCATATCATTTCTCCTCTACTGAGTAATCAATTATTTTCCTGTGCCCGGACCCCCGCCTCGAAAAGTAGAACCACGTCCGGCTGCTCCAGGATTCCATCTACCAGTCGAACCATAGCCGCCATAGCAATCGTTATTGTAAGCTGAATTGCAGCGCGAGCGCTGATCACGGTCCCAGCCTCCTCCAAACATATTGCTTAACATGTTTCCGAGGAGCATCCCTTGAAAGAAGCCCGGATGATAATGATTACGGACAAATTCCTGGTCAGACACTTCGATTAGTGTCTGGTCCGGCTCTTTAGGTGCCTCAGTTAGAATGACGAATTGATCATCATAAATAAGCACTTGTTTACCATTTACATACTTTCCAATTTCATCAGGCTCCTGCACCTGGATCAGTTCATCCGCTACCTCTTTCACTTGTTGATCTTCAGCCAAGTAAACATAAGAATCTTCTGCAGCTTGGCTGCGAACGACATCAATCAGCGAATAATTATCTGATATGTAGTCTTCTATTTGTACCGATCCGCAGCCTGCTAACAAAACGGCCGCGGAGGTAAATAAAGTAACTAACAATAATAGTTGTTTTTTCATGGAAAACACTCCAATAAAAAGAGGAAAGAATTACTCTTTCCCTAATTTTTTCTTTAGCGCAGCTAGCTCCTCATCAATTGCACTGTGCGTTTTCAACGCATCCAGTTCCTCATCAATCCCACGTGAAGAAGACCTTAAGTCATCAGATGTTTCCGCTTCCGCTTCATACTGCAATACTTTTTCTTCCATGCGCTCAAATCCCCGACGAGATTCATCCCCACCAATGGAAGACATCGCCCGGTTCATTTTAGTTCTTGTCTTCGCTGATTCAGCACGAGCCTTCAGCGAATCTTTTTTCAGTTTCATTTCCTGATATTCCCTCTTCATTTCATCAAGCTTTTCCCGTAAAACAGCCGCATCTTGTGACGCCTGTTCATGGGCTGAGCGCATTGATTCAGCCTGGCCTTCATACACTTTTTTATCTTCAAGAGCACGGCGGGCAAGATCCTCGTTTCCTGCTTCCAACGCAGTAATAGCTTGCTGCTGGCGTTTTTCTACCATGTTATTGGCTTCATCCAGCTTCTTTTTCAGCATTTTTTCATTAGCAATCTGCTTAGCCACAGCCGTTTCTGCATCGCGGATGTCCATTTCCATTTCCCGCATAAACTGGTCAAGCATTTTCACCGGATCTTCCGCTTTGTCTAAAGCTGCATTTAATTCTGATCCTACGTAGGTCTTCATTCTTTTAAAAAATTGAAACATATTTACTCCTCCCAGTTAGTTAGCTTCCCGCTAAAATTTTTAGTTCATATTCTTCAATGGCATAACCATAGCTTACTTCTACTTCGCTGCCCCATATTTCAACAGACAAAAAATGCTCTTCGGAATCATCTTCAAAATCAAAGTACTTTAATTCTTTTCCATGCACATTCTGGCTGCGCCCTTCTCCTTTAACGTACGCCTTACCGCTCTCTATCATTCTATATTCTCGGCCATCATAGGTGATTTTTTTAGGAATTGGCTCTTCAAGCGGCAGTTTAACAGCACGATACATTCCAAGTTCTAATTCATCATCCATTTCCACAGCGAGCCATAAGACTCCGGTCTCTCCTTGCAATTGATAAGCATCCCACATAAAGCCGCTGTCATTATAATGAAGCTTCCCCGTTACTTGGTAATCCAGCAGATCATATGTAACAATATCACCGACCTGTAGGTTTAAAACGGTTCTTTCTTCTACCTTCACCGTCTCTTTTTCTTTTTTAAACAACCGGTCAAAAAACCCCATATTTTCACCTCCATGTACCATGTACTAGCGCTTCTTCATAAGAATTCTCTAATCTCTTTATGATATACGCTCTTTTCTGTATGTGGTTTCACTATTTTGTATTTTATTCATATTTTTTACTTTCAGTCATTTATGGTGTAAAAACATTTATATGTTCCTTTAACACTTGAAGAGTGACTGGAACTTTCTCCCCCGTATCACCGTCCACATTTGCTTTTAACCGTACGCTTGAAGAAATGGTTACTTGGCTGGAGCGAAAATAGAGAACATCGGGATCTTTTTTTAAATTGCCCTTCAACAGGTTGGCTATCACTCGAACAAGCTTCGGAAGAGCTGTATCTTTAATAATAAAACAGTGCAATTTGCCATCATCCGTTTTTGCTTCCGGCGCTATATTTTCAAAGCCGCCAACAGAATTCGTTAAAGCCGCAAGGAATAGCAGCGCCTCTCCCTCCCACTGTTGTTCATCAGCGATAACGGCCGCATCAAATGATGTTTTATGAACGAGTGTTTTTGCGCCTTCCAAAAAATAAGCAAATGATCCAAGCACTGTTTTTTGTCCGGCTGATACATCTGCCGTTGATTCAGCGATCTCGCCAAGAGCTACAATATTTAAAAAGTAGTGATTATTGATTTTTCCGATATCCGTTTTCTGAAGTTTACTTCCTCCAATGATAGCGATTGCCTCTTCGGGATCAAGTGGAATACCTAGTGCTCTGGCAAAATCATTTATCGTACCAAGCGGGACGATACCGAGTGCCGGTCTGTACTCTTTTTCCGCCAGACCATTTATTGTTTCACTCAGCGTCCCATCTCCTCCGATTGAAACGACTGCCTCATACTTATTCGCACAAGCCTCTGATGCCCATGTTACCGCATCACCTTCTTTGCTCGTCAAACGGATATCCACTTCATATTCCTTGCTCTCCAATTGTCGACGGATCTTTTTTAAATAAATCTCTGCCTCTTCTTTTCCTGAAGAAGGATTGGCAATAACCATTGCTTTCTTCATTCAGCTTTCCCCCCATTTGGCTCCTCTTTCCCATCGTCTATTTGTGACTTGCGGTAACGATAAAAGAGCGCTGTTCCCATTTCTTCATTCAGCAATTTCTCCATCTGTTCCAGATCCTCTCTTGTTACCACCGGATCCTTTTCTGACCAGTTGACAATATAAATAAAATAAAATTGGTTAATCGTTCGGAAAATAACATTCGAATTAGGAAACTTATCAAAAACAGCCTTAATGTTATACCGACGGGAATAGGTCCACCTTTTCAGCTTCATAAGCAATCCACCCATTGATCAAATAATATCCTTTATATACCCTTTTCTCTGCTTTTTCAACTGAGGGTTTCAGCAAATTCTTTTAAGCTCTTCTCGACAAAACTACTGATCAATCAACAAAAGTAGTGAAAGGAATTTATTTATTCCTATGGAAAGTAGTAATAACAGTCTATTGTCCCGGAATCAGCCGCTTGAGGAAGTACCACATAACTAATTAACGGAGGGATGAACATGGAGCAGGCTTATTTCAGCTCGGAAGTAGCCAAGAGCCTTGGAGTCGGTGCAAGCACACTCCGAAAGTATGCGCTAGCGTTAGAAGATGCCGGTTATCGTTTTGATAGAGGGTTAAATAATTCCCGTGTCTTTTATCAAAAGGATATTATTACTGTCCAGCGTCTGCTGAAACTTATACAGGAACAAAATATGGCCCTTGAAACAGCGATTGAGCTGGCAATGAAGGTGGAGCCGGAAAAAAAAGAAGAAGCGAAAAAAATAGTCCATACCTCGGCTGAAAATGATGAATTACATGAGCGGATTGCCCGGCTTGAGCAACAGCAAGAGACACTGATCGAAGTAAACAAAGAACTTGTTAAAGAACTTGCCCAATATCAAAGATGGATGAAGGAGAAATTGGAACACCAGGAGATAGCTATTCGTGATCGCCTGTTGCTAAATGGCCTGCAGCCTCCTCCTATAAAAAGAGAGCCGCCCAAATATCGACTTCCTTCTTTGTTTTCTATTTTTAGAGGAAAGAAGAATGAAGCCACTTTTAATTAAGCGGCTTCTCAGTCTGTTGGCAAACGCTCGCATTCTTCATTACTCACCTGTCTGTAGCACTTATGGTCCTCCTGGTTCTCCATTCTTCATCAAGCTTTGCGCCTCGAAAGACAAATATTTTCGATCACATTCATGTGCATGATAAAAATTTCAGCTGCGCACGCCAAAGCCACTTTTAACAAGGTGGCTTTCATTTTATTTTGCAGGAATTCTGACATTTGTGTAGAATTAGGTTCAACATTATGTTTAAAAGGGAGCCTTTATAGAATGAAAAAAGCAGTCTTTTTTGATTTAGATGACACACTTTTAAATGATCGCAAAAGTATTCAAACCGCCTTCGATGTGACATGCGGCGACTTAGAACAGAAATATGGAATTCAAAAGGATGCCATTGAATCCTCTGTCAGAGAAGCAGCACGAAAGCAATACCAGAAATATTCTTTTTACCCGGTTACGCTTCATCTTGGCATTAATCCATTTGAGGGGCTTTGGGGAGATTTTGGGGACGTCCATCACTGGCAGCTGCGCCAGATGGGCAAAGATATTAGTGACTATCAATTAAACACATGGAAAAACGGCTTAGAGTCCGTCGGCATTCAAGGGGCGGAAGAATGGGCAAGAGAGCGATTTCGAGAAGTACGCCGCTACTCTCCCTTCTTATATGATGACACCATTACAGTGCTTGATAAGCTGAGAGAAAATGACTTCCGACTTTTGCTTTTAACGAATGGCGCTCCATCCCTTCAACTGGAAAAGTTAACGATGACGCCAGAGCTTGTGCCTTATTTTGAACATATCGTCATTTCAGGAAACTTTGGATTTGGAAAACCAGACCCATCTATCTTTACTCATGCATTAAAACTGATGGATGTATCACGTGAAGAGGCTATCATGATTGGCGACAACTTAGGGACGGATATTCTTGGTGCTACTCGTATTGGCATGGATTCTATCCTTATTGATCACGGTGATGATAGAAAAGTAGAAGGAGCCAAGCCAACTTATACAGTTCGCACCCTAAGTGAAGTGGCTGATACTCTCCAAAAATTAGCAAGTGTCTAATAGGTTTTCTTCTTCTCAAAAAGGGAATAGAATAGCACATCCCTTTTATACATATCAGGGGAAGAAGGAAAAGGAGAGAGAAACATGACCAGCCATTTAAAACAAAATGCGCAGGAAAACCAAATGCCTCAGGCTTCTAAATTAGAGATAAAAGTATTCGATGAGCAAGGAATTTTTCCATTTAGAGAAAAAGTCTTGTCATCGAAACGTGTATATGAAATTCATGATGAAACATTACGGACACCCCTTGAAAAAGCAGAAGTGTTCGAACAGCTTTTGAAAGTGCCTAATAAATGTGAGCTTTGGATTGTACCCGTTACAACAGAAACTTCCGCATTAACTCAATCCCTTAAGGAAGAAAGAACGAGTGCTTTATTTGATTTGCTCGCTTCTATTAAGGATAAAATGCAATTTGATCAGACATTTCTTATTGTTGACGATCAATGTGCTACAAATATCTGCAGCCAGCTAAAAGAGCTCGGTTACACATTTACAGAGAAAACAGAAGAAGAACTACAGCAAGTTCAAGTGGAATTTTAAAACAGCGACGGGCTTTTGCCCGTCGCTGTTTTTTATTAGTGGACGAAAGAAGACTGTTCTCATACTTCAAATTTCAATCTATCTTGTTTGAGCTGGCCTGACTGCTGGGTTAGTAAAACTTCATACAGAAGTGCTCCTATTGGATGCAAGGGCCACTTCTCCTCTCTCTTCCATTCATCCATACTCGAAGATCACCACACGGGTTATTGAGCGATTGATGCTTATTTATTTTTTCTTTGCAATACCTCTGCTAGTGAGGAAGAAAATGAAAAAGACCAATTATTTTGGAGGGAGTTCATTATCTGAGAATGATGCGGCTTCATTCCGACTACTTCAATCTCGGCACCACTCATATATCTTAGCATAGTGAAAAGTTCGAGCAGCTTATCAACGCCCTCCTTTTCTATTTGTCCAACCGCAGTAAAATCCACTACAATATGGCTATAATCTCCCTCATAAGCGGACTGCAATGCCTTTCCAGTAATGGCTTCCAGCTTTTCCTTCGTTATGTCACCGAAAAGAGGAATAAATGCTAAACCGGAAGACAACGCAATAAATGGACCAGACAGCTCTCTTAAACGAATTAGAGTTCTTTCTAATTCCTCTTTTTTTTCAAATAGCTCGAAGTTTGTAGAAGACAAACGTTTTTGCAAAGATAAAAGACGGTCTTCCAAATGCTTATTCAGCTGGTCTTTCACGAGCAGAACCATATGCCCGTTTGATTGTTCATCCCACGATAAATGAATATCAAATAGCTGGATTGAATTTATCTTTGTCTTAAAATTCGCTTCGATTTTTTGTGGATTTTCTCGCTTAAAAATAAATGTTTTAACCTTTTCTTCACTCGCCTTATCTACCAGGGCTAAAATATTTCCCTGATTAATATGAAAAAGATTAGCGGCTGCATCTGAATAAGCTAAAATGACTCCCTCTTTATTAATTTGAAAATAGGGGAGAGGAAATGGCTGATTATAAGGAGACATTCGACTCCCCCTCTATCCTGTTATTCTTCAACCATAAATGAGCGGCCTGCAAATCCTCAAAAATTATTGTGCTTTCTGAGCAATACGGCTTTAGATCATACATGCCGGCCAATCTTCCTCCAAGAATAATAGCGGGCCGGGAAGGTAAATCAGAAAACCGCTCGATATAATCTTGTAAATGCGGAAGATGGTATACGATCGCTACTGATAAGCCAATTACATCTGGCTGCCATTTATGAGCGGTTGTCAGTGCCGATTCTAAAGGCAGGTCAGAACCGAAAAAACGAACGCTCCAGCCTGACTCCACAAATAGGCTGCTCACCATTTTTAATCCGAGGTAATGGCGTTCCCCCTGCGGACATAAAAACATGGCTTTTTTGTTGACTGAAGGTTGTTCCTTCTGCCATGGGAACAATCGCGATAAGACAAAGTCACAGGTACCGGTAGCCAAATGCTCATCAGCCACCGTAATCTTATTATTTTCCCACAGCTCTCCTACATGCCTCATTGCAGGTGTAACAAGCTGATTAAATAGTTCCAACGTGGTCAACTGCTTTCGATGTTTAATAAAATCTATGGATGCCAGCGCATCACCTTCCAGTAAATATTCGGCAAACTCACGTGCTTCCTCGCTCATCTCCCTCACCTCACTTGCCTCTCTAGCAGCGAATAAGCTATATCATTGCTGCAGAGCGAATATAGCCTCACTTAGATAGAAAAGACCTTTTTCATTTTCCTGTTCTCCATTTTCGATCAACAGTTGCTGGATAATCGTAAAGTTATCAATTAAATGCCGGGTGCTCATCCCATGCTTCGTTAAGATGCCATTCAACCAAAGAGCATAGTCGATAAAAAATTGCTCGTTATCTAAAAGCAAAGCGCTCTCCAGCTGTTTGATATGATGATTGTTATCTTCGAGACACTTTGCCTTTCCTTCTTCTCCAAACCGGGAAAGAAGAGCGGGCTCACGCTTATAAATTTCGGCCGTTGCCTTTTCCGCTAATGTCGCCTTCCAGCCCTTTTTCATGTAGCCACCACTTTAAACTGGCGGACAGTTGGAATAACGGCGGACAGCTCTTTGTCCGGATAGTTTTTTTCCAATTCGTGAATTTTTTTAAATTCTTCACTGCGCACCCACGATAAATAGGCGCCTTTTGTTTGAAAAGCCAGTTGGACCGTCAGTTCGCCTGGTTTTTTATCATTTTGCAGCAATAAGAAATGCTGAAAGCCTTCTGTCTTGTCTACCAAACGCGAACGATTCTTATAGATAGAGATTACTTCTTCTGCCTGGTGATCCCCCACAGAAAATGTCGAGTGAACAACATACACATTAAATCCCCCTTCTTCTACGGTATATGTACTACTCTATCACTTCCACTTCCTGTTAATCTATTATATTGTTTATTTTTAAAGAATGTAAAAAACGGCACTGCTCTCCAGTACCGTTTCTGCATCTTGTATTCTTGATTGAGTTAAGTAGCCCTTTGTACGTTTGAATGAATGGTTTTTGACTGGCTGGCAGACAAAAGTGCCGGGTTTGTCAGTACCTCTATCACAGCCGGGCGCCCGCTCGCTTTTGCTCTTTCCAAAGCCGGCAGAAAATCTTCATTTTTTGTCACTTGTTCCCCGTGACAGCCAAATAGTTTGGCTAGCTCGGCAAAATTAGCATTGGATAACTCTGTTGCTACTACTCTTCCCGGAAAGTGCTTTTCCTGATGGGCCCGGATCGTTCCATACATATTATTATTAATGACAATAGCGATGACTGGAACCTGGATGCGAACAGCCGTTTCAAGCTCCTGCATCGTCATCATGAAGCCTCCATCCCCGGAAAAAGAAACAACCATTTTGCCCGGCTGCGCTATCTTTGCGCCAATGGCCGCTGGCAGCCCATACCCCATCGCACCTGACGTTGGCCCAATATAAGTGTTCTGACGGTCAAAGCGGTAATAGCGTGACAGCCAGCCAAAAAAGTTGCCGGCATCGCTTGTTAGAATGGTATCTTTCGGAAATATACGCATCATATCATAAAGCATGCCATCCATATCAACGTATTGTTCTGAATAATCTTTTGGTGCCGATGAAAAAGTGAGATACGCTGCATGTAACCTTTCGACTACCCGCTCCTTCGCTTCATCCTTCGTAGGGACTGATACTTCCAAAGCTTTTTGCAAAAACTGTTTGACGTCTGCTGTAATACCAAGAACAGGCGGATATACCTTGCCAATGCTATCGGGAGAAATGTCCACTTGAATCAGCTTCGTCTGTTCGCCAAGCAGCGTATAGTCCTGCGTAGTCACTTGAGAAAAACGGGTGCCTAATGCTACTACCAAATCAGCATTTTTAATGTAATCGAGCAATTCTTTGTCCGAACCAAAGCCAAGCCAGCCGGCATAATGTGAATGGCTATTTGGGAATGCATCAAACCGACGGAAGGCTGTGGCCACAGGAACATTCATTGTTTCTGCAAAGCGGACGAGCAGGTCAGCTGATTTTGTCCGGGTCACTCCTCCGCCTGCAATGATAATAGGCCGTGCAGCTTCCCGAATCTTTTCCAGAACAACGTGAACAGCTTCATCAGCAGGCTTAGGCACATATTCATCCTGCACGTGCTGCTCTATATATTCTGCGGTATCTTCAAGCATATCGTGAGGCAAAGAAACAACTACTGGTCCTGGACGGCCGGACTTCGCTATATAGAATGCCCGGTGAAGTAACTCCGGAATCCTTTCAATGGATTCAATTTCTACTGTCCATTTACACAAATGACTGAAAAATGCTGTGAATTCTACTTCCTGGAATGCTTCCTTTCCTTTGAATGGCCGTTCCACCTGTCCAATTAAAGCGACGAGCGGCGTAGAGTCCTGCATAGCCGTATGCAAACCGATGGAAAGATTCGCTGCGCCCGGCCCCCGTGTAGCCATGCAAACCCCTGTGCCTCCCGATGCTTTTGCATAAGCTTCTGCCATAAAAGATGCCCCGCCCTCATGACGGGTAGAAATCAGTTGGATAGACGGGTGCTCATACAGCGCATCAATGACTCCAAGGTAACTCTCTCCAGGCACACAAAAAGCTTTTTTAACCCCCTCCTTTTCCATTACTTTTACAATCGTTTGCCCTCCGGATAATTTTGTCATTTACCTCCCTACTTTCTCTTAGAATACGCACTTGACAAATTTCTAAATAGTTCGTCTATTTAACTCGGAAATATGGTATACTCTGGTCAATATTCTATCTTTTAAGCTGGCTATTTCGGAAAACAAGGGGTGCTGTCAGTGAAAATTTTAGAGCATATTGCTCAGGACATCGCAGAAAAAACAAGCGCTGTTTTAGGTTATCCAATCAGCATTACAGATAACGAAGGATATATTATCGGATCAACTGATAAGGAAAGGCTGGGACTCTTCCACCGTCCTTCACTTGACGTTATTAGAAAAAAGGGCTTAATTAATTGTCGCAATGAAGGAATCGGACAAATCCTTCCAGGTGTTTCTGTACCAATCATGATTAATAATAAAGCCATCGGCGTGCTTGGAATCGTCGGAAAACCTGAAGAAGTTGAGAAATATGCTCAGCTTGTAAAGAATCAAGTCGAAATGATGTGCCAGGATGCCTTTCGCAAAGAAATGAAAGAGCTGGAATCGAAAATGGTTGAAGTGTTTATCCAGCAAATTATTCATTATGACACAGACGAACGAGATGAGCGGATGATTCAGTATGCTAAAACACTCGGCTACAACCAGGAAATCTATCGAACGTGCATTTTAATAGACATTCATCGCTCTTTGCCTGTGCAAACCAACTCAAATGAGGTTTATGACCCTTATTCACTTCCGTATTTTCAAAGAGATCTATTGGACTATCTTTATTTAATTTTTCATGATTCCGAAGAAGACATTCTTTCCTTCATTAATATTGAGCGGTTAATTATTGTCAAACCTATCACAACAGAGCAAGCTTACACAGCTCTCGTTTCCTCTCTGGAGCAAAGGCTCCAAAAGCTAAATAATTTCTTGCAAACGAAGTATTACTTAGCCGCCTCCATCGCGATTGGCGATGTACAAAAAGGAATCAGGGGCATTGCTGAGTCGTTCCGCAATGCTGAAAAGACGATGATTTTTGGAAGAAAAGGAGATACCGGCTCAGGCATTTTTATTTATAATGAAAAACAGACAACTTTCCAACTGCTGCCGAAAGAAATCACTCCTGAACTTCAAAGAAAGCTTTTAAATATCGTTCAGCCTCTTGCTGATCTCGATAATTATGAAATACTGTCTACGACTTTTCTTAAATATTGTGAGTACAATTTAAATTTAAGCGAGGCAGCGCGCAACATGTTTATTCACCGCAATACAATTATTTACCGATTGGAACGGATAAGCGAAGCGACCGGCATAGACACGGGAAGCTTTCAGGACTGCATGCTGCTTTACATGGCCATACGCTGCTATGAAGAAACGAAAGAGAAGTCGTTTCGTCCGGCGTAAGCGCTTCCCTGGAAAAAACAAGCAGAAATGCAATCACGCTTTTTGCGAGGCATTCCTGCTTGTTTTTATGGTTAATAGAAGGAATTAATAGTTATCAATTTGCGCTCGCTGAATTTTTCCGCTGTAGTCTACATAAACAGACTTCCATTCAGTGTATACGTCCAGTGAAGCAACGCCGGAGTCACGATGCCCGTTTCCTGTTCCTTTCGTTCCTCCGAATGGCAGATGAATTTCCGCGCCTGTTGTTCCTGCATTAATATAAACAATCCCCGTATCCAAGTCTCTCATCGCCTGGAATGCCCGGTTGATATCAGCCGTAAAAATAGAGCTGGATAATCCAAATTCAACGCTGTTATTTACTTCAATGGCTTCTTCCAGGCTTTTCACCGGAATAATAGAAACGACCGGTCCGAAAATTTCTTCCTGGGCAATTCTCATATCGGATTTGACGTCAGTGAACAAAGTCGGTGCATAGAAATTCCCTTTATCTAAACCATTTTCAGTTAGAATTTCTCCGCCTTTTAACAGTTTTGCCCCCTCGTCTTTACCGATTTTGACATATTCATGTATTCTCTCAAGCGATGAACGGTTAATGACAGGACCTACATCGATCGACTCATCCAATCCGTCGCCGATCTTCAATGTTTCCATGCGCTTCAGCAACTTCTGCTCCAGCTCTTCCTTCACAGACTCATGGACGATAATTCGGCTGCAAGCTGTACATCTTTGTCCGCTCGTGCCAAATGCACTCCATACGATTCCATCTACTGCAAGGTCAATATCCGCGTCTTCAAGCACAGTTACTGCATTTTTTCCGCCCATCTCAAGCGATGTACGTTTCAGAAGCTCACCAGCACGTCCATTAATCTCCTTGCCGACTTCATTGGAGCCTGTAAATGACACGATATCGATATCCGGATGCTCAACGATCGCATTTCCTACCTCGCCTCCAGAACCATAGACAAGGTTCAACAAACCTTTCGGCAAGCCAGCTTTTTCATAGATTTTTGCAAACTCTCCGGCTAGAAATGGGGTTTCAGAGGCCGGCTTCCAAACAACCGCATTTCCAGTTACAAGCGCCGGCAATGACTTCCAGGAAGCGATCGCAATCGGGAAGTTCCAGGGAGTAATCAACCCGGCAATGCCAACAGGAACACGGACGCTCATCGCAAATTTGTTGTGCAGCTCTGAAGGCACTGTGTCGCCAAACATGCGCCGGCCTTCTCCGGCCATGTAAAACGCCATGTCGATCGCTTCTTGTACCTCTCCTCGCGCTTCCGCAATCACTTTTCCCATTTCTGTTGTCAGAATCTGCGCTAACTCTTCTTTGCGCTCTTTTAACAAATAAGCAACTTTATATAAAACCTCCGCACGTTCTGGAGCTGGTACGTTACGCCACTTTTTTTGCGCTGCTTTTGCCGCCTGGACAGCTTTATCCACATCCGCTTTTGTCGAGGCAACTACCTCTCCCAATACTTCTCCATTGACCGGATTTGTATTTTGCGTAAATCTGCCTGATTCAGACTCTACCCATTCACCGTTAATAAAATTTAAGTATTTTTTTACCGCTGTATCTTTTTGAACTGCATCTTTTACCGTTTGATTATTCATGTCATGATCTCTCCTCTTAATTTGTAATAATAGTGAGCTCTTTTTTCATGCGGTTAATGGCTTCGGTGAGCCGGTCAGTCGGAACAGACAGCGAAAGACGAAAATACCCTTCACCGCTTTCCCCGAATGCATGACCCGGCGTGATAATGACGCCTGTTTTTTCTAGCACACGGTTTGCGAATTCAGCTGACGTGTATCCATCCGGTACCGGTGCCCAAATAAAAAATGTGCCACGCGTCGGTTTTGTATTCACGCCAATAGATGTTAAAGCAGCCGTCATTGCCTTCATTCGTTCCGCATACACGTCGTTGCTTGCCTTGATGCAATCCTGGCTGCCCGCCAAAGCATGGGCGGCTGCCTTTTGGATAGGAATAAACTGACCGGTGTCGGTATTGCTTTTGTAAATCGATAGGGCCTTAATGACCTCTTTATTGCCGACAACATAGCCAATTCTCCAGCCGGTCATGCTGTATGTCTTGGATAAGGAGCCAAACTCAACAACAGCTTCTTTCGCCCCCTCTGCCTGCAAAATACTCGGTGCCTTGTAGCCTTCAAAAGTAACCATATTGTAAGCAGCATCATGAGCGATAACGATTTCATGCTGCTTGGCAAATGACACAGCTTTGCGAAAAAAATTAACGTCCACAGTAGCTGCCGTTGGATTGCCCGGATAATTTAAAAACATCAGCTTTGCTTCTGCAGCGACATTTTCAGGAATCTTCTGAAAATCAGGCTCAAAGTTATTCTCCTGCAGCAGCGGCATCGTATGTAACTTTCCGCCTGCAAGGGAAACCGCCATACGGTAAGGAGGATAACCCGGATCCGGCGCCAGAACAATCTCTCCGGGATCAATCATTGTGGGCACTAAATGGGCCAGCCCTTCCTTGGAACCGATCAGAGCGAGCACTTCTGTTTCCGGATCTAAATCAACGTTGAATTCCCGCTTATAAAACTCAGCTACTGCCTTTCGAAAGTCCAGGCAGCCAATGAAACTCGGATACTTAAAATTCTCCGGATAAGCCATTTCCTCTATCAGCTTATCTGTTATATGCTGCGGCGTTGGTAAATCCGGGTCCCCTATTCCTAAATCAATTACATCCACTCCAGCCTCTTGCATCATCTGTTTCTTCTTATTGAATTCGGCAAACATATACGGGGGAATTTGTGAGATTCTTTGCGATTGATAGCGCATGAAAAGTGATCACCACCCCTTCACATTCGTCTTGTTTAATTAGTAAACATTTTCATGCTTTTACTTTATCTTCTTTTACATTTATAAACTATGGTCTTTTTGTACAAAAATGCCCGGAAAATTATCGAAAAAATCCGTATACTTTTCACAAAAGAAGTATTCCAGACTGGATTGTCTGGCATCCACTTCTATCATCCGTGAAAATTTAACGGCAGCTGGAAACTTTTTGGGCTTTCATCCGTATATACAAAAAAACTGAGTAAAGGATGAAGAAGATGTCCAAGTCGTCAAATAAAAAGAAAAAAAGACGCTCTCGTGAAGGAGCGTCTGAGTTATTCGAAGCTTTATTTGAAAACTTTTTGCTTGATATCATCTTATGGCCACTTCGGATGTTATGGATGTTCATCCGCTTTCTGTTCCGCTCGATTGGTGACTTGATTCCGTAGATGTTAGTGAACAAGCCGATTTTGGAAGGCATAGATAACCGCTTGTGTCCGATCGTTTACTTCCAGCTTGGACAGGATATTGCTGACGTGCGTTTTCACTGTTTTTAAAGAAATATACAGCTCGTCAGCAATCTCCTGGTTGGATTTTCCTTGAGCAATAAGCAGCAAAACTTCCAGCTCTCGCTCGGTCAGCTCTTCATGAAGCGGCATCTTTTGACCCTGGCGCATGCGCTTCATCATTTTCCCTGTTACTTCCGGTTCAAGCACTGGCTCCCCGCTATATGTTTTGCGGATTGCATCAGCAATTACGCTGGCTTTTGATGTTTTTAATATGTAACTGACAGCCCCTGCTTCAAGAGCAGGATAGACCTTCTCATCGTCAAGAAAGCTGGTTACGATGATGATTTTGGCCTCAGGCCACTTTTCTGTAATACGTTTGGTCGCTTCAATTCCATCCATCTTCGGCATGACCAGATCCATTAAAATAATATCAGGCTTTAGTTCAAGAGCAGCCGTCACCGCTTTTTCACCGTCTTCCGCTTCAGCTTCTACTTGAATATCCGGCTGGGCCATTAAATAGGCAGACACGCCAATGCGCACCATTTCATGATCATCAACGAGAAGAACTCTTATCATTCGTTCGTTTCCACCTTTTCTTCTGATTTTTCCATTTGTGTTTGATCTGAGTGCTGTTTTGCAAACGGAACTTTAACCTCCAGCTTCGTCCCCTGGGAAGGCAATGAAATAATTTTTAATGTTCCGCCAATCTCAATTGCGCGTTCATGCATATTCTGCAATCCATAGGACCCCATTTTTGTCTGTTCCTGATCAAAACCAACTCCGTCATCACTAATCCGCAAAATAATGAAACCATCACGCCACACATTCAGTACGTCCAACCGATTAGCCTTGGCATGGCGCAGCGTATTAGAAATCGATTCCTGCACAATCCGAAATAGATGATCCTCCATTGCCCGGTCCATGCAGATTTCTTCTGTCGTCCAATGAATAGCTAACGGAACCTTTTGCGTTAATTCAACGAGGAGATCGTCAATCCCCTCTTTTAAAGACTTGCCGTTTAATGGTACAGGCCGTAAATGCAAAAGAAGCGCTCGCATTTCTAATTGCGACTGCTGAATCATTTCCTCTACCATAGCTAACTGCTTCGTTTCTATGGACGGTGCAGATTCACGATTTTCATTAATGGCCGACATCATCATGGAAGCCGCAAACAATTGCTGGGAAACCGAATCGTGCAGTTCTCTTGCAAGCCGCTGCCGCTCCTGCGAAACCATTTCCTGGATGAGCGTTTCCTGGCTCTCTGCTTTTTCTCTAGCGAGACGTCGGGCTGCTTGTTTCTGTTCAATGATGACACGCTCAAGCTGTTGAAACTTTTGCTCAATGTTCGAAAAGTCGGCTGGCAGCATGCTGTCTTTCTCCTCTTTGTCTTTACCAGAAATGAGGGAGTCAATTCTTCGATCAAGTGTTTTTAAAGATGTCCATTGTCCCCATCCGTATAATGCACCAAATAGGAAAGCTGTCCCTACTATGGCCGCCGCTATAAATACAGCAAGAGGAAGCTCAAATAGCTTCTGTTCAAAGTAAGCCCGCCATGTCGGATGCGGAAAGCTCGTTTCAAAAGCGGCAATGATCACTCCTGCCACAAAAAGAACAGCTAAAAAAACTTGACGAATCTGCTTAGCAAAAATATTCACACCCGATTCACCTCCACATCGCCAATAACCGTGGAAATGAGAAGAATAATTGTTGTTTCTGCCCCTTCCTGCTCGCTATGATGTTCATCTTCAAAATATAGCGTATCATTCCAAAGAGGAACGGGAAAACGCTGGAACAAATGAGCATTTCCTATAACGGTTGCGAAGCGCATACGAACGGGGACTTCATAAGGTATATCTACTTTCACCTTTCCGATCATTTGCCTGATGGAAATAACCGCCGTTCCCTTTGGTAGCACTGTATTGCTTACATCAACAGTAATATCGCCGAGCACCCCTTGAATATGGATGTCCTTCCATTCATATGAATGCTCCGGTGTAGATTGAACAGAAAACAACTTATTTTTTAGAAAAGAGTGCTTAATCGATTCACCGGGCTCCATCGGCATCTCTCTCACAGTATCGGGTGATAGAGAAAAGCGTACCGGTTCTTTTTTCGATTGGAAGAAGCGGTACAGCATATAAATCAAACCAGCAAGAACAAGCATCCGTAAACTGCTCATGCTAAGAATCATCATGATTGATAAAAATACGCCAAACCAAAACAATAGCTTACCAAACCAGCTTTTGTTCCATTTTCTCCCAAAGTAAATCATTGCTGCTCCGAAGAAGAGGGAAAACACAAAATCATTATGGAAAAATGTCGCCTCAATTAAAATGATGATCAAAGCAGCAAGTAAAAACATAGTAAGCATATCTGTTCTTTTAAATGGTGACATTCTTTTTCCTCCTTCCTCGAATTAGCAACGCTGCAATGCGAAACAAACCCGCAATCACGGGTTTGTTTCACTCTCTTCAATTGTTAATCATAGCATGTTTTATGCTTGCTGTGTGTTCTTTTCTTGCTGATAAAATTGTCTTTCCAGCTCTGCAAGACGGGCGTCCATTAATGTCGTTTCATACTTCTTGCTCGCCTTGCCTTCCAACTCATCAATATATTGCTCCAGCTCTTCAAACCGGCCAAACGGATGATTATTCCCTGATCCTTCATCCAACACTTTACTCATGCTGTAATGAGCTCTTGCTGCATTTTCCCGGCCCATTAATTCAAGGCGGCGCACATTCATATCTTTCAATTTATGCTTCATTTCTTCTGTCTGACGTTCAAGCTTTATGATTTGTTCGTCCGCGATAGAAACGGAGTGCTGCAAACGAGCCGCTCTCTCTTTGTATATCTCTGCTTCTCTTACAGCGAACTCTTCCAACTGCTTTTCCCCCGCTTCAGCAGCGAGTGCAGCCTGTTTCAAGCGCTTATCCTGCATACGAACAGCATCCTGCCATTCGCGTTCAAATTCTTTTTTCAATAATTGTTGCCGTTCTAACAATTTCATTGCTTTTTCGGTCTCTTTCTGTGCTTCACGCAAATACTGATTTAACATAGCAATTGGATTTTTCTGCTCTTTCTTTTCTACGATGTCGAACAATTCTGCCTCTACAGTCCGTTTAATTTTCGCAAAGATTCCTGTCATCTTAATCTCTCCTTATTTATTTTTTAGTTGGCTCCATTGTTTTTCGAAATTGACGAATGGATCTTCTTCTTTTGCTGCTGCAACAAAGTCTTCATCCTCTTCCTGCCATTTTTTATACACAACATACAGGACACCTAAAGCTGCGACGCCAAGCAAAGCTGGCACATTGCCGACCGCTGCCAGGAACGCGATAATTCCCGCTGCTCCCCAAAAAATTTTGACCCCTTTGGAATGTGCTTGTCTGTACTGTTTCCATGCCACATACATAATGGCTGCACATGCTACGAGGCCAAGAACCGGACCGGCACTCGCAATGGCTACCATAGCTGCAAGCCCTCCTATACAAAACAGCATCACCTTTTTCATTATTTTTTCCTCCCTTCGATATCTTGATTTCATCTTACCTCGCTTTCCCTTTTCCTATAACGAGCTTCGGATGGAACTTTCCCTCATCCTTAAGACCGAGACAATGAAAAGCGGAGACGACTGTCCTGGGACGACAAGCATATGACAGGATGACGAAGTGGCGTTCTTCAGCCACACAGTCAGGCTGGCATATGACCTCGAGTCCCAAGGAGGCGGAGCTGGACAAGAAAAGCGGAGACGACTGTCCTGGGACGACAAGCATATGGCAGGATGACGAAGTGGTGTTCTTCAGCCACACAGTCAGGCTGGCATATGACCTCGAGTCCTAAGGAGGCGGAGCTGGACAAGAAAAGCGGAGACGACTGTCCTGGGACGACAAGCATATGACAGGATGACGAAGTGGTGTTCTTCAGCCACACAGTCAGGCTGGCATATGACCTCGAGTCCTAAGGAGGCGGAGCTGGACAAAGAAAAGTGGAAGGCGCTTGCTTATCACAAGACGGGCCAGCTAGAAGGTTGCTCTTGACCTTCTAGACGGACAGGCTTGTGTCCTCGAGCTGATAGCGCCTGTAGCTGGACAACAAAAAAGCGTCCGAAACAGCATTCGGACGCTTTTTATTATTTTTTATGCATTTTAAATTCAAGATACAGCTCGTTGTAGTAAGCCAGCATATCGGCTCCCAAGTTTTCGTACACTTCTAGATGCTTCGTTTGTTCCGGGCTTGGATAGAAACGTTTGTCATTAACGACATCCTTCGGCATGTGCTGAAGAGCCTTTTGATTCGGCGTAGAATAGCCTACATATTCTGCGTTTTGCGCAGCGACTTTCGGATCAAGCATAAAGTTGATAAATTGGTGGGCTGCTTTCAGGTTTTTGGCTGTTTTTGGGATGACCATGTTATCAAACCAAAGATTGGACCCTTCCTCTGGTACCACATATTCCAGATTATCCTTTTCCCACATAATTTCCGAAGCAGTTCCCGACCAGACAACCCCAACGGCCGCTTCATCATTTTCCATCAGCAGACGGATTTCATCACCGATGATCGCTTTAATATTAGGCGTCAATTGATCAAGCTTTTTCTTCGCTTCAATTAGATGATGCTTGTTCTTATCGTTCAATGAATAATGAAGGGAATTGAGCCCCATGCCCATTACCTCACGGGCTCCATCAACAAGCAAAATATTGTTGCGCAGCTCCGGGCTCCACAGATCATTCCACGCTTTGATCTCTTTTCCTTTCAACAAATCTTTATTGTAAATGATGCCGACTGTTCCCCAAAAATAAGGGATCGAATATTTGTTGCCGTGATCAAACGGAAGATCCATGAATCGTTGATCAATATATTTTAAGTTTGGCAGTTTCGAATGATCGAGCGGAAGCAGCTGGTCTGCCTTTTTCATTTTGTCAATTGCATACTCAGAAGGTACCGCGATATCGTAAGCAGTGCCGCCCTGCTCAATTTTGGTCATCATCGCTTCGTTGGAATCAAACGTTTCATAGATTACTTTAACACCGGTTTCTTTTTCAAACTGAGTAATCAGTTTGGGGTCGATGTAATCCCCCCAATTGTAGATCGTTAATGTATTGCCCGCTACCTTCTTGTCTGATCCATTCAGTGCCGAAACAGCGTACATCAATAAAAAAGCGATAGCAAATATAGCTATAAATGCGCGTATTAACTTATTCATTTTCGCACCCCCGCCCCAGCCGTTCGGCTGTTTCGCTGCATAATAAAGTAATAACCGGCCACAAGTATGATCGTAAACAAGAATAATAGCGTGGACAACGCATTAATATTTAAAGAAATACCTCGACGAGCTAATGAATAAATTTCAACGGATAATGTGCTGAAGCCATTCCCGGTAACGAAAAAGGTGACAGCAAAGTCATCAAGAGAGTATGTGAGTGCCATGAAAAAACCAGCAAAAATGCCTGGTGAAATATATGGCAGAATAACCTTTGACAATACATCCCAATGCCCCGCTCCTAAATCACGCGCAGCATCAATTAAAGAGCTGCTCATCTCCTCCAGTTTAGGAAGCACCATAATGACTACGATCGGAATGGAAAAGGCAATATGCGATAACAGCACAGATGCAAAACCTAACTTAATTCCTACCATTGTAAATAGAATCAAAAACGATGCACCGATAATAACATCAGGACTAACAATGAGGACGTTATTCAGGGATAAAAGTGCTTGCTTTACCGTCCTCTGTCTCATATATACAATCGCGAGAGCCCCAATCACCCCGACTATTGTGGAAATAGCTGCAGACAAAAGAGCGATAATTATCGTATTTAACACAATAATAAGCAGTCTTTTATCACCAAAGAGCTCCTTATACCAATCCAGTGTAAATCCTTCGAAATTATTCATTGTACCGCCGCTATTAAATGAATAAAACATTAAATAGAAAATAGGGGCGTATAAAATGATAAAGATAAAAGCCAAATAGACTCTTGGCCAAGCAGTCTTTTTTTTCATTTTACTGAATCCCCCGCTTTCTTGCTCCGGTCACAACCATAATGACGACCATCGTTATAATCAAAAATACAGCAATGGCTGATCCCATTCCCCAGTCCTGTGTGACAAGAAAATGCTGTTCAATCGCTGTGCCGAGCGTGATCACTCGGTTGCCGGCAATTAGACGGGTAATCATAAATAGGGATAGAGCCGGAATGAATACAGCCTGCACCCCTGACTTTACACCACTGAGCGTAAGCGGGAATATGACCTTCCGAAACGTTGTCCATGCAGAAGCTCCAAGATCACGCGAAGCATCTATCAAAGCAGGATTCAGCTTATCGAGCGCATTAAAAATAGGCAGCAGCATAAATGGAATGAAAATATAGACTGAGACAAATACAAAGCTAAAATCAGTAAATAAAATCTGATGTGCGCCAATGCCGATTAGCTCAAGAAAATTATTTGCAGCTCCATACGTGCTAAAGATGCCAAGAAAAGCATAGGCCTTCAGTAGCAAGTTAATCCACGACGGCAAAATGACAAGTAACAGAAGCAGTTGCTTATATTTTGTTTTCGTAATAAAGTAAGCCGCTGGATAAGCAATAATCAAACAAAACAACGTAATTAAAAATGCATACCAGAACGAGCTGGCAATCATCTTTATATAAACAAAGGTAAATAGCTTTTCATAATTGGCAAAGGTAAAGTTTCCGTGTAAATCAAAAAAAGAATAGTAGATAACGAGCAAAATAGGCGTAACGACAAACAGGCCGATCCAAAGTATATATGGCAGCAAATAAACCAGTCGCGTCTTGTTATTCATGACCGGCCTCTTGATATGATTCTAATCGCTTGTCGAATTCTTCTTCTGTTTCGCCGAGGCGCATAACATGAATAGCTTCCGGTTCAAAACTAAGTCCGATTTTGTCGCCTACCACTGCCTTCTTCGTTGAGTGAACAAGCCACTCATTCTGCGCTTCATCATAACAAAGCATTTCATAGTGAACACCACGGAACAGCTGAGAATCTACCTTGACCTGAATTTTACCTTCATTCCATGAAGTAATCTCCAAGTCTTCCGGACGGATCACTATTTCCACCGATTCATTTGGGTTCAATCCCTGATCGACACATTCAAATACTTTCCCTGCAAATTCTACTTCAAAATCTTTGATCATTTTGCCAGGCACGATATTAGACTCTCCAATAAAATCGGCTACAAAGCGATTAATCGGCTCATCATAAATATCTGTCGGTGTACCGCTTTGCTGGATTTGTCCTTCATGGAGAACAAATATTTCGTCGGACATAGCCAGGGCTTCTTCTTGATCATGCGTAACGAAAATAAAAGTGATGCCTAGACGCTGTTGCAAATCACGCAGCTCATATTGCATTTCTGTGCGCAGCTTTAAATCCAATGCAGACAGCGGCTCGTCCAGCAAAATAACCTCTGGCTCGTTTACAATGGCCCGAGCAATGGCCACCCGTTGTCGCTGCCCACCGGACATTTCTGTAATTTCTCTATTCTCATAACCGCTTAAATTGACAAAACGAAGGGCTTCTTTTACTCTGCGATCCACTTCATCTTTTTTGACTTTTTTTATACGCAGCCCGAAAGCAACATTCTCATAGACATTTAGGTGCGGAAAAAGGGCATAGTCTTGAAAAACCGTATTCACTTGCCGCTTGTTCGCAGGTACTTGATTAATCCTTTTGCCATTAAAATAAATGTCTCCTTCTGATGCTTCCGTAAAGCCGGCAATCAACCGAAGAATCGTTGTCTTTCCACAACCGGAAGGCCCGAGAAGTGTATAAAACTTCCCCCGCTCAATTTCAAAACTTACACGATCCAACACAACTGCATCGTTATCATAGCGCTTCGTTACATTATCAAAGCGAATAATGACTTCTTTTTCCATAATACCCTCCCTTTTCTGTTATAAGTAAGACTTTGTCACTGTCATAATGAGTTCAGATGGGCCATCAAAATCATTAATAATCTGATGCTCTTCGGATGAATGGAAATAAATCGCTTCTCCTGCCTCGGCCACATATTCCTGATTGCCTAGCAGCACTTTGATGCGGCCACTCATCACGTAACCAAATGTTTCGGCCAGTGATGGTTCGAATCGCTTAAATTCTCCATCTTTTTGAAGAATCAGCTTAATCGGCTCCATCTCTTTTTCATTCGATTCAGGCACCAGCCACTGGATTTCATATCCTCTTTCCTCATCAAGATACTCTGTTTGATCTTCTTCTCCATAGACAACCTTCTGTTCTCGCTTATCCTCATCAAAAAAGTCTTTCGGAGAGCATCCTAACACTTCCAGCAAGTGAAAGAGTGTTTCTATGGAAGGTGAGCTTAAATCCCGTTCCAATTGGGAAATATACCCCTTGCTCAAATCTGTTCTTTCTCCAAGTTCTTCTTGTGTCAATCCCTTTTTCAACCTTAAATTTTTAATTTTCTTCCCAATTTCCATCCTCTTAATCCTCGATTTTGTTTATATTTAGTAAACTTTCAGTAAATGAAGTTTACTTTTATAAAACTGTAAGTTTACACCTAGTTTCTCATTATAATGTATATATACGAAATCTCAAGCAAAAATTATACTTTTCAACGCCTTGACAGCAATAAGAAATTACTGTAAAATGAATGATATTCAGTCATTATTATTGGAGGATTTACTATGCGGGTAAAAAGTGATGGCAAATACAATAAAATTCTTCAGGCAGCGATCGAGGTAATTTCTGAAAAAGGGCTCGACCAAACCTCAATTACTGACATTGTTAAACGGGCAGGCGTTGCTCAGGGAACGTTTTATTTGTACTTTCCTTCAAAAAAAGATTTAATTCCTGCCATCGCAGAGGATTTGCTCAGTTTGACACTAGAGAAAATTAAGAGTGAAACAAAACAAATAAATGGCTTTTGGCAGATTATGCGAACACTTATCGATGAAACGTTTGAGTTAACGAAGTCTTACAAAGAGGTTATTATTTTGTGCTACTCTGGCCTTGCCATTGTGCATTCAATGGAAAAATGGGAAACAATCTATACTCCCTACTATGATTGGCTAGAGGAAGTTTTACAGTCAGCCGCCAGCAAGGGAGAAATCATTGCTGACATTGATATCAATTGGACGGCTCGTCTTATTATTAACTTAATTGAGAATGCTGCCGAGCGCTTTTATATCGCTGAAGAAAAAAGAGATTTAGCCGCCTGTAAAGAGGAAACCTTTTCTTTTCTACAGCGCTCCCTTTCCCGCTAAGTATCGAAACGCTTTTCCAAGCGTTTCAATTTTTAACAAAAAAATGAATGACATTCATTCATAAATGAGGTGCTTACATTGAGTTGGTTTATTGTATTAATTGCAGGTCTATTGGAAATCGTATGGGCGACAGGTTTGAAGCATGCCGATTCTCTAACGGATTGGGCAGTCATCACCGTGCTGATTGCTACTAGCTTCCTTCTGCTCATCCGTTCATATAAAACGATCCCGCTGGCCGCTGCCTACACTGTCTTTGTCGGCATTGGTACAGCAGGCACGTATTTTATGGGAATTTATTTAGGAGAACCGTTCTCCCTCATCCAGTTAATATTCGTTGTCTTGCTGCTTTCGGGAGTAGCGGGTATGAAATTATCCACATCAACACAGAAAGACCAAAGTCGAGGTGAATATCAATGAGTTGGGTCTTTTTAGTTCTAGCTGGCTTTGAAGAAGTCATTGCAACGATTGCAATGAAATATGTAAATGGCACAAAGAGAAAGTGGCCGATTGCTGTCATGGTGATTGGCTTTATCTTCTCCTTCTATTGTTTATCAAAAGCGATGACAGAGCTTTCTGCAGGGATTGCTTACGCTGTCTGGACCGGCATCGGTACAGTCGGTATTACTCTCGTCAGCATTATTTGGTTTAAAGAGAAATTGAATAAATTTCAACTTCTCTCGCTTCTATTTATTATGCTGGGTGTAGCCGGATTGAAATTTACTTCTTAAAAAAAGTGTCAGTATCAAGAATGCTTTTATGCACCTTGATACTGACACTTTTTACTTAATTTAGAGTCAAGTTCAAAAAGCCTGCTGGGCAAAAGTGCCAACAATTGAACACAAATGAGAAGGGCTTGAAGTATTTTTATCCTAACTGCCTATTTCTTTATGCTTCATTAATCCCATCAGCCAGCCGCCGATTCATCAAAATTAAATTCCGGTGGAGCTTTTGTAAAGAATTTAGTCGCACTTAAAAGGTAAATAAATCCGACTGCCATCCAGGATAATCCGAGTGTCATAGCAGCGGTATCCAGTTTGTACCACAAATAAGCATTAAGTGAAAAGCCAATAAAAGGAACAGCAACATGACTAAACACAGAGCGCATAGTATGACTTTTATTTCTTTTGAAATAGTAAAAAACAACAGACAAGTTTACGAATGCAAAAGCCGTAAAAGCTCCAAAGTTAATTAACGATGTGGCTGTGTGTAAGCTGAGAAACAATGCTGAAGACGCTAAAATTCCCGTTAAAACAATATTTAAGACCGGTGTTGCCAGCTTGGGGTGGATATAAGCAAAAACTCTTTTAAATAAAATGCCGTCCCGTCCCATCGCATACAGTAAACGCGAGGCGCTCGTTTGTCCAGCCAGACCGGATGCAATACAGGCTGTAAGTGCCCCAGAAAGAAAAATAGCCTGAAAAAGACTTCCACCTATATAAAGAGCAATATTTGGAGAGGCTTCCTCTATGTCAGGAGAAATTTGCACCAATGCCCCTACACTAGGAAATAAGCTCTGCATAAAGTAGGAAACTGCCAAAAAGAAAATGCCTCCAAGAAAAGCGACCAGAAAGATGGCTCGGGGAATATCTGTTTTTGGTTTGACTGCTTCCTCTGACAATGTAGTAACAGCATCAAATCCTAGAAACGATAACATTAAAATCGATGCTCCTGCAAAGACGGTGGAGAAATTCATTGCTTCTGAATAGAAAGGATTAAACGAAAAGTACCCGATATTCCCTACAATAATAGAACGTGCTGTCAGAAAAATAAAAATAGCAGCGATTAACGCTTGGAAAATTACCATAAGTGTATTAGCAGAAACCGCGATCTTCACACCAGCAATATTCATCGTCGTAATTAAAATAACCATTCCAAGAACCCAAATCCATGAAGGAACAGTTGGAAACACAGCCGAAAGGTAGATACCGGTAAACATTGCATTGATCATAGGCAGAAAAAGATAATCAAGCAAAACCGCCCATCCTACAAGAAAACCAAGACCAGAATTTATTGTTCGTCTTGTATAAGTGTACGCCGAGCCGGAGGAAGGATATATCTTGGCCATTTTGCTATAGCTGAAAACGGTGAACAATACTGCAATCATAACAAGCACATAGGATGCAGGAACGTGGCCATTTGTCAGTTCAGAAATGATACCAAACGTATCAAAAACTGCAAAAGGTGACATGTAGGCAAGCCCAAGAACTAAAATATGCCTTAATTTAAGTGTCCTTTTCAATTTACTCTCATTCGTATTCATACTGCACTCCCTCCCATACACGGAAACGTTTTCATTTCTCATGAATAATTGTTATTTGGGAAACTTAATTACGCGGAGTATAATGGTCATTTAACCATTCCATTAATATTCCATACTTTAAAGAAGCCTCGTCTTCAGGAATATAATTTTTCATGATGGTTTTTACAGTAAAGCCATTTCTCAGCTGGAATGTGAGTACAGGATCGTAAATACTTCCTTGGATCACGCATTCAACATATTTATCTACAGGCATTTTATCAGCGTATTTGTAATAGTGAGGAATTCGGCCTCCAAACATAATACTTCTTAGATTAAACTGCCGACAAATATTTCTGCGTGTTTCGTATAATCGCCTTCCAATCTTCATTTGACGGTAATCGGGGTGAACGGTAACGTCAATTCCATATAAATTTATCCCATTCGGATTATGATTTTGAATAAATCCTTCATCTGATATTTCTTTAAAGGAATGCTGCACTCCATATTCATCAAAGTTAACAATCACACTTGAACAAGAGCCTACGATTTTTTCTTTATATTTAATACAGGTTTGCCCTTCAGGGAAAATCTCCAATTGGCTTTCCAATTGCTCCCGCCTATATGCTATTCTCGGTCCAAATACTACCTGGGACAGGTTTACCACCTCATCTATATCTTCGTATCCAATATTATGAACAGTTATTTCTGATTCCAATTTAGACTTTGACATTAACCGCTACCCCTTTTCCGTTAAATTTCATTAATATGAAATAATGGAGGATTTTAAAAAAAAATAAAAGGCCTGATCTTCAGAGAAGTTTCTGCCGGTTTATCAGCTTTACAAATTGTAGGATGGACAAGCTTTGCTTGCAGCAATATATTTACTTACTCTTCTGCTTGTAGTAATGCCGCTTTCAATCGCTCCATCAATAAATCCTCCCCATCCATTTGCATAGGCTGCACCTGCTAAAAATACCCCGTTTTCCCGGCGTCTCATTTCTTCAATATAAGAGGTTAATTGGTTTGGCTTCAGCATCGACCAGGTTTCCCGGGAGAATTCGTCCGCTGCCCAATTATGGCCCGCGCTTTCAACCACTTCTATATCAGGGAGCCAGCATTGCAATGCCTTCTCTATTGCATATCGATCATTAGGATCTAAGCGATCAGCATTAGGGCCGAATCCAACTACAATGCTGTCACCTTCAACTGTATGATCCAGATGAACGGAGTTAAGAGGATACTCTGAAGGGGCATAAGCAACAAAAGGTTCCATCTCTCCTCTCACGCGTGCCCAGACTTTAACTCCTTTTGAGACTTGCTTTTCGTTTATAAAAGCTTGTTTTTCTTTCGATAGTTCCGGTCTAAATTGAATGTTATCTAATGTCGCTAATGGAGCAGTAACAATAACCGCTCTCGCCTCATAACACTGGCCATCTTCTGTATGAACTTCCACATAATCACCTGTGTGGTCTATAGAAGCAACAGCTACAGATAGCTGTATGTCTGCATCAATATCATCTGCGATCGAATTGATAAGTGAGCGGGTTCCTGTTTTTATTTTGAATCTTGAGACCGTATCAGCAAAGACATAACGATTTCCATTGGCAAAAGCCCACCAGCGAAACATCTGGGTAAGGGCTCCCTCTTCCGGTGACCCATTAAAATCAGTTGCTAACAAGCTGCTTAAAAAGTCATATTCCTCCTGTGCTAGAGTAAAACTCTCCAGGTATTCCATCACTGATTTTCCATCTAACTCTCGCAAAGAAGAAGATTGTAAGGGACTGTGAGGAAGAGGAAGATGTTTGTTCGCTTGGCTCATCAAACGCTCAAAGCTTTCTTTTACTATAGAGTTCAACTCTTGAGGAGTTCCTGAGTGTACCTTCTCCCCCGTAATCCAATACGCTTTCTGAGCAGATGGAGCTTGGTACACTTCAAGGCCGTAACGGGTCAGCTCAGTCCATACATGAGGTTGGTACCAGTGAACGTAAGTTCCGCCCATTTCGAGATTGCTTCCTAATTGGTGATCAGTCCAAGTACGCCCTCCTAAACGATCCCGCCCTTCAAGCAAAGTGACACTGTGTCCCAGCATACTAAGCTCACGGGCTGCAACTAAACCTGTAAATCCCCCTCCAACGATAATAGCGTCATATTGTTTCGAATCAGTTTGCTGAACCATTATTTATCCCTCCGCCTCTTTGCTATCTCAATTTTCTGCATGCTTTTTAATACAAAAAACGCTCTACTTTAAAACTGGCTTTTGGTCGGCTTTTTTTAGCTGAGGGCTGCTCGTCCATTCAACAATATAATTCGCCAACACTTTAGCAACTTTAACGACACTATCCAATTCAACAAATTCATCCGGACCATGTATGTTACTCCCCCTTGGTCCAAAGCATATGCCCGGCTTGTTGTAATACTGAGTAAAACGGGCATCGTTCCCGGAGGCCCGGCCAATGATTTTCGTTGGCTTCCCTAAAATGCTAGAAGCTGTCTGGACAAATGATTGGACAAACTCATCCTCCGGGTCTTGATACCAAGGCTCTGTTGACCAGCCAAACCATTCGATTTCGGGTGGATTCTGCTGCATCCATTCATCCTCTCTCATCACTTTCTCAATCGTTTCATGTATTAGCTTTTTAATGTCTTTCCGGCTCTCACCAGGAATAAACCCAATCCGACACTCTAAGACTGCGTGTCCCGCTACATTGGAAACCCAATCGCCTGCATGAAGTGTTCCCTGATTCAAATGAACCGACTGGCCGGAGCCTTTATTAAACAGCTCAAAATGTATTTCCTTCGCTCTTTTCTGGTTAAGTGCCTCCATAGCATCATAAATTTTGTATATCTTGCCTATAGCGTTCACGCCTTCGTGGGCTAAGCCTGCATGAGCCGTCTTGCCAATGACCTTTATTCTGAAATACAAAATTCCAGCATGTGCTATCGTTACATTTAAATTGTGGGGTTCCGTTGAAATATAACCGTCTGTTATATATCCGGCCTCTAAACACGCAAGCGCTCCGCCTCCGCCTCCTGCTTCTTCTTCAATCACACTATGAAGCTGAACCGTTCCTTTTAACTGTATGTTCAAATCTATCAGTGTTTTTAAAGCGAACCAATTAGCAATCAATCCGCCCTTCATGTCCGCCGATCCACGCCCGTAAAGCTTATTTCCTTCTATCTTTCCATCCCAGGGTGGCTTCGTCCACTTTTCTAAAGGGTTGGGTGAAACAACATCTGCGTGGCCGTGTAATGTAAGTGATCTTCCATCACCTGTCCCATTATACAAACCGATGATATTTTTTCGTTTTTCAAACGGAATGCCAGAATCAACAAACGCTTCATGGTTTGCAAGCTTGTGATAATTAGGAGTCACTTCATGTATTTCCAATCCAATTTCTTGATAAATTCTCTTCATATATTCTTGCATTTCTTCCTCATCGCCAATGACACTCTTTATTTTCACAACATTGCGTATGTGTTCTATTAATTGTTCTTGATTTTTGTCTATATATTGCTCGATCTTTTCTCGGTAAATGTTCATATTTTGTTTGTTTCACCACCTGATTTTTCTTTATGCGGAAAGTCCTTATTTGCTCTTCCAGCCCAATCTAATTAAAAGCTTAAAAATAGATTAAATGTTATAATTATTCTGATAACTGTTGATATAAATTGGCTTACTTGCAATTTTCATAAGCATATCCAGACAATGCTTATATAGATATGCTTGTGAGAGAATTCTCTTAAGCAGCGGTACGATCGCCCATTATTTATGCTATTTGGGAAAGGAGAAATAAATCTTACTATGGATATTAACCGGCTTAGATACTTTGTGGCAGTTGTGGAAGCTCAAGGAGTTTCTGCTGCTGCTCTAAAGTTAAATATTTCTCAGCCCTCTTTAAGCATTATGATTAAGAAGCTTGAGGAGGAGCTGGGTGTTTTGCTTTTTAAAAGAGAAAACAAAAGGCTGATACTCACTGATGTAGGAAATCTACTCTATAAAAGAGCCAAAAATGTTATTACCTCAGTCGACGATATGCTCGTTGAAGTAAATGAAGCTTCTAGAGGAATGCGCGGGGAAATCAAAGTAGGCTGTTCCACAGCGGCAAATTTGATTATTATCCCGAAAATAGTTGAAAATATGCAGAAGACTGCTCCTAATGTTACAGTCCATGTCATTGAAGGAAACACTAAATATATATCAGAGCAATTGCTGTCTAATCAGTTGGATGCAGCTATTGTTCGAACTACTTTTTCAGAAGAAATTTTTGAGACATATTCTATTATTACTGAACCTATAGTAGCTTGCCTTCACAGCGAACACCCTTTTGCTAGAAAAGACCGACTGCATTTAAAAGATTTTGCTGAAGAGAACTTTTTGCTAAACACTACTACTACCGGCTCTGGCTTGTCTGACTACATCATTAAGATGTGTAAACAAGTAGGATTTACCCCAAAAGTAAAGTATTGGGGAACCCAAGGGCTACCTATGGTAATTCTGGCCAGCAAAGGAGTTGGTGTAACCTTTTTACCGAATTCTTACAAATACCTTCCATTCAGCGGGGGATTACCTGTATTTAAAGATATTGAATCTCCCTCTTTAACATCCAGTTTAGAGCTTATTACTTTAAGAGGCAGATTTAGAAGTGCAACTACTGAGCATTTTCTTCAGCAAGTAGTTCAAATTTCTAAAGAACTTAATGCGAGCGTGAATCCAAACTATCTAATGAATAATTTCATATAACTATTCAGCTGGTAACAGCACTTGTCAAACTAGCATTCTCCATACGTAATAAATCAGAAGTTACTACAAGTAATGAACTCAACAAACGAGAAAGCCACCTCTCTTTATAAAAATTAATATATTTATCGTATATCGGATTTCAAATAAAGTGAAATATATATTTTTAATGACTTTGATAGATGATCATCTATATATGCTTCATTTAAGATCAAAAGAAATCCCCCGGTACAAGGACCGGGGGGTTCTTTTTTATTGTACAGCTACTTGAGCCAATACTTCTTTAAATGTATTGATTACTGTGTCTACTTCTTCATAGCTAATTGTCAATGGCGGCTCGATACGGATAGTTTTTGAGTTAACTAGTGTACCAGCTACAAGGATGCCATGGTCAAACATGCCTTTTGATACTTCATAGCCGATTTCATCTTTATGGAACTCGATACCGATCATTAAGCCTTGGCCGCGAATTTCTAACACTTTATCTCCATGCTCAGCAGCAGCTTCTTTCAAGCCTTTCAAGAAGTACTCGCCGACTTCAGCTGCTCTTTCTGGAAGATTTTCTTCGATTAGTACGCCAATTGTAGCGATCGCTGCCGCACAAGCAAGTGGGTTACCACCGAATGTTGTTGTATGCATGAATGGGTTGTCGAATAAGTTTTTGAATACTTTTTCGTTTGCAACAACTGCTCCAGCTGGCATTACACCGCCGCCGAATGCTTTTGCAAGACAGATGATGTCAGGCGTTACTTCGTATAACTCAGCTGCGAACATTTTTCCTGTACGACCCATACCAGTTTGTACTTCATCAAAAATTAAGACAACATCATACTCGTCACACAATTCTCTTACTTGTTTCAAGTAACCGGCAGGAGGAATAATGATACCACCTTCACCTTGAATTGGTTCCAAGATTACTGCGCCTACATCTTCGCCAACAAGGGCACAAGATTCAAACGTCTTTCTCATCATGTCGATGTCACCGTATGGCACATGACGGAATCCAGGAATCAATGGAAGGAATGGCTTACGGAATACCCCTTTAGCAGTACCGGAAAGCGATCCTAAGCTTTTTCCGTGGAAAGAGCGTGTTGTTGAAATGATCGTAGAGCGGTCGCTGTACATTTTTGCCAACTTCAATGCTGCTTCAACGCTTTCTGTTCCACTGTTTGTAAAGAAAGAATATTGCAAATCGCCAGGTGTAATGTCTGCTAAAATTTTAGCAAGCATCGCACGAAGCGGATCAAGTAAATCCTGGCTGTGAAGAGCTTGACGGTTTAATTGATCTGTTACAGCTTTAACAACTTTTGGATGGCGATGGCCAACGTTATAAATACCGAAGCCGCCAAGACAGTCAATGTACTTCTTGCCGTTGATATCAGTAAAACAAGAACCTTCGTCAGACCATTCAACTGCTGCGAATTGTCCACCTTCTGTTACTGTTTTACGATAAGCAAGGAAGCCTGGGTTGACGTGGTCACGGAAGTTATCAACTGTTTCTTTTGTTACCCATTGTGCTTCTTCTGCTGTTACCTCTTGTTTTTCGATCATATCAAGTACTTGTTTAATATAATCGTTCACTTGTGCCATTTGCTCGTTGTTTTTCAATTCTGTTTTTGTACTCATTTATATCTCCACTCCTGCAATTTTTGATTAGTTTTTAAACCAGCCTACTGGTTCTACTTCTAAGTTGATGTTGATTTGTTTAATTTCTTGGAATTCATCCAATCCGTATGTTCCTAAGCTGCGGCCGATACCACTTTGCTTATAACCGCCCCAAGGAGCTTCGTTGTAAGTTGGATGGTAGGAGTTGATCCATGTAATACCCGCACGCAATTTCTTGATCACACGAAGTGCTTTCGCTCCATCAATAGTAAATACAGCACCTGCTAAACCATAATCCGTATCGTTGGCTAAGCGGATAGCTTCTGCTTCATCTTTGAATTTTTGAATCGCTACTACCGGCCCAAAAATTTCTTCTTGAACGATTCTCATGTCTTGTGTTGTATCAGCAAACGCTGTTGGAGCTACGAAGAAGCCTTTATCCAGTCCGTTCTCCGTCAAACGCTCTCCACCGAATAGCAAGCGAGCTCCTTCTTCTTTACCGATTTCAATGTAGCTTAATACTTTTTCCATGTGCTGCTGGCTGACAAGCGGTCCCATTTCTGTTTCTGGGTCTGCTCCATTGCCCACTTGAATTTGTTTCGCGCGCTCTGTGAAACGCTCGATGAATTTATCATAAATGCTTTCTTCTACAAGAATTCTTGAACCGGATGAACATACTTGGCCGGACCCGCAATAAATACCGAACAATGCGTAATCTACTGCCACTTCAAAATCAGCATCAGCAAAAATGATATTTGGTGATTTTCCGCCAAGTTCCAAGGAAACTTTCTTCATCGTATCGGCAGCTGTTTTCATGATGTGTTTTCCTGTTTTTGTACCGCCAGTGAAAGACACCATGTCTACATCCTTATGAGAAGCAATTTCATTTCCAACAACAGGGCCCGCGCCGTGTACCATATTGATAACGCCTTTTGGCACGCCTACTTCTTCGATAATTTCCATTAATTTTGTCGGTGTAACCGGTGTTACTTCAGAAGGTTTATAAACAACTGTGTTTCCTGCTGCTAACGCCGGAGCGATTTTCCAAACACTCATAAGCATTGGGTAATTCCAAGGAACAATTAATCCGCATACGCCAACTGGCTCTCTCACAACCATCGCTTGCATTGGGTCCGCTACATGGTACGTTTCGCCGTCCGGTTGAGTGATCATACCAGCATAGTAACGGAAACAAGCTGCAGCATCTGCCATGTCACCTTCTGCTTCGCGAAGTGGCTTACCATTATTCATTGTTTCTAGTGCTGTCAGCTCTTCTGCTTTTTCGTCGATTTTGTCTGCAATTTTCAATAAGTATGCAGCGCGTTCAACAGTCGGAAGATCTGACCAGACACCGCTTTCAAATGCTTCCCTGGCAGCAGCAATAGCTGCTCTGGCGTCTGCGACAGTACCTTCAGCCGCATGAGCGATTACTTCACCAGTAGCTGGATTGAATACTTCACGTGTTTTATTGTCACTGGAGTTTGTCCATTCCCCATTAATGTACATTTTCAAATCAAGAGTTTTTACAGCCTGCGTTTCTAACATGCTTTTCATCCTCCTATTCTCCGTTTGCTTTATATAATGCAATTATCGTGCCAAGTTGAAATATTTAAAATATTTTTGAAAACTGCGTGCTATCAAGCTTTTTATTCCATACAAAAATTTGGAGTTTTATCGCTCTTATGCAATTTAGCATAATGTATGAATTTATGAATAAATTGATGAAAATAAGCATTTTTAGACACATTTTTGCCACATATAAAAAAAGCTGTTCAAAAGCAGTGAGTCACTAGCTTTTGAACAGCTTGCAATTAATAAAGAGACGCTTCATTGTCAGATTTTCTGCTGCTCATAATCTTCTGATATTTACGGCTCACGGATGACTGACTTACTCCAAGCGCCTTAGCCGCCTTTGTCGTTGTTTTATATTGCTTCATGGCGAGTACAATCAGCTGCTCTTCCACATCTTCAAGCGCCTCCTGCAGCGGAACGACCCTTGTAATAATTGGCCGTGCCTTTTTAAAATCATAACCGAGCGATAAAAACTGGCTGACAAATTCAGCATCTATCGCCTGATCATCAGCAGAAACGACGAGCCGCTCAATAATGTTTTGCAGTTCACGCACATTTCCCGGCCACGAATAGAATTCAAGCACGTTGATGGCATCAGGTGTTAAATAAAAACTTTTATCATACTTTTCATTAAGCTGCTGGAGAAAATGAAAAGCAAGTACTGAAATATCCTCTGTTCTCTCTCTCAGAGGAGGAATATGAAGCGGGATAACATTCAGTCGGTAAAATAAGTCTTCCCGGAACGTTCCTTGTTCTACCATTTGTTCAAGCTTCTTGTTGGTGGCCGCAATAATTTGCACATCCACTTTCTCAGCGACGGTACTGCCGACTGGGATAACTTCCTGCTCCTGTAATACGCGCAGCAATTTGACCTGCAAATGAAGGGGCATTTCACCGATCTCATCGAGGAAAAGCACGCCTTGATCAGCCATTTTAAAGTATCCGTCCTTGCCTTCTTTGTCGGCGCCAGTAAAGGCTCCCTTTTTATAGCCAAACAGTTCGCTTTCAAGCAAGTTTTCCGGGATGGCCCCGCAGTTTAGCTTCAAGAATGGCTTTTCTGAGCGACGTCCAAGTTGATGAATCGCCTGGGCAATTACTTCTTTCCCGACCCCGGATTCTCCTGTTATTAATACGGTAGAAGAAAACTCGGCTATCTTCTTTACCTGGAGAATAATCTTTTCCATTTTCGGGCTGCGATACATTAGTTTTTTTAGCGTTCGATCTTGATTTTTAAACGTATCAAGCTCTTTCTTATATTTCTCAGAAATCTTTTTCATTTCTTTTAATTCATCTTTTAATCGAGAAGTTTCTGTAATATCCCGAGAAGCGATAATAATGCGATCAATCTCTCCCTTTTCATTAAAAACAGGATTGCCGACTGCCAGCACCTTTCTGCCGCTTCTTGCTTCCTGAACAATCGATACTTTTTTCTTTTTTTCCATGACTAGCCTCGTCACGGAAGGACTGAACATCCCTTTCTTCTCTAGTTCAAGAAGGCTTTTCCCAAGCATGTCTTGTAAATCTGTATCCCAAAATCCACTGATTACATTTTCACTGTAACGGATGAGCTCACCTTTGCTGTTCACCACGAGCAGTTCATCATAAATAGTAGATAAAATAGCATTTAAATCCGTATTAAGATTTTTAATATCTTCAATTTCCATTGCCATATCTTCAATAGTAGGAATGTCCTGAACGACAATTAGCATTCCTTCAATTTTCTGATCCTGGGTTGAAATTGGACAATAGTCGAGAAGGACGCCCATTTCATCTGTCAGCTGCACCTGGTTTAAAATTGTTTTTCCGGTTGCAAACACACTTTCAATATGCTCTCGCTCAAATACAGACTCTGCAGGTTTATTCATCACCTTTTCAGCAGTCGACTTTATCATTTTTAACCCGGCATCGTTGCAGTTGATGATCTTCTTTTCTCTGTCTACTACAAACATTCCCATTGGAATAGAGGTAAGCAGCGTTTTAAATAAATTGACTCCCTGCTCCTCTTGTTTAAATAGCTCAGCCAGCAGTTCTTCCCGTTTTAAATAACCAATCGGCGACCCTTCTTCATCATTGATGATCGTTAACGTCTCACCGATCACCTGAAAAATAACAGGCAATGAAATAATTTTGTTCACATGATAGATTTGTTCGATCGGAATGGACTGAGACAACAGCGTTTGGAAGGTCACTTCTCTTTTATGCGCCAGACGGTTACTCTTTAAATGAACGTAAGAAGTAAGCTTGCCATGTTCACTCATAAATACAAATGGTTCTTTGATTGCACTAATGTCTATGAAGCTGTTATCCGCTTGATCTTCCACCGGAATAGAAACAATCGGATTTAATTTGTTTTCATCAATCGTAAACATTTTCGATCCCCCTCTCAGCTGTCCCCTTTCTATTATTTTAGCAAACTTTTTACAGAATAATAGAAAAAGAAGATGGAAACACCATCTTCCTCTACTAGATTATTCATCAATCACAAGCACTTACTACTAATTCTTCCTTCACGTAAGCGAGTACCATGCCGGGAATGACTTTGTCCCCTTCTTGGACTTCGAGCGACTGAATTTCTCCGCTGACACCCACTTTAACTGGAAGCATTTCTCCTTTTTCGTTCTTAATTATAAATAGCGGCTCCCATTCATAGATTCTTACGTTTTCCTTCACAAGAACTTGCTGAACTACTCCGTTATACGGGCTGGTAATCAATTCTTCAAACAATGGTACTCATCTCCTTTTCCTTATATAAGTGGGACAACCGCTTTCAAAATTATTTTTACCCTCCCCGGGCCAAATCAGCTTTTATTCCGTCGTCGCTTTTCCCATTTGCTCTGCCTTTTGCCAATGATTTCCCGATCATTTTGCTTTGTATGCTTAGACGGAATCCCCTGATTTAACCACCTCATCCCTTATATTCTCTCTTTACGGCTTCCTGCTAATTAAAGCTTGATCCAGCCGCGCAATCCTGAAGCTTCAGCGATTTTGCGGATCCCTTCAACATAAGCAGCAGTTTTCATGTTAATGCCAAATTGTTCGGCAGTATTCTGAACGTTCAAGAAGCTCGCATGAATTTTCTCTTTCAATCTTTCTTCTACTAGCTCTTTTGTCCAATAGTAACCTTGGTTGTTCTGACACCATTCAAAATAAGAAACGATGACTCCGCCGGAATTGGCAAGAATATCAGGAACAACTAAAACGCCACGCTCATCAAGCATTTGAATCGCTTCTTTTGTTGTTGGTCCGTTAGCCGCTTCAACGATAAACTTACATTTCAGTCTGTCAGCGTTCTCTGTAGTGATGACTCCGCCAACTGCCGCCGGAATAAGCACGTCACATTCCTGCTCAATTAGCTCTTCATTTGTAATTATATTTTCAAACTGGCCAGTAACAATGCCAAAGGAATCACGGCGTCCAAGCAGGTCCGGAATATCAAGACCTTCAGGTTCATAAATCGCACCAAGAGCATCTGAAATTCCAACTACCTTCACTCCTAATTCATGCAGGTAGTACGCGAGGTAACCCCCAACGTTTCCAAACCCTTGTACGATTACTTTCATTCCTTCAAGCGGCATGTTCTTTAATTCACTGACCATTTGCAGTGTATATAGAACGCCTTTTGAAGTCGCTGTTTCGCGTCCTTCTGAGCCACCTAAAACAAGCGGCTTCCCAGTAATAAATCCTGGTGAATCGAATTCTCTAATATGATCATATTCATCGAGCATCCATGCCATAATCTGTGAATTTGTATACATATCAGGTGCTGGAATATCCTTTGTCGGTCCGACAAGCTGACTCACCGCCCGGACATATCCACGGCTTAACCGCTCAAGCTCACCTGCGCTCATGCTACGTGGTTCGCAGATGATCCCGCCTTTAGCTCCTCCATAAGGAAGTCCGGTAATTCCGCATTTTAAGCTCATCCAGCCAGCCAATGCTTTTACTTCATCTGCTGTCACGTCCGGATGAAAGCGGATGCCGCCTTTTGTCGGTCCGTTTGCATCATTATGCTGAGCACGATAGCCTTTGAAAATTTTTGTCTCGCCATTATCCATTTTGACAGGGATATTAACCTCCAAAAATCTCATCGGCTCTTTTAAAAATTCAAATACTTCCTCAGAGTAACCAAGAATTTCTACCGCTTCTTTTAGAATTAACTTAAATTCCTCTTGCGGATTATCTTTATGATGCTGTCCTGCTGTTGTCTTAGTCTCTGCTGTCTGTACATTCGTACCCAATTTATAACACCTCATTTTTATTTGTTGCTTATTATAGAAGCAATTTCCGTGCCAAAACTTCAAAAAATTTAAAATCTTGTTCCCCTTGAAGAGACGGGCTTCTAGAAGCTTCCTAATTTTCTTTTTACATTGCTGCTTTATGCTTATTTGCATAGCCTATTATTTTTCGCATAAAGAAACCTTTTAAACTAACAAAAAAAGCCGGGATCTGCTGGCAATAACATTTGCACCAGCGATTCCGGCTTCATCTTCTAATTTACAATTCGTGTACTTCTTCCATATGCATTTGTGGAACAGGCGAACGGAACCAGTTTGTAATATACATTAAATACAGCATTCCAATAACTGACCAGATAACTCCAAGAATAAGAGAATGAATATTCAAGTTTATCCATAAGACTACTACGATGCTTGCACCGATAACTGGGAACACTAAATAGTTAATAAAGTCTTTCGGATTCTTATATCTTTTCTTTCTAATTACATAGTGAGCAATAACAGCCAAATTAACAAACGTAAAGGCGATGAGTGCCCCAAAGTTAATTAAAGAGGTGGCTGTCTCTAAATCAAGAAAAATAGCGATTAATGAAATAAAACCTACCAACACAACATTCAATGCAGGTGTCCGCCATTTTGGGTGGATGTATCCAAAAAACTTTGAAGGAATAACGTTATCCCGCCCCATTACATACAATAACCGCGACACACTCGTATGAGAAGCCAAACCTGATGCGAGCGTTCCTGTCAGCGTCCCTGCTAGGAAAAATGCCTGAAATAGCTTGCCTCCTACGTATAAAGCAATTTCAGGTGAAGCAGCTTCCGGATCAGAGAAACGAGAAACATCAGGGAAAAACATTTGCGTGAAGTAAGAAACGGTAATAAAAAGCACGCCGCCTACAAGTGCAGTTAAAAAGATAGCTTTCGGGATTGTTTTTACAGCATCAGGTGTTTCCTCTGATAATGTGGTAACCGCATCAAACCCAAGAAAAGAAAAACATAGAACTGTGGCTCCTGCTATAAGCGGACCAACTGACATGCCCTCTTCAGCAAATGGAATAAACGAAAAGACAGTTCCTGCTCCTTCTCCATTTCCAAGCCCTTTGATAACCAGTATGACAAAAATAGCAATGACTAAGAATTGAAATAACACAAGAAAATTATTAAAATTAGCTGCCAGGTTTACACTAAATAAGTTCGCAGCCGTTACGACCACTACAAATCCAACTACCCACATCCAGCCAGGAACTTGCGGAAATAGCGCCGACAGGTAAATCTTTGTTAAAAGCGCATTCACCATCGGCAAAAACAAGTAATCAAGCAAAGCAGCCCAACCGACAAAAAAGCCGAGCTTTTTACTAATTGTTTTTTGTGTATACGTATAAGCTGAACCGGCTACCGGGTAAACTCTAACCATTTTTCCGTAGCTGGCAGCTGTAAATAGCATTCCAACTAGAGCAATCACGTAGGAAGCCGGCACGTGTCCGCCCGTTTCCTCTGATACAATTCCAAATGTATCAAACGCTACCATAGGCGTCATATAACCGACACCTAACATAACTATTGCCCATAGACCTAACGATCTCTTTAATTGAACCTTTTCCTGCATATATCATTCCTCCTGTTGTAACCGCTTAAAATGTTAATTATTAAAATATTTATACAATTTTCATGCCAAAAGTACAAAAAACAACAAAAAATATTATATTTTTTTGAAAACTAAAAGAAAGCGGATAACAGAGGTGTTAACAGTTCATTTAATACAAATCACCCATGTAAATAAATGTATGATTATGAAATAACAGTAAAACGAAAACTCGTTTTATTTCTCAAATTACAATCACCCTATTCAAAAGTGCATAAATCATTCCGTTTTACATACCAATACTTTTTCTAAATAATAAAAAGAGAAGGCAGCCTAATAGCCGCCTCCTCTTTCTCTTCAATAAGAGTTAATTAAATTTCTGCAAATCTACCACGTTGACGAAGAAGTTCGCGATTTAATTCCGGATTCACTTCGAATGCTGCACGGCCATGTAGCCAGAACAAGTTATTCAGCATAACAAGGTCACCAACTGGAAGTTTTAGCTCAATAACACTTTCATCACTTTCCATGGAATCAGAAAGCTCTTTTAAATACTTCGCTTCATCAATTGTTTCCGGATAAGCAAATTGGTCGATAAAGCAAATGCAAGGCTTGTTGTTATCATTGAAGAACGTAGCGCGCTGTACTTCCTGGCTGACGTTTTTGCTGCTTGGCGCTTTGTATGTGAATTTATAAGTAGCAAGTGGATGAGTTGAGAATTTCTCAAGCTCTTTCCAGTCGTCAAGGTGCAGTAAACGCGACTCTCCTCCCACTGCATTTTCTTCCTTCATTTTCATCATTAACAACCAGTCAGTTGGCTCATCAACGAATGTTCCATCCGTATGCAATGTGAACAGACGGTAGGCTTGACGAAGGTAAGAATCACTGTTGTCTGTATGAGCTACAGTAAATCTGGCATAATATTTACCTGTCATGGAGTCGAAATTCGGTGTTCCAACAATATGAGTCATCGCTGTAGAGAAAATTACATAATCATCTGTATCAAGCGTTTCTCCTTGCAGACCAATTGTGAAACCACCTGTTTCGCGGTCATGAACAATCCCTCTCAAAATGTCTTGAAACTCTTTTCCTGTCAATTGAAGCAAGTAATCAGCAACGATAAGTCGTGCGTAAGGAGTATACTCCAAATGCTGAACAGACACTTCCTCTTCTTTTACTTTTGCCAAAAATTCTCTGATCACTTTAGGTTCAAGCTCAATGTGGTATAAACGATCGCTTTGCGGATGAGATTTCACCTCATAAGCTGCTGTTTTCTGAATGAATTTCTTGCCTTGTTTTTCTAAAGTACTCATTAATAATTCCTCCTATTTGTAGAAAAATAATGTTTTTGTCTGGGTAGGAAATAAAAAAAGCCAGTTTACACCCTTTGCGTCCAAGGATAGTAAACTGGCTAATAATTACTTCATTGCTCCATGGAATTGGAGTCACAGTAAATATTTCAGTTTGGTATTTTATTTTCCACTCAAACATCGTTCTATAGTAATATTCGCGTTTTTTGAAAAGGCTATTTTCAAAAGGCAAATATTTAATTCTAGTTAACATCATTGTATGTGACCGACACATAATTGTCAATATATTTAATTATTTATTTCGAATTTTTCGCTATTTGCTGATAATGAAGGTGTAAATCATTCAAGGCAGCAGCGAGTGCATTAGCAGCTTTGCCTTTATAATATTGCTGTAGCTGCTTTAGCGGCTCCTCGATCCCGTCTTTCAGACTGACTCCCTTCAACAGTTGCCCGATAAATTCCCTGCCATGTTCCGTTGCCAGCGTACAGGAAGCTTCAATGATCACTCCATACTTGGTGTCAACTTCTGCGGTGATTGTTAATGTATCAAACACACTCTTCGCTGCCATCCCTTGCGGCAGACGTGCATGTCCTGCAATAAACATTACTTTTGAGTTAATCATAAAAAATTCCCCTTTCCGCTTACGAACTAATTGCGCTTGTTAAATGATGTTGTTCAGTAATCTGGCTGACAATCTCTTTGCCAATTTCAATCGAAGCTGTGGCAGCCGGTGATGGCGCATTGCAAACATGGATGCTATTTTCTCCGTTAATCATATGGAAATCGTCGACAAAGCCGCCGTCCGTTTTAACCGCTTGGGCTCGAACACCTGCTGGTCCTGGCACCAAGTCCTCTGCTTGAATTTCTGGAATGAGCTCTTGAAGACTCGCTACAAATTTTGCCTTGCTGACAGAGCGCGCCATTTCTTCCAGCCCTTCACCCATAAACTTGCTTGCCAGCTTCCAGAAGCCCGGATAACCCATGACTTCAGCAAAGTCTTTTAAATTAAAGTCGGATAATTTATATCCTTCGCGTTTAAAACTAAGAACAGCATTCGGACCTGCATCTACCTCTCCGCCAATCATCCGTGTAAAGTGAACACCAAGGAAAGGGAATTTTGGATTTGGTACGGGGTAAATTAAATTTTTTACCAAGTGTCTTTTTTCAGGGATCAGCTTATAGTACTCTCCACGGAATGGAATAATTTTTACATCCGTTTTGTAACCAGCAAGCTTCGTCACCCGATCGCTGTGAAGACCAGCACAGTTAATTAAAAACCTCGCTCTGAATGTGCCTTTATTCGTTTCGATCGTAATGCCATCATTGGATTCACCAATGTTTTCAACCTTCGTATTTAAACGGATGTCGGCACCTTGTTCGCGAACAATTTCCGCAAATTTTTCTGTTACTTGCTTATAGTTCACAATACCAGCCGCCGCTACTTTAATGGCAGCCTTTCCGTTTACATGAGGCTCGATTTCTTTCAGCTCTTCTTTGCTAATCTTTTTTACATCCAGTTGATTTTGCAGGCCACGTTCATACAGATTATCCAAAAGAGGCAGCTCTTCGTCCTTCGTTGCCACGATCACTTTTCCGCAAATGTCATGTTCAATATCATACTTCTTACAAAACTCAGTCATGGATTTGCTTCCTTGACGAGCAAAGCGCGCCTTGTAGCTTCCCGGTTTATAATAAATGCCCGAGTGGATTACTCCGCTGTTATGGCCCGTTTGGTGGGCTGCCAGCTCGGCTTCTTTTTCAACTAAAAGTACCTTTGCATTTGGATACCGTTCATATAGCGCTTTTGCGGTAGACAATCCAACGATCCCACCGCCAACAATAGCGAAGTCGTACATGTTATCTTCTCCTTCATCGTTTCTCTATTTTATAGATTTTATTGTTTGGATAGATGTTCATCAGCCGACTCTAAGTCAGCCATATAAGAAATTAAATTATTTTTTGTTCGCAAAAGGTGATACTCTACTGCAGCTCGCAGCTCGGCAGGATCATTTCTGACAGCTGCTTCATAGATAAACCGGTGCTCTTTCTGCGTTTCCGAGTAATAATCCGCCAGCAGACTCGGAGCAATCGGAGAAATCCCCAAATTCTCTACAGCCTTTGTTAGCCTTGGCCAAGGGCAGCCCTTTTGCAGCAACTTATGGAAGCTTTCATTTAAAGCAATATAGGTATCATTTGTTTCATCTGACAATTGCAACGCTTCCATTTTTTCTACTATTTCTTTTAACTCCTGTTTATCTTCCTCCGTTAAAAAAGGAAGAGATTTCTCAACAGCAAGCCCTTCTAAATAAGATCTTAAATGATAAATTTCTTCAATATCTTCTTTTGTAATCGGAGTGACGATTGCCCCTTTATGTGGAACAAGCTTCACCAGACCTTCGGTTTGAAGCTGGGCTAGCGCTTCTCGGATCGGCATCCGGCTAACATTCAAAGTATTTGCCCAGTCTTCCTGGATCAGCCTCTCTCCCTTCTCGAATGTTCCATTTAAAATCGCCTGTCTTAAGTTTTTAGTTACATAACTGACGACAGTCGTTTTGTCCTTCGAGGGCTGAAAACTCATAGATAGACCCCCTGATAAGAAAGATTAACCTCATCCATATTGGATATTGGATACAAAAAATTTATCATAAAAAATATAGAATTGCAAGAATATTTTTATAAACGCTATTAAAACAACATTAAAAGGACACAAATAATAGTCACCCCTTAAACAGGAGTGACTACTTCAAATCATATTGGATACAATTATTTAGACTCACTTTTTAAAACAGCTAGTTTCTTTTGTGCATTTCTTTCTTGGACAGCAGCTAACATTGGACAGTTTTTACATTTTCCACAACCAGTTTTTTTACACATGTTTCTTTTCCTCCTCGTATTTTTATGATGGAAAGTGAAACGAAAAAAGCCAGCAATATCCCCATAGCAGAAGATATCACTGGCTTAATCTGCGCCCTTGTCTCCTTTTCTTGAGACTAGAACAGATTTGACAGTTTCTACGTATATTACAGCAGAATGGCCATTTCACTTGATCATAAAGAGGAAGTCTTTATAGAAGTGACTTTCCATGCCCGCTTACTATTCATTCAATACCCTTATCTTACAGGTGATTAACTTTTCTGTCAATTAATTTTTTATTCGCCGGAAGAAGCAGCAGCGGCCGCCCCAGCTGACATAACAGCAATCATCGCTGCTTGCTGGGCCTGTAGTACTGCTTCAATGGAAACTGCGAAACTTGTAAAGGCCGCTTGATCCTCGGAGATTTTTTCCCGCACGACGATTTGGCCGGCAATCAGAAGCCCTATGTCTCTGTACCATTTAAAGAGCTTTTCCTGATTAAGCGTCTCCGCTAATATCAATACTTCTTCTATCAATTCCTGAGGAGAAGCTGTCAAAGCCAACAGGCCGATCAATGGGTAATGAAGACCTTTCACTTTTAATCCACGGCTACGAAATTCTTCAAACCAGCGAAATGTTCTTTCAACAAGCGATTCCCAGTCATTACTGTTGCTTTGTGCAAGAATGTGGGACAGCAGCTGCAAATCATTTCCCTTCCAGAACGGTCCTTCGCTTAATTTGGAATAGTAAAATTCAATCTTATCTATCAATTCACCCTGATCTTGCCGGGCCAGGAGAATAGAGAGCGGATAATCATCCTGAGAAGTTAAGAAATAATGGTTCTTTTTCATTTTTTTATGAATTTGTTTTGCCTGTACGGCAGTCCGTGTTCTTTCCTCTGTATCTTCTGTAATAGAAACTAACGTAATGGCTGCAATGTATGTAAATGCTGTTTTCCGAAAGCCATGATCCACGAGCAACTGATAGCTGTGCTGCATCTTTTCAAACCCACTATATGGGTCATCAAAACCGGTCGATAATAAAGCAGTCATTGAATAGTTAAAAGAACCTTTCAATCCGGACAACCATCCCGAGTTTGCTTTAATATGATCAGAAAGCTGCAAAAATTCCTTCGCTGAAAATGTCCGTCCGGCGGCTGCATATTGGGCAACAATGGACAGTAGCTGGCGTTTATCGACTCCTCAACTAACTGCCTTCACCAGCTGCTCATAATCCACAGCAAACCGGCTCGCTATTTGTTTCGCTTTTTCTTTATCCATAATCCCCCTCCGTTCTGTTTATTTTCTTTACGAAAAAAAGAGCAAAAAGTTTCAATAAACTTCCTGCTCAACCTGTTGCTCCCTCTTCTAATAAACTAATACTTTTTATCCATTTGAAGAGACGCAGAGGCCAAGATCTCTTCAAAAGCTTTAGCTAATTCCTCGCCAGGCATAGTGCGTTGACCGCCACCTTGAATAAAGTGAGGCTGGCCGCCGCCTTTCCCCTCAATAAGCGGGAAAATGAAAGAAGCCGCTTTTTTTAAATCAATATTCGTCGTTTCATTCCCACTAGCCGCGGTAAGCTGGAGCTTGTTTTCATTTTCTGCTACAAAGGCTGCGACAACTCCCGCATCCTTTTCAATTGCTAGCCGCGCCATTTTTTGAAGCTCCTGTATTGTGCGATTCCGAAATACTTGAACGAGCAGCTTATATCCTTCCTTATGTATTGCTTTTTGCAGCAACACCTTTACTTCATGCTCAAGCAGTTGATCCTTCGCTTCGTCAAGTGCGGCTTGTAATGCCTTTTTCTCTTCAAGCAACTGACGGGCTGCCCCAGTCATCTTGTCCTGAGGGCTGTTCAACAGACGGGAAAGCTCTCGGATCACTGCTTGCTTTTCTCCAAGCTGCTTTAGCACCCGCCCGCCGCAAACAAATTCCAAACGAACGTGCTTGCGCTGCCTTTCCCATTTCAACAGCTTAATCGCCACCACCTCACCTGTGCTGCGTGGATGTGTTCCCCCGCAGCCATTATAATCAAAGTCCGGAATGATAACGAGTCGAATATTCCCCGTCACAGCTAATTCCTTTCTTAACGGATAGCGAGAAGCCTCCCCAAAGGTTATCCACTTCGTTTCAATTGCACGGTTTTCTAAAATAATTTCATTAGCTTTCTTTTCCGCCTTCTTAAGCACTTCCTCTGTCAAAGAGTCCGTATCTAAATCTATCGTTACTGTTTTTTCCCCCAGGTGAAAACTTGTTGTGCAAATTCCAAATAATTCCTCAAACGCAGCCGATAAAATATGCTGGCCCGCATGCTGCTGCATATGATCGTAACGGCGTTCCCAATTGATTTCTCCATTTACCTTCTCGCGCGACATTCCAAGCTCCTCTTCAAGATAATGGCGAATGACTCCGTTAACAGATTGAACGTCCGTTACCCTTATGCCATTTATCTTTCCTGTATCGCACGGCTGGCCGCCACCCTCCGGATAAAAAGCTGTGCTGTCCAGAACAGCAAATCTTCGGCCTGCTTCATCTACGCCCTCCTCTAGAACATTTGCAGTAAAAGACTGAATATACGCATCTTCATAAAATAGTTTTTCTGTCATTTTCCCACCTCATTGTCACGCTTTTCTGCTTCTACTATAGCAAAAGAGAGACAAAAAAAGCCATTTGCTAGTCAAACTAGCAAATGGCTTTTCTATCAATTGAAGCAATGGTGTTAACGTTTTAGTTAACGCCTTTCATCATCGTATGAATTTTCTTGGATATGAGATAAAGAATCAATCCAAGAACGATAGAAGCAGCACCGATGGCACCAAAATAGATAATTTCTGTTTCTGGTTTATATAAACGAACGATTTGTGCATTGATTGCTTGGGCAGATGCACTTGTTAAGAACCATAAACTCATTGTTTGGGCTGAGAAAGCAGCTGGCGCCAGTTTAGTTGTTGCCGAAAGCCCAACAGGCGATAAGCAAAGCTCGCCAATAACAACAAGGAAGAAACTAAGTACAAGCCACATTGGATGAACTAGTGTTTCTGTTCCATTTACATAGGCCGGTATGATCATTACAAGGAATGATAACCCAGCAAACAGCAGACCAAGCGAGAATTTCTTTGGTGTAGACGGCTGGCGTTTGCCTAGCTTGACCCACAGCCAAGCAAAAACAGGTGCAAATGCAACGATAAATAATGGGTTTAATGTTTGGAACCAAGAAGATTGTAAATGCATTCCTGCAAAGTCCAACTGCGTCCGTTCATCGGCATATCTTGCCAGGATAATAGATCCTTGTTCCTGGATCGCCCAAAACATAGTAGCCGCTATGAATAAAGGAATGTAAGCAAGAAGACGAGAACGCTCTATTTCTGATGTTTTCGGACTGCGGTACATCATAATGAAATAAGCAGCCGGAATAATAATTCCTAAAATACTAACAAGCAAAATAAAACGGTCAATAGTTAATAAGCCAGTTGTCATTCCAATTGCACCTAAAATAACGATCACTAAGGTGCCAATACCGATTTGAATAAAGACTTTCTTTTTTTCTTCTCCCGTCAGCGGGTTAGGTACATAAGTACCGGCCAAACCAAGTCTGGTCTTTTTTGTTACAGCGAATACAACCAAGCCTAAGAACATTCCGATAGCTGCAAGGCTAAAGCCCAAATGAAAATTATACTCCTGACCAACTGTACCAACGATTAATGGAGCGATCAGCGCTCCAGCGTTAATTCCCATGTAGAAAATGCTAAAACCAGAATCACGGCGCGCACCTTCATCAGCATAAATATCTCCGACAATGCTTGATACATTAGGTTTCAAAAGGCCCGTACCAATAACAATCAATCCCATAGAAATGAATAAAGCGGTTACACCACCCGGGAAAGCAAGGGCAATGTGTCCAAGCATGATAAGCACACCGCCATAAAAGACGGTTTTCGATGTACCGAGCAGGCGGTCAGCAAGCCATCCTCCGATAATTCCAGACATATAAACGAGTGAGCCATAAACTGCCATAACAGCGGCCGCCGTGCCTTGATCAAGACCTAACCCGCCTTTAGAAACTTCGTAATACATATAATAAAGCAGAATCGCTTTCATTCCATAATATGAAAAACGCTCCCAAAACTCCGTAAAGAACAAAGTGGATAAACCTTTAGGATGACCAAAAAAGCCAGTCTGAGGTACACTTTCGGCAATCTTCTTCTTTTGATTGCTATCCAATTTAAGATCTCCTTCCTTCTCATGCCCAGTTTATATTTGCAGTATTATCAAAAAATTTAATAGGCATAAATTATTTCGAAAAAGTGAAACTACTTAATCATATTGCGTTTAACTTAAGTTGTCAATCCAATTTTATTATTTCTAAATAATTTTAATCTTCTATCTAATTTTTCTTTTCAAAAAAAAGCATGACACAAGCCTCAGCTCGGTCATGCTTCTGTCTTTATTATTTTGTCATACCCTGAAAAATATCCGTTAAAACTGGAATAATTTGTTTTTTTCGTGATACCACACCTTCAAGGATGATCGTTCTGTCATCAGAAATCGGTGTGTTGTATGCTTTTTCCACAACTGCTGCCTCTTTACCCGCTACAATTGCGACGGAGTTGCTGTTTAAAATATCTGTGATCACGAATAAAAATAAATCGAGGCCTTTTTCTGCAATTGTGCGCTCTAAAGCCGCTTCGATGTCTTCTTTGCGTGCCAATACATCCAATACATCAATAGCATTTACCTGTGCAACTTCTACTTGATAGTCTCCCATCGCAAATACTTTGGAATCAAGTGAGACCAACTCTTCTGTTGACTTGCTTCTTAAATCAGCACCTGCCTTTAACATAGCAAGCCCATACTCCTCAGCATCAACACCTGCAATGCTTGCCAGTTCTTGAGCAGCTTTTACATCTTCCTCTGTGCATGTCGGAGATTTGAATAAAAGCGAGTCGGAAATAATCGCAGATAGCATCAAGCCCGCGATGTCTTTTTGAACAGCGACGCCGTTTTCTTTATACATTTTATTTAAAATAGTAGCTGTACAGCCTACTGGTTCAGCGCGATAGTACAACGGGTCACTCGTTTCGAAATTCGCGATTCGATGATGGTCGATTACTTCGAGTATACGCACATCATTAATATCGTCTACACTTTGCTGTCGCTCATTATGGTCTACTAAAATAACGTGCGCTGCTTCTGGAGCTGCTTTGTCAATTAGTCTTGGAAGCTCGGCATTAAATTGATTTAATGCATATTCTGTTTCGCCATTCAGTTCACCAAGACGAACAGGCTCTGCCTCTACTCCTAATTCTTTTTTCAAAGCCGCATACGCAATCGCAGAACAAATAGAATCTGTGTCCGGATTTTTGTGTCCGAAAATAAGCACTTTACTCATTATTTAACTCCTCACTTATATAAATAATAGGGAGCAGCACCTTTAGGTCCTGCTTTCACTTCACGCTCCTATTTTAACGCAAATCAACTGAAATTTCTCGTTAACTTTCTAAATTTAATTAAATTGATTGGCTTACTGAGTTTATTCTTTATTGTCTTCCTCTTCGTTGCAAGCAAAAAAGCTGTCCAAGACAGCTTTTTCTGTTTTACTTTCTCATGTTTTCTTGGTCTTTTAAACGATTTTGCTGATCGGGATAGCGTGCTTGATTTCTAAATTCATTTTCCTGCTGCTGTTCTTCCTGCTTCTTTCTTTCTTTTTCGTTGAGATGGTTATGGTCATTATTGGCCATCGATTTCCCTCCTCTCATGTATATAAAACTCTTTTCCCTCATTATTTTTAATAAAACTCTTTTTGTATTCGACAAAGTTCTTGCTATTTTTGGATAAGCTTCAACTACAATAAAGGAAACTGTAAAAAAGAGGGTGGGATGATGGCTCAAATAGAACGAAGTGAAACAGCAACAAAACGGCCATTATGGGGATTGTACTTTTCCCTGCCGATTTTATCATGGGCACTTTATGATTTTGCCAATACGATTTTTTCTTCCAATATCATTACGATCTTCTTTCCTTTTTACCTTCAGGAAACCATCGGCGGCAACGATCAGCTTAACCAGATAGCCAGCACTTTTATTTCTTATGCGAACGCAGCGGCCAGCTTGCTGCTCGTGTTATTTTCTCCGCTTTTTGGTGTCCTCATTGACCGGACAGGAAAGAAAAAACGTTATATTATCCCGTTCACACTCATTTGCGTAGCCTGCACGATAGGTATGGGGCTTGCGGCTTCCACTCATTCACAACAGGAATTATTCGGCCTGCCGGCGGCCCTCATTTTTGTTGTTCTTTTGTTTGTAGCAGCAAAGTTTTTTTATCACTCCAGCTTGATCTTTTATGACACAATGCTGGCCGACTTGGGAACGAAAGAAGAGATCCCACTGTTATCGGGCTTCGGAGTAGCTGTTGGCTATATCGGCACCCTGGCCGGACTTGCTATTTATCCATTCATTGGTGATGGCCATTTTCACCGAGCGTTTATTCCAACAGCGATTTTATTTCTTCTCTTTTCCCTGCCGCTTATGCTCGCCGGACGGGAAACAAGACTGCCGACTTCCACAGAAAAAAAGTCATTTATTAGCGGCTATCAGGAAGTAATGTCTACATTTAAAGAAATGAAAGCTCACCGAATCATCTTTCTATTTATGATTGTCTATTTTTTCTTGAATGATGCCATCGCTACAGCGATTGCCATGATGGCTGTTTATGCCAAAGCGATTGTTGGCTTTTCTTCAGGTCAATTCATTCTGCTCTATCTCGTTTCCACCATTGCGAGCATTATTGGTTCTTTTCTATTTGGCTATATTACGAAAGCCCTTGGAGCAAAAAAAGCCGTAAACGTCGTTGGGATAATTTTGCTCGCCGCTTTGTTCATTGGCACATTTGCTGTCAATGAAGCGATGTTCTGGGCTGCTGGCAGTCTGTTTGGCGTATCTCTCGGAGCCGTTTGGGTAACATCAAGAACATTCATTATTGAACACACCCCAGAAGAAAAAAGAGGACAATTTTTTGGCTTGTTTGCTTTTTCCGGCAAGATTTCCGCTATGGTCGGTCCATTTCTATACGGCACAATTACACTTGTCCTTGCCGACTACGGAAATATAGCCAGTCGTACAGCTCTAGGCTCTTTAATGGTTCTTGTTCTCATCGGCCTTGTCGTTCACCGTCGCATTCGTATATAAAAGGGAGTCATTGCCAAGGTTTTTCAGGTATCCTCCGAGCTTGTCCATATCTTCATGTATAAGCTCTAGCAGACGACGGTTGTAGAAGATGGAAGCTGGATGGAATGTTGGAAAAATAACATATTCCTTTTCTGTCCATTCATATTCATTGCTTTCCACGTTCTTCAGCCGTCTGACAGGCTGCTTAATGAACCGGCCGTGCGCTTCGGTTACTTTTACATCAGGTCCGCATAACCGTTTCAAACCGATGTTGCCGAGAGCCACAATGACAGGCGACTTGACATGTTCAATTTCATAATCAAGCAAAGGCGCATGAGCTAAAATCTCTGCGGAGGTTGGCGCACGATTATACTTTCTCCTAACTATTTCACCTGTTCGTGTTCGCTTCTCCCCCCACTTGTATGGACGGCTTCTAACTGCACTAGTTATGTACACTTCTTCTCTGGAGACTCCAGCCCTCTCCAAGAACTTCATTAATTCCTTGCCGGCCCTGCCGCTGAAAGGAATGCCGTTATGGATTTCTGTCTCTCCCGGCGCCTCTCCGACAAGCATTAGCTTCGGTTTTTCAGGGCCCTTGCCGTAAACGAATCCTTCAACAGGATAAGGGTAAATTCTCTTTTTCCCGAGCTCCGCAAGCCACTCCGGTATTTGCATGATGCATTTCTCCTTTCCAGCTTATACTTATCATTAGACCCTCAACCAGCAGCGAGTGGCTGAGCACCTGCTAAGCGATCATGCATCCTCTTCCTTTTATGATTAATATATACCCATCCGCTGCCTGCCTACTCAAGAATTCTTTAAGACTTCCTTTGCTTGGTTACTTTAAATCAATCTGAAAGGTTTTTCCATGACTTATCAACTCATGAGTTTCCCCATCCAGCACATCATCTGTTGAAAATTGTATGGTTTCCATCTGCTTAGGCAGTTTTCTCAGCAGCAGACCAATTTTCCCCTCTCTTTTTTCCCCCTTGCGGTAGTCGACCCTTGAAAAGCTGCTTTCGCCTACAAATGTATCATCACTCGCGATAAAGTTTCTCCTTGGCACGAAAAATGTTTCTCCACCAAACCGCACATCCAGAAAGCTGAAAAATTGGACCTCCTTTCCATACTGATTAGTCACGTTATAAGAAATCTCCATGTAATACACCTTTTCTTTAACTTTCCACCCAGACTGCTTCACTGCTTCATTAAGCTCGTCCCAGTCTGCATACTTGTTTCCTTCTCTTAGCAAATCATTCCTTGTTTTATTATTAAAATAGCCTAAATACTCTTTTTCCTCGTCTTCCATATCCATCATTTTAATCAGCTTAACTTCCTTAACGTAAATGTGCATACGGTCAACAACATATTCTTTTTTTACATTGAAATAATCTCTTAATTCAAGGGTCGCCCAATCTTTCTCCCTCACTTTTTGACCGGGTTTTTTCAAAAGATCGCTCCCCCCGCTTTCCACCGTCTTCACCTTTTCAACTTTCTGTGAAGTTACCTTTGCCGTCTCTTTTTTAGAACTTGGTAAATGAAATGACAGCAACATCGCACCTATGAATAGAGACACTCCTAAAATGAACATGATCCAATACTTTTTTTTCTTATTCAATAGCTGAACTCCTATCTAAAAAAAATAAAAACTGCTTTTAGCATAGCTGAAAAGCTCAGACTTTTTAACCCTCAACTTGTATCCATAATAAAACCGCTGTAAGGAATACTTACAGCGGTTTTATTATGGATACATTCTATTGTTTCGCGAGCGGAATATCTTTAAACAATTTTGGAAGTTGGTATATCGGAACGAATTTTAGAACGGGCGATGAACTGCTGAATCAGCACAAGGGCCAGTATGCCTAGTCCAACCACATCCGTCCAGATGCCTGGAATAATCAAAGTGATCGAGCCGATAAAGCATAAAGCAGCAAGTGGCAGCGGCAAGTCCGCGATTAAATATCTTTCCAATGCGGCACTCAACCCGAGAATACCGATGATTGCTGTCACAGTTACCCAAACAACTTCAAGCGGGCTGGTGACATCCTGCATAAGGATAACAGGTGAAAATACAAAGATATAAGGAATGATAAACCCTGACAAGGCAAGCCGCAGTGCTTCAAAACCTGTCTTATTCGGGCTGGCACCAGCGATACCTGCTCCCGCAAATGCCGCAAGAGCAACCGGTGGCGTTACGTTAGCTAAAATACCGAAATAAAAGACGAACATATGAGTAACGAATGGTGCAACACCCAGTTCAAGCAAGGCCGGTGCAGCCATTGTAGCTGTAATAATATATGTCGGAATAGATGGGAGCCCCATTCCCATAACAATACAGGCAATCATTGTGAAAATGAGTGTCAGGAACATTTCTCCTTGACCAAGAACAAGGATGGATTGGGTCAGCTTCGGTCCTAGTCCAGTCAGCGTGCTTACGCCAACGATTAAACCAACCATGGCACACGACATTGCCACACCAAGCGCCGACCGGACACCGTCCTCCATCGCTCCTAGAATTTCCTTTATCCCCATCCGTGTTTCTTTATTAAACCAGCTGACAACGATCGAAAGAACAATCGCATAAAAAGCAGCATATAGCGGGGTTTTTCCGGCAATCAACATCCCGATCAGCACAATAATCGGAATGAGCAGATGGCCGCCTTTTTTGAATACTTGCCATAGGTTCGGGAGTTCTTCTTTAGACATGCCGCGAAGGCCCAATTTTTTTGCCCGGAAATGAACGATGCAAATAATGCCAAGATAATAGAGAAAAGCCGGCAAAATGGCAGCAAGGGCAATCTGGTTGTACGGCATACCCAGCGTTTCTGCCATAATAAACGCGGTCGCTCCCATGACCGGTGGAATAATTTGCCCACCGACAGAAGCAGTGGCTTCCACCGCACCAGCAAATTCCGGCTTATAGCCAACGCGTTTCATGAGCGGAATTGTAAAAGCTCCTGTCGTTACTACATTTGCCAGTGCACTACCATTAATTGAGCCAAGTAGCCCGCTTGAAACAACGGCTACCTTTGCCGGGCCGCCGGATGTGTGCCCCGCTACACTAAGCGAAATATCAGTGAAAAACTGCCCCATTCCTGAACGGTTTAAAAAAGCCCCGAACAAAATAAAGAGAATAATATAAGACGCAGATACAGAAATAGCAATGCCATAAATTCCTTCTGTTGACAGATACATATAGGTCACGATATCTTCTAGATCTTTTCCCGAGTGCTTGAGTAAGTCAGGAAAGTACTGGCCGAAAAAGGCATAAGCCAGAAATAATGCTGTTAAGATCGTTAAAGCATTTCCAGCTACACGGCGGCCCCCTTCAATCACCACAGCGATCGTGAGCAATCCAAAAGCAATATCCACCCCGCTCGGCATATAAATCGACATTCTTTCAGCAATTCCCTGATAATCGATAATCATATAACCGCCAGTCGCCAGCGCAGCAACCATCCAAATGACATCAACTGGAGTCACTTTGTTTGTTCCCTTTTTGTAAAAGGCAGGATATAAAATAAACACAAGTGCGGCGATTACGGCTGTGTGCAGCGAGCGATGGCGAAGTGCATCAAGCGGTCCAAAATAAGCAGTATACAAATGATAACCGGCAAGACCAACGCTCAGTGCAAAGACAGCCCAACGCCAAAAACCATGATCAATTTTCCGGAATCGTGATTCACTGTCATACTTTTGCAGAATCTCCTCCTGGCCTTCTACTGTCTCAGGAATCTCTTTTGTTGCGTTTGCCATTTATATGTCCCTCCCTTATTCCTTATTGCAAAACACCTTGCTCTTTAAAGTATCTCTCCGCTCCTGGATGCAGCGGCAACGGCAGTTTCTCAGCTGCTTTTTCCAATTCGATATGCTTAGCTGAGCTATGGGCATTTTGGAGTTGATCAAGACTTTCAAACAATGTTTTTGTTAACAAATAAACCTCTTCATCAGGCAAATCTTTGTGAGTGATTAGTAGGTTATTTACTTTTACTGTCTCCCTATCTTTTTTTACGCCTTTATACGTATTGGCGGGTATACTGCCGATTTCAAAGGCTGGGTATTTTTTTTGAAGGCTTTCCGTAATCTTTTTCGGCACTGGGATGATTTCTACTTCATCTGTGGCGGCCAGCTCCATAATGCCTGAGTTTGGGTAACCAGAAGATAGAAAAGCGACATCCGTCGTTCCGTTTTTGATGCCCTCAATTCCTTCAGAGAAGGATAAAAAGTCTGCATTTACATCATCGTAAGTGATGCCTGCTTCTTCCAAAATCCGCTTGGCCATAATTTCGGTACCGCTTCCAAGAGCACCAACAGCAAGATCTTTTCCTTTTAAATCTTTAAGAGTCTTAATGCCGAGCTTTTTAGGAGCTACAATTTGCATGTAGTTAGGGTAGAGCGAAGCGACAGCTCGAACATTCGAAAGCGCTCCTGCTTTAGCAAAGTTCCCTTCTCCCAGATAAGCATCTGTTACTGTATCAGCCATGGCAAAGCCTAGTTCTGCTTTCTTTCTCGAAAGCTTAGCTGTGTTTTCTGCTGAAGCTCCCGTAGTTTGGGCACTTGTCTGGGCGCCAAGTTCTTCTCCATAAATCTTGGCAAGCGCATTGCCGAGTTGAAAATAAATCCCTGATGTTCCACCAGTTAAAATCGTTACCGGCTGCCCCGCCAGCGGTCCGGCTGCCTTGCCTGTCCCTTCTGCCTTCTCATCTTTCGAAGAAGCAGAATTGCTACAGGCGGCCATCATTATAAGAACGGTAACTAAAAGTAAAATAAATCCTGTACGATATTTCATTTTCTCACCCCTTTGTCTGTTCTACTCTTCATAATGCAACATTCATACCATTTTTAAAATTCAGTTAAATTAGCTGTTTGTTTTAAGAAGCGGCAAAAAATGCCGGTTAGGAACGGCAAAATATTCCTAACCGGCATTTTTTTCTCTTATGTACTTTCTTCCCTGTAAATCTGAAGCTTGTTGCGCAGACTGCGCTCACTAATACCAAGCATTTTTGCCGTTTCTTTTCTACTTCCATGGCAATGCTTCAGCGAAGACTCAATAATCATTTTCTCGGCTTCTTTCATCGTAGCACCCAAAGGAACAGGGATGATAGAAGGAGAAAAATTAACCGTCGGCTTCACTGTCTCATTTTCAGAACGGATGGCAATCGGCAAATCAGTTTCCGAAATGACTCTTCCTTTTGTCATCGCTACAGCATACTCAAGGATATTGCTCAATTGCCTAATATTCCCCGGATAATCATAAGCCAACAACCTATTCCACGCTTCTTCTGACAGGGATGGAAGCGGCCGCTGCATTTCTTCCGCATACTTTCTGAGAAAATAGGGAATAAGCACTGGCAAATCTTCTTTTCTCTCGCTTAATAATGGCAGTTCGATCGGTATGACGTTCAGTCTGAAAAACAAGTCTTCTCGAAAAGAGCCTTCTGACACCATTTGTGAGAGGTTTTTATTTGTTGCGCTAATGATCCGCACATTTACTTTTTTCACTTCTGTAGAGCCAAGCGGCGTAAATTCCTTTTCTTGCAGTACGCGCAGCATTTTAGCCTGTAAGGAGGCGGGCATGTCGCCGATTTCATCAAGAAATAGTGTGCCGTTATCCGCAGCGGCTATTTTTCCCTCCTGGCTGCCCACCGCCCCAGTAAATGCCCCTTTCGCATAGCCAAACAGTTCACTCTCCAGCAAGGACTCCGGGATGGCTGCGCAATTTACCGAAACAAATGGGCCGTCCTTTCTTTTTCCCTGTCTATGTAAAGCCCTAGCCACAAGTTCTTTTCCTGTCCCACTTTCTCCAAAAATAAGAACGCTTGAGTCAATATCCTTCACTCGCTCAATCATTGAAAAAATATCCCTCATTGCTGGGCTCTCGCCAATCATCTGATCATAGCCTTTAATCTTCTCAATGGTTTCATTCAATTCCCGGATTTTGCTGTACAACGTCTGATGTTCAAGCGCTTTTTCAATCAATAAATGCAGCTCATCAATATCGAGCGGCTTTGTAATATAATGATAAGCTCCCTGCTTAATGGCTTCAACAGACGATTCAATTGTGCCATAAGCCGTCATCATAATAACGGATATATGCGGGTAAGTCTTTTTCACTTCAGCCAATACGTGCAGACCGTCCGCTTCCCCAAGCCGCCAATCCAATAGCATTACCTGCACCTGATTTTTCTGCAACACGTCCATTGCATTCTCTACTCTTGTAGCTGCCATCACTTCATATTGATTTTCAAGTGCGAATCGCAGCGATGCCCCGATCGCCGGCTCATCATCCAGGATTAAGACAACAGGCTTCATTCTTTCTCCCCTTCTTTCTGTGCGGCAGGCAGTGTAACGGTAAAAGTCGTCCCCCTCTCCTTCTCCGTCTCCACTTGCATATCACCGTTATTTTCTTTGATCCATTGATAGCATAGGGCTAATCCGAGCCCGACTCCATGCGGCTTTGTCGTATAAAAAGGCTCAAAGATATGAGAAACGCTATGTTGATCCATGCCAATTCCAGTATCTGCTACTTGAATCACTCCCATGGCCTCCATTCTTTGAATCTTTACCGTTAGCTGCTTCTTCGGTACCTTATCCATAGCATCCAATGCATTTAACAGTAAATTCAGCAGCACTTGTTTTAACTGATCAGGATCACAAATAATTTCCACTTCCGGTTCCATCATTAATTTCAAATGCACATGGCTTTTTTTCAATGTTGGTTCAATGATTGCCACCACAGATTGGATAAAAGCAGCAGCCGGCAACCTTTGTTTTTGCGGGTGCTTAGGCCGCGCATAATCAAGAAGTGATTCAACAATGGTATTCATCCGCTTTAACGCTTCCGGTACGTATTTAACAAGCTCTTGGCGAAATGACTGATCTTCATACTTCTTTGGCAAAAGATCAATAAAGGTTTTCATGGAAGTAAGCGGATTGCGAATTTCATGAGCCACCCCCGCAACAAGCTGTCCGAGCGCCCGCATTTTCTCCTGGGTTGCGAGCTTCTCCTCCAGCATCTTTGCCTCTGACCGATCAGCTAATGTCAACAGGCAGCCGTTTTTCTTTCCGCTTTCTTCATATAATGGAATGAGACGGAATAAAATAAACCGCTTGTTTCCATCGGCTTCAAATACTAGTTCTTCTGAAAATAACTGTTTGTCCTGATTATCCTCGAAATATTTGTAATGCTGAAGAATATCGGCAATTTGCGGCTGCCCAAGAATATCCTCTGTTTCGACATATTCTTTCTCTTGAAGACCGAGCATAGCTTTTGCCCGTTCATTCAAGCTTGTCAGCTGCAGGGAATCATCAAATGTTAAAATCCCATAATACATATGATGAATAATTTGGGTCTTGAAAGCATAAGCTTCGGAAATAGCGCGCTGCTGGACTTCTAATTGATCATTTGCTGCTGCTAAGGCCGCTGTTCGCCTGGCTACTTCTTTTTGCAGCCGCTTGTTCCATAAATAAGTAAAAATCAGAACGGCTACAGCACAACTGCTGAGAATCAGCAAGGCAATAATCCAATTGCGCATTTCTTTCAATTGACCGTCAGGATATAGACCAAACCACTGTGAATATAAAGTTTGATAATCCCCGTTCTCCTGCATGTTCATCAATGAGTGATTGATGAGCGAAAAAAGTTCTGTTTCTCCCGGACGGACGGCCGCCGCAAAATCAGAAGGCACGCCGATATGTTCAAGCACTCGATATTGATCCTGTTCACCTGATTGCTTTAAATAAAACTCTGCCGTCCATTTGTTTGTTAAAAAGGCATCTGCTCTTTTTAGCAGCAAGAAATTAAATGCATCTTTTGGATTAAATGCTAGTTGAAATTCCACTCTTCTTATATTCAGCAATAGATCAAATGACGCCGGCTCTTCCTGCATAACAATCGTTTTTTCCCGCAAATCTGTTAAGTTTTTGATCTCTGTGGTTGCTTCCTTCGGTACAACAAGAACATCTGTCATCGTAAAATAGGACTCCGAAAATTGAAAACGCTCGCTCTGCTCGGCGGAATATCTCATCCCCATAATGGCATCTACTTTACCCGCTTTCAGCGCCTGTTCCGCTTCATAAAAGTTCATTGGATAAAATCGAAACTCTACTCCTGCTTCTTCAGAAATAGAGCGAAAGAGCTCTACACTGAAGCCAGTAAACTTTCCTTTTTTATTGATATAAGAGAAAGGAGGCAGATTTTTTTCTCCTGCAATCCGATACACTTTTTTGACGGGCCGCTGATCTACCTGGCTGGCAGGATGGTGAAGTAAACTAGCCGAAGCGAAATGGAGGGAATAACTCGAAAGCAAGAGGAAACCTATAACTAATATGGATAATCGAACTGAAAAGGGCATATCCTGCTATGTCTCCTTTAAAAAATCTTGTCCATATTGTACCATATAGGCAACACAATAAAATTGAAAATTAGAAATCTTGTCTTTGTTTCGTTACACAATAAATTAGCCGGCTGCAAAATACAGCCGGCGATCAATGTTTCTCTTATGCTTTTGCTCTTTTCGGCCAAATAAAGTGACTGATAGCAATTAAAAAGTCGATCCCTAATACAAGTGACCATATTTGCAATATGCCGCTTAACGCTTCTGTTCTAGAAGGGTCTCCAACCAGAAAAACCAATCCTACTAACAAGGCTGCACCAATTAAGTAGGCTGCTACATGCCGAAGCCATCCTGAGAAATAATGTTTGGCATATTCCATTCCATATCTTTTTGCTGGTTTTGATCCTTGTTTTACTACGTAATACAAAAACCTCTCATCTGCCCACTGAATCATGCTTTTTCCAAATCCAATGGAGACACCAATATACACAGCTGCAAGTGCGTGTGCCTGAGTAGCCGTTGCACCTCTCATTAAATCCACCCCAGTAGCCACCACTAAAATTAAGTCAATTAAAGGTGTTAAGGCCAATAATAGCAGCCCAAGTTTTTTCCGTTTGAACAAGTAACGAGCTGTCAGTCCCATTATAATGACTAGCCAAAATGCGACTTCACAGGCAATAATCAGCCCAACAATCACACCATAACCCCTCTCTTTTTAATACAATTGTATTATTTAAAATAATTGTAACACCTCTTTTTTTATAATACAACTGTATTATAAAATTGCTTGAATCTTTTTTTCCTGATAAGATATAGTTATGCCAAAACTAGTTGATCACGACAAACGAAAAAAACATATTGCTGAAGCCACATGGCGAGTCATTCTGGAGCAGGGAATGGAGGGGGCGACTGTGCGAAACATCGCTAAAGAAGCTGGACTCTCCCTCGGGGCCCTGCGCCATTATTTCTCTACGCAAAATGAGTTGCTCATTTATGCCATGGAACTCGTTAAAGAGCAGGCAGAGGCAAGAATTAATCAAATTGTAGTAGAGGATTTGCCGCCAAAAGAAATGATGTTGAAGATCCTGATAGAGCTTGTTCCAATCACTAAAGAAACGATGGCAGAAATGGAAATCTGGTTTGCCTTTATTGCTTATAACCGTCATAAAGAAGCAGATTTTAACGTCTTGCACGATGGCATTTTTAATGGCATCAGCCGGATGATTCACTACTTGCGTGAATCAAAGCTATTGAAGGAAGGACTGGATGTCAGCATAGAAACAGAAAAACTCTATGCGCTCGTTGACGGGCTAGCTCTTCATGCTATGCTGGATCCTAATAGAACCAGTCGGGAACGGCTTATCAATGTGCTAAAAAGCCATATTGATTCCATTTGTGAGGACATGGAAAGTAATGTATCGGGAGGCCATGCAGATGAAAAAGAAAAATAATGGATTATCTATTCAGCAGCTGAATATCGAAGATTCGGAGATAGCTGAAAAAGTATGGACTATCCAAATACCTGCCTATGAAGCAGAAGCAGAACTCATCAAATTCTGGGACCTTCCTCCTTTGAGAGAGACAGCAGCCTCGCTGCAGCAATGCGGAGAAACTTTTTATGGCGGATTCATCAACGGTCAACTGGCCGGAGCTGTGTCTTTTAAAACTACAGTGGCAAAGCTTCATATTCATCGTCTGATGGTTCACCCTCATTTTTTCAGGCAAGGAGTGGCCCGTTCGCTTCTTCATCATGTGGAGCAGTTAGCGGCCGGTAAAAAAGATATCCTCGTCTCTACCGGAACCGATAATTCTCCTGCTGTCCAACTATACAAGCATTGTGGATTCAAAGAAATCGAGAAAATCATAACTACGGAGGGACTTTCACTTACTTTCTTTACGAAAGAAAAAAGGCTGCCTTGAAAATTTTTTCAAGGCAGCCTCTTTTTCTATAAGACAATATCTGTTCCTGTTACGCCTTCACGCTTCCATTTCAGAAGTGGCGGATTACTTACCTTTACTTCTTGTTTGTTCTTCCAATACTCTTCTTCTTTCCCAACTGGCTCACGATTTTTCACGTCGTCAATCAACCATTTTTTCTGTGCTCGATCGTAGGACAATGAATACGTATTAACGGCCTTGAAAGAAGTATCCTCAAATTGCTGAATGTCACGGTACTTTACTTTGTTATGATAAGCGATGAGGGCCGTTACATCAGCCGACCAGCGCCCATCAAAATAATGAACAGAGAAGTCATCCATATTAACGACAGCACCATTATATTGCGCATGAATTTCATCAATATATCCTTGTACTGCTTTAAAACTCTCCTGAAGTGTAAAAGACCCTTCAAGAATAGTATCTGTCACGTTTGTCAGCTTACTTTTATTAAAGCCAGACGTTTGGTATACAGCGATATCATTATTAAAAACATCCATTGCCTTGATGACATCTTTTTGGATGCCTTTATCAGAGCTTGCCAACGCGTTGCTGTCAATAACCACACTGACTTCCGGGCTGCCCCATACGTCCTTCTTCTCTTTTTTCTCAAAGGTGCCAAGTTCATTCATCAATTTAACTTTTAAATTGTACGTCCCAGGGATAACAGGGCCGTAGTTATTGTCTTTTTGCTTCTTAATTGCTTGGTTCGACTTGCCGGCAGCCAGGCTGATTCGATCGTCTTCATTTTGACCGGTAACTTTAATAGCAGCCGTCTTCACCTTCAATTTGTATTGAGGGAACATTCCCCACTTCTTTCCGTCCTCTGTCAAGGTAACTTGTTGAGTGGTTGTTGTATAATCATCCTCTTGGATTTGTTCATCAAGTCCCTCTTTAATCACGTCGTAGCTGCTGCTATTTTCTTTTAAATAGGTAATAAGCGCCTGAACGGATGTTTTGTTTACAGAAGCCTGCTTATTATCTGGTACAATCATATCTTGCAGCAGAGCCGGATCATCGTTTGCAACAGCTTTCTTTAATGTTTCGACCGCTTTTTCTGGTGCAGTTGCCTGCTTCAAAGCAAAAAACAAGCCGCCGATGACAAGAAGTAGGATCACAGCCGGAATAATAATCAAGCTTTTTTTATTCATAGCTTTCTCTCCTGTCTAGTAAGCTCTTCCTTCAGCAAACGCCTGTACAAGGTAGTCAGAATAGTGGTCAGAAGTATTCACTGTCCATTTTCCGTCTTTTTTGATCATGCTAATTTCTGCTCCGTTTTGACTCTTAGCAACTTCCAGGGATTGAACAACTGTATCGAACTTGGAAAGTGCGTATTGCTTTTCTTTCTCTGTGTCATAGCCGCCTGTATTTTCCCGGTACTCTTTTTGATAGTTGTAGAGCTTATCGTAAAGATCATCTGTTGAAACCGTAGAATAGTCGAGCTTTACAACGGCCTTATCACCTGCTTTTGCCGTTGTTTTAGTCTGCACTTCTGCTTTTTCTCCCAGAACAGTCTTATAACTGCTATAGTACTTATCAATATCCGCATCGGTTACCATATCTGGCAAAGAAAGATCCAACTGCTTTTTAAATTTGCTTTTAGCTGTTTCCTGAACATCTTTCTTATCAGCGGTTACTAGCTTTTCATAATCACTGTTGTCTTTTCCAAGGTAAATAATATCGATGTAAGCAGTTAATGCTTTAGCAGGATCTTGAATTTCATCAAAACTTTCTGCATATTTCTTTGTGTCAAGGCCAAGCATAATTTCATCCGCTTCTTCTCCTGGTTCGGATAGACGCGGTTTTACACCAATTTCATACTTTTTGTCTTTTTCAACATTAAAGTAAAAAGGAATGGTTTTTACTTTGCCCGCACCAATATCACTGCTTCCTCCGTCTTTAAGGTCTATTCCGCGCGCATATACACTTTTCTCTGGGCTTAACTGCTCATCCCCATCATACAGGTATACGCCATCGTATGAGGATACATTAATAGTAGACTTCGATTTATTCTTTACTTTTAAATCAACAGCGAGCAAACCGGTTTCCTCGCCTTCGGATTCTCCGTCATCTCCTGCTAATATATATTCAGCTTTTTCAATAGTAACTTCAGCTACCTTGCTTTCGCCAGCTCCTCCTCCGCTTGCTTCTTTGGCATCTGATCCGCCGCAGCCGGCCAAAGCAAGCATAATAGCAAACACGAGTGCCAATATACTAATCTTCTTTTTCATTATGTTCTCCCCTCTATACAAGTTGCTTTTTCTTAGATTTATCTTCCTCTATTCATGATAAAGAATCATTCTAAATAGAACAAGATGGAAACCATGGGGAGTTTTTACTGTTTTGGCTTGATTATTTCAAAGTTCTAAGGCCTATTTAACTAAAAAAAAAGCTTTAAGAGAATCTTTCTTCTCTTAAAGCTAACAAATTTTCTCAATTAAATAATCTGTCTGCCTTGCTGCGATAAAGCGAATAAAATACCATGCTGCAAACTGCGGAAACAATTAAAGGAAGACAAATGGGAGTTAGACGAAGCGATAGCCATACTGATCTCAGGTGATATACCGACAAGAATGGTCTCTGTACCGATGAGTGAGGCCCCTGCGCTCAATTTCCCAATAAAATCTACCGTTATTCCACTTACATCTTTTTCCAAACCTGTCAAATCAAGAACCAGGTACTGTGCCTTATGCTTTGGAAGATTTGTTAATGTTTTTTCGATTAATTCCTGCGAACGCGCTTCATCATATTTTCCAAGCAACGGCACAACAACAATGTCTTCTAGCACTGGAATAATCGGCGAAGAAATCTCCTTCACTAATTCATTTAGCTCTCTCGTTCTCTCTTCAACTACAGCCTCTAGCTTTTGAATCTCTTCCGCTTCTTTTCTTCTCGCTAACGTGTGAATATTTTGATCCATAGAGTGCTGTGCAGGGAAAAATTCAAATTCACATGTCTCATCGTCTTTGATTTCACTTTTTATCACACGATAAGTCATATTTGTATCAAATAAACCAGATAAGAGGCCAGAAAAATGACCAGGAATAAAGCACCCAGGTTCCGTTTTCCCTTGCTCTATATTGATTCTGTATTCCCAGCTATTTTTAATTTGCAGATTAGCCAACTTCTCCGCTTCACAAAGGCGATCGACAGTCAACTTTCCCCATCCAGCCGAAGCATATGTAATAGGAAGAACCTCTGCTACTTGCTCGATCGTTAATTGCATCTTTTTAAAGTATTCGCTGACAACAAGCCCTTGGCGAAAACCAGTCGCTTCAAGTACAACTTGTGCAGCTTCCTCTCCGGACACCTCTTCAATTGTATCAAAAAATACTTTCATGGCGCTCGTAATCCAGAAAAGAACAGCATCGCCACCGCTGTAATCGAAAACTCCATTTTCAACATCCCATTTAAAATCAATACCGTCCACATTGATTTGTGTCTTTGTTACACGATCCCGTGTCATTCACGAAGTCTCCTTCCAACCTTTTATTTATAAATAAAACTGCTGTCAGCTTTCTTTTTGCCAGTAATCATACTATCCATTATACCTGTAAAACTCTCTTGAAGGTGTACGGAAATTATTGTTACTTCCCTACCGTTATATCTTATAAATTAGGTCAAAACAAGGAATTTGATTTCCTTCAAGATACCGGGTCCTAGCTCCTTCCTCTCTGACTATTCTACACAAGAAAGCAGGCTTGATTTCATCCTCTCTACTGCTTTCTCGCCTTTCAGGTTTGTAAATATTTTGTAAAAATCTTGGCATGTCATAGATTTATTCGAAGGAAGACATTACAATCAATTATAACTCTCGATATCGCTTTTCGTAATTAGCAAGCGGCAAAAGGAGGTACCCTTAAGTGGAGGAAAAAATACTAAGAAAATTATTTTTAGGTTTTATTCACATTCACATTTTACATCATGCGAAGGAACACCCGGTTTTTGGTGCCTGGATGGTAGAGGAATTACGGGAACATGGCTACACAATCAGCCCGGGTACCCTCTATCCCATCCTTCACTCCATGGAACGTGACGGCCTTCTAACCCGCGAAGACCGTCTCGTTGAAGGGAAAATCCGTAAGTATTATACAACATCTGCAAAGGGATTAACCACTTTAAAGGAAGCGCGAAAAAAGGCATATGAACTGTTTAAAGAAATTGGAGACTAGCATAAAGGAGTTAGATTAATTGACTATAATTAACGAAAAATCCAATGAACCCGGACTGCTAAACATCTTGCTCGTCTCTCTGCGGCTGGGATTCACTTCATTTGGTGGGCCCATTGCCCATTTAGGCTATTTCCATGAGGAATATGTACGACGCAGAAAGTGGCTCAATGAAAAAGATTACGCCGATTTGGTAGCATTGTGCCAATTTCTTCCTGGCCCAGCAAGTAGCCAAGTTGGCATCGGCATTGGCGTCATACGTGCAGGTATACCAGGAGGCATCGTGGCTTTTATCGGCTTTACCCTCCCTTCTGTCCTTGCATTGATACTCTTCGCTCTTGTTCTTCAGAATTCGGAGATTAAAAATGCTGGCTGGGTTCATGGCTTAAAATTAGTTGCTGTAGCAGTAGTTGCCCATGCTGTTGCTGGAATGGCCGCAAAGCTGTCACCTGATTTGTATAGAAAAACTATCTTATTGTTCTCTTTAACCGTCACTCTGCTTTGGCAGACAGTTTTTGCCCAAATCCTCCTTATTTTAATCAGTGCGCTAGCAGGTTACCTACTGTATAAACAATCAAGCTCCTGTGATCAACTGACACCGTTGTCCTTTCCTCTATCCCGCAGGTTCGGAGCCATTTGCCTTAGCCTTTTTTTAGGTTTGTTAATCGCTTTGCCCCTGTTGCGGGAAGCTCTCCCATGGAATTGGCTCGCTATGATGGACAGCTTTTATCGGGCCGGCTCGTTAGTATTTGGTGGAGGGCACGTTGTTCTGCCTTTACTTGAGAGAGAATTCGTTCCCGGCGGGTGGCTAAGCGAGGCCCAATTTCTAACCGGATATGGAGCAACCCAAGCAGTTCCCGGTCCACTGTTTACTTTTGCTGCCTATATTGGGACTGTGATCAGCGGCTGGAAAGGCGGTCTGCTCGCGACATTTGCTATTTTCCTGCCGGCCTTTCTGCTTATTTTGGGGTCTTTGCCTTTTTGGGATTCCCTGCGCCGCAACCAACACGTCCAGGGCGCTCTTATGGGAGTGAATGCTGCTGTTGTCGGTATTCTAACTGCCGCTCTTTATGATCCTATTTGGACAAGCGCTATTTTAAAACCTAGTGATTTTGCTTTGGCAGCTATTCTCTTTAGCATGCTAGCTTATTGGAAGCTGCCCCCATGGATTGTGGTGCTGGCTGGTTCTATTGGAGGCTTGATCTTACCCTTTGTTCATGTTTAACATACATTGACAAAAAGAGGAGATGTCGCAAATGGATATTCAATTTGCAAAAGATTACAAAGAAAATGAAGGATGGAGAAACAGCTTCTTTAAGCTTGCGCACTCCGTGTTCGGCCTTGAATTAAAAAGCTGGTATGAAAAAGGCTACTGGGGCCATCGTTATATTCCATTTTCCTATGCTTTAGGCAATCAAATTATTGCTAATGTGTCTGTTAATGTACTGGATACAATCATTGAAGGAAAGAAAAAAAGTGCCATTCAAATCGGCACTGTCATGACTCATCCTGATCACCGAAATAACGGTCTTTCAGCTAAATTGATGAACCGGGTTTTGCAAGAATACGAGGAACAATGTGACTTTATCTATTTGTTTGCAAATAAAACGGTATTGGATTATTATCCGAAATTTGGATTTATCCGAACAACTGATTACCAGTTTTCCATGGAATGGTTCCCAACGGGACAGAATCCCGTTTCTATGAAGCAACTCGATGGGACAAACTCTGAAGACTTGAACTTCATTTATCAATTTGCAGCAGAACGCGTGCCGGTTTCGCAAGTTTTTGGAACGGTACAAGCAGAAGACCTGTTCATGTTTCATTGCATGAACATCTTTCCGGAACATATTTATTACTTGCCGGAGAAAGACATGATAGCCATTTTTGAAAAGCAAGGACAGCAATTAAAAATTTATGACTTGATCAGCAAAAAAGCATTTAATATAGAAGAAATTATAAGCAAGCTAGCAGGTGAAAATACAACCGAGATTTCTTTTTATTTCACTCCTGATCTAGAAGACAGCAAACTGCGCAAACAGGCCTACACGACAAAAGATCAGCTGTTTGTTCGTACCAAAGATAGCTTTTCACTCCCAGCAGTTTTTCAGCATCCAATTACTTCCCAGGCATAGTATCTTCTTAATAATTTCTTATTAGCAGCAAAGAATCTTTTCCGAAAAACAAAAAAGCCCAATTGCGGGCTTTTTTGTTGTTTAGATCTTCTTTTTCCGATTCTTAATCTTCATCAAGCTTTCATATACAATCGGTACAATGAGCAGAGTTAACAGCGTAGAGCTTGTTAATCCGCCGATAACAGTAACACCAAGTCCTTTAGAAATCAGTCCGCTTCCTTCGAGTCCAACCGCAAGCGGAGCGAGAGCACCAATTGTTGCAATGGCTGTCATGAGAATTGGACGCAGCCGTGTGCCGCCAGCCTCCAATAACGCTTCTCGTGTAGATAAGCCTTCCTGCTCTTTGTGAATCACACGGTCAATAAGTACAATCGCATTTGTTACGACGATGCCAATCAACATTAAGGCACCAATCATAGCTGAGACACTCAATGTTTCGCCAGCGATCAACAGACCGACAAGACCGCCAATAATTGTGAATGGCAAGGAGAATAGGATGGCGAATGGAGCAAGCCCTCCACCAAATGTGATAACAAGAATTAAATAGACAATCGCTATAGCGGCAAGCATGGCTAGACCGAGCTGCTTAAATGAATCAGCGATATCTTCTGTTACTCCGCCCATTGAAATCTCAACATTGGAAGGCAATTTAATTTTATCCACTTCTTTTTGGACATCAGCTGACACTTTAGCTACATCCTTGGAAGTGATCTCCCCGCTTACCTGTGCATAAATGCGGCCATTGCGACGGGTAATCGTATCAGAAGTGCTGCCTTCTTTTACTTTTGCGATTTCCTTGATCGGCACTTCCATGCCAAGTGGTGACTGAACAGTCTTCTTGGTTAAATCATTAATTGTTTTATAATCTTCTTTTTCTGATTCAACATATACATTGACTTCTTTTCCATTTTCTTTAATGGTAGTCAATACTTGATTCTGTCCTGCACCTGAGAGCTCCATGCCAATTTGTGCGGCCGTTAGACCAAGCTGACTCAGCTTTTCCTGATCCATAGCGAGCGTGTATTCATCATACGTATCAGATAAGCTTGTTTTGACATTTGTTAACGATTTATTCTCCTGAAGAACCTTCTCTAGCTTTGTAACAACTGGCTCAATATCTTTTGCTTCCTCACCATAGACAAGGAGAGTCATAGCATTGCTTGAGCCCATTCCCGAGAAGTCTTGGCTCGCCCATTCCCCTTTAGATGTCAATTCTTGAAGATCATCGATAACCGCTTCTTTTTCTTTATCAAACCCTTTTGTATCGGGATCATATTCAATGAAGAACATCGCTGAATTAGAATCTCCCGGGTTCATCGGGTTTTCCCCACCAACAGAAAATTGGTACGTTTTCACCCCATCGCGATCTTGCAGCATACCTTCTGCCTTTCCGGCGATCTTTTCTACATCTGCAAGCGTCTGTCCAGGTTCTGGTTTATACGTTGCTATCACCATTTTTTCTTCCTCGGACGGAAGAAAGCTAACACCGATGACCGGTACTAGCGCCAGACTGCCGATTAACAGCAGGACCGCTACAGCTGATGTAATAATCTTATGATTTAGAGACCAGTTAAGCACCTTTTTATAAAAGGCAGCCAATCTTCCCGGCTTTTCTTCTTTATGATTGGCGCCACCTTCTAATTCCTTCTTGAACAAAGAATGGGCCATCATTGGCACGATCGTAATGGCAATCAATAAAGAAGCAAGCAAAGCAAAAACAATGGTTAAAGCAAATGGCAGGAACATTTCTCCGACTGGCCCTTTCACAAGACCGAGTGGCAAGAAAACAGCAATCGTAACAATCGTCGAAGAAGCAATAGGAATGAACATTTGCTTCGTAGCAGCCACAATGAGTTCCTTGCCGCGCAATTTTTCGTCTTTCAGAGACATGCGGCGGAAAATGTTCTCAATGACAACAATAGAATCATCAATAACCCGGCCGATCGCTACGGTCATGGCACCAAGTGTCATCATATTCAGCGTGATATCCATTTGCTTCAACAACAAAATGGCAATCAGCAAGGATAAAGGAATCGAAACGACTGAGATCACTGTCGTACGGAAATTACGCAGGAACAGCAAAATAATAATAACAGCAAAGAAGGCTCCAAATATGGCTTTGCTTAACATCGTTTCTACGGATTGTTCGATTGGTTTTCCTTGGTCGAAAATCGGCGTCGCCTGTAGGCCATCTATTTCTTTCTCCAGGTCATCCAACTTATCTTTTACTGCATTTACTACATCCACTGTATTCGCATCAGCAGCCTTAACAATTTGCATACCGATGGATGTTTCACCATTTGTCTTAGATATTGAATCTGCTTTGCCATTTAACTTCACATCGGCAATGTCCTGAAGTTCCACTGTTGGGATTGCTGCTCCCGGTGCCGGGTTGGCTGCAGCTGCACCTTGTGGCTGTCCGCCGCCAGCTCCAGCTGGCATTGCTGGTATTTTCATTGCTTTTAAATCTTTCAGACTGGCAATTTCTCCATCCACTACAACGGATTTCTCCGCATCTTTAAACGTATAAAGACCGAGCGGCATAGTCACGCTAGAGCCTTTAATCAGGTTTTTAACAGTTTCCTCATCAAGTCCGTATTTCTTCATCTTTTCATTATCAAACTTGATGTCTACTTCATACACTTGACTACCTGAAACTTGAACAGCTGATACTCCCTCGATCCCCTCAATTTCTGGCAAAATTGTATCTTCCATTGTTTTTGTCAGCTCGGCCAATGACTGCTTACTGTTGGAAAGGCTTAGCGACATAATTGGAAATGCATTAATACTCAGACGGGATACATCGGGATCATCCACACCCTCAGGAAGTTCTATCTTACTCAGTTCTTCCTGTACTTCAGCTTGTGCTTTTTCCATATCTTTATCGAAATCATACTCGATCTGTATAGAAGAAGCATTTTGGAAAGATGATGAGCTTACATTTGTAACCCCATCCATATTTTGTACTCTCTTTTCGATAGGTTCTGATATTTTTTCAGCTACCTGTTCTGGCGTAGCGCCAGGATAGATGGTGGTAACAGAAACGAGCGGTGTGTTAATATCCGGTATCGTCTCTAGCTTCATGTTCATTCCGGCATATAACCCTGCAACTGCCACAATAATGGTCATTAGCCAGACAGCAAACTTATTTTTCAAGGAAAACTGAATGATTTTTTGCATGCTTTTTCTCCTTATTTTTTCTTATTGACTTCGGACTTTTCTTTACTATATAATTTGACTGTTTAAATGTAACTGACCAGTCAGTCACAAGTCAATTGCTTTTACTTTTTTTTTATAAAAGTTGAAAAAAGTTTTACAAAACCGTGAAAATAAGCATAATAACTATAACTACTATTGAGTGTAGATAAAGTCTGCTTTTCATAAGAACAGCCTGAAATAACAGTGAAAGAGGGAGCCCGTTGAAGGAGAAAGAAAAATTAGTTATCGAGACTGCTATTAAGCTCTTCGCTGCAAAAGGATTCGCCGCAACGTCCATTCAGGAAATTGCTGATGAAGCCGGCATATCAAAAGGAGCTTTTTATTTATATTTTAAATCCAAGGATGATTTGCTCTATTCCACCCTTCAATATTACTTTAATATTATTGAAAAAAGGCTCTCTCTATATGAAGATCAAGCCTTGTCGCCGCGAGAAAAATTTGTATATCAATTAAAAGAATTAATCGGAGCATTAAGCGAGCATAAAGAATTTATCATTATGCAGGCTCGTGAACAGGCGATCCCTTTAAATGATACCGTGAAAGAACTGCTTTTCCGCATGCATATGGAATCTCAAATGTTTTATCGGGAGGGCTTGCTTTCTATTTATGGCGAAAAGCTCGAACCGTTTGTTTGGGACTTATCTACGATGCTGGACGGGATTTTCCACTCTTATATAAAGGTCATATTAGTGGATGCAGACAGCTTTAACTTTCAGGAAATTGCTGAGTACATTATGAGAAGAATGGATAGCTTGGCAGAGGGGCTTTCTACTGATCTTCCTCTCCTTTCCGAACAAACAGTCACTGATTTGCTGAATAAAACAAAAGCGATCTTTTTGCCAAGCAACGGTACCCTTCACACGATCTTGCAAGCAATGAAGAAAGAATTAGAGAACATGGATGATAAAAACGGCTTGGATGTGTCATTGGAAGTACTGGCAGCAGAAGCAGCTAAAGTGAACCCGCGAATTCCCGTGATCCAGGGAATGCTTTCAAACTTTCAAGGCATCAAGACATTTGATAAGTACCGTCAGGAAATCGCAGCATTATATAACTTCAAATTGTAAACATTCGAAAAGGAGCTGCCAGACAACCGGTTACTGACCGGCCTCTGAAGCAGCTCCTTTCTACTATCTTCTATTAATTTGAAAACCAGCCTACCGGCTCAACAGCCAGGTTAATATTAATTTGCTTAATTTCCTGGAAATCCTCAAGTCCGTACTTTCCGAGACTGCGGCCAATCCCGCTTTGCTTGTAGCCTCCCCAAGGCGCTTCTACATAGGTTGGGTGATAAGCGTTAATCCAAGTAATACCAGAGCGAACCTTTTTAATCACCCGTAATGCTTTTGCCCCGTCTTGTGAAAATACGCCGCCTGCAAGACCAAAATCAGAGTCATTGGCCAATTGAATCGCTTCGGCCTCATCTTTGAACTTTTGGATCACGACGACTGGCCCGAAAATTTCCTCTTGGACAACGCGCATATTCGAAGTGACATTTGTGAAAACAGTAGGTTCAATAAAGTAACCTTTATCAAGGCCATTTTCAGTCAGGCGCTTTCCGCCTAAAGCTAGCGTCGCTCCTTCCTGTTTGCCAATCTCAATATACTTCAAAATGCTTTCCATTTGCTCCTCCGAAACGATAGCTCCCATTTCTGATCCTTCTTCAAGACCAGGCCCTACTTTAATTCTTTTTGCCCGCTTGATAAATCTCTCAACAAATTGATCGTGAACGCTCTCTTCCACGAGAATGCGGCTTCCGGCAGAACAAACTTGGCCGGCTCCAAAGAAAATTCCAAACAACGCATAATCGACCGCTGTTTCAAAATCAGCATCAGCGAAAATAATGTTAGGAGATTTTCCGCCGAGCTCAAGCGAGATTTTCTTTAAGTTGCCTGAAGCAGCCTGCATGATGCAGCGACCTACCTCTGTACTTCCTGTAAAAGAAACGACATCTACATCCTTGCTTTCAGCGATCGTCTGGCCAACGATAGATCCTTTGCCCATCACCATATTAGCGACGCCTTTAGGAATACCCACTTCTTCAAGGATTTCAAACAGCTTCATGGCTGTGCATGGTGTTACTTCTGCCGGCTTGAAAACGATCGTATTCCCTGCCGCAAGTGCCGGAGCAATTTTCCAAACACTCATTAATAATGGGAAATTCCATGGAACAATCAGACCAGCCACTCCCACCGGCTCACGTACAACCATTGCCTGCACTGGCTCCGGTACATGATAAGTTTCACCGTCCGGCGTTGTAATAAGACCAGCATAATAGCGGAAACATGTAGCCGCATCGGCAACATCGAACCCAGCCTCTCCCTTTGTTTTACCGTTATCTCTTACTTCCAGCTCAACAAGCTCATCATACATTTCTTCAATTTTATCCGCGATCTTGAAAAGAAACTTTGCTCGTTCCTGTGCACTCAAATCAGACCATACTCCGCTTTCGAATGCTTGTTTTGCTACTTGAATCGCTTCTTCTGTTTCTTCTTTCGTTGCCCGTGGAGCTCTGGCAATCAGCTCTCCATTTGCTGGGTTAAACACTTCATTCGTATCCGGGTTACTTGCTGTTCTCCATTCCCCGTTAATATAATTTTTCAATTCTAACACTTGTGTTGTCACAGTCATTTTATTTTCCTCCCATGATCACTTTTATAGATTTAGAACGAGCTTTCCTTCTTTCGCTCTTGAACAGCAAGTTAAGATTGTGTTTCTCTCTTTTCTTTCTTCCTCTTTATAAAACAGGTCGCGATGATCCACTTCCCCATTTACCACTTCTACTTCACAGCTTCCACATCCGCCAACTTTACAAGAATACGGGGCATCCACTCCTGCGCTCAAAAGGGCCTCTAAAAGAGATTGATCCGCCTCAATCTCCAGAAGCTTGTTGCTGTTGGAAAGTTCAACAACGAATGGATGATTTGGTCCATCGGCTGCTGCTGCAAACAATTCAAAGTGAACGGATTTTTCTGGATAACCGTATGACTTTGCTGCCTTCCTGTATTCTGTTACCATTGAAACCGGTCCGCAGAAATACACATGTGAACCAATTCGGTGATCTTTCATCGTTTCTGGAGACATTTTTGCAGGCTGCTCTCCCCTGGAAAAATAAAAGGTGCATTTTCCCGGATACTTTTCATTTAAGTAATCATAAAAAGCACAAAGCTCTTTTGTTCTGGCGGCATAATGCAATTCAAAGCTTTTTCCTTCCGCTTCAAGATCGGCCATCATCGTTAAAAATGGAGTAATGCCGATACCAGCAGCATAAAAAACGTGGTGCTTCGCCTGAAAGCTGAGCGGAAAATGATTTTTTGGAAAGCTTACTTCCAGACAGTCTCCTTCTTTCACACGATCATGCCAGTAGACAGATCCTCCTCTCGAATTGTCATCGCGGCGAATAGAAATGGAATAATGCGAGCGGTCTGTCGGATGACTGACGAGTGAATAATTTCTTTCAATTACATTCTCCCCTGCTTTTATAAAGGTGGTAACATGCGCACCGCCTGTAAATGCAGGCAATGGCTTTTGATCCTCCGGGTGCAGGTAGAAACGTTTAACGGTCTCTGTTACCTTCTCGATTTTCCCGACGTACATCTTGATATTTCCTGCTACTCTCATATGAATCACTCCTATCGTTGTATAAAGTTTTCATCTATCTTGATTAATTCGGGATAAATGGATAACCAATATAGCCTTTACGTACTTTCGAAAAGAACGGTCCCACTTCCATGTGGGCATCACAATGAGAACATTGGACTTCTGGAGCTTCATCAATTTCACTCAAGCTATAACATTTCATACAGTAGACATATCGCCTTTTCGGTCCGTAAACGACTACCTGAATTTCTTCCTCCGTAAATCCCGCTTCTATCGCTGCCGTGAAGACCGCTTCTGCATTATCCCAATCAGTCGCAATATAAAGCTGTGTCCCCATCTTTTGATTAAGCAGCACTTCCTGAATCTCTTCTCTGTCTCTTTCTTCTGCCATTTCAAACGTTTCATAGTCTACTTCCTGCTCAATATAGTTCAAAAAATGTTTGAGCTCGTGATCGGCTTTCTGATCAAAAACGATGAGATACTTTCTTCTTTCAGGCTGTATAGAAAACTTTTCAACAATTGCTTCTGAACGATCAAAAAACACAGGACTGTTATACATACTTTTTCACCATCCTCCAGATAAACTTTCTTAATTTACTTTGATGCTTTCCACTAAGTTCTTTAAATACTCGACTGAAGGAGCCAGGAAAGGCGCCATTCCTTTGTATTCAGCCATCGGCTCTGGAATATCTTGCAGAACGCTGTACGTTAAATCGAGCCATTCTGGTCTTTTCGCAAGATCCTCTAATGGAAGAAACTGTGTATTTAATACAAACAAAATGGCATTGCTGCGCGGCATGCGGTAAAACTTCTGCTCTTCTACACGAAGATGGACAAGTTTTCCTGCATTTTCCGCGTTTACCTTTAATCTTTCTGGTCCCCAAATGTCCATCGTTTCATAGTTTACGTCCCAGCGGTCAGCCATCAAATTCCAGTTGATTCTTGTCCATGGCGTACCCGGTTCAATGCGAAGTAAAAATTCTCTTACTCTTGCTACAAGATCGACTCCCGTCCTTGAAACGAAAGGAACAGGGCCATGAATTTCATCAAACGACATTCCCTTGTTCCAATGAGGGGAAAATAGGGCGGCGTACGATTCTTGAGCAACTTCTAAATAAAAGTTGTCATCCCTATGCACCATTAACACGAAGTCTGTATGAAAATGACGGCCGATAAAGTCAAGAGGCTCATATGGGATGCTCGTTTCATCTCCAAAAATGAAGGTTTCGGTTTCTCCAAAAATTAGATTTTGGAATGTCCACTTATCGCCATCTTTTTCAACTTTGAAGTATTCCGGGTATCTAGTAACGGCCATATCGATCAGCATTTCAGCTACTTCCCATTGCATTTCTAACGTATGAGGGAAGGATTGAAAGCGCACTTCCGGCTGTTCTTCTAGCAGTTCCCGTTTCTTCAAGACTTGTATTTTGTACTCCGGCGTAATTTCAACACAATTTATATTCTCCAGCTTCTTTAAGTCATTGGAATAACGGTAGTTTCCACTTGTAAACGGAAAAGGAAATTGATCGAGATTAGTAGATTTAAACATAGTGAAGTCCTCCTTCAATATAAAAAGATAATTAATAAAAAATTTCTATCAGCTGCCTGTTTCTTGGAATAGTTCTTTTAACGCTCCATCTTGGAAAGGATTCCTCGGTTCTTCTTCCGATTTTTCTGATGTGAATAATCGGGTAAATAACTGTAAGTATTCTTCCCTTTTGCTGCCGCTTGTCTCTGCTAGTATTTCTTTCATTTTGATAACAGGCTGATGAGTCATCTGGCTGGCAATCATTTTTGCATACTTGTAGATGACTCGCTTTTCCCTCTCTGAAAGACTCGGCAGTTTATTTTCAATCTGACGGAAGGCTTCTTCCTGAATCTGCACCGACTTCTTCTTAAGCTCGCTGATCACTGGATTCACTTCCAGCAAATGAATCCAGGAATAGAAGCTAGCTACGTCCTTTGCAATCATGTCAGTGATCTTCCGGGCTACGTCTCTCCGCTGCTGAACATTGAATTGAACAATGCCATTTAAATGGTCAACATCAAACAAGTAAACGTTTGCAATAGATGATACAGAAAGGTCAACGTTTCTCGGCACCCCAAGATCGACAATATGCAGTGGGCGTTTCTTTCTTGTTCGGATGATGTTAGCCATTTCTTCATACTCTATTAGAAAATGGTCTGTCTCTGCTGCGCAAACAAGAATATCTATCTCCTTTATGACAGCTAACCGCTGATCAAATTGGCAAGCAGTTCCGGAGAACTGTTCCGCCACTGCGATAGCCTTCTTGAACGTACGGTTTACGATAAATAAATCCGTGCAGCCGGCTGCTATTAAGTGCTTAATGGCAAGCTGACCCATTGCTCCTGCTCCAAGAACGGCCACCTTCTTTTCTGCCAGGCTGCCGCATTGCTGCTGCAATAACTGAACGGCAGCATAGCCGACTGATACAGGCTGCTCACTAATGGCTGTTTCTGTATGAGCCTTTTTTGCCATTGTTATAGCCTGTTTAAACAAGCGGTTAAATACTGGCCCTGTTCCGCCTGTTTCCATGCTTTCAAAAAACGCTTGCTTTACTTGCCCCAGTATTTGTGTTTCACCAATGATCATAGAATCAAGGCCACAAACCACGCGAAACAAATGACGAACAGCTTCATGCTCCCGTTTAACATAAAGAGCTCCGGCTACAAGGTATGAATCTGCGCCTGCTTTTTCGCACAGACTTTTTTTAAGAATGTTTTCTCCTACCTGTAGAAATTCTTTTTCTGTTAAAGCATAGATTTCCACTCGATTGCATGTCGTCAGAATCACACATTCGTGGATACCAAAAATATTTTTCAATTTAAGAATAAGCTGCTTTCTTTCCTCCCGTTCAAAAGCAAGCGATTCCCTAATAGACAGCGGCGCATTGTCATGATTTAACCCTACGACCAAAATAGACACTTCATCCCTCCCTTTCTCATAAGAAGCCGTTGAAAACTTTAGCTACGAAGGCGAGAAATATTCACAAAACTATTCTCATTATTCAGAAAGCAAAAATCATGCCAACTTACAAAAAGAGTTTAATAGCTACTTCCACGCCTTGCTTTCCTTTTTCACATTCATTTATAAAATAAATATTCATATATGAAATCAGCTTGTTACATACTGTCTTTATATGGAAGAGCCTCTTTTACAGTAGCTGGTGTAAATTTACTCGCCTTGCGATCTACTTCATAAGCAAAGATGTATTTAGCCGAAATATAATAACAGATACCTGCGGCAAAGTAAGCAGGAATGCCAGCTGTGATATAGTGAAACCATCCACTTGCTGCGTCAAGAAGCGGGTTATACAGCAGCCAGTAGGCAGCCGTGCCGGCAATAAAACTTGTAATAGCAGAGGGATTTACTCCGCGCCAATAAAAATAGTTGCCGTTTGTATCGTACAGGTCACGAATGGATACTTGCTGTTTTTTAACAAAGAAAAAGTCTGAAATCACGATTCCGCCAAATACAGCCATAATATAAGAAATAATTGTAATGAAAGAATTAAACGCGTCATAGAAGCTGGAACTGAGCAGCAACAAAACAGTCGGGATAGCCGTTGCCATAGCAAAGGACCACGATTTCTTGGGCAGAACGGTTTTGAAGCTGATCGCCTGGGAGTACATTAAAAAAATAACCGCCGTTAAATTACCGAGTGTAAGCAGGACAAGCCCAATTAATCCAATCCATGTGCCGCCGATTGCAAACATCCAATCTGTTGGATCAAGAGAAGCTACAACCAGCGCCGTAAGCGCTCCCAAAATGGCAGCTACGTTTACGAGAACACCGTAGCTTAAAAAGCCTGCTTTGTAGGCAGCCTTTTCAGTTTTTGCCAGCCGGCTGTATTGGCCGAGGTAAGGAAGCCAGGAAAAACCCAATCCAATATTTAATTCAAGAGCAGTTGCGAACGAACGAGAATGCTCTTCATATGGTTCAGCAGGATTTAATGCAAAAATTTTATCGAGACCCTGTCCTACTAGTAAAATAGAGATTAATCCGAACATCACTAATAAAATGGCTGGCACACCAATTAAATTAAATTTACGGATAACGAGCGGACCTTTAAATGTAACGAAAAACGCAACAGCAAACAATAGAATAGCAAAGAGCGGCGCCCCTGTTGTTCTTGTTGTAAAAAACTCAGGAAGATGAAACAGGCTAGCAATTTCTACAACTGCCTGGCCGGCCATGAAAAGAGCGACTGACATATAACCGATTGTTAATACCATAAAAACAAAATAAAAAATATTGGACCCCAAATAACCAAGCGAGCTACGGAAACCAATAAAAGTATCCACCCCGTAGCGGGCAAAAAGAATAGTGATGGGTACAATCAGCAAAACCGGCAAGGCATTTCCGAATAAAATGGTCGCCATGGCTTCTTTTGCGCTGACGATCATGCCTGTATAACCGCCAACAAGCAAACAAAAACACGAAACACCGATGCCAACCTGGATCAATACCAGATCCCAGAGACCGAACACCCGGTCATTTTTCTGAGCGGGAAGAAAGCCAAAAGCGACATCTTTGGAGATAGCTGATTTCTCGTTACTCATAATTTACCTCCTGACAGTTTTTCATTTTAGTTGTATAGTAAAAAATAAAACTTGCATTCAAACAATGACACTTATTAAAAAAAGAACGATCGCGCCAACAATAACAAATGAACCGCCTGCATCCATCAGCTTCATTTTTTCAATTCGAGTGTTTGCTTCTTCAAAGTCATTAATCCGGCTGTGAAGATCTGTGTATAAATTTTTGATAAATGGATTCTGGGAATTCATATTTTCTTGGATAAAACTTTTCTTGTTCAAGTAATTCACTCCTTCTTATGATCGATGTTTAACTAATTGCAAGTATTGTACCAAGCGAAAATTGCAGTAAAATAGCCATTTAAAAACAATAGTCAGATTCATTTTCGAAATATTAATTCAATTTTGAAATGTCATTTCTCTAGTCAATTATCATTTTTATAAGGATGTGCATGAAATGAAGAGTAACCAGTTTGTATCCTCCCCTTCAGCAGACACGCTTCACCAAACGATACATGCGTTAAAAACCATGCTTCTATCCATTTATAATGAAATTCTTATCACCGATATAAACGGTATTATTTTAGAAAGGGCCGGCAGCATTAATGGATTGTGGGAAGCCTCCCCTCATCAGATGGTCGGCTCCAGCCTGTTAGAGCTCGAAAAGAGAATATTTCTTGAAGAGCCCTCAATGAAAGACCTATTAAAGAAAGAAAAGACTTCTACCCTGCAGACATCCTGGAATGGCAAGAAAATACTGATGACTATTATTCCGGTATCGACTGCCGATAAAAGTGAATTACTCATATGGGCGCTCAGAGATCTTAATGAGGATCGACTAAAAGAAGCCAGTGAAACAGATTTAAATAACATGGCTGCAGCAAAACTTGCTTCTCCACTTGTCGCTCACAGCCCGAAGATGATCGATGTCCTTCATACAGCTGAAATGGTATCCGTGGTATCCTCCACTGTTCTATTGTTAGGTGAATCAGGGGTAGGCAAGGAAGTGATTGCGAAAGCGATTCATGAAATGGGGTCTCGGAAAAATGAACCATTCGTGGCAGTTAATTGTGGCGCAATCCCTGAAAACCTACTAGAAAGTGAATTATTTGGATACGAAGAAGGTGCTTTTAGCGGGGCAAAAAAGAGCGGCGCACGCGGAAAATTCGAAATCGCTGATAAAGGCGTTCTCTTTCTCGACGAAATTGCTGAAATGCCGCTTGGGCTGCAAGTGAAATTATTGCGGGCCCTTCAAGAAAGAGAGATCACTCCGCTCGGGGGATCTCAACCAAAAAAAATTGATATTCAAGTGATTGCAGCTACAAACAAGTCGCTGGAGCAAATGGTAGAGGACGGCAAATTCCGAGAGGACCTTTATTACCGTTTGAATGTTGTTCCCATTCATATCCCTTCACTAAGAGAGAGAATCGAGGAAATTCCTCATTTTATTTATTATTTCACTCAAAAGTATAATCAGATGTACCGGAAGCAAATTAATATCCTTCCCGATGCCGTTGACCTGCTGTCTATCTACCCATGGCCTGGCAATGTCCGGCAGCTTGAAAATATGATCGAACGTATTGTTGTCACAAGCAGAAAAACAGAAGTAGATGCCCCTGCCATTCATCATCTTATCCCTTGGAAAAAAGAAATCGTTAAGGCACCTCCTGTTTTTGAGCAGCTTATGCCTTTACAGGAAGCGATAGATTTTGTGGAAGAACAGCTTATTACAATGGCCATGGATCAATATAAATCAGTAAAGCTGGCTGCTAGGGTACTGGACATCAGCCAGCCGACAATGAGTAGAAAATACAAAAAAATACGAGAAAAAATTCACCATGCCAACCTTTCTCCCTCCAATAAAAGAAGGATTCTTGAAGAACAATTGGATAAGCGGCTGCGTTCCATTGCTATTGTCACAGCAGCTATTATTCAGCCGGAAGAAATTGTTCAATTAAAAACGAATGTATCCCCCTCCAATCCGGCTTATCAAAAGCTGCAAAAAAAACTGACCATGATTCAAGAGCAAGAGGGAACCATTCAATGGGTATACATTTTCGAATTTTTAGATGATAAGAGGATGCTTACGCTTGTGGCTGATGAAGGGTTCGTTATCCAGCCGGGTGAAATTTATGAAGGTCCAAGTGAAATCATGGAAGTGGCAACTTCAGCAATGAATGGAGAAGCGACTGTCACATCAGTATATGAAGACCGCTATGGAAAATGGAAAACTAGCTTCGCCCCTATTACAGATGAGACTGGAAGAGTGGTGGCGCTTATCGGATATGACTATAGTAAAGCCTATATTGATTCAATGTTAAAAAAAATGGGCGATTTATTAAATATTTCAATATGATTGATGAATGCATTTCTCCGAGTTTAAAGAAAATGGCAGCTGGGAATGATATTGGCAAAGGAGGAGTGAAATGAGAAAATTCATTTACTTATTAGCCGTTATGACAATTATGCTATTAATAGCAGCTGGTTGTGGATCCAAAAAGGAAGAGGCAGCTGAGCCTGCTTCAACAAACACAGATGAGCCTAAAGAGCAGGTAACGACGAAAGAAGAAGAAGAAGAGGCAAAGGAAAAGGAAAAAGAAAAACCTGCTGATCTGCCGAGCGGTCTTGAAGAAGTATCCATTTCTCTAAAAGAGCTGCAGGGCAACGTCGATACCGTGCCACAAAATGCTGAACAGCTACAAACTACTGGCAAAAAGGTAGAAGAAAAATGGGATGATATTGAAGAACAAGTGGAAGAGAACTATCCAGACGATTACAAAAACATTGAGGACAGCTTATATCCGCTGATTGATGAAACGAAAAAGGACAAACCCGATGCTGAAAAAATGAAACCTTTAATTAAGGAAACTGTAGAAAAAATCAACACTTTTAAAGAAAAGGTATCATCCTCTTCTTAAGACACTTTCCTATAAAAACAAAGCCTGTCCAATCACATAACGAGTATTGGACTAGGCTTTATTTTTTATTTGGAAGCTTGTTCTGCTGCTTGAATAACCGTTTCTACATAATACAATGCGCCTTCTGAGCTTATGATATAGTCAGGCTTTGGCTTTCATAGATTGGCCTTGTGACCGGCAATATGAGCATCGCTCTTTTCTCACTGCTTCCAATCGTCTTCAGACTGCCAACAAATCATTACTATGACTTCCTCTTCGCCACGTCTCACTTTCTTTACCATGACTGTGCGATCTACAAATCCAGGCTGCTTTTCGACGATGTCTTCACAGCTGAATCGTTCTACCACTTGCTTGGAATGGCCCTCAATTGTTTTAATCGTTCTCATTTGAACAAACACATGAATCGTTTCCAATTAAAATATTTCTCCCTGTTTTAATTGATAATGATTTTCACTCCTGATATTTCATCTCTATTTTTCTCAAAAAGAAAATTAAAACGTTGAAGCTGTCAGCTCTTTTCCTTTTCCAGCAAAACAGTGAACAGCCGGCCAAATCTTCTTAGAGAAAAGTTGCTATATTTTTGCTTTTCATATTGCCCCTTCACAAATTCTAAAAACTTAGGGGATATTTGTCTGGAAGCAATGATAGGATAATAAAGCCTATAGGCTTCTTTTAAATGCTCCCATCGTTGATCATTTCCCGGTTTGACGTATTCTGAGACATCGATCAGCTTTACTCTATTTTCCTGCAAGATAATATTTTTCAAGTGAATATCTCGTGGGTTTAACCCTGCTTTCCTCGCCTCACTTATTGCCTGGTCAACTTGTCCAATCACTTCGGGAGAAATATATGTTCCTGTTACGAGACAATCATATAGGTGAATTCCTGGTTCAAAACTAATCACAATAAATCGGCTTCCTGAACCATAAAAAACAGGGAAATATGGCAGTCCGGCAAGCTTCTCATAGGCACGTACTTCATTCTCCTTCTTGTGCTCTTTTCCCTTAGCATACACTTTAAAAGCATATTTCGGATTAAGGGAGTGAACAAACACGGCGGCGTCAGTTCCTTCCCCGATACATCGCAATTTATCGGGGACACTCCTGACCTTTACGGGTACATTCCCTTCACCTGCTTGTACCTCAATTTCTTCAATTAATGGAATGGCATCTTTCCAATGAAATTCTTTCACAGGATATTCTCTTCACCCTTTCACGCTATTGCTATCTAACAACGATTATTTTCTTCCCTATTCTTGTAAGTATATGCAGCAACTCTTTTCTGTTATCATACAATCATGTTATTTTTAATCATCTTTGCCTTTTTTTCGGCTACTTACTCATACGTACAACAAAAGAAAAAGTTCTCTAAAAATTACTCTAATGAACTATAACAGCCAAATTTCTTTGTCAGATAAAAATCCCCCTGCAACTAATGAACGATTACAGGGGGACTCTCATCTTTTATTCTACTAATTTAGCTTTCTTTTGTTGTTCCTCTGTTAATTTCACACCGAGAATATCAGCTGTTTTCTTGTTAACAACTAGCTCCAGGTTCTCAGGAACACCTACTGGAATTTCACTTGGCTTTTTGCCTTCAAGGATTTCAACAGCCATTTTTCCTGTTGAGTAGCCAAGATCATGGTATTCAAATCCGTAAGAAGCAAATCCGCCCCGTTTGACTGAATCACTTTCTCCGACAAATGCTGGGATCTTCTTGGCATTTGCTACTGTAATGACTGATTCTAAGGCAGAAACGACCGTATTGTCTTTTGGGATATAGAGGACATCCGCTCGTCCAACAAGCGTTTCAGCTGCTTGTTTTACTTCTGAACTGGCAGAAACTGTTACTTCTACCGGCTCCAATCCGTTTTCTTTCATCGCTTCTTTTGCTTTATCCACATTAACAACGGAATTCGGTTCCCCCGAATTATAAATCACGCCTACTTTTTTCGCATCAGGGAAAAAGTCTTTAATAGAAGCAATTGTATTTTTAATGGCCTCCGGGTGTGTATCAGATGTGCCTGTTACATTGCCTCCGGGTTCTTCCATACTTTTAACAAGCTTGGCACTTACAGGATCTGTAATTGCTGTAAAAAGAATAGGAATATCTTTCGTTGATTGTAAAGCTGCCTGCGCGCTCGGTGTAGAAATAGCTAAGATGAGGTCATTTCCATCATTAACAAGCTTTTGCGCAATGGTCATGTTATTGTTTACATCTGCTTGGGCGTTCTGATAATCAAGCGTTAAATTTTTCCCTTCTTCATAACCAGCATCTTTTAAAGCTTCGATAAATCCTTCCCTTGCCCCATCTAAAGACGGATGCTCAACGAGCTGTGTAATTCCTACTTTTGCTTCTTTCTTCTTTGGCTCGTCCCCATTTTCAGAGCTGCCGCCGCTTTCCTTGTCACCCGAATTACAGGCCGTCAATACGAGCAGCAAGCCGAGCAGTACTACCATTAGCCACTTTTTCATTTGTTCTCCTCCTAGGCTGTCCAAACAATTTTATTTTTTAAATATTTTGTCTATTTCGATAGTACCATGCCTTTAAGGGTGGAGACAATAATTAATTTAAAGTAACTATTGGAATTCATCCGATAAGCCCCTGTGAAACGAACAGGATGATGGTAATCATTCCAATAAAAAATCCTCATCTGAATAGATGAGGAGAATACCTATCTTTCTCATACTGACTTATGAATGAATCTTGCTATAGAAAGGCTTTTCTGCCATCTTGATAGATTCTGTAGGACAGCCTTCAAACGCCTCTTCTACGTCATCAACCAGCTCTTCAGGAATTTCCGCTACGCCTTCGTTATCATCTAAAACTACATAGGCAACTCCTTCCTCGTTATAATCAAACACATCCGGCGCAGACGCTCCGCATGCCCCACAGGCAATGCAAGTATCTTGGTCAACCATTGTATACTTTGCCATTTAATCGCCCTCCTCTTGTCATAACCTAAAGGCTTTATGTTCTTATCTCACAGTTGAAAGCAGGGAAAGAAACAGATGGCAGCAGAATGTTGTCCGTTTTCACCTCATACAGCCCATGAGGAACTAACCGGAGACCCGGAAGAAAATCGCATGTTAAAAACAGCAAAGTGTATAAAATATCGTGGAAAGGAAATCCGCGCTCCTGCATGGCCGCCAATAACTGATTATGATAGCCTACTGCCGTATCAAATGAAAAGTCCGTTGTCATCATCCCTGTAAATGTCAGCGGAATTTCCAACACCACCTCGTCGCTATCAACGATGACTATTCCACCTCCTATTTCATGCACCCTGGCTGCTGCCTTTGCCATTGATTCATGATTTCTTCCAATGACAAGCAGCTCAGTTGTTGTATTGTAAGTGGACGCCAAACCATCCAAATCGACCGCAAATCGCTCAAGAACTGCTTTGGATACCCACTCGCCGTCTCTATCCATTAACACAGCTTGCACAAGTCCATCATGATTAGATAAGTCTGCACAGCCGCTGATAGAAGGCAATTCTGTATCTTTTCTCTGTGTAATCACGTTGCTGCGGAAATACACAACGGGCACAGGCTCACTCGGAAACATATGCGGGTACCTGTATAAATTTGTGTTCTCCAGTCTTTCTTTGGAGAAGGCGAATGGTTCTCTGACTGCATACTCATTCCAATCGATTTCTGGCATCTCCACTTGTAATTCTCCGTGTTCAGCTACTACTTCCCCACGGGCAATGACTACATCCGGACGGAAATCAACCAGATCCGGGAGAAGAAGAATATCCGCTTTTCTTCCGGGAGCGATCCCGCCAATGCACTCATCAAGGCGTAAATAGGTGGCCGCATTGATGGTAACCATCTGAATAGCCTTCATAGGTGGAATAAAAAGAAGGCAAAACTGCACTGGCAGCTTTGCCCTCGTAATAAAATACATAGAATTTATATAAGTTTTAGCGCTTCCGAAATAGGCACACCTCCTGAAACAAGATCGAAAGAACGATTAAACGTATGGCCTTCGCTAAGTGAAGCGACTACTGTTCTAGCTACATCCTCGCGTGGGATCGAGGCGCGTTCCAAGTTCTCCGCGGCTGCTACTTTCCCCGTCCCCTTTTCATTCAGCAACCCGCCCGGACGAATAATTGTGTACGTCAGGCCGCTTGATTGCAGTACTTTATCTGCGTAATGTTTTGCTACATAGTATGGTTTGATCGCTTCGTTCCAATTCTCTCGGCGGTGAGCTTGAAGGGCGCTTACCATAATAAAACGGCTAATGCCGGCCGCCTGGGCAGCCTCAATCGTCTTCACCGCACCATCGAGGTCAATCAAAAGCGTCTTATCCCAGCCGGTTTGTCCACCTGAACCAGCAGTGAAAATAACTGCTTCACAACCTTTTGCTGCCTCTGTGATTTCTTCCACACTTCCCTCAAGATTCGCCACCGCCGCTTCTACCCCAGTCTTTTCAAAAGACTCAGCCTGCTCCTCACTTCTTACCAATGCTCGTGCAGTATGTTCTTCTCTTTCTTGAAGAAGCTCGACAACCTGCCTGCCAATTTGGCCATTCGCTCCTATAACTAGTACTTTCATTCACGCATCTCCCTTCCCTTTGGGTTTATTGTTCCAAAACACAGAAAATCAATCAATTTTAACGCTCGGGTCTACCGCTTTTTCTGTTACTGATTATAAAGAGAAAAATACAGGCCACTCAATAAAAGAGTGGCCTTAAGGTCAGGATACTAACTTTAAACCGACAGCAGCTCCAAGTACCATCACGATGAAAACAATTCTTCTCCAATCTTTCGATTCGCCATACAGCAGCATCCCTAAAATTGCACCGCCGGAAGCGCCAATACCTGTCCAAACAGCATAGGCTGTCCCCATTGGCAATGTTTTCATAGCTAAAGCGAGAAAGAGGAAGCTTGCGGAGAAGCCGACTAGCATAAGAACGAACGATTGCCAGTTTTTATGTTTGTGGAGGCTATTGATCATCGCTACACCCGTCATCTCAAAGATACCCGCAAGTACGAGATACAACCAGCTCATGAGGCTCGCTCTCCTTCCGCTTCATCTGTAACAAGCTTCAAGCCGATTACCCCGACAAGCAGCACAACAACCAATACCAGTTTTGCCACTTTGACCGGCTCCCCGAAAAAGATGATTTCTGATAGAACAGTTCCTGCCGTTCCCATACCAACAAACACAGCATACACCGTGCCAACCGGCAATTTATTTCCCGCCGCGATTAATAAATAAAAGCTGACGAGAATAGCCACCGCCGTTCCTGCCCATTCCCACATATTGTCGGCGTGCTTTAAGCCAACCACCCAGAATACCTCAAAAAAAGCAGCAATGAATACTTTTATCCATTCCTTATTCATTCGTTCTCCTCCCTTTCAAAAACAGAAAAACCCGAAAGATTCCACAATTATATCGTGGCAATCTCCCGGGCTTTTATCCCTCCGTGTCACAGAAAGACTCTGTGTGCCTTCTCTCGGACCAGACCGGACGCATCCGCGGAACCCTAGAAAGCATGGATTATTTAAGTAATTATGCTTTTAACTCTAGCAACAAACGGTCGAATGGTCAATCATTTTTTGGAAGAGATCATGTCGGCTCGGGCATTCCCTTCCAACCTTTTTTATCATCATCTTCAATAATGCCAAGTGTAACGTCTGCAACTTCTGGTTCCCGGAGCAGCCGGTCCATGACTCGGAACTTAATATCGTCTGCTTGTGCAAGCGAGAGACCTTTTCTCAGTTCGACAATGCCATCAATGTGATAAACTCGGCCTTCCTGAATAATGCGCATTTTGTAAATATCGACTACGTCAGGATCAGCCAGCAGCATATCCGCCATTTTATTTTCGACTTCCTTCGGGGCAGCGACACCGATTAGGCCGACCATGTTATCATAGCCAACACGAAAAGCAACGAAGACCATCAATAAACCAATCAATATCGTAATGGCACCATCTGCGGCGAGCAAGCCAAAAAATTGTGCCGCTACAATACCGATTAAAGCAAGAAACGCTCCAGAGGTTGCTACTAAATCCTCATAAAACACTAGCCGTGTAGCAGGAGACGCTTTGCCGACGTTTTTAAAAGCGGTGACAAGAATATTTCCTTTTTTCTCTACACGTGCTTCTTCAGCAATTTCTTTCATCGCTTTAAATAAAATAAATCCATCGACGGCAATCGCTGCAACGAGCACAAAAAAATTCAACAGAAAATCAGATGATTCCGCTGGATGCTTTAACAGCTTCCAGCCCTTCATGATCGTTTCATAAGCCATAATCGTTACGACAATGACGGCGACCATACAAAAGATATTAATAAGCCTACCAAAGCCAACTGGAAATCTTTTGGATGGCTTCATTTCTGCTAAGGCGCTGCCAAAGTAAACAAACCCCTGATTAACGGCATCCGCCAGCGAATGCATGGCAGATGCAAACATCGTGCCGCTTCCACTAAAGGCAGCGGCCACTCCTTTTAAAATAGCAAGTACTGTATTTCCGATAGCCGCAATGCCTGACGACGTATTTCCCTTTTTCAGCAATTGAACAAACCCCATATTTCGCCTCCTTATTTTTTATTGATTTACCCCGAATCCCCCGTTATTTATCCATTAAATTATAAAATGTCCTTTGTTACGGCATAACAGTTATTCCCCATTAGATTCTCAGCAGAGGCAGAGTGAACAAAACAAAAACCCCTGGAGATTATACATTATTATGTTAATCTCCAGGGGTTTTATTCTTCGGACTATCTAACAATGATTACACTTTGAAACGACTGACAACTTCCTTCAATTCTCCAGCAATATTGTTCATCCGCTCGGTTGATAAGGCGACTTTGGTCATTTCTCTCTGCTGTTCAGTAGCTGAAGCGCTGACCTGTTCAGCAGAGGCGGCTGTTTCCTCTGAAATGGCCGATACACTCTGAATCGATTCAATGGCCTGCTCTTTAAATTCCATCATTTCCCTTAACTTCGCAGATAGTTGAACAATTGATTCACCAAGTTGGTTGGCTAGCTCAGCATTTTCCTTAAATGAAGATTCTGTATTGGAGACAGATTGATTCTTCACTTCCATCAATTCAATGTTTTTGGCAATAACAGCAACCGTTTGCTTGGATTCTTCTAATATTTCATGGACAGTTTTTTGAATAACGTCGGTCTCTTCGCGTGATTGCTCCGCTAACTTCCTTACTTCCTCCGCGACAACGGCAAAGCCTTTTCCATGTTCACCGGCACGGGCCGCTTCAATGCTGGCATTTAAAGCAAGCAAATTCGTCTGGGCTGTAATGCCGTGGATCGAAGCAATGACAATATCAATGTTCGCAATCTTTTTGGATAATGCCTGAATTTGCTCTTGCACTTTTTCATTCATTCTATCTGTATCTTCGTTGTGCTCCCGCAGCAATTTGACTTGTTTCATTCCTTGTTCAGTTGACTGTCCCGACTGTGCTGACAGCTGATTGATTTTATCGGAAAGAGTTGCCAATGCATCGATTTGTGCAGACAAGTCAGCCATCCGTTGGTTAGCATCCTCTGTGTCTATTGACTGCTGTGAGGCACCCTGGGCAATTTCATCTATGGCAACCGCCACTTCTTCACTTGCAGCCGAAACCTCTTCAAATGCCTGATGTACTTGGGAAGTAGAATCATTCAATTCTACAGAGGAGCCCTTAACAACATAGATCGCTTCATTTGTTTTATCGAGCATATCATTAAAGGCAGAGGCCACCAGCCCAATCTCATCCTGACGAATGTGTGATGGGTCTACTTTTTGTGTTAAATCACCGGATGCGGCTGTTTCAATCGACTTCCTCAAGTAAGTTAAAGGCTTCAACTGTCTGTGAATAAACAGAGAGGAAGCAGCAGCCATTAAAATAATCATTAATACTGCCGCTATAATTGTTAACAGTAAAATGGCATTAAACGTACGTAAAATACTAGACTTGGGCACAACCGTCTGAACAGACCAAATCTCATCTATTCCTTCAACTGATACAGGAGCAAACGTATTAAATGCTTTTTCCTTCAGTTGCTTTGAATCGACATATAAAGTCGAGACCTTTCTCTCTCCCAAATCAGACCGAACCTTCTTCCAATCTAATTCTTCTTCCATGTTTGTTCCAATTAATTTTTCGTTGATACTGTTCGCTACTACAAAACCTTGATCAGTGACGATACTTGCATAACCGCCGTCCGGTTTCATGCTTTTCACTACGTCATTCAAGAACTCAATAGAAAAGTCAGCTGTCATGACTCCAATAAATTTATTTTCTTTTGAAAATAAAGGCACAGAGATGGTTGCCATTGGAATGGTCTGGCTTCCAGCCTGGTAATCGTATGGTTCCGTTAAAACTGGCCGTCCCTCTTTCTTAGGGATTTGATACCAGTCTCCATCCCCTTCTGTTTCGTAACCATTAATCGCCTCGGTATGAATAGTATCTCCTTCTTTATATAAATAAGGGATGAAACGATGCTGCTGATCAATAAACGTTTTATTCACCGTATTTTCAATAGGAACTGCATTGCTCTCGAGTATGAGTCCCATCCCAAAAATACTAGGATTTTCAGTAAGATTCTTCTTGACCATTTGCAAAGCAGATTGAGCTGTCATCTTTTTTTCATCATTTAAAGCTTCAAACATATGCTTTGCAGTCATTAAGGTTTTGCTCGTGTGTTCAAAGCGCTGGCTCAGACCAGCTGCGTACAGTTTCGCATGTTCATTCGCATACTCTTCGGAATCTTTTACGCTTTTGTTGTGTAACATGGTATTCGTTACAATAGAATACACTACAAAAAGTAGTAAAAATAGCCCAATAATTAATCCGGATAATTTCCAAGCAATGCTTTTTGTTTTTTTCATCCGCTTCTCTCCCTTTCTCATAAGATGTCCCCTTGATTTAATCGGCTTAGTCCAATAATAGTTAAGATATTTAATTAATTTTTTACAAAAATACGCGAAAAAAGTACTATTTGGATATTCCAACCATTTTTTGTTGAAATTCTTTTTCTTCCGTAAGTCTCATTCGAGATATAATGTAACAAAAGATCATAAAAATACATTTTTTTCCTGAAAGGAGAATGAGATGAAACAGTTATTAAAATGGGGAATGTATATCAGCTTTCTCTTATTGATTGCTGGGTGTACAGAAGCGGAGAAAAAACAAACGCCCTCAAGCACGAGACTTACCATTGAGCCTTATAACCTAACCGAAAGAGAAAAAGAGCTAATCAGCAAAACAGGAGCGGATCACATTGAATTTTTTAACTTAAATGGCACATTGAAAAAAGGAGACGACATCCAATATACAGTTGTTTTGTATAAGGACGGAAAATTTGAACAAAATATGCTCGTCTCGTTCGGCGAAATAAAACACGCATTCAGGGATAAAATCATCTCTTTTGGCACAAGTGACTTAGACAGTGAAAAGGGTTTCGTCAAACTGCTTGAAGGATTACCAGATGGCTTGGCTGCAACAGTATTTGAACACAAGATGACGGCCTGGTCATTCAACAGTTTGATTCATGAAAAAATCACTTTAAAGAAAGACAAGCCCGTTTATCTAGCCGGCTGGTCTAGTACTACTAAAAACAGCATGGGCTCTCTCCACAGTGACCACGGGGAGCTGCCTCGAGGGCTGAAAGAAACAGAAATCGCTTTACTCTATAAAGTAGAATGGACGAATGCACAGAAAAAAGACCTCACCGATTAAGAAAAATCTCTCATCATTTCACCTTTTTTTGCAAAATAGTTGAAAAATAACGAAACCTTCTTTTATAAATATTCGTACTACCTTTTGTGAGAAGGAGGAATTTTTAATGAATAACCACGAAATTGATTATAAGATTTATGGCGATGATATGCAGTTTGTCGAAGTCGAGCTTGACCCGCGCGAGACAGTTATCGCAGAAGCAGGCAGCTTAATGATGATGGAAGATGGAATCGAAATGGAAACGGTCTTTGGTGACGGTTCATCTAATCAAGGCAGTGGATTAATGGGCAAGCTGCTTGGCGCCGGTAAACGGGTGTTAACCGGAGAGAGCTTGTTCATGACGATGTTTACAAATGAGGGACAAGGAAAAAAACATGTTTCCTTTGCTTCTCCCTATCCGGGCAAAATTATTCCAATGGACCTGAGTGCGCTAAATGGGAAAGTTATTTGCCAAAAAGACGCTTTTCTGGCAGCGGCAAAGGGCGTATCTGTCGGTATTGAATTGCAGCGCAAATTGGGCGTGGGCTTCTTCGGTGGCGAAGGTTTCATTATGCAAAAACTTGAGGGTGACGGCATGGCGTTTGTTCATGCTGGGGGGACAATTCATCAAAAAACATTAGCCCCAGGTGAAGTATTGAAGATTGATACTGGCTGTCTAGTAGCCATGACAAGTGACGTTACTTACAATATTGAAACAGTACGCGGTGTGAAAACCGCTCTATTCGGTGGCGAAGGGCTATTCTTTGCTACACTCCGCGGCCCAGGAACAGTCTGGATTCAGTCGCTTCCATTCAGCCGTCTAGCCAGCCGTGTCTTCGCTGCGATGCCGGCAGGTACTGGCGGCAAAGATGAAAGTGGAATCGGTGGATTATTTAAAATGTTTAGCAACGATTAATCGGCGAAAATGGCTGCTCGATCATTTGATTAGCCTCTAAGCTGGTTTATCTAAAAGGAAAAAGGTTTCCGAAAGAATATTTTCCGGAAACCTTTTTCCTATTTTTATCTGTGATTACAGGCCATTTTTTATTGCCTTGGCTACCATAACAGTCCGCTTTGCTTGATGCTTTACAGCTTCCTCAACATCTTCTTTCATTTTCCCTTCCTGATCCACGGAGACTGATGTACCATAAGGATTTCCACCTGCAGCAAATACTGCTTCTCCAGTGTAGCCAGGCGCTGCGATGATCGCTCCCCAATGATACATAGAGGTGTATAATTGCAGGATTGTTTGTTCTTGTCCGCCATGTGGATTTTGAGCAGATGTCATTGCACTGACTACTTTGTTCGCTAATTTTCCTTTAGCCCATGCTCCACCGGTTGTGTCCAAAAATTGCTTCATTTGACCGGGTACATTTCCGAACCGGGTCGGAACGCTAAAGATAATGGCATCTGCCCATATAAGATCGTCCACTGTCACTTTAGGAACGTCCTTTGTTTTTTCATGGTGAGCTTTCCAGGCTGCATTTGATTCAATCGCCTCTGGTGGAGCGATTTCCGGCACTTTCAATACTTTTACGTCAGCACCTGACGCTTTGGCTCCTTCTTCCGCCCATTTAGCTAACTGATAATTTGTACCTGTTGAACTGTAATAAACAATCGCTGTTTTTACATTTTCCATTCTTTTGGTCCCCTTCCTAGCTTGATTCTGGATCATACCAGACACTTTACCGTGTGGGCCTATTTCCAGATAGCTATTCTCAAAATTACCCTTCTCATAAACGTCTAAAACGGCCCTATTCAAAAGATTTGATAATAAATATCTCTCCTAAAGGCCATTCAAAATAACCTTTACCCTCTTTTATTTTACAGACAAAGCAGTTCCTTCGTTGCATTTTCTATTTTGTCAGTTATGCTATTATTTGGAATTAGAAACATAGATTCCTATAGAAAGAGAGGTGAAAACTTGAAAACACTTCGACTTCCCGTGCTGACCATTTTGATTTTTCTAGCCTGCAGTCCCTCGGCTTTTGCTAAATCCTATACCATTGATAAAGTCGACATTCGCGCATGGATTCAACCAAATGGCGATTTGCTTCTCAACGAGGTATTTAAGTATACGTTCAAGGGGGAATATAGCCGAGTAAGACGTTCAATACAGACAAATCATCACCAAGGAGTCACCAATTTTCATGCATACGAACTGGTAGATCCAAATGCTAAACCAGGGTTTGTAAACGAACAAGACTTGCGGACGCTTAACGTATCACAGGAAGATAATAGTTACTACGCTTCCCTTTCTGCTAAAAACGAAAAAAAGACCATCTTTTACGTTTATCGCTTGAAAGGAGCAGTAAAATCGTATGAAACGTATAGCGATCTCGTTGTTCCTTTTTTCGGGACTGGCAGCAATCATGATCAAGACCTTCATCATATAACGATTGATTTTGTGTTCCCACAAGAAATAGAACCAAGCCGCTACTATGCTTTTTTGCATGATCGCGAAGAAGGGGATATTCATAAGGAACCACTCGTTGTGCGCTTTACTACACCGACTTCCGCCATGTATTCTCTTACAGAAACAAGGCTGCTGTTTCCTTCTGCAGTCATGTCTGAACAGAGAAAAGCAGCTGCCCCAGCCACCTTGGAAAAAGTACTCGAACAAGAAGAAAGACAGGCAAAGCGAATAGCTGAGAACGAACAGAAACGGGAACAACTACAACAACTTCTACCTTATTTAACAGCACTAGCCGGGTCTAGTTGCCTTGCGATGGCTATCTTTCGCATGCGTCACCTGAGAGGAAGCGGGAATGTAAATAAGCTTATCCACACAGATCCACTCGTTTTGTATTTCATCCATCGCCTTGGAAAAAAAGACCGGTATGGTTATTTTGCCGCTTTATATTCACTTGTTGAGAAAGGGGCTGCCAAAGTAAAACTGGATCAAGCGGCCAAGCGGTTTCAAAATGATCCCGACGCTCCCGATCATCAGCTTTTGTTCACACTAAAACGTACGCCTGACCTGCTCGCGCCGCATGAAAATCAACTCATTTTATGGCTTTTTAAAAAGCTAGGAAAGAAAAGCAGGACCTCCTTTGCCATGATGAATATAGCCGGAGCAACGAAAAAAGAAAAAGACAACCATCGCCAACTGCTCAGTTACCGAACGAAACACTCTTTGTTCAAAGAAGGAGAAAAGGAATGGTTTCATGCCGCCCTTCAATACATGAAAGAAGAACGATTGATGGGAGACAAAGTGATCCGCCTTCTTGTCCCTATACTGCTTGCAGTTATCTACTTAATCGTTCTTTATAGTTACATGCTGGATTCGCTCTCCACGGCAGCGATGCTTATTTATTCCATCATTAGCCTTGGATTATTTTTGCTGGCTTGCCGGAATCCTGCGCAAAGGTGGCGTTCTCTGCTTTCTTTGCTTGTATCGTTTCTTGCAGCTCTCATGCTATACGATCCAGCCTTGGTGAAACAAATAGCTCTTTTCATCGCCGCAAGTACTTTACTCTATCTCTTTACGCCGCGCATGACATTATCAAGTGAAGCAGCGGCTCTCTATGCGGATATCCGGATATTCCGCAAGCAAATTAGGAAACATGGAATCCCCGTTTCCCTGCCAGAAACTGAGCTTGATAAATGGGCTATCCGATCATTAATCCTGAAGGCCAGACGACATCATCCTTTGCTTAAAGAAGCAGCAGAAGTCAAAACAGCGTTATTCTCAGCTGCACCACTCACTTTTCTTTTGTCAGCAGATCACAACCCTGTTTCTTACTTAGAAGACACATGGAAATGGAGCAAAATAGCAAGTTCAGATAGTTCATCCGGAAACAGCTCTTTTGATGGAGGCGGATTTTTCAGCAGTGATGGAGGGGGCGGTGGAGACAGCGGCGGTGGTGGCGGAGCGGACTGAACAAAAAAAGAGATCCAAAAGCAGCTGCTTTTGGATCTCTTTTTTTGTAAGCAAAGTCTGTTTGCCAGCAGCCTTATTTTCGGCATAGGAAAAAATAAGAAAACACTGCTGCTAAATGACAGCCAACCATAATGATCCCCATCGGCAGCGTAGTGTGACCAGCGCCAATGCCGGCAAGCGGAGCAGCGACAGCACCAAAAATATAAGGCATCAGTCCGAGAAACGCTGATGCACTTCCTGCTGTTTTCTCCTTATTATTCATGGCCAACGAGAAACATGTGGTCGATACTACCCCTACACTTGATACCGCAAAGATCAACGGAATAAGAACAGCGATGAGATGAGCTTCTATCGCAAGCATAGCAAGCATCAAAACGCTTCCCGATAACGCCATCAAAAGCCCTGCCTTCAATAAAGCCGATTCGCTGACCCTCCCGGCAAGCCGGCCGGTAACCTGAGTAGCGATGACGATTCCCAGGCCATTAATGGCGAAGCATAGACTAAAGGCTTGCGGTGATAATCCAAAAAAATCCTGCAACACAAATGGTGACCCCGCTATGTAAGCAAACATGGCTGCCATCACAAACCCTTGTACGAGGCAATAGCCCATAAACACTTTATCAATCATTAATACTTTAAACGTAAGAAGTGTCTGTTTTAACCCTCCTGCGGATTTGCGCTCAACGGAGAGCGTTTCAGGCATGCCGCTAAAAACAGCAAAAAAAGTCACTGCTCCCACTATAGCAAGCACTCCAAACACACCCGGCCAGGATACAAAAGAAAGGAGCTGTCCTCCGATAACTGGAGCAGCAATCGGGGCTACACCGTTAACAAGCATAGTTAAGGCAAAAAACTTCGTTAGTTCCGAACCTGAATAAAGATCCCGAATCACCGCGCGCGAAATAACAATTCCTGCTGCTGCGGCAGCTCCTTGAATAAACCTCATTACGATAAGGCCCCAAATAGAGGGCATGATTATACATAGAATAGAAGCAGCAGTAAAGATAATAAGGCCGGCCATCAAGGGTTTTCGTCTTCCATTTGTATCACTCAAAGGACCAGCAATTACTTGACCAAAAGCTAGACCAATTAAAAAAGCAGTTAAGCTAAGCTGGGCAACAGACGCCGATGCATGTAAGTCCTTCGCTAGAGTTGGCAAGGCTGGCAAATACATATCTACCGATAAAGGCCCGAATGCAGACAGCAAACCAAGCAAAAGAACCATCCATAATCGATTAGGCTGCCTTATCGCTTCCTGATCTGGCAATTGTTGTAGCGCAGATTGTTTCACCCTTTCTCCTCCTTATTTCTATGACAGCAAATGTGCCACTTATTTTTTTCCATCATACACCATCTCATTTTTATACTCTAGCGTTCTTCCATAGTTTTAAAATAAATGGGCCGATCTGACCCACAACCAGAAAGCCTCTTTTACAATGTCGCGTTCTTATGCTCGGATAGCACAATATTTGTGGATGGTGTCCCGTACGGCATCGATTGATCAATAAATCTTTCGAGGGTTTCTACCGATTGTGTCGCAACTTTTGCGATATAGCTGATTTCACCTGCCACTCGGTAGCATTCAAGCACATCCGGATGGCTGTAACAAAATTCCGCTAATTTTTTGCAGTCATTTGATTTAAATAACACGAGCGCCACAATTGAACGATCGAGTGTTTTTAAATCAAACAAGGCTTGATAACCTGTGATAACTTGCTGCTCCTCGAGCTTTTTAATTCGCTCAGCTACTGCGGGTGCCGATAAGTGTACATGTGCAGCGATTTCTTTTGTCGTCACTTTGGCATTTTGTTCTAGCTGTTTTAAAATTTCATAATCAATATGATCCATAGTCTCTCCTTATTAAATGAAGTATTTGTATGAATTATCCATAAAAACAAAAGCAATTTCAAAGAAATACATTTGTCATAATATTCAGCAGGCGATCAAAATCCATTAAACTGAAGTGAGAAAGTGAGGCGATAGTCAATGAAGAAAGTATTATTGTTATTAGCAAATGGCTTTGAAGCATACGAGGCCAGTGTGTTTACAGACGTACTTGGATGGAATCAATTAGAAGGTGACGGCTCTACAATGGTTATTTCAGCAGGACTTCACCCAGAGCTACAGGCGACATGGAACTTTAGAGTCACCCCAGAAAAACGATTAGCAGACATTGATTTACATGAATTTGATGCATTAGCGATTCCTGGCGGGTTTGAAGAGGCGAATTTTTACGAGGATGCATTTAGCGAAACGTTTCAAGAGGTCATTCAACATTTTAATACACATAAAAAGCCGATTGCTTCTATTTGTGTAGCTTCTTTAGCGCTTGCGCATAGCGGCATACTACGACATCGCAAAGCTACGACCTATAATCATCCCTCCAGTAAACGTTTAGCACAATTAGCCACGTATGAAGTGCAAATCTCAACTAATCGCATTGTGGTAGATGAAAATGTGATTACTTCATCAAATCCCGGTACAGCCATGGAAGTTGCCTTTATACTTCTAGAAATGCTGACTTCTAAAGCCAATGCTGAGAAAGTTAAAGAATTAATGGGTTATTAACGAAATGACTATTAGCTGAAATGTTTGCCAACTTTTTATCACGCCTGCTGCTACTCAGATGGCACGAAAAGAAACCGTTCTGTATTCAAAATGGTTTCTTTTCGCTTATCATACAATATAACTGATAGGCTAGTATAGACAACGTCTCTACCTAGCTATGATTCATTCTTTCTGCCTAATTTCGGAATAGTGTATAATGAGAGCGAATATACCGGGAAACAGGAGTGGCAAAATGAAGACGATTGCAGATATTGCCAAACTTGCTGGCGTAGCAAAAAGCACCGTATCCAGATATTTAAACGGCGGGTCAGTGAGCGAGAAAACAAAACAAAGAATCGAAACAATCATCAAAGAAACCGGATACACACCAAATACCTTTGCGCAAAGCTTGAAAGCAAAGAAAACAAACATGATCGGTACAATCGTCCCCCATCTCGATTCGTATGAAACATCCCAAATCCTGACTGGCATCGATAATGAATTACGAAAATGGAATTGCCACATGCTCGTTTCTAATACCAACCAAAACATAGAGCGTGAAATTGAAAGCATCTATATGCTGGCAAAACAAAAAGTCGCTGGTATTATTTTATTGGCAACACAAATCACCGATGCGCACTTACAGGCATTTAGTGAAATTAATGTTCCCATACTATTAGTTGGCCAGCAGCATGAGGAAGTATACAGCCTTATCCACAACGATGAAGAAGCTGGTTATGCTATTGGAAAATATATTATTGAACAAGGGCATCGGCGTCTCGCCTTTTTAGGCGTCAGCGAGGATAACACAGCCATCGGCGTGAATAGAAAAGAAGGCTTTAAGCGGGCAGTTAGAGAAGCGAACGGGTGCGAGGTCCACTTTTTTGAAACCGGCTTTACTATGGAAGAAGCAGCAAAAGGAGCGCTGGCAGTTTTTGAAAGCTACTTCCCTTCCGCTCTGATTTGTGCGACGGACGATATTGCTATCGGTGCAGTGAAAGCGGCCTATAAGAAAGGCATGCACGTGCCCGCCAACATATCTGTCACCGGGTTTGGCGGGTATAGCATTACAGAGATGATGAACCCTGCTTTAACAACAGTTAAACTTCACTTTGTCGAAGCCGGAGAAACAGCGGCCCGAAACATTATTAAATTAGCTAACGGAGAAGAAATTCCCAAGCTCACGTATTCAGGTTTTGAGATTATCCCAAGAGAAAGCGTCGACAAACGATTTGTCCCTGGCTGATCACTGCATTCATGTATGTTTAATAAACATGCGCTAAAAGAGAAAACAACTATTCTATTGAAAAAGAATAGATACCTTTTTAAAGCCGGCCAGGGCTTATTTTTACCTCTTCTTTCGGAACCGGTTCCTCATTTTTGGAACAAAAATCGATTTTTTCACTATTTTTAGGGAACCGGTTCCAAATACAGTTAAAATAAGGCTTTTAAAAACAACGGATCGCTGTAGCTTTTCTCTTCCTTCCTGTTTATGAAGGTGGGCTGTTTAACCAGGTGGGTGAGTACCATTTTTTATATAACGCAATTCGACAAGGTAGTTTTGGGCATTTTTATTCTAAAATATTAATCATGCATTAACATATTAATCTTTATGCATCTTCTTATGTATTTATATACAACCAGAATGCATAAATTCACTCATATCAATCTGTCTATTATTCTTGATTTTGTGTTTTTTCTTCTCTCCCTTGCTAAAAAATGCTGGGAAATAATCCTTTTTCCCTTCAACTTCTCAGCAAGTTTTCGTTGCTTTCTTTTCTTATTTGCTGCAAAATTTTTTTGCTATTTTCATATTTCGACTTTTTATTTTTTACATTTTTCGTCATTTGTAGAGAGAGCCGCTACCTCAATTCCACCTAAAAAGCCGTTGGCAGTCATGTATATAATGACTGCCAACGGCTTTTCTTTCTATTATGATTCTTTTCTTTTAAAAGGCCACCAGACTCCCCGATCAAAGGAAACCGTAATAGCCGGGATAAGCAGTGGCAAAATAATTAAACCATAGAGCAGCAGCCCGGTGATCACGATCGTAGCAATTTGCACAAGACTGAGCACTCCTGATGGCATCATTGCCCCAAACGTACCGGCAAGAATAACAGCCGCTGTAATGATAACTGTACCCATTTTAGCCATTGACTTGACCATTGCCTGCGGGATAGTCACGCCATCTGCTGCTTCTTCACGGAAGCGGTCAAGCAGGAAGATGGAATAATCAACACCAAGTGCTACAAGCATGACAAAGCCGAAGAATGGCACAGCCCAGCTAATACCATCATAGCCAAGCCAATTAACGAAAATTAGCTCTGATACGGCTACAGACGTAAAATAAGTAAGCAATAGTGAGCCTATCATATACAGTGGCATGATAAGAGACCGAAACAGGGCGGTTAAAACAACAAATAAGCTAATAAGCATAATGGTTACGGTGCGGGTAAAATCTTCAGAAGCAATCTCTTTTAAATCACTGTTCATGCTTGATACTCCGCTATACGCAGTCTCCACCTTTTCAAAAGGTGTGCCTGTCACCGCGCGCTGTACGGCTGCCTTCACTTTTTCAACCGTTTTAATCGCTTCAGTTGAATACGGATCGTCGGAAAGAATTACCTCAAGCATCACACCTGTTTGCTGATCGATTGTATACCGGTCCAGCACTTGCTCAAAGTCTTTATTTTCAAGTGTCCCCTCCGGGATAAACATTCCCGTATCCCGCAGCCCTTTCGATTCGCTCATATTAGTCATCATTGAGGAAACGGTATTCAGGCCCTTTTTTACTTCTGATAAACCATTGTTAGCAGATCCAACACCTTCCGAAAGCTTTGTTAACCCGCCTTTTAACTGGCTGATTTGACCTGCGGAGTTTTCTAGCTGGCCGGCAGCATTCCCAATCCCCTGCTGTACTTGGCCAAGCTGCTGTTGGAGCATGCCCAACTGTTGAACGGTTCGCGGAATATTTTGTGATTGCTGAAGCCCTTTCGAAACGAGGCCAATTTGTTCATTAATTTTTCCAAGCCCTTTGGCGGCTTCACCAAGACCTCCCGCTCCCGCAGATGCTTGATCTCCAGCCGGCAGCTGCTTCGTCACTTCATTAAGTCCATTTTGTACTTTTGTTAATCCGCCCTGGACTTCACCAAGCCCCTCTTGTGCTTTCGTTACACCTTCAGCTAGCTGACCAAGCTGCTGATCAACGTATAAATCTTCAATAACCTTGCCGGTCGGGCGAGTGATGGTACGCACTTCTTTGACGCCCTTCACTTTTTCTATCTCCCTGCTAATGGATTCTACATAAGGAACCGTTTCTTCTGTTACTATATCTTTCTTGTGCTTCAGAATCACTTGTACGGGCAAGGAATCTCCTTTTCCAAAGCCTTTTTCAATCGCATTCAGCCCTTTAACAGATTCATAGTCACTGCCAATTTCCTCCACGGTGTTATAAGACTGGTCATTATCGTACGTAAACAGTAGCGGAACGGCTATCACAGCTACGACAAGCATAGATAAAAGCGGCCGTTTAACAGATAACGAACTGAATAAGATCCAAATCTTGCTATCGTGATGAGCAGCTGATTTCTTTGAAGGCCAGAACAATTTATCCTTCAGCACCGCCATAAAGAACGGCATGATTGTAAATAACACAAACAGCAACACGATGATGCCAACAGCGACGCCAACAGCTGATTTAAAGATAGGAAATTGTGCAAAACCGATGGCAGAAAACCCGATAAATACAGCTAATCCGCTGATTAACAATGTTCTTCCCGCTGTTTTATATGTGTTTACTATCGCTTCCTCGACTGTATGTCCGGCAAATAGCTCTTCTTTATACCGGCTCAGCAATAAAATACAGTAATCTGTTCCGATACCGAAAAGAACAGCCACTAAGAAAATTTGGGTATAGTTTGATACCGGGAAGCCAAACCAGTCAATAAAAAAGGCGACGAATGATTGGCTGAGCAAGTACGTAATGCCGACAGCAAGCAGTGGGATAAATGGCGTAACAAATGAGCGGAATACTGCCAGCAGCAAACCAAAAATCAGAACAACTGTAATGACTTCTGTTCGCTTCAAACCTTCCTGAGCACTCACGTTCACATCATGATTAATGATCGCCTCTCCCGTCAAATAAACCGTTCGATCTTTTGGTACCACTTTTGAACGTATGTTTTCCGCAAGGTCATTCACTTCTTCATCTGTGCCATCTACTGTGATTGGAACGAGCACTGTTTTTTTGTCCTCAGACACTAGCTGCTCTTCCAAATCTTTATTCTCGAAAGGATTAAGTACCTCCTTTACAGGAGTACCCAGCTTGTTTAGATCATCTACTGTTTGGGCTATCTCCTTCCTAGATGCTTCATTAAGCTTTTCCTTTAACGGGAAAACAAGCGATATTGTTTCTTCCCCCGCTCCTGCTTTCTCTAATATCTCGGTCGCCCGCTGAGAAGCAGCATCATCTGGCAACTGAAATGTGCCTGCTTTCTCCGCCTGTTTTGTTAGGTTAGGTGCCAGGACAAAGAGAACGGCTGTCAATACAATGATCCCCACCGTAATAGGCCATTTCCATTTAATCACTTTTCTCATTCACTACACTCCCTTCACTTTCAACACTTCCTTCAGCTTGCGGAACGTTTTAACAAACTGTTCAACCTCCTGTTCTTCCACCTCATCAGACAGCAGCTGTTCAATGTACTCATATAACACTTGATCCGACTGCTGCACAATGGCTTTTCCTTTCTCCGTCAGCTCCACAAGCTTTGTTCGCTGATCCCCTTCTGCTTTCCCTGTTCGAATCAATCCATTTTCATCTAGTTGCTTTAGACGGTGGGAAATGGCACTCTTGTGAACTCCCTGCATGGCTGCCAACTGTCCTACAGCAATGAGACCATGCTTGTTGATAATTTTCAGCGACTGCATCTGCTCCGGTGAGTACTCACGCCATAACGGATTATCCACTGATTTAATTACCCTTTCTGTCCCATAAATGATCACTTCCTCGAACAATTCCACCGCTTCTCTTAATTGTTTTTTCACATTAGTTGCCCCCCTAAACATTATATAAGTTTAGGGGCTCAACTAATGAATGTCAATGTAAAAGCCTGAAGATAAGCATTAACAGCCGGTTAAATACAAACGGTTCCTCTATACATAAAAAAGAGAACTTTAAAAAGTTCTCTTTAAAATGCGGACAAATCCTAACATACTCGTTCTGAAGCCGCTTATTTTTAAATGTATGAAGCCTGTCAATGCCGCCTGTATCATAAAGCAAAAATAGTGTTAGCTTGGATGATTCTCCTACTTTTTGGAATAATGTTTTATCTGTCTTCTTCTGCTCTTATTATTTTGGCCGTTCCAAAGAAAAAATTTCACCTACTTTAGCATAATCAGCCCCTGCTAGCCGGCTAACAGCTTTTAACTCACTATAATTGATTTTTCCTTTGTTATAAATCTGCTCCTCAAAGTGAAAGAGAACAACCCTTCCAATTAACAGATCAGTTGAAGGAGCATCTTCCCCTCCCAATTCAAAGGCCTGTTCCAGCACACATTCCATTCGAACACCCGCTTCTTTCACACCCTGTACAGAAACTTTCGTGCTCTCGATTGGTATTAAGCCGGCCAAATCAATTTCACTTTCATCAGCCGGAAGCATAGCTGCCGTCTCATTAATTTTTCCTACATTCCTTTCATCCACGATATGGACAACAAACTCCTTTAACTGTATCGCATTGCGGGCTGTGTCTTTTTGCTTCTCTCCGGCTCTCTGGATCGCCAGAGATATCAACGGCGGATTGGCAGAAACAATATTAAAATAACTGAAGGGCGCACCGTTTAATGTTCCATCCTCTGCTATTGTCGTCACAAAAGCAATGGGCCTTGGGACAATGCTACCAATCAAAAGCTTATAATTATCCTTTATGCTGTTAGCTGCTGGATCAACTGAGATCAACGTAATCACTTCCTATAAAATTTTATTTAGTCTATCATTTTCGTAGCGCTAAAATAATATGTAAATTGCTGTTGACTCTCTCGTTACGTCATACTTTATATTACAAATATAAGGGAGGCAACAATCATGGTAATGAAAATTAAAGAAGTCGCTGATATGGCAGGAATTAGTGTGCGCACACTGCATCATTATGATCAAATTGGACTGTTGCGTCCAACCCATACAACAAAAGCGGGCTATCGCTTGTATACAAATGAAGACCTTGAGATGCTCCAGCAAATCTTATTTTTCAAAGAACTCGGCTTCCCTTTAAAAAAGATAAAAGAAATCATTGACAGTCCTTCATTTGACCGCAGGGAAGCGTTGGAGCTGCATCAGAAAATGCTAATTGAAAAACGCCGCCGGCTTAATCAGATGATTGCGACTGTCGAAAAAACCATTCAACATATGAAAGGAGACATTCAGATGTCAAACAAAGAAAAATTTGAGGGCTTTGATTTTAGTCAAAACCCTTACGAACAAGAGGCCCGAGAACGTTGGGGCAACAAAGCAGTAGACGAATCAAACGCTAAGCTAGCCAGCATGTCTAAAGAAGAACAAGACGACTTATCTAAAGGGATGAATGCCATCTATATAAAGCTTGCGGCTCTCCGCAATGATCCGCCTGAGTCCAAAGAAGTACAGACAGCTATTAAGGAATGGTACTTGTTTTTGAATAAGATAGGCAGCTATTCTCTTGATGCATTTAAAGGGTTGGGCCAGATGTATGTTGCTGATGAGCGATTCACGAAAAACATTGATCAGTTTGGGCCGGGGCTTGCGAAATTTATGTGTGAAGCAATGGCCATTTATGCTGACAACAATAAAAATTAGCCTTTGCAGATAAGACTATGTGGGATCAGGTGCACCTTCGCCTGATCCCTTTTATTTGCCGAACAACCTGCTAAAAAACCCTTTTTGCTCTTTAGAGGATGATTCTGGTTCTGATTCCGGCTCTGCTGTTGCTGCCGTTTCTTTTTGTGCCATATTATTTGTTAATATCCCCTTTTGTGCCGCTTCCTTTAGCCAACTTGGAAATTCATTTAACAAAGCATCATAGAGCTCATTGTCAGAAATTTTCTCAATCTCTTCGATGTGAAGGAAATTAGCATTGTCCGTCTCTCGTCCTTCTAGTGTGTCTAGCTTTTTTAAGAAGTCGAAATTGCCATTGCCAATCCCAACAAACTGCCAGAACAATGGCTTGTCCGCTGATCCTTCGATAAGGGACTTAATATTTTTCCGGCAGCCGCCATCATTGATGAAAACGATAAAGGCCGGATCTTTTGCAGTCTCTTCCTGCAAATACTTCGTCAAAACATCTTTCATAACAGGCAATTCCTCATTCCTGCCAAATTTATGCACGCTATCATCTTGCAAAATTTCTCTATCCACATACCCTTCAAAATCTTTCTCTGTCACCGGCTCAAGGCGTGAGAATTCATTATCGTATACCCAAACATCCAGCTTTCCATCATCGTCAAATTCCGCAGCCACAGCTAAAATCCGTTCCACTACCTTTTGAACTGTACCTTTTTTGTAGAGTGTTCTCATCGAACCTGTAATATCCAGCACTAAACCGACACGTGCTGTCACCGCTGTTAATTGTTTTTTCTCCAGAACTACTTTTAAGCTCTTTTTCTGCAGATCAATAGCACCCATTTTATTCCTCCTTCTCACTTTTATTTATTAATTGATATTCCTATCAAAATTGTACAGAATGTTCCATCACATTTAAACTGCTAGCTTCTTTTCAATTGAAAAAACTAACATTTGCTATCTCGCTGAAAAATTGTTTAAATAGTAATGTATGTTTAAAAATAAAACAAAAGGCTCTTTTCTTTTGTTTTATGACTCGAAATCATTTTAAATAGAAGGCGGTAAGAACATTGATTACCACAAAACCATATAGAGTTTTATTATATTACCATTATGTTTCTATAGATAATCCGGAAGAGTATGCAGCAGAGCACTTGGAATTTTGCAAAGAACTTGGGTTGAAAGGGCGCATCCTAGTCTCTCATGAAGGGATCAATGGAACCGTATCAGGAACCGTTGAACAAGCAGAGGCATACATGAGCGAAATGAAGAAGGATCCTCGTTTTGCTGACATGGTATATAAGATTGATGAAGCAGACGAGCATGCATTTAAAAAGATGAAAGTTCGTCCGAAAAAAGAACTTGTGACCCTGCGCCTGGAAGAAGACATTAATCCTTTAGAGCTGACGGGTAAATACTTGGAGCCTAAAGAATTCTTTGAACAAATGCAGCAGGAAGACACCGTCGTTCTCGATGCCCGCAACGATTATGAATATGACCTTGGACATTTTAGAGGAGCCATCAAGCCTGACATCCGGAATTTCCGTGAGCTTCCAGACTGGGTTCGTCAAAATAAAGAAAAATTAGAAGGCAAGAAAATTTTAACGTATTGCACAGGCGGTGTCCGCTGTGAAAAGTTCTCCGGCTGGCTATTAAAAGAAGGCTTCGAAGACGTCGGACAACTGCACGGCGGAATTGTCACCTACGGAAAAGATCCTGAGGTGCAAGGGGAATTATGGGACGGCCAATGTTATGTATTTGATGAGCGCATCAGCGTTCCTGTTAACCAAAAAGAACATGTAATTGTCGGCCGTGACTATTTTTCCGGTGAGCCTTGCGAGCGCTATGTGAACTGTGCTAATCCGGAGTGTAATGAAAAGATTCTAGCTTCAGAAGAAAATGAGCATAAGTATTTACGCAGCTGCTCTCATGAATGCCGTGTCCATCCACGCAACAGATATGTAGCTGAACATGGAATTTCTGAAGAAGAGTGGCAAGAAAGAGTCAAGCAGCTAGAAGAACAGCAATAAACACTAAAAAGCGTCCCTGCTAAAAAGCAGCGGCGCTTTTTTATTGGAGATTTCATTCTTCATTGCAGTTGTGCTTGATCACTTCATTGTTTTAAGTCTTAATTAATTGGCACGTGCTTTTTAAAAAGAAAAACTTCTTTCTGCGATCAAAATGGCAAAACCGCTGATCATGGCAACTAAAGCAGCCATGATCTACAAATAATGACGGCTTTAATTTATTCTTCACATTAGTATAAGGAAACTGGAATTTCTTTGACCCCCCGAACAATCATCCCCGGCCTCCACTCCAGTTTATCTGGGTGAACGCTGAGCTTCATCTCAGGAAAGCGCTGAAGCAGGCTGTTAATGGCAATCTCACCTTCTAGACGAGCAAGCGGTGCACCAAGGCAAAGATGAATGCCTTTTCCAAATGCCAGATGCGGACTCTTTTCTCTTGTAATATCAAGAATTTCCGGGTCCTTAAATTGAGCAGGATCATGATTAGCAGAATTGAGGGCGATAATCACCACTTCACCTTTTCTCATTAATTTTCCTTTGAACTCAAAATCCTCCCCTGCCCAGCGGGAAGTACTAAATTCAACTGGTCCATTAAAGCGAAGCAATTCCTCGATCGCCGTTTGAATTAAATCGGGATTGTTTTTTAGCTTTTTTAGCTGGTCGGGATGCTCCAACAGGGCAAGAACCCCATTTCCAATTAAATTGACAGTCGTTTCATGGCCAGCAATAATGAGCAACGAGACAACTCCATATAGCTCTTTTTCCGTCAGTTGATCGCCTTCATTCTCCGCGTGTATGAGTTGGCTAATCAAATCATCGCCCGGATGCTCTCGAGTCTTGGCAAACCACTCACCAAGGTAGGTAACAAACTCTGTCATATGCTGATACATGTTCTCTGCGTGTTCTCCATTTGACCCTTCAATTAACGAGTTAGACCAAACACGAAACTTATCGCGGTCTGCTGAAGGGACGCCAAGCATTTCGCAAATAACGATAATCGGCAGCGGAAAAGCAAAGTCATCAATTAAATTCATTGTTCCCTGGTCGGACACCTGATCTAAGAGCTCATCTGTAATTTCTTGAATTCGTCCCCTCATGCCTGCAATCATTTTCGGCGTAAAGGCTTTTTGAACTAAACCGCGCAACCGTTTGTGGTCAGGCGGATCAGAAAATAACATATTTTCAGTAAACACACTGCCATGATCCATATTGCCGCCGAATAGTTTTGCAAAATCCTTAATAAATCGTTTATCTTTTAAAGCCTCAACTGCTGCTTCATATGTTGTAATCATCCATCCGTGCTGCCCATCAGGCAAAGCGATGCGGTAGACAGGATCTTCTTCTCTTAATCTTGCATAAGCAGGGTATGGGTTCTTGGTAAATTCTTTTGTAAATGGGACTAAGTTGTCATTGCCTTGAGAGTTATTCATTTGTGATAAAACCTCCGCAATAGTAGTTTTTACAAAAAATTACTGATTTACTAAACCATATCATAGGATGAAGAAGGGCTCAAAATTTAAGAACTAAAAAAACTTTGCCCTCATAGACAAAGTTTTTTAAACACAGTTATTCTCATTGGAGTTGGAAAAAACTATCATTCTAGAATCCATTACTACAGTTCAGGTGCTTAGTATGCGGGCCGGCGTATCTCTTTTACAAGCAGGACAGCCGCAACAAGAAGAATAACCATCACAAAAATAACAGCTACAGTTGAAATAGTAGAAATAAACAGGACAAGTCCTGCTACCTGAAGGACAGCCATATTCACTCCAATAAGAAAGCCTCTTTTATTGTCTTTGCGGCCAGCAATAAACATTTGCAATGTAATTAGATTAACAAGCAGAAAAAGACCGACTATTCTTATAAAAGTAGCGGAAAATATTCCTTCATTTTCCCCTGCACCATATAATATAAATGCCGTAATGGGAACAACAGACAGATTAATAATGAGAAAAGCCAGCCCCCACGTCAACCAAAACAAAACTTTATTCATGTTAAAAACTCCTCTTTTTATGCTCCAAGAGATGAAAATCCTCTTGTTTATTTTGAATCATTTATGATCGAGACTCAACCATTAAGCATGGAAATTTCTAAAAAATACAGGCTGCCTTGACAAAACTTTCTTCAAAAAGAAGAATAATAGGAAGAACATCGGGATAGGAGCGGCTAAAAATATGCGTGTGTTTGTCTATATTATTATCTTCTTTTCGTTTTTTGACTTGTTTACACAACTGCCGATTATGAGCCCCTTTGCAGAAAGCCTCGGTGCCACACCGTTTTTAACAGGGCTTGCTGTTGGCATGTATTCTTTCTCTAATACAATCGGAAATATCCTCTCCGGCTTCCTCACCGATAAAAAAGGGGCCTTTCGAGTATTACTGGCTGGCCTGTTATTTACAGGAGCGGCTTTATTACTCTATCATTTTGCTGTCGATGCCTGGTCACTGCTCGCTATTCGCTTTATACATGGGATGCTCGCTGGCTTGATCGTTCCTGCTGCTTTCACTTATTTAGCGAACGCAGCAAAAGAAGGAAAAAAAGGAAAAGGGGCAGCTATTTCTGGAGCATTTGTTGGTTTAGCAGCCATTGTCGGACCAGCATTCAGCGGCATCGTTGCCAGCCGGACGAGTGAAACGACTGTTTTAACCGTTACCGCCTTGGCTCTGCTCCTGTTAGGTGTACTTGCATTCTTTCTGTTGCGTACCAACAGGAGAGCTAGTGAAGAGAGTAAGCAAAATGAACAAATGAACGTGAGGGATTTCTTTAAAAATGCAGAAGTAGTGAAAGCATTTATCGGGGCATTCCTACTTATGTTTTCTCAGGGAGTGCTCGCCTATATGCTGCCGTTGAAAGTCATTCTTCTCGGCTACGATGCCCAGACGAGCGGAATGCTTTTAAGTGTCTTCGGGATCACAGCTGTTATGATCTTTCTTTTACCTGTTAATACAGTATTTGACCGTATCCAACCCTCATTCACGCTAGCATTTGGAATGGCAATGATGGGAATAAGCCTCGCCTTGGCAAGTCAAATTGAAGCCATTCAATTGCTTTATTTATGTATGGTACTATACGGTATTGGCTTCGCCTTTCTATTTCCTTCTCTTAATTCACTGCTCATTGGAGCCGTCACTCCTGATCACCGCGGAAAAGCCTATGGATACTTTTACGCCTTCTTTTCATTCGGTGTCGTTGCTGGCTCAGGAGTAATCGGCTGGCTAGCTTTTACAATAGCCCAAGGCTTTCTTTTTACTGGTATTTTATTAGTGGTTGCCGCTGTTGGCAGCTTGTTGAAAGAACCGCCCGTCATGAAAGAAAGTCAGTAAAGAATAAAGCGGACACCAGCATTCGCTGCCGCTACAGCAAATTGGGCGAGACCTGCTCCAGCTGCCAATCCCGTTAGGCTTCGTAAAAAGTTGTTGCTTGAACGCAATTTCCACTTTTGTGTGAAGCCGTCGACGAGCAACGGGAGGCAGGCGGCAACAGCTGCGACAAGAGAGGGCAGGAGTGGCCATAACGGCCCATAAATGGCTAGAGGCCCTGACAAAAGCAAGCCGATTAGCAAAAACATGCACCGGAAACAGACAGGGAACTGCCTTCCTTTTACAATTAGCGACCGCTCCGGCTTACGATGGCAAGGCATAAAACTTAATGTAAGAAGATCCATAAAAAAACTTTTCATGGTGAGCAATCCGGACTGCAATCGCAGTCTCCATCCTTGTCACAATCAAATCCTTTGAAGCTAAATACATTCGGCGGACAATCACAGCAATCTGATAAGTCATCCCTCTTCCCCTTTTTTCTTCTGTACCGGAGCACCGTAAATACAAATAACGCAATGCCGAGTATAAGCCAGCCAATCAAGATCATTCTTTCACTATCAGTTGGATTGGATACGAGTCCGGTAATGCTGCCAACCAGACAAATAATTGTTATTAAAAAGCTTAGAAAAATCATGTTCTCTCCCCGCTGTCCCTTGATCTATTTATCTATATGAACAACTCCAATTTGACTTTATCTCTTCCTTGGAAAAACTGCAATTAGTTTTAGAGGAATTAAGATACACTTAACTAAAAAACAGTCCTGAGACGGGACTGTTTTTTAGTGCAGATAAAGTCTGTTTTATATGTTTGCAGGCGGATTAAAGACGTTTGTCTTTCCTGGCGAGAAGCGAATTGATCATGGAATCATGAGCATCGCAGACAAGCCAGCAACAAAGAAATCGAGCGTTTGCCAACAGCTTGAAACAGCCCTATCCTGGGACTGTTTCATAAAACTATTTTATTTCCTCACCGACGATTTTTGCTTCTAGTTCAAGTTCTACTCCGAACGTTTCCTTTACTTTCTGGCGGACCATTTCAATGGTTGCAATATAATCAGCTGCTGTTGCATTGTTTTTGTTAATGATAAACCCAGCATGCTTGGTTGAAACTTCCGCTCCACCGACTCCTTTTCCTTGCAGACCGCTATCCTGAATTAATTTCCCGGCAAAGTAGCCTGGCGGCCGTTTGAATACGCTGCCCACAGATGGGTACTCCAGTGGCTGTTTTGATTCCCTTTGGAATGTAAAATCATCCATTTTTTCTTTAATTTCCGCCTGGTCACCAGCTTCAAGCGTAAAAACAGCTTCAAGCACGATATCTTTATTTTGACTGATAATACTTGTACGGTAACCGAGTGCTAATTCATCTTTCTTCAACGTGCGAAGCTGGCCTTGCTGGGTCACTATTTTGACATGATCAATGACGTCCTTCACCTCACCGCCATAAGCGCCAGCATTCATCACCATCGCTCCGCCGATGGAACCTGGAATTCCGCAGGCAAATTCCAGTCCAGCTAAACTATGCTCATACGCTAAACGGGAAGCATCCTTAATATTTGCTCCCCCTTGAGCAATTAGCTGATTTCCTTCTACGCGAAGGGCTGCCAAATGCTTAAATTGCAATACAATTCCCCGAACTCCACCATCCCGGACAATTACATTCGATCCGTTTCCAAGCAAAGTAAACGGCAGTTGATGCTTTTCCTTTAAACGAATGACCTCAGCCACCGCTTCATATGTTTCAGGCATCACTAAAAAATCTGCTTTGCCGCCGATCTTTACTAATGTATGATCCTTCAACGGCTCATCACGCAGTACGTTTCTTTCACCACAAATGGTGACCAATTCTTTATAAATGTCTTCATTCAGCATATGTTCATACCTCATTACGTTTATCGTATTATTAAAAAATCCACCAGGAAGATACTGTCCTTCCTCTCCTCCATTCTAATCAAAAAAAACTATTTTGGAAAGGGAGACCGCCTTCCTACTTCGATCAACTCCTTTCTAATTATGGATGAACATCTCTTTTACTGCCTTTTTAACTTTTCCAACAACTGAAGCAATGATTAGATTCCGCTTATACTATATATTGATTAATTGATTCTTTCATGCCTTCTTTATCAGATGTTTTCTTTGTTTCATTATCTTCCTTTATGAGAACTTTCAAATTGCTTCAAATCCACCCGCCCATCTTTCGTAAACGGAACACCTTCGTCTTCCAGTAATAACCGCTGCAATTTCCGGGAATTATCATCTGGTACAACTATCTCCCCTTTAGCATTAACTACGCGATGCCAAGGCAGTTTGTACTTCCTGCTCATGGAATGTAAAATCCGAACCACCTGCCGGGCTGCACGCGGACTGCCAGCCATGCGGGCAACTTGTCCATATGTAACAACATATCCAGAAGGAATCTCTTTTAATATGCGGATCACCTCGATAGTAAAGGGTCGTAATGGCCCGTCACTACTCATTCAATCACCCCCACTTTAATGTCTTGCTCAACGGTTCGCCTGTAAAAAATTGTACAGCAAAGAGGCACGGTCTCAAAATGAATGCTGATGATTCGTTATTATTTTATCAGTTTTATTTCCCAAGAAATCTGCTTGTGAACTTTTATTTGTAATCCTCGACTGGTTATAGAGCTATTTTGTTCATTTCATCTATAATCGGGTACAGTAAGAGAAAAAGGAAAGGAGGCGTTGCTGGAATGAGACAGTTATTGCGATTCCTATATGGGATTGGACTTTTTGCTGCGGGTATTCTTCATTTTACACGAACGGCAGGGTCTCAATCGATCATCCCCCGTCAAATCCCTTTTAAAAAGGAGATTGTTTGGATTAGCGGTGTAATTGAAATGTTGTTCGGCGGACTATTGCTTTTAAACAAAGCGGTGACCGCTGTTTCAAGACTGCTGCCAACTTTTTTCGTTGCTGTATTTCCCGCTAATATTTATATGGCCGTTAAAAATTTACCGTTAAACGGAAAACAATTGCCCAAGCCGTTGTTATGGGGCCGTCTGCCGCTTCAATGGTTGCTTATAAGAGGAGCTAGAAAACTCAACCAATAAAAAAACTCTGTTCACTCCTTGCAAGTGAACAGAGTTTTTCTACTTTGAAGCACGATTGGTCTTTTTACTATTTGACAAACAAAAACAAATGTTCTATATTTTAACAAAGGAACATTTGTTCTCTATTGATAAGGGCTGATAAATAAAAATTGTGTTTCCCTTCCTACCTACTAATCAAATAAGCTAATTTATTCGAAAGGGCTGATTAATGATGCAATTGTATTTAGTTAACAGCATTAGAACCAATAATTTTAACGATGATCAAGTAATGGAGAAAATTAAAACGCTGTGGGAAGAGGCTTCCCGAAGTCTGGTAGACAATCAAAATTGTACTTATGGGGTTTATTATGATTATGAAAATAACTACAAAGGAGATTATTCATTAGGTGTCGGTATGGAAAGCAACGCAGAAACCGTATTAAAGATTCCTGCGAATGAGCTTTATCAAGTATTCAAAGTGGATGCAGCCGATGAACAAGGACTATTTAAGACCTGGAGCAAGATATGGGATTTAGAAGAATCAGGCGCCCTGCACCGAGCTTATACGTTTGATTACGAGAAATACTATCCCAGCGGAGAGATTGAAATACATATTGCAATAAAACAAGCACATCCCTAATCCAATAGCTAATTCTGTTTCTAGATTGATCTACAAACCAAATAGAGCTTCAGACAATACGAAGCTCTTTCTGTTTACCTATAGATGTAGTCGCCACACACTTACGTCAGTTTATTTTTAAAAAGCTCATTCGTCTTGGATAAATATACAAGCTCCTCATGTTGCTCTATTTGCTTTTCATATTCAGCATATTCACTTTTCTCAAGAGGCAGGCAGTCTATATGCTTATCATGAAATGGAAGAGATTGCTCGACCTGCAGAAAAAACGCTTCTTTTTTACAATGAGGGCAAGCCTGATCCGTATTCGCTAGCCTATCCTCTTGAAAAAGCAGCTCGTAGCGAACCAACTCCCTTTGGTATGTACGACTTAACCGTCCACAGTGGCTACACTCCCCTAGTTGGTTCAGTTCATTCAGCTTTGTCTTTATATTTGCTCTGGCGTCCAAGTGGCCAATGAAACGCTCCAGCGAACGATAGATCGTCCATCCGGCCATAGGCATTCCAATCAAGTAAATTAAAAGTGTTATGAACTGGTTCAACTTTATCTTCTCCTTCATTCAATAGATAGCGGAAGATCCAAAAGGGCTGTCCTCATTCATAATGGTTGTCTTTATTTAACAAAGATTCTGCCTTCATCATATCATATTCCCCTTCCTAAAAAGTAGGGAACATAAAACAAAAATTGCCAGCCTCCTAGAGAACTGGCAACCTTTGTCACTTAAGCAAGATCCGATACGCTTCTTTTAAGCCGGTCACTTGTAATGGGGTGTAAAGCTTGATTCATTCTTTCCATATCTTCTGAAAATACTCGATCTTTTTCTATACTTGGAACTATGCTGCGCAGTTGCTCCCACTTGTTACGAAGTTTTGGTGCTACTTTTTCTATGCCTTTATATTCTACCGCTTGCATAGCACAAATGCATTCAATAGCGAGCACACGGCGGACATTTTGAATAATCATGCTCGCATGACGGGCAGCGGTTGTTCCCATGCTAACATGGTCTTCCTGATTTGCGGAGGAGGGAATCGAGTCCACGCTCGCCGGGTGAGCCAGTGTTTTGTTCTCCGAGACAAGAGAGGCGGCTACATACTGCATAATCATAGCACCAGACTGGAGGCCAGGTTCCGGACTTAAGAATGGCGGCAAATCATTTAACTGTGGATTAACGAGCCGCTCAATTCGGCGTTCAGAAATATTGGCCAGTTCCGCAACGGCGATTTTCATAAAATCCATTGCTAGTGCAATGGGCTGTCCATGAAAATTGCCACCCGAGATTACGAGATCTCCTTCTTCAAAAATAAGCGGGTTGTCGGTGGCTGCATTCATTTCAATTTCCAGCTTTTCTTTCACATAATCAAGCGCCTGCCATGAAGCTCCATGTACTTGAGGAATACAGCGGATAGAGTAAGCATCTTGAACGCGCTTTTCACCCTGGCGTGTAATTAGCTGGCTGCCTTTTACCCATTCACTCATACGCTGAGCTACAGCAAGCTGTTGCGGGTAACCCCTTGCTTCGTGAATAGCTGGATGGAAAGCATCAATAATCCCTTCCAATCCCTCCATCGTCATAGCGGCAATCCATTCGCTATCATAAGCGAGCTGCTCGGCTTCCAGATAATTAATAACGCCCATCGCTGTCATAGCTTGCGTACCATTAATAAGTGCCAGCCCTTCTTTCGCTTGTAAAACAATCGGTTCAATACCTTTTTGCTTTAAAACGGACGCACAATCAACAGGTTCACCATTTTCCCCGTGCACTTTCCCCTCGCCAATTAGCACAAGAGCAAGATGAGAGAGCGGTGCCAGATCACCGGATGCTCCTAAAGACCCCTGTTGAGGGATGTACGGATGAATCGATTGATTAATAAGCTCTCCCAATGTTTCTACTAGTACCGGACGCACCCCAGAAAATCCTTTTAACAAGGCATTCAAGCGAAGTACCATCATTGCCCGGGAAACAACTTCCGGAAAAGGATGGCCGACCCCGCAGGCGTGGGAACGGATTAAGTTCAGCTGCAAGTCCTGTACGTCTTCTTCATTAATGATGACGTCACTGAATTTACCAAATCCTGTCGTAATCCCATAGATTGTTTTTTTCTCCGATACAATCCGATCGACCGCCAACCGGCTCTTTAGTACTCGTTCCATACTTTCAACCGAAATGGCTACTTTCTCTTGATCAAAACAAATTCTTCTTAGCTGTTCAATTGTTAAAGAGCCTCCTGTTAATTCCACCATTTTCTTTTCCTCCTTTTAATTTTAAAACATAAAAAGAGGCGACGATGGCATATAAAGAATGAGCCATCATCACCTCCTAACGACTAGTTACTATAGGTCATGATTCATTGTATTCAATTAAACTTTTTACTGACACAGCCCGCACAGAAGGTTGATGCAACTAATTGCCCGCATCAGCTGCCTTCATTGCTGCTTGTGCTATTAATGTGTGGATGTACAATCGCTGGCCTCAGATCTTGTTGAACGGAGTAAGAATGCTTACCTTTTAAGGCGTACAGCCTAGTGAGGAGCAGCAAAGAACTTGTATGTGCAACCACCTAATTAAATGTGATTAATTCCAAGACCGATCGCCTCATGCTCTAACCCTTTTACAGGTGCGCCAATCGTGCCGTAAAAAGCGACGGCAATCCACTCTCCTTCGTTCGCTTGTTTATACGGCCTTCCCCGTACAACAGCAAAGCGAAGTCCGACCGTTCTCAACATTTCACCAATGGCCAGCCTGCCTCTTGTTACCCCTTCCAATGCTTCGAGAATAGCGTGATATAAAGCGTGGGTTTCCCTGTACACATCTTCCTCAATTAACTGATTTCTTTTTACTGCTGTCTCAACAGCCGAAATCACTTTCTGCGTGTTCATAGATCCTACTTTTCCCTGGCAGAAAGATACTTGATCAAATGCCGAATCAAACATGCGGCACTCTGTCTCATCGAGCATCGCGAGCAAGGTGGCAATTTTACCGATCTGTATCGTTTGTGACATTCAACCACCACCCAAATCTGAAAATAAAAAATATTCATTACTCACTTCCTATTATAATCTTAGTTGAAAATATCCGTCAATCATTAATTGGAAAATTTTAGCATACTACCATGTTATCATATTATCACGATAAAGCATGGCTAAAACAAAAAACAAGCGAAGATAGCTGCTTTGAGCGTCTATCTTCGCTTGGTCTCTTCATCATTTCAAGTAATCTACCATAGATTCGGCTTCATTGTCATAAACCAGAGCATGAGCATTAATAAAAAGATATAAATCCATACAGACCGATGCAGCTTATTTACAAGCATCTGCTTATCGGCCCCCGGCTCATCAAATTTTCTCAATGTCGGAGAAAAAGCACGGGCGAGAAAGAATATAGAGCTGAACATGATAATAATTGTCATAACAACCCATGACGTACTCCATGGCCACGGCCCATTTATGATCAGCAAGGCTCCAGAGGCCACCAATACGTGTCCAGCGTGTTTAACCAGCCTGACAGAAGAAGTAAATACGTATATGTAGGCCTGTTGCGCATCCATCCCAGCTGTCTGCATTTTCTTAATTAAGACGAGCAGAACAAAAAATGGACCGATGGATGCGACGGCACTAAGAATGTGTGTATACAGAAGAAGCTGATAAACGATATTCATTTCTTAAAATTATTTCTGCACAGGCTGAAATTCATGAACCCATACCTTCATGCTTGGCACCCAAGGCATGCCGGGATGCATAGATAAAATCGATTCCTTGTATTCTTCGAGGCTTTCATATCCTTCTTGCCTTGCCTGCTCATCTGTTAATTCTCCAAGTGACTGCGAATACACACGCTCAATAACAAACTCCTTGCCTTCAAGCGTCATAATTTCACCAATATCCGCATATCTGCCATTACGGCGTGTAGCTGTTTTCTGTCCTTTTAACACTTTCTCAACATCCGCCGGAACTGTTACCAAGCGCTCAATCGTGCACGTTTTTGGGGGTAAATTTGTATTTTCATTTTGATTAGTCATTGGTACACACCACCTTTATTGATAGAATATCCCTTTATTATACTTTATGTCTAGAGAACTGTAAAAACAGCGACCTCTCTCTATGCCCCGCATGTTTGTTTTCGATACACGAATGGGTAAATTAGCCAATAAGGAAGTATTCATTACAAATGCACGGTAAAACCAGGTGCTTCCTTGTCTTAAACATATGAAAACATGAGGGGAACTCCCTCTTTACTAACTTATCCGTTAAAGTGTATGGTTGCATAAAGAATCCGATTTCTGTTGATTTTTAAAATTACGATAAAAAATACAAAGGAAGAAGGAGATCGCATGCCGAGAGCAACTTTGAAAGAAATATTGGACTCCCTATCATCCATGAGCATCCGCATCACTTCTATAAGAGACCGGTTGCAATCTGTTGAAAAGAAAATAGAAGAACTTTCCTTAATAAACCTGGCCGACCGAAAACATAAAAAGTCTTAATGGAATACAGTGAAAAGAAAACTATTTAAAGGCAACCAGCAATGGGGGCAACCGCATAAACGGCCTTAAAAACATTGCCGGAGATTCCCTTGGCTAGACGCCCGTAAACTTCTTTCAGCAATGTAACCACATATATGCTGGTTAATTAAAAGAGCGAAGCATGATATACTGAAGGAAATATTTACTAGGAGGGTGAATAATGAGGTTAACTATTTATCTCGCTGGGGAAATCCACAGTGCTTGGCGTGAGGAAATCAAACAGAAAGCTGCAGCGCTCAAACTCCCTATTGACTTTGTCGGCCCAATGGAAGACCATGACCGTTCTGATTCTATTGGTGAAGAAATTTTAGGCAAGCAGCCGAACGCCATTTTTCGCGACGCAGCGGCATCCAGCTTTAACAACTTGCGCACAGAGGTGCTGATGCAAAAAGCTGATCTTGTCATCGCTCTATTTGGAGAAAAATATAAACAGTGGAATACAGCGATGGATGCAAGTGCCGCCATTACTTTTGGAAAGCCCCTTATTTTAATCCGTCCAGAATCTTTGCATCATCCATTAAAAGAATTGTCGAGGAAAGCCAGTGCGACCGTTGAAAGTGTAGATCAGGCAATGAAGGCACTTGCTTACATATTTGATTAAAAAATAAAATGCCTGCTCAGCAAATGTCTGGACAGGCATCATTTTTCCTCTTTAAATAATTGATTTCATTTCTTTTTTCAAATAGGCTAAAGTTGCTGCACCCAGCACTTTCGCTGCCACCAGCATGCCCCGCTCATCGATATTGAACTTTGGATGGTGATGAGGGTAGCTTGCTCCCAGTTCCGGATTTTGAGCCCCAGTAAAGAAGAACGCTCCCTTTACATGCTGGAGATAGTAAGCAAAGTCTTCCCCGCCCATTTGCGGCTCGCATTCATTAACTGCTGTCACACCGGGAACAGTTCTAGCAATGTCCATGACGAATTCGATTTCTTCCTTCGGGTTATCTGCTGCCGGATAACCCTTTTCGTATGCATACGTATATTCCACATCTCCGGCGACACAAGTGCCCACTATGATACGCTCTATTTCCTGCGCAATAGACTCACGTGTACTTTCTCTAAACGTTCTTACCGTGCCTGATAGCACAGCCGTATCAGCAATAACATTAGGTGCATTTTTCGCCACAAAAGAGCCAATGGAGAGAACAGCCGTATCAAGCGGGTCCACTCTTCGTGAAACAATTTGCTGGAGGTTACCGACAAGCTGAGAACCTATTACCACACTGTCTTTCGTCTGGTGTGGCTGTGCGCCGTGTCCGCCTTTTCCTTGAATTTTTATTTTAAAGAAATCAGCCGCTGCCATGATTGGGCCTGGACGGTATTCCACTGTTCCTACCGGTGCATTCGACCAGATGTGCTGACCAAAAATCACATCTACCCTCTCAAGGCAACCGTCTTCAATCATGGCAATCGCTCCCCCTGGAAGCACTTCCTCAGCATGCTGGTGGATAAATACAACATTCCCCGCTATTCCATCTTTCATTTCACTTAATGCTTTTGCAAGTCCAAGCAGTGTCGCTGTATGGCTGTCGTGACCGCACGCATGCATAACGCCGTCTACCTTTGACTTATAAGGCACATCGGTTTCTTCCTGGATCGGCAATGCATCAAAATCCGCCCGCAATGCGACCGTTTTTCCAGGCTTGCTGCCGCGCAAAGTTGCTACGACGCCGCGTCCACCCACTCCTGTTCGTACTTCGGTCCCTAATTTTTTATGATATTCAGCGATGTATTTCGGTGTTTCTACTTCCTGAAATGATAATTCCGGATACTCATGCAGATAACGACGGATAGCTATCATCTCATCAAATACCTCGTCTAATAATTGATATAATTTTTCCACCTACCCCACTCCTTTTAAAAAATAAAATCGTTTTATCCTGTTAAAATCAGGATGCTTGCCATAATAACGGATGCGACAATAACCGTTGTGAAGCCTCTGATAAGCATGGGTATTGGGATTCATATTTCATCTAAAATCGCCGGTCTTTTACTCTCGCTTCTCCCTGCTCTCCGGCTAATTTCAGCACGAAGAATAAAATCATCGGGAAAGCTAAATATAGTTGTGAATACAACTGGGATTTCCTGTTAAAATTTCCCACTTAAACAGCTTGGAAACACCATAGCCACCGACTATAATGCCAAATGAATAGGCCCGCTCCATCATTTTATGTTCATAAAAGCCGCTATAAGCATCCATCAGTTCAGGAAGAAGAGTCCAGTTGCTATCATTCATTTTTGTCCATTGGTCTAACCCGGCGTGCAGGCACTGCCAATAAAGAATGGCAGAAATAAAATTACTTTACTCTGCTATCCTTTCGTCAGCCTGCTCTTCTTGTCCTCCTTTTCGGCAATCAGCCTCCCCACTACACTTTGCAATCAATTGGACATGCCCTCGTTCCTGCAATTTTTGCCAAGCAAGTAAAAAAGAACGCCAATCGCCTTCATCGCTTGCCCAGCTTTGTAACATAGCGCAGGAAAAGAAAAAAGCTGATTGTCTATAGTAAAACATCAGCTTCTTCGTCGGCCTAATGGGCATCCATTGGACTTTATCTATAAATGTAGTCAATGATTTTGTTGAATAGAGACTGCTACCTTTAAAGCTTCCATGTAGCCTTTCGGCGTTTCAATTTCATAAACGGCATTGTTTTCCTGCCAGGCAACACGCTGTACGTGTTCTCCGCCCGTTTTGCTGATGTCCAGCATAACCATCCCTGCTTCATGCGGAACAGGCAGTGTATGTTTTTCCAAATATTGAACGACTTTTTTTGCTTCTGCTTCAAGATCGTCTCCTTGTTCCGTTAACGCTCGCATAGCCAAGGACCACCGGCCCTCATTCCAGCCGATGAACTGGGAACCAGCCCCCGCATCTTTATATCCTTTTATTCCGAAGCCAAGATCAACAGCTTCTCCTTCACTGTCTGAGTGATCTTGATAATTAATCTGCTTAGCCGCTGTGCTCATGCTATTATATTTCATTCCTCTCAACACAGCTACGTTCGCTTCTTCATTTTTCAAAGCATCATTATTGATCGGCACAGGCTCATTCATTTCAATAAATTGAATCGTATACTCATTGCTTCTTGAACTTGTTTCAGCTGTTAAATGGTGATCTACTGAAATATCCATGCTCTTTGGCAGTTGAACGGGTACGGTTGTGTGTAACTGCTTTTTTGTTGCTTGAATGACTTCTTCAGGAGTTAAGAGCTTTTGATCTTCCAAAGCACTTTTTTGTCCGCTGCTTATTGCAGGTGGTTGATCATTACCTGGATGGCTTTCTGAATGTGACGGATCCTCTTGTCCTGCAACCGGCCTTTCTTCAGTTGAACTGATCGAATTGCAGCCGGCTAATGTAACGATGAGTGACCCGCACAGTATGATACTTGTTCTTATTGGAATCCCCTCCTCGCTATAGTACTCTTTTCCCCGCAACTATTGGATAAAACGGTAAAAGCACATAGTTAAATTCTTGCTGCTTCTTGAAAAGGAACGTTTTCTTTTTTATAAACATACATAGTTATTGCTTTACATGCACTGACAATGTCCGGTCCCTAATAAAGGTCCCCAGTTTTCTTTTCTATGTTTTGTTGTTAAACTAATTTATTGTATACATATTATTTTTAATAAAATTACGATGAGCAGGATGCTTAGTTGTCCAATAAAATTGGAGGAATGGTCATGCCAGAAACAAAAAAAGCATTGCCTATTTTATTTGTCGTTATGTTTCTCGTTATGGTTGGCTTTGGAATCATTATTCCTGTGCTGCCATTTTACGCAGAAAATATCGGCGCTTCACCTACACAATTAGGTTTACTTATGGCTGTGTACTCATTGATGCAGCTTCTTTTTGCGCCGGTGTGGGGCCGGATTTCAGATCGTATTGGCCGCAAACCTGTTATTATGATCGGAATTCTAGGATTGTCCCTTTCTTTTTTCCTCATGGGATGGTCTTCTTCCCTTTGGATGCTGTTTGTTGCGAGGATCATCGGCGGCATATTATCAGCCGCCAATATGCCGACAGTAATGGCTTATGCTGCTGATATTACCACGCCGGAAGAACGCGGAAAGGGTATGGGCATTATCGGGGCCGCCACCGGTCTTGGTTTTATTTTTGGACCAGCGATTGGCGGTATTTTTTCAAAGACAAGCCTGAACATGCCATTTTATATTGCCGGTATTTCCTCACTGGTAACCTTCTTTCTCGTCCTGCTTTTGCTGAAAGAATCACTCCCAGCAGAAAAGAGAAAGGCAGGACATCGAGAAAAAAAGCCGTTCCGCCAAACTGTGCGTGGACCTGTATCTATTTTATTGGTCCTGCAATTCTTCATTTCGTTGTCCCTATCCGGCTTAGAAGCTACATTTGCCTATTACGGCGCTAAAAAAGCAGGGCTCGAAAGTGTAAATCTAGGCTATGTTTTTATGATTATGGGATTTGCCAGTGCCATTGTCCAAGGTGGATTAGTCGGGAGGCTAACGAAAAAATTTGGTGAAGGCACAGTTATTCAAATCGGCATTCTTGTTTCAGCCATTGGCTTTGGCTTAATCTTATTGGTCAACAACTTTGCGACAGCGGCTATTTTCTTAACGATTTTTGGAATAGGAAATGGAGTGATCCGCCCAAGCGTTTCTGCCTTGCTTACCAAAACATCAACAAGCGGCTACGGGAATGCCACAGGATTGCTATCATCGTTCGATTCACTCGGAAGAATTATTGGTCCTCCATTAGGCGGCTGGCTGTTTTCGATCATGATTGGCCTGCCATATATTTCAGGAATTATCTTGTCTTTCATCGCTTTTGCTGTCTATCGTTTCTATACGTCGCAGGCTAAAGTGCTTCATAATTAAAAAGGAGCAGCCCTTCACCCATGAAGATGGGTGAGGAGCTGCTTCTTTCTAATTCCCTATATTTACTCTATCCCTGAGGGTCCACAGGATCCGGCTTTGTTTCCCCTCTCATATTATATAAAGGTAGAACACAGATCATACCGATAATAAACAAAACGGCTGCCGCTTCAAAAATAGCGGTGAGAGAGAACAAACCTTTTAGGAGGCCTGCTGCACTCATCGTTAATACCATCGAACCAGTAAACAATGGACTTAAAATCCCATTGACCCTGCCAATGAAAGCACCTTCTGTTCTTTGCAAAATCATCGTGTTAATGCCGATCTGGATACAAGGCATCATTAGCCCGTTAAAAAATTCAGCTATGAGTGTCAGCCAAAGGTTCGTAGATAATCCCATTACCGCCAAACCAATGGCGTTCGCAAGCATTCCGCAGATAAGAAGCTTTTGCGGAGCGACTGTTTTAGCAAAAACCATCACGCCTGCTCCACCTATAATCATGCCGACGCCATTCACCATAAATAGCCATTGAAGGTTTTCTTTGTGCAAGCCTAATTGCTCTGTTACGAGAAAGATCGAAAGCGGCTGAATAAACCCCATGCCCAGCCCTGCTGCCATAAAGCATAACCCCAACAAACTTAACTCTTTCTTTTTCAACACATATTGAATGCCGCTTTTCATTTCCTGCCATAAAGTTGTTTCTCTATTTTCTTCCTCCATGCTCCGGTCTTTAGGTAGAAAACCGAGTGCGAAAGCCGAAAGCAAAAAAGCAGCGCCTGTAATAGCAATTGAAATGTTGATGCCAAAAGATTCAAAGACAAACGTGCCAATAATAGGGCCTAAGACCATAAACACGGCAAATAATGTTTGGTAGACTGACATCCCCGCCTGCATCTGCTCTCCGGCTAAGTGCATTTTAAATAACTTCATGCCCGACGGCTGAGAGAACTGTGAAAGAATCGCTGATATCAACGTGGCAAAAAATACCACTTTCCAAGTTCCCATAACAAGCGTTACCAGCACCGCAAATACAGATAAAGCACTTAAAATGTCACACCATACCATTGTTTTCTTTGGACTCCAACGGTCAGCAAACGCGCCTCCAATAAATGAAAAAATAAAAATCGGCGCAAACTCTGCTACTGAAATCATTGAAACTGCAAACGGGTCACCATTTGTCTGCTCCATAACGAACAGTAGAACAGCAAAATTCCGTATCCATATACCGATCTGTAAAAAAAGACCTGAAATAATAATCGCCTGAAAAACGCGGTTCCGAAATAAATTAGGCGATGGCTTTATTTCAGCTTTATCACTTGCTTTGTTTGAAATGTTTTTTTCCAAAATAAAAACCCCCTCAGAGAGTTTCTGAACAGGAGGAAATCAGTACAATACAATGTCAAACAGGACATGATATCCCTAATGGAAGAGACACAATGATCTTGTTGGTTGTATAAAAATGTACAAACTAATCCTATTCAGAAAAAATTTCGTATACTCATTAACGATTTTTTCTTAAAGAATAGGATTAATAGATCATAGCTTCAGGTCCACCCTTCCATTTTTGTTAATAATATCTTAATCGATACGCTTTATTAAGGCAAGGATTTTCCTGAATAATCAAAACAAAAAATCAGTTCTATAAAAAAGAAGCTGTCCACAGCCAACAAGCATGGGCTAGGACAGCTTCTTTTTATTCAGCTAGCAAGTCAAGTGTATCTTTCGGTCGTTCGTTCACATCTGCTTTTCTTGTAGTGGCAGGATACGCTTCATTAATCATGGCACCGAAGCCCTGCTCGCGAAGCAGCTGAACAACCGCTGGAATAATCGGTTTTTCATTATCAACAAGGTACTTTGTTTTTTGTTTAATCATGGCATCAAACGCTTTGCTGCGCGGAATATCTACTTCCGCAAAGATATTTTGGCTCAACAATAAATCCATCAGCGTTAAGTTTTCATAATCATTGCCGCCAAATTTGCCATTGCCGTTATATTGATACCAAAGGTCGCCGTTCGGACGAGCCCAGTTTAAGTTCTCAACCCCTGCTTTTAATTGCCGGGCTGTTGTTAAATAAGCATTATTTTTCGTCTGTTTATACGTTTCAAGTAAAAATCTCATTTCACCAAGTGTGTGATTAAGTGAGGCATGAGTTCTCACTTTCGGCCCATCAGCCTTATAATAATCAGCAATTAAATAACTTGATGCCGTCACTGGAATAATATTTCCAAGCCCCTTTTGCGAGACAAGAAAATCGGCATAACGCAGATTCGCTCCTTTTAGCTGTGAAATATTTAAGGATTCGGCTGTGTTCTTAAGAAATAAAGCGGCGTTTTCATTATGGCGGGTATCAATGTAAGGAGCTGTCAGACCATACTGCTCTTTGAGCCCTGAGCTTGTATACTCGGTTTCAAAGATAGGATTTTCACCAGCAGTCAATGCTCCCCCGGAAAGAGTATCAAGATCGGCCAGTGAATTAACAACGAGATCACGAAGGTAACGCTCCTTATTCTCATTATAAACGGTTAAGTAAACGCCTCCTTGTAGACGCCCTACATTGCGTCCATATCCCATTTGATGAGCCGGTTCAATAGACCAAGGCAATTTTGTGTAGGCTCCATCCGCTGTGAGCCAGTTATTAATAGAAATATACTCTGCGATTGTACGTTTGAACCAGTCGTCCCGGTTACTCGCATTTTCAAACAGCGGTTTGCCTGAGAGCAGCAGCCATGATTCAGAAATGGCTTTTCCTCTTACTTCCATGTTCATTTGGGCAGTAATCGTTTGCTTCGCTGTATCCTCGACTACTTCATAGCTCTCTTTTTCATCAAGTAGCTCTCGAATAACAGATCTTTGTCCGTTTGAGTAGTTCGTCTGTCGTTGGAGAGAAATATAATTTTTACCGACCATCATTTCATTTTTTAATGTTGTCCCGTTTTTCACCGATAGGATACCAACAGGATGGGAGGTTTTATCAACACCAAATACAGAGTGATGTGATTGATTAACCGTTCCGAATGAAGAGTATTTTGCTATCGAATGTTCATTGGCTTGCTCAAATGGCAGGCTAACAGAAGCGGAATACGTATCAGAACCATTGTGAATAAATTTCGTAAATACAAATGTATCGCCATTATCAAGCTTGCGCAATGTGACTTGAAGGGAGCCAAGTGGTTTAGATACCTGCCCTAAATAATAATAGTAGTGGCTATCTGTAGATAAAACATGATCATCCATCACCTTTTTGTTGTATATAAGCGGGACACCTTTCGTATTCATCCTCACCTTCACAGACTGCTGATCATTAACAGGAATGACGACCTCCTGGTTATCTGAAGGCTGCGGTTTCTGTTCACCACCTAGCAGATCGAGCTTGTCCATCATTCTATATATGAATACAACAGCTTCTCCACGTGTAGCTACCTTTTGTGGTTCAAATCTATTATCGGCAGTTCCTTTAATTAAGCCATAGTAACTCATTCGCTCAACAGCGCCATATGCGTATTTTCCGATTTTCGAGGCGTCTGTGAATGTGAGTGGCTGTCTTTTTGTATAATCGCCTTTCAGCTGCATCGCCCGATCCAGCATAGCAGCAACATCTGACCGTGTCACCGGTGCATCAGCAAGAGCTAACCCCTTGGCATTTCCACTAATCAAGCCTGCTTTCTTACCAGCAGCTATTTCCTTATAAAGACGGCTGCTGGCCGGCACATCCGGAAATGCTGATTCACCCGCTGGCAAATCTAATGCACGGACTAAATAAGCAACAAATTGTCCTCGTGTCACCTGAGTATATGGACGAAATTTTCCATCTTCATAACCGCTAACGATTCCCATGCTATTAAGTGTCTCAATCTCCTTCTTCGCCCAATGACTGTCTATATCGGTGAGGGATTGGGCAGAGGCATGGATGACGAAGGTAAATATAATGAATAAAGCAGCCAGACTACCTACAACTCTTCGCATAATAACTCCCCTTTATGTCTCTAGTTAACTAGTACAGAAAGATTATATCATAAGAGAAAATTTTACAGTCGGTGATTTCAAAGGCTAGAAAAGGCAAAAGAGTAGCTATTCCCTCAAGTATCTATTGATAATAAAGTTATTGAATTTTGATTAAAAAGGATAAGAGCCTTACTACATTCTATGCGCAGTAAAGCTCTTTAAAGTTGTTGCAAATTATATCCATCTGCTTATGTATTACTTAAAAAATGAATAATGAAGTTGTTTACTTCTTATTGAGCTAACGCCCCAGATAATTTAACCCAAGACATAAAAAGAATAATCTCAGGAGCTACCTGTAACGTAACATAGTTAGACTACTAAATTATTTTGAGTAGTTTTTATATACTTAGTAAATATATAGCGAACTATTGGCCCTATAATAATGATTTGCAAAGGTAATGCTACTACAAAATTCCTGAAAAATACGGAGAAAAATTCCTTGATAACCGAGTTGGAAGAAAAACCATTGTGGAAATAACTTGTCACCAAACCGTAAATGGACATGAAAAAAGCCATTCCAATAACCATACATGTGGATATTGTTAGAACCTTATATAGCACATTTGTTGTATTTGTTGTTAATCTATAAGCTACTTTTTTAGCTAGAGGTCCTACTAGGTACAGGTCAAGAATTAATGCAACAATAAACCCTATAAGAAAATCCGTTATTCCTCCCAAGAAAGAAATTTGTCCAAATGCATCATTAAGGTAAAGGTTATAAAGAGTCATAAAAAGCACCATTCCAAAACACATGATTAAACCAAAATAGAGGCTTTCTTTTCTAGTAGTTGGCATATGTTAACACTCCTTTCTGTTAATAGAGTCAGTATATAGATTTCACAAATTCTTCGTAAGTGACAACTTTGTGACGGCTGTATAGAGAATAAAAATATTTAATTAATGAACATGATGAAAAAGGTTCTAAACTGGAAAGAAGTAAGATTGTGAATCAACTATTATTTATGTTAGTAATTGCAGTTGTTTTTATATAATTGATCGGTTGAGTACAAAAGAACCGATCAATTATTTTAAAAATATGGAAGAAGGATGTTTAAACAACTTTATTATCTCTGCACATCAAGGGGATTTCTTGCCATCCCTCCAACCACTATCTCAGCGTGAATACTCTCTTTCTCTCCATATCTATTCAACAAAAAAGAACCTCTCATAAAAGCTAGGCTTTTTGAAAGGTTCTTCTTGATTAGTTCTTATCGTGTCAACAATGTTTCACGTGAAACATTCCTTCTATTCGGAAAACACATGTGCATTTACATTAGCCTTTGTCTGTTTGCCACTTACTACTCGCACGCCTTTTTTCCAGACAGAATGAACATGATTCACACCGAACAAATATTGCAGCTCCTGATAATTCTTTACGTTCCATAAGACCACGTCCGCCTGCTTGCCAGCTTCCAATGAACCAATTTGTTTTTCTCGGTTAATCGCGCAAGCGGCATTATACGTAGCAGCTGTCAGGGCTTCTGCCGGCGTCATTCTCATTGAAATACAGGCTAAATTCATCACGAGCGGCATGGAAGTGGTCGGTGAGGACCCTGGGTTGCAGTCTGTAGATATAGCAACAGGAACGCCCGCATCAATCATTTTTCTTCCTTGCGCAGCTTCTTCACGTAAATACAAGGCCGTTGCCGGAAGAAGACAAGCAATCGTCCCAGCTTTCGCCATCGCTTCTATGCCTTCATCCGAGGCTTTCAACAAGTGCTCTGCAGAAATGGCCCCTACTTTGGCTGCCAGTTCAGCTCCACCATAAGGCTCAATCTCATCTGCATGTATTTTGGGAATGAGTCCGTACTCTTTTCCCGCCTCCAATATTCTTTCAGATTGTTCTGGGGTAAACACACCCTTTTCGCAAAATACATCGTTAAACTCTGCCAGCTTTTCTGCCGCTACAACAGGAAGCATATCATTAATGAGATGCTCGACAAACTCATCTTCCCGCCCCTTGAATTCTGGCGGGACAGCATGGGCACCCATGAATGTCGGCACGAGATCAATCGCATGCTGCTCCTGTAATTTCTTCATTACTCTTAATTGCTTTAATTCTGTTTTTATATTCATGCCATACCCGCTTTTGCCTTCTACTGTAGTTACCCCATGTTCTAAAAATGAGTTCAGCCGGCAAATGGTTTGTTCCATTAACTCGGCCTCCGTTGCTTCCCGAGTCATCCGGGCAGTCGCATGAATTCCTCCGCCTGCATTCATAATTTCCATATAAGTAGCGCCTTCCAGACGCATTTCAAACTCGCGTTCACGGCTTCCCCCGTAAACAACATGTGTATGGGGATCTACAAGCCCTGGGGTAACCAAATGGTTCGAGGCATCCAAGATGTCCGCTTGAGCTAATTTATCTTTATAGCGCTCTTCCAACTCCTCCGTTGTTCCCACAGCTTGAATTATTCCATCTTCAATCCATAAGCTGCCGTTTTCGATTAACCCAAGATTGGAAGCATCCTCCTTGGAACGGGGCCCTTTCACGTCTGTAGCCAGAGTCGCGAGCTGTGCCGCATGTTTGATCCAGATTGGTTTTGTCATCACTGATCCCCTCTCTCAAGCATTGGCATGTGAATGCCTTTCTCACGTGCTGTTTTCTTTGCAAGCTCATAGCCGGCATCGGCATGACGTACAACCCCCATGCCCGGGTCAGTCGTTAATACCCGCTGAAGACGCGCTTCTGCTTCTTTCGTACCGTCCGCGACAATAACAACGCCGGAATGCTGGGAGTACCCCATGCCAACCCCGCCGCCATGGTGAAGCGAAACCCATGTCGCCCCTCCAACCGCGTTAACCATGGCATTTAATAGCGGCCAATCCGAGACAGCATCTGATCCGTCTTTCATCGCTTCTGTCTCACGGTTAGGAGACGCCACCGATCCGGAATCTAGATGGTCGCGGCCGATGACGATCGGTGCTTTTAATTCTCCGCTTGCCACCATATCGTTCAAGATTTTGCCGAAGCGGGCACGTTCTCCGTAACCGAGCCAGCAAATCCGGGAAGGAAGCCCCTGGAATTCGATTTTCTCCCGTGCCATGCGAATCCAATTGCACAAATGCTCATTGTCCGCAAATTCACGTAAAATCGCCTCGTCTGTTTTATAAATGTCCTCCGGATCTCCTGATAACGCTGCCCAGCGGAAAGGCCCTTTTCCTTCACAGAACTGCGGACGGATATAGGCAGGGACAAAGCCCGGGAAGGCAAACGCATTTTCCACACCCTCGTCTTTAGCAACCTGGCGGATGTTGTTGCCGTAATCAAAAGTGATCGCGCCTTGTTCCATCATGTCAAGCATCGCTTTCACGTGAGTCGCCATCGATGCTTTCGAAAGCTTCACGTATTCTTCTGGATTCGATTCCCGAAGCTTAGCCGCTTCTTCTAAGGACATATTCACTGGAACATAGCCGTTTAATGGATCATGAGCTGATGTTTGGTCCGTCAAGGCGTCTGGAATAAAGCTGCGGGCAATCATCTTCGGCAGAATCTCTGCTGCATTGCCAAGCAGGCCGATTGATAAAGCTTTACCTTCTCTTTTTGCTTCTTCCGCCAAACGGATGGCTTCGTCCAATGAGTTCGTTTTCACGTCTGTATATCTTGTTTCAATTCGGCGGTCAATTCTCGTTTCATCTACATCGATAGCAATACAAACACCGCCATTCATGGTCACAGCTAGAGGCTGAGCACCACCCATGCCACCAAGTCCTGCCGTCACCGTGATTGTATGCTTTAACGTACCGTTGAAATGCTGCTTCGCCAGCTCCGCGAAGGTTTCATATGTGCCTTGTACAATTCCCTGGGAGCCAATATAAATCCAGCTTCCCGCCGTCATTTGGCCGTACATCATTAACCCTTTTTGGTCAAGCTCATGGAACGTGTCCCAGTTGGCATAAGCTGGCACAATATTGGAATTGGCGATCAATACACGAGGAGCATCGTTGTGTGTTTTAAACACCACAACGGGTTTTCCTGATTGGATGAGAAGTGTTTCATCGGCTTCAAGCTTTTTCAGCGTTTCAACAATCGCATCAAATGCTTCCCAGTTACGGGCAGCTTTCCCGATGCCTCCATAAACGACCAGCTTATCGGGATGCTCCGCTACATCAGGGTCTAGGTTGTTCATCAGCATGCGTAAAGCGGCTTCTTGTTGCCACCCTTTTGTGTGTAATTCCGTGCCTCGGTAACGGATTACTTTTTCCTTTGAAATCGTATTCATTTCTTCAACCTCCTTGATTTGTTATCTTTATTCTATAGTGAAAATTCTGATACTTTTTTATGAATTATTTTTTATTTTATATTTTATTTACAAAAAGTTTATGTTAATGAATTTTTTTATGTTTTGTTTTATTTAACTTTCATTTTTGCAAAACAAAAACGATTCAGCACCAACTGAATCGCTAGGAATAGAGCAATTTTTATTAATGAATAGAATGAAGACCCTTTAATAGCCCGAACGATAGACGGATGGCGTAACGGATTCATATAATTTAAACTTCGCATTAAAATACGACTGGTGGGTATACCCCGCTAACCGGGCTATTTCCTCCAATGATAAATCCGTCTCTTTTAAGAGCCGCTTTGCCTCTCGTAGACGCACTCGATGCAGGGCGTCACGAAAAGTTTGCCCCGACTCAGCAGCAAAACGACGGCTAAGTGTGCTTTTATTCATGCGCAATGTTTCCGCACATGCTGCCAAGTTCCAGCTGGCATCCCAGTAATTCGCTTCAATCAATTCTCTCGTCTTCTCTACGAGAGAATGCGCCCCTTCTTTTAACTGCCCATGATTTTGGAAAAGTAAATCTTCAATAAAAACCAGTAATTCTTCAATAATTTTGTAAATGACAGGCTGGTGAATAATGTCTTGAAACACCTTATGATAGTTGGCTTCCAGATAAGGGCTTTGAAGTTCGTGTGACTTCATATGCCTTCTTACTTGCGCTAAAATGCTGGTTAGACGAATTCGGACAATTTCCGGATCAGGATAAGGCGGCTGGAATGTCAAGAATGCTGCTTCCATCCAGCTGCGGATTTCCTTTGTCTCTCCTTTTTCAAGCATTTCAATCCACTGTCGCTGTTCTAACGGTGTTAAAAACGGATCCATTTCTGGAGGGTTGGTTTGTCCGCTTTCTGCCAAAATAATATCATACCCTTGAAAAAAAACCTGACGGGTCAGCTGACGTATTTTTTGATAAGCGCTTTTAAATGTTTCTTTGGAAGAAGCTGTTTGAATAACAATGGCCAACGGTTCAGTCATCCGTTCCTTCCATTCAGCGAGAAATGCTTGATACTCCTCTTTACAAACAGTAGCTTCTTTCGTTGACTGCACACATAAAACGAAATCTGATAAAGCAAAAATCCGATACTTTCCACTAAAGGAATGCCGCTGAAGCTGCTCATACACTAGTGGAAGCATCATTGGCTGAGGGGCTAAAAAGGCCGCCATGGTTACCGATTCCCCAGTCGGGCGCTCTGTAAGAAAGAGATCAGGATAGTCGACTAAGCCGGCATATTCATCTTGCAGACTAAAGTCGGAAACGGATGATCCATTTCGTAATTCATAACGCAACTGCTGGATGAGTTTAATCAATTCTAGTGGAGAAAAAGGGCGGAATAATACGTCTTCTGCGCGATAACGCAAGGCCCGATAAGCTGTTTGGAAAATCCTTTCAGAAGAAATACCTAGCCAACGAATTCCTTTTTGTTTTAAGATTTCTCCGAGCTGCATGTTCTCTTCTGTCCATCCGTCCATGTTCAAGATAGCAAGAGTCACATGTTGCCTCTCAATAGCAACCTCAAAGTCTTTGGTTGTGTCCCATACTATGAGCCGGACTCCAGTCAGGTGAGATTCAATCATCCATCGGATGCCCTGTTCTTCTAGTTCGTCCTTTGCTACTAAATGAATGTCCATCTCCTATCCCGTCTCCATTTCTCTTCTATAAACAGCAGAAATCAAATGATCAATCTATGCACTGCTCTCTGCTTTTTTCCTTAAAGTTCCTCGTTGTTTTCTCCCGAATACATTTACTACCACAACACTTAAGACAGCTACAATGCCTCCAACAACAGACAAAGTACTCGGCAGCTCATGAAGCCAGATCCAAGCAACTAGAATAGCGAACACCGGTTCAATATACATCATACTCGTCACAGCACTCGCTTCACCCATGGACAAAGCAATAGCCCATGTAACATAGGCTAGAGCAGCTGGAAAAATACCAACATATATGGCCGAAATGGTCGCTTCCACTGTCGCTCCCTCGATTTGTTGGAAGAGACCGGGAAAGAAAGTGAAAAGAGGTAAAGTGCCTATCCAAGTGAAATAAGCGGTCAGCTCAATGGGTTGATAGCGATACAACAGCGGTTTTTGAAAAACGAAAAAAACAGATGTTGCAATCGACGCAATTAATAGTAAAAAGGCTCCTTTGGAAATGCCAAATGTAGACCCTGCTGTTCCTAATGTAATTAGAAAGATGCCTATAAACCCAACAAATAGCCCAATCCAGCCAAATAAGCCTAGCTGCTCTTTCAATACAAAAACGGCTATAACCGCCGTAAAAACGGGTGCCGCAGCAATTAACATACTAGCTGTGCTCGCTATAACGGTTTCTTCTCCAAATGTCACACAGATCTGATAGACACTAATCCCAACCCAGCTGAGAATACAGATTCTCATCATGTCCTCTTTTTTTGGCAATCGAAATTTTATTCCCGGCCAAACAGCATATAAAATAAAAATCCCTGAAGCGATCATAAAGCGGAAAAGAACCAAATGACCTGCAGAGTAACCACCATGCAAACTTGCGCGAATAGCTGCAAATGAAGAACCCCATATGATGATAGTGAAAGCCGCCATCAAAAAAGCCTTCTTATTCATAGCTTTCACCTCCCATTATTTCATCGATCAAAATATCGTGTAAACAAAAGATACACAATCTTATAGAAAAAGCATAAATATAGCAATCTTTAATAGCTGGAAAGCATGCTGACTAAACTGGATGTTTCACCGCTAAAGATCAGCGTTATACAAGCTTCTTCTCTAAAGCGTGCTCATTACAACACCGGCAATAAAAACGGAAGCAATCGTAACGGTTGTAAACCCTCCCACCAGCATAGGAGATAAAATTTCATTGAAAATATATTCTTCTTCCTCTTTTGTCCTTGCGATACTGCGGCTCACTTCCTCACAAACTAAGTAATCACCTGGAAAGCCAAACATCGCTGTTAAGGCGACAGGAACCCCTTTGTCTGTATCCCACTTGACGATTTTTGAACCGACAAACCCACCAAGGATAATGCCGACGGCTCCGATAGCAAGAATGGCCATAACGGCTGGAAAATAATCCAGCAGCATTTGGAAAGTGATCCCATTCATAGACTGAATAATAGCAAATACGATGGCAAGCATGACAATCCCAAAGGAGTTGGATTTTTCCAGCATGCTTTGACGGTAAAAACCAACATACGTGCCGATTAAACCAATAACCAATGACCAAAGAGCATAGTTGATGCCTGTTACTTTATCTAGCATAACAGCTAAAGATCCGCCGATAAACAACTGAAAAATTAAAATTGGAGCTGTCGCATACCTATCAGAAAGCCAATGCTTTCTTTCTGCTTTTGTTGCTTCTGGACCCACTTCCTCGTTTGGAAGAACGACCTCGCTCGTTGCGGCAAGATATTTTTCTTGATCAAAATTCGCTGAAAGCTTCTTGGCATAGCGGCGAAGAAAAAACGAGGCCAATGGTAGCCCGACCAGTGTTTGCAAGCCAAGAATAACAGCTGGCACGGTCACTAAGGCAGCCAAGCCCAATTCGTGTAATTTATCTGATGTAATGATAAAGGCGACCACACCCCCACTTATCGGACCGACGCCGGATGCGGCAGTCTCATAACCAAAGAGCGGTGTCATCACTAAAAGGATCGTTCCTGTTGAAAGAATGATGCCAATCAGTGCAATGATAACAGACTTATATTGCTGCTTAATCATCTTCATAGGAATCAGCGTTCCCATATGGACAACGAGTGGTGCAAACATTAAGGCTCCCAGTGTGGCAAGTGTCGAATGATCCAGGAGATCCTCCGGAAACACGCCGATCCAAATAAGCACTAAATATCCGAATAACGCAATGGCCAACATAGGCACCCGGGCCCTTGTTTTAATTGACACAATTTCTCCGACAACGATTAATGACAAAATAATCATAGTAGCAATAACCGGGTCTTTCAACATTCGTATCACTTCCCCTTTTTCGTTTATTAGATTTTCAACTCTTCTAAGTAAAACGCTTTCAATCATTAGAGTGTTGAATGTTGAGGGCCTTGTCGTCTTTTCTTCTCATTGACTGCGTCTCTCTGATCACCTATACAATAACTTTTATTTACAACATAACTTTTTAGCGATTCCTACGAAATAATTTACGCCGAACTGCAATGCTTCTTCGTCCACTTTAAATTTAGGATGATGCAGTGGATATGCTTCGCCAAAGTCCGGGTCATGAACACCGATAAATTGCATAGAAGCGGGGATTTCTTGAGAGAATGCAGAGAAATCTTCTCCCCCAAATAAAGGCTCTTCTACATGAATCACATTTTCCTTGCCAACCACATCTTCTGCCACTTCTCTCGTAATCTTGACTGCTTCTTTATCATTCACTACACTTTTATAACCCTCGTGCCAAATGATTTCATAGCTGGCACCGTGTGCCTCTGTGAGTCCTTTTACAATTTGATTGACATAACCCTTGGCCTGTAAGCGGATATCATCATCAAGTGAACGAATTGTCCCGCCGAGTTCTACTGTATCCGGAATAACATTCAGGGCACTTCCACCATTGAATTTTGTGACAGAAATAACCGGTGATTTTAAAGCCGGCAGTTTTCTAGAAACGATCTGCTGAATATTCACTGCTATCTCTGCTCCAACCATGATTGGGTCGATGGTCAGTTCTGGAGTAGAAGCATGACCGCCGTAACCGATGATTCTGATGACAAAATCTGCGTTACCCGCGCAAAGCACTCCTTCTCTCATGCAAATTGTGCCCGTCCGTTCCGTTCATACGGTGTTACGTGAAGGGCAAAGGCATAATCGACTCCATCCACCACTCCCTTTTCAACAAGCTCCACTGCTCCTCCTGGAGGCATTTCCTCTGCGTGCTGAAAGATAAATCGAATTTCCCCGCTAATTTCATCCTTTATCTCAGAAAGCGCCTTCGCTGCACCTAACAGCATAGCTGTGTGAGCGTCATGACCACACGCATGCATAATTCCCGGATGTTTTGAAGGGAAAGCAGTATCTGCCTCTTCCAGAATGGGGAGCGCATCCATATCTGCACGAAAAGCAATGACAGGCTGATTCCCAACAGACGTCTTGGCCCCTCTTAGCACGGCCAGTACACTTGTTTTTGTAGGTTTCGTTACTTCCAATCCTGAAAAGCTTGTGAGATGGTTGTAGACATACTCAGAAGTTTGGATCTCTTGAAAAGAGAGCTCCGGGTTCTCATGAAGATGCCTTCTCCATGAAATGACTTCCTCTTTTAGTGAGGCTTGTTGCACTGTCATAGGAAATTCCCCCTTACTTGTTTTGAACGGTTCAAATTCTTTTAATTTTTCCGTATAATCAGTTTATTGAGTGGTGTTAACCGGATGTCAATAACCATTTTAATTGAATTTTCAGAAAAAATGGAGCCTACTCTACTTTTTATAAAACAGAACGAAATGGGGGAATGGCAGGGTGAAAATTGGAAGTTTCGCCAAGAAATTTGGTGTGTCCATCGATACAGTAAGATACTATATCGACCTTGGACTCTTAATCCCAGACAAGGAAAAAACACAATATCAAATGAACCAAATGTGTCTGGAAGATATGGCTTTCATCCATCAGCTAAAACAGGTCCGTTTTTCCCTGAAAGAAATCCATAAAATATTGTCCCTTAAGCGACTCACCAACAGTAATGATAACGAGGATGCCAGCTACTTTACTAATCTGCTTCTTGAAAAAAAAGCTGACCTGATGATCGAAAAAGATGAAATTTCAAAAGCGATTCATTTGATTGAAACAAAGATTCATTCAAACAAAGATGATTTTTCAAATCCTGCCAAAGTGGGGATGCCTTTATTCTTTGTTCCTTTATTTTGCTGTCCGCATTGTCACCAGTTACTAAACTTAAAAGATGCTTCCATACAGGGACATTATATATATAAAGGCGTGCTCTCTTGTCCATGCGGCTACCAGGCAATCATCAAAGAAGGAATTCTCTTAACTGATCAACTGAAGTCTTCACCGAATAAATATTCGATCTATGAAATTGATGTGAAGAAGTGGAACCCTGGCTTTGTTAGCCTGCTTGAAAAAGGAAAGCTATGGATGATCAAGGAATTAATGAAAAATGACTTAGCTGGTAAAATCGTTGTGGAGACAAATATCGAAGTTTCTATGCTTTTACCTAAATATCTATCATCCCTTTCCGATAAAGCTTATTACATTTTCACCTGTCATTCCCTTAAGACAATTGTGGAATTAAAGAAAAAAATTGAAAAAGCCAATCCGAATTTAACCGTTTTGTATATCGTCAACAGTGATCTTCATTTGCCATTAGTTCATCAATCGATTGATTTCTTTATTGATAGCACATCGTTTACTCAATTTTCTTTAATTTACGAAGAATCACCGGTCGCCATTTTAAGGCCTTATTTAAAGAAGACGGCGCGCATGATAGGCAGCTACGTCTTCTATAGTACCCATGCTAAATCACTAAAAAAGATTCAAACGATTTATCCGGCAGCAAGCTCTCGCGCCCTTCACTTGGACTACTTAGAAAAAGGCCTGCGGCACAACAGACTATTCACGACAAAAAAAGAAGAAATTGGCTATACAGAAGATCCAGGCAGCTATTTCAGCTATCATGAAGCAGGAGAGAAAATGAAGCTGCTCGCCTATGCAGCGTATTGCCATGAATAATAGGCCAAACAGAAATGCCCACATTGACCCCTTTGAAGTACGAGTTGTTAAAAATAACCTTTAACAACAGCTGAACAAAAGGGGATCTACTTAAATGCCTACCGAAAAAGGAGTTTTCATTATGAAGCTTGATTTTATTAAAGCGAGTCCTTCACAAAATATAACTGCTTTAATTACAAACTACGTAGCACCGGCTCATTATGCTGCGATTGCCAATACGATCATGGGCTATGAATACCTGAATGCAGAACAAGTTGGTTTTATCGTTTCACCGAAGAGAGATGATTCTGTTCTCCGCTTAGAGATGTCGGGCGGAGAGTTTTGCGGTAACGCGATTTTATCTGCAGCCGCTTATTGTCTCTACAAAGGATTAAGCACAGAAACACGCTTTCTTCTGGAGTCTTCTGGCTCCGACACACAGCTGGCCTGTGAAGTAAACGTTAAGTCGCCTTCTTTTTTTGAAGCAAAAGCCGAAATGCCCAATCCTCTTTCGATTAAAGAACTGGCTGTTAATGCCCATGACCACCCTGTTATCGGAAGTCTTGTACGGCTGGAGGGAATTACTCACTTCTTGACCGATCGCTGGCTATGTGAAGAAGAGTTTGAACTCGTTCTCCAGAAGCTTCTGGAAAAAGTCGATGATAAAGCTATTGGAATTATTCCCTATAAAAAATTAACGAAAAATGAATATGAAATCCGTCCCTTTGTCTACGTTAAAGAAACTGGCAGCAAATTTTTCGAGCGTGCCTGCGGCTCCGGCACATTAGCTCTTGGTTTTCATTTAGCTCAAGACAATCAAGATCACACATTCATTGTCCATCAGCCAGGAGGCATCATACATGTAGAAGCCGGCAAAAAAAATTCCATATCAACCAATGTTCGTTTTACCTCTGAAGGAACGGTTAACCTCGAAGCAGAGCGGTAAAAAGCGAAAATATTATTTTACGTTTCCCACAAATTTTATCGGGACAGCCCTTATACTTTTTTATCTTCTACTCATACTAATAGTGCGTGAGAGCTTACACTTTTTACTTTGCGCTTGGAGGAGAACAATGAGAAACAAAGCGAAGAACTTTCCCGATGATAATATGACTGGCGAGGGTGAAAAAGCTCGTGCTAAAGCGCGATATGCGTCTAAACGGGCGGACGGCACAACGAATACCCATCCGCAGGAGCGAATGAAGGCATCAAGCGAAAGAACAACGGAATCTTAAAAAGCAGGAGGGCTTCCCTCCTGCTTTTTTTAACCGTATAACTCTTATTTGTTTTCTGCATGATCCAAAACAGATTCCTGGCTTTTCTTCTGGCCATTCGCCTTGTCGATAAGCGCTCCGGCTATTAACCCAACGATGGCAGGTGCAAGCCATGAAAACCCGTTTGCACTGAGCGGAAGCATGGAAACCACACTGCTTAAAAATCCAATGTTTAAAACAGACCCTAATGTTTCGAATAGACTGACAATGAATGTTAAAAGAATGGCTCCTCTGTAGGCTCCTGCATTGGGAATATATTTGCGGAACACTCCCAAGAAGACCAACACAATGGCTACTGGATACAACGCCAAGAAGATTGGCATCGCATAGTTAACGATTTTCCCAACGCCCATTGTGCCAATGACAGTGCCTGTCATACAAATAACGAGCAACCAAGAACGATAGCCTATTTTCTCATTAGTCAGCTTCATTAAGAACTCAGCAATAACGGCAATAACGCCGATAGTCGAAGTGAGACACGCCAGAGCAATAGCAATCGATAAAGCAACTGTTCCCGCTCTTCCTAACAATGTATGGACTAGTTGCGATACGAGTGCTGTATCTCCAATATCTTTAGGAAAGGCTCCACTGCCTGATGCGCCAATATAGAGAAGGCCTCCATACACGATGAGCAGGCCCACTCCGGCTATAAGTGTTCCAGTAAGAGCTAATTTCCTCGCCTGTACTCCTTTATACCCATAGCTCGTAATAGCAGCAATAAATATGGGGGCACAAAAAATGCCGGTCACAATATCACCTGTCTGGTAAGCGCTAATAAAAGCATTTGAAAAAGGTCCTTTTAAATCTGTTGCAACTGGGGTTCCAATCGGATCGAATATCCCTTTGCCTACGACTGCTAAAAGAATGATAACGAGAAGAGGCGTTAAGATTTTCCCGATCTTATCAATAACATTTGATTCGTCCATCGCAAAATAAAAACTAATGGCAAAAAAAACGACGATGGTTAAAACAGAAGGAACTTGAGGAAATAAGGTTTGAACTCCCAATTCATGTGTAGTAGCGGCCATTCGCGGGATTGTAACGAGCATACCAATTCCGACCATAAGCAAAAGATTAAAGACCTTATAAAACCAAGGGCTAATCGGTCTTGTCAACTCTTCAAACCTTCCACCGGCATTCAAGATGGCAATAACCGCGAGCAAAGGAAGTATAATGCCTGTAACTGTAAAGCCAGCCAATGCCGGAATCCAGTTGGTCCCTGACACATTGCCGATAGACGGCGGGAAAATTAAGTTGCCCGCTCCAAAGTAAAGAGCAAATAAGGCAAAGCCCAATATCAGGCTATGTTGTATCGTCTTGTTCATCTTGTTGCATCCTTTCTCCCAATTTCACTCTCTGGGAAACCGCGTTCATTTTTATAGCGCGCGCCAGTTATCTTGTTAGTTAAAATCAGCGATCTCCCATTTGTTTTAAACAAATTGCTACTTCCATGCCAACTAATTGTTACGAAGCAAATACTGTCTTGCTATATTAGTTATATCCTGTAATAACGTGATCTTTCCGCTATTTACAAATGACATAAAAGGAGAGTATTTTGGAGAAATAACCGCAAACATTCGAAAATAAAGGGAAAATTTTCTCTCTGTGAGTAAAGATATTTTCACTAAGAACCCGCCCCTGGGTAGGCCTTACTCATAGAGACTTGAAAAAATAACTACTGTCCTTCTAAAACTTTCTTAATCTTGATAATAGCTACTTCCATGCGCTCAACTTCCTCATAGGAATAAGATAACCGTATAGTCGAATGGCTATCATTGTATATAAAGCCAGGATTGATTAATACGCCGCTATTTAAGCACGCTTTAAAAAATGTATGCATATTCACCTTTTTATTTAAAGTAACCCATATAAAAAATCCCCCTGAGGCAGCACGCCATGTAGCATACTCACTTAAATGCAAACGCAATAGCTTAAGCAGATGCGCTCTTCTTTCCTTTAAATAGATTCTTACTTTTCTCAAATGCTTCTCATACAGTCTGGAACGAAGCAACTCTCTGACCAGTACTTGTGATAAATAACTAGAACCATAATCGGTCTGCATTCTGACATCACTAAGACGCTTAACGACGTCTTCTGGCCCGGCAAGCCAGCCGATCCGAAGACCGGGGGCAACTGTTTTCGAGAAGCTGCCTACATACAAAACTTGCCCGCTCTTATCCAGCGTCTTCAAAGGTGCCGGTGCAGGCTCATCAATCCATAGGTCTCTAAATATGTCATCTTCGATTACCGGCAACTGAAAATACCGGCACTTGTCCATCAATAACTGTCTGTGCTCCTTTGACATCGTAGTACCCGTAGGATTCTGATAAGTTGGATTAATATAAAGGGCAGATGAGCCTTTTGGGATGTTTTGTTGAAAAAGCTCCTCTATATTCAAACCATTCTCATGAACAGAAATCGGCCTGATGGAAATCTCTGCCGTACGGAATAAATTGACTGAATGCAAATACGAAGGGTTCTCCAAAAAAACGGTAGAGCCTTTTTTTAATATGCCAATAGCAATGAGCGTAAGAGCTTGCAAAGCACCTGATACGATCAATATACTCTCCGGCGCAATAGATAGTCCATATTCCTCCATATGCCTGCTGATTTCCCCTCTTAATCCTGCATCCCCTAATCCATTTCCGTAACCAAATTCCTGCAACTCGCCTGAAACCTTCGTAAGGGCTGCAGCTATGTCGGCTTGCGGAAACAAGTCGGGACCGAGCTCGCCTTTACTTAACTGAATGACATCCTTTCTATTTTCCAGTTCATTGATTGACTGTACCGTTTGATTACTTGAAGGCTGTAAAGACCACTGGGTCAAATTCTCCCAATCCGGGGGAGAGATAGCAGCTGAGAGCGACCAGCGATTGTTCACCACATATACGCCACTACCTGCTCTGCCTTCGAGCAGGCCCTCCGCCTTCAAAATTTCAATGGCAGTAATCACTGTGCTTCTATTTACAGCGAACTGTTCAGCGATGGCTCTTTGGGGAGGAATTCTGCTTCCGACCACCCATTCCCCCTTGTCTATTTTCTCACGAATTGAATGGACAATCTGAAGATAACGGGGCATCTTACTCAACGAAAGGCCTCCTCTCTATCCGCATTCCTGCTTCTGTTGGTTTTTTTTCTAGTCGATTGGTTGGCGATTTCCAATACCAGTTACCTTATTATAAATTCACCAGAAATTTTAATAAATAAGAGAAACGAGGATTGTTATGAATTGGAGAATAGCCATAGCCTACAGTATGACTGTTATTGCCTGGGGCTCTGCTTTCCCGGGTATTAAAATCGCTCTTGCATCCTATAGCCCGGAGCACCTTGCTTTGCTGCGGCTTCTTATCGGCTCGATTGGATTAGTTATTTTTGCTGTTGCCAAGAGAATAAAACTGCCTGACCTGAAAGATGTACCAGCTATTTTACTGCTAGGTTTTTTAGGGTTTACTGTTTATCATACCGCGTTAAGCGTAGGTGAAAAAACAGTGAGCGCCGGTGTTGCCAGCTTATTAATATCCATCACACCGATCTTTTCTGCTGTATTAGCTGCTGTTTTTCTTAAAGAAAGATTTTCTAAAATGGGATGGATCGGCTCGCTGATCGCTTTTTCAGGAGTGGCTGTCATTTCACTTGGAAACGGCGGCTCGTTATCGGCTGTGGCTGCAGGTGTTCTGCTGATTTTGATTGCAGCAATAGGTGAAAGTTGTTATTTTGTCTTTCAAACAAACTACTTAAACAAATATGGATTCATACCGTTTACAATTTACACCATCTTATCCGGGACTTTCTTTATGTTATTTTTTCTACCGGGTGCTGCAGCAGAAATAGTAGCAGCCTCTTCCTCTGCCACCTTTGCTGTTATTTATTTAGGCCTATTTCCGACGATTGTTCCATATTTCGCTGTAGCCTATATGATCTCAAAAGCAGGGGCTTCGGAAGCAACCAGTTCTCTTTATTTAACTCCGATAGCCGCTCTAATTATTTCATGGATTTGTCTAGGGGAAGTACCTTCTCTCCTTTCACTGTCTGGTGGGATTCTGACTTTAGCTGGTGTTAGCTTCTTGCTTTGGAAAGAGAAAAGAGAAAGGGCCCGGCCGATAAAGGAGATGGCTGTTAGAGGCGAGACTTAAAGAGCCTACGATCATGAGGCAAGCGCAGCCAGTCCGTCCGAATAGGTTGGTAACACCGGTAGGCCTGATTCTCCTTAGGGTTAAATCCAGAGAGTGTTCTCGGTTAATACCGAGTGAATGGGTGGCTCGTTATTCTATACGGAATAAAGTATGTTTTTTTGAATATTTCATTTGAAAAATCTTATATACAGACGGTCTCTACTAGATTCATTTCATTCATCCGATCCCCAATCTGTCGTTGCTTGGCACGCTTCTCTGTGCCGCTTTTTTGTTTTTGGTGCAATTCTTGCATAGAGTATGGCACAGCCCCGAATAGGGCTGCTCTTAGGAGGGATAGATTGTCGTTAAAAAAGAAAGTCATCATTGCAGACTTTTCCCTGGTTGGAATCTCACTTGGCTGGGGATACAGCTTTGTCTTGACCAAAGATCTGTTAAATGAAATTACTCCTTTGTACTTTATTGGAACAAGATTTTTCCTTGCTGCGCTTATTCTTTTATTATTTAAATGGAAAGATATTAAGAATATGTCAAAGCAGATGTGGAAATACGGTATTTTTGCCGGAACCGCTTTATGGGCAGGATTTGCCTTGCAAACAATAGGCATTGAGCTGACTACTCCCGGCAAGGCTGGAGTCTTAACCGGAACAATGGTGGTCATCGTTCCTTTCTTATACTTTTTTTGGTCAAAAGTAGCCATCCAGAGAGGAGCATTGTTAGGAAGTCTGCTTACGTTCCTGGGACTCGTCATTCTTTCATGGGATGGAGGCTGGACAGGGGTCAATGCCGGGGATATTTTAGTATTCCTTTGCGCCTTCTTTTTTGCTATTCACGTTATATTAGTAGACCGCGCTTATCAAAATAACGAATCTGTTGATTCACTCAGCTTTATCGCTATTCAATTATTAATCGTCGGAGTATTTAGTTTGCCATTTGCTGTTTGGCTGGAGCCATTCCCAACGCCTTTATCTTCTTACGGGTGGTATGCGTATACCTTTGACTTGTTGATCGGAACATTGTTAGCTTATATCGTGCAAATTAAAGCTCAGCAATTTTCTCCACCTACACATGTAAGCCTGCTTTTATCGTTGGAATCTGTCTTTGCTTTCTTACTATCATGGTGGCTATGGGGAGAATCCTTAACTTTTAACACTGGCATGGGGATTTTATTTATTTTAGGCGGCATTTTTATTACGGAAGCTTTCGATCTTTTTCGTAAGCCAAAGCCGTTAAGTGATTTGAAACATCCTTCTTCTTTCTAATTTCTAAATAGATGAAATATAAGGAGGCGGTCTGCATATAGACCGCCTCCTTCATTCTCTCGTATCAATCATGAACGTAGTGATAATAAAAATTCCAAAGCTGACTAACAGGATCGTTCCGCCAACGATATAGAAAACTAAAGCGAATGTGTCATTAACATTAAATGGCTTTAGAGCATTTAGCCACATGCCGGCTGTTAAACCGATGGATCCGATCACTGCCGTCCAGCCATGAACAGATACTAGCTTTGAAGACTTGATTGTGTACACACGATAGAAAATGCCCCACGCAAAAACCGACAACCAGCCGACAACTAAAATATGCGCGTGAATGGGACGAAACTGGTAGCTGCCCGAGCCCGCCATATGTGATCCGAGTATCGCTCCTAATAAGCCAAAAATCGCAGCCAGCCGAATTAATCTGAGACTCCATTTTTTCTCCATTCTATTAACCTCCATAAATATTTATCTCCATGGAGGTTATACTACGATGTCAATATAAACTTTATATGAACTTTGTATTACAAATTTGGCAGTTTAATCGTAAATGACGTTCCTTGACCTGGTGCACTCGCCACATGAATTTCTCCTTTATGCAGTTCAATGATTTGTTTCACGATGGACAAGCCAAGTCCTGTTCCTTCTTTTGTACGCGATGCATCTGCCCGATAAAAACGATGAAACAGCTGAGCTTGTTCTGTCTCTGAAATTCCGATTCCTGTATCTTGTATGGTTACCTCGGTATAATCATCTTGCCTCTCCAGCGCAATATGAATTTCTCCTTCGGGAAGGTTATATTTAATCGCATTCGTCAGCAGATTATCCCACACATTTTCAAATAAAGCCTCATCCCCCCGGTACATCGTCGGCTCCATTCTTAAATGTAAATGAATGTTCTCTTCTTCGAGCCACCAGCGGTACTTATTAATACAGGCTTTTAGCTGTTCATCTAACCGGTAATCTTTAAATTTCACCATGCGAGAGGACTGATCAAGAGAGGTTAACAATAAAAGCTGGCGTGTCAGCTTCGACAAACGATTGGTTTCTGATTGAATAATACCCGCATAATTTTTTCGCTCTTCATCGGCTAGATTGTCCGCTTCCAGCAATCCGGCATATCCTTGAATATTAAGCAGCGGTGATTGAAAGTCATGCGAAACATTGCTAATAAATTCTTTGCGTATGTTATCATTTTCCTGGAGCTGTTCCGTCATGGTATTGAAGCTTGCCGCTAATTGGCCAATTTCGTCTTTCCGATCAATATTTAACTGCATGTCATATTTCTCATCGGCAATACGCTTCGTCGCGGCAGTTAACTGAGTAATTGGCACGATAAGCATCTTTGCTACAAGCAGCATCGCAAGCAAACTTAAAAGGGCAGTAGCAATCACAAGGCCGCCCATAAGGGTATGAACTTCACTAAATAACAGCTTAATATCCGGCCGGATAAAGAGCGCGTATCGCCTGCTCTCATACTTGAATGGGACTCCAATTGTATTTGATAGTTCATTGGCAAAGAAGCCTGTCACAAATGTTTCACGTGGAAAATCCCTCATTCCATGATAAATACGCCCCGCCAGTACCTGCTTCACAGCTGACTTATCTAAGTTTTTCACACGGTATTTGCCGTCGTAAAAAGATTCGCTGCCGGAGGCGTCAACCACATAAAGCTGATAGCCGATATCGCTAATCGTCTGTAAGTACTCATTTAAGTTGAGTTGCGGCGTCTCCTCAATATGCTTAACAATTGTCTTGGCAATCTCCACATTCTTTTTATCATTACGCTCTTTCACCACTCGATGGTAGTACGTATTGGTTATAAGAAAGCCGCTTACTGTACTAAATATCATAATTAATGCAGTCATTAACAGGAACTTCCCATACAACGATTTCATGAGCTGTGTACCTCTAACTTGTAACCAATGCCACGAACCGTCACAATCTCAACATCTTTTGAAATTTTCGCGAGGCGCTCACGGATTCGCTTAATGTGCGTATTCAGTGTTTGTTCATCTCCCTCATAATCAAAGCCCCAAACGCTCTCCATAATAGCAGCACGCTGAAATACTTGATTCGGTTTAGAAGCAAGCAAGGATAGCACCTCAAATTCTTTCAACGGCATAATTAACATATTAGCTCCTGCAGTTACTTCAAAGTTTTTGCGATTAATTGTTATAGAGCCCACCTGGAGGATCGTATCTGTCGGCTTATCGTAGCGCCTTAGAATGGCAGCAATACGAAAGAGCAGCTCCTTCGGTTCAAACGGCTTGACCATATAATCATCCGAACCTGCAAGAAAGCCCTGTTCCTTATCCTCCAACTCCCCCTTTGCAGTGAGCAGCAATACCGGGACGTCCTGGTCTTCTCTTAATTTTCTTGTTAACTCAAAACCGTCCATCCCAGGCATCATCACATCTGCAACAACTAAATCAGGGAATTCATTTTTCAAAATGCCGAGCGCCTGCACTCCATTTTCCGCCTTCATCACCTGGTATCCCGCGTATGTTAAATGAATGCTTACTAGTTCAAGTATGTTTTTATCATCATCAACGACTAAAATTTTCCTCACCTGCAGCGGCCCCATTTCGTTCATATTTCTTTTATTGTAGCGAAAAAACAACCGAATACACAAAATCTTAAAATAATAAAAAACCCCGGACAGCTGTCCGGGATTGATCATTAATTCTCCGCTTTTTCAACTTTCTGATTGATTCGCACCCGCTCATTTCCCATAAATAGGATGGCTAGTGCAGACAGAACAATCGGGATAAGGGCAAACAAAAAGATAGCCGTAATTGAATCGGACATGGCAAGAACCACTTTATCTAGAATAAAGTCCGGAATTTTGGCACGCTGTCCGGCCTCAAACAACTGCTGAGGATCATTCATCTCCATGCCTGGGCCATTTCCACTCATTCCCTTAAAAGCGGACTGCAATTTGTCTGTAAAGATGTTTTGCTGCATAATCCCAAAGATTGTCACTCCGAGTGTCATGCCGAGCGAGCGCAAGAAAGAATTCGTTGAATTGGCTGAACCCCGGTAACGCGCGTCGAGATTGTGAATAGAGGCGGATGGAAGCAAAGAAAAAGAAAAGCCCATTCCAAAGCCGGCAATAATCATATAAATCGTCAACATCCAGCGCGCTGTTTCAGGCGTCATATTCCCAAGTAAGAACATGCCGATAAAATAAGAAATCACTGAAATAACCATTAAATTTCTATAGCTGGTTTTTGTTTGAAAAATCCCACCCATAGCACTGCCAGCGACAGATCCGAGCATCATCGGCGTTAAAATTAAGCCCGCATTTTTAGCTGAACCGCCATACACTGCTTGCACGAAGATAGGGATAAAGACAGCTAATATAATAAAGGTCGAACCGTACAAGAAAGCGAGAATTTGCGAAGTGGCAAACAGGCGCCGCTTGAACATCCAGAAAGAAATAATCGGCTCTTCTGCCTTTGTTTCCGCCCACAAAAAAGCGCCAAAAAAGATAACAAAGCCGGCAAACAAACTAAGAATTTGCGCTGAGTCCCATGGATATTCTTTGCCACCAAGCTCCAAAGCGAACATCAGACAGACAACAGCAGCCACAAGTGTAATGGCACCTGCCCAGTCAATGCGCTGCTTCTGATGCTGTGTCGATTCGTGATAATACTTAATAATTAAAAATACAGAAACCATACCGATAGGAACATTAATATAAAATACCCAATGCCAGCTAAACCAGTCTGTAATGTAGGCACCTAAAAGCGGCCCTAACACACTGGATGTACCAAATACAGCACCAAGCAGCCCCGTCATCTTTCCGCGCTTCTCTGGCGGAAAAATATCAAATACAATCGTAAAAGCAATCGGCATTAAAGCGCCGCCGCCAACCCCTTGAATTGCTCGGTAAATAATTAGTTGATTCATAGTCTGCGCAATTCCGCACAACGCTGAACCAATCAAAAATATGGCCAGGCCAAAAATAAAAAAGCGTTTGCGGCCATACATATCAGACAGCTTTCCGAAAATAGGCATCCCCGCCATAACGGTCACCATATAGGCGGAAGTGACCCAGACAAACTTCTCAAAGCCGCCTAGATCAGCCACGATCGTTCCCATGGCGGTCGCCACAATCGTATTATCCATGGCAGCCATCAAAATACCAAGAAGAAGTCCCGTCACAACAAACTTCAAATTGCTCTTTTCATTAACCATACTACTCCCCCAACCATTGTTTTGAATGATATTGTACCATTAAAATGACATATAGAAAGAGAAATCCTCATCTATTTTTCCTTTATAACAGGGCGCCATGACCCTTCCCCGCTGCCCCTATGCCTTTTAGCTTGCTCTTGAATCATCCAGCCATTTACATAATGAATTCTTCTCTTCTAATGATTGAACAACTCATTATATTATTGTGCAGAAAGAAAAAGTCCTGCTTCCCGAAGCAGGACTTCCCAATCGCTCATTTAGATCATTTAATTTTAATTACTTCAGAATTATACTTTTTAGGATTTGTGTCCGGATGATAGTTTTTTTCTATGTTTCCGGAAGCATCCATAGAGAACCAGTTGATAACGGTCGACTTTGTGATAGAGAGCTTTTCCCCATCTGTTTCACGAATCCCTCTTAAATTGATCGTCGGGGACTGGAAGGTTGGCCTGCTGCCGTCTAACGTATAGTACACAGTCGCTGGTTCGCTCGTTGTAAACTCCACTTCAAATCCGTTAGTTGCTTTTTTCTTTACCAGCTTAGAAGCAGGGGCTTTCTTGTCTTTTTGATAGTCATTGGCTACTTTCAGCATGCCAATTAATCCGTTAGAAAATTCCATTGCTTCTTCATGCCCTTCCTTAAACTCCGGTTGGAACCCGACTGGCTGCCATTTTCCTGTCGCTGCATCATACAAATCAGCTCCCACTTCAAAATCCCATGCATAGATCCCTTTTTTATACCATAAAGCGTCGGCAGAGTTTCCAGCTGCAGAATAGAGCACATCTGGCACCGGGCCCGTTCTGCTCGGAAGAATGACTGTTCCGCGGTGATTTTTGATTTCATCAAGGATGGTATTGGAGGCAGCCCAGAAATAAGCTTCCTGGCCGGCTGTTGGTCTTGGAAGTGTTTCACGCCCTTCCGCCTTATAGGCACCTGGAGGCCACATGAAATAGCCGCCGTAACTATGAATATTCATCGCAAATTTAATGTTGGCATTTTGATCGGCTAACCATATTAAGTTTTTAGCTTCCGGCTCAGATACTTCCTCCGGTCCAGCAAATGATCCACTGGTACATGAAGTCGAGGCTCCACTATATCCATCGTAGACGGACCCTATTTCATGGTTGCGGTTCAGATCCACGCCCCATGAATTTCTGATCGACGGATCACCATATTCCGTGCCTTCACAATAATTAGTCATATTTTTGCGTTGCATGTTGTAATCATAAAATGAATAGTGGCCGCCATCCGGATTTACGGTTGGAACAATAAAAATGTCGAGGTTGTCTACCAGGTTTCGCGTTTCTTTGTCTGTGGCATAGTTGCGAAGCAAACGCTCAGCCGTTTCCACTGAGACAAGCGGTGTCACCCATTCACGGGCATGCTCCTGTGAGTAGGCTAGAACTCCCAGTTTCGAACCATCACGCTGTTTTCCGATACGGAGGGCCTTCATTGCGAATGGATCTCTTGAAACGGTAGCTGGCGCATTTAAACTGTCTGTTAATCTTACAGTCTGTGGAGCAATCACACCATTTCCAGTAGATTGATAGGCTTTGCTTGCTGTCACAAGGGACCCAGCAGTTTGATTAATCGCTTCTTTTACTTGATTGCCCGTGCTGATTGCTTGTCCACTCTCGTCGGTCGCCAACGAAACATTTACTTTCGAGCCATCGACCGTTACTTTTAAAGGAGCCCCTTTCTCACTCGGCTTAGCCAGTTCTATCATTACATCATTTCCACCCTCATGGCCCCATGCCTTTGAAGAAATGACGATAGACGAATGATTTTCTTTTTTGCCGGCAATATTTTGCGCTTTTCTGCGATACCCGTTCGTCTTATTCGGCATTTCTACAACTTCTGCAAGTTTCGGAAATTCTTTCGCTAGCGCTTCAATTCTATCGGTCACTTCCGTCGGATTCATATAATGGTCTACAAAGTCCGAAACATAATGCTTGTTCCGCTTATCTGGCTTACCGCCGCCGACCCATTCTGTCACTTTTTTAGCTGTTTTTCCGCCCTGATTGCTTGTTACCGTTACTTCATTCGGGACTTTCTCAACAGGAATAAGCAAAGAATGGTACAGGTAAGCTCCTGCATCCTCAACTTTCTGCAAAGTAGCCGTTTGGCTCGTTCCTTTCTCTTTCCAGGAAGCGTTCAATATGACACTTGCTACTGTTCCTGCGTTAGATTTGGCTTCTATGTACAGAAACGTTTCTTTTTGACTTTCAAAATAGTTGGCTCTCAAAATCTTAATCTCATCTGCCGCTGCAGTTAGTTTTGCTTCCTCTTCCACCTTTTGCTGGCGCTGGATTAAAATATTCTGTACTTGTTCCTGAGTCGTTACTGTTTCAACCTGATAGCCTTTCTCCTTTAACTGTTGCAGTTCTCTGTCAGTCACAACAGCGTCTATTTCGAGCTTTCCGTTCTGTTCATGTACATGCTCGACCAGATCAAACCCTTCATTAACAAGCTTGTCTAGCGACTTTTTGTCCTTCAAATAAATAGTGACCAATGTAGCCTTCTCTTCTGCGATTGGTGGATTGACTACAGTCGACGCTGCTGCCGGACTGCCGTTAAAGCCGGTGAGAAGCAATGCACTGACACAGATCGGCGCAAAGATTTTCGAAAATGCTCTCAGCTTTCTCATACAAAAACCTCCCCAAATAAAATAGAACCCGGTAACAGATTCCTCTTTTTTTAGTATAGGAAGGGAAAAACAGATAGTTTGGCAGTTCTTGTCAGTGCTATCAGAAAAGTTATAGACAAAACCCTTTGTAATCCCTTCCCTTCCGACAGAGAAATACTTCTTTATCCAACAAGAGCCTGGCTGTTTTTTCAGTTATTTTCACAATAAAAACCGCCCTTATAGCAAGGGCGGTTTCACATAAAAGAAAAGGTATGTCAGTGCTAAAAAATAAAAGCTGGACGAGCGGGAGGCGCCTTTTCAGCAAGTGTTTCTAGACAGGTCGAACTGTGATTTCATTGACATTCACATAATCGGGTTGAGTGACTGCATATACGACGGCTCGTGCGATATCAGTCGCCTCTAATTTTTTTCGGTCATTTCCACTGCGGCTTAGAGGTGTATCTACCATACCAGGGGAAATGTTAGTCACACGCACGCCCGTTCTGGCAAGTTCTTTTTCCAGCCCCGCAGAAATGGCACGGACAGCAAATTTTGTTGCACTGTAAACGGTGCTCATTTTAGTTACTTCCAGACCAGAAACTGAGGCAATATTTATAATATGACCGCTCATCTGTTCAAGCATGGACGGCAATGCCGCATTGATTCCATAAAGTACGCCTTTAATGTTGACATCAATCATTCGGTCCCATTCTTCTACTTCCCCTGACCGTATAGTTGACGCAAGCATTTGGCCGGCATTGTTCACCAAAATATCTACCTGTCCAAATGTTTCTTGAGCTTTCTGAATTAGCTGCCGGACATCCTCTGTATTCGTTACATCTGTTTGAATAGCTAGGGCTTTTGCACTCTCGCTTTGATTAATTTCGTTTTCCAGATCTTGCAACTTTTCTATCCGGCGAGCGGCCAAGACGACATTGGCCCCTTCACCCGCTAGTTCTTTTGCAATCGCCAAACCAATTCCACTGCTTGCCCCTGTTACAATAGCTGTTTTTCCTTGTAATTGACCCATTTGTCATTCCTCCTTTGTTTCCCTTTATAAAAAGTGTATCACGTCATAATAGAAGAAGAAATGAATAGACATCCGCAGGGAGAGCAGAAAAAGTGAAACCCGTCATGGCAAAGACAAAAATAAACGGCAGCTCAATAGTTAGTAAAAACTATTTTCGAACTGCACCGTTTCTTTTGCTCAATTAATAATATTTTTGACGATATACGATTAGCTTTTCTCTATTTCTCAGCTTTAATTGATCGGGACCAGTCAACTCATCGATCGTTATTTCCCGTTCTTTTTCTAAGCTTTTTTCTTCTTCTCCCGCCCATGCCGTATAAAATTCCAGCACAAAACTTTGATTAATGGCGGTTTTCAAGTAATTTAATAAAGTTTGTAGACATTTTCTGTCCCATTCATTTATATGATCCTTATTCACGCCAAAGTCGCCTAAGTGTGTCAGCACCTCATATTGATAAGGATAAGATAAATTCGAAACAGCACCGTCTTCCAGCTTTTTAATTGTGATGGATGCTTCATCCACCGTAGTTTCGAATACATAGTTTCCTTTTTTAGAAAGCTTCTTCACTTCGCCAAATGTCCCTGTATCTAAAGGCCGCTTAGCAGAAAGATAGTAGAATTGTGTCATTTCATTCACCTGGCTCCTAGCTATTATTCCAAAAAGTACGACGGCATGATCATCTATCCATTAGAGTTGAAGCTCTTCTTCCTCTGCCCCTCTAAGTATATATAAAAGTCTATAAATATATTCTGACTCTCCCTGTACTGTATAATTTGTCAGGCAATCTTTTTTTCCTTCCAGAATAATGTTCATTCGTTCACCTTTCTGTATTTTGTAATACATGACTGCCCGTGCAAATTCCTTTTCGTTTCTATATAAATCTCTTTCTGGTTCTTCTAGATCATCATCTTGCTCAATGCGAAGCCTTTTTAACATCTCTTTATCTTCTGTGTACAAACAGCATTGAATTTGCTTGAAGTTGACGAATTCATCCTTTTTCAAATCTGACACTTCTTTCTTATCAAATTCCATCATGCCAAATTCATTTTTTAAAATGTGGACGATCTCCGACAAGGTATAATTTTTAACGGTTCCTGATTTTTTGTACTTGTTCAATACATCCTGGTAAACACCATAATCATCCCTCATAAAAAAAGCCCCTTTCCCATAAAATTGAAAGTTTTCGATTAATAAGAAAAAGTCATCACATCATATTTATCATACAATGTGATGACGGCATTTTAACGTTCATACAATAATATTTTAATAAAAGGAGTGTCCGCCAGCTCTATTGTAGGTGTGGTAGTGATAATAATATTTCCCGCTTTTCACCTTTCCATTTTTATCTTTATTATGGATTTCCGGGCCAATAGGAACTCGGTTTCCTCCCGCACCTTGGGCTACCTTTCTTGCTAAACTTTTAGAGATGGACCACACATCTCCCTTTTTTAATTTGGACTTTGCCTGATTGTAAGTTAAAGAAGGTCCGATATACATTGCTGTCTTTGCTTTGTTCAGACTGGCAGCATAATGATCATAGCGCTTATTTTTTCTTAATTTAGAAGCAACTTCAGTAGCAGCTACATACGTTACCCCTGCTACAACAATGGCTAGTGACGCTGCTAAGAGATGGGCAACAAGGGCTTCTCCTATCACAATACCTATAGGAATGACAAAAGCAAAATTCGATTTCGCTTTTGTATTATCTACTTCATATTTCTTTCCGGTAGCTTTGTCTGTAAAGGTAGCTACTAATAAGTCACCATCTGCTTCATGAATATCTACCTGGTACACTTCCGGCTTGCTCTTTCCCTCATTTTCCACTTCAAGGACCACATTTTTCGTGCTATCTTCCATAGTGGCAATGATGTCGTACTCTTTATTATTGTGTTTCTTTTGTGCTTTAAATTGAGTTTTCTTAGCATCTTTATAAAACTTAGGGTTTTTAAAGCCTTTCTTCTTTAATTTTTGAACTTGTAATTCATCATTTGTTGCTGCATGAGGGGCATTTACCGAAGAGCAGAATACACTGAAGAACGTGAATACAATAATCAATAATAAACTGCCGGCTTTTTTCACTGTTTATTCCTCCAATCAGTATTTTACGAAGCCCATTCCGTAAGATTTCTCCTCTCCGAGCGGGATCGCTTTGCGTTTTAACAAAGACAAGGTTTCATCCACCCTTGACTCGCCTTCCATTGACCTTAATTTAGCTTCATTCTCCGACATGATTAAAGACACCATCCCTGTTATGTATGCTGTAGCAATAGAGGTGCCTGAGAAAACTTTATAGCCGCCTCCAGGAACGGTTGTTAAAATAGCTTCCCCTGGAGCCGCGACATCTATTTTCCCGTACCCGGCGTAAGTTTCATCCACAGCATAATCATGTTTTACTGCATTTACAGAGATCACTTTAGGATACTGGGCGGGATAGTCCGTCCAAGTCATATAATTGTTCCCCGCGGCCGCCACTACTACTATGCCTGCTTTGATCGCTTTATTTATAGCTCTCTTTAACTCTTCACTATTACGGGACAGGCCCAGGCTAATATTCATGATGTGAACCTTTTCTTTAATGCACCATTCAATCCCTCTTACTAGTGAAGCAACCTCACTCACCCCCTTACCATTTGATACTTTTACTGAATAAATAGCCGCTAACGGATTGATTCCTTTAATCCCTTTATCATTGTGGTTAGCTGCTATAATTCCAGCGACAGCTGTTCCATGACCAAACTCGTCTTTTACGCTGTTATTATTGTCAATGGCGTTATATTCCTTCTTGATCCGGCCAGCTAAATCCGGATGTTTGCCATCGATACCGCTATCTAAAATTGCGATTTTCAATTGGTAATTTATGTCTTTCCTAAACGTAAAATCGTCCAGTAATGCCCTATAAGCCCAGCTTGAGTACTCTCGTTTGGATACATCAAGATCCTCCCTGTCTGCCTTAGAAATCGCAACTAATTCCTCTGAGCCGGTACTTTTCATACTATATTTTGAGATGAAATAATAGGCTGCTACTACAGTAAGGATTAACGCTGTTAAAATGAATAACCTCTTTATATCAATCTCTCCATTCAGTACTCTGAATTTAGTTATCCTCAAATAGGTCTATGCACAATAAATATCAACCTCTTAAAATCCACACAAAGATAGCATATACATTTATTTACTTTCAAGATAAAATAAGGAAAATAATGATAAATCATACGATCTTCTCACAGATCATTCTTAACTTTATTGATTTGCTAGACGTTTCACCTACCTTGCAAAAGCTACTTCTTTCCTAGAAAATCAATTGCTTTCTAGCGTTGATAATTAGAAAATCATGATCGATCTTTATAATTCTTTTATTGATTTTTAGCAAGAATGATTTTTCGTTATTGAAGAAAAAATGATTCTCAATCCCTAAAACCAACTTGACTTATCGGAATAATGAAATTATTATTAAATAATTAAGAAAAAACTATCTTTTTATAAAAAGAAAGGAGTTTTTCTGTTATGTTAGCTTTTTTTGACACATACTCTTTATGTTGTTGTAGCCATGCGAACGCCTACATACAGTAGTAAAAGAAATCTTCTTATTGGGAAACAAGCACTCCTAGTGGATTAAAAGTGCAAGGGGGATAAGTGTATGGAAAACATTGAAGAGGAAAAAATCAATTATATCTTAAAAATGTTAACAAATATTAAATATGGCTCTTTAGTTATTACTATACATGATGGTCAGATTACTCAAATTGATAGCATAGAGAAAAATCGCTTCACCACTAACAAGAAATTAACCAGTAAAAAATAATTTTTCGTAAATACATGAAAACTAAAAGGGGTTCGGAATCGTCTCATTCCGAACCCCTCTTGGTTTTTCGTTAGCTTTAACGCCATTCGAGAGAAAGATAGCCTCTCCAAGTTCATATAGTCGTACACCTACCCTCACTTTGCAAACCCTGTTGATTGGAATAGAGAACGCGAAGACTCCTGCGGGCTCACCGCCCGCCCCGCGGAAAGCGAAGCGTCTGGAATAGAAAGCAACAGTCCCCGTTCAATTCGAATGTCATTGAGTTTATCTACATCCTGAGCTGCGCAATGATTCGCGCAGCTTGTTTAGTGTTCCTTCTCACTGTTTCATTAAGCTTTAAAGCTATCCTGCCATTTCAGCAAACGATTCTCCAGCAGCCTGACAAGTGAATCGGATAGTTTGCCGGCTAAAGCAAAGATGATGATCCCTACAAACACAGTATCTGTCTGCATAAAGGAACGGGCATCCTGAATCATAAAGCCAACTCCTTTATCCGCCCCTAACAACTCAGCAACAACTAAGCACATCCATGCAGTGCTCAAAGCCAAACGGATGCCGAGCAAAATGTTAGGCAACGAAGCAGGAATCATCAGCTTCGTTACTTTCTCCAAACGGCTGTACTCCAGGATTTGGGCCACGTCGTATAACTTTTTATCCACATTACGGATACCTAAAAAGGTTTGTAAATACAAAGGGAAAAAGGCCCCTAATGCAATAAGCAACACTTTCGATAACTCGCCGAAACCAAACCACATAATGAACAGAGGCGTGATAACGAGCAAAGGAATGGTTCGTAACATTTGGATACTTGGGTTCAAATATTGTTCTGATTTTTTGTTCATCCCGACAATGATGCCTATGAACAAGCCCAAAAAGCTGCCTAAAGCGAAGCCAAGAAAAGCGCGGGTTAAACTAATTTGTAAATGAACAGCTATTTCTCCCGACCGAATCAATTCAATAAAACGGCTGATAATCAAGAAGGGCGAGGAAAATAGCTGAGCCGGCAAAAGGCCCATCGAACTGAGCAGCTGCCATAAAACTATGACCAGAGCAGGAAGAGCCATTCCCCTGAAAATCACCCCTCCTTTCTTTACTTTCACTTTTTTAATAACAATGCTTTCATTTTGCACAACTGTATGTGTAGACATGTCACCCATCTCCTCTCTTATTAAATACTCCAGTCTTCTGTATCGGAAGCCTGATGATCCAAATGCTTTAAAATAACAGTTCTGTATTCTTGAAATGACTTCGAAGCCCTTCCTCGCGGATAAGGCAAATCAATAGGGACGACAGCTTTAATCCGTCCTGGCTTTGCTCCCATTACTACCACCTTCGTTGACAGAAAGATCGCTTCATCAATATCATGCGTTACGAGGACCATTGTCGCCTGATTGGCTTTCCATATTTCCAGCAGCGCTTCTTGCAGGTGCGTGCGGGTGAAAGCGTCTAGCGCACCAAATGGTTCATCCAGCAAAAGCACTTTCGGATTGCGCAGCAAAGCGCGAGCGATGGCTACGCGCTGGGACATGCCTCCGGACAATTGCCGGGGATACGCCTTTTGGAATCCAGTGAGTTTCACGAGCTCAACTAACTCACCTACTCTGTTGCGAACATCCGGATCTTTAAGAGACAGATTGCCTGCAATGTTTTTCTCCGCAGTCAACCAGGGAAACAAGCGGTGCTCTTGAAAAATAAACCCGCGGTCTTTAGAAGGCCCTTTCACTTTCTCTCCTTCTACGAGGATGTCGCCTTCAAAGTCGGAATCCAGTCCGGCAATCAGCTTTAATAATGTGCTCTTTCCACATCCGCTCGGCCCAATAACGGCTACAAACTCCCCTTTTTTAACAGGAAGGGTCAAATGCTCCAGAACGCGGACATTTTCCTTTTCATTTTTAAACGTTTTGCTGACACGATGAATTTCCAGCGTAGTCACCATAATGAGTCATCATCCTTTCTAAAATAAAATAGGAGACTCAACGAAGGGGCAATTAAGCCCTTTCGCTGAATCTCCAGTTGTCTAGTGGATTCAGTTGGATACTGTATAAACAACAGCTGTTTGAATATTTGATTATTAACTTATCACTTATTTTAAACATTATCAACTATTAAATCTCACTAAACTTATAAGAATTATTAAATATAGTATTGACAGTTTAATTTGTCTGGTGTTACTATGCATTCAAGCACATGAGACTATTTGAATAAATGAAAAGTGAACCGACTGGACGACCAGAGATTCGATAAAGAACAACCTTTTATGTTCTTTATTGGGTCTCTTTTTTTGTCGGTAAACCAAGTAAGTCTATGTGCTAAATAAAAATTAAAGGAGGGAGTATATGAAGAAGTATAGCAATTATTGGTTAGCGGTCCTGTTTTTTATCGTAAGTGCCGCCAGCTTATTAGGATGCAGCTTAGCTTCAGGATCAAACTTAACGAAAAAAAACGAACCAACCGAAGTAAATGTCGCCATTAACGGCGGTCTGAACCCTCTCATTATCGGGAGAGAAAAAGGCTGGTTCGAGGAAGAGTTCGCCAAATATAATGTCAAAGTGAAATGGAGTGAGTTTCCGAGCGGACCGCCTTTATTAGAATCACTTGCTTCCAATCGAGTTGACTTATCTTTTCTTGGCGACGGAGCGCTCATAGCTGGCCTTGAAAAAAAACTTCCATTTGAAGTAATTGGGCAAACCGGAACTGGAGAATCCGCCGTACGAATCATCGTGCCGACTAATGGAAAAGTAGAGAAAATTGAGGACTTAAAAGGAAAGAGAATCGGAGTAGCTGCTGGAACAACGGGCCATGTGTATTTAATTAAGGCTTTGAAGAATCACGGCTTATCCATAAATGATGTGAAGATTATCAATCTGCAGCCGGACGATGCCCAGGCGGCCTTTGAAACAAAGCAATTAGACGCATGGGCTACATGGAACCCCTATATCACTAATAACGTCGACAAAGGAACAGCTATCGAACTGAAAGTAAACGGGAAAATATTGGCCCCGGGCGGCATCATCGCCCGCACAGACTTTGGCAAAAAACACCCCGATATAGTCGAAGCTTATTTAAGAATCTATAAAAAAGCGGCGGATTGGCAAATTGAAAACCCCGATAAAGCAGCAGAAATCTATTCAGCAGAAACAAAATTGCCGGTTGAGACGGTAAAGAAAATCATTACCGCTGAACCTCCAAATATGTTCTATACAGAACAAGGAATTAAAGCCCAGCAAGATTCAATTAAAACGTTAGCAAAGGTAGGCTACATTAAACGAGAATTTCAATTTAAAGATCATATAAACAATAAATATATCAATGCGGCATTCAAAAAATAAAAAATTTTTAGGAGGATGTTTATCATGACAACTATTCCAACAAAACAAATTCAGGTGGTCCCGGCGGCAGGAAGAATTGGAGCAGAAATTCAAGGAGTTCAATTAAGCGCAAATGTGGATACTGCTGTTTTCAATGAAATCAAAAAAGCGTTAGATGAACACAAAGTGATCTTTTTTAGAGGGCAGCATCATGTGGATGATAAAAGCCAGGAGGCATTTGCCAGACTGCTAGGCGAACCTTATGCCCATCCGACTGTCCCAGTGAAAGACGAGACAAATTATATCTTTGAGTTAGACTCCCGCTTAGGAGCCAAAGCGAACCATTGGCATACAGATGTCACTTTCGTTCCGGAAGTACCAGCTTATTCTATTTTAAGAGGGGTGACGATCCCGCAAGTGGGCGGAGACACTGTCTGGGCAAATACAAATTCAGCGTATGAGGACCTGCCCGAGGGGCTGAAAACATTAGCAGAGCAGCTATGGGCGATTCACACGAATGAATTCGATTATGCCAATTTCAACAGGTCTCATTCATTAAATGATGAAGCCAAGAAATACCGTGCTGTCTTTGAATCGACTATTTATCAGACACAGCACCCTGTCGTTCACGTTCACAAAGAAACAGGCAAAAAACATTTGCTGCTCGGGGGCTTTGCCGGAAAGATAGACGGCTACTCAACGAGCGAATCCGAGAAGTTGATCAGCCTCTTTCAATCTTACGTAACAAGATTGGAAAACACCGTGCGTTGGCAATGGCAAGAAGGCGATGTGGTGATTTGGGATAACTTAGCGACCCAGCATTACGCCGTTGCCGATTACGAAGACCATCACCGGGTAGTCCGCCGCGTAACAGTCGGAAAGAGCATTCCCGTCAGCCTTGAGAACAAAGCAAGTACGCTGCTTGCTAAAAAGTAACGAGGAAATCATCAAAAACTGCCGCAGGAACCAGCGAGGAAATGCAAAAAAGTAAGAAGTAAACATAAATATAGAAAAAGGCTTAGATTTTTCTCTAAGCTTTTTCTATGAAATATACTGTAAATGTATAGATGAAACAACTACGATTAATCGTTAGATATTACATGCGGTTTGCTGTTTTCCACCCCACAAGTAAACCCGTTACTATTTTTGTACAGGGTCAGCCATATCCTTATGAACAAATGCCTTAAATGGAAGAGTGGTCAGCGTTTGACCAGTAGCTGAATCGGTTAAATGTTCTTCTAAATGAAAATCAGTTATCGGCTCAATACGTGAATATTTCTTCACAAAAGAGGTGAGAGCAACCTTTGCTTCCAGACGTGCAAGCGGTGCTCCTAAACAAAAATGCGGGCCGTTTCCAAATGTGACATGTTTCTTGTTGTTTGGCCGGTGAATGTCCACTGTAAACGGATGTTCAAACATCTCTTCATCTAAATTCGCCGCGCTCAGCCAGGCAACCACCACATCTCCTTTTTTCAGATTCACTCCCAACAGATTATTATCTTGCTTTACCGTGCGATCTATTTTAGATAATTGAAAACGATATCTGAGCATCTCCTCTATTGCTTGCGGCACCAGTTCAGGATGATGATGCAGTTCTTCGTAGACCTTATTGTTGTCATATAATAAAGAATAAAACGTATTAGCCAGCAGGTGGCTTGTTGTTTCAATCCCCGCTCCCAAAATGAGCATCGTCGTCCTTATCACTTCATCATCCGTAAAGGTCTCTCCATCCACTTCTGCTTTTAGCAAATCAGATATAATATCATCTGCCGGCTGTTGCCTTTTCTGCACGACAATAGGGTACAGATATTCATAATATTCCCTCGCGGCCACCTGTTTCTTTTTATTAATGTCTTCTTGCTCTTCTTTTTTGAAAGGCAGAAACAAAGTATCTACCCATTTCTTAAACAGTAACCGGTCTTTCGAGGGAACGCCCATCAAGTCAGACATGATAATGATGGGAAGCTGGCTCGTTAGTGATTGGACAATTTCAATTTCAGTGTCTGTTCCCAACTGTGCAATGAGCTCATCTACAATTTCTTGAATACGAGGTTCCCAGTTTTTAAGACTTCTAGGTGTAAAAGCTGCCGATAGTAACGAACGACGCTTTCTATGCTCCGGTGGATCAGCATCAATGAGATTCGTCTTGTCAGGCGCAAATCCATCTTTGCTGTCCACGCCAACAGCAATTGTCGTACGAGTGCGAGCACTGGAAAAGTGTTCATAATCGCTAATCACACGCTTTACATCCTCGTATTTAAAGACATTCCACGTATGGGTTTCTTCATGGTACATTACCGGATTTTTCTCCAGCATCTGTTTGCACCAGGCATATGGATTAAATTCTTCCGAACGCGTCTTAAACGAGGGGATTTCCTTTACTGCAATAATTTCTTTCATCGAACTAGATCCTCCTTCTTTGCAAAGATAATAACAAAAGGCTTACAAGCGCCTTAAGCCTCTCGTTACATAAATTAACTCTATTTCCTTTAAATTCATTACAATTAAATTATAGGATAATAAATTATTGGAAACCATGCTTCATCCTTACCATCCTGAAAACATAAAATTAGGCTCATGAAATTTCATCTTTTTTATGTCTTGCTCTAATTCAGATAGAAACCGATTGTAAAATAAAACCGATAGCCAACGGCTATCGGTAAATGTTCTTTTCATAGATGGTTGATTTTTTATAAAATAACCGGGACTTTCAACTTGTTATTTCTTATGAACTAACTTCTAAAAATAATATTTACATTTTATCTACCATCGCTACCTATACGGCTCCTAGATAAAACCCAGCCCCTAAGACAGTGTTCTCATATAAGATGGATGACAAAAGCACTCCAATGTATGATCATTAACCATTCCTACCGCTTGCATATACGAATAGCAAATGGTGCTGCCCACAAATTTAAATCCATCCTTCTTTAACTGTTTGCTCATTTTGTCGCTGATGGCATTTGAAACAGGGACTTCTTTTGCTGTTTTCCACCAATTAACGACTGGCTGGTGGTCCACGAATCCCCATATGTAATTAGAAAATGAACCGTACTCTTCTTTCATTCTCAAAAATGCCTCGGCATTCGTTACCACGCTTTTGATTTTTAATCTGTTTCGGACAATTCCTTTGTCTTCTAGTAATGATTGCAATTTTTCGTCTGTATAATCGACTATTTTTTCCGCTTCAAAATCATCAAAAGCTTTTCGGTAATTTTCTCTTTTTTGTAAAATGGTCCACCAGCTAAGTCCCGCCTGTGCCCCTTCCAGGCATAGCATTTCAAACAGTAATCTATCATCGTAAACTGGTACACCCCATTCCTTATCATGATATTCAATGTATAACGGTTCTTTTGTTACCCATGCACATCGTTTACTCATTCGTACCCCATCCTTATATATTTCAACTGAATCATTATTAGAAAGATAGTAAAGCTTTTCTAACTTGATCGCTCATTTTTTTATATTCCCTCGGACAACTAAGCTGTCATATTCTTGACTGAAAGATAACATCCTGTGTAAATAACAGGGTGTTATCGGAAATCCCGCTCATTAAACAGATTTCTTTTTCCTTTGCTGAAGATACTTTTCAGTTAGCATACCGGTATTGTACACGGATGAAATCAACACAAAGTAAAAGAGTATTTTGGAAAACCGCCCCTCTTCCGTGAATTCGATATATGAAAATACTGTGTACATAAATCCAATTGATACTAATATTGATAGAATCAATTGTCCCTTTATAGATTTAACCATAATATCCCTCCTGCCTATTCCGATTATACATTATATGGAAAACGTTTTAAATTCCGATCTCTTAGCCGCGAAAATCAAGTATTAGTCTCTACTTACGGGCAAAGAAAGAGCCGATACTGCTTTTTTGAGCATCGGCCTTTATCTAGAAAGCATATATTTAAGTCACCTGTACAATCAAGCTATTCGGTATGAATTGCTTAATGTGTGCAGGCTCACTGACACTTGCCTTATTACTAAACACCACACAGCCTTGAGCGTCATGTGCAAAAGCAATGATGGCTTCATCTTCTTTTAAATCAACAAATTGATAGCCTCTTTGATAATGCATCTGCTCGCATTGTGAAAGGGTAAAAGCTTCATTTTGGATTGGCAAATAAAACAATTCCTTAAATACTTTTTCAAGCGCTGCCTCATCACAGATCGCCAATGAAAATGCCGGTACTTCCGCACGGTATACTTTCAAAGCTGTCATCGTTAAAACCGTTCGTTTGGAATCCTGATACCGAATCTGATACGGCTGCCACTCCTTTAACAACTGTTCCTTCATGTCATCATATGCCTCAAAGTGGAGATAAAACGGATAATCAAATAGCTTTTTTGCTAATGCCTTTGCTGTCTCTTCCGTCGCCTTCGTATAGTCATCTGCCCAATTCCAAATGCCTAATGGATGTGCAGCATTCCTTACTTCGATAAGAGCCGCATCATTATCACGATAAATGTCTAAATAAATAGGTTCATTATCTACTTCTATATAGTTCACGTCCGGCAAATCAGCTGACACTTCATAGAAAATGACACCATGATCAAGCAGCGCCATGATTTTGCCTTGATGGTCTAAAAAACAAAGCGAACACGCAGGCGTAAAAGCTTCTTCATATCTTAAAATACCGTCAACGACTACCGGTGATAACTGAATTGTTAGTTCGTATTTTCCATAGGCCATCTTTTTCTTCCTAGCCGTTTCGCCTTTTACATCAAGAGCTTGCAGCAACCGTTTAAGTTCACGGTGATGAATGTCCATTTGTACACGCAATGTGGCAGCCCGCCGCAAAAAATAATAAAATAGCTGCTGTTTTTGCTGTTCAATTTCTTTATCACGCGCTTCATACTCCACTTCTTCTGTTGACAAAGAAAACATATTTTCAATATTTAAAACGTACACGCTCTACCTCCACTTTTGTAAGCTTATTTACTGTCTTTATGTTCACGTGAACAGATAAAGATAGTAATTGATAACCCGATTGCTCTTTTATTAGTACTGTTTTTTATCATCTTTCAATAACGAATACATATACAAATCATCAAACTTCCCGCATGTAAACTCTTGCTTTTCAACTAAACGAACCTGCTTTGACAAGAGAGCAGTCAAAAGTAGGCTCTTTTTTATTTTCTATAGATAACTTTTCCCCTGTTAAGATTACTTTTTTAGTATACCCAAGTATTCTTGCCAGGGTCCGACATCACCTCTGTATCTATCGGCCATGACCCGTACAATTTGAGAAATATGCGTCAAGTCATGAACCACCCAGGCAGAGAGTAACTCCCTCAGCTTTACTCTGCCGAATTCGGGATGTATGCCCGTTAATTCAAGGTGCAATTCCGGCTCAATAAGTGCCTTCAGTTTGGTCAGGTTTTGTGCTCTAACCTTTTTAAATTCAAGCAAACTTTGTTCTATCGGCTTCTCAGTACCTTCATTTAAATGTGAAAAACGATCAAATGATGGAAAGGGGGCAGCTTCCCCTTCCTGAAGGATCATTTCCAGCCTTGGCAGCCAGTTTTCTTTTTCTCCCTCAATGAGATGCTTCACCACTTCACCAGCATTCCACGTTCCATCTCCTTCGTTACACTGTAACCAGTCTTTAGATAAACCAGATAAAAAACACTCCAACGTATGTGGTGTACGCGCCAGTATCTCAATCGCTTCTTCCATTTGAAAATTCATGTTTGCCTCCTACAATGAATCTTACGCCTTTTCAAATCCTATTCCTCTTCCTCGTTGCTCATTACCTATTCCCCTTCTCCTCTTAATCTAGTATTCATTTATTTCTCTATCTTACACAAATGTTCAGATGAGTAATATTTCCTTAAAATACTATTGTAATAAATCTAAATATTCACTATAATTTTACTGATCAGAACTCTGCTAAAAATGTAAAATGACAGATCTTTATTTCATTTAGGTACCGCAATTATTCATTCTTTCCAATGGATAGCCATGCATTTTACTGAATGTAGCAGTTTTTCTTAAACCATTAGAGGAGATGTCTATGAAAAATCAATTTAAGAAGTGGAACCAATTGAGTCTAGTAAAACAAATCATTATTGGGCTGATTGTTGGTATCGTTCTAGCTCTAACAATTCCAGAAGCAGCAAAACCTGTTGTGATTTTAGGCTCATTATTTGTAGGTGCTTTGAAAGCCGTTGCACCTGTATTAGTGTTATTTCTAGTTATGTCAGCGATCGCTCAGCATAAGAGCGGGCAAAAGACAAATATGAAATCTATCATCGTGCTTTATCTTTTGGGAACTTTTTTAGCTGGTCTTATCGCTGTTATCGTAAGTTTTATATTCCCGGTCAATTTAACGCTAGCCAAGACTACAGAAGACTTGGCAGCTCCCGGCGGTGTTTCTGAAGTACTAAAAACGCTGCTGTTGAATGTGGTGGATAACCCAGTAAATGCCCTTACTAATGCTAACTATATTGGCATATTATCCTGGGCTGTTCTTCTAGGCGTGGCGTTAAAACATGCCTCTGACACTACCAAAACAGTGATTTCTAATTTTTCAGATGCCGTATCTAAAATTGTGACATGGATTATTAAGTTTGCCCCATTAGGAATTATGGGGTTAGTCTTTGAATCCATTACGACGAACGGAGTAGATGCTTTACTCAGCTATGGAAGATTACTTGCCGTTTTAATTGGCTGTATGCTTTTTGTGGCTCTCGTCATCAATCCCGTCATTGTATTTTTAGCTGTACGCCAAAACCCCTATCCACTCGTATTTAAATGTATAAGAGAAAGCGGTATTACCGCCTTCTTCACGCGCAGCTCAGCAGCAAACATTCCAGTCAATATGAGACTGTGTGAAAAATTAAATTTAGACAAGGATACTTATTCTGTATCCATCCCTCTGGGTGCAACGATCAATATGGCTGGTGCTGCTGTTACTATTTCTGTTTTGACGCTTGCCGCAGTTCACACACTGGGCATTCAAGTGGACATTCCTACAGCTATTATTCTAAGCGTACTGTCCGCTGTATGTGCTTGTGGTGCTTCAGGAGTAGCCGGCGGTTCCTTGCTGCTTATTCCACTGGCATGTAGCCTGTTTGGCATTTCAAATGATGTAGCAATGACCGTAGTAGGTGTAGGCTTTATTGTAGGGGTTCTGCAGGACTCTTTCGAAACGGCCCTTAACTCATCTACAGACGTTCTCTTTACAGCAACAGCTGAATTCAGGGAGCGACGCAAACAAGGACAAAAGATCAATATTAAAAAACTAGCTTAAGAAAACAAGGCCCTGGCTTCAAGGAAGCCGGGGCCTTTGCTTTTCATATAGACTTCTACAGTCGCTTGCCTTTTGTCGTTCTTTCCTGCCTGCAAAAAAATCCATTCATCTTTTACGTAAAATATTCTAATTTTGCATCTGGGAAGAACTTTTCCATATAGGAATAAAGATGATTTTTTATATCCTCTTCTTCTTCTTTTTGATAAATGTATTTTCCAATTCCGTACTTTCCCCATTTATACCTTCTTTTCTCTTCATCTAACTCTAATTTTGTCATGGGATAGTTTTTTTCAATGACTCTTTTAGCTGGCTTTGTAAAACGATGCTGAATAAACTCAAACGTCAAATCCTTCCTTGCTTCCGGCGGCAATTCGGCATCCAAGCGCTCAAACATATGAAGGTATCCTTCCTCCCATCCTTCGTGAAGATAAATGGGAGCGACGATAAACCCAAGTGGATACCCAGCTCTTGCGACTTTTCCTGCCGCTTCAATTCTCTTTTCTAGAGGAGAAGTGCCCGGCTCAAAGTTCTTGACTACGTAATCGGCGTTCACACTAAAGCGAAACCTTGTCTTTCCGTTGTGCTTCGCATCGAGCAAGTGATCTACATGGTGAAATTTTGTTACAAACCTTAACTTCCCATACTCCGACTCTCCAAAATGCTCGATCGCCCGCTTTAATGTATGGGTCAAATAATCAATCCCCACGATGTCAGATGTACAAGATGCCTCAAACCTTGTGATTTCAGGAGCGCGTTCTGCCATGTACGTATCAGCAGCTTCCAATATTTCGTCCACATTTACATATGTGCGGATGTACGGCTTGCTTCCCATCGTCGTTTGTAAATAACAATAATGACAATGCCCCATGCATCCTGTCGCAAAAGGAATGGCATACTCTGCAGAAGGTTTGGATGTATCAAATTTTAGGGTTTTTCTAATCCCAACGACTAGTGTAGACTTGGCCACTCGGTATCTTTGAAAGTCATTTTCACCTGGAAGATTTCTTACTTGATTGTGAGAGGTCGTATATCGAATTTCGACATCCATCTTTTCGAATTTTTCTTTCAGCTGTTTGCCTAATGGATATTCCAATGCATCAGGTTCAAAATATACAAGCTTAGGGTTAAATGGTTTATTCATTCCAATCTCCCCTCTGACTCCATTCCATAATAGTAATGGTAAGCTTGCTTTGCCTCTTCTTCTGTCGGATAAATAGCCATCTCACTTGACAGCGGATAATAATTTTCATATAAAAACAGAGCTAATTCATTGGAATTGTCAGGGTCATTTACGACCGCTGCCGCCTGTATATTGGCTACATCCTGAGTATGTGGATTACGATAGAAAACATAGACAATATCCCCAGCATGATATGTCTGATTTTCGTTGGACAGTTCCATTTCATCACCTTTTCTTTCCATGAACATCCATAAGTTAAGTAATTTGTTATTATCATTTTGCCTTTAGTTCCTGTAAATTATGTTTACCTAATTACGGAAAACAACATCATAACGAAATCAGCCTATCCGTTGTTAATCTACATTCCCAAAAAGAGAAATTTCAACAAAATAGCGAAGGAATCGTTTTAGTACCCATTCTTATTAAGTGACATTAAGGTTGTTTAATTTTTATTGGACGAACAGGGCAGTTTAGTACAACTAGAATAGAGGCCTTAATAACCTTATTATCGAAAAGAATATATAAAACATAAAAGTCATGGGAGGTATAATTTGATATTTAAAGAATAAATAATCGTTTTCAAAAGGTTCTAGTAAGTATAAAAAGGGGAAATGGTACGTTCTCGAAGCAACAGAAACACAGCAACGATTAACCTCCCTTACCGTATCTGAACTAAACCGCTCCGAAAAAATAAGTTGTAACCTCACCAACCGTAAATGGAGATGAGATATATGGACGAAGGAAAAACGGAAACATATTTTAATACAAAGGATATTGCCAAACGTAATGCCTTATTAAAGCAATTGATATTTGACTTGCCAGAGGACGGAAAGGACTTTTTTCTAAAAGCATATAAAAAAGAACGATATTTGGATATGCGGCTTACTGCCATTAGAGGATATGCTGCCTTTGCAAGCGAAGAAGAAGTTGCCGTTTTAATGAACAAGATGTTGGAAATCTTAAAAAAGCGTCCTGAAAGTACACCATATAATTATGAGGAATATGAAATCTTGCGATCAGCTTTTTTGATACCCTACCTGCTGGAAAAATACCCTTATGACTGTTTCAAAAAATTTAATGAACAGTTAGAGAAACAGTACGATGCCATGCCCGAAGTTTTCAAAGGAATCTTCACCTGCAATGATAAAGGTGAACATATCCTGCTAAAATCCCCAGCAATAGTACGGAAACAGATGGAAGATTTCCGGCGTGGTGAACAATAGTACTAATGGGTAATGCGCCGAGCTGGCTTTTTTGGCATCTTTTAGCTGTCAGGTCTAAATCCTACAGGTGCTTGCGTTCTACCTCAGCTACCATTAGTATTCTAGGACCTAAACAAAAAGGACAACCAATATAATATTGGCTAATCTAATCATACGATCGGGGGCTTTAGTTGAAGAAGAATTAAACGGCTTTATTATTGATTTTGAGCGCAAATATACTTAGATGGATAAAAAGTAAATAACTTTAAAGAGCCTTACTACACAATAAAATGTAGCAAGGCTCTTATATCTTCATACCAAAATTACATAACTTTATTAGCTCTTTACAATTCTCACACATCTATGCAGGCGAACTCTACTCCTTACGAAAGCTCCTTTATTTGCCTCGTCAGCTCTTTAAATCTCAAATCAAGCTCCTTGTATGCTTCATCGTTTGGAGTCATAAAGCTAAGCTTTCCTAAAACTTCTTGTCTTTCTGTTTCCAGCTTTAGGCGCAACTCTTCCCGATTATCTCTTTCTCTAGGATTTTCTTTCGATTGCTTTTGGATGCTGTTATTTGTTATGACTAATTTACTACTTGTCGTTTTCTCAAGAAAGTAGCGATCATGGGAAACAACAAGCAGGGTGCCGTCATATTGAGCTAAAGTGCTTTCCAGCTGTTCACGTGAAGGCAAGTCAAGATGATTCGTTGGCTCATCTAAAATTAAGACGTCTCTTTCTTCTAGTATATACGCCATCAGCTTGCACTTTACACGCTCACCCATGCTCATGTTTTCAATGGGTTCTTTCCACTGAGAGGCTGTGAATCCCAAATGCTTCATGACATTTTGAACCCGGCCTCTTGCTTCGTAAGTTTCCTGGTAAAATAGCTGTTCCGGTGTTTGTTCAAGTGGTAAATCAAAGACCTCCTGTGTTAAATAACCAATGGTGGCAGAAGGAGAAACCCACACCTTTCCTTCTGCCGTTTCCTCGCCAACGATCACTTTTAATAAAGTCGTTTTGCCGCTGCCATTTGGACCTGTAATTGCCACCTTCTCCCCGTGCTGAATGGTAAAGTTGGCATTTTCAAATAATGGACGTCCGCTAAACGCCTTGGTTAAGTTTTTAACTTCCAAAAACCGCTTTCCTGTCCTGTTGCTCGCTTTCATTGAAAAGTGCACTTCATATTCTGGTTCAACCCGCTCTGCCTTGGCCTTTTCCAATTCTTTCTCAAGACGCTTTTGTTTTGATTTTACTTGCGCATCCATCCGCTTTGCCTTTACTCGATAGTGCTCTTTGAAACCTTCCTGTTTCGTCGATTGAGCATGGGCTTTTTTCGACCAGGAAGTGAGTTCTTTCATTTGTGATTCAATGCGCTCAACCATTTTTTGCTGCTTTTCATATTCGCGTTGCTGAGTCAGTCTTTTTTGTTGGCGAGCGTCCATATAGCTGGTGTAATTTCCTCTATGCTCAATTAGCTGTTTCCCCTCAATCGACCATATTTTTGTGGCAACCGCATCTAAAAAATAACGATCATGGGAAACGAAAATGATCGTGCCTTTATAGTTCTTCACTTGCTCAATCAATAACTCAGTGCTTTGTTCATCGAGATGATTAGTTGGTTCATCTAATAATAAAAGATGAGCATCTTCAGAAAGCCCCTTCGCCAATCGCGCTTTCAACTTTTCTCCGCCGCTTAATTGCGAAAAATGGCGGGCTGGTACTTGCCATTTTTTTAGCAAGGTCTCTTCTAAAGAGGTCACTTCTCCAAAGGAATACGATTCTTGTTCTTGTTCAACGAAAGCGACTTTCACGTTCGGCTGCAGCCATCGGATCTGTCCTGCCGTCGGAACCAAGTTATTATTAATTATCCTCAGCAAAGTAGATTTCCCAGCCCCATTTTTGCCAATAACTCCGATGATCTCTCCTTGCTGGATGCTGGCAGTTACGCCTTCAAAAACCATAAAATCCGTTAGTTCAAAGTTAATATTCTGCAGTTTACATAGCTCTTTCATATAATTGATCCCTCTCTCTTTTAAAGGGAGGACAAAAAAATCCTCCCAATTGATCTGGAAGGATTAGTCGCATTTTTACGTTGCTCAAATAAGCTATTTGATTCAAATAGCTGTACAGTATATAGAAAATGGGCAGACTAATCCTATTTCGTATGATTTGAAATATGCGATTTCAAATGTTGAAAATAAGATTATTTGTCCATCGTCCACCCATCATCCCTTCTATGTTTTAGTAAAGATATTGTAGCATAAGTGTCTAAAAAAGGAAAATGGAGTACGATCATGTTAGCGTAGCAAGGCTATAGAAAGGTTATATCCCCTCTGTATTCATGAGCACAACACGCCATCCATCCGGATCTTCAATAGTCGTCCCTTTTTCTGCCCAATAGGGATTCTCTGGTTCAACTTCTGGATACCCCATTTGTTCTAATCTTGTTTTGATGCGTTCGATCTTTTCTATATCCGGAATATACAATACAAGAAGATTATCTTTTGTCGGAGCGGGACATGGGCTGCCATTAACATGCTCTGTAAATTCCAAATGGTAGCTGGCATTTGGCAAACCTAGCATAAGACCCGAATATCCCCGATGTCCTGTAAACGAACCGATTTTGTGTAATCCGACTCCTTCACAATAAAACCGCTCTATTTCCGATAACTGATCCGTCGGTCTCGCCATACGTACTTGGGCGACTTGTAAATCTTCTGTCCATTGCTCACTCATTGCCACTCCCCCTATTGTTTTAGATGTTAGCCTGCCAATGCTGTCCTTATTTTGAATGCTCTATTGAATAGTATAAATCACCTGGAAAAATATAACGCTAAATACCGTCCCTCATAATGTAAATTATTTGTTATCATCCTTTAGGTTTATTATGATATCTTGTGATAACGGCATCATAAAAGTTTGATCCGTTTCCAACAAAAAAACATCTTCATGAGGCTTTTTCGATTAATAATCATGAATGAAAATCCATAGAAGGGAGGAGAGTTTCGATTTGCGTGCCATTCGGAAGCTTTATCAGTTTTTTGCAGACAAACCGATGAAAAGAGGAACAGTCTTACATGATCGCTATAAGATTTTCCGCGTTATAGGGACTGGAAGCTATGGAATCGTTTATCTTTGTCATGATCTAAAAACACACGACAATAAAGTAATCAAACAGCTTCGTCCGAGCAAGCGTCATAGCAAAAAAGACATTGAATTGTTTGAAAATGAAGTTTCCGTGTTACGTTTGCTGAACCATAGAAGTATCCCAACACTATTTGAAGCTTTTACACATGATAACTATTTGTTTTATGCCATGAATCTTATTGACGGGGATAACCTGGAAGACCAAATTTTTTTAAACAAAAAAACATTTAATGAGAAAGAGTCTTTACTCCTTCTCTCACGACTGCTTGAATTAATAGATTACCTCCATCAGAACAACATTTACCATCAAGATTTACGTATTCCAAACATTTTGCTAAACAAACAGGAGCTTTTTTTGATCGATTTTGGTTTATCAAAGCATGGAGCTGCAGCTGACTCACTTCAGACCTCATTTAATTCTTCATTCAATAAGCAAGAACTGCAACAGCAGGACTACTATGACTTAGGAGAAATATTGTTATATTTGCTTTATACAACATACTCTGCCAAAAACAAAAAAGCTCTTCCTTGGACAGAAGAACTTTCTTTAGAACCAGAAACCGTTTATCTGCTAAAGAAACTATTACGTATTGAAGAGCCTTACTCTAATACTAGTGAAATTTCAACCGATCTTTGCGCGGCACTTAAAGCGGAAGGAAAAGCCACTTAACGGCCGGGGGAGAAAGTTAGCTGCTGCTCCGGCCCTTTCGCTTGTAATATTTGCTTCCACTCATCGGTGACCGTTTATGCCGTCGGCTGCTGCTACTGCTGCCCCGGCGATAGTAGCCACTTCTTCGCTCGCTGCTTCCTTGGGAAAGATGCTTAATTTGCTTCAATATTTTTTTAAACATTGTTTACCTCTTTCCATTTTAGTTTAAGCTTGCTATTTATTTTCCAGTCTAACACAGTTTACCCAGAAAACTTAATCATTAGCACAAGGCTGAATGCCTAACAGCCGATTTTTCTACTGCTCCTTTATTCCACAGACAATGTTTGAAATAATTAAACAACTTGAAGCAGGGATCTTCACTGTTATATGTTGATGAATCCTAAAGTATGTGCATGAATCGCGCCTGTCATAAGAACGATACATCATATGCTCGATTCAATGATTCAATGTCGATTCTATATTCCTGCTGCTACTCCCATGCATAGAATTGTATGTTTACATTTATATCCTAATTATAAAATGCATTTTCCGCCATGATAACAATAGTAAGTTTCCGCTTGAAGATCCTTAATCTTTTTCAAAGACTGCTTGGCATTCTCCATATCTAAACAAAAATGTGGGTTAGCAATAACCAATTCATCGTTCTCATTAACAGCCGCATCACCTGTAATGACACTCCCTAAGCTTGGGAAATATAATGAAATATGACCTGAAGTATGCCCTGGTGTGGCTATTATTCTACACTGATTATCTAAAATCAAATCACCGTCCTGTACCTTTTCATCGATTGAAACATGCTTCAAGCTTTTTAATTGCTGTATAAACCACCTGCCAAATTCGATGTCTTCACTTGGCAAATTTTCCAGCATGTCTTCGGCCTGAACTAACCTCTCAGACTTTATTTCTCCACTAATGTATTTTGCTTCCCCCTCGCTGGCTATAACGTTAATCCACGGGTACTTCTCTTTAAAATCATGTAAAGAACCTATATGGTCATCATCATAGTGGGTAATGATGATATTCTGTAAGTTCTTCATCTCATATCCGTTTTTTATTATTTCATTTTCAATTAGAGGCAAAAAGCTGGCATACCCTGTATCAACTAGTGTTAATTCATTATTCAATACAATTAAGCTAGGGTAAAGACGGCTTTTTTGCCCATTAAATTCAAACTCAATGGGTAGTTCGATAATCTTCATTTTTTTCCCTCCATCCTGTCTGTTTGCGAAACATTTCATTTATTATACATGATATGGAAAAGGACGATGTGCACTCATACCGCCTTGCTTTTTGGAATCTTTTATTATTCATAAAACCTTTCGATCATCCTGTAACTCCAGCATTCTAGAAATCAACTGTATTCCTGTATAAACATGCGGGTCTCATATCCTCCCTAGCAAGCTCGGCCCCTTCAGTAAAAACGGCTAATTGGGTTCCCGCATATTTTCTTTCTGAAAATGCATCGAGAGTGTAAAATTTCAAATCGTTCATAGTTGACTTCTAATGTCTTATTATTAGAAAAAATTTTATCTTTTCAGATGGTTACTAACCATATAATCCTCTCTGTATCACTCCATAGAAATCACTCTTCTTGCAACTTTATTTGATATAATCAAAGCATGCGAAATTCAGACAATTACAAAAATCCATTTTTTATTAATCTGTGCAGGCACAGGTTGAAAGGAATTTAAATGAATATAAAATATATGAATATAATGAGCGAGATCAAAAATCAGATCATAGCAGGGACGTTAAAAGCCGGCGATAAAATTCCATCGATCCGCTATTTATCTGAAAAGTATGGTTACAGCAAAAACACTGTTCTAAAAGCGTATGAGGAATTAGAAAAGCTGCATGTGATCTATTCCGTTCCAAAAAGTGGATATTTTGTTGTTCATGACTCTCATTTATCAACAAATACATGTAACCAAAATAAGATTGACTTTCTATCAGCTGGTCCGGATAAAAGGGCCCTTCCTTACAAAGATGTTCAACATTGTATGAACCAAGCGATCGATCTATATAAGGAAGAGCTTTTCACTTATTCAGATGAGCAAGGTCTCCTTTCATTGCGTCAAGAGCTTGTTAATCACCTGCAGAACAACCAGGTATTTACAGCGGCGGAGAGAGTGTTCATTACCTCCGGCTCACAGCAAGCGCTGAACCTGCTTGTCCAAATGCCCTTTCCGAATGGAAAATCAAATATTTTAATAGAACAGCCGTCCTATTTTGGCATAGTTGAATCTGTTCAAGTACATGATATTACGACCTTTGGCATTGATTTAACCATGGACAGCATCGACCTGGACCGCCTGGAAAACATGTTTCGCAACAACGATATTAAGTTCTTTTATGTGATTCCTAGATTTCACAATCCCCTCGGACATAGCTATACGAACGAACAAAAGAAAAAAATTGTGGAATTGGCTAATAAATATGATGTGTATATAGTCGAAGATGATATTTTTGGGGATTTGGATTATAACCATAAAATTGATCCGATGTTTGCATTCGATCCTTCAGGAAGAGTCATTTATATTAAGAGCTTTTCAAAGGTAATGCTCCCTGGGTTAAGAATTGGGCTGACTGTTCTTCCAGAATTAATGATCCATTCCTTCCGGCGGTTTAAGTTTTCGGAGGACTTATTCAGCCCATCTATTTCCCAAGGCGCGTTAGAGCTCTACCTAAAAAACGGCATGTTCAACAGTCATATTCACCATATTCGAGACATGTACCGCCGGAAAATGGAGCTAGCGATCGCAGCCTGCCGAGATTATTTGCCGGCCACCGCCTCCTTTACTGAGCCTGCAACAGGGTTCTATTTATCTATTTACCTTCCAAAAACAGTTCATTCCAAACGTCTCGCCCAGTCTTTACAACAAGAAAATATACTTGTCGATCAGGCAGACAGAATGTTCTTGCCCGAATACCGCAAAGGGAACTTAATTCGGCTGTGCCTTTCGCAAGTCGATGAAGAGCAAATCCGCCCGGGAATTGAAAAGATTGCTGCCCACATCGAGGCTATAAGTAAAAAGCAAGTCCATTTCATAGAAAAGGCAAATCGGTTGATATAGTTTGGAAATAGAGGTCATTGCCTACACATCATTAGTAACAATTAGTTTAGTCGTTGCCGCTGCGGTTTTGTCATTACTGATTCGCCGGCGTATGTATGTGAAAACCATGTACGGAGTCCCATTTTACAGTGGATGGGCTCTGTTCTTGCCTTAAATCACTTTATTTAGCTTCTCTGTTTATCAAGTTGTCTATCAATTGACGATCTTTGAGTTGGATGGGCTGACTTAAAAACCAAGCCAACAGCTCTCTCAGCTCAATGAAACATCGTTCCTTATCTTGCCGGAAACAACTTTTTCATCGCTTCAATAAAATAATAGGCAAAGAAATGAGCATCGTGTGTCCCTTCATCCTTCATCACAAATTCAAACCAATGAGAATTCTCTCGTTTTAACAACTCCGCGGCTTCTTTGGAACATGGTACCATGTGCCGTTGGCGTGTTAAATGGTAGATCCCTTCACAATCCCCGACATACATATACATCTTATGCTTGTCTCGATTGATAACGGATTTTTCTTCTCTTAAAAACTCCATGACTCCTTCATACCACACAGAAGCAGACAATAGAATATACTTCCCAAAAGTATCAGGGCACCAATAAGAAGCAAATAAAGAAACTAACGCCCCAAATGAGCCGCCCGCTATAGCTGTATACCTTGCTCCTGGTTTTGTGCGGTAATTTTTATCGATATATGGCTTAATCCATGTTACTAAAGTATGCAAGTAACTTTCAGCTTTTCCATCAAAGTCTGATGCGCGCTCAGCGAGTCTTGGAGCTGGCCAAGGTGTATAATCATGGTTACGATCAATCGGCTCTATCCCTACATATATACAGGGTTCTATTTGTTTTGTACGAGCCAAGTAATCCAGCTGATTATAGCCATCCATGACCATATCCCCGCCATCTTGTACATACACCACTGGATAAGCTGTGGCCGACTGTCCGTAATTGTAAGGTAAAACAACCTTTACCATATATCCTTCTATATTGATTGATTGGATAAGCATCCTTCTCCCTCTTTCAGGTTCCTTCTGTTTTTGACGGCCAGCATTCTCATGTTTTTATTTCGAAACATCATACGAAAGGCAAAGTGGTGTATCGAGTTCTTTGTCGTATATGATTTTTGCTTCAATATTAAACACCTCTTTTAAAACCTCTCGCGTCATAATCGTTGAGGGTGATCCACACTTCATAATGGCTCCGTCTTTCATTGCAATTAATTCATCAGAATAACGTGTTGCATGATTAATATCATGAAGAACCATAATGATGGTACAGTGATGTTCTCTATTTAATTTTTGGACAATATTTAACACTTCCAGCTGATGCGCCATATCTAAGTAAGTGGTCGGCTCATCCAATAAAAGGATGTCAGTTTCTTGGGCAAGCGCCATCGCTAGCCAAACTCGCTGCCGTTGTCCACCGGATAAATCCGCCAACTCACGATTACGAAATTCAAGCGTATGTGTCACTTCCATTGCCCACTCTATCATTTCGGTATCCTTTTTAGACAATCGGTTGATATTCTTGCGATGCGGATAACGTCCGTACGAGATTAACTCCTCTACTTTTAATTGAAATGGCGCAGTAGGTGATTGGGAAAGAATAGCCAAGCGTTTCGCTATTTCTTTTGTTGAAAGCTGCTGCATATCTTGATCCTGCAAATATATCTTTCCTTTTTCTTTCTTTAAGATCCGACCGATGGTCTTCAGTAAAGTTGATTTTCCGCATCCGTTGGGACCAATGATAGTGGTCACTTTGCCTTGTGCTATTCTCACACTCAAGTTATCAAAAATAATGGATTTATCGTATCCAGCAGTTAGTTCTTCAATGCGAAATGCTGTTTGCATGTTCTTCCTCCTACTTTACTCTCGCAAGTAAATATAAAAAATATGGGATACCAATAATCGATACAACAATCCCAACTGCCAGTTCAGATGGTGCAAAAGCGGTTTTCGCAATAAAGTCCGAGAAAATTAATAATCCTGCACCAGTTAATGCACTTATCGGCAGCGCATATTTATGTCGGACTCCTACCAGTTGTTTAGCAATATGAGGCGCCATGAGACCGATGAAACCGATACTTCCTGAAACAGAAACACAGGCACTCACTAATCCCACACTCGCAAGCAGCATACCTATTTTTTCTTTCTCTAGCTTAATACCAAGACTGACAACTGTGTTTTCCTCTAATTGAAAATAATCAAGTAAATAAGCTTTTTTATACAGATAGAAGCCAAGAACAACAATCCAGGGCAGCATCGCTAAAATAAAAATCCAGTTCGCATTATAAATGGACCCAGCTTGCCAAACAGCTGCCGATTCAAAATCCTTTTCATTCATTTTTAAGGAAATATACATGGATAAGGCGCCGAATCCACTATTAATGGCAATCCCTGCTAAAATAAGACGTTGCATGTCAAGACGTCCATTTTTCAATGCCAATACAAAAATAAGAGTGACTGCTACTGTACCGCCAACAAAACCGAATAGCGGCATGACCATAATAGTAACCCAATCGCTTCCATCCGATAGTAATGCTTGGAATTGAAAGAAGTACATAAAAATGACAATAGCAGCGCCTGCACCTGCATTAATACCTAATATTCCCGGATCAGCTAGCCCATTTTTCGTTATTCCCTGAAAAACAACTCCTGCCACAGCTAGCCCAATGCCAACAAGAGCCGCGATGATGATTCTAGGTAATCGAAAATCGAAGATAACCAGCTTAAATTTTTCATTGCTTTCATAGCCTAACAAAGTGCGAATGATATCTAAAATAGACATATCAAACATCCCGTTGGTAATATGCAAATAGAAGCCAACGAAAATAATGACCAGGAACATAAAGATCAGCAAAAAAAATCTTTTAGGCGTGGAGTTAAGCATGCTTTTCACCTCCACGTGTCCGAATCAAATATAAAAAGAACGGTACACCAATAATCGATGTAACAACCCCTATTGGTGTTTCAAATGGATAGTTTAAATACCGACTAATTAAATCGCAAAAACTTAAAAAACAGGCGCCCACTACAAGAGAGCTAGGAATAATAAATCGATAGTCCTCCCCTACTAAAAACCGAACAATGTGAGGGATCACTAGCCCAACAAATGCAATTTTTCCAACAAGCGCCACGGCTGTTCCAGTAAGTAACACGACGGAAAACATACTAAGCAACCGTACTGCTTTTGTTTTTTGTCCGAGTCCAGCAGCCACATCCTCACCAAGAGATGTAATAGTGATAGCACGTGCACTGGCAATAGCCAACAGTATCCCAATCACTCCGAATGGAATTGATAACCACAGCATATCTGGGTCGACAGATTGTAGTTTGGTATTATACCAAGCTGCCACTGTTTGTGACACTTGGAAATACATTGCTATAGCTGAGGCGATACTGCTTAAAAATGTTCCAATAACAGTTCCAATAATGGCCAGTCTAACGGGCGAAAGACCATCTTTGATAATCGAGCCAAATCCAAACACGAATGCAGCGCCTATTGCCGATCCCAACATGGACAATAAAATCATTTGATAGCTTGGCAGACCCGGAAAAAAAACAACGGCTAACGTGATCATAAAAGCAGAGCCGTCGTTTACGCCCATGAGCGTAGGCGAAGCTAAATAATTACGTGTGATTCCTTGCATTACTGCCCCTGCAACTGCTAAAAAAGCACCTACAAGCAAAACTGCTATCGCCCTGGGCATTCGTCCTGTTCTAACAATTTGATGATCTGCATTGTTTGCATCAAATTGACTGATGGAGTCCCAAACCACCCGCATGCTTATGTCCTTTGTTCCCAACATAATAGAGGCTAGAGCGATGAATACAATGAGGATGGAAGACAAGATAAAAATCATTAAGGTTCTTTTGGCAGATTGCTTCAATTTTGACACCTTTTCTCTATAAAGTGAAACTACTGTCTCTTCCCCTCTTACTTATACACTTTCGTTGCCCTCGCTCTATTAAAGCGGAGGTCTGAGAGACAGTTTGAGTAGGACAACCCTTTATTTCACTAGTTTCTCCACTGCTGCATCTAAAAACTTAACTTTTGACCATGCTGTACCGCCTTGTGCAAGTGGATCAATAACATTTACATGAACATCTCCATTTTTAGCTGCTTTTAAATTGGTGAAAATAGGATTTTTTTGCAAATCCTTTAAAGCGCTTGGTGCATCCGCGTTTTCAGATTTTTCAAATTGAAGGAAGATGATATCCGGATTGATTTTCGATAATGTTTCAAGCGTTAATTCCTGTTGCGCTTTAGCAGCTGTTAATGTTTCTGGCACTTTCAAGCCTAAGTCTTCATATAACACCGGATTCAAATAAACGCCTGCAGGATAAATATTCATTAATCCCCCACGAACACGAATAATTAATACTTCTTTATCTGCTGCTGAATTGCCTAACTCAGCTTTCGCTTTTGCCGCTTTCGTATCATAATCTGAAATGACTTTTTCTGCTTCTGCTGTTTTTCCTGTTAATTGTCCAAACGCCAATAAATTATCTTTCCAATTGGTTGAAATATGTGAATAAGGTAAAGTTGTTGCTATCTTATTCATTTTTGCCATGACCTCTTCATTCCACTTGGAAGTCCCGATGATGGCATCTGGATCAAGTGAAAGAATCGCTTCTGCATTTGGTGAAAATTTGTCACCAATTAATGCTGCTCCTTTTAATTCTTTTGCTAAGTAACCTGGAACTTCACCAGCGATCTCTAGTACACCTACTGGCTTAACCCCCAAGACTGCCGCATCCTCCATCGCTTCAAGGCTTGCCGCTACGATATTCTCAGCTGGATTTGGGAATGTATATTCATCACCTAAATAGCTAATTTTTGTTTCCTTTGCTTGTTCTTCAGATGTAGAAGCCGTATTCTTGCCATCCGCTTCAACTGCTTCTGTTTTGGCACCTGATTCACTTGCTCCTTCTGTCGATCCACATGCTGCAAGAGATATTGCTAAAAGTGCCGCACCTCCTAATAACCAATGCTTTTTCATATGGTTAACCCCCCTAATTGATATTGATTATCATTACTATTTATAGATGAATTTTATCAAATAGCTATGGGGAATTGAATGGACAAATTTCCAGAAAACATGGACATTTGCCTGTTTGTTGAAGATGAAGAAGCGATAACGAAAATAGTGTCATTATATAGAAACGGCCTTACATAAGAACAAATTATAGTGAAATATGGACTTTTTTCTATTGCTTTCTGTAAATAGAAGGCGGCATTTTAGTAAGTTTTTTGAATACCCGGCTAAAGTAAAAGCTGTCCGGATAGCCGACCACTTCTGCAATATCAGCAATTGGCAAATTACTTGTTCTTAAAAGCTCCTTTGCACGCCTAATTCTGTATTCTGTAATGTATTGTATCGGTGTTAAGCCAGTCAGCTGTTCAAACAAATAAGAAAATTTTCTTCTTTCCATGCCAAATTGTTGAGCAAGTTCACTGACACATAGTTCTTTAGCATAATAAAGCTGAATATATTCAAGTGCAGCCAAAATAGGATCCATTTTATTTTCATAGCACTCATTTCTTGCTGACAGCAATATCACTTCCAATAAATTCATAAATACATTTTGCACTTTAAATTTGGATATATTATCTGGTTTTATCTGTTGTTGCAGAAGATAGTGTACAAGTTGCTGAATTTTTGCTGAACCATCAATAGAAATCAAAAAATGGTGGTTCAGCATTTCTTTATAAGCCGGTGTTGTCTCGATAATCCTATAATGGATCACTGCATACTCCCACTCGTTTTCAAACGTTTTAATTTCAATATCCATCCTCGATCCTGCATGAACTATTGTACGCTGATTCATTCTATATGCCGTGCCATTAAGGGAAAAACAGGAAGAACCTTTAATTGGAATAATCATCCCACAAACCCCCGGGGCAGTCTTTCTACCGGTATCCGTTCTCGAAGCATCCAGCCTGCTTATAAAGACATCCACAAATTGTATAGATGAGTGGGCAAAGTATTCAATGATTTGATTGATTGTCAATTCCATCTCTTCACTTCCCATATTGACTATTTAAATGAAAATGATTATCATTCTCTTTATTATAACAATCAACAGGAAATGAGGGTAGTATCTATGAGCCATAGTCAATTGACTTCTAAATACACCAATAAAACATATGACATCGAGATATACATTCCGGAGACAGAACTGCCTAGTGAAGGGTTGCCTATTTACTATGTATTAGACGGGCTGTATTATTTTTCATTTGTCCGCGATGTTGTACGTATTCAACAATTAAATCGAGGGAAAACAGGTGTCAATCCTGCTATTGTTATCGGTATTTGCCATCAAAAAGAAGAAATGCGAGAACAGCGCTTTATCGACTTTACGGCACCAGCTAAACATGTAATTATGCCCGAGCGTGCAAAAGGGAAACTGCCAAGTGGTTATGGTGGAGCTGAACGATTCTTTAAGTTTATTGAATTGGAATTAAAACCTTATATTGAGCAACACTACTCTGTGAACCGCCAAGCTCAATATCTATTTGGTCATTCACTTGGTGGTTACTTTGCTTTATGGTGCTTATACACAAACCCGCGGGCATTTAAAAATTATATCGCGATTAGCCCATCTGTATGGTGGAATAGCGAGGAACTGCTAAACATGGCTCACCTTTTGGTTGAAAACGGAGCAAGCCATGGGAAACATCATGTATTTATCGCAGCCGGTGAACATGAAGGTTTTATGGTAGAGGATGCAAACAGAATCAGGGCTTTACTAAATGAACATCATTTAAGCACAGAACTTTATATAGCTCCTGATGAAAATCATGCTTCTGTCGTGCCAACGGTAGTAAGCCGTGCCGTTCGCTTTTGCTCGAGAAATGAAAAATAAAAAAGACCCTTAACATAAATAGATGGCAGAAAGCAGATGTAACACGCTAAAGTGTCTCAATATGAAACAGCCTCATGTCTCAATATTAGAATGAGACATGAGGCTATTTTCGTTGCTCCGTTAAAGCACCCTTTAATTGCATACTATGACTTCATTAATCAACTTTATAGTAAGCTTAACTTTTTAAGAAAAAGAAAACGGCCGATTACAGTGCTGCAAACAAAGCCGGATTATTACATTCTGTATGTACGATCACATGATGAGTTTTATAGGGGAATGCCCGGTTCCGTCATGCTATCTTTACTGGTAATAAACATATTAAAAGCCAATGACACAAGGCAGATACTAAATAGTAGCATGACTAGAATTAATTTACTGCTGACCTTCAGTGAAAATTTGAAAGTTTACACCAAATTTATCTATAACACTGCCGTAAGCCGGGCTAAAAAAAGTTTCTTGTAAAGGCATAGTCACTTGACCGTCCTGCTGTAATGCCTCATACATTTGTTTTGCTTCTTCTGGATTGTCGGTCGAAATACAGATGGTTACCTGATTTCCAGTCTGATGAGATTGACCAGGAAACGTATCAGAAAACATAAGTAATGTTTCCCCCACCTTTGCTGTCGCGTGCATTACGCGGCCTTTTGCTTCTTCGGGTAAAGGAAAGTCCGGATTTTCTGGGCCTTCTCCAAAAGATTGCATATGAAGAACCTCTGCCCCTAAAGCTTTTTCATAAAAATGGATGGCTTCCTTGGCATTTCCATTCATCACTAAGTAAGGAATTAACTGCACTGTCACTATCATCAGCTCCTACAATCATAATATTTTTTCTATTTGGCCTGCTTCTTGTTGTTATCTTGATTATACAATACAGAACAAACGTTCGCAACTATCTTTTGTATTTTTTACATGATTTATAATAAAGAGGCTACATCAACCTCTAAAGATATTTTAAAGAGGTTATTATATGATTTTAGGAACCCTAATAGTATTGATTCAAGCCTTAAAGGAAAGGTTGATCATTTTCTTAGACTCTCGGATAAAGAAAATACATAAGTAGACTGGAAAAATTACATTCAACCCTTTCTCTATTCAACTAAGCCTCCAGCTATTTGATGGATCGAATGGTTGATCGCAATGCTTCCCATATAATCTCTACATCCTTTTCCTCTGTGCGCCAATTGCTGAAAGCAGCGCGGATTGCAGGAACACCACTATAGATAGTGGGCGTCATAAATACTTTTCCTTGCTGATTTAAGGCAGCAAGAAATTGATTGTTCATTTCAGCAGTGATGGATTCTTCGTTTAAAGAAAAGCAAACAACGTTTAATCTTACAGGTGATAATAATTTGAACTCCTGGCTGTTATTTATTTTGTCTCCTAGCTGTTTAGCCAGTTTAACATTTTGCTCAACGAGATTTTGGTAACCGCTTTTACCGTATGCCTTTAGCGTAAACCATGCTGGCAAGGCACGGAATCTTCGGGAGTTTTCGGGTGTAAGATCAAAAAACTCCGGGTTTTCAATCGAACCGCCAAGATAAGCAGCATTATTTTGAAACACTTCTGCTTGAAGTGGCTTATGACGAGTAAATTGCATCGCAGAGTCATAGGGAACGTTCAGCCATTTATGCGCATCAATGGTAATAGAATCCGCATGATTCATTCCTTTTACTAATTCCCTATACATAGGAGAACAAGCGGCAAAACCACCAAAGGCTGCATCAATGTGCAACCAAAAGCGGTAGTGCTTTTTAAGCTTCCCAATAGCATCTAAATCATCATAGTCTACCGTGTTAACTGTTCCGGCATTGGCCACAACAATACATGGTTCACTTTTATGCTGTTCAAGAAATTCAGTTAACTTTTCAATATTGATCGCCTCGCGATTTTCCTGACAAGGTATTAAATGAATCGATTTTCTTCCTATGCCGAGCATGGAAGTTGCTTTAAAAACACTTGAGTGCGGGGCACCGCTCAGAATTTTAACCGGAGGAATATCGTACAGGCCTTCCATGGAGGTGTCTTTTCCATAGTGATGAGCAATCCATTGCCTTGCTTGAGCAAGACCTGCGAAATTTGCCATAGTTGCCCCGCTTAGGAAGGTGCCACTGTACTCATGGCTTAAATGAAATAATTCCTTTAGCATATCAATCGTTTCCAATTCAATGAACCCGGCAATTGAATCTTGTGAGCCAGCTACATTTTGATCGTAGACACTAACTAACCAATCTCCTACAATAGATGCCGGTGTAGAGCCCCCTGTAACGAAACCTAAATACCTTGAACCAACACTTCCGCTTAAGCCTTTAGCGTAGTGTTGAGTGAAATATTTAAGGGCTGCACTTGCACCCATACCTAATTCAGATAGTTCATTTTTGGGCATTTCATAGTATGGAATCGATACACATCTATCTTCAAGGCCCTGATAAAAATTGGTTACATGCTGTACGACTTCTGCTACTATCTGTTCAAACTCTTTTTGATCTTGATGCATGACATTCATCCTCTGCTCTCTCCTCTTTTAACCATTTTTTCTTGCCTTTCACTATTTTTACGATATATAGTGATATGCATAACAGTCAACGAACGAATATAACAGTAGGAGGAAACATGAAAATCAAGCTTAACCGCCAATCAGATCAATCTTTAATTCATCAGATCTCGAACATTCTAGCGGAGAAAATTCGTTCAGGTTTTTTAGAAGAAGGCAGCCAATTGCCTTCAATTCGGAAATTTTCAAAAGAAAATCAAGTTAGCCTCGTTACAGTAAGCAAGGCTTATAGCCTCTTAGAGAGAAATGGATACATTCATTTAATGCATGGCAAGGGGGCTTTTGTTCGGAAGACAGAAAAGAGGAAAACAAGGAAAAGCGAGAGTTATGATTGGCAGCTAGCCATTCCAGATTATATTCAGCGTTCACAGTACATGTTAAACTCGAGACCGGAAAATGCGCTTAAACTATCCAGTGCCATTATACACCCCGGATTACTGCCCTCCACTTATTTAATAAAAGAAATAAACCAAGTGTTGCAGGACGATCCACAAATTGTAGCCCGATACGGTCCCATTCAAGGAGATGACGAAGTTCGAGAGGTCATAAAAAAATATTTACAGCTATATTGTAAGCTTCAAACAACAAGCTCAGAAATCATCATTACCAGCGGTGTGCAGCAAGGAATCGACCTAGTGGCAAGAACTTTTATCGGTCCTGGAGACATGGTGATTACAGAGGCTCCTACCTATACGGCAGCACTGGATGTTTTTCGAAATCGAGGAGCGCATATTATTCCTATTCCTGTGGACGAAGAAGGCATGCAGACAGATATTTTAGCTTCTTTTTGTTTAGCTAAAAAACCAAAAGTGGTGTATACCATTCCTACATTTCACAACCCAACAGGTACGGTTTTAAGTGAAAATAGAAGAAGAGATTTACTAGAACTGGCCCAGAGGAACGGCTTTCTTATTGTAGAGGACGACTCATGGAATGAAATCTATTTTGATGATACCCCACCGCCACCCACTATTAAATCTCTGGATACCAGCGGTCATGTGATTTATTTAAAAGGGTTTAGCAAAGCTTTAGCACCCAGTTGCAGAATTGGTGTAATGGTTTCAAACGGGACCGTTCACCAGCGATTGCTAACAGCGAAATCTTGTACGGACCTGGGCAGCCCGCTTTTAACACAAAAAGCGCTGATTCCATTTTTAAGCTCAAACAGAATGAATACACATTTGGAAAAGCTGCGTATTGCGCTTGAACTAAGAAGAGACCAAACGATTGCCTTGTTAGAAAAACATGCACCTGAAGGGGTTACATGGATTATACCTAAAGGAGGCCTGAACATTTGGGTATCTTTGCCCGGCAGTGGAAATACAGATGAACTGCTTCTAAAAGCACAACAGTCCAATCTTTCATTTTTGCCCAGTTCTGCCTGTTATCCAAGTGAACCACAGTATAACCATTTGAGAATTAGTTACTCTTATCTAGAGAATCAACAGCTGGAACAAGGGATTATCGAGCTTTGTATGGTTATGAAATGGTATCTTAATGAAACCATATGAACACTAGGGGCTAATCCCTTTTATAGTGAAATAAAAACTTAAGATTGAACTCTGTGCCACTTTTTCTATTGGTCAAGAAAGGGCTATCCGAAAAGCCACAAAACTGACTTCCCCGATAGCCCCTTCCATGATCATTTGGCGTAAGGCATTTCCGCTTCCTCTGTTTCATCCTTTGGAAGGTATTCAATTTTCAGATTAAAAAAGCCGTAAATCATCGCTATAATTGGGCTAAGGAAACAGAAAAAAGCAAACGGTGCATAGGAAAAGGAATGCACGCCCAATGTGGCAAACATAAAGGCACCGCACGTATTCCATGGAATCAGCGGTGAAGTCACTGCTCCTCCATCTTCAATCGTTCGTGACAGGTTCTTAATATGCAGCCCTCTTCTTTTATACTCTGAAGCATACATCCGTGCCGGAAAAATCATGGCGAGATAGGCATCACAGGCCAGTATGTTCGTTATCACGCTCGTGCCCACGGTGGTTGCGATCAGATGTCCTGTAGATTTGACCATCTTAACCAGAGATTCTACAATCGTCTCCAACGTCCTAGTCACTTCAAGGATGCCCCCATAGGCCATGGCAATCATGATCAAAGAAATCGTCCAAAACATCGATTCAATTCCACCATTATTCAATAGGCTGTCGAGGATTTCCACGCCGGTTTCCGCTTCATTTCCGTAATATAACGTATTTAAGGCCGTTGTCCAGGATGCCCCCTGCACCATTACTGTACACACTGTCCCCATAAGACTTCCAATCACAAGACCCGGGATAGCAGGGATTTTCAGAGTAAGCAATACAATGACAATTAGCGGAACAAGCAGAAGCCAAGGTGAAATGACAAATATGTCATCAAGCTGAGACTGCAAAACCATTACCTGGTCAGGAGACCCTTGCGGCGTCAGTGTAAAGCCCATGATAGTATAAATAATAAGCGCAATCGTAATAGCCGGAACTGTTGTGTACAGCAAATGCCGGATATGTTCAAAGAGATTTAATCCGGTGATTCCCGCAGCCAGATTGGTCATCTCAGACATGGGTGATATTTTATCCCCAAAATAGCACCCGGATATAACAGCACCCGCTGCCATTGCTGTACTGATACCAAAGCCTTCTGCCATACCCATGATCGCGATTCCAATTGTTCCTGCAGAAGTCCAGGCATTTCCGGAAGACACCGATACTACCATGCAAATAAGACAGGCAGCCACTAGGAAATAAGTCGGTGACAATAACTTCAAACCATAATAAATCATGGAGGCCACGACACCGCCTGCTGTCCAGGAGCCAATCAAAGCTCCGATGACCATTAAAATTATAATCGCCTGAATAGGCAGCACAACGGTTTTCAACATTCCCTTTTCAATGTCTTTCCAAGAGTAACCCAAACTCAATCCCAAGACTGTGGCTACAATCGCACTGGCCAAGAGAGGAATTTGCGGATCAAGTTTCAGGAAAAATAAACCAACCAAAAGAGATATCATCATAAACACAATGGGTATAAGCGCAATCAGTAAATTCGGCGTTCTTGGCCTCTTAGTTGTCATTGTTGCTCCCCCTTTCATCCCCGTTTAAAAAGAGCTGATTGCGAATAATTAAACCTGCACTACAGCATGTTCAAGCAGTGATTCTACACTTTCGCGGAAAATCTGTGTATGGTAATCAACATCCGATTCCTTCGTCTGGGAAGAAATAAGAGCCATATTATGAAAAGGAGTCATAAGTATACCGCGGTTCAATGCATAAAGGTGCATGTATCGGTCAAGCTCAAAATCCACAGCCGCTGCCGCTTCCCCGCCATTTTTCGGTGCAGTTTCACGGAACCAGTATTCTGTACGACATCCAAGGCGCTTGACGATCCAAGAAAGCTGTTTCTCTTTAATCACCGATTCGACTCCGTCCGAGAACCGCTCGGCAAGGGCAATATTTCGCTCATAAAATTCATCCGTAAGCACATGTTCCATCGTCGCTCTCATTGCCGCCATGGATAAGGCGTTTCCTGCAAGCGTCCCTCCAATGCCGCCTGTATCAGAATCCTCCAGACTGATCAACCCCTTCATACGCTGTGCCACCTCTTCGCTGAACCCGTAGACCGCTGTCGGTATCCCTGAACCGATCGCTTTTCCGACGGTCAGCATATCCGGCTCCAAACCATGGGCTCCCGTATAACCGCCAGGGCCAGCACTCATGGTGTGGGTTTCATCATAAATAAGCAATGTGCCTGTACGTTTGGTAATCTCCCTTAAAGCCTCCAAAAAGCCCGGTTCAGGGTGGATGATTCCAATATTCGTCATCACCGGCTCAGCCAGGACACAAGCTACATCTCCCGGCGCAAGCGCCTTCTCCAAAGCTTCAATATCATTGAATTCCACTACTTTTGTCGTTTCTGTCGGGTCCACCTGCGGACCAATGTTCCCGCTGCGGCTGGAAAGCTTGCCATTTTCTAAAGTGACGAAAGATTCATCGACCGTCCCATGGTAACAATAATTAAACACCAGGACGTATTTGCGCTTTGTAATATGGCGTGCCAATCTTAACGAAAAGCGGTTAGCATCCGTAGCGGAAATCGCCACCTGCCAATAAGGAAGGCCGAAGCGCTTCTTTAGCTCTTTTCCTACCCAGATGGCATCCTCTGTCGGAAGCATGAAGGTGACACCGTTTTGGATCCGCTCTGTAATTGCCGGCACTGCTCCCTCCGGCGCATGTCCAGTCATTGATCCTGTGTCTCCCAGGCAAAAGTCGATAAATTCATTTCCGTCTACATCTTTAAAATAGGCCCCTGCTGCTTCTTTTACAAAAATCGGATAACTTCCGGCCCACTTCACCATCCAATTCATTGGTACGCCATCAATATAATTCGACTTGGCTTGCTCAAATAACGCCTTGGACGTTGGATGCTTCTTCTCAAATAGCTCCAATTCTTTTTCAAGCAGCTGCGCCAATCTCTCCCTGTTGATTTCCATGTGTTTCATCCTCCTGCATTTTGTTGTCAATATCTATATAGCAGTTTTCATGCCAATTGATTTAGAAAAACGGAAGTCCCCTGTTCATCGATATACAAACCGCTCCGAAAATACAGAAAATATTTTTTGGAGGTTGGATCAAACAGAAAGATTCTATAAAATTATTATTTAAAATTTGTCAATGCTGACAAACGGAGGAATATGATTAACAAAATAAAAAACAAAAAAACGGGCGAAACGCCCGCAAATGCCTAAATTGTCAATATTGACAATTTAATTGTTACATTTGACAACTATTTAACGATGCCCAGCTCTCTTATTCTTCTGTACAATGTGGACTCGCTTATGCCCAGCATGGCTGCAACCTTTCTTTTATCCTGGACAGAGTAACCGTTTTCTTGTAAATGCTTCGTTATGATCTGTTTCTCATATGCCTCTAGCTGCTTCTTTAACGAAGTGCTCTCCAGCCCTTTGTGAGAGCGTAAAATTCTCCCAGGTATACTTTGTTTGGAAATCAAATCATTCGTTTCAATATTCACCGCATACTCCACGGCATTCTCTAATTCTCTTATATTCCCCGGCCATTGATAAGAAACCAGCAGCTCCATCGCTTCCTGTTCAAAGCCTCTAATCTGCTTGCCTATCAAATCATTATATTTTTGCAGGGCATGGTGGAGTAACAATGGGATGTCCTCCTTTCGCTCAAATAAGGATGGAATTTTAATCGGAATAACATTCAAACGAAAATAAAGATCCTCCCGAAACTCTCCATCCTGCATCATCTGCTCTAAGTCTCTGTTTGTTGCTGCGATGACTCGTACATCAACGGGGAGAACTCTTGTTCCTCCCACTCGCTCAATCTCTCTGTGCTGCAGTACATGAAGCAATTTCACTTGCAGATGAAGAGACATGTCCCCAATCTCATCCAGGAATATCGTTCCTTCATGAGCCAGCTCGAACTTTCCGACCTTGCCGGATTTGTTTGCCCCGGTAAAGGCACCGCCCTCATAGCCAAAAAGCTCGCTTTCCAGCAGTGTATCAGGTATCGCCGCACAATTTACCATGATCAGCGATTTATTTTTCCTCGGGCTGGCGTAGTGAATCGCTTTCGCCAAAAGTCCTTTCCCTGTCCCGCTTGCACCCGTAATCAGCACAGTAGAATTGCTCGGAGCGATTTTTTTAGCTTGCCGCTTCAGCTCTTTCACTTTATTGCTTGTTCCCAGGATTTCTTGAAAAGAATAATATTCTTTATTTTCTGTTATTTCATAAACCATCTTGCGAACATCGGCAATATCACGGAAATACACAACAGCTCCAGTCACTTGTTTGCCATCTTCCTCTGTTCTGTTGAAAATAAGATTAACAGTCGTAAAAAAATGCATGGCCTTGGATTTGCTCGACTTCCCTTTGTAAAATTCCTCCCGGTCAGCGTATCCCTCTCCTGTTTGCAGTGCGGTTAAAACGGGAGAATCAGGCCAAACCGTATGTAAATGCTGGCCAATGAGTTTGTCCCTATTCATATTGATCAGCTGTTCTGCTGAATGATTGCATAGGGTGATCACTCCCTGCTTGTCCACGACAACAATTCCGTCGCGGCTTGTTTCCACAATAATTTTAAGCTCATCGGATATTTTTGATTCTGCTATTTTACTTGAAAGTAAATCGGCCATCCTTCTTAAAAAAACAAGCAAATTATCTTTATTATGCAGCATCACCATCTGTTGCTCTTTTGCAAAGGCGACCATGCCGATTAAACCGACAATTTGCCGATCCAGTTTAATCGGGCAGCATACTTCAGCCAATTCATTTTCAACCGCATGGTAAAACGGATTGCTTTGTGCATCCTCCACAATATATTCTGTACCTTTCTTCAAAATATGGCTGTAAATATAACCGGAGTCTAAATTTCCTTCTTCCTCCATTTGCCCTACCTTTTCTTCATATCGACCTGTGCCTGCCACAATTCTCAACTTTTCGTCGATAATTTCAACTTCCATGCCAATCGCCGCTGTAATAGCCTCTGCAATCTCTTGGACAGTATGTTGTATTGCTCTTAAATGAGACATCCCCCTCAAACCCATCCTTTGCTTTTCTCCCATTATACTTTAGTTTTTTCATTCATTTGAATGGTCCAAAGTAAAAAGAGACAAAAATGCCCTCCTTTAGTTGAAGAAGGACAAATCAAAATCCTGTATTCAGTAAAGAACACAGGATTTGAACGATCTTTATTTTAAATCCATAGCAAACTTTATGTAGCTTGGGAATACATTCTTTTATAAAAAAGTTCGATCATTTCTATAATCCTTATCCCATTAAAGCGCCTGATTACGGGATCTATGCTGTCTTTTTTACGCCTTCTATTTTACACTCTTCATGCTCTGTAAAGTTCTCATGTATCCAAGTGACAGCAAAAGAACGCCCGTATATATAACTATACTACCCATAGAGTATAAAGCCGGTAATTTGTTACTGATTGGAGGGTAACCACTATGAGCATTGTAATGCCATTCTGCACCTTCAAATCCTGCATGAATACTGATTAACACAAATACGAATAACACCAAGGCTAAAACAGCCTTTTTATGAAAGACCATTTTAACTAAGTTCTCCTTAAAAATGGAGGAAAAAGATATTTGACCTTGATAACGATCTTTCGATTGTTCTTGTTTTGAAAATGGAACCAAAAAGAAAATCAAAAGCCCACTATAAATCAGCAACAGGACTACAAACTCGGAAAAACTCATGTGAACAACCTCCCTTATCTTTTAATTTTCTTGCTTTCGCCTCTAAATAACATTCATTAATTCGGACTGATTATAGAATAAAAATCCGCCAATACTAAATCTTTGATCAATCTTTTTTATAACTTATCCAACCTTATTATGAAAAGTCAGACTTTTTTTAAAATCAATCTTTATTATCGGGGTCCAGTTAAGAAAGTGCGGACTTACAACGTTAAGCCCATTTTCCTGACTGTACTCCAGCTCTAAAAAGGGTTGTCAACGTATGGCCCTTTTATTGCAATGCTCATTAATTGTGTTGCCATATATTTTGGCGTATAAGGCATGTCCTTTTCTAACCACCATACAATCACCCCTAGAAAAGCAGCCGCAAAGTACCTCACAGCGATCTCCCGTGGTACAGTAAGCATCTGATCATCCGGCTGCATAATATTCATTCCCTTCGAAATAAAATCGACGAGGACTTCCATCAAACAGGAAGTAAAGTGGGGCATGTTTTTTTCGGTTAGAAAGACTTTATATAATTCACCATTTAAAGAAATCTGTTCAAATAGATTGATGAAATTTTCATTCGGTTGATCGTTTAAAAAGTCAAATTCTTCTTTTCCACCAAAAGACGAGTTAATACTCTCAGTTAAATCATTTAATATTTCCTCTGAACTTTGATATAGAAGATCAAGTTTGTCACGATAATGCAGATAGAAGGTAGCACGATTTAAAGTAGCGCGGTTTGTAATATCTTGAACTGTAATCTTCTCATATCCTCGCTCGCGGATTAATTCTACGAGTGCATCTCTCAACATTCGTCGGGTTCTTACAACTCGCGGGTCCATTTTTTTCGACATTTTTAATCTCCTTGTATTACTTTTTCTAATTTAACAACACTAATTAATAAACTGTCGATTAAGCAACTGTTCTATAAACTATGTTAATTGCTCTTTTTTAGACAACTGTTATAATTATTTTATCAACGCAACGTTGATAAAACAACTTGTTGTTTATATGTTCATGATATCGTGATAACTATAAAGCTTTATTATATTAAAATTTTGAAGGAAATAAATCTGGATCAATAGCCGGAAAGGTAGCGATTATTACAGATGCGGTATCCGGATGGATTCATTATGAATACTTCGTTGATAGCTAAAATAGTTGGGACAGGAGCAACGAATACTTCCCCTGTATCAAAAGGTAAAGCATGAGTCTTTACAAATTATCCTGATGGTATTGTTCGTAAAACCGAAGAGTGAAATAAATGGAAAAGTTTTTTTATTTAATCCAAAAATGAAAGGGTGTTTATATATGGGCCGTTTAAGCGGAAAAGTGGCAATCATTACTGGAGCTGCGATGGGGATGGGTGCTTCTGAAGCAATATTATTTGCAAAAGAAGGAGCAAAAGTGATCGCAACAGATGTTCAAGTAGAACCTTTAAATCAAGTCGTAAAGGAAATTAAGGAAAATGGCGGCGAGGCTGTCGCCATTAAACATGATGTTACATCTGAAGAGGAATGGAAATCTATCATTGAGGAAGCAGTGAATTTATACGGAAAAGTCGATATCCTTGTTAATAATGCAGGTGTTTCATCACCAAAAACAATTGCAAACATGGAAATGGATGAATGGAATAAAATTTTGGATATTGACTTAAATGGCTGCGTAATCGGAATGAAATATGTCATCCCTGAAATGAAAAAAGCAGGCGGCGGTTCCATCATCAATATTTCTTCAATCGGCGGCCTTGTCGGTATGGCTGGTACAAGCCCATATACAGCAGCAAAGGGCGCCCTTCGTGTCTTATCAAAATCAGCAGCTGTTGAATACGGAAAAGATAAAATTCGCGTCAATTCTTTGCATCCAGGCATTGTTGTCACACCGATGACAGAACCAACGATGAAAGATGCACTTCCTTACTATAAAACCTATACACAACTTCCATACTTTGGCGAACCAGGAGACATTGCTTATGGTGCACTTTTCTTAGCCTCCGATGAGTCTCGCTTTATGACAGGGTCTGAATTAGTTATCGACGGCGGCTGGACTGCTCTTTAATCTCTATTTAAGGATCATCTAGGAAACCACGCTCTACTCTATTTCAAATCTATACAAATGAAAACAGATAATAAAGTTATTTAATTATGATCTTATAAATGCAATAACCACCTATCGCTTAAATTGATAGGTGGTTTTAAAGTTATTTAATGATTATATTAGCCTTCTACTAATACTTGGAGTTACTATAAGTCAGTTACTAAGATAATAATTAACTTCCATAGATTTAAATATTCTAATCAGAATGTCTAAATTTTATATAAAAATCAATAATTAAAACTAACATAGTTAACCGATTAATTATTGTACTATTGTTTATTTTCAGTTTTTACTATATAATTCAACACATTAAACTAATTTTAAAAGAGGGACAAAATGAAAACTTTAGAACGTTTCAGTCAGTTTGTTAGTAGTACATTTGCTATTTGGGTATTAATTTTTGCAGCATTTGCTTTTTTGTCACCAAATACATTTTCCTGGATTGGCGGATATATTACTATTTTATTAGGAATTGTTATGTTTGGTATGGGTTTAACCATTACCGTAGATGATTTTAAAGAGGTATTAACAAGGCCAAAAGATGTTGCCATTGGAGTAATTGGTCAATTTGTTATTATGCCTACTCTTGCTTACCTGTTGGCGAAAGGATTTAATTTACCACCGGAAGTGGCAGTAGGAGTTATATTAGTTGGATGTTGTCCAGGAGGAACCTCATCGAATGTCATGACGTTTTTATCTAAGGGGGATGTTGCACTTTCTGTAACTATTACGTCTATAACAACTATACTGGCCCCCTTTGTTACACCGGCACTTATTTTATTATTCGCCAGTGAATGGGTTGATATAGCCCCAAGCTCTTTATTCATTTCGATTGTGCAAGTTGTCTTACTTCCGATTATCTTAGGAATCATAGTCCAAAAAACATTTAAAAAACAAGCACAAGCAAGCGTGAAAGTGTTACCGTTGGTTTCAGTAATTGCAATCGTAGCCATTGTATCAGCCGTTGTTGCCGGAAGCCAAGCAAAAATCGCCGAAACAGGTTTGCTAATTTTTGCGGTTGTTATTTTGCACAACACACTTGGTTATTTCTTAGGTTACCTATTTGGAAAATTGTTCAAAATGAATTTATCAAAGAAGAAAGCAGTCGCAATCGAAGTTGGCATGCAAAATTCTGGATTAGGTGTCGCCCTTGCAACTGCTCATTTTTCACCTTTAGCAGCAGTACCAAGCGCAATCTTCAGTGTATGGCATAATATTTCAGGCCCCATTTTGGCAACCATCTTTAGACGTATGAAAGATAAAGAAGAGAAAAGCGATAAGAGTATTACTAAAGCAATCTAACGAGAAAAAATAAAGAAATATGAGAGTTATGACTGCATTTTCTTTATTTTTGAAGCAGAGAGCCTTACTTTGTGTATTATCATACTTAATGTTCAACCAAATTAAGACTCTCATTTGATCATTGAAGAGTACGACCAAGAGAATACGGATTTACAACGATAAGAAATCTCAATATTTAAAGCCCAATTCCTCCACACTAAAATTGAGAAATTGGGCTTTTTTCATTACTCCACAATCTAGCCTTTTAATGGAACAACTTATTGTCACTCAACAGTTCCTTAATCGATTTTTCAATTTCAGATGTTCTTTTTCTTTTCACTATAAATACACCCCTTTAGATAATCTAAAGGGGTGAAACGGTATGATTCTTTATAAACGATATAACTTTATTTCAAAGCCACAAAAATCAGCCTCTATGCCAATCAATTACTCCACTGTCACACTCTTTGCCAGATTACGCGGCTTATCAACGTCACAGTCGCGGTGCAAGGCTGCATAGTAAGCGATCAGCTGTAATGGCACCACAGAAACAAGCGGTGTAAGAAATTCATGAACAGCCGGAATCACGAAGCGGTCCTCTTCGCTTTCCAGGCCTTTCATAGAAATAATGCAAGGGTTTGCGCCACGGGCTGTTACTTCCTTCACATTGCCGCGAATGCTCAAGCTGACTTTTTCCTGAGTAGCTAAGGCAATCACTGGTGTACCGTCTTCAATTAAAGCGATGGTTCCGTGCTTTAATTCTCCCCCAGCAAAGCCTTCCGCTTGAATATAAGAGATTTCCTTCAGCTTTAAGGCGCCTTCAAGGCCAACGTAATAGTCAATGGAGCGACCGATGAAGAAGCAGTTGCGTGTCGTTGCAAGGTAGTCCCTAGCAATTTGTTCAAACTCATCTTTCGTATCGCAAAGCATTTCCATCGCGTTTGCCACAATGCCCAGTTCATGGACAAGGTTAAATTCTGTTTTAATGCCGAGTGATTCGGCCACAGCGTTCGCTAAGATCGCGAGTACAGATACTTGGGCTGTGTAGGCCTTGGTAGAAGCAACAGCGATCTCAGGGCCTGCATGAAGCAATAGTGTATAATCCGCTTCACGAGAAAGGGTGGAGCCTTGAACATTTGTAATCGTTAAGGCCTGATAGCCCATCTCTTTCACTTTTACAAGCACTGCACGGCTGTCTGCTGTTTCCCCACTTTGAGAAATAAAGATAAATAATGGGTTTTTAGATAGAAGCGGCATGTTGTAGACAAACTCACTTGCCACATGCACTTCTGTCGGGATTTTTGCTAGCTTTTCTAAATATTGTTTGCCAACAAGTCCGGCATGGTAGCTCGTTCCGCAAGCTATGATATATAAACGGTCGGCTCCTTTGATCGCTTCAATGATTTCTTTATCGACTGTCAGCTCTTCTTGCTCGTTTTGATAGGCTTGGATCAGCTTTCTTACTACAAGCGGCTGCTCATCAATTTCTTTCAGCATGTAATGCGGATACGTGCCTTTTTCGATATCGCTGGCATCCAGTTCCGCTGTATAAGGGGCACGTTGAACTTCTTCGCCGTTTAAATTTTCAATTATTACTTTTTCCTTTGTCACGATGACCACTTCTTTGTCCATTAATTCTACAAACTGGTCTGTTACTTGAATCATTGCCATGGCATCGGAGGCAATCACGTTAAATCCTTCTCCGAGACCGACAAGAAGTGGACTTTTATTTTTAGCTGCGAAAATCGTTTCCGGGTCTTCTCTATCCAGCAAACCGATTGCATAAGAACCTTTCAGCAGCTGCAGCGTTTTACGAAAGGCTACCTCTGTTTCCAGGCCTTCATGGACAAAAAGTTCAATCAACTGAACAATCACTTCTGTGTCGGTGTCGCTTTTGAGCGGTACATCGAGCAAATACTCTTTTTTAAGCTGCTCATAGTTTTCGATTACACCATTGTGAACGAGTGTAAACCGGCCGGATAAGCTTTGATGAGGATGAGCATTCTCTCTGCTTGGCACGCCGTGAGTCGCCCAGCGTGTATGGCCGATTCCTGTTACTGCGCTTACCTTCTCGTCTACGATCTTGCGCAGATCAGCAATCCGTCCTTTTTCTTTAAACACATGCACATCCTGTGCATCTCTAATGGCAATGCCCGCAGAGTCATAGCCCCGGTACTCCAGCTTTTCCAATCCGCTCAATAAGATTTCTTTCGCATCCTTATAGCCGATATAACCAACAATTCCGCACATAAAATGTTCCTCCTATAAAGAAGGCAGGCAAAAGCAGAGCGCTTATTTGCCGCTCTTCTTTTTCTATTCTCTTTTTTTGTTCCGCATTTCCATTCCCTTTGTCCACAAGGTTACCCTCGTGATTTAAGGAAGGACTGTCGGTTGTGCGGTGATCAACCGGGAGGCATCCGCCGAACATTTCGATAAACCTCCTCCTCGTCAACTAGTCAGGCTCTCTCCCGCTAGTTCAGGCGCTTTATAAAATAAACTAGTATAAAGTGGGCTCTTCTCCTTTCTTTACTTCATTTGTAAAACAGGATTATCATACACTACCCAATTTCCCGCCGTCAACTACTATTTTCTTTTTTAACAGAAAGCCAATATTATTACATTTATATGAAAAAAGAGACGCTTAGGTGCGTCTCTTTTTTGTCATTCCCGGATACCCCGTTAGTGAAACATTCTTCTATTCGTTCAGGCCCATTTCTGCTTTAACAACATCAGCAATCCGCTCAACAAATAACTTACATTGTTCTTCTGTTTGCGCTTCGACCATCACGCGAACGAGCGGTTCTGTGCCAGATGGTCGAACAAGCACGCGTCCGTTTCCATTCATCTCTGCTTCTACCTCAGAAATAACAGCTTTTACTTGTTCATTTTCCGCTACTTTATACTTATCAGTCACCCGTACATTCTCTAAAATCTGCGGGTACTTCTTCATTTCCGCTGCAAGCTCTGATAAAGGTTTTTTCGTCATCTTCATAATATTAACAAGCTGTAAACCTGTTAGTAAGCCGTCACCCGTCGTGTTGTAGTCAAGGAAGACAATATGGCCAGACTGTTCTCCGCCAAGATTATATTGATCCTTTTTCATTGCCTCCACTACATAGCGGTCGCCGACTGCTGTTTGTACGCTTTGGATACCGAGAGCTTCCAATCCTTTGTAAAACCCAAGATTGCTCATAACCGTTGAAACAACAACAGACTGATTCAGCTGTCCTTGTTCATGCATATATTTAGCACAGATAAACATAATTTGATCGCCGTCTACAATATTACCTTTTTCATCGATAGCAATTAAGCGGTCACCATCGCCGTCAAAAGATAAACCGACATCTGCTTTTTTCTCCAACAAGAAAGCAGCTAGCGCCTCTGGATGCGTAGAGCCGACTCCATCGTTAATATTTAAGCCGTTAGGAGACGTCCCCATCGTTGAAATATCTGCCTCTAAGTCGGCATACAGGTGGGGAGCTAGCGAAGAAGTGGCCCCATGTGCGCAATCAAGTGCGATGTGAATGCCAGAGAAGTCTTCATCCACCGACTGTTTCAAGTACTGGATATATTTTTGACCGCCTTCGAAATAATCGCTGACCTGGCCAAGGTTCGCACCTGTCGGCCGCGGCAAATGATCTGTTTCTTGGTCGAGGAGAGCCTCAATTTCTTCTTCCTGCTCATCGGATAATTTGAAGCCATCTGGACCGAAGAACTTAATTCCGTTGTCTCCTACCGGATTATGAGAAGCTGAGATCATCACGCCCGTTTGCGCATCCATCACTTTGGTTAAATAAGCGACACCTGGTGTGGAAATAACGCCGAGACGCATTACTTCTGCCCCGATGGACAAGAGGCCGGCAACAAGAGCCCCTTCCAGCATATGGCCGGAAATGCGAGTATCACGGCCTACCACAACTTTCGGGCGATCTGCGTTCTTCGTTAACACATATCCTCCGAACCTGCCTAACTTAAAGGCGAGCTCCGGTGTTAACTCCGTATTCGCCACGCCTCTTACTCCATCAGTTCCAAAATACTTTCCCATGTATTGATTCTCTCCTTTGTTTTACCTTCTGTTCAAACGGCTTTATTCGCCGCTTTCCTTTTCTGGTTCATCTTCCGGACTTCCTTCGACTGTCACTTTTACTTTTATGATTTGCGGAGAAACAAAGTTTAAACCTTCACCAAGTTCAATTGGCACAGTAATGGTCGCGTCTTTTTTTATCCCATCCACTTCCACTGGAACAACTAACTCTTCCATTTCCTTCAAAATAGCTTCTTTTCCGTAAATGGTAATCTCTTCTGTTTCAGGTTTAATGGATTTAATTTTGATTCCCTTCGGTGGTGTTCCTTTCGGAAACATCCTGAGTGCTATTTTTTTGCTTGGATTTTTTACAGAGATAGATACTTGCACCGTCTCCGGCTCCACCTTAACATCCAGCTTATTTAATTCACCGTCCAGCACTTGTACCTTGGCTGTACCAGTTGTTTCTTTGTCAACTTTTTCTTTTACATCTAGGGTCGCTTTCACATAGACAATTTTATTAAGTGCTGCTTTCGATCCAGTCACTTTTACTCGCTTCGGATCTACGGAAACGGCTTCTTCCTGATATCCTTCTGCCAGCATATTATCGTTAAATTCTGGGCTGACAACAAAGTAGTCGGATACTTTTTCTTCAATAGTCACATCTACTGTTTCCGGAATGACCCTTACTTTTAATTTGTCAGACAGCTGTTTATATTTAATTGGTACACGATGCTTTCCTATACTCGTGTTTGTTAAATCAATGAAAAGTTCAAAATCTCTTAACCGCTTCGCCGATTCAATGATACTTTTCGGTCCTTCCAATTCCACTTTTACTTTATCTGGAATGCCCGAAACAAATAAGTTTTCCGTATCATAGTATGCTTGCACCGGTACATCGGTAATTATTTCACTGTTCGTCTGAGAGGATTTATCTGCTTTTTGGATTAATTGAAAATCATTAAAGTTCACAGATATGTACAGCAAAATAGTTAGAAGTAAAGCAACGATACGCACAAACCAGGAGCTTTCCACAAATTTATCCATCGCTTTTTCTCCCCCTCCAGATCCACCGGTTTGAGGAATCGCTTTGCGTTTTAAGCAACTCGTGACTTAACAGTTTTTCAAAATCCTCAGCGGCCAAGTCACGGAATAAGTCACCATTTTTTGTAACCGAAACGGCCCCAGTTTCCTCAGAAACAATAATCGTGATGCTGTCGGTCACTTCGCTGATGCCCAATGCCGCTCTGTGTCTCGTGCCAAGCTCTTTTGAGATAAATGGGCTCTCTGACAGCGGCAAATAGCAGGCAGCGGCAGCTATTTGGTTTTTCTGTATAATGACAGCCCCGTCATGAAGTGGAGTATTGGGAATAAAGATGTTGATCAGCAGTTCTGATGTCACGGCTGAATGCAAAGGAATTCCCGTTTCGATATAATCGTTCATGCCTGTCTCTTTTTCTATGGAGATAAGAGCACCAATTCGTCTTTTGGCCATATAGCTGACCGACTTGGTGAGCGCTTCTATTAAATCCCGCTGCTCTTTATCTTCCTGTGCCACATTCCGAGAAAAGATGCTTCCCCTTCCAAGCTGCTCCAGGGCCCGGCGCACCTCAGGCTGGAAAATAATAATAACCGCCAGGAACCCCCACGTTAATGCTTGTTCCATAATCCAGCTTAATGTATCGAGTCCGAGCAGCCCGCTTAACCCCCGTACGACTATAATAACAAAAATACCTTTCACGAGCTGAACGGCTTTCGTGCCGCGTATGACCATTAAAAGTTTATAAACAACAAACCAAACAAGCAGTATATCAAGCGCATTGGATAAATAATCCAACACTGTAAAATTTTCGAAGTAGTTTGAAAACGGCATATTACATCCTCCAATAATGTAATGACTGCAGCCGTACAGAGGCTTTATCTTTACTTAACCAGCATATTATAACACAGTCTGCCGAAAAGTCAGAATGAAAAGGGACAAAGCTGGTTCTTTAGAAAATAGGCGTTCTTTTTTCTACTCGAACACACCTACTACTGCTTTCTTTAATTTGAACCACATCCAGCCGAAAGCTTCATCAATCTCTTCAATTTCACCTGTGACGTTTCCAGCGGAAGCCATGTACTTTTCACCGTTAATGACAGTAACGTCACCTTGTACCTCTCCTTCAATTCGAATATCGCCATTTCTCACAACAATATCTCCCTGCACTTTTTCGCCGGCCGGGACGATTACTGTATCGTTTTCGATATGAAGATTGTCGTACTTAGTGAAAGCAAAATTATCTGCTTCCTGTTGCCACGAGGATAAAAGGCCCCCCGTCGTTAAAGCGAAAAACAAAGAAGCTGCCGTGAAAAACGGATGCTTTCTAATCCAGCGTTGAACACCAATCACTCTCGTTTCTTTTGGCAAGGAGAGCACGACTTTTTCTGTAAATCTTTCAGGAGCTTTTATATGAGACAGACTTTGTACAAGCGCAATGGTTTTCTTTAGCTCTAAGAAATGCTGACGGCAATCATCACATGCTTGTAAATGTGCTTTTAACTCGCGCTGTTCTCCAGAAATAAGCTCCCCATCTAAATAACTATGCATCAAGCGAACGATCTCTTTTTGACAAGAAGCCATGATTTCACACATCCCTTCTCACATATTCCGCAAATACTTACGAAGTGCTTCCCGCCCTCTATGTATACGTGTTTTTACCGTACCCAAAGGCAATTCCAAAATATCTGCAATCTCTTGCAGCTGCAGCTCTTCGATATATTTTAAGACGATGACTGACCTGTATTTCTCAGGAAGATTAAAGATAGCTGACTGGATGATTTCTTGCAGCTCCAGATTTTCCACTGCTTCTTCCGGAAGTTCTTCCGTAGAGGCAACTTGCGAATACATGTTGAGACCTTCTGTACCCGAAATTTCGGCATCAAGATGGTAATCCGGTTTTTTCTTTCGAATTCGGTCAATACAAAGGTTGGTCGCAATCCTATAAAGCCATGTGGCGAATTTCTTTCCAGGGTCATACGTATGGATATTAACAAACGCTTTAATAAACGCTTCCTGTGCGGCATCCTCTGCCTCGTGACGATCCCATAGCATCCGGAAGCAGATTTGATATACCTTATCTTTGTAAAGTTCTACGATCTCACCAAAGGCATTTTGATCACCCTTTAAAACTTGCTTGATCCTTCTTTGGACAATTAACTCCATTATTTTTTTACCTCCTGCCCTCGCAGGTATCTTTTCATACGATTATCATCTAAAAAGGTTTCAAAAAAGCACAACTCTATCATAACAAATTACAAAAAAATGTTTACATTTTTTTGTAAAAGGGTATAGTAAATGTAATTAATTTAGACGGCGGGAGTTGAATAAGAGCGATGGCTGCAGCGGAATTACTAGAGGAAATTGAAGATTGTCGGAATCATATGGTGAATTTGGCTATGAAAACATCCTTCTCCGATAAAAAAGTAGTAGAAATCAGCGTACGTCTTGATCAACTGCTAAACCAATTCGAACAATTAAAATAACCGGAACCGTTGGCATGAAGCCAGGTTCCGGTTATTTTTTGCCTTCTTATAGAAGCTTGCTTCCAAATAAAGAGGCCATTAAAGCGACCGCTACAGAGGCGGTTTTATTTTTCTCATCGAGAATTGGATTCACTTCCACAAACTCCGCTGAAGTAATTAACCCGCTTTCTGAAAGCATCTCCATCGCCAAATGACTTTCCCGGTAGCTAATTCCGCCAATGACTGGTGTACCAACTCCCGGTGCATCACTTGGATCAAGTCCATCCAAGTCAAGTGACAAATGAACGCCATCTGTTCTTTCCTTTAAGTACTCGATCGTTTCTTCAATGACTCTTGTCATTCCTAAACGATCAACTTCATGCATGGTATATACTTTTATGCCTTTTTCCTTAATAAGGGCTTTTTCTCCTTCGTCCAGATCCCGAGCGCCGATGATAACCACATTTTCCGGTTTTACTTTTGGAGAATCCCCATAAATACCAGTAAGATCTTCATGGCCAAGACCAATGCTGACAGCTAATGGCATACCATGAATATTTCCTGTAGGAGAAGTTTCTGCTGTATTTAGATCACCATGCGCATCGTACCAAATAACGCCTAAGTTATTATAATGTTTAGCTACACCGGCCAGTGTTCCGATAGCAATACTATGGTCACCGCCAAGCACAAGAGGAAAGCTGCCTGATTGGATAACGTTGTCTACTTTTTCGGCCAACTGATGGCTTGCTTCGGCAACCGCTTTCAGGTTCTTTAAATTTGTATTTTCGCTATGAACAGAAAGCTTTTTGTTAATTTCAATGTCACCGCAATCTTCTACTTCATATTGCAAACCTTCTAGACGTTCACTTATACCTGCATAGCGGATAGCACTAGGACCCATGTCTACCCCTCTGCGTAACTGTCCTAAATCCATCGGTACTCCGATGATTGCTATTTTCTTTTCATTAGTCATAAGAACTCTCCTTTCATGTTGCTCGCTTTATTTTAACCGAAAGAAAGAACTTGACTCAACTGGACACTTTTATGGATAATTATTCACATTTTTCACAAGAAAAAAGCTGTTTTAGTTGAATAACTAAAACAGCTTTTTAAAGAGTGAGCCATGAAGGACTCGAACCTTCGACCCTCTGATTAAAAGTCAGATGCTCTACCAACTGAGCTAATGGCTCGTTATGGCTGGGCTAGCTGGATTCGAACCAACGAGTGACGGAGTCAAAGTCCGTTGCCTTACCGCTTGGCTATAGCCCAATGAAGTATAGACGAAATAAAAAGGACATTATAAATATGCCCGCATTTCATTTGTTTTATTCATAAAAACTGGTGGAGGGGGACGGATTCGAACCGCCGAACCCTGAGGGAGCGGATTTACAGTCCGCCGCGTTTAGCCACTTCGCTACCCCTCCACAATAAAGTGGTGCCGGCAAGAGGACTTGAACCCCCAACCTACTGATTACAAGTCAGTTGCTCTACCAATTGAGCTACACCGGCATAGATATAAATAGCAATGGTGGAGGATGACGGGATCGAACCGCCGACCCCCTGCTTGTAAGGCAGGTGCTCTCCCAGCTGAGCTAATCCTCCATAAATGATGACCCCTACGGGATTCGAACCCGTGTTACCGCCGTGAAAGGGCGGTGTCTTAACCGCTTGACCAAGGGGCCATTCTCAAAAAATAGTAAGCTTCCAACCGGGCTCGAACCGGTGACCTCTTCCTTACCATGGAAGTGCTCTACCTGCTGAGCTATGGAAGCATGGCTCCGCAGGCAAGATTCGAACTTGCGACCGATCGGTTAACAGCCGATTGCTCTACCACTGAGCTACTGCGGAATAATTTCTAGCTGCAGATGTACAACACATTGACTAAAAAACAAGTCGCCTGGCAACGTCCTACTCTCACAGGGGGAATCCCCCAACTACCATCGGCGCTGAAGAGCTTAACTTCCGTGTTCGGGATGGGAACGGGTGTGACCTCTTCGCTATCGCCACCAGACTATTTAAGACATTTACTATTATAGCAAAATCTTCTTATTTAGCAAGCTTTTTTTGTTCTTTCAAAACTGGATAATATGTTCAAGTAACCGGCAACTCCGTGCCATTTCATGTGTGACGCCGTTAGGCGTATCATTTAGGATAAGTCCTCGATCGATTAGTATTCGTCAGCTCCACGTGTCGCCACGCTTCCACCTCGAACCTATCTACCTGATCATCTTTCAGGGATCTTACTAGCTTGCGCTATGGGAAATCTCATCTTGAGGGGGGCTTCATGCTTAGATGCTTTCAGCACTTATCCCGTCCGCACATAGCTACCCAGCGATGCCTTTGGCAAGACAACTGGTACACCAGCGGTGCGTCCATCCCGGTCCTCTCGTACTAAGGACAGCTCCTCTCAAATTTCCTGCGCCCGCGACGGATAGGGACCGAACTGTCTCACGACGTTCTGAACCCAGCTCGCGTACCGCTTTAATGGGCGAACAGCCCAACCCTTGGGACCGACTACAGCCCCAGGATGCGATGAGCCGACATCGAGGTGCCAAACCTCCCCGTCGATGTGGACTCTTGGGGGAGATAAGCCTGTTATCCCCGGGGTAGCTTTTATCCGTTGAGCGATGGCCCTTCCATGCGGAACCACCGGATCACTAAGCCCGACTTTCGTCCCTGCTCGACTTGTAGGTCTCGCAGTCAAGCTCCCTTGTGCCTTTACACTCTGCGAATGATTTCCAACCATTCTGAGGGAACCTTTGGGCGCCTCCGTTACTCTTTAGGAGGCGACCGCCCCAGTCAAACTGCCCGCCTGACACTGTCTCCCACCCGGATCACGGGTGCGGGTTAGAAGTTCAACACAGCCAGGGTAGTATCCCACCGACGCCTCCACCGAAGCTGGCGCTCCGGTTTCAAAGGCTCCTACCTATCCTGTACAAGCTGTGCCGAAATTCAATATCAGGCTGCAGTAAAGCTCCACGGGGTCTTTCCGTCCTGTCGCGGGTAACCTGCATCTTCACAGGTACTATAATTTCACCGAGTCTCTCGTTGAGACAGTGCCCAGATCGTTACGCCTTTCGTGCGGGTCGGAACTTACCCGACAAGGAATTTCGCTACCTTAGGACCGTTATAGTTACGGCCGCCGTTTACTGGGGCTTCAATTCAGAGCTTCGCGTGAGCTAACCCCTCCTCTTAACCTTCCAGCACCGGGCAGGCGTCAGCCCCTATACTTCGCCTTACGGCTTCGCAGAGACCTGTGTTTTTGCTAAACAGTCGCCTGGGCCTATTCACTGCGGCTCCTCAGGGCTATGCACCCCAAAGAGCACCCCTTCTCCCGAAGTTACGGGGTCATTTTGCCGAGTTCCTTAACGAGAGTTCACTCGCTCACCTTAGGATTCTCTCCTCGCCTACCTGTGTCGGTTTGCGGTACGGGCACCTTTCACCTCGCTAGAGGCTTTTCTTGGCAGTGTGGAATCAGGAACTTCGGTACTAAACTTCCCTCGCCGTCACAGCTCCGCCTTGATGGTGATGGGATTTGCCTCATCACCGGCCTAACTGCTTGGACGCACAACCAACTGTGCGCTTGCCCTATCCTCCTGCGTCCCCCCATTGCTCAAATGGTGAAGAGGTGGTACAGGAATATCAACCTGTTGTCCATCGCCTACGCCTATCGGCCTCGGCTTAGGTCCCGACTAACCCTGAGAGGACGAGCCTTCCTCAGGAAACCTTAGGCATTCGGTGGAAGGGATTCTCACCCTTCTTTCGCTACTCATACCGGCATTCTCACTTCTAAGCGCTCCACAAGTCCTTCCGGTCTTGCTTCACCGCCCTTAGAACGCTCTCCTACCACGGACACCACAAGGTGTCCATCCACAGCTTCGGTGATACGTTTAGCCCCGGTACATTTTCGGCGCAGAGTCACTCGACCAGTGAGCTATTACGCACTCTTTAAATGGTGGCTGCTTCTAAGCCAACATCCTGGTTGTCTAAGCAACTCCACATCCTTTTCCACTTAACGTATACTTGGGGACCTTAGCTGGTGGTCTGGGCTGTTTCCCTCTTGACTACGGATCTTATCACTCGCAGTCTGACTCCCAAGGATAAGTCTTTGGCATTCGGAGTTTGTCTGAATTCGGTAACCCGAGGGGGGCCCCTAGTCCAAACAGTGCTCTACCTCCAAGACTCTTCCCTTGAGGCTAGCCCTAAAGCTATTTCGGAGAGAACCAGCTATCTCCAGGTTCGATTGGAATTTCACCGCTACCCACACCTCATCCCCGCACTTTTCAACGTGCGTGGGTTCGGGCCTCCAGTAAGTGTTACCTTACCTTCACCCTGGACATGGGTAGATCACCTGGTTTCGGGTCTGCGACCTCATACTCATGCGCCCTATTCAGACTCGCTTTCGCTGCGGCTCCGCCTTTACGGCTTAACCTCGCATGAAATCGCAACTCGCCGGTTCATTCTACAAAAGGCACGCCATCACCCATTAACGGGCTCTGACTACTTGTAGGCACACGGTTTCAGGTTCTCTTTCACTCCCCTTCCGGGGTGCTTTTCACCTTTCCCTCACGGTACTGGTTCACTATCGGTCACTAGGGAGTATTTAGCCTTGGGAGATGGTCCTCCCGGATTCCGACGGAATTTCACGTGTTCCGCCGTACTCAGGATCCACTCTGGAGAGAACGATGTTTCGGCTACAGGATTGTTACCTTCTCTGATGGGCCTTTCCAGACCTCTTCGCCTACACCGTTCTTTTGTAACTCCGTATAGAGTGTCCTACAACCCCAGAAGGCAAGCCTTCTGGTTTGGGCTGTTCCCGTTTCGCTCGCCGCTACTCAGGGAATCGCGTTTGCTTTCTCTTCCTCCAGGTACTTAGATGTTTCAGTTCCCCGGGTGTGCCTTCTCCTACCCTATGGATTCAGGTAGGGATACTGTTCCATTACGAACAGTGGGTTTCCCCATTCGGAAATCTCCGGATTAACGCTTACTTACAGCTCCCCGGAGCATATCGGAGTTAGTCCCGTCCTTCTTCGGCTCCTAGTGCCAAGGCATCCACCGTGCGCCCTTTCTAACTTAACCTAAAATGGCGATTACTCGGTTATTGCTTGGTTACTTTTATACGATATTATCCAGTTTTCAAAGAACAAGATTGCTTACCTATAGAGAAGGAATTCATCCTTCAAAACTGAACAAAAAACAGTGCCGTTAATTCGTTTGTGAGAACAGCGTTCTCTGTTGCTACTACGTGCGGCTAAAAGCCTGACACGGTTCACAATTTCCTTAGAAAGGAGGTGATCCAGCCGCACCTTCCGATACGGCTACCTTGTTACGACTTCACCCCAATCATCTGCCCCACCTTAGGCGGCTGGCTCCCGTAAGGGTTACCCCACCGACTTCGGGTGTTGCAAACTCTCGTGGTGTGACGGGCGGTGTGTACAAGGCCCGGGAACGTATTCACCGCGGCATGCTGATCCGCGATTACTAGCGATTCCGGCTTCATGCAGGCGAGTTGCAGCCTGCAATCCGAACTGAGAATGGTTTTATGGGATTGGCTAAACCTTGCGGTCTTGCAGCCCTTTGTACCATCCATTGTAGCACGTGTGTAGCCCAGGTCATAAGGGGCATGATGATTTGACGTCATCCCCACCTTCCTCCGGTTTGTCACCGGCAGTCACCTTAGAGTGCCCAACTGAATGCTGGCAACTAAGATCAAGGGTTGCGCTCGTTGCGGGACTTAACCCAACATCTCACGACACGAGCTGACGACAACCATGCACCACCTGTCACCGCTGTCCCCGAAGGGAAAGATCTGTCTCCAGACCGGTCAGCGGGATGTCAAGACCTGGTAAGGTTCTTCGCGTTGCTTCGAATTAAACCACATGCTCCACCGCTTGTGCGGGCCCCCGTCAATTCCTTTGAGTTTCAGCCTTGCGGCCGTACTCCCCAGGCGGAGTGCTTAATGCGTTAGCTGCAGCACTGAAGGGCGGAAACCCTCCAACACTTAGCACTCATCGTTTACGGCGTGGACTACCAGGGTATCTAATCCTGTTCGCTCCCCACGCTTTCGCGCCTCAGCGTCAGTTACAGACCAGAGAGCCGCCTTCGCCACTGGTGTTCCTCCACATCTCTACGCATTTCACCGCTACACGTGGAATTCCGCTCTCCTCTTCTGCACTCAAGCCTCCCAGTTTCCAATGACCCTCCACGGTTGAGCCGTGGGCTTTCACATCAGACTTAAGAAGCCGCCTGCGCGCGCTTTACGCCCAATAATTCCGGACAACGCTTGCCACCTACGTATTACCGCGGCTGCTGGCACGTAGTTAGCCGTGGCTTTCTGGTCAGGTACCGTCAAGGTACCAACAGTTACTTTGGTACTTGTTCTTCCCTGACAACAGAGCTTTACGATCCGAAAACCTTCTTCACTCACGCGGCGTTGCTCCGTCAGACTTTCGTCCATTGCGGAAGATTCCCTACTGCTGCCTCCCGTAGGAGTCTGGGCCGTGTCTCAGTCCCAGTGTGGCCGATCACCCTCTCAGGTCGGCTACGCATCGTCGCCTTGGTGAGCCGTTACCTCACCAACTAGCTAATGCGCCGCGGGTCCATCTGTAAGTGACAGCTAAAAGCCGCCTTTCCATTCTTCTTCATGCGAAGAAAAAGAATATCCGGTATTAGCCCCGGTTTCCCGGAGTTATCCCAGTCTTACAGGCAGGTTACCCACGTGTTACTCACCCGTCCGCCGCTAACTTGAACAGAGCAAGCTCCGTCAAGTCCGCTCGACTTGCATGTATTAGGCACGCCGCCAGCGTTCGTCCTGAGCCAGGATCAAACTCTCCAAAAAGATGTTTGACTTGCTCATAATTTAAAAATAAGAATTAACTTACTGGCATGTATTTTGTTCAGTTTTCAAAGATCAATTTTTCTTTTGTCTTTAACAGCGACTTGATCATCATAACACTTTTACCATTTTCAAGTCAACAGTTATTTTTTATTTTCAAATCTTTCATCAGCTGCTTTGTTTTCAGCGACAATTAGTAATTTAACACACACAAAAGATTTTTGTCAACAAGTTATTTTATAATAAATTTTTTCACTCATAACAAATCATTATTCAATAGAAAAAAGGCTAATCTCTCTACAGAATGACTAGCCCTGCCTCTTCTTTGTAAATGGCCAATTACTCCTTTTTACTATACCTTTTAACTGTCTTGAATAGGCTCTTTCCTTCTCTCCATCATTCTTTTTGCGTATTATGCGAAAAACCCCTTTTCTCCAGATTCCATAAATGATCCTTTTATGTCAGGCATCAAAGGAAGAAGCTGACGATTGCTCTTTTTCAGCCGACATTTTATAGGCTAAGTACTTCATACATTCTTCTTCAGCAGCTACTCTTTTAAACAATTTAAACAGCCGCACGTATTTTTTCTTCATAGAGCGCTTAACGGACTCATCTATCCTTGAATCACCGAGATCGAATAGTATTTCATCCATTTCCCGCTTGATCAAATAATAAATTTCTCGCTTTTCTTCTTCGCTAATTAACAATGCCAGCATCTCATCACCCGTTTTTCTTTTTTATTCAATGTCATACTACTATGCTATTCGGCAAATCTATTTGTTTGTCATAATATTTGTGTACATGCTCATAAAGTTGAATAAGATGATTTTAGCGGAGGGAGAACATGACGTTCTTTTATAGTGTGCATATGAAAAAAACGAAGCAGTTCTTGTTACTTATTTCAGTTTCATTCTTTACAGCTATTTTATTGTTTACCCAAAATCTTTTAAGTATTCCTGTTTTTTTAGAAAAAGAGTCTCCAAAAGCAATTTATAAGGGAGAAAATGGAATAGCTTTAACTTTTGACATTGGATGGGGCGATGAAAAAGCGGGACAGATTTTGCATACGCTCATTCGTCATAAAGCTAAAGCAACCTTTTTCTTGTCAGCTTCTTGGGCAGAACGCCATCCAGATCTCGTGAAAAAAATGAAAGATCACCACTTTGAAATTGGCTTGTTAGGTTATAACTATGTCGACTACACGTCTATGGAAAAAGCTGAAATTAGGAAAGACTTGCTTAAAGCTCAAGAAGTATTTAAAAAGCTGCAAATCGAAGAAATTAAATTAGTTCGAGCACCGACAGGCCACTTTAACCAAGAGGTATTAAAGATCGTAAACGAAATGAATTTGACTTATGTGCACTGGAGCATTGATACAAATGATTGGAGAAACCCAGGAACTGCTTCAATTCTATCTAAGGTGAAAGCAGCCAAAAACGGTGATATTATCTTTATGCACGCATCCGATTCAGCTAAACAAACAAATGCTGTTCTTCCACAAATTATTGATATCTCAAGATCATCCGACAAACTGGTAACAGTATCGGAACTAATCGCCAATGGAGAAGTCGAAACCAAACTTATCCCCTAATTCAAAACAAAAAAGCAGGGCCTTTAGGCTCCGCTTTTTTTAGATGGGCGTTGATTATATTTAGGCAAAGCCAGCAACTGAAAGGCATTACATGGCAATAGAGTAAACAACATAATATACAGCCATCTCGTTTCATTCGCCTGAAGTACCGGCAACCATTCTAGAACAGTAACCACTACCATAAAAAACAAAGCAGAAATGAATACGCTCTTGTTGGATTGCTTCGCTTTGAAAAATGAAACTATCAGACCAATTACAAAAAGCAAGACAGCTAAGCCAATGTAGGGAAAAATAGATTCCCCTTTATCAGCAAATGCTTGAAAGCGAAAATAGATAAGATCGAATAAAACAAATGCGATAATGACAAACTGTACACTATTCCAAAATGACCGGAACATGCTTGCTCCAAATTGATGAACAGTTAAATAAGCAAAAAAACCCATTTGACTAATTACGCTAAATGTAAACCCAACAAACACATGCCAAGTTAAAATAGAAAAAAGATCTTTCCATCCCCCTGTACTGATTAACGGAGATAATTCATCCCAGCGAATAAAAAAGCCGAGAATGCTGGCAGCTACTCCGCCAATCAATAATGTATGTACAAAAAACCTGATCCAATTCCGGATTGTCACCTTGTTACCCCCAACTATATAGTTATGCTCTCCTGATTGTAACAATGAAGATAAAAAAAATCTAGGCACGGCTGCAGCCTTGAATAATTTCTTTGTCACTGCTCATATTAAAAATAAGAAAAGGCTAGAAAGGAGCTTCTTTATGTGGAAACCTGTCTTGCCGCTCCTCTTTCTCGTTTTTTTCTTGGCGGCTTGCGGAGGGGGTGCGGCCGATGCTGGAACGGCTCAAATGGATTATGATGCGACCAAAAAAATGGTCGTTGATATATTAAAAACAGATGATGGAAAAAAGGCTCTTCAAGACATGATGGAGGATGAAAAAGTAAAGCAACAACTCGTCATGGATCAGGAAATGATCACTAAAACGATTGAAGACACCCTAACCTCCGAAAAAGGCAAAAAGTTCTGGAAAGAAGCTTTTAAAGATCCGGCATTTGCCAGCGCCATTGCTAAGGGAATGAGGAATGAACAAGAGGATTTATTAAAGACGCTTATGAAAGATCCTCAATATCAGGACATGATGCTCAGTATTATGCAGGACCCAGAATACGAGAAAAATGTAACACAACTGATGAAGAGTAAAGAATACCGTGAGCACTTGCAAAAAATAATGAATGAGACTTTCGAGAGTCCTTTATATAAAGCAAAAATACAGGATATTTTACTGAAAGCGGCAGCAGAAGAAGCAAACGCAGGCGGGGGAAAAGAGAAGAAGCAAGGCGGAAGCTCTTGATCCAAGATTAAACCTTAACACTCCTTTACCCACTGATAGATGTACAAAGCCTTTTCCTACAACTAAAACAGCCGGGAGGATTCTCACCGGCTGTCTTTTTTTATTTGTCGTTTAATTTATTGACTACTTTTTCTGCGATTTCTTGATAAATCTTCCCAAGCCTGTGATCGGCCGCATAAATGGACGGAGCGAACTCTTCTTCATTCCAATCTGGCTGTTCAAGCGGCAGGCGCCCTAATATTTCCGTACGAAGCTCTTCTGCCAATTTGTCTCCGCCTCCGCGCCCGAATACGTATTCCTTTTCTCCCGTCTTCTTGCTTTCAAAGTAAGCCATGTTTTCAATGACGCCAATAACTTCATGATCCGTCCGTAAAGCCATAGCTCCGGCCCGGGCTGCAACGAAAGCGGCCGTCGGATGCGGGGTAGAGACAATGATTTCCTTGGAATGAGGGATCATCGAGTGAACATCAAGCGCTACGTCGCCTGTTCCCGGCGGCAAATCAAGCAACAAGTAATCCAACTCCCCCCATTCTACTTCTTGGAAGAAGTTATTGAGCATTTTTCCGAGCATCGGACCACGCCAAATAACAGGAGCATTGTCTTCCACAAAGAAGCCCATAGAAATAACCTTTACGCCAAAGCGCTCAACAGGGACGATTTTATCTCCACGGACAACAGGACGTTGCTCAATTCCCATCATATCCGGTACGCTAAACCCGTAAATATCAGCATCCACGAGTCCAACCTTCTTCCCTAAACGGGCAAGAGCTACAGCAAGGTTGACGGAAACAGTCGATTTACCGACACCGCCCTTTCCGCTTGCAATAGCGATGAACGTTGTCTGACTATCCGGCGACAACAGATTATGATCCTGATGGCTTTCTGAACTGCGGTACCTGGCAAGCACATCTTCCGGAAGCTCTGAAAAGCGAATACCAACTGTTTGTGCGCCCGCTGCTTTTAACGCTTCAACAATTTGCATTTGGAACGGCAGTTGTTCTGCCGTGCCTGTCTGGGCAATGGCTACTTTGACACTTACATGCTGCTTTTCTTCTTTGACACTAATATCGACAATACCGTTTGTTTCTGCCAACGTTTTATGTAAAATGGGGTCGTTCATTTGACTTAGAATATCTCGTACTTGTTCTGGCGTTACCAAACTATCCACCATCCTTTATCTCTTTCATTTCTCTTACAGTATACCATAACCACCCATCAAAAAAAGGGCAGGACTCTCTTGTCCTTATCCCTCTTTGTCATCCATATGTTTCATAATCCCTTTATAAATAGATGCTGCCACTTTCTCCTGGTATTCTTCCGTTGACAAATTCCGCTTCTCTTCAGGGTTGGAAAGAAAACCAATCTCAACCAACGCTCCTGGCTTTTTTGCATACTTTAGCAAATAGACATGGTTAATGGCTTTTGCTTCTCTATTCGTATTTTCAAGATTTAAGACAAGTTCATATTGGAGAGCCTTCGCTAATTCTTTATTTTCCTCTATATGCGGGGCATAAAAAGTTTGTGCCCCTCTCCAGCGCGGGGAAGGAATGGCATTTAAATGAATGCTTACAAAAAGGTCCGCTTCAGAATCATTAATTAACTGAAGCCGTTTTTTTAAATCCTCCGTTTTTCGCGAGCGGTATGATTGTATATCTGAAGGAGCTAGGTCTACATCCTTCTCTCTTGTCATTAAAACGATCGCTCCCTGCTCCTGCAAATAATCGCGAACTTTCTTAGTGACTGCCAGAGCAATATCTTTTTCCAGCGTGTCCCTATCTCCCGCTCCGCCATCCGGTCCGCCATGCCCGGCATCTAAATAGATAATTTTTCCTGAAAGTGGCATACTCCATGGCTTCCAAGACATATAATTAGTGTTTAAAAATTGAATGACAAAAACAAGGATGGCACCGCTCAGCAAGAAAGCAATCCATCTTTTCCATCCTCTCATCCAACTCCCCCTTTTCCTCTCCTGTTGACATCATATGGGACAAGTGAGGGAATTATGAGTGAGTATATAAAAAAGCTGGACCGACCCTTTCTTTTCTGCTTCCTTGCTTTATGGGCTTATGATTGATTCTTACTCATTGCCTCGCCCTTTTCTCCCAAGGTTAGAGTTCCGATTTGCTCCTTTCATCGGATCTTCTCCATCCGCAAACTCTACAGAGTAATCAGCTTCCTCAATGTTCTTCTTTGGGGTTTTCGCATATTTCTCTACTGCATTTCTCTCTGCTTTCCGCTTAGCCATCTCCTCACCTCTTTTCCTTAGTGACAGCAAACTACTATTAGCGTCTCCTTTTCCTTACTTTCATATTCATGGCTGAACTTGTCACCTTCACCACGAAAAGCTATAATACCAAAGATCATAGCCTGGCTAATCGGAATCCCGAAGAAATTTGTTTTACATATTGACGGGGTGTGCCATAGTAAAAAACGTGACTGTACTCCGGATAAGTGGAATCATAGTAGACAAAGATAGGAGCATCTAGCAAAGCCGGATAGTTATAGTAAAACGGCCAGTCGCCATATACGATTCCTGTTATCGCTGTACCGATTTCTTTCTGGAATAGATTAAACCGGAGACCTGAAACCTCTTTCCTAAACTCTCCACTATCTACATACGCCTTCCCGGCCAAATACAACCGGCCTTCCCAATCTTTTTTCCACTCGGCCAGCACTTCATCCCGCATTTTCCAATTGATTGCCTTGCAGTTATATACATATCCAACGTCCAAAAATAATTTAGCTGTCACATCCGAATGGGTGAGCGTATATTTTCTTCCTTCTGCCGGCTGAACAAATGTAGCAGGCGGGGTAAGCTGTACAAATAACTTTTGCAGGTCAAACACCGATTGTGATCTCCTCTCCGTGAATAAAAATCCCTTTTACACTTTATACACCTAGCCTATCGCCCGCTTCTTCATAAAAGAACAGCCCATTTGGCATCATAATGATAGTGTCCAAATGGGTTCCCACTTCCCCTTTTCGGCCCGCATTGTTCCATGCACAAACGTACAATTGATCCGTTCCTTCATCGCGCGTGGAAAATTTAGGTATTTTTCTTATTGATAAAATATTTTATTACAAAGGTGTGAAAAATTTTAAAACAGGGAAGAAAGGAAAAGACATAGGTTTAGAGATCAAAGAGGATGAGAAAGTAGGGTAACAATATGAAAAAGAAGTTCAGGTTTTCACTGGCTTATCAAATTTTAGCTGGCTTAATTTTAGGGATTATCGTTGGAGCGGTATTTTACGGGCATCCGGGTGTAGAAAAGTATCTGCAGCCCCTAGGAACGATATTTCTAAATATGATCAAAATGATCGTCGTGCCGATTATCATCTCCACGCTTGTCTTAGGAGTGGCAGGCACCGGAGACCTGAAACAATTAGGCAAAATCGGCGGGAAAACGATTCTCTATTTTGAAGCAGTGACGACTGTGGCTATCTTAGTCGGCCTGCTGTCTGCGAATTTGTTCCATCCTGGCTCCGGGATTGATATGTCAAGCCTAGAAAAAGGCAATATCGACGAATATATGAAAACAACGAAAGAAGTAGAGAGCGAGGATCACGGTCCCCTACAGATTCTTGTGGACATCGTTCCAACAAACATTGTGAGCTCAATGGCGAATGCCGATATGTTGCAAATCATTTTCTTCACAGTCCTCTTTGGACTGGGAATTGCAGCGATTGGTGATAAAGGGAAACCGGTGCTGGTCTTCTTCGAGGGAGTGGCAGATGCCATGTTCTGGGTGACGAACTTAATCATGCGTTTTGCTCCGTTCGGCGTCTTTGGACTGATTGCCGTGACAGTTTCAAAATTCGGCCTAGCCTCGTTAGTGCCGCTCGGAAAGCTCATGATTCTCGTCTACGCCACCATGATTTTCTTTATCTTATTTGTGCTGGGTGGAATCGCAAAACTAATAGGCATTAATATCTTCCATCTCCTTCGTGTCCTGAAAGATGAATTGTTGCTCGCCTATTCAACGTCTAGCTCGGAGACCGTATTGCCAAAAATCATCGAAAAAATGGAAAGGTTCGGCAGTCCAAAAGATATCGTATCATTTGTCGTTCCGACGGGCTATTCATTTAACTTGGACGGTTCCACGCTTTATCAGGCTATCGCCGCCTTGTTTATCGCCCAGATGTACGATATCCATTTGAGCATCACTCATCAGATCACTCTTGTCCTGGTGCTCATGGTCACCTCGAAAGGAATCGCCGGTGTGCCGGGCGTGTCATTTGTCGTTCTGTTGGCTACACTCGGCTCGGTCGGCATCCCGCTCGAAGGATTGGCCTTCATCGCAGGGATCGATCGACTGCTCGATATGGCGCGTACCGTTGTCAATGTGGTTGGGAATTCCTTGGCAACTATCGTTATTTCCAAGTGGGAACACCGCTTCGATGACGCCAAGCGGACCGCCTACTATGAAACCTACAAATAAGCGAAACGACCGGCTCTCTAAGAACAGCCGGTCGTTTTTTTTTATTCGAGAATCTATGGGGGACGCCCTTCTTCTCTGCGTGCCAAACAAAAAAGACCCCCAACCAAAATGGTTGAGAGCCTTTGAAAACGCCAATAATTAACGTTTTGAGAACTGAGGTGCACGACGAGCTGCTTTAAGACCGTATTTTTTACGTTCTTTCATACGTGCATCACGAGTTAAGTAGCCAGCGCGTTTTAATACTGCACGGTACTCAGGGTCTACATGAAGAAGCGCACGTGCGATACCATGACGGATCGCTCCCGCTTGTCCAGTGTAGCCGCCTCCTTGTACGTTTACAAGTACATCATAGCTGCCAGTTGTTTCAGTTGCTACAAGCGGCTGCTTGATTACTGTACGTAATGCTTCGAATGGGATATAGTCTTCTACGTCACGTCCATTGATGACGATTCTTCCGTCTCCAGGTACTAAGCGCACACGAGCAACAGAGCTCTTGCGGCGACCTGTTCCGATATATTGAACTTGTGCCAAGATAATAACCTCCTCTTAATAATTAGCCGCGAAGTTCGTAAACTTCCGGTTGTTGAGCTTGGTGCTTATGTTCAGAACCAGCGTATACGTGTAATTTTTTAGCCATTTGACGACCTAAAGAACCTTTTGGAAGCATGCCTTTGATTGCAAGCTCAAGCATTCTTTCAGGGTAGTTTGTGCGCATTTCGTTAGCAGTACGAGTTTTCAAACCGCCTGGATACATGCTGTGACGGTAGTAAATTTTGTCCGCTAATTTGTTGCCTGTTAATTCGATTTTTTCTGCATTGATGATAATAACATGATCACCAGTGTCAACATGTGGTGTGAATGTTGGTTTATGTTTACCGCGTAAAATAGACGCAACTTCGCTGGAAAGACGGCCTAGTGTTTGGCCTGCAGCGTCGATCACGTACCATTTACGTTCGATTTCGCCTGCTTTTGCCATATAAGTCGTACGCATTGGTATTTGCCCTCCTAAAAATAAATTAATTGTTTCAATGTTCATCGTATTTTATTTATATCACGAATAAGTTTCCGGGGCTTATCGTGGGGTTAAATAACGTACCATAGGATATAATATAACTTCCTAGAGTCAATGTCAAGAAAAAATGTGACACCCGGGCTAGTTGCCATGGCAACCGATGTATTAGAAAGCTTAATAAAGTACTTTCCATAAATACAATCCTTCTGCCGGTGCGGTTTTTCCTGCCAGTGAACGGTCGCAGCCGGCAAGAATAGACGGCATGTCTTCAGGGCTCAACTTTCCCTTGCCTGCTTCCATTAATGTCCCAGCAATGATACGGACCATATTATATAAAAATCCGTTTCCGGCCACCCGCAGTTCTATTTCTTCTCCGCTTTGGATAACCTCCAGCTTAGTAATGGTTCTTACTTTATCCTCTACTTCTGTTTTCGCTGAACAGAAGCTTGTAAAGTCATGAGTGCCAATTAACGAGTGAGCGGCCTCTTGCATAAGCGAAGCATCCAATTCTACCGGGGAATGACAAGCATAAAAGCGGTTAAAAGGATCGCGAACTGCATTCTGATAAATTTTATAACGGTACTCTTTACCGACCGCTGAAAAACGCGCATGAAAGGAATCAGCAACGATTTCAGCTTGTTTTACAGCTATATCATCAGGAAGACGGCTGTTAAGCGCCGACGGCCAGCGGTCATCCGGAACAGAGAGCGGTGTATCAAAATGGATTACTTGCCCTCTCGCATGAACACCCGCATCCGTCCGTCCGGATGCTGTCACTCTTACTTCCCTTCCCTTATGAATAACAGCCAGTGCTTTCTCCAACTCCTCCTGGACAGTGCGACTGTGCGGTTGTACCTGGTAGCCGGAAAATCGGGCTCCATCATAAGCAATCGTGCATTTCACTCGCAGCATATTATCACTCCATTAACTTCTTGCCCACCACAACAGGGCAGCCAGTACTATCAGCAGAACTAGGGCTGCTGTGTCTTTCCCCTGCCAGTGCAAGAGACGATACTTCGTCCGGCCCTCTCCCCCGCGGTAGCCGCGTGCTTCCATAGCTATAGCCAACTCTTCCGCTCGCTTAAAAGAGCTGACAAACAAAGGAATCAACAACGGAACAACTGCTTTTACTCTATCTTTAATCGGACCGCTTGAAAAGTCCGCTCCCCTGGCCATTTGTGCTTTCATAATTTTATCTGTTTCATCCATTAGGGTTGGAATAAAACGAAGAGAAATCGACATCATCAGAGCCAACTCGTGGACTGGCAGCTTCAGCTTTTTAAAAGGCTTTAGCAAACTTTCCAAACCATCTGTAATAGAGATAGGGGAAGTTGTCAAAGTAAGTAAAGACGTAACGAAGATCAATAGGAGAAAGCGCAGAGAAATGAAAGCCCCCTGTCTAACCCCGCCCTCATATACCTTTAAAAAACCTGCCTGAAACAGTAAATCTCCTTCTTTTGTCAAAAAGATATGGAGCAAAAATGTGAAAGCGACAATCCAAATAACCGGCTTTAGACCAGCCAGCAAAAAACGTATATTAATCTTTGATAAATACACCAGCATAAGGGTAAAAACGGTCAATACGCCATAAGAGAGCACGTTATTTGCCAAAAAGACGACAATTACGAATCCAAATATAAATAACAGCTTAGCACGCGGATCAAGCTGGTGAACGACCGATTGAAGCGGTAAATAACGCCCAAAAATCATTTTCTCCATCATTGGTCGTCACCCCGCTTTTTTGCACGCGCTAGCTCTTCGGCCAGTTCTTCAATCGTCAGGCAAGTTCTGTCCAGCTTGATGCCAGATACTTCCTCAAAGCGGTGCTGAAAGCGAACAACTTCCGGAACACTAAGACCACAAGCAGCTAGTTCATCTGGCTGAGAAAACAACTCCCGAGGCTTTCCATGCTTATGGACTCTTCCTTTATGCATAACAATCATCTCGTCCGCATATAAAGCCGCATCCTCCATGCTGTGGGTGACTAATATGGTAGATAGGCCGCGTTCTTTATGAAGAGCATAAAACATGTCCATAATTTCTTTCCGGCCTCGCGGATCTAACCCAGCCGTCGGCTCATCCAGCACAAGAACTTCCGGTTCCATTGCCAACACACCTGCAATTGCTACCCGTCTCATCTGGCCGCCTGATAAATCAAAAGGGGACTTTTGCAAGACCTCTTCAGGCAGACCTACCTGGCGGATTAATAATTGGGCTCGCTCTTTTGCTTCTTCCTCTGATACACCAAAATTGATCGGCCCATAGCAAATATCCTTTTCGACCGTTTCTTCAAATAACTGATGTTCAGGAAATTGAAAGACCGTCCCTACTTTTTTGCGAACGGACTTCAAGTTCTTTTCTTTCTTTCCTGCAGTGATTACCCGGTCTCCAATGATTACTTGCCCCTTTGTAGGCTGCAATAAGGCATTAAGGTGCTGGATAATCGTTGATTTGCCAGAGCCAGTGTGACCGATTACGGCTAAAAACACTCCCTCTGGAATAGCAAAGCTAACGTCCTTGATAGCCAGACGTTCAAAAGGCGTTCCTGCTGCATAGCGGTATTCTACTTCTTGAAGTTGGATGTCCATAGCTCTCTCACCAGCTCTTCTTCTGTTAAATAATTGCTCGCAATCTCGAAGTCTTGCAAACGAAGGACTCCGCTCAATTTGACTGGAAAGGGTACATCAAGGCCGAGTTCGACTAACTCTTCGTTCATCTGAAAAATCTCTTCTGGTGTGCCTTCCCGGTAGACCGATCCTTTATTTAAAACAATAATACGATCAGCACGAGCGGCTTCTTCCAAGTCGTGCGTAATGGAGATAACGGTTAAATCCTGCTCTTCCTTCAACTGCCGGACGGTTTGAAGCACTTCTTCTCTCCCCCGCGGATCAAGCATAGATGTTGCTTCATCCAATAAAATAATGTCTGGCTGAAGAGCAATCACTCCGGCGATCGCTACACGCTGCTTCTGTCCACCGGAAAGATGGTGCGGCTCTTGATTCAGAAAATCCAGCATGCCTACGCGCTGAAGTGATTTTTCTACTCGCTCTACCATCACTTCATGCAATACTCCATTATTTTCTAACCCAAAAGCCACATCATCTTGTACTGTCGTGCCGACAAATTGATTGTCAGGGTTTTGAAATACCATGCCAAGGCGTCTGCGTATGTCCCAGACAAACTCATCTTTCAAGGGGAAATTACAGATTGTTACCTCGCCTTCTTGCGGATAGTGGAGGCCGTTCAGCATTTTCGCAAGCGTCGATTTTCCTGAGCCATTGTGACCGACAATCGCCAGCCACTCACCTTTCGCCACACTTAATGTAATATCTTTTAAAGCGTATTCCTGCTGCTCTGGATAACGAAAGTCGACATGGTTAATCGAAATAATCGTCTCTTTCATGACTTCCCTCTTTTCTCAGTTGAATAGACGGACAAAAGATTCTGAATACAAAAAAAGCCCGCACCCCATTCCAAGGAAAAAATTCCTGCCCGTAAAGCAGCCTCTTAAACTGGTTAAGAGTGGAAGGGGTACATGAGCTAGACGAGTCATCTAAACGAATGCTCATCGTAACGCTCAAGCTTCAAATGATTCAGTCTTTAACGAAAGTTATAAGAAAAGGGCAAAACACAGCCACGCTGGAAGGTTCTGCCCTTGTTGTGGTTTTATCGAAAATTAAACAAGCTCAATAATAACCATTGGTGCACCGTCACCACGACGAGGACCGATTTTCATGATGCGCGTATAACCGCCTTGGCGCTCGTTATAACGAGGAGCTACATCAGAGAAAAGTTTTTGCAATGCATAAACTGGTTTTTCTTTCATTTTGCCGTCTTTTCCTTCAACTTCAACAGTTGATGCTACTTCATTGCGAAGGAATGCAGCTGCTTGGCGGCGTGCATGTAAATCACCGCGTTTACCAAGTGTAATCATTTTTTCGACAACTGAGCGAAGCTCTTTTGCGCGTGCTTCAGTTGTTTCAATACGCTCACTGATGATCAAGTCAGTTGTTAAATCACGAAGCATCGCTTTACGTTGAGCGCTTGTACGTCCTAGCTTTCTGTAAGCCATGAAGATACCCTCCTTTGTTGAGTTTTACTTTTATTAGATGATCAATCTTCTTTTTTCAGGCCTAATCCGAGCTCATCCAGCTTTGCCTTCACTTCTTCAAGTGACTTACGGCCAAGATTTCGGACCTTCATCATATCTTCTTCACTCTTATTAGCAAGCTCTTGCACCGTATTGATGCCAGCACGCTTTAAGCAGTTATAAGAACGGACGGAGAGATCAAGTTCTTCAATTGTCATTTCAAGAACTTTTTCTTTTTGGTCTTCTTCTTTTTCTACCATAATTTCAGCATTTTGAGCTTCGTCTGTTAAACCAACGAAGATGTTTAAGTGCTCAGTTAAGATTTTGGCACCTAAAGAAATAGCTTCTTTCGGGCCGATACTGCCATCAGTCCACACATCCAATGAGAGTTTATCATAATTCGTTAACTGCCCCACGCGAGTGCTTTCCACTTGATAGTTTACACGGGCAACCGGAGTGTAGATGGAGTCAACTGGAATGACACCAATTGGATGATCTTCCTTTTTATTTTGATCAGCAGGATTATAGCCTCTTCCACGCTGTGCAGTAAGACGCATACGGAAATGAGCGTTTTCTCCTAAAGTAGCAATATGCAAATCAGGATTTAAAATCTCTACATCACTGTCATGCGTAATATCAGCAGCCGTCACTACACCGCTTCCCTGTACATCTATCTCTAGCGTTTTCTCCTCATCCGAGTAGATTTTAAGCGCCAGTTTCTTAATGTTTAAGATAATAGATGTAACATCTTCCACGACACCTTCAACAGTTGAAAATTCATGCAGTACTCCATCAATTTGAATGGATGTAACAGCAGCACCTGGAAGTGAAGATAATAGTATGCGACGTAAGGAGTTACCCAAAGTTGTACCATACCCACGCTCAAGTGGTTCTACAACGAATTTCCCATGAGTGGCATCATCGCTGATCTCGACCGTTTCAATTTTTGGCTTTTCAATTTCGATCATTCAATTATACCTCCTTCAATACGTCGAAACTCCGGCTTAGATGGTTCAACCGAAATTTCCCCATGTTTACGTTCCCGACTGTGCACCACAACTGGTTTAGTAGTCCTGTAACGAGCGCAACATTCAATTATATCCCATTATTGCCAAAGATATAATTATTATACAGGAAAATTAAACACGGCGACGTTTTGGAGGGCGGCATCCGTTGTGAGGAACAGGAGTAACGTCCTTAATAGCAGTTACTTCAAGACCTGCAGCTTGTAAAGCACGAATAGCAGCTTCACGGCCAGAACCAGGACCTTTAACTGTTACTTCAAGAGATTTCATGCCATGTTCCATTGATGCTTTCGCAGCTGTTTCAGCAGCCATTTGAGCCGCGAATGGAGTAGATTTACGAGAGCCTCTAAATCCAAGGGCACCTGCACTAGACCAAGCGAGAGCATTACCATGAACGTCTGTAATTGTTACGATTGTATTGTTAAATGTTGAGCGAATGTGTGCAATACCTAATTCGATATTCTTTTTCACACGACGCTTACGAGATTGTTGTTTACGAGCCATGTCTTACATTGACCTCCTTTACCTATTATTTTTTCTTGTTAGCTACAGTTTTACGAGGACCTTTACGAGTACGAGCATTGTTCTTCGTATTTTGTCCACGAACTGGCAAGCCACGACGATGACGGATACCGCGGTAAGAACCGATCTCCATTAAACGTTTAATGTTAAGAGATACTTCACGGCGAAGATCACCCTCAACTTTTAATTTGTCAATGATATCACGAATTTTATTTAATTCGTCTTCTGTCAGATCACGTACACGAGTGTCTTCAGAAACACCGGCTTCAGCCAGGATTTTTTGGGCAGTCGGTCTGCCAATACCAAAGATGTAAGTTAATGAGATAACTACACGCTTGTCGCGTGGAATATCAACACCTGCTACACGTGCCATATGAATGTGCACCTCCTATTCAGATTAACCTTGTTTTTGTTTATGTTTAGGGTTTTCACAAATAACCATTACTTTGCCGCGTCTGCGAATGACTTTACATTTCTCACAGATTGGCTTTACTGATGGTCTAACTTTCATTTTTTCCAACCTCCTTATAGTCCGGAGTGCATAAGTTATTTATAGCGGTAAGTAATACGTCCGCGCGTTAAATCGTAAGGAGAAAGTTCAACAGTTACCTTATCTCCAGGCAGAATGCGGATAAAATGCATACGGATCTTTCCAGATACGTGGGCAAGAACAGTATGGCCATTTTCTAATTCTACCTTAAACATAGCGTTAGGCAAAGTTTCAACTACAGTACCTTCAATTTCAATTACATCGTCTTTCGCCATTCTTTACTCTCCCTTCTCTTTTCATACAGAACCCGCTGCAAATTAAGCGGCCCTGGTTATTAGACTCTATTTGAACCAACTTCTGGAGAAGCACATATGTGTTAGGCTTTAGTTAAAATCTCAAAACCTGTTTCGGTAATTGCAACTGTATGTTCGAAGTGAGCACACATTTTCCCGTCTTGGGTTACAACTGTCCAGTTATCTCCAAGTGTTTTTACATAGCGGCTTCCAGCATTCACCATCGGTTCGATTGCAAGCACCATTCCAGGTTTGAGCTTTGGACCTTTGCCAGGCGGACCGTAATGAGGAATTTGTGGATCCTCATGCAAGTTTTGACCAATCCCGTGTCCTACATACTCACGCACTATAGAAAAGCCGTAGGATTCTACATATGTTTGAATCGCATGGGAGATGTTTGAAAGACGTTCACCCGGCTTCGCTTCCTCTAAACCAATAAAAAGCGATTCCTCAGTTACTTTCAACAGCTGCTGGACGTCAGAAGAGACGTTGCCAACAGGGTAAGTCCAGGCAGAATCACCATGATACCCTCGATAGTTAGCCCCAATGTCCAGACTAATGACATCGCCCTCTTTTAAAACCCGGTCTCCAGGAATGCCGTGAACAAGCTCTTCGTTAACAGATGTACAAATGCTGCCACGAAAACCATTATACCCTTTAAAAGAAGGAATTGCATTATGCTGTCTAATAAATTTTTCTGCAATCTCGTCTAACTGTTTCGTGCTTATACCGGGAGAGATAAACCTCTGCAGCTCCTTGTGCGTCAAAGCCACAATCCGTCCTGCTTCTCTCATAATCTCTATCTCTCGAGGGGTTTTGCAAATGATCATTAATTTAAGCCTTTCAGAAGCTGGTCAATGTCTTCGAAGACCTTGCCGATTTCCTGCTGGCCATTAATATCTTTTAAATAACCTTTTTGCCGATAGAAATCTAGTAATGGTTCAGTTTGTTTTAAATTGACATCCAGACGATTTTGAACAGTTTCTTCATTATCATCTGCACGTTGATAAAGTTCCCCGCCGCAACGGTCACATTTGCCTTCAACAGCTGGCGGATTAAATACAAGATGGTAAGTAGCTCCGCAGCTTTTACAAATTCGGCGACCTGTTAAACGTGCCATAAGAATTTCTTTATCAACATCTACGTTGATAACGTAATCTATTTTCTTCCCAAGGGCTTCTAAGATGCCTTCAAGCGCTTCTGCTTGAGCAACTGTTCTTGGAAATCCATCGAGAAGAAAACCGTCTTGACAATCTAATTTGCTCAATCTTTCGCGAACAATTCCGATTGTCACTTCGTCAGGGACAAGTGCGCCTTGATCCATAAAGGATTTAGCTTTTAGTCCAAGCTCTGTTCCCTCTTTCATCGCCGCACGGAACATGTCGCCTGTAGAAATGTGCGGAATGCCATATTTTTCAACAATTCGTTCGGCCTGCGTGCCTTTTCCGGCTCCTGGCAGTCCCATTAATACTAGATTCATTTGTGTTTCCCCCCTCAGTCTGATTCGAGACGTGCAACAGCTTGCCTTTTATTTTATAAAGCCTTTGTAATGGCGTTTGACAAGCTGGGCTTCCAATTGCTTCATTGTTTCCAATGCAACTCCAACTACGATCAGCAAGCTTGTGCCGCCAATTTGTGCAGCTGGTGGAAGACCTGCAAATTTAATAAAGAATACAGGAAGAATGGAGATGACAGACAGGAATATTGCTCCAACAAATGTTAAGCGGTATAAAACGCTTGTTAGATAATCCTGCGTGTTTTTCCCAGGACGAATGCCTGGAATGTATCCACCTTGTTTCTTCAAATTATCGGCTAATTGCTCCGGATTGACTTGAATAAACGCATAGAAATACGTAAATGCGACGATCAATGTTACGTAAATAATCATACCGATCGGTTTATGGTAGTCAAAGATGTTTTGAATAGTCGTTGTTACATCATTCGAACCAAAGAAAGACGAGAGTGTTTGCGGCGTAACCAAAAAGGCTACCGCAAAAATGACAGGAATAACTCCAGCAGCATTTACTTTCAAAGGTAAATGTGTTGATTGAGCGCCTCTTGCTCCCATTCCGCCTTCTCCTGTTACACGCTTGGCATATTGAATTGGAATCTTACGCAATGCCTGCTGAAAGAAGATAACACCGACGATAATTGCTAACACCGCCAAAGCAATCAATAATAGCACGACAATTCGCAGGAAGAGCTGCTCGCCCGCTCCTTCAATTTGCTGCGCATAAATCTGATTTGCTATATTTGGGAGCGCTGCAACAATCCCAGCAAAGATAATAACTGAAATTCCGTTACCGACACCTTTAGAAGTGATCAATTCCCCAAGCCACATAAGAAAGGCTGTACCCGCAGTTAATACGAGTGCAATAAGGAGATAAGCGCCTACGCTGTTGCTCTCAACTAGCATACCGCCATATAAACGGTTGAAGCCATAAGACATTCCGAACGCCTGGATAAAACCAAGTACGATTGTGAAATATCTCGTAAATTGTGCGAGCTTGCGTCGGCCAACCTCCCCTTGCTTTGACCATTCCGTGAACTTAGGAACTACATCCATTTGCAAAAGCTGAACGATGATAGAAGCAGTGATATAAGGCATAATTCCCATAGCAAGAATGGAGAAGTTTTGCAGCGCTCCTCCTCCAAAAGTATTAAGGAAACCAATTAATCCTGCCTGCTCCTGCATCTTCAGTACATCTGCATTAACGTACGGAACAGGAATAAATGTGCCGATACGGAACACAATTAACATAAGAAGGGTGAATATAATTTTTCTTCTTATATCACCCACACGCATAAAATTGGAGATTGTGCGAAACATTAAATCACCTCAGTCTTACCGCCGGCAGCTTCAATTGCTTCTTGAGCAGCAGAAGAGAATTTATGAGCTTTTACAGTCAATTTCTTCTCAACGTTACCTTTAGCAAGAATTTTGATTCCTGCTTTTTCGCTGCTGACAACACCAGTTTCAATAAGAAGTTCTGGTGTGACTTCTGTGCCTTCATCAAAGCGATTTAATGCATCAAGGTTAACAATCGCATACTCTTTTCTGTTGATGTTAGTAAAACCACGTTTTGGCAAGCGACGGAATAAAGGAGTTTGTCCCCCTTCAAATCCTAGACGTACACCACCGCCAGAACGAGCTTTTTGTCCTTTATGTCCTTTACCAGCAGTTTTACCATTGCCAGAACCGGGACCACGTCCAACACGATTGCGAGTTTTACGAGAACCTTCAGCAGGTCGTAATTCATGAAGTTTCATGTTCGTGCACCTCCTTATTCTCTAGATTAAAATTATTTTTCGTTGACAGTCACTAAGTGAGATACTTTGTTAATCATACCTCTGATTGCTGCGTTATCTTGGTGTTCCACGGTTTGATGCATTTTGCGAAGACCAAGAGCTTTAACTGTTTCACGTTGATCTTTCGGACGACCGATCAAGCTGCGAGTGAGGGTGATTGATAATTTTTCAGCCATTGTAAATCCCTCCTTATCCTAACAGTTCTTCTACTGATTTTCCGCGTAATTTAGCAACGTCTTCTGCACGCTTCAATTGTTTGATTCCTTCAAGAGTAGCGCGTACCATGTTGATTGGTGTATTTGAACCGTGTGATTTAGAAAGAATGTTTTCTACTCCGCCAAGCTCAAGTACCGCACGAACTGGTCCACCAGCGATAACCCCAGTACCTTCAGAAGCAGGTTTCAAAAGGATTTCGCCACCGCCAAAACGGCCAATTACTTCGTGTGGAATTGTTGTTCCAACGATCGGAATAGCAATTAGATTTTTCTTTGCATCTTCAATCGCTTTGCGGATAGCATCAGGTACTTCTTGTGCTTTACCCGTTCCAAAGCCTACGTGTCCGTTTTTGTCACCGACAACCACAAGCGCAGTAAAACGGAAGCGACGGCCACCCTTTACTACCTTTGCTACACGATTGACCGTAACTACACGTTCTTCAAGTTCAAGTTTATTTGGATCAATGCGACGCATTAATTTGTCCCTCCTTCTTTATTAGAATTCCAGTCCATTTTCGCGTGCTGCTTCTGCTAAAGCTTTTACGCGACCATGATATAAGTAACCTCCGCGGTCAAATACTACGGATTTGATTCCTTTTTCGCTCGCTCTTTTAGCAACTAATTCGCCAACTTTGGCAGCTGCTTCAGCATTGCCTGTTTTTTCTAAACCGAAGTCTTTTTCAATTGTAGAAGCACTGGCAATTGTTACACCGTTCACATCATCAATCACTTGTGCATACAAATGCTGATTAGAACGGAAGATATTTAAGCGTGGACGAGACGCCGTACCGCTGATTTTTGAACGAACACGAACATGTCTCTTTTTACGCGTTTTATTCTTATCTTGCTTCGTAATCATTGTGGTCACTCCTTTCGTTTACTTAAGCGACATTACTTACCTGTCTTACCTTCTTTGCGGCGTACGTGTTCGCCTTCATAACGGATACCTTTGCCTTTGTAAGGCTCTGGCGGGCGTGTTGCACGAACATTCGCAGCAAAAGCGCCAACGCGTTCTTTGCTGATCCCTTTAACGATTACTTTTGTGTTAGAAGGAACTTCAACTTCTACACCTTTTTCAGGCTCCATTTCAACCGGATGAGAGTATCCAACGTTCAGAACAAGCTTGTTTCCTTGTTTTTGAGCACGGTATCCAACCCCGATTAATTCAAGAGACTTTTCGAAACCTTTAGATACACCTTCTACCATGTTCGATAAAAGCGCACGAGTCGTACCATGGTTAGTGCGGTGTTCTTTAGAATCAGAAGGACGAGAAATTGTAACGACATTGCCTTCGATCTCAATAATCATATCTTTGTTAAACGTTCTAACAAGCTCACCTTTTGGTCCTTTAACAGTAACTGTGTTGTTGTCGTTTGTTACTGTTACGCCTTCTGGAAGCTCAATAGGTTTTTTTCCTACACGAGACATTATGTTGCACCTCCATTCATTACAAGAATATTACCAAACGTATGCTAATACTTCTCCGCCCACTTGCTTAGCACGGGCTTCTTTATCTGTTAACACACCGTTAGATGTTGATACAAGAGCAATACCTAAACCGTTAAGTACTCTTGGCATTTCATCAGCTTTTGCGTATACGCGCAAACCAGGTTTGCTGATACGTTTTAAACCAGTGATAACACGTTCGTTGTTCGCTCCATATTTTAAGAAAATACGAATTACGCCTTGCTTGTTGTCTTCGATAAATTCTACGTCGCGTACGAAACCTTCACGCTTTAAAATTTCAGCGATTTCCTTCTTGATATTAGAAGCAGGTACTTCTAATTTCTCGTGACGCACCATGTTCGCATTGCGAATGCGAGTCAACAAATCTGCAATAGGATCTGTCATAACCATTCTATTTACCTCCTTCCCAATTCGGGGTATTACCAGCTAGCTTTTTTAACACCAGGAATTTGTCCTTTATATGCAAGTTCACGGAAACAAATACGGCAAAGCTTAAATTTGCGGTATACAGAGTGTGGACGCCCACAGCGTTCGCAGCGTGTATACTCTTGCACCTTAAATTTAGGTGTGCGTTTTTGCTTCGCAATCATTGATTTTTTAGCCACATTTTCGCCTCCCTTTTTATAGAGATTACTTTTGGAACGGCATTCCAAGTTGAGTTAACAATTCGCGAGCTTCTTCATCAGTGTTCGCAGTTGTCACAATTACGATATCCATCCCGCGGATTTTGCTTACTTTATCATAATCAATTTCAGGGAAGATCAATTGTTCTTTCACACCAAGTGTGTAGTTGCCGCGTCCGTCAAATGCTTTTTTAGAAACACCACGGAAGTCACGTACACGTGGAAGTGAAACAGCGATTAATTTATCAAGGAATTCGTACATACGCTCACCGCGTAATGTAACTTTCGCTCCGATCGGCATACCTTCACGAAGACGGAAGCCTGCAATTGAGTTTTTAGCACGTGTGATCAATGGCTTTTGACCAGTGATAAGTGCTAATTCTTCGACAGCTGTATCAAGTGCTTTCGCGTTTTGAACAGCATCGCCTACCCCCATGTTAACTACGATTTTGTCAACTTTCGGTACTTGCATTACTGATTTGTAATTAAATTTATTCATTAAAGCAGGTGTAATTTCTTCATTAAACTTTGCTTTAAGGCGGTTCATATAGTGTACCTCCCTTCATTAACAGACTTATTATTTATCTAAAGTTTCACCAGATTTTTTTGCTACACGTACTTTTTTACCGTCAACCACTTTAAATCCTACGCGAGTAGGTTCGTTCGTTTTTGGATCTAAAAGCATGACGTTAGAAACGTGAATAGGTGCCTCCTGGCTAATAATTCCGCCTTGCGGATTTACTTGAGAAGGTTTAGCATGTTTTTTCACAATGTTGATTCCTTCTACAAGCACACGGTCCTTTTTAGGAAATGCTGCAAGCACGATGCCTGTTTTTCCTTTGTCTTTGCCCGTGATGACCATTACTTTATCGCCTTTTTTAACATTCATTTTATCGCACCTCCTTGAATGGCCAAGTTGATAAAATTGCTTTCATTTAGATTACTTCCGGAGCAAGAGAAACAATTTTCATAAAGTTGCTGTCACGTAATTCACGCGCAACCGGGCCAAAGATACGAGTTCCACGAGGGCTCTTGTCATCTTTAATGATTACGCACGCATTTTCATCGAAACGGATATAAGATCCATCGTTACGGCGCATTCCACGTTTTGTACGTACGATAACAGCTTTTACTACGTCACCCTTCTTGACAACGCCGCCTGGTGTTGCTTGTTTCACCGTGCAGACGATGATGTCTCCGACATTTGCAGTTTTACGGCCAGAGCCACCAAGAACTTTGATCGTTAACACTTCACGAGCTCCTGAGTTGTCAGCTACTTTCAAACGAGATTCTTGTTGGATCATTTATGTTACCTCCCTTCGGATTCACTTTCTATCCGAACAATAATGAATTAGATAATAACTGCTTTTTCTACAACTTCAACTAAACGGAAGCGTTTCGTAGCAGATAACGGGCGAGTTTCCATGATGCGGACAACGTCACCGATTTTTGCTTCATTCAGCTCATCATGAGCTTTGAATTTTTTAGAGTACTTAACGCGTTTGCCGTAAAGAGAGTGCTTTTTGTAAGTTTCTACAAGAACAGTAACTGTTTTGTCCATTTTGTCAGACACAACACGTCCAGTATAAACTTTACGTTGATTACGTTCACTCATTGTGCAAACCTCCTCTCAATTATCGATTGTTAACATCGATCTCTCTTTGACGAATAACAGTTTTCATACGAGCGATCGCTTTGCGTACTTCACGGATGCGAGCAGTGTTTTCAAGTTGACCAGTCGCTAATTGGAAACGAAGATTAAAGAGCTCTTCTTTTAAAGACTTAAGTTTTTGCTCAATTTCGGCAGTGGTTAATTCAACAATCTCATTAGCCTTCATTTGATTCACCACCAATTTCTTCTCGTTTTACAAATTTACATTTAACCGGTAATTTGTGTGCTGCAAGACGAAGAGCTTCACGAGCTACCTCTTCAGAGACACCAGCAATTTCAAACATGATTTTCCCTGGTTTTACTACAGCTACCCATCCTTCAGGAGCACCTTTACCGGAACCCATCCGAACTTCAAGAGGCTTTGCAGTGTAAGGCTTATGTGGGAAAATTTTGATCCATACTTTACCGCCACGTTTCATGTAACGAGTCATCGCAATACGGGCAGCTTCGATCTGGCGGTTTGTGATCCAAGAGGCTTCAAGAGCTTGTAGACCGTATTCGCCAAATGCTACTTCTGTGCCGCCTTTTGCTTGACCGCGCATTTTTCCACGGTGCACACGACGGTATTTTACGCGTTTAGGCAATAACATGATTATTTTCCTCCTTCCTCAGACTTCTTCTTCGTAGGAAGAACCTCTCCACGATAAATCCATACTTTCACGCCAAGCTTACCATAAGTAGTGTCAGCTTCAACATGCGCATAGTCGATGTCCGCGCGAAGTGTATGAAGTGGAACTGTTCCTTCACTATAGTGTTCAGCACGAGCGATATCTGCGCCGCCAAGACGTCCAGAAACCTGTGTTTTGATTCCTTTTGCACCAGCGCGAATTGTGCGTTGGATCGCTTGCTTTTGCGCACGACGGAAAGATACACGGTTTTCTAATTGACGAGCGATGTTTTCTGCTACAAGTTTAGCATCTAAATCTGCTCTTTTAATTTCAACGATGTTAATATGAACACGTTTGCCAGTTAGTTGATTTAAAGACTTACGAAGTGCTTCAACCTCAGATCCACCTTTACCAATAACCATACCAGGCTTCGCTGTATGAATAGTAATGTTGATGCGGTTAGCAGCACGTTCAATTTCAATTCGAGATACGGAAGCATCTTTCAAGCGGCTCTCGATATATTCACGAACTTTAAGATCTTCATGTAAAAGGCTTGCGTAATCTTTCTCCGCGTACCATTTTGAATCCCAGTCACGGATGATACCGACACGTAAACCATTAGGATGTACTTTTTGACCCACGAATTATCCCTCCTTCTTTTCTGATACCACGATTGTGATGTGGCTTGTACGTTTGTTAATTGCGCTTGCACGTCCCATTGCACGTGGACGGAAACGTTTTAAAGTTGGACCCTCGTCAACGAACACTTTTTTAACAAAAAGGTTGTTAACATCCATGTCATAGTTGTGTTCTGCGTTAGCAATTGCAGAGTTAAGTAATTTTTCAACGACAGGAGATGCAGCTTTTGGTGTGTGACGCAAAATAGCTACCGCTTCTCCCACTTGCTTTCCTCGAATCAGATCAACCACTAAACGTGCTTTACGAGGAGCAATACGAACTGTTCTTACAACAGCTTTTGCTTCCATCAGGATACCCTCCTCTCATTAACGTCTTGTTTTTTTATCGTCACTACCGTGACCTTTGTACGTGCGTGTTGGTGCAAACTCGCCCAGTTTGTGTCCTACCATATCTTCTGTTACATAAACAGGAACATGCTTACGGCCATCATATACAGCGATTGTATGACCGATAAAAGCAGGGAAGATTGTTGAACGGCGAGACCAAGTTTTCACAACTTGTTTCTTATCAGCTTCATTTAATTTTTCAATTTTATTGAATAAATGATCATCAACAAAAGGTCCTTTTTTCAAGCTACGGCCCATTTTGGTACCTCCCTTCGCAATTGGTCTACGGTTCGCGAAAGGAACCGTAGTGCAATTACGTTATTTTTTACGACGACGAACGATAAACTTGTCGCTTTTGTTTGTTTTCTTACGAGTTTTATAACCAAGAGTTGGTTTGCCCCATGGTGTAACAGGTGTTTTACGTCCGATTGGTGAACGTCCTTCACCACCACCGTGTGGATGGTCATTCGGGTTCATTACAGATCCACGAACTGTTGGCTTCTTGCCTAACCAGCGAGAACGACCTGCTTTACCGATGTTAACAAGTTCATGTTGCTCATTGCCCACCTGGCCAATTGTTGCACGGCAAGTAGCAAGAATCATACGAACTTCACCAGAATTCAAACGAACAAGAACGTATTTTCCTTCTTTACCTAACACTTGTGCAGATGTACCAGCTGAACGTACCAATTGTCCGCCTTTACCAGGCTTCAATTCGATATTGTGAACAACTGTACCTACAGGAATGTTAACTAAAGGAAGAGCGTTACCTGTTTTAATATCTGCTTCCGGTCCGGACATAACTTCCATTCCGACTTTTAGGTTTTTTGGTGCTAAGATGTAACGTTTTTCACCGTCTACATAATTGATCAAAGCAATGTTTGCTGAACGGTTTGGATCATACTCGATTGTGGCAACGCGTCCAGGTATACCATCTTTATCGCGTTTAAAGTCGATAATACGGTATTGACGCTTATGGCCGCCACCTTGATGACGAACTGTAGTTCTACCTTGGTTGTTGCGACCGCCTTTCTTTTTAAGAGGCGCCAACAATGATTTTTCTGGCTTGTCAGTTGTAAGCTCAGCAAAATCTAGTGACGTCATATTACGACGGCCGTTTGACGTTGGTTTATACTTTTTAATCGCCATGTCATTTCCCTCCTCTTCTTATAATGTTGAATTAAACTTCAAATAGTTCGATTTCTTTGCTGTCTTGAGTTAATGTAACAACCGCTTTACGGCGTTTGTTTGTATAACCTGCATAACGACCCATACGCTTGAATTTACCTTTGTAGTTCAAGATGTTGACTTTCGCTACTTTCACGCCAAAGATCTCTTCAATTGCGTCTTTGACTTGAGTTTTGTTAGCTTTCACATCAACTTCAAACGTATATTTTTTATCAGCCATGATTTCAGTTGAATGTTCTGTAATAACGGGGCGCTTAATGATATCGCGAGCATCCATTATGCAAGCACCTCCTCTACTTTTTCAACAGCTGCTTTAGTGATGATTAGCTTCTCGTGTCCAAGAAGATCTAAAACACTAACGCCGCTTGCATCTACTACTGTCACACCTGGGATATTGCGTGCAGACAGTGCAACATTTTCGTTTAACGCTTCTGTTACAACTAGCGCTTTGCTGTTTACAGAAAGGTTCTTCAATACGCTTGCGAATTCTTTTGTTTTTGGAGCATCAAGAGCTAATGCTTCCAATACAATAATGTTTTGCTCTACAACTTTAGAAGAAAGAGCAGATTTGATCGCTAAGCGACGAACTTTTTTCGGTAATTTGTAGCTGTAGCTGCGTGGAACTGGTCCGAACACTGTGCCGCCTCCGCGCCATTGTGGAGAACGAATAGATCCTTGACGAGCACGTCCAGTACCTTTTTGGCGCCATGGTTTGCGACCGCCGCCACTCACTTCGGAACGGTTTTTTACTTTGCTTGTTCCTTGACGTAAAGATGCGCGTTGCATCATTACTGCTTCAAATAAAACATGTTGATTAGGTTCAATACCGAAAACGGAATCGTTCAGTTCGATTTCACCAACTTCAGCTCCGCTTTGGTTTAATACTGTAACTTTTGGCATTCTTTTTTCCTCCTTTCTAGAAAAAATCGATTATTTCACTTTCAATGCACGTTGGATTTTCACTAAAGATTTCTTAGGTCCAGGAACATTTCCTTTGATTAAGATTACGTTGCGCTCTGCATCAACTTTCACTACTTGCAGGTTTTGGATAGTGATCTGTTCGCCACCCATACGGCCTGGAAGTAATTTATTTTTGAATACACGGTTAGGAGCAACTGGTCCCATAGAACCTGGGCGACGGTGGTAACGTGAACCGTGGGACATAGGTCCGCGGCTTTGTCCGTGGCGTTTGATCGCACCTTGGAATCCTTTACCTTTTGATACTCCTGTTACGTCGATGATATCTCCTTCAGCGAAAATATCGACTTTAACCTCTTGACCAACTTCTACTTCTTCACCGAAGTTACGGAACTCACGAATGAAGCGCTTAGGTGCAGTGTTAGCTTTTGCAACGTGGCCTTTAGCTGGCTTGTTTGCAAGCTTTTCACGCTTTTCATCAAAGCCTAACTGAATAGCTTCATAGCCGTCGCTTTCGATCGTTTTCTTTTGCAGTACAACGTTTGGTGTTGCTTCAACCACAGTAACTGGAATGAGTTCACCGTTTTCAGCAAATACTTGAGTCATACCGATTTTTCTTCCTAAGATTCCTTTGGTCATGAGTCACACCTCCTGAATTAATAATTTTTTATAGTAATTAAAGTTTAATTTCAATGTCAACGCCTGATGGCAAGTCTAAACGCATTAATGAATCAACAGTTTGTGGTGTTGGATTCACAATATCGATTAAACGTTTATGTGTACGCATCTCGAATTGCTCACGAGAATCTTTGTACTTATGAACCGCACGTAAGATTGTGTAAACAGATTTTTCTGTTGGCAACGGGATTGGACCCGATACGTTAGCACCAGAACGTTTTGCTGTTTCAACGATCTTTTCTGCTGATTGGTCTAAAATTCTGTGATCATATGCTTTTAAACGAATACGAATTTTTTCTTTTGCCATTATTTTCCCTCCTTTTCCGCCTATTTGCTAATAGACATTCTCCGCAGAAATATCCTGACGACACTCGCCATGGCAAAGCGGCCGGGTGTGTCAGCAACCTTCTGCATCATCGCTGTCGAAAACCAACGTTGTTAATTATACACGAAGTTTTCGATGTATGCAACAGTATTTGCTATATTTCTTTCCTAGCACACTTTTACTATTATACACATACTATCGCTTCATATCAATAGAAGAAATAGAGAGTTGAAAAATAAAAAAGCAGGCGGAAACCGCCTGCTTGTCAATCGTTATTATTTTTGGATAGATGCTACAACGCCAGCGCCTACTGTACGGCCGCCTTCACGGATAGAGAACTTAGTACCTTCTTCGATCGCGATCGGAGAAATAAGTTCAACTGTCATTTCAACGTTGTCCCCAGGCATAACCATTTCTACGCCTTCAGGAAGTTGAACGATACCAGTTACATCCGTTGTACGGAAGTAGAACTGTGGACGGTAGTTTGAGAAGAATGGAGTATGACGTCCACCTTCTTCTTTAGACAATACATAAACTTCAGCTTTGAAGTTAGTGTGTGGAGTGATTGAACCTGGCTTAGCAAGTACTTGTCCACGTTGGATTTCTTCACGTGCTACACCACGAAGAAGGGCACCGATGTTGTCACCAGCTTCAGCATAGTCAAGAAGCTTACGGAACATTTCTACACCAGTTACAGTAGTAGATTTTGGCTCTTCAGTTAAACCGATGATTTCAACTACGTCACCAACTTTAACTTGTCCACGCTCAACACGGCCAGTTGCAACTGTACCACGGCCAGTGATTGAGAATACGTCCTCAACAGGCATCATGAATGGTTTTTCAGTGTCACGCTCTGGAGTTGGGATGTACTCATCAACAGCATCCATAAGCTCGATGATTTTGTCTTCCCACTCAGCTTCGCCTTCAAGAGCTTTAAGAGCAGAACCTTTGATTACTGGTACATCATCGCCAGGGAATTCGTACTCAGAAAGAAGGTCACGCACTTCCATTTCTACAAGCTCAAGAAGTTCTTCGTCGTCTACCATGTCGCATTTGTTTAAGAATACTACAAGGTAAGGAACACCTACTTGACGAGAAAGAAGGATGTGCTCACGAGTTTGTGGCATTGGACCGTCAGCAGCAGATACTACTAGGATACCGCCGTCCATTTGCGCAGCACCAGTGATCATGTTTTTAACATAGTCAGCATGTCCTGGGCAGTCAACGTGTGCATAGTGGCGTTTGTCAGTTTCATATTCAACGTGAGAAGTGTTGATTGTGATACCGCGCTCGCGCTCTTCTGGAGCGTTGTCGATTTGGTCGTAACCACGTGCTTCACTTCCGCCTTTTTTAGCAAGAACAGTTGTGATTGCTGCTGTTAAAGTTGTTTTACCATGGTCAACGTGACCAATTGTACCGATATTCGCATGTGTTTTGGAACGGTCGAATTTTTCCTTAGCCATTAGGAAATCCTCCTTTGAATTATCAAAATTAATTAATTTATATAGGGACTTTGAAGGCGGAAGTGATTCCGTCTCCAAAGATACCAAAGCTTACATTGTATTTATACTTCATTAAGAAGTATAAATCAATTATTGACCTTTATTTTTCTTGATGATTTCTTCGGAAACTGATTTTGGCACCTCTTCATAATGGTCAAAGTGCATAGAATAAGTTCCGCGACCTTGTGTATTGGAACGTAGTGAAGTAGCATAACCAAACATTTCAGAAAGTGGAACGAATGCTTTTACTACTTGCGCGTTACCGCGAGCTTCCATACCTTCCACACGTCCACGACGGGAAGTGATGTCACCCATAATATCTCCAAGGTATTCATCAGGAATAACAACTTCTACTTTCATCATTGGCTCGAGAAGAACCGGATTACATTTAGAAGCTGCATTTTTCAATGCCATAGATGCTGCAATTTTAAACGCCATCTCACTGGAGTCAACATCATGGTAAGAACCGTCAAACAGTCTTGCTTTAATGTCGATTAATGGATAGCCGGCAATAACACCGTTTTGCAATGCATCTTCAAGACCAGCTTGAACAGCTGGGATGTATTCACGAGGAACAACCCCACCGACGATGCCGTTTTCGAATTCGAAGCCAGCACCTTCTTCGTTAGGTGTAAACTCGATCCATACATGACCGTATTGTCCGCGTCCACCAGATTGGCGGGCAAACTTTCCTTCTACTTGCGCAGAAGCACGGAAAGTTTCACGGTAAGCTACTTGTGGAGCACCCACGTTTGCTTCTACTTTAAATTCACGACGCATACGGTCTACAATGATATCCAAGTGAAGCTCACCCATACCGGAGATAACAACTTGTCCTGTTTCAGGATTTGTTTCTGCACGGAAAGTTGGATCTTCTTCTTGAAGTTTTTGCAGAGCAGTTGTCATTTTATCTTGATCGCCTTTTGATTTCGGCTCAACTGATAAAGAGATAACCGGCTCTGGGAATTCCATAGACTCTAAAATAACGAGGTTTTTCTCGTCACAAAGAGTGTCCCCTGTAGTCGTATCTTTCAGACCAACTGCAGCAGCGATATCGCCTGCATGCACTTCAGAGATTTCTTCACGGGAGTTCGCATGCATTTGTAGAATACGACCTACACGCTCACGTTTGCCTTTAGTAGAGTTCTGTACGTATGAACCGGATTGTAAAATACCAGAATACACACGGAAGAACGTTAACTTACCTACATAAGGGTCAGTCATAACTTTAAATGCAAGTGCAGAGAATGGTGCATCGTCTGATGATGGACGAGTTACTTCTTCATCGCTATCTGGCAGAGTCCCTTTAATGCTTGGTACGTCTGTAGGAGCAGGAAGATAGTCAACAACTGCATCCAACATTAATTGAACACCTTTGTTTTTGAAAGCAGTTCCGCAAAGTACAGGGAAGAACTCAACGTTGATTGTGCCTTTACGGATAGCGGCTTTAATTTCAGGAATTGTTACTTCCTCACCGCCAAGATATTTTTCCATGATTTCTTCATCGAATTCAGCAATTGCTTCGATAAGTTTTTCACGGTATTCTTCTGCTTGAGCTTGCATATCTTCAGGGATTTCCCCTTCTTCGATTTCAGTTCCAAGGTCGTTGCCGTAGAAAGTAGCTTTCATTTCGACTAAGTCGATGATGCCACGGAATTCATCTTCAGCACCGATTGGAAGTTGAATCGGATGTGCATTTGCCATTAAACGGTCATGGATTGTGCGAACAGAATAAAGGAAGTCTGCTCCAATCTTATCCATTTTGTTAACAAACACGATACGCGGAACGCCATACGTAGTTGCTTGGCGCCAAACAGTTTCTGTTTGCGGCTCAACTCCGGATTGGGCATCAAGTACAGTTACTGCACCATCAAGAACACGAAGGGAACGCTCAACTTCAACAGTGAAGTCTACGTGTCCTGGTGTGTCGATGATGTTTACACGATTGCCCTTCCACTGAGCAGTTGTCGCAGCAGAAGTGATTGTGATACCGCGCTCTTGTTCTTGTTCCATCCAGTCCATTTGAGACGCACCTTCGTGAGTCTCACCAATTTTATGGATACGGCCTGTATAGTAGAGAATACGCTCGGTAGTTGTCGTTTTACCGGCATCAATATGCGCCATGATACCGATATTTCGAGTGTTTTCTAAGGAGAACTCTCTTGCCATGTATGTCTTTCTCCTTCCTTAAATTAAGATAGTTTTAAAAAGAATCTTACCAGCGGTAATGAGCAAATGCTTTGTTTGCTTCCGCCATTTTATGAGTATCTTCACGCTTCTTAACTGAAGCACCAGTGTTGTTAGCTGCATCAAGGATTTCAGCCGCAAGGCGTTCTTCCATTGTTTTCTCACCACGAAGACGAGAATAGTTAACTAACCAGCGAAGACCAAGAGTCGTACGGCGTTCAGGGCGAACCTCAACTGGCACTTGGTAGTTAGCACCACCTACACGGCGTGCTCTAACCTCTAATACTGGCATGATGTTTTTAATGGCTTGATCAAATACTTCCATTGGATCTTTCCCCGTACGTTCGCGGATAAGATCAAATGCTGCATAAAGAATGGCTTGTGATTTACCTCTTTTACCGTCAACCATCATTTTATTGATGAGACGAGTAACTAATTTGGAGTTGTACATCGGATCTGGAAGTACATCTCTCTTCGCTACAGGACCTTTACGTGGCATGTAAGTTCCTCCTTTCATGTAATTCCTACATTATAAATTAATGTTTTTATTTTTTAGCTTCTTTTGGACGCTTCATTCCGTACTTAGAACGGCCTTGACGACGAGTTTCTACGCCGGCAGTATCAAGCGCACCACGAACGATGTGATAACGAACCCCTGGTAAGTCTTTTACTCTTCCTCCACGAATCAACACAACGCTGTGCTCTTGAAGGTTATGTCCAATACCAGGAATATAAGCATTCACTTCAATACCATTGCTCAAACGAACACGGGCATATTTACGTAAAGCCGAGTTAGGCTTTTTCGGTGTCATTGTACCAACACGAGTACACACTCCACGCTTTTGTGGTGAATTAATATCCGTTTGCGCTTTTTTAAAGCTATTATAGCCTTTGTTAAGTGCTGGTGACTTGGATTTAGTTGATTTTGATTTACGAGGTTTACGCACTAACTGGTTAATAGTAGGCATATAAAAATCCTCCCTTCCTTTTTTCTTAAGCCCACACATCCAGGTGGACCATTTAAAATTAAAAACAAAGTCTTTGCACTTTCATGCAAAAACATTATTCATTAATAATAGCAACAGCAGCTGCCTTGACATCAATCCCACATGTTTTTCCTAGTTTTAGCATAGAATCCACATAAGTAATCGGCACTGCTTTTTGTTTGGCCAGTTCTTCTACCTTTTTTAATAAAAAGGGATTGGCATCAGCAGCGATCGTTACTTGCTGTGCTTGATTTCTTTCAAGAGCTCTCACTGTTTGTTTTGTTCCTATCGCCAAGGTTTGCGCCTTCGCTACTTTATCATAAGACATGTAAACATCCTCCAAAGTAACAAGGTTCATAGGAGCACCTTGATTATATTATCATTCATGTTTTTAAATGTCAACTATGAAAATAAATTATTATGCCGGAGCCGGAAAAGCCGGCCCCGGACATATAATTTGCTGAAAAGGTAAGTATTCACAGACCTTTTTAGCGCATATTTATTATTCTACTGTTACAGATTCTTCAGATGTTGCTAATACTGGCTCAGAGTTACGATATCGCTGCATGCCCGTTCCAGCTGGAACAAGTTTTCCGATAATAACGTTCTCTTTCAAACCTAAAAGTTCATCGCGTTTTCCTTTAATCGCTGCATCTGTCAACACGCGGGTTGTTTCTTGGAAGGATGCCGCAGATAGGAACGAATCTGTCTCAAGGGATGCTTTCGTAATACCAAGAAGAACTGGTCTTCCTGTTGCTGGCATTTTGCCCTCAAGCAACGCTTGCTCATTGGCATCTCTAAATTGATGAATTTCAAGCAGGCTGCCTGGCAGAACATCCGTTTCTCCAGCATCAAGAACACGCACTTTACGAAGCATCTGTCGTACCATTACTTCAATATGCTTGTCACCGATTTCTACCCCTTGCATCCGGTATACTTTTTGCACTTCGCGCAACAAGTACTCCTGAACGGAAGAAACATCGGTAATTTTCAAGTATTCTTTCGGATCGATAGAACCCTCTGTCAGTTCTTGGCCTCGTTTTACTTGATCGTTAACAGCTACTTTCAAGCGAGCTGTGTATGGAGCCGTATATGTGCGGCTTTCTACATCGCTTTGAAGAACGATTTCCTGCTGGCGATCACGGCCTTCATTAATTGCGGTCACAACACCGTCAATTTCAGAAATAACTGCCTGACCTTTTGGATTACGCGCTTCAAACAACTCCTGAATACGAGGCAAACCTTGAGTAATATCGTCTCCGGCTACCCCACCTGTATGGAATGTACGCATCGTCAACTGTGTACCTGGTTCACCAATTGATTGGGCAGCGATGATACCAACTGCTTCGCCGACCTCCACTTGTTGTCCAGTTGCAAGGTTGCGTCCGTAACATTTTTTACATACGCCGTGACGGGTGTTACAAGTAAAGGCGGAGCGAATCCATACCTCTTCAATGCCTGCGTTAATAATGACACTTGCCATGTCCTCATCTATCAGGTCATTTTCTCTTGCAATGATTTCCCCGGTTTCAGGATGAGCAATTGTCTTTCTAGCATAACGGCCAACAAGACGCTCTTCCAGCGGTTCAATGATTTCTGTTCCTTCTTTAATCGAACGAATCAGAAGACCGCGGTCGGTTCCACAATCATCTTCACGGACAATTACATCTTGAGCCACATCTACAAGACGACGAGTCAAGTAACCAGAGTCAGCCGTTTTAAGAGCCGTATCTGCTAGACCTTTACGCGCTCCATGTGTAGAAATAAAGTATTCCAATACGGTTAAGCCTTCACGGAAACTTGACTTGATCGGAAGTTCGATAATCCGACCAGCCGGGTTCGCCATCAGACCGCGCATCCCTGCAAGCTGAGTAAAGTTAGACGCGTTACCACGGGCCCCTGAGTCACTCATCATGAAGATTGGGTTGCGCTTATCTAGGGAAGCCATCAATTTACCTTGAATCGTGTCTTTAGCTGCACTCCAGATAGAAATAACGCGATCATAGCGTTCTTCTTCCGTGATTAAACCACGTCTGAATTGCTTCATAACATTATCAACTTTTGACTGTGCTTCTTTCAAGATTTGTTCTTTTTCGCCTAATACTACGATATCTGCGACACCTACCGTGATACCAGCCTTCGTAGAGTGCTTAAATCCTAAGTCCTTCATGCGGTCAAGCATTTTGGACGTTTCTGTAATTTTAAAACGTTTAAATACTTCCGCAATGATATTTCCAAGGATTTTTTTCTTGAATGGAGCAATAAGCTCTTGCTTTTCAATATATTCTTTTACATTTTCTGTCGGCTCAACAAAGTACTTCTCTGGTGTTTTCTCTACCAGGTTTGTATTTGTTGGCTCGTTAATGTAAGGGAATGTGTCCGGAAGAATTTCATTAAAAATCATCTTTCCGACTGTTGTAATTAACAGCTTTTTATTTTGCTCTTCAGTAAATGTTTGATTGTTTAAAGCAGAGGCAGCGACAGCTACTCTCGTATGAAGATGAACATAACCATTTTGATAGGCAATTAGTGCTTCATCTACATCTTTAAAAATCATTCCTTCGCCGATAGCATCTTCACGCTCAAGAGTGAGGTAGTAGTTTCCTAATACCATGTCCTGAGAAGGAGTAACAACTGGCTTTCCGTCTTTTGGATTCAAGATATTTTGAGCAGCCAGCATTAACATCCGGGCTTCTGCCTGAGCTTCTGCTGACAACGGCACGTGCACGGCCATTTGGTCTCCATCAAAGTCCGCGTTGTATGCTGTACAAACGAGCGGGTGAAGACGGATTGCGCGTCCCTCTACTAATGTAGGTTCAAATGCTTGAATACCAAGACGGTGAAGCGTCGGTGCCCGGTTTAAAAGAACAGGGTGCTCCTTGATTACTTCTTCTAGCACATCCCATACTTCCGGCTGCACGCGTTCAATTTTACGTTTCGCACTTTTAATGTTATGAGCTAGGCCTTTTTCAACCAGTTCCTTCATAACAAATGGCTTAAACAATTCAAGTGCCATTTCTTTTGGAAGGCCACATTGATACATTTTCAGATTCGGTCCAACGACAATAACCGAACGGCCTGAATAGTCAACACGTTTTCCTAACAGGTTTTGACGGAAACGCCCTTGCTTTCCTTTCAGCATATGAGAAAGGGACTTTAACGGACGGTTACCTGGCCCTGTAACAGGACGGCCGCGGCGACCATTATCAATTAATGCATCTACTGCTTCTTGCAGCATCCGCTTTTCATTTTGAACAATAATGCTTGGAGCTCCGAGATCAAGCAAACGCTTCAAGCGGTTGTTCCGGTTAATCACTCGGCGATATAAATCATTTAAATCAGAAGTGGCAAAACGACCACCATCAAGCTGTACCATCGGGCGAAGCTCCGGCGGAATGACAGGAAGAACATCCAAAATCATCCAGCTCGGGTTGTTGCCGGAGTGGCGGAACGCTTCGATAACTTCAAGACGTTTGATCGCTCTTGTCCGGCGCTGGCCTTGTGCACTCTTTAATTCTTCTTTTAGGAAATCCACTTCTTTTTCAAGATCAATGTCTTGGAGCAGCTTTTTAATCGCTTCTGCACCCATAGATGCCTGAAATTTATTTCCGTACTTTTCACGATAAGCACGGTATTCTTTTTCAGAAAGTAATTGCTTTTTCTCAAGCGCAGTATCACCAGCTTCGGTTACAACATAAGAAGCAAAGTAAATAACTTCCTCAAGTGCACGTGGGGACATATCAAGCACTAGCCCCATACGGCTTGGAATACCTTTGAAATACCAAATATGTGAAACAGGAGCCGCCAATTCAATATGACCCATGCGCTCGCGACGAACTTTTGCTTTTGTTACTTCTACGCCACAGCGGTCACAGACAACGCCTTTATAGCGTACTCTCTTATATTTCCCACAATGACATTCCCAGTCTTTTGTAGGTCCGAAAATACGCTCACAAAACAATCCATCTTTTTCTGGCTTTAATGTACGATAGTTAATCGTTTCCGGTTTCTTCACTTCACCGTATGACCATGATCTAATCTTGTCTGGTGATGCCAGACCGATTTTCATGTATTCAAAATTGTTTACATCTAGCAAGGGGCCTACCTCCCTTTCAGTCTACAGGTTCTAACGAGTATGCTTAAACCGCTATTTATTAAAGATAGCCGGAGAAAGCTATTGGAATTCCCCGGCCTGTTAATTAATTAATCCGTTGAACTTACTTTTTCAGATAAGTTTTCTTCAGGAGCGATATTTAATGTATCTGCCTGCTGAACGTCATCCTCATCTTCTAAATCACGCATTTCAATTTCCTGGTCGTCTCCGGACATAATCTTGACGTCCATTCCCAAACTTTGAAGTTCTTTAATCAAAACTTTAAATGATTCTGGAACTCCTGGTTCCGGAACATTTTCACCTTTGACAATTGCCTCATATGTTTTCACACGACCAACAATATCATCGGATTTGACAGTAAGAATTTCTTGAAGTGTATAAGCCGCACCATAAGCTTCAAGTGCCCATACTTCCATCTCTCCAAAACGCTGACCACCGAACTGAGCTTTACCTCCGAGCGGCTGCTGGGTAACAAGAGAGTAAGGCCCTGTTGAGCGGGCATGAAGTTTATCGTCAACCATGTGAGCAAGCTTGATCATGTACATGATACCAACAGATACACGGTTATCGAATGGCTCTCCGCTACGGCCGTCATAAAGGACCGTTTTTGCATCCCTGGACATGCCAGCTTCTTCAATTGTTTCCCATACATCGTCTTCCGTTGCTCCATCGAATACCGGAGTAGCTACATGCAATCCTAAGTAACGAGCTGCCATACCTAAGTGAAGCTCCATTACCTGTCCGATGTTCATCCGTGAAGGTACCCCTAGTGGGTTTAACATAATATCGATCGGTGTGCCGTCAGGAAGGAAAGGCATGTCTTCTTCCGGTAAGATCCGGGAGATAACCCCTTTGTTTCCGTGGCGTCCGGCCATTTTATCCCCTTCAGAGATTTTACGTTTCTGAACGATATACACGCGGACGAGCTGATTCACACCTGGTGGCAATTCATCGCCGTCCTCGCGATTAAACACTTTCACATCAAGGACGATTCCGCCGCCGCCATGTGGCACCCGTAAAGATGTATCCCGCACTTCACGCGCTTTTTCTCCAAAGATCGCATGTAGAAGTCGTTCTTCCGCAGTCAATTCAGTGACGCCTTTTGGCGTTACTTTTCCGACGAGAAGATCCCCATCTTTCACTTCAGCCCCGATGCGAATGATTCCACGTTCGTCAAGGTTGCGAAGCGCATCTTCCCCAACGTTTGGAATATCACGAGTGATTTCTTCTGGTCCGAGTTTTGTATCGCGTGACTCTGACTCGTATTCTTCAATGTGGATGGAAGTGTACACATCATCTTTTACGAGACGTTCGCTCATGATGATGGCATCCTCATAGTTATAACCATCCCATGTCATGAAGCCAACCATTACATTTCGACCTAAAGCAAGCTCCCCTTTTTCCATGGAAGGGCCGTCAGCAAGGATTTCACCCTTTGTCACACGGTCGCCGACACTAACGATCGGACGCTGGTTATAGCATGTACCTTGGTTAGAGCGAATAAATTTAAGCAGGCGATATTTATCAAGGTCACCTTTTACTTCTTTTCCATCTATCTCTTCAATGCGACGCACCCAGATTTCTCTCGCTTCTACATGCTCCACAATTCCTTCTCGCTTACAGATAACTGCGGCTCCAGAGTCTTTTCCTGAAACATATTCCATTCCAGTACCAACAATTGGCGCTTCCGGCTGCATTAAAGGCACGGCCTGACGTTGCATGTTCGCTCCCATTAACGCACGGTTGGAGTCATCGTTTTCTAAGAAAGGAATACAAGCTGTTGCAGCAGACACTACCTGTTTTGGAGATACGTCCATGTAGTCCACGCGCTCACGCTTTACAACTGTGTTTTCGCTTCGGAAGCGAGCAACTACTTCTTCATCGGCGAACGAACCGTCTTCGTTGAGACGAACATTCGCTTGAGCCACTACATAGTTATCTTCTTCGTCAGCTGTTAAATAGTCAATACGATCTGTTACTCTTCCTGTATCCGGATCTACTTTCCGGTAAGGAGTTTCAATAAAGCCGAAACGATTAACCTTTGCGTAAGTAGAGAGCGAGTTGATCAATCCGATATTCGGTCCCTCAGGTGTTTCAATCGGACACATACGGCCATAGTGGGAATAGTGAACGTCACGCACTTCAAATCCTGCACGTTCCCTTGTTAATCCACCAGGTCCAAGCGCTGATAAACGACGCTTATGCGTTAATTCAGCCAGCGGGTTGGTTTGATCCATGAACTGTGAAAGCTGGGAGCTTCCAAAGAACTCTTTGATTGAAGCAATAACCGGCCGGATATTAATTAATTGTTGTGGTGTAATTGTATTTGTATCTTGAATGGACATTCGTTCGCGAACAACACGTTCCATACGAGATAATCCAATTCGGAATTGATTTTGAAGCAATTCGCCGACAGAGCGAAGGCGACGGTTACCTAGATGATCAATATCATCTGTGTCTCCAACTCCGTACAATAAGTTAAAGAAATAACCAATGGATGCAATAATATCAGCTGGTGTAATGTGTTTCACATTTACCTCTGGGAAGCCATTCCCAATGATATTAATGATCCTTTCATCTTCACTATTTGGGGCATAAATTTTAATGGATTGAACAACGATATCCTCTTCTACTACCCCGCCGGATTGACGATAAGTTTTAAAGCCTACACCATTTTCCAGGTTCGGTATAATTTTATCAAGTGCACGGCGGTCAAGAAGTGTGCCTTTTTCCGCAATAATTTCACCTGTTTCCGGATCTGCCAACGTTTCGGCAAGACGCTGCCCAAACAAACGGTTCTTTGTATGGAGCTTTTTGTTCATCTTATAGCGTCCAACACTAGCAAGATCATAACGTTTTGGATCAAAGAAACGGGAAATCAGCAAGCTCTTAGCATTTTCAACTGTCGGAGGCTCACCCGGGCGCAAACGCTCATAAATTTCAATGAGTGCTTTTTCCGTGCTCTCCGTATTGTCCTTTTCGAGCGTATTACGGATATATTCGTTGTCACCGATAAGATCAATGATTTCTTGATCAGAGCCAAACCCGAGAGCACGCAATAATACGGTAACTGGTAATTTACGTGTACGGTCGATACGAACATATACAATGTCTTTTGCATCTGTTTCATACTCCAACCAGGCTCCGCGGTTCGGAATAACAGTAGCAGTGAAACCACGCTTTCCGTTTTTGTCCATTTTTCCGCTGTAGTACACACTCGGAGAACGAACAAGCTGGGATACGATAACGCGCTCTGCTCCATTGATAATAAATGTTCCTGTTTCAGTCATAAGCGGGAAGTCGCCCATGAATACTTCCTGATCCTTCACTTCACCAGTCTCTTTATTTAAAAGACGGACTTTAACTCGAAGCGGAGCAGAGTAAGTTACATCGCGCTCCTTAGACTCATCCACCGGATATTTCGGTTCTCCGAGACTGTAATCAATAAATTCCAATGCAAGATTACCAGTAAAATCTTCAATAGGAGAAATATCCTGAAACATTTCTCTCAAGCCCTCATCAAGAAACCACTGATAGGAGGATGTTTGAATTTCAATGAGATTTGGTAATTCTAAAACTTCACTAATGCGCGCATAGCTTCTGCGCTGGCGGTGTCGTCCGTACTGAACTAGTTGACCTACCAACTGATTCACCCCTCAAATCAAGCGTTTTAGTTGCCTATATACTTCTTATAGCCAGGCATTCAGCCTTGCCGTAAGACAAAAAGAAAAAGGTTTTTTCAAAGAAAACCTCATTTTACGCGTGATGAACTATTATTTTAGCATCGTAGCCATTTCAACCATTAATTATACAGCCTAAATGGATTTATAGCAAAAATGGTCACAATTATTATTCTGGCATTTTATAATAATAACATAGAGCTATATGCGAGTCAACATTTTTCCGCCTTGATAATATAATACCCTTTTGAACGATCAATCACTTCCGCACGCCCAAAAAGTGACTCTATTTCTTTCAAAGCAGAAGGAGCTCCTTGTTTCTTTTGAATAACAACCCACAACACTCCGCCCTTAACCAACTTTTCGTAACTTTGTCGAAAAAAATCAAATACCACTTTCTTTCCTGCTCGAATAGGCGGATTGGTCAATACAGCAGCAAATCCTTGCTCAACCACCCCTGTCAGACGGTCACTTTCATAAATGTTAACATTTTCAATCTGATTAAGGACTGCATTGTCTTTTGCTAGCGAAAGAGCGCGCAAATTCACATCAACCATATGAATCATTCTCTCCGGGAAAGCAGAAGCAACAGAAAGACCGATTGGTCCATACCCACAGCCAGCATCAAGAAATGGCCCGTCCACTTCCGGGGGCTCAAAGGTTTCAATTAAAAGGCGAGAGCCAAAATCCACCTCTTTCTTAGAAAAAACACCCGCATCGGTTTTAAAGCGAAATTTCCGCCCTTTCAAAAGATACTCCCAAAACTTCGGGTCACTCTCACTACCGGGCGTCTGCGAAAAATAATGGTTAGTCATATTTCCCCCTCCACTCTGACAATTTATAAAAAAGCGGAAGCGCCTTATTCAGCCCCGACAAACAGAAAACAAACTAACGCAATCGCATTTCCTCAGTCCTGCAGTTCGTTTGGCTTGTTCGAGGAGCTTAGCCGCTGCAACTAGGTAATGAAAAAGCACCTGGTTAGCTGCGCCAAGTATAAAATAAACAAAAAATACATTCAAGATTTATAGCCCGTTTAGCTTACCGTTCCAGAAAATTAAATTCATAAATAAAAGCCCGCTGGATCCAGCGGGCTTTGTTATCGTCCGTACGTAATTACTTAACTTCTACGCCAGCGCCAACTTCTTCAAGTTTAGCTTTGATTTCTTCAGCTTCTTCTTTAGAAGCTCCTTCTTTAACTGGTTTCGGAGTGTTGTCAACAAGTTCTTTCGCTTCTTTAAGTCCAAGACCTGTAACTTCACGAACAACTTTGATAACTTTGATTTTTTGAGCGCCTGCATCAGTAAGCACAACGTCAAACTCAGTTTTCTCAGCTGCAGCGTCTCCACCAGCAGCTCCGCCTGCTACTGCTACTGGAGCAGCTGCAGTTACACCAAATTCTTCTTCAATTGCTTTTACTAAATCGTTCAATTCAAGAACGGACATTTCTTTAATCGCATCAATGATTTGTTCTTTAGTCATTTTAAAGTTTCCTCCTTGTTTTTACTTTCTTTTTATTCGTTTAGGCTGCTTCTGAAAAAATCAGCTTACGCGCCTTGTTCTTCTTTTTGATCGGCAACAGCTTTTGCTGCAAGAGCGAAGTTGCGCATAGGTGCTTGCAACACGCTGAGTAGCATAGAAAGAAGTCCTTCGCGGGATGGAAGTTCAGCAAGAGCTTTCACTTCTTCTACTGTTACAACATTTCCTTCTAAAACACCTGCTTTAATTTCTAGCGCCTCATTCTCTTTAGCAAAGCTATTAAGAATTTTTGCTGGTGCAATTACATCTTCTGTACTGAACGCAATCGCATTCGGCCCAGTTAAGAATTCATCCAAACCAGAAATTTCAGCAGTTTCAGCTGCACGACGAGTTAAAGTATTTTTGTATACTTTAAATTCAACGCCAGCTTCACGAAGCTGTTTACGAAGCTCAGTTACTTGGCTCACTGTCAAACCACGGTAGTCTACAATTACTGTAGATGCACTGCTTTTAAATTTGTCAGCAATATCGTTTACCAACTGTTTCTTTTGCTCGATTACACTGCTCATCTTTTACACCTCCTGTAGATTTCTATAGCAAAATAAACAATTTGCTATTTTGCTTGTCCATTCATACCTTAGATGAAAGTAAAAAACCTCCACATCAGCAGACATGGAGGTTACGAAAAGTACAGCGCAAGGCCACACTCTATATATTCGTATTACCTCGGCGGGAAATTAAGCTTTTCAGCACCTGCTGTCTACGGTATAAATGTTCAATTATTTTGCAACAAAATGAATTATATCAAATTCAAAATCTGTTGTCAACTTATTTTGCAACAGCTACAGAAGAAGGATCTACCTTAACGCCAGGACCCATTGTTGAAGTGATTGTAACATTCTTCATGTATGTGCCTTTTGCTGCTGATGGTTTTGCTTTTAACATTGTTTCAAAGATTGTGTTGAAGTTTTCAATTAACTTTTGATTGTCAAAAGAAACTTTACCAATCGGAACATGAATGTTTCCAGCTTTATCAACACGGTATTCTACTTTACCTGCCTTGATTTCTTGAACAGCTTTCGTTACATCGAAAGTAACTGTTCCAGTTTTAGGGTTTGGCATAAGACCTTTAGGACCAAGCACACGGCCAAGCTTACCAACCTCACCCATCATGTCAGGAGTAGCTACGATTACATCAAATTCAAACCAACCTTGTTGGATCTTGTTGATGTAGTCTGCATCTCCTACATAATCTGCTCCAGCTGCTTCAGCTTCTTTTGCTTTTTCACCTTTAGCAAACACTAAAACTTTTTGTGTTTTACCAGTTCCGTTTGGAAGCACAACTGCTCCGCGGATTTGTTGGTCAGCTTTCTTCGGATCTACTCCAAGACGGAAAGCTGCCTCTACTGTTGCATCAAACTTTGTAAAGTTTGTTTTCTTTACTAATTCAACTGCTTCGTCAAGAGCATAAGCTGTTGTACGATCAACAAGCTTTGCTGCTTCTTGAAACTTTTTACCTTTTTTAGCCATTTAAAACTTCCTCCTTATGTGGTTTTAGCGGAATAACCTCCCACGAATAAAGGTTGCGTGTGAAGTAATTACGGAATACATTCACAGCGCAACCCTTGAACAACTTCTACAAACAATTAGTCTTCAATCACAATACCCATGCTGCGGGCAGTACCTTCAACCATGCGCATAGCTGATTCAACATTAGCTGCGTTAAGGTCAGGCATTTTTGTTTCAGCGATTTCGCGAACTTTATCACGCTTTACTGTCGCTACTTTATTGCGGTTTGGTTCACCGGAACCAGACTCAATACCTGCTGCTTTCTTAAGAAGTACAGCAGCCGGCGGAGTTTTTGTGATGAATGTAAATGAACGGTCTTCAAAAACCGAAATTTCAACTGGAATGATCAAACCAGCTTGATCCGCTGTACGCGCGTTAAACTCCTTACAGAATCCCATGATGTTTACACCAGCTTGACCAAGTGCAGGACCAACCGGCGGCGCAGGATTTGCTTTGCCTGCAGGGATTTGCAACTTAACAACTTTAATAACTTTTTTAGCCACGAGACACACCTCCTTAAGTCCGTGATGTGGTATTTGGGGATTTCCCCTCCCACTCAATAACACCTTTAAATATATTAAAGATGGTTAATTAAAATTAGTCTGTCTTTAAGACATACTGACTTAAAAATATTATCATTGTTTCCTTAATATTTCAAGATGTTTTCCATTATAATTTATCTACCTGGTTAAAATCAAGTTCAACCGGAGTTTCGCGGCCAAACATATTTACGAGCACTTTTAATTTTGCCTTGTCGAAGTCGATTTCTTCTACTGTTCCCTCAAAGTTAGCAAATGGGCCCTCGTTTACGACTACTGTTTCGTTCACTTCAAAATCAACGTCCTTGCGTTTTTCATCCATTCCCATTTGTTTCAAAATATTTTTTACTTCGTCTGGTAAAAGCGGTGTTGGCTTTGAACCATGACCCGAAGAACCTACGAACCCAGTAACACCTGGTGTGTTGCGAACCACGTACCAAGAATCATCTGTCATGACAATCTCTACTAGTACATAGCCTGGAAAGACTTTGCGTTTTGTTACTTTCTTTTTACCATTTTTAATATCAGTTTCTTCTTCTTCCGGAACGATTACACGGAAGATTTTATCTTGCATACCCATGGACTCTACGCGTTTTTCCAGGTTAGCTTTTACTTTATTCTCATATCCTGAATATGTGTGTACAACGTACCAATTCTTCTCCATAGAAAGGGACTAAGCGTCCTTCCCTCCTTTACTTTTGAAAAGCAAATGAAAAAACCCGTTGAAGCGGGCTTTTTTTCTTCTCTATGATGTTTCATTATACCATATCAAAAAACAGTATATTCAAAACGAGGCGGCAAAGTTGAAAATTATAGAGACAAAACCCATCGTACAAGCGATGAGATACCTAAATCAACCACCGCAAAAAAGATGGCCAAGAAAAACACAGTTGTAATAACCGTGATTGTATATCCCGTCAGCTCTTTTTTCTTCGGCCAGCTGACTTTTCTAATTTCCGAACCGACGTTGCGGAAAAATTGTGTTATGCTCGACATTTCGAACCCTCCAAAGGTGAAATCAACTTTTCTCAAAGATGATCAATTATTGGCTGGCTGCAGACACCAGCCTGTCCACTTTTACTCTACCCAGCTGCGAGCGGCCGAATTTCCAACATCAGCCTCTATAGCATAGATAACCGGCACAACGGCCATTTATATGTCTTTAAGTAGCCGCTTCTCATTTTACTTAGTCTGCTTATGGATCGTGTGACTGTTACATGTGCGGCAAAACTTTTTTATTTCTAGGCGTTCTTCACTATTGGCTTTGCTCTGAGTGGAATAGTTTCTTGAACCGCATTCGGAACAAGCTAATATTCTCTTTTTTGTCATTGTGAATCCACCTTATCTATCTCAATTGTAAAAAATAACATTATCAGCGGAACTAGTCAAGTTATTGCCTACAACGTGATTTCTCTAAATTCCAGATAGCGCTCAAGCTTTCTCTTAACCCGCTGCAGAGCATTATCAATCGATTTCACGTGACGGTTAAGTTCTTCTGAAATCTCCTGGTACGACTGCCCGTCCAAATATAAGGCTAGCACTTTTCGTTCCAAGTCGCTTAACAATTCATTCATTTTATCTTCAATACTACTAAATTGCTCGCGGTTAATAATTAATTCTTCTGGATTCATAATTTTTGCGCCTGTGATGACATCCATCAACGTACGATCAGATTCCTCATCGTAAATTGGTTTATCAAGTGAAATATAGGAATTTAACGGAATATGCTTTTGTCTTGTGGCTGTTTTGATGGCAGTGATAATTTGTCTTGTGATACAAAGTTCAGCAAAAGCTTTAAACGTGGTTAGCTTATCTTCTCTGTAATCGCGGATAGCTTTGTAAAGCCCAATCATCCCCTCTTGGACAATGTCTTCCCTATCGGCCCCAATTAAAAAGTAGGAACGTGCTTTCGCCCGGACAAAATTTTTGTATTTGTGAATCAAATAATCCAGAGCATCACTATTTCCACTGTGAACAAGTTCTATGAGTTGCTCATCTTGAAGCGTTTCCAATGCTGTATTGCTTGAACGGTTCAAACTCACACACATCCCCTCCGCCTGCAAAGCCATAGATAGCAACATTATACAGTACGTTTTTTTCGAACGTCAATGCTTCATTTCTCGCCACGGCGCCACTTTTCAAAAATTTCTGCCACTTCGTCTGTAAGAGGAATTTTTGAATGGACCTTTTTTTCGTGGAATTTTTGGACACTTCTCCCAATTTTTTTATTGGTTACTTTCAGCTCTGTAAGCAGCTCTCTAGCAGATACTCGCAAAGCTCCTTGCCCAAAAACTACCCACTGTTCCGTAAAATCGGAGGTTGCTACAAAAATTTGATTTTTAATATTATTTAGTTCTATTGCAAGCTTTTCAATGCGCTCGTCTGCTGATTCATTTTCCCGTGTGAAAATTACCTCTACTTTTGAATCCCGGTATTTTTTTTCTGTTCCTTTAACATAATGGGCATCAAAAACAACGATGACCCGGCTGCCCGTGAATCCTTGATATTCAGCCATCAACTGAATAAGACGGTCACGGGCAGAAGCAAGATCATGTTTTTTTAGCTTTTGAAGTTCCGGCCAAGCACCAATAATATTGTAGCCGTCAACTATGAGGATGTTCATCGCTACTCCCCTAAAGGATGCCGCCTTCTATACACTTCGTACATCAATACGCCGGCTGCTACAGAAGCGTTTAGAGAAGTGACACGTCCGGCCATAGGCAGTTGGATAAGAAAATCACACTTTTCTCTAATTAAGCGCCCAATTCCTTTTCCTTCACTGCCAATGACAAGCCCAAGTGGCATGTTTCCGTCAAACTGCCTGTAGTCATCGGCCCCCTTTGCATCTGTGCCGGCAATCCACACACCACGTTCTTTCAGTTCATCAATCGTCCGTGACAAGTTAGTCACTCTTACAACAGGAATATATTCAATTGCTCCAGTAGAGGCTTTTGCGACTGCAGCTGTTAATCCTACCGCCCGGCGCTTTGGAATAATAATGCCATGCACTCCCACAGCATCTGCTGTTCGCATAATGGATCCTAAGTTATGAGGATCTTCAATTTCATCCAGAATGAGGAAAAAAGGTTCTTCCCCGCTCTTTTCCGCGTTGGTAAACAAATCGTCTAGCTCTGCATAGTCATAGGCAGCAACAGAAGCAACGATGCCCTGGTGATTCTCCTCGCTCATCTGATCAATTTTTTGTTTAGGGACAAATTGAACGAGTACATTTTTTTCTTTTGCTTTTTTGATAATCTGCTGCACAGGCCCCTTTTGTGCTCCCTCCGCTATCCAGATTTTATTGATTTCCCGATCTGATCTTAGCGCTTCAAGCACAGGATTCCTGCCTGCGATAAACTCTTTGGACATCATGAGTCTCCTCCTTTCTCACTTATTTTTGGCTGCAGACAAAAATCGATCATTTCTGCAAGCCGCTGTTCATTTCCTGTTAAGAACAGCATCCCAATCAGTGCTTCAAAAGCTGTGCTATGCCGGTAAGTTTGAACATCGGTATTTTTTGGGGTTGTTCCCGACTTTGCATTTCTCCCTCTTTTAACCACAGCAAGCTCTTTTTCTGACAAAAAACCGCTGTCGATCATCTGATATAGAAAATCCGCCTGAGCTTTTGCCGAAACATAGCGGGTAGCCTCCCGATGAAGCTGATTCGGCTTCACTTTTCCAAGTTCCAATAAATGACGGCGCACATACACTTCATAAATGGCATCGCCCATGTAAGCAAGGGCAAGACTATTCATCTGTGTGGCCTCTTTTAATGGTTCAAAATCCAGCATTTTTACCCTCTTTTCCAGCGTGTGCCCTGCGGTGTGTCCTCTAAAATGATGTTCATTTCCTTCAGCTTATCACGAATTTCATCGGCAAGCTGGAAATTGCGGTCTTTCCTTGCTTGAATCCGCTGTTCGATTAATTCCTCAATCTCTTCCTCTAACAGTGCTTCCTCTACTTCAAGCTTTAGCCCGAGCACGAAAAATAAATCTTCGAACTCTTTTAAAAAGGCGTCAATTACTTTTTCGGATGTGTTTTTTTCCATTAAATAATAATTAGCCTGCTTGGAAAGTTCAAATAAGACGGAGATGGCATTGGCTGTATTGAAGTCATCATCCATTTCCTTAGTAAACGCCTGATGCAGTTCTTTTATTTTATCCAGCCACTGTGTATCATCTTCTGTCAAATTCGTACTCGATTGCTTGCGGTGCTTTAAGTTTTCATAAGCAGTTCTTAGGCGATCCAACGCTGTTTTTGCATTCTCCAGCAATTCTTCATTATAATTGATCGGATGTCTGTAATGAACAGACAACATAAAGAAGCGAAGAACTTGTGGGTCAATATGTTGAATAATGTCGTGTACAAGGACGAAGTTGCCGAGCGATTTCGACATTTTTTCATTGTCAATGTTAATATAACCATTATGCAGCCAGTAGCGGGCAAACGTTTTTTCTGTCAATGCTTCGGACTGGGCAATTTCATTTTCATGATGCGGAAAAGTTAAATCCTGTCCGCCGGCATGTATATCAATTGTATCGCCCAGATACTTTCTTGCCATCGCTGAGCACTCAATGTGCCATCCCGGACGTCCTTTCCCCCACGGGCTCTCCCAGTAAATCTCGCCTTCCTTTGCTGCTTTCCATAAGGCAAAATCAAGCTCATCTTCTTTCTTTTCCCCTACGCCAATTCTTGCACCAACCTTTAATTCGTCTATGGATTGATGGGAGAGCTTTCCATATTCTGCAAACTTTCGTGTACGATAATAAACATCTCCCTCAGAAGCATAAGCATAGCCTTTCTCAATGAGGGTTTCAATAAATTCAACGATGATGTCAATGTTTTCAGTTACACGGGGATGCACATCCGCTTTTTGGCAGCCGAGCGCCCCTGTATCCTCAAAATAAGCATTGATAAAGCGCTCAGCGATCGCCGGAACTTCTTCTCCTAATTCGTTAGCTGCTTTAATCAGCTTGTCATCCACATCTGTAAAGTTAGAAACATAGGTCACATCGTAGCCGCTATACTGAAAGTAACGGCGGACTGTATCGAATACAATAGCTGGCCGGGCGTTGCCTATGTGAATATAGTTATATACGGTCGGTCCGCATACATACATTTTTATTTTTCCCTTTTCTAGGGGGACAAACTCCTCTTTTTGCCTCGTTAATGTATTATAAACGTGAATGGTCATTTAGTGGTTCTCCCTTCTTTACTTCTTGAAGCTCTTCACGCAGCCTGACAATTTCCTTCTCCATGGAGAAAAGGCGATCAGCAATTGGGTCTGGTAAGTCCTGATGATTAAGGTCTTTTTGTACTTTTTTCCCGTCACGTATCACTATTTTCCCCGGAATACCAACAACGGTTGAGTTGGGAGGCACATCTTTTAGAACAACCGACCCGGCCCCAATTTTGGAGTTTTCCCCAATTGTAATGGAGCCAAGCACTTTAGCCCCTGATGCGATCAATGCATTGTCTTTAACCGTCGGGTGCCGCTTTCCTTTTTCTTTACCGGTACCTCCAAGTGTCACTCCTTGATATAGTGTTACATTATCACCTATCTCACAAGTTTCCCCAATAACAACACCCATCCCGTGATCAATGAAAAGGCGGCGTCCAATCTGGGCACCCGGGTGGATTTCTATACCGGTGAAAAAACGGCTAATTTGAGAAATTAGACGAGCAAGGAAAAAGAATTTTCTCTTATAAAAACCGTGCGCCAACCGATGACCCCAAATAGCATGCAATCCGGAATAGGTTAAAATAACCTCCAAATAACTGCGGGCAGCAGGATCCTGCTCAAAAATTGTATCGATATCCTCTTTAAGTAATTTAAACATGCTCATTGCTATCCTCCTTTTTTAAAAACAAAATAAAAACGCCTCTGTATAGACAGAGACGTTGTGTTGACGCGGTTCCACTCTGTTTGAAAAACAGACAGTCCTGTCTGTTAATCCAACTCTAAACTGATAACGGGTGTTCCCGCTGCTGCTTACTCGGATTCCTTTCAACAACAGACTCAGAGGGGCATTTCAATAATTGAGCGGCTTAAACCGTTCGCAGCCGGTGACGGTTCTCTCTGTAAAGCTTCAATTATTTACTTCTCCTCATCAACGCTAATTATGAATAAATAGTACATTTAATATATTACATTTTTGCCGAAATGTTAACTATGGATCTTGCCAAGACGCTCGACAACTTTTTCCTTGCCGAGCAATTCAATCGCTTTAGGCAAATCAGGTCCATGTGTTTGGCCGGTCACAGCGGCACGGATCGGCATAAATAACTTTTTCCCTTTATGTCCAGTTTCCTTTTGGACGTCCTTCATGGCTTTTTTAATTTCATCGGCCTTAAACTCTTCCATTGCTTCAACCTTGTTTAGGAAAGAAGCAAGAACTTCAGGAACTTGTTCTTCTTCAAGAACTGTTTTTGCTTCCTCCTCATAGCTAATATCCTCTTTAAAGAACAGCTCTGACATGTCCACAATTTCTGCTCCAAAGCTCATCTTTTCTTGATAAAGGCCAATCAGCTCACGCACCCACTGCTCTTGCTCAGGAGAGCGCTCAGCAGCAATGCGGCCTGCTTTGACAAGATGGGGCACTGCAAGCTCCACTACCCGATCTAAATCCACTTTCTTCATGTACTGATTATTCATCCATGCCAGCTTTTGCTGATCAAATAAAGCGGGAGACTTGGACAAACGGTTAGCATCAAATAGTTCGATGAATTCCTCTTTAGAGAAAATCTCCTCTTCACCGGCCGGAGACCAACCCAGTAAAGCGATAAAGTTAAATAGTGCTTCTGGCAAGTAGCCAAGCTCTTTGTACTGTTCAATAAATTGAATAATGGATTCGTCACGCTTGCTCAGCTTTTTGCGGCTTTCATTCACAATCAGTGTCATATGGCCAAAAGTTGGCGGCTCCCAGCCAAGCGCATTGTAAACGAGCAACTGTTTCGGTGTATTGGAGATATGGTCATCTCCGCGCAGCACATGTGTCATTTCCATCAGATGGTCATCTATTGCTACCGCAAAGTTGTATGTCGGTGTTCCATCTTTTTTCACGATGACATAATCGCTAATGCCATCCGATTCAAAAGACACTTCCCCTTTCACCATGTCATTGAATGTGAGCATTTCTCCTGCAGGAACTTTAATACGGATACTTGGCTTTCGTCCTTCCGCTTCTTTTTCAGCTCTTTCTTCAGGAGTCAGGTGACGGCATTTGCCGGAGTAGCCCGCCATATCTTTTCCCTCGGCTTGTTGCGCCTCCCGTTCAGCTTCAAGCTCTTCTTCCGTACAATAACATTTATAGGCATGTCCTTCTTCTAATAATTGGTCATAGTATTTCTTATAGATATCATTTCGTTCAGACTGGCGATAAGGACCAAATTCTCCTTCCTTGTCGACACTTTCATCCCAATCAATACCGAGCCATTTCAAATACGTCAGCTGACTTTCTTCGCCGCCCTCAATATTTCTCTTTTGATCGGTATCCTCGATTCTAATAATAAATTTCCCACCCTTATTCCGGGCAAATAAATAATTAAAAAGCGCTGTGCGCGCATTACCAATATGTAGATGGCCTGTCGGGCTTGGCGCATAGCGCACACGAATATCGTTTGCCATTTTATGTTCCTCCTCAAATCGTTCCTAGTAACTTTTTTTATTTTACCACCAGCTTTTATTAGAAGGAAGAGGATTCCTTTTCTTTTGCTATTAACAAAACAACCGCCTGCGCCGCTATTCCTTCTTCTCTACCTACAAATCCTAATTTTTCTGTTGTTGTCGCTTTTACATTCACTTGTGATGCGTCCGTTTCCAACAGCTCTGCGATTCTTTCTCGCATTTGTCCAATATATGGCGCCATCTTAGGTCTCTGAGCCATAATAGTACAGTCTGCGTTGCCTAGAACAAATCCCTTCTCTTTCACAAGCTGCCACACATGCTGAAGCAAAACAGCTGAGTCTGCATCTTTGAACGCCGGATCTGTATCTGGAAAATGCCGGCCAATATCTCCCTCACCTATTGCTCCAAGAAGAGCGTCCGTTACAGTATGCAGCAATACATCAGCATCTGAATGGCCAATTAATCCCTTCTCATGCGGAATGGTTACACCCCCAACAATTAATGGACGATTTTCTGCAAATTCATGCACATCAAAGCCTTGCCCAATTCGAAACATAACTTTTCTCCTTCAACCTCTATAGTGATTTTCTTTTTTGAATAATAGCTTTCGCGAATACAAGATCTTCGGGTGTAGTTAATTTTATATTATCATAGTCCCCTTCAACAATTTGAACCCTTATGTTCGCCCGTTCAGCAAGAGAGGCTTCATCTGTGCCCATATATCGATCCTCTTGAGCCTGTCTATGAGCCTGCATAATCAACGGCACACGAAAAGCTTGTGGTGTCTGTACAGACCACAAGCTAGAACGTTCAACTGTCTCGGCAACTACTCCTCCTTCTACACGCTTAATGGTATCTTTTACAGGAACAGCGACAATGGCCGCTCCTTCTTCTGTTGCTTTCTCAACAAGCTGGCTGATGATCGGCCTTGTAATGAAAGGTCTTGCTCCATCATGAACAAGAATAATTCCGGTCTGATCCGCTTCTTTCAAGCCATTAAATACACTTTGCTGCCGCTCATTACCACCAGGAACCAGCTTCTTCACTTTGGAGACATCATATTCATGAATCAAATTGGAGAACATGGTTGTTTCCTCAGGCTGGACAACGAGAATAATACCACTGCAATTCGGATCTTGCTCAAAAACCTCCAGCGTATGAATGATAACCGGACGCCCGTTCAGCAAGAGCAGCAGCTTATTTTTGTCTGCTTTCATTCTCGTTCCCCGGCCGGCAGCTGGAATAATTACTTGATAATTCATTTTCCCCTGCTCCTTTAAAGCGCTTTTTCTATTAGCTTCGGCTTGGCAAAGATCATCCGACCTGCTGATGTTTGCAGTACACTCGTTACAATTACGTCGATTTGCTTGCCGATGTAATCACGGCCTTCTTCTACTACAATCATCGTTCCATCATCCAGATAAGCAATGCCTTGACGCTGTTCTTTTCCGTCCTTAATAACAAGAACTTTCATTTCTTCTCCCGGAATGACCAACGGCTTCACTGCATTTGCCAAATCGTTAATATTTAAAACTTGTACCTTTTGCAGTTCACATACTTTATTTAAGTTAAAGTCATTCGTCACCACGATCCCATTCATTTCCTTTGCCAACTTGACGAGCTTGCTATCTACTTCCTGGACATCTTCAAAATCCCGCTCAATTATTTCTACCTCTACTGGAATCTCTTTTTGAATGCGATTTAATATATCAAGACCTCTACGGCCCTTTGTTCGTTTAAGCGTATCAGAAGAATCGGCAATATGCTGTAGCTCTTCCAGCACAAACTGCGGAATGATCAGGCATCCTTCTAAAAAACCAGTCTGGCAAATATCAGCGATCCTGCCATCGATAATAACGCTTGTGTCTAAAATTTTGCACGCCCTCTGTTCCAACGATGGATTTTCAGCTGCTTCTGCTTCCTTCTTCCTGCTACTTCTATTGATCGTGAACAAACTTGTGATTTCATCACGCTTCTTAAAGCCAACCTGGAAGCCAAGATACCCTAATAAGATCGTCAGAAAAATCGGTGCTACTGTATTAACGATTGGTATCTCTATGGAATTTAATGTGTTTCCTGCTAAAAAAGCAACGATCAGTCCCAAAATCAACCCTAAGCTGCCTGAAAGAATGTCAGTCAATGGTGCTGTAACAATTCGGTCCTCCATCCATTTAACAAAATCAATAATGTAGTCTACAGCCCAAAACGTTAACATATAAAAAATAACGGCTCCTATAATTACTGCGACGTACGGATTATTAACTAAAGTTAAATGATCTAAATGAATAAGTCTTAATAAGTCCGGAATAAGAATAATGCCAAGTGTTCCCCCTAAAATAATAAACCCCGCCTGCACGAGACGCTTCAACATCCTGACTTCACCTCCCTGTTATCATTATAAACACTTTTTTCCATACGCAATCGTTTTTTTGAAAAAAATGCCCAAAAGCCTGCAAACAGCCTATGCAGGCTAATCTGCAAATTATTTACCAAATACAAGCTGTAATGCTTCATTAACCGTAGAAACACCAACAGTTTCTATCCCTTCAGGAACTTTCCAGCCTCCAAGATTATTTGCAGGAAGAATGATCCTTGTAAAGCCAAGCTTAGCAGCTTCGAAAACTCTTTGTTCTATTCGCGAAACCCGCCGCACTTCTCCTGTTAACCCCACTTCACCAATGATGCAATCCATTGAATTAGTTGGCTGATCTCGAAAACTAGAAGCAATGCTGACAGCAATCGCAAGGTCAATAGCCGGTTCGTCTAGCTTCACACCTCCGGCTACCTTCAAATAAGCATCCTGATTTTGCAATAGAAGACCTACTCGCTTTTCAAGCACAGCCATTAAGAGCGTTACGCGATTGTGATCCATACCCGTAGCCATTCGCCGCGGATTTCCAAAAACAGTCGGTGAAACAAGTGCCTGAATTTCAACAAGAACTGGTCTTGTGCCTTCCATTGAGGCAACCACCGTTGATCCCGAAGAACCTTGGGAGCGTTCCTCAAGGAAAATTTCCGAAGGATTTTCTACTTCTTCTAATCCTTCCTCCTTCATCTCAAAGATTCCCATTTCATTCGTGGAACCGAAGCGGTTTTTAACCGCTCTTAAAATTCGGTACGTGTGGTGACGCTCTCCTTCAAAATATAACACAGTATCCACCATATGCTCCAATAATCTGGGCCCGGCTATAGATCCTTCCTTCGTAACATGCCCTACAATAAAAATGGCAATACCGTTAACCTTCGCTATTCTCATTAGCTCAGCTGTACACTCTCTCACCTGTGAAACGCTTCCCGGTGCTGAAGTTACCTCCGGATGATAGACAGTTTGAATTGAATCAATAATAACAAATGAAGGAGAAAGTTGCTCAATCGCCGTATGGATCAACTGTAAATTTGTCTCCGAATAAATAAAGAGCTCCTCTTCCTTCACAGCTAATCTTTCTGCTCTTAATTTAGTCTGCTTAACAGATTCTTCGCCGGAAATGTATAATACCCTGCTTTTGTTTGCTGCTAATTGAGCGGAAACCTGCAACAGCAAAGTTGACTTCCCTATTCCCGGATCTCCTCCAATTAAGACGAGTGAACCAGGTACAACACCTCCGCCTAACACCCGATTGAACTCTTTTAACCTTGTTTTTACTCGTGGTTCCTGAATCGTTTCCACATTTGAAAGCTTTGTTGGCTTAGAGGTAATCGTTTGCTCCGAATGCATAAAGGTCCTTTTAGGTGTCCCTGTAATAGCGACTTCCTCCACCATTTGATTCCATTCTCCACACCCCGGACAACGTCCCATCCACTTTGCCGATTCATAACCGCAGGACTGACAAATAAACTTTGTTTTCTTCTTGGCCATGCTTATTCCACCTCTTTAAATGATCCTTTTTCTAAAACAACAAAAAGCCAGGCGCCTCCAGCGTTGCATATAAATTGCAACTTGTGAAGGAGGAGCCGGGCATTTATAGGACAGCCTCTTTATTTTGCAGCCGATGGTTCTTTCGTTGTTACAATGAAGTTACCATCTTCTACATCTACAATAACTTGCTGACCTGCTAAAACCTTGCCTTTAAGCAATTCTTCCGATAAACGATCTTCCACTTGCTTTTGTAATGCTCGACGTAAAGGACGGGCTCCATACTCTGGATCATAGCCTTCATCGGCAATTTTTTCCTTCGCACGGTCAGATAAATCGACAATAATCCCTTGTTCTTTCAAACGTTGCGTCAACTGGTCAGCCATTAATGTAACAATTTCTTTTAAATGCTTTTTCTCTAAAGCATGGAAAACGATAATTTCATCAATACGGTTAATAAATTCTGGACGGAACGCCCGCTTTAACTCTTCCATTACTTTGCCCTTCATGTCTTTGAAATCTTGTTCACCATCTTGAATGTTAAAGCCGACATATTTGTTTCGGCGCAAAGAGTCCGCTCCCACATTTGATGTCATAATCAGCACTGTGTTACGGAAGTCAACAGTACGACCTTTAGAGTCTGTTAACCGTCCGTCTTCTAACACTTGCAATAAAATATTGAATACATCCGGGTGAGCTTTTTCAATTTCATCAAGCAAGATAACAGAGTATGGCTTGCGTCGTACTTTTTCTGTGAGCTGACCGCCTTCATCGTAGCCGACATAGCCTGGAGGTGATCCAACAAGTCGAGAGGTTGAATGTTTCTCCATGTATTCAGACATATCGATGCGGATCATGGCATCTTCATCACCAAACATAGATTCTGCCAGCGCTTTAGCAAGCTCTGTTTTACCTACACCTGTAGGACCAAGGAAGATAAAGGAACCAATTGGCCGTTTCGGATCTTTTAGACCAGCTCTGGCCCGGCGGACAGCCTTAGAAACAGCTTTCACTGCTTCTTCTTGACCAATTAAACGGGAGTGCAAGATTTCCTCTAGGTTAAGCAATCGTTCCGTTTCTGTTTGAGCTAGCTTGGAAACTGGGATTCCTGTCCAGCTAGATACTACTTTTGCAATATCCTCAACTGTTACTTCACTGTTTTCTTTACCTTGCTTTTCTTTCCAATTATTCTTTGTTTTTTCTAGCTCTTCCCGCAGCTTTTGTTCAGCGTCACGCAGAGAAGCGGCCTTCTCAAACTCCTGACTTTGAACAGCTGCGTCTTTTTCCTTGCGTATTCCTTCCAACTTTACTTCTAATTCTTTCAAATTAGGAGGAGTCGTGAATGAACGCAAACGAACTTTCGAACCAGCCTCATCAATTAAATCAATCGCTTTATCCGGAAGGAAACGGTCTGAAATATAGCGATCAGACATTTTGACTGCTGCATCAATGGCATCATCTGTAATAGATACACGGTGATGCGCTTCATAGCGGTCTCTTAATCCTTTTAAAATCTGAATAGATTCTTCCAATGTCGGTTCATCAACTTGGATTGGCTGGAAGCGCCGCTCAAGGGCTGCATCCTTTTCAATATATTTTCTGTATTCATCTAACGTTGTTGCGCCAATGCACTGTAACTCACCGCGAGCAAGGGAAGGTTTTAAAATATTCGAAGCATCAATGGCTCCCTCTGCTCCACCCGCTCCAATTAAGGTATGAAGCTCATCAATGAATAAGATAATATTGCCGGCTTGACGAATTTCATCCATCACTTTCTTTAAGCGGTCTTCAAATTCACCCCGATACTTTGTTCCTGCTACGACTGTACCCATATCAAGAGTCATTACACGTTTATTCCGGAGTGTTTCCGGCACTTCATTATTAACAATTTGTTGGGCAAGCCCTTCAGCAATAGCTGTTTTACCTACACCTGGCTCACCGATAAGAACCGGATTATTTTTTGTTCTTCTGCTTAGAACTTCGATCACCCGCTGAATTTCCTTGCTGCGACCAATAACAGGGTCTAAGCTTCCTTCTCTTGCAATCACTGTTAGATCCCGAGCCAAGCCATCCAGTGTAGGTGTATTGGCATTCGATGTTGAACCGCCCTGGTGACCATTGGTCTCGTTGTTACCAAGCAGCTGAAGTACTTGCTGCCGCGCTTTATTTAAGCTAACTCCTAAGTTGCTAAGAACGCGGGCTGCTACTCCTTCTCCTTCTCGGATTAATCCAAGTAAGATATGTTCTGTTCCAACGTAAGAATGTCCGAGCTTTCTCGCTTCGTCCATTGATAATTCCGTTACCTTTTTTGCGCGAGGAGTGTAATGGACTGTTTGAGCGCTGCCTTCTCCTCTTCCGATTAAATTTTCGACTTCCTCTTGAATTTTCTCTGCGCTGAGTCCAAGGCCATAAAGTGCTTTTGCTGCGATGCCTTCTCCTTCACGCACTAGACCTAATAAAATATGTTCTGTTCCAATATTGCTGTGCCCTAGACGAATTGCTTCTTCTTGCGCAAGCGCTAATACTTTTTGTGCTCTTTCTGTAAAACGACCAAACATCATATCCATCCATCTCCTTTACCTCAACAATTTTCTTCTAACTGTAGCCGCTCTCTAATTAATGCTGCACGCCGGATATCCCTTTCTTCGGGGTGGAGCGGTCCACCGGCATATTGCTGCAGAAAGCCCGGTTGTGTTAAAATCATCAATTCATTTAAAATGCTTCTGGAAACATTGCTAATATAACCGATATCAATTCCTAGTCTTACATCTGATAAACACTGGGCTGCTTCTTTTGTTTCAATAATCCGGCTGTTTGTTAATACACCATAAGAGCGGAATACTTTATCCTCTAAACGGATAGAAGATGCGTTGGCTAAAGCTTCTCTTGCTGACTTCTCATGTTCGATAATCTGATGGACGATACTTATCAAATCTTCTACTATATCCGCCTCGGATTTTCCCAGAGTCAACTGGTTCGATATTTGAAAGATGTTTCCTAAAGCTTCACTGCCTTCTCCATATATACCTCTAACTACAAATCCCAGCTGGCTGATTGCCGGAACAATCCGGTTAAGCTGTTGGGTCAGGGTTAATCCCGGCAAATGAATCATCACTGACGCTCGTAACCCTGTACCCACGTTTGTTGGACAGCTCGTTAAATATCCTCTTTTTTCATCAAAAGCATATTCTACGTTTGCCTCAATGGCATCATCAAGATCGTTTGCTTTTTTCAGAGTTTCTTTTAACTGCAAGCCTGGAGAAAGACACTGGATCCGAATGTGATCTTCTTCGTTGATCATAATACTAATGTCCTCTGCATCCGAAAGAAGGACGGCCCCATAGGTAGAGGTATCAGCTAAGTATGGGCTAATCAAGTGTTTCTCTACAAGCACTCGCTTTTGTAACGGAGACAATTCCTCCATTTTTAACAATTCAAGCGGATATTTCTCTTGTATGCCTTCACTGATCTTGGCGGTCATCTCCTCTGCTTCGTCTGCTTTTAAGAATGGAGGAAAATGATAATTGTCTAAATTTCTAGCAAGACGAACCCTTGAACTTAAAACAATATCTGCCTGAGGACCTTCATTGCTCATCCAGGAGCTGACAGCCTGATTAATAAACTTTTCTAGAGACATCACGACTCTCCTCCTTCAGAAAGGATTTTTTTTTCGAGAGAACGGATTTGGTCGCGAATATCAGCTGCCGCTTCAAACTCCTCTTGCGCAATCGCCTGCTGTAACCTTTCTCTTAATCCGGCTATTTCCTTTTT
>NZ_JBBOOI010000001.1:425000-427500 GCF_038003025.1 Pseudobacillus sp. FSL P4-0506
TTAACCCAACATCTCACGACACGAGCTGACGACAACCATGCACCACCTGTCACCGCTGTCCCCGAAGGGAAAGATCTGTCTCCAGACCGGTCAGCGGGATGTCAAGACCTGGTAAGGTTCTTCGCGTTGCTTCGAATTAAACCACATGCTCCACCGCTTGTGCGGGCCCCCGTCAATTCCTTTGAGTTTCAGCCTTGCGGCCGTACTCCCCAGGCGGAGTGCTTAATGCGTTAGCTGCAGCACTGAAGGGCGGAAACCCTCCAACACTTAGCACTCATCGTTTACGGCGTGGACTACCAGGGTATCTAATCCTGTTCGCTCCCCACGCTTTCGCGCCTCAGCGTCAGTTACAGACCAGAGAGCCGCCTTCGCCACTGGTGTTCCTCCACATCTCTACGCATTTCACCGCTACACGTGGAATTCCGCTCTCCTCTTCTGCACTCAAGCCTCCCAGTTTCCAATGACCCTCCACGGTTGAGCCGTGGGCTTTCACATCAGACTTAAGAAGCCGCCTGCGCGCGCTTTACGCCCAATAATTCCGGACAACGCTTGCCACCTACGTATTACCGCGGCTGCTGGCACGTAGTTAGCCGTGGCTTTCTGGTCAGGTACCGTCAAGGTACCAACAGTTACTTTGGTACTTGTTCTTCCCTGACAACAGAGCTTTACGATCCGAAAACCTTCTTCACTCACGCGGCGTTGCTCCGTCAGACTTTCGTCCATTGCGGAAGATTCCCTACTGCTGCCTCCCGTAGGAGTCTGGGCCGTGTCTCAGTCCCAGTGTGGCCGATCACCCTCTCAGGTCGGCTACGCATCGTCGCCTTGGTGAGCCGTTACCTCACCAACTAGCTAATGCGCCGCGGGTCCATCTGTAAGTGACAGCTAAAAGCCGCCTTTCCATTCTTCTTCATGCGAAGAAAAAGAATATCCGGTATTAGCCCCGGTTTCCCGGAGTTATCCCAGTCTTACAGGCAGGTTACCCACGTGTTACTCACCCGTCCGCCGCTAACTTGAACAGAGCAAGCTCCGTCAAGTCCGCTCGACTTGCATGTATTAGGCACGCCGCCAGCGTTCGTCCTGAGCCAGGATCAAACTCTCCAAAAAGATGTTTGACTTGCTCATAATTTAAAAATAAGAATTAACTTACTGGCATGTATTTTGTTCAGTTTTCAAAGATCAATTATGAAAGACTTTTATTATATTAACAGCTTTCGAACGAAATGTCAATATATTTTTTGGTGGAGCCTAGCGGGATCGAACCGCTGACCTCCTGCGTGCAAAGCAGGCGCTCTCCCAGCTGAGCTAAGGCCCCTTACTATTATCAGTTATTAATTATCCAGGCTAATAATATTGATATTACCGGATATCGGGAAGACAGGATTCGAACCTGCGACCCCTTGGTCCCAAACCAAGTGCTCTACCAAGCTGAGCTACTTCCCGTTAAATTTATTATATAAATGGCGCGCCCGAGAGGAGTCGAACCCCTAACCTTTTGATCCGTAGTCAAACGCTCTATCCAATTGAGCTACGGGCGCATTATTTCTATAATGGTGCCGAGGACCGGAATCGAACCGGTACGGTAGTCACCTACCGCAGGATTTTAAGTCCTGTGCGTCTGCCAGTTCCGCCACCCCGGCATCATATGGAGCGGAAGACGGGATTCGAACCCGCGACCCCCACCTTGGCAAGGTGGTGTTCTACCACTGAACTACTTCCGCGCTTGAACAGGATGTTCTGACTTCTGTGTTCGTCACAGGACGTGACAGTTCTTAACAGAAGATCCTGAAAAATGATGCGGGTGAAGGGAGTCGAACCCCCACGCCTTGCGGCGCCAGATCCTAAGTCTGGTGCGTCTGCCAATTCCGCCACACCCGCATATAAATGATATAAATGGTGAGCCATGAAGGACTCGAACCTTCGACCCTCTGATTAAAAGTCAGATGCTCTACCAACTGAGCTAATGGCTCGTACTGAAAAAAGTGAAATAGAAATGGTGCCGGCAAGAGGACTTGAACCCCCAACCTACTGATTACAAGTCAGTTGCTCTACCAATTGAGCTACACCGGCATGCACAAAAGGAATAATGGTGGAGGATGACGGGATCGAACCGCCGACCCCCTGCTTGTAAGGCAGGTGCTCTCCCAGCTGAGCTAATCCTCCAATATGTATGCCTGGCAGCGTCCTACTCTCACAGGGGGAATCCCCCAACTACCATCGGCGCTGAAGAGCTTAACTTCCGTGTTCGGGATGGGAACGGGTGTGACCTCTTCGCTATCGCCACCAGACTGTATAAAGTTGAAAGAGTTTGTTCTTTCAAAACTGGATAATATGTGTCAGTAACCGGCAACTCCGTGCCATTTCATGTGTGACGCCGTTAGGCGTATCATTTAGGATAAGTCCTCGATCGATTAGTATTCGTCAGCTCCACGTGTCGCCACGCTTCCACCTCGAACCTATCTACCTGATCATCTTTCAGGGATCTTACTAGCTTGCGCTATGG
>NZ_JBBOOI010000001.1:432500-482500 GCF_038003025.1 Pseudobacillus sp. FSL P4-0506
TATTCCAACGCCTCAACAAAGTCATCATCCATTTCATGCGCTTCGTCATTTCCTTGCTCACGCTCTTTCAGCTGTGCCTCAAAGCGTTCACGTTGATCAATTGGATCATTTAACTCTGTAAATGCATTTGCGTGTTCACGACCAACGATAAATAATTCAAAACGATCTGTAAAGCGTGGATCTTCATCGTTTTTCTTAGCAAGTGGAGAGATTTCAACCGGGTGACCATAGATGAAAGTAGGTTGAATCAATTTTTCCTCTACTTTTTGCTCAAAGAACTCATTAACAATATGCCCATATTGCATTGTTTCTTTATATTCAATCCCATGTTCTTTAGCCAGCGCACGGGCTTGTTCGTCCGTCATTTCTTGCCAGAAATCGACACCTGTATATTCTTTAACGGCATCAACCATGTGTAAACGACGCCATTGTGGTTCTAAATTCACTTCATATTCCCCATACGCGATTGTTGTGGTGCCATGCACTTCACGAGCAATATGAGCAATTAAGTTTTCTGTTAAGCGCATGATATCTTCATAGTCTGCATAGGCTTCATACAATTCAATCATCGTAAATTCCGGATTGTGGCGAGTAGAAACTCCTTCATTACGGAATACGCGACCGATTTCATATACTTTTTCCATGCCTCCTACAATCAGGCGTTTTAAATGAAGTTCGATAGCAATACGCATATACAATTCCATATCAAGCGCATTGTGATGTGTAATAAATGGACGAGCAGAAGCTCCTCCCGCAATTGAATGCATCATCGGCGTCTCTACCTCTAAATAGCCATGGTCATCCAAATAGCGTCTCATCGACTGAATAATACGGCTGCGTGTAATAAACGTCTGTTGACTATCCGGACTCGTAATCAAATCCAAATAACGCTGACGGTAACGCTGTTCAATGTCTTTCAACCCATGAAACTTATCAGGAAGCGGACGCAAAGCTTTCGTTAAGAACTCATAATGATTAACTTTAATTGAAAGCTCTCCCACTTTTGTTTTAAAGATTGTACCAGTAATGCCAACAATGTCACCTAGATCTGTCATATTAAATAATTCGTAAGCTTCGTCCCCGACTGCGTCTTTGCGCACGTAAATTTGAATCTGTCCTGTTAAATCTTGCACATGGGCAAACCCAGCTTTTCCTTTTCCACGCTTTGTCATAATACGTCCAGCAATTTTTACTTCTATTTCTTTTTCTTCTAATTCTTCCTTGGAAAGCTCCTCATATGCAGCCAAAATGCCTTGAGCTGTATGTGTGCGTTCGAAGCGTTTGCCAAAAGGATCGAGCCCTTTATCTCTTAACGCCTGCATTTTTTCTCTTCTGACCAGCAGCTGATCGTTTAATTCCTCACTCATTCCATTCACTCCTATTCCTATGGTCACCCTTACAAGTTATCCGGCTTGGACAGCCGCTTCTTTTTCTTCTACCTCTTGAACGAAAGTAGACAGCAAGCTAACTAATTGCTCTCTCGTCTCACAGTAGTTAATTTCTTTACGTACGCCAGCATTGCCACGGATACCCTTTAAATACCAAGCAGCATGCTTTCGCATTTCACGTACAGCAATGTTCTCGTTTTTCAAAGCAATAAGACGGTCAAGGTGCAATAAACAAACATCGATTTTTTCACGCGCTGTAGGTTCTTCAATTAATTCGCCTGTTTCTAAATATTTTACCGTGCGATAAATCATCCATGGATTTCCTAGGGCAGCACGACCAATCATCACTCCATCAACACCTGTTTCTTCAAGCATCCGCTTAGCATCCTGTGGAGTTTGGACATCTCCATTTCCAATGATCGGGATGTTGACTGACTGTTTTACTTCTTTAATGATATCCCAGTTCGCTGTCCCTTCATACATTTGTACACGAGTCCGGCCGTGAAGGGCTATCGCCTGTCCACCTGCTCTCTCTACAGCTCGGGCATTTTCCACCGCATAAATATGCTCTTCATCCCAACCCATACGCATTTTTACTGTGACCGGCTTATCAACAGCATCCACTACAGCCGATACCATTTCATAAATCTTGTTCGGATCAAGCAGCCATTTAGCTCCCGCGTCACACTTTGTAATTTTAGGAACTGGACAACCCATATTAATATCAATAATATCGGCATTTGTATGTTTGTCGACAAAGCTTGCAGCTTGTACGAGCGATTCTTTTTTACCTCCAAAAATTTGCAGGCTAAGCGGTTTTTCTCTCTCATCAATATAGAGCATATTCATTGTTTTTTCATTCTGAAAAACAATTCCTTTGTCGCTGACCATTTCAGCACATACAAGACCGGCACCAAATTCTTTTACTGTCAGACGAAAAGCAGAATTACAAATTCCTGCCATCGGAGCAAGTACCACCGGGTTTTTCATCTCGATGTTTCCGATCTTTAACATATTCATCACCTTTCTACTTCTTTTCCGGCGGACAAAGTTCATCAATTGATATATGCAAAGCTTTCGATATTTCCCTTAACAGCTCATCAGTTAGCGGGCGGCTGCCTCTTTCCACTTCACCAAGCACAGAAACAGATATGCCGAGCTGATGGGCAAGGCGTTCTTGAGTAAATCCCTTCAACTTTCTGAAAGCCCGAATCCTTCTTCCCCACTGTTCGGTTTCCATAGGCGCACCCCTTCCCTTTCCTGCATACTTGAAAGTGCTTTTTCAAGAGGCCTATCACTCCCTGGAAAACAAATGGTTGGATCTATCTCTATTAAAGGAACGAGAACAAAAGCGCGTTCATGCATTCTTGGGTGCGGAACGATAAGTTTCTCTGATTCAATATTGTCTTGATTATACAATAAAATGTCAAGGTCTATTATTCGCGGCCCCCATCTGAATTCCCTAACCCTTCCAAGTTTTTGTTCAACAGATAAACATAATTCCAGCAGCTCTTCCGCAGACAGAGAGGTGCTTATTTGAATAACCATATTTAAAAAAGCAGGCTGATCCGTATAACCAACCGGTTCTGTTTCATAAATAGAAGAGAGTTTCTCTATAGTAATAACATCCTGTGAATGTAGCAGATGAATTGCCATTTGCAGATTGGCCAACCTGTCCCCTATATTTGTTCCTAATGATAAGAAAGCTCTATTATTCATTTTCTATTCTTCTCCTCATTATTTCAACAGCTACATGATTGTAATGACCTGGAATAGGTGGATCAGGCTTAATAACCTTTATCGTGCAAGCAGTCACTTTAGGGAAACTTTCTAAAAGAGCCAGGGAGATATGCTCAGCAACTGCTTCTACCAATTTAAAAGTACGGTTCTCTACAATCTCTTTGCAGACTTGATAAACTTCCCCGTAATTTACAGAATCCTCAAGGTTATCCGACTGTCCTGCCTTTCGCAAGGAAACCTCAAGTACAGCGTCGACTCGAAAGCGTTGGCCAAGTTTGTTCTCTTCTGGGAACACACCATGATAACCATAAAACTCCATACCGGTTACGTAAATTTTATCCATTTCCTCCTCCCTTTCCAACTAAAGCGTCCATCATTTTCGCCATTCGGCTGATCGGCTTTACATCATGAATACGAAGAACATGGCAGCCACTTTCAATACCATAACAGCAAATAGCCCCTGTTCCTTCCATTCTTTCTCCTACTGGCAGATCGAGTACATGCCCGACAATTCTTTTTCGCGAAGCACCAAGCAACACCGGGAATCCAAGAGCAGCTACTTTGTCCATGTTTCTCAGCATAAGTAGATGCTGTTCCATATCCTTGGCGAATCCAATCCCAGGATCAAGAATAATCTTTTCTTCGGGAACGCCCGCTTTCATGGCAATCTCAATACTTTCATACAAATCAAGCAATACATCTCGGATAAAGGAACCATAATCCATGTTGTCTCGATTATGCGTGAGAATAATTGGCACATTTTTCTCAGCAGCTACCACCGCAATCTCGGGGTCTCTTTTTGCTCCCCAAATATCATTAATAATATGAGCACCAGCTTCTATCGATTGTCTTGCCGTTTCCGCTTTATATGTATCAATCGAAAGCGGCACGTCCACACTAGCAGATACGGCCTGGATAATTGGCAACACTCTCTTCAACTCTTCCTCTGCTGACACAGCAGCATACCCTGGCCGCGTCGACTCTCCACCAATATCGATGATGTCTGCTCCTTCACTCACCATCTCTTCTGCATGCTGAACAGCTGTCTCTATCTCGTTATAACGCCCGCCATCAGAAAATGAATCTGGCGTTGTATTTAAAATCCCCATAATGTATGTTTTTTTCGTGAAATCTAATTCATATGGTCCTGCGGAAACTTTCATTTTTTTGCTCCTTTCATCTTTCTGCTCTTCTTTTATTTTAACATGCCTAAACGATACAAAAATAAAAACAGACTGATTTCTCAGTCTGCTTTTCAATTCATTTAATTAATTTTCTTCAAAGTTATACAACGGGGTACTTAAATAGCGTTCTCCGTTACTAGGAATGATTGCCAGCACTTTCTTACCTTTCCCAAGCTTTTCCGCTACTTGCAAGGCGGCAGCAACGGCTGCTCCAGATGATATTCCACCTAAAATCCCTTCTTCACGAGCTACTTTTCGGGCCGTTTCAAAGGCTTCATCATTTGTAATTTTAATGACTTCATCATATACGTCTGTATCCAGTACTTTTGGAACAAAGCCTGCTCCAATTCCTTGTATTTTGTGAGGTCCCGGCTTTCCTCCAGAGAGAACTGGAGAATCCGCTGGCTCTACTGCATACACTTTTACTTCAGGGAACTTTTCTTTCAGCACTTGGCCGGCTCCAGTAATCGTTCCACCTGTACCGATACCAGAAATGAAAGCATCCACTTGATCCATTTGCTCAACAATTTCTTTTCCTGTTGTTTTTCGGTGAATCTCTGGATTTGCTTCATTTTCAAATTGTTGAGGCATAAAGTAGCCATTCTCTTCAGCCAGTTCTTTTGCTTTGCGAATAGCTCCGTTCATTCCTTCAGAGCCAGGCGTTAATACAAGTTCAGCACCATAAGCACGAAGCAGATTGCGACGCTCCATACTCATAGTTTCTGGCATAACAAGGATAGCACGATACCCTTTTGCCGCTGCGATCATTGCCAATCCTATTCCAGTGTTACCGCTCGTTGGCTCAATGATTGTTCCGCCTTCTTGAAGATTACCGCTCTCCTCTGCCTCCGTAATCATTGCAAGGGCAATCCGATCTTTTACACTGCTTCCAGGATTCATATATTCCAGCTTTAAATATACATCTGCACTGTTTTCATTTACTACGTTATTCAATTTAACAATTGGAGTTTGACCGACTAATTCAGCTACTGAATTTGCTACACGTACCATTTTATCCACCTCAATACCAAGTATTTTTATTGGTTATATAGAATTTACCAATCTTTTTATTAAAAGTCAATCGTTTTACTTTTTAATATACGTGTTAATTATAAAAAAACCTGCAAAACTTTTTTGTCAGCAGGTTTTTTCAATTTGATTCAATTAAATAGAAGCTGCTGCTTTTAATTCCTCAAGCTCATCTTTTGTGAAAAGATATTTTTCGTTACAGAAATGGCATTGTGCTTCTGCTTGACCATCCTCATCGATCATTTCCTGGATTTCCTCTTTTCCAAGGCTGATAATGGCATTGCCAAACCGCTCTTTTGAGCAAGTGCACTCAAAGCCAACTGGCATATGATCAAGGATTTTTACATTTTCTTCTCCTAAAATATAATAAAGGATCTCTTCAGGAGACAGTCCCTTTTCGATCAATTTAGAAATCGGGGTCATGCTCGAAATCTTTTCCTCAATCGTAGAGATTACCTCTTCCTCAGCTCCAGGCATAATTTGAATTACAAACCCCCCAGCCGCTAAGATCGAGTTATCCGGATTAACCAATACTCCAACCCCTACAGATGACGGAACTTGTTCGGATGCCACGAAGTAGTAGGTAAAGTCCTCTCCCAGCTCTCCAGAAACAATTGGAGTTTGACCAGTAAAGTGTTCGCGAAGCCCAAGATCTTTCACAACCGTCAGCATTCCCTCTGTACCAACAGCACGACGAACATCTAGCTTGCCGTGTTCATTTAAATCAAAATGGGTTTGTGGATTGGTAACGTAGCCTCGAACTTTCCCTTTTGAGTTGGCGTCAACCAGAATAGCTCCAATTGGTCCGCCTCCCTCTATTTTAATTGTAATTTTTTCTTCACCTTTAAGCATAGCTCCCATCATAACGCCAGCCGTCATCGCCCGGCCCATCGCTGCAGAAGCAGTCGGCCACGTGTAGTGCCTTCTTTGCGCTTCATTTATCGTCTCCGTTGTATCCACCGCATACGCACGAACTTGTCCCTCATATGCTAATGCTTTTACTAAATAATCTTTCACAGGAAAACTCCTTTCTTCTTAAAGGTTGCGTTTATAAATCAGACATAACCCTTTAAGCGTTAATAGCGGATCAATAATATCAATTGATTGCGCTTCTTCTCCAATCAAAGGAGCAAGCCCCCCAGTTGCTACTACAGTCGGCTGTTTTTTGCTTTGCTCCTTCATCCGGTTGACAATACCGTCTACTTGCCCTACATATCCATACAATATCCCAGCCTGCATAGCGGAAACTGTATTTTTCCCAACAATATGGTCGGGTCTAATGATTTCTATACGAGGCAGCTTGGCTGCTCTTGAATAAAGAGCCTCGGTAGAAATCGTAATGCCTGGAGCGATGGCACCACCCATGTAATGCCCGTCCTCATCAATATAACAGTACGTTGTAGCTGTTCCAAAATCTACAATGATTAAAGGACTGCCGTATTCATGAATAGCAGCTACCGCATTAACAATCCGGTCTGCCCCTACTTCCCTCGGATTTTCATATTTAATATTTAAACCGGTTTTCATACCAGGACCGACGATCATTGGCTTTATATTAAAGTATTTTTGACACATTTGCTCCAACGAAAACATAATTGGCGGCACTACGGAAGAGATGATAATCCCTTCAATTTGATCGAAAGTAATTCCGACATGCTGAAAAAGGCTTTTAATGACCATGCCGTACTCGTCTTCCGTTTTATTGCGGCTCGTTTCGATCCGCCAGTGAAATTTCAACTCGTCTTCTTCATAAACGCCTAGCACAGTATTTGTATTCCCTACATCCAACACAAATATCAAGACTCTCACCACACTCATTTAAACTTTTATTGCTGCCATTCATCATATCACATAAAAGCGGTAACATCATTATGTCACGCATTCCAAAATAAAGGATTTTTTTAAAAAAGTCTGTTGCTGACTGCATCCTTTTTTCTTATTTAACAAAAGATACATAAGCCGGACGACAAACAGAAAAATAGAGGGAGTTTCAATTTATCATTTCCTATAAAGCAAAAAAAACGCCGATTTTCATCGGCGTTTTCTATTATGCTTTTGGATCATCTTCCTGATCAATTGGCTGCTGTTCCTTTTCACCAGAAGCAGGCGCTGTGTTGTCCGTTTGAGAAGGCTCTTCCTTCTTCTGTACATTGACAACAACCTGTTCATCTTTAGAAAGCTTCAGCGTTTCTGTTCCTTCATCTGCTTCATACTTGCGCTCTGGCAATGTGCCATGATCAACGAGATGTTTAATTTGAGCGGCGTCAAGTGTTTCTACCTCAAGAAGAGTATTCGCAATTAATTCCAGCTTCTCGCGATTTTCCGTTAAGATATTCTTCGCACGCTCATAGCATTCCTTGATAATTCTTTGGATTTCCAAATCAATCTCGTATGCAATCGCATCTGAATAATTTTGTTCATTATTAAAGTCGCGTCCAAGGAATACCTGACCACCAGAACTCTGACCAAATTGAAGCGGTCCTAGTTTGTCACTCATTCCAAATTCCGTCACCATACGGCGGGCAATGCCTGTCGCACGCTGGAAGTCATTGTGTGCACCAGTTGATACTTCACCAAAGATGAGATCTTCAGACACACGACCACCTAACAAACCGGTGATTTTATCAAGAAGCTCTGGCTTCGTCATAAAGTAACGATCCTCTCTTGGTAGCATAACGGCATAACCGCCAGCTTGACCACGCGGAACGATGGTTACCTTATGAACCATGTCGGCTTCATCAAGCACAAGACCGATCACAGTATGTCCCGCTTCGTGGAAAGCAACAATTTTTCTCTCTTTCTGAGAAATAACGCGGCTCTTCTTTGCAGGACCAGCGATCACTCGATCTGTTGCTTCATCGATATCACGCATATCAATTTTCTTTTTATTACGGCGTGCAGCTACAAGCGCTGCTTCGTTTAATAAGTTTTCGAGATCGGCACCAGAGAAGCCTGGCGTTCTCATCGCAATCGCTTTTAAATCAATCGAATCATCAAGCGGCTTGTTACGTGCATGAACGCGGAGTACCGCTTCACGGCCATTTACATCCGGGCGATCAACTGTGATTTGACGGTCGAAACGGCCTGGACGCAATAAGGCAGGGTCTAGAATGTCAGGACGGTTTGTTGCGGCAATAATAATGATTCCTTCATTGGCACTAAATCCATCCATTTCAACTAATAGCTGGTTCAATGTCTGTTCACGTTCGTCATGTCCGCCGCCAAGACCGGCACCACGTTGACGACCCACTGCGTCAATCTCATCGATGAAGATGATACATGGAGCATTCTTTTTTGCATTTTCAAACAAATCGCGTACACGAGAAGCCCCGACCCCAACAAACATTTCCACAAAGTCAGAACCACTAATGGAGAAGAATGGTACGCCCGCTTCTCCTGCTGCCGCTCTCGCAAGCAATGTTTTACCGGTTCCCGGAGGTCCGACTAAAAGAACCCCCTTCGGAATTCTTGCACCTAACTCAGAGAACTTGCGCGGGTCCTTTAAGAATTCAACAACCTCTACTAGCTCTTGTTTTTCTTCGTCGGCTCCCGCTACATCCTTAAAGCGCACTTTTTTCTTTTCATCATTGTACAAGCGGGCTTTGCTTTTTCCGAAATTCATCACTCGGCTGCCGCCGCCCTGTGCCTGGTTCAATAAGAAGAAGAATAAAAGGAAAATAATTAAGAAAGGAATGATTGTCGTGAAGAAAGATACCCAGCCGCTTGTCTCTTTGGCAGGTAAGATTTCTACTTTAGAATCTTTTGCCGCTTCATCAATGCGGTTCAGCATATTCTCACTATTCATTACGTAAGTAAGAAAAAATTCACCTTCTTGCGCACCCTTCAGTTGTCCACGAACCTCGTAGACCCCTCTCTCCGGCTGCATGGAGAACGTTTCCACCTGATCTTTTTCCAGATAAGAAACAAATTCATTGTACGTTATATTCTTATTCGGTTCATTATTGTTATTGAAATAACTGACAACCCCAATAATGACAAGGAAAACTAGTAAATAAAATATGGTATAACGAAAAATCCGGCTCATCCCTTACCTCCTCCCACGGTAAAAATACTGTATTCAATACTATCATAGAAAATCTTGGCATTACAACTATTTGACATGCGGATCGGCCTATTCATATATGCTGATCAACCTTTCTTAATCGTTATCCGCTTCTGTATATATTTTTGGTTTCAAAACGCCGATGTAAGGAAGGTTCCGATATTTTTCTGCAAAGTCAAGGCCATAACCGACAACGAATTCATCAGGCACTTTAAACCCGACCATGTCGGCTTTAATTTTCGCCTTTCTGCCCGTTGGCTTATCTAAAAGCGTTACAATCTTAATGGATTTTGCTTTTCTATATCGGAAAAGCTCCACTAGATAGCTCAGCGTTAAACCGCTATCGATAATATCCTCAATAATGAGTATGTCCCTGCCTTCCACTGATGTATCCAAATCCTTAACAATCTTGACTTCCCCTGATGAAGTTGTCGAACGGCCATAGCTGGAAACATCCATGAAATCCATTTCTAAATAAGTATCCATGCGCTTAATTAAATCAGACATGAAAGGCATGGCTCCTTTTAAAACTCCAATAACGAGGGGAAACTTGTCTTTATACTCTTCTGTAAGTTCAAGACCGAGCTCCTTAACTTTCTCTTGAATTTCTTCCTCGGTAATGAGTACTTTCTCAATATCCTGATTTAGCAATTTGTTAGCCTCCTAGAAGTGATTGCGTATATAAATTAATATTAAATGGTTACCAGTGGAGTCGGCTTTTTCATGCCTAGACTTCTTTAATCCGGGCACCCAGAGCAGTTTCCCCTCGCTGTCTGTCACAATTGGCCATTGATCGCGCCTTGCAAGGACCACTTTCTCATCAATAAACAGGTCTTTCAATTTTTTTGAACCGTTCATGCCCTTTGGCTGAATTTTGTCGCCTTGTTTCCTTGTACGGATATAAAGTGGAAGTTTGACCTTCTCATCAAGAATCATATACTCATATTCGCCCGTTACTTTGGGAATGTTGTCAGTCAGTATAAATTGACCTCCATATGGCCAGGAAACCTTGTTTTCATAAGTCAGTTTAAACACATATTCCCTTTTTTCAGAAGTGTTAAATCCAAAGACACACACTTGATATTCCCGGCAGACTTTCAGCCCATGCGGCAAGTCCAATTTCCATGAGGATTTGTCTTCCTTTAAAAGCTGTAAAATCTGTTGAATATGTATGAAGGAGAAGGGCTTTTTTCCTTTATAAAGATAGTTTAATATTAGATGAATCGCTCTTTTTTGTAAAGGCAAAGGCATCATCAGAAAGCCCTCAATTTCCAAGGAGCAATTACTGTCATTCTTTTGCCATATATTCTTTAGTTTCTCCTTTGTTAATTCTTCCAACATTCTGTTGTCTTCATTCAACTCTTCACTAAATCTTTGAAAATGCTCATGAACTTTTCGATTTTCTTCCTTTAAAAAAGGAAGCAGTTCAAGACGAAACCGATTGCGGGTATACACAGGCTTTTCATTGCTCGGATCTCGGCGCGGGTTAAGTTGATAATGCAGGCAGTATTCCTCAATCATTTCTTTATTCACATAAAGAAGTGGACGAATAATTTCTCCTTCTCCTAGCGCTCTTCGAATAGGGATGCCTGTGCGATTGCTAGTTCCCTTCACGAGCTGCATCAGAACCGTTTCTATCTGATCATCACCGTGATGGGCAAGCGCTAATTTGTTAGCAGCAAACTTTCTCATTCCCCTTTCAAAAAATTCGTAGCGTACCCGGCGTGATACTTCCTGTAATCCTCCACCTGTTTCTTTCATTTCCTGTCCAATATTGATCCTTTCCGCATAAAAAGGAATGTCTTTATCCTTGCAGAATTGCTCAACAAACTTTAGCTCCTCATAAGACTCTTCTCCTCTGAACATATGATCCAGATGAAGAGCGAATACTTGGATATTTAACTTTTTACGTCTGCTTTCCAAATACGAAAGCATCGATAATGAATCTGGCCCTCCTGATATGCCGACAGCAATTCTGTCGCCCTTGCTGATTAACCGATGACGAGTAATAAATTGTTTGACGTTCTCTTCATATGCCAGCATTTGTTCCTCTTCCTGCTCTTTTTACTGACTATATTAACACTTTCTAAAGAAAACAAACAAAAAGAAAAGACTAATGTTTAAATGAGCAGTTCCGTCAGTACGTATAAAACATAGATAACTGCGACAAACAAGACAACAGTCAGTGTATACAGCCCACGCTCTTTCCTTTTCTTTTGTTTAAGCGAAACCCTTCCGCTGGTTTTGCGGACAGCAGATCGCATGTGACCTTGCTCGCTTTTTTTCTTTTCATAGCTTAAAGCAGCCAGCAGCTCTTTACGCATAGCCTGGGCTGCAGAATACCTTCCCTGCAGGGCTTTAATTAATACCGGCGCGATAGCTTGCAATTCTTTTTTTTGTCTGACTTTAGCTTCCAATTGTTTTATGCCCTCTTCATTCCGGGAAAATCTTTCAGGGTAAACAAGATTAATCGCTACCATTGCAGTAGCAAATAAATCGTAGGAGGGCTCTGCTTTTCTTGAACCAGCACGCCAGTAGCCTCTATCAAAAAACTCTGTATACTCTTTAACAGCCCGCCCCATTTTAGTCGTCCCGCCAACGTCAACGCAGCGGAGCGCATATGGCGGTCCTGACACAATCAAATTATCCGGTTTAATATCCCCGAAAATCCAGCCAGCTTCATGAAGTGCCTGTAAGTTTTCCAGCAGCTGTAACAGCAAAACACCAATCCATGATGATCCTCTTGCCTGGATAAAAGCAGAAAGGGTTGGCCCCTGTATATATTCCATGACATAAAAAGGGTGCACACCATAACTGTTCTCCCAATCATCTGCATCTAATAAAGAAGGCCCAAGGGAAGACCCCTGGACCTTAGCAAACGCCTTCAAAACGTTCATTTCAGCCGTGATCGATAATGGATTACTGAACTTTAACGCTGCTGCTCCATCCATTCCGTTCACTAAATAAACTGTACCGGTAGCTCCCTGGCCGAGCGTTCGCTCCACCAGATAGGCTTGCTTGTGCCATTTACCATGTATGACGGCTCCCCGGCGAATATTAAACTGATTTTTCGATGTATTCATCGCCATCTGATAACCAGCCTTTCCGGCTTCGTTTTGTTTTAAAGCGGGAAATAGCTTCGCGAATAGCAGGGCCAGTTGGTGTTAAACCGCCAGGGGACAGCTTTGAAAACATCGATGTTAAGGATTCAAGCTTTGGTGTCCAGTCAAGCAGCTGCTCCGTATCTTTTCTTTTCCCGGGAAATATAAACAAGGAAAAGAGACTGCTTCCCATTCTTGCGTTCATACTCAGCGATAAATCAAGGAGCGCCTCCTTCACGGTTGGAAGCTTGCTCTTCATACTTGCACTTGTATCAACTAAGACTAACACCTCCAAGTTAGCAGTTTCTCCAAGCTCATCTACTACTTCCATTACCTCACCGCGAGTTTCTGGCGGCAAAGCCTCCATCGCTGTTTCCTTATGCAAGATCTTCTTTAATTGTTCATTTACCACCCCTTGAAGTGTTTGGGTCATCGCTTGTCTCGTGACCATTTGAACAGTATGGGAAAGCTGCTTCGTGCAAACAGTTTGGCTAATCCCTCCTCCCGAAAGAGCAATTTGATCAATTTCCTGAAGTCCCCGCTGATCCGTAGCATGATCATCTATAATTCCAATAACATTAACTGTAATTCCCTGCTCCCGGGCGAGAGCAGCCATAGCAACTGGATCTTCCCCGTGATTCGAGCAGCCGTCTGTCAGCAGTAAGATTTGCTTAATCGTCCCTTGTTTCATGGTAACCCCTCCAACCTTTACGAGTTATCCTCAGCCTCGCCAGAAAGAGGGGAATTTATACTTCTCTGTAAATAAATTCAGTGCTTTAAGAAATTTTCTTTTTCTTTTTTGAAAAACCGAATTGCATTGGAATAGATGTCCACTTTGGTAGGTTGTGTTCTACCTTGGCCACTACAACTGTCATATCATCTTCAATTTCTCCTGATCTTGTTCTTATGACTTCCTCAATAAGTAAATCAGCAATCGTTTGTGGGTCCTCTGTTTCCATTTCCTGTATTTTCCTTTTCATCCAAAGATCCTTGTTCTCGACATTCTTTGGGCCTTCAAAAATCCCGTCACTCATCATGATAATTAAATCGCCCGATTTCAATTGTTCACTCACTACATCCACTTCAAATTCCTGTAAAATACCGATCGGTAAGTTGCTTGCTTCAATTTTCATTATTTTGCTGCCTCGTTTAATAAAGCTTGGTGTCGAGCCCACTTTCAAAAAGTTTGCTACCGCATCCTGCAAATCAATAATGACCAGATCAAGAGTCGAGAAGATCTCGTCTGTCGTTCGCAAAGAAAGAATAGAGTTAACAGATTTAATGGCGACTTTTTCTTCAATGCCTGACTTTAAAATTTGCTGTAGCAGGCGAAGAGTTTCATGGCTTTCATAATGAGCCCTTTCTCCATTTCCCATCCCATCACTAATCGCTACGGCATACTTTCCTGCCCCCAACTCAATCGTAGAGTAACTGTCTCCTGACACTAATCCACCGCCTTTAGCAGCATGTGCCGCTCCTGTTGTAACAGCAAACGCTTTAGCAGAGCGAAAGATCACATGACAAACACCTGCAGGGCCTCCCTCACATTCTTCCTTATGAACAATCACGTTATCACCTAAAATATCAGAAAGCATAGGAGCTATAATCTTCTGACATTCCCCGTGACTGTTATAAATAAAAGGAATACTCATTTCAATGTCAACGTTGCTTTTTTGCAAACTGTATATATCTACATAGTCAATCTCCAAACCGAATGCTTCAATCGCTTCTAATATCTGCTCTTCCTGATTATAGTGATTTTCCCGTTCTCTCTGAATTTCTTCAGCAAAGTCACTCATTACCTCAGAAACGCCTCGCAGCTGCTCTGCCACCAGCTTCCGGCTATCCTGCACCTGTTTTTTTAACTTTTGGTTTGCTTGGTAGTATGTTAATTGCTGTTTAATAGCTTCCTCTACCCTCGCCGGGCGGAAGCAGTGGGTATCCAACTCCCTCGACAATCTTTGACTTAACCCTGCTTGTCCCTCATCTAATTCATAAAGCACATCTTTCATTAGATGGTAGGTTTGATGAAAGTTTTTCGTCCAGCACTGTTCTTTTTTAAAGCATGTTTGACATGTTTTTTCAGTAACATGACTTAAAAACATGTCTAGTTCCCGCTCTTCGTAATTATCCAGTGCTTCAATGTTATATTGGGAAAAGCTTTTTGATAGTGCTTGGAACACTTCAGAAAATTGTTCTACTCTATTGGCTGTCACATCTCTCATCTTCCGTAAATATTGTTGCTGCTCATTTGAATGCTCTACAGTGCCGGGTATGAGCTTAGCCAACTGGTCGGTAAAGATTTTAGGCGTTAAGAATAAAAGGGCTACTGCTGCTAGGGATTCATATAAGGTTTGCATGAGCGGTACCCCTTGTTCTCCATACATTCCAGCAAGCAAGGTAGCGATAATCAGCCCGCCTGCCGCTCCTGCTTTTCGCCACTCTTTTAATAATCCGCCAAGTAAACCAGCAAAAGCAAGCAAGCTCATCTGAAAGAAGCTGGACACACTCGCAAGACTAAATATTAACCCAGTGACAACACCAACAGTGGAACCAACAGCCGCCCCAGAGATAAAAGAAAAAATTAAGACCAAGTATCTGGAGAAGATATGTTCAATTGATAAACCATAAACCGACCAGCCGATCGTGCCCGATGTAATGGAAGCAAGCATAATGATTAAGCTGACAATCTCTTCAGTCTTTAACGCTTTTATCCGTTTTTTGAGTGATAAAAAGGGAATGCTCTGCATAAAGATAAGTGTAAGCACAAAGGCTAATGAGGATTCAATCGCGGCCATTAACAGATCATAGGGTGCAAATTGCTGACCGCTTTGAAAATAGGAAAATCCCGATTTTACTGCCATGACTGTAAAGAAAACAAAGAATGGCAGTGATACGGCATCTTCCTTATGAAAATTCTTTAGCAGTCGGTAGACGACGAGAAACACGGCAATTGTAAAAAAGGAATAGCTCATTTGCTCAATGGACAAGGTTAAAGACCCTGCAAGCAAACCGATTAGAGCAAGTGGCGCACAATCACGCCTTAGCATAAAAGCAGCAGCGAAAAAAGGCAGGCCAAACGGCGTTAAATGAGACAGTATCAATGCCCGGCCTAACAAAAATCCAATGAGCAGCAAAATAAACCCTTTTTCAAGCAACAGCACTTGCAAATGGGTAAGAAACTGTTTAAGCCCCTTGAACACTTCCACTTTTGTTTCTTCCAATCCCACATGATTGACCGGCTCTGCCAAACTTCTTTCCGCTTTCTCCATATTAACAACTCCCATCCACGTTTCTTTGCTGCCATTATACAAAACCACCCTTTCAAAGTTTGTCAAAAAGAGAAGGCTTGTCTAAAAACCGTTCGACAACAGGAACAGTCACTTTTTTTATAAACCCTAAAAAAACTAATTGACAACAGCTTATAACCTAAGTATTATAGTCATTGTGCTTGAATTTTCACTTCCCATGGCGGTGTAGCTCAGCTGGCTAGAGCGTACGGTTCATACCCGTGAGGTCGGGGGTTCGATCCCCTCCGCCGCTACTAAAAAAGCGAAAGCAGTCGTTTCTAAAGGAATGCAGACTAATTGCCACGTTCTTTGGCAATCCCTACTCACTTTGCTCTCTATGAAACTTGAATACAACAGGAACCTTTTAGAGAATAGCTTTGGTATTCTGCAAAGGAATAGGCAGTCAAAATCTATTAGCAGTATGAATGAATCACTAATTATAAAGGCCCGTTGGTCAAGCGGTTAAGACACCGCCCTTTCACGGCGGTAACACGGGTTCGAATCCCGTACGGGTCATCGGCAAAAAAACCAGGTTTTCACAGATCCAAGCGGTCTGTTGAAAATCTGGTTTTTTATATTGTTTTTCTACCTACCATTTAGCATTGACAGCCAGCCATCGTACAGCCATAGTTTCAATATTGATAAAAAAGGGGGATCGATGTGAAAGGACAAACTACACCTTATCTAACTTTTAATGGAAATGCAAAAGAAGCACTGAATTTTTATGCCGAGGCTTTTCAAGCTGAGATACAAGGACTTCAGACATTTGGCGAAGCCGATTATCCCACTCCTCCCGAAGCAGCCAACCGTATTATGCATGCCCGTTTGGCAAAGGGACATTTCCTCCTTATGGTTTCAGACACGTTTCCCGGACAAGAGATAAAGACAGGAAATCAAATTTCCCTTGCCCTGACCTTTGAAAGCAAAGAAGATATCCAATCTGTATACGGGAAGCTGCAACAAGAGGGAACTATTCATATGGAATTACAGACTACATTTTGGGGCTCTACTTACGCAAAACTTCAAGACAAATTCGGCATAGTTTGGCAACTAGATTGCCCCAATCAATAAAAAACAGCCTTGCAAGATTTATGATATCTTGCAAGGCTGTTTTTTTTAGCTGCTGAACGTTTCCGATCAGTTCATAGTTATAGTTAAATAGACAGCAATTAACCCCGTTTCGCTCCTCTACCGCCACGGCGCGATTCTGTTTGGCGTTTCAAGGTAGACAGACGATCTTCACTTTCCTTGAGAAAGCGGGCCATTTTTTGTTCAAAGTTTTCTTTCGGAGTCGAATAGCCTCCTCCTCCTCTTGGACCTTTAGAGCGGTAATCATTATTTCTTGGACGGGGACGATAGGACTGCTGTTGCTGCGGCTGGTCTTTCGCCTTGCGGATGGACAAACCGATCTTTCCATCACTTTCCACATTAATGACTTTTACTTCTACTTCATCACCAACCTTTAGGTGATCATTGATGTCTTTTACATAATTGTCTGCAACTTCACTAATGTGTACTAATCCAGTTGAGCCTTCTGGCAGTTCAACAAACGCTCCGAATTTAGTGATCCCTGTCACTTTACCTTGTAACTTGCTGCCTACTTCGATTGACATAAAAAAAATGTTCCTCCTTAGAAATGATCAAACTTTACCCTTTATTATATTACGAAAAAAAGAGGTGTCAATATACCCCTTCTTATTCTTTACTTTTCCCTTTGCTTTCACTTGACTCAGGAATATTAAATATAATCTCTCCATCATCCGATAAAAAATACTTTTTCCTGGCGAGCTCTGCGATATATTCATCGTCTTCCAATCTCTTCAATTCTTCTTCATACTGCTTTTGTTGCTGCTTCAATTCTACAAGAGCTGCCTCAGCTTTTTTCTTTTCAAGCTTTTGTTCTTCAAGATGGGCCGTTCGTGAAAAAAGAGTTGATCCCAAACCGACAGAAAGAATAAGGGCCACAACTACGAAAGCACCTAGCCTTCTGTACAGCTTTGTTTTATGTCTCGCTAAAAACATATCTTTTCTCGCACGGCTGAAGACAAAGGCGTTTTTCAAGGCAGTTACTTTCCGTTTGTTTACACCGCTCATTTCCCTTCCTCCCGGCTCATTTTTTCCAGCGATTTGCTCTATCCATAATTTTATTCTTGATTAATAAGAAAAATCCTGCCAGCTTCTCTTTTAAGGCGGTTGCTCTTTTCCTTATGCTGTCAGGAAAAAAGCGCCAAATTAAGAGAATAGGCGAAAAAACAATCTTTCCTATCCATAATAATAGGTAAAGGGTACTTTTGGCAAGGACTAGCAAAGTCTTCCCGATTAAACCTATAACAATTACTATCGCCTTTATAATTAACTTAATTGGGAGGATAATAAGAAAATAACCGCACTTCTTTAAAAATAAGAAAATATTTACAACCGCTAAAATCATTTGCTCAAGAAGCCGAAGGTAAAGCCGCTTAAATAAGGCTTGATAAGCCGAGTAACCACAAAGTAAGGCGAGGAAAAGATAGAGACGGATTTCACCGTAATTAACCCGGTATAAGCAATAAAAGATGAGCAATCCAAATAGACACCAAAATATAATGTCAGTGAAAAAAGAAACGGCTCGCGGCCGGGTCTGCCGTTTTAAAAACCTTTGGTAGGTGTCGAGGAAGGCTCCAAATGTTATTCCCATAGCTATCATTGACAACAACGTTTCAAATTGAACAGTTAATGTCATTTGAACAACTTACTGAATAATCCTTTTGATTTGTCCCCGGCGGATTGGTCAGTATAAATAAGGCTGGAGATGCGGCCTTTAATCGCTACCAAGCCGCGATCTACATCCAAATTTTTCATTTGCAGGTTTTCACCTTTAATAACGAGCATTCCCATCACAGTGAGCAGCAAAAATTCCTCGCTGTCGAAACTTTCCACCTGCTTGACACCAGTAATTTCCATTATCTTTCTACCTTGCATAACAATATCATGACCGTCAGCTGAGCGACTATTAGTAGAATCATGCATCTGATTCATCTTTCTCCCCCTCACTGCAAAGTACAAGCTTTGCCACTAAATGTATGCGAGCAATAGCAAAACTATGAGGAGAAGCCAAAAATTTAAAAGACGCACACACGTTTCAAAGACCCTAGACGGATGTTAATAAAGATAGAGGAAGCATTAGATCTTATAAAAAAGTGCTCAAAAAGCATAGCTTTTGAGCACTTTCTAAATAGGCATTAAACGTTCATTCATTGACTCTCTCTTTTATTCGTTCACTCTCTCTTCTTTCAGCAACTGATACATGCCAGCTGCTTCTTCTTTTTTTGTCGTTTCCTGCAGCTTTTCCACTTTCACAGTAAGAATGCGCTGGCCAAGCCGAATAGATAACTCATCGCCTTCTTTTACGTTAGAGCTCGCTTTCGCAGTTACTCCATTAATGGTGATTCTTCCTTGATCCGCTACCTCCTTTGCCAGTGTTCTCCGTTTAATTAAACGTGATACTTTTAAAAACTTATCGAGTCTCATTGTCGACATGTTTCTCTCTCCCTTTATAAACCTATATTTTTCGCTTCGTCCCAGAATGCATCTAACTCATCTAGTGTGAAATCATTAAATGGCCGGCCGCTCTCTTTTACCCGTTTTTCGACATGAGAAAAACGGCGGTAAAATTTTTCATTTACTTTAGCCAGCGCTTCTTCGGGGTGAAGGTGATAAAAGCGGGCAACATTGATGAGTGCAAAAAGAACATCACCGAATTCATCAAGCTGTTTGCTGCTATCTTCATTCTTCACTTCTTCTAGAAATTCCTGCCACTCTTCCAGCACCTTTTCCATGGCCCCATTGGCATCATCCCAATCAAAGCCCAGCTTTGCTGCTTTCTTTTGAAATTCATAGGCGCGCAACAACGCGGGCAATCCTTTCGCTACTTCATCAAGCCGGAAAGCTTGTCTTTCTCCTTTTTCTTCGCTCTTAATCTTTTGCCAATTTGAAATAACTGCTTCTGCATTTTCAGCTGTTGCATCGCCAAATACGTGCGGATGGCGGCGAATCATTTTACTAGAAATCGATTCAATGACATCTTCAATGGAGAACATTCCTTCGTCTTCGCCAATTTGCGCATGAAGCATCACTTGCAACAGCACGTCCCCCAGCTCCTCCACGATGTGATCATCATCTTGCTGATCAATAGCGTCAAGTAACTCATAGGCTTCTTCAATTAAATATTTCTTTAACGATTCGTGCGTTTGCTCACGATCCCAAGGACAGCCCCCCGGCCCTCTCAACGTTGCGATAATTTGTCGCAGAACAGCAAATTCTTTATATGTATCTTCTTCTTTCCGTACAGGCGGCACATATAAAGATGTTAGATTGTTCAGTGTTACTTGTCTATCCAATTCATATAAAGGCAGCTTTACGGTGTGCTGGTTTCCACTCCCTGCTTCCGTAACGATAGTTACCTCATAGTCATCCGGATACTTCTCCATTAGTGTCAATTTCACATCAGAGGCGACGAAGGCATCGTATACTTGTGCAATGACAATGTGTTGGAAAATGTTAATATCATCTTTTCTTAAGGATGTTCCATCAAGAAATTGAAAGCCTTCTATCGGGTCTGCCCCAACAGCGGCAAACAGATCGTCAAGAAAACTGTGACCGCCAGCGATCGTTACCTCCAATTTGCCTGGCTGTGCTGCCTCAAGCAAAAGCTGAACTGTTTTCTCTGCGACAATAGGATGGCCGGGAACTGTGTAAATGAGCGCACCGTGATCTTTGGCTTTCTCTATTAACAAGGAAACAATTTCTTCATAGACCGCTTCAAATTGATCATGTTTTTCATAAATAGAATCAAAACTTTCGAAGCGGACACCCTCCCGTTGAAGATCATTAATGACCGGGTGATCAAGGGTACGGGTGAATACGTGCTTCGACTGTAACAACAATCTGTATATGCCAAGCGGCAGTTGGTTAATATCTCCGGCTCCGAGACCGGCAATAGTAATAGATGGTATCATGTTCCCTCTCTCTTTCTACTATGATTTTTAAATAGGCAACCTAACTAAGTTTCTTGCTCAGCCGGCTGCCAAAAGGGATCTGCTGCAACTCTTCTTCTGTGAACACTTTTAGCTTAAAAATGAGATAAATAAAAACAAATGCGCCAATAATGACACTACTTAATGCCGTCCCGGCCATAATAAGCCGGCTGTGAGCTTCCTTAAACAAGATATATCCTATGAGTAATTTCCAAACCTGCAATACACCTGTCATACAAAGAACGGCAAATACTGCTTTACCAGCAGCCTCCTTTTTCAGGAAAGCTGTCTTCCAATGTTTTCGAAGAAAGGCGGCTAAAAAAAGCGCCATCCAAACAAATGAGAGCAACGTAGCCGCTGCAGCCCCTGCTGTTCCAAAACGAGGAATAAAGAGAATGTTCCCCATGTACTTAAAAAGAATGCCTGTTAACACAGCGAGAGCTGGAATGAAATCCTTGTCAAACCCTTGCAGAATACCCGTCAATGTCAGAGCAAGTGAACTAAATAGAATCGATGCACAAAAAATCGAAAGAACAAACGACCCACTTCCATTTTCGAACAGCATCGTGTTTACTTCTCCCATAATATTGATTAACCCCACTGTTGCTGCCAGTCCAAATGTAAAACTAACCTTCAGCGCCAGCTGGATACAGCTATCTAGCTCCTGATACAACCCTCTGCGATAAACAGAGGTTACGAGTGGCACAACCGTTAAAGCAAGAGAAGCAGCCGCTGTAGTGCCAAGCTGCAAGAGGGGCTGGCCACGGTCATAAATTCCTTTGGCCATTTTAGCTTCCCATTCGCCCATACCCGATTGAATTAATCCACTATATAGGTTAAATGAATCGACAAGCTGGAACAATACAATTCCTATGCTAGACAGACAAATAGCCGCTGCCTGGATAAAGAGCATTCGGATTTCTTTTCCAGCCAATGTGTTTCCCCTCTTCACCTTTTTTTCAGAGATAGAAACACTCTTCTTTATAAAGTAAAATAAAACTGCCAGTGCAGCAAGGCTGCCGGCTATTGATCCTGCAAATGCTCCTGCACCGGCCGTATAAAGAGAGGCTCCCTTTCCAATTAAAATATAAGAGAATAATAAAATAGCTCCAACCCGGACAGATTGCTCCACTGTCTGAGAAACCGCTGTCGGGACCATATTTCCTTCACCCTGGAATGTACCGCGCCATACAGTTAAAAACGGAATCAGTAAAAAAGAAAAAGCTACAATCTGAAGGAGTGGCCGCAAAGAAGGATCCTCCATTTTGTCTGCTATCCATCCAGCTCCGAAAAAGACAGCGGCCCAGAGCAAAATGCCCGTGCAGCTTGTTACATAGTAAGAAAGTCGAACCACTTCCTGCCTGCGCTGCCCATCACCTGCTGATTCCGCGATTAATTTTGAAATAACGACCGGAAACCCATATGTAGCTAATGCATTAGCAATTCCGTAAAAAGGATATATTTGCTGATAAATATAAAAGCCGATATCCCCGACTATATTTTGAAAGGGAACTCTATATACAGCACTTAAGATTTTTACGAAAATAGCGGCAATCGTTAAAATGGCGGCTCCTTGTATCAATGAATTTTTCTTCCTTAATGGCAACATATAACACTCTGCCCTTCTAAACATACTGCTTCCAACTTAATATATTTGCATAGAAAAGCGCAAGAAATTTAATAAAAAGTCCCTCTTCATCTATATACAAACAAATGTTTGATCCATCAAAAAAGGAAGCAGTTTTGCCTCTGCTTCCTTGTCTGATTAGCTTTCCATTTGTTTAGCTAAAAAGCTGGCGGCGGTTTCTGCTGATTTTCTCTCCACTTCTCCTATGGAGCGTTCATCAGAGAAAATGACAACTACACCGATTGGATCGCCACCTGCCACAATAGGGGCTAGCGTATAGGATTGCACCTTTTCTTCACGGCCATCCACGAATGAGATCTTTGATTGTGGGTGATGTAAAACACTCTGCCGGTCATCCATCGCTTTTTCAATGACTTCCCCAATACTTTTATTAACGTACTCTTTCTTAGATACTCCGGCAGAAGCAATAATGGCATCGCGGTCACAAATCAAGACAGCCGTGTTTAAACTGTCATTCAATGCCTCTGCATACTCGTCAGCAAAGTCTCCTAACTCGCTAATCGGGGAATATTTTTTTAAAATGACTTCTCCATCACGATCGACAAAAATCTCTAATGGATCTCCTTCTCTAATTCTTAACGTACGGCGGATTTCCTTTGGAATGACAACCCGACCTAAATCGTCAATTCGACGAACGATACCAGTTGCTTTCATCTCATGTTGCCTCACTTTCCTCAGATGATTAATTGACAATAGTTCAACGATGCAAGCTCGATGATATTGCCCCTGTGATTGTTATTATTTATCATCTGGGAAGTTCTATACATTTTGTTGTGTTTTTCCCTTTATTTTTTCGCCGTCTCCAAGTTCTTTATAATATCAAAGGCAATTTCGAACCATGTATTAGTGGCCATGTTCTTAATATCAATGGTGAGTTTGAGTTTGTTGTCCTCCATGCCCAGACCCACTGAACGGCCATGTTTATTACAGATATTGAACACTTTTGAGCCATCGATTTGTTTTGTTCCAGCTTCATTCATCAATATATATACCGACTCTTTTTCCTGCTTGATTAACTCCAATTGAGCAGCTATGGCATATACCTTCATCTCTGCTACCTTAAACAGATCTGCTACCTCATGTGGATAATCACCGAACCGGTCAACCATTTCCTCTTTAAGTTCTTCCACTTCTTCTAATGATTCTATACTTCTAAAACGCTTATACATCTCAATTTTCTGGCGGCTGTCTTTAATATACGTATCCGGAATGTAAGCATCAATAGAAATTTCTGCTTCAAACGAAGGGCCTGTTTCTTGTTTGTCCGTTCCTTGTTTTTGCTCGATTGCTTCCTTCAGCATTTGAGAATACAAGTCAAAACCGACAGAATCAATAAACCCATGCTGCTGAGAACCAAGCAGATTTCCTGCCCCGCGAATGGATAAGTCTCGCATGGCAATTTTAAAGCCAGAGCCCAACTCGGTAAATTCCTTGATCGCCTGCAAGCGCTTTTCTGCTTGTTCTGACAATACCTTATCCTTGCGATACATAAAATAAGCGTAGGCTACTCGGTTAGAACGTCCGACACGGCCACGGATTTGATAAAGCTGGGACAAGCCCATCCGGTCGGCATCGTGGACAATGAGTGTATTTACATTTGGAATATCGACACCCGTTTCGATGATCGTTGTCGTGACAAGAACATCAAATTCTCCTTCCAGAAAGCCTAAGATCACATTTTCGAGCTCTCGTTCCGTCATTTGGCCATGGGCATAAGCAACTTTCGCATCCGGCACAAGCATGGCAATTTCGTCCGCTTTCCGCTCAATATCTTCTACACGGTTATACAGATAAAACACTTGTCCTTCACGGGCCAGTTCTCGTTCAATAGCTTCCCGAATTAAAGCCGGATTGAGTTCTGCCACATATGTTTGCACTGGAAAACGATTTTCCGGTGGCGTTTCAATAACAGATAAATCTCTTACACCGAGCATCGACATATGAAGAGTTCGCGGGATCGGAGTCGCCGTTAGCGTTAAAACGTCTATATTTGTTTTCAGCTGTTTAATTTTTTCTTTATGTGTTACCCCGAAACGCTGCTCTTCATCCACGATTAGCAACCCTAGATCGTTGTACTGAATATCTTTCGACAAAAGGCGATGGGTTCCAACAACAATATCTACCGTGCCATTTTTAAGGCCTTTAATCGTCTCTGTCTGTTGCTTTCTAGAACGAAAGCGACTTAACAATCCAATCTCTACAGGAAAGTCCCGAAAGCGCTCGCTCATTGTTTCAAAATGCTGCTGAGCAAGAATAGTGGTCGGCACAAGAAACGCTACTTGTTTTTCATCAGCAATCGCTTTGAAAGCTGCCCGAATCGCGACTTCCGTCTTTCCATAACCGACGTCTCCACACAATAAACGATCCATCGGCCGTTCTTTTTCCATATCTATTTTGATTTCATTAATAGAACGAACCTGGTCTTCCGTTTCTTCATATGGGAAAGCGGCTTCAAATTCTCGTTGCATTTCCCCATCAGGTGAGAATGCATACCCTTTAGCTGCTTCCCTTTCTGCATAAAGCTTGATCAGATCATCGGCAATATCCTGGACAGAAGATTGAACTTTACTTTTTACGCGCTTCCACTCACTGCCACCTAATTTATATACTTTAGGTTCTTTGCCTTCTGAACCTACATATTTTTGCACGAGTTCGATTTGTTCGACCGGAACATAAAGTTGGTCTGTTCCCTGGTATTTAATATTTAAGTAGTCTTTGTGCACTCCTTTAATTTGGAGCGTTTCAATTCCTAAATATTTCCCAATCCCATGGTTCACATGCACCACGTAATCGCCCGGCTTCAATTCAGAATAGCTCTTAATTCTCTCTGCATTAGACAGTTTCTGTCGTCGCTTGCTTCTTTTTGGCTTCTTATTGAAAAGCTCCTGTTCTGTAATAACCGCTAGATGCAGGGCAGGAAATTCAAATCCTGCTGTCAAAGAGCCTCGAGCGACTTGTACCACTCGTTCGATAATATTATTTTTTTCTAGTGAACTAGTGGCTTCAATCTCATAATCTGCTAGAACTCGCTGAATTTTAGCTATTCGCTCTTCGCTTTCACCGAGAAATACAACTGTCATGCCAAGCTTTCTCCACCGTTCCACCTCTGCATGAAGCACGTTCATCTGCCCGTGAAAATCTTGCATTGGCCGTGAAGAGAAATTCACAATGTTTTCGGGTCTCGTATGAGCGACCTGACGCAAAAACAGCGCAAGGTAAATGATGGGCTGTCGGATAGCTGATAGTGTCTCTGTAAAATGATAGGAGAGCTTAATATCATGAATAATTTTCCCCTCTTCGAGCAAGGCAACATACCATTCAGCTTCCTCCTGCTGCAAAGAATCATTCATTTCATTGATCCGACTGATTTCATCAAAAAAGACAAGGCCATTCTCCGGTAAATAGTCCGTTAAATTCATTGGGTTCTCATACAGTAAAGCTGTATATTTGGATAACCCGTCTATTGCTATCCCTTGCTTTAGTCGATCGATCTCGAAGCTGATATTTTCTTTCATCAACTGTTTCGTTTCAGCCTTCTTTACCTTCTTTAGTGAGTCTTGTAAAGCTTCCTCCAGCCGCCGCGATAGGATGACGAGCTGCTCAGAAGAACAAGGTGTTTCTGTTACTGGACTGATTTCAATAGCAGACTTATTTTCAATAGAACGCTGATTCTCCATGGAGAAGGTACGAATCGAATCTACCTCTGTATCAAATAGTTCGATTCGCACAGGATGTTCGATTGTTAACGGATAAATATCGATAATGCCACCACGTAAGCTGAATTCCCCCGGAGCATACACCATATCTGTACGTTGATAGCCCATTTGCACAAACTGATGAATCATATTGTCTAGATCGATTTCTTCTCCAACTTTAATGGTTTTTTGCAAGCCAGCCCATACTTCTTTAGGCGGAAGCAGCTTTCGCAATCCGGCAACAGGAACGATATAAATCCCCTTTGCCTCATGGACCATATGATTCAGCACTTCAATCCGCTGGGCACGCAATTCAGGGCTGGCCACGCTAATTTCTGCTGCTATTAACTCATTAGCCGCGTATAAATACACTTCTTGATCGTCTACAAATTGCAGCAAATCATCATATAACTTTTGAGCTTGCAGTAAGTTGTATGTTACTACAATGATCGGCTTGCTTGTTTTTTCATAGGCAGCCGAAATAAAAAGGGCTCTTGATGATCCCGAAAGACCTGCGGCCAGTTGCTCCTTCAGCCCTCCTGTTACCCCATCAAAAATAGATTGAATATCATTATTTTGTAAGAGAATTTTCTGTAAACTATTCACACTTTCTTCCTCCCCTTAAATGGACGCTTTGCTGTCCGTTCAGCCAAGGCTGTCTGTGTATTGCCCTGGTGGAAAACAGAAAAATGCTTTGGATCGCTGTCCAAAGCTGCTTTAATGTATAAAATAATCGTATTGGTGAAAATCAGGGTTTCTTTGAAGAGACTCCTCACAATCTTCACATATTGTTGTTATTGTCACGTTACCTTCAGAATCGTATTGAACCATCTCTATTCTCTCGTCTTCCGTCAGTGCGTGAATGCCAAGCTGCCGGCTTGAAACAACTGGCTGTTTAAGACTCCCAACTGTCGTTCCGCAATGGCGGCAAACGTAATGAATGGCCATGTGCCTCCTCCTTTGCTGCTAACCTCTACTATGTAGTTAACGTTAGTATAGGCAAAGAAGAAAGCATTTATTCACGTTTGAATGTTATATTCGTTCATTACTTCAAGAAACGGCTTTTCCAACCATGCTTCTACTGCATCCGCACTCTTTGAAACAGCCTGTTTCATTTTTTCCTGCTCATCCTCCGTAAATTTGCCTAATACGTAATCAACCACCTTCATCGGAGGAACTGGGCGGTCAATCCCAATACGGATGCGATTAAAGTTTTGCGTACCAAGATGAGCAATAGTTGACTTTATTCCATTATGCCCGCCTGCACTGCCTTTTTGTCGAAGGCGGATACGGCCGGTTGGCAAGTCTAGATCATCATAAATCACAACAACATCCTCTGTTGCCACATCATAATAGCGCATAACCTCCCCGATGCTTTCTCCGGACAGGTTCATGTATGTAAGCGGCTTAAGCAAAATCGCTTTCTCTGTTCCCTTTCGCACAATCGTATAAACCCCTTTGTGCTTTGCCTCTGTGAGGGGGGAATTGAAACGTTCAGCTAACTCCTCAATCACATCAAAACCGATATTATGCCTCGTACCTGCATATTTTGCCCCCGGATTGCCGAGACCAACAACTAGCTTCATGTTTTGCACCTCAAATTTTTCTTCAATAAATTAATTTAAGTATAACGCACATGCATAAGAAATTATACGCCTAATTCTATTCCATCACTTCTTTCTCCCATAAAAAAGAGGCCGGCTCCAGTAAAAACTGGGCTGGCCTCTTTAATTATATTATTCTTGCGCTGTATTTGTTTCTGCCTCTCTGCCTTCTTCTGCTGCTTCAGGATTGCTATCCTCGGCGGCTTCCTCCACACGCGGAGCAAGAATAGATACAACGACCTCATCATCTTCATGATTAATGATAAACGGATGATTACCACGGATTTCTCCAACAGACAAACTATCACCGATGTTTAAGTGGGAAACATCGACTGTAAGATTTTCAGGGAATTCACTAACTTTGGCTGTCACTGAAAGCTCAAATAGCGGTTGTTGGACAACTCCGCCTTCTTTCGCTCCAGCTGCTTCTCCCTCTAAATCTACCCGGACATTTGAAGTGATCTCGGATGATAAATCTACCGCAAGGAAGTCCGCATGGACAATGTAATTTTTAATGGGATCTTGTTGATAGTCATGCAGAATAACGTTATGTTCTTTTCCATCCACTGCTAAAGAAATCACACCATTGCGGCCAACTTCTTTAATGACTTTAATGAAATCTCCTTCATTGACGAAGACGGATTCTGCTTCCATATCTTTTCCATAAACGACAGCAGGGAAATTTCCTTCCTCACGAAGCTCAGTTTTAGCAGAACGTTGAAATTCTTGACGCTTTTTTGCTTCAAGTACTGAATTCATTAGAGAAACTCACCTTCCTGTATTATGATCTCTGTTTAAAATTTTTGTCCTAAATCATCTATTCCCTGATTTCGTCATACTTAAACATAAAAGGGCAGAATGACTTCTTTTTATCTCTGAATGAAAGACCCGCCGACTTGCTCATAGTCACTTTATAGCAACCAGTGTCTGCCTGCCTAAATAAAAAAGCCCTTCCCTCTAAAACTGAAAAAACAGCTTTTTGGGAAAAGGCTATTTTATTAAGGGGCTGGCGGTTTGGAAAATCTCGCTCGAGCTAAGAGTGACTCTAACAGAAATCCCTCCAACCTTCTATCACGCGAATTGAGCACCTTCTGTTTTTCTTTGCTCAACTGCGCCTCCTTGGGACCCAAGGTCATAAGCTAAGCCGCCCAGAAGGTTAAAGAACAACCTTCCAGACGGCTTGACCTATGCTTGTCGTCGCTAATCGAGCGCCTTCCGCTTTTCTATTGTCCAGCTGGAGGCGCTTAGCGGCTAGTTGACTCCCTGCCCTTTCTTGCGATAAATCAACATCGAATCGCTAACGCTCTTCGTGTTTCCTTTATCTCATGCAGAACCGTCCAGTCCCTACGCCGCTGAACAAGCGCCCTCCGCTTTTCTATTAATCAAATAGAGTGCTGACAGATTGCTCTTCGTGAACGCGAATAATGGCTTCGCTGATCAATGGTGCAATCGATAGCTCTACAATTTTATCAGTCTTCTTCTCTTCAGGCAGGGCAATGGAGTTAGTAATAACCAGTTCTTTAATGTTAGAGTTTTGAATGCGCTCGATCGCTGGACCTGAAAGTACAGGATGCGTACAAGAAGCGTATACTTCTTTTGCTCCATTTTCGATAAGAGCATTTGCTGCAAGTGTAATTGTGCCAGCTGTATCGATGATATCATCGATCAAGATGGCAATCTTTCCATCAATGTTACCAACAATATTCATCACTTCAGCTACGTTTGGTCTTGGGCGACGCTTATCGATAATAGCAATCGGTGCTTTTAAGCGATCAGCCATTTTACGTGCGCGTGTTACTCCGCCATGATCTGGAGAAACAATAACGACATCATCTCCGCTGAAGTTCTTTCCTTTAAAGTAATCAGATAAGATTGGTACACCCATTAGATGATCGATTGGTATATCAAAGAATCCTTGAATTTGCGGTGCATGTAGATCAAGCGTAATCACGCGAGTAGCTCCAGCCGTTTCAAGTAAGTTTGCTACCAACTTAGCTGTGATTGGCTCACGAGCGCGGGCTTTGCGGTCCTGACGTGCATAACCATAGTAAGGAATGACAATATTAATCGTTTTAGCAGAGGCTCTTTTTAGAGCATCAATCATAATGAGTAATTCCATTAGATTTTCATTGACCGGTGCGCTTGTTGATTGAACAACGTATACGTCACAGCCGCGAATACTCTCTTCAATATTAATTTGTATCTCTCCGTCACTAAAACGCTTCACGGAGCATTTCCCTAATTCTACGCCGATCGTTTCAGCAATTTCTTCAGCAAGTTTGCGGTTAGAATTAAGAGAAAAGATTTTCAACTTCGGATCTAAATACTGATTATGCATGGGTGGACCTCCGCCTTTATTTTTTAAGATTTAATTTTTCTACATAATTTTCTTTGTTTACTTGACGGGCACGAGCAATAGATAAAGCTTCACCAGGTACGTCGTTTGTAATCGTAGAGCCTGCTGCTACATATGCTCCCTTGCCTACTGTAACTGGGGCTACAAGATTAGAATTGCAGCCGATGAATGCATCATCTTCAATCTTTGTTAAAAACTTATTTTTTCCATCATAGTTAACTGTAATGGAACCACAGCCGATGTTTACTCCGCTTCCTACTTCCGCGTCCCCGATATAACTTAAATGGGAAGCTTTGCTGCCTTTGCCAAAGACAGTTTTTTTAATTTCAACAAAATTACCGATCTTTGCTTCATCACTGATTTGAGAAGCCGGGCGAATGTGTGCAAATGGCCCAATAGCCACGCGAGAACCAATTTCACTATCGGCCGCTACAGAATGGCGAACAACAGTATGATCTCCGACTTGGCAATTAGTGATTTCACTATTTGGTCCAATTTCACAGTCAGCACCGATCACTGTATTTCCCGATAAGACGGTTCCAGGGTAAAGCACTGTATCCGAACCGATGACAACATCCGGACCGATAAATGTGTTTTCTGGACTGATGAGCGTGACACCATTGCGCATATGCTGCTCATTAATACGTTCACGCATAATCTTCTCTGCCTGACTTAAAGCCACGCGATCATTTACACCTAATGTTTCATTAAAATCCTCTGTTTGATAAGCTGCTACTTTTTCTCCAGCTTTCTTAAGAATTTCAATTACATCTGGCAAATAGTATTCACCTTGAGCATTATCATTCGATACTTTTTTCAACGTATCAAATAGATAGCGGTTATCGAAGCAATAAGTGCCTGTATTGATTTCCTTTACTTGCCGTTCTTCGTCTGTTGCATCTTTATGCTCAACGATCTTCTCGACCATTCCTTGCTCGTTTCGAATGATCCGTCCATAGCCGTCTGGCTGCTCTGTATAAGCTGTTAAAATTGTTGCCTTCGCCTGCTGTTCTGTATGATAATGAACAAGCTGCTCCATAGTAGAAGACTTAATAAGTGGTGTATCACCGCAAACAACGAGTGTGCAGCCCTCTTCTTCTCCAAGAATAGCTTCTGCCTGCATGACTGCATGAGCAGTACCAAGCTGCTCTTCCTGCAAAGCAAATTCACTCTTTTCACCAAGATAGCCTTTTACTTTTTCTGCTCCATGGCCAACAATTGTAACAATTTTATTTGTATGTAAATCAGATATTTGATCAATCACATGCTCTACCATCGGTTTACCACAGACAGGGTGAAGCACTTTATAAAGCTTAGACTTCATCCGTGTGCCTTTTCCTGCCGCAAGAATGACAGCATAAATATTCGTCATTGAGGGTCCCCCTATAACTTTTTATCCTTATTGACTATATCTTAAAAGGGCTCTTATTTCAAGACAGCTTAAAAAACGACAAATTTTTGTCAATGAATATTCGGATTTTTAAAGGAATGTAAGAAAGAAGATGCCAAAAGGGAAATATGAGTGGAAATGGAGGTGTTTTTTTCAATGAAAAAAGAGCCATACATTTGAAGTAGGCTCTTGTTGCATGTAAATTTATGAAGCTCCTGCTTCTTCTAATTCCACTTCTTCCAATTCTCCCAGACGGTGATACTCAGCTAAAACAGCATCTTGGATTTTACCGCGTGTGTTGGAGTTGATTGGATGGGCAATATCACGAAACTCGCCATCTGGCGTACGTTTGCTTGGCATAGCAACAAACAAACCATTGTTGCCGTCAATTACACGGATATCATGAATAACAAATTCATTGTCCAACGTAATTGATGCAATCGCTCTCATGCGGCCATCCGTATTTACGCGTCTTAGTCTCACATCAGTTACTTCCACTCTGTTCACCCCTTTTTCCCCTATATAAAAAGCTTAAACTAACTATTCAATAATATTTCAAATATTCCTTCTTTTTTTTGAAAAAATTTTACTTTATTTTGTATAAAAAAACACCCGTGATGATTTCACGAGTGTTTCGAAACGGAAAAAACTGATTTTAGAGATGGATATGCCAGTCAAAACCACCATTTCTACCAATCAACATGCTGGCGAAGAAAAGCGTTTCCAACTCTTGGTTACTCGTATTATTTTACGAGGGCAATTACTTCAATTTCGACTTTCACATCTTTAGGCAGCCTTGCCACTTCCACGCAGGAACGGGCTGGTTTATGTTCACCAAAGTATTGGCTGTACACGTCATTCACTGCCCCGAATTCTTCCATGTCAGCGATGAAGACTGTAGCCTTCACGACTGTATCCAAGGAAGCTCCAGCTTCAGCTAAAACAGCCTGAAGATTTTTAAATACTTGATGAGTTTGCTCGGTTACATCTCCATTTACTAATTCCCCTGCAGGTGTTAATGGGATTTGACCAGAACTATAAAACATGTTATTTACAATAATCCCCTGAGAATATGGGCCAATGGCCGCTGGTGCTTGATTTGTCGCTACTACTTTCATTTTAACCTCTCCTTATGAAAACTGTATGTTTTTGGAAAAATAATTTCCTTCTACTACAGAAATAGCAGACGTGCGAACATTTACATCTTGCAGCTTAACAAGTGATATGTAATCCTCTACGAGTCTTTCCTCGTCATGTTCTGCTTCAACGAGGACAGCAATTCCTGCTACAGAAGCATTAAACTCTGCTAACAGACTGATCATTCCATTTATCGTCCCGCCAGCCTTCATAAAATCATCTACAAGCAACACCTTGGATCCTTCTTTCAAACTGCGCTTTGCGAGCACCATCGTTTGTATGCGCTTTGTAGAACCCGATACATAATTAATGCTGACAGTCGGGCCCTCTGTTACTTTGCTGTCCCGACGAACGACAACAACCGGAACATTCAAATGTGAGGCAATGGCATGGGCGATGGGAATGCCTTTTGTTGCTACTGTCATGATGGCATCAATCTCCATGCCTGCATAAGCAGAGGCAAGAAGTTTGCCGACTTGATGAATAACTTGCGGATGACCAAGCAGGTCCATCATGTATAAATAGCCGCCAGGAAGAAGTCTCTCGGGGCTTTCAATTTGTTCGCAAAGATTTGCGATAAATTTTCGTGCTTCTATCTCACTAACTTTTGAGAAATATTTAACCCCACCAGCAGCTCCCGGAATGGTTTGAAGAGAGCCAATGCCGCGCTGTTCAAACGTTTCCTTCACAATAGACAAGTCTTCACTAATAGATGATTTTGCCGATCCGTACCGTTCGGCAAAAAAAGTAAGTGAAACAAGCTGCTGTGGATGCTCCAGTAAATAATGTGTCATGTCAATTAACCGTTCACTTCGACGAAACTTCATGTTCTGTTCGACCCTCCTAAGGAGTAAATCCGAATATTTAATTTTAAATATATCTTAACATACGGGTTCAATCAACAGGAATCCCTTCTCCTAGCATTCTGACTGCGTATACCTGGTCGCAAAAGCCTCTTAAGCCGTTGCAAACCCGGTGCATTCTAGAATCATGCTGCATTAGTCCAAAAACGGTTGGTCCGCTTCCACTCATCAGCACAGCATCTGCTCCAAATCGTTCCATCTGTTCTTTAATTTGAGCCACTTCCGGATAGAGCTTTAATGTCACAGACTCCAGAACATTGCCAAGATGAGCGCACATTTTATGATAATCCTTCGTTTCAATGGCAGACATCATTGCCTGTGTATTAGGATGCCGCAAGCCGTCAATCTTTAAATTTTTGTACACTTCAGCTGTGGACACACCGATTGTCGGTTTAGCAAGAACCACCCAGCAATTCGGGGGAGCTGGAAGGTGCTGTATTTTTTCTCCCCGTCCCTTGGCTAAAGCGGTGCCGCCGTATACACAAAAAGAAACATCGGAACCAATCTCCGCTCCGAGAGTCGCTAGTTCGTCTAGACTTAACCCTAGATCCCATAGCTTGTTTAGCCCCTTCAATGTAGCAGCGGCGTCACTGCTGCCGCCTGCTAGACCAGCAGCTACCGGGATCACCTTTTCAATGCCAATCGCTACACCTGAACGAATGCCGTACCTTTCTTTAAGCAGCATCGCTGCCTGGTAAGCTAAGTTACGTTTATCATCCGGAACAAAACGGTTATGGGATATAATTTTAATTTCATCTTTTGCGAGTGGTTCCAATTCAATTCGGTCTGCCAGATCTACTGTTGTCATGATCATCTCTACCTCATGATATCCATCCGCACGTTTATGTAGCACATCGAGCGTTAAATTAATCTTCGCCGGTGCTTTCATCATTATTTTCACAATAGGCCACCTACTTTGTGCACATTACAGTTTAGCTTATTTTATCATAAAGTCGATTAGGAGTTGTAAATATGATGTGTGATGGAGCAATTTTCTATGTAAAAAAGGATCGGGGTTTCCCCGATCCCTTAGCGGCTTTTTAATTAGAAGTTAGCTAAAAGTGTCAGCGCTTGTTGACGAGCTGGTTTTCTGCCAGTTCAATTGCTCGTTTGACCATGTTACCCGCGTCACGGGCTGTAATTCCGCCCCAGCCTTCCCGTTGAACAGTGTCATAAAACCCTAACTCCTTCGCAAGCTCTTCTTTCAATTGGTCAGACATAATTCCTCTTCTTCTGCCCATTAGTTGCCCTCCTTTTGCCGCCATTTATAGCTTAACCAGCCTATTTAAAACGATTAGCGGAAAATGAAGGGAAGCCTTCAAAAGCAGAGAGCGCTCGTTTAGCACGATAGGCAGTTGGAGGGCTGACTGAAAGAGCCCGTTCTTTGGCTCTGCAGACAGGCCGAAACTGCCGTACGTGTTAGCGCTTGGAGCTGGACAGCATCAAAAGCAGAGAGCGCTCGTTTGGCCTCTATGAAATACTATTTATTAAAAAGTTTGCTTTTCTTTTGGTCGGGGAAAAGTTAAGTGTCTCCCAGGTGACTAACTTTAAACCAATAAAAAAGCAGTAAACAATATTGTTTACTGCAAAATTAAACGGCGCTTCCTGCTGCGTCTTCAAACGTTAATTCTACTGTTTCTGTTAACACATCTGCATAGCTGTACGATACTCTTTCAAATGCGTTTTCATCTTGATCCAATTCTACAACAAAGACTGCTTGATATGTTTCAGCTAGAACCCCAGATCGCTCAATAGTTTTACGGCGTCCCCCGTTCGCTTTCAACAAGAGTCTTTTTCCTAAATTTGAATCAAGGGATTTTTTAATGTCGGCTAATGTTTTTGGCATCCGCTTCCACCTCACTATTTTTATAATAACATGATTTAAATAGCAAGTCAAATAAATAAAATATTTTATCAACCCGCGCCCCCTTTTGTCAACGTTTTTTATTTTACAAAAACCTGCTTTTTTCATCATATTTTTAGCGTTCCCAATAATCCAATAACCATGACAAAATTGTTTTTCGCCTTCTTTATTCTTCCTCAGACTGGTTAAACGGCATGCCAATGCGGAGCACTCCTTTTGTTTCAACTCCCCCCAACCCTTTATTACCTGTCAGTGTATTTCTCAACACTTCTCTGACATCGACAAGCTCATTGAAAGGTGTAAAGCCAATTTTAGAGGAGATGTAGACCGGATCCAGTGCATGAATATTTACACGGAAGGGAGAACTAGCAAAGTTGGCTCCTGCCCGTATTAAAGATTCAAAATGTGACTGGCACGCTCCAGCAAAAATAACCAATTGATCTAAGTGAGGGACTTTCTTTCTCGCCAATCGAACCGTTTGTACAAAATATTTTGAATGTCGGTAGGCCTTTATATCTGATTTGCTTCCTTTCGTTTTTGAATATGAATCATGCCCCGTTATGACTAAGATATCGGGGCGATATTCGTCGATTAATGCTGAGATTTTTTTGGGCATTTCTTCTTCCAGACAGTGTATGCCATAAACCGGAAGACCGATTTTTTCATAAGCGGCCAAGCATTTTTTTAAATAATTGGGGTCACCATCCATGTGTAGTACTCTGCCTGGTATTTGAAAAACATCATTTTCATTCCGATAACAATCTGTTGCCCTGTACTCCTGCTTTTCTTTAATTAATTCTAGCTCTTGTCTAAATAGGTGCAGCGACTGCTCTTCTCGCATTCTCGTAGCGCGTGTCATTCTTTTTTGTTCATCAGGGTCTACTTCTAACAAATCGGAGAACGGGGCGTCTGCAATCAGCCGATAATCTTCTCCTGACAAAATAGCTATTTTGCCTTCTTCCGTATCTTTGATTTCCATTACTCTAAACAAAATGTCGTTCCCATAAGACGGGCGGCTGACAATAGAATTAATACGAATCACCATGTGATCATCCCCGTTAATTTTTACTCTTCCGATTATCTTATGCAGGAAATGCCCAATTGGGGAATGTACTTCTATATTTATGAAAGAAAAACTCTCAAAGTAAAATATCCGCCTGCAAATTGAGGCGGATACTCTGTTAACAAAAAACTGGGCAAAGGGCATTGGCGAGCCGAGCAAACTCCTCTAGGGAAAGAGACTCTCCTCTTCTAGAAGGCTCGATTTCTGCTTGGCTAAGCGCCTCTATAATCTGGTCTTTCTTTTCTTTCCCTGCAGGCAGCTGGTTTGTTAGATTATTTAAGATTGTTTTTCGTCGCTGGGCAAAAGAAGCACGTGTCACTGTAAAGAAAAATTCTTCGTTAATTACTTCTACAGCCGGCTGCTCTCGTCTCAGCAATTTAATAACAGCAGAATCAACGTTCGGTTGCGGCATAAAGACCGTTTTAGGCACAATAAAAGCTGTTTCTGCTTCCATATAATATTGAATGGCAATTGACAGAGAACCGTAGTCTTTCGTACCAGGCTTGGCTGAGATACGATCGGCTACCTCTTTTTGAAGCATGACAACAATCCCCTTAAAAGGAACCTTGTCCTCAAGCAGCTTCATAATAATTGGCGTTGTCACATAGTAAGGCAAGTTTGCCACTACCATTAACTGTTCACAGCCTTCAAATTCCTGTCCAGCTATTTGAGCAACGTCTGCTTTTAGAACATCTTCGTGAATGACCTTTACATTGTCATAAGGAGAAAGCGTATCCGACAAAATGGGAAGAAGACGCTGATCAATTTCAAATGCAACCACTTTTCCTGCACTCCGGGCCAAATGTTCCGTTAAAGCACCAATTCCCGGACCGATTTCAATCGCTCCGGTCTCCTTTGTCAGCTCGGCTGTTTCCGTAATTCTGCGTAAAATATTCGGGTCAATTAAAAAATTCTGTCCTAAGCTTTTTTTGAAAGAAAAACCGTACTTTTCTAATATCTCTTTCGTTCGCGTAGGAGTAGCAATATCTTTCATGTCTTTTCCTCCTGCAACACTTCTTTTAAGGCACGGGCAAATTGTTCCCGTGTAATTTGGAACATGAGTAGCCGTTTGTACAGCTGCTTTCCATTCGTATAGCCAATTCGCAGCTTTTCACCAAGCTTCTGTCTTCTTTCCTTTGCTTGCGCTCCTCCAATTAATCCGGCATCGACCAAATCCTCTTTGGAAATTTGCTCTACTGCTTCTTTTTCAACAGTCTGGGCGTCTTTTAATGCTTTGCGGATTGCCTCGATAGAAGCATGCTCCACGCCGACACCTCTTCCTCTTTTCTCAATCGCTTCATGCTTCGGCAAAAAAGCATGCTTACAATCCGGCACACGTTCAGCAACAATATGTCTAATCCGTTCTCCTGGATAATCGGGATCTGTGAAGACGATCACGCCTCTTGTTTCTTGTGCTAATTTAATTCTCTCAATAACAGCTTCTGAAACGGCTGAGCCGTTTGTTTCAATCGTATCCGCATTTACCGCTCTCTTAATCGCTGTTGTGTCATCTTTTCCTTCTACTACGATGATTTCTTTTATTTTCATATGATCGATCACCGCTCAATAGAGAAAAGCTTATGGGCATTTTCAGTTGTTATGCGTGCGACTTCCTCGTAATCCATCCCTTTTAGCTCAGCAATTTGCTCTGCAACCAATTTTACATAAGCCGGTTCGTTCCGTTTGCCACGATAAGGATGAGGAGCGAGATATGGACAGTCCGTTTCGATGAGCAAATTATCAAGCGGAATATCAACCGCTACTTCTTTTGGCTTTTTAGCATTCTTAAATGTAACAGGGCCGCCAAGGGAAATATAAAAGTTCATCGCTACACATTCACGCGCGGTTTCTACACTGCCGCTAAAACAGTGCATAATCCCACCGACTTCCTCGGCTCCTTCTTCCTTCAAAATCTCAACGATGTCTTGTGTGGCTTCCCGATTGTGAATAATGATAGGAAGCTTTACTTTTTTAGCGAGCTGGATTTGCTTACGAAATACTTCTTTCTGAACATCCTTAGGCGACTTGTCCCAATGATAGTCAAGCCCCATTTCTCCTAAGGCTACGACTTTCGGATGTGCCGCCAGCTCTTCCAGCCAAGCAAGATCCTCTTCTTCCATGTCGATGGCGTCTACTGGATGCCATCCGACACTGGCATACAGAAATTCATATTTTTCAATAAGTTCAAGGGCTTTTTGAATCGTTGGACGGTCAAAACCAACAACGACCATGGTTTCTACTCCAGCTGCTCTAGCCCGCTCAATTACTTCTTCTATATCTTCATTATACTGTTCAGCATTTAAATGAACATGCGTATCGAATAGCACTCTTTTCATCCTTTCTAAAAGAAAAACATAGACGTTCCCGTCGAATAATCGTTCCACGTGAAACATTCTATGTTTTTCGATCGACTCATTTATTTAATCCGTGAACCGTTTGGCAAGCTTTCATCTACACTTACTAATGATAATACGCCATCAGCCTTACCAGCAAGAATCATGCCTTGTGACAGTTCTCCACGCAATTTAACAGGCTTTAAGTTAGCGACAACGATTACTTTGCGGCCGACCAACTCTTCTGGCTTGTAAAATTCAGCGATACCTGAAACGACCTGACGCTTTTCAAAACCGAGATCCAACTGCAGCTTTAACAATTTGTCAGCTTTTTTAACTGGTTCCGCTGCAATAACTGTTGCTGAACGCAGATCGACATTCATGAAATCATCAATTTTTATTTCCTCTGTTAACTCTACTTTCGGCTCTTCTTTTTTCTCAGGAGTCCCTTGCATTTTTTCTTTAATATAAGTGATTTCTTCCTCAATATCCAGACGAGGGAAGATTGGTTCTCCTTTTTTTACTACTGTCGTTCCTTCCGGTATTAGTCCAAATTGAGACAGACTATCCCATGATTGCAGTTTTTCATCCTGAATATTCAGCTGCTCAAAAATCTTCTTTGGCGTCTGTGTTAAAAATGGCTTCAAAAGAACAGCCATTCGGCGGAGCGATTCTGCTAAGTGTGCCATGACATCGCCAAGCTTATCTTTCTCTTCCTCTTTAGCAAGCACCCATGGCTGTGTTTCATCAATGTACTTATTCGTACGGCTAACGAGCTGCCAGAGAGCTGACAACGCAACGGAAAACTCCATTTTTTCCATCGCTTCTTCATACTGCTTGACTGTTTCCATGTTCAACTGTTGAAGCTGCTTGTCAAATTCCCCATTCGATCCTTTATATGTTGGAATGACACCGTCAAAGTATTTATTGATCATTGCAACAGTCCGGTTTAGCAAGTTGCCTAAATCGTTGGCTAGATCGTAATTAATCCGTTCAACAAAGCCTTCCGGTGTAAAGACGCCGTCTGAACCAAATGGTACTTCACGAAGTAAATAATAACGAAGGGCATCCAATCCATAACGGTCAATCAACGTAACGGGATCTACTACATTACCTTTTGACTTCGACATCTTCCCGTCTTTCATGAGCAGCCATCCATGAGCAAATACTTTTTTAGGAAGCGGCAAGTCAAGCGCCATCAGCATAATTGGCCAGTAAATCGTATGGAAACGGACAATCTCCTTGCCGACAAGATGGACATTAGCCGGCCAATATTTTTGATATCTCTCATCATGATCGGTGCCATAGCCAAGGGCTGTAATATAGTTAGAGAGCGCATCGATCCACACGTAAATAACATGCTTAGGATCACCCGGTACTTTAATGCCCCAATCAAACGTTGTACGTGAGACAGCCAAGTCCTCTAGTCCCGGTTTAATAAAATTGTTAATCATCTCATTTTTGCGGGATTCCGGTTGGATAAAGTCCGGGTTCTCTTCATAATATTCAAGCAGTCGGTCAGCATATTTGCTCATCTTAAAGAAATAAGACTGTTCTTTTACTTTCTCAACAGGGCGACCGCAGTCCGGGCAGTTGCCATTTTCCAACTGGCGCTCTGTAAAGAAAGATTCACAAGGTGTACAGTACCAGCCCTCATATTCGTCTAGATAAATATCCCCTTGATCTAATAACTGTTTAAAGATTTTTTCAACAATGTCCTTATGACGAGTTTGCGTTGTACGGATAAAATCATCATAAGAAATATCTAACTTGTCCCATAACTCTTGAATGCCAGAGACAATATTGTCGACATACTGCTGTGGAGTTACTCCTGTTTCTTCTGCTTTCCGTTGAATTTTTTGTCCGTGTTCATCGGTACCTGTTAAGTACATGACATCAAATCCGCGCAGTCTCTTATAACGCGCCATAGCGTCACCTGCTACCGTTGTATAAGCATGTCCAATATGGAGATTTCCACTCGGATAATAAATCGGTGTCGTTAGATAAAATGTGTTTTTTTGATCATTCATCTTGTACCCCTCCTTGAAACGCTGATTCTTATGTAGAAAAGCCCTCACCCGGCGGTTGAGAGCTTTCTTTTACATTCATGCCCCTAGCGGACAATTCATACTAAATTTTATTGACATTATGACTATTATACAAAAAAAATATACATAGGACGCCGTTAAAGAGCCACTTCTTTTATTTTCTCTTATTCCGTAGCAATTGTAAATATTAAACTCTCTTATCTCTTTGATTTTTAATGGATTCGACATCAATACTAGGTCATTCGACATTTTTTTTATTTCTCTTTTTCCAATTTGTTACTAATCTTTGAAAAACCTTAATATATCAGTATTTTAAGCGCTTTACATTCCCTGGTAAAATTACATTTTCTTGTTGACGATGTTGGGAATAGCTGGTATGATAAGATCATAAGTGAAAAATATGTCGAAAATTGACGATTAAACTTTATATTTTTTAAATAAACAAGTTTGGAAGGAGCAAAAAAAATGAAATCAACAGGTATTGTTCGTAAAGTTGACGAATTAGGACGGGTGGTTATTCCAATCGAACTTCGCCGCACATTAGGTATTGCGGAGAAAGATGCTCTAGAAATTTACGTAGATGATGATAAAATCATTCTTAAAAAATACAAACCTAGCATGACTTGTCACATTACAGGAGAAGTTTCTGATGACAATATCAAGCTTGCAGGCGGAAAATTAATTCTTAGCCGCGAAGGTGCAGAACAATTGATGAAAGAAATTTCCGAGTCATTTGCTTCTACAAAATAAAAACGAGCCAACGGGCTCGTTTTTATTTTGGCTCTTTTCTGGAAAATGGAAATCAATACCTCATAGCAACCAAATTTGTAAAAACTCCCTTTATTCTATGTGATAAGCCTGATACACATCCCGTTTTCCCATATTTCGATCAACAGCCGTCTGCTTAATAGCTTCTTTTGTAGAGAAATTTTTTTCGTTGATATAATAATGAACATGGTCAACGACAGAGTAAGAAGACCACCATTCTTCAGTTTCCTCTTCTTCTGCTTTTTCATTTCCTTCGACGATTAAACAAAATTCCCCAAGGATATCCTCTTCTTTTGACCAGACAATTGCCTCTGCTATCGTACCTCGCAAAAACTCTTCAAACTTCTTTGTCAATTCCCGGCACAATACAATTTTTCGGTCCTCTCCCAATATTTCAGCCATGAAAGCGAGTGTGTCCTTTAACCGGTGTGGGGATTCATACAGAATAAATGTGCTGCGTATTTTATTCAACTCGACTAACTGTGCTTTCTTTTCTTTTTTGTATCGGCTTAAAAAGCCATAGAAATAAAATGGCTGGGGAGCAAGTCCTGAAGCAATGAGAGCTGTTAGTGCGGCATTTGCTCCAGGCAGAGGAACTACCGTTAATCCCTCGGCTATAACAGCGGAAGTTAGCTCATAACCCGGATCTGAAATAGATGGCATTCCCGCATCGCTGACCAAGGCTACTTTTTCCCCCTGTCTGATGCGTTCGAGAAGCTGCTTTCCACTCGTTTCTTTGTTATGTTCATGATAGCTTGTTATCGGAGTAGCGATCTCAAAGTAATTACAGAGTTTTTTTGTATTGCGTGTATCTTCGGCAGCAATGACATCAGCTTCTTTCATGATTCGAATGGCCCGGAAAGTCATATCCTCTAAATTACCGATTGGTGTAGGAACGAGGTAAAGAGCTCCTTGCTCATCAATAAAACTTTTTTGCTTAACTATCATAGCGGCTGCCCTCCCTTTGCAAATAATTAATTTTTTGCTTTCGTGTCAGCTGTTTAAAGGCATATTCCGCCTGCATGGCTTCTGTTACTGTATGAAATTTTTCCCAATGAATCAGTCGCACCGGCCCTCTGCCTCGTGTATATTTTGCCCCTTTACCAGAGTTATGGGCCTTCAGTCTTTTCTCTAAGTCTGTCGTGTACCCTCCATAGAACGAATGATCCTTGCACTCCAACACGTAGAAAAAATGATCAGTGTTTTTCTCCATATAACATCTCTCTTACTTCTGCTGTATATTCACCCTGCTCATCATATACGAATAATGGCGACAATATTTTCAAATCAGGCGCCCCATCTTTCGTACCCTCGATGAGAACCGTATTGGCCTCTTTTCCCATTTTCGGATAAACAAAACGAAGTCGCTTAGGCTCTAGACGATATTTCCTCATCAACGTCACTAAATCCAATAACCTTCCCGGGCGATGAACGAACGCTGCTTTTCCACCTTGTTTCAAGAGCTCACTGCTTGAGCGGATACAATCCTCTAGTGTACAGTGAATTTCATGACGGGCAATGGCCAAATGTTCATTCATATTTAATTCTTTATGAGAGGGTGTGACAAAATAGGGAGGGTTACAGGTCACGACGCTGTGCTTTTCATATCCTAATTGTGCTGGTGCCTCTTTCAAATCTCCATGTACCATGGAGATTCTGTCTTCGAGACCATTGTATGCAATGCTGCGGACAGCCATATCATATAGCCGCTCTTGAATTTCTACACCGATGATTGGAACGCTTGTTTTCGCACTCATTAATAGTGGCACGACTCCATTTCCAGAACATAAATCAACAATGGAACCCTTCTTAGTTGGAAGATAGGCAAACCTCGCGAGAAGGACTGCATCAAGGGAAAAAGCAAAAACAGACGGACTTTGAATAATTCGCAGCTCCTCCGCCAATAAATAATCGAGCCTTTCATCATCCTTTAATAGTACCATTCTTTCTTTCCTCCTGTTTTTACAAAAAAGAAAGACTGTCCAGGCAGGCCCGACTGTCACTTCACTTAGGAAGAATGTCATCTCTCCTTAAATGATTGACAGCTCCGGCATTAGCCTTCATGGACAGCCTCATTAGCATGCTCTATTACTTTTTATTTAAAAATGATAAACAAAACAAGCAATCTTCGTCTTTACGCGGACTTCCAAAATGAATATTGCAAATATGAAAACCTTCTTGATAAAGTCTGGCAAGGTTATCATAGCCTTCACCTATATCCATCAGCTTTGAAAAGTTTTTACTGCTGGCCTCTTTGTCCATCTCTTGTCCAACTTGATTATGCGAAAGCTCAATCTCTTCAAGCCGGCGTCGTAAATGATCATTCTCTAACCGTAATGAATGATTTTCTTCCATCATTTTTGTTAAACCTTTTTTCAAATCTCCAAGCTGTTTATACAACTGGCTGATTTGCATTTCCATATCACTGACCGAATCAAGAAATTCTTTTTTTTTCACCCGTTCCACCCCATTACTCTGTGGCTTGTACTGACACGGCACCTTCCGCCCCAATTTCATCAATGGTGAATTCAAGGATCCGCTCGTGATTGAATACTTCTACTTGAAGCACCCGTTCTAAAATATTCAAACCGACAACTTTTCCGGCACCATGAGGGGTGTTTACTTTTGTACCTATATCAGGAAGAATCTCTTTTGCTGCTTCATATTCATCGTTCTCATATTTTAAGCAGCACATTAAACGACCACACAAACCTGAAATTTTAGTCGGGTTTAATGAGAGGTTCTGATCCTTCGCCATTTTTATTGAAACTGGCTCGAAATCTCCCAGAAAAGTCGAGCAGCAAAGCATTCTGCCACATGGACCAATCCCGCCAAGCATTTTGGCTTCGTCACGAACACCGATTTGCCGAAGTTCAATTCTTGTTCGGAAAATGGCAGCGAGATCTTTTACAAGCTCCCGGAAATCGACTCTTCCGTCTGCCGTAAAATAAAAAATAACCTTATTGCGATCAAACGTATATTCAACATCAACAAGCTTCATATCCAACTTATGTTCAGAAATTTTCTCACAGCAGATCTCGAAAGCTTCTTCTGCAGCTGTTTTGTTTTCTTCAACAATTAAGCGGTCTTTCTGATCAGCTTTACGGATGACTTTCTTCAAAGGAAGGACGATATCATCATCCTCTACCTTTTTCGGCCCTACTACTACTTCACCGTGTTCTACGCCTCTCGCTGTTTCTACAATTACATGGTCGTTTTTTTCAACGCCCAGATCCATTGGATCAAAATAATATATTTTACCCGCTTTTTTAAAACGTACTCCTACTACGTCATACAAAGGATGCTCCCCCCTGCAATTTTAGCACAAGCTGCTCCATTAGCAGCTGTGGATTCATATTAGCATCAAGTTTCCGCTTTGCTTCTAAAATAGCAGTTATCTGCTCTGTTGTATTTACAATGGAAGAATGAAGAGCTGTGTTCTTAAGCAAGGCAAGCTGGTCAGGATAAGCAAGACCTTGTTCTTCTCCTGTTTGGATGGACAACAAATCTTTGAAAAGCAGCAGTAAAAGATCGAGTGCCAGACTTACTTGTTGTTTATCTTTAAAATGCCCATTAAAGTCCTCCTGCAATTTTACCATTGCTTCCAATGGATTTTTGAGTAGGACTTCGTATAATTTTAACACTATCTTGCGTGACTGTGCAAACCACTCCTCGGTACCCAGACGAAACGCCTCATCAAAGTTGTTTGTCAGCCTTGAAACCAGTGCAGCCATTGGCAGGGAAACTTCTTTTTCAACGAGTTTATTTTTTAGGAGAGCTGGGGGCAGCGGTTTAAAAGAGAGGAGCTGACAACGAGAAATAATCGTTGGAAGCATTCGCTGCGCCTGTTCAGTCAAAAGCAAGGCGACTGTGTCTGCTGCTGGTTCCTCTAAAAACTTTAGCAAACTATTAGCAGCGCTCGCAGTCATCTTGTCTGCGTGGTTGATAATGTATATTTTCCTGTTCGCTTCTACAGCTGTTTTGCTAAATTCTTGTTGAAGGAATACAATCTGTTGTTTTTTGATCGATAAGCCGTCAGGCTCTACCATATGAACATCAGGATGGTTGCCGCTGTCAATCCGCCGGCAATTGCTGCACTCATTGCAAGGCATGGTCCCTTCTTTACAAAGCAAACTTTTGGCAAAATAAAAGGCGGTCTTTTTCTTACCTGTCCCCGGATCCCCCTCAAACAGGTAAGCATGAGCCACCCGGTCTTTTGCCAGGCTGTTTGTAATCATTTTGAGCACAATAGGCTGCATTTCATTTAAATCTTTCCATATATCGGACACTTTCATCCCCGCCTATGTGTATAAGTTTATAATTAATCCCTTGATCTCGCCAATTTGGCCTAATAAATCAACGGATGACTTTTCCTGCTTCATTACATCCTCTGTTAATTGAATTAATTTCTCGTCGATGGTTTCAACAGTTTTTAACTTGCGCCCTTCGCCGAATTGATTCCACGTATGCGAATTCTTCAAATTCATGCCAAAATCTACTGCTTCTTTAATAAACCGTCGTACGAGCGTCTTGTATTTAGCCATATCCTGGAAGGTTCGCGAGCGGGCCAATCTCTCTCCCGCTCCCTCAATATCAGCCAACAATTTTGTCAGCTGCTCTGTTTTCATTTGCTGGCTCTGATGCTGCACAAGTCCTGCAAATTTCGACTGTCCTGTCTGCTCTAGCTTCTGATCTGTCCGTAGCTTATCTATATTAAAGTTTATATCTTTGTTGATTTTCATCATCTATTCCCCTATTAAAATTGATGAAATTGCTCTACTGGCAAGACAAATACTGTGGCTCCACCCACCGGAACTTCTACAGGATAAGGAACATAAGAATCAGCGTTGCCTCCCATTGGTGAAACAGGTGCTACCATCTGATCACGTGACTGGCAGTTATCCTTAATAATAGCGAGTGCCCGATCAAGCCGAATATCATCTGTTCCGATGATAAATGTAGTATTTCCTGCTTTTAAAAAGCCGCCTGTTGTAGCAAGTTTTGTTGCACGGAAATTATTCTCTATTAAAGCTTGTGATAAACGATGGCTATCCTGATCCTGTACCACTGCCAAAATTAATTTCATTCCTCTTCCTCCTCTATCCTCTTTTTTCTATTATACCAAGAAAAAGATTGTTTTTTTGAATTGTACAAACAATATTGTGAAAAAAGAACCCCTTTCTCAGGAATTCTTTCATCATTACTGGCAAAGAGATCGCTCCTTAATCTTAGCCAAAATTAACTTTAGACTCTCCTGATACACAGATTCCATAGAAGCTTCTGCATTTATAACGGCAATTCGGTCTGGAAATTTGTCCGCCAACTGCAAATATCCTTCTCTTACTTTTTTATGGAAAGATAAAGCTTCTAAATCTAAACGGTTCACTTCCCGCTCTTTATGCGCTTTAATCCGATCCAGACCAATTTCCGGACGAACATCAAATAATAAAGTGAGATGAGGCATTAGTTCTCCAATCGCGAACCGGTTGATTTCATAGACCTCTTCCACGCCTAATCCTCTCGCATATCCTTGATAAGCAAGAGAACTATCGATGAAACGGTCACAAAGCACGATATGACCTTCCTCAAGAGCAGGACTCACCTTTTCCACGAGATGCTGTCTTCTTGCTGCAGCATATAATAGTGCTTCTGTCCGCCCATCCATTGAGATGTTTTCTTTATTTAAAATGACCTTCCGTATTTGCTCAGCTATAGAAATGCCGCCTGGTTCACGTGTGGCCATAACGACTTGCCCCTCTTCCTCAAGCCTTTGCGCAAGCATTTGGATAATGCTTGTCTTGCCAGCTCCCTCTGGGCCTTCAATGGTAATAAATAGTCCTTTTCTCATACAGTCCTCCACCTGGTTAGTTAGTAGCCGTTTCCTTTGTAAAAACAGCCAATTGATTTTCTCGCAACCGCTGTCCCCCTTGTATATGTACCCCTTGGGCGTGTAACTTCTCTATCGCCACAGCTTGTTCCTTGGATATCTTTTCCCCACTTATAATCAAAGGAATCCCCGGAGGATAAGGAATAACCGTTTCAGCTGCTATTCTATCTGCCGATTCCTGGATAGCTATCCATTCTATTTGGCATTTCTCCTGTGCTGTGTAGGGCAAGACTAGTGGAGATATTTTCTCCTGTTGGAGAATAGGGATGCTGTTAGAAGCATGCGATTGTCTCTCTTCTATTATAATCTCTGACAGCCTTTTTTCGGCATGGTTTAAAAAAGTATGATCTCCTTGTTTAACTAAAGGGAGCGTACATAAAACCTGTACAGGATCAGCCAGTTCTGTGTAAATATTCACATCTTCCAGTCTCTTCTGCAGTTCATATCCAGTGTATCCTGGCTTTCTAAGCAGCACTTTCAAAGGGTCATCCGGAAAAACCGTTTCTATTCCTTTCTCATATAACTGCAAAGCTAGCTTTTCTCTCATATGAACGATAAAGGCCTGATCCTCTGCTGTTACGCTAGCTAAATACGCGCGAGCCATATCTAATGAGGCCATGATTGGATAAGAAGGACTGCTGGATTGAAGAGCCTGCAAGTAAAATTCTAGCTTCTCCAGCAGTACGTTTTCGGATTGTACATGAAGGTAAGAACCCATTGTCATGGCAGGCAGCATTTTATGAGCTGAATGAACAACGATATCAGCCCCTGACTTTAAAGAAGTTTTCGGAAAGGGTTCTTGCAGAATAAAATGAGGGCCATGGGCTTCATCGACAAGAACAAATGATCCATGATGCTTTGCCAGTTGAATCAATTCTTCCATTTCCTTAGCCATGCCATAGTAAGTAGGATACGTTAAAATGACCGCTTTTGCAGCAGGAAAACGGTTATATGCTTCGGTCAATGTATGTAGACTCACTTGCCCTGCCGACTGTACGTAGCTATCATACTCTGGATCTAGAAAGACGGGATTTAATCTTGCCAGCTTCAATGCATGAAAAATAGACTTGTGAGAATTGCGTTGGACAAAAACGGTATCTCCTTCCTTACAAGTAGACATAACCATAGCCAAGTTTCCAACTGTGCTCCCATTGATTAAAAAATAACTCTTTCTTGTATTGTATAAATCCGTTAACAGCTGCTCGGCTTCTAAAATGCAGCCTTCGGGTGAATGGAGATCATCCATCCCGGATATTTCGGTCACATCATAAGCTAAAAAAATTTGAAAACCAGCAGGCAGCCCTTCCTTCCACAACGAGCCGTTCTTATGGCCCGGTACGTGAAAAGACAAAGGCTGCCGTTTAATATGCTGTTGTAATGCATCAACGAGTGGGGTACGTGTTTGTTTCAATGAATATCCTGCCTTTTCTATACTTTTCTCTTAGCCTAACACACTAAAGCGACGGGATCACGAAAAAACAGAGGGCTTTCTTATTTTGTTCAACTTTTTTACAAATTCCGCATACTTTTCAGATTCAGGCTCTGTCTGGACAATTTCTCTTTCACACTCCCAACAAATAAATGCTGTGTACACATGCATCCCTTCATTTTTTTCTTTTTCACAAACGATGCACGTTTTACTACCTTTGAATAAATTCCCCATTTTCTCCACCTCCTGAAAGCTAGTATGGCCTTGATAGGTTAAAAATATACGAATCTAGCGATTATCAGGAATGTTTTTAACAAAAAAAAGAACAGCGTCTGCTGTTCTTTTGGATTGCCTGGCAGCGTCCTACTCTCACAGGGGGAATCCCCCAACTACCATCGGCGCTGAAGAGCTTAACTTCCGTGTTCGGGATGGGAACGGGTGTGACCTCTTCGCTATCGCCACCAGACTGTATAAAGTTGAAAGAGTTTGTTCTTTCAAAACTGGATAATATGTTCAAGTAACCGGCAACTCCGTGCCATTTCATGTGTGACGCCGTTAGGCGTATCATTTAGGATAAGTCCTCGATCGATTAGTATTCGTCAGCTCCACGTGTCGCCACGCTTCCACCTCGAACCTATCTACCTGATCATCTTTCAGGGATCTTACTAGCTTGCGCTATGGGAAATCTCATCTTGAGGGGGGCTTCATGCTTAGATGCTTTCAGCACTTATCCCGTCCGCACATAGCTACCCAGCGATGCCTTTGGCAAGACAACTGGTACACCAGCGGTGCGTCCATCCCGGTCCTCTCGTACTAAGGACAGCTCCTCTCAAATTTCCTGCGCCCGCGACGGATAGGGACCGAACTGTCTCACGACGTTCTGAACCCAGCTCGCGTACCGCTTTAATGGGCGAACAGCCCAACCCTTGGGACCGACTACAGCCCCAGGATGCGATGAGCCGACATCGAGGTGCCAAACCTCCCCGTCGATGTGGACTCTTGGGGGAGATAAGCCTGTTATCCCCGGGGTAGCTTTTATCCGTTGAGCGATGGCCCTTCCATGCGGAACCACCGGATCACTAAGCCCGACTTTCGTCCCTGCTCG
>NZ_JBBOOI010000001.1:487500-500000 GCF_038003025.1 Pseudobacillus sp. FSL P4-0506
TACATTTTTGTTTGGGCAGCGAGCTCTTCATTCGGTTCAAAGCTCAAGCGTAACAATTCACGATGTTTAAACCATTCTTGTTTCGATCTTTCCAGAAGTTGAATCAATTCGGCATTATAAGCAGCGTGCAGCTTGGCTTTTTTTCGGAAAAACATCTTTTCTATACTTCCCTTCTGCCTTCAAGTGCTTTTGACAAGGTTACCTCATCGGCATACTCCAAATCACCGCCGACTGGCAAACCATGAGCAATACGAGTGACACGAATGCCGGATGGCTTTAACAGGCGGGAAATATACATAGCTGTTGCTTCTCCTTCAATATTGGGATTCGTCGCCAAGATAACTTCTTTAATCGTTTCATCCTGTAATCTTTTTAACAGATCCGGGACGTTGATATCTTCAGGACCGATTCCTTCCATTGGAGAGATAGCTCCATGTAATACATGATAAAGACCGTTATATTCTTTCATTTTCTCCATGGCAATAACGTCTTTGGGATCCTGCACTACGCAAACGACACTGCGATCACGCCGTTCATCTTCGCAGATGGCACAAGGATCTTTGTCGGTAATATGCCCGCAAACAGAACAGTAGGTTAAATCCCTCTTGGCATTTACGAGGGCCTTTCCAAAATCAAGAACATCCTCTTCTTTCATATCTAGGACAAAAAACGCCAGACGGGCCGCTGTTTTCGGCCCGATGCCTGGCAGTTTCATAAAGCTATCAATCAGCTTAGTTATCGGTTCAGGATAGTACATAGTTTATAAAACCTCCTAGAAAGGAAGGTTCATCCCTTTTGTAAATTGGCCCATTGTCTTGTTTGTTTCTTCCTCCACTTTTCTAAGCGCATCATTTGTGGCTGCAAGTACCAAGTCTTGGAGCATTTCTACATCATCGGGATCGACAGCTTCCTCTTTAATTAAAACGTCTACAATCTCTTTTTGACCAGAAATTTTAACAGTGACCATTCCGCCCCCTGCTGTGCCTTCAAATTCTTTTGCAGCGAGCTCTTCTTGTGCTTCTGCCATCTTCTTTTGCATTTTTTGCATTTGCTTCATCATATTTTGCATATTTCCCATTCCACGCATCGTAATCATCCTCCAGTTATTTATTAGTCTTTGATTTCTAGCAAATCTTCCCCTACAAGCTTTAATGCTTCAGCAATCAATGGATCTTCGGTTTGCTCAACTTCTTGTTCATCACTATCATTCTTTTGTGTCTTGATAAAATTCTGCCTGATGGTAAGCCATGCTTCTTCCGGTACACACACAACCTGATAGATATTTCCTGTCAACTCTTGAAGCACAGAAGAGATGGAATCGATAAAACGTTTATTTTCGAATGCCATCTGGCAATGAATTTCATATTTAAACTTTAACACGAAAGCTTCCTGAGAAGCAGCCACAGGCTCGGCATCATTTAACAGAGCTGCTTGTGAACGCATTTGCCGCTGCCCTAAAATATCCAGCATTTCTCCCCAGCGACTCTTAATAAGTTGGACGTCCTTCTTGGTCGCTTCAGACAGCACTTTTTCAATTTTAGCGACAGGTGCCTTAAACCCGTTTGAAGACCGGCTCGGGCGCCTAGCCGCACTTTGTGTATCCGCTTGTTCCACCTGTTGAACAGGCTGGCTTCTTAACTGCTGCACTTCTTTTTCAAGTGACTGAATGCGCCCAATTAGTTCTTGGACTGCCGGCATTTCTGCTACTGCTCCTGAAGAACGCCGTTGACATATTTTCACAAGCGCTACTTCCATATATATTCTGGCATGGTTGCTGAACTTCATCTCCTGTTGAGTTTCATTCAGTATATGAATGTTCTCATAGATACTTTCCAAGTCCATTTTTTCTGCTACAGAAGTGAAGGCTTCATCAACCATTACCCGGGCAAGTGACTCCTCCAGGTTGGGCGCTGTTTTGTAGAGCAACATATCACGAAAATAAAGCACGAAATCCTCAGCAAAACGGGCAGGATCTTTTCCTTGCATCAATAACTTTTCCAGAATAGCAAGCGCAGCCGCCGTATCGTTCTCTAATACAGCTTCCGCAAGTTCATTTAACATTCCTTGTCCAACCGCTCCAGTAACCGTCAAGGCATCCTCTTCGGTTAATTGAGCATCACTGTAAGACAATGCCTGATCAAGCAGACTCAGTGCATCCCTCATGCCACCTTCTGCCGCCCTTGCAATAATAGGCAGCGCCTTTTCATCGTAAACTAATCCGCTCTCCGCCATAATGAGCTCCATCCGCCCAACAATGGCTTGTGACGTAATTCTTTTAAAATCAAAACGCTGACACCGAGAAATAATCGTTAGAGGAATTTTATGTGGCTCTGTGGTGGCCAATATAAAAATCACATGTCTTGGTGGTTCCTCCAGTGTTTTCAGAAGCGCGTTAAAAGCTCCGGTAGAAAGCATATGGACTTCGTCAATAATATACACTTTATACTTTACTGCACTTGGTGCATATTTCACTTTGTCACGAATATCGCGAATCTCATCCACACCATTGTTAGATGCGGCATCTATCTCAATAACATCCTGAATAGAACCGTCTGTAATCCCTCGGCAGGAGGCACATTCATTACATGGTTCCGCTGTTGGTGCCTGTTCACAGTTCACCGCTTTTGACAAAATCTTTGCGGCGCTCGTTTTCCCAGTTCCTCTTGGACCAGAAAATAAATAGGCATGCGATATTTTTTCTTGCAGGAGGGCATTTTGCAATGTTTTAGTGATATGTTCCTGTCCAACAACATCGATAAAACTTTGCGGCCGCCATACACGATATAACGCCTGGTAGCTCATTTTTTCCCTCCTTTTCCGCCATTTCTATAAATAGTATTATACCTTATTCGAATTTGCTTTTTCAAAGTTCTCATAAAAAAACTCATCCAAAATGGATGAGTTGTTTCATTATCATAATTTAACTGCCGTGCACCTTCCGTCGACTTCTAACCATAAGCGTTACTTAAGCAGTTAGCTCGATCCAGGCTACCCTGCGGCACATGAGAGAGTCCACTTAATGCTGCTTCCTTCCGGACCTGACATGGTTCATGGGTTCCCATTGCGCAGGACCCGGATGTCAACACCACTTACTTAAGGCAGACCCTACAGTATAGCAAGCCTCGGGAAGGGATTCAGTCCCGCTAGAGCGGATTGCGAGTACAGGGCACCGCTACCTCCCCACCTAGCACGGCAAGATTGATACCATATAGTTAAGGTGCCGAAAATGATTTTATCATTTACCTGACACAAAAATTATTATACTCCTTTACAGAAAAAAAAGCAATATATACTCTAGATCAGATGCTCATCCTATTTTTAACAATAAAATACGAGGCATACTGGACAGCAGTTGCATTTATTCTTCACTTTCTTCTTTCTGCTGTTCCTTCATTCTTTTTTTCTCTTTCTTCTTCCTCTTGCGAAGCTCTTGAAAGAAACTAGATAGCAGACTACCGCACTCCTCTTCAAGCACCCCTGAAACAACTTCGCTTTGGTGGTTAAACCGGTTATCCTCCAATAAATTCATCAATGTGCCTGCGCATCCTGCTTTCGGATCTTTTGCGCCGTAAACCACTCGCTCCACCCTCGATAAAATAATTGCTCCGCTGCACATTGGGCAAGGCTCCAGCGTAACATAGAGCTCAGCTCCCTCCAGACGCCAGGAGCCTGTTTTTTGGCATGCTTTTTCGATCGCCAGCAGCTCGGCATGCGTAACAGCATTCTGGGTAGTCTCCCGTAGATTATAGGCCGAAGCAATGACTTCGCCGTTTAGGACAATGACCGCTCCAATAGGTACTTCGCCAAGCGCTGCAGCTTTTTTTGCTTCTTCGATGGCAAGTTTCATATAAAATCCATCATTTTTTTTCATAAATCTGTCTCCTTTTAAGTGAAATGGGGTAAAAATGACGGTAGAGAAAAAGGAGGAAGTACACATGGCAGAATTAAGCAAAAAATATGCTTTATTAATAGTCGACTTAATTAATGATTTTGATTTCCCCCGGGGAGATTTACTTGCCGCTAATACAACGGATATCTGTTCCTCTGTAGTAAAGTTAAAAAAGTTTTGTAAGCAACAACAAATTCCCGTCATTTATGTAAATGATCATTACGGCCTTTGGAAGGCTGACTTAAATACAGTAATGGGCCACGCTGTTAATGATCGCAGCGAACCTATTATACAACAGATCAAGCCTGAACCTGATGATTATTTCCTAATCAAGCCGAAACACTCGGGCTTCTATGGCACGGCATTAAACACACTGTTACGGCAGCTCGATGTAGATTCTGTTATCATTACCGGAGTCGCTGGCAACATTTGCGTATTCTTCACAGCCAATGACGCTTATATGAGAGAATATTCCATCTTTGTTCCTCGAGATGCTATCGCCTCAGAAACAGAAAAAGATAATCATTATGCCCTTGAAATGATGCAAACCGTATTGAGCGCTGACACGAGAAAAGTAGACGAATTTATCGATGAATATGGACAAAATACTTTCAGATAAAGATAAAAAAATCCGCTGCCTACAGGCAGCGGATTTCATTATCTCCAATTTATGCGCTTGTTATCAATAATGGCGGAGGAAGAGGGATTCGAACCCCCGCGCGGTTTAACCCGCCTGTCGGTTTTCAAGACCGATCCCTTCAGCCAGACTTGGGTATTCCTCCGTATCGACAAGAATTAATTTATCATATATTTATTTATAATGTCAACATTCTTTTTAAAATGAAAGCAATGTCTATTTTTGTTACATTTAGGTCGCTTGAAAGCGCCTATTCTTCGAAGCATATATGTGCTGAGAGACGGCCTGATCAGCAAGCCCATACAACTAAAAAACAAACATATGTCAACAAGATTAAAACCAGAAGAGAACCTTTCCCTTCTGGTCAGAATAATTAATGAGAAATTCTTTCCTGTCCTCTCATATAAGGACGAAGCACTTCAGGGATGATGACACTGCCATCTTCCTGCTGGTAATTTTCTAAAATGGCAGCAACTGTACGGCCGATTGCTAATCCAGAGCCATTTAGTGTGTGAACATGCTCCGGCTTGCTGTTTTTCTCGCGGCGGAAACGAATGTTCGCACGGCGTGCCTGGAATGCTTCAAAATTACTACAAGATGAAATTTCACGGTAGGTGTCCTGTGTCGGAATCCAAACTTCAATGTCGTACTTTTTAGCTGCTGTGAACCCAAGATCACCAGTACACATGCTCATTACCCGGTAAGGAAGCTTTAACAATTGCAATACTTTCTCTGCGTGGCCTGTTAGTTTTTCAAGCTCATTATAAGACTCTTCCGGTTTTACAAAACGGACGAGCTCCACTTTGTTGAATTGATGCTGGCGGATCAATCCGCGTGTGTCCCGTCCGGCAGAGCCGGCTTCAGAGCGGAAGTTGGTGCTATAAGCCGTATAAGCAATCGGCAGTTCTTCAGCGCTCAAAATTTCATCACGATGATAATTCGTTACCGGTACTTCAGATGTTGGTATAAGGAAATAATCTTCTTTCTCGATTAAAAAGGCATCTTCTTCAAACTTCGGCAGTTGTCCGGTTCCTGTCATACTCGTTCTGTTCACTAAGTATGGCGGTAGCATTTCTGTGTATCCATGTTCTTCGGTATGCAGATCAAGCATAAAGCTAATCAATGCTCTCTCAAGCTTTGCTCCCATGCCTTTATAGAAGACAAAGCGGCTTCCTGTTACCTTTCCAGCCCGTTCAAAATCAAGAATGTTCAATTCATCAGCAATTTCCCAGTGAGGCTTCGCTTCGAAATCAAATTGAGGCACTTCTCCCCATGTACGGACTTCGATGTTATCATCTTCACTTTCACCGACCGGCACACTCTCATGTGGAATATTCGGGATCGTTAATAGCAGATGATTCAATTTTTCTTCTACTTGATGGAGCTCTTCATCGAATTGTTTAATACGGTCGCCAACTTCACGCATTTCTTTGATTAAATGGTCAGCATCCTGTTTTTCCCGTTTTAATTGAGCTACTTGCTGAGACACACTATTTCTTTTGCTCTTCAGCTCTTCTGTCTCTACAAGCAATTCACGACGACGTTGGTCTAGCTCTTCAAAGTTATTGAGAGCAGATAAATCCTCGCCTCGATGCTGCAGGCGACTTTTCACTTCTGCAAAATTGTTGCGTAAAAATTTGATATCTAACATAACTAATGTCCTCCTTTTAGTTTTTTGCATACAAAAAACCCGTCCCTAAAAAAGGGACGAGTTGTACCCGCGTTGCCACCCTAGTTGAAAGCGATCTGCTTTCCACTCGAAAAAATAACGGTTTTACCGTAAACGCCTACTACAACACTTCATTCAGCGCTTCTCTCAAGGACGGATTCACAAGCGTCTTCCTCCGGTTCACACCACCCACCGGCTCTCTGATCGAACGACCACCTGTTACTACTTCCTGTCATCGATTTCTGTATAAAATTGATATAAATTAATGTACTACATTCTTATCGCCGGTGCAAGCCCAGCAAAAATCACCTATATAAAAACGCGGAAAAGAAAAGCTTTTCCGCGTTCCTGGCTATGAACAAACACTCTCTTTCTCTGTTGGTTGTCTCATCAACTCAGAGAACTGAAAATAGTCTTTATCTATATTCTTAAACGTGTGCTAATTTTGCTTGTTCAGTCATTTGAACAAAATATTTTGTTATGCTATGATCGTCCGTTAATTCCGGATGGAAAGAACAGGCTAAGAAATTCCGATCTCTTGCAGCAACAATCCGGCCTTCATATTCAGCGAGGATTTCTGTTTCCTCTCCAACTGAGACGATATGTGGAGCCCTGATGAAAACAGCTGTGTAGGAGTCAGCAATCCCTTTAACCGCTAAATTTGCCTCAAAACTTTCTCTTTGTCGTCCAAAGGAATTACGTTCAACCGTAATGTCCATTAAACCGATATGCGGTTCGTCATAGCCAACAATGCTATTTGCGAGCATAATTAATCCAGCACATGTGCCAAACATCGGTTTGCCTTGACGTCCAAACTCTCTGAGCGGCTCCATAAATCCGTATCGATCAACGAGCCGGCGCATCGTTGTACTTTCACCGCCCGGAAGAATTAATCCGTCCAGCTCCGCTAACTGTTCTGCTTTTTTTACAACAACACCTTCAGCTCCTGATGCCTCGATTGAGCGGATATGTTCACGAACAGCTCCCTGAAGTCCTAATACACCGATTTTCAACATACGATCCGCTCCTTTTATTACCAGCCGCGATCTTGCATGCGAGCTGCTGGCTCTAATGTAGAAATTTCAATTCCCTTCATCGCTGTTCCAAGATCTTTTGAAAGCTCGGCAATCAATTTGTAATCCTGATAGTGTGTTGTTGCTTCTACGATTGCTTTAGCAAATTTTGCTGGATTATCTGATTTGAAGATACCAGAACCAACGAAAACACCGTCTGCTCCAAGCTGCATCATAAGAGCAGCATCTGCTGGAGTAGCTACACCGCCTGCTGCAAAGTTAACGACCGGAAGGCGGCCTTCACGTTTAATCTCTAATAACACTTCGTATGGAGCCCCTAATAATTTTGCCTCTGTCATCAATTCATCTTCGTTCATGTGGACCACTTTGCGTACTTGCGCATTTACTTTACGGATGTGACGGACAGCTTCTACAATGTTTCCTGTACCTGGCTCTCCTTTTGTACGAAGCATCGCTGCTCCTTCACCGATTCGACGAGCTGCTTCGCCTAAATCACGGCACCCACAAACGAAAGGAACGGTGAAATCACTTTTCAATAAATGATACTCTTCATCAGCCGGTGTTAACACTTCACTTTCGTCAATATAGTCGACACCCATCGCTTCTAACACACGCGCTTCTACAATGTGGCCGATACGTGCTTTTGCCATTACCGGAATTGTAACAGCCTGCATAACTTCTTCCATGATACGCGGATCTGCCATACGAGCGACCCCGCCTGCTGCACGAATATCAGAAGGCACACGCTCTAAAGCCATAACTGCTACTGCCCCGGCTTCTTCTGCAATCTTTGCCTGCTCTGCATTGACGACATCCATAATAACGCCGCCTTTTTGCATTTCTGCCATTCCACGTTTTACACGATCTGTACCTGTATTCATTTTCTTCTCCCCCTATGGTCATTGTTTATTTTTCAGCATATAATTTTTTCACTAGTTCAAAAATTTTATGTATTGCTTAAATATTAATAAACACGAAAAATCACCTTCTGTCAAGAACAGAAGGTGATTTTTATTAAAACCAACCAGTTACCGTATCCACTGCCGCTGTCCAAATCCCTGCAAAGAAGCCGCCGATCGCTCTCATTGATAGAATAAACCAATTTGCTTTTTCGACTGTTTTAGCCGCTACCATCGGCACTTCTGCATGATTCTTCTCTTTATGTTCAATATATTTTAATTCAGATCCGTTTTGAGGAGATAGCGTTATAAAACCAACCACTTTTCCTTTTTTTATCGGTGCTTGGACTTTTTTAGAATCGACATTTTCCGAACTTTCTATGCGGAAAATTTTATTATAGTTCGTTTTTTTCCCTTTTCCTACATATACAACTAATGGCTTTCCTGCCTTCATTGCTACTTCTTTTTCTTTTCCTTTGTTTACAGGTGCTGACTCGTATCCTTTTACCGTAGCACCCTTCTTAATAACCTCTTTACGATCGAATTGATTGAAGCCATAGTCGAGCAGCTTTTTCGTTTCTGTGAAACGAGCTTTATGGTCTCCTTTTCCTTTGTCATCAGTAGCATCCATCACCACACTGATCAATTTCTTACCGTCTCTTTCAGCCGTTCCTGTAAAGCAATAACCCGCAAAATCTGTGGAACCAGTCTTTAATCCTGTCATCCCTTCGTATGCAAATACTAAAGAAGGAAGCATCCAGTTCCAGTTCTCCATGTTCGTTTCATCATCGGTGCCTTCGCGGAATTTCTTTTTTGTTATACTAGCTGTTTCAAGTACTTCTGGATATTCTTTCACTAAATGAAAAGCTAATGTAGCAGTTGTTTTAGCTGACATCATGTTTTCATCCTTAGGAGTTCCCGGGCTTGGATGCATGCCTTTTAAATCTTTATTGCTTAGTCCTGAGGCATTGACAAATTTATATTTTTCTAAGCCAAGTTCTTTCGCTTTTTTATTCATTAATTTTACAAAATTCGCTTCGGATCCAGCAATGGTTTCCGCCAGTGCAATGGTGGCTGCATTAGCAGAATAAATAGTCATCGCTTCGTACAATTCCCGAACATTATACTTTTCTCCTAGACGAAGAGGCACGTTGGATAAGCCACGATCTTGTGAAATTTTATAGACGTATTCACTAACCGTATATTCTTGATCCCATGTTACTTTTTTCTCCTTAATCGCTTCCAATAACAAATATTCCGTCATCATTTTCGTCATACTGGCGACACCGAGCATTTTATCTGCATTCTTTTCATACAGTATCTGTCCAGTCTCTGAATCAATTAATATGGCAGCAGCAGCATTGACCTTTAGGGGTTCTTCTGCTTGTACACTCGGACGAGGCTGCCAAAGACCAGCCACTAATAATAAACTGAGCATAAAAGCGATCCCTTTTTTGAACATTTGATTCCTCACTAATAAACCCTCCATCTTTTATTCACACATTCGTTATTGTATCACAAACATCTTTTAGAAATATAGAAGAGAAATGGCTCAGTTTTTTCCTCTAAAACAAAAAAACTGTATGAAAGGAAAGCATGCCTCTCATACAGTTAATAAATTTAAGATAAAGAATAGTTAGGTGCTTCTTTTGTAATTTGCACATCATGTGGATGGCTTTCTCTCAATCCTGCACCCGTCATTCGAATAAATTGAGCATCTTCGCGTAGATTTGTAAGGCTTTCAGTTCCACAGTATCCCATCCCTGCACGCAAACCGCCGATTAATTGATAAATCGTTTCTGAAACAGGACCTTTGTAAGGGATACGGCCTTCAATTCCCTCCGGAACGAATTTCTTTGCATCCTCTTGGAAATAACGGTCTTTTGACCCTTTTTCCATGGCACCGACAGAACCCATGCCGCGATAAACTTTAAATTGGCGTCCCTGGTAAATTTCTGTTTGGCCTGGGCTTTCTTTTGTTCCTGCTAACAAACTGCCGAGCATAACAGCATGTCCGCCTGCAGCGAGCGCTTTAACAATATCTCCGGAATACTTAATGCCGCCGTCTGCAATAATGGCTTTTCCTTGCCTGCGTGCTTCCGTAGCACAATCATAAATAGCGGTAATTTGAGGGACACCTACCCCTGCGACTACTCGCGTTGTACAAATAGATCCAGGACCGATACCTACTTTTACAACATCTGCCCCTGCTTCAAACAATTCTCTTGTTGCTTCTGCAGTTGCTACGTTTCCGGCAATAATGTTTAAATCCGGATAAGCAGCGCGTATGTCTCTTACAGTGTCAATAACTCCTCTTGAATGTCCATGAGCAGTATCGACCACAATGGCGTCTACATTCGCTTTTACAAGCATTTCGATACGTTTCATTGTATCCTTCGTTACGCCTACTGCTGCTCCTACTAAGAGACGTCCTTGGTGATCCTTTGCAGAATTAGGAAACTCAATTACTTTTTCAATATCTTTGATTGTAATTAATCCCTTTAATTTACCTTCTTCATTCACTAGTGGGAGCTTTTCAATTTTATACTTTTGAAGAATTTTTTCTGCTTCTTCTAAAGTTGTGCCAGTTGGAGCTGTCACAAGATCTTCTTTCGTCATAACATCTTTAATGAGGATGGAATAATCTTGGATAAAGCGCAAATCACGGTTCGTTAAAATGCCAACAAGTTTTTGTTCCTCTTCATTGTTTACGATTGGTACACCAGAAATACGATATTTGCCCATTAAATGTTCAGCATCAAAAACTTGGTGCTCTGGTGTTAAGAAGAAAGGATCAGTAATAACGCCACTTTCTGAACGTTTTACCTTATCCACTTGTTCAGCTTGCTGTTCAATGCTCATATTTTTATGAATGATTCCTAGTCCGCCTTGACGGGCCATTCCAATAGCCATTTCTGCTTCTGTTACTGTATCCATTCCGGCACTGATAAGAGGAATGTTTAATTTCAACGTGTCTGTCAACGCAGTTTGCAAACTAACATCTTTTGGTAAGACGTCAGATTTAGCTGGCACTAACAAAACATCATCGAACGTCAACCCTTCCTTTGAAAACTTATTTTCCCACATTTTATGAGCCTCCTGGTCAAAAATATTATTAGTAGGTTATCAATTGGACAAAATACTGTCAAGGTATGTTCGATATGTTAGACTTTTTAGAATATTCGGAGGTCAATATGGATAATCAACTACTACACCATTTGGATGTTTTGCTGCCTTACCAAAATACAGAAGATGCTAAGAAGTTCTTGCAATCATCTTATCATCTTCTTGCTTTACCCAACGCGGAGGAAGCAGCTTATAACAATTGCCTTCGTTTTATATATAGCCTGGAGCATGGCAATGTTTTTTTAAGACAGTCAGCGCAGTCACCGCTATCCATTCAGCCAGTTCTTATTTTTTATGGATTAAGCCATTATATAAAAGCTTGTTTATTGGCAGTAGACCCATCCTATCCTGCAACTGTTCATGTTTTGGCCCATGGCCTTTCTACAAGAAAAAGAAAGAAGCAAAATTACTCTTTCTTAAAGGATGAAATTCGTACTCAACGCCATGGACTTTTTGGTCACTTTAGTGAAAAAATGTTTCACGTGGAACATCTTGAAGGATTTAAATTGAATATGCGCGATTTGCTTATGCAAATCCCTGAGCTAGCACGTGTATTTTCTTTCCAGACAGGGGAACAACCTTTTCATTTGCTCCAAAAGCATAATATGGATCTTTATCGTTTGCCGTCACAAATCTTAGATGACTACCAAATGACGGAAAAAAGATTATCTGATTTTCTTGAGCAAAAAACCAACGGCTGTATTACAGTGGACAAGGCTCACAAAAATGATGTATGGATAAAAATCTCCAGTGAGATTCCTCCGGCACCATGCCGGTTCGATATGACAGCAAACCATTGGGTATTTTCCCGTCATAAAACACTTGAAGCCTTTTATCCAGAGCTATTAGTGTATTATGCCTTGCTTTATAATCTTAGTATGATTGCCAGGTATGAAACAGAGTGGTGGTATGAATTATTAAAACATGCTCCAGGAAAAGAGTACTCTTTAATCAAACAGTTTTTACACATCTCTCAGTGTAAAATCCCTCTCTTAGTTGAACAATACTTAGATAAGGGCATACAATAAAGTCACTTTAAAACGTTAGGTTACAATAAGCCTTGCAAATCATTTTCTATTTTCAGAGGGGAGGTTTTTGGCGCGTATCGGCGAACCACAGTACCTTCACGGCTCACTAAAAACTTAGTAAAATTCCACTTGATTGTGCCTGTAAGCAGTCCCGATTGCTGAGCAGTTAAGTAATTAAATAAAGGGTGAATATTTTTCCCTTTTACATGGGTTTTCTG
>NZ_JBBOOI010000001.1:502500-1512500 GCF_038003025.1 Pseudobacillus sp. FSL P4-0506
TTTCCACTTAACGTATACTTGGGGACCTTAGCTGGTGGTCTGGGCTGTTTCCCTCTTGACTACGGATCTTATCACTCGCAGTCTGACTCCCAAGGATAAGTCTTTGGCATTCGGAGTTTGTCTGAATTCGGTAACCCGAGGGGGGCCCCTAGTCCAAACAGTGCTCTACCTCCAAGACTCTTCCCTTGAGGCTAGCCCTAAAGCTATTTCGGAGAGAACCAGCTATCTCCAGGTTCGATTGGAATTTCACCGCTACCCACACCTCATCCCCGCACTTTTCAACGTGCGTGGGTTCGGGCCTCCAGTAAGTGTTACCTTACCTTCACCCTGGACATGGGTAGATCACCTGGTTTCGGGTCTGCGACCTCATACTCATGCGCCCTATTCAGACTCGCTTTCGCTGCGGCTCCGCCTTTACGGCTTAACCTCGCATGAAATCGCAACTCGCCGGTTCATTCTACAAAAGGCACGCCATCACCCATTAACGGGCTCTGACTACTTGTAGGCACACGGTTTCAGGTTCTCTTTCACTCCCCTTCCGGGGTGCTTTTCACCTTTCCCTCACGGTACTGGTTCACTATCGGTCACTAGGGAGTATTTAGCCTTGGGAGATGGTCCTCCCGGATTCCGACGGAATTTCACGTGTTCCGCCGTACTCAGGATCCACTCTGGAGAGAACGATGTTTCGGCTACAGGATTGTTACCTTCTCTGATGGGCCTTTCCAGACCTCTTCGCCTACACCGTTCTTTTGTAACTCCGTATAGAGTGTCCTACAACCCCAGAAGGCAAGCCTTCTGGTTTGGGCTGTTCCCGTTTCGCTCGCCGCTACTCAGGGAATCGCGTTTGCTTTCTCTTCCTCCAGGTACTTAGATGTTTCAGTTCCCCGGGTGTGCCTTCTCCTACCCTATGGATTCAGGTAGGGATACTGTTCCATTACGAACAGTGGGTTTCCCCATTCGGAAATCTCCGGATTAACGCTTACTTACAGCTCCCCGGAGCATATCGGAGTTAGTCCCGTCCTTCTTCGGCTCCTAGTGCCAAGGCATCCACCGTGCGCCCTTTCTAACTTAACCTAAAATGGCGATTACTCGGTTATTGCTTGGTTACTTTTATACGATATTATCCAGTTTTCAAAGAACAAATTGGTGGAGCCTAGCGGGATCGAACCGCTGACCTCCTGCGTGCAAAGCAGGCGCTCTCCCAGCTGAGCTAAGGCCCCAACGTAAAAAAAAGAGTAAGGATGGTGGGCCTGAATGGACTCGAACCATCGACCTCACGCTTATCAGGCGTGCGCTCTAACCAGCTGAGCTACAGGCCCTTACTCCACATATGAAGATCATATTAAACCTTCAAAACTGAACAAAAAACAGTGCCGTTAATTCGTTTGTGAGAACAGCGTTCTCTGTTGCTACTACGTGCGGCTAAAAGCCTGACACGGTTCACAATTTCCTTAGAAAGGAGGTGATCCAGCCGCACCTTCCGATACGGCTACCTTGTTACGACTTCACCCCAATCATCTGCCCCACCTTAGGCGGCTGGCTCCCGTAAGGGTTACCCCACCGACTTCGGGTGTTGCAAACTCTCGTGGTGTGACGGGCGGTGTGTACAAGGCCCGGGAACGTATTCACCGCGGCATGCTGATCCGCGATTACTAGCGATTCCGGCTTCATGCAGGCGAGTTGCAGCCTGCAATCCGAACTGAGAATGGTTTTATGGGATTGGCTAAACCTTGCGGTCTTGCAGCCCTTTGTACCATCCATTGTAGCACGTGTGTAGCCCAGGTCATAAGGGGCATGATGATTTGACGTCATCCCCACCTTCCTCCGGTTTGTCACCGGCAGTCACCTTAGAGTGCCCAACTGAATGCTGGCAACTAAGATCAAGGGTTGCGCTCGTTGCGGGACTTAACCCAACATCTCACGACACGAGCTGACGACAACCATGCACCACCTGTCACCGCTGTCCCCGAAGGGAAAGATCTGTCTCCAGACCGGTCAGCGGGATGTCAAGACCTGGTAAGGTTCTTCGCGTTGCTTCGAATTAAACCACATGCTCCACCGCTTGTGCGGGCCCCCGTCAATTCCTTTGAGTTTCAGCCTTGCGGCCGTACTCCCCAGGCGGAGTGCTTAATGCGTTAGCTGCAGCACTGAAGGGCGGAAACCCTCCAACACTTAGCACTCATCGTTTACGGCGTGGACTACCAGGGTATCTAATCCTGTTCGCTCCCCACGCTTTCGCGCCTCAGCGTCAGTTACAGACCAGAGAGCCGCCTTCGCCACTGGTGTTCCTCCACATCTCTACGCATTTCACCGCTACACGTGGAATTCCGCTCTCCTCTTCTGCACTCAAGCCTCCCAGTTTCCAATGACCCTCCACGGTTGAGCCGTGGGCTTTCACATCAGACTTAAGAAGCCGCCTGCGCGCGCTTTACGCCCAATAATTCCGGACAACGCTTGCCACCTACGTATTACCGCGGCTGCTGGCACGTAGTTAGCCGTGGCTTTCTGGTCAGGTACCGTCAAGGTACCAACAGTTACTTTGGTACTTGTTCTTCCCTGACAACAGAGCTTTACGATCCGAAAACCTTCTTCACTCACGCGGCGTTGCTCCGTCAGACTTTCGTCCATTGCGGAAGATTCCCTACTGCTGCCTCCCGTAGGAGTCTGGGCCGTGTCTCAGTCCCAGTGTGGCCGATCACCCTCTCAGGTCGGCTACGCATCGTCGCCTTGGTGAGCCGTTACCTCACCAACTAGCTAATGCGCCGCGGGTCCATCTGTAAGTGACAGCTAAAAGCCGCCTTTCCATTCTTCTTCATGCGAAGAAAAAGAATATCCGGTATTAGCCCCGGTTTCCCGGAGTTATCCCAGTCTTACAGGCAGGTTACCCACGTGTTACTCACCCGTCCGCCGCTAACTTGAACAGAGCAAGCTCCGTCAAGTCCGCTCGACTTGCATGTATTAGGCACGCCGCCAGCGTTCGTCCTGAGCCAGGATCAAACTCTCCAAAAAGATGTTTGACTTGCTCATGTTTTAAAAATAAGAATTAACTTACTGGCATGTATTTTGTTCAGTTTTCAATGTTCAATTATTGCGTCGCACTCAAGCGACTTTTATAATATATCACCTTTAAACTTGTTGGTCAATACAATTCATTAACTTTTTTATAAATTATTTAGTATATGCACTTTCTTGATAACGTTTCATGGAAATAATTAATAATTAAGACTCAGGCCAGCACAAAATCCAGCAAAGAAGAAAAAAGACTCTGAAAGCTGAGGCTAGCTTTCAGAGCAGTCGTCGTGGCACTAAAGAATTTTTTCGATGTAAAGATCTCTTCTTTTCTCAAGATCTAAAATCGTTTCACTCTTCTGTAACTGTAACAACGGTCTTGTAGGATATTGTTGTTTCATAAAAACAATAGTAGCAACTTGTCCGTCTGATAACTGAACAACTGTCCCAGCAGGAAGCTTAGTAAAAAGAGTCGTTAATGATTTAACCACAGACAAATCAAACTGCCCAAAGAAATCCTCCCTGAACATTTCGAGCACCTTAAACGGGAGCTGCCTTTTCCGATATGGACGGTCTGTCGTCATGGCATGAAAAACATCTGCTAAAGCAACAATACGTGAAACCGGCAACAGCTTGTCTCCTTTTATCCCATTCACATACCCAGACCCATCCATTCTTTCATGATGTTGAAAAATAGCTAGTTTGGTCTCTGGCTTTAAGAGGCTAATATCTTTAACCATCTTGTAACTTGCGAGTGGATGATCATGAATTTCTTTTCTTTCCCCAGCCGTTAATGCCTTTTCTTTCAACAAAATGCGCGGGTCAATTTTCGCCATTCCACAATCAGCTAGTGTACCGGCAAGAGCTGCCTGAACAATCGTTCCTTTTTCATAATTTAGCTGCACAGCCATTCCACCGCTTAACAGTCCAGTTGAGATAGCATGGTGGGAAAAGTACTTCTCTTTCTCCGCATAATTTATCAGCTCTAAAAGTAATTCAGGGTTGCTTATTACCCTTTCGAGCAATGGTAGGATAATTTCACGGATTTTAACAATGTCTATCCCTCCCCCTGCTCGCCACTTTTGAAATTCTTTATTATGCTCTTCTACACTTTGAAGATAATTCTGGAAGAAGTCTGTTTGTTTGACTGAAGGCGGGGCTGCTTGGTAATCTTTTTTCTCTTCCGTTACTTCTTTTTCCACAGTCATCTCCATTGAAGGTCCCTCTGTAATGGCAACTTCGTTAATTAAGAATGCTTTAAGTATTTTAATGTGCCAGCTTGTTAAAGTGGTTTCCTTTGCCATTAACGGCACAGGGGTTTTCCCCATGACATCGTCCAGCAGTACGTTTCCCTCTCTTAAATCCTCTACCTTCACGTACATCCTTCTTTTCCCCCAGGTTTTTTTACTTATATTCTAACAAATATTGGATAGATTAGAAATAAAAAAAGCCGGTAAAACCGGCTTTTATTCCACTTCTTTATGAGTTTCATTTATATCTTGATCAGAAAGGGAATCCATTAATTCCTCTTCTTCCTCTTTAGCTATTTTTGTTACAGTAGCTACCGTCTCTTCATCCTGCAAACGGATAAGCTTCACCCCTTGCGTATTTCGGCCGGTAATGGAGATATCTTCTATATCCATTCTAATAAGGACACCGCCAACTGTAATCAGCATTAAATCTTCTTTTCCACTCACTGTTTTGATAGCAACAAGCGGTCCATTTTTGCTCGTAATATTACATGTTTTCAATCCTTTACCGCCTCTTGTCTGGATGCGGTAATCTTTTTCTGGCGTCCGTTTTCCATAACCGTTCTCCGTCACAATAAGAACATAATCATTTTCATGGAGGAGTTCCATGCCTACCACACAATCGTCAGGCGACAATCTGATTCCCCTGACTCCAGTCGACACCCGTCCCATTTGACGAACATTTTCTTCTTCAAAACGAATCATCATGCCATCGCGCGTACCTATTACGATGTGCTGGTGACCATCAGTCAGCCGCACAGATATTAGCTCATCATCTTCTCTTAAATTAAGAGCTCGTAATCCATTGGTTCGGATATTGGCAAACTCCGTTAGTTGCGTACGTTTGACGATCCCTGATTTTGTTGCAAAGAATAAGAAGGCATCGGCGTCAAATTGCTCGACACGGATCATCGCATTGACCCACTCATCCTTCTCCACTTCCAACAGATTGATTATTGGGATCCCCTTAGCTGTGCGGCTAAATTCAGGAATTTGATATCCTTTCAAACGATAGACCTTCCCTTTATTTGTAAAGAAAAGAATAGTATCGTGAGTGGAAGTAGTCAGCAGATGCTCAACAAAGTCATCTTCATTCGTCCCCATGCCTTGTATACCGCGTCCTCCACGTCTTTGACTGCGGTAAGTAGAAGCAGGAAGGCGCTTAATATAACCGTTATGGGTCAAAGTAAGAACAATCTGCTCACGAGGAATTAAATCTTCATCCATGATATCTTCCACGCCGGCATCCATGATTTCTGTGCGGCGTGTATCATTGAACTTCTCTTTAATTTCCAATAACTCGTCACGAATAATTCCAAGAATTTTTTCATCGTCAGCTAAAATGGCTTTTAATTCTCCAATTAATTGAATTAAATTTTGATACTCTTCTTCAATTTTCTCTCTTTCTAGTCCAGTTAAACGCTGCAAACGCATATCAAGAATAGCTTGCGCCTGCTTCTCTGACAGAGAAAACTGCTCCATTAGTCCATTTTTAGCAATTTCAGTCGTTTGAGAGCTACGAATTAAGCTGATAATTTCATCAATATGGTCAAGAGCAATTCTCAACCCTTCTAAAATGTGGGCTCTTGCTTCCGCTTTTCTTAATTCAAATTCTGTACGGCGACGAATAATTACCCGCTGATGCTCTAAATAATGATGCAGGCACTCTTTTATGCTTAATACACGTGGCTGACCGTCGACCAGTGCCAGCAAATTAATACCAAAGCTTGTTTGCATAGCCGTGTGTTTATATAAATTGTTAAGGATAACATTGGCATTGGCATCGCGGCGGATTTCCATCACAATCCGCATCCCATTACGGTCCGATTCATCCCGCAAATCAGTAATGCCATCAATGCGTTTATCACGTACAAGCTCAGCAATTTTTTCAATCAGTCTTGCTTTATTCACCTGATAAGGCAACTCATTAACAATGATCGTTTCTTTGCCGTTCGCCCGCTGTTCAATGTCTACCTTTGCTCTAATAACTAAGGAACCTTTCCCAGTTTCATATGCGCGGCGAATTCCGCTTCTTCCCATAATCATTCCGCCAGTTGGGAAATCAGGACCTGGAATGTGTTCCATAATTTCCAACACAGACATGTCTTCATTTTTACTAAAAGCAATCAACCCATCAATGATCTCTCCAAGCTGATGGGGAGGAATATTTGTCGCCATTCCAACTGCAATACCCGATGTACCATTGACGAGCAGATTAGGGAAACGTGACGGAAGAACCTCAGGCTCCCTTTCTGAACCATCATAGTTATCTTTATAATCAATCGTATCTTTCGTAATATCCCGCAATAATTCCATTGATATCTTAGACATACGCGCTTCCGTATAACGCATCGCGGCAGCAGAGTCTCCATCAATCGAACCGAAATTCCCGTGGCCATCTACAAGCATGTAGCGATAGTTAAAATCTTGCGCCATACGTACCATCGTTTCATACACAGCAGAGTCACCGTGAGGATGGTACTTACCAATTACTTCCCCGACGATACGGGCAGACTTCTTATATGCTTTGTCAGCTGTCATCCCTAAGTCATTCATCGCATAAAGTATCCGGCGATGAACGGGCTTTAAGCCATCTCGAACATCCGGGAGTGCCCGGGCAACGATAACACTCATAGCATAATCCAAAAATGATGAGCGCATCTCTTGGCTAATATTGATTTCTGTTACTCTGGATTGAGGCGTTTCAGCCATGTAAAAGAACCTCCTTTAATGAACTTTTTAATGTATGAATAATAACTTTGGCCGCTAGAAAAAAGACAGACAGGATAGACAAAAATCTATCCTGCTCGTTCCCTTTTTCTCTTTTACGGACGGCTTTTCCTCAAAATTAGATGTCCAAGTTTTTCACATAAAGGGCATTTTCTTCGATAAACTGCCGGCGTGGCTCGACACGATCACCCATCAAGATTTCAAACGTTTCATCTGCTTCAATGGCATCTTCCAAACTAACTTGAAGCAAGGTTCTCGTATCTGGATTCATCGTTGTATCCCATAGCTGCTCTGCATTCATTTCTCCAAGTCCTTTATAGCGCTGCAGTCCAGGCTTCGCATTTTCCGGAAGACTTGCGAGAATTTCATCGAGCTGGCGGTCATTGTACGCATATTCAACACGCTTACCTTGCATCACTTTATATAGCGGCGGTTGAGCAATGTAAACATATCCCGCTTCAATCAGCTGACGCATGTAACGGAAGAGGAAAGTAAGCATCAGCGTCCGGATATGGGCACCATCAACGTCCGCATCTGTCATGATAACAAGCTTATGGTAACGGGCTTTGGAGATGTCAAACTCATCACCGATTCCCGTGCCGAGAGCTGTAATAATCATGCGAATTTCGTTGTTCGATAAAATCTTATCGAGACGTGCTTTCTCGACGTTAATAATTTTTCCGCGAAGCGGCAGGATAGCCTGAAAATGACGGTCACGGCCCTGTTTGGCTGATCCACCGGCTGAGTCACCTTCAACTACGAACAGTTCACTGATTTCAGGATCACGAGATGAACAATCGGCCAGCTTTCCAGGAAGACTGGATACTTCCAACGCGCTCTTTCTGCGCGTCAACTCTCTTGCTTTTTTAGCTGCCATCCGCGCACGGGCAGCCATTAAGCCTTTTTCAACAATTTTTTTGGCAACTGCCGGGTTTTCAAGCATAAAGGTTTCAAAATGGGCAGAGAAAACAGCATCTGTTACTGCACGAGCCTCAGAGTTACCAAGTTTTGTTTTGGTTTGTCCTTCAAATTGCGGATCAGGATGCTTAATAGAGATAATGGCTGTTAATCCTTCTCTGACATCTTCCCCTGATAGATTGGTTTCGCCGTCTTTAACTAAACCGTTTTTACGCGCGTAATCATTGATCACACGCGTTAAAGCAGTTTTAAAGCCCGACTCATGTGTGCCGCCTTCATATGTGTTAATGTTGTTAGCGAATGAGTATACATTGCTCGCAAACCCTTCGTTGTACTGCAGAGCAATTTCAGCAGAAATTCCATCTTTCATGCCTTCCACGTAAATTGGTTCGCTATGAACGACTTCTTTTTTCCGATTCAAATGCTCTACGTAGGATTTAATACCGCCCTCATAATGATATTCATTCATTTTTCCTTCTTCACGACGATCCTCAATAATAATGGTGATGCCACGATTAAGGAAAGCAAGTTCACGCAAACGGTTCGCTAACGTATCGTATTCATAGACCGTCGTTTCCGTAAAAATCTCCTTGTCCGGCTTAAAATGAATAGTCGTTCCCGTATAATCTGTTTCGCCAATAATTTTAAGATCTTCTTGTGGAACTCCGCGTTTGTAGCATTGGTAATAAATATTGTTATTGAGGTGAACAAACACTTCAAGTTCTTCGGATAGCGCATTAACAACGGAAGCCCCTACACCATGAAGACCACCCGAAACTTTATAGCCTCCGCCGCCGAATTTCCCGCCGGCATGCAGCACAGTTAAAATAACCTCTACTGCCGGACGTCCTGTCTGCTCCTGAATACCAACCGGAATTCCACGTCCGTTATCTTTTACTGTAATGCTGTTATCTTCTTCAATAATCACTCGGATTTTGTCACAATATCCTGCGAGTGCCTCATCAATACTATTATCAACAATTTCCCAGACGAGATGGTGAAGACCTTTTCCACTCGTTGAACCAATATACATTCCCGGCCGCTTACGAACGGCTTCAAGGCCTTCGAGTACCTGTATCTGGTTCTCATCATAGGAAGGCTGGTTAGCTGTATTAGGTTGTTCCATAGTCAAATCCGTTCACCTGCTCTTTCTTCCAAAAGTCTAATGGTCCATTGCTTACCGACAGACTTTTGAAAATAATTTTCATATGTTTACTTCTTCATGTATAAGATAAAAAGAATAAAAACTTATTCTTTGAAATTATAGATAAAGTTTGCTTCTTAAACTGTCAGGCTGATCAAATAATTGTTAACAATCCGAAGAATAAAGGTCTGTTTCTCGGTTATACTAACAGCCAGGTTGAGTTTCCTATGCTGTTCACTTCACTTGCGAGATCGTTCCGTTCTCCACTGCAAATGTCGAAGCTTCCTGCAATGTCTGATGATGAATCCCTTCCGTGCTCGTCGTCGTTACAAAGGTTTGGACTTTTCCTTGTATCGTATTCAATAAATGGGATTGGCGATAATCATCAAGTTCCGACAAAACATCATCAAGTAGAAGAATCGGATATTCCTTGATTTCAGAATGAATCAGTTCGATTTCCGCCAGCTTGACAGACAAAGCCGTTGTTCGCTGTTGGCCTTGGGAGCCAAATGTTTGCACATTTTTTCCGTTGACCTGGAAGATAAGATCATCGCGATGCGGGCCAAACATTGTGATTCCCCGCTCTATTTCTTTTTGCTGCTGCATATGAAACTTTTCTTCGAACATATGAATCATTTTAGACGGATCGTCCTCTTCTGATACATTAATAGACGGCTCATACAAAATATTTAACGTTTCTCCTCCACGGGAGATGCCTGAATGAATCGACTGTGCCCAGCCTTGCAGCAACTGAATAAAATCAAATCTTTTTCTGACAATCTTTACAGCCAGCTGTATTAGCTGATCTGTAAAAACCTCCAACATGGTTAGATCACTCGTTTTCTTTATTTGCAGCTGCTTTAAGTAACGATTCCGCTGCTGCAATATTTTGTAATACTGGCTGATATCATGAAGATAGACAGGAGATACCTGGCCTATTTCCATATCAATAAAACGCCTTCTCACTTGGGGATTGCCCTTGACAAGGTGAAGATCTTCAGGGGCAAACATGACAACATTCATATTGCCTATATACTGACTTAGACGCTGCTGCTCAAGATGATTGCATTTTGCTTTTTTGCCCTTTTTTGAAATGATTAACTCTAACGGCACAGAACCCTGAGTTTTTTCCACTCTTCCTTTTATTTTAGCATACTCTGTCTCCCAGCGAATTAAATCTTTATCGTTAGAGGTACGATGAGATTTGGCCATAGCCAGCACAAAAATCGATTCAATCACATTTGTTTTCCCCTGAGCGTTTTCTCCGAGAAAAACATTTACCTTATTTTCGAATTCAATATTTAAAGAAGCATAGTTCCGGTAGTTTTCCAAAGACAAATCCGTTAAGTGCATATGCAAAACATCCTTTTGTTTTATAAACCAACAACTTCAAAACTGCCAGTCCCTGGAATCTCCACCCGGTCGCCTACACGCAGTTTTCTTCCTCTTCGCTGGTCAAGTTCTCCATTGATATAAACCTCATGTTCACTTAAGAACCATTTGGCCATACCTCCTGTTTGAATGATATCCGCAAGCTTTAAAAATTGGCCCAAAGGAATGTATTCTGTTTCGATGGCTACTTTTTTATCCATTTTTTTCACTGCTTTCGAATGAATTCTCTAATACTTTATTTTACTAAATTTTTGCCCTTAACACAAAGAAGAAACAAACGAAAGAAGGCTGCCCATTTCATGAAACAGCCTCTTCTTTCTCAGTTTTTCCTATTGTTCACTCTATGCAGCAAATTAATACGTACGAACAGGCAAAATAAGCTGCAAAATAGAATCATCATTTTCAGGACGAATCACAAATGGTCTCATAGCTCCGGTAAATTGGATATTGATTTCTGTCCCCTCTAATACCTTTAACGCATCCATCATGTATTTGGCACTAAAAGAGATCTTAATTTCTTCCCCTTCCATTTCACGGCTTTTTACTTGCTCTGTTACCTTGCCGATTTCTGGAGAATTAGAAGAAATCTCAATCATTCCTTCATCAATCATTGACAATTTAACAACGTTGTTGCGTCCTTCTCTTGCCAACAAGGAGGCTCTATCAATAGCCTGTAAAAAATCTTTTGTATTTAACTCGAGCTTTGTTTTGTGGTCGGTTGGAATCAAGCGACTAGTATCCGGATAGTTCCCTTCGAGTAGACGGGAATAGAACAATAGATGCTTGGCCCGGAAAAGAACTTGATTGTCTGTGATAACAATTTCTACAAGCTCCTGTGAATCATCAAGGATTTTGCTTAGCTCATTCAAGCTTTTTCCTGGGATCACGATGTTATATTCAGCATTCGAATTGGTTTCTACTGATGCTTTTCTCCAAGCAAGCCGATGGCTGTCTGTTGCAATGCAAATTAATTGTCCCTCTTCCATCTTCCAGTTGACACCTGTCAAGATTGGGCGTGTTTCTGAGGTGGACACTGCGAAGACAGTTTGTCGAATTAAGGCTTTAAGTAAATCGGTCGGCAATTTAAAGACTTCCCCTTCCTCAATTTGAGGCAAATGAGGATACTCATCAGGATCAAGCCCGTTCAAATTAAATTCAGCCTGGCCGGAGCGAATGACTGTTTGAAAAGAAGAAACTACTTCAATTTCAGCTTTTTCAGAAGGCAGTTTTTTCACGATTTCATTGAAAAAACGGGCATTCAGCACGATGGAACCTGTTTGCTGAATCTCTACAATAATCTTTCCCTCTTCTTCTTTTGGAATAAAAGATTCGATAGAAATGTCAGAATCACTTCCAGTTAACTTAATTCCTTCTTCAGTCGCATCAATTTTAATCCCAGTTAAAATCGGAATCGTTGTTCTGGAGCTAATGGCTTTTAAAACGTCTTGAACGCTTTGAGCAAAGCGGTCTTTTTGAATAGCAAACTTCATTTTTTTCTCCTTTCATTATTCAAGCATAATGTTTATAGCTGCTGCATATAATAATAATTTTATATTTAAAAAAATAATAGTAATAGTACTAGGTCCTGTGAATATGTGGATAATCCAAAAAAACAAAAGCAAGACAGTCTATCCACATGTGGACAGACTGTTTGTAACCTATGAAAAGTTATGCACACTATTAAGAGTTTAAAATACTTTGTATTTCTTTCACTTTAGATTGTAGCTGATTATCAGTATCGAGCAGCTTAGAAATTTTTTCGTGGGCATGAATAACGGTTGTGTGATCTCTTCCTCCAAATTCTTCACCGATTTTAGGAAGGGAAAAGTCGGTCAGCTCACGAGATAAATACATGGCGATTTGCCTTGGGAACGCAATGGATTTTGTCCGCTTCTTAGCTTTAAAATCTTCAAGCTTAACATTGTACTGCTCACCGACTACTTTTTGGATTTCCTGGATGGTAATCACTTTTGGCTTTGAGCTAGGAATAATGTCTTTGAGCGCTTCTGCTGCAAGATCCGCGTTAATATCTTTATTAATCAGCGAAGAATAGGCGACTACGCGAATGAGCGCGCCTTCAAGCTCTCGAATATTAGTATCAATTTGATTAGCGATATAAAGCATAACCTCATTAGGGATATCAAGGTTATCTGCTTTCGCTTTTTTGCGCAAAATCGCAATTCTCGTTTCTAAATCCGGCGGTGTAATATCAGTAATCAATCCCCATTCAAACCGAGAGCGCAGGCGGTCCTCAAGCGTCGGAATTTCTTTGGGCGGCCGGTCGCTGGAAATGATAATCTGTTTGCTTTCTTCGTGAAGTGTATTAAACGTATGGAAAAATTCCTCTTGAGTGGATTCTTTTCCGGCAAGGAATTGAATATCATCTATTAGCAATATATCTACATTGCGATAGCGATTCCGGAACTCGACTGCTTTGTTATCCCTGATTGAATTAATAAATTCATTTGTGAATTTTTCAGAAGATAGGTAAACGACTTTGGCGTTAGGATTATGTTCAAGTACATAATGGCCAATCGCATGCATTAAGTGTGTTTTGCCAAGTCCCACTCCCCCATAAATAAACAGTGGATTATAAGCTTTTGCTGGCGCTTCCGCTACAGCAAGCGAAGCGGCATGAGCAAAACGGTTGCCCGAGCCGATAACGAAAGTGTCGAATGTGTACTTGGGATTAAGCATGCTTTGTGGAAAGTCGTGTATTTCTTCTTTCTTTTTTGGTTTATTAGGCATCGGCATTTCGTAGTCTTCAGACGCCTGATTTTCCGGAATGATGAATTTCACGGACAGCTCTTCTCCAGTGATTTCACCAAGAACGCCTGAGATTAATTGCGAATAATGCCCTTCGAGCCAGTCTCTTGCAAAATCGTTTGGAGCTGAAATAGTAATAGAATCACCATGCAAGGAATGTGCTTTTGTAGATTTCAGCCACGTATCAAAGCTGGGCTTGCTAATTTTTTTCTCTATGTTTTCCAACGCTTTATTCCACAGATCATCGATATTTTCCATGAGGCCCCCTCCTCCTGATAAAATTTGTTTGTTATATAACAGTTTTTTATCTGAATTTATATTTATGCAATCGTTTGAGAGTGGTTAAATATATAAATAAGAAAAAAATAGTTTTTCGACATTGTTAACAGCTTGTGGACATTTTTATACAAAGAGGTTGAATAACTTATCAACACTTTATTCACAATTGTGGATAAGTCAGACTATAAAAATACTTATTCAGAGTGAAAACAAAGTAATGATAGCAGAAAAAGAGCTTTCATGCAATGCTCTATAAAATTTATCCACAACTACTACATCCTGTGCAAAAAAACTTTTCCACAGGGGGCGCATTTGTGTAAAACTTGTCAGCAACATCTGTGTATAAGAAAAAACTGTCGAAATTTATCCACAGCTGTTCGAAAAGTGCTTGTGGACTTATGGACAAGCCTGTTTTCCTGGTTAAGTGTCTTAAGTGTCTTCTTAAATAAAAAAATAAGATCAAATGATGGCAAGAAGAATGACTTTTTGGGGAAAAGAGGTATTTTTTGCTTTGTGTTTAGGTATTGACAGGAAAAGAGTTCATCTTTATAATCAAAAAGACTGTCTTTAACGTTAAATTTTCCATTCCTCAGGGAGGTGTTTTATAATGAAAAGAACTTACCAACCAAATAAACGTAAAAGAAGTAAAGTTCACGGATTTCGCAGCCGTATGAGCTCTAAAAATGGCCGTCGCGTTCTAGCTCGCCGTCGTGCTAAAGGAAGAAAAGTATTATCTGCATAAGCCACTGAAAAATCTCAGTGGTCTTTTTTTTAGAAAAAATGGCGAAGAAAAGGTGATAGACTAATGAAAAAAACATTCCGCATAAAAAAAGACAGTGAGTTTCAATCCGTTTTCAAGGGCGGAAAGTCTTTTGCCAATCGTCAATTTGTGGTGTACATGTATAGAAAAGATTTAGCTGTTCCTTTCCGGATCGGGTTGTCGGTCAGCAAGAAGGTTGGCAATGCAGTTATACGCAACCGGATTAAGCGATACATCAGACAAAGCTTTACAGAATTAAAAGAAGAAATTCTGCCGGGATACGATTTTATTGTCATTGCCCGCAAGCCAGCTGCTGAGATGAATAGCAAGGAAGTAAAAAAAAGTCTCATTCATGTGCTGAAGCGGGCAAAGGCAATCAACCAAAGAACACAACGACATGAGTAAAAATTGTAAAAAAATAAAATAGAATAAATGGGTGGCTTTTTAGAAAAGGGGCGCCGTATAGAACTGACAGGGGGGGAGAAGCGTTTGAATAGAAAGATGATCACTCTAATTCTTTTAGCAGTGACCACCGTACTGCTTGCCGGCTGTACAGAGGTAAATAAAGAAATTACGCCGGACAGCAAAGGTTTTTGGAATGAGTTTGTGGTGTATCCGCTTTCAGTCGTTATTACAAAGACTGCCGAGGCAGTTGGCAGCTATGGCTGGGCGATCGTTATCGTTACAATCATCATTCGACTTATTATTTTACCACTGATGATCAAACAAACGAAAAATACGAAAGCCATGCAAATTTTACAGCCTGAAATGCAAAAGATCAAAGAAAAGTACAAGTCAAAAGATGCTGTGACCCAGCAAAAAATGCAGCAGGAAACAATGGCACTTTTCCAAAAGCATGGGGTAAATCCTCTCGCCGGCTGTTTTCCGCTGATTATACAAATGCCGATTATTTTTGGATTTTATCAGGCAATCATGCGTACAGAGGCAATTAAACAAGATACTTTTTTATGGTTTGATTTAGGTTCTCCAGACCCTTTCTTTGTCCTTCCGCTTGTTGCGGGAATCACAACGTTCCTACAACAAAAGTTGATGATGGCTGGAGCAATGAACCAGAACCCACAAATGGCTATGATGCTTTGGCTAATGCCAATTATGATTATTGTATTTGCTGTCAATTTACCAGCTGCTTTGTCGTTGTATTGGGTAGTAGGTAACGTGTTTATGATCGTACAAACATTGATTATCAACCGGCCTGGTGTTAGTAAGACCACTTCAGTTAATGACTAGGAGGGGGATGGATGAAAGAGATTACGGCTGTCGGTCAAACTGTTGAAGAAGCTCTTCAGTCTGCTTTAAAGCAATTAAAAGCAACAGAAGAACAAGTTGAAATTGACATTTTGGACGAAGGAAAAAAAGGATTGTTTGGCCTGTTCGGTCAGCGCCCAGCTTCCGTGAGAGTAAGACGCAAGCCAGATCCGATCAGTGAAGCGAAAGATTACATTTTATCTATTGCAGCCCATTTAGGCGTACATCCAAACATCCATGTGCAAAAGCAAGGAAAACAAGTTACTTTTTCACTTTCCGGTGAAAAAATTGCCCTGTTAATTGGAAAAAGAGGACAAACATTAAATTCTTTGCAGCAGCTCACCCAGCTCGTCATTAACCATCATTCAAAAGAGTTTATACATTTTAAGCTTGACGCTGGAGATTATCGAAAAAGAAGAGAAGAGTCGCTTACTACTCTGGCAGGACGAATGGCTGAGAAAGCAGGATCAACAGGAAAGCCTGTTCGTCTCGAACCATTGCCAGCTGCCGAGCGAAAAGTTATCCATGCTGCACTTGCTGGTAACTCTCAGGTACGTACATTTTCAGAAGGCACAGAACCAAACCGCTATGTAGTCATTGCGCCTAAAAACAAATAGAGGCCTTCCCGAAAAATTCTTTTCTTCAGGAGAAAAGAAGGATCGGGAAGGCCTTTTTTATTGTGAGAGTCAATTAATCACATGTGGATAAATTTATTTTTTCAGAAAAAGAGCATATATATACCATTTATTTACTTTTAATTAGTAGTTTATTACTTTTTATTCCATAAATGAGACTGCGTAGTTATTGTTATCCACACGTGAATAAGTTAAAATGGATAAGATTAAAAAGAAGGCTGTGGACAATCCAGCCTTCTTTTTAAATCGTCTTGCGTGTGTTAATCTAATGATTTGAGAATAAAGATCATGCACTTTTTTATAGATAGTATGTTGAAGGAAGAGGTGAGAAAAGTTGGATCTTGATACAATTGCCGCTATTTCGACACCGATGGGAGAAGGAGCGATTGCTATCGTCCGCCTTAGCGGTGAAGAAGCAGTAGATATTGCTGACCGCATTTTTCAGACTCCGTCGAAAAGGTCGTTAACAGAGATGGCCAGTCATACGATCCATTATGGCCACTTGATTGATCCAAAGACGGGGCAGGTCGTAGAAGAAGTAATGCTTTCGCTCATGAGAGGACCAAAAACGTTCACACGGGAAGATGTGGTAGAGATCAATTGCCATGGAGGTATCGTCTCTGTTAACCGGGTATTACAGCTCGTTTTAAGCGAAGGAGCACGCCTTGCAGAACCAGGTGAATTCACGAAAAGAGCTTTTCTTAACGGCCGGATTGATTTGTCGCAGGCAGAAGCGGTGATGGACTTGATTCGGGCAAAGACGGATAAAGCAATGAATGTGGCGCTTAACCAAATGGAAGGCCGTCTTTCAAAGCTTATTCGTACACTGCGCCAGGAAATTTTAGAAACACTCGCTCACATTGAAGTGAATATTGATTACCCTGAATATGATGATGTGGAAGAAATGACTCATCATGTTCTGTTGGAAAAGGCAGAACTTGTTCAAAAAGAAATAGAAAAGCTTCTGCGCACATCAGAACAAGGTAAGATTTTGCGGGAAGGGTTATCAACAGTGATCATTGGCCGTCCGAATGTCGGCAAATCGTCTTTGCTCAATGCGCTTGTGCAAGAGAATAAAGCGATTGTCACCGACATTCCCGGAACAACGCGTGATGTGATTGAGGAATACGTCAATGTACGAGGCGTGCCTCTCCGTCTTGTTGATACAGCAGGAATTCGTGAAACGGAAGACATCGTTGAACGAATTGGCGTGGAACGGTCTCGTCAGGTGCTAAAGGAAGCAGATTTGATTTTGCTTGTTCTAAATTATTCTGACGAGTTGACAGCAGAAGATGAAAAATTATTTGAAGCGACAGCTGGCATGGATGTGATCGTCATCGTGAATAAAACAGACCTGCCACAGAAAATTAATATAGACCGGGTGCAAAAGCTGGCGGAAGGGAAGCAGCTAGTCACTACTTCTTTGCTGGAGGAAAAGGGAATTGATGAGCTGGAAGAAGCGATTGCTTCCTTGTTTTTCTCTGGCTCCATTGAAGCAGGAGACATGACGTATGTTTCAAATTCCCGTCATATTGCTTTGCTTCACCAAGCATTAACAGCTATTACCGATGCGATTGAAAATACACAGTCGGGAACACCAATTGATATTGTTCAAATTGATTTAACAAGAACATGGGAGCTATTGGGCGAAATTATCGGCGAGAGTGTCCATGATAGCTTGATTGATCAGTTATTTTCACAATTTTGTCTTGGAAAATAATAAAATAAGGAGGAAAAAACATGCTACAATATGAAGCTGGCGAATATGATGTTGTCGTTGTAGGCGCCGGACATGCTGGTGTAGAAGCAGGGCTGGCATCTGCCCGAGCAGGGGCAAAGACGTTAATGATCACGATTAACCTCGATATGATTGCTTACATGCCATGTAATCCATCTATTGGTGGCCCAGCTAAAGGAATTGTTGTTCGGGAACTGGATGCTCTTGGCGGTGAAATTGGCAAGAACATCGACAAAACGCATATTCAAATGCGCATGCTGAATACAGGGAAAGGCCCAGCCGTGCGGGCATTGCGCGCACAGGCCGACAAAGTACTGTATCAACAGGAAATGAAAAAAACAATTGAAAATCAAGAGAACTTAACACTGATCCAGGGAATGGTTGAAGATCTTATCGTTGAAGAGGGAGAATGCCGTGGTGTCGTCACACAAACCGGGGCAGTTTATCGTTCACAAGCAGTTATTATTACGACTGGAACATTTTTGCGCGGTGAAATTATCATTGGTGATTTGAAATATTCAAGCGGGCCAAATAACCAGCAGCCATCAATCCGTCTGTCAGAAAATCTAGAGAGACTTGGCTTTGACCTTGTTCGCTTTAAAACGGGGACGCCGCCGCGTGTCAACAGCCGGACAATTGACTACAGCAAAACAGAAATTCAACCCGGTGATGAAGAACCTCGTGCTTTCAGTTATGAGACAACAAAATTTATTACAGACCAGCTCCCTTGCTGGCTGACTTATACGAATGAAGAAACTCATAGCATTATCAATGAAAACCTTCATCGCTCTCCAATGTTTTCTGGGGTGATTAAGGGGAAAGGCCCACGTTATTGCCCATCCATTGAAGATAAGATTGTTCGCTTCAATGACAAGCCGCGCCATCAAATCTTTTTAGAGCCAGAAGGCCGCAATACGGAAGAAGTCTATGTACAGGGCTTGTCCTCCAGCTTGCCAGAAGATGTTCAATATCGGATGCTGCGCACGATTCCAGGCCTGGAAAAAGCTCAGCTGATGCGCGCCGGTTATGCAATTGAGTATGATGCAATCGTACCGACACAGTTATGGCCAACATTGGAAACGAAAAAAGTGAAAAATCTTTATACAGCAGGTCAGATTAATGGAACATCCGGTTACGAAGAAGCGGCTGCACAAGGCATGATGGCTGGAATCAATGCTGCTTGCCGTATTCTTGGCAAAGAAGAAGTGATTTTAAGCCGCTCTGATGCCTATATTGGTGTGCTGATCGATGATCTAGTGACGAAAGGAACAAGCGAACCATATCGCTTGCTCACTTCGCGTGCAGAATATCGTCTCCTGCTACGCCATGACAACGCTGATTTGCGTCTGACGGAAATCGGCTATCGCATCGGTTTGATTTCGCAAGAACGATACGAGCGTTTCTTGAAAAAGAAAGCGGCTATTGCCGGGGAAATAGAGCGTTTGCAATCGATAATCATTAAACCAAATGCAGAAACACAAGCTATTATTCGTGAAGCTGGCGGCAGTGAGTTAAAAGACGGCATCCGGGCTACTGACCTTTTAAAACGTCCCGAAATGCATTACGATCATTTAAAGCAACTGGTTCCTGCTCCTCATGAATTGGATACTGAAGTAGAGGAACAAGTGGAAATTCAAATTAAATATGAGGGATATATTGAAAAATCTCTTCAACAAGTGGAAAAGCTAAAGAAAATGGAAAACAAAAAAATACCGGAAAACATCGATTACGATGCGATTAACGGCCTTGCTACAGAAGCGCGTCATAACTTGAAAGAAGTCAGACCGCTCTCTATTGCCCAAGCCTCCCGAATTTCAGGTGTCAACCCGGCTGACATTTCCATTTTGCTTGTTTATATTGAACAGGGGCGCATCGCCCGCACAGCGAATTGAGTCTAGTTGAAGGGATGGTAGGCAAGTGAATAAAGAACAATTTCAGCAACAGCTTGCGGAGAAAGGGATTCATCTTTCTCCTTCCCAGCTTGAGCAATTTGATTTGTACTATCAATTGCTCGTTGAATGGAATGAAAAGATGAACTTAACAGCGATTACTGATAAAGAAGAGGTGTATTTAAAGCACTTCTATGACTCGCTGTCTGCAGCGTTCTATTTTGACTTCTCCGGCAGCCTGGCTATTTGTGATGTAGGGGCAGGAGCCGGGTTTCCAAGCATTCCGTTAAAGATTGCTTTTCCGGATATTCAGGTGACGATCGTTGACTCACTCAATAAACGGATTACATTTCTAAATCATCTGGCGAGTGAACTGCAGTTAAATGATGTGCACTTTTATCATGACCGCGCGGAGACATTTGGGAAGCTTCCGGAGCACAGAGAACAATATGACGTGGTGATGGCCCGTGCAGTTGCCCGGATGTCTGTGCTGAGTGAACTGTGTTTGCCACTCGTCAAAGTGGGCGGAGTCTTTTTAGCGATGAAAGCGGCCAATGCAAAAGATGAATTAAAAAACAGTCATAAAGCACTCACGGTACTCGGTGGCCGTTTGCGGGAAGAACATTCATTTTTGCTCCCAATGGAAGAGAGCGAACGGGCTATTATGGTAGTTGATAAGACGAAAATAACACCCAAAAAGTACCCTAGAAAACCTGGAACGCCAAATAAGTCGCCGATTGAGTAAACCTCTGGTCTGCCGATAAACACCCGCTTTCTTTATAGCTTTCCTAGCTATGGTGTTCCCCGCTAGAGAAGCATTCTGAAAGCTAAACGTTTCCAGGCAGCCTAGGGCATATAAAGTATCGTCTTCATTTTGAAGTTATCCACTTGTGGATAACTTTACTTTTTTGAGATTGTGCAAAAAAGCAGTCTTTGGAAGAAGGAACAAGACTGTTAAAGAGAGAATAGGTATTAAAGGGAGTCCGTTAAAGGTGGTGTAGGGATCATGAAGCGTCGTTTCTCTCGTTTTTTTAACATGGGGGAAAAAGCAGCAGAAGAGCAGCCAAGAGACATAGCGTTAGTAGAAGAATCAGCAGCGGAGAGAGAGGCAGTTAAACAAATCCCGGTGTCCTTGATTATGCCGAACCGCTTCCAGCCGAGAACAGTTTTTGATGATGGAAAGATAGAAGAACTAGCTAGAACCATTCACATTCACGGTATTATTCAGCCAATTGTTGTCCGAGAAACAGAGGATGGGAAATATGAGCTAATTGCCGGTGAGAGGCGTTGGCGGGCAGTCCAAACATTGAAATGGGAGACCGTTCCGGCCATTATTAATAACTTAAATGATACCGAGACTGCTTCGGTTGCTTTAATAGAAAACTTGCAAAGGGAAGAATTATCGCCGATTGAAGAAGCGATTGCTTACGGGAAATTGCTTGAACTTCACGGTTTGACTCAGGAAGCACTTGCCCAGCGTCTCGGAAAGGGCCAGTCGACTGTAGCAAATAAGCTACGGCTGTTAAAGTTGCCGCAAGAAGTTCAGGAAGCTTTGGCCCAAAAGAAAATTACTGAGCGTCATGCACGAGCACTGATTCCATTAAAAAATCCGGAAAAACAAGTGCAGGTTATGAATGAGATTATAGAAAAACAGTTCAATGTCAAACAAACAGAAGACCGAGTCATTCAACTGCTGGACACACCGAAGCAAAAGCCTAAACCCCGCCGCAAAGCTTTTAGCAAGGATGTCAGAATTGCCGTTAATACGATTCGCCAATCGCTATCGATGGTGAGTGACAATGGCATTGATTTAAAGTCGCAAGAAGAGGAATTTGATGACTTCTATCAGATTACAATTAAGATACCGAAAAAGAAATGAAGTGAGAAGCCGGCTGACGGTTTCTCGCTTTTTTATTACAAAGCATGGATCGCAGGCCAATACGTATGTTTGCTAAAAATAAGCTGCCATCCAATTATTTGTGTGCGTATTCTTAAAAAGTATTTTCAGCAGGATTGATAACTGAGAGGCTATTTTTGTTAAAATAGAAATACAAAAATTACTAGGATAGAAGAAAGCAGGTGGGCCGGATGGGAAAAGTCATTGCGATAGCTAACCAAAAAGGAGGCGTAGGAAAAACAACTACCTCTGTTAATCTCGGAGCTTGTTTAGCTTCTTTAGATAAAAAAGTATTGTTGGTTGATATTGATCCACAGGGAAATGCAACGAGTGGGATCGGCATTGAAAAGGGAGATGTCGACCAATGCATGTATGATGTTTTAGTCGATGATATAGAGATGGCGAGCATTATTAAACCAGCTGCTATAGAGAACTTGTTTGTAGCGCCGGCAACCATTTCACTAGCGGGTGCAGACATTGAATTGGTACCGACGATTTCCAGGGAACTGCGTTTAAAAAGAGCACTTGAAGGAGTGCGTAACAATTTCGATTATATTTTAGTAGATTGTCCTCCTTCCCTTGGACTGTTAACCGTTAATGCTTTAACAGCAGCCGATTCTGTTATCATTCCTGTTCAATGCGAGTATTATGCACTTGAGGGATTAAGCCAGCTGCTCAACACAGTCCGTCTCGTGCAAAAGCACTTGAATACAGAATTAGCCATCGAAGGTGTTCTGCTTACGATGCTTGATGCTCGGACAAACCTCGGATTGCAAGTAATTGAGGAAGTAAAAAAGTATTTTCAGGATAAGGTTTACCGAACCATCATTCCGCGGAATATTCGTCTCAGTGAAGCGCCGAGCCATGGAAAACCAATCATTCTATATGATCCTCGCTCAAAAGGAGCCGAAATGTACTTAGATTTTGCGAAGGAGGTGGCAGCTAATGGCTAAAGGATTGGGAAGAGGCATTAATGCTATTTTCAAAGATCTTGAATTAGAAAATGAAGAAGCAGTGAAAGAGATAAAATTAAAGGAATTGCGTCCTAATCCTTATCAACCGCGTAAAATCTTTAATGAAGAAACAATTGAAGAATTAAAAGAGTCCATTCAAGAATATGGGATTCTGCAGCCGATTATTGCCCGCAAGAGCATCAAAGGCTACGAGATTGTAGTCGGGGAAAGGCGTTACCGGGCGGCAAAGGCTGCAAAGCTGGAGAGGGTTCCTGTTGTTGTTCGCAAGCTATCCGACGAACAAATGATGGAAATGGCACTTCTTGAAAACCTTCAAAGAGAGGATTTAACCGTACTTGAAGAAGCGGCAGCTTATCAGTCTCTCATTGAAAAGTTAAATCTGACACAAGAAGAATTAGCGTTAAAAATGGGAAAAAGCCGCTCCCATATCGCCAATCACTTGCGGCTGCTTTCACTTCCGGTAGAGGTACAGCAATTGATAAATGAAGGCAAGCTAACAATGGGACATGGCCGGGCACTTCTTGGTTTGAAAAGAAAAGAACAAATGATAGAGACCGCCAAAAAGACAGTGGCAGAAGGATTGAATGTAAGGCAGCTTGAAAAGTGGATTCAACAGCTGAATAATAATGTTTCACGTGAAACGTCTAGCTCCAAAAAAACAAAAGACATATTTTTAAAAGAGCGAGAAGAAGTATTAAGGGAGCATTTTGGCACATCGGTTCATATAAAACAAGCAAAAGACAAGAAAAAAGGAAAAATTGAAATTGAGTTTTTATCGGTAGAAGACTTAAACAGAATACTTGATTTATTAAAGAAGAATTAATCAGGGAGCTGTCGGTTACCGTCAGCTCCTTTTTCATAAGTGAAATTAAAGGAGAAAAGGGAAATGGTGTTATATGGATCCATTGTAAATGGTTTAACAATTGTTCTGGGAGCTATGCTTGGCAAGTGGTTAAATCGTATTCCAGAAGGGATTAAAGGAACCGTGATGCAAGCAATCGGGCTAGCGGTTGTCGTACTTGGATTACAGATGGGACTAAAAAGTGAAGACTTTTTGACTGTCATTATTAGCCTTGTTATTGGAGCAGCCATCGGGGAAATTTTAATGCTAGATGAACGATTGAACCGAATCGGTCTATGGCTAGAAAAGAAAATCGGCAAAGAAACAGATGAAACAAGTATCTCACAAGGCTTCGTAACAGCAACGCTGATTTTTGTTATCGGAGCAATGGGAATTATCGGGGCGCTTGACAGCGGCATCCGCGGCAACCATGAAGTGCTCCTGACAAAAGCAATTATTGATGGTGTCACTGCTTTAATTTTAACGACTACTTTAGGAATTGGTGTGATCTTTTCCGCTGTGCCGGTTGTTCTATATCAAGGAATCATTGCTTTATTTGCTACTCAAATCGACCGGTTTGTACCGAAAGAGTGGATGGACGCCTTTATTGTCGAAATGACCGCAACCGGAGGAATCATGATCTTAGCTATTGGGCTCAACTTACTTGGCTTGACGAAAGTGCGAGTAGCAAATTTACTGCCAAGCCTTTTAGTTGTCGGAGCGATTATTACGATTCAATATCTTTTTTAAAGAGCTGCTTAGAGTATAAGGATGCCTGCTTCTTTATATTCGAATCGGATGAGCCCATGCTTTCTTGCAAGATGGCAGAGGCCGAATATCGTATGGAAGCTTTGGCGATCCCTTCGGCTATAACACGAGCCATGCTCATTACAAGGTGTAATCGTGTATTTTGCAATACGAAGAATTCCATAAACCCACTAATATTTACAATGCCTGTTATATGGGCATCTCCTACGGCCGGTAATTGTTTGTTAACACCGGCCCCTGGTTTAACGGGCCCTTTGCCTACTTGGATACGTCCGACACTTTTCAACCTGCCTAGACAAGCATCTGCTCCGATAATAAAAGGGCGCTCGTGTTCTTTCTTTATGAGGGCAAGTTTCTCTACAAGATTTACTGCATGAACGGGATCTTCAAGTGTGCCATACATATGAAAGGCTGGTACATTCTTTTCCTGAAGCAACGTGCCGACAAGCGGGCCAAGAGCGTCCCCGGTAGAGCGATCGGTACCAATAAAAGTAAAGACAACCGGACAGCTTCCCGGAGGCGGCAGCAGCGTCAGCAAGTAGTCAGCAAATGTGGAAGCCGCCTGCTGCTCTTCATAATAAACACTATATGAATCAGGCTTTCGATCAAACAAATTTTTAAGATTCATAAGCTACCTCCTGCTGGATAATAGTAAAAGTATACGGATTTTTGAGCGATTCTATACATGCTCCCGGGAAAAAGAAAAAGTTTCTATTCAATGTGCCCGGCTACAAATTCTTTGCTATTCTTGTTAAAATGAAGATTGTCCTTCAAGCAAAGACCGTAAAGGAGGAATTTCATGTCTACATTTCAGCGCACGCTTGATAAAACGTGGGATAAATTAACAAATGAAGAGACGTGGCTTGCTGTTGGAGGAGGAGCAATAAAAATCATCCTGACGATGATTGTGGCAGCTATTCTTGTAAAAGTAGCTAAAACAGCCATCCGCAACTTTTTCCATTTGCGTGCAAAAGCCCCTCTTAGATATTCAGAACGGCGAGAAACCACTTTGTTAAAATTAATGGAAAATATAGTTTCCTATGTTGTATATTTCGTTGCACTCCTTAATATTCTCTCGATTTTAACTTTCAATGTGAAAGGGCTAATTGCCGGAGCCGGGGTTCTCGGCCTTGCGGTTGGTTTCGGCGCTCAGAACCTTGTGCGTGACGTAATTAGCGGTTTCTTTATCATTTTTGAGGATCAGTTTTCAGTAGGAGACTTTGTTCGTATCGGTAATTTTGAGGGGACTGTCGAAGAAATTGGTCTTAGAACAACAAAAATTAAACAATGGACAGGAGAACTTCATATTTTGCCGAATGGTTCCATTACGGAAGTCACCAACTTTTCTATTCATAACAGCATGGCTGTGGTAGATGTGAGTATCGCTTATGAAGAAAATATTGAAGAAGCAGAAAAAGCCATTGAAGCGTTATTGGGGACGCTGCAGGATAAGTACGAAGAAATTGTAGCACCGCCCACCTTGCTCGGTGTACAGAATTTGGCGGCCTCAGATGTTATCTTAAGAATAGCTGCTGAAACTACGCCGATGAATCACTGGTACATCGCCCGGATGATTCGTAAAGAAGTGAAATTGTGTTTGGATGAAAATGGAATTGAAATACCATTCCCACGGCTTGTTATGTATTCTCGTACAGAGCAAGAAGAAGCAGTGGCGCATAAAAAGAATGAAAACATAAGCAGGGGGTGAGCGTATGGAAAAAACATTTGAATTGAATGATGTCGTCGAAATGAAAAAACCACACCCATGCGGGACAAATCGCTGGAAAATAATTAGGCTCGGTATGGACATCCGAATAAAATGTGAAGGATGCGGGCATAGCGTTATTTTACCGAGAAGAGAATTTGTTAAAAAAATGAAGAAAGTGATTCATCCAGTTGAAAACAGCAGCGAAGCATAACGCTGCTGTTTTTTAGCAGAAAACTTGCAATGGATTAAAAACATTGCAGAGTAAAAGTAACTTTATCAAATTGTTTAGCGAGTAATTCTTCTTTTTCTATGCAAAAGTATAAGAGTCCTGAATCACCCCACATAACACCTAAGTCCTGCTCATCAGAATCTATTTGGAACAATAATACAGGGTGTTTGCTGCTATCATATAGCTCCTCAAATACATCATTTTGAACGTTGAATGGTTCTCCTAACATGTAATGAGCTGGGACAATAGAGCCGTTTTCATCTTCCGGCTGCATTAATTCCTGGCGAAAATTCCAAAAGCGATCTTCTTCGTTTTCATCTTCAAATGGCAGATTTTCAGGGTGCTCGGAAATGGTATATATATTCCTGAATGCTATTTTATAGGCGTCTAAAGAATAGTCACCTTCACTTTCCCCGGGAAATGCTCTTCTTTTTAATTCACAGACATCTCCATCAAAATAAAGAACTTTATAGCATCCTTCATCCTCTTCAAAGCCCCAAGGCTGTTCATGAGCATCATAAAATAAATATAAAATTCCCTTCTCAGGAAGCAAGTTATCTTTATCATACGGTTTTGCTTCTTTTAAATTAAATTGCCCGATGAACCAGAGATATCCGTTTTCATACGAGGGAAATTCCATTCCATCCGGCATATCCGGCAGGCCGCCTAATTTTGAAGTGCCAATTGGAATCTCTTCTTCTTTTATTGCTTTTTTCTCAATACCAATGGAATTTCGCAGAGATGTCATAATAGCCGATTTTTTATGAGACAATTTGTGCTCGCGAAGTAAGTGATCAATGCGCTGCATAGAATCCACTCCTAATTATGAAATTTTTAACAGTATAGCAAAAATTAAGGAGAACCATAGGAAAAGCGGCAATTGCCTTTTTCTTTGACTAAACTTATAATTGTGAAAGGTTTAGAGCGAAAGCAATAGAAGAGTTTACGATAGAGGAGTGACCGAAATGGCTTTAACAGCTGGAATTGTTGGTTTGCCGAATGTGGGAAAATCAACGTTATTTAATGCAATTACGAAAGCAGGCGCAGAATCTGCTAACTATCCTTTTTGTACCATTGATCCGAATGTAGGCATTGTAGAAGTGCCTGATGAGCGTTTAAATAAGTTAACTGAAATGGTAGAACCGAAGAAAACGGTTCCTACTGCTTTTGAATTTACAGACATTGCCGGCATCGTTAAAGGTGCGAGCAAGGGAGAAGGGCTTGGCAATAAGTTCCTCGCTCATATTCGTGAAGTAGATGCCATTTGCCAGGTAGTTCGCTGTTTTGCTGATGATAATATTACACACGTATCCGGAAAAGTTGATCCGATTGATGACATTGAAGTCATTAACCTGGAATTAATTTTAGCCGATTTGGAAACGGTTGATAAACGTCTTGTGCGCGTGGCCAAATTAGCCAAGCAAAAAGACAAAGAAGCCGTTGCGGAAAACGATGTTCTAGTCAAATTAAAGGAAGCGTTAGAAGCCAATAAACCGGCTCGCACAGTAGAACTTTCTGAAGAACAGAGCCGCATCGCCAAGCAGCTTCATTTATTGACAGCTAAGCCAATGTTATATGTAGCAAACGTTGGTGAAGAAGATATCGTTGATCCATCAGATAATGAATACGTTCAACGGGTTCGCGAATTTGCTGCAGAAGATAATGCAGAAGTCATTGTTGTCTGTGCAAAAATCGAAGAGGAAATCGCTGAGCTTGATGAGGAGGAAAAAGCGATGTTCCTGCAAGAACTTGGGATTGAAGAGTCTGGTTTAGATCAATTGATCCGCGCTGCCTACTCCTTACTTGGACTGGCTACGTACTTTACAGCTGGCGTTCAGGAAGTGCGCGCATGGACATTCCGTAAAGGAATGAAAGCCCCGCAATGTGCAGGCATTATCCATTCCGATTTCGAACGTGGATTCATCCGGGCTGAAACGGTTTCCTATGAGGATCTGATGACAGCCGGGTCTATGACAGCTGCTAAAGAAGCTGGAAAGGTTCGTCTGGAGGGCAAGGAATACATTATGCAGGATGGAGACGTTGTTCATTTTAGATTTAATGTATAAGACGAAAAAAGCATGAAATAAATAGAATCCATAGAGGAAAGCCGCATTACCCTTATTTTTTAGGATAATGCGGCTTTTAATTTCTCATAATATAATTCTTTTTCGTATAGTTGACAGAGAAGGAAAAGAAAGTAAAATAAAAGAGAGCTACTTTGCTAAACAAGGTAGTAATTTTTGTTCCAGTAACTTGTTATGCAACCTACTTGAAAGGAAGAGAACGTTGTCCACAAAAAGTCAGCTGTTAAAAGGGGTGTTGGAGGGCTGTATTTTAGCATTAATTGACCGTCAGCCAACATATGGTTATGAGCTTTTTGCCTTACTGCAAGATCAAGGACTATCCATGGTAAGTGAAGGATCTATTTATCCTATTTTGCTGAGACTTCAAAAAGAAGGGTTGATCACAGGAGAAATGCGAAAATCTTCCCAAGGGCCCAACAGAAAATATTATTATTTAACTGCTTTAGGCAAAGAGAACTTAAAAACGATTCAAAAAGAATGGGAAGCCATAAAAAAACCGGTTGAACAGCTTTTAGATGGAGGGGAAAAAGAAAATGAATGCCAAGGAAATGGTGAATGTAAACAATGAAAGAAGACGATGTCTATCAGAGGAAAATGAGAAATACTATTCAGATATGTTAGTATATATCCGCACGAGCAGGATTGCTGAAAAAGCGGGAGAAGAATTGCTTTTGGAGCTTCTAGAGCATTTGATTGAAGCACAAACACAAGGGAAAACAGCAGAAGACGTATTCGGCAAGCACCCTAAAGATTATTGCGAACGTTTAATTACCGGATTGCCAAAGCCAGGATGGAAAGAAAGAATCAGTTTTTACTTGTATATATCTTTTTTAGGGGCGGCCTGGCTATTAATAACAGATGGAATAATGAACATTTTGTTGAGGACGATGAATATTCAAACGAAAACGATGACACTGCTCCCTGTTATGATAAGTTTTATAGGAATAGCTGCGATAGTCATGTTTATTGTAAGAGGGGTAAAATGGACCGTTTACGCAAAGCGCCCAGTTATGATAGCCGGATTAATTGGTGTCTGTGTCACTCTGCTTGTAGTCAGCCTGGCCTTCCTTAGTTCTGTAGAGTGGTTTGGGGTGTCTTTATCTGCCCCTCTTTCTCCTTTCGTCACATTGGCAGCCGCTGTTATTTCTTTTCTGATCAGCTTTTATTTTAAAAAATTGGATCAACAACTGTCCAGCTGATCGTATTGCATTTAAGAGACAATCATGATATAATTCTATCTTGTGAGTAATGAAACAGTTACTCCTTGCTCTTTTCAAAGAAAAAGAGCCGCATAGACCATGAGGAGGTGAAAGAAAGATGAGAAAGTACGAATTTATGTACATTATCCGCCCAAACGTTGATGAAGATACGAAAAAAGCGGTTGTTGAGCGCTTTGACGGAATTTTAACTTCTAACGGTGCGGAAATCATCGATTCTAAAGATTGGGGTAAACGTCGTTTAGCATACGAAATCAACGATTTTCGTGAAGGCTTCTATCAATTAGTACATGCTAACGCCGATGCTGCAGCGGTTCAAGAATTTGACCGTTTAGCAAAAATCAGCGACGACATCATCCGCCATATCGTAGTACGCGAAGATGACAAATAAATCGTTTAAATAAACAATCTTTCAAAATGTTCTGCTTAAGGACATTTTGAACTAAAGGGGGTTGATTCTGATGATGAACCGAGTCGTTTTAGTAGGCCGTTTAACTAAAGATCCGGAACTTCGTTACACACCGAACGGAGCAGCTGTTGCTACCTTTACACTTGCCGTGAATCGTACGTTCACTAATCAGCAGGGCGAGCGTGAAACGGACTTCATCAATTGTGTCGTTTGGCGCCGGGCAGCAGAAAACGTAGCAAACTTTCTGAAAAAAGGAAGCTTAGCTGGCGTAGATGGCCGTATTCAAACACGTAATTATGAAGGACAAGATGGAAAGCGTGTGTACGTAACCGAGGTCTTAGCTGAAAGCGTACAATTTTTAGAACCACGCAGTGCTGCTTCAAGCGAGCGTGGCAATGAAAATAACGCATACGGCGGCGGACAAAGAAACCAGGACTTTCCGTTTGGACAACAGAATCAACGCAATAATAATAATAACAGTAACAACAATTCAGGTTATACAAGAATGGATGAAGACCCATTTGCAAATGACGGTCAGCCGATCGATATTTCAGATGATGACTTGCCATTCTAATCATTACTAAAAGAGGAGGGAATCGACATGGCAGGACGCAGAGGCGGACGTAAGCGCCGGAAAGTATGTTACTTTACAGCTAACGGCATTACGCATATCGACTATAAAGATGTAGAACTTTTGAAAAAGTTTATCTCTGAACGTGGAAAAATCCTTCCACGCCGCGTAACTGGAACAAGCGCTAAATACCAACGCCGTTTAACTATTGCAATTAAACGTGCTCGTCAGGTAGCTCTTCTTCCATTCGTAGCTGGAGAATAATTTAACGAAAGACTCGCCTTGACCGGCGGGTCTTTTTTTATGATCAATTATTTGAAAATATAAATATTTTATAAAAGTATCTATATTTTTATAAAACGACCGATGAAAAAGAAGGAAATTGTACGGTGCTAAGGCGCGCATCCGTACTCCCATTATCAATTATGTACAGGAGGGTGATAGATTTGAGGTCAATTAAGGCTAAATTAATGATACCTCTTACTTTACTGCTCATTTTATCTTTTGCTTTTATTATTGTTTTTATTGGTCATCAAATTGAAAAGCAAACGAAAGAAGAAGTCATTGGGCAAACAAAAGGAATTGTAAAGCAAATGAGCGATTCAGTTTCTTTATTTTTAGATCAGCATAGAAAAAGTATTGAATTAATTGCTAAAGATCCAGTGGTTGTCCAACGGGGAGTAAACCTGGCGGGCGGCAAGGAGGACATAAAGAATCAGGAAGCTGTCATGAACTCGCTCAAGCGCTATTTAACCTCCTATAAAGATGTATTGAATATCTACTTTGCTACACCAAAAAGGACAGTAGATATTTATCCTGCTGAAGTTCCAGACAATTTTGATCCAACAACAAGAGATTGGTACAAGTTAGCGATGGAGTCAGAGGGGAAAGCTATATGGAGTGAACCGTATATAGATGCGACCACTGGAGAATATGTAGTGACTGTGTCTCAGTTGGTAACAATGCAAAACAAAAAAATTGGTGTCATTGGAGCTGACATCAGCTTAGGCGTCATGACAAGTCAAATGGATCAAATGCATATTGGCTACAACGGCGAGCCAACCATTATTTCCAAGCAAGGGCTTGGTATTGTCCATCCGACCGAGGAAGGAAAAGATTTGACTAAATACGACTATGTTCAATCTATTCTTGATAACAATCAAGAGGAGGGAACTGTGGGATACAAGAAGGACAAGCAAGAACGCATTCTTGTATATGATACCGTAAAAGAAGTAGGTTGGAAGATTGGAGCTGCCTACAAGTACGATTCATTGCTTGGTTTATCCAAATCAATCGGAAAATACCTGGCAGTTACCGGCGTCATTCTGCTGCTTGTCATGATTGGTGCCATTCTTTATATACTCAATCAAATAATCAAACCAATTCTCTCTCTTGGAAAATTAGCTAAAGAAGTGGCTAGAGGAGATTTAAGCGTACAGGTGCCTGTTACAACTAAAGATGAAGTTGGCGAACTGGCGAAGACATTTAATGAAATGGTCACTAGTATGAGGGAAATTATTTCGGTTGTTAACCATTCAGCTGACAATGTCACAAAAGCGGCAGAGAACTTAAGTGCTGTTTCGGAAGAGACAAATGCTTCGAGCGAACAAATTGCTGTCGCCATTAACGAGATTGCCAAAGGAGCGGCTAAATCATCAGAAGAGTCCAGCGAGGCAACCGAACGTTCTCGCCATCTTGGTGAGCAAATTAATCAAATTGCCAATCAGGCTGGTGAAGTACGGGAAGCAGCCCGCCAGACAGAAAATGTACAAAAGGCAGGACTGGGACAAGTGGAGACGCTTAGCTCCTCCAGTACAGAAACAAACATGTATATTGATAAAATGGAGAAAGTCATTCTTGCTTTAGAGGCAAAAGTGAAATCAATTGAATTGATTATGCAGACGATTACCGATATTTCTTCACAAACGAACCTGTTGGCTTTGAATGCTTCGATTGAAGCAGCGCGGGCAGGAGAACACGGCAAAGGCTTTGCTGTTGTCGCTGAAGAAGTCCGGAAGCTCGCTGAGCAGTCTGCGCGGGCAACTGATCAGGTGAAGGAAACGATTAGCGATATTCAGGAAGGATCAGGGCAAGTAGTCGAGCAGATGGCGAAAACACGGACGAATTTTGACAGCCAGACAGCGGCAGTGGAAGAGACAGAGGTTATTTTCAAGAAGTTGTCTTCGCTGGTAGAGAAAATGGAAGTCTCTATTTCGGCTATTAATGAGGAGATATCTGGAGTAGCCAGTACGAAGAATGAAGTGTTGGAAGTGATGGAGCAAATTGCTGCTTCCTCGGAACAATCAGCAGCTGCAAGTGAAGAAATCAGCGCTTCAGCTGACGAGCAACTGCATGCCATTCAGTCGGTGGCTATGTCTTCTGAGCAGTTGATGGAATTAAGCATCGAATTAAAAAAGACGGTTAATCGCTTTAAGCTGCACAGCTAAAAGAGCGCTTCTTGACTGTCTTTAAAGTGGGTGTTCTATACATTTTGCGACTCGCCTTTTTAGGGCGGGTCTTTTTTATTTAAAACTACTTTCTATTAATGAACCCTCCCTTTATAAAATTAATAATAGTTTTACAACCAGTTAATATTACCTTGGGTACAAAAGACTATAATCGAAGAATAATGCGAGGGAAGGTGGGGCTGAAACTGAAATCCATTCGATTGAAGTTCATTGTACCTATTTCTATTTTGATAATTCTTTCTTTTTCTTTCCTGATCTTTTTTATTGGATGGCAAGCAGAAGAAAAGACTAAAGGGGATGTAATGCAGCAGACGAAAGGCATTGTGAAGGAACTGGAGCATTCTATTCAGCAATTCTTAAGAAAGTACGAGGAAAGCATTCAGCTGCTTTCAGCAAGCGAACAAGTAACAGCTTACGGAGAAAGCATAACAGATTCTGCTGCAATAAAAGAGAAGCAGGCAGCAGAGAGAGGGCTGCAAGAAATTTTAAATGAATATACTTATTTATATAAGGATGTACTCACTGTTTATTATGTATCCCCTGACAAGCAATTTAAAATGGCTCCATCAGTTAGTTTGCCGGCAAATTACGATCCTACTGTAGAAGAATGGTTTAAAGCTGCTAAACAAAAGCCGAAGTTGACCGCTTGGAGTGATCCTTATCAAAATAAATCCGGTGCGTATGTAATTACTGTTTCTAAAGCAGTGTATAGGGGAGATCAATGGCTGGGAGTCATTGGCGCAGACATTAATTTGACAAGCTTAACTAACCATATTAATGATTTAAAAATTGGCTATGAGGGTTACCCGATTATTATGGAAAAAACGGGGATGCCATTGTGCATCCAAAAGAAAAAGGCAAGAACTTAACAAACTTCCCTTTGTTTAAGCAAGTGGCTGACAGCGGGAAGGAAAGCGGCATTGTGGGGGATGAAAAGGGAAAAGAATTATTTGTTTATGAGACGATTGACCGCACACATTGGAAGGCAGGCGCTGTCTACCAGAAAAGCGAATTATTGAGCGTTTCGAAGGGGATCCGAGATATATTAATTGTTACTGCTCTTTCTATATTGCTCGTTATTATCGTTTTTATTTACTATTTATCTTCCAAAATCACCAAACCAATTGAGAAGCTGAATCAGTCTGTTGGTGAGGTAGCTAAAGGAAACTTACATACGAAAGTAAAAGTAAAAGGCCGGGATGAAGTTGCACAACTTGGTTATAGCTTTAACAACATGATCGACAGCATGAGCCATATTATCGTAGTAGTTTCACAGTCAGCTCATAATGTAAGAGAATCCATGAATGAATTAACATTAACAGCTGAAGACTCCAGTCGGGCCAGTGAGCAAACATTTGCAGCTATTAATGAAATTGCGGCAGGGGCTGTGCGTTCAGCAGAGGAAGCAAGAAAGGCAAAGGAACAGTCGGGGGAATTTGGAGAAATTATTAATGCTGTTTCAGCAAAAGCAGAGATCATGGCAGCTTTTGCTGAAGATGCCGGGCGGGCGAACCGGGCCGGTTTTGATCAAATTCAATATTTACAAGAATCAAATCATATATCTGAAAGGTTTATTGATACAACAGAAGAGGTAATAACAGAGCTTGGTTATAAAATCGAGGAAATTGGAAATATTGTTCAAGCCATCACTGATATATCTTCTCAAACAAATTTGCTTGCACTCAACGCCAGCATTGAAGCAGCGAGAGCTGGTGAGCATGGAAAGGGTTTTTCTGTCGTTGCTCAAGAAGTTCGCAAGCTTGCTGAACAATCTAACTATGCAGCACAAGAAATTAAAGGAAGGATTGTCAATATTCACGAGGGCTCCGAACAGGCTATTGCGCAAATCTACCAAACAAAGGAAAACTTTTCTAAACAAACAAAAGCAGTTAAACAAGCAAATGCTATTTTTCAGAAAAACTCTGCCCTTATGGATAAAATGAAGGAAGCTGTTTCGGACGTTCATCAAGATATTCAGCAAGTTACAGGAAAAAAGGATGAACTGTTGTCTTTAGTTGGTGATATGGCTGAACTTTCCTCATATGCTGTCGCAGCTTGTGAGGAGGTTAGGAATCATACGGATAACCAGATGCAGACCGTACAATCCGTTACAACAGCAGCCGAGAAGCTGAATGAATTGAATCGGGAACTGCTAGAATCTATTCATCACTTTAACTTATAAAAGTTGATAGGTGCGAAAAAGACTGCCGGAAAAGATTGCGGCAGTCTTTTGTGCAGGTCCGAACAGTTGAATGAATGACCAAAGCAGGATAAAATAATAAGGATGTCAATCATGTAATAATAGAGGAAAGTTACTCGATGACAGCAAAGAGATTGTTAATGAGGTGTTTGAGTGGACAATAAAAAAATGATAACCGAAGGAGTAAAAAGGGCCATTATTTTTGCCGTTTTATTCACACTAACGCTGTATATTCCAGGTTTGGGGATGATAGCCAGTCTTTTTCTTCTTCTTCCTTTTTTAGCGTACAGTGCTAAGTATCCAGCACGAACGGCTATAAGCTTTGCCGCCATCTGTTTGATTATTTCTTTGCTACTCGGCGGTCTGCCAGCAGTGCCATTTGCATTGTTGTTTATTATGACAGGAACAATTATGGGAAATATGATTCAAAAAAATCGGGACAAATTTTCTATATTTATGGCAGGAAGTTTAATTTTTTTGCTGAATATAGTTGTTTTATATGTAACGATTATGGGTGTGGCAGGAGATCAAGCGGTTGATATAAGCGCGTCATTCAAACAATCCTATGAGGATTCTGCCAAGTTAATGGAAAGCATGGGAAATCCTCTCCCGGAAGCGGCAATCGAGCAGGCCCAAGAAGTATTTGATTACTTGACCGCACTGATGCCGAGTTTGCTTGTGCTTTTCTCGTTAGGTTCCATATTAATTCTCATGGCTATTAACTTTCCAATTGCCAAGAAAATGGGTGTGGATGTGCCGAAGTTTAAGCCTTTTAGAGAATGGCACGTGCCGAAAAGTATTTTATGGTACTATATTATCTTGTTGGTGATGAGCTTGGTTGCAGTACCAGAGAAGGGAAGCATGTGGTACTTTTCCTACATAAATATTATGTTTATGCTGCAATTTTGTTTGCTGCTTCAAGGATTATCATTTCTTTACTTTATAGCTCATTTGAAAAAATGGCCGAAGATTCTTCCAATTTTGCTAACAGTTTTTTCAATTCTCTTCCTTCCGCTCCTTTATATTGTGAGATTATTAGGTATAATTGACTTAGGATTCGACTTGCGGCAACGCCTTCAACGGAAAAGATAATTTGTTTAGGCTACTTTTATTTCTAGGAGCTGAAATGATGCTTTCTTATTATAGCAGGCGGAAAATACAATTTCCGTTATATGGTTTACTGGCAGTTTTAATTATTGTTTTTGCCGTACTTGCTACTTATAATTGGCCGGTAGCACTCGCGGGGTTTATTATAAGCGGGGGGCTGCTTTTTCTGCTGATCAAAGCGGAGGATAGTATACACGGAGAGGTTGAGCGCCATGTTACGACTCTCTCTTACCGATTAAAGCGTGTAGGGGAAGAGGCACTCATGGAGATGCCGATTGGAATCCTTCTGTATAATGATGATTACTACATAGAGTGGGCTAACACCTTTTTCTCTTCTTACTTTAAGGAAGAAGCATTGGTAGGGAAATCGTTGCATGAGCTTGCCGATTCTCTCATTACCATTATTAAAAACGAAAAGGGCGATGTGATAGAGCTGCACGATCGGAAGTTTGACGTGATCATCAAGCCGAAAGAAAAGCTTCTCTACTTGTTCGATGTAACTGAGCAAGAGGAAACTGCAAGAAGGTTTTTGGAGGAGCAAACCGTTTTATCGATTATTTATTTAGATAACTATGACGATTTAACACAGGGAATGGATGATCAGACAAGAAGCAGCTTAAATAGTATGGTAACCTCTATTTTAAATGATTGGGCCTTAGAGCACGGGATTTTTTTAAAACGGATTTCTTCAGAGCGCTTTTTTGCTGTACTCAATGAAAAAATACTGCGGAAGCTCGAAGAAACAAAGTTTTCGATTTTAGATGAAGTAAGAGAACGCACAGCGAAGCAGGCTGCGTCATTGACGTTAAGCATTGGTGTCGGTCACGGAGAGCTGTCTCTTCCTGAACTGGGAACCCTTGCTCAATCTAGTCTGGATCTTGCTCTTGGTCGCGGTGGAGATCAGGCTGCTTTGAAGCAACTCAATGGAAAGGTAAAGTTCTATGGAGGCAAGACCAATCCAATGGAAAAAAGAACACGTGTCAGAGCACGAGTCATTTCTCATGCTCTGCGTGAGCTCGTAATGGAGAGCGACAAAGTGATTGTCATGGGCCATAAATATCCAGACATGGATGCGCTGGGCGCTTCCATGGGAATTCGGCGTGTAGCAGAAATGAACGATCGCGAAGGATATATTGTCCTTGATTTTTCTGAGATGGACACGGCTGTCAAGCGGTTAATGGCAGAAACAAAAAAGAACCCGGATCTTTACTCGCGCATTATTGCTCCAGAAGAAGCATTCGATCTAGCGACGGAAAATACTCTCCTTGTCGTAGTCGATACTCATAAACCATCCATGGTTATTGAGGAGAAGCTGCTTCAAAAAGTGGACAAAGTAGTCGTTATTGACCATCACCGCCGTGGAGAAGAGTTTGTGAAGAATCCGCTGCTCGTTTACATGGAGCCGTACGCATCTTCCACTGCAGAGCTTATTACGGAATTGCTTGAGTATCAGCCGAAGGTCAGCAAGCTCTCGATGCTCGAAGCAACTGCACTATTAGCCGGTATTATTGTAGATACGAAAAGCTTTTCGTTGCGCACCGGTTCAAGAACTTTTGATGCTGCGTCTTATTTGCGCGCCCGAGGTGCGGACACAGTGCTTGTCCAAAAGTTCCTGAAGGAAGATATTGATACGTATATTCAACGTTCACAAATTATTGAGACCGTCTATTTCTATAAGGATGGCATCGCGATTGCCAAAGGAGATCAAGCTCAAGTATACGACTCTGTTTTAATTGCTCAGGCAGCCGATACATTGCTTGCGATGGATGGAGTGCAAGCTTCGTTTGTTGTCGCCAGGAGAGAGCCGGATACAGTAGGAATCAGTGCTCGTTCACTTGGAGAAGTAAATGTGCAGGTAATTATGGAACAGTTACGAGGTGGCGGCCATTTATCGAATGCGGCCACTCAATTAAAAGATGTGACTGTTGAAGAAGCGGAAGAAATGCTTCAGCAGGTTATAACTGATTTATATGAAGGAGGCAACGAAGAATGAAAGTAATCTTCTTACAAGACGTAAAAGGAAAAGGAAAAAAGGGCGAAGTAAAAAATGTGGCGGATGGATATGCCCATAATTTTTTAATTAAAAACGGATTGGCAGTGGAAGCGACGGCAGGGAACAAAAAGACGCTGGAAGCCCAGAAGAAAAAAGAAGTGGAGCTTGCTCAGCAAGAGTTGGAAGAAGCGAAGAAATTAAAAGCGGTAATGGAAGAATTAACAGTAGAAATTAAAGCAAAGTCTGGCGAAGGCGGCCGGCTGTTCGGTTCTGTTACAACAAAGCAAATTGCAGAAGAACTGAAAAAGACACACAATATAAAAATTGATAAGCGTAAAATGGATCTACCTGAAGGAATTCGGGCGCTTGGCTATACAAATGTGCCGGTTAAACTTCATAATGAAGTATCTGCCACATTAAAAGTTCATGTTACTGAAGAAAAATAAATCATTTCATGCTAAAATAATAAGGTTGAAAACATGTGATCGGATCTTTCTGGTCACTTTTTTTTGACAAATAGACAGTTAGCGAAGAAAGAAACAACGCTTCCTGCAAGGAGGTTTAAGTGATGAGTGAGTTGTTAACCGACCGGATCCCGCCGCAAAGCATTGAAGCGGAGCAAGCGGTACTTGGTGCTATTTTTTTGGAGCCTGCAGCTTTAACAGTAGCTTCTGAGATTCTCATTCCAGAAGACTACTACCGGACTGCTCACCAAAAAATATATAATACGATGCTCAAGCTTAATGATCATGGAAAAGCAGTCGACGTTGTTACCGTGACAGAAGAGCTGGCTGCAGCCAAAGACTTGGAAGATGTTGGCGGTGTAACCTATTTAACGGAGCTGGCTGAATCGGTGCCAACGGCAGCCAATATTGAATATTATGCCCGCATCGTCGAAGAAAAGTCGCTTTTACGACGGTTGATTCGTACGGCCACAACAATTGCTCAAGAAGGCTATAACCGTGAAGATGAAGTAGATGCTTTATTAAATGAAGCAGAAAAAAGCATCATGGAAGTGGCTCAGCGAAAAAATACAAGCGCTTTTCATAATATAAAAGATGTACTCGTGCGTACGTATGATAATATTGAAATGCTTCATAACCGGAAGGGGGATGTGACTGGAATCCCGACTGGATTTGCTGAACTTGATCACATGACTGCCGGTTTTCAGCGCAATGACCTGATTATTGTAGCAGCGCGTCCTTCCGTCGGTAAAACGGCGTTTGCGTTAAATATTGCCCAAAACGTTGCTACAAAGACAGATGAAAACGTGGCGATTTTCAGTTTGGAGATGGGAGCGGAGCAGCTTGTTATGCGGATGCTCTGTGCAGAAGGCAACATTAACGCTCAAAACTTGCGTACAGGTTCCTTGACAGATGAAGATTGGCGCAAGCTGACAATGGCGATGGGAAGTTTGTCGAATTCAGGAATTTATATTGATGATACACCGGGCGTGCGCATTGGAGAAATCCGTTCAAAATGCCGTCGTTTAAAGCAGGAGCATGGCCTGGGTATGATTTTAATAGATTACTTGCAGCTTATTCAGGGCAGCGGTCGTTCAGGTGAGAACCGCCAGCAGGAGGTCTCAGAGATCTCGCGCTCCCTCAAGGCGCTTGCCCGTGAACTAGAAGTTCCGGTCATTGCTCTTTCCCAGCTTTCTCGTGGCGTGGAGCAGCGTCAGGATAAGCGTCCGATGATGTCTGATATCCGTGAATCGGGATCTATTGAGCAAGATGCAGATATTGTTGCTTTCTTGTATCGAGATGATTATTATGATAAAGAATCGGAAAACAAAAATATTATCGAAATCATTATAGCAAAGCAGCGGAATGGCCCAGTTGGCACTGTTCAGCTCGCTTTTGTTAAAGAGTATAACAAGTTCGTCAACCTGGAACGGCGTTTTGATGAAACAGGGTAACGAAAGGAGGAACTGGCAGCACCGACTGCCGGTTCTCTTTTTTACGAACAAATTGATTTTTGTCTAAGAAAACGTTCGTGTTCTTCGATTGACTTCTTTAGTTTTAACCTGTTAAAATAAATCTGGTATAAAAAATTAACAAACTAATGGACCCTTCGGAGGTGCTTATTATGTCGTCAGTAGTAGTTGTTGGAACACAGTGGGGCGATGAAGGAAAAGGAAAGATTACTGATTTCCTTTCAGAAAATGCAGAAGTAGTAGCTCGTTACCAAGGCGGTAACAATGCAGGACATACAATTAAATTCAATAATGTTACGTATAAGCTTCATTTGATTCCATCTGGTATCTTCTATAGCGATAAAATTTGTGTAATCGGCAATGGTATGGTCGTTGATCCGAAAGCATTAATTCAGGAATTAAAGTACTTGCATGACCATAATGTCTCTACAGATAATTTGCGTATCAGCAACCGTGCACATGTGATCCTTCCTTACCACTTAAAAATTGATGAAGTGGAAGAAGCACGCAAAGGTGATAACAAAATCGGCACGACTAAAAAAGGCATTGGCCCTGCTTATATGGACAAAGCGGCTCGGGTAGGCATCCGTATAGCGGATCTATTAGACCGCCAGGCGTTTGAGGAAAAATTAACTCGCAACTTAGAAGAGAAAAATCGCTTGCTTGAGCGTTTCTATGAAACGGAAGGGTTCAAAATGGCAGATATTCTTGATGAATATTATGAATACGGCCAGCAAATCAAACAATATGTATGCGATACATCAGTTGTCTTAAACGATGCTTTAGATGACGGACGCCGTGTATTATTTGAAGGCGCTCAAGGCGTTATGCTGGACATTGACCAAGGTACATATCCATTTGTTACCTCTTCTAACCCAGTTGCGGGCGGTGTAACTATTGGTTCCGGTGTCGGCCCAACCAAAATTAATCATGTGGTAGGAGTAGCGAAAGCTTACACAAGCCGTGTAGGAGATGGCCCATTTCCAACGGAGCTTCATGATGAAATTGGTCATCAGATCCGTGAAGTAGGCCGCGAATATGGAACAACGACAGGCCGTCCACGCCGTGTTGGCTGGTTTGACAGCGTAGTTGTGCGTCATGCCCGCCGCGTCAGTGGTTTGACAGATCTTTCTCTTAATTCCATTGATGTATTAACAGGTATTGAAACATTAAAAATCTGTGTTGCTTACCGTTACGAAGATAAAGTGATTGAAGAGTATCCAGCAAACTTGAACATTTTATCTAAATGCACACCAATCTATGAGGAGCTTCCAGGCTGGACGGAAGATATTACTGGCTGCAGAGCGTTGAGTGAACTTCCTGACAATGCACGCCATTATTTAGAGCGTGTATCTCAGCTTACCGGTATTCCATTGTCTACATTCTCAGTAGGTCCGGATCGCAACCAGACAAATGTTATTCGCAGTGTATGGGCATAAGAAGAAAATAGCTGTCCATTTCTGAATTTAAAAACCTTAAAATCGCTTATTTTCGACATATACTTCTTTAGATAAAGAAAGTAAGCGTACAAAAAATCCGTTTTCTCAAGAGAGAAAACGGATTTTTTTGCAAGATAATTGAAGGGATTTTTTTACTTATTTTAACAAAAAAACAGGTCTTAGGCTTCTCTTGCTCATTTAAATGATTGTTTATTAGGTTTTTTAATTGTTTTCAAATCACTTTATTTTTTTCGACAATTTTTTTCAAAAACCTGTTGTCAGCTATTTAACTATGTGATAATATTAACAACGTTGTTAAGAACAAGCATAACTGCGAGCCATTAGCTCAGTTGGTAGAGCATCTGACTTTTAATCAGAGGGTCGAAGGTTCGAGTCCTTCATGGCTCACCATTTTTATGTAAAGTGGCCCCTTGGTCAAGCGGTTAAGACACCGCCCTTTCACGGCGGTAACACGGGTTCGAATCCCGTAGGGGTCATTTGGAGAAAAGCGAAAGGCGCTCGTTCAGTGCGTTAATGCATTAGAGCTTTCGATGAGAACTCTCTCAAGAAAGAGTGAATTAATGTACGCCACTAGCGCCTGTAGCTAGACAACCCATTATTCTTTAAAGTGGTCCGGTAGTTCAGTTGGTTAGAATGCCTGCCTGTCACGCAGGAGGTCGCGGGTTCGAGTCCCGTCCGGACCGCCATTTTAATAACCGTTTAATTTAATGAATCCTATTTTCCCAGATGACGGCCAAAACTTCCTGAATCGACTTCAATGTTGGCCGCATCATTTTTTATTAGGGCTCAATCGTAAAGCACGATGGAGTAAACTCCGAAGCGATGCTTTAGCAAACCCTTGAGTTTGCCGCTTGCTTTTACTTGTTGAAAGCGGATGGATGGACAAATGAATAGGAGTATGTGAAATATTTTATTATGGCTCAGTAGCTCAGTCGGTAGAGCAATGGACTGAAAATCCATGTGTCGGCGGTTCGATTCCGTCCTGAGCCATCAAAGAAGCATTGCGACGATGATAACTCTCGCGGTGCTTTTTTTATTGTAAAGAAAAAAAATCCAGTTGCCTGAAAAAGATGAAAACCAAAGCTTTTCATGATAAAGTTATTGAGGAGCCATTTTAATAGTGTAAAGATACCGGGTCGTTTGTTTTCACAACGGCCTGTTTGCAGTAGTATTTACCATTTTTTTCTTAAACGGATAGAACAAACAGCTTTCTATAGGAAATATGTTAAAATAGTAGAATCATCTTTTCTTAAATTGAATGTTTTTAGAATGAAGAAGTGAGGAGAAGAACATGCAAAAGAAAATATTAGTTGTCGATGATGAGAGGCCGATTGCAGATATTCTGCAGTTTAATCTTAAAAAAGAAGGCTATGATGTCCACTGTGCTTATGATGGCGATCAAGCGGTAGAAATGGTGGAGGAACTGCAGCCTGATTTAATATTGCTTGATATTATGCTTCCGGGACGGGATGGCATGGAAGTGTGCCGGGAAGTGCGAAAAAAACACGAGATGCCGATTGTCATGCTGACAGCGAAAGATTCGGAAATTGACAAAGTGCTTGGCCTTGAGCTAGGTGCAGATGACTATGTAACAAAGCCATTCAGCACCAGGGAATTGATCGCCCGTGTGAAAGCTAACTTGCGTCGACACCAGGCGGCACCACCACAATCGGAAGAAGAAGAAGACACGAATGAGATTTCAGTGGGAACCCTGACGATCCATCCGGATGCTTACGTTGTTTCTAAACGCGGTGAAACGATTGAATTGACGCACCGGGAATTTGAATTGCTTCATTATTTAGCAAAGCATATTGGACAAGTAATGACAAGAGAGCATTTGCTGCAAACAGTATGGGGTTACGACTACTATGGAGATGTCCGTACAGTCGACGTAACCGTTCGCCGTCTCCGTGAAAAAATTGAAGATAATCCAAGTCATCCTTCATGGATTGTGACAAGGCGAGGAGTAGGCTATTACTTGCGCAATCCTGAACAGGAGTAACGTACATGAAACGAGTTGGCTTTTTTCAGTCGATACAACTGAAGTTTGTATTAATTTATGTATTGCTTATTTTGTTTGCTATGCAAATTATCGGAGTGTATTTTGTAAGAGAACTCGAAGAAAAGCTTCTTACAAATTTTAAAACCTCCCTTCAAGAACGAGTCAATCTTCTTGAATATAATTTAAGGGAAGAAATGCTGAAGGAACGGACAGAAGAAACCCCGACTCTTGAGCAGGATATCCGGAGAATACTGGATGATTTTGCAGGACCAGACGTATCAGAAGTACGTGTTATTGACCACCGTAGCCGTATTATCGGCACTTCTGATTCCAATAGGCAGGGGATCATTGGCCAGAGAATTACTGACATTTCTGTGAAGCGGACGCTTTCTCTCGGCGCTGAAGAAGATAAAATGTATATTGACCAGCAATCGAATAAACGGATTTGGGTCTATACCTCTCCGATCATTTCCAATCGAGAAGTTATTGGAGCCGTCTATTTAATTGGCAAAGTGGAAACCGTGTTTGGCCAGTTGGAAGACATTAATGAAATCTTGTTTTCAGCTACTGCTCTTGCCTTAGGATTAACAGCTATTCTTGGAATTTTGCTGGCACGGACAATTACCCGTCCGATCAGTGACATGCGCCGTCAGGCTGTGGCACTCGGAAAGGGGAACTTTTCCCGCAAGGTAAAAGTATATGGACAGGATGAAATTGGTGAACTGGCGATTACATTTAATAATTTAACGAAGCGTCTACAGGAAGCACAGGCGACGACTGAAGGAGAAAGAAGAAAGCTGTCTTCAGTGCTTTCTTATATGACTGATGGGGTTATTGCTACCGATCGAAAAGGAAGAGTTATTTTAATTAACGAGCCGGCTGCAAAGCTGTTAAATGTTTCACGTGAAACAGTTATTTCACAGACGATCACTAATTTGCTCGGCCTTGAAAAGGAATATACGTTTGATGATTTACTTAACGAGCAAGATTCAGTCATTTTAGATTACAGCAACGATGACCAGCCGTATGTTTTGCGTGCCAATTTTTCCGTTATTCAAAAAGATACCGGATTTGTCAATGGTTTGATTGCGGTTCTTCATGACATAACCGAACAGGAAAAAATTGAGATGGATCGCCGTGAGTTTGTTGCCAACGTATCTCATGAATTAAGAACACCGCTTACAACGATGAGAAGTTATTTAGAAGCTCTGGCGGATGGAGCATGGCAGGATGCGGATATTGCTCCTCATTTTCTTGAGGTCACCCAGACTGAAACAGAGCGGATGATTCGTCTCGTTAATGATCTGTTGCAGCTATCGAAATTCGACAGCCGCGATTATCAGCTAACGAAAAAGGACGTGGACTTCACAGAGTTCTTTAACCGGATTATTGACCGGTTTGAGATGACGAAGTCGCAGGATGTTACCTTTAAACGCAAATTACCTCGCTATCCCATTTATGTCGAAATTGATACCGATAAATTAACACAGGTAATTGATAACATTATTTCTAACGCATTAAAGTATTCACCTGAAGGCGGACAGATTACTTTTAAAGTTGAAGAAAAAAGCGATCAGATTGAAATTAGTATCCGCGATCAGGGAATGGGGATACCGAAGAAAAATCTTGAGAGGATTTTTGAGCGCTTTTACCGTGTTGATCGGGCGCGTTCCCGTAAAATGGGCGGAACTGGCCTCGGATTAGCAATTGCGAAAGAAATCATTACTGCCCATGAAGGCCACATTTGGGCAACGAGTGCTGAAGGCAAGGGAACAACGATTTTCTTTACGCTTCCATACGAACTGTCTCAAGAGGATGATTGGTCATGAACTATGAAAAAATAAAATCAATCGGGTTAGCGCTGCTTGTGGCAATCAGCATTATCCTGACTTTGAGTATATGGAGTTACCAACCAAATTACGACACTATCAAAAGAGATAATATTCATGAAGTATCTTCAATCAGTGAGACAAAAGAAGCTTCTCACTTAGTTAAGCCGTCTACCGTGCTGTTTCATAAGGATGATGAGCATTATGGTTCTACAAGAGATATAGAAGTAGATGAAATCATGAAAGAAATACAAACATGGACATTTACAAACACCGTAGATGTATCAAGCAGAATAACAGAAAAGGAATTTGGTGAGTTACTCCATGGCGAAAATCGCCTGGAACTCTTGTTTCCTGCTTTTATTCCTTTTTACACAATGAGCACCATTACGACATTTGAAGATGACTCTGTACCGAATGCGGTGTTTGACCGAATTATTATCACTAATATAAATACGAGAGAGAAGCAGGCAACTGTCTATTTCGTATCGACAAAGGAGCGTCTTGTTTTTCGAAGTGAAGCCTCCTCAACAAACCTTTCAGCATTTAAAAAGCAATTTATTAAGGATGCGGAAAAGTGGGAGCCATATGTTCATTATCCGCTTGCCGCAAATGAACAATTGTTCCTTCCAGAAAAGCAGCCGGTGCTATCCAGTTATAAATACTTGCCGGATGAAATTGATATAGAGGACTTTAAGGATTTGCTGTTTAGTGATCCGAGTTTAGTAAAAAAAGGCTTAAAAACTAATGGTGAAGAATACACAGACGGCTCTACATTAATGAAGGTTGATTACCTTAAGAGGATGATTTTCTATGTCAATCCAGCCAAAGAGTCTGAAATTAATAATCCCGGAAGTTTGCATGACCTATTAGATAAAAGTATTAAATTTATTAATGAGCATAGCGGATGGACGGATCAATATCGACTGTTCAAGGCGACTCCAGGGTCTTCTGAAATTGGTTACCGTTTGTTTAAAAATGGATTACCGGTGTTTGACGGCCAAAGCATGTCAGCAGATCAAGACATGGCAGAAATCGTACAAGTATGGGGACAAGACAAAATTTATAAGTATACCCGTCCTTATTTTACGCTTGATATCTCCTTGCCATCCGAAGGAGAAGAGGTTACACTGCCGGACAGCGCATCTGCATTAAAACAAGTAAAAAAATTGGAGCACTTTAAACCCGCATTGCTAGAAGATATGGCGGTAGGATACCAGCTGCTTCCAGATCCGGAATCATCCAAAATACTCGTTCTTGAGCCTTCCTGGTTTTATAAGTATGGAGGGCGCTGGAAGCATCTTTCATTCACTGAGAAGACGGAGGGAAAAGTCCATGGATTGGAGTAAAACAAAAACAATCTTCATTACTGTTTTCCTCATTTTGGACATCTTCCTTCTAGCCGTGTTTCTTAATAAGCATAGTGCCAGCCAATTTGAATTTATTAAGGAAGCTTCAATTGAAGATAAATTAAAATCTTACAATATTGAATATGGAAAATTACCCGAAGAAGTAAGCGAAGAAACGATTCTCACGGCAAAAACAAAAAGCTTTACCAAAAAAGAGGTCAGTCTCTTGCAGAACCAGACGGTTAAGTTTCCGGACAATCAAACTGTTTTAGAAAGCCATCTGCAAAAGCCAATCAAGCTGGGGGAGAAGAAGCTGGAAGACCTTAAAGCATTTGTTGAAACAGAGGTTATTTTCGGTGATCAATATCAATACTGGGAGCTTGATAGCGAAAAAAATACGGCTATTTTTTATCAGCACTATAAGGATAAGAAGCTGTTTGAAATTAAAAATGGCAGGCTTGAAGTTCAGTTGAACAGCAATAACGAAATTATCGGCTATAAGCAGACCATGTTGGAGGACCTGAAAGAGAATGGTCAAGAGGAGAGTATTATATCTGCCCACCAGGCCATTCAAACGCTTTATAAAAATGGTTTAATTAAGCCTAACAGCAAAATTTCTGATGTAGAGCTCGGTTATTACACTTTTGTACATTTGACGGAACTACAAGTATTGACACCTACTTGGTACTTTAAAATTAAAAACGGCGAAAAAACAGAAAAAATGTTTGTAAATGCTTTTGACGGATCGATCTATAAGAATGAGGAAAACAGCTGATGATAGATGGAGTGAAGCAACATGACTTTGCGTTTTAGCGTTCTGGCAAGCGGTAGTACAGGAAATGCTTTCTACGTGGAAACGGAAGATCAGGCGTTTTTAGTAGATGCCGGATTAAGCGGCAAACAAATGGAAGGGCTGTTTGCATCCATTGACCGCGAAATTAAAAACTTGACGGGCATTCTCGTAACACATGAACATAGTGACCATATTAAAGGGCTAGGTGTGCTAGCTAGAAAGTATAAACTGCCGATTTATGCAAATGAAAAGACGTGGCAGGCAATGGACAAGCTGACGGGAAATATTGATACGGAACAGAAATTTACATTTGATATGGAAACGGTGCAAAGCTTTGGGAATTTGGATATTGAGTCATTCGGTGTGTCTCATGATGCAGCCGAACCAATGTTTTATGTTTTCCACCATGAAGGCAGGAAGCTGGCATTAATTACAGATACAGGCTATGTCAGCGATCGGATGAAAGGCGTGATTAACAATGCGGATGCCTACGTATTTGAAAGCAATCACGACGTTCAAATGCTGCGTGTAGGTCGGTATCCGTGGAATATTAAGCGCCGCATTTTAGGCGACTTTGGCCATGTATCTAATGAAGATGCTGCCGTTGCTATGAGCGATGTAATCGGGGACCGGACAAAGCGTATTTATCTCGCCCATTTGAGCCAGGATAATAATATGAAAGATTTAGCAAAAATGAGTGTGACACAAACGCTTGAAATGAAGGATATGCCGGTCGGAGAGCAATTTGAGCTCTTACACACCGATCCGAAAGTGCCAACTGTATTAACAGAGCTTTAATGAAAAAGGCCTGCCTGAAGATTTGTCAGACAGGCCTCTTTGTATTGCATTTTTGTTGAATTTTTCAACGGGAACGTTATAATTTGTGCTACATGGGGAAAATAACTGAGAGTATGTATTGGAAAGGGTGAGGTGTTTGGGCTATTATGATGATGGCAGAGCTGATGGTCGATATCAGCGAGGCCCTAGAAAGAGCGGCTACTTCCTAGCCAGCTTGGCCGGAATTATTATAGGGGCACTGCTTGTAATTTTAGCGCTTCCTAAGCTGGCCGATTATGATGTATTACCAAACGAACAACAAAGTGAAAACGTTCAAATTGAACCGAATAAGGAGCAGCCAAAAGGCCAAAATGTTTCGCTTAACGTCACCACAGATGTGACGAAAGCCGTTGATAAAGCACAGGATGCAGTCGTCGGGATTACAAATATTCAATCCGGTAGCTTCTGGGAAGGTGAATCTAACCAGCCGGCCGGGACAGGTTCTGGTGTTATCTATAAAAAAGCCGGTGACAAAGCCTACATAGTCACGAATAATCACGTTGTCCAAGGTGCACAGCAGCTTGAAGTTACATTGGCAGACGGAACGAAAGTCCCTGCAAAACTTCGTGGAACAGATATTTGGAGTGACTTAGCCGTTATTGAAATTGACGCAAGAAGTGTAAAGAAAGTAGCGGAATTTGGTGACTCAGACGCATTGAAAATTGGAGAACCAGTCATTGCTATCGGAAATCCGCTCGGTCTGGAATTTTCCGGATCAGTGACACAGGGAGTCATCTCAGGGCTGGAGCGTGCCATCCCAGTTGATATTAATAATGATGGGCAAGTTGATTGGCAGGCGGAAGTACTCCAGACAGATGCGGCCATCAATCCGGGTAATAGCGGAGGGGCCCTTGTGAATATTGCCGGACAGGTTGTCGGCATTAACTCTATGAAAATTGCCGAGCAGTCGGTAGAAGGAATTGGATTATCGATCCCCATTAATTTTGCTAAACCAATTATCAATAGTTTAGAAACGCAAGGAAAAATGGTTCGTCCGGCGATGGGCGTAACGCTCAGAAATGTAAATGAAGTACCAGCATATCATCAGCAGGAAACATTGAAGCTCCCAAAAAATATTACAGATGGGGCAATGGTCGAGCAGGTGTATCCAAATACACCAGCTGCAAAAGCTGGACTGCAGGAATTTGACGTTATTGTGCAGCTCGACGATCAAAAGGTACATGATATTTTAGAGCTTCGTAAGTATATGTATACAAAGAAAAAGGTCGGCGACAAAATGGTCGTGCATTTTTATCGAGATGGAAAACTGCACCAAGAGACAACGACACTCACTACTGAGGGGTCTATGTAAGTAGAAGACGCAGAAAAGCCCAATGCTTTTCTGCGCTTTTTCATGGTAAACTATACAAGCAAAGGAGCGGATAGAATGATTTATTGCTGTCAAGAACATACAGAGCTAGCACTGGATATTATCGTAGATGAATATGAAACGGCTCCGAAAATTGAAAAGCTAGAAGGCGAAAAGCGCTCGTGTGAATATTGTCAAAACGAGGCAGAATATGTAGTAGCAAACTAATATTCCCCTACAAGATGTGGATAGTTATTGTGAGTATGTGCATAACTTTTCGGAAAAATAGAAAAATAACCTGTGGATAAGTCAAAAAAGGCGACTTATACACAGGTTCACTCTTTTTTTAGGCTATTTGATGCAAGATGGTTCGATTTTTTTTGCTATAAGTCGTCATTTTGCGTAAAAAAGAAAATTTGACTAAATTTTCAGTCTGAAATAAAAGGGAATATTCAGATTTGTGGATATGTGGATAGTTTTGTGGACAACCTGTTTGTAAAGTGAGGAAATGCTGTGAATATTACAATCGTAACTGTTGGGAAGCTGAAGGAAAAATATTTAAAGCAAGGAATCGCCGAATATATTAAACGTCTTTCTGCTTACGCTAAAATCGAAATCATTGAAGTTGCAGACGAAAAAGCACCCGAAGAACTAAGTATAACAGAAATGGAGCAAGTCAAACAAAAGGAAAGTGAACGAATTCTTGCCAAAATCAGCCCAGACACCCATGTCATTGCGCTGGCTATTGAAGGTAAAATGAAAACATCCGAGGAACTCGCCAAAAATCTCGACCAACTTGCGACATACGGCAAAAGTAAAATTGCCTTTATCATCGGTGGCTCCCTCGGCCTTCACAAAGATGTGATGAACCGGGCGAACGATACACTGTCCTTCTCAAAAATGACGTTCCCTCATCAGCTTATGAGGCTGATTTTAGTGGAGCAGATTTACCGGAGCTTTCGGATTAATCGGGGGGAACCGTACCATAAGTAAGTGCAGTTTTTCTAGTATAGTAAAAGCAAGCCAATTTTGATTAAACAAAAACTGGCTTGCTTTTTATTATTTATGGTGTTGAAGTCATTGGTGTATCCGAAGAAAAAGTGCTGTGAGCTAAAATTTCGCTAAACTAAACGTTTGCTTGCCACTGAATAATCAAACATATTTCGGTTATGATAATACTTGCTGTTGCTGAATAACATTTTTAAGGGATAGCGGAGGGAATAAATATGGTAAAAGACTCGAATGCGCACAAAGAAAAAAGAAATGATACGAATAAGCAGCCAAATGAACAAAGACAAAAGAAAGGCAGATCAAATGCTCGCGGAGGAAGAAATTAAGCCATCCCGTAAAACAAGTATCCGTATCAAGAGTCAATAAAATATGTGCCTGTCACCCACACGTATTTTTTCGAATTTATCGACATTAGGCGGGCAGTGACAGGCACTTTAGTTCAATGGTGAGCCTTACCATAAGTAAAAGGGGTTTTTTAGATGGAATATTGGAAAATTTACGGGAAATAAAAAGGATTATTTATAGAAGCTCGAGGTTATTTAGGAAGGAAAATCCTACTTGTGTAATGAATTAGGCAACTGCTTCATCTACAGCTGAATGAAGTTTAGATATGAATGAAATGATTGATGAAGGGGTAAGACGGTTAAATTAAATCATACAGAATACCTATCCAAGGAAGACCACGAGGACGTACCTAGTGGTCCATAACACAAAATTTATTATTTGAATGTCACTTCCAGAACTGTCCATACGGTTCTCTGACTATTTTAAAAAGTGCTCTTCAAAATATTTCAATTGGTAATCTAAAGATATGGGATCGTTAAACATAAAGGCATTTCCATCCACTTCAATTACATGGTCGTTCTTCACAGCGGGCATTCCTTTATATAGATCCGTCTGTTGGTAGGAATTATCTTGATCATTGTATTTACTAACAATTAGGTAGTCCCCAACATAGTCAGGTAATACCTCAAAAGAAATCATGTAGTATCCTTCTTTACTTGTCATCTCCTTTACTTTTTCAGGCATTTTCAGACCCATTGCTTTATAAAGAACTTCTGTGCCTCTTCCCCAACTATCACCCAAAATACCCATATCCTTATCATAACTTTCCATTACAGTTACCGTTGAATCTTCGCCAATTTTTGCTTTAATTTCATTTCCTACAGTATTTGCACGTTTTTTGAAGTCATCAATCCAGCTTTGAGCTTCTTTTTCTTTATTTACCAACTTGCCAATTTCTAAGTGCTGTGTTAAATAATCTACTTTATTATAAGTATAGGTAACTGTCGGAGCAATTTGTTTCAATTTATCCAGGTTTTTATTATCATTTGATCCAATAATTAAATCTGGTTTTAATTCAATAATTTTCTCTAAATTCTCATCTGACACGGCTGGAACATCTTTTAATTGATCTTTAAATAATGGACTTTTCTTAGCCCATTCATCCACCCCTACGATATTAACACCAAGTGCAATTAAATCGCCTGCATTGCCAGTCAAAACAACTACTCTTTTTGGATGAGCAGGTACTTTAATAGGGCCATTTTCAGATTGGTATGTAATCGTTTTGCTTTTGTCCTCTTTACTTGCAGCCCCTGCTGACTCGCTCTTTGTGCTATGGCCACAGGCACTAAGAACAAGAAACAAAATTAAAATGAAAGGTATAATTAATTTTTTCAACTTAGGATCCTCCTTAATAATAGGTATCATCTCAATCTTCTTGAAAATGATATTGATAATCATTATCAATATAAGACTTTAGTATTTTTTTAGTTTTTTGTCAATAACTAATAGGAAAAAACTATCCATTTCTTAGCAGGTATTTTAATTTTATCAATGCTATCTTTAGCTTTTGCTTTTAAAAATATATCCGATTCGCTATTACCATCATTAGTGATCTTTTTATCCCCAAAAAGCTACCGAACATTTTTAGATTGTTTCCTTTCTTAGAGGAAATATTTGTATTTCAATGGATTTATAAATATGATTATCTTTATCCGGTAACAAAGCCTATAGGAGATGAAGAACGTGAGTATATTTGACAAATTCAGGAAAAAGCAGAAGAGAAAGCTTATATTGAAAAAATAAAGGCTAAATTGGGTTGCGACTGTTCGGTAATTGAAGAGAAGGATGTTAAAAGTGTTATGAAAAATTATCATCAAGCTCTCCAGGAAGGCAAGAAAGAAGGATATACACCACTTATCATTATCCCTTCAGAGATGATGCTAGAAATCGTTGATACCGAGGCGGATGAAGGATACTCAAAGGATGACCGAGAGAGTATCATAAAGAAATCAAAGGATATTGATGTAAAGGCTTTGTTAAAGAGACTTCTTGATGAAGCGATGTCCATGGAAGAAGATGACGATGATATTACTGGCGAGTTCTCGTTAGAGGAACAGCCGGATCATTTTCTATCAATAGAAGAGGTAATAAATAAGAAAATAATTATCGCAAAGGTTCCCACGGATCATCCTTGGGAGGTAGCTGCATGGGTTCCAATGGGAGGGTTTAATGAATGTCCTATGCCAGAGGAACAAGTGGCAGTATTCAAATATTGGTATGAAAAATATGGAGCTATTCCGGCTTTAGTAACCACAGATGTATGGGAATTTTTTGTCGAAAATCCTCCTAAGACACAAGAAGAATCAGAATTACTTGCGTGGGAACAGTTTGGATTTTGTGGTGATATAGTCCTGCAAGGGGTGGGAACAGTAAATTCACTTGCAGGAACACTTATTCATTCTTCCGTATGGTATTTTTGGTGGGATTAAAAATGCAGCATTTTTTTGTGCGAAATAGAATGATACTTTGCTTGAGCCAGAGAAAAATTGTTTCGATTTTTACTATAAAAAATACAAATAAGTGTTCCTTTATTAAACATTTTTTATGTGTTTCTGATAATATGTAGATGAAAATAAAAAAGACTACATTACTATGAAAGTGGGTACAGCTTTGACAATCATTCAAAATATTATTGATTTCATCCTGCATATTGATGAACATCTAGTTGAAATCATCAAAAACTTTGGCGGGTGGTCATATGGAATTTTGTTTTTAATCGTATTTGTAGAAACGGGAATTGTGATTTTCCCTTTCTTACCGGGTGATTCTTTACTGTTTGCTAGCGGTGCTCTTGCTGCGATGGGGGCATTTAACATTATTTTATTATTCATTATCTTTTTTGCCGCAGCGGTAATTGGGGATACTGTAAATTATCATATCGGCAGGAAAGTAGGGACTACGATCTCAAATGGAAGTTTTATGGGAAAATTGATTAACCAAGATAAAATGATGAAAGCTGAGGAATTCTTTAACAAGCATGGGGGAAAAACAATTTTGATCGCCCGTTTTATGCCGTTTATTCGTACGTTCATTCCTTTTATTGCAGGAGCGAGCCGGATGAACTACCGTTATTTCTTGATTTATAATGTGGTTGGTGCCGCATTATGGGTAGGCATCTGTACGATATTAGGCTACTTCTTTGGCAATATTCCGATTATCAAAGACAATTTTTCAACAGTTCTCTTAGCCATTATCTTCATTTCTGTGCTGCCAGCCATTATCGGTATGATTCAGGGGAAACTGAAGAAAGCATAACGGTTTCATAGATGTGGACTTATAAAATGGTGAAAACGGTTCTTGAAAGGAAACGTATGAAAAATAAATCGATTATCGTTGAGGATGCACATACAAAAGCAAGTTATAACCAAAAGTCATCAAAGTTACTCGGTCAAGCTGTTTATCAAATCGACGAAATAAAGGAAGATGAAATTTTCAGCCTGGTTTCGTCCCAATAATCGTTTCTATATTTTTGTATTAGAGCGAAGCAGGTTGGAAAGATAGGGTATATTAACAAGAATAAATGAGTTCGGGAATTGATAAAAGACTCTCGAACCCATTTATTTTTTTATACAATTTCCCAGTGCACGACAGTTAAAAGTAAATCATTCTTGAAGGATCTTGCTAATTTTGTAAATAAATACGTTAAAGCATATTAATATCTAAGAGTTGAAATACAAAATTCCACAGATCTCCTTACCATAGATAGAGGCCGTTTTTTGAAAGATTCTCCCATGAGTAAACAACTGCTATTCGATTTAAAATAGTATAAAAGAAAGTAGGCACCCGTTATGCATTCAATTAAAAAAATAGGTAAGAGTTTTTGGTACATTACTCCAATATCGTTAACCGACCGGCCCATTCTAGGGATGGTAGTAGGCAATAACAAGACATTAATGATTGATGCAGGCAACTCGGAAGATCATGCAAATTACTTTCTGAAAGAACTTTTAAAAAGAGGGGTCCCTGCTCCTGATATGGTGGTTCTTACTCACTGGCATTGGGATCATATTTTTGGTCTGTCAGCATTATCTCATACAGTTTCTATGGCTTCCAAAAAAACGAAAAAAGAAATGGAGAAGCTCATTCCGCTTTCATGGTCAGACGAGGCATTAGATGCACGAGTGAAAGAAGGATCGGAAATTGAATTTTGTGCGAAGGCCATCAAGGAGGAATTCACGGATCACCGAGATATCACGATTGTCTTGCCGGATTTAACTTTTGAAAAACGAGTGGAAATGGACCTTGGTGGGATAACTTGTATCGTCCAACACGTCGGAGGGGACCACGCTGCAGATTCAGTAATCGTGTATATCGAAGAAGAAAAGATTCTCTTTCTTGGTGACTGTATTTATCCTGATATTTTTTCCGCAAAAGAAAACTATACAATCAAGGAAACGCTGCGGCTATTAGATGAGTTAGAATCATTTGACGCGGATACATATATACCTTCGCATCAAAAGCCGATTTCAAAAGAGGAATTTAATAAGGAAGCTGCTAAGCTTAGAACCATTGCGAAATATACAGATATTTGCGGTGGTGATAAACAGAAAATCATCGCAGAATACGAAAAGTGCGTAAAAAGGAAACTTACAGAAGATGAAAGAGAAACAATCGCCGACTTTGTAAATGGGTATTAAATTGTCTCTGTGTTTCGTAAAGGCATTTTTTATGAAAGTTGCTTTTTTATCATGATATTGCTTTAGCAGAGAGTAGGAAAAAATTTGAGGATACATTAATAATTAATAAGAAAATTAAAGATCTGTTAATGAGGTTACATTATTAGCAAAAGGCAGTGGTTCGCTCCCACTGCCTTTTTCATAAGGATTTATAATGCAACCAGTACCATATTATTGAGGATAGATTGCTTTTCCACGGCCGTTGTTTTCCATTTCAACGACCAACACGTCGTGATTACCTAGCATGTTTTATAAAACGAAACTAACAATGATACTTGAAAGGATGCTTACAAGTGTGGCGCCATATAACAGCTTCAAGCCAAAACGTGCAACAGCATTCCCCTGCTTTTCATTCAGACTTTTGACAGCCCCGACAATAATACCAATAGACGAAAAGTTGGCAAAGGAAACCAGGAATACAGAAAGAATTCCCATTGTTCGGTCACTAAAGTGATAATTGCCTCCGGATAAATCCAGCATCGCGACAAATTCATTGGTCAACAGTTTAGTCGCCATAATCCCCCCGGCACTAACCGCTTCTGAGAAAGGAATTCCCATAATAAAGGCAATTGGAGCAAATAGATAACCTAATATTTTTTGGAAAGAGATATTAAATATTAGCTCAAATACATAATTGAATCCCGCCATTAATGCAATGAACCCAATCAGCATAGCCCCGACGATAATAGCTACCTTAAAACCATCAAGGATATATTCACCGAGCATTTCAAAGAAGGATTGCTTTTTCTGCTCCTGTATTTCTAATATATCCTCACTTGGATCAATCTCGTACGGATTAATAATGGTTGCTATGATAAAGCCCCCAAATAAATTTAAAACTAAAGCTGTGACAATATACTTTGGCTCCAGCATCGTCATATAAGCACCAACTATAGACATCGATACAGTCGACATCGCTGAAGCGCATAGAGTATACAAACGCTGGTTCGAAAGCAAGCCAAGTTGTTTTTTTAATGTGATGAAAACCTCCGATTGCCCGACCATCAGTGAAGCAACTGCATTATATGATTCAAGTTTGCCCATTCCGTTCACTTTACTTAATAAAAATCCGATTCCCTTCATAATGAATGGCAAGATTTTCAGATGCTGAAGAATCCCAATTAATGCAGAAATAAATATAATTGGCAGCAATACATTTAAAAAGAAAGGAGCCTCTCCCTCGTTCGCCATGCCGCCAAATACAAAGGAAATCCCTTCACTCGCGAATTCAAGCAATTTGTTAAAAATAGCAGCTATGCCCTTGATGATGATTAAGCCAAATTCTGTATTTAACAGCAACAATGATAAAAGAATTTGAATGACAATCATCGTAATAATTGGTTTGAATTTTATCTCTTTTCGATTGGAGCTTGCCAACCAAGCCAAAAACAATACAACAAAAATACCTAAGATAGAAATAACATATCGCATATGTAACCTCCTGATGAATTTAGACAATATGGGCACGCTTCCAGTGAATTTGCCACTAGTAAAGTTACCGCTAGAATAGTAACCTCTTTTATTTGTGATTACAATGGATATTTTGCCCATATTTTATAAAAGTAACACAAAAGCTCGTCTAAGAATGGTTTCGAAAGGTAATAAGTTTTAGAAGATTATTTTTCTGCAACCACATATTAATCAGAATGCCCTAAATGCTGAAAGAGATATAAAGAGTTTTTATAAAAACTGCAAATAACATTTATTCCATGATTTTTTCCTTTCATTATTTAAAAATCGATACAAAAAAGGCTGGTAACGGTCATGTATGAACTATACCCGAATAATGGACACTTTAAAAAAATTTCTTATTCGGGGATGACTATGTCTATATGCTGGAAACCCGTTTTCAGTGTGAAGAAAGAGGCTGAAGTCAAGGAACAAAAATTTATTGGAGTAAGGAGAAGGCTTTAATGAAAATCTAATAGTGAAAACCAGTTTAAAAACTTCATTTAGATGCATGATGGTGAACCGTACCATGAGTAAATGAAATTTTTGCAAAAAAAATAACAGCACTCACTAATTGGATGGAGAGGTGCTGTTTGGTTATTTGAATGCCTAGGTGAGCATTCGTTGCATGAATGCTTATTTTGCTCCTAGACTGAATTAGATTTTTTATCTAAATAAAGAAAAAGAATGACCCACTGCTAAAAATGGCTGAATTCCTTTATTTGCACTTTTGCTTGCATTAATAGGCTCCTTTAATTACAAAAAATGAGCCTCGAATGGTTCCAGCTAGTTTAGACTTTTGCCTGGCAAACTTAAACTTTCCTTCTAACTCCTTTGGCACCTTCATCCCTTCAGAAAGCTTAAAGCCGACGGCCCGCTTTTTAGGGACATCAACTGTATACATGACGTTGACAACAAGACCATCCTCATAAAAAACGTAAGCCATTTTGATATTTTCCACTTGAAAACGTGACGTTTCTAAAGGCTTGGCCGCAAACTCAATATCCCGTTCTTCTTTTAAAATCCGGTTCACATAATCAAGGGTCTCACAGGACTCGCTAGCTGGCACAACCGTAAATTCATGCTTGTATTTGTTCATAAAGTAACGGGCTTCATTAGCACGCAAACCAGCAAGTGCGTCTACTACAGGTGAAGATTCTACACCAACCGTAGAAACATTTTTAAAATCAACGACATAGGCCATTTTCCTTCCTCCTTTTATTCCTTTATTTCTCTACAACAGGAATCCACATTTCACCAAATACCAAGCCGTTTCGCTGACCCATTTCAACCGTTGCATTTGGCCCGCCAACATAAGCAAAGTCCTTTGCTTCAGGCAAGACTTGACCAAAGGCAATGCCAGTAAGCTTATTCTCCAATTCACCGGCCGTTTTCCCTTCCCCTTTCACGACTAAGTATTTTCCCTTAGGAAATTGGATGACTCTGGCTTCTTCTGGTGCCGCTTCCTCTGTCATAACGCCAGCATAATGCATCATCTTGCTATTTACAGCTTCGTTCATGGCAAAAACGTAGTCATTTATAGCTATAGCTTTTAAAGCATCAAGCCTTCCATCTTGGCTGAAGGCCTGCCAAAAGTCGGCCTTTTCCTTGTTTAAGCCAGCAGAGTCTGTGTAGTCGCTCGTAAGCTCAGTTCCAAAACCTAAAACGATAAAGCTGTCTTTTTCTTCGAGGGTATAATTTGTCATAGTCAAAACCTTCCTCTTTTTTAGATTTATCAAATGACTTGTAGTCTTCACTTGATAGGTATATGATAGCCTTAAATTATGTCAAAAAATGATACTGTTTAGGAGTCCGGATGAAAAAAGTTGAACGGATTAACACCATAATGCGGTATATCAACAACCGCTCCCACTTTACCGTTTCTGAAATCATGCGAGAATTTAATATCTCTCGTTCAACCGCTATTAGAGATATTAGAGAAATTGAGGCTATGGGAATGCCGCTTGTCGCTGAAGTTGGAAGGGATGGAGGATATTGTGTCATGCACAACTCTGTCTTGCCCGATGTTCGCTTTACCAGCAATGAGGTCAAAGCTCTTTTTATTGCCTTTATGGCCACAAGAAATCAACAACTTCCCTATCTAAAGAGCCGTCAGTCTTTAGCTGAAAAATTATTAGGTCTCCTCTCAGAAAACCAGCAAGAGACCCTCGTTCTTTTAAATCAAATCTTGCTATTTGAAGGGACCAACCCGAATAATCCTGATTTGCTTGATCTGTCAGACCTCCCTCATCCTATGTTGGAAAAACTCATCCAAGTCCTGCTTCTGGATAGCTACTTATTGATCACTATCAAAGAAGAGAAGGTAGTAAAGTCTTATTCGATTTATCTCTTGCACCTTTACCGTGAAAAAAGCCTTTGGCTGATTGAAGGCTTTGACTTAAAGGAAGAAAAGAAGCGGATTTTTCCTGTCGATAATCTTATTCATGCTGAACCTTACCCGACGAAAAAAAGAGTAAGCAAGAAAAAAATTTTAGAAAAACTAAGTAAGCAGGAGGAAGCAATCAACCTTGTCCTTGAACTTGGTCCAAAAGCGATTGCCCAATTTAAAAAATACCACCCTTTAAAAGTTTCTATTTCCTATACAAATCCTTACCAAACCACAGCCATTCTAAAGACTTTTATCAATGTTAATCATTCCGAAGAATTGACAGAAATGACAAATTGGCTGCTTTTCCTAGGTGAGGATATCAAGGTCAGGGAAGTGCCACAAGAAGTCTTAGCAGATTTACAGGAGAGGTTATGCGTATATTTCTCATAAGCAGTGCCAGTTGCCCTTATTTTCGCACATTTGGAAAAGGATAAATGTCTCTGAATGGTTAGAAACACTTTAAAAAAGTTCTAAGCATGATTAACTTTATAAGGAGGCGAACCAATGAATGAAATCATTCAAAATAAATTAGCAGCAATAGAAGAGAGAGCACAAGTAAAGATTTTATATGCTGTGGAAGCTGGAAGCAGAGCGTGGGGATTTCCTTCGAAAGATAGTGATTTTGATGTCCGATTTATTTATATTCACCGACCAGAATGGTATCTTTCTATTGACCCGCAAGGAATTGGCAACAAGAGAGATGTGATAGAAGAGCCCATTAATGATTTGTTAGATATTAGCGGTTGGGAAATAACAAAGGCGCTGCGACTTTTTAGAAAAAACAATCCGCCTCTTTTGGAATGGCTGAGAAGCAATATAATTTATTATCAAAAGTACTCATTTATCGATAGCATGAGATCTTTGGAACCTGAAGTTTTTTATCCAAATTCTATTTTGTACCATTATTTAAATATGGCGAAAACTAACTATCGCCACTACCTGCAGGGGCCGGAAGTAAGAATAAAAAAGTATTTCTACGTACTGCGCCCTATACTGGCTTGTAAGTGGATTGAGGCCTATAATATGACACCTCCAATTAGCTTTCATGAATTAGTAGAAGACATCATTCCAGAAGGTGAATTAAAAAATGAGGTTGAACATCTTTTAAAACGAAAGATAATAGGTGATGAGTTCGATCATGAACCTCGTATTCAAGTGATAACCGATTTTGTAGAAAATGAGATTGGACGTCTCGAAGAATATGCTAAAACGCTCACTGCTGAAAGGAAGGACCCAACCCATAAGTTAAATGAGTTGTTTAGAAGCACATTGGAGGAAGTGTGGAAATAATGCTTGATTAAGGCTGAACCTTAGGGTTCAGCCTTTAATTTTTAATAGTTTTCTTTCGGAGCGAAGTGGCCAATGCCCTTTAATTCATAGTTAAAAAATTTGAGGATTAGCTCATTTTCAGTTTCAATACAGTAATATTTATTGATATCGGCCTTTCCGCCTTGCAGACTATTCGCAAGCAGAGGGGAGAAGAGCGGTAAATCGGTTAAGCTTAAATGCTTGGCTCCTTGAAAATGAATTGTATAGGCCTCTTTGAAGTTTTGATTATCTAGTTTGTTTGCTACATAAGTGGAGTTGCTGCCGAGCTGTTTCCAAACATCATCGGAATAAATGTTGAAAAGCGGGATGTTATAGGGTTTTTTGCTTGCTACAAAGTCATCTATATCTTTCTTATACAGAAGCTCGCTAAAGAAAGGGGCATCAATATTAACAACGGCATCTATATCATTGCGCACTCTACCTAGCCAAACACTGGCTGCGCCGCCCATCGAGTGCCCGAACACACCAATTTTCTCTGTATTGATCTTTTGATAAACGGAGTCATTATCACTTTTGGCCTTTTTGAGGATCGTATCAATGACAAAATTCATATCGTCTGTTCGCAGTTTCATCCATTTTTGAATGAGCCCATAGAGTTCTTCGTTTGTATAAATACCTTCTTTATTGATATTGCTGACTTCACGGTTATAATCTGTGTTGATGAAAGTTTTCGTTCCATCCGCTGAAGCAGTATAAAAGGAATGATACGGATGATCGATTGAAACGACTACATAGCCGTGGCTTGCAAGCTCTGTATAGGTAGAGGTATTGCTTGCCTTAATGCCGTATGCTCCGTGGGAGAACACCAAAAGAGGATATGTTCCATGTGCATTTTTCGGATACCAAAATTCCACGTTCACAAATCTGTTTTGCCCCTTATCGCTAAATTCCTCCACACGTTTTTTGTCAATATAAGTGTAAGCAGCAGTGGCGACTTCATATTTACCTGTCACTTTCGGTGATGGGTGCTGTGGAAAAACAATGGCAGGTGTAAGTGCCAATACTAATATCACAATCATAAAAATAGATTTCCATACAATAGAAGAAGTTTTGTATTTTTGTGTTTTTGTTTTGTTACGAATAAGAGCAACCGTGCCCGTTGCCGCTAATAGGAAAAGCAGTGTGGCAAGCAGGACCCAGCGGAAACTCCACATAATCACCGATGAAAGTGTGAGTATGGCAAAGGCTATAAATATAGCAATCCTCAGCCAATTCTTTATTTTTTTATAATTTTTCTTTGTTACTATACAGTAGATGGCAAAAGTGACCTCAAAAATCAAAGCGATACATAATAGTAAAGTTCCCATAATGGTTACCCCTTCTTTTTTGGATTATTTTTTATGAACTCATCATAAAAAACAGCCGAAGGGATGTATATAGAAAAACAGTAAGCTGTATTTATGAGCAAATAAGATGCAAAAATAGCGGTAAGCTGCAAAAGCTTACCGCATCATAATCTATTGCAGACAACTGCCGATGTATGATCGTATTGGGCTACTTATAAACGTCTTTTTTCAATGCCTTTAGTTTTTCATTGATTTTTTGAGCTTCCTTTTTATCGTTTTGCCATGATAACAGACGAACCACGATATAGATTGCTGCGATTTCCAGTGCCAAGATGATTGTATCTACTATGCTATTCACAATGCCAAAAATGTGGCTAAGAGAAATCAAAAGAATTTCCAAAGTGACAAAATGAAGGGCCATTCTTATACGCATCTTCTTCTCACTTATCTCATGAGGAGAATACAAAATAAATCCCGTTAATGCGCTTAAAAATGAAAAGGCCATAATGAGATAGATCGACTCTAAATCAAAGTCCATGTTGGGATAATATATCTGTCGTAAAATCGTAAGAATAATGATGATGGAAGCAAAAATGATCAAGAAATTCTTCGCCGTCTTTTGTACAAACTCAGCAAGCTTCATATGCATCCCTCCTTTTACAATCCAAGCCTGTTTTTAAGGACAGGCACATACTGCCTTGATATAACAGCACGTTCCTCATTATCAAGCACCGCCTCGAATCGGCCGCTTATGGACGGATACACAGATGAAATTTTAGCTATGTTTAAAATAGTTGATTTGGATGCACGAAAAAAGTTTTTTTCGCTGCATAACTTTTCTAACTCATAAAGCTTTTGCTTTACTTCAAAAACGTTATCCTTGCAGTAGCTGAAAACCTTCCCGTCAACTGCCTCGAAATAATAAATGTCGCTAAGCTTGATACGGTGAACTCTATCGTTTTGATATCCGAGTACAATGAAGGTCTCCGTTTCCAGCTTCCTTACGATTTCGTTTATTTCATCATCTACCTCATGACACCTAATGAGAATTTCTTCTGCCAATTCTTTACTTATTTCTTCTATTGAAACTTTCATAACTATCACCCGCAAAAATTCAAGTTGCTTCATGTTGATTATGGATTTTATTTTTCATTGCTTTCAAGTTGTTTGATTGTATTAATTGACAAATGGCGTGCGATTAACTAAGCATGTTTATTCTCAAAATTAGAGACAGTGAACGTTTCTCCAATTTTTCAGTGCTGTTATTGAGATGGTTGTTCGTGTTTCTACTAGCACTATCTGATCGGGATACTGCCTACGTTTTTCGGATCCCTCCATTATAACACCTTTAAATAAAATCTCTTTTGTATCTTACCAGGTTCTCTTAAGACAGACCATAAGAGCAAGAATGAGGACGAATTGGAGAGAGGTTACTTGTTAAAATGAATCCAACAAATATTAGGGGGAGCTGAAATGAAGAAGATTCAGGAATTCAATGAGTGGCCTTCCTCAAAGGAATTATTATTCATAGGAAATGCTTGGGACTTACTTTCAGCCTTAATACTTGAAAAAGCAGGATTCAAAGCAATTGACACGACCAGTTGGAGTATCGCAAATTCACTAGAATTTTCAGATGGAGAATGGATTGGATTTGACAGACATTTAGGAATCATCAAAACTATAGTAGAGAATGTGAAAATTTCTGTTTCAGCCGATATTGAGGCCGGATATAGCGAAGACGCGAACATGATTATAGAAAATGTTTTTAGAACGGCAGATGTCGGGGTGGCGGGCATCAATATGGAAGATTCATTGAAAAAATCAATGGACTTAAGAGAGGTTTTACAGCACGCTCATCTTCTAGAAAAAATAAGAGTAGCGCTAGACCATAATGATTATAAATATTTTTATAGTAACGCCAGAATAGATACTTACTTTCAAAGCCGAAACCCTTTGATAGAAACAATAGAACGAGCAAGGGCGTATGTGGAGAGTGGCGCTAGTGAAATTCTTGTCCCCGGATTAAAAGAGCCTGCTGGTAAATTAGTAGAGTATATGGATACTTCCCATTTGTATGAAAATGCGCCCCAGTGCAGGAAGGAGAGTGATGTAATATGGTGAATAATACTATTAATCTTTCATTCGAAGAGATGTGGGAGAAAATTATGGCTTGTGACCGTAAGTATGATGGATTATTTTTTACAGCCGTGAAAACAACCAGAATATATTGCCGTCCCTCCTGCAGATCAAGGAAACCCAAAAAAATGAATGTGGAATTTTACACCGACATAAATGAAGTAGAAAAAGCTGGTTTTCGCGCTTGTAAGAGGTGTCGGCCGGAAGTTGAGCAATCCCCGCATATGGAGATTGTCAGAGACATCATTACGTTCCTGGTCAATCATTATAAACAAAACCTGATATTAAAAGATATAGCGGCAGAAGTCGGTCTAAGTCCCTTTTATTTGGAACGCTTATTTAAACAAGAAACCTCTGAAACTCCTCGTACTTATTTAGAAAAGATACGTATCGATAAAGCAGCCCATCTTCTCAAATGTACAGCCCTTACGAATCTGGAGATCTGCTATGAGGTAGGATTTCAAAGTCCTTCTAATTTTTATAAAGTGTTTCGAAGCTTAAAAAACTGTTCACCGAGTGAATATCGAAAGGGATTCCTAAATGAATTGGGCTGATTATGGATCTTATATAGAGATTTATCCTCCTAAGGAATTTAATTTTGAAGAATGTCTTACTTTTTTAGGAAGGTCCAATCAGGAAGTGCTTCATCAAATGAAAGGGAAATCTATCGTTAAACTAATAAAAGTGGATGAATCTTTGATTTTATGTAAAATTGGATACATCAATCATTCGATAAAGGTTGAATTTCTAATAAGCACTCCCTCTGGTCCCTCTCGCCAAAAAGTGGGGGAGTACATTTGGGAATGGTTTGATTTGGAGCAGGATGTAGAGGGGTTTTATCGGGCAGCTCATCAAGATCAAATTTTAAAAAAACTTGCTCATCAATATGATGGGCTACGGATTATATGTATACCGGATTTATTTGAAGCATTAGTGTGGGCAATTATCGGACAGCAAATTAATCTAGCATTTGCTTACACATTAAAGAGACGCTTCGTTGAACACTTTGGCGAGTGCCTAGTTTTTGAGGGAGAAATATTTTGGATATTCCCCTCATTTGAAAAAATTGCTTCTGTAAGTGTGGATGATTTAAGGGAACTTCAATTTTCTGCTAGGAAGGCTGAATATATTATTGGCATTGCGAAAGCCATGACAAATGGCGAATTAACAAAGGAATGGCTGCTCCAGCAAAAAGATTACCAGCAAGTAAAAAAATCATTAATGGCGATAAGAGGGGTTGGAGCATGGACGGCAGATTATGTAATGATGAAATGTCTACACGATACTTCTTCCTTCCCAATAACAGATGTCGGACTTCATCATGCATTGAAGAATCTGCTAGGACTTAAGAAGAAGCCGACTATAAAAGAAATTGAAGAATTAGCATTGGGATGGAAAGGCTGGCAGGCATACGCTACCTTTTATCTTTGGAGGTCTTTATATGACAAAAAAATATAAATTAGATTATGAATCGCCAATTGGCGTAATCGAAATACTTGGTACTGATGAAGTGATCCTTTCTATTCTGTTCTCTGAAGAGGATAAAAAGGTGAATGTTTTACAACCGGACACTCCTCCAGTTTTAGCAGAATGCTATAACCAACTTGACGAATATTTTAAAGGCGATCGCTATGAATTTACATTTCCTTATCAATTTGAAGGAACTGATTTTCAAAAAAAAGTATGGGAAGCATTAAAAGAAATTCCGTATGCAGAAACGGGATCTTACAAGGATATTGCTGTTTCTATTGGAAATCAAAAAGCTATTAGGGCTGTAGGAAGTGCAAATGGAAAAAATAAGCTAAGTATTGTCATTCCCTGCCACAGAATTATTGGTTCTAATGGGACATTAACTGGCTATGCAGGAGGGCTGTGGAGAAAAGAGTGGCTGCTCCAACATGAGAAGTCCTGCAACAGGAAACAGAAGTAGGGATTTAAGTGTAGTACGGCGAACCGTCTCATAGGGAATGGTTTAAGTAGCATAGAAGAATCTTTAGGAAAGTGGTCAATGCTTCAACGGCAGACAGACTGCTTTTTTTGTTTGGCCCTGTGATATCTGGTTGTTGATTTTGATGCAGGCAGACGCTTTCCGTGTGCGATCTGTGAACTACTGGGACTTGCTTTTCTCACTGGAAACGCCGCCTTCTAATGATTGAAAAATTAACCAACCAGCTTTTTGGCTAACTGTTGACAAGATGCCAGTGATTAAATAGATAATTTAAAAGGAGTCCGTCTATAACGTTGACAAATTGTCAACGTTATTTGTATATTTGTAGGTATTGGGCTGTCTTACAATCTTTAAATGCCTGATGAGTTCATAGAAAGGAAAATAGAGTATGCGGGATGAAAACAAAAGCAATGAAATAGGTTCAATGTTAAAAGCTCTGTTGAAAGAACGATCTTTATCTATGAGAAAGTTTAGTGAGTTAACCGGGGTAGATACAGCCGTCATCTCAAAAATCATCAATGGAAAACGAAAGGCAACCCCAGATCATCTGCAGAAATTTGCTGACCATCTTGGAGTTTCTATCTCGGCATTATATAAGGCTGCGGGGTATCCAGTTGACCAAAAGCAGTCAGATCTTTATACTTCGATTGACCATATTCAGGCGCTTCTTGCATCCACTCATTTAGTGGATAAAGAGTTCCGTATTGAAGACGTGAAACAAGAATTAGTAAAATACGAACAATTTTCGCAAACAGAAGAAGGAACAGAAACCATACTGACTAAATTTGAGGAGAAACTAAAAAAAGTAGGAAGCATGGGTCCTTTTATTAGTCAGATAAAGGAAATATATAAAGGGTTTTCTCAGAGAAGAGGAACGAAGGTTGAACTTGCTTTAATGGGAGGTGTGCTCCTCTACTTTATTTCGACGGTTGATTGTATTCCGGATTATCTCTTTCCAGTCGGATATATAGATGACGCGCTGGTTATTGGTTGGATTATGAATGGGCTTTCGTTAAGCAAATAGATGCCATGGATCATTTAATGTAAAGCACAGCAAGAAAAATGATCGCCTATAAAAAGGATTGAATATAAAATGAGCAGACAAAAACGCTTGAAAAGGAAAAGAAAAAGCAGGTTTTTAAAAGTACTTGCGACATTGCTCATGATGCTTGTAGCGGCATGCGGATATTTTATCTATCAATATCAACAGGGCATGAACAATGCCGGGCCCGCAATGGATCAGGAATTTGAGTTTAATGGAAAGAAAAATCTCGACAAGGTAAATGTGTTGCTTTTGGGAGTCGATGTACGTCCAGATGAGGAAAAATCTCGTACAGACACAATCATGGTTGCACAATATGATCGGAAAAAAGGAACTGCAAAATTAGTGTCTATCATGCGGGATATTTATACCGAAATTCCGGGGTATCGAAATTATAAAATGAATACGGCTTTTTATTTAGGTGGCCCGGAATTATTGCGCCAAACGTTAAAAAAGGACTTCGACTTAGATATTGAGTATTATGCCTTGATTGATTTTAAAGGTTTTGAAAGTGTGGTTGATACGCTTGCTCCTAATGGCATTGAAATAAATGTTCCTAAGAAAATGTCAGCAAATATTGGTGTCACATTGAAGCCTGGCTTACAAAGGTTAAATGGAAAAGAATTATTAGGATATGCCCGTTTTCGCAAGGATGCAGAATCAGATTTTGGACGAGTAAAACGCCAGCAGGAAGTCATTAATGCTTTAAAAGACGAGATTCTAAGCACAAATGGCGCGATGAAGCTTCCAAAGCTCATCGGAACTGTCCAGCCTTATATTCAGACGAATCTTCAAGGTGCTGATCTTATCAATTTAATGAAAGATTTTGCTTTACATCGGCCTGATAGAATTGAAACGCTAACGATTCCGATTGATGGCTCTTATACAGATGTAAGATATGAGAATGTAGGAATGACTTTAGATATTGAGTTTGATAAAAATAAAGAAGCGATTCATTCATTTCTAGATGGAGAGGCTGCCACTTCCTGAACAGTCTCAATAGGATCAGTTACTAATATTATGCTGAACCGTATCATAAATTTATGAACGAATGGGCATTGGTTCATTTTATTCTAAAGTATATGCAGCGATAAAAAACTACACCGCCAATTGATAGATGTGTCTAACAATTGGGGTGCAGTGCATTTATCAGAGGAAAAGTGCCTGTTCTTATGCTCGTTTTTATTTAAAAGTCAAAGTTGTCAGGGTCTGGTCCTACTCGATGATTTTGATTTAGGTCGTTAATTTGCTCCATCTCTTCTTTCGTTAGTTCAAAGTCGAAGACAGTTGAGTTTTCAACAATTCGATGTTCTTTCGTAGATTTTGGAATGGTGACAACGCCATTTTGTAAATCCCATCGTAAAATAACTTGTGCAATGGACTTATTATGCTTATTTGCAATCTCTTGTAAGACTGGATTATCTAATAATTGGCCTTGCATTAAAGGTGACCAAGCTTCTAGCTGGATTCCCTGTTCTTGACAAAAGGCTTGAACTTCTTTCTGACTTAAACGTGGATGGTATTCTACTTGATTGATCATCGGTTTAATTTCGGCATCAGCCATTAAGTCTTCAAGATGGTGGATTTGGAAGTTACTTACTCCAATGGCCTTTACTCTTCCTTCTTTATAAAGAGTCTCTAATGCACGCCAAGCTTCCTTGTATTTACCTTCTACAGGCCAGTGTATAAGATATAGATCTAGATACTCAAGACCCAGTTTCTTTAGGCTTGTTTCATAAGCAGCTATAGTGGATTCGTAGCCTAGATCAGAATTCCAAACTTTCGATGTTACAAATAGTTCTTCTCTAGAGATATTGGCTTCTTTTATCCCTTCTCGGATCGCTTGGCCAACTCCTTCTTCATTTTCATAAATGGCTGCCGTGTCAATGCTACGGTACCCGTGTTTAATGGCCAATTTCACAGCGTTAACTAGTTCAGGCCCTTCTTCTACTTTAAACACCCCAATTCCAAGCCAAGGCATTTTTACCCCGTTATGCAAAGTAGTTGTATCTTGTAAGTTTTTAATCATTATAAATAAACCTCCACTTTTTATTATAAGAAATGAGATCATTCTATATTTGGTCATGTCATTTATCGATTCTTAGGAAACCACCTCCTTTAGTTCATTCCCTTTTTGATCTTTTCTTTCAAGGGAGACACTCCAACCCGTAAGGATAGCAGCAATCAATACCATAAGTGCTCCGACCCAAGAAGTATGAATTAAGCCAATAGAGTCTGTGATCATGCCACCTAAATAGGAGCCAATGGCAATTCCCGCATTAAATGCAGCAATATTGATGGCTGACGCTACGTCTACTCCAGTCGGTACAAATCGTTCCGCTAACATGACTACATACACTTGTAATCCTGGCACATTCATAAAAGCTAGAAGTCCCATGAAGAAAATGGTAATCAATCCTGCTATTTTAAATGGCGCCGTAAACATCAATATAAACAGTATCACCGCTTGTACAATGAACATGTAAAACAATGCCAGAATCGGCTTGCGATTAGATAACTTTCCACCTGTCATGTTGCCAATCGCGATCGCAATGCCATATACAAGAAGAATGACAGCGACGGTTCCTTCTTTATATCCTGTTATTTCCTGCAGCATGGGAGATAGATAAGTAAAGACAACGAAGGTTCCTCCATAGCCTAGAGCAGTAATTGTAAATAAAAGTAATAGGCGGCCATTTGTCACTAATTTGAATTGGTCCCGAAGTGTGGTGCGAGTCCCTTTTCGTAAACTAGATGGAACCAGGATGCTATTCGCGATTAAGGCAACAACACCGACGCCAATAATAATGAGAAAAGCCATTCTCCAACCAAACTGTTGGCCAATAAATGTTCCCAATGGTACGCCTGTTACAGTGGCTACTGTAAGTCCGGAAAACATAATGGATATGGCACTAGCTCTTCTGTTTTCTGGCACTAAATCTGCCGCAATGGTAGAGCCAATGGACATAAAAACTCCATGCGAAAAGGCAGAAAGAATGCGGGCAACAAGCAACATACCAATGCTTGTCGCACTAGCAGCCATACTATTGCCTATAATAAAAATGACCATAATCCAAAGCAGTAATGATTTTCGTGACATACTAGAAGTAATGGATGTTAAAACCGGTGCCCCGAATGTTACTCCTAATGCATATAAGGAAACGGTTAAGCCTGCTGTTGTAACAGATATTTGCAAATCATTCGCTATTAATGGCAATAGACCTACACTGATAAATTCTGTTGTTCCTATGGCAAATGCACTGATGGCTAAGGCTAAAAGTGCTAATGTACTTTGTTTTTTATCTAAAGACATGGTGATCCTCCTTCATCATTTAGTCATGCATGAACGGTCTTGTTTTAAGTAAAATAAAAAATAATTACACGACACTCAACCGATAAATGTTATTATGGTATATATGAAAGTATTAGGGAAGTACGCACTTGAAAGTACTATAGGAACTTAAAAGTATTATAGGTACTTTTAAGTTCCTATATATGAGGAGGAAAGATATATGAAGAAAAAAAAATACAATATTTCAGTAGAAGCGACGCTAGAAGTAATAGGGGGAAAGTGGAAATGTGTCATTCTATGTCATCTGACACACGGCAAGAAACGAACAAGTGAATTAAAGCGCCTTATGCCGGATATTACACAGAAGATGTTAACTCAACAATTACGTGAATTAGAGGAAGACGGAGTCATTAATAGAATTGTTTACAATCAAGTTCCTCCAAAAGTGGAGTATGAGTTAAGTGAGTACGGGTGGAGCTTGCAAGATATTTTAAATTCGCTTTGCACTTGGGGAGAAAAACATATTATCAAAGTGTACGGCGATACATCTGATGTCTTGGAAGAGAACGTTCTAAATGAACATCTAAAATGATGAATGAAGGACTTTGAAAATATTTCTTAAATGAATGAAGAAAAGTCTCATTTAGGTAGATGATGGTGAATCTTATTATAAATAAGGTATATAAATATGTCACGAATCAATGATACATTGTATTTGTTTAGTGGGGGCGACTTTGTGAAGTGGATGTCTAAAAAGAACAAGAAATCTATTTTGGTATTAATCGTGCTGGTCCTTCTGATTGCAGGTTTCCTTGATATTAAATATGAAGGCTTATTCTTTCGATTATTGCCAAACTCGATTCAATCCTATTTAACTGATCTTTTTTAAGCAAGTGAAATACAAATAAAAGAGCTTGGCCCCTTTATTCTCAAGATAACTTACTTAGGCTCAGGATAGAGAAACAGGCTATTTTAAAAATCCTTTTGCGAAAGCATGACAGACACTCTTTTAGGGTGTCTTTTTATTTTTAGAGGAGAGAGCAGTGAATCAAAATTCCTTAGAATTTACTGAAAATAAGGAATAGAAAAATATTTTTCGTAGACTTCCATCATATTGAAGAGTAGACTATTAAGCGTTAAAAGTTATAGGTTTAAACTCCTGAAAAGAACGATTAATTAGTTGGGTAATAGGTATAAAGACACGTTTATCACCTTCCCAATTACCTAGATAAGTTTTTTAGATATATAAAGCAATAAAGAATCAATTATTATAAATTACTTTATTTAATTCAATACATTACTATCGGGGGATATCATGAAAAGAAGAAGAACCTTAGTGGGGAAAAATTTATTGTTATCTTTTGCTATTGTTGTTTTAGTTGGACTGTGTACGGGTGTGATTAGCTATGCGATTAATAATTATATTGTCAAAACGGTTATTCACGACAGATCAGGAGGGATTGCGAAGCTCTGGGCCAGCACGATAGACATTTCGGATATTGAACGTGCAAAAACTAATAGTGATGTAGACAGTGAGATTCAACAAAAGTTCATTAAACACCTGGACCATCTGGCAAAAAATGAACCATCTGTTGCGCAAGGATATGTCATGGATAGCAAATTGACCGATGGAAAGAAGGAGATTCAATTAATTGCCGTTCCAACGAATAACATAGAGGCTGAATTATATCCTGGTGAAACTTTCTCGAGCGAGTTATTAGCACAGGCGCTGGAAAAAGCGGTTTCTAGTAAACAAACAGCTTATTCGGAGATTTACACAGATGAGTTTGGGACCTGGCAAGCGGCATTGGTTCCTATCCTAGATGAAAATAATGAAGTAACAGCGGTATTTGGTGTTGATTTAGATGCAAGCATTATGAATGATCTGAAATATCAATTTTTATTATGGCTGAGCATCAGTATCGTTATTTGCTTAATCATTGTGTTAATACTCCAATATTTTGGTACAAAGAAGTTATTGTCGCCTATTGCAGAGATCCAAACAGCTATTGGCAAAGTGAGTGATGGCGATCTCTCTACGACTATTAATGTAACAAGCAAGGATGAGCTAGGTGAATTGAGTCATCAATTTAATAAGATGACCGAAACATTAAGTTCCTTGATTAAAGAAGCCCGGCTTGTAACCGATAAGGTCTATCAATCCTCTGCAGAATTTTTAAAGATTGCCAGCGATACCGTTCAATCGGCTAATCAGTTTTCCACATCGATTCATCAAGTGACTGAAAGCTTAGAGCATCAAACAGTCAGCTCAACAGAAAGTGCACGAGTCATGGAAGAGATGGCTACGGGGATTCAGCGGGCAGCAGAATCAGCCTCAACCATTGCCATGAAGTCAGAAGATACGTTATCAGAAACCCATAATGGCAGGAATTTGATTCAACAAGCTGTTGATCAAATGCAAAACATCAATGAAACAGTTGGCGGCTCTGCGGAAGTTGTTACGAGATTAGGCACGCGTTCCCAAGAAATCGGGCAAATTGCTTCAGTTATCTCTGAAATTACTGAGCAAACCAATTTACTTGCTTTAAATGCAGCTATTGAAGCAGCAAGGGCCGGTGAAGCGGGAAGAGGGTTTGCTGTCGTTGCCGATGAAGTGCGCAATTTGGCGGAACAATCAAAAGTGGCTGCCGCAAAAATCGTGAACATTATCCAGTTAACCCAGGGAGATACGAAACAGGCTGTAGAAGCGATGACAAGAGGAACGATGGAAGTGGCAACTGGTGTTCAGGTGATTGATAATGTCGGGCAAGTAATTAATGAAATTGTTGAATCGACCAAACGAGTTAGCGAAGAAATTCAAGAATCTTCGGCTGTTTATGAAGAAATGTCTGCTAGTTCAGAGGAAGTCAATGCAACAGTAGATGAGATTGCCCATGCGGCTCAAAACTCCTTAACTATTTTTAAAGAGCTGTCCTCTGAGACGGAAAAACAGCTACACTCCATGAAAGTTATGGAGGAATCTTCGCAGGCGATCGCAGAAATGGTAAAAAATTTAGAGGGAAAATTAAATTCTTTTACGATTAAAGAAAGCAAAAACGGGACCCTCTAACAGGTTAGAAAGACTGCTCTTCATTGGAGTGGTCTTTTGTTTGTTATGTCAGTTTTTTTAATCAAATTTCATTACGGAATTAAATAATATCCACTAGATCCTGTCGCATACAGATAGAGTTTTTCTTAAAAAGGATTTTTTTTGTAACTTTAAAGTGATTTAATTCATTACGTTTGAAAAATATCGATATATCGTTTAAAATAGCCGATATAAACAAGGAGGAAGAAAATGAGAAGACGGCGAGGATTTGTTCAAATAGCTATATTGCATTTATTGAAAGAAGAATCTATGCATGGCTATCAAATCATGAAGGAGCTGGAAGAGCGGTCAAATGGTGCTTATTCGGCAAGTGCTGGAACAGTGTATCCTGCGCTTCAGGAATTGCTGGACCAGCAGTTGATTGAACTGAATGCTGAATCTGATAAAAAAATTTATTCTATTAACAGAAATGGAACCAAAAGACTGGAGGAAATAGCTGAACAGGAGGAAGTCGATTTTTGGGTTGAATGGAAAGAGAGAATGATGTGGAAGAATTCTGAGCAGGCAACGCAATTAAGGGCAGCAATGGAACGATGGGAAAGAGAATTTCGAAAAGCGATGAAAGAAGCCCGGGGGAATTCAGAAAGCGTGCTAGAATTAATTGCCTTTGTGAATGACATGACGGATCGTTTAAAAAAGAATGTCATGAAGTAAGGGGACATTGCATGAATGCTACAAGGAAGTTATTGCACTATATTCAGCCATACACCCTTTTTGCAATTTTGGGACCAGCATTGATGTGTATGGAAGTGGCGATGGATCTTTTGCAGCCAACCATCATGCAGAAGATGATTGATACTGGCATTGCTAATCAAGACAATGGCTATGTTGTTAAGCTGGGGCTCATTATGCTGCTCAGCGCATTTGTTGGATTAATTGGTGGAATGGGAAGTTCTGTGTATGCTGCAAAAGCAGCCGTTCACTTTGCTGTGGATATTCGCCGTGATGTGTTCGAGAAGATGGGACAGTTTTCAAGCCGTAATACAGATTCATTTGGTGCTGGTAAATTAATCACTATCGTAACCAGTGATATCGAAACGCTAAAGCAGGCCATTATTATGACATTGCGTGTATTTGTAAGAGGTCCTTTATTATTTATAGGATCTGTTATGATTGTTTGGCTCACTGCACGAGAATTATTTCCTATTCTCCTAGCAGTAATCCCTATTCTTATTGCCTTCATCTATTATTTTTCCATACATTCAGGAAAACTTTTTTCAAAAGTTCAAAAAGCGATGGATCAGGTAAATACGAAGCTTCAAGAAATGCTAGCAGGCATTCGGGTGATCAAAGCATTTGACCGTCACAATTATGAAAAGGGACAGTTTAAAGCGGTTAATGATTTGTTAATGAAACGAAATATGACGGCTGACCAGCTAATTGTAACTTTAATGCCTATTATGATGTTCGTTGTGAATCTAGGAATGATTGCTGGAATGTGGATGGGTGCCATAAAGGTAAATGAAGGAACGCTCCAAGTAGGGGTGATTCTTGCCTTTATTAATTACTTAAACATTATGATGAATGGATTAATGAGCAGCAGCCATGTATTAATGCAGATTGCTCGTGCCTTTCCTTCAGCGAAGCGAGTTGTTCAGGTACTTGAAACAGAAAGCGATATTATTAAGACGGCTAAGCCGTTCTCTGAACCTGCCATCATTGGTGAAGTGGAATTTAAACAGGTACATTTCAGCTATAGTAGAAATGGAGAATATGTACTTAAAGATCTTTCCTTTAAAGCAAAGGCTGGACAAACCATTGGCATCATCGGCTCAACCGGCAGCGGAAAATCAACACTTGTCAAACTGATTCCCCGCTTATATGATCCAGATTCAGGAGACATTCTTATAGATGGGATGAATGTAAAGGACTTTCCTCTTGAACAACTCCGTGCCTCTATTGGGTTTGTTCCGCAAAAACCTATGTTATTTTCAGGATCAATCAAGGACAACTTACGCTTTGGGAAAGAAGAGGCAACGATTGATGAGATGGAGCAAGCAGCTCAATCTGCTGCCGCTTCTGAATTTATTAATCGTTTTGATACAACGTTCGAACACCAACTCATGCAGGGAGCGACGAATTTATCCGGAGGTCAAAAGCAGCGGTTATCTATGGCGCGTGCATTTATCCGCAGACCTCGTATACTAATTCTTGATGATTCAACTTCAGCCATTGATGCTTTGTCAGAATCGGCTGTGCAACAAGCTTTAAGACAGGCTCATCCCCATGCAACGTTATTCATCATTTCATCCAAAATATCCTCCGTGATTGATGCGGACCAGATACTCGTTATGGAAGATGGAAGAATTGAGGCCAGTGGCACGCATGATGAATTGCTTACTAACAGCAAAGTGTATCATGACATTTATTCTTCCCAGGGTGGCAGGGAGGTGAAATACAGATGAGTAAGCCAGCTTCACCGGTGAACCCTAATATGATCCATCGCGCGCGTGGTCCGAGAGGAATAAATGGACCAGTCGAAAAAGCAAAGGATTGGAAGGGAACCATCAAACGCATTTGGTCATATATGGAGAAGCAAAAAGCATCATTGATGGCTTCGATTATTTTTGTTATCCTCTCCACCTTGTTGGGTCTTCTGGGGCCTTATATGATTGGGGTGATCATTGACGAATATATCCTTCCGAAGGATATCACAGGAACGGTTCGATTTTTAGCTCTGCTTACGGTTGTTTATTTAACAGCGGCTCTATTTACCTGGCTGCAAACCTTTATGATGGTCCGGGTATCGTTACAAACGGTTCGAACATTAAGACAGGATTTATTTGATAAGTTTCAAACGCTGTCGCTAAGTTTTTTTGATAGACGTACACATGGCGATCTGATGAGCAGGATAACGAATGATATAGAAAATTTGAATAGCGCACTCAGCCAGAGTGTTATACAAATCTTTTCCTCTGTTTTAATGGTTTCAGGGGTAGCTATTGCCATGTTTTCACTGAACTGGGTGCTCGCTATTGCTACGCTTCTTGTCATTCCGCTAATGATTTTTTCTACTAAAAAAGTTATCACTTACAGCGGCCATTATTTTATTAAAAGGCAGCGGGATTTAGGGGAACTCAACGGATTCATCGAGGAATCAATTTCAGGAAGCGAAGTGACTACGCTTTTTGGCAAAGAGGAAAAAATCAATCAGCAATTTTCAATTGTCAATGAGCGATTGCGTCACTCTGCTCTAGCTGCTGATACCGTATCAGGATTTCTTGGCCCTATTAATAACTTCATTAATAATGTCGGGTTAGGCTTTGTTATTGCGATTGGAGCCATTATGACGGTTCATGGGCAAGCGACGGTTGGAATCATTGCCGCCTTTGTTACCTATTCCCGTCAGTTTTTTCGCCCGATTAGCCAGCTGTCTAATTTATTTAATATGTTTCAGTCGGCTATCGCTGGTGCGGAGCGTGTATTTGAAGTTATGGATGAGACGCCAGACGTACTGGATAAGAAGGATGCGATTGCTGTAGATTCATTTGCAGGCCATGTCGAATTCTCTCATGTCCACTTTAGTTATGAAAAAGAGAAGGATGTATTAAAGGATATTCATTTTCAAATTCAACCGGGTGAGAAAATTGCACTTGTCGGCCCAACGGGTTCAGGAAAGACAACAATTATTAATTTGTTAATGAGATTTTACGATGTAACTGCTGGTGAAATCAAAGTGGATGGCAGGGGTATTCGTGATTATCAAATAAACGGGCTGCGAAAAAGAGTAGGGACCGTTCTTCAAGACACGTTCTTATTTTCAGGAACGGTTATGGAGAATATACGCTACGGGCGTTTAGAAGCGACGGATGAGGAAGTGATAGCCGCGGCAAAAATGGCATCGGCTCATCAATATATTAAGCATTTGCCTCAAGGCTATCAAACTCCGCTTACTTCTGGCGGGGCTAATTTGAGCCAGGGGCAGCGCCAATTATTGGCTATTGCTAGAGCGATTTTAGCTGATTCAGATATTTTGATTCTTGATGAAGCTACGTCAAGTATTGACACAAAGACTGAAATAGAAATCCAAAAAGGGATCAATCAGCTGATGAAAGGGCGGACAAGCTTTGTCATTGCCCACCGATTGAAAACCATCGAAAATGCTGATCGAATTTTAGTTATTCATCAAGGAGAAATCATTGAATCGGGCACACATCAAGAGCTGTTACAGAGAAAAGGATTTTACTTTAGTATGTATGAAAGCCAGTTCCATTTTCGGGGGAAGCCATCAAGTTTGTCTAGGTAAAAACTGGCGGCCATTTATAGTATAAATCATATAAGAATGGGAGAGATAATGATGTTTGTACAAATGAGAAAGACTGTGGTTACGGAAGGCAATGCAGAGAAGGTAGTGGAGCGTTTTAGTGGAAAAGGGCTGATTGAAGAGCAAGAAGGATTTATTGATGCAACAGTCATGGTAAAAAAAGTGCGACGTGGCGATGAAGAGGTTGTTGTCATGATTAGATGGGAATCTGAGGAGCATTGGAAACAATGGGAGAAAAGTGATGCTCATATTGCCGGCCATAGAGCCAATCTTGGAAAGCCAAAGCCTGAATATATTATCCATTCAGAGGGTGGAGTATACGAAGTAAAAACAATTAAGAAGCCAGCAAACTAACTTCTTTACAGAAGTTTTAAGTAGGGCTCAATCTTATTTTAATAATAAAGAGCGATTTATCAGGGGTAGAATAGCTAAAGAAAGAAGCATCGAAGATTATTTAAATAATCTTCGATGCTTCTTTTTAGAAATAAAGTTACGAAAGGCATTTATATAATTTCTAGTGTAACATCGATATTACCGCGAGTTGCTTTTGAATAAGGGCAGAATGCATGAGCCTTGTGAGCCAGTTCTTCAAGCTGTTCTCTGTCTATTCCACTGCCTTTTACTTGAAGAGTTACGGCTAATTTAAACCCTTGGTCGGATTCGTCTTTTAATAAACTCACGTTTGCCGTTACTTCTGATTGAAAGGTGACGCGTTCTTTTTTCGCAATTAATTGCAGGGCACTGTCAAAACAAGCGGAATATCCAGCTGCAAAAAGCTGTTCTGGATTGGTTGCCTGAGAAAGCTGTTTGGCTCTTGGTGTTCCCGGCATGGCCAAGTCTAATTTGATGACGCCATCGGGAGATTCTACTTTTCCTTCTCGTCCTCCCACTGCTGTGACAGTTGATGTAAATAGCGGATTTGCCATTATAAATTCCTCCATTCATTTTTGGAATTCTGCCTATAGTTTCTCTTTGCTTGATCCTCATTTACTTTACCCAAAGAGGAATAAATATAATACTCTCTTTGACTATTGAGTTGTTCAAATCAGAATAGCAGCTCATTTCATAAAATAAATAAAGGGAGGCTTCCATTTCGACGGATCACACCACAGACCTACTGAAAGAAGAAAGGAGGCTTATCCATTGTGGACAGGCCTCCTTTCTTCTATCTTGATGGAGACGCGAAATACTGCCACCGTTAAAATAAGTAAAGACCCCTACAGTGGTTAGGAGTGGTGTACTACCCTTCATAAAGTCTAACAAATTAAACAGAAACGGAAACGTCCTTTTTATGTCCCAATCTTCGATAAACAAGCGCCAACAGCATAGATGGAACGCTGCACACAATCATCCCAATAAAGGCGTATCTTGGCTCAATTTCGTATAAATAACCGCCGAAAATGGTAAATATAGCTGTGCTCCAGCTAAGGGCTAACGCTGAATACATGCCTTGGGCTTTTGGAATCTGCGCCTGTGGAATATGTTTGATTAAATATTTCATAAAGGCATAATGGCCCATTGCAAAGGAACAAGCATGCAGCGTTTGTGCGATACAGAAAACGATCACGTTTGGAAAAGCGAATACCAATATCCAGCGTATAGATGAACCAAGTGCGGCTAGCGCTAGCAAGGAGCCGACGGAAAATTTATGAAAATTTCGATCGGCGATGGAAAAGAAAATGATTTCTGCGATCACAGCAATGTTAATAATGACGCCAATTAAGTATTTAGGTGCATGGATATCTTGTAAAAAAATATAGCCGTAGCTGTAATAAGAAGCATGTGCTGCCTGCAGTAAAACCACGATGGCAAGCACTAGAGCAAAGTGTTTAATGCGAAATAGTTGCAGCATCCCTCCGGTGTTTGTTTGCGCCGCCGGTTTCTCTGATAAGACAGCAGGGGCACGCATGATACCCAAGCCTGCGAAGATGACTGTGCCGAGCAACAGCGCCCATAAAATAACTTTATCTCCAAGCGCGCCTGTAAAGACGGTTAAGATCATTCCGGCTACGACAAACCCGATCGATCCCCATGAACGGCTTTTTCCATAATGCTTTAATTGTTTATTTTGTGCCAGGAAGCCAGCAATGCTGTCTAAAGCTGGCATCAAACTTGGATAAAAAAAGTGCAGAAGCAATGTCACCACAAGCAGGCTGGCAAAAGAACCTGCCGGAATATAGCATAGGAGCGAAATAAGCGTCCCAATCGCCATTCCGTTTAATAAAGTTTTGCTGCTGAATTTTCCTGATAAATAGGGAAATACAACCAGTGTAGCAATCCCTCTGGCGACCAAGCCTAAACTCATAATCAAACTAGCCTCGGAAACCGTAATCCCTTTTGTATGAATCATCCATCCTGTCCAATAGGGGAGAAAAATCCCCCATGTCATAAAAAAACTAAAGAATTGTTTGCTCATCCAGCGTTGTGTATTCATTTTTTATCCTCCCATTATTTGCATGATATCATGGAGGTGCAGACAAAAATATGAGATATCTCATATTTCTTGAGGTGGCTAATGAAAGTTTATAAGAATAAAAAAAGACAGTACTATTTGAACGAACACTCTATTGCTCATTTATTTTCTTTTCCGATTGAAGAGTTTATCGAAGTACAGGAATATCAACGTGATGAATGGATCATTCAAGAGGGAACAAGGCCAGATTTCTTGTTTTATGTCGTAGAAGGAAAAGCAAAAATTTATGTGACCCATCAAAATGGGAAAGTTTCCTTAATAAATTTTATCAATACCAATGATTATATCGGGGAAATGGAGTTACTACATGAGGTGTACTACACAAAAGGGATTCAGACCTCTACCAAGACCATTTGCTTTGCCATTCCTTTATATCGCTGCCGTGCCCAGATGCTGGAAGATGTCACATTTCTTCGTGAGTTAACGAGGTTTTTAAGTGTGAAAGCCACGCAAATGGCCGCAAAGTACTCACAAAGCCTTGCTTTCCCGCTTGAAAACCGGCTGGCGGATTTTATTTTACAAACCGCTGATAAAGGGGTTTATAAGGAAAAACACGTAACGGTTTGTGATTTTTTAGGCGTCTCTTATCGACATTTATTACATGTGCTTGCCCAATTTTGCGATAAAGACTATTTACAGAAAGAAGGCCGGCATTATCGCATTCGGCAGTATCACTCGCTATATGAACTCGCAGAGGTGCTGAGGAATAAATAGTGAGCGTATGATGGGGCATAATACCCCCATCATAGTAAGGTGTATCTTAAATGAAAGAATAGCGGTTCAAAGTAGCTGTAAAAAATTATTTTATTTATGGGAAGACAGCGTGCAGCAAGCAAACGCTCTCCAGATAGAGGGGATAGATGGTGCAAAAGTAAAAAAATACATTAAATGTGCTTCTAGAAAGAATAAGAGATGTAAAAAGAAAGCGCCTGTTTCCCGAGGCAAAGGGATTCAGGCGCTTTCTTATAGGGTTTTAAGTCATTTTGGTAAGTAGTGGCCTATAGGTAATAAAAATTAAAAGCATAAAACGATAATTTTGTAGGGGGTCGTTTGAGCTGGAATGCTTTTTGTGCTGGGGCCATAGATAGCAATGAGATTGCGATTTGCTGGATTGTTGGAAAAAGCCTGGCCGTTGGTTAAAACGATTTGGGTAAAGGGCGAGAGATTTAATTTTAATTGGCCGTCGCTGCTCTCTAACTGACTGTTAAAATAGTCTACTTTTACATTCTGAAGCGGATTAAATTTTGCCATGACAAGCGCTTGAAATTGCGGCGGGAAAATAAGAGGGGCAGGTGCATTTGCATCATAATAGCCTGTAACTTTATCTCCTACAGCTACCATCGCATGGTCTACAAAGTAAGTGGCAGGCGAAGCAACAAAATTAACGATAGATCCAGATCCATTGTCTGCAGATAGCAGTTTATAACAACCTGCTCCTATATCATTTTGACCAGTTATCAGATCACTAATCGATGTAATAGTCCCTTGATAGGCTTTGAAATTGACCATCCTTACGCCTCCATTACAATATTAGATTTTATTCATCTAAGTATTAACATATAAATGTTTGCTGTTGATAGGGGGGTTTATGATACTTTGCCTCAAAACAATATATGGCAATTGCCTAGAAATGTGAGAGTTGACTTATACTGAAGGCAAGCGTATAGAAAGCTTATTGGAGTAATGAATCCAGCCAAGGGAAAATTCTTTTCTTGGCTGCTTCCATTTTATAACACGCAACTGGCTTTCAGTTATAATTATCAGAATATAATTATTATTTTTGTGATTAAAAGATATTAACTTTGTTTACATTGATTAACATGTGTTTTTCTGAGAAAGACAGTTGTATTTTTCTGAAAAAATATTATGATAGAATAAGAAAGTTGCTAGTGTTGATTACAAAAGGGAAGATGGCCATTCTTTCGAATGGCGGGAACACTAAAAAGAAGCAAGGAAATACTCAAGGGTAGATAAGAAGTGACGCTGGATGGGTTCCTTTGATGTTAAATAAAAGCGTAGAGTATGCCGCTTAACATTTCGGCTATTGTTGGAGTAGAAGAGGAGGAAATAAAAGTGGCAAATAAAGAATTGAAGAGAGGCCTGGAGTCGCGTCACATTCAGATGATTGCTTTAGGTGGAACGATTGGTGTCGGTTTATTTATGGGGTCGGCAAGCACGATTCAATGGACAGGCCCGTCTGTTATGCTGGCTTATGCCATTTCGGGAGTTTTTATATTTTTTATCATGCGTGCAATGGGAGAAATGTTGTATGTAGAGCCAAGTACAGGTTCCTTTGCAACGTTTGGCTATAAATATATTCATCCGCTCGCCGGATATATCACTGCCTGGAGCAACTGGTTTCAATGGGTGATCGTCGGAATGTCAGAAATTATTGCGGTAGGAGCATACATGCAGTATTGGTTTCCCAACCTGCCAGCTTGGATCCCGGGTATGATTGCTATGATCATTCTTGGTGCAGCCAATTTAATTTCTGTTAAATCGTTTGGGGAGTTCGAATTTTGGTTTGCAATGATTAAAATTGTCACTATTGTTTTAATGATTGTGGCGGGATTTGGACTTATTTTCTTCGGTATTGGCAATGGCGGGGATGCTCTGGGGTTGTCTAATCTTTGGACACACGGTGGTTTCTTTGCAGGTGGCTGGTCAGGCTTTTTCTTTGCTCTTTCACTCGTTGTAGCAGCTTATCAGGGTGTTGAGTTGATTGGAATTACGGCTGGCGAAGCAAAAGATCCAAAGAAAACATTAACAAAAGCTATTCAAAGTATTATTTGGCGTATTTTAATTTTTTATATCGGTGCGATTTTTATCATTGTCACAGTTTATCCTTGGGATCAATTGAATTCTATTGGCAGCCCGTTCGTTGCCACTTTTGCAAAGGTCGGCATTACGGCTGCGGCTGCACTGATTAATTTTGTCGTTATCACGGCGGCTATGTCTGGCTGTAATAGCGGTATTTACAGCGCAGGCCGCATGCTTTACACATTAGGAGTGAATGGCCAGGCTCCTAAGTTCTTTACGAAGCTGTCCAAAAATGGCGTTCCTTTAATCGGTACGCTTGGCGTACTCGTTGGTTTGGCCGTCGGTGTTATTTTAAGTTATCTTGCCCCGGAAAATTTATTTGTCTATGTATATAGTGCCAGTGTACTTCCCGGCATGGTTCCGTGGTTTATCATTTTGATTAGCCAAATTTCATTCAGAAGAATGAAAGGGGCAGAAATGGAGAAGCATCCATTTAAAATGCCGTTGGCCCCGGTATCGAATTATCTAACCATTGCTTTCTTAATCATGGTATTAATCGGTATGTGGTTCAACGATGATACGCGCATATCGCTGATTGTCGGTGTTGTTTTTCTTGCCGTGATCACAGTTAGCTTTTATGCTTTTCGAATAGGCAAGCGTGTTCCTGTAGAAGGACAAACAGATGATGAAGTGACTAAGGGATAAGATAACAAAAGGTAAAATAATTTGAGGTAGACAGGTGGAAAAGAAGCGGCGATCTAAAGCTGCTTCTTTTTATTTGGCTCTGTTTAAGAGAAATGTGGTTTTTTCAATAGTTGATTGTAGCGATAGCGGTGACTCTAGGGAGAAAAGCGAGTCCTGATAAGACCCCATAAGAGCGCATGTAAAGAGGAGGCTTACGGACCGCTCTTGGAAAGCGTCCGCCTGCAGCGGAAATCAACAACCGGTTATACCATAGCCTTTATAGCAGAGACAGCAACTTTATTTAAGAAGCGTCATTGAGCTGTGGAAAGGGTATAATAAATTGGTAGAAGTAGACATTAAAAAGAGACTGCATCGTATTTTTATGAGTGTAGATCGTTAAAATCATTTCTTGCATATACAAAAAACATTTATAAAAAGAAAGGAGAAGCTATGACAAAAAGTAAGAGTATAGGATGGAACATGGACAATAGTTATGCCCGTCTGCCAAACTTCTTTTTCTCCCACACTAATCCGACCCCTGTGCCCTCACCGGAGCTGGTGGTTTTTAATGATCGATTGGCGGAGCATTTAGGTTTGAGCGCACAGGGATTGAAAAGCAAGGAGGGCATAGCCGTGCTTGCTGGAAACGAAATTCCCGAGGAGGCTTCTCCTCTTGCTCAAGCATACGCGGGGCATCAATTCGGAAACTTTACCATGCTAGGGGACGGGCGAGCGGTACTGCTGGGCGAGCAGGTGACTCCACAAGGTGAGCGGGTTGACATTCAGCTTAAGGGCTCTGGCAGAACACCGTTTTCTCGTGGCGGGGATGGCCGTGCATCTCTTGGGCCGATGCTTCGCGAGTATATTATCAGTGAAGCCATGCATGCGCTTCGTATTCCTACTACCCGCAGTTTAGCCGTGGTCACAACGGGTGAGCCTGTATTTCGCGAAACCGAGCTTCCGGGCGCTATTCTCACTCGAGTGGCTGCCAGCCACCTGCGTGTTGGTACTTTTCAGTATGTAGCGAATTGGGGAAAAGTAGAAGATCTTCAAACATTGGCAGATTATGCATTACGCCGGCATTTCCCAGACATTGAAAGGGATGGAGAGCAATATTTGTCTCTGCTTCAAGAAGTGATCAGGCGTCAAGCAGAACTAATTGCTAAATGGCAGCTTGTTGGATTTATTCACGGCGTAATGAATACCGACAATATGACTATCAGCGGAGAAACGATTGATTATGGTCCTTGCGCTTTTATGGATACCTATGACCCGGCGACTGTATTTAGCTCCATCGACCTTCAAGGCCGCTATGCCTACGGAAATCAGCCATACATTGGCGGGTGGAACCTTGCGCGCTTTGCAGAAGCTTTATTGCCACTGCTGCATGAGGAGGAGGAAAAAGCGGTTGAATTAGCTCAAAAGGAAATCTCTCATTTCACCAAGTTATATCACTCTTATTGGTTTGCAGGAATGAGAGCCAAGCTTGGGTTAGTGAATGAAGAAGCGGAGGATGAAGCCTTAATTAAAGATCTTCTTCATATGATGGAACAACACCATGCCGACTATACGAATACTTTTAGAGCTTTAACCCTTAACAGTCTGAAGGATCAAGAGCTATTCGCCACTTCTGAATTTAATAAGTGGCATGAACGTTGGCAAGAGAGACGAGGCAGACAAAAGGAGTCGAAAGATGCTTCCAATCAGCTGATGCGTGAAAGCAACCCTGCGCTCATTCCAAGGAATCACAGGGTAGAAGAGGCGCTAGCTGCAGCTGTGGAAGAAGGAGATGACAGCGTCATGCACAGGCTTCTAGACGCGCTTTCCAATCCGTACGCATATTCTAATAAGTATGAGGATTACTGTACGCCAGCTGCACCCACTTCCCATCCTTACCGAACCTATTGTGGTACCTGATATGGCGCAAGCGAATGCTGTCTTTCTTTTGACAGCATTCGTTTGCTTTTTAAAGTTTTTAGATTCCAATATGGTATTTGAAATAAAAAGGGAACATGTATATTGTTTTATTCAGAAAGGACAAAAAGTAAAAAAATCAATAATTTGTAATTTTTGAGGGTATTTAGAGGTAATTGGTATCTAGGGGCCTTACTTATTCAGGTATAATTTATTTATGGCTCGTCCGTGTAACTGGTTGCTTTTAAGAAAATATCCTTATGTTTCTTACAGGTTGGTATTATTTTCTTTATTACCTATATTAAATTTAATGGAACCTCTGTACAATAAGAAGTAATAAAATATTCATAAATAAAGCAAAACAGTGCTATGCAGGCCTTGTTTATGTAATAAGGTTTATTTTATTATCTCTACGATTGGGGATCGGCAAATGGGAGTAGAACAGACGAGATATTCTCGGCTTGCAAATATAACAAAGATTATCAATACAAAGTTAGAATTACGGGAAGTGCTTGAACATGTAACAAAGGCCATATCTGAAGAAATTGTACAGTGTGATGCTGTAGGTATTTATTTGCCGCAGCAAGATGGAACATTTAAAGGATTTGTAGGGAAGCCTGATTTTATAGCTGGAATAACGATTGATAAACAGATCATTGATCCGAAAAAAGACTTATTAGCCAAAGAGGTAATTGAAACGAAGAAACCTATTTATATACCTCATACATCAAAGGATTCAAGGCCAGATCCAGCAGTTATCAACGCCTTTAAAATTAAATCCTTACTAGTACTGCCCATCTCGTACGAGCAAGAGCTATTTGGCCTTGTTTTTTTATTTGATTATGGCATTCCAATGAATTTAACGGAAGCTGAAATTCAAAGTGTGGAAGCCTATGTAAATATGGCTGCTGTTGCTATTCAAAATGCGAACAACCTTATGCAAAAAGAAAATCTGATTACCGAAAAGCAGTTATTACTAGATATTACACGTGAGTTACCGATGTGCTCCTCTGTGCAGGAAAGTCTCGATACATGCTTTTCCTATTTAGGGAAGGTATTAGGTAGCCACCATATAGCTGCATGCCTTCTAGATCCGTTGGATAAGAAGGTAATAAAATCTGTAAGGCTAAGCAAAGAGAGCGATTGGACAGAAGCAGAGTATCAAAATATTCAAATGAGTTTAAACTACGAAGCTATTATTCAAGAGGTTATTAAGGCGAAAAATGCTGTTTTTATACCGGATGTTTGTGCAGATGAAAGAATGGATCATGACAGTTGTAGCCATCTTCATATTGAGAACCTGCTTATGATCCCATTTATTTCAATGGGAGAAGTGCTCGGCGTAATAGCTGTCGTCAATCTAAAGGGGAAAGGCCACTATTACTGTGATTCCCAAATTCGAATAGCGCAATCAATTGTTGATGCGACGGTTCCAGCATTTTTAAACTTGCAATATATGAATCAACTTGAATATATAGTGGAAGAACGAACAAGAGAATTGGCTACTGCCAATAAGAAAGTGACAAGTATCATTGAAGGCATCACGGATGGATTTTTCACCTTAGATAAAGAATGGAAATTTACTTATGTAAACAAACATCAGTTTCTTCCAAAAAATAAAACAATAGAAGATGTAATAGGAAAAAACATCTGGGAGGTATACCCGGAGGTAATTGGAACAATGATGTATAAGGAGTTTCATCGGGTACTGTCAGAGCAGATATCCATACAGTTTGAAACGCCTTCAGTCTATGAAGATTATTGGCATGAGATAGTCGCTTATCCTTATGACGACGGTCTATGTTGCCTCTTTAAAAATGTAACTGACAAAAAGAAATATGAGAAGGAATTAAAGCGATTATCGAGCTTGGATTTAATAGGACAAATGGCGGCAGGCATCAGCCATGAAATTAGGAATCCAATGACAACTGTCCGCGGGTTTTTACAATTGTTAAAGAAAGAGGATCGTTTTGATGAATACAATCATTATTTTAATTTAATGATTGAAGAGCTGGACCGTGCAAATTCTATTATCACGGAGTTTCTTTCCATGGGCAATACGAGGACCTCTGATTTGCAGATGCAGGATTTAAATGCTCTTATTCATGATATGACCCCCTTGATTAAAGTGGATGCGTTCAGCCAAAACAAAATTATTAAAATTCATACGACACCTATTCCAGAGCTACTTTTAAATCGCAATGAAATACGTCAGTTATTAATCAATCTATATCGGAATGGACTAGAAGCAATGAGTGAAGGGCAAACGCTTACTATTAAAACCTATAAAGAAGGAAACGACAATGTGGTTCTTACTGTACAAGATCAAGGAACAGGGATCGAGCCGGAAATATTAGAGAAGCTAGGTACCCCATTTTTCACTACAAAGGATAATGGAACTGGTTTAGGTTTAGGGGTGTGTTATGCTATTGCCGCTCGACATCATGCAAAGATTGAAACTCAAACAGGACCGGAAGGCACGACATTTTTTATTAAATTTCATTTAAGCAATCAGTAACTATATGTTAAACGGGGAGAGAACTTCTCTCTCTTTTTTTTGAAAAAATACGTAGGAAATATTTTCTTTCCTTCATTAAATTTCATTATTAGGTTGTAAACTAATGGCTATAGTAGTTGCTAATTCTGACAGGGAAGAGTTGAATCATGAATCTGTCTCCGTCTATTTTACCTATTTTTCAATTCTTAAAATAATTTACCAATTATACAAAAATTGTATGGTACTATATAAAAGTTATTTAAGATGACGTGATGAGAATAATTGAACAATGGCGGTTATTTTTTGATATAAAAATAAAAAGGAGTAGATATGAACGGGATTTATACTCATGTAAATAAAACATTATATTACATTACAGCAGTAAGTGTAATAGCTCTTATGATTGTAGGCTTGTTAATAGATAATCCGCATTTGGGAAAAATAGATTTTGGCCATCTTTTCCACATTGTGCTTGTTTTTATGCTAGCAGGCTGTTTGTTATTTTACCCTAAATATGCTACGCATATTTTTAGAGTGGTAATTACAATAGTGACATTCATTTATTTTTATACGCTTTTCTTTCTCTATCCAGACACTTGGTCTACCTTTATTTTTCTCTGCCTAGTGCCAGCTGTTTCTATCTTATTTTTTGATTCCAAGCTATTTTATTTTTCATTGTTATTAAATAGTGTGGCTATCGTTCTTGCATTTAGTTATATTGCAGTCTTTGATCAAGGACATTCCTATCCCTATATAAAAGAAGATATAACCGGCAATATCCTTAATTTTATAGGCAGCCAGGTGATGGTGTACTTCATCTTCTATCTATCGCATCGCCGAATAAAAAAGCAGCAGTTATACTATGAACAAATACAACAATCGGAGCGCCTAAGAATAACGGGACAACTGGCAGCGGCTGTTGCTCATGAAATTAGAAACCCTTTGACTGTCATAAAAGGATTTTTGCAGCTATATCAACAAGAGACAGCACCTAATTGTGAAGACGCCAAAAGGCATTTTGCTTTGATGATTGATGAATTGGATACAGCTGAACAGGTGATTTCTCAATTTTTAGAGATTGCCAAGCCAGATAAAGATAAAGAAATGGAAATTGTCAATGTGAAGAATGTTCTTCAGAGTGTAACGGATTTTCTTTGTTCTTATGGGTTGTTACATGATAATAAGATCCAGTTAAACGTCGTAGATGACTTTTTTATTGCTGCTAATAATATAGAGTTTAAGCAATTACTCGTAAATATTATTAAAAATGCCATTGAAGCTTCCAATGCCGGCGATCCTGTAATTGTATCAGCTAATAGAAAGAAAGATCTCATTGAGATCAAAGTGATCGATTATGGACAAGGCATGTCAGAAGCAGAAATTAAGACCCTCGGTACACCTTTTTATTCCTTGAAAAGTAAAGGGACAGGCCTAGGAATGATGATTTGTTACAATGTTGTAGAAAAGTACAAGGGAACCATTGATTTTCAAAGCTCAAAAGGTAGAGGAACAACAGTGACTATACGCTTTCCCTCGAAATGATCATAGACATTGATAACTAGAATGCAGTAGGAATATACGGTAAAAAAACACCTTCAATTGAGGGTGTTTTTTGCGTCATTGCTTTATTAATAAAAGAGCTTTGTTTGAAGGACATCGAGGGCGCGGTCAATATCCTCTAAATCTTCCTTCGAAGCATGCTGTACACGGCTTAAGAAGTTGGATTCTATAAGTGAAAAGGCATCATCCATCATAGTTTCTCCCTTTTTAGAGAGACGTACATATTGTTTTCGTCGATCTTTAGGATCGGTTAACCTCTCAATTAAGTTTTTTTCGCTTAATTTTTTTAATTCACGGCTCATATTTGGCATGGATACATGCATGCATTCACTCATTTCACTGGGAGTAACCGGCTGATTAACGGTTATATGTTCAAGGATCGTATATTGAACAGGTGTAATAGAATCGGATTTAGCGTTTTTTGTTAATTCATGCGTCACACGATGAACCGAAGCTGTGAAGGACACACATTTAAAAAAAAGAGCTTTTTTGTCCATAGTTTTCACCTCTTATTGACAAGATAACAAATTTATTATCAATACACAATTATCATTTGACAACAAAATACGAATCGTCATATGATAATTATTATCAAATGATAACTAAATGAGGTGCTTTATGAAAACACTAGTTATTTATGCACATCCCAATAATGAAAGTTTATGTCATGCCTTTTTACAAAAAGTAATCCAAGGGAGCCATGAAAATTTTTTCATAAACGAATTGCAAGTTCTTGATTTATATGAAGAGCAATTTAATCCTCTTCTAGTATTTAATAAAGATAAGCGGAGACGCGATATGTATCGTGATCCTCAGATTGAAAAATATAGACAACAAATTACCTGGGCTGACAAGATTGTTTTTATCTATCCCATTTGGTGGGGAAGACCACCGGCTATGCTGTTGGGATATATAGATCAATTATTTGCTGCGAACTTTGCTTACAGAGACAAGAAGGGACTTTTCCCGAAAGGGTTATTAAAAGGAAAATCAGTTGTATGTGTATCCACCATGAAGGGGCCTGCAAAATATCCTCTTTTCTGGTTAAACAATTCGCATAAGATCTTAATGAAAAGAGCTTTATTTCGCTTTGTAGGTATTAAAAAAGTGAAGTTTTTTGAATTTGGCAATATGGAAAGCCCAAAAGGAAAACAAGCAAAAAAGCTGGAGAAAGTATATCGCTATTTTAAAAGCGTGAATGCTTGAAAAAACTCTTAAGTGATTCACAGCAATGAAGATGATTAAGGAAGAGATATTTACAGTCAGCGAGCCTACTTTCTTGTTTTGGGAGCTTAGTGAGACGACAGCGAAAAAATCCGGCAAAAACTATTGTTCTTTGCCGGACTTCATTTATTGTTGAGGGCTATCTTTTATGGATTGGAAGGATAGGAATTATTTTACCGATTGCTAGGGAAGTCAAAGTCTACCTGGTCGCTATAAACCTGGTTTTCCGGCCATCTCTCGGAGATTGTTTTTGATTTTGTAAAGAAGCGTGCCGTGTCCGGCCCAAACATATGGCCTTCGCCAAACTTTGAACGCTTCCATCCGCCAAAATTGTGGTAACCGACCGGAATTGGAATCGGTACATTGATGCCGACCATGCCGACTTCAATTTGTTCCGCGAACTTTCGGCCTGCATATCCGTTATTTGTAAATATCGTTACGCCATTTCCATATTCGTGATTATTAATTAGTTCAATCGCTTCGTCCAACGTATCGACACGAACGACGATCCGCGCTGGACCAAATACTTCTTCACGATAGATTTCCATATTAGGAGTTACATGATCGAGCAAAGTGGCTCCAAGAAAGAAGCCTTGTGCATTCTCAACTTTGGGATTCCGTCCGTCTACGCATAAGTGGGCACCCTCTTGAATGCTCTGTTCTATAAATCTTGTCACTGTTTCCTTTGATTCTTGTGAAATAAGAGCACCAAAGTCGGCGTTCTCATCGTTATAGGCACCAACCTTCAATTCTTCCACTCGACTTTTTAACTTGGCTACGAAGGCTTCCGCTGTTTTTTCTCCTACGGGCACCGCTGCAGAGATAGCCATGCAGCGCTGGGAAGCAGCTCCGTATGCTGCTCCGAGGAAGGAGTTAACAGCGAGGTCTAAATCAGCATCAGGCATAATAATCATATGATTTTTTCCACCACCGAAGGCCGCTACTCTTTTATGATTCCGGCATCCTTCCTCGTAAATATATTGGGCAATCTTCGTAGACCCTACAAAAGAGATGGCCGGAACATCAGGATGTTTCAGCAAAGCATCTACCGCTTCTTTATCCCCGTTAATGACATTCCATACACCATCCGGCAGACCCGCCTGTTTCCAGAGCTCCGAGAAGAATAACGCCGAATTGGGTACTTTTTCGGAAGGTTTTAAAATAACGGCATTTCCGCACGCTACAGCCATTGTCGACATGGCAACCGGAACCATGAAGGGAAAATTAAATGGCGAAATAGCAGCGACTACACCAAGTGGTTGCTTCATCGAATAAGCATTAATTTCTCCGCCTACATTAACGGAGTATTCGCCTTTCAAAAGATGGGGAGCATTAATAGCTAGATCAACCGATTCAATGCCCCTGCTGATTTCACCTTTAGCATCAGAAAGGGTTTTACCGCTCTCCAGGCCAATTAAGTTTGCTAGTTCATCAGTCTTCTCAACTAGCAGGCTTCTGAAGCGGTGAATGACTTCTACCCTTTGAGCAACAGGCGTTTTTTTCCAGGCACCAAAAGCTTTTTTAGCTATTTCTACTGTTGCATTTACTTCCTCTGTTGAAGCATATGGACATAGAGCCATTACCTCACCTGTTGAAGGCTTGTACACTTTGCCGAAACGCTTGCTCGTCCCTGGCTTCATTTCTCCACCGATAAAATGAGTGATCTTTTGTACCTCGACTAATCTTTCCATCTTCTCTATCTCCTCCACCTTATTCATTATTTTTTATATGAAAGCTTTCATTTATTAGTCTATACATGCAGCTGTTTACAAATGATAAAAAATTGGATAAGTAGATGTTTAAAGAGATATGCCTATAAAGAGTGGTCATCTGGGCTGGTGGCATAGATTTAGTACTTTCTATCCGCCTATACATACCAGTTATAACAGGGTATGGAGATAGAAGGACAAGGTTAGCTTTTTAGAAGGGCGAATCTTAAACATAAGCTATCGCTCTTTGACTGCTCCGATCATTTAAAGACATAAGATTCCTTCTAATGATTGAAGCAAGTTTTTAGCATGGATTCCCATTTAGAGAGATGATGAGGAAAAAATTGCTGAGTAATTGGCTTGGCTAAAGATGAATGTTGTTTTTTCACTAGTTGATTGTAGCGAAAGATGATGAGTCTAGCGGGAAAAGCGAGTCCTGGTGAGAACAAGCAGAAGCGCACGCAACGAGGAGGCTCACGGACTGCCCGCAGAGAAGATCGATAATGAAGTGTAAAGAGACTTAGTAATAAAATAATTATATAAACTATATAATTAAAAACATTGCTAAACAATAGACAGATTGTTATTAATAATATAAAAATTTTATACAATTTGTTAGATTTGGAGTAATAAGCATCAGTTGCTTTTTTATTTTTTAAGGAAAATATTACTTTTCTCATGAATTTATGGTAATTTTGATCTAGAATAGGTGATCTTACGAAATTAATTTATCAGGGGAGAACCGATGAAGAAAGCAATTATAGGCATAGGAAGTTTTTTAGCGTTATCCATTTATTTCAATGGGGTGACACACTTTGTCACTAACACTTTCATACAATTATTTGGCATTTTATTATTTTTTCCGTTTGCTTCATACATAGGAAAATTAAATGGGCTTCCAGGCCTAGAAGGAATAGGTTTATTGCGCTCCAATCATTGGAAGAAGCATTTTGCTGTTAGTTTCCTTATAGGATTTGGTTGTTGGTCTCTTATGTACGTCACCTATTGGCAGCTTGGGAAATTTGAGATTAGAGGAGTTCAAACAGGGTTCAATGCCTGGTGGATGTTGGTTCAAATGATCGTTGGTTTTTTTCTTGGGTCGATCATTAATGACCTAATCACAAGGGGATTTGTCATTCATTCACTCGCTGGTAAACTGCCGCCCTTTTTCATTGCCATCATTAGCATTACCCTTTATGCGCTGGATGACTTTTGGAATGGGGATGTTACCTTTTTAAACTTTGTTTTTTCCCTTATATTGGGTTGCTCTTTGACTTACTCTTTTTATCAATCAGGATCGGTATGGGCGGATACAGGTATCCACTTTGGGTTAAACGTTTCTTATGGACTTCTCTATGGGCTGAACGGTAAATCTGGAGGCGGATTATTGATGATTACCGAAGGCAAAATCAACCCGCTGCTTAATAATACGATCCTGTTAGCAACCACTTCTTTGCTCTTTTTAGTTGTGTTCCTTTACTATTGGAAAAAGGGAGACAATGTAACGGTCCATGCTTAACCATTAAAGAAAAAGGAAGAGGACTATAAAACGTTCTCCTTCTTCATGAGTGAGCAGCCTAGTTTGTTTTGTAATGCCAACAGAATCCAACCTGCCGGCAACAGCTTGTACTTCTTTTTCTTCTCCGTGAAGATCGACGGAGGGATTGACAATAAAGTTGTTAATTTTTATTGGACTAACGGGGCGGAATAGTTGAATGCGAGTATAGTACATACACAAGTTCCTCTAATAAATTGTTGTTTTTTTCAGTCTAATAAGTAAGATAAGCTTAGAGATGTATGGAAAGGGGAATTAAGATTCTACATGTGGCAAACTCTGTGATGAATAATCATAAATAGACAGCTTTAACTTTATACCCATTTAAGGGGAGGCGTGTGTCTAGTTATTTGAATGATAATCATTCGGGGGATACATGGTGTGGAGTTATAAAATATCCATTGACTAGGCAGATACTATTATGGGGTCTGCTTTTGTTTTTATGAGAATCGACATCTCTATTACCCATAGCATATTATCCCTATAATCTGGGGGTTAAAATAATGAGTCATATTCAAAAAAAAATTGCACTAGTTACAGGAGCGAGCAGTCAAGGAGAGATTGGTACAGCTATTTGTCGTAAGTTAGCCTCACAGGGGATAAATATTTTCTTTACTCACTGGAATTCTGATAAGGTATGGATAGAAAAATTTCAGCAAGAAATTTTACGAATGGGTGTCCGTTGCGGGTCAATGAAAATTGATTTATTAGATGCAAATGTTGCCTTTACCATATATGAGGAAATTTTGGCTAAATTAGGGTATCCTTCAATCTTAATTAATAATGCAGCTCATTCCACAAGTAATGATTATTTATCGTTAGATGCTAAATCACTTGATGATCATTATGCGGTTAATATGAGGTCAAACTTTCTTCTTTGTGTGGAGTTTGCTCGTCGTTTTAAAAAATCTAATTTAGAATCGGGAAGAATAATAAATATGACATCAGGGCAGGATTTAGCTCCTATGCCCGGGGAGTTAGCCTATGTAGCAACTAAAGGGGCTATTTCTGCCTTTACTAGGTCGTTATCACAAGAACTTGCACCATTAGGAATCACTGTTAATGCTGTAAATCCAGGTCCAACAGATTCTACATGGATGACGGATGAAATAAGAAATTTTCTTTTACCTAGATTTCCAATGGGCCGTATTGGTACACCAGATGACGTGGCACGGGTTATTGCTTTTCTTGCAAGTGATGAGGCTGAATGGATAACTGGACAAATCATACATTCAGAGGGTGGATTTGTTCGCGGGTAGGCTAGAACTAACGGAGGCGTCAGTTGAGTTAGAATTAAACAACTTTAAGGAGCCTTGCTACACAATAAAATGTAGCAAGGCTCCTATATTTACTCTCAAAATTAACTAACTTTATTATCTCTTTACAGAAAAAGAAGCCAAATGAGTGATCACTCATTTGGCTTTTTCATTTACCACTGTTTCGGCTCATAGTCCAGGTCTTTGAATAGCTGGGTGCGTTCTTTTTTCGTCAAATCTCTCCATTGCCCAATAGGCAGGCTGCCTAGGTGAATGTTCATAATCCGAATGCGCTGGAGCCTTAACACTTTATACCCGAGTGCCGCGCACATGCGGCGGATTTGCCGGTTTAAGCCTTGTTTTAATATGATGTGAAACTCATACTTTGAGGTTTGGATGACTTCACAAGGAAGTGTTTTTGTATCTAAAATTTCCACACCACTAGCCATTTTCTTTAAGAATTCGGAGGTGATTGGCTTGTCTACAGTGACGATATATTCTTTCTCGTGATTATTTTCAGCACGCAAAATTTCATTTACAATGTCACCGTCATTTGTAAGGAGAATGAGGCCATCTGAGTCTTTATCAAGCCGTCCAATATGGAAAATTCGCAAAGGATGATTGACGAAGTCAACAATGTTTCCTTTTACATGCTTTTCTGTTGTACTTGTGATGCCAACTGGTTTATTTAATGCAATGTACACATGGTTTTTCTCTATTTGAACAGATTCTCCATTAATTCGGACGTCATCGCCGGGTTCTACCTGGCTTCCTACTTCGGCCAACTTTCCATTGATGGTTACTTTTCCTTCACTAATTAATTTATCTGCTCCTCTTCTGGATGTTTTTCCTGACTCGCTAATGAATTTATTAATACGCAACGTTAATCACAGCCTTAAGTAAGAATTGTATGCTTAAGAATAACTTACTAACCCGTGTGTTTTCAAGAATTTTTCAGCTGCTTCGTAATAATGCCCAAGCGGAATGCGGTGTCATATAGCTGAAGAGATACACATTTTACAGCTTTCCTTAATCTATTCCTCTATTTTTGAAGTTCTAACTTAGAGTGCATCAATTTTTGTGATCTAAACACCCTTATTTGAAAAAAGAACGAGAAAGCAGAGAAAATTTTATTTGTCCTGAAAGGGGTCAATGGGAATAGCTTGAGCCCATAAGATGAATGGCATTTTCCGTTTTTCCGGATTTTTAAAGGGAATAGATTCCGCAAAACAGGAAATTTCCGTGTTTTCGGAACGGATCTTTCATTTTTATAAAAGCCTTCCTTTTGCTAGAGGGAGATTCTTGAATCTTCTTTAATTGGTATGATAATTGCAATTTGAAGACGAGAGAGAAATGAAAATCATCCTGTTTCATGGCAGTCAAACAACATAGCAGGGTCGTTTGCCTGTGTGACTGAGGGCAGAAGGAGTAACAAAATAAAGGCTAGCCTTTATTGTAAACGCTTACTAAGAGGGGCCTTTATGATTGATCAAACGATACGGGGGGATTTGCATGGATTTGATAGTTATTTTATTGTCGCTCGGGCTCTTAATCTTTTTTGCTTATCGAGGTTACTCAGTTATTTTGTTTGCGCCCATATGCGCGCTTCTCGCTGTCCTGTTAATTGCACCGCTGCATGTTTTGCCGTTCTTTTCAGGTGTATTTATGGAAAAGATGGTCGGTTTTATTAAATCCTATTTTGCTGTTTTTCTATTAGGGGCTATTTTTGGGAAAGTCGTAGAAATGTCCGGAATCGCGGAATCTATCGCCAAGACGATTGTACGTTGGCTCGGGGCCAGACGGGCTATGTTGACGATCGTGTTATTAGGAGCAATTTTAACGTATAGCGGCGTTAGTTTATTCGTGGCCGTGTTTGCCATTTATCCATTCGCGGCCCAAATGTTCCGGCAGGCAGATATTCCAAAAAGGCTCATTCCAGGAACAATTGCTCTCGGTGCGTTTACCTTTACGATGGATGCCCTGCCAGGAACGCCGCAGATTCAAAATGTCATTCCTATTTCGTTTTTCAAAACAAATATTTATGCAGCGCCAACACTCGGGATTATTGGGGGGATTCTTGTTTTAGCTGCAGGCTTGTTTTATCTGGAAATGAGGAGAAAGAAAGCTGAAAAGGCCGGTGAAGGCTATTACGGCTTTGAATCAGAAGAAGCAGCTGCTGTGGAAAGTGCCAAGGCAAAAGAGACGGGCGTTGAGCCCTCTAATCTGGCTTCACAACAATCAGTAGCCAGACAGGTTCTTGCTTTTATTCCGCTTCTTCTTGTTGGGATCACTAATAAGCTGTTTATTACGTATATACCAAAATGGTACCCCAATGGTTTTGACTTTTCTGCCATTGGCTTAAAGGATTATTCAGTAGATGTCGCCGCCGTTGCACCTGTTTGGGCGATTATTATGGCCTTGTTAGTGGGTATTGTCTCATCAATAGCGTACGATTGGAAACGTGTTACACAGGGATTTAAAGAAGGCGTAAACACAGCAATCGGCGGTTCACTGCTGGCGACTATGAATACCGGGGCGGAATATGGATTTGGGGGAATTATCGCCGTGCTTCCGGGATTTGCAAAAATAAGTGATGGGATTTCTAGTACATTCACCAACCCGCTTGTAAATGGAGCAGTGACGACGACGACACTTGCCGGTATGACCGGATCGGCCTCTGGCGGTATGGGGATTGCATTGGGAGCGATGGCAGATAAGTACAACCAGGCAATTGCAGCGGCTAATATCCCTCCTGAAGTGATGCATAGGGTAGTAGCTATGGCTTCTGGCGGCATGGATACTCTTCCTCATAACGGGGCTGTCATCACGCTGCTTGCTGTGACTGGATTAACACACAAGCAATCGTATCGAGACATATTTGCCATTACAGTCATTAAGACATTAGCTGTATTCGTTGTGATCGCGCTTTATACATTTTTGGGGATTATTTAAGTTCGTTTGATAACTAAAGTGTCTAAATTTAAGGAGGCAATAGAAGTATGAACAAAGCATTAGCCGGAAAAACAGCGTTTATTACAGGATCGGCCAGCGGGATTGGCTTAGAGATTGCCAGGACATTTGCTGAAGAAGGAGCCAATATCGTTATTTCAGATTTAAATGCAGAAAAAAGTAAACAGGTGGTTTCAGAATTAAAAGAACAAGGGTTCACGGGATTGGCCGCTCCATGTGATGTCACTAATGAGGAAGCTTATAAAAATAGTCTTCGATCAGCACAGCAAACTTTCGGAAAAATAGATATCTTAGTTAACAATGCAGGGCTTCAATATGTTGCTCCCATCGAAGAGTTTCCTACAGAGAAATTTGAGCAGCTAATAAAAGTGATGTTAACGGCTCCGTTCATTGGAATAAAACACGTATTCCCGGCCATGAAGGAACAGGGCTTCGGCAGGATCATCAATATGGCTTCTGTAAACGGCATTATTGGCTTCGCTGGAAAAGCAGCATATAATAGCGCCAAGCATGGAGTCATTGGTCTAACGAAGGTAGCAGCCTTAGAAGGTGCGGCATATGGAGTCACTGTCAATGCTTTATGCCCCGGCTACGTGGATACACCATTAGTCAGAGGGCAATTAGGCGACTTGGCAGAAACAAGAAATGTCAGTTTGGACCGTGCGATTGAGGAAGTTTTACTACCGCTTGTCCCGCAAAAACGGCTGTTAACGGTAGCAGAAATCGCTGATTATGCGGTCTTTTTAGCAAGCGACAAAGCGAGGGGGGTGACAGGGCAAGCAGTCGTGCTGGATGGCGGCTACACAGCCCAATAAAGCTTTCTCTTCTCGAAAAGCAGACTAGATATTAAAGAGAACCCCATTCGTTAGAATGGGGTTCTCTTATTTGCCGTTGATCCATTTCTCATAAGGAAATTTATGGGTTAATCTTTGTTATAATAAATGCACGAATATAAAAAGGAGGGATGTGGAATGAAACGGGCTTTTGAAAAAATTCCTGACAGCTGGTATGAGCAAATCATTAACTTATTGGCAGAAAGAGTGGTTGTTGTCGATCGCAACGGCATAATTCTCTATATCAATGAGGGATACTGCGAATTTATTGGGACGACGGTAGAAGAAGCAGTCAATCGTCCGGTACAGGACATAATTGAAAACTCACGCATGCATATCGTTGCCCAAACGGGACAAACCGAACTGGCTGCCCTTCAATCAATTAATGGCAGCGAAATGATTGCTAACCGGTTTCCTCTGTTTGAGAATGGAGAAATTGTCGGCGCTGTAGGCAGTGTCATGTTTCGCAATCCAGAAGAGTGGCAGATGTACAAAACAAAAATCCAAAATCTCGTGGAAGAGTTGAAGTATTATCAAGCAAGAGCCCAGCGAGATTTGCAAAGTAGGTATAACTTTAATGATTTAATTGGAGACAGCCCTGCTTTTCTGTCGGTCAAAAATCTTGCTCAAAGAATCTCAGGTAGCAACTCCTCGGTCTTACTGATCGGTGAATCAGGCACGGGAAAGGAATTGTTTGCCCACGCCATTCACCATAACAGCATGCGCGCGTCCGGTCCTTTCGTTGCCATTAATTGCTCCTCTATCCCGGAACATCTGCTGGAGTCCGAGCTGTTTGGCTATGAGGATGGAGCTTTTACAGGAGCCAAAAAAGGCGGAAAGAAGGGGCAGTTTGAAATGGCCAATGAAGGTACGCTTTTCTTGGATGAAATCGGGGATATGCCTCTCTCTATGCAAAGTAAATTATTAAGAGTGCTTCAGGAAAAAGAGATTCACCGGGTAGGCGGCCAAAAATCCATTTCTGTGGACGTGCGGATCATTGCAGCGACCCACCGCGATTTAGAAAAGATGGTGAAGGAAGGGGAGTTCCGCCAGGATTTATACTACCGCTTAAATGTCATCAAAATCGAAATTCCTCCATTGAGACAAAGAAAGGAAGACGTGCTTCCTATCTCCCGATTTTTACTGAAGAAGCTAGAGAAAAAATTTTACCGCAGTGGCATTGAATTATCACAAGAGGTGGCATTGAAGTTAAGGCAGCATTCCTGGCCGGGAAACATCCGTGAATTGGAAAATGTGCTGGAGCGTTCAATCAATGTGCTGGATGGCAAGGTGATTCAATTGGTTCATCTGCCCCTATATTTGCGCGACCAGGAAGCTGGAGGAGCAGAGGAAACGGAAATCAATATACAGTGTGACCCTGACCCAGCAAGTATTTCTGCATCTATGTCAGTATTACCGTTAAAAGAAACACTAGCTGTTGTTGAAAAACAAGCCATTCAACAGGCTTTAACTGCTGCAAAAGGAAATAAAATAAAAGCAGCCAAGCTATTAGAAATCAGTAAAACCAGCTTTTACGATAAATGCAGATTATATGATATTAAATAAGGTTATCTAAAATAAAACCTGCCGGTATGGATGACTGTTCAAGTGTAGCAGCTCATGACTGCCTTCTGTGCGTTTGTGCAAAGCACAGTGCTGACATGAGCTTATTAATATTCTCTCGAATTATTTTTTGCAGGAAGGATAACTTGTTCACCTTTCTCGTAAATGGCTAACAGCTTTCTCATGACGCTCAACTTAGGTACTACCTGACAAACAATGAGAGCCGTGAAGATACTAAGAAGTGCTCCTGTAATGACATCTGCCGGGTAATGAACACCCACCCAAATACGCGAGAGGCCAACGAGGGTAGCCAATAAAATCCATAACAACCTCCCCCTCTTTTTAAATAAATAAAAGGTCATACAAAACGAAAAGAATAATATGGTATGATCACTTGGAAAAGAGTTATCTACTGCGTGTCCTAACAGCTTATTTACATTTTCCAGCTCAGCAAATGGCTGGTGGTTTGAATGGAGTTTTCCAGCAATCTTTCCGAATACCTCAGCTACGGCCAAAGTGAAGGCCCCACAGATAATCATCATTCTATTGTCCTCCGTTCTCGTAAACCAAAAAAGAATGACGCTTAAGGCTAAGATAAAGACTGTATATTCAGCGATGAAAGTCATAGATGGATTTAAATAGGTGAAATGCTTTCCGAGATCATTAATAAATCTAAACAAATCAACGTTTAGTTGGAAAAAATTCACTGATATGTCCCTCCTCATAACGAATCTAAAAAGAGTATATGTAATTTGTTCGAGGAGAAAAATTGGTTTTGCTTACATAAATATTACATTTTCGTAAGATTGATCGCTTGCCACTATTCTAACTATCTATCTGCTGGCTTTTCGGATCTTCTCTCTGCTCTTTTTGTTATCTTTCCATAATTGCTCCTCGCGATCGTACTTTTACACCAATATAGTTAAAGGTTTTTGGCAATAATACAGGAGGAATTTGATCTTTAACTTTTATTCGATAATAAATGTATATTTTTAAAAAGTAACTTTACTTGGGAGTGGTGGCATGAGGAACTGTGAAGATATACAGATGAAGTTTTATCAGAGTGGAGACGAGGGCGCCAAACTTTTGCCAGTGTCTATAAAAGAATGGGAAGAGAAGGCAAAAAAGACGCTTGCAGCCGGTCCCTTTGATTATGTAAATGGCGGGGCAGGAGCGGGAGATACTATGCGTGCCAATTTGGAGGCCTTTCAGAAGTACCAGCTCCGACCAAGGATCTGCCGTGATGTCAGCAAGCGGGATTTAACGATCAAATTGTTTGATCAATCCATTCCTGTGCCGATTTTTCTTGCACCCATTGGAGTAAATTCTATCTTGCATCCGGAAGCTGAGCTGGCTCCTGCAAAAGCAGCAGCTCAATTAGGAGTTCCTTATATTCTCAGCAATGTTTCGACAAAGTCAATGGAAGAAGTGGCGGAAGCAATGGGAGGTGCTTTACGGTGGTTTCAGTTGTATCCTCCTAAAGACCATGACCTAACAAATAGTTTTCTAAAAAGAGCCGAAGATGCCGGCTATTCAGCAATAGTAGTAACGATTGATTCCATTTTGCTCGGTTGGCGGGAAAAAGATCTTCATAATGCCTACTTGCCTTTTCTTTCAGGAGAAGGGATGGGAAATTACTTCTCTGATCCTGTGTTTCGCTCAAAACTGGAAGAGCCGCCAGAAAAAAATGTAAAAGCAGCGAGTCGAAAGGCGCTGGACGAGGGAAATAACACGGCATTTACGTGGAAAGAGCTGGAGTACATTTGCCAGCAAACGTCATTGCCGGTTTTGCTCAAAGGAGTAACTCATCCGGATGATGCCTTGCTTGCGCTAGAACATGGCGCGGCCGGTATTATCGTATCTAATCACGGAGGGCGACAATTGGACGGAGCGGTGGCAACGCTGGATGTTTTACCTTCCATATGCGAAGCGATTGAACAGAAAATCCCTGTTTTACTGGACAGCGGAGTAAGGAGAGGAGCGGACGTGATCAAGGCAATGGCTCTCGGAGCCTCGGCTGTACTGATCGGTCGGCCTTACGCTTATGCTTTAGGAGTAGCTGGGGAAACAGGGGTAAGAGAAGTTATTGAAAATTTTATTGCAGAGACGGAATTGCAACTGGCTATTTCAGGGCGAAATTCAATTAAAGAAGTGGATCGTTTTCTCGTAACAGATGCTTATCGATAGAATCAGAAGAAAAATAAAAGTACACGCATGAGCGTGCACTTAAAGATGTTTCAAAGGCCCGTCATAAGGCTAACGAAATAATGGCTGCACCCAAGAAGGAGAAGTATTTCTCCTTCTATTTATCGTCTGATAATGTTTTAGGGGAGGCTATTAGGCTACACTATTCCAGTCGGACACATCCTCTTCAATTGGCAGGTCGTTTGCGCGTGCTTTTTTAGCGGCGTGAAAGAACAGGGCAACAAGTATAATAGTGCCAATAGTACTGCCGATCCAGGAGGTTGTCATGGATAAGCCAAAACCAATTGGTGCATTTAAGATGTAAGCGAGAACCATGACAAGCATAAAGGTTCCCGGTATGAGCGAAACCCAGTAGTTTTTTCGGGCAATATATAAATACATAGCGCCAACAAACAAGGCAATGACTGCCGTGGACTGATTCGCCCAGCTAAAATATCTCCACAAGATATTAAAGTCGATCTGTGTAAGCAAGACAGAAATAACGAATAACGGCAGAGCAATCCATAAGCGGCTCGAAAATTTCTTTTGGGCAATATTCAAATATTCAGCGATGATCATGCGAGCACTCCGAAAAGCTGTATCTCCGGAAGTAATTGGTAAAACAACGACACCAAGCACAGCCAGTGTTCCGCCGACGGCACCGAGCATGGAGGTTGACACTTCGCTGACCACTGCTCCCGGACCACCTGCGGCAAGCACTTCGTTTAAACCGCCATAACCGTCGAATAAGCTCATTGCCGCCGCCGCCCAAATCATAGCGATAATTCCTTCCGCAATCATCATGCCGTAGAAGATTTTTCGGCTCTGCTTTTCATTTTGAGTTGTGCGTGAAATAATGGGTGTTTGGGTAGCGTGAAATCCTGAAAGTGCGCCGCAAGTAATCGTAAAGAACAACAATGGAAATACCGGTGCATGATCAGGATGGAAGTTAGTTAAAGAAAGTTCTGGGATTGGTGCCCCTGTAAAGATTAAAGCGATGCCTACTCCAAGAGCACTAATCACTAGGAGGGCACCAAAATACGGATAAAGACGACCGATAATTTTATCTACCGGGAGCAATGTAGCTAAAATATAATAAATAAAGATAGCAGCGATAAGAATGCTTAAGGCGACTTTGCCATTCATTAAAACATGGAGCAAGCTGGCCGGCGTCGACACAAATACAGTTCCTACTAATAAGAGAAGAAGAACAGCAAAGGCATTGACTATGTGTTTCATTACTTTTCCTAAAAATTTACTTGCTAGTTCAGGCAAGTGGGCGCCGCGGTTACGGATGGAAATCATGCCCGTTAAATAGTCATGAACAGCGCCTGCAAAAATACAGCCAACCACGATCCAAATAAAAGCAACTGGCCCATAAAGCGCCCCCATAATAGGCCCAAAGATCGGTCCTGTGCCGGCAATGTTCAACAATTGGATTAAGGAGTTTTTCGATGTACTCATCGGTACGTAGTCCACTCCGTCATTATTGACATAAGCGGGTGTCGCCCGCTCTTCTTTTACTCCGAAAATATTCTCAATAAATTTGCCATACGTAAAGTAACCAATGATTAAAAGGGCAATTCCTGCTAAAAATGTGTACATGTTTCTCCCCCCTATTCAATAAGTGAATGCGTTTACATAATAAGTATAATAAACAGCAAGGAGGAAAAGAGGTTTTCAGGGACAAAAAGCTGAAAATTCAGATTATCATGCAAAAAAGCGAGAATAAGATGCAACAGATAAATTAAATTTCCAACCGTCTTCTTAACCCTTTTACATAATTTCGACTAACTGACAGCCTTTCCTCTCTTCCTTCCACCTGCAGCTGGTAAGCGCCATTAAACCAGGGAGTAAGGCGGGTGATGTACTCTAAATTAACAAGATAGCTCTTATGGATTCGGAAAAAGTGAAAAGTATGAAGCCGGTTTTCCAAATCCTTCAGCGGAATTTTTGTATCAAACTCACCGGTTTTCGTAATAATTTTAGTTAATTTATCATCTCTAAATGTGTAAAGAATCTCTTTAGGCTCCAAATAAAAAATTTCCCCATTTGATTCAACCGCCAGTTTGCCTGCTGGTTTGCTTGCTTCAGCCTCTGTGACAGAGAGGATCTTTTTTTCGATGCGTTCAATGGTTTCCTTCAATTGATCTTCGTCATAGGGCTTCAATAAGTAGTCAACTGCCTCGTATCGGAATGCTTCAGCCGCAAATTGCGGATAAGCAGTCGCAAAAACAATTAAGGGAGGCTTTTTTAATTCCATTAACGCTTTAGCTGCTTCCATTCCATTCATCCGTGGCATTTCGACATCTAAAAATATAATATCCGGTTGCAGATGAAGTGCCTTCATGACGGCAGCTTCTCCAGATTCAGCTTCACCAATAATACGAATGGAGGGAAAGGCCTGTAACAGATGCTTCAGCTCATCACGGCTGTATAATTCATCGTCTGCAATGACGGTTTTAATAGATAGATCCATTTAATTCGCTTCCTCCATGTATGGAATAGAAAAGGTGATTTCTGTGCCTTCTTCAGGTTTACTGTTTATTTCAAGCATTGTCTGATCTCCAAACATCATTGTTAGTCTGCGATTCACGTTATAAATCGCAAGACCGCTTCCTTCCTTTGAATCAATAAGTGCTTTACCAATCTGTTCTGAACGTTCCTTGCTCATTCCTTGCCCGTTGTCCTGTATTTTTATATAAGTAGAGCTGCTTTTTCTTTTAACAGTAATTTTCACTATGCAGTTGCTTTCTTTGTCCTTGAACCCATGTTTAATTGAATTTTCAACGATGGGCTGCAATGTAAGAGGGGGAATGTTCTGCAAAAGCGCCTTTTCATCAATATCGTAGATCACTTCAAGTTTATTAATGAACCGAGCTTTTTCAATTAGTAGATAGGCCTTTACATGCTTTAATTCCTGTTCAAGTGTTGTCATGCTTTTTGTCGTTGCAGACATGTTTTGCCGCAAATAATGTGATAGGGAGATGAGCAGCTTTCTTGCTTTAGAAGGATCAAGACGGACGAGTGAAACAATCGTGTTTAATGTGTTAAATAGAAAGTGAGGACTTATTTGAGCTTGAAGCACTTTGATTTCTGTTTCTTTAGCGAGTTGATAGGCTTGTTCTGCTGCAGCGACCTCCAGTTCATTGCTAATCATTGTGCTGAGACCAGTAATAAGCTCGATGATGACGTTAGAAATCTCTTTTTCTGAGCTGAAGTAAAACTTCAACGTCCCAATCGTTTCACCTCGTTGTTTTAATGGAGCGACAACAACAGCACGGAGCGGGCAATTTTCTACTTGGCAATAAATCGAATGCTGGCCTGCGACAATTACCTTCCCATTCTTGAGAGTATCAAGAGTAACACCGGTTTGAATGGGGCTATGGGGGCGGTGATGGTCTTGGCCCAGCCCGACATGTGCAAGAATTTCTGTTAAATTGGTTATAGCCACCGCGCTAGTTTTTATTTCATTATGGATAATGCAGCAGACAGCTTGGGCAGAATGGACGTTGAGCCCCTCTCGCAAATAAGCAAGGGTTTGGTCGGCAATGCGCAAAGTTTTTTGTGCTTGTACAGCAACCGCCTTTTCTTCCTCATTAATTACATTTTTTATAACTAAAAGAAAAAGGGCACAGCCTACCCCGTTAGCCAAAATCATAGGCAGACCAATGATCTTGACCAATGTCAGGGCTTGTTCAAAGGGGCGGGAGATCAGCACGATGACGACCATTTGGATCGTTTCCGCCAAGGCACCAATGAAAAGGGCAGATGAGAGGCTGACATGCCGGTTTTTTCTATGAAACAATCCGGAAAGCACGCCAGCAATAATGGAAGCCACTCCACAGGAAACAGCTGTAAATCCTCCTAAAGTAAACCGATGGATTCCGGAAATAAGGCCTGCTCCAATGCCGACTCTATAACCTCCGAGAAGCCCGCCTAGCACAACACCAATCACCCGCGAGTTAGCAAGGGCTTCATCAGTGGTTAGGCCAGAAACCCAACGATTGAATTGCAGACTTTCTGTGCTGAGGCTTAATCCAGTATATGTACCGATAATCCCGAAAAAACCAAAAAATATAATGGCAGTCAGCTGTTGCGGGCCATCAAGCCGCTCCTGATAGACCATGTCCCTGAAAAACTTAAACCGTGTTAAAATGAAAGCAATGGTTACAATAATGCCAAGTCGTTCTATCATCGTAATAAATAGCTCCAACATAGAATGACCCCTTTTTCTACGTATACACGTCTGAATTTTCTGTAACTATTTTATTATATCAGTATTTTAAACAGGGCTAACAGCTTTTTAGTTAGATAGAAGTAATGTTACACTCAAGTTTAGGCACCATGTATATTAAGGGAAAAATAAAAAGAGTATCTACCATTCATTAAAAAAAGTACAATTAATAGTATTAATTCATCTCGTTTCCTTATTAGGAATGAGTTACAATATCGCAGAGGTACAGAGAAAAGAAGGTGAGGATATTATGAAATTCGAGCCAGAAGCAATGAAAGAAAACAGTCTGTTTTACGGTGACAATCTATATATTATGCAAGGATTGATGAATCAAGAATACCGGGAAGCGTTCGATATGATTTATTTTGATGGCCCGTTTAATTCTGGATGGGTTTTCTCCGTATTTAGCCGAACATTAAATGAGCATATTGTTGATCCTTGGAACGAAGCCAATACTATTAGAAATTTTTATCGATCAGATATTTATCGGTCTGATTATCGGAAAAGAATAGAAGCTGCCAGGGAATTGTTAAATGAAAAAGGAATCCTTGTTTTTCATACATCGCAAAAAGAAGGGCATTATCTAAAAGTCATTTTAGATGAAATATTTGGAGCGAACCATTTTCTTGGAGAGGTTATTTGGAAATTTGCTGATGACGCTGTCTATAAACATTCCCAATTTGGTTTAAATCATGAATCTCTATTTTTTTATGCCAAAACGGAAAATCATTTTAAAAAGAAGGGAATCACCTATTCTTCTGTTTGGGATGATGTCGGGAAGTATGAATACCTGGGACAGGAAGATACGTCCTACGCTACACAAAAACCGGAAAAATTGATGGAACGGATTTTGCAAATGACAACAGAGGAAGGAGCTTTAGTCGGTGATTTTTATTGTGGGAGCGGCACCCTGTCATTTACAGCAGAGAAGATGAACAGGAGATGGCTGGCAAGTGACAATTCCCGACTAGCTATACAAACTACAGCGAGCAGAATAAGCTCGTTAGGGAAGGATGTCACCGTACACCAGCTCATTGAAGATTTTAATAGAGCTTATCTTTGTGGAACAGAGTATAGAAAGAAAACAAAAATCCCCTTTTCTTTAAATGAATACCAAGGGCTAAAGGCTGAAATAGGCGATATGCCTGTTACCGTTTATGCTTATGAGTATACCTCCGAAATAGATGTACTTGAAAATCAAAATGTTACATTTCAATTGATTATGCCTTCTATAACTCCTGACGGCATAAAAAGTGAGGTTTGCACTGCCATTTCAAGACCAGTCCCTTCATTAACAGAAGAGGGCTATCAGCTAGCTGTCGACAATCCATTAAGTTGGATCTTGTATCATCTTATACATGGAGAGATTGAAGGTGATCGTTACGTTATCGATTTTCCGATGTTGCAGCAACGGGCTCATAACGCCCATTTGAAAATCGCTAATAATTGGATTGATAGTATAAAAGAACATAGCGAATATGATGTGTTAACGGACATTTTTGGCTATGTATATAAAGTTACCAAATGAAAGAGGTGCAATATGAGAGAGAAAGTAGCTATTGTTATAGGCGGTTTAAAGGGAATTGGCAAGGCTATTAGTTTAGAGCTCGCCAAGCAGGGGTTTGTCACATATGCCACAACCCGCGAGAAGAATGTAGACAATCATATAGAAAATTTGATCCCTTTGCAGATGAATATTATGGACGAGAAAGAAGTTCAAGAGGTTTTCCAACGTATCGGTGAGCGACACAAAGCGATAGATGTATTGGTTAACAATGCAGGCATTGGTTATTTTAAAGCGTTTGAGGAGTTTGCAGCTAAAGAATGGGAGGCTGTTTTTCAAACGAATGTTTTTGGTGTGTTCCATTGTATTCAACAGGCTTTTCCGTTACTGAAAGAAGAAGGAGGGCGCATCGTTAATATAAGTTCCATTGCAACTAAAAGAAGCCTTCCGATGAATTCTGTGTACGCAGCTTCAAAGCAAGCGATGAGTGGCTTGGGAAGCGTGTTAGCGGAAGAATGGTATCCATACAATATTTTTACAACAAATATTCAGTTAGGCGCTACGTATACGGATATTTGGAAAGAGGCCGAAGGGTTTTCATCTGAAGATATGTTGGACGTGAATGATGTTGCGCGCGTCGTCTCATTTGTGGCTGCGACTCCTCTTCACATTCGGATGGACGAAATTACCTTAACTCCGCCCAAGGGCGTATTATAGGACGCTAAAGGCAGCTAACAGAATAAAAATCTATAGATAAACAGCTCGAATTGGGGGAGATAGTTTGTCTTTAAGGAAAAAACTATCATTCATCTTTGCTACGATAGTAACAGCCATACTAATTTTAAATAATATCTTATCTTACTACTATACGAGAGATCTGTTAATAAAAGATCAGGAAAAACAGACAGAGCTCTTAGTGAATGAAATTAGTATAGCCATTAATCATTCACAATTTGGGGTGGAGTCCCTGGAAAGTGAAATAGGGGAAAAACTCCGTGCAGCAGCTATTGCGGCAGAGAACGCACTAGATCCTCATATAAATAATGTGACGAATGAACAGCTCGTTGAGCTTAGCAAAAAGCTGGATGTTTCCCATATTACCCTGCTTGTTAAGGAGAAGGGAGACATTGTGGGAGTAAAATCTTCTGACCCCCACGAGAGAAACTTAAGTACGAAAGAATGGGGATATTGGTATACTGCCTTCCAACAGCTATTCAACAATAAAAATGTTACGATTGCCCAAGGGCAAAAACTTCCAAACTACTGGTCAGGTCCTGTAAATGTTTCTGCCTCTAACCCTGATCATGTGGATAAATGGGGATATTATTATGACGGCACGACCGATTATATAATCAGCCCCTATATGCGTGACAAGCGGATTACAGACTTTGAGAAGCGCATTGGTCCCAATGCCATTGTAAGGAAAACATTAAGCGATAATGATATGCTGTTAAATATTACCGGTTTTAATCCGAAAACTTTCGGATCTCCGCCTGTCTATACAGAGCAGAATGGAAAGAGATTTATAGAACTGGCAAATAAGGATATTCAATTTGGTAAGTACCAGTATAAGGACAAAAAAGCTGATATTAAAGCTGTAAGAGAAGCGATGAGAACGGGCAAGCTCGTTAGTTTTCAGAGCACGGTGAACGGTAAAAAAGTGTTTAAAAGCTTTGTTCCTGTTTCTTCTGAAGATCCTTATGTTATTGGGATAGTGACAGATTACAAAGTGATCCAAAGCGTATTAAATAAACAGTTGTTAAACAACTTAATGATTTCTATTGCTGTTTTAATTCTCGTCTTTGTTATTAGTTATTTCTTAGCTAGATATATTGTTAGGCCTATTAATCAAATTTTATTAAAGGTAAATGAAATCGCTAAGGGGAATTTCGGGGAGCAGGTATTGATTGAACGCCGTGATGAATTAGGATCACTTGCCAATCAAGTGAATGTTATGTCATTAAACCTGCTAGATTATACCGATGAGCTGAAAGAAAAAAATAAAGAAATACAGTACCATGCTTACTATGATTTTTTGACGGGGCTTCCTAATTCGCGTTTATTTAATAAGACCGCATTAGAGTTAGCAGAAATAAATGAAAAGAGCCCGATGGCATTCTTATTTCTTGACTTGGACAGGTTCAAATTTATCAATGATTTGCTGGGCCATTCGGCAGGAGATGTAATTTTGAAAGCTGTCACTAATCGTATCTTGCCTTTTCTTAGAGAAGGTGAAATGATGTCACGCATTGGGGGAGATGAATTTATTTTACTTTTACCCAATACTAGCAGTGAAGCGGCGAATAGCATGGCACAAACGATTTTAAAAGCACTGGAAAAGCCTTTTTTATATGAAGGAAACGAATTGTTTATCACATCAAGCATAGGAATAAGCATGTTTCCGGAAGATGGGGACAATATCGAAGATGTAATTAAAAATGCGGATATAGCTATGTATCGTGCCAAAGAACAAGGTAGAAATAATCACCAATTCTATACATCCGGCATGAATGACTGGATTCAGAGAAGAGCGATTCTGGAAAAAGGTATGCGTCAAGCATTGGAGCATGACGAATTTACTTTATTTTACCAGCCTAAGGTCGATATAAATACTGGAGTTATTACTGGAAGTGAAGCCTTAATTCGCTGGCGCCATCCACAATTGGGAGTGATTTCCCCAGAGGAGTTTATTCCATTAGCTGAGGAAACCGGCCTGATTGTGGCGATTGGCGAGTGGGTTCTACAGACTGCCTGTAAGCAAATTCGGAAATGGCAAAATTCTGGATTTCCACACATGACTATATCTATTAATCTTTCTCCGCGGCAATTCCAGCAAGCAAGCTTAGTAGAGCAAGTAAGCAAAGTATTGGAGGAAACGGGTCTCAAACCGCAATATCTAGAATTAGAAATTACAGAAACGATAGCAATGTATAACGAAGATTATGTAATTGCTAAGCTGAACGCTCTAAAAGACTTAGGCGTTAAAATTGCGATTGACGATTTTGGAACTGGGTATTCTTCATTAAGTTATCTTAAAAAGTTCCCCTTCCATACTCTAAAGATTGATAAGTCATTTGTTCGAGACATCGAAGATGATTCTGATGATAATAAAATCATTGCTACCATTATTGCAATGGCTCGTAATTTAAAAGTTAGTGTGATTGCTGAAGGCGTGGAAACAGACAAACAGCTTTATTTCCTTCAACAGCAAAAATGTAATGAAGTACAAGGTTATTTATTTAGCAAACCTTTATCAGTGGAAGAGTTTAACAAAACATTTGTTGAGATACAGAAAGCGGCACTAACTAAGGTGAATAAAAGGATATAATAGTAATATAGCTGGCATTGTTAAATTCTTGAATGAAGAAGAGGTGAGACCTTGGTTTTATTAACGAGAAAAGTAGAGTTTTCAGCAGCCCATAGTTATCGTGTTCCATCGTGGGATGAAGACAAAAACAGAGAAGTATTTGGGCTATGTAGCAATCCAAATGGTCATGGCCATGATTATCTGTTAGAAGTGACAGTTAAAGGGCATCTTAATGAAAAATCAGGTATTGTAGTGAATATTACAGATGTTGACCGTGTAGTGAAGGGGATAGTTCTAGAGGAATTAGACGGCAGGTTTCTAAACCGTGAACACCCTTTTTTTGTAGAACATATCCCGACGACAGAAAATATTGTGGCGTATATATGGAATGAATTAAAAGATAGATTCGAAGATTGTAAGCTTCATAAAATAATATTGCATGAGAATCCATTTTTGCTCTCTCAAAAAGGAGAAGGTTCAATGATTCAATTAACGAGAAAATATCATTTTTCTGCTGCACATCGATTGCATAGTGATCAGTTATCAGATGAGGAAAACAAAGAGATCTTTGGAAAGTGTAATAATCCGAACGGGCATGGGCACAACTACATTCTTGAAGTAACAGTCGAGGGAGAAGTTGATCCTGTTACAGGAATGATTATAAATTTAGCTGAACTTGACGAGATCGTTGATCAAACAATTATACAAAAGTTTGATCACAAACATTTGAATCTAGATACTGAAGAGTTTAACGGGTTAAATCCTACCGCTGAAGTTATGTCGATCGTCTTTTGGGACTTGCTTCAATCGCGCTTACCAAATCTGCATAAAGTAGGACTTTGGGAAACAGCAAAAAATTATTTCGAATACTGTGGACCAACAAAAGAATAAGAGGGCTTTTATGAAATGGAAAACATTCTTATTCGTAATAATGTAAAAGTGACTGGTCAAGGGGAGCAAACCATCGTTTTCGGGCATGGATTTGGGTGTGATCAAAATATGTGGCGATTTGTCGCTCCCCATTTCGAGAAGGAATACCGAGTGGTGTTATTCGATTACGTTGGCTCAGGAAAATCAGACTTAACGGCTTATAGTTATGAGAGATATGGAACTCTTAAAGGGTACGTAAAGGATTTGCTAGAAGTTATTGATGTGTTAGAAATAAAAAAAGTTATATTCGTGGGGCATTCTGTTAGTGCAATGATAGGCATGCTGGCCTCTATTCAAAGACCCGAGTCATTTGAATGTCTAGTTATGCTTGGCCCATCTCCTCGTTATTTAAATGATGGGCCTGATTATTTTGGAGGCTTTGAAAAGGAAGATGTAGAAGAGTTATTGGACATGATGGAGATGAATTTTGTTGGCTGGGCAAGCTATCTTGCCCCTCTTGCGATGAAAAATCCGAATCAGCCTATGTTGACTCAAGAGTTGGAAACAAGTTTTTGTTCAACTGATCCAGCTGTTACCCGCAAGTTTGCCGAAGCTACTTTTTTCTCGGATCATAGAGAAGATTTAGCAAAAGTAGAGGTCCCCTCACTTATTTTACAATGTTCGGAAGACAGCATTGTTCCTTTAAAAGTTGGAAAGTATTTGGAACGCCATCTTAAGAACAGCACTTTTCGATTAATGGAGGCAAAAGGACACTACCCACATTTAAGCCATCCAAAAGAGACCGTCTGCCTGATACAAGAATACCTTTCATCTTTTAAGAAGAACCATGGCTAGTGAAAGGATGCATATAGATGGATGAGCGGCTAGACCGTGCCCCTTGTGGATATGTCACCATTACAAGTCGGGGGGTTATCACGTACGCAAACCAAGCATTTCTTGACATGGTCGGTTACAGTAAAGATGATGTATTAAACCATCATATGGAATCGATTATGTCGATGGCTAATAAGTTTCTTTTTCATACCTATTTTTACCCGTTTATTCAACTGTACGGACATGTAGATGAGATGTATTTAACGTTGAAGTCCAACAAAGGAGAGAATGTCCCTGTTCTGCTAAATGGGAAAAGTGGTGAAGGAAATCAAACAGAGCTCATAGAGTGTGTATTTGTAAAGATGAGCAGACGAATTGATTACGAGAAAGAAATTCGCAATGCCAAGAGAGAAATGGAGGAAGCGTACAGAGTTAAAAATGAGGCACTTGAAAAATTAGAGGCATTGCACTGGGATATTGAGGCAAAACAAGAAGAACTCATAAGGTTAAATGCCAAATTAGAGAGCTTGGCAGTAACAGATACTTTGACTGGACTGAAAAACAGGCGTTATTTTATTGACAAGCTGGATTCACATATTGAAAGCTTTCTTCTCTCTAAAGTCCCTTTTTCACTCCTTATTATGGATATCGATCATTTCAAAAAAGTGAATGATACATATGGCCATCTTGCTGGGGATCAAGTGTTGAGGGAATTTGCACAGATAATAAAGGAACATTCGAAAGAAACTGATACAGTAGCTCGTTACGGTGGAGAAGAATTTATCATTCTTTTGCCAGAGGCGGATGAGGCGCAATCTAAGCAAGCAGCTGAAAGGCTAAGAAAGAGTATAGAACATGCCTCCTGGAGCCATTGTCCCACAACAGTGAGTATCGGTGCAGCTACCTTCACTCCCGAAGATACAAATATTTCTATATTGGCCAAAGCAGATAAGGCTCTATACACATCTAAGTCTAAAGGGCGAAATCGTGTCACACATTTTGCAGATATAAAAGAAAGCCTTTAATTATCAATATATGAGAGAATTTCTTTTTCCTGCTGCAGGGTTACATTCGTTTTTGATGCGTTAAAGCCACTTTGTGGGCGGTACACAGGTTATCTTGTTATCCCTAAGCACGTTATTCATCCGTGTCTAGGGATTTTTTTATGATAGGGCGTTCCGAGCAAAGAAGTAGAATTTAACATAAAAATAGCATGTAAATGATTATTTTCCGATACAATGTAATTATTCAGGAAAATGGAAAATAATAAAAGGACTAATCTGCAGAATCGCAAAGTCATTGACCGATATTAGATCAACCGTTTGGAAAAGCATTAGGTTCTCATACTCATTAAAAATGCATGATAAAGCTCTTTAGTTAAAGTAAAGGTTAACATTTATTGAAAATAGACAACTTATGCAATAATCATGCCACTATTATGTTACATTAGAGTGTATACTAAAGGGCTAGAAAGAATAGACTGCTGGCTTTGTCTATTAGTTTTCTAAAGAGATTAAGCAAGGAGAGAGTGTTCATTATGAAATCCATTACGATTGAGGATATAGTCCGTCGGTTTTCATTAGAAGTATTAGCTGGAGAGGATCAACTGCACCGAAAGATTGAAAAATCTCCAACGCAGCGTCCAGGTTTGGAGTTCATTGATTATTTTGACTTTTTTCCAAGTGGACACGTCCAAGTGCTCGGCACCAATGAAATCAATTATTTACATAGATTAAGCGACAGTGAAAGCAAGCTGCGAATTGGTAATATTGTTAAATATAATCCCCCTTGTATTATTGTTACTGCTCACGAAGAGGAATTAATGTATTTGCCGCAATATTGTACCGAGGAAAAAATTCCTTTGCTTCGTACGGATGCATCTACCTATGAGTTTGTTGGAAAATTAGATGCTTATTTGACCAAGACGTTAGCACAAGAGATTGCTGTGCATGGAGTTTGTGTAAATGTCTCGGGAATCGGCATTTTGCTTCGGGGCAAATCAGGAGTGGGAAAAAGTGAAACGGCCCACACGTTGATCGGCCGGGGGCATCGGCTTGTGGCGGATGATATTGTCGTACTCAAGAAACTGAGCCCGCAAACGCTGCTTGGCACCCACAATGAGAAGAATAAGGAATTTCTCGCCTTGCGCAGTGTTGGACTATTAAACGTTGTGCGTCTATATGGGAGAAAAGCTTTTCAGGAAGAAACAAGGATTGCACTCGATATTGAGCTGACAAAGTGGCAAAATAATTCATTGAATAATGAGCTGGAGGTGGAAGCGAAGTTTACGGAATATATGGGAGTTCGCGTTCCTCATATTCAAATTCAGCTCCAGCCGGGCCGCGATGTGGCTGGATTAATTGAAGCAGCGGCGAATAACTGGTACCTTCAACAGCAAGGATACAGTGCAGCTGAGGAGTTTATGAAACGGATTCAATCGGAGTTCACTGAAGAATAACAGCGTTGCAATAAAGACAGACACGTCCTTTTTCAGGTACGGCCTGTCTTTTTTCTTAATCAATTTGTGTCTTACGAGGAGAAGATGAAGAAATAATTATTCTTCATTATCGGGTTGCCCGGATTCATTGCCTCAAAAATCCTTGGGAACTTAATTACCAGGGAACTGGCGGCAGAGTTTAAGCTGCTCGTTCATCCTAGCGATTAGAGAGGCTCCAACGCCAAATTCAACGAATCAGCAAAGATGAATTCCATCTATCTAATTTTATCAGGAATACCGGAACGACTGCGACAAAATGATAACAGTAAATGAAGGAGGAACGTACATGACATGGACAGTGAGAAGTCCCGCAACAAAGAATATCATTGGCGTATTGGAGGAAACATCTGTAGAACAAGTTGATATGTTCTATGAAAGCGCGAAGGGAGCTGGCTTAACTTGGGCTGACTTGCCAATTTCAGAGAGAATTCGCTCGCTTCGAAAGCTGCGGCTTCACATTCTGGATGAATTGGATCATATCGTGAAAGTGATTAGTGACTCCACGGGAAAAGTGGCTGTGGAAGCATTAACAACAGAAGTGATGACAGTCGTTGATTCAATTTCGCACATTGAAAGAAGAGCAGCTGCCGCGTTAAAAACAAAAAAAGTTAAAACGCCCCTGATATTTATTGGAAAATCCTCTTATATCGAATATAAGCCACGGGGAACCGTATTGGTCATTTCCCCGTGGAACTTTCCATTCCAGCTTTCTATGATTCCGATCGTTGAAGCGCTCGTTGCCGGAAATGCGGTTATTTTAAAGCCATCCGAGATTACACCGATGGTTGGTGTATTAATTGAAAGCTTATTTAAAGCGGCTGGCTTTCCCCGAGGTCTATTACAGGTAGCGCATGGCGGCAAGGAGTTAGGAGCTGCGCTTATAGAGGGCAAGCCGGATTTTATTCATTTCACGGGCTCTGTCCGAACAGGGAAAATCATTCAGATGGAAGCAGCTAAGCAATTAATTCCGACGCTGCTGGAGCTTGGCGGTAAAGACCCGATGATCGTTTGTGCCGATGCAAATATGGAAAGAGCTGTACAGGGGGCTATTTGGGGAGCCTTTACGAACAGCGGCCAGGTGTGTATGTCTGTTGAGCGGGTGTATGTGGACAAGTCAGTCTATGAAGAATTTGTTGATCGTTTAGTTCAGGCAACGCAATCTTTAAAGCAAGGGACAGCTTCTGACAGCGATGTTGGTTCGATGACTTTTCCCCAGCAAACAGCCATTATTAAGGAGCATGTGACAGAAGCGATCGAAAAAGGAGCAGAACTTATTGCTGGTGAGCACCCAGATCAGTGGGCAGACGATCAGATGTTCATTAGACCTATGATAGTAACGAATGTCAATCATGATATGGCCATTATGCAGGAGGAAACCTTTGGGCCTGTCTTGCCGATTATGCCATTCGAGACAGAGGAAGAAGCTGTTTCTTTAGCTAACGATACCCGCTTTGGCTTGAATGCCAGTGTCTGGACGGCCGATGTAGAACGAGGCAAGCGCATTGTCTCCCGGCTCGTATCAGGCAATGCAGTTATTAATGATGTAATCATTACAGTAGCCAATCCTTATCTTCCTTATGGAGGAACGAAAGAGGGAGGAATTGGCGCGTATCATGGGGATGTAGGCATGCAGAGCTTTTGTGTTCAAACAGCCGTTATGGTGGACAAGGGCCGTAAGAAAAAAGAAGTGAACTGGTACCCTTATGAAGGAAAGTATGAACTATTTGTACGCCTGATTCGCAGCTTTTGGGGAAAAAAAAGAAACTGGGGCGAATTCTTAACGGTCTATCGTCAGCTTTTGAAGACCGGAAACCGAAAATAATACGGATGTAAAGGAGTGTTGATTCTTGGCTGAACAATGTAAGTTAGCTACATTTGCAGGCGGCTGTTTTTGGTGTATGGTATCACCGTTTGATGAACAACCGGGAATTAAAGAGGTTGTCTCCGGTTATACGGGTGGCCACACAGAGAACCCGACGTATGAAGAGGTATGCTCTGACACAACGGGTCATTACGAAGCGGTACAAATCATGTATGATCCTGCAGTTTTTCCTTATAAAAAATTACTTGAGCTGTTTTGGCATCAAATTGATCCAACTGATGCGGGCGGACAGTTCAATGACCGGGGATCATCCTATAGGACGGCCATTTTTTACCATGACAAAGAACAAAAAGAATTGGCGGAAGCTTCGAAAGCAGAATTAGCAGCAAGCGGCCGTTTTCAAAAACCGGTCGTGACAGAGATTCTGCCGGCGAGGCCCTTTTACCGAGCTGAAGAAAAGCACCAGCACTATTACAAAAAGAATGCCTTCCACTACAATCTTTATAAAGAGGGGTCCGGGCGAGCAAAATTTATTCGTGAAAACTGGAAAGATCAAAAAACAGATGAGCAATTACGGGAAGAACTCACTCCTCTTCAATACGAGGTAACAAGAAATAATGCGACAGAGCCACCATTTCATAATGAATATTGGGACCACACGGAAGAGGGAATCTATGTGGATATTATTTCAGGAGAGCCTTTGTTCAGCTCGACGGATAAATATGACGCGGGCTGCGGCTGGCCAAGCTTCACGAAGCCCTTGCGCCGGATAGAGCTAGCAGAAAAACTTGATACGTCTCATGGCATGCGCCGGATTGAGGTGCGGGCAAAAACATCTGACGCTCATTTAGGCCACGTCTTTGATGATGGTCCTGGTCCTGACCGCGCACGCTATTGCATTAACTCGGCTGCTCTCCGTTTTGTGCCAAAGGATAAGCTTGAAGAAGAGGGCTATGGAGAATTTAAAAGCCTGTTCGAATAAGAGAAGTTCCTTTATTGGCCACTTCTGTTTGTTGATCCACCAATTCTGCATCTTTACGGATCAATGACGCTTATGTACTCGCCACAAGAGCCAATTTATTGGTCCGTTCAGCAGATTGACAAGCGGTATTCGTTTGAGTGGATCATATCGTCCGCTTTATAATAAAGAAAAACAGATCGGGGAATGGCAATGAATGAAAAAGAATACGATCGCTTGCTAAAGATTCAGACAGGCGGCACATGGGAATGGCTATATCAGTCAATTCACTATAATCGTTATGAGGCAACCCCCTATGAGGCCATCGATGAGCTTTTTCGGGAGTATGAGGTGAAAAGAACAGATGGAGTAGTTGATTTCGGCTGTGGAAAAGGGCGTTTACTATTTTATATCCATCATCGTTTTCACGCTCGGGTAACAGGGGTTGAGGTAAACGGCCAGCTTTACCAGGAAGCACTTGAAAATCAAGCCGATTATATGAAAAAGAAGAAGAGGTCGGATCAATCTATTCGCTTTGTATGCTGCGCAGCAGAGGAGTATCAGATCGAAAAGGCAGACAATCGGTTCTACTTCTTCAATCCTTTTTCGATCCAAATTTTCATGAAGGTCGTCCATCATATCCTGCACTCAGTTGAAGAGCATCAACGGTCTGTTGATATTGTCCTTTACTATCCGACAGCGGAGTACATCCAATTTCTTGAAGTGTATACTCCATTTCAACTGGTGAAAGAAGTGAGAGTGCCGGGTCTCTATAAAAAAAATGACAATGAACGTTTTGTTATTTTTCATTATGGAGGATCTAGTCTATAGGTAAGAGAATTGGGAAAACAATTGACAATCACCAATATTTAAATTATTCTGAATAAAAATAGCGGATGACGATTGTGGGAGAGTGCGAGCAATAAGCCACCGAAGGAGCAAGTTCCAAAAAGGCCCTTGGAATTAATCTCTCAGGTAGAAGAACCACAATGGGACGCACCTCTGGAGAGCGCGTTTAAGTACGCCACCAAAGGGGAAGGCCCTATTGAAGATAGGGTTAAACTCTCAGGTAAAAGGACAGAGAAGGGATTGTACCCTTTTCTGTCCTTTTTTGCGTGCAGAAAAAGGGAGTGAGCAAGACAAGGTGTATAACTAGAAAACGCTCGCAGAAGGAGGGAAGGATGATGATTACATTAACAGGACCGGCGATGAAGCAGTTAAAAGCAATGATGCTTGAAGAAAAGTATTCTCCAAGAATTGATGCTGATGTAGCTGGTGGATGTGGAATATCGGTAAGGTTTGCCCTTACATTTGATGAGCCGCGCCGAAATGATAAGGTGATTGATTGCAATGGGGTGCAAATTCGCATAGATCGCTTTACTGAACGTTATCTCGATGCTGAAACACATATTGACTATACAAAGGAAACGGGCTTCTTAGTTGGAGAAAGCTTTGCCTCAAGTGATTGTGCGATCGAATAGCTTTTCGTTATACAAAGAATGGCGTTTAAGGATGGGGGAAGAATTTTGCATAAAAAGGGGAATACTCATTATTTTAAATTGTTAGTTACTTGTCCAGAAAAACCGGGCATTATTTCAGCCGTATCTAATGTATTATTGGAACATAAAGCAAATATCGTTCAATTTGACCAGCATACCACGAATCCTAAAGATGGCATTTTCTTTATGAGGGTTGAGTTCGATATGGATGAGAAGGGCTCTGCTATTGATGAGCTGGAGCAGAGATTGCAGGAATTATCTGAATCCTACCCAATGGAATGGCAATTGAGAAATAAAGAAAAATCAAAGCGGATGGCGATTTTTGTTTCTAAAGCAGACCATTGTCTCTTGGAGCTTCTTTGGCGCTGGAAATCAAAAGAACTCCCGGTTGAGATTCCAATGGTTATCAGCAATCACTCTGATTTAAAAGAAATAGTGGAAAGCTATGGCATTCCTTACTATCATATCCCGCTTTCTCATGAATCGAAAGAGGAAGCTGAACACAAGGCGATGGAGTTAATGGAAGGAAAAGTCGACTTTATTGTTTTGGCAAGATATATGCAAATCCTCTCTCCTAGTTTTATAGCCAAATATCCAAACCAAATCATTAATATTCACCACTCATTTTTGCCGGCATTTGTAGGGGCAAATCCTTACGTCAGGGCTTTTAACCGCGGAGTGAAGTTGATTGGGGCGACTGCTCATTATGTAACTAATGAGCTTGATGAAGGGCCGATTATTGAGCAGGATATCTTGCGAGTCAACCACCGCTACACAGCAGAAGATTTGAAGATTGCCGGTCGTCATGTGGAAAGAAGTGTCCTTGCAGAAGCCGTTTCCTGGCATGTGGAAGATAAAGTTATCGTTCACGGCAATAAAACAATCGTGTTTACGTAAGCCGGATGATAGCCAATCAACTCCTGTTAGATGTTACTTGCATCATCTTGGCAATGATATGTGTGGGACTCTTTTTAGTGAATAAGCAGAGAAGAAGAACGGGTCTTCTGCAAGTCATTTTACTTATCTATGCTTTAACTGTTTTGATTACCTCGCTGTTGAATCAGTGGTGAAGGGTTAGAAAAGAAAAAGCTTAACGGGCCGGCAGCCCATCAAGCTTTTTCTTTTCAGAAGATCATTAGCTTTTTTGCCGTAAATACTTTTTATCATGCATAAATAGCCTCCAAAAATAAATAAAGCCGGGAAAGAGAATAACAAAGCCGGCAATATAAGTGGCAAATACGGCCATAAAGGAGTTAGGATCGGTAAAACCGGACTGGATAGTCACATTGGGGTAAACCATATATGGCAGATGGGCTTTGCCGTACACATAACTGGCAATGAAATATTGAGTCGTAACTGCTACAACAGCAAGCCTTGGCATTCCCCGTACATCTTTCTTTGAAAATGAAGGAAGAAATAAACCGAGCCCTCCAATTAAAAAGAAGCCAAGTGACACAAGCAGCAGAGGCAGATCTTCCATCATACGCGTATATAACCATGGTGTTTCTGCCCTTAAAGTGAGCATAATGGCAAAGGCCATCAGTAAAGAAATTGGCCCTAAAATTCTTCCATCTCTCAAGTACACTTTGTAGGCTTCCTCTTCATTGGATGTCTTGGAATAATCGGCTAACAGCAAGGATGATAAAAATAAGGTGCTGCTCATGGCAAATCCAATAAATGCATATTCACTCGGACTCGTAAAAAGCTTTTGTAAATTCAAAGTGGGATGTCCGCCTTTATAATCGATAAATGTGCCGTGAGTGATAGGTAAGACGCTGATTAACAAGCCCGGAATTAAGATGCCGGTAATACCTGAGACATATGTCAGTGGCTTTTTATATTCTACAGCAATGTTAGAAAAGACTAAGAAGGCGCTTCTGACGGCGAGCAGCAGCAAGATAATGCTGCCCGGAACGAGTAAAATTGTACCAAGTGTGTAAGCTGCCTTCGGAAATAAGCTGTACACAGCCACAACCAAGGCAACGATAAACGTGTTCGTCACTTCCCAAGTAGGTGACAAATAGCGGTTGGCGATATTCGTTGCTCTTGTCTTTTCACGATGTATATAAATCATTGACCAGAAGCCGGCGCCAAAGTCCATCGTTGCCATGATCGAGTAAATAAATACAAATCCCCATAGAATCGTAATAGCAATCAGCTCATTTGGCATGAATCACGCCTCCAGTATAGTTAAATAGCATGGCTAAGCTCCTTTCTCGGCCTTCTCAAGATCATCTAATTCAGTGTTCTTTCTAAAGAAATACAGCAGCACCATGACAACCGTAATGCCTAACAGAACGTACACAAAAAAGAATAGAAGAGAAAGAACGCCCAGGTTCGTAGCGGTTGTAACCGATTCGGCTGTTGCTAACACACGATAAATCACCCATGGCTGTCTTCCTGAGCAAGCGAAAATCCAGCCGCACTCAATCGCAATAACAGCGAGAGGACCAGATAGAACTAATAGCCACAAAAACCATTTCGGAAATCGGTCTTTCTTCAGAAACTTTCTCCATACGATCCCGGCTAACGAAATAAGAATAAGCAGTGAACCGATCCCTACCATGGCATTAAAGAGAGTATGGATAAACAATGGCGGCCACAGTTCTTCAGGAAAGTCGTTTAACCCGACAACAACGGTATCAAAGCTGTTGCCTGCCAGAAAGCTTAGCAGCCAGGGAATTTCGATGGCTCCCTTGATCGTTTGTGTTTCCCGATCGGTAATGCCTCCAATCGCTAAAGGAGCATGTGATTGTGTTTCAAACAGCCCCTCTGCAGCAGCTAACTTTTCAGGCTGGTACTCATGTAAATATTGAGCGGACGCATGGCCATTAATCGCCGTTAAGAAAGAGAAGATCCCTCCTAAAACAAGGCTGACCATCAATGCTTTTTGATGAAAAAGATACACTCTTGAGCCGTGCTTATTTCGCATCATTTTAAACGCTGCCACGGAGGCAACGACGAAAGCGCCAACGACATAGGCGGATAGGGCGACATGGCCGGCCGTAACAAAAAAGCTTGGATTAAAAAAAGCTTCCCATGGATTAATATCAAAGAACTTTCCATTTTCATAACGAAAACCAGCGGGTGTTCCTTGAAAGGCGTGCACATTTGTAATCAGTACGGCAGAGGCTAAAGCTCCCAAGGCGACTAGTATTAAGCTGACAATTCTCATCCACGGAGCGATTCTCTCGGCTGCGTAGACATAGATAGACATGAAGAGGGCTTCAACAAAGAAAGCATAAATTTCAATTTGAAACGGCAGCGGCATAACTTTTCCAATAATCTCCATAAATCCAGGCCAAAGAAGGGATAACTGCACACCGGCAATTGTGCCTGTTGGAATACCAACTCCAAGTAAAACAGCAAACGTTTTTGTCCAGCGCTTGGCCATCACTACGTAGTCCAGGTCTTTCGTCTTTTGATAGAGCAGCTCTGCTGTTAAAATCATGAGAGGCAGCCCCACCCCGATGGTAGCGAAAATAATATGAAATGCCATAGTCGTTCCAAATAAGGAACGTGCAATCAGTAAATTATCCATTCTGTATTCCGTCCTTTCTTTCTGCCCCTATCATTACCAATAGAGAGAAAGAATATGTAACCATTATTGGGGCAAAGAAAAGCCTCCTCATCAGACAATGAGAAATAAGGTGCCTAGTGTCTGAAAAGCAGAGAGTCCCTATCTCATTAATAGAATAAACAAATCATTTTAAAATCAAATAATTAGATGTTAAAATAGTTTGGTAGGGACAAGTTAATCATTAAATGAATCGGTGAGAAAATAGCTGGGAAGCATTAAATAAAGGAGTGAAAGACATGGGACGAGTAGAAGGAAAAGTAGCTCTCGTTACAGGGGGAGCTTCAGGAATTGGCTTATCAGCAGCTTCGTTAATGGCCAAAGAAGGAGCAAAGGTTGTTATTGCTGACTTTAATCTCGAAGGGGCCAAAGAAGCAGCTGAAAATATAAAAAAACAAGGTGGAGAAGCAGCAGCTGTATTTTTGGATGCTTCTAAGGAAGATTCTATTCAAGCGGCCGTTGATTTTACAGTCGAGCAATATGGAACAATTACTGTTCTTTTTAACAATGTCGGCTTAACAAACCTTCATAAAGATTTAGATGTCATAAACATAGATTTAGAAGAATGGGACCGCTTAATGAACGTCAACACAAAAAGTGTATTGTTAGGCAGCCGATTTGCTATTCCTCATATGATTAAAGCGGGAGGCGGCTCTATTATTAACACGGCTTCCATGGCGGCATTTGCTGGCGACGCTCTGCGCTCTGCCTATGGAGCTTCTAAAGCTGCCGTTGTAAATTTGACAAGATACATTGCAGCACAGTATGGAAAAGATGGCATTCGCTGTAATGGAGTGGCCCCAGGGCTGATTTTAACTCCTGCAGCTAAAAACAATATGCCAGAAGAGGTGCTGAATATTTTCGCTAAATTTAACGCCCTGCCATACCATGGCGAGGCGGATGACATTGGTTATACGGCTTTATTCCTTGCTTCTGATGAATCTAAATTTATCACAGGACAGACAATCCAAGTAGAAGGTGGGCATTATATCTCTAATCCAACGATGCCTGATTTCAATCAATTTGTAGAGCAATCACGTTCTAAATAAGAGCGTTAAGAATAGATAAAATAACCAACATAAAGCTGGCTGAAGTTTGTAAAAAACAGCAAAAAGCCCATTGAGTCTAAGCTATTCAGACTCAATGGGCTAAATTTATGCTAAACACGTGATTACTTTTTCAGCAGCAAATACATAAAATAGGGAGCTCCAATCAAAGCAACTATAATGCCAGCCGGGATACCGTCGGGATCAACAAGATTGCGCCCGATCGTGTCTGCAAGCAGCAATAGCCAGCCGCCAATGAGAATGGCAACAGGAATAAATAGCTGATTTCTAGGACCGACCAAAGCTTTGGCAATGTGAGGAGCCATTAATCCGATAAAGGAAACCCCGCCGGTCACAGAAACGGCTGAAGCAGCAAGTGCTACTGCTGTTAAAAGCAGCGTGAGCCGCTCTTTTTCAATTGCTACGCCAACACCGATAGCTACTGGCTCATTTAAGGCAAGGAGGTTAAGCCGATTCGCTTTATATAATGAAAAAGGAATAAGTACGACTAACCACGGAAGGAGTGCCCAGACAAATGGCCAATCAGTGCCCCAAATATTGCCGGCCAGCCACTTAGCGATAAAGTCTACTTTTGAACGCTCAGCGGATGAAATAAGGACAATCATCAGCCCGGAAAGCGCCATAGCAAAACCAACTCCAACAAGTACGAGCCTTACCGGCTGCAGACCATTGCTTTTGCTGTACGAGAAGGCATAGATAAGGCAAGCAGTTAATAAAGCTCCGGCAAAAGCGACGAGAGGCAGGGCGTAAACGAACGACCCGGCTTCGATTGGAAAGAATAAAAAGAAAACAGCGATCGCTACACCTGCACCGGAGTTAATGCTGATAATGCCGGGATCAGCTAAATCATTACGTGTAATGCCCTGTAGAATAGCTCCAGACAAAGCGAGTGCCATTCCTGCTAACAATGTAATAACAATACGCGGCAAGCGAATGGAAAATAAAATAAACTCTTCCTTAAATGTGCCCTGGCCAAGAAGGGTTGGAATAATCCGATCATAGGACAGGGAGGCATACCCCATTCTTATACCAATGATGACGGTGATCATAATAAAGGCAAATAAAATCCATAAAATCATGCGCTGTTTTCTTACTAAAGCGGGCTCGATCATGAGAACATACTGCCTCCTTTACGTACGATCAACAGAAAGAAGGGCAACCCCATTATGGATACGATAGCAGCGACCGGTGTTTCGTACGGAGAGTTAATTGTGCGTCCGAGTGTGTCAGCGACAAGCATAAAAGCAGCGCCTACAAAGATGGACATGGGAATAATAAAGCGATAATCCGTTCCGACCACAGCCCGTACAATATGGGGGATCATTAAACCGATAAAGGCCATGTTCCCAACAAGTGCAACAGCAGCGCCTGCCAGCAGGATAATAGCAATAAAGAGTGCTATTTTGACAAGCAGCGTCTTTTGACCTAGACCAACGGCAACTTCTTCGCTCAAGCTTAAAATCGTCAACTGCCTGGAGAGCAAAAGTGAAATGAGGAGGCCGATTAAAATAACTGGCACGACAAGTTGAAGCTGGTTCCAGGATGTGCCGATCATGCCTCCTGCTGTCCACATAGATACATCCTTTGAGATTTTAAAATAAATGCCTACACCTTGTGCGATAGCATATAAGAATGCTGAAACAGCGGCGCCCGCTAGTACAATTCGTAGAGGGGAGAAGCCCCCCTTTTTAATCGCACCAATACCAAAAACCATCATAGCCCCGGCAGCTGCTCCGATAAAGCAAGCTATCATAATCGAGAGATAGTTTGCCGAAGGAAAAAGAGCAATAGTTATCGCGAGAGCGGCATTTGCTCCGAATGTTAGCCCTAACAGCCCTGGGTCTGCCAGTGGGTTTCGTGTCATCCCTTGCATAATAGCCCCCGAAACAGCTAATGCCGCTCCGACAAAGATAGCTGCTACTTCACGCGGCAGGCGGATTTCACGAATCAGGGAAATATTTTTGCCGGAGGCATCGGAGGTCAGTGCCAGCCATACTTCCTTTACGGACGTATCAGCTGCCCCAAATACCATCGCTATAACAAAGGTAATGATCAATAAAAGCACACTGACTATGAACTTATAAATAAATAAAGTAGAACGTTGATTTTCTTTTTTCATCCGTCTCTCATCTTTTCTTTTGTGAAATAAGGAAAGGGAATTCTTGAATAAGAACTCCCTTAATGATCATTAGTTACCAAGAAAGCTTTTAACAAAGTAGTCTAATTGTAAATCTAAAGTAATTGGATCATTAAAGTAGAACTCTTTTGCATTCACTTCAAGCACGTGATTGTTTTTCACAGCCGGGATGTTTTTATACGTGTCTGTTTCCTGGAATGAATTATCGGTATCTGGGTTTTTGCTAAAAACCATATAATCGCCAGCAAATTCAGGTAAAACCTCTAAAGATAATGCATAGTAGCCGTCTTTTAAAGCCATTTCTTTTACTTTCTCTGGCATTTTCAGTTTCATTTCCTGATAAAGGATTTCGGTACCGCGACCCCAGTTATCACCGAATACGTAAAGCTGTTTATCGAAGTTTTCAATAACAGAAACGGTTGTATCTTCACCAATTTTCGCTTTAATATCTTTTCCGGCAGCTTCAGCGCGTTTTTTAAAGTCGTCAACCCAAGCCTGTGCTTCTTTCTCTTTGTTGAGCAGTTTACCGATTTCTACATGTTGAGTTAAGTAATCTACTTTTCCGTATGTATAAGTGACAGTAGGAGCAATTTCTTTTAACTTATCAATATTTTTAGTAGTAGATAAACCAATGATTAAATCGGGATTCAACTCAATAATTTTCTCAAGATTTTCCTCTGACACTTCTTCCACATCTTTAAGCCCTTTCTCAAAGCGTGGGTTCATTTTTGACCATGAATCGACTCCTACAAGGTTAACGCCTAGAGACATGACGTTGCCCGCAAATGATTGAAGAACGACCACACGTTTAGGATGGGCAGGAACTTCGACAGGTCCATTTTCAGATTGATACGTGATCGTTTTCGATCCTTTTTCATTTGAATCTGAGCTTTCCTTTTTCTCTGTTGCTCCGCCGCTGCAGGCGCCAAGAACAAGCGCAATTAGCAGGACAAATGAGATGAGTATTTTTTTCATGTTTATTCTCCTTTTACCAAGTTATAAGTAATACAAATAGGTTTGTTTGTTCGGGGATCCCGTCCAATGTCGGCATCAATATGAAACACTTGTTTCAGCACCTCACGTCTCATGACTTCCTCGCAATCTCCAACTTTTACAATTTCACCGTTTTTTAAAGCAATAATATGATCAGCAAAACGGGCAGCTTGATTTAGGTCATGAAGGACCATAACAATTGTGCGTTCCTGTTCTTTATTCAGCTTTTGCAAAAGCTCCAGTACTTCCAACTGGTGGGCCATATCTAAATAGGTCGTCGGTTCATCAAGGAAAATAATTTCTGTTTCCTGAGCAAGAGCCATGGCAATCCAGACACGCTGACGCTGGCCTCCTGATAGTGCATCCACCGGCAGGAATTTAAAGTCCTGTGTTCCGGTAACCTCAAGGGCCCAATCAATGACTTCATAATCTTTTTTCGTCAAGCGCCCAAACCCTCTCTGGTAAGGAAAGCGTCCATAAGAGACTAATTCACCGACTGTCAGGCCGCTTGCACTCTCGGGTGTTTGTGGAAGAATCGCCATTTTTCTGGCGAGTGCCTTTGTATTTTCCTTTGCAATATTTTCTCCATCTAAAATGACTGTTCCCGACTGATGAGAAATAATCCGGGTGATGGCCTTTAATAAGGTGGATTTACCACAGCCATTTGAGCCGATAATCGTTGTAATTTTTTTATCGGGAATTTCTACGCTCAGCCCTTTGACAATTAAGCGCTCGCCATAACCTACATGCAAGTCATCTGTATAGAGACGAATCATAGCTTCACTTCCTAAAATTTGTTGATAATGATTATCAATATCGTTTATATGCTTACTATAATTGCCCCTTATTCAGTTGTCAATGGCTATTTTCGTTGTAAAAGCAAGAGAAAAAGGTTATATTAATTGATAATGATAATCAATAACAATTAGTTGCCAAGGGGTGAATGGGAATGGAAAGAGCAGAATTGTTCGATGTGACGATTATTGGTGGCGGACCAGCAGGTCTTTATTCAGCGTTTTATAGCGGGTTAAGAGAAATGAAAACAAAGCTGATTGAGTATCAGCCCCAATTAGGAGGAAAGTTGCATGTTTACCCGGAAAAGATGATTTGGGATGTGGGGGGTCAGCCTCCTATACCAGGGGCAAAATTAATTGAGCAGCTTGTAGAGCAGGGGTTAACATTTAATCCGGAGGTCGTATTGAATGAGAAAGTAGAGTCAATTACCCGGGATGAAGAAGGAATCTTTATGTTACATACGGCTTCCGGGCGAAAGCATTTTTCCAAAACCGTGATTGTCGCTGTCGGCGGCGGAATATTAAATCCGCAAAAGCTTGAAATTGAAGGGGCAGAAAGGTTTGAAGTGTCTAATTTAAACTATACGGTTAAATCTTTGAAACGCTTTAAGGATAAAACGGTCATTATTTCAGGAGGCGGAAACTCGGCGATAGACTGGGCGAATGAATTAGAGCCTATCGCTAAAACGGTGTATGTAACTTATCGAAAAGCAGCGTTAAATGGACACGAGGCACAAGTGACACAGCTGATGAATAGTTCGGCGATTTGTTTTTTCCATACGTCCATTACAAAGCTGATTGCCTGCAAAAATCATGAAGTGATTGAACGGGTTGAGCTTACCAATCATCAAACAGGCCAGATCGCATATTTGCCTATTGATGAAGTGATCATTAGCCATGGCTATGAGCAGGACAAGACATTTCTTGAAAGCAGTAAATTGAATATTGAAAGAGCAAATGAGTACTTTATTGCCGGCACCGCCGCCAGCGAGTCATCGGTAGAGGGGCTTTATGCTGCCGGGGATATCCTAAAACATGACGGCAAGGTGCATTTAATCGCCGGAGCTTTCCATGATGCAGCGAATGCAGTCAACAAAGCAAAACAATTTATTCAGCCAGGTGCTGCAGAATATGGGATGGTATCCTCGCATAATGAGAGGTTTAAAGCACGTAACAGAGAATTAGTGAAACAATTGGTTAAATAATAAGGAAACCTCCCTTTAGTGGGAAGTTCCTCTTTATCGTTGCTTAAAAAAACACTGGGATCCATGGGACCATCAAAAGAGTAATAAGTGCAGCCAGAATCATAGATAAACTGGAAATGGTCCCTGTAATTGAACTAAACTCAAAAGCCTTTGACGTGCCGGCGCCATGTGCTCCTGTACCAAGCAGGACACCTCGGGCAATTTCATTTTCGATCCGAAAAAGCTGAATAATAATTGGGCCAATAATAGAGCCGAGCAACCCTGTCATAATAACAAATACAGCTGTAATTGCTGGGATGCCGCCAATGCTTTCAGAGACTCCCATGGCAATAGGAGTAGTGACAGAACGAGGAATAAGGCTATCAACAATTTGTGTGTTTAAGTGCAGTACTTTAGCAATAGCCATAGATGAAAAGATAGCTGCAATTGAGCCTGACAGCACACTGATGATAATTTCAGCTGCATGTTTTTTTAATATATTGAAATACTTATAAAGCGGAATGGCAAACGCAATCGTTGCTGGTTCAAGCAACCGGCTCAGCCACTGTGCTCCCATATCGTATGATTCGTAAGATGTGTGTGTCAAAAATAAACAGCCGACAACGAGTACCGGCACTGTGAGTAGGGGAGACAAATACACTTTTGGCTTCCGTTTGTAACACCATTTAGCTCCCCAATACAAACATATAGTAAAAACGAGACTATAGAGAGCGATCATGATGAGTGTCTCTGCTCCTTTCTTTCAGCAATTTTTTTAGCTGTTAGCCCCGTACAAGCCATCACGATGGCTGTGCTTAGAACGATCACTAATGTGACATAAAGGCCATCATTCATTAACACATTTTTATATTTTACGATTCCCACAGCAGAGGGGATGAAGAACAATAACAACTCGGCAAGAAGCCAATTCGCCCCTAGTTCAACCCACTCAATCCGGACGATCCTCGTTTGCAGCAGAATAAACAGAATGAACATGCCTAAAATACTTCCTGGAATTTTTAAATGAAGCCAGTTAACGAGCTGGTCCATGCCTAGAGAAAAGGCGCATAAGAGGATGATTTGAACAATGCTTTTAAGGAAAATCCTCATGTCATTTCCTCCCTTCAAAGAAAAGTGTACTTCATCTGCTTTCATAGGTAAAATGCATATATAGAATAAATGGCATTCCTTTTATCTATAGCTAAAAAGGAGAAGGAAAATGGATATCCGGCATTTACAATATTTTTTAAAGGTTGCCGAGCATAAGAGTTTTACAAAGGCAGCTGAGTCTTTATATATTACACAGCCAACGATTAGCAAAATGATTAAGAGCATTGAAGAAGAGTTGGGAGTTATATTGTTTAACCGTTCAGGCAAGCAGATCGAATTAACAGATGCCGGGCAAGTTATTTTTGCTCAGGCACAGGATATTGTTCATTCGTTTCATCATCTCTCAACAGAGTTGGATGATTTAATGAATTTAAAAAAGGGCCGTATCACTATTGGTCTGCCTCCAATGATTGGGTCTAGTTTTTTTCCTAAAGTATTGGGGAAGTTTCGTGAACAATATCCGGATGTCGTGATTCATCTTGTAGAAGACGGAGCAAAGAAGGTAGAGGCGGATGTGGAAAGCGGTTTGCTCGATATTGGGGTGGTGCTGTCGCCAGCAAATGAGGCATTGTTTCATTCCTTTTCACTCGTAAGAGAAAAGGTGATGCTGCTCGTTCACCCGTCTCATCCACTAGCGGAAAAAGAAAAAGTAACTTTGGCAGAGCTGCAGCAGGAGTTTTTTATTTTTTTTCGTAAAGATTTCGCCCTCCACGACCGGGTGATTGCAGAATGTGTACGAAAGGGGTTTCAGCCGCAGGTCATATATGAAAGCTCGCAATGGGACTTTATTAGTGAGATGGTAGCTGCCAATCTTGGCATTGCCTTTCTCCCGGAACCGATTTGTCGGGAACTAGATAAGGAGAGAATTCGGGTTTTGCCGCTTGTAGATCCGATAATTCCTTGGCATCTGGTAATGATTTGGCGTAAAAATCGGTACCTTTCGTTTGCAGCGCGTGAATGGCTGAGATTTACTGAAGATTTATTTGGAGGCAGGAGCGATTGACTGCTCCTGCTCCTCCAAGGAGTAAGTAAGAAACAAAAGCTGGCAGGGGGCCGGTTTAATGCTCTTCCAGATTATTTAAGGATACGTGTTGTTCTTTTTCCGGTTCATCCAAAGGGTAGATTCTGGCTGTTTCATTCTGTTCATCTACGTGTTGGATGTAAACAGGCACTCCCTGATAGGTCACATTCATCATAACAGGTGAAGTAGCAATTTCTTTGGCACGCTGTTTGTTCATGGGCTGGCCTCCTTATAATTTACTTCTTTTCTAATATTGGCATGAAGCTGATCGTATATTCTGTGTTTTGCCACAGGCTGCTATTATTTTAGAATAGGGCGTTCATGAAGCTGCATGTTAAAATGTAAGCACAAAATGTTTGTTCTCAAATAAGGGAATCCATTTGAAAAGGTGGTTATATGAAAAAATTTATTGTGGTCGGTGCAGGAATTTTAGGAGCATCAACAGCGTATCACTTGGTGAAAGCAGGAGCGAAAGTCACTGTTATTGACCGGCAAGATCCTGGTCAAGCAACGGATGCGGCAGCCGGTATCATTTGTCCATGGCTGTCTCAGCGGCGAAATAAGGCCTGGTATGCGCTTGCCAAAGGAGGAGCGGCGTACTATGCTTCGCTGATTGATCAGCTTGAAAAAGACGGGGAAACAGAAACAGGATATCAGCAAGTGGGAGCAATTAGCCTGCAAACGGATGCCGGAAAACTCGAAAAAATGAAAGAAAGAGCACTGAAGAGGCGGGAGGATGCGCCAGAAATCGGTGAGGTCTGTCTGCTTACTTCTGCTGAAACGTCCGCCTTATTTCCGTCCTTATCGAAAGACTTTGCTTCTGTGCATGTGGGCGGGGCAGCGCGCGTGAACGGTCGTGCCTTGCGAGCGGCGCTTCTGCGAGCGGCACAAAAGCAGGGCGCTGTACATATACATGGCTCTGCGGAGCTGATGAAGACAGGCAGTGAAATCACCGGCGTACGAGTAAAAGGCAAGGAGCACGAGGCAGACAGTGTAATTGTAGCAGCCGGAGCATGGGCAGGTGAATTATTGGCGCCGCTTGGATTAAGTTTTCAAATCACCTCCCAAAAAGCCCAAATTGTTCATCTTCAACTGGAGAACACGGAGACTGGGAGCTGGCCGGTTGTTATGCCGCCAAGTGACCAATATATTCTTGCGTTTGAGGAAGGACGGATTGTCATTGGCGCTACACATGAGGAACATGAAAATTTTGACCGCCGTATTACAGCCGGCGGCTTACAGGAAGTTTTTGATAAAGCCTTATCTGTCGCACCAGGGTTGGCTGATGGGACATTTGTGGAAGCACGCGTTGGCTTTCGCCCTTTCACGCCGGGGTTTCTGCCGGTGATCGGGAAGGTGCCAGGCTTTGAAAATCTTCTTCTTGCCAATGGTCTAGGTGCTTCTGGATTAACAGCCGGACCGTTTCTTGGCGCACAGCTTGCCAAACTTGCTGTTGGTGAAGCCGTTGATATTGATTTACAGCTGTACGATGTAGCAGGAGCCATTCATTCCTAGGCTGCTCTTTTATCCAAAATCTTCTTTTTTAAATTAGCCAATCCCGGGTATAACACTAATGACGAAGCAACCAGGGGAGGAAGCAGGATGAAGTGGAGAGGAAGAAGGGAAAGCTCCAACGTTGAAGATAGAAGAGGAATGAGTGGAGGAACGCTCCTCGGGGGAGGAATCGGCGGTTTGATTCTTATCCTCGTCTTTACTTTTCTCGGCGGCGATCCGACGGATTTGATGAACAGTCTGCAAACGACAGATAATAATAACAGCGGCTCTTATGAAGAAACGGAGCAGGAGAAAGAGCGTTCAGAGTTTGTATCTGTTGTATTGGCGGATACAGAGGATGTATGGTCAGAAATCTTTAGGCAGGAAGGGTTGGTCTATAAAGAGCCGACGCTGGTTTTGTATACAAATAGTGTGCAATCCACCTGTGGAACATCGAGTGCATCAGTGGGACCATTTTATTGTCCAGGTGACCAAAAGCTTTATATTGACTTAAGCTTTTATGATGAGTTACAGCAAAGGTTCGATGCACCCGGAGATTTTGCGATGGCTTATGTGGTTGCTCATGAGGTAGGACATCACGTCCAAACGCTTCTCGGAACAAGCGACAAGATTATGCCGCTCCGGCAGCGTCTCAGCGAGGAGGAGTTTAACAAGTACCTGGTCCGCTTTGAGCTGCAGGCAGACTACTTGGCTGGTGTATGGGCCCGCCATGCTCAAGGAATGGGACTGCTAGAGGAAGGCGACCTTGATGAAGCACTAAATGCTGCAAGTGCTGTCGGCGATGATACCCTTCAGAAACAGGCGAGAGGATATGTTGTTCCTGAAAGCTTCACTCATGGAACATCCGAGCAGAGAAAGCGCTGGTTTTACAAAGGGTTTCAGTCGGGAAGCTTAGAGGGTGGAGATACATTTAACGCCCGCGACTTATAAAAGCATGTAACTGAAAAAGTTGTTTGTGAAAAGCCTTGCGCAATGGGAAGAAACGCTTCTTTTTGCACAAGGCTTGTTCTAACTAATCCAATTGTATGTTCAGGCGCTCTTTAATAAAACCGATAGCTTCTTTAATGTGACTGACCGTGTAGTCTGCTTCGTGTAGGCCAATGCCAATGGCTATACCGGCCTCCCTTAGCATTGGCAAGTCGTTAGCGCTGTTTCCGGCTGCTATCACTTGCTCTTTCGTGATACCTTCCCAATCCATAATAATATTTAGAGCAACCCCTTTGTCAATCCCAGGAGGGACGATTTCAAAGCTGTCATCAGGATGGACATAAAACGTGTATTCTTGATCATCAATCACATGATGATAATAATGGGTAACGAAGTCTAAAAGCTCGTCACGCACTTCCTGCTTCATTGGAAAAACAGCAAAGTTAGTGAAATTCGGTTGTATCCAGGCGGTATGGCCAAAATTCTTTTGAACAAGTGAGCGCAGATGATCCAGCTTTTGCTTTCCTGATGGATGGACTTCATGAGTAAATACTTTTTTAGGAGGAAAGCCGATTTGATAGTAAATATGCGCGCCGTTTTCTCCAGCTATGATAGGCTCTTTTAACCCTAGCTGCCTTCCTAAGCCTCCTAAGTACATCGCAGGGCGGCCTGATATAATAGCGATCTTTATTCCTTGATCCTCAGCCTTTCGTAAAAATTGAAGTATATCTGGATGAATCGGCCTATCAGGATCGGAAAGCGTATGATCTAAATCAAAAGCAAGCAGCTTATACATAGGCAGAACTCCTCTGAATTTTTTATATAACTTGATGTGGGAACGTTCCCACATCAAATATTTTAACATGGTGCGAAGACATTGTCATTCAACTGGAAAATATTGTTTTACAAAAGTGGAGAGATGGTCTCTTCTTCTTTGTTTCAAAGCAGCTTTAATTGCGGTATAATATAATCTGCGCATGATTAAGCAACGTACTTGATTCGTTATATATAATCGTCACAAGCTCCTTTGAAATAGCGTTGAAAAGCCAGTTTGTTTTGCATTCATCATTTAATTTAGATTCAAAGTGGAAAGAGAGTGTTTACGATGGGACGTAAATGGAACAATATTAAAGAGAAGAAAGCAGCAAAAGATGCTAACACAAGTCGCATATATGCTAAATTTGGGCGTGAAATTTATGTAGCGGCCAAACAAGGTGAACCTGATCCAGAATCGAATCAGGCGCTAAAGTTTGTACTGGAACGTGCTAAAACATACAGTGTGCCAAAACATATTATTGACCGCGCGATTGAAAAAGCAAAAGGCGGATCAGATGAGAACTATGACGAACTTCGTTATGAAGGTTTCGGTCCAAATGGATCGATGGTTATCGTTGATGCTTTGACAAATAACGTAAATCGTACAGCGTCAGAGGTGCGGGCTGCCTTCGGCAAAAACGGCGGCAATATGGGTGTAAGCGGATCGGTTGCTTATATGTTTGATGCGACAGCTGTTATTGGAATTGAAGGAAAAACAGCCGATGAAGTATTGGAGATTTTAATGGAAGCAGACGTTGATGCTAGAGACATCATAGAAGAAGATGACGCAGTCATCGTTTACGCTGAGCCAGACCAGTTCCATGCGGTGCAGGAGGCATTAAAGGGAGCCGGCATTACAGAATTTACGGTGGCTGAGCTGACAATGCTGGCACAAAATGAAATTGTTCTGCCAGAAGATGCACAGGATCAATTTGAAAAGATGATCGATGCCCTGGAGGACTTGGAAGACGTTCAGCAAGTGTATCATAATGTAGATTTAGGAGAGTAAGAATACTAAGCAGACCTTTGCCTCAGCAAAGGTCTGCTTTTTTGTTGTTTGTAAAATTAAATCGTGTAACGTTTAAAAAATTGTAAATAGTGCGTGCTTTCCCTATCTTGAATTTTAAAAATAGTTAGAATATGATATATACTTATTATCATTTTTAAGGTCAAGGAGGATAGGATCATGCCGTGGATCATTCACCCAAGTTCTATACATAAATGAACGACGTAGAAATTCTTATGTGAAATGTTAAGTATGGTCATTTTAGAATAGGGTGGAGGAAGTATTCGATGTCTAAAACGAAAAAGGATTTCACAATTGTTTTGAAAATTATTCCTAAGGTTCTTCAAACCATATTAAATGTCTCTCTGATTTTTCTTGCTATCATTTTATCTTTTTTATTAGTGAAAGAGCTGATTGTTTTCAGCCAAATTTTAATAGAAAGAGGGGCGAATGATTACAAGCTTTTCCTCGCGAATATTCTTATCTTTTTTCTATATTTCGAATTTATCACAATGATCGTTAAATATTTTAAGGAAGATTATCACTTTCCGCTTAGGTATTTTCTATATATCGGCATCACGGCTATGATTCGGCTTATTATTGTTGACCATGACCATCCTATCAACACATTGCTTTATTCACTTGTTGTTTTAATTTTGATTATTGGTTATTTTATAATGAATCTTACCCCGCACGAAAGGCCGGAAGTACGGTGGTTCTTTAGAAGGGAAAATTCAAATGAAGAGTAGTTTTTAGGACTGTTCTTAAGCCTTTGTTTTCTGGGCTTTTGAATGGTCCTGTTCGTTTATAAAGGCAAGATGCAAATAATAAGAGATTAAAAAGTAGTGTGTTATAATGAGGTCTTGATATGCACAGCTCTATAAGTAGAGAGGATTTTTCTCATGTTCTCGCAATCATTTCTACAGTTAAACACAATTTTTATTAGTATATTAATAGAAGCGATTCCATTTGTATTAATTGGCGTTTTCATTTCTGGATTTATTCAAATGTTTATCACAGAGGAAATGATAGCGAAAGTTATACCGAAAAACCGTTTTTTGGCTGTCCTGTCTGCAGCGGTCATTGGATCTTTATTCCCAGCCTGTGAATGCGGCATCGTACCGATTGTCCGCCGGCTTCTTTTAAAAGGCGTTCCTTTGCATGCCGGCATTGCGTTTATGTTAACGGGACCTGTAATTAATCCAATTGTTCTGTTTTCAACCTATGTTGCGTTTGGCAATCAGTGGGATATGCCTCTATACCGGGGTGGCTTGTCATTTATCGTAGCTATTTTAGTGGGGGCTATTATTTCGTGGCAGTTTAACGAAAACCAACTTTTGGAGAAAGGTTCAGCACATGACCACTGTCATACTCAGGGAAAGCAGACATTCATCCATAAGTTTGTTGGTATGCTGCGTCATGCCGCAGAGGAATTTTTCTCGGTCGGTAAATATTTGATTATCGGAGCATTTATTGCAGCAGCTATGCAAACGTACGTTAAAACTTCCACTCTATTAGAGATTGGACAAACGGAAGCAGCTTCTCATCTTGTTATGATGGGCTTGGCTTTTGTTTTGTCTCTTTGTTCAGAGGCTGACGCTTTTATCGCCTCTTCTTTTAGAAGTACTTTTTCCACCGGCTCCCTAGTTGCTTTTCTCGTTTTCGGAGCGATGGTCGATATTAAAAATCTTCTTATGATGTTAGGTACATTTAATAAACGATTTGTATTGTATTTAGTTGCATATATTATGATTTTTGTATTTATTGGTTCATTGTTGATTTAAAGGAGGGAATGGGATGTTTCGAATCTATATTTTATTGCTGTTTACCTTTTTCTTTTTTCATCTCCATGCTTCCGGAAATATCACTAAATATATCAATATGAAATATGCATATTTATCATACAGCGCGATTTTTATTTTTGCGCTTCTTACCGTTGTTCAGGCCTATGACTATTTTAAGGGATCAGGGGAGTCAGCCGATGAGACATGCTGCGACCATGATCACGAACACGAAAAGGATAAGCCTTTTTACCAGCGGTGGCTTTTCTATCTTGTTTTTGTGTTTCCTTTAGTAGCAGGTTTGTTTTTCCCGGTTGCTACACTGGATTCAACAATCGTTAAATCAAAGGGGTTTTCATTCAAGCCGATGGAACAAATAGAGGCTGCCGACCATTATGCCCAAACTCAATATTTAAAGCCTGATACGAGTGTCTATTACGGCAAAGAGGGGTATGATGAGCTGATGGAAAAGGAGTTAGCTAAATATGCCTCTAAGCAGGAGATCGTTTTAGATGATGCTCAGTTTTTAAAAGGAATGGAAACTATTTATGATTTTCCAGGGGACTTTCTTGGAAAGAGCATTGAGTTTGATGGTTTTGCTTTTCATGGAGAGAGTACGGATAAGCGACAGCTGTTTGTGCTTCGTTTTGGTATCATTCATTGTGTTGCAGATTCAGGGGCTTTTGGGATGCTAGTTGAATTCCCGGAAGAAACAAATCTTCAAGATGATGACTGGATTCATGTGAAAGGCACCTTGTCATCCATTTATTATCAGCCGTTCAAGTCAACGATCCCAGTATTGCTTGTAAAAGAATGGCATCCGATCGATAAGCCAAAAGATCCTTATGTCTATAGAGGGTATTAATATCTTGAAGCTGAATGATAAGGGCTTTTATGCTAGATTGTAGTTGAAGGACTAATGAAGAAATTGGAAAGGGTGGTTTGCATGGGACAGTGTAATATTGATCATTCACAACAAGATGTGATTCAAAAGCTGGAAAGCCAAAAAGAATTTCTTTCGACATCTTTATATGAAAATTTGTACAAGTTTTTAAAAGACCAGCACGCACAGCATACGCTAAATGAACTTTTCCACTTACTTAAAAAATATGATCTATCCTCCCAGGAAGAGCAAGAAACAAGAAATGAAAAGCTAAGGCAGCTCGTTAAGGGATAAAAGATTTAAAGGCATGGTATAAAAAATAGCCTGCCCGGTCAGCAAATAAACGTACAATAAGCAGAAACAGCAACGCCCGGCAATCCATTTATTGATGATTGCCGGGCGTTTTGTATGAAAAGCTATTCCATCATGTCGGCTACAATCTCATACGAACGCAGCCGGTCTTGGTGGTGAAAAATTTGTGAATTAACGATAATTTCATTCGCTTTTGTTTCTTCCAGGAAGCTGGAAAGTTTTTGCTGAACAATTTCAGGTGTACCAACAATAGTAGCCCGTGAATCCAGCGTTTTCTCAATGGCGGCTCGTTCAAATGGACTCCAAACTTGATCAATATCATCAATAGGCGGCTTCAACTGTGTGGGTTCGCCCCTTCTTAAGCTTAGAAATTGCTGCTGTTGAGAAGTGGCTAACCACTGAGCTCTTTTTTCCGTATCAGCGGCAATAATATTTACTCCAACCATAGCGTACGGCTCCTGAAGCACACTGGAAGGGGTGAAGTTGTCGCGATAAATTTTTAAAGCTGGAAGTGTATATTCTGCCGCAAAGTGACTGGCAAAAGCAAAAGGCAAACCTTTCTGAGCAGCAAGGCGGGCGCTGAAATCGCTTGAGCCAAGCAGCCAGATTGGAATGTCCAAGCCCTCGCCAGGAAACGAACGTACACGGGCAGAGGGACTTCCTTCAAAGTAAGCTTGGAGTTCGTCCAACTGCAGCGGAAAATCCTCGACGCGGCTATGAAGTGTGCGGCGTAGTGCAAAAGCGGTCGCCTGGTCGCTGCCAGGGGCACGGCCAATGCCGAGATCGATCCGGCCGGGATACAAGGACTCGAGTGTTCCAAATTGTTCGGCTATAACAAGCGTCGCGTGGTTCGGCAGCATAATGCCTCCCGATCCGACGCGAATATGCTTGGTCGCTCCGGCGATATGGCCGATGATTACGGACGTCGCTGAACTGGCAATGCCCGGCATATTGTGATGCTCAGCCAGCCAATAACGGTGAAATCCCCATTTTTCCACGTGCTGAGCGAGGTTGGTACTATTCTTAAAAGACTGTGCTGCATTGCTTCCTTCGTTAATAGGAGCAAGATCGAGCACAGATAAAGGAATGCCTTGGAAGTGTTTTGGTTTTATTGCAGTCATCATTTCCCCTCCTTATGGGTTCTGCAATAAGAAATAATACAGTGTTTGAGATCAATCTTCCAATGAACTGCCTGAGAAGCTGGATGATATAGCCCTGATGATCTACCTGATTTGCTTTCCCCGTTCTTTTAATAACATGATGGTGTATAGAAGCATAGATAAAAACACTGAGACAGCTGAGGCTAAGTAAATGTCCTTGTAACTGAGCAAAAAGGCGATTTGACCAAAGGCTACTGCTCCAACGCCTACACCAAGATCAAAAAAGGAGAAAAACGTCGCATTGGCCATCGCTTTTCGGTTGTTTGGCGCCTGATTAACTGACCAGGCTTGCAAAGCAGGATTGACACTGCCGAAACCTGTGCCATATAGCGCTGCTGCTATAAAAAGAGCTGTAGAGTTAGGAAGCCATGCAAGCAAAAGCATAGCGATAAAAATAATGAAAGATCCTGGGAGAAAAATAGCGATATGCCCTTTTCTATCATAAATTCTGCCAGCAAATGTTCGGGTAATCATGAGAAAGAGAGCGAAAATCAAAAAGTACATTTCAATTCCGCCAATGCCTTTTTGCGCTGTGTACAAAGGTAAAAAAGAAGAAATCCCACCAAACGTAATTGTGATAAAGAACAGTAGCACGGATGGTTTAACTGCTGTTTTTTCTAAAATGTCAAATCTGCCAGGAGACTCTTTCTTTAAAGAAGGTTCTGCCTTCTTGTAACGTACCCTGGTTGACAGGATGAGTGCAACCACACCCAGACCGGCACAAATCATAAACAACTTTGCAAAGGAGATTGAGCTAGCCAGAGTTAATCCCAAGGCGGGGCCGATCGCCATAGCAAGGTTACCGGAAAGCCCGAAATAGCCCATCCCCTCACCGCGTCGTTTAGGAGGGATTAAGTCAGTCGCAATTGTGCCGGTGGCTGTTGTTGAAAAGCTCCAGCCGATTCCCTGAATAATGCGCAAGGCAAGCAGAAAGGCAATACTGACAGCAAAACCGAAAGAACCAACTGAAAAGACAAAAATAGCGAGCCCGAGCATATAAATGAGCTGACGTCCTCTCTTTTCTAACGCATGGCCTACATAAGGCCGGAGCAAAAGAGCAGAAAAAGTGAAGATCCCTGTAATAATACCGATGGACTGCTCGCTGCCCCCCAGATGTTCAACAAAAAGAGGTACGGTCGGCAATGTCATTTGAAATCCGAGAAAAATGAAGAAATTTGCCAAACAAATAAGAATAAAGTCTTTTGTCCAGATTTTATCCGCTTTTGTCCGTATGTATGCTTGCCCGGTCATATCATCCTTCCTTTCAGTTGTGACAAGTAAAAATTATATAACTTATATAAAAGAGTACTGAAAGCCAGCAGTGAACGCAAATGCTTGACATAAAGAAGCTACATTCGGCTGCTTCTGAATAAAAAGAACTGATTTAATAACCTATCAAGCAGGCATTAAATCAGTTCTTGTCGTCGCTTTATCAAATCCTTCAACGCTGCTTTAGAATTGGCCGAACGAATCTCTTACCATTTTAAGCATGCCAAGCTGAGATAAATTAGCTATACCACAGAGTGAAAGGGAGATTTCCGTTTCACGGGTGAAGTTCTCAATAACCTTTTCTATTCCCTGTTGTCCATGAGCCGCCAGGCCATAAAGGAATGGTCGTCCAATTAAAACCGCATCCGCACCTAGTGCAAGAGCTTTAATCACGTCAGTGCCCCGCCGGATGCCGCTATCAAATAAAACAGGCACCCTTTTTTGGACAGCCTCCGCAATAGCAGGGAGAGCATCAATAGAAGCGATCGTTCCGTCGAGCTGTCGTCCTCCATGATTGGAAACGACTAGGCCGTCTACCCCATATTCTAATGCCCTTTTTGCATCTTCAGGGTGTAAAATACCTTTTAACAAAACAGGCAAGTTGGTTCTTTCTTTCAGCTTGGCGATATGGTTCCAATGAAGAGATAACGTTTGCATGTTTTCCAGCATAGACGTAACGATTGCTTCCTCATCATGGCTCTTTAAGGCATTCATAAAGGCAGGATCACTTTCGTAATTCGCTTTCCCAAAGCCTTTAGCGAGCGGGGAAAATTGATTGCGAATATCGGTTTCACGGAAGCCTGTTCGAATTGTATCCACTGTCACGACAATGGCTTCATAACCTGCATTCTCCGCTCTTTCCGCCATGCTGAAAGAAACATCTTCGTTGTTAGACCAATAAAGCTGAAACCATTTAGAGCCCGTTGGGGCGGCCGCTGCTACTTGTTCAATAGAATGGCTTGCTACTGTACTTAATACGAAAGGAATTCCTAAAGCGGCGGCGGCTCTAACAGAGGCCAATTCTCCCTCGGGATGAGCAAGCTTTTGCATGCCGATCGGTGCCAGCAGAAACGGCCGCTTATATGTGCGGCCAAATAATGACACGCTCATGTCGGCATTAGACACATCGCTTAACATTCTCGGAACAATTGCCCATTTGCCAAAGGCTTCTTCGTTCCTTTTAGCTGTTTCTCCTTTTCCAGCACCCGAGCTGGCATAGCCGTATCCACCAGCCTGCATGAGACTCGCCGCTTTTTGCTCCCACTCATCAAATGAAAGCGGAAATTCGATTTCTTTACTGACTTCTTCAGCTGGTATTAGCTGTTCTGGTTGACTCATTTGCAGGACCTCACTCTTCTATTATTTTGTGTCATTTCCTAAGATAAATTTCGAATTTTCTTTCTTTTATTATTGTAAGGTTTATTTTTCCACTTGTACATACGTTTCAGATGGATATATTGCCATCTGAAATAGAAAGACCGGCTGAAGGCCGGTCTCTTGTGTTTAAATATTTAATTCCTGACGCTCTTCCGGTGTGAAGACACGCGACCTCGTTAAAAATCGCTTGCCTTCAGGACCTTCGAGGGAAAACATCCCACCACGTCCGTCAACGACATCAATGATCAGCTGTGTATGTTTCCAGTATTCATATTGGGCTTCACTAATATAAAAAGAGGAGCCGCCAATTTTACCAAGCAGTACGTCACTATCGCCTGTTAAGAATTCACCCTCCGGATAACACATTGGGGAGCTGCCATCACAGCAGCCTCCCGATTGGTGAAACATAAGGGGACCGTATTTTTGCTTCAGCTTGTCAATTAATTCAAGGGCAGCAGGGGTGGCTGTTACACGTTCAACCATTTAAATACGCTCCTTTCCGCTAGTGCAGAAGATGCTGTGCTTGTAAGTATTAGAAGAATCCAAGGGCATCCTCGCTGTAGCTGACGAGCAGGTTTTTCGTTTGCTGGTAATGAGACAACATCATCAAATGGTTCTCACGGCCAACGCCCGACATTTTGTAGCCGCCGAATGCCGCATGGGCCGGATACTGATGATAACAGTTTGTCCAGACACGCCCTGCCTGAATGCTGCGGCCGAAGCGATAGGCCCGGTTCACATGGCGAGACCAGACACCGGCGCCCAGCCCATACAGCGTATCATTGGCGATCTCCAGTGCTTCTTTTTCATCTTTAAAGGTGGTCACAGAAACGACCGGTCCAAAAATTTCTTCCTGGAAAATTCTCATGTTGTTCGCTCCTTTAAAGACGGTTGGTTTTACATAATACCCATTTTCAAAGCCTGCGACCGTATTTTTGCCGCCGCCCACCAGGCATTCTGCTCCTTCCTGGTTGCCGATATCAATATAAGAAAGGATTTTCTCCATTTGCTCACTGGAAGCCTGGGCCCCCATCATCGTATCGGTATCAAGCGGATTGCCCGTCTTGATTTGCTTGACACGTTCAATCGCGCGCTCCATAAATTGATCGTAAATACTTTCATGAATCAATGCACGGGAAGGGCATGTACAAACTTCCCCTTGGTTTAAGGCAAAAAGCACAAAGCCTTCGATCGCTTTATTTAGGAAAGCATCATCTTTTTCCATGACGTCGTCAAAGAAAATGTTCGGTGACTTGCCTCCAAGTTCCAGGGTGACAGGAATCAAATTTTGCGAAGCATACTGCATAATCAGGCGGCCCGTTGTCGTCTCGCCTGTAAAAGCAATTTTGGCAATGCGTTTATTAGAGGCGAGCGGCTTGCCGGCTTCGAGCCCAAAGCCATTCACAATGTTTACGACTCCTGGAGGAAGCAGGTCCTGGATCAGTTCCATAAAGACTAAAATAGAAGCTGGCGTCTGTTCTGCCGGTTTTAGCACGACACAGTTGCCGGCCGCAAGGGCGGGAGCGAGCTTCCACACGCCCATAAGAAGCGGGAAGTTCCAAGGGATAATTTGGCCGACGACACCGAGCGGCTCATGGAAATGATACGCAACCGTGTCATCATCAATCTGGCTAAGCGATCCTTCCTGTGCACGGATCGCACCGGCAAAATAGCGGAAATGGTCAATCGCCAGCGGTAAATCGGCATTCAACGTTTCCCTTACGGCCTTTCCATTGTCCCATGTTTCGGCTACCGCCAGCTTTTCAAGGTTTTCTTCCAGGCGGTCGGCAATTTTATTTAAAATATTCGCTCGTTCGGCCACGGATGTCCGCCCCCAAGCATCTTTAGCCGCATGAGCTGCATCTAAGGCAAGTTCAATATCTTCTGCCTGCGAGCGAGCTACCTCGCAAAATACTTCCCCCGTCACCGGTGAAATATTTTCAAAGTACTGGCCGCCTACAGGCGCCTGCCATTCTCCATTAATAAAATTTTCATATCGTTTCTTAAAGGTTACTTTTGACCCTTCCTGGCCTGGATTTGCATAAATCATTGCGACTCCCCCTTTAAAAATTGAAAATTCATATTGTTTGAAAAAATCACTTACATTCTCATCATCCATATTTAATAGATGAAAGTCAACTCATATACTTAGAGACTAATAGATTATTAATCGCTTCATTCTGCGTCCTCCTAATGATTCTTCTTGCACGATAGTCTTAATTTATATTGAGGGTTGACTATTTATGACAAAAATAATAAATAACAATTTCTTATTTAAAATAATTATAATTTAGTATTGATTTTTCTTTGAGAAGTGTTATCATTAAGTTACTAACAAAATAATGATGAGGTGACAAGGATGACAAATAATCGACTAACAACAAGCTGGGGAGCCCCGGTAGGCGATAATCAAAATTCACAGACAGCCGGACAACGCGGACCGACATTAATACAAGATGTTCATTTACTTGAGAAATTGGCACATTTCAACCGTGAACGCGTACCGGAACGGGTCGTTCATGCAAAAGGAGCTGGTGCACACGGCTATTTTGAAGTGACAAACAGTGAGATTGCCAATTATACGAAAGCAGACTTTTTGTCTGAGGCTGGAAAGCGCACTCCATTGTTTATTCGATTCTCAACTGTAGCAGGCGAACTGGGTTCAGCAGATACAGTTCGTGATCCACGTGGGTTTGCTGTGAAGTTTTACACAGATGAAGGGAACTATGACTTGGTAGGAAATAACACGCCTGTTTTCTTTATTCGTGACGCTATTAAATTCCCGGATTTTATTCATACACAAAAACGTGATCCGCAAACACACTTAAAAAATCCAACAGCTGTGTGGGATTTCTGGTCATTATCTCCGGAGTCGCTTCATCAAGTAACGATTTTAATGTCGGATCGCGGTATTCCGGCAACCCTTCGCCATATGCATGGCTTCGGAAGTCATACATTTAAATGGGTGAATGATAAAGGGGAAGCCGTTTGGGTGAAATACCATTTTAAAACAGACCAAGGTGTTAAAAATTTAGATGTCGGGCTAGCTGCAAAATTAGCAGGAGAAAACCCTGATTATCATACAGAGGATTTGTTCAATGCGATTGAGCAAGGAAACTATCCTTCTTGGACGCTTTACGTACAGATTATGCCAATGGAAGATGCCAACACATACAAATGGGATCCGTTTGATGTGACAAAAGTTTGGTCGCAAAAAGACTATCCATTAATTGAAGTCGGAAAGATGGTACTGAATCGCAATCCAGAAAATTACTTTGCTGAAGTAGAGCAGGCCACTTTCTCCCCGGGCACATTTGTTCCTGGAATTGAAGCCTCTCCTGATAAGATGCTTCAAGGCCGCTTGTTTGCGTATGCGGATGCTCACCGTTACCGCGTAGGTGTTAACCATAATGCACTGCCGATTAATGCACCGAAATGTCCGGTTCACAATTATCAACGTGATGGCCAAATGCGTTTTGACGGCAACGGCGGCAAATCCGTCTATTATGAGCCAAATAGCTTTGGCGGTCCGAAAGAGGCGCCGGAAGCTAATGTTACACCATTTGAGGTAACAGGCCAGGCAGGTACTCATAATTATAATCATGACGACCATTACACACAGGCAGGCGACCTCTACCGCTTGATGAGTGAAGAAGAGCGCGCACGCCTTGTAGCAAATATTGTCGATGCCATGAGGCCAGTAGAAAGTGAAGAAATTAAACTTCGCCAGATCCGTCATTTCTATAAAGCTGATCCGGAATATGGTACACGTGTAGCAGAAGGGCTTGGTCTTGCTGTACCCCAGGAAGCATAATGTAATAAAAGGAGTGGGAGAATGGAAAGAAAACTCAATAAGCAAATGGCAATTGAGAAGGTAAACGAGCATTTTTGTGTAGTGAGGGAAGACAAAGGGGATAAAAAGAATATCGAGTTATGTTTTTACTCTCTAGTTGATGCGTTATCGTATGCTTCGGAACGCAACTACGCTTAAATATAAAACTTCACATCCTATTGAAAGCCTGCAGAAGAAAGCTCTGCAGGCTTTCAGGCTGTTGGTCGTGCTTATTCAATCATTATATGGGGAGGTTTTTTTCTTCTTGTGGAAAGAGCTAGAATGTAATTTCTTCTACATAATCTTTCATTTATGAAATCTTTCTTTTCATAAATGAAAGATTTTTTCTTTTTAAGAAGTTAAACAACCTTATAAACGTTTAAAAAATTAGAATATTCCGTTTTTAAAAAGCTGGTATGAATGTTGCATTTACTAATATGTATGGAAGAGTAGGAAATTAAGTGAGTGAGGTGAAGCGAATTGACCCGTTACGAGTATGGCGGTGATGAGTTTATTTTTGTGGAATTATCTGAATCTATGAGTCTAGAAGTAAACTTTCAGGCGATGGCTATTACAAAGCAACTGAAAGAAGAAAAATTACAAGGGATACTGGACATTTGTCCTTCTAATGCTTCGTATATGATCCGATTTAAACCGGAAGAGATTCACCCTAATCAATTGATTTCAAAATTGAAAGAACTTGAACACTCTGTGTCGGTCGATGATTTTAATATTTCTTCAAGAGTGGTAGATGTGCCCATTTTATTTGATGATCCTTGGACCAATGAAGCATTGATGCGCTTTAGAGACCGTCATCAAGATCCATCTTCGACTGACCTAGAGTACGCAGCGCGGATTAATGGCTTTCATTCCAAAGAAGAGTTAATTAAAGCCATTACAGATTACCCTTATCTCGTATCAATGATCGGATTTGTGCCCGGCTTGCCATGGTGTTATCAAATGGTGCCGCGTGAGCAGCAGATTGAGGTGCCAAAATATGTTCGGCCGCGTACTTATACACCTGAGAGAGCCTTTGGATTTGGCGGCGCCTTTGCCGTTATTTATCCGGTGCAGGGGGCAGGTGGCTATCAATTGTTCGGCATTGCGGCAGCCCCGATCTACCAGAAGGAACAGCGGTTGTATGATTTCAAAGATTCCATGACGTTTCCGAGACAGGGAGACATTTTTAGGTATCGCAGCATCACAATGGAGGAATTCCAATCAATTGAAAAGCAAGTAGAGGACGGTACATTCCGCTACTTAACGAGAGAAATCACATTCAAGCCTCAACAAGTGCTGGAAAACCCAAAAGCATTTTCAGATGAGATTTTAGGGGGGTTGTACGCATGATTAAAGTGATTCAGCCCGGTTTACAAACAACTGTTCAGGATTACGGCAGAATTGGCTATTACGAGGTCGGCATGCCGCCATCCGGTGCTATGGATAAATACTCGTTCACTGCAGCTAATGTACTTGTAGGCAACAATGAAAATGCAGCGGCTCTTGAAATCACGTATATGGGACCTGTTCTTCAATTTCAACAAGAGGCCGTTATTGCATTGACAGGCGGTGAAATTCCGCCAAAAGTGAATGGACAGCCTGTCCCCATGTGGGAAACGCTAGCTGTAAAGGCGGGAGATGAGCTTTCCTTTGACTTTGTTAAGCAGGGAGCCCGCGTTTATTTAGCGGTAGCAGGCGGCATTGATGTGCCGTTCGTCATGGATTCCCGTTCTACTTATACTCTATGCGGAATTGGCGGTTTGGAGGGACGTCCGCTTCGGGCCGGCGATGAATTGAAGATTGGCAAGGATATCGATCATCAAGTGAAGGTAGGGACGCGTATACAAGATGAACTAATCCCGGTCTTTTCAAAAACAAATGAAATCCGAGTAGTCGTCGGCTTATGCAGTTATCGCCTGACCGAGGAAAGCAAGGAACGGTTCTTCTCACTTGATTGGACGGTTACAACAGAAGCGAACCGAGTCGGTTACCGTTTTAAAGGGGAACGATTGAACTTTGTAGAGCGAGAGCAGCCGTTTGGAGCTGGCAGCAATCCTTCCAATGTGGTGGATCTCGGTTATCCGATCGGATCCATCCAAGTACCGGACGGAGTGGAGCCGATTGCTCTATTAAATGACGCGGTAACAGGCGGAGGCTACGCGACAATTTGTACCATTATCAGCGCCGATTTAAACAAAATGGCCCAAATCAAAACAAATGAAAAAGTGCGCTTTGTCGCTGTCGACATTGAGGAAGCCTTGCGGGCGAGAAAAGAATACACAGACAAAGTGGCAAAAATAAAACAGCAATTACAACTGTTATAGGAGGAATGACAATGCCTGGCACAAAAAGTAAAGTTCTCTCACCTATTCCTGGAGTGTTCTATCGCAGACCGGCACCCGACAAGGAAGCATTTGTCAAAGAAGGGGCTGCCGTGAAGACTGGAGATGTACTCGGTTTAGTAGAAGTTATGAAAAATTACTACGAGATCAAAGCGGAAGCCGACGGTGTACTCGAAAGCTTCCTTGCAAATGAGGAAGATATTTTAGATGCAGGACAAGAGATTGCTATCATCGCAGTCCAATAACGAAGCCGGAACTTTAGCGGAGGAATCATATGTCATATTTTAATAAAGTACTTATCGCCAATAGAGGAGAAATTGCCAGGAGAGTCATTCGGACATGCCGCCAACTTGGCATCCAAACGGTTGCTGTCTATTCAGAAGCGGATGCTCAGGCACCATTTGTCAGTGAAGCATCGGAAGCGGTTTGCATTGGACCGGCTCAGGCTAAGAAAAGCTATCTAGATATAGAGAAAGTCATCCAGGCGGCTAAACAAACAACAGCCGATGCGATCCATCCTGGTTATGGGTTTTTATCGGAAAATCCGCTATTTGCTAAACGTTGTAAAGAGGAGAATATCGTATTCATCGGCCCTGAAGCTGACGTAATGGAGACGATGGGATCGAAAGTGGAAGCAAGAGCACATATGCAAAAAGCAGGAGTTCCGGTTGTTCCTGGATCATCCGGAAAAATCGAATCTTTAGAAGAAGCCTTAGCCATTGCGGATAACTTGGGCTACCCACTCATGCTCAAGGCGAGCGCCGGCGGAGGCGGAATCGGCATGCAGCTTGCCCACAATCAAGAGGAGCTGGAGAAAGCCTTTCATTCGACCATACAAAAAGCTGAATCGTTCTTTAACGATGGAACGGTCTTTCTTGAAAAGTGGATTGCCGATCCGCGGCATATTGAGGTGCAAATAGCAGCCGACCGTCACGGAAATGTTGTCCATTTGTATGAGAGAGAATGTTCTGTTCAGCGCAGAAATCAAAAAGTAGTTGAAGAAAGCCCCTCCCCATTTTTGGATGCTTCCCTTAGAAATCAGTTGTTGGAGGCCGCTGTACGTGGAGTAAAGGAAATTGGCTATACAAATGTCGGCACGATGGAATTCATCTTTGACAGCGATAGGAACTTTTACTTCCTGGAAATGAACACACGGCTACAGGTAGAGCATCCGGTAACGGAAGAAATCACCGGCATTGATTTAGTTGAATGGCAGCTGAGAATAGCGGCCGGGCAGGAGCTTCCTCTTCAGCAGGAACAAATTAACAAAGCGGGCCATGCTATTGAGTGCCGGCTTTATGCGGAGGACCCGAAAACATTTTTTCCGTCTCCAGGGACAATTGAACAGCTGAAGCTGCCTGACAAAGACATAAGACTGGACTTTAGCATCGTAGAAGGAAGTATTGTTTCCCCATTTTATGATCCTATGATCGGCAAATTGATCGTCCACGGAGCAAACCGTGTAGAAGCAATTGAGAAGATGAGACAAGCATTGGCGCAAGTAGAAATCCACGGGTTAAAAACGAACCTTGCTCTCTTGGCTTCCATTATGGAAAATGAGCAATTTGAGAGTGGAGATTACACAACACAGTTTTTAGAGAAAAAAGAGATTTTGTCTTGAGAGGTGAACAGGATGCATAAGGTCGACTTGAACTGTGATATGGGAGAGAGCTTCGGGCTATATGAGCTGGGAAATGATGAAGAAATGATGCAGTATATTACCTCCGCCAATATTGCTTGCGGTTTTCATGGCGGGGACCCTCACGTTATGCGAAAGACGGTAGAGCTTGCCAAAAAGTATGACGTAGGCATTGGAGCGCATCCTGCATTTCCAGACCTGTTGGGTTTTGGCCGCCGATACATGACTTGCACAGCCGACGAGGTAAAAGATTACGTGACGTACCAATTAGGGGCCTTGCGGGAGTTTTGCCGGGCATCAGGTGTGAAAGTTCAGCATTGCAAACCACATGGTGCACTTTTCATGAAAGCCATGGAAGACAAACCCTTAGCCCGTGCCATTCTTGAAGCTATCCATGAAGCAGATCAAGAGATGATTATTTTTGCCTTCAATCAATCGGAAGTATATGAAGAAGCACTGAAGATGGGCGTACCGGTAGCCAAGGAAGCTTATTCAGATCGCGAGCATACGGAAAGCGGCTCTATCGTCCTTACAAGAAGAGGAGCGGAAATTACCGATTATGAAGCGATGGCGAACCGTGTTGTCCGGATGGTGAAAGGAGAGAGAGTCGTTACTTACGATGGTAAAGACGTGTCGATTCAGGCGGAAACCATTTGTATTCATGGAGATACACCGGGAGCCCCAGTCTTGGCAAAAGCCATTGTCACTGCTTTAAAAGCGGGCGGCGTAGAAATCGCTCCTATTAAAAACATCATCAGGTAACCAATTAACTGAATATTAAAAAAGAGAGGGGAATGCACAGTTGAATATTGAACATTCATATACTTTTAAAGGCGTTTCGAGAGAACTTCTATGGAAAACACTCCAAAATAAGGAGGCATTGCAAAGGGCGCTTCCAGGCTGTCAATCATTCAAGGAAGTGGAAGATAATGTGTTTGATGCCGAACTTGGCATGAACATTGGGCCAATTAAAGGAATGTTTACAGGGGTTGTTCGCCAGGTGGATATTCATGAGCCAGAATCTTACCGCCTGCTTCTTGATGGAAAAGGCAAGCCGGGGGAGATAGATGCCGATGCCCAAATGAAATTGGAGGAATCTACTGAGGGAACAACACTTACTTGTCAGGCAGAAGTGAAAGTGACCGGCATCCTTGCTTCTATGGGACAACGCGTGATGGGCGGAGTAGCAAAGGTGATATTGGGACAATTTTTCAAAGACATTGAAAAAGAAACAAAGGAAATAGCCAAGCTTTAATCTTGATATTATGCAGGGGGTGCAAACATGGCAATTGAAAATCGGAAAGTGACAGTTCTTGTTAACGGGCAGGAGAAAAGTGCGGAAGTAGAACCGCGCAAATTACTCGTTCATTATCTTCGTGATGATCTTGGCTTGACAGGCACACACATTGGCTGTGATACGAGCCAATGCGGGGCTTGCACGATTACGGTCAATGGCGATGCAGTAAAGTCATGTACGATGCTGGCTGTACAGGCAGACGGCGCGGAAGTGACAACGGTTGAGGGCTTGGGAACGGTCAGTAATCTGCATCCAATGCAGCAAAGCTTTTGGGAAGAGCACGGACTGCAATGCGGTTATTGTACACCAGGTGTCATGATGGCTATGATCGGCCTGCTGAAAGAAAATCCAAATCCAACAGAAGAAGAAATTCGTGAAGGAATGGAAGGTGTGATCTGCCGCTGCACTGGCTATCAGTTTATCGTAAGTGCTGTGCAAAAGGCCGCCAAGATCATGGCGGAAGCGGCCGCTAAAAATGATCAGACAGTCATTGCTAGTCAATTAGTAGGGGAGGGGACCCATAATGGCTAATGTAGTTGGCACTCCTTTAAAGAGAAAAGAAGATCCGCGCTTGTTAACAGGAAATGGCCGTTTTTCCGATGATATTCAATTGCCGGGCATGCTGCATGCAGCGATTTTGCGAAGCCCACATGCTCATGCAAAAATAAAAAAAATCAATGTAGAGGAAGCGCTGAGTTCTCCTCAAGTGGTTGCTGTATATACAGGGAAAGACTTGGAGGGGAAAATCGGGCCAATCCCTTCCTCCTGGCTAGTGCCTGATTGTAATTTGAAGGAAGCGCCGCAATATCCACTTGCTATTGATTATGTACGCTATGTTGGAGATGGAGTAGCCTTAATTATCGCTGATGACCGCTATGCTCTGCGGGATGCTCTTGACTTAATCGATGTGGAATATGAAGTGCTGCCAGCTGCCGTTCGTCAAAAAGAAGCCATGCAGGAAGGCGCGCCGCTCGTTCATAGTGACATTGAAAACAATATTGCTCTGCACTGGAAAGCTGGAGAAGTACCAGAAGAGGTGATTGAGAATGCAGAAGTTGTGGTACGCGAAAGCTTCTATGTTCAGCGTGTATTTCCAAGTCCAATCGAAACGAGAGCGGCCATTGGGCAATATGATCCGGGCAGTGAGGAGCTGACCTTATGGTGTACATCCCAGAACCCTCACATTCACCGTATGGTCTTATCAGGAGTGCTCGGCATTTCCGAAGCGAAGCTTAGAGTCATTGCCCCTGATATGGGAGGAGGCTTCGGTGGCAAAATTGGCGTCTATCCGGATGAAGCCTTAATTGGTTATGCCGCCCGCGATCTGGGCCGGCCGATTAAGTGGATTGAGCAGCGGAGCGAGCACTTTACGGCTTCCAACGCCGGCCGTGATGAAATCATTGATGTTGAGCTAGCAGGAAAACGTGATGGCACGCTGACGGCTATTCGTGTGAGAAACACAGCTAATTTAGGCGCGTATTTATCCACCATGGGTCCTGGAGTGTCAACGATTGACTTTGGTTTAATGATCACAGGTGCTTATGATATTCCCCATGCTTCCTGTGAAACGTTTGGTGTATACACGAACACAACGCCGACGGACGCATACAGAGGAGCGGGAAAACCAGAGGCAACGTATCAAATTGAGAGGATTATTGATTTGTATGCACGTGAAATCGGGATGGACCCTGTTGAACTGCGAAGAAAGAACTTTGTCCGTAAAGAGGCCTTCCCTTACACGAACGCTCAGGGACTCATCTATGATAGCGGAGATTATGAGAAACCACTCCAGAAAGCCCTCGAGATAGTGAACTATCAGCAGCTGCGCCAGGAACAGGAGGAGCTTCGTAAACAAGGCAAATTAATCGGCATTGGGTTCTCTACTTATGTAGAGTTATGCGGGTTTGGCCCGTCCAAAGTAGCCGGAGCCATCGGCTTCCAGGGCGGTGTGTGGGAAAATTCTACAGTGCGCGTGCATCCTTCGGGCAAGGTAACTGTTTATTCAGGCACTTCCCCGCATGGACAGGGACATGCCACGACTTTCGGCCAAATTGTGGCTGATAAGCTCGGAGTTCCGATGGAGGATATTGAGCTGATATTCAGTGATACGAGAGCCATTTCCATGAGCTGGGGCACATATGGTTCCCGTTCTACTGCCGTCGGAGGAGCAGCAGTGGCGATTGCCGCCGATCGCGTCGTTGAAAAAGCAAAGAAGATTGCTGCTCATGAACTGGAAGCAGCAGTGGAAGACATTGCTTTTGAAAACGGTGTTTTTCAAGTAAAAGGAGTGCCGGGGCAGCAGCGTACATTTCAGGAGGTTGCAAAGTCAGCCAATATGGCGTGGAACTTGCCAGAAGGCATGGAGCCGTCTCTTGAAGCACAATCGTTCTTTGACCCTGAGAACTTTGTCTATCCTTTCGGCACACATATTGTGGTCGTGGAAGTGGATAAGGCTACAGGAGAAATCCAATTGAAGCGCTATATTTGTGTAGATGACGTCGGGCGTGTGATTAATCCGCTCACAGCGGAAGGACAAGTCCATGGCGGCATTGCCCAAGGGGTCGGTCAGGCTCTCTGGGAAGGGGCTATTTACAGCAAAGAAGGGCAGCTCTTATCGGGCACATTGATGGATTACACATTGCCAAAAGCCCGTTTCTTCCCTCACATTGAATCTTCATTTACAGAAACACCGTCACCGGTGAATCCGCTCGGCGCCAAAGGAGTAGGGGAGACAGGAACGACTGCCTCTATTCCGGCAGTAATGAATGCGGTTATGGACGCGCTGAAGCCATATGGAGTGAAAGATATTGACATGCCGCTTACTCCGGAAAAAGTGTGGCGGGCGATTCAAAAAGGGGAGGGAAACTGATTGATACCTGTTAAATTTGATTATGTTCATGCTGAAACAGTTGACCAGGCTATTAAGCTGATGCAAGAAAGCAACGGAGAAGGCAAAATCATTGCCGGCGGGCACAGCCTGCTGCCGCTCATGAAATTCAGGCTGACTGAACCGGGCATTCTAATTGATATTAGCCGGATCGATCAGTTGAAAGAAGTGAGAAAAGAAGGGGATCGGATTGTTGTCGGGGCTTTGGTGACTCACCATGCTGCTTCGAAGCACCCGCTCATTAAAGAGCATGTTCCAGTTCTGGCGGATACAGTCAGCCAAATCGGCGATTTGCAAATACGCAATCGGGGTACCATTGGCGGCAACCTTGCCCACGCTGATCCGGCTGCCGATTTGCCTGCTGCTGCTTTTGCCTTAGAGGCAGAAATGATTATCCAGGGAGAAGACGGAGAGGAAAGGATGGGCATTGACAGTTTTGTCATCGGACCGCTTATTACGATGCTACCAGAGAACAGCCTTGTCACGGGTGTTTCATTCGCAATTCCGCCATCTCATACGAAATCTGTTTACCTGAAATATTTTCATCCGGCCTCCGGCTATCCAGTAGTAGGGGTAGCGGCCGTAGCAGGAACAGATAAGAATGGAGCAATTGATTATATCCGTGTAAGCATTACCGGCGTCGGTGATGTAGCTTTTCGAGCAGCATCCGTTGAACAGACATTATTAGGGCAAAAACCGTCGGAAAAAATGATTCGGGAAGCAGCTAGGCTTGCTGCTGAAGAAGGGGAAATGGGAAGTGACTTATTTGCTTCTGCCGAGTATCGGGAAAACTTATGCAAGGTTTATACGGAACGGGCATTAAGCTCTATCCTTTTATAATTATTTGAATAGATGAAAAAACAGGGACCGGTTCTCCAGTGAACAGGCCCCTGTATTTTCTTTCTATTCCTGCCATAAAGGACAGACAGGGGGGATTATCATCAATAGCAGCAGGCAATCGATAGAAAGTATTTTTCTTCAAAACGGCTATGTAACAGATCAACCGGTAGCAGCCGCTTTGCATCTTGCACAGGTACTGCAAAAGCCATTGCTCATCGAAGGACCGGCTGGAGTTGGAAAAACGGAAATGGCGAAAGTACTGGCCCAATCATTGAATACACGGCTAATCCGCCTGCAGTGTTATGAAGGTCTCGATGTTGCCAATGCATTATATGAATGGAACTATGCAAAGCAAATGCTTCATATCCGCATGTTGGAGAACAGTGGGGTTGGATTGGCCGAAAAGGAAGCAGCTATTTTTAGCGATTCTTTTTTATTAGCTCGCCCATTGCTCCAGGCTTTGACAGAAGAAAAGGCATCTCCGGTCCTGTTAATCGATGAAGTAGATCGAGCAGATGAAGAGTTTGAAGCTTTTCTTTTAGAAGCCTTGGCAGAATTTCAGATTACTATTCCGGAGATTGGCACGATCCAGGCCAAACACCGCCCGTATGTCATTCTGACATCGAACCGAACACGAGAGCTGAGTGATGCTTTAAGGAGAAGATGCTTGTATCAATGGATAGATTACCCTGATTTTGAGAAAGAAGCAGCCATTCTCCAGGCCAGGCTGCCTGCCATTAATAAACAGCTCGCTCGCCAGATCGCTCATATGATGAAAAAGATTCGGCAAATGCCATTGCAGAAAGTACCCGGTGTCGCAGAAAGCCTTGATTGGGCGGAAGCGCTTATGCTGCTTCATCGCAGCGAACTGAACGAGGAAACGGTTCAAGAAACGCTCGGCTGTTTTGTGAAGGACCGGGAAGATTGGGAAATGGTTCATGAGGCAGTAGAAAACGGAGTTCTTTTGCGCTCACAATTTTAAACCGTTCAAATAAGGAGCAGATGTATGAAATGAGCAACCTTTCGGAGCATGTATTATCCTTTTGCCGTTATTTGCGGTCGCAAGACTTCTTAATTGGATTAAAGGAAACGGAAGACAGTCTGAGGGCATTGGAAGCTATTGATATCGGTGAACATGAGCAATTCAGGTTAGCGCTAAAAATTGTTCTTTGTTCAAGCCGGGAAGAGCAGTTTGTTTTTGACCGGGCCTTTCCCTTATTTTTTGCGAATCACTTCAGCAATCAGTCCCTTGTTCCCTTTTTGTCTACCGACAAGCAAGTAGATGGAAGGCTGAATGCGGGCACGGCACGGGAACAAGTAGAAGAACGTTCAGAGAAAGCAGCGGAAATGGGTGACACAGACGCAAAGGAGAATCATTCAGTGGAAAGCGCTGTTGCAAATGGGAAGGATGAATCAGAAAAAGCGGAGAAAGAGTACAGAAAGGCATTCAGATGGTTTGCCGCTCATGCGATCAATAAGCGCCCTCGGGAGCGGAAAGTACCCATTTCATCAAGCCAGCTTTATCACATGGAGAAAGCGGCACAAAGGTTTGTTCGCCGGATACAGATTAAGCAGTCGCGGCGATTCGCGGCAATGAAGAAAGGTCGAAAGTTTGATGAACGGAGAACATTACGAAACAGCTTGCAAACAGGGGGGGTTCCAGCTGCCCCTGTTTGGAAGGGCCGTAAAAAAGTAAAAGCTAAATTTGTCCTGTTGTGCGATGGGAGCCGTTCCATGGCAGCTTATACCGATCAGTTTTTGCAGTTTGCATACGCGATGACGGAGTGTACCCGTCATGTGGAAGTGTTTCTCTTTTCAACAGAGCTGAAAAGAGTCACATCGCAATTAAAAAAAGGCAGAGGCGGACAACTGCCGGTGCTAACTGTATTTGAAAATGAGTGGGGAGGAGGAACGCGCATTGGCGAATCGCTTTGTTCATTTGTGCAACAATATGGTTCTCAGATGCTGCGGAAGGAAACGGTCATTATGGTTGTAAGCGACGGGCTTGATTCAGGTAATATTGTCAACTTGCCTTGGGCAATGAAGGAGATGAAGCAAAGGACTTCCGCTGTTATTTGGCTGAATCCGCTGTTAAATATTACTGGATATCAACCGGAAGCAAGAGGAATGAAAGCGGCGCTTCCTTATATTGATGTCTTCTCAGAAGCGCAAAATCCTGAGTCATTTCAAAAATTATCTCGAACGATCACGATCCGGAGGTGAAGGCGATGTCGGAAAATAGATTAGTGATGGAAGCGGTTCATGAAGCTCGAAAAGCTGGACGAAAAGCGGCGCTAGCTACTGTTGTTCGTGTGTTTGGCTCTGCTTATCGTCGAGAAGGGGCGAAAATGCTGGTTGATGAACAGGAAAATATAACAGGAATGATCTCGGGAGGATGTTTGGAAGCAGATGTTGCAGAAACAGCAAAGAAGGTAATAGAAACAGGTAGGCCCATATTAAAAACATATGCCATGGATGAGGATGTTGTTTGGGGTCTTGGTCTCGGCTGTCCGGGCACGGTAGAAATACACATTGAACTAGTATCTGGTCAGCAGCCTGTTCTTAGTGCCTGGCTTGATTGTATAAGAAAAGAGCAGGAAGGAATACTGGCCACGATTTTGCCAGGCGGCAAGAATGAAAAGGTGCATCGCCTATTTATCCCGAAGGAGGGTCAGCCGGTTGGAACACTGGGTGATTCGAGATTAGATTGGCAAGCAAGTAATATAGCGCTCCGAAAGTTAAGTGAATCAAATCCGAAATCGGAAACTCTTATAATTGAAAGTGCAGATCAAAGGGAAGACCACGTGTTTGTTGATGTGTATATCCCGCCATTAAAGCTGATGATTTTTGGAGCGGGGCATGATGCGATACCTGTGGCTCGATACGGAGTTTCACTAGGATTTGATACAATTGTGATTGATCAGCGTTCCTTTTATAACAGCGAGGAAAGGTTTCCTGGCACAAGGCGAATTGTTGCAGACACGACGAGATTCGCAGAAACGGTTCATATTGATAGCCGAACATATATTGTAGTAATGAACCATCATCTTGAAAGAGACCAAGAAACGCTAAAATTTGTCTTGCCCTCAGCATCTCCATATATAGGCGTACTTGGACCTCGTTCCCGGCGAATTCGCATGCTAGAGGCAATTGAAAAGGAAGGTAGCTCGTTTGAGAATAGCCAGCTTCAGAGGATGTACAGCCCGATCGGTCTCGACATTGGCGCCGCCACTCCTGAAGAAATTGCAATTAGTATTTTAGGGGAAATTGTCGCCATTAAAAACGGACATACAGGAGGGTTCCTCCAAAATTCTGAATACATCCACCAGTTCGCAAAATCTTAATGATTGCTAGAAAAAGGCGGGAGAAACATGACTGAAAATGTATACGCAGTAATTTTAGCTGCTGGAATGTCTTCAAGGATGGGCGAAGCAAAGCAGTTGCTTCCGCTTGGAGAACGCTCTATTTTACAGCATGTCATTGACCGAGTGCTAAAGGGAAAATTCACTAAAGTCTTGGCAGTAATTGGTCATGAAGCTGCCGCTGTTCAAAAAACGATTCATATTGAAGACAAAAGGTTCGAATGGGTCGTCAATAAGGATTACCAATTAGGCCAAAGCACCTCGTTAAAGACCGGGCTTCAACAACTTGCCCTGTCACAAGTGAATGTGATGATTTTCCTTGGCGATCTCCCATTTATATCAGAACAGACCATACATGCTATTTATGAAAGTGGTTTAAAAATGCTCGACGAACATACAGAGCCATTTATGGTTCGCCCGGTATACCAAAGTATTCCCGGGCATCCAGTATTTTTGGGAAGGATTCATGAAGAGTTGTTTTCAAGAATGACTGGTGACCAGGGGGCAAAATCAATGCTTGAGAGCTTCTCTTATAAAGAGCGAGTGCCAGTAGAAGATGAAGGGATTATCATAGATATCGATACTCCAGAAGCCTATCAAGAAGCGAAAAAGCAAAATAATAAACTGAAAATTTAAAATAGATAGTATACTATAAGGGATAAAAGGTGCTTTTTTGTTGTGACAGGAGGGGTACGTTGATTATTTGGAAAGATATTCTCAAGCCAATTGGTGTAGTGGTCGATACGGAAAGCACATTAGAAACTGTTATTCAACGGCTCACAGAAAATAAGGCCGACACAGCTTTTGTAAAAAGAGAAGGAACGCTTGTCGGTTACTGTACGATGCAGCACGTAATGGAACAAGTCGCACATTCAGGGCAGTTGCACGTTCCTATTTCCTATAAGAGCGATATATTGAAAGTACCTCAGCTTTCTCCTGTTCAGTTTTCCCATAATATTTCGATGATTATCGGTGAGGATCTAAACAGAGAAATAGTTGGCTATATTGCCGTCGGAGAGGCAAAAAGCAAAATTAACGAGCTGGAGCTAATACAATTAAATCAGCTGCTGCATGGCTCGGGAGTGGGCATTATTAGAACAAATATTCATTATGAGATCGAATTTATTAATGAAACAGCAGAAAAGATCTTAGGAATGCCTAGCTCATTTTTACTGTTTCGAAATTATAAAACACTGCTAACAGTCGATAAAGACCTCGATCGGGTGATGAACGGAGAAACACTTGTCAGCTTAAATAGCTCAATTAATTTTAAACAAATGAGCGGGAATTTCTACCCGCTCAGGATTAATGGAAAAATAACTGGTCTTGTACATATGTTTTTTTTGCGCGAAGTATTTGAGGAGGCTGTGCAGGAGCTGGACTTTGTCCGCAATTTATACTCTGATCTCCAGGCGGTCTATTCTTCTTCACAAGAGCAAATTCTCGTGATCGATGAGAACGGAAAGATCATCCGTGTAGCTGGTCTCTTTTTAAGCAATTTCTGGAAAGTAGACAAGCCGGAAAGAATTATCGGCAAGTATATCAGTGAGTTTACAGCGAAAAATATTTTTCAGCCGGATGTGTTCAAGTTATGCATTAATCAAAAGAAAAAGGTAACGGCACTTCAGGAGGCAACTGGAGGGAGAAGGATATGGTCTGTGGCTACTCCAGTATACCATGAGGGGAAGCTGGAAAAGGTAGTCATCCTGTCAAGAGATATCTCTTACAACCGGGACGAACGTTCCTTTTCTGAGAAAGCAGTCGGTGCAGATATAACTGATAAGCTTGCCTCTATTAACGTGCAAGGAAAAAAACTCGTGTACCGATCCCAAAAAATTGAAAACTTATTATCTGAAATGCAGCGGGTGGCACAGATGAATTCCACTGTTTTACTTGAAGGTGAATCTGGTGTCGGAAAGGAAGTATTTGCTCACAAGATCCACTCAGCAAGTACCAGGAAGGAGCAACCGTTTATCCGTGTGAATTGTGGGGCAATTCCAGAACAGCTAATTGAAAGTGAATTGTTTGGATACGAGAAAGGCGCCTTTACCGGGGCGGATAGAAATGGAAAGGCTGGTCTCTTTGAGATCGCCCATAACGGCACTATTTTTCTGGATGAAATTGGTGAATTGCCATTAACAATGCAGGTAAAACTGCTGCGGGTTTTACAAGAGAGAGAGATTACGAGAGTCGGGGGCACCCGCACGGTAGCAGTCGACGTAAGAGTCATTGCCGCTACTAATAAAAGCTTGCAGAAAATGGTCGAAGCAGGCGAGTTTAGAGAGGATTTATATTACCGGTTAAATGTCATTCCTTTTGAAATTCCGCCATTAAGGGCAAGGAAGGAAGATATTTTTCCGCTTGCTATCTTTTTTCTGGAACAATTCAAACGAATGTATGAAATTAAGAAGAGCTTTACACCCGAAGCAATTGAGGTGCTGGAAACATACGACTGGCCGGGAAATGTCCGAGAGCTTCAAAATATTATTGAAAGATTAATTGTGTTAAGTGAGGATGAATGGATTCAGCGAGAGAATGTCATTAAATCACTTTACGGCGATGGGCAGAAGAGAGAAAAGCCGCCATTCGTTTTTGAAATCATGCCATTGAAAGAAGCTGTAGAGAAGCTAGAGAATCAATTAATTATCCGGGGTATGCAGAAATACCGGACAGCTGCTAAATTATCGGAAGTACTCGGGGTAAGCCCGGCTACGATCAGCAGGCGGATGAAAAAGTTGAAAGAATAAAGAGGTGGAGCCGATTGTTTAACCTGCCCGAGACAAGTTTTCACTTTTGTGGAGACGAATACATTTATGCAGAAATTTCCCGCGATATGAGAGTGGAAAGTAATTTTAAAGCACTTGCTGTAACGGAAGAATTGAGGAAAAGAAATATTCCTGGAATTATTGATATTGTTTCATCCAACGCCTCTTATTTAGTACGGTATGATCCAGATGTTATCTCTGCAAGAGACCTCGTTGATTATTTAAAAGAAATTGATTTCTCTAAAAGTGATCCGACTACACTTGATTTATCTGTCCGGATGGTGGAAATTCCGATCTGGTATGACGATCCCATCACAAAAGAATATTCCCGCCGCTTTAGAAACCGCCATCAGGAGCCGAATCTCTCAAACTTTGATTATGTTATGAAATTAAATGGTTTTACCGAAAAAGAAGCTTTTATTGAAAGGCATTCAAGTGATCCTTATTTGATTACAATGGTCGGTTTTCTGCCTGGGACTGCCTGGCATTTCCCATTAGGGGTCAAGCCGGATGAAATTATTCAGGCCCCCAAATATAAGAGTCCGAGGACGGATACCCCAGAAAGAAGTGTAGCCATCGGCGGGGCCTTCAATGTTATTTATCCTGTGAAAGGGACGGGCAGCTACCAATTAATCGGTATGTCTGCTGTTCCGGTAGTCGACCTATCTAACCGACTAATAGATTTAAAGGATACTTCTTTTTTAGCAAGACCGGGGGATGTTTGGAAATATAGACCGGTCAATGAATCTGAATACACTGCGATTGAAGAGGAAGTAAAGAGCGGCCGTTATCGATACAAGATGAAAGATATTGATCTTTCTCCAATGGAATATATGGCAAAGGGGAAAACGTATATTTATGAATTAATGGGGGATTTTTAAATGATTAAAATTAAAAGCCCGGGTTTATGGACCACTGTACAAGACATGGGGCGGGTAGGGAATTATCATCTAGGTGTTCCGCCTTCAGGAGCGGCTGATAAATACTCATTTATCATTGGAAATCTTCTCGTCGGCAATCCAATTAAGTTTGCCGCATTGGAAATGACGTTGATCGGCGGGGAAATGGAATTTCGCAAAAACACGATTGTTGCTTTAACCGGGGCGCCGATGAAGGCTTATTTGAATCAGCAGCTCGTTCCGTTTTGGGAGACGATCCAAGTAAAGGAAGGGGACACTCTCACTATTAAGGAATGTGTCAAAGGGGTAAAAAGCTATCTCTGTGTATCAGGCGGCATTCAGGTGGATGAAGTGTTTGGCAGTAAATCTACCTATGAAACCAGTAAGATAGGAGGGTTTCAAGGGAGAAAACTGGCAGCCGGTGATGAAGTGATGATTAATGAACCGTTGCCGGGAGCGCTTAAGCAAGTTGGCAAATCAGTTCCTCTGGAATTCACTCCGTCGTTTGATTCTTTTCAGGAATTAAGAGTAACGCTGGGGTTGTCTGGCTATTTATTGAGCGATCAAGGACTAAAGGAGTTCTTAAATTCCGAATGGAAGGTCTCGCCTGAATCGAACCGTGTAGCTTATCGTTATACGGGAGCAAAAGTATCTTTAACCCAGCAAAACCCGCCGTTCGGTGCGGGCAATAGCTTTTCCAACGTAGTGGATTTTGCCTATCCAATTGGCTCCATTATGTTTCCTAATGAGGAAGAGCTTATTGTATTACATAATGATACCGCCACAGGTGGCGGCTTTGTCACGATTGGTACTGTTATCAGCCAAGACTTGGATCTGATTGCCCAGTCAAGGCCGCACTCATTCTGCCGCTTTATCGCTGTGACGATCGATCAGGCGATGGAGGCGCGCAAAGAGCGGCGAGAAAAGATCGATAAAATAGAAGCAATGATGAAAAGGTAAATAGCTTGTCAGGCACAGAGACCATGAATAGCAGGAGTTTAGCCTCTATTCATGGTTTTTATGTGTTGTGCAACGGCCAATTATGGTAAAGTGAACACTATTCCGGTAAGGGAGGAGTGGATTGGAAATGATTTTTTCTTTTGCTGTTATCGTTTTCGTTGCTTCCATTTTGCAAACGAGTACAGGATTTGGCTTTTCTATTATGGCGACCCCTTTTTTGCTCATTTTATTTGAACCGAGAGAAGCCATTCAAATTAATTTGATTCTCTCCCTCGTTATTTCTTGTGTATTGATCCAAAAAATAAAAAAAGATACAGATAGCGGATTGGTGAAAAGATTTATCATTGGCAGTGCTGTTGGTCTCCCGATAGGAATAGTGATCTTTTTGTTAGCGGATATAGATAAATTGAAGATAGGTGTCAGTTTGCTTATTTTAAGTTTCACTGTTTTATTAATATTAAAATTTCGTATCCGTCAAACAAGAATAAGAGATTTGGCTGCAGGCGGCTTTTCAGGCATACTTACAACCAGCATTGGCATGCCAGGACCGCCCGTATTGTTGTATTTTTCCGGTATTGACACTGGTAAAGAACGGCTGCGAGCGACCACCCTTGCTTTTTATTTATTCATTTACTCAGCAAGCTTGCTCATTCAAATTTTATTTGTTGGCACGTCAAAAGCGATTTGGTTGTCAAGCGCTGCTGCTCTGCCCCTTGTTCTAGTTGGTTTGTTTATAGGAAACAGGCTATTTATAAAAATTAACCAGCGGATCTTTCAAGCATTCTTATATGCCCTTTTAATTTTTACCGGTGTTTATTTACTCTTAGAAAGCTGGCAATAGGGTCAATTGTCTTTCGACGGATAGGTAATTCCGAGCCTTTTCATTCTGCGAATTAAATTCGCATGGTCGATACCGAGAGATCTGGCAGCAGAACGTATACTTTTTGAAGAATGGAGAGCGTCTGTTATTTTTTGTGATTCAAATAAAGCGAGTGCTTCTTTCAGATTTGGTTGATCGGTAGAAATGGACTGAGGGTTTCCTGATGCACTTTCGAAAGCAGCGGTACTATATCCTCCGTGATCTTTCATATGTTCCGGCAAATCACGAGGAGTAATAGAAGATAAAGGTGTAGAAACAACAAGAAATTCAATAACATTTTTTAACTCCCGTATATTTCCCGGCCAGGGATAATGGGTTAGAATTGATAAGGTATCTGGAGTCATATGTTTATCTAAATAATATTTGCTGCAAAATTTTTTTAAATAATGGTCAATGAGCGGCGGGATGTCCGCTGTCCGCTTTGACAATGGCTGCATCGGCAGATGAACAACATTAATACGGTACCATAAATCTTCACGAAATTGCTTATTATAGACCAGCTCTTTTAAATCCTGGTTTGTAGCACAGATGAGCCGGAAGGAAAGGCGTTTTGGCTTCACTTCTCCAATGCGGGTGATAGATTGATCTTGCAAGACACGCAGCAGTTTTACTTGCATCGGTAAGGGAAGTTCACCAATTTCGTCCAATAAAATTGTACCCTTATTAGCTTGCTCAAAGAGACCGGGTTTTCCTTCTTTTTTCGCGCCTGTAAATGAGCCTCCGCTGAAGCCAAACAATTCGGACTCAAACAGTTCTGGAGGAATAGCTGCACAGTTTACTTTTACAAAAGGCTGGTCTTTTTGGGAACTGTGTTGATGGATGAAGTTGGCCAATACTTCTTTGCCTGTTCCTGACGGTCCTGTAATCAGCACAGGCGTAGGGAAAGCAGCAATTCTTTTTGCTTGCTCAACTAAGTTCTTCATTTGTGTGCTCTTGAAGATGATGAGGGAATCTTCATTGTTTATGGAGGAATGGATAGGCTGTTCTGTACTCTTCTGTTCCGCTTCCCTTAGTTGATTTTGCAAGTGGTTTAAATAGGTCAGGTCGCGGACACTTGTAACGACCATCTTCACTTTTCTCTTCTCGCTATGTTCATTGTCAAATACAGGGGTCGCTGTCACAACAAAATACTTTCGCTTTTTAATTTTTTGCATGATTGTCGTAGTTTGTTTGGTTTGTAGTGCCATGTAAGCAGCAGAGCGGTCAAAGTATTCTCCAAAGACTAAATCTTTAATGTGCTTACCGACGACTTCATCTCGGGAGATTCCTGTCATTTCCTCATACGCTTTATTCACTTCTAAAGTAACGCCTTGATGATCCACTACATAGAGGCCGTCAGAAGAAAAATTAATAATCGTCCTCATTTGCTCATTTGTCTTTTCTAATTGATTTATTTTTTGAATGAGCTCGTCTGCTATAACATCCATTCCCATACCTCCTTTTTGTGTAGTCGTTTTATCACCAACCTGGTGTTAAAATAACACCGCTTTATCAGAATATTTAACAAATATTCTGATTGTTGTCAATATTGTGATACTGGCACGATTCTTGTATTGGTTAATAGTAAGCACCTCTTTCTGTAAGGAAGCACAGATAAATGGGCTTGTTAACTTATTTTAAAAGGAGAGATTTATATGCCAACACTTGATTTGTCAAGACATATTGTTATTGAGAGCGGAGCAATAGAGCGTTTAGATGAGTTAGTGGCAGCAAAAGGGGGGAGCCGGGTCTTTGTTATCATAGATTCTTTTCTGGCAAGTCCGTCTGTAAAGTTGCACGAAAAAGTAACAGCTATCTTTTTAAAGAGAGGTTTTGCCTGCTCATTTTTCAGCAATTATGCAGGTGAGCCTACAACCAAAAATGTAAAAGAGGCTGTTCAGCAGCTGCAATCTTTTCAAGCAGATTGTGTCGTTGCTGTCGGGGGAGGCAGCGCGATTGATCTGGCAAAAGCTGTAGCCGTATTCAGCAAAAACAACGAAATCAAATGGAGTGAGATTTCCTGCCAGCAGCAGCTAAAGAGGTTGCCTTTAATTGCCGTGCCAACTACAGCAGGTACCGGATCGGAAGCAACAAAGATTATGGTTATCACAGATCCCGTAACGAATGTGAAAATGAACCCGAGCCATCCAGACCTTATCCCGGATGCAGCTGTGTTGGATCCCGAACTTACGGTGAGCCTGCCGCCCAGTTTTACTGCTTATACTGGCCTGGATGCGTTAACCCATGCGGTTGAAGCCTATGTATCTAACCGTGCTTCACAGATGACCGATTTGTTCGCTCTAGAGGCCATTCGACAAATCGGTCTGGCTTTGCCAAAGGCGTATGAAGATGGAAGAGATAGCGACTCGCGTAAGGACATGATTTTGGCTAGCTGCTATGCGGGTCTTGCTTTTTCTAATGCTTCTACTAATCTGGCGCACGCGGCCGGAAGACCGCTTGGCGCTCAGTTCCATATCCCGCATGGTTTAAGTGTAGCTTTGCTTCTTCCTTTTGTTCTCGAGTTCGGTTTGGAGTCTTGCCCAGAGCGTTACGCAAAGGTTGCGGTAGCTCTCGGAGCAGATCCTTCATTAAGTACAGAAAAGCTAGCGCAGGCATCTATTCATATCGTTGAGGATTACAATGAGCGCTTTGGGATTTGGAAGGATGCCAGCAAATACCTTCAGCCTGAACAGTTGATGCAAGCCATTCCGTCTCTGGTTATTGATGCTCTTTCAGGAAATGGGATTGATACGAATCGAAAAGTTCCGGCAGATCAGGACATAGCAGGAATTTATGAAAAGTTAGCAGAAAAAATAAAAGAAACAAGCCAGCAGACGCTCTTAAATAATTAATAGATTATTTATGTATGTTTTTGCAAACGCTTTCGTAAAAATAGAAAGCATGTAAATGATGGCTGTAGCATTGTTTGATTCTAGAAATGGGGAGGGAAAAAAATGAACAAGGCAGAAGGAAAGATGTTGAAGCGTGTGGTTGGTGCCAGTTTGATAGGTTCAACAATTGAGTGGTATGACTTTTTCCTCTATGGAGTCGTCGCAGGCATCGTTTTTAACCACTTATACTTTCCAGCGGATGATCCGTTTGTCTCTACTTTGTTAGCCTATGTGACCTTTGCCGTTGGTTTTATTGCCCGTCCAGTTGGCGGTGTCATCTTTGGGCACTTTGGAGATAAAATAGGCAGAAAAAGTATGCTCGTTCTTACGCTGTCTATTATGGGCGGGAGTACAGTGCTTATCGCTTTTATTCCCACCTATGATCAAATAGGCGTATGGGCACCTATCTGTCTACTCTTTTTAAGAGTCATGCAAGGGATCGGCTTAGGAGGGGAGTGGGGAGGGGCTGTTTTGATGGCATATGAGCATGCCCCAGACGCCAGAAAAGGATTTTATGCCAGCTTTCCGCAGATTGGCTTATCAATAGGGTTACTGCTTGCTTCCGGTGTTGTCGGGTTTCTCTCCTTTACTTTATCAGAGGGGCAATTTATGGCCTGGGGATGGCGGCTTGCTTTCGGGCTGAGTGCCGTTTTAATTTTCTTAGGTATGTGGATTCGATTAAACGTATCAGAATCACCGGAATTTACAGAGGTGAAAGAGACAAAGAAAGAATCGAAAATGCCTATTAAAGAGATGTGGCATAACAATACCGGCAATGTGCTTGCCGGCATGGGAGCAAGATACATTGATGGGGTGTTTTTTAATGTGATGGGTGTGTTTTCTATTACCTATCTGACCGGCACCTTGCAAATCTCCAGGACAGATGCTTTGCTAGGCGTATCGCTTGCTGCCTTTGTTATGTGTTTTTTTATTCCGATTTTTGGTCATATTTCCGACCTTGTTGGCAGAACTCGAACATACTGGATCGGCAGCCTGATCACCGGCCTTTCCGCATTGCCAGCCTTCTGGTTCATGTCACAGAGCGGGGGAAGCACGACCGTTATCTGGCTGTCTATCATCATTCCGTTTGGTATTCTCTATGCTTCCGTTTATGGGCCGGAAGCCGCTTTATTCGCAGAATTATTCGATGCTAAAGTAAGATACACCGGCATGTCTTTTGTTTATCAGTTTTCTGGAATATTCGCGAGCGGTCTAACACCAATTATCGCCACTGCATTGCTTGAATACAATGATGGAAGCCCATTGCTGCTTGCCCTTTATGTAGTTTTCGCCGGAGTTATTAGCGCAATTTCAGTCAAATGGATCAATATCCGGCAGCCTGATTTGATGCAAAGGGGAAGCAATGGCAAAAACAGCAATATAGAAACGACAGGAAGCTGAAGACTTCTTAACATAAAGGAGGTTAATAGATTGAACAGGTTCTCTCCACGGATTGAAGGCGTGATTTTTGATTGGGCTGGAACCATGGTTGATTATGGCTGCTTTGCTCCATTAGATGTGTTTAAAGAAGTGTTTAAAAAAAGAGGGATAGATGTACTGGATGAAGAAGCGAGGGAACCAATGGGACTTCAAAAGAGGGAGCATATTCAAGCAATGTGCCGGATGGATCGGATTGCCCACCTATGGAAGGACCGCTATGGAAGAAACCCGGATGAAAATGATATTGATGAGTTGTATGCCGACTTTGAGCCTATACTGTTTGCTAGCCTTCGGGATTATTGCAGTCCCGTCCCTGGAGCAGTTGAATTAGTTGGACGGTTACGGGAAGAAGGAATCAAAGTTGGTTCAACGACCGGTTATACCTCAGAGATGATGGCCATTGTCAAACGAGAAGCGAAAAAGCAAGGCTATGTCCCCGATTCGCTCGTTACATCGAGCCAGGTGCCCGCCGGCCGCCCGTTCCCCTGGATGTGCTACCACAATGCGATCAATTTAGGGATTTATCCAATGAATCGTATGGTAAAGGTGGGGGACACGGTGAGCGATATTCAGGAGGGGCTCAATGCCGGGGCCTGGAGTGTAGGAGTCATTAAAGGAAGCAGTGAACTGGGCCTCAGAAAAGAAGAGGTGAAGGCGATGGAGCCCGCATTGCTGGCTGAGAAAATGGAGGCGGTGGCTGAAAAGTTTGAAAAAGCGGGGGCCCATTACGTTATTGAGAGTATTGGGAAATTGGACGGGGTGCTCTCGCAAATTAATATGCGGATGGCTAACGAAGAAACACCTACATTAACAAGCTTTTAATAAATAAAAGACTGGAACCTGGTAAGGTTCCAGTCTCAGACTGTAGACAAACTCAATGAAATTCTAGAGTTTGTCTACAGTCCTTTTTATTTTGCTTGTGAATGGGGGCTGTTGATTTCCATTCCAGGCGCTTCGCTTTCCGCGGGGCGGGCGGTGAGCCTCCTCGCCGCGAAAGCGCCTGCGGGGTCTCACCTGTCCCGCTGATCCCGCAGGAGTCTTTGCGCCATTCATTTCAATCAACAGGGGTTACAAAGTTAGAGTAGCCGTACAACCATACCTGTTTTAAAATAAATAGATCAAACACTTGAGGTGAGAAAGATGCTTTCGAAAAACAATCCAATCCAACGGAATCAAATAGAAATGATCGCTCTAGACCAGCTTGTACCAGAGAATCACCTGGTCCGTAAAATGGAGGCAGCGATGGATTTCTCTTTTATTTATGACTTGGTGGAAGGATTGTATGCGGAAGTGGGCCGCCCAAGCATTGATCCAATTATTTTAATTAAACTAACATTTATCCAATATGCCTTTGGCATTCGATCCATGCGCAAGACGATCGAGGAAGTGGAAACGAATATGGCCTACCGCTGGTTTCTCGGTTATGGATTCCATGATAAAGTGCCGCATTTCTCTACCTTCGGTAAGAACTACGAGCGTCGCTTTAAAGATACCGACCTGTTTGAACAGATCTTCTATCGTATCTTAAAAATAGCTGCCGAGAAAAAGCTCATTAGTGCGGAGCACGTTTTTGTGGATTCCACTCATGTAAAAGCTAGCGCGAATAAGCGTAAATTTGAAAAGAAAATGGTTCGCAAAGAAACACGCGCGTATCAGGAACGCCTCCAAGAAGAGATTAATCAGGACCGAGAGGATCATGGAAAAAAGCCGTTCCCGCCAGATAAGTTCGATAAAGAAGAAACAAAAGAAATCAAGGAAAGTACAACCGATCCGGACAGTGGCTACTACGTTAAAGACGAACGAACCAAACAATTTGCCTATTCCTTTCACGCGGCCGCAGACCGTAAGGGATTCGTAATTGGCACAATGGTCACACCAGGCAACACACATGACAGCCAAATCTTAGAGCCGTTAATGGAGAAAGTGATAGAAAAGGTAGGAAAACCTAAAGCTGTTGGTGCAGACGGAGCTTACAAAACACCTGCCATTGCCAGTTATTTAATGGAAAACGGCATGACACCTGCTTTGCCTTATACACGGCCGCGCACAAAAGAGGGCTTCTTCAGAAAGCATGACTATGTGTACGATGAACATTTTGACTGTTACCTTTGTCCGGCAGGGGAAGTATTGAATTACTCAACGACGAATAAGGAAGGCTATCGTGAATACAGATCACCCAAACAGGTTTGTACCTCCTGCCCTTTTTTAGCTAAATGCACGAAAAGCAGAAATCATCAAAAAGTGGTGACACGCCATATTTGGCAGAAATATATGGAAGAGGCCGACCATCTTCGCCACCACGAAGAAGTTAAAGCGATTTATGCGGAGCGAAAAGAAACGATTGAGCGTGTATTCGCAGATGCAAAAGAAAAGCATGGCATGCGTTGGACAACGTTAAGGGGACTTAAAAAATTGTCGATGCAAGCGATGCTTACTTTCGCTGCCATGAATCTCAAGAAAATGGCCAGCTGGACTTGGCGAGAACCAGAAATGGCTTAAATGATGACCTCGGAGAGGTCTATCTTTCTCTCGAATGGCTTTAAAACTACCGAAAAATCAAAAGGGGTTCGGAATAAGACTATTCCGAACCCCTTTTGTCGACAAACTGAGACTGGAACCTGGTAAGGTTCCAGTCTTTTATTTTAAGCCCATCCTGCAAACTGTCTTACTTTATCCCAGTTGACGTTGCCAGATTCTACATCGTGGAAGGCTTGATCAAGAATATGAAGCGCCTTGGCAATCTCTTCCCGGCTGATCGTCAATGGTGGAGTAATTTCCAACACATTTCCGTAGATGCCTACATAATAAATGAGCATACCTAATTCATACGCCCGGTAACAAATGGCTGCTGTTATTTCGGGAGCAGGAGTTTTTTTCGACCGGTCTGTCACGATCTCTACTCCAAGTGCCAGGCCTTTCCCGCGAACTTCCCCTATAAATGAATATTTTTTCTGGAGGGAAAGCAATCCTTCCATGAAAACGTCCCCATTTGTCTGCGCCTGCGTTATTAAACCTTGCTCTTCAATGAGACGAATGGTTTCAAGCGCAGCCGCTGTACAAAGCGGATTGCCACTTGTGGTGAACATGTGGCCCGCTGTCACCGAGTCTAGTATCTCCTCGCGTCCGACTACTGCACTAATAGGCAGGCCGCCGCCGAGTGATTTGCCAAGAACGACCGCATCAGGAATGACAGGAGAGTGTTCAAAGGCAAACCATTTCCCTGTCCGCCCCATGCCAACCTTTACTTCGTCAATAATGAGGTAAATGCCGTGTTGGTCACAAATTTTTCTTAAAGCAGAAAGAAAATCAGCGGGCGGCAGCACAACGCCTCCATCACTTTGGATAGCTTCAATAATAATACCGGCTGTTTCTTCGGGCGGACAAATTGTAGCAAATACTTCATTCATAAAATGGAGCGTCTGCTCCGTTAACTGCTCGTTAATGCCGCTAAAAGGCCGGTAAGGATTTGGATAAGGAAGCTTAACAACATTTCCTCTTCCTTCAAATTTTGCTTGGGCGGAATGTCCGGATAAGGACAATGCCCCCATGGTCTGCCCGTGGTAAGCCCCCATAAAAGCAATCATCTTCGGCCTTCCGCTAGCAGCGGGGACAAGCTTGCTGATTAAGTCATTGGCATCCGAGCCTGAATGTCCGAACCAAACTTTTTTGGAGAAATCTCCCGGAACGATTTGAGTTAATTTTTCAGCCAGATCCACCATCGTTTGGCTCGGAGCGCTTAGTTGAGTAGTAAAAGAAAGCTTGGCATACTGCTCCTTCAGTTTTTCAGCGATAGATTCTTGTCCATAGCCGATGTTCGCTACGGCCCATCCTGCCGTTAAATCAAGGAATGAGCGGCCATTCTCATCGAATAAATAACAGCCTTTTCCCTTTGAAACAGTCATCGGATGAAATCTTAACTTTAGCGCATCGGAAATAAATTGCTGGTCTTTAGCAAGTACAGATTGCTTCTCCATACATATCCCCCTATTTATGAATTGGTATTGATAGTTTTTTTATTTTATAATTTAAATTTTGGCGGGAAATCCCAAGTTTTTCGGCTGCATTTGTGATGTGATAATCTGTTTCCTGCAAAGCCTTTATAATTAGCTTTCTCTCTAATTTTTCAACCTGAGCTGGAAGGGTGTCTGAAAAAGTAGGTTCCATTTCTTCTGCAGCTGAAAAGGGTGTCTCTTCGGGGGTGTCAAATTTAATAGCCGCAGGTAAATATTCAGTTGTGACAATGCTTTCATCGATCATTAAATTTAAGGCGCCTTCAATAATATGTTCTAGCTGCCGGACATTGCCGGGATAATGAAAGCCGAGCAGCACGTCTTTTGCTTCCTCTGTCAGTCCTTCAACCTCAATATCAAGAAGCCGGGCATGTTTACGGATAAAATATTCAGTAAGCAAGGAGATATCTTCCTTTCTCTTCCTCAGAGGAGGCACATGGATAGTAACTACACCTAAACGGTAAAATAAATCCTCGCGTAAGTGCTTATTTTTAATCGCTTCTTCCGGTGTTTCGTTCATTGTAGCGATCACCCGTACATCCACACTTTTTTCTTTCGTTGAACCAAGCCGCATAATTTTTTTCTCTTGAATGGCCCTGAGCAGTTTGGCTTGCAGGCTGATTCCCATTGAGTTAATTTCATCCAGCAATATCGTGCCACCGTTTGCTTGTTCGAATAAGCCCGGTCTATCTACTGCACCGGTAAATGTACCAGAAACTGTCCCAAATAGGATGCTCTCAAGCAAATTTTCGGGAATAGCTGCACAATTGTGCGCGAAGAAGGGCGCATTCTTTCGCGGGCTTTCATTATGGATGCTTTGAACGATCAGTTCTTTGCCAGTGCCTGTTTCTCCATAAACGAGAATGTTTGAAGAGGATCTGGAAGCACGAATCGCTTTATTGATTGTCTGGCGCATGTGGCTGCTGCCGAAAATAATATCCTTGAATGTAAAGCGTGTATTGTTCTGTTTCTTCTTTTGGGGAACAGAAGGCTTCTTTTCTGTCACCTGTAAATTTTGAATAGTAGAAGTTAACTTTTTAATTTCCGATAAGTCTCTAACAATAGCCAGTGCGCCAATCTTTTCTTTGCCAAGATGAATTGGTTTGCTTTTAATGACAACGGAGTATTCCTTTCCCTGATTAGAAAAAAAGGTCTCTCTATTTGTCAGCATTCTTTCGGTTAAAAGTGAGTTTAATAAAGGATCTGAATGCTCATCTGCTTCCTTAAATACATCAAGATAATATTGTCCCCTTACAGAGTTTGGCTCGAGCGTTTCTAACTCTCCAAGCTTACGGTTATAGAATACAACTTTCTTTTCATTATCAATGACACAAATTCCTTCATCAATGTGGTCTAATATCGTATCAAAAAGCCGGAACTGTTTTTTCAGCTGGTTTAATTGAAAGGTTAATTGATGAAGTTGAGTTACATTTTTCATGACGAGCAGGGTAGAATCATCGTCCATAAAACGCACATTGGCAAGCAATTGATTGGTGCCAATGGACAAGGAAACGTTACGCATGTTTTGTTTATTGATAAAGCACTTTTCGAGATCACTAGAAAAAATAAAGTCGGTGACAGAAGAGCCGATCAAGTCATCGGTTGCTGTTTCGGCGAAGAAACCACGGGCAATACGATTTAGCGACAAAATACGACCGGTTTCATCTGTCAAAATGATACCTTCAAATGCACTAGACCAAAAGTCGGTAAGTTGAATAGCTGAAGGTGTTTTATTCATAACGCATCACCTCACCTATAGAAAAATTTTTTTCGCTCCATCATATTTATAGGAGCAGTTGAACGGTTGGACTAGTACTACTATACAAAATCCTAATAAAAAAACAAACTATTAAATAAATTAAAAATTTTGTAAAAACATTTTTCGTAAAAATTTTTTCTTTGCAAATAATTTTGCGTTTTTTTAAGTAGTTCTCTAGCTTTTACTGCCTTTAGGTAGTTGGCATGGATCTTGCTTTTTAGAAAAGGAGAGAATTTTTTAGGAGGAGACAAAATGCAAAAAGTGACGCTTGACGGTATAAAAGTAGTAGACGTTCATGCCCATCCATTTCGAGAACAACGGGAACCAGAGAATCCAGTTGATTTTCTTAGAAAGCTATCCTTATCAGTTATTCCTGAGATGTTCACAAACATAGAGGATGTGGAAAAGTTTCAGCCCTATCCCGGTACAAACATGTGGATTCAAATTCTATTCCGCCATATGGCTAAGTATTTAAATTGTGAGCCGGATTTGCCTTCGATTGTGGAGGCGCGGAATAAGAAAGCAAAAAACTTTCCTGATTACACGAAAGAATTGTTTGCAGATGCGAATTTAGAAGGATTAATCATGGATTTTGGCTATCCACAGCCGCCGATTAACCGCGATGATTTTCAACAAATGAGCGGAGCGCAGATTTGGGAAATCCATCGAATTGAACCGGTGATGGTGGAGCTTGGAAAACAAAAGCTTTCGTTCGAAGGATTTATCGAAAAGTACCGTGATAACTTGGAAAAAGCGCTCAAAAGGGATGGAGTAGTCGGCTTAAAAACAATTATAGCTTACCGAAGCGGGCTGGAGATCAGCAATAAAGATGGAAAAGCCGCAGCCTCTGCTTATGAAGAGTTTTTATTAAATGAAAAAGCCCCAGCCAAAGCGATGCGCGATTACTGTTTCCATATCGCCATGGAGGAATGTACAAGGGCAGATAAATTTATGCATATTCATACGGGCATTGGTGATGGAGAGGTTGTGTTATCAAAGGCTAGTCCTAGCTTTTTGCTCGATACATTCAGGAAGCCGGAATACAAGGAAACAAAGATCCATTTAGTCCACGGAGGCTATCCTTGGATGGAGGAAGCCGCTTTTATCGTTAGTATTCTGCCGAATGTATATATGGACATTTCTTTGCAAAACCCGTTTACAGGACATGGTGTCGAACGAATAATTTCTCAAGTGCTAGAGCTCGCTCCGTTCGATAAAGTGATGTATGGGTCGGACGCTTTTACAGTACCGGAGATGAACTGGCTCGGTGTGAAATTATTTAAAGATTGTTTCGAAAGAGTGTTAAGTGACTGGGTGGAAAAAGACTACATGGATGCTGACCAAGCTCGTTATATTGGAGAAATGATTTTATACAAAAACTTTGAAAATATTTACAAAGTCAAAATTTAATTTCCAGGGGGAATGGAAATGGGAGAGTTGAAAAAGCAGCCGGTCCTTGATTTACAGCCGGAACGTACTTTAACGTTTTGGCATATATGGGCTCTCGGTGTTGGTGCAGTAATTGGTGATGGGATCTTCCTGCTGATGGGGCAGGGGATCGCCATGGCAGGTCCAAGTTCAATCCTAGCCTATTTAATTGCTGGCATTTCACAATTTTTTCTTGTTATTGCATTAACAGAAATGGCGGTCGGCATGCCGAATGCCGGAGCTATGTCCTTTTGGGTAGAAAGGTTTATGGGGAAATCCTGGGGCTTTTTGGCGGGAATTACGTTTGCTATTGGCTGGATCATTGCAGGAGGAAGTGTAGGGCTAGCCTTAGGGAAAATTACCATGTGGTTTTTCCCGCAGCTCGAAGCAAGCTGGTGGCCTGCTGCCTTCACCGTCTTTTTCCTGACGTTGTTCGCATTTATTAATGTGCTGGGAGCTGCTACGACTGCTCGGTTCCAATTATATCTCGTACTAATTTTAACGGGCGTAATGGTGCTGTTTGCTTTGATTGGTTTAAAAGATATTGATTTTGCAAACTACACGCCGATGTTTCCGCATGGAGTGGAAGGATTCTGGGGAGCGGTTCCGCTTGGCACCTATGCTTACCTAGGAGCGGTTACATTAGCCACAGCCGGTGCAGAGTGTATAAATCCGCAAAGAGATTTGCCAAGAGGGCTGATTTGGTCAAGTGTCACATTCTTGGTTTTATATACCCTTGCCCATTTTGTTTTGCAAGGAATTATTCCGTCTAATGAGGTAACGATGGACAGCTCGCCGTTTACTGTGGCGGCTGGAAAGGTGTTTGGTATTGCCGGGGCATTTATCATGAATATAGCTGCCTGGATCGCCGCTGCTACCTGTATTTTAATGGGAACGCTTTATGCCGCTTCTCGAATTTTCTACCAGCAGGCGCGAGAAGGGCTTTTACCAGGCTTTTTAGGATATCTTCACCCGAAAAAACATACACCTGTTTATGCGATCATCACTATTTGGGCGATCACTGTTGTTCTCGTATTAATCGGTCAATTTAATCCTGATTTCATCTATGTAGAACTGACAAACCAAATGGTTCTAGCTTGGCTCGTGTCCTGGACGCTTGCTTTGATTTCGGGTATCCTGTACCGGAAAAACCATAAAGAAGAAATTGAAAAGCTGCCGTGGAAGCAGCCGTTGTATCCGCTCTTTCCAATCCTAGGCTTCATTGGAATTGCCATCGTTCTTTATGGAACATTTGTCGGCTCGATGATGACGCTTGTGAGAGGATTTATTTGGCTAGCAGCATTATATATTTTGTTCAGAATATTCAATAAGAAAGTGTTTCAAACATCACAGGTAAGCAGTGGAGGAGGTCAGCATGAGCAATCCATTCGTGAAAGTGGAAAATGAACAAGTAGAGGGCGTTATTCAGATACGACGACATTTACACCAGTATCCGGAGCTGTCGTTTCAAGAATTTCAGACTGCTGATTATATTAAATCTATTCTGCAAGAGTGGGAGATTCCATACCAATCAATTGGTGAGACAGGTGTACTTGTCGACATTAGCGGAAAAGAAAGCGGACGTGCCGTCGGTTTAAGGGCGGATATTGATGCCCTGCCTATTCATGAGCAAACGGATTTGTCGTATAGCTCTAAACATGATCAAGTCATGCACGCTTGCGGGCACGATGGCCATACTGCCATCTTGCTAGGGGCTGTTTATGAGTTGAATAAAATAAAAGATCAGCTTCCGGGTACAGTCCGATGCATCTTTCAGCCTGGAGAAGAGGCTGATGGAGCAGCGAAAGCCTTAATTGAGCAAGGGGCGTTAAGCAACCCGGAAATAGAAGCGATGGTCGGCCTGCATTTGTGGCCTCACCTTCCTTTTGGCACAGTTGGAATTAAGTACGGCGGCATGACAGCTTCGTGCGATGATTTCAAAATTACGATTACGGGAAAAGGGGGACACAGCGCCCGTCCGCATCAGGCAATAGATGCGATTACCATTGCTGTGTCGATTATCCAGTCTCTTCAAAGCATGACAGTTAAACGCTTTAATCCGGTTGAGCCGGTTGTTATCCATATCGGCAAGATCCATGGCGGTGAGGCGAGCAATGTGGTAGCTTCAACAGTCGTACTCGAAGGAACAGCGAGGGCTATGAATAATAGTCTGAGGGGAGAAATTTACCAGGAAGTTTTAAAGGTTTGCCGGGCAGCCGAGCTGCAATGGGAAGCACGAGTAGAAGTCGACTATGCGCTTGGGCACCCACCGATTGTCAATAATGAAGCGATGACAAGGCAGTTTGAAGAAGTGGCTTCCGGCCTTCTTGGAGAAGAAAAGGTTATTTCTTTAAAGGAGCCTTCCATGGGTGCTGACGATTTTGGTTACTTTTCTGTCAAAGTTCCGAGCATTTATTTCCGGCTTGGTATTCATAAAGAGAACGAACCTGTTTATGACTTGCACCATTCGAAATTCCAATTCGATGATTCTATTTTAAAAACAGGAGTCGAATTATACGTCAACTATGCTTTATCACTTTTACTGGATGGGAGAGAAAAATAATGGTCGCTACTCAACAAAGATTAACTAAAGAACGGGTGCTGCAAATAGTAGAAGAGCAGCAAATTGAATTTATCCGCATTGAATTTTTAGACTATACGGGCGTGACAAGAGGAAGAACCATCCGGAAAGATTCTTTACAAGGTGCTATGGAAAAAGGGGTCAACTTTAGTACAGCCATTATGGATTTTACGATGTTTGACACTTATGTGCCTGACCCAACATATGGCACACAAGGCGGCGACTTTTTTGCCATACCGGACCCGGAAACATTTGCTGTTTTGCCGCACAGAAAACAGACGGCAAGAATGTTCTGTGATTTAGTAGATGAAAACGGCAACCCTTGGGAAGGGTGCCCGCGGAGCGCATTAAAGCGTCTGCTTCATGAAGCGGAAGCTCTCCTTGGCGGGAAATTGTTCATGGCTTATGAACAGGAAGCGTACTTATTAAAAGAAGAGGACGGCAAGCTTGTCCCGGCCGATAACAGCACTTGCTTCTCATCAGACGGAGTGGATATCCAGGAGGATTTTGTTCAGAAGTTTACGGAAACTATCGGGAAAATGGGCGTGGAAACGGAACAAATTTCCAGTGAATACGGCCCCGGACAGCTAGAGATCAATTTGAAATACGACCATTGCTTAAAAGCAACCGAAGACCAAATTACATTTAAGCAATTATTTAAACATTTAGCGAGAGATATGGGCATGGTAGGCACGCTCGCGCCGAAACCGTTTAATGATTTTGCTGGAAGCGGCTTGCATGTTCATATGAGTTTATATAATGAAGAAACCAATTTATTTAAGGATCTTAATGATGAGAAGGGACTTGAACTCTCAGAAAACGCCTACCATTTTATTGGAGGGATTCTTCATCACGGCCGTTCCATTGTTGCAATTGGAGCTCCGACAATGAATTCCTATAAACGGATGGTTCCAGGCTCCTGGGCACCTGCTCACGTTTGTTACGGTTCAGGTAATCGCTCTGTTCTCATTCGTGTACCGGAAAAAAGACGGGAAAGAAGATTTGAGTTCAGAGGAGCAGACGGCACCTGCAATCCGTATTTGCTGTCAGCTGCTTTAATCGCAGCCGGTCTTCATGGCATTAGAAAACGGATCGATCCAGGCGAGCCGCTTGAAGTGGATGCAGGCAGCTTAAGCAATAATGAATTAGAAGCAATGGGGATTGAGTGGGTTCCCCGCAATCTTGAGGAAGCGATGGATTCATTAGCTAAAGACACCATTTTAGCGGACAGTATCGGCCGGCCAATTTGGCAGGAATTCATCAAGGTGAAAAGAGAAGAGTGGAACAAACATTTTTACCGCATAGATGAATGGGAAAGAAGTCAATATGCTGTGCTGTACTAATAACATAGAAGCCTGTCTCCAGTTGGAGGCAGGCTTTCTTTTCTTTAGACACTATGGTACTTGATGGTTAATTTTCGCTGCAGCCGGCCGCTTTCCGCTGCAATCAACTATTGAAAAAACAACATTCCTCTTTAAGAGAGCCTTTCTTTCAAAGATTCATTGTTTAAGGATTCAGCTGTTGGGGTATAGCCAGAATTGGGTAACGATTACAGCTGTGCTGATACATACATTTACCGGCTTATCTTGAATTTTTATAAAAAAATCAGGAGGGAATAGTCAATGAAAAAAAATGAACATAAAGAGACCGTACAAGGCAACTTAAAGAACGAGCAATTGGAACAATTCCGTGTAGATCATAACGGAAAAAAAATGACGACTAATCAAGGGTTACGAGTGTCAGATGATGAGCATTCTCTAAAGGCGGGCAACCGGGGACCGACGTTAATGGAGGATTTTCAATTCCGTGAGAAAATGACCCACTTTGACCATGAAAGGATTCCGGAAAGGGTCGTTCATGCACGCGGCTTTGGGGCACATGGTTATTTCCAAGTGTATGAGCCGATGACAGAGTACACGAAAGCAAAATTTCTCCAGGACCCTTCTGTGAAAACCCCTGTGTTTGTCCGCTTCTCTACCGTCGCAGGTTCACGTGGCTCAGCCGATTCGGTTCGCGATGTAAGAGGGTTTGCGACAAAATTCTATACAGAAGAAGGAAACTATGACCTCGTTGGCAATAACATTCCGGTTTTCTTTATCCAAGATGCAATGAAGTTTCCGGATCTAGTTCATTCCTTTAAACCGGAGCCGCATAATGAAATGCCACAGGCTTCTACAGCGCATGATACATTTTGGGACTTTGTTGCTAATAATACAGAATCAGCTCATATGGTGATGTGGGCCATGTCCGACCGAGCTATTCCGCGCAGCTATCGAATGATGGAAGGCTTTGGTGTTCATACATTCCGCTTTGTGAATGAACAAGGGAAGGCACGCTTCGTGAAGTTTCACTGGAAGCCGGTGCTCGGCGTCCATTCATTTGTTTGGGATGAAGCGCAAAAGCTGGCTGGCCGTGACCCGGATTTCCATCGCCGAGATTTATGGGAAGCCATTGAAATGGGTGATTATCCAGAGTTTGAGTTAGGCGTGCAAATGATCGAAGAAGAAGAGGAATTTAATTTTGACTTCGATATTTTAGATCCGACAAAACTATGGCCGGAAGAAGTGATACCGGTAAAAATTATTGGAAAAATGACGTTAAATCGCAATCAGGACAACGTCTTTGCAGAGACGGAGCAGGCCGCTTTTCACCCGGGCCATGTCGTACCGGGCATCGATTTTTCTAACGACCCGCTGTTACAAGGCCGCTTATTTTCCTACACAGACACGCAGTTGATTCGTTTAGGCGGACCGAATTTCCACCAAATTCCGATTAACCGTCCTGTGGCACCAGTCCACAATAATCAACGTGAGGGCTATCACCAAATGAACATTGATAAAGGGCAGGTAAGCTATCATAAAAACTCACTGCAGGAAAATGATCCACGCCCTGCTTCCGAAGAGGAAGGTGGATATGTGCATTATCAGGAAAAAATAGAAGGCAAAAAAGTCCGCCAGCGCAGCGACAGTTTTAAAGATCACTATTCGCAGGCCAAGCTGTTTTGGAATAGCATGACAGATATAGAAAAAGAGCATATTATTGAAGCCTTCCATTTTGAAGTGGGCAAAGTACAGAGCAAAGAGGTAAGACAGCAGGTTGTCGATGTCTTTGCCAATGTCGATGAAGAATTGGCAGCAGCCGTTGCCGCGGGCATCGGAGCAGAGGTGCCAGCAGGAAGAACGGCTTCGAAAGTAACGCTTTCTTCTCCCGCTTTAAGTCAGGAAAAAAATAAGAAAAAGAGTGCAGCAACACGCAAAGTGGCTGTCCTGGCGGCAGATGGCTTTGATAACTTAACAGTTGAGCCTGTGATGCAGGCATTAAAAGGAGCAGGAGTTCACCCGGAAATTGTCAGCAACCATGTCGGCATGGTTACAAGCGCCGACGGACAGCAGCAGGAAGCGAAGCATTCTTTCTTGACGAGCGACCCGGTTATATTTGACGCTGTTTATGTAGCGGGAGGGAAAGCAAGCGTTGAACAAATAAAAGGTAATCCAAAAGCGGCTGAATTCATTAAAGATGCCTTTAAGCATTTTAAAACAGTTGGCGCGGCGGCAGAAGGTGGCGAGCTTTTGATTATAGCAGGAGTGCAGAGCGGATCAGATCCCGGCGTCGTTATTGCACATGATCCGAAAGAGTTAGAGGCATTCAGCAAATCGTTCATCACAGCTTTAGCTGAACACCGCCATTGGTCCCGCCAACTATAAGGGAGATGAAAAAGCAGCTGGTGACAAGGGACGCTTTTGATTGAGTTTTGCACTTTGGGGGACATATTAGCCTGTAAGTTAGACAAAAATAGACTGCATTTACACTTTAAGAGGCCGTGCCATTTTGGACACAGCCTCTTTTTTGGGTGACGCGGACGGAGATTACGCTTTTTCTTCAAATAGTTTAGCGATTTCGATAATGGTCTTCACTGCTTTTTCCATGTTGTCAACTGAAGCATATTCAAAACGGCCGTGGAAATTTTCACCGCCTGTAAAGATGTTAGGCGTTGGCAGACCCATATAGGAGAGCTGAGAGCCATCGGTTCCACCACGGATCGGTTCAACAATCGGCTCGATGCCCAAGTTGGTCATCGCCTCATAAGCGATATCTACGACTTCCTTTACCGGCTCAATTTTTTCTTTCATATTGTAATATTGGTCATTTAATTCCAAGACAATTTGTTCTTCTCCATATTTGTTTTGCAGGTCTTTCACAATTTGCCTGAATACATCTTTGCGTGCTTGGAACTTTTCTTTGTCATGATCACGAATAATATAGTGCATTTCGGTTTTTTCCACATCACCGTGAAGGGAAATGAGATGATAAAAACCTTCGTAACCCTCTGTGTGTTCAGGGGCTTCATCAGCAGGCAGCTTTTCATTCAGTTCCATAGCAATCTTTGCGGAATTGATCATTTTTCCTTTAGCTGATCCAGGATGCACATTTTTTCCATAAAACGTTACCTGGGCTCCGGCTGCATTAAAACTCTCATATTGTAGTTCACCGAGCGGTCCACCATCGACGGTATAAGCAAATTTAGCCTGAAAAGCAGCCACGTCAAATTTGTGAGGCCCTCTGCCGATCTCTTCATCTGGAGTAAAAGCGACACGGATTTTTCCGTGTTTAATTTCCGGATGCTGAATTAAATAGTGCATGGCTGTCATAATTTCTGTTACACCAGCTTTATTGTCTGCGCCAAGCAGCGTGGTGCCGTCAGTGGTGATGAGTGTGTGGCCTTTATACTTTGACAGTTCGGGAAAGTCTCTCGGTGACAAAATAACGGATAATGATTTGTTTAATAGGATGTCTGCACCATCATAATTGTCAACGATTTGCGGCTGTACATTTTTGCCGGTAAAATCTGTCGCTGTATCTACGTGAGCAAGAAAGCCGATGACGGGAACATCTTTCGTTGTATTGGATGGAAGCGTAGCCATTAAATAGCCATTTTCATCCATATTCACTTCTTGCATGCCGATTTGCTTCAGCTCCTCTTCAAGCATGCGCAATAATGTCCATTGTCCTGGTGTAGAAGGGGTCGTGTCGCTGCTTTCATCTGATTGTGTATCGATTCTGGCATAGGAAGTAAATCGGTCAATGATTTCTCTTTTCATTCAAAAACAGCTCCTTTTCATATGTATGTAGTTGATTTTAACACAAGCAATAGTTAAATATTAGTAAATTAAACCGTCGATAACAGGATTAAATGACGCCAATAGCGAACAGTTGGTAAGTATGATAGAGAAAAGCCATCAATATATATAAGTTAAGTCCTAGAATGATTCAGGGGATTTAGGGGAAAAAATGAATAACGATCCTTTACAGCTGACACGCCAGCTAAATGATTGTAACTGTCCGGAAAGGGGTTATCAAATGGATGAGAAGCCATTATCATTAGCATTTTCTGTAGAAGCAAATAGAGGAGTCTATGCCCTCCTTCTGGGTTCAGGTATTTCTTATTCAGCAGGCATACCAACTGGCCGCGGCATTTTACGGGAGCTTTGCCGGCGAATAATGTGCGTCAATGGCGCAAATGAAAGTGATCCATTTGCCTGGTATGAAAAGAGATACGGAAAAGCCCCTTTATATAATGAAGTGATAGAGCTGTTAGCTAAAACCTCCTCGGAACGCAATGGGTTGCTAAAAGAGTTTTTTGAGCCGACGCTTGAGGAGGTAGAACAAAAGCAAAAGGTGCCGACAGACGCTCATTATGCAATTGCTAAGCTGGTTCAACGAGGCTATGTAAAAGTCATTGTTACGACAAACTTTGACCGCCTGCTGGAGCACGCGCTGGACGAGCATAATGTGCAATATCAAACGCTTTACCATGATACGGACATTGAAGGGATGAAGCCGCTCGCTCACGCTGATTGCACAGTATTAAAAGTGAATGGGGACTATCGCGATACTCGTTTTAAAAATATAACAGGGGAGCTGGATAATTATACGCTTCCCCTTGCCCAGTTATTGCGCCGGGTGTTTGATGAATATGGCATCATCGTATCAGGCTGGTCAGCGGAGTGGGACACAGCGCTCCGCGAGCTGATTAAATCGGTGAAAGGTCGCCGGTACTCATGGTATTGGCATGCCTTTTCGGAAAAGTTGACCCCCTATGCAGATGAGCTGATCAGTTTTCGTGATGCCAATAAAATCATCGATCCAAAAGGAGCAGATCACTTTTTTACTGAGTTGTATGAAAACGTTATAAATATTGCAAAAGTAAAAAAAGTGAGCCCTGAAAATATTCAAGTAAAAACCAAAAGGATGAAACGTTATATTCAGGATAGACGGGAAATCGAATTAAGAGAAATGCTGACAGACCAGACAAGGAAGGTAGTTTCCTTCCTTTTTGAACAACGCTATACAGAAGAAGCAACAGCCGAAGCACTGTCTGTCCGCGCTCAGATGGTTGCTGAAAAAAGTAAAACACTGGCAATGCTCGTTGCCATACTAACCTACTATATGAGAACGCCGGAACAGGCTGAACTGTTAATTCAGACAGCTGAGCGCCTTACCGGTTCACGGCATCACTTTGGCAACCCGCTTTTATTAGCTACACAGGAAATTCCGCTTCAAGCCATTTTTTATAGCACTGGCATTAGCGCTGTGATGAAAAAGAATTATCAACTATTAAATAAGCTGTTCACTTTGCCAAAGGTACAGGATCCTCATCGCCGTCAGCTCTCTTTTTTAGCTTATACCTCTACGGAGGCAGGATTAGATCCTCTGTTCCAAAAGATTTCCGGCAAAGAGACCCATCTGGCGCCAACAGAAGTAATGTTTACGTATCCATATTTAAAGAGTTTGTTCATTGAAGCGAGACTGGCATTTGATGAACAGGAGTTTGAACAGCACTTTGACCAATTTGAGCTGTTAAGGGCGATTAAATGCCGCTATATGAATGAGGTGGGCAGCATGTGCGGTCAATTCGGCTATAAGGAAAACCGAGAGCACCTTATTCGCTTTTTGAATGAGGGGGCAGAAACCGAGGACTGGCCTGCTCTTGCTATCTGTGACGGACGCCGCGAAAAGTTCACTGATTCGCTTGAGAAGTTAGCGGAGGATTTGAATGAAAAAGAAGGATTTAATGGCAAAGGCTTGTTATATGCTTATACGAAATTTGAGGAATGAGAACCTGACACACAGGTTCTTTTTTGTTGGCTGAAATCTTCAGAAATTCTTCAGAATTATGCTGCTTCAATATTAAGAATTGGCCGGTAAAATAGCATCAAACATTAGGCAGCACACATGCTATACTTTCGAAAGGAGGCGAAACAAATGAGCGATTATACGGTATTGGTTGTTGATGATGAAAAAGAAATTCGCGATGCGATCGAAATATATTTAAAAAATGAAGGAATTACAGTCATTAAAGCGGGAGACGGGATAGAGGCGATCGAAAAGCTTCATGAACAACCCGTTCATTTAATTATTTTAGATGTCATGATGCCAAGGATGGATGGAATATCCACCACGTTCAAGATCAGAGAAGAGAAAAACATTCCTATTATTATTTTAAGTGCCAAAACAGAGGACACGGACAAGATCCTCGGCTTGCAAATGGGGGCCGATGATTATGTCACAAAGCCATTTAATCCAATGGAATTAATTGCCCGGGTAAAATCACAGTTGAGAAGATATGTAGCGCTCGGCACATATGAAGGGATGAAAAAAACAATTGATTTAAATGGACTGACGCTTGACCAATCAGCTAAAGAAGTGACGGTTCACGGAGAGCCGGTCAAACTGACGCCAATTGAATACAAAATCGTTGAATTATTAATGGTTAATGCTGGTCGGGTGTTTTCAATTGATGAGATTTATGAACGTGTATGGAACGAGCCAGGTTATAATGCAGAAAATACAGTGGCTGTCCATATTCGAAAAATCCGAGGAAAGATAGAGATTGATCCAAAAAATCCGAGGTATTTAAAGGTGGTATGGGGAATTGGATACAAAATGGAAAAGTAGAGTGTTATTCGCCGGATGGCTGCTTTTGCTTGTCATCGGTCTGAGCAGTGTAGTGTCAGCTATAAATGATGGAAGCATGTATTTTAAGAAAGATTATTTTCACACTGAGGAGTTTGACAGTCACCTGAATCAATTTATCTCTGATTTAGAGACTTACGAATTAGGGGCTGTCTCGAAGGAAGAAGCCAAAAAATCGATAGTCGTCACTCCTGAGGAAATCAAGGAGTACCGTTATCGATATGGGAGTTTAGCTGAACAAATTGCCAATATAAAAAGCCAATATGAAATGGACATTCAGGAGGCGTCTGGTGCAAGCAGCAAAGAAGCCGAACAAGCATTAATAAAGACACGGGATCAAAAGATAACAGATGCTACGAAAAACTTCCAAGATGAAGATTATGTGCGGCAAAAAGTCCAGGCAGAGAAAGAACAGGCCATTGATGAATATTACCGTTTATTGGAAACGGAACGCTCTAATCTGGATGACTATCAAGCATTTTTTAAATATTATTTCAAGAACACTTCGACAGGAAAGGTCTACACGAACGTCAACCTGGCGGATAGTTCAGTTAAAGAGGTATTCAACGACAAGGACATGCTGTTTGTCCGTAAATATGAAGCATCTAACCGACTCCATGTAGATCAAAGGGCAATCAGCTATGGAGAGAACGGAGAAGAGCTGTTTGTGGGAACAGAAGGAGCATTTGAAGGAAGGATCGCGGCTGTAAATCCTCCCTCTGAAACAAGTCTCGTTTATAGCGATTACAAAATGTTTCAGCGCGAGCAAAAGGCTTTTCTTATTTACACAGCTAGCGGACTTATTCTTCTTATTGTTAGTTTATATATGAGCAGAAAACTTTCTGTTTTTCCGGCAGAAATGACAGAGAAGCTGCAGCCCTTTTATAACCGGCTGCCGATTGACGCTGTGATTGCAGCCGCTCTGTTGACGTTATTCATTGCGTTCTTGTCACTGGAGTGGAGCAGGTCGCTCATTTACTATGATTATACGTATACGTTCATACAGTATATCGTAAAACTGGCGCTCACCTCCTTTATCTTAGTGCTGCTTTCATTAGTGCAGGGGAAAATGCTCTGGGAAAGGTGGAAGCAGGCGGAAGAGCCTCAGGAGGAATGGAATCACAGCTTGCTGGCGAAGACGGGCCGCCTTTTAACCAATGCTTTTGCGGTTCGTTCGGTTGGTATCCAGTTCTTTTTCTTGCTGGCGGTCTTTTTCTTCACGGGGTTTGGGGTGCCGATTGTTATACAGCACACAGTGTTATTGCCGTTTTATTGCGTTCTGTTTCTGCTTATATCCTTGCCGGCGCTGGTGTTATTGTTCAGAGGCATGGCTTATTTAAACAACATTATCCTTCATACAGAGAGACTGGCATCCGGTCATTTGGCGGCTGACCTGCCAGTCCGAGGAAAATCCATCTTTGCCAAACTGGCAGAGAACATTAACCTGCTGAAGAAAGATGTGAGAGTATCACAAAAAGAACAGGCAAAAAGCGAACGATTAAAGACTGAACTGATTACTAACGTGAGCCATGATCTGCGAACACCGCTCACATCTATTATTAGCTACACAGAGCTATTAAAGAATGAAACGATTTCCGATGAAGAAAGGCTGGCGTACACAGAAATTATCGACCGCAAATCCAAGCGGTTGAAAGGATTGATTGATGACTTGTTTGAAGCATCCAAGATGGCGAGCGGCAATGCGGAACTGGTGAGAGAGAAAGCCGATCTCGTCCAGCTTCTTCAACAGGCGCTTGCAGAATACAATGAAGCCATTGATGAATCAAGCCTACAGTTTCGAGTGACAAATCCTGACGAACCTGTTTTTGCCATGGTAGATGGGCAGAAGATTTGGCGGGTATTTGATAATTTGATCGGCAATATTTTAAAATATTCCCTGGAAAATACGCGGGTGTATATTTCCATTAAAACAGAGAATGAGCAGGCGGTTATCACCTTTAAAAACGTGACTAAATACGAGCTTGGTGACAATGTTGATGAAATGTTTGAGCGTTTTAAACGGGGAGATCAGTCACGCCACACAGAAGGCTCTGGACTCGGGCTGGCCATTGCTAAGTCGATCATCGACCTGCATGAAGGGACGCTTGATATTGAAGTTGATGGCGATCTTTTCAAAGTGACTGTTGCTCTGAATATAGTTTAACAAACGTTTAATTAGTATGACCGAAAACGCTTGTCTTTCAAGAGGCAAGGTTTGATAAGGATAGAATCATGAGCACTGCAGTCAAGGTGAGCAATGAAGAAAGTGAGTGTCTAGCAACAGCCTGGAAGCACCCAATGGGTGCTTCTTTAGGTTATCAAAATATTTCACCTTCAACTTGTGTTGTTCGATCTTCCCAATCGCGTGCTATTTTTAATCCATCGTCATTAGAAATTGATAACTGTCCATTTTTCTCAATAACTTCAGACGTCTGGTCATCATAAAATTTTAATTCTAAAGTGTACGTGTAATTAACCGTGCCGTCATCGTTTTCTTTTTCTTTTCTGAGCTTTATATCTGTTAATGCAATACTTTTGTTCGTTTTCTTAGCTATATCAGGTGCCAGGCTGAATGAGCGATTAGCCATCTGCCTATCAAACTCGTCCTTAGAAAAGCAGCTTTTCACTTCTTCGCCTATTTCCGGTCCAGTAGGGGCTTTGTCGGGGTCTTTAATGGTATATTGTTTTGTTTTATACTCTTTGACAAGCTCCATTACCTCTTCTTCGTTCACTGCTTCCTTACTGCAAGCAACGGTACCTGTGAGTATGACCATTCCAAACAACAAAAAACAAAATAGCTTTTTCATAGGCCCTTCCCCCTTTTTCCTTTACATAGCTAATTTACGGTTATATTTATCAATAGGTTTCAAATTTTTAACAACTTTTACCGCGCCCAGCAATTTCGCCCTGTTAATATTTGTCTATGCTCGGTTCGCCTTTTTGTACACGGTTGATATTAATGACTTTTGGGGCAGAAGAATGGGAATTATCAATTTTAGAAATGACGCACCATCTGCCTGGTTCTTCAGAGGTTAATGGCACGTCTATCTCATCACCCGTATTTGTTTTAATCGTTACTTTACCGTCATACTTGGCAAAATTGTCGTCTTTCTTAAAACGTAAAAAGCGGAAAATGTTAGTTGCAATGATAACAGATTCTATATCTTCCAAGGTTTTAATCACTAGATTTTCTTCGTTATGGCCGGACTTATTGCCAACACCAGCATCTTTATCGAGAGCGATATAAGGAGACTCGTTTGCCTTCCCTTTGTTTCCGAAGAAGATATGACCTATTCTTCTATTTTTTGTTTTATAGAAAGCGTGCATATCAAGATCGACGCCTTTCGTCCATTGCAACTTAATGGCTATATGTTTAATTTTATCGGCTTTTTTTAAAGAAATGGAGTCACCCGGTTTTTCGAGGGTGATTTTCGACAGCTGAATTACCGATGGAGCTTGGTCAACATTTATGTTCTCATTCTCAATAGCAGGGGCCGCTTCTTTTTGAGCCTGTTTCATACTAGCAGTTGGCTCAGTTTCCTCTGCTACTTCTAAGCCGAAATGCTGGCACAGCTGGGCAAGTCCTCCAGCGAACCCGCCTGTGTTGGCAGAAATTTTCCATCCGCCATTCCGGCGGTAAGCCTCTGCGACGACGAGCGAGTTCTCTACTGTGAATGGACCAAGGTCATAATGAATTAGTTCTGTGCCATTTTTTTTATTTAAGATTTTCATAGAGGCATGGTTCATTTGTGCAAATGTCTGTCCCTTCTGCTCCCCTTCAAAAATAGTTAATGTAAGGACCAGCTTCTGCACAATAGGCTCTATTGTATCCAATTTAATGGAAAATGATTCGGTCTTTTCGGAAGACTGGCTGTTTACTGAATGACAGACAGATTGGTTAGCGGAACTGGCATTGCCATAAAAGATCATATAAGGATCCCCTGGGCATTTCCCCGATTCATCAATCATGAAAATAGAAGCATCAATATCAAGTGAAGGATCTGCTTCCCAGCTGACTTGAATAATGATTTCGTCTAAACCCGGTTCATTTTTAGTGATATCTGCACGCGCGCCTTTAACGAGGTTCATTGTTATCTCCTCCTTTTGCTTTCCATGAGCATATCAAATATAACCTTTCCAAGGTACTCTTAATATTGGAGTTTGTTACATGGAATGAAAACAAAGTAAACTATTAAATTTTCAGAAAAAATCCTGCATAATGAAAGAGTTATTTGAAAAATGCAGAGGAGGCGGATTGTGTGAAACATATGTATACAGGTAAAACAAAAGATGTCTATGAATTGGAAGATGGAAATTATTTGTTGAAATTTAAGGACGATGTAACAGGCGAAAACGGTGTGTTTGATCCTGGTGCCAACACAGTCGGTTTGACAATGGAAGGGGCAGGCCGAGCGGGGCTCCGGTTAACGAAACACTTTTTTGAGATTTTAAAAGAAAAAGGCATTCCTACTCATTATATTGAGGCTGATATTGATGAAGCGACGATGACGGTTCAGCCGGCTACTGTATTTGGCAAGGGACTGGAAGTGATTTGCCGTTACCGGGCGGTCGGAAGTTTCTTGCGCCGTTACGGCATGTATGCGGAAGAAGGGCAACGGCTTGACGGGTTTGTAGAGGTGACATTGAAGGACGATGAACGCCAAGATCCGCCAATTTCCGAAGATGCGCTTGCAATGCTTGGTATCCTTTCGCATGAAGAATACAAAGAGCTGAAAGAACTCACAAGAAAGATTGCCGGCACGGTAAAAGAAGAGCTCGCTAAAAAAGAGATAGATTTGTATGATATTAAGTTTGAATTCGGCCGTGCAAAGGACGGGCAAGTACTATTAATTGATGAAATTTCCGGTGGAAATATGCGGGCATACAAACAAGGAGAATATATAGAGCCGCTTCGGCTTGAGAAAATGATGCTGGAGATGTAATTGCTGGCCTTTAAACTGGTATTAAATCATGATTCGGTACCTGTTTTGCTGAGAGGCAGTGCATGGCAAAGTCAGCCTGGTAGAAAAATAGAAGCAAAGAGGGACGCTTTTCCAATTAAAACTAATTGAAAATTAGCGAAATTGCTTATCTTTTGTAGTATGATAGTACGTGTAGTAAAATGGAAAAAGAAAGCCATTTGAAGCAGGAGTCCTTGTCTCTTGCTGACTTTGAGGGAGTGATTGATTTGGCTATTGTCCTCCAGAAAGGGCAGAGAATTGATTTAACAAAAGGCAATCCGGGACTTGAAAAAATTATGGTTGGTCTTGGATGGGATCCGGTACAGAGGAAATCTGGCGGATTGCTTGGCATGTTTGGCGGAGGTGGAGGTGCGAATTTTGACATTGATGCTTCGGTCATTATGCTGCAAGACGACAAGTTTGTAAGCAATGAAAATCTCATTTATTTTGGTAACTTAAAAAGCAACTGCGGCAGCATTGTACATACAGGAGATAATTTAACAGGCGACGGCGACGGCGACGATGAGCAAATTCTCATTGATTTAAAGAGTGTGCCTTCTCATATTAACAAGCTTGTGTTTGTTGTTAACATTTATGACTGTGTTTCTCGAAAGCAGGATTTTGGCATGGTCCAAAATGCATTTATTCGTGTAGTCAACTCGGCAAATCGAGAGGAACTGCTTAAATTTAATTTATCCGAGGACTACTCCGGTTCTACAAGTTTAACAGTAGCAGAGATTTACCGTCATGGCGCTGACTGGAAGTTTGCAGCCGTTGGTACCGGCACACGTGATACAGGATTACGCGAAATGGTACGCCGTTACGCTTAATAAAAAATAGGAAAGAGGGTTTTTAATATGGCAATTTCATTGAGCAAAGGACAAAAGGTCGATTTAACAAAAGGCAATCCAGGATTGAAAAACATTACAGTTGGCCTTGGTTGGGATACGAACAAATATGATGGCGGTCATTCATTCGATTTGGATTCTTCTGTGTTCCTTTTAAATGGGGCAGGCAAGTGTGGAAGCGAACAGGACTTTATTTTTTACAATAATTTAGAAGGCGGCAATGGTTCAGTCGTCCATTCAGGAGATAACTTAACAGGTGAAGGCGATGGCGATGATGAACAAGTACAGATCAGCCTAGCTGATGTTCCTGCTGCTATTGAAAGAATTGCTTTTACTATTACTATTCACGAAGCAGAACAGCGCAACCAAAATTTTGGACAGGTGTCCAACAGCTATGTTCGTATTGTTAACAGTGAAAACAATGAAGAATTAATCCGTTATGACTTAGGCGAAGACTTCTCAATTGAGACAGCAGTAGTGGTAGGAGAGCTATACAGACATAATGGCGAGTGGAAGTTCAATGCTATCGGCAGCGGCTACCAAGGTGGACTGGCTTCACTCGTTAAAGATTATGGATTGCAAGCCTGATAAAATGTAACATCACTTTATCAATAAATGGGGAGGGATTTGAAGATGGGTATTACATTATCAAAAGGACAAAAGATTGATTTAACCAAAACAAACCCTGGCCTTGTAAAAGCAGTGATTGGTCTCGGATGGGATACAAATAAATATTCCGGCGGGCAAGAGTTTGACCTGGACGCATCCGCGTTTCTTGTTAATGCTAGCCATCGTTGCCAAAATGATCACGACTTTATTTTTTACAACAACCTCCAACATCCAAGCGGTGCGGTGATTCATACAGGCGATAACCGGACAGGTGAGGGGGAAGGAGATGACGAACAGCTGGTTGTGGACTTCTCAAAGATTCCAGATTATGTGGAGAGAATCGGCATCACGGTAACGATTCATGATGCAGACTTACGCAACCAAAACTTTGGACAAGTATCCAATGCATTTGTTCGTCTTGCTGATGAAGCAACTGGCCAAGAGCTTCTGCGCTTTGATCTGGGAGAGGATTTCTCGATTGAAACAGCGGTCGTTTTTTGTGAATTGTATAAACACGGAAATGACTGGAAATTCAGCGCGGTAGGCAGCGGCTTCTCTGGAGGATTAGCTGCACTTTGCCGAAACTACGGGTTAGAAGTTTAATTTTTAAAGCCAATAAAGGGCAGGAAAGCCTTTTATTGGTTTTTTTCAACAGGAGGAACGAATGGACATTATTCATGGTATTTTTAACACGTATGCTGCCTTCTTCGATTGGCATATGTGGGCGGAGGTATTAACTGACCCGGTTAGCTGGGGATTGATCGGCACACTTGTCATTTTAGAAGGACTACTTTCAGCGGATAACGCTCTTGTATTGGCCGTTATGGTAAAGCATCTGCCGCCTGACAAGCGAAAAAAAGCACTATTTTACGGTTTAATAGGGGCGTATGCTTTCCGCTTCATTGCCATCGGTATTGGTGTATACCTGATTAAATTGTGGTGGGTAAAAATTTTAGGAGCCGCTTATCTTGCCTGGTTGTCGATTAAATACTTTATCGATAAATCGAAAGGGGCAAGCGAAGAAGAAGATGCAGAAGGCGGATTGAAGACAGAAGGAATATTAATCCGGATGTTCGGCGCATTCTGGGGAACGGTCGTAGCGGTTGAAATCATGGATATTGCCTTTTCTGTGGACAGCGTGCTGGCGGCTTTCGGTGTCAGTGAGGAAATCTGGGTGCTCTTAATTGGAGGAATGCTTGGTGTTCTAATGATGCGCGGTATTGCGGGCGTATTTTTGAAACTCATTGAGAGGGTACCGGAACTGGAGACAACAGCGTATATTTTGATTGCTATCATCGCTCTGAAAATGGGAGCAGGTGTGGCAGGATATGAAGTTTCGCATTATGCATTCTTTATTATTTTAATTATTACTTTCCTTGCGACTTTTGTGGTGCACCGCATCAATCAGCGCAAGCTGGCTGAACAGGAAGCAGCTGCAGGCAAGAAGAAGGAATAAGATAGAAAGGGGCATGTATCCTTCCCCTGATATATTTAAATAGACGTTTATTTACATTTTTAAAGAAGGAGACCACCTCCTTCTTTATTTATAAGAAGGTGTAAAGTTTGAAATACTTTAATCATTTGCCGGAACTGCAATTGGAAGGTTTTTTTCATCAAAAACCGAAAGTGATTAGTAAATACACAAATAGGAGAAAACTAGCCTGCAGTCTTGGCCCTTTACTCTACATGCCGGCAACGAGACCGGATATTGCCCAATTGATTATTTCCAATAAGTACAAAGAGCTTGTTGCTCTTGTCATCTGCCTGGAAGACGCAGTCGGGGATCTAGAGGTAGAGCAGGCAGAAGAACAGTTGATTTCTCATATGGAGGAAATAAATAGAGCAGTAGCAGCTGGACAGCTTACGGATGAAACAACTCCGCTCATTTTTACCCGGATTAGAAGTGCCCGGCAAATGCGCAGGTTGGCTGAACGACTTGGTCCCTCTTTAGAGCAGCTGGCGGGCTTTGTGTTCCCGAAATTTTCCTCAGAAAACGGCGAAAGCTTTCTCTCTGAATTACAGCGCATCAATGTTCAATCAGGAACCGTTGTGTATGGGATGCCGATATTGGAATCACCTGCAGTGCTTTATAAAGAAAAACGGATTGAGGAATTGTTGCGCATAAAAGAGCTGGTTGATTGTTATAAGGAACGAATTCTGAACATCCGTATTGGAGCCACCGATTTATGCGGGTTGTACGGATTAAGAAGAAACAGCCAAACGACGGTGTATGAAATTTCGCTTGTTAATGAACTGATTACCGACATTGTTAATTTGTTCAGTAGAGAACCGGACGGCTATGTTGTATCAGGGCCGGTCTGGGAGTATTTCTCCAACCATGAGCGGATTTTAAAGCCGCAGCTGCGCCAAACGCCTTTTGAAAAGCAATTTGGCTCGGAAGGACTGCGCTTAAGAAAAGAATTGATCAGCAAGAATTTTGATGGCTTAATTCAGGAAACGCTGCTTGACAAAGCCAATGGGCTCGTCGGAAAAACTATTATTCATCCGTCCCATCTTCTTCCTGTGCAGGCTATGCATGTCGTTTCCAAGGAAGAATATGTAGATGCTTTGAGTATCGTCCAGCAGGCAAATGGTCAGAAAGGTGTTTTCAAAAGTGAGTTTCAAAATAAAATGAATGAAATTAAGCCCCATTTAAAATGGGCTGAAAAAATATTAATGAAATCAGATATTTACGGGGTGTTCCATGAACATAGCACATTCATCGATTTATTATCCGAACCAGTATACACATAAAATCGGCGAGTCATTAGAAGTGAACGTACAAATAGATGCAAATCCATACAGACTTCCAGCAGACGCGTTATATGAAATGGCTGCACGAATCAACAAGAAGCGGTCTTTTCTGTTTGTTAGTAAAGTGCTCGGAAAGCATATTCCGCTTCATCCGTACATTCCATCCATTGCGTCAGCTTTACTTGCCACTCTTTACTATGAAAGTGAAACCGGCTGTCAATCAAGCGTTAAAGAAACGTTCATAGAGGCATTAAAGGGCAGGTCGGCGGAGCAGCTTGAAGCAGCCTACTCCCTTGTGAAAAATGTAAGCTATTCTCCGGAAGCGCCCCTTTTATTCATCGGCTTTGCGGAAACAGCAACAGCACTTGGCCACGGGGTGTTTGACTGTTTCAGCCAATCAACTTATATCCATTCCACCCGGGAAGTGCTGTGTAATAAAGAAGTTACTCTTTATTTTGAAGAAGAACATTCACATGCTACAGATCAGCGCTGCTATGCACCAGAAGAGAGCCTGAACAATGAAAGGACCATTTGTCTTGTAGATGATGAAATTACGACTGGCAAAACAGCCTTGAACATCATAGCGTCAATTCAAAAAAAATACCCGCGGAAACAGTATGCTGTCTTATCCCTTTTAGATTGGCGTACAAAAGAAGACCAGAAGCGCTTCAGGGACTTTGAGAAAGAGTGGGGAATTGAGATTAAAACCTATTCTTTACTGTCGGGTTCCATCCAGGTACAGGGCGCGCCCAGCAGGGAAGAGACATCGGACAGCCATGCTCAGCCAATCTGTAAAGAGCTGAAGTATAACCACATCCGTCTTCATAATTTTTTTCCTCCTGTGCCGCATATGGCTTATTCATCCGTTGACTCACTCAGCCAAAACAATGAGGCGCCATATTTAGCAATGACGGGGCGCTTCGGCCTTTCCTCTGAAAAGAAAGAAGTGATAGAAAACTATTGCTGTGATATCGGCCATTATTTACAGACACAGCGAAGAGGAGAGAAAACACTTTGTCTCGGCACGGGAGAGTTTATGTACCTCCCTATGAAGGTCGCTGCTTATATGGGGGAAGGAATTCTTTATCACTCAACGACGAGAAGCCCCATCTTTCCTCTTAACCAAGCCGGATATCCAGTGAAAAACCGGGTTGCATTTGAAAGTCCCGACGATCCCGCTATTATCAATTATGCTTATAACATTTTGGATGGGGATTATGAGGAAGTATTCATCTTTTTTGAAAGGCCGGTCGGGGAAGAAAGACGCCTTTCGCTTTTGCGCCAGTTCAGCAGCCTGCCGCACATTCACATCGTTGACTTTATTTGAGAGGAGCGTTTAGATGATAGAGAATGCCAGACAAACGGTTACCGGCAGCTATTCTGTGGAAGATGTGATTTTTTTGTTAAAAGACTTGTCTGAAGCAGCTTTAGAAAAGGATACCAAGGAAAGGGAATGGGCCATTCAGCAAGGGGTGCATTATTCTGAAATGCTGCCAGTAGAGTATCAGCCGTCAGAAGAATATTTACAGCTATTTCATGAATCCCTTGAGATTTATAAGCAAAAGGTAGCGACTGCTGCTGGCGTAGTTTCTGAGTTAATTATCGATGAAAAAGGCCGGGATATAGTGTTTGTTTCTCTCGCTAGAGCAGGTACGCCTATCGGCATTTTAATGAAACGATATGTAAAAGAAGCTTATGGGTGGACAGTGCCTCATTATAGTGTGTCTATTATTCGTGGGCGGGGAATTGATGAGAATGCTCTTTTATACTTACTGGAGCAGCACCCGGGCAAGCGCCTTGTATTTGTCGATGGCTGGACAGGAAAAGGAGCCATCTCCAAGGAGTTAACGCGTTCCGCACGCTTATTTAAAGAAAAGTATGGCGTTACACTGGATGATGAGCTCGCTGTGCTGGCTGATCCCGGCCATTGCTCTTCTTTGTTCGGTACGAGAGAGGATTTTCTTATTCCAAGCGCCTGTCTTAATTCTACTGTATCAGGGCTTGTCAGCCGGACGGTCTTAAATGATCATTGGATAAAGGCCGGTGACTTCCACGGGGCGAAAGTATATAGGGAGTTAGCAGATAAAGACTTGTCTAATTACTATATTGACATCATTGCGGGGGAGTTTGCGGCTGTTTTGCCTCTTGTTAAACAAGCAAAAGCAGACTTGCAAAAAGCAAATCGGACACCTACATGGGAAGGTCTCTGCTCCATTGAAGCGATTCAAAAAGAATTTGGCATCAAAGATATTAATCTGATTAAGCCAGGTGCAGGAGAAACGACCAGAGTTCTCCTCCGTCGTGTCCCTTGGAAAATACTGGTGAAAGACAAAGAGGATATTCGGCTAAAACATATTTTTCAATTAGCAAAAGAAAGAAATGTCCCTGTGGAGGAATATAAACAAATGTCTTATACATGCTGTGGATTAATTAAGCCAATGGAGGAGAACAAGTGATTTTTGCGAGTGATTTAGATCGGACCCTGATTTACTCAAACAGGTTTTTTGACGCAACTAAGCCAGACATGCCTATCCGCAATGTTGAAATATATAAGGGCAAAGAAATTTCATTTATGACTGAAAAGGCGATCGACCTTTTGCGGGAGCTGTCAGAACAGATGATGTTTCTTCCGGTGACAACGCGAACCGTGGACCAATACAAGCGGATTTCGCTATTTCAGGAAGAAATCCGACCGAAATATGCAGTGACATGCAATGGCGGCGTGATTCTTGAAAATGGGCAAGTGGACCGTGATTGGCAGGGCTATATGGAAGCGAAAATTAATCAAAACTCTACGCCTTTAGAGGAAGTAAAAAAGAAAATTAGCCAAACGGCAGATTCCGTCTGGCTGGAATCTATCCGGGTAGTAGATCACTTTTTCATTTATTTAATTATTAAACCGGAGCTTGCTCCAGCAGAAGTGATGAATGAGTATGCGGAGTGGGCAGCTGAATGTGGCTGGATCTTTTCTCTTCAAGGAAGAAAAGTATATTTTGTCCCTAGCTTTGTCAACAAATGGGATGCTGTTCAATACCTTTCTGAGAAAGAGGGAAAGAAACAAGTCTTTACGGCGGGAGATTCTTATCTGGATCTATGTTTAATTGAGAAATCCGGCTGCGGGTTGATTCCGCGCCATGGTGAGGCAGCAGCCAAGCACGGGCATTTAGGACTGACGAAGGCATCCGGCATTTTGGCGGCAGAAGAAATATTAGAGGCGGCGCTGGCAAAGAGGCTGGAAGCCGTTTCTAAATCCTATTAAGTATCGCTTGCATTCCTTTATTTTATTCACTGAAAGGAGGGATGGAGATGAAAAGAAAACCTATTACAATGCAGGTCGATTACACAAACTGGGCAAACGAATTAGCTAAACCGATTACTGATCGGTCTGACTACTATCAAACAGAAGAGGATGTGCAATATAGTCGGGTAGCAGCACGGATACTAGGTGCCGCCTTTGATGAAACCGAATATTTGCTTTCACTTTATTTACTTAGCCAGCAGCCTCACGTATGCGTTCTATCGGAAACACTCGATAAGACGATGCCCAATGACCGCTTTCAATCGATCCAAAAGATTTATCATGTGATTCAACATGAACCCGGCCTTTCTGTTAACCGGTTTGTCGCTTTCCTTGAAGGCGCTGAATTGCTGCCAAAGTATAAGAAAGACCCGGATTTTAACCGGCTTGTTCGTTCAGCACTGATCGATGTTTTCTCTCTCTTTCAAGCGAATCATGCTGGATCCTTTAGCCATCCAGAATTTAGACGAGTGTTTCTAGATATAGTGAAATGGATTTGGAATCATTTAGATCCATGGGTGAAAGAGACACCGATTGAACAAGACGTGCCACATGTGATTTGGTATGGTGACATGAGTAAGAGCCAAGTATATTTCTTATACTATTTAATTCTTTTGGGCATGGATGTTGTTATTCTACATCCTGAAGGAAAAGACGACTTTCGGGAAGTCGATCCAGAGAACAAGTGGACGGTACGGGCAGACTATCCTTCTACAATGAAAATGCAGCCTTTTCCTGAGGAAGAGCCGAAGCGCCAGGGAACGGTCGCTTATCGTGCTTCAAAGGAAATTGAACAAGTACTGAACCATGAGGGATCAGCTTTCTATAAACCGTGGCAATTTCGCAACCACCTTCCGGTATCTGTTATCTTGAAGACCACATACGATGAGGTTTTCTTGCTGGCAAAAGAAAAAGCATTTATCCGACCAGGCTTCTCGGCTGATGCAGAAGAAGTGAAAATCCCTAACTTATTTGCCAAAATTTCCGGCGTATCTAAGAACAGAAAAGAATATTGGGAAAATATGAGCAGGCTGACAAGCTGTTCAAATGCTTTAACCATTAGGAACTTTCCTTATAAGCAGGAAGGAAAAGCGAATAATCAGTTTCACTATCGCCATGCATTGAATAAAGAGGGCCTGCTCGATCCTAAAAAAATGATCGAAAGCAATTGGTGGCAATACGGTCAGCTACATGATGGCTTGCAAATGGGAATCGCTGCTGCTATTTCTCGGATGTGTGCCCATCCAAAACTTAAGCCGTTTTCAGGAGAGGCGGAAGAGGATGTTCAGCTTTATTTGTTTACACAATCAATCACTATTCCGCAAGAGATCCTAAATTTGCTGCAAACATTTGACTATTCGCAGGACATACCAAAAATCATTTTGTACAACAACGAAAAAAATGGTGATCTATCGCGGGCAGATGCAGCTTTACTCTTGATGCTCAGTGAGTTCGGGCTGGACATTATTTTGTATAATCCACCCGGTCACAATGATTTGGAAAGGTTTATTGATAAACAGTATTTTGATCATCATTTGCTTGAAGACATGGTATTTGACTTGCCATTTAATAACGGGAAAAAAGATCATTCCATTTTTAGCCGGATTTTAAAACAAATTTTTTAGTGGAAGGGGAGGAAAACCATGCCTGAAATCACAAAAAATGAAATTGAATTATTGGCAGAAAATGAAAATAAAGCCGAGGAGATGCGTCTGCAGCTTCGCAATGAACCGGGAGTGCAAAATCTTGTCCGGACGATTGATCCAAGAAACCAAACGGCTCTATTGGAATTTGGAAAAGAACCAGCTGAGGAAATTTCAGCTTTTTCAGACCGGATTTTGGCTTCCATGCGTTCCTCCAGTGTGACCGATTCTGGTGCATTATTGAAACAGCTCGGAAAAACGATGGACAAGTTTGATAAAAACGATTTTGAAGAGCCAAAAGGTTTTTTAGGCAAGCTGTTTAACCGCGGAGAAAAAATGATTGAAAAAATCTTCGGTAAATATCAGACACTCGGCAAAGAAATTGAAAAAATTCACATTGAGATTTCTAAATACAAAGATGAAATGATCCGCTCTACTAACAACATGGATCAAATGTATGAACAGAACTATCAATATTACATGGCATTGGAAAAGTATGTAGTTGCGGGACAAATGAAGATTGAGGAACTGAAAAAGATGGTTCCTGGGCTTGAACAGCGAGTATCCAGCGGCGACCAGCTGGCACAGATGGAGCTCAGCACGTTAAATAATGCTATTCAGGCGCTTGAAGAGCGTGTCTATGATTTAGAGATGGCAAGAATGGTTGCCTTACAAACAGCTCCACAAATCCGCCTTTTGCAACGAGGAAACACCAAGCTGATCGGTAAGATTAACTCGGCATTCATCACCACCATCCCGATCTTTAAAAATGGCATTATCCAAGCAGTGGCTGCCAAGCGACAGAAGCTGGTTGCCGATTCAATGAGTGAGCTGGACAAACGGACGAATGAAATGCTGCTGCGCAATTCCCAAAACATTGCTAACCAAAGTGCAGACATTGCCCGGCTTGCCGGCGGCCCAAGCATCAAAATTGAAACGATTGAGGAAAGCTGGAATACGATTGTCAAAGGGCTGGATGAAACAATAGCCATTGAAGAAGAAAATAAACGAGCCAGAGAAGACGGCATGAAGCGAATTGCCCAACTGCAGGAAAGCATGAAAAATTACGGGAGATAGAGGTGAACGTAGATGATTGAATTAAAGAAAAAAGGGCAGTCCATTAATCTGTCTAAAAAAGGCAGTGACATTGGGGAAGTCTTAGTTAATTTAAATTGGAATCAAAGCTCAAAAGCAGCTAAAGGCGGTGGGTTTTTATCATCCCTGTTTGGCGGAGGTACAAAAAACTTTGATTTAGACCTTGGCTGTTTGTTTGAATTAAATTCAGGGGAGAAAGGGTGCGTCCAGGCACTGGGAAATGCCTTTGGCTCATTAAATAATCGGCCTTATATCCAGCTTGATCACGATGATAGGACAGGGGCTTCTGCCGGAGGAGAAAACCTACGAATCAATGGTTCCCGCCTCGCTGACATTAAGCGAGTACTCGTATATGCCTTCATTTATGAAGGGGCAGCTAACTGGTCAGAGGCAGATGGAGTCGTTAGGTTAACCTACTCTCATGGAGAGGAAATTGTTGTAAAGCTTGATGAGCATCGCAACGGTCAGATTATGTGTGCGATCGCCATGATTGAAAATGTCCAAAATGAAACGTTTAGCGTTAAAAGGCTAGTTGAATATTTCCCGGGACACAAGCAAATGGATCGGGCTTATAATTGGGGAATGAACTGGGTAGCCGGTTCAAAATAAGAAAAGAAGGGTCAGAATTGACCCTTCTTTTCTTATTTTTTAGAGATAGCGATTTGTTATTCAGTTATCCTTGTTAAAGGACCGTATTAATTTTTTGCAGGTTGATTAGAGTGAAAAGCGAAGCGGCTAGAGGGCAAACCAACATTCACTATGAGCAGGGTCATGCGTTTAAGAGGAAGTATCCGGTTCAGTATGAACGATCGCATATTGAACATTGTATTTTTCTAGCAGAATTTCTTCGATTTGTTCAGTAATTAAATGGCTGTCAACTACATTGAGTTGTGGGTTGACTGTAACGGTTACATCGACAAGAGTAGAATTGCCATGCATCCTGGCCTTTACGCTGCGTACCTGCTGTACACCAGAAACGAGGGCAATCGTGTCCCGTATCTCCTCCACAAGTGCTTGGTCGAAGCCATCGGTTAACGCATGTGTCGATTGTTTAAAAATCTCCCATGCTGTTTTTATAATTAAAAGCCCGACAATAAAAGCTGTAAATGTATCAAGCCAGTTTAATCCAAATTTGGTTCCAGCGATACCGACGAAGGCGCCTATACTTACTAGTGCATCCGAGCGATTGTCTTGAGCGGCCGCCATAATAGATTGGCTGCTAATTTTTTTTGCCAAACGAAGATTGTAACGATAAACGGCATACATGATGCCTGCGCTAAACAGGGCAGTCCATGCAGTCAACATGTCAGGTGATTTCTCCTCGACCAGAAAGAAAGAGCGACCAGCTTCAAGCAGAACCTGAAAACCAACACTGATCATAATAAAAGCAGCAATGAGCGAAGCGATGGTTTCAGCGCGAAAATGCCCATACTGATGATCGGCATCAGGCGGCTTACGGGCAATTTTCAAACCGATTAAAATAGCAATAGAAGCGATGACATCCGTAGTATTATTTAAACCATCCGCTTGCAAAGCTTTTGAATGGCCGATATATCCAACAGAAAGTTTTAGGATAGAAAGGAAAATGTAAGCAATAATACTGAGCCAGGCACCTTTCTCTCCTTGTTTTAAATCCTTGTAAGTATCCATTTTAAGCCTCCGCAAACTTACTTGTCTCTTGTAATATAAGCATAACAGGTAGAATTTGAGTGAGTCTAGAGCAACAGGATTGCAGCAGGTGAACTTTCGTGCCTCGGCTAAATAGTATTGAAAGTAGTGAAAAAGAATATAGGCTAAATAGTTATATTTTAAATTGAAGCAGGAGAAAAATTATGATACAATTTGTGTAAACGGTTACACATAGAAAGGACGAAAAAAATGGCTACGATAAGAGATGTTGCCTCGGAAGCAGGGGTTTCAGTAGCAACCGTGTCCCGTGTGCTAAACGGCAAAGGGTATGTGCATGAGGATACCTTAAAAAAAGTTCAGCAAGCGATAAAAAAGTTAAATTACAGCCCGAATGAAGTAGCCAGGTCACTTTTCAAGAGAAAATCAAAGCTTGTCGGCCTCCTTCTCCCTGATATTACGAATCCTTTTTTCCCAGAACTGGCAAGAGGAGTGGAGGATGAGCTGCAAAAGCAGGGATTTCGCCTCTTATTTGGCAACAGTGATGAAAATCCGGAAAAAGAGCAGGCCTATATAGATACATTTTTGCAAAATCAGGTAGTTGGCATGATTTCCGCCACGCAGACATCCGGTTTGCACAAGGATGAGCCGCACGTCATTCCAACTGTATTGCTTGACCGGACACACGGGGGAAATTATACGGTATATGCAGATGGCAGGGAAGGTGGCAGAATTGCTGCTCGTGAGTTGATCAGCCGTGGCAGCCATAACATTACCCTATTAAAAGGACCAGGGAACATTTCCCCGGTGCAGGACCGTTTCCTTGGCGCTGTTGAGGTGCTGGCAGGTGCAAATGTAGATTTTCATGTGATACAGATGGCCTCCTTAACATATGAAGAAGCAGAGCAGAGAGCAAAGGAGCTTTTTAGCCATTATCCTGGAACGGATGGAATTCTTGCAAGCAATGATATGACGGCTGCGGCCGTGCTTCATGAAGCTTTACGAATTGGCAAGTCGATTCCGGATGAGGTCCAAATTATTGGTTTTGATGATATTCCAATGAGCAGACTGCTTTTCCCCGCCTTATCAACAATACGACAACCGGTATATGAAATGGGAAAACAAGCAGCCCAACTTTTGTTAAAGTTAATCAAAAAAGAGCAGGTGACCGAGCAGAACATTCAACTGCCAGTTACATTTGTAGAAAGAAATACAACGAGGAAGGTGAAGAGGGATGGTTAAAGTTGCAGTAATTGGCAGTTCATCCATGGATTTAGTCGTTACATCGGCCAAACGGCCAGAAGCAGGAGAAACGGTACTTGGAGAGTCATTTAAGACCGTTCCTGGTGGCAAAGGGGCAAATCAGGCGGTAGCTGCCGCCCGGCTTGGCGCAGAAGTATATATGGTCGGCTGTGTCGGAAATGATCATTATGGAAAGGAAATACTTAAAAACTTTGCTGATAATCAGGTGCGAATCAACTATGTGGAACCGGTTACCGAAATGGAAAGCGGAACAGCCCACATTATTTTAGCAGAAGGAGACAACAGCATTGTTGTCGTAAAAGGAGCGAACGATGCTGTGACACCCGCCTATGTAAAACATGCCAAGCGGGCTATTGAGCAGGCAGATATTGTTTTAATCCAGCAGGAGATTCCCGAAGAAACGGTAGAATATGTAGCGGATTTATGTCATGAGCTTGGTGTGCCGCTGCTGTTGAACCCAGCCCCAGCCCGTCCGATCAGTGAAAATGTAATCGAGAAAGCGGCCTACATTACCCCGAATGAACATGAAGCAGCATTATTATTTGCGGGGATCAGTGCGGGAGAAGCATTAACAAAATATCCCGAAAAATTATTTATTACGGAGGGGAAGCGGGGCGTCCGTTATTTTAATGGCAAAAGTGAAGTGCTCATTCCTTCTTATGCTGTAGAAGTAGTTGATACGACAGGTGCAGGGGATACTTTCAATGCCGCGCTAGCCGTAGCTTTAGCAGAAGGAAAAACAATCGAAGAAAGCCTTCGTTTTGCTAATCGGGCGGCTTCATTATCCGTCATGAAGTTTGGCGCGCAAGGCGGCATGCCATTGAGAAAAGAAGTGGAGGATAAAATGGAATGAAAAAGCAAGGCATCTTAAACAGCCATATTGCTAAAGTGCTTGCTGATTTGGGCCATACCGATTTTATTGTAATAGCTGACGCTGGTCTTCCTGTTCCAGATAATATTCCGAAAATCGATTTGGCTTTAACCGTTGGTGTGCCGAGCTTTGAGCAGACGCTGGCAGCTGTTGCCGCAGATATGGTAGTGGAGAAAGTAACAATGGCTGAAGAAGTAAAGACAGCAAACGGACCAATTTTTGATTATATGAAGGAAACCTTTTCAGATACAGCTATGGAATGGGTTACACATGAGGCGTTCAAGACATTAACAAAGCAGGCAAAAGCAGTCATTCGAACAGGAGAAGCTTCCCCATACGCGAACTGCATTTTACATGCCGGAGTATTCTTCTAGAAAGAGGTGAATGTCATGCAAATTGAAATGAGAAATATCCATAAAAGATTTGGCGCGAATCAGGTGCTTACCGGCGTGGACTTTGAGCTGCTTCCCGGTGAAGTCCATGCGCTTATGGGAGAAAACGGGGCAGGAAAATCAACGCTAATGAATATCCTGACAGGCCTTCATCAGCAGAACGAAGGAACGATTACCATTAACGGGCAAGACCGTTCTTTCTCCAGCCCGAAAGAAGCAGAAGAAGGCGGCATTGCTTTTATTCATCAGGAGTTAAATATTTGGCCGGATATGTCCGTATTGGAAAATCTCTTTATTGGTCGCGAACGGAAAAATGCTTTCGGTTTGCTGAAAATGAAAGAAATGAAAGAGATGGCAAGCGCACAGTTTGAGAAGCTGGCGGTTACTATTCCTCTCGAAAAGGAAGCAGGACTTTGCTCAGTCGGACAGCAACAAATGATTGAAATTGCCAAGGCACTCATGACAAATGCGGAAGTTATTATTATGGATGAACCGACGGCTGCTCTAACAGAAAGGGAGATTTCCAAGTTGTTCGACGTTATCCGCGCACTGAGCAAGCAAGGTGTTTCCATCGTTTACATTTCTCACCGCATGGAAGAAATTTTTACGATCTGTGACCGAATTACCGTGATGCGTGACGGCAAAACAGTTGACACCAAGATGATAAAGGAAACTAACTTTGACGAGGTTGTTAAAAAAATGGTAGGCCGTGAACTCGAAGACCGCTTTCCTGCACGAAAGCCTTCTCCTGGTGAAACAGTATTAGAAGTAAAAGGCTTTACGAGAAAAGGGGCATTTGAGAATATCAGTTTCTCTGTGAAAGCAGGGGAGATTATTGGTGTTTCCGGCTTGATGGGCGCCGGACGAACAGAAGTGATGCGGGCAATTTTTGGGTTAGATCAAATAGACAGAGGCGAGCTATATATAAAGGGGCAAAAAGCGGTTATTCACTCGCCAAATGAAGCCGTTAGGAAAGGAATCGGCTTTATTACCGAGGACCGGAAAGACGAGGGACTCATTCTTGATTTCCCTATCCGTGAGAACATTTCCCTGCCAAGTGTTAAGAGCTTTGCTCCAAAAGGAATCATCGACCGGAAAAATGAACGGGAATTTGTAGAGATGTTAATTAAACGATTAACCATCAAAACGGAGTCGGCAGAAACAAGTGCTAAAAATCTATCGGGTGGTAACCAGCAAAAAGTGGTGCTCGCTAAATGGATTGGCATTGGCCCAAAAGTGTTGATTTTAGACGAACCGACAAGAGGTGTGGATGTTGGTGCCAAGCGGGAGATTTATTCGCTGATGAATGAACTGACTGACCGGGGCGTAGCCATTGTTATGGTGTCTTCTGAATTGCCTGAAGTACTTGGGATGAGCGACCGTATTCTTGTTTTCCATGAAGGAAAAATTAGCGGGGAATTAACGAAAGAAGAAGCGACGCAGGAGAAAATCATGACGTTCGCTGCAGGAGGGCAGTAATGATGAATAAAACAGGTGTAAAACCACTGAACGATCTGACACAGAAGCTTGGACCGCTGCTTGGATTAATTATTTTAATTTTGATCGTTTCTATTTTAAATCCCAGCTTCTTGGCGCCTTTAAATATTTTGAATTTGCTTCGGCAAGTGGCGATCAATGCGCTGATTGCCTATGGCATGACGTTTGTTATTTTAACAGGCGGAATCGATTTATCGGTCGGTTCTATCTTGGCGCTGTCTAGTGCGCTAATGGCTGGCATGATTGTTTCAGGCATCGATCCGATACTTGCCATTTTCATTGGCTGTCTGCTTGGCGCAATTATGGGAGCAATTAATGGCCTCTTAATTACAAAAGGAAAAATGGCGCCTTTTATCGCTACACTGGCAACCATGACGATCTATCGGGGGTTAACGCTCGTCTATACTGACGGAAACCCGATCACCGGTCTTGGAGACAATTACTTATTCCAATTGTTTGGCCGCGGTTATTTTCTAGGTATTCCTGTACCAGCTGTTACGATGTTGCTTGCCTTTGTGATCCTATGGGTAATTTTGCACAAAACTCCGTTTGGCCGTCAGACTTATGCGATTGGCGGCAATGAAAAAGCTGCCTGGATTTCAGGTATTAAAGTATCAAGAGTGAAAATTATGATTTACTCCTTAGCAGGTCTGCTCGCTGCATTGGCCGGTGCTATCCTAACCTCACGGCTTAATTCGGCCCAGCCGACAGCGGGAACTTCTTATGAACTAGACGCCATTGCCGCTGTTGTGCTTGGCGGAACGAGCCTTTCAGGCGGCCGAGGTCTTATCATCGGCACGCTCATCGGCGCTTTAATCATTGGCACATTGAACAACGGTCTCAATTTGTTGGGTGTCTCTTCCTTCTTCCAAATGGTCGTTAAAGGAATTGTCATCGTGATTGCTGTATTAATTGACCGTAAAAAAGCAGCGTAGGAGGGGATTGGCTTGAAAAAATTATGGATCATTTTGCTGTCATTTTCGTTATTTATGCTCGGAGGCTGCTCGCTTGAGCCACCTCAGTGGGCCAAGCCGGCGAAAAAAGACAAGCTTGAAGATATAAAAATTGGTTTATCTGTATCGACGTTAAACAATCCGTTCTTCGTTTCTTTAAAAGACGGAGTGGTCAAAGAAGCGAAGAAGAACCATATGGAAACAATCATTGTAGATGCACAGAACGATTCCGCAAAACAAGTGAATGATGTGGAAGATTTAATTCAGCAAGGTGTTGATGTGTTGCTCATCAATCCGACTGATTCATCCGCTATTTCTACAGCGGTGCAATCAGCGAACGCCATCGGTATTCCAGTGATCACGCTTGATCGTTCGGCTGACAAAGGAGACACCGTGACCCTTGTCGCTTCAGACAACGTAAAAGGCGGACAGATGGCCGGGGATTTTATCGTTGAGAAGCTTGGAGAAGGAGCGAAGGTAGCTGAGCTCGAAGGAGTTCCAGGAGCATCCGCTACACGTGAGCGAGGAAAAGGCTTCCATTTAACAGCAGATAAAAAGCTAAAAGTTGTTGCCAAGCAATCAGCCGATTTTGACCGGACCAAAGGATTGAATGTCATGGAAAACATTTTGCAGGGTCATCCAGATATTCAGGCAGTTTTTGCCCATAACGATGAAATGGCACTTGGAGCGATTGAAGCCATTGCAAGCTCCGGCAAGGACATTCTTGTTATTGGGTTTGACGGCAATGACGATGCTATTAAATCTGTAAAGGCTGGTCAGCTAGCAGGGACAGTTGCACAGCAGCCGGAACTCATCGGCCAGCTCGCTGTGCAGGCGGCCGGAGATACAATGAAAGGAAAGAAAGTAGAAAAAACCATGCCAGCTCCATTGAAAATGGTAACGAAGTAAATAAAAAAGGCCGGCAGAGAAGAAAAAGCTCTCTGCCGGCCTTTTTTGTGAATGGTATTATTGCTGCTCCCGCAAGGCTGTAATAGCTTTATGTTCCTCCTCTTTTTTTACATAAATATCATATTGAGTGTTATCGCTAAAACTTCTGTGTCCGAAGTTAATCGGAGTTTTAGTTTTATAGGAAACGCCATTACTCTTCAGCTTCCCGACTACCATATAATAGCTTTCATGGCCATGTACAGTCCGCACCAGTTTCCATTTTCGATTGGAATTCATTGAAAAAATCATCCCTATAGCAAATAGGACCACCAAAATAATGAGAGAAATAGTCAATTTCAACCCTCCTCCGTTTTCTCTTTAAAAGTTTATTAGTGCTAAGGCGCTTATATGGCTGCGGCAAGAGGTGAAAGCTATGCTAATTTGTATGAAGCAAATGATGAAGCAGTCGCTCTTTATCATCGAAAAATTGTTTCATCATAACATAATGGCTCGTTTCTTCGAGTGGTTTCTCACATAGCCCGTCTTCAGTCACCTCTAGTATTTTAGAATCAGGATACGCCATCAACAACGGGGAATGCGTAGCAATAATAAATTGAGAGTTTGCCATCATTAAGTCATGCATCCTCGAAAGCATGGAAAGCTGCCTTAATGGTGAAAGAGCTGCCTCAGGCTCATCCAAAATATAAAGGCCATTTCCTCTGAAGCGATGATTAAATACCGCAAAAAAAGATTCACCATGTGATTGCCGATGAAGCGATTTCCCCCCAAAAGAATCAATGATTCGGCCTCCGCCTGGCTCGCTATCCAACTCTTCAATGTTTGTTGCCACATTATAAAAAGTTTCCGCTCTTAAGAAGAAGCCGTCTTTGGGACGTTTTATACCTTTGATAAGCTTTATATAGTTCCCAAGTTCAGAGTGGGAATCATGGGTGGAGAAGTTAAAGTTAAACGTACCTCCTTCCGGATTAAAACCAGAAGCAACCGCTATTGCTTCTAGCAAAGTAGATTTGCCCATTCCATTTTCTCCAATAATGTAAGTAACCCGGGGATGAAATTCAATTCCTGCTGATTGGATAAAAGGCAGATGAAAAGGATATTCATCGAAAGAAGGGATACTCTCCGTCTTAAATTGAACTTTTTTTATGAACGGACTATCCAATTGACTGATCATTTAAATCCTCCGTCCTATCTGTTTTCCATTAGTGTAACAAAAAAATTTAAGACACCCATTTATTTAATAAATAATAAAATAAATCAGGCAGCTGCTAAATGCTTTAATAAGAATTGGGATTGAGAATAAAAGTTTGCCTAGGGAAAAATAAGCTAGATAATATTTCACTTTCACCATATTATAGAATATAACGGCTTGTCAGAAAGGAAAGATTCGGATGGTAATGGACTGGTTCATCAATTTGAATCCGGCTGTTCAAGCATTGCTTGGCGGTTTATTAACATGGGGATTAACGATGTTAGGGGCATCCATTGTTTTTTTCTTTCGCCACATTAATCAAAATGTAATGAATACGATGCTTGGTTTTGCTGCTGGTGTCATGATTGCTGCTTCTTTCTGGTCTCTTTTAGCTCCTTCCATCGTATTCAGTGAACAAAACGGGCAGATCCCGTGGCTTCCGCCTGCAATTGGCTTTCTGCTTGGCGGCCTTTTTATCAGGCTGCTAGACTTTGTTGTTCCTCACCTGGATTCTGGTTTGTCAGAAAATGAAGCAGAAGGACCGAAGACTGGTTTGCCTAAATCAATGCTGCTCTTCCTTGCCATTACGCTCCATAATATTCCTGAAGGGCTGGCTATTGGTGTGGCATTTGGGGCCGCAGCCATTGGTCTCGGAGAAGCCTCTGTAATAGGGGCTCTCGGGCTCGCTATCGGCATTGGCATCCAAAATATGCCGGAAGGCGCTGCGCTCTCCGTTCCATTAAGGGGAGAAGGGATGTCGCGACTGCGGGCATTTAATTATGGCCAGTTGTCTGCCATTGTAGAGCCGGTTGCTGCTGTAATTGGAGCCGCTGCTGTGCTCGCTGTACAGCCCATTATGCCTTATGCCCTTGCATTTGCAGCGGGTGCCATGATCTTTGTTGTTGTCGAACAGTTGATTCCGCAATCACAATCAGCCGGCAGCAAAGATTGGGCAACGCTGGGCTTAATGGCAGGGTTTACGGTCATGATGATATTGGATGTGGCTCTCGGTTAATATAAAGCCCCGTTACCAGCAAAAGGTACGGGGCTTTTATGGCTTAAACAACAATTTCGGTAGATTCCCTCTTTTTGTCTTCAAGCTTTACATATAGCTCGTGTACAGGAGGTTCTTCAGAAATTTTTACATGAATCATGAATTGATTTGGATCCAGGCGGCAGTGATGCTCCTTGGCCCACTGTTTTATTTCATTAAGAGATTTCCATAATGTGTGAGTGTATCCATTGTGCTTCATATAAATATAGCTTTGGGGAGGAATATTAAAACTAATCATGCCTGCGGGCACAATATCAACGTTGTTTACTTCCAGGGCAACACAGTGTGTCACTAGGCTTCCTTGTTTTTGGCGACAAATCTCCATTAATTCACCGTTTGTTTGATCTAAAATATCACTAGCAAATTGCTTGAACTGTTTCCAAAGTATTGCTTTCTCCGTTTCTAGGTCAGTAGTCTGACATGTTTTTTGCAAGCCAATTACTTTGATCTCCTCAATTTCGACAACTTTCGGGATCATTCGGACACCTCCGCTTAAAATAATTGCTTGTTCTTTTATTTTACAATAAAATTCCGGAGAATAATTACAATAAATTGAAAATTATAAAAAATGATTTGTTCATTAGAAAAGCCGGTTTTTACGCCGGCTTTTTAAACGTATAGAGTTGCAGGGAATAAATAAATTACTGATCAGATAGAAATTTTACTGATCATAGCCGATCATTTACGAGCCGCAGAGTCTTGCTTGCAGGCTAACTGTTTACTCTTTATGGGAGGGCTCATTTACTTTTACAAGCTGCTTGCCGATATTTTCGCCTGTAAATAAACCGAAAAATGCTTGCGGAATATTTTCAAATCCTTCTGTAATGGTTTCTTCATAAGTAAGTTTGCCTTCTTGAAGCCACTTGGATAGGTGTTGAAAGCCTTCCGGATAGCGTTCACGATAATCCCCAACAGTAAAGCCTTTAATCAAGGCGCTGGACTTAATTAAGTAATGCTGAATGCGAGGGCCGTGATCCTCTCTTTTATTATAGGAAGAGATGGCTCCGCATTGGATGATCCGGGCGAATTTGTTCAGGAGCGGATATACGGCGTCAGAGATGTCACCGCCGACATTATCGAAATACACATCCACACCATCTGGACAGGCTTCCATAAGTGCCGTATTCACATCCTCTGTTTGATAATTAATAACGGCATCAGCCCCTAGCTGTCTCAACAATTGAACTTTTTCATCGGAGCCCGCAATCCCTACCACCCTGGCGCCGACAATAGTAGCGATTTGGACAACAGTAGAACCGACAGCACCCGCTGCACCAGAAACAACCACTGTTTCTCCTTCTTGTGGCCGGCCAATATCCATTAACCCAAAATAGGCAGTAAGGCCGGTCATGCCGAGAATATGCAGAGAAGTTGTTATCGGTCCAAGTGCTGGATCTATTTTACGAACAGATTCAGCGGGAATGGTTGTGTATTCTCTCCATGGGAGGGAACCAGTTACAATGTCTCCTTCCTGCAGCTGGTCAGATTGAGACTCTATTACTTCAGCTATTGCTCCTCCCTCGATAGGCTGGTTTAACTGAAAGGGCTCTACATAAGATTTTCCTTCATTCATCCGACCGCGCATATACGGATCGACTGATACATATAGTAGCCGGACGAGTGCTTCTCCCTCTGATAATTCCGGAACAGAGGTTTCCTGAACAGACAAGTGTTCGGTTGTTGGTTCGCCATCGGGGCGTTTTAAAAAAAGTATTTCACGGTTTTTCATCAATGTCATTTCCCCCTCTTTTCTTTTCCCTTATCCTACCCGTTTGTTCTTGAAACAAACGTACAGGTTTCTCATAAAAATCACTGAAAGCCACAGGGTCTTTCTTTACTTAGGTATGTTTGTTTTTATGTATAATAAAAAGGAGAGCTTTTCAATGAATGTATTGCTAAAAAAGGCATACATTTCAGTGAGAGGACCACTTTTCTTGTTTGTAAAAAAGGAGGTGCCGATGATGGCATTGGCATATTTTAATGGAAAAATTGTCGGCGTAGACGATCCGGTAATTCCGATTGATGAACGAGGCCATCAATTTGGCGACGGGGTATATGAAGTTATTCGTTTCTATCAAGGCAAACCGTTTATGATGAAAGAACATCTTGACCGCCTATATATGAGTGCTAAGGCCATTAAGCTGGAGATTGGAAAAGAACCAGATGAGCTGGAAGCACTGATCCTGCAATTAGTAGAAAAAAGCGGCTTGGCTCAAGCGGATCTTTATATACAGGCAACGAGGGGGATAGCGCCCAGAAATCATTTGTTTCCAAAGTGTCCAGCCTCTATTTCGATGACGGTGAAGCCGGCTCGAGAGCTATCGGAGAGCATGCGCAGAGAAGGAGTTAAAGTAGCGGTGCTGCCTGACGAGCGCTGGCAAAATTGCTATATTAAATCATTAAATTTATTGCCAAATATTTTAGCGAAGCAGGAGGCTTTTGAGCAGGGCTGCTTTGAAGCAGTACTCGTGCGGGATGGCCGGATTACAGAAGGATCGAGTACAAACGTATTTATTGTAAAAGACGGAAAGATACAAACAACCCCTCTTTCCAACCGGATTTTGGCTGGGATTACTCGCCTCGCGGTTAAAGAAGCGGCGGAGGAATTAAGAGTTCCGTTTGTGGAAAAAGATTTTACACCTGAAGAGCTTTATCAGGCGGACGAAGTCTTTTTAACGAGTACGACCTCAGAAGTTCTTGCCGTGACTGTTGCTGATGGACGTGAGATCGGGAATGGACGGCCGGGTTCTATTACTGGTCGGCTACACGAATGCTTTCAACAAAAAACGAAATAAAGTTTCATAAAAACCCAGGCCTTTCTGCTGCTTTATGCAGGGAGGCCTGGGTTTTTATTAAGACAAGAGATGGAAACCTTCTTCATCTAAGTATTGAATGGCTTCTCCGTAAGAGTTAAAGGTGCCGTCTAAATTCAAACCGGCATACACATTCCACATATCTTCTTCCTCCACTAGAAGAAGAGTCTGGCCGTCTCTATTAACCCATGTTTCTTCATAGGCATCTCCTGCGACGGCTTCTTCTTCAACTGTTCTTGGAGAAAGGGATTGAATGGATTCATGGATAATCTGCTTTAATTCCTCAGCAGAAAATTCACGGATATTTACCATCCCTTTGGCATCTGTGGGATAACCAGCCAATTCTCCCGCATATACAAAACCATTTCCATTCGGGTGAAGATGGTAGACGATGTTCTTTTTTTCTGACACACTGTCGGCAAATTGAAAATTGACCCTGCCGAGAGAGACATTTTTCCGTTGAAGTTGAGGAAAAGATTCAATAATCGACAATTTTTCATTGAAATTCAGCATAGTGCCTCCAAAGTTTAAAGGTAGAATAAGCCTTCATTATAACATACCCAAAACGCCGCTATTTCTTAAATTTCGTGACTTTAGTAATTACTTTTTGTATCGCCTCTGGTAAAATGAAAGAAAAATGTAATATTTCGACAAAAAATTACCTATTTTATAACAAGGGGAGAAACGCTCATGAATCCATCCAAACAGGGTAGCGCTGAAGAGAAAAAGAACGCCTTCCACCAGGCAGAAGCGTTTGCTGGTTTGATCCGTGCTATGTCTCCGTTAAACATCAGTATATTAGATGCTTTGCCGGTTCATATCTTTTTGGAAGATCGGCACGGGCGGACGCTCTTTGCTAATAAACTGGCCTGTGAGAAAAATGGCAAAGAACTCCACGAGCTGATTGGCAAGACCTCGTTCGACTTTTTCTCCCCTTCTGTCGCTGAGGAAATACGCTGCAACGACCTTGAAATATGGGAGTCTAAACAATTGAGAATGAAAGAGGCAATTGTAGACTTTAATGGAAATCCGACCCATATGCTTGCGGGTACAACCATTATTCAAGGCGAAGAGGATGGCGAAGAATATTTGCTCGGCTTTTCTTTTGATATTAGTGAACGAATAGAAGCAGAAGAAAAACTGGCAAAGCTGGCGTTTTATGATCCGCTAACTGGTTTGCCAAACCGTCGCTATATCGAGCATTATGGTGACGGTTATTTAATGACTGATCAGGAAGGGTTATCGGCGCTGCTTGTTTTCGATTTAGATTATTTTAAAAAGATTAATGATAGCCTTGGGTATGAGGCGGGTGACCTGCTTCTTCAAGAAACAGCCCGCCGTTTGCGAACACTTGAAACAGAAAATATCTTAGCCGCGCGTATTAGCGGGGACGAGTTTGCGCTTCTCGTTTCCCGCGCAAATTGTATAAGTGAGATTTCGGAGCTATGCGAAAAACTGTTGGAGCTATTTCGCCAGCCGTTCGTTGTTTTAGAAAAAAAAGTACCTATATCGGCAAGCATTGGTGTCAGCGTTTACCCGCGTGATGGCGAAAGCTTATATTCGCTTTTGGTTCATGCCGACCTCGCCGTAAATGTTTTGAAAAATAGTGGAAAAAATGGCTATCAATTTTTTGCTGTTTCGATGAAAGAGTCTGCCAATCAGCGTTTAGAAAAAGAAATTCTGCTTTCTCAAGGGTTGGAAAAGGGAGAATTTCTTCTTCACTATCAGCCCAAAATATCCATTAGGACAAAAGAGTTATACGGTGTGGAGGCGTTGGTTCGCTGGAATAGTGAACAAGGGTTAATTTATCCGGGAGAATTTATTGGACTGGCTGAGGAAACGGGATTGATTGTTCCTTTAGGAGAGTGGGTACTGCGGGAGGCTTGTCGTCAATGCAAGGAATGGCATGAGATGGGGTATACTCATTTAAAAGTGAGTGTTAATGTGTCGGCCGTGCAATTCCAAAAGCAGGACTTTGCCGAGCTTACGGCCCAGATTTTAGAGGAAACAGGCTTGGAGCCGGCTGCCCTTGAATTAGAATTAACCGAAAGTACAGTAATGGAAAAGCCAAAGGAAGCGGCAGTGATTCTTCTTCGATTGCAGCAGCTTGGAGTGTCTATTTCAATTGATGATTTTGGAACGGGCTTTTCTTCATTTAGCTATTTAAAACAGTTTCCGATGAATGCCTTGAAAATCGATCGGTCATTTATTCAAAACATTGAGGAAGAAGAAGCTGATAAGGCCATCGCTAAAGCGATGATTAGTCTTGCTCGAAATTTAGGGCTAATGATCGTCGCTGAAGGGGTAGAAAATGAAAAGCAAATGAAAATTTTAGAATCAGCCGATTGTGACACCGCTCAAGGGTACTTTATCAGCCGCCCGCTGGATGCTGATGCTTTTTTAAATTACATGAGAAACAGCCAAGTTAAATAATGCACTTTAATAAAATGGAAAGGCAGGTCTTTATGAAGAAACGGTTTTTTCTAAGTGTAGTCACTGTTTTTCTACTGGTCGCCTCCTTATTTCCACTTAATGGGGAAGCAGACGGAGTTCGGTATGTGGCGCTTGGTGATTCGCTCGCTGCAGGGCAAACACCTCATAAAGAAATCGGTGCCAGCTATACAGACTTAATTGCCCTGTCTCTGCAGCAAACGGGACAGTTATCTAGCTTTTCAAAGCAATTGGCTTTTCCCGGGTATTCAACCGGACAAGTATTGGAGCAGTTGGAAAAGAAAGAAGCACAGGCCTTGATCAAAACAGCCGATTTGATCACCATTTCTGCGGGAGCAAACGATATGCTGCCGCTTATTCAAAACGACTCTACCCGGAGGATGTTAAGCTACCAGCCTATCCCAGTGGCTTTTGCACTTAACGGGGTACGAAAAAACTATGTAAAAATATTTGAAAAGATACGAAAAATGAATCGGCAGGCGGATATTTATGTCATGGGTTATTATTTTCCGTTCCCTCATGTGAAAGAAGAACAGAAGCCATCCGTTGCAAGCCAGCTGACGCTTTTAAATGAAATTATTGAGCAGGAAGCAAAAAGAGCAGGTGCTTATTTCGTACCGGTTTCTGGGCGGTTCGGAACAAATGCCCGTTCGCTTATTCCTAACCCGGCAGATGTGCATCCGGCACCAGGCGGTTATTTGGAGATGGCAAACAGCTTCATCGAAGTGTATGCGCCTGGAAGCCGACTAATTCCGACAAGTATATTATCGCAGCTGCCAGCGCCAGTGCCTTTTTCTAAGCTGAAAAAAAGCCATCCCAGCCGATCAGCAAGCAGAGAAACTTCAGAGAACAGCAGGAAAGAGAAGCCAGCGAAAAAGGAGAATGGAAAAACAGCTGCCAAAGAACAGGGGAAAAGCTGTAAGCGCGGTGAATATACTTAAAGGGGAAAAGCCTTCCTAATCATTAGGAAGGCTCAGACTGTAGACAAACTCAATGAAATTCTAGAGTTTGTCTACAGTCCTTTTTATTTTGCTTGTGAATGGGGGCTGTTGATTTCCATTCCAGGCGCTTCGCTTTCCGCGGGGCGGGCGGTGAGCCTCCTCGCCGCGAAAGCGCCTGCGGGGTCTCACCTGTCCCGCTGATCCCGCAGGAGTCTTTGCGCCATCCATTTCAATCAACAGGGGTTACAAAGTTAGAGTAGCCGTACAACCATACCTGTTTTAAAATAAATAGATCAAACACTTGAGGTGAGAAAGATGCTTTCGAAAAACAATCCAATCCAACGGAATCAAATAGAAATGATCGCTCTAGACCAGCTTGTACCAGAGAATCACCTGGTCCGTAAAATGGAGGCAGCGATGGATTTCTCTTTTATTTATGACTTGGTGGAAGGATTGTATGCGGAAGTGGGCCGCCCAAGCATTGATCCAATTATTTTAATTAAACTAACATTTATCCAATATGCCTTTGGCATTCGATCCATGCGCAAGACGATCGAGGAAGTGGAAACGAATATGGCCTACCGCTGGTTTCTCGGTTATGGATTCCATGATAAAGTGCCGCATTTCTCTACCTTCGGTAAGAACTACGAGCGTCGCTTTAAAGATACCGACCTGTTTGAACAGATCTTCTATCGTATCTTAAAAATAGCTGCCGAGAAAAAGCTCATTAGTGCGGAGCACGTTTTTGTGGATTCCACTCATGTAAAAGCTAGCGCGAATAAGCGTAAATTTGAAAAGAAAATGGTTCGCAAAGAAACACGCGCGTATCAGGAACGCCTCCAAGAAGAGATTAATCAGGACCGAGAGGATCATGGAAAAAAGCCGTTCCCGCCAGATAAGTTCGATAAAGAAGAAACGAAAGAAATCAAGGAAAGTACAACCGATCCGGACAGTGGCTACTACGTTAAAGACGAACGAACCAAACAATTTGCCTATTCCTTTCACGCGGCCGCAGACCGTAAGGGATTCGTAATTGGCACAATGGTCACACCAGGCAACACACATGACAGCCAAATCTTAGAGCCGTTAATGGAGAAAGTGATAGAAAAGGTAGGAAAACCTAAAGCTGTTGGTGCAGACGGAGCTTACAAAACACCTGCCATTGCCAGTTATTTAATGGAAAACGGCATGACACCTGCTTTGCCTTATACACGGCCGCGCACAAAAGAGGGCTTCTTCAGAAAGCATGACTATGTGTACGATGAACATTTTGACTGTTACCTTTGTCCGGCAGGGGAAGTATTGAATTACTCAACGACGAATAAGGAAGGCTATCGTGAATACAGATCACCCAAACAGGTTTGTACCTCCTGCCCTTTTTTAGCTAAATGCACGGAAAGCAGAGATCATCAAAAAGTGGTGACACGCCATATTTGGCAGAAATATATGGAAGAGGCCGACCATCTTCGCCACCACGAAGAAGTTAAAGCGATTTATGCGGAGCGAAAAGAAACGATTGAGCGTGTATTCGCAGATGCAAAAGAAAAGCATGGCATGCGTTGGACAACGTTAAGGGGACTTAAAAAATTGTCGATGCAAGCGATGCTTACTTTCGCTGCCATGAATCTCAAGAAAATGGCCAGCTGGACTTGGCGAGAACCAGAAATGGCTTAAATGATGACCTCGGAGAGGTCTATCTTTCTCTCGAAGGGCTTTAAAACTACCGAAAAATCAAAAGGGGTTCGGAATAAGACTATTCCGAACCCCTTTTGTCGACAAACTGAGCCTTCCTAATCATTAGGAAGGCTTTTTTGCTGTTTCAATTTTTATTGGCCTCTAGTTGTTCAGATTGATACACATCTGGACGACGGTTTTGCAAATAATTGAGCAGCCCCTGCTCGCGGTTGATTTCCTTTAAATTGATGGGAAGAACAGGCAGTTCTTCATTGTTTCGTCCTTTGTATATGGTCTTGCCGCTAGGGTGAACAACTTGGCTTTCACCAAAAAAGATATTCTCACTGTCTAAACCAACCATGTTAGCCGCTCCTATATAGATATGATTTTCTAGGGCACGGGCACGTAAAAAGGCGTCCTGATAATGCTGATAAGGAAGCATATTAGCTGCAAGTACGAGTAGAAGCTGAGCGTTTTTTAAAGCTAATATCCGAGAAGCCTCCGGAAATTCCATATCATAGGTAATCATAAGGCCGACATCTCCTTCCGGAAGGGAGAATACAGGAAAGGAATCTCCGGCTGTAAACCATTGTTTTTCTTGATGATATAAATGAACCTTTCGATATTTCCCAAGCATGTTGCCATTTTTCCCAATTAATAAAGCTGAATTATACAAGAGGCTGTTATCTAGTTCTGGAAAGCCTACGATAGCGCCAACATTGCTGGATTTAGCCTGCAGCTGAATGCGTCGGATACTTTCTCCATTCTCTGGCTCTGCCAAAGAATATAAGTCTTCATCTAGTGCATACCCGCTTAAATATAACTCCGGAAAAAGTACATAGTCTGCCTGCTTTTCCTTTGCTTCCTCGATTGTTTGTAAAATTCGGTTTAAATTTGCTTCTTTCTTTTTTAATTCGCAGCGCAACTGTGCAATAGCGATTTTAATCATGGTTTTACTCCTTTTTTCTCTTCTTCTCGATATTTCTTTAGTTTTTTAGCAATCGTTGATTGATCGACTTGTAGCACTTCTGCTGCTTTATAAGTGCTTTTATATAAATGGTACACACGCAAAATTAACTCTTTTTCAAATTGTTGTTTCGCTTGTTTCAGCGGAAGGATATGTTCTTTAGACAAAAAGACAGTATCGGTTAAAGCGTCTGTTAGAAGCCAGCTTTCGCCTGTTTGATCGGATTGGGTGACAACGATTTGTTCAATTGTATTTTCTAATTCACGAATGTTGCCGGGCCAGTTGTAGGATTGAAACTTCTCCATCAGCAGGGACGACAGATTGAACTGCCGATGATATTTTTGGTTGAATTTCTGCACAAAATATTGAGAGAGGTACGGAATTTCGTCATGGCGCTCACGAAGAGGGGGGACCATTAAGGGAACTACGTATAAACGGTAATAGAGATCTTCCCGAAACCCTTTTTTTTGCACGAGCTCTTTTAAATTTTTGTTCGTTGCTGCGATAATCCGGATATTAGCTGCTTTCTCATGAATACTTCCGATTTTCCGGTATTTATTCTCTTGAATAACCTCCAGTAACTTTGATTGTGCCGCAAAAGGAAGTTCAGCTATTTCATCTAAAAATAGCGTACCGCCTTCAGCTGATTCAATGAGTCCTGTTTTTCCTTCTCTTTTTCCACCCGTAAATGATCCCGGTTCGTAGCCAAATAGTTCAGATTCTATTAAGTTTTCAGGAAGTGTACTGCAATTAATAGAAATAAAAGGTTGTTCGTGTCGCATGCTTTGCTGATGAACGTATTTTGCCAGCATGGTTTTGCCGACTCCGGACTCGCCAAGCAAAAGAACCGTTGAATCGACATTAGCAATGCGGTGAATGACGTTAATGATCTTTCTCATTTTTTCTGATTTTGCTATTAATGGACCAGCCGATGTATTTACTGAATAGTCTTCTAGTGAAGTCAATTTCCTTTCACTCCTTGCTGATGATTTTTATCATTATGAGGAAAAAAATCATTATTTTGATTAAATCCAAGTTTTAAACGATGGAATATGCGGTTGGAAATAAAAAAACAATGAAAAAAATCATTAATTTATCAATAATTATATCAGAAAATACTAATAAATCGGCCTTTTTATTTTGGTACAGAACTTGCAATAAGGAGAACCACCGTCATTAGAACTAGAAGGGAGTATCAGTCATGAAGGTTGCAGTAGCACAGTTCTCTCCAGTTCTTGGAGATAAACAAGAGAATATTAAAAAAATCATTCATTTTTTAAAGGAAGCAAAGCGGCAGGCAGCAGAAATTGTTGTTTTTCCAGAGTTAGCGCTTACCGGCTATTCCATAGGCGAAAGGTTACCGCTTATGGCGGAAACAAGAGAAGGAGACTCATTAAAAACCATTGCGCTATATTGCAAAAGTCTGCAGATTCATGCCCTTATATCCTTTCCTGAAGAAGAAGAGGGGCGTTATTATATCTCAAGCGCATTAATTGACGAAAATGGACTAATTGTTGGTATTTATCGCAAGACCCATTTATTTCATGCAGAAACAAATTACTTTACACGTGGCGAAGGATGGCCCGTATTCCAAACGAAATTCGGAAAAGTAGGGGCGATGATTTGCTACGATCTGGAATTTCCCGAGGTATCCAGGCTTCTTCGCTTAAATGGGGCGGACATTATTTTAGTGAACACTGCTAATATGGTCCCTTATGAAAAGCATCAGCATGTGTATATGCAAAGCAGAGCGATGGAGAACGAGGTGCCAGTTGTTATTTGCAACCGAATAGGAAAAGAAGGAGAGCTTGACTTTTTTGGCCATAGCATGGCTGTCAATAACGAAGGGGAAATATTGTTCAAGCTTGACTCAGAAGAGGGAATCCGCACCATTGATATTCAAATGGATGAAGAGCGGGATCCTAAGCTGGCTTATACGATTAATTTGCATTCGCTTGTTAAAAAACGTTTAACTCATTTGATTTAATCAGTCTACTTTGCCTCTCTACACAAAGCGGGGAGGCAAAGAAAAGGATGAGGGGAAAGGGTGAAATTGATGGAAAATGGTAGAAACTCTTTAAAAAGAACACTGACATTAGCACCGCTTGTTTTATTTGGATTAGCTTATATGACACCGATGATTTCATTTGGCATTTATGGCGTGCTGGCTGAAGCAACAAGTGGGTTGGTACCAACAGCCTATCTTGTCGCATTAATAGCCATGCTATTTACGGCATATAGTTATGGAAAGATGGTGAAGGCCTACCCTGTATCCGGCTCCGCCTACACATATACGCGTAAATCGATTCATCCGAATTTAGGTTTTCTTGTAGGATGGGCAGTTTTACTCGATTATTTATTTCTTCCCATGGTGATATGGTTAATTGGAAGCGTATACTTGCAAGCTGCTTTTCCAACTGTGCCCGTGTGGATATGGGTCTTATCATTTATAGTAATAACTACTCTTATCAATCTCATTGGTATTCGGACAACTTCCCGAGTGAATTTTCTCATGATGGTGTTTCAATTTCTCGTTATTCTTTTATTTATCATTTTTTCCACAGTAAGTTTAATGAGTGGAGAGGGAATGGAAACGCTTTTTTCCGCAAGTGCCTTTATTCATGGTGACATGTCTTTTTCTCTAGTCTTGGCGGGTGCCTCTGTCGCTTGTTATTCATTTCTTGGATTTGACGCGGTGACTACTTTATCGGAAGAAACCATCGACCCTAAGAAAACCATTCCGCGAGCGATCTTTCTTGTCGCTTTGATTGGCGGAGGCATCTTCGTTATTACTTCTTACTTTATTTATCTTGTCTATCCGGATTTTACTAAATTCCAAAATATTGATTCAGCCGGATTTGAGATTGCTGCTTTGGTTGGGGGCAACTTGTTTAGTGCTATTTTTCTTGCGGGAATGATTACCGCACAATTTGCTTCTGGTTTATCTGCTCAAGCGAGTGCGGCCCGCCTGTTATTCGCGATGGGACGCGACAACGTGTTGCCGAAGAAAATATTTGGCTTTATTCATCCACGCTTCAGCACACCTGTTCTTAATCTGCTTACAATAGCAATCATTGCTTTGCTGGCATTAAAAATGGACATAGCCACCTCCACTTCATTTATTAACTTTGGTGCCTTTGTTACATTTATTTTTGTGAACCTATCCGTTATTGGTCATTACTATTTTAAGAAAGGACTGCGATCGGGGAAACATGCCTTTTCCTATTTGGTCCTCCCATTAATTGGGGCCGTGTTTGATGCTTGGCTGCTTATCAATTTGGACAAACATGCATTGATCCTTGGAGGTGCATGGGCCTTGATTGGATTTATCTACTTACTGTTTTTAACGAAGCTTTTTCGTGAGGCCCCTCCAGAAATGGCGATCGATGACGTAGATGCAGCCTCATAGAAAAAAAGAGTGATAAAGATATAGGGAAGAACGAAAAGGGCTAATGGAAGATATCCGTAGGCCTTTTTTGTTTGTTTTCCAGACTTACTTTTTTATTGGCATAATATTTGCATTTATCAGTTAAATGATCGTAGAGAGCAAACAATCTTCTACTGGTCTTTAAACATTAGATAGGTACCATACATAGAAAGGGAGAGACTAATGGGAAGAGGAAAAATGAACATTGCATTAATCCAGCATAGGTGTGTAGAAGACCGCGAAAAAAATGTAGAAACAGCTGAAGGGTTAATACGGGAAGCGGCAAATAGAGGAGCGCAAATTATTTGTACAGAGGAGCTTTTTGGCGGTCAATACTTTCCGCAGACGATTGATGTTAATAAATATGAGTGGGCTGAACCAATTCCAGGACCGACTTGTGACCGGATGCAAAGGTTGTCGCAGGAGCTTGGCGTAGTCATTATCGTTTCACTGTATGAATATGTGCGCGATGGTTTATATTTTAATACGGTAGTTGTATACGAGGATGGAGAATATTTAGGAAAGTACCGCAAGCATCATATTCCTGAAGGCCCTCAGTATATTGAAAAATATTACTTTACTGAAGGAGACACCGGCTATCCAGTCTTCAAAACGAAGTATGGAACGATTGGCGTGTTAATTTGTTGGGATGAATGGTTCCCGGAACCATCCCGTATCTTGGCTTTAAAAGGAGCAGATGTAGTATTTTATCCTTCAGCCATTGGTTCAGAACCTGACAATCCCGATTTAGATACATCGCAAACATGGGTAGATGCGATCCGTGCTCACGGGATCCATAATAATATGTTTATTGCTGCGGTAAACCGTGTCGGTCGCGAGGACAGCAATGAAGGCCATATGACATTTTATGGACGGAGCTTTATTAGCAATCCATGGGGAACTATTATTAAGGAAGCTGAAACAAAAGAAGATGAGATCATTATGGCTGAAATTGATCTTGCAGAGATTACCCACGCCCGCAATGTATTGCAGTTTCATAGAGACCGACGCCCGGATAGCTACGGAGAATTGCTTAAGCGTGTAATAGAATAGCAAATATAGACTCTAAAAAGCCGTTCACTATAAGTGAACGGCTTTTTTGGACTAAGCAATCAGGTTTTTTTATTCATATCGGCATAAAATATGCATATTCGAATAAAAAGTGTGTCGAAAAAGGATAGACCGGCTCGTTTTTTTATTATTTTTAATTGGCACAATATTTGCAATAGTTATAAAAAGGGTTAAGGGGGTTTGTTATGTCACAGACAAAAGAAATGAACAGGTCGCTAGGGCTTATCCACGTTGTTCTCTTTGGTTTTTCGTTTATGGCACTTGCCACAGTTTTCAGCACGTATGGAATTGCGGCCCAATTATCGCACGGAATGGTGCCAGGAGCCTATTTATTGGCCTTGATTGTCATGCTGTTTACTGCATACAGTTATGGACAGATGTCTAAATCTATCCCGTCTGCCGGCTCTGCTTATGCCTATACACAAAAGGCGATAAATCCGTATGTGGGCTTTCTTGTTGGCTGGGCTATTTTAATGGATTATCTTTTCATTCCTATGGTTAATTATCTGTTATTTGGCATCTTCTTTTCTGCTGCTTTTCCCTCTGTGCCAAACTATGTTTGGATACTTAGCATGTTGTTATTAGTGACCGTTATTAATGTGAGAGGTGTGAAGCTGGCAACAAAGGCCAATGCTTTTATCACGATTTTCTCCATTGCATTTATCCTTCTTTTTATTGGGCTATCCATTAAAGAAATTGCAGGAGGGGCGGGCACTGGCACTCTCTTTTCTTTGAAACCGTTTTATAATTCGGAAGAGCCGCTTTCATTTATTATTTCGGGTGCTGCCCTTCTATGTTTTTCTTTCCTTGGCTTTGATTCAGCTACAGCGTTTGCAGAGGAAACTGTGAATCCGCAAAAAAATATCCCACGGGCAGTTTTCATTATCACGCTAGTAGGAGGAGCTATCTTTATTACCGTTTCATACTTTGCCCAAAATGTTTGGCCAAATTATAACTCATTTGTTGATCCGGACTCTGCAGCTCATGAAATCATTAAGTTTGTCGGTGGCAAAGCCCTCGCTTCTGCTTTTCTAGCTGTCTATGCCGTTACGGCATTTGGTTCTGCGATGTCTTCTCAGGCAAGTGCTTCGCGTGTGCTTTATGCTATGGGTCGTGATGGACAGCTCCCTAATAAGTTCTTTGGAACCTTGCATCAAAAATATAACACCCCTGTGAACAACATCCTATTAATTAGCGCTATTTCCTTGCTTGCATTGTTCTTAAGCTTATCACTCGTTGCTTCATTCATTAACTTTGGCGCTTTTCTTGCATTTACAAGTGTAAATATCGCCGTTATCACGTATTACTTTGTTCGGAAAAAGGAACGTTCTCTAAAAGGAACGCTGCTTTATTTAATTATTCCAGCAGTTGGAGCCTTGCTTGATTTATGGCTTCTTATTAATTTAGATATCCATTCAAAGGTACTAGGGAGCATTTGGTTTGCTCTTGGTCTTATCTATATGGTGGTTTTAACAAAAGGGTTTAGACAAAAACCGCCTGTAATGGATTTATCAGCTTAGTATATAAATAGCAAAGGAGAATGAAAAATGTTGAAAGCGGATGTAATTATAAAAAGCAAGGCAGTTTTTACAGGATTAAAGGACGAACCGGAGGCCCTAGCCATTGCTGTTAAAGACAACAAGATTATGGGTGTCGACACGCCAGAAAAGATCGAAGCGCTGAAAAGTGAGGAGACGAAAGTAATAGATGCCGGCAATAAGCTTGTAATGCCTGGATTCCACGATGCTCACTTGCATATTATGCTCGGCAGTCTCTTCAGCCATTATTGTGTGTCTTTAACAGATGTCAAATCAGCTGAAGAGGCAGCGGTTAAAGTAAGAGAATATGCTGAAGGGAAACCAGATGGACAGTGGGTGATCGGCACAGGTTGGGATCATACGGCATGGGACAAGAAAGAGTTCCCCGACCGTTATATCCTGGATCAGGAACTGCCAGACCGTCCTGTTATGCTATTACATGCGGAAGGACATTATGGCTGGGTAAACTCAAAGGCGCTTGAAATTGCCAATATTACAAGTGAGACACCTAATCCGGAATATGGAGTTATTTACAAAGGTGATCAAGGAGAACCAACAGGCATTTTAATTGAAACTGCCATCGCTTTGGCTGCGGACTTTGCTTATGATTTTCTGAAGGAGCAGCTGCACGATATGGTGAGCCAGTTTTTGCAGCATGCAGCAAAGCTTGGTGTAACATCTGTCAATGACCTGTATGCGAGCCGTGCCCATGAAAAGCTAGAAGCTTATTCTGTGTTTAAGGAGTTTGAAGATAACGGACAATTAACATGCCGCTTCCATCTTTATCCGCCATTGAATGGCCAAATAGAACAAGCAAAGAAATTCAGGGAAGATTACTCTTCAGATAAGCTTCGGACTGCGGGGCTGAAGCAATTTATTGACGGGGTAGTGACCGGTTATACAGCTTATATGCTTGATCCATATGTTGACAAACCAGAAACCAGAGGAGAAATCGCCTATACAAAAGAGCAACTGGAAAAGTGGGTAGTAGAGGCAGACAAGGAAGGATTCCAAATTCGTTTCCACACCATTGGTGATGGAGCTGTCCGGTTGGGATTGGACTTATATGAAACAGCCCAACAAGTGAATGGGAAACGGGATGCTCGCCATGCGCTTGAGCATATCGAGGTCATTGCGCCAGAGGACATTCCGCGCTTTAAAGAGCTGGGTGTCATGCCGTCTATTCAGCCGTATCATATGGCTTTGATGCCAAGGGAAAGCCATACAACACGTGTCGGTGAAGAGAAGCAAACGTATATTTACCCGAATGCCACTCTATTAAGATCTGGAGCCGTTGTATCTTATAGCAGTGATTATCCAATTGTTCCGCTTGAACCGATGATTGAAATTTACCATGCAGTGACAAGGAAGGATTTCACGTTGGATGATACTTGGAACGAGCAGGAGCGAGTCACGCTTGCCGAGGCTTTGAAGGCTTATACTGCGGGTTCTGCCTATAGTGTCTTCCGGGAAGATGAATTAGGTACGATTGAAGAAGGAAAACTTGCTGACTTAGTTGTATTGGATCGCAACTTATTTGAAGTGTCAGCGGAAGAAATTCTGCAAACAGAAGTGGAAGTTACAGTAATGGATGGCGAAGTGGTTTGGGAAAAAACCCCTACTGCTGCTTTAAAATAAACAAAAACGAGTGCCTGCTTTTAAAGTTTGCGGCGGGTATTAATAAAAAGGACAGCCCCGAATGTAATTCGTTTGGGGCTGTCTTTCATCATTTAAGCTCCTAGATAAAAAAGCACCACAGGAATCGTTCCAATGCTTAGTAAAGTAGTGACCAGTGTGGTGAAAGATACGAGGTCGGGCTCCGTTCCGAATTGAATGGCAAACATCGTCGTATTGGCTGCAGCAGGCATTGCTGCCTGTAAGATGAGCACATTTTTTAGCAGTTCATTGACAGGTATGAAAGCAAGGATAGCAACTGCGAGCACTGGTGATGCAAACATTCGAATAAAGGTAACCGCAGAGACATAGCGATAGGCGACACGCTTACGGGCAATAACGGCCAGCTGCATACCGAGGACGAGCATAACTGTTGGGATGGAAGCATCGGCCACGAGACTGATCGCTTCCATGAACGCTTTTGGAATATGTATAGATAAAATTTGTAGAGTAACACCGGCCAATGCCCCATGGATGACTGGCATGCGTACTACGCTTTTAAGAGATTGGATGAGAGAAGACTCATCCTTGCCGCCGAGCGACGCAAAAAAGAGCCCGACTGTATTCATGAGAAGCGACTGAAAGACCATCATAATAACAGCATAGTCAAAGCCAGCTGCTCCGAAGGCGAAGAGTATGACAGGAGCGCCGTAATTTCCACTGTTCATGAAAGCGCCGCCGAGTATCATTGCGGAAAACTGTGGTTTTGATGCTTTCATCCAGTAACCTGTAAGCCCAGTCATCAAAACAAGGGCAAGACAAAGCAAAAGGCAAAATAAGATAATATAGAAATACTCCATCGTCAGCTCGTTCGTATAGAAAGTCCGGAAGGCAAGAAAAGGGGACATAATATAAAGAGCGGCTTTGGAAATGGATCGGATGTCAAACCCGATTATTTTTTGGCCGAGAAAGCCGGCAAAGAAGATCATGAAGGCTGGCAATACAATCATCAGCAATTTCACATGTGTCACCTCCATTTGGACAATATGTTTTTCTCCTGGGCTATAAAAGAAACAGAGAATAATAAAGAGAGAGTGCCGCAAAGCGAGGCACTCCCGTTGTTAAGGGCCTATGGCCAGCTGGCGTTGCAGCCAATTTTTCCCCTCCACTAGACGAGTGACAAGCATGGCGCAGACCGTATTCCCGGTGGAGTTTAATAGAGTAGCAGGCGCATCAATAATCGTACTGATCACAGCGATAATTGGCAGTGCCTCCGGTGGAAATCCGAATACACTTAGAATTAGCATTTCTCCAATCATGCCGCCGCCGGGAATCGCTCCCATAACCGCACCAACGAGAAATGAAACACCGAGAATAGCTAAGATGCTCGTCAGACTTGTCATATCCTTGTTAAAAAGAGCAAACAAAAAGACGACCTTTAACACACCACCAAAAACAGATCCGTCTTTATGCGTATTAGCGCCAAGCGGAATAACCGTTTCTGCAATATCTTTTGGCACCCCCATTTTTTTAGCGGCAGTTAAGTTCACAGGAATGCTTGCCGCGCTTGAACAGGTCGCAATGGCTGTAATAGAAGGGGCTGCAGCATGTTTCCAGAAGATTTTTACCCCATTTTTTCCACCCGCAATAAAGGCATACAGTGTAAAGAAAACAAAGTAGTAAAGGGCTGTCAGGCCAAGGTAAAGAGCAAATGTCCGGGCATAGCCACTAAGAATTTGTGGTCCGAGTTCGCCAATAACAGCGGCGAAATAACAACCAAGCCCAATAGGCGCATAATACATAATAATAGAAACGACTTTCATCATAACAGCTGTGCCAGATGCCAGAAAGTCAGCTACTGGTTTTCCCTTTTCTTTTGTCATAGCAGTAGCCAGCCCGAACAAAATGGAAAAGAAAATCAGTTGCAGCATGTTGCTTTTCGACAAAAGCAAGGAAAAATCATTAACAGTAAATGTATTTACTAGCTGAGCAGCAAATGACACATTGTCTGTTTCTGCTTCTGCAGGATCAAACTCAGCCATAATATTTTTAATCGCCGTCAGGTCTGTTCCCTCAAGTGGATTAAATAAAAAAGCGCCCGCCAAGCCGATCACAGCTGCAGTAGCCGCTGTGAACAGGAAGACAATCACAATGCTGGCCATGATTTTTCCCAGCCGCTTCATTCCGTCCATGCTGGCAATAGCTGAAGAGATGCTAAAAAAGACGAGCGGGATAATGATCATGAACATCAGGTTTAAAAACAAATCTCCTAGCGGTTTGACTAATGCTGCTTTTGGGCCGAACAGAACACCGGCAACTCCGCCAAGAAGAATAGCTGTGAGCAATAAAAAAGTAAATCGATAGCTTTTCAGAAAACGTTTCAACGAATTTTCCAGCCTTTCTTAGAGAATATACAACTTCCTTATCATATTACGTTTGAGAAGCTGTGAAAAGGGTTTCCCTCAAAGCAAAGAGCCAGATATCTCCGTCGGACAGGAGATGCCTGGCTCTTTGGGGTCACTCTTTCTCTTATACAACACCTTGATCGAGCATAGCATTGGCAACTTTCATAAATCCAGCGATGTTGGCACCGATCACCAGGTTTCCTTCATAGCCGAATTCAGCAGCAGCCTCGACACTGCTAGAATAAATGTTTTTCATAATCGTATGAAGCTTCTGATCTACATCCTCGAATGTCCACGGCATACGCGAGCTATTTTGGGCCATTTCTAAAGCTGATACCGCGACACCACCTGCATTAGCCGCTTTGGCAGGAGCAAAGAGAACTTTCGCTTCCAAGAAGACATCGATCGCTTCTAGTGTAGATGGCATGTTCGCTCCTTCACCGACGGCTTTTACCCCGTTTTCAACGAGTGTTTGGGCTGCTTCTTCGTCGATTTCATTTTGTGTGGCACATGGGAGAGCGATATCGCAAGCAATATTCCAAATGTTTGAACAGCCTTCTACATATACAGCTTCCGGGTGTTCGTCTGTATATTCACTGATTCGTTTTCTTTCCTGTTCTTTTAAACGTTTGACGGTATCAAGATTAATTCCATTTTTGTCGTAAATATAACCGTTGGAGTCACTGCAGGCAACGACTTTTGCACCGAGTTGGGTTGCCTTCTCGATCGCATAGATAGAGACATTTCCTGAGCCGGAGACGACAACTGTACTGCCGTTAAAGCTCAGGCCATTGTCTTTGAGCATTTCTTCCACGAAGTAGACGGTCCCGTATCCTGTTGCTTCCGTTCTGGCCAGGCTTCCTCCATAGCTGACGCCCTTTCCAGTAAGAACGCCTGCGTGGTAAGCATTCTGCAGCCGCTTATATTGTCCGAACATAAAGCCGATTTCCCGGGCCCCCACACCGATATCACCTGCCGGTACATCTGTATCCGGACCGATATGGCGAGAAAGCTCAGTCATGAAGCTCTGAGTAAAGCGCATGACTTCGCCATCCGATTTATCTTTCGGGTCAAAGTCAGATCCGCCTTTGCCGCCGCCAATAGGCTGGCCTGTTAATGAATTTTTAAAAATTTGTTCAAAACCTAGGAATTTAATAATGCTTGCATTGACAGAAGGGTGAAAACGAAGGCCGCCTTTATAGGGACCGAGGGCACTGTTATATTGAACGCGAAATCCGCGATTCACTTGAACTTTTCCTTGATCATCCACCCAAGGAACACGGAAGGTGATCATGCGTTCAGGCTCAACAATTCTTTCGAGGATGCTGTTATGCATATATTGAGGGTATTTGGCAAATACAGGGATGAGTGAGTCGAAAATTTCCTTTACAGCTTGGTGAAATTCTTTTTCTCCGGCGTTTCGCTCTTGAACTGTTTGATATACGCTATCTACATAGGATTTTGCTATTTTCATACCAGAATTAGGTATCTCTTTTGTTATATTCATTTCCATCTCTCCCACCTGTATAAAGAATTTTATGAATAATTAAACGATATATCTATATCTTACGGCACGCTAAATAATATCGTCAATGCCATTAAGATATGTAATCAATGCCGAAATGAGATTAAAAAGAGAGCCTTCCACATGGGGAAGGCTCAAAGGCACGAACCATTAACCTAGAAAACCAAGCGTATTAATAAACACAATAATAATAGTCAACGGCACGAACCATCTCATTAATAAGTACCAAGTAGAGTAGATCCCAGGGCTCAACCGGCGGCTAAGCATAAATTCTTCTTTTACAAGTTCACGGTTCATTCGCCAAGCAATAAACAAGGCGATTAATAAATTGCCAAGCGGTAGAAGAATGTTGCTCACAAGGTAATCTGTCGTATCAAAAACGGTTTTGCCGAAAAGTTGAACATCTGCCAGCAGACTGAAGGAAAGTGCTGCCGGAATGCCTGCAAAAAAGACGATTGTGCCTGCAATAGCCGCTATTTTTCTTCTGGAAGCACCGTTTTTAAGAAAAGCAGCTACGATAATTTCCAACAGACTGAAGGAAGAGGTTAAGGTAGCGAATAAAAACAGTGTTAAGAAAATAAATAAAAACAAGCTGCCAAATGGCATGTGCGAGAACACGGAAGGGAGAACGATAAACAGCAGTCCCGGCCCTTCTGCCGGTTCAAAGCCAAAAGCGAAAACGACCGGGAAGATCGCCAGGCCGGCAAGGACAGAGACAAAAATGTTCATTATGGCAACTGAACCGGCTGAAGTCGGAAGGCTGACGCTTTTATTTAAATAGGAGCTGTACGTGACCATGCATGAAAACCCAACAGCAAGAGAAAAGAACGATTGCCCGAGGGCATAAAGCACAGCTTCTGACGTTATTTTTGAAAAGTCAGGCTGCAAGAAAAAGCGGATACCTTCCATTGCTCCGTCAAGAGTTAATGCCCGGATGACGAGCACAACAAAAAACAAAAATAAGAGCGGCATCATATACTTGTTTGCTTTTTCGATTCCGTTTTGCACACCGGAAGCAACCACGACAACATTAATAACAAGAAAGACAGCAAGACCGGCGATGGTAATGGATGGAGAACCGGTAACGTGTCCGAAGAGGTTGCTATAATCTGCTCCGCTTTTAATGACTTGCCCGCCAAGCGCCATCACGGTATAGATGAGCACCCAGCCGCCTACTACGCTATAAAACGAAAGAAGGAGAAAACAGCCGACTACACCTAATTTGCCAATAATGGTCCAAAAGCTATTTGGGGCCAGTTTCTTATAAGCACTGACAGCCTCTCGGCCAGAACCGCGTCCAATGATAAATTCAGAAATCAACATCGGTAACCCGATTAATAAGGTAAATACAATAAACAATAACAGGAAAGCTCCGCCGCCGCTTTGACCGGTCACATAAGGGAACTTCCAGATGGCTCCAAGGCCTATCGCCGCACCGGCGGAGGATAAAATAAAGCCGAGACGAGAAGACCATTGTTCTTTTTTTTCCATAAACACTCACCTTTTCTATCTGTCTGCTAAAACACTAAAGCTTTGTGCGCAAGTCCCACAATTCCGGAAAGAAGCGGTGATCAAGCACTTTTTTTAAATATTGTACACCTGATGAGCCGCCTGTGCCCATCTTAAATCCGATAATCCGCTCAACAGTTTTCATATGGCGAAACCGCCACTGCTGAAGCCAGTCTTCTATATCAATTAACTTTTCAGCCAGCTGATATAAGTCCCAATAAGCGTTCACATCATTATATACGCTTAACCATGCTGCTTCCACTGTTGGATGGCCTGTGTAAGTGATGGAATAATCGCGCTGAAGCAAGTCAACGTCAATTGGAAAGCCAGCTCGGGCCAAGGCTTCAATAGCCGCATCATAAATACTCGGTGCGTGATAAGTTTTTTCTAGAAGGGCATGAAGTTCAGGGTTTTTTTTGTAAATGGTTAAAATGTGGGATGTTTTGTAGCCAAGCAGAAATTCAATTTGTCTGTATTGGTATGACTGGAAACCTGAAGCCTGCCCAAGTTTGTCGCGAAATTCCATGTATTCAGAGGGAGTAAGCGTAGATAAAACATCCCATGCCTGAATAATTTGAGTTTGGATCTTAGAGACGCGCGCCAGCATTTTGAATGCCGGCTGCAGCTCGTTCTTTTGGATGCAAACAATGGCTCCTTGTATTTCATGAATAATCAGCTTCATCCATAGCTCGCTAACCTGGTGAATAATAATAAATAACATTTCATCATGGTGGCCGGATAGCCGTCTTTGGCTGGAGAGCAGTCGGTTGAGGTCTAAATACTCGCCGTAAGTCATATTGTTTGTGAAATCAGTATGAATGGATGATTCTTGCAAGGGATCGTTTTTATTGATTGTCATATTTTCCCTTCCTCCCTGCTCGATTTGCAAGAGGGCGTAAAACGGCACGGACAGGGCTGCCATCTGCACCCTCAATGGGCAAAGGTAAAGCGATTAATTCATAATCGTCAGGTGCTATGTGATCGAGCACAATATTTTCAAGGATATGAATATTATGCTGGCTGAAAGAATGATGGACAGCCATCTCCTTACTATCTAGTGCATCAACGGATGGAACGTCCACGCCAATCAAACGAATGTTGTATTTTTTTAAAAGGGGACCAAGATCTGGATCGAGCGAAAGGACTTTTTCAGGGAATATTTCAGGGCTGCTTACAGGTGTGGTTTTTAGAAGCAGCCGTTCCGCTCCCTCTAAAGGGAAAGCTTTCATTTGTTCTGCTCCAACTTTTTTTAGGTGAGATACATCAATTACTCGGGCTTTGCCAATAAAGATAGATAAGTCAAGGTCAAGAATCGTCGGAGCACTGGAGTCAAAGTGAAATGGTGCGTCAACATGTGTGCCGGTGTGAAGACTGGTCGTTATTTTGCCGATAGTCACAGAGCCCGTTTGCTCCTTTGTGAAAGAGACATCATAAGAAAAAGGAACATCGCCAGGCCAGTGGGCAATTCGGCTGTTAAGCGGCTGAGAGATATCTAGCCATTTTGCTGTCATTGAGCTTCATCCTCCTCATCGTATTTGTATTTTTATTAAAAGCAAACTATTCGGTTATGGATGGCTTATCATCTCCTCCTGAGCTGTATTCCTAACTTGACTATAATGTAACTGGAGAGAGATGCCAATACAGTAGCGGAAGAAAACTATTTTCATTTATTTTTTTTTACAGTATAATGGATAATTAATGATCAGAAGAAGGCAGGGCTTTATTTATGGAAACAAACGTAACATCAACCCCTTTAATAGAAGAAAAAGGACGAAAGGACCGGGGCAGATTGCTCGTTAAATGTCCGGATCGGCCAGGCATTGTCGCAGCCATCTCTAAGTTTTTATCAGACTTTCAGGCGAACATTATTGAATCCAGCCAGTATTCCAGTGATCCGGAAGGCGGGACATTCTTTATTCGCATTGAGTTTGACTGCCCTGGTTTAACAGAGAAGCGAACAGCTATGGAAGCGGATTTCAAAGGGTTGGCAGATACATTCGCTATGGAATACCGGTTCACTTATACAAAAGATAGAAAGCGGACAGCGATCTTTGTTTCAAAAGAGCCGCATTGCTTGCTTGAGCTATTATGGGAGTGGCAAAGTGGAGACTTGCCAACGGATATTGCCCTCGTTGTCAGCAATCATGAGGCGGCCAGAGACATGGTTGAGTCTTTAGGTATCCCGTTCTACTACATCCCGGCTAACAAAGACATCCGGAAGCAGGTGGAACAAGAGCAAATCGCTTTGTTAAAAGAGAACAATATTGATTTGATTGTTCTTGCACGCTACATGCAAATTTTAACTTCGGATTTTGTCAGCGAATTTCCGAATCAAATCATTAATATCCATCATTCGTTCCTTCCGGCCTTTATCGGCGCCCGTCCTTATGAGCGCGCTTACGGCAGGGGAGTAAAGTTAATCGGTGCAACCTCGCATTATGTGACAAATGATCTTGATGAAGGTCCCATCATTGAGCAGGATATCGAGCGGGTCAATCACCGGGATCATATAGCCGATTTGAAGAAGATTGGCCGTTCTATTGAACGCCGTGTACTGGCGAGAGCAGTAAAATGGCACTTGGAAGATCGAGTAATTGTCCACGAAAACAAAACGATTGTTTTTCAATAAGAAAAAGCCCACCTATAAATGGTGGGCTTTTTTCTTAAAGACATGCAGCTGATTTTTACCTTTCCGCTTTGCCTCGTACATTGCCTGGTCTGCCTTTGTTATTAATTCATCGGGATGCTGGCCGTCCTGTGGAAATAAGCTAATGCCGATACTGGCCGATACTACTGCTTGTCCTTCATTTAAGTGAACAGGCTGAACAACGAGCTGGCAAATTCGGTTGGCGATACAAGCTGCTTCCTCTTCACTTCTTAAATCGAATAGAAAAACAATAAATTCATCTCCGCCGAGACGGGATACGATATCTTGCTCACGGATCACTCCTTTTATTCGTACAGCTGTCTTTTGCAGCAGTAAGTCACCTTGGTCGTGTCCGTAGCTGTCATTTACGTCCTTAAATCCGTCAAGATCGATAAATAACATGGCGCCCATCCGTTTCATGCCCTTTAAATTATCCAGCAGCATGGAAACTTCGCTGTAGAAAAACGTGCGATTTGGTAAATGAGTCAAGCTATCCTTATAGGCAAGATTCATAATATGACGACGATAATTTTCAAGAGAATCCACCATTGTGTTAAATTCAAGCTCTAGCAAAGAAATTTCATCTTTTCCTCTTACACGTATACGGGCAGATAAATCATTGTGTTGTTGAATGGCAATCATATTTTTCATCAAGCGGTTAAGACGGCGAAACACCATGCGGTTAATAAAGGAAAGGGCGCCTTTTAGCAATAACAAGGCAGCTGCTACAATTAAAAGCAACAAGTAGAAAACGCTTTTCCGGCCTTGATTGTAGAGATGCCGGTCGGCTTTAATGTGCAGTATAGCTGCGGGGTTACCATGTAAATCCGGAAGGGCAGCATAGGCACTATATTCGTCTGTTTTCTGCGTATCCATCCAGATAATAGTCGAGATATCATCTGATTCTACTTCCTTTGGAAGCACTGTCCGTTTTAAGTCAGCCAGTTCCACCGGTAAAAGAGTATCATCACGAAGTTCATCAACCAGCTGCTTATCCAAATAGTGTCCGACAATCATTGTACCAGCGCGTGGACCGGTTAAGTCGCTTTTTAAAATAGGTTGAGAGACTAGCAGCATCGGTCCTTCTTGCAGACGAATAATACCTGAAAAAGAATCTTGCTTTGAAATGCGAGAAAGGAGAGGATCAGTTGCTAATTTTTCTAAAAGAGATTTAGAAACAACCGCTTCTCTTTCTTCTTCTAACCTTACGGCCTTTTTAAATAGAATCTTTTGCTCGTTATTTAGGATAAGAAGCACATTAAACTCATTGGTAAAAAAGGTTTGGTTCAATAGGTTGTTCTTCTCATACTTTTTATTTGGTTTCAAGGCATACTCATATGTATCGTCCCATGCCGAATAATCTAAGGAACGGGAGACAAGGTGCTCCTCAAAGGTTGTAAGCGCATGCAAAATGCGTTGCATGTTTTCCTTTGCCTGAGCGTCTTCAAGAGCTTTGAAGTGAGTTAATATAAAAAAATGAGCAGAAAAATATAAAATGGATAGGCCTATGACAACCGCAGCAGTAAAAAATAAGATTATTTTTTTGCGAAGAGACATGATGGTTTTCTCCTATATAGATATAAACTCCTATGACCTATACCCTTTTTTGCGATTTGCAAAACTGTTTGTTCTTAAAATATAGACAATTTTTCACAAAAAATCAAAAAACTGTCCTTTGAATTCTCTTTCATCTAAAACTTTTGTCCTTAAAATGATGAAAAGTAAAGAAATCTTAGCGAAGAACAGTTTTTTTATCTTAGGAAATAGTAAATCTAACGATAACAGGAGCCTTTAGAGCTTTTCCTGTTGGCGACGCAATCGTCGTATCTATATAGAGAAAATAAGTTTGTCCGGATGTATAGCCGGCTGGCGGAGCTTTGACTGTCACTGTTTTTCCGTCGGAGCTTGTTGATAAAGCAAGGCCATCCACAAATTCTCCTTCATTTCGCACGAAAACGCTCGAAGAATTAACAGTTTTTGAATCGATGCTTTGGCTGAAGCGAATCGTCAATGTGTGGGTTGGCTTAAGATTTAGGAGAGAAGAAAACTCTATTAAGCCAAGTTGTTGGCGAATGTTGTTCAGCCCAAGCTGCAGTTCTGCTTTTTCTTGTTGATCTGGAAGTTTGCTAATAGCATGACGAGCAGAGTCATAGTCCCATAGCTTTTTAGTGGTGTTGGCCTGGACGATTTTATTTGCTGCTTCTTCAAAAGCGGATAGCAATCTGTTATCTACAGCAGGTTCTTGAACAGAAGACGGACCTGTTTCTCCATAAGTAGCTAATCCGTACCCATACCAAGGATCTCTTCCGGGTGTACCAAGGTCTGTCGTTTGTTTTAGTAATTCATTTCGCAGAGTACTTCCTGAAAGAGCGGGATGTTGCTGTTTCAAGAGAGCAAGTAGACCGGCGATATGAGGAGTGGCTTGAGACGTCCCGCTCATGTAGGCATAACGTCCATCTGTATATGTGCTAAGAACATCAACTCCCGGCGCTGACACTTCCACTTCATTCCCGGTAGAAGAGAAACTTCCTCTTTTTAAATAGCGATCAACGGCTGCTACTGCTATAACGCTGTCATACTTAGCGGGATAGTCAACAGTGTTGCCAGTCCCAGCTGCTAACCCGTCATTCCCTGCTGCTCCAACAAGCACGATGCCCTTTTCATAGGCTTTATTAATCATGTCATGCATCATTCGAGAATCAGCTTCAGTTCCAAGACTTAGATTAATAATATCCATCCCGTTAGCGATCGACCAGTCGATTCCTTCAAGAATATCTTGGAGTGTCCCTTCTCCTTGTTGATCCATTGCTTTGACGGCAAAGAGATTGGCGTCTGGTGCTATGCCGATGATGCCGGTTCTATTCCGATGAGCTCCGATGATGCCGGCTACGTGAGTGCCGTGTCCATTGTCATCAGCCCAGGAGGATGTGTAGTCAACGGTAGAAGTTCCACCGGCAATGGTTAACTCAGGATGAGGGGAGATACCAGAATCAATAACGGCTACTTTCACACCTTTTCCAGTCATGCCTTTTTGGGCAGCTTCATTAGCTTTTACTGCTTGGTAGCTCCATTGGGATTCTTCACTGGAGATAAAAGCACTTGTTTTAGCATTATCTACTTGCTTTTTTGTGAGTACCTTCTTTTTTGTTCCCTTTAATTTAAAGACTACGTTTTTTTCAATATAAGCAATATTGCGGTCTTTCTTCAGTTGATTGATGTCTCCTTGCTCCATAGTAACCGATACAGCGGGGGCATACTTGAATTGATGGTCGACTTCTACACTGTTGAGCAATGCCTTCTTCTTCCCAGTCGCATTTTTATAGACTACAATGACTTCTTCTTTTTTCTGGTCAGCTGTCTGGGGCTGAGCAGCAAGCGGGTGAGAGGCAAGCGATAAAATAAGTGCAGGAACAGCGAGACATTTAAACAGTGGTTGTTTCATCTATATATTTCATCCCCTATATACTAAATTTGAGAGTAAGAGACCAAGAGGCAGCGAGGAAAATGAATTTTCTTGCTATTTATATATCGGCAAAAAATGGCTCATTTTAATAAAATAGTGAAAATAAAAGAAAAGGTGAATTGACTGATAAACGCAGGATTGGTATAGTAATAGATAATTTTCAGAATAGTTTTATTGCGGAGAGGAGAAGAGAAAGATGAGTAGAGTTGAGACAGAAAAAGGCTATTTTGGACAGTTTGGCGGCAGCTTCGTTCCGCCAGAATTAAAGGAAGCTTTAGAATATTTAGCTGAGCAGTTTGAGGCATACAAAGATGAACCTGAATTTATGAATGAATATAAATATTATTTAAAAGAATACGTTGGTCGAGAAAACCCGTTAACCTATGCCAGCCAGTTAACTGAGCAGCTCGGCGGTGCGAAAATTTATTTAAAGCGGGAAGATTTAAACCATACAGGCTCTCACAAAATTAATAATGTAATGGGCCAGATTTTGCTGGCGAAAAAGATGGGAGCCAAGCGGATTATTGCCGAAACTGGTGCTGGACAGCACGGGGTAGCCACCGCTACCGTTTGTGCTATGTTCGGTATGGAGTGCGTGATCTATATGGGGGCAGAAGATACCCGGCGCCAGGCACTGAATGTTTTTCGAATGGAGCTTCTTGGAGCCCAAGTTGTAGCTGTGGAAAGCGGGCAGGGACGCTTGAAGGATGCCGTTGATGCGGCGTTAGGTGATTATGTAGCAAACTATAAAACGACCTTTTACTTGCTTGGCTCCGCCGTAGGACCTCACCCGTACCCAACCATGGTGAAGCATTTCCACGGTGTGATTAGCGAAGAGTCGAAGAAACAGATTCTCGAAAAAGAAGGCCGTTTGCCGGATGCTGTCATCGCTTGTGTTGGCGGCGGCAGCAATGCCATTGGCGCTTTTGCCCATTATATTGATGAGCCATCTGTCCGTCTCATTGGTGCTGAGCCGGAGCAGGCAGCTACGCTTACGAAAGGGAAGCCAGCTGAACTACATGGTTTCAAATGTCTTGTTCTAATGGATGAGCAGGGAAATCCACTGCCTACTTATTCAATTGCTGCTGGGTTAGATTACCCGGGAGTCGGCCCGGAACATAGCTATATGAAAGAAACCGGGCGCGCAGAGTATTATACCGTGACGAACGAGGAAGTATTGGAGGCATTCCAGAAGCTGTCGCGTACAGAGGGGATTATTCCTGCTTTGGAAAGTGCCCACGCTGTTGCTCAAGCAATTAAACTCGCTCCACATATGGAAAAAGATCAAATTATTATTGTAAATATTTCCGGTCGAGGCGACAAGGACGTTGAGCAAGTATTTGAAATGCTAAAATAATAACGAAAAAGTCCAGAAGACTCTCTTCTGGACTTTTTTATTCAACAATGACTAGTGACTGTATATTGTAAAATGAGGATAAGTCACTTTCCTCGCCGCAGCAGCTTCCGATGGGCACGTACGCTCATTATATAGTAGAGAAAGCTAACGACGAGGAGGAGGCCGCTTCCGTAGAGCCATAACTCCTGCTGAAAAAAGCTGGTTACAGCCGTTAGAATGAAACTGAGCAGGATAAAAAATAAGGCATCGCGTTTTTTAGATAATAAAAAATCATGCTCAAGCCGATTATGCTCATGACGCTGTTTCCATTCCCGATATTTTCTCGGCTCATCCAGCGTTTGCTGAATTTGCCGTGGAATGGACAACAAAGGGCGAACAGATTGCATAAGCAAGTTGATGGCCGTCCGGTCAGAAACAGGACCAGGCTCAGGGTTTTCCTGTAGCCATTTAAAAATAAGCGGCTTGCTGACCTCCAGTAGGTCGACGTCAGGGTCAAGGATATATAAGATGCCGACGAACGTAGAAACAGCACGGCCAAAAAAAGCAAACTCGCTTGGCATTTGGATAGGTTGATCCTTTACTATTTTTTCAATATCAGCTAACAGCTGTTTCATTAAAAAGTCGTCTGTTAGCGAAAACGTATGTTTTGTATAATGACCTACGAGTGTCTGAATAATATTTTTCAATAATTCTTTGTCCGCTCCAGGAAGCAGGAAGCGCAAGCTTTCTAGGGCGGAGACAACTTGATCATAATCCTCAAGGATGATTCCTTCTACAAGCTGGCGCATGTAAGCAGCGTCATTCCGTTGAATTTCGCCGATCATTCCAAAGTCAATCAAAATGATCGTTCCATCTTTTCTGACTAAAATATTGCCTGGATGAGGATCAGCATGAAACTTTCCTTCTTGAAGAAGCTGTTCTAGAAACATTTCTACAAGCCGGGCGGCTAAGTTCCGGCGGTCGATCCCATTTTGTTCAAGGAACTTTAAATCGGTTATCCGCGCACCCTCTATCCATTCCATCACAAGTACTTTTTTCGTTGAATATTCTTCATAATAAAAAGGAACACTTATCTTATCAAATAATTCATAGCGTTTTTTAAAGTACAACCCATTTTGCGATTCTTTTAGAAAATCGAGCTCTTGGCTGATCGTTGCTTCCATTTCCTGATATAAGGCTGGCAAGTCCGTTTGCTTGCCGAAGGGGGTAAAAACCTCCGCCAGCCACATGACGATGCGGACAGCTTTAAAGTCAGTTGAGATAATCCGGTCAATTCCCGGCCGCTGAACTTTGACGGCAACCGTAGCCCCGTTCGGCAGAAGGGCCTTATACACTTGCCCGATAGAAGCGGAAGCGACAGGCTCCTCATTGATTTGCTGGAGCATGGAAGTATAGGATTTATTCCATTCTTTTTCCATTACAGCCTTCGCTGCTGACCAGGGAACACTAGGTACCCGATCAATTAAGTCTTCTAACTCTTCGATAAAAGCTGCTGGCATAATATCCGCTCGTGTGCTTAAAAACTGCCCAAGCTTAATTAATAGCCCTTCTAAACGCAGAGCCGTTTCCCGATATTCGGCTGCCTGGCGCTTCAGCAGCGCTTCCCATTTCTGATTGGTTCTACTTGTCCAGCGTTTTCGGTATCTTTTGTGAAAGAAAGTTACTTGCAAAAAGAACTTAACTGCCATTGTTATAATAATAAACATGCGGTAAAGAGAGAATTTTTTCATAAATTTTCTTCCTTTCCGGCTAAAGTGTTTATCCTCATTTTAAATCAATAGATTCTGCTCTGTACAATAATTACTATAAATGTTATCACCAAGGAATATAACTTGTTTTTAGTACCAAGTAACAAATTTATTGACAAGTGTGAAAATAAAGTGATACGATTGGCCCTAGTTGAGAAGGTGTCAGTCAGTCGATAGTTTATAGATAAGATACATTTGAAAAGAGGGATAGCACATTGAAAGAGCTTCAATCATTCGGTTGGTATGCTGCTCGTGTAGCACCGCATCTGCCTAAAAAAGCATTCAGCCCTGTTCCCGGGCGCCTTTGGGGAGGACTAGCCTATCTGGTTATTGTCGTATCGGGGATTCTGACGATTAGTTTAACCGATTTTAACATATGGCTAAGCTTAGCTATTTCTATGATATTAGGTACTTCTTTTGCAGCTATGGGATTTCTGGGACATGAGATTCTGCACGGAACGGTCGTAAGAAAAGCCTGGCTTCGTGAATTAACAGGAGGGATTGCTTTCTTTCCGCTAAGCACCGGGCCGAAGTTATGGGTGAAGTGGCACAATATGACACATCATCGCCATACGCAGGATGAGGAGAAAGATCCGGATGCCTGGCCAACGATTGAACAGTTTTCAAAAGCTAAAATATTAAAACCTTTTTATCGGCTTCCGCTGTCACTGCGAGGGTTTTTAGGGATGGCCTTTTTAGCGATAACTTTTACGATGCATTCTTTAAGAATGTTTAAGCGCTTTGTAAAAGAATTTAACCGAGAAAAGCGCTTGTCAGTTTGGATGCAGCTGCTGTTTCCTTGGCTTACATGGATCGGGCTGTTGCTGTTAATCGGGCCGTTAAAGTGGACATTTGCTTTTCTGCTTCCACTCTTGATTGCCAATTTTATTGTCATGGCCTATATTGCAACGAATCACCGCTTAAATCCGCTCGTCCCTGTTAATGATCCGCTTGCTAACAGTTTGACAGTAACAGTACCCAAGTGGGTAGATGTGCTGCACTTTAATTTTTCATATCATACAGAACATCATTTATATCCGGGAATGAGTTCAAAATATTATCCGCTCGTCAAAGCGGAGCTTAAAAAACGCTGGCCGGAAAGATACCATGAAATGCCGATGATTCAGGCGCTTGCTGCTCTTTATAAAACACCGCGGCTGTACAGTAATCAAGTGGAGCTTGTAGATCCTGTCGGAGGAGACACTTATGGGACGCTTGGTCATGGACTGAATCCTTCCGATATCAAGCCGAAGGAAGCCGATTCAGTTTCCGCAGCAAAAAAAGATGCACCACGTTCTATGACAGTGAATGAATAAGACAAGCCTGATCTCCATAAAAAAGGAGATCAGGCTTGTTGGCGTTGAGAAACAATTAATTGTAAAGGGAAAGCTTTTATTTCTCGGCTGTCACCTTTATAGAGGACGTTTATAAACATCGGAATCAGGGAATACATGGTTGACATTTCGGTATTTCTCAAAGAAAAGAGGTCACTATGCTTGATTCGATGCTATTTCATCTTATGATGATTGGATTGTTGGGGATCATTTCTCAATGGATTTCCTGGCGTTTTCGGCTTCCGGCCATTGTCATTATGTCAGTAGCAGGACTGATCGCCGGGCCTGTGCTTGGTCTAATCAATCCAGAAGAAGATTTTGAACAGCTATTTAAACCCGTTGTTTCCATAGCGGTAGCTATTATTTTATATGAAGGCAGTTTAAATTTGAATCTTCAAGAAATCAAAGGTCTTAAGCAGCCAATTATCCGGATTATCACCCTGGGAGCATTGCTTGCCTGGATTTTTGGCTCACTTGCTGCTCGCTATGTTGCAGGCTTGTCATGGGCTGCTGCTCTCGTCATTGGTGGTTTATTCGTTGTTACGGGACCGACTGTTATCTTGCCGCTATTGCGCCAGGCAAAGTTAAAACAGCGGACATCGGCGATATTAAAATGGGAAGGTATTATTGTAGACCCGCTTGGTGCGCTGCTAGCAGTGTTTGCTTTTGAAATTATTAAAGTCTTTACGCACAGCGAGTTTCACCTCACGGCATTATTTATCTTTTTTGCTGCTTCATTATTCGCCGTGCTGCTCGGCTGGGCACTCGGCAAAGGTATTGGGTTAATGGTAGAAAAAGGAGCGATACCCGAATTTTTAAAAGCTCCATTTGTATTCGTATTGGTCATTGCATGCTTTACCATATCGGATGAACTCATGCATGAAACAGGCTTGCTCGCTGTTACAGCTATGGGGATGACAATGGCTAACATGCCAATACCTTCTATAAAAGATATGAGGCACTTTAAGGAAAACGTATCGATTTTACTTATTTCCTCCATCTTCATTATGCTGACAGCTTCTTTGTCACTGGATGTCCTGGTGCAAATTTTTGAATGGCATATTTTACTGTTTGTCGCTCTCATGCTCTTTGTCGTTCGCCCTTTATCCATTTGGATATCCACTATTGGAACGGATTTGACAGCGAAAGAAAGAGGGCTTGTGGGCTGGATTGCTCCACGGGGAATTGTTGCCTTGACAGTATCGGGCTATTTTGCCGATTCACTTCTTAGAGCCGGTTACGAAGATGCTCGTATTGTAACTTCTCTCACGCTCGCCCTAGTGTTTGCCACTGTGTGTGCCCATGGGTTTTCAATTAGCTGGTTGGCAAAAAGGTGGAAGCTGGCTGTTGATTCTCAACCAGGAGTATTAGTTGTTGGCAGCAACGATTTTACCGTAGGGCTGGCTGTGGCATTGAATGAGGCAAATGTGCCTGTTTTAATCGTTGATGAGTCATGGAGGAGACTGCAAAAAGCAAGAGCGGCGGGCCTTTCTTTTTATCACGGTGAAATTTTGTCAGAACAGGCTGAATACGAAATGGACCGTACTCCCTATGAATACATGATAGCTGCCACGGATGATGATGCATACAATGCCTTGGTCTGTAACACATTTGTGCCAGAAATGGGAAGAAACAATTTATTTCAATTGAGCGCTGATACAGATCGCCAGCTTGCTTCAGGAGACTATAGCCACGCGATTGGAGGAAGCATTCTATTTTCCGAAGAGGCTACCTGGGCAGAGTTGAATAAAAAGCTGAAACAACATTATATTTTCCGGAAAACCGAGCTGACAGCCCGGTATAGCTATGAGCAATATGTGAAGGAGAGGGCAAGAGAGACTATTTTGCTACTTATATTAAAGCCGGATGGAAAAGTATTATTTTATGTAAAAGACAATAGTCCGAAAGGAGAAGAAGGGGATATCATTGTTAGTCTCTCTCCTCCTGCAAGAGAAGGACGCAAGAAGCAGCAGAAGAGCTAAAAAGCTGCCTGGTTGTCAGCCGGGCAGCTTTTTAAGAGCTTACATAAAAGATAGAATAGTGCTTTTATCATTAACGCCAGATGGTCTCAGCGAAAGCGCTTGTTAAGATGAAAAGAATGGGGTGGCTTTTCATCTAGGCTGAAGCCCATCTTGCAGACGTTACAAAATAGGAATTCTAAACAAAGTTATTTTTTAGCGGAAGCAGCTTCAGGCTGCAGCATGGTGCCCTTTTCCATATAATTCAGATGCCAGGAGAAAGCTTTATTCAACACATGAGGGGTTTGGCCTCCATATGTTAAAGCCTCTTCAAAATAAGCTGTCATCTGTTCTTTATAAGCTGGGTGCATGCAGTTCTGGATAATGAGACGAGCACGCTCCACGGGGGAGAGTCCGCGCAGATCCGCATACCCTTGCTCCGTTACTAGAACATCCACATCATGCTCCGTGTGGTCTACGTGGGAGACGAAAGGAACAACACTTGAAATATCTCCATTTTTCGCGATAGACTTTGTTACAAAGATTGCCAGCCGGCTGTTGCGGGCGAAGTCTCCTGAACCGCCAATTCCGTTCATCATTTTTGTGCCGCAAACATGGGTGGAATTCACGTTTCCATATATATCTGCTTCTAATGCTGTATTAATGGAAATAAGTCCTAGCCGGCGAATAATCTCAGGATGATTGGAGATTTCCTGCGGCCGCAGCACAAGCTGCTCTTTATATTGGTCAAGCTTTGGAAAAATAGTTTTCATCTTTTCCTGCGACAGAGTAATTGAACAGCCTGAGGCAAAGCGGGCTTTCCCGCTGTCCAGCAAATCAAACACCGCGTCCTGTAACACCTCTGAATAGATTTTTAGATTTTCAAACTCAGAATCAATTAATCCGTGCAGCACAGCGTTGGCAACAGAGCCAATTCCTGATTGCAACGGAGCCAATTGGTTAGTAAGTCGTCCCGCTTTAATTTCTTCACGCAAAAAACCGATTAAATGATCGGCTATAATGGCCGTTTCTTCATCTGGCGGCACAATCGTTGAAGGAGAATCTAGCATATTTGTTAAAACAATCCCTCTAATTTTATTCATGCTCACTTTCAGGCTGGATGTACCTATGCGCCCCTCAACAGACGTTAAAGAAATTGGTAAACGCTTTCCTTGTTCACCCACTTCATAAATATCATGCATTCCCTCAAGTGCAGCAGGCTGCGCAAGATTTAATTCGATAATAATGTTCTTTGCTTTTTCCAAGAAAATAGATGAGTTTCCTACAGAAGTAGAAGGAATAATATTGCCTTCTTCCGTAATGGCAACCGCTTCAATAATGGCAAAATCGATTGGATTCAAGACCTCAGAACGCACCATTTCAGCCACGTGTGATAAATGCTGATCGGTAAAGAGCAGCTCTCTTTGATTGATTTTCTTTCGCATAGAAGCATCCGCTTGGAAAGGTAGCCGTTTATGTATAATGCCTGCTTCTGCCATCATTTTATCAATATCTGACCCAAGAGAGGCACCAGTATATACATCCACTTTGAAGTTTTCATCTTTGGCTCGGTCAACTAATGCCATCGGCACTGCTTTTGCATCGCCGGCTCGTGTAAATCCGCTTAAACCAAGAGTCATGCCATCTTTAATCCATGAGGCTGCTTCGTCTGCTGAAACAATTTTCTTTCGCAGTTCTTCACTGCGCAGCTGTTTAGTGATACGTGAGTTCATTAAAATTCCCCCTTTGCCACTTTTTATAATTCTAGCAACCTTCCTGCGTCTACTCATTCGTTTTTGCATGAAAAGCCTTTAAAAAGCGACAAAGCAGAAAAAAACGTACATGAAGCAGAAGTTAATAATTCAATGCTTTTCGGAAGGAACTGGAGTATGTTTGGCTAACAGGAATCTTTGTCCGATCTTTCATAACGAGCAAAAAAGTGGAGTGGGAGTCCGGCTGAATTTCTTCTATGAAACTAACGTTGACAATATATGAACGATGCACACGGATAAATAAATCGTTTGGCAGCATAAACTCAAGCTCTGTTAAGCTCATTTTATGATAGCCTTCTCCGCCGATCGCCTGTACTTTTGTTTTTCGGTTTTCCGCCTCAAGATAAACAATCTTTTCATAAGAAACCGGATACCAGCGGTCTTCAGCTTTAATTGTAAAAAACTTTGCTGCAATCGGAGAAGGCTTTGCTGGAAAGATAGTTGTAACGGCTCCTGTGACTTGTGCGCCGTTAAATAATGGGATAGATATGGCATAGTAAGGTATTCCATATACATCGCTATTAATGTATTCCGAAATTTCATGTCTGTTGGCAATGGCTTTTGCTGCTCCGCTGCCTTCTTTATAGGGCTCTCCGGGACGAATGCGCAAATCAATCAGCTTGCTTGGCTCGTAGTAGATAAACTTTTCTGAATCGGCTACTGCAATAGATGTATGCGGCGGTAGAAACTCTTTCATTACATTCATAATAGATGTGACAGTCACATGATCCACAGGTTACACCTCATCTCTTTAATCGTTTATACTAATTATCATAACAGGCTTATTTTTAAGAGGAAAGGAAGCTGAAAGAAGTGAAGGGTAAAACGAATGCGATGCGCATACTTGATAAAGCTGGACTAACATATGAGACGTATGCTTACGATCCTGTCGACGGAAAAATTGATGGTCTATCCGCCGCGGAAAAGATCGGCAAAAGCGAAGACAGCGTATTTAAAACACTCGTTACAATTGGAACGGATAAAGAAATATACGTATTTGTCATACCGGTTGCTGAAGAGCTTGATTTGAAAAAAGCCGCTAAAGCAGCGGGGGCTAAAAAGTTGGATATGATCCCTGTAAAAGACATTCAAAAATATACGGGCTACATAAGAGGTGGTTGTTCACCGATTGGCATGAAAAAACTATACCCTACTTTTTTGGATCGGCGCACTATTTCCCGGGAAAATGTTATTGTTAGCGCTGGCAAGATCGGCAGGCAAATGGAATTAAAAACAGGCGATTTAATCACGATTACAAATGCAGTGACAGAACATGAAATCATAAAATAAACCAACCTAAGTAGCAACTAACAGCTGTTTCTCCGTTGGCAGCCTGCTCTATATGTCACATAGACAAATGCCCTTGCATATAGTGAGAGAGGACCATTCTTAAAACTGATACAAAGAGGTGCAAAAATGAGCAGGAATGTGATTCGTTATTTTGCGAGGGGAAATACGGCAAAAGGACTGCACAACCTTCTTGATTCAAATCTACAAGGGCTAAGGCAAGTCTTCCTCGTGGACGGAGGCACACCGGCAGAGAGAGCGGCTTGTTTTAAGCAGCTAGCCGATCAGCTGATGGCGGAAGGAATAACTATGGAATTGTTGCATTGTCCGGGAGATCCTGGCCAAGTGGAGGGAATCATTGCAACGAAAAAACAAACAGCTATTTTAATGAAGCAGTTGGCGCCATCTATTTCCGGCCCGCATGTACATGAGGTGAGAATTCCAGAGCAGGCATCTGTGCCGGCAGATAAGGAACGAGAAATAATGGAATTAGCAGAGCAGGAAGAAATCGCCCGGCAAAATGCTTATGCTTGTTTCCGCAAAGCCTTGGCTGTCCATGATGAGTGGGAAGACATTTATATTCAACAGCTGAATAAAAAAAGAGCCAATGAGTTAGCAGATGAATGGATTGCCCGCTTGATTCCAAGTCTTTCTGACAATGGAGGCGGCCTCATTAAACACCGCTTTTTAGGAGCTGCTACACCAAAAGGAGCGGTGGACTTTATTGATAACTTAACAGAGGGCCTTGCTAAAAGATATTTTATTAAAGGCCGTGCTGGAACGGGCAAGTCAACGATGTTAAAAAAGATCGCTTCCGCCGCTGAACAGAGAGGGTATGACGTAGAAATGTATCATTGCGGCTTCGATCCCGCCAGCATCGATATGGTAATTGTACGTGAACTCAGTTTTGCTATTTTTGACAGCACAGCCCCGCATGAGTATTTTCCAGAGAAAGCAACTGATAGCATCATTGATTTGTATGAAGAGATTGTGGCAGAGGGCACGGATGAAAGGTATGCGGCTGAAATTCAAGAGATTGCTGGGCGTTACCGGATGCTTATGAATAAAGGCACGGCCTATTTAGCTGAAAGTAAAAAGTGCAGAGAAAAGCTGCAGGCTTGCTATCCTGAAATGGAGAGCCATCACATTTTGACTAATATATGTGAAGAAATTAGATCAAAGCTATAAAGATACTGCTATATAATATTCAACAGATGTCCCTGACGTTAGAAGCGTAAGGGACATCTGTTTGTTGATTACTCTGCCCACAGAAAACGGCCGATCAGCTGGTCTACTTTTTTACTTTCATGCAGGCCGCTATGATTAAGGCTAAGGTCTGTTATAACGGCGTGATGAAAGTTTGAAGCTGGTACAATTTTATTTAAGCTAAGGGCACTATCCACAGAAACAAGCTGATCTCCTGAACTAGCAATGGCCATCACTTGTACATCGGAGGGGAAATTTTCTTTTTGTTTAAACAGTTTTTCCAGAGCTGCCGATTGTGGCATTAAGTCCATTGCTGCCGGCCCTGAGTTTCGATTTAAATAACTTCTATCTTTTAATCCTGAAAACGGACTACCGATTACGACTAATTTGCTAATGAATGGGTAGCCGGTTTTTTTGGCATATTCCTCAAGAAATTTAACAGAAACGATGCCCCCCATTGAGTGGCCCACGATGTTTACTTCTTCGAATTTATATTTTTCACGTAAGGTATGCAGGGCTTTGGACAACCAATAGGCTGTATTTTCAAAGCTTGCCCGATTGTTGTCGAAGATCAGTTGAACGAACAGCCGACTGCTTGAGGAGAAACGGCCTGTTTCATCACAGAGTACTTGGCTGTCAGCTGTTACACGGCAAACGATTGCTTTTTTGCCCCACTGTTGTTCGTTTTCAAAGCGATTCAGCATAGAGCGGAAAGAGACAGCCGTTCCTTTATACCCATGTACAAAAACTGTCACATTGGGAGGAGGAGTATTTATCTTAGAATGGACTGTGAAGGTCCCATAACCGATAAGAATGATAAGAGAAACAAGCAGGGAGGCTATGATTAATCTATCTCGCTTTGTCACAAGCTGCAATCTCCTTCTTAGATGGTTTTCTTTAGCTTTCTTCATTTACAACAAGGATATTCAAGTGTTTTTTATTATACAGAAAATAAAAAGCTATCGATGTGAAAATAATGACAGGAACATGAAAATAGATCTCTAATATAAAAAGTAAGGAGGTCGTTAGAATGAAAGAGAAGGTAAGCATATGTAAAAGGTGTGGAAAAGTCCTTTACTGTCTAGACGGATTCTTTAATGGTGTAATAAAAGATGATGGCTCTGCTTGTTGCTTTGAATGCATTGAACAGGAGGAGAGAAAGCAGATATGAAGGCTTCCTATAAAGATAGGAGGTCTTCATCGCGCCTATCTGACGATGAAGACACTGGTGTTGCAAATTTTATATATCTTTCGTAGCTACATCTTTAATTTCCCGGCGTGCTGCATAAAGATTCACAGCGATCGTTTTCAGAATTCCATATGTAGGGATGGCCAATATAACCCCCCAAATACCCGCAATATTACCAGCAGCTAAAATTAAGGTAATAACTGTAAGCGGATGGATGTCGAGCGCTTTTCCCATGACATTTGGGGAAATCAAGTTTGATTCAATTTGCTGGGCAATCAGCATAACGAGGGCGACCCAGATAATCATTTGTGGATCTTGAATCCAAGCGACTAGCAATGCCGGTGTTACTGCAAGATAAGGCCCAAGGAAAGGAATCACATTAGTTGCCATGCCGATCAGCGCCAAAATTAATGAATAATCCAGGCCGATGATTAAGTAGCCGATTAATAACATGGTGCCGACAAGAAAGCTAACGAGCAGCTGACCTTGGATGTAGGATTGTAAGGTTTCATCTAAATCTTTTAACGTCCGGAGGATCCATTGCCGGCGGTGACCTGAAAAAAAGTTAGCTAGAAAAGGCGCAAATCTTTCTCTATCCTTTAGCATATAAAATAGGAAAAATGGAACGAGTACGGTTAAGAACACCGTTTGCAGTAATCCTTGCAAAAAGTTAATTAACCAAGTACCAAAAGCCATTGCCCAATCTTCCACTTTTCCTTCTGCGTCTTCAAGGGATTGAATCGCAAATTGAGGAAGACGTTCTTTCTCATTCATTAAATAATTGATGGCATCTTCTGCAACTTGAACCATCTGCGGCGTATTTTTTGCCAGTCTTGCCCCTTGCTCATTCACAATTGGGCCAATCAGCGCAAATAACACCCAAAAAGTGATAATCAACAGGAGGAATACGCTTAATATCGAAGCCCATCTTGGCAGTTTCTTTCCTTCCAGCCAGTTAACGACAGGGCGCGTTAAATAAAACAGGACCCCGGCAAGAACAAGAGGTAAAAATACGGTTTTCATAACAATGACTAGTGGATTGAAAATATCATTTATTTGTCTGAACAACAAAATAATAATCAGGACCAGCACAAGTGCAATTCCTGTTTGAAACCATGTTTTATTGACCACTCAACTTTACACTTCCTTCCGCTCTTTAAAGCTGCTATTCACATTATACAAATATTTACTAGAATAAAGAAACCGCCAATGTGAAATAAAAAACACACACTTTCATACGAAAGCATGTGCAAAAGTGTTTCATTAAAATAATAAATGTGCCATACCCGCGACAATTGGCAGGGAGATAAGCGTTCTTAATAAGAAAATAAAAATTAAGTCTTTAATAGAAACCGGGATTTTCGTTCCAAGAAGAAGGCCGCCGACTTCAGACATATAGATAAGCTGGGAAACAGAAAGACTGGCAATCACAAAGCGAGTTAACTCACTTTCAATGCCTGATCCGATAATAGACGGCAAGAACATATCGGCAAACCCAACAACAATCGTTTCCGAGGCTTCTTGAGCAAACGGCACTTGCAATAATTCTAATAATGGAATGAATGGCAGGCCAAGCCATTGGAAGAATGGAGTGGTTTCAGCAATAATTAAAGCAATCGTACCGATCGCCATTACGATTGGGGCGACCCCGAGCCACATATCGATTACATTTTGCATCCCATCTTTCACGACAGCTGACGGTTTGTTTCTTTCAGCTTGAGCAACCGCCTGTTCAAAACCATAACTAAATGGTGTATAGCCCTCCGGAATACTTTCATCATCATGTTTTCTCACTTCGTCATTTACAAACGTATCCATCTTCTTAGAAAGAGGAGGGATGCGCGGTAAGATTAAAGCACAAGCGATCCCTGCCAAAATAACGGTTCCATAAAAAGGAAGGAAATAGCGGGCTAATCCGACTTGGTTAATCACGACTAAACAGAATGTAACCGATACGACAGAAAACGTCGTGCCAATAATAGCGGCTTCTTTCTTTGTATAAAACCCTTCTTCATATTGCTTGCTTGTTAAGAGGACACCAATGGTCCCGTCACCAAGCCAGGAAGCCAGACAGTCAACCGATGAGCGGCCGGGAAGCTTGAAGAGAGGGCGCATCACTTTGGTTAGAGAGTAGCCAAAGAACTCCAGCAGTCCAAAATTGAGTAACAGTGGCAATAACAAGCCAGCGAATAAGAAGGTAGAAAATAGAATCGGCAGGAGTGAATACAAAAGCATGCCACCTGTATTTTCGGAATGCACCCATTCAGGTCCAAGCTTATAAAGGGTCATCACAGCAAATATGGCACCGATGATACGTACGAGAGCCCAAACTGGCGCCACATCAAACAATGAAGCTAGAAACGGAGAACGGCGGACAAACGCCGGGCGCATAGTCTTGACAAAAATAGTACCCACAGCCGCTAATACGACCAAATACGTCATAATCGTTGGGATGACATTGCCCATAGCTGACTGCAAAGAATTAGATAAAATAGCAATAGGAATAGTCAGCTCTCCATCAATCGGCACAGGCGTCATAAAAAAGAAAACTCCTATTAAGGAAGGAATAACAAAACGTAAAATACTAGATAAAGAGCTTCTAGAAGTAGTAATTTCCATTCAATACATGTTCCTTTCTATGTATATGTTTGTATAAATATTAATTATTTTTAAATTTTATACATAAGTGATTAAAAATGCAACCCCCTTTATTATTATTCAAATATACAAAAGATTCAAACCTCCCTTCTGAATATAGCATAAACAAAAGGGTATGAAAACGTTTTTATTCAAAAATTTACTAATATTGAATAATAATTGGAAGGTTTGCGTATTTAAAAATATTCATTTTTAAATATGCAAAAATGTGAAAGCCAAAGGAGTTTTTTATAACTCTCTATCTGGAGCTAAATAAAAAGGGACAGATAAAAAATTCCTATTGAAAGCCAAAAGAGAAATCTATGTTAAAATGACTGAAATGAGAAAATTTAAAGAAATATCGGGATTTTTTATCCATGTTCTGAATAGGTATGTTAAAATAATTCTTAAAATTCAATTAAAGAAGGGGAAAAATGTGAGTAAAGCCTTAACAAAAATAAAAGTAGAAGACATCGTAGTGGCAAATCAAACATTAAAAGACGTCGTGATCAAGACGCCGTTGCAAAAAAATGAATTACTCTCTGCCCGTTACGGGTGTAATATTTTCTTAAAGAGAGAAGACCTACAGGTCGTTCGTTCATTTAAATTGCGCGGTGCGTACAATTTCATTTACCATCTTCCACCGGAAGAACGAGCGAAAGGAGTCGTCTGTGCGAGCGCTGGTAATCATGCGCAAGGAGTTGCTTTCTCTTGCAACCAGTTAAATATTAAAGGCGTCATCTTCATGCCGTCCACAACGCCAAGACAAAAGATCTCCCAAGTTAAGCGGTTCGGTGGCCAAAATGTTGAAGTCATTTTAACTGGCGATACATTTGATGATTCATACGAAGCAGCCATGGAATATTGCACGAAAGAGGGGATGGTCTTCGTTCATCCATTTGATGCTTATCCAACGATTGCTGGACAAGGAACGGTAGGAGTAGAAATTATGAATGAAGCTCCTCAGCCGATTGATTATGTTTTTTGCTCCATTGGGGGAGGCGGTCTCGCAGCAGGCGTTGGTTCTTATATGAAAAGCATTAGCCCTCACACTCGCATGATCGGTGTTGAGCCGGAGGGGGCCGCAGGGATGAAAACCTCGCTAGCCCAGGATAAAGTAGTTGCTTTGGAATCAATTGATCCATTCGTTGACGGGGCAGCAGTAAAGCAAGTAGGTCACTTAACGATGGAAGTGTGCCGTGAAGTGATTGATGATATCGTTGTTGTACCGGAAGGGAAAGTATGCACGACGATTTTGAACTTATACAATGAAAATGCGATCATCGCTGAGCCAGCTGGAGCCTTGTCTATTGCCGCTCTTGATTTTTATAAAGAGGAAATCAAAGGGAAAAATGTCGTTTGTGTCATTAGTGGAGGCAACAATGATATTGATCGCATGCAGGAAATTAAAGAGCGGTCGCTTATTTATGAAGGCATGAAGCACTACTTTATCGTTAACTTCCCACAGCGTGCTGGCGCCTTACGTGAATTTATGCACGAAGTTCTTGGTGAGCATGATGACATTACACGCTTTGAATATACAAAGCGCACGAATCGTGATGAAGGACCGGTTCTCGTAGGTATCGAACTGAAATCAAAAGTAGATTATTTGCCGCTCATTGAACGCATGCAGCAAAAAGGTTTCCCGTATATTGAAATTAACAATGATCCATTCCTATTTAATTTATTGATTTAACTGCCGATATGCACGCCGGCCCAGGGGCTGGCGTGTTTTTTCGAAAAAAGCAATTAACTTCCGGATAACTGTTCTCTATTCCAGATAAAATTATTTTTGATAAAGCCTGAGCAAAACAAGAGGATGACCTATTTGGTCATCCTCTTGTTTAATTTATTGCAGCTCGCTTACCTTGTCATCGTCCCAGCGATAATTCCAAAAGCGTTCAAACTTTATGCGCTGAATAGTTGCTTCGTCATTTTGCGCAAGCAGCTTTTCCATTTCCTTTAGCATCCAGGCCGTTTGAGAGATATGAGCGCGCAAGGCAGCCATCTTCTGCTCGAAAACGTCTGAAATATCATAGACAAGATCCGGTGCCCCAAGATCTGTGTCTGTATTATTGGCAAACGCAACGAGATGAAGCTTCGGTCGTTTATCTTCTGGGAGCCGGCGAACGGCACGAATAACGGCGCGCGCGGTAGCTTCATGATCGGGATGCACGGCGAAGCCGGGATAAAAGCTAATGATAAGAGAAGGGTTCAACTCAGCAAGCAAACCGGAAACGAGATCGGCCATTTTCGTATCATCTTCAAATTCCAGCGTTTTATCACGTAATCCCATCATGCGCAAATCTTGAATATCAATTGCTTCGGCAGCTTTTATCAGCTCAGCCTTACGGATATCCGGCAGCGATTCCCGGGTAGCGAACGGCGGATTCCCGAGGTTTCGTCCCATTTCCCCAAGTGTCAGACAAGCATATGTAACAGGGGTCCCTCTTTTTCTATGTGTAGCAATAGTGCCAGAAACACCAAAGGCTTCATCATCAGGATGCGGAAAAATAACGAGTACGTGCTGTTCTTTTTCAATTTCCGTTAACATATGGGAGAATCACCTTCCTTTACAAATTATTTAAACGGTTCTTCGCCTATTTGCAAAGCAACAGCGAGCTTTCCGTCAAAGCCATGGCCGGCAAGAAGCAGCCTGCCGTTTTCATCGAAGCCGAAATGGGTCAGTCCTTCTGCATATACCCAGCCAATTGATAATTTCAGCCCGACGCGGTAGGGGCCTTCCCCAACTATTTTTCCATGCTCGTAAACGAGCTTAGCATTGCGTATATAAGCACCTGCTGAAAAAAACTTCTCATCAAAGTGAGAGGCATAAGCTCCATTCGTCGTTTCTAAATGGATATATACTTCCTTCTGAGCAAATCGGTCAATCGATTCTTGAACCTTTGCTACAATAATTGGCTCCACGTTCATCCACCTCCATAAGCACCTGTAATGAACATTTTACAAGAAATAATTAGGGATTGCGAAAAATGAGCCTAAAAAGCCATCCTTTTAACAATGGATGGCTTAAAATTTCTTAGTTTCTAATTTGATTGAAAGCACCGTGCATAACTGGACCGACATATTGGTTTAGCTTGAAGCCGTGGCGAATGGCTGCGCTGACGAAATCTTTCGCATTAGATACGGCCGTTTTTACATCTTGTCCTTTTGCCAAGTTGGCTGTAATAGCAGCAGCAAATGTACATCCAGCTCCATGATTGTAAGTAGTGGCTACTTTTTCGGCTTCTAATACAGTGAATTCATTGCCGTCATAGAAGACATCGACTGCTTTTTCATGCTCGAGCTGTTTGCCGCCTTTCACAACGACATTTTTGGCGCCCAAGTCATGAATTTTTTTAGCGGCTTCTTTCATTTGTTCTAATGTACGGATCGGCCCAATTCCAGAAAGTTGTCCGGCTTCAAATAAGTTCGGTGTTACAACGGTAGCGATCGGCAGTAAAAATTCACGCATAGCAACCGGTGCTTCCGGATTTAAGACTTCATCTTCCCCTTTGCATACCATAACTGGGTCAATCACGACTTTATCTAGTCCATTGGCTTTAATATGCTTGCCTGCTACTTCAATGATCTCAGCAGTTGCCAGCATCCCGGTTTTTACAGCATCAATTCCGACAGACATGGCAGTTTTTAATTGGGCTTCTAGTGTATCAATAGATAGCGGGTGAACACCATGGCTCCAATGATTGTCGGGGTCCATCGTCACGATGGTTGTCAGCGCCGTCATTCCATAGACACCGTGCTCCTGAAATGTTTTCAAATCTGCTTGAATGCCTGCGCCGCCGCTTGTATCTGATCCTGCAATGGTTAATACTTTTTTCATTTCCATGCTGCAAAAATCCTCCTTTGAGTGTATAGCGATATAAGTTGCTATTAACATTTTAAAAAATTAAAACATTTTGTACAAGCCTTTTGGCGCGCATGGCTGTTAAGATAAGGGTAATAAACCCATATAGGAGGGATGAGATGGACCGCAAGGAAAGGGAAAAGCTGGAGCAGCTGGAAGCACTTATAAAAGAACTAAAGGCCGGGCGCAGTGAGACAGCATCTACAGCAGCGGCAACAGGAGGACTGCCTGTGTTCTTGACAGGAAAAGCAACAAGATGGCTGCTCGCTCTCTTTGTGTTAGTTATGCTTGCCCTTGGAACGTTTGGTCTCCTATCTTTATATTCTGATTCCGGGCAAGGAGAGCCGGCTGCTTTTGTTGAACAAATCAAGAATTTAAATTCACTGGCTACGGCAGAAGCTTATGTAAAGGCAGTAATTGAACAGGAAGACAATAAGCTCTTTGGACAAAAGATTGGTGTAGACGTGCCGGGAACAAAAAGGAAAGTTTTGTTAATTGTGCCTGGGAAAGTGCTCGCAGGTGTGGATTTAAGTAAACTATCAAAAGCGGATATTCAAGTGGATGAAAAGAATAAAACAATTAAAATCTATATCCCCAGAGCAAAAATTTTGCAAGAGCCGGCTCTTATGACTGATCAAGTAAAGCTGTTCTCAGTGGAAGGAATCTTTCGGGGAAAGGTGGATTGGAAAGAAGGGTATACCCTTGCAGATGAAGCTAGGCAGTTAATTAAAAAAGAAGCGGTTGAGCAGGGGCTGCTTCAAAAAGCCGAAGAAAATGCCATACAATCGCTTGAGCAATTTTTTGAGCATATCGGGTATAAAGCAACTGTAAAGATTTCAGGATAGTAAGAGACCAGATTCTAACAATTATCAGGATGATGGAGAAGGAGTGGTGGGAATGACAAAGAAAATATTGCAAAACGACTGGGGCGAGCTGCTGGCGGAAGAGTTTGAGAAACCTTATTACCAGGAGCTGCGTGAATTTCTCAAAAAGGAATATGCAACAAAAACAATTTACCCTAATATGGATGATATTTACAATGCTCTTCGTTATACAGCTTATAAAGACGTAAAGGTAGTTATTCTCGGACAGGACCCCTATCATGGTCCTGGACAAGCGCATGGATTAAGTTTTTCAGTGAAGCCGGATGTTCCAGTGCCGCCTTCCCTGCGAAATATTTTTAAAGAGCTGCATAGCGATTTAGGATGTCCCATTCCGCACAACGGTTACTTGGTGCCATGGGCAGAGCAAGGGGTGCTTTTGCTCAATACCGTGCTGACTGTGCGACAAGGTGAAGCTCATTCCCACCAAGGAAAAGGCTGGGAGCAGCTGACGGACCGGATTATTTCCTTGATCAGCAGCCGTGAAAAGCCCGTTGTGTTTATTTTATGGGGAAAGCCAGCTCAAAAGAAGCTTGTGCTGATTGACGAAAAGAAACATTGCATCATTCAAGCACCGCATCCAAGTCCTCTATCGGCTTCAAGAGGCTTCTTTGGCAGCCGTCCTTTTTCAAAAGCCAATGAATGTCTGGAGAGGTTTGGAGAAGAGCCGATTCATTGGGAAATAAACGATCAATAAATTTCGTCAATATACGCTGTTTCACGTGAAACAAAGCTAATAAATGACAGCATTCGCCTTTGTCAAAAAGAATTCTTATTCCGATTGGATAAAATTTGTTAGAATGAAAAGCAGAAGGGGCGTGAGCGGATAAATGGAAAAGGTGAATTGTTTTCAGTGCAAATACTTTTTTGTTACGTGGGACCACAAAAGCCCGCGCGGCTGTCGGGCATACGGTTTTAAGACGAGGCAGCTGCCGTCAGCATTCGTTCTGCAGGCTTCTGGTCATCCATGCCGCCAATTCACGCCTAAGCTCGTTAAAAAGTAGTAGGAGGTGCATGAAAATAAACATTTCTCATTTATCCGTCTTAAATAAAATAGAAGAAGAGATCCGGCAGGCACGACTTGCTGAAAAAAGTGGCATGATGAAGCAGCATATTTACACCGTCCGGACGTTATGTGAAGTGCTGCTTGATGAGTCAGACAAGACAGGAGCAGCGGCTGTCCTCCCTGAGTCACTGCCGATTCGGCAGGTAGCCTCTCAGCCGGCGCAACCAGCATTAAGCCAGGCTGAAAAGCTTCAAACGGACGATGGGGCAAATGGCGATTCTATATTTGATTTTTAAGGAGAAGAAAATGAAACTATTTATTATCATTGGGGCAATCAATGCCTTTTTATCTGTAGCGCTTGGCGCGTTTGGCGCCCACGGCTTGGAAGGGAAAGTAGAGCCGAAGTACTTGGAAATTTGGAAAACCGGTGTTCAATACCAAATGTTTCACGCTTTAGGAATGGTTCTAGTTGGTATCCTTATAGGGCAAGTCCAGTTTAGCTCTATGTTGAACTGGTCTGGCTGGATGATGCTTATCGGAACGGTTATTTTTTCAGGCAGCTTGTATGCTCTCACGCTGTCGGGGATCAAAGTGCTAGGAGCTATCACGCCAATTGGCGGTGTTGCTTTTCTAGTGGGCTGGGTGCTGCTCGTTTTAGCGGCTATAAAATTCTAATATAAAAGCTGCTCTCTGAAAAAAGAGAGCAGCTTTTATTAATTAACGTGGCGGATAGGAAGCAAGTCCGCCACCTGTTCCTGCCCCCGCTCCACCAGGGACCGGATAATTGTATTCTATCGGCTCATCAAAGGTAGCATAATCTAAAGAGACCATCAGGATTAAATAGCGCATTCCTGTTTGCGGATCACTCAAGATTAAGTGGTCACGTCCGGCAGCTTCAATAATTCCTTTAAAGATTTTCGCATTCCATTCACGGTTGTTTTCAAACGTTGTGTAGACTGTTACTGGTTTTCCGCGGTTCAGACGAAAAATATTCTCGATGTATGACTGTTCTGAAGGCAGCATGCCAGGGACATTTATTCCGCCTCCTGGTGAAGATGATATGCCCCCGGGAGGTACGCTTGGAGTAGTAGGGGCTGTATACATTGGATAGGGCTGATAATAATAAGATGGCATACCACTTTGCCTATATGGACTAGCAGTTGATGGACTCACAGGAACCCTCCTTGAACGAATAGATTTTTCAAATCGGTTGTCAATTAATGTGTATGTGGAAATTTGAGTTTCATGACAAAATAAAAAGCCTTTTCTAAAATGTAGAAAAGGCTTTAGGCAGTTTTTTAATTAATTTGCAGCATTTGCTCCAACTTAGAATCATCGAGCAGATTGCCGACAAAGAACGCTCCGAATTCGCCGTAACGGGCGCTGACTTCATCAAACCGCATTTCATATACAAGTTTTTTAAATTGAAGCACATCGTCAGCGAATAGTGTAACGCCCCATTCATAATCATCGAAACCGACAGACCCAGTAATAATTTGTTTCACTTTGCCAGCATATTGGCGGCCGATCATGCCATGGCTGCGCATAAGTTTCCCGCGCTCTTCCATTGGGAGCATGTACCAGTTATCTTCTCCTTGGCGGCGCTTATCCATTGGATAGAAGCAAACATGCTTTGCTCTTGGCAGCTCAGGATATAAGCGGGAACGAATCTGCGGGTTTTGATATGGATCTTCATCACTGGATAAGTAATTGCTCAATTCGACAACAGATACGTAAGAATAGCCTGGGATTGTGAATTCGGCAATTTTTAACTTGTTGAATTCCGTTTCAATAGCATTTAACTCTTCCATTGTCGGGCGAAGAATCATCAGCATAAAATCAGCTTTTTGGCCAACGATGCTGTAAAACGCATGGCTTCCCTCTTTTGCCTCGTGAACGGCATTTAACTTATTGAGAAATTGCTGGAACTCATAAATAGCTGTTTGACGTTCATCACTTGAAAGCAACTTCCAAGTCGTCCAATCAATCAGACGAAAATCATGCAGACAATACCAGCCGTCAATTGTTTTTGCAGCTTCACTCATCTTATTCACTCCTTATGTAAATGTTTTCAGTTATTAATATAACATACATCTGGAGGCAATCCATAAAAGTGCTTTGACGGGTGTGTGAACATAAAAAGGAGAGGGAATGATGGAGAAGAGACATTTTATTATGTAAAATCATAACTGTAGAAGGTATCCTGAGTATAGGAAGGGATAAGGAGGGAATTGGAATGAGTGATTTATTTACGGCTTTAGAAAACAAGCTTTCCGGACAGAACGTAAGAATTGTTTTCCCGGAAGGACATGATGAACGCATAGTAGCTGCTGCGAGCCGGCTGGCGAAAGAAAATCTGTTAACACCGATCCTCATCGGCGATGAGCAGGAAATTAAGCAGAAGGCTTCCCAGCTGCAAGCAGGACTGGAAGGAATCGAAATTGTTGATCCTGTAAGCGACAGTCGTCTTAATGAACTTGTTCAATCATTCGTTGAACGCCGGAAAGGCAAAGCAACAGAAGAGGAAGCACAGAATATCTTAATGGATGAAAATTATTTTGGTACAATGCTTGTTTACAAAGGCTATGCCGAAGGGCTTGTAAGCGGGGCTGCCCATTCTACAGCTGATACGGTTCGCCCGGCCTTACAAATTATCAAAACAAAGCAAGGAGTCAAAAAAACATCTGGTGTGTTTATTATGGTACGTGGAGAAGAGAAATATGTTTTTGCTGATTGTGCGATCAATATTGCTCCAGATAGCAATGATTTAGCGGAAATTGCCATTGAGAGTGCCAAAACGGCAGAAATGTTTGACCTTTCGCCGCGGATTGCTATGCTGAGCTTCTCGACAAAAGGATCGGCGAAGTCCCCGGAAACGGAAAAAGTGGAAGAAGCCCTCCAATTAGCGAAAGAGAGAGAACCAGAATTGGTCATTGACGGAGAATTTCAATTTGATGCAGCATTTGTTCCGTCTGTTGCTAGGAAGAAGGCGCCGGATTCGGTCATTCAAGGAGATGCCAATGTCTTTATTTTTCCAAGCTTAGAAGCAGGGAATATCGGTTATAAGATTGCCCAGCGTCTTGGTAACTTTGAAGCGGTTGGACCGATCTTGCAAGGATTGAATGCGCCGGTGAATGACCTGTCCCGCGGCTGCAGTGAAGAAGATGTGTACAAACTGGCGCTGATTACTGCTGCCCAGTCACTAAAATAACAGTTGCATTGAATGACTGTTCCCGATAAAGTAAGGTCAGACCGGCGTCTGCCGGTTTTTTTGATGTGACTATCGAGAAGGAGAACACATTATGAATGAATCGCTACAATTACTTAAGCAGCCGGAGTGGCGCCTGATTGATCAGTCAAGCTTAGGGCCGATGTTCAGCGCACTTCAGTCGTTTGCCGCCGATGATACATTATGTACATCAGTCGGTGCTGGCTCCAGCCCACCGACTGCGAGAGCATGGGTTCACCATAACACCGTAGTGCTCGGTATCCAGGACACAAAACTTCCTTTCCTGCAGGAGGGAATCAAGCTTTTACAAGAAGCTGGTTTACAAGTTATCGTTCGTAACTCGGGGGGGCTTGCTGTAGCACTTGATGAGGGTGTGCTTAATTTATCGCTTATTTTTCCTGATACAGAAAAAGGGATTGATATTGATCGTGGCTATGAAGCGATGTATCTGTTGATTAAACAAATGTTTTCCGGCTTTTCTGCAAGGATTGACGCCTATGAAATTGTAGGCTCTTATTGTCCGGGAAGTTATGATTTAAGCATCGGTGGAAAAAAGTTTGCTGGCATTTCCCAACGGCGCATTCGCCGTGGAGTGGCTGTTCAGATTTATTTATGTGTAAGCGGCAGCGGCTCAGAAAGAGCATCACTTATCCGCCGCTTCTACGAGACAGCCAAAAAAACAGAAATAACCAAGTGGGATTACCCTGATATCCAGCCCGAGGTGATGGCTTCATTGTCTGAACTGCTGGGCCGCAAACTTACTGTCCAAGATGTGATGCTGCGGTTTTTAAATACTCTTCATCAACATGCCGGCCGTCTCTATGCGAGTTCACTGCATGGAGAAGAAGTGGATCTTTACCAAGGGTATTTACAGCGCGTAACCGAACGCAATGAAAAAGCCTTGACCGCAGAAAGCTGAAGAAAAACAGATAAGCGGCATCTCTAAAAGGTTTCTATATTCTTTTCTCATATTCATGTATTCAATCAGCAGCAGGCTGTCAAAAAAGAAAGGTGTCCGAAAGACGAAGCTCTCGGGACACCTTTATTTATTCAGCTAGCTTTTCCAGGTTGCCGTTGCGGTCCATTTTAAAGGCTGTAGGACTAGGCTCTTCTTCATCAAAGAGAACGAGCTTTCTGGCACGGTTCATTATCTTTATTAGTGTTTCATAGTCTTCTTGCATAGTGACAGTGTTTTGCTCTAGCTCGCGTACAGTTTCTTCCAATGCGGCTTTCTCTTTTGTCAGCTGCTCTACTTCATGCTTTAATCTTGCATTCTCTTGTTTTAGACGGTCTGACTGGTAAGTAGTGCTAGACAGAGTTTGTAAAAAGGCAATCACTTTTTCCATAGACAGTTCTTCATTGTTCACCGGTGACACATACGGCAGCTGTTCAGTTTCTATCTCTATATCATTAGGAAGCGGCAAAGACATAGCCTCGACTTCTTCAATAGAAGGAACAGGAGGCTGATACAACAATTTTTTCTTGCCGCCTTGTTCTTTTCCAAGCAGTCGGTTGCGTTGTTTGCGTTGTTTTTTAGCGAGAGCGAGTGCTTTTTCATATTGATGGCGAACAACTGCGTTCCAGCGAAAGCCGCAGGCAGCAGAAGTCCGGTTTAGCTGATCTCCCACTTCCTCGAACGCATTTAATTGTGTACTTCCTTCACGCACGTGGCGCAATACTGTTTCAGCGAGCAATAGATCATTTTCCTCTGACCATGCATCTTGTCTGTTTTTCATTACATTCAACTCCTTGTTTTAGTAAAAGTTTAATTACTGACAGGATGATCCAAATACGTTAGATTTATACCAATATTAAAAAATAATTTTTTTCTGCTAGTTTCCCTGTTTAGCCGGCACACGAAAGCTTCAAGGACGATTCGAGTGCTTGCCAACCGTTTTTTTTCGATGTAAAATACCGTTTAGCTTAACCTTATTTAAGAAAGGATTGTATATAGATGGCAAACGAATTTCGAGTTTGCGATGATTGCCAGGCAGTTAACTTGAAAACTCTTGTGCCAAAGCTGAAGGGCATCGATCCAGAAGCAAAAATCGACGTAGCCTGTCAGTCTTACTGCGGCCCTGGCCGTAAAAAAACATTTACTTTTGTCAATAACCGACCGGTTGCTGCTTTAACTGAAGAAGAACTTATGGAAAAAGTAAAGAAGAAGCTAAAGAGATAAAGATGAATCACCTGTCGGATGTTGGATAAGGTGATTTTTTGTTTAAGAAGCACCGGCTCCAGAATCGGTGAATGATTCTATGAACTTCGTTTCCTACCGGTATTTCTTCGACAAAGAGCACATAGAACGCCCCCTTTATTTCACTATATGCAGGAGAAAGAAGGTTTCTTCCTCCTATCTTCATAATTTCTTCGCTATAATTAAAATAATGAATAAGTATGAATAGGGGGGACAAAATGGAGTACGCAAAGAGCAAGCTGAAAGAAGAAAAAGTGTTTAAGGACCCTGTTCACCGTTATATCCACGTTCGCGATTTAGTTATTTGGGATTTGATCGGTACAAAAGAGTTCCAGCGGCTGCGTCGGATTCGTCAGCTTGGAACGACATATTTGACGTTCCATGGAGCGGAACATAGCCGTTTTAATCATTCACTAGGCGTTTATGAGATTGTTAGACGCATTGTCGACGATGTATTTGCAGAGCGTCCAGAATGGAACAGGGAGGACCGCCTGCTTTCGTTGTGTGCCGCTCTTTTGCATGATGTCGGACATGGACCGTTTTCACATTCATTCGAAAAAGTGTTTCAGCTCGATCATGAAGAGTTTACGAAGCAGATTATTCTTGGAGAAACTGAAGTGAATGCTGTGTTATCAAGAGTGAGTAAAGACTTTCCTAAACAAGTGGCAGAGGTCATTGGCAAAACTCATGAAAACAAGCTTGTTGTCAGTTTAATCTCGAGCCAGATTGATGCAGACCGAATGGATTATCTCCAGCGTGATGCATATTTCACTGGGGTCAGCTACGGACATTTTGATATGGAGCGCCTGCTGCGTGTGATGCGGCCGCGTGAGGATCAAGTTGTCTTCAAGCAAAGCGGGATGCATGCGGTAGAAGACTATATTATGAGCCGCTATCAAATGTATTGGCAAGTATATTTCCATCCGGTAACCCGAAGTGCAGAAGTTCTGCTGACAAAAATTCTCCATCGGGCGAAAGAACTGGACCGCCAAGGCTACGCTTTTACATATGCACCTTTGCATTTTTACTCCATCTTTCAAGAGCAATATAGTCTTGCAGACTACTTGAAACTCGATGAAGCGGTCATGCTGTATTACTTTCAAGTTTGGCAGGAAGAAAAAGATCCGATTCTAAGTGACTTGTGCCGCCGATTTGTCAATCGAGATTTATTTAAGTACGTCGAATTTGACCCTGCTAAAGAGTACCGCAAGCATAGCGAGCTGGAAGCATTGTTTAGAAAAGCCGGCATTGACCCGGAATACTATCTTGTGTTTGATTCTTCGTCGGACCTTCCTTACGATTTCTATCGGCCGGGAGAAGAAGAGGAGCGGTTGCCGATTTACTTGTTGATGAATACAGGGGAGCTGCGCGAACTATCACGTGAGTCGGATATTGTTGATGCCATTTCAGGTAAGAGACGAACAGACCATAAGTTATATTTTCCTGCCGATTTATTAAATGACGATTCGTCAAAACGCAATATTAAACGGCAAATACGATCCATTTTAGAAATCTGACGCCGGGAATGATACAGTGGGAGTTGAGAAAAGTTGTTAAAAGAGCATGCAAAATTGATGGGGGTCTTTGCGGCCTGCGGAGAAGTCATTGGGCGGAAAAAACTGCAAAAGATGATCTACATTGCGAAGAAAATTTCATTTCCTTTTCAGGAGAAATTTGAGTTTCATTTTTATGGCCCTTATTCAGAAGAGCTAACGCTTCGAGTGGAAGAATTATGCAACATGGAATTTATTGATGAAGTTAGAGAGAAAAAAGGCGGTTATTATCAATACCGTTATACGTTAACAGAAGAAGGCAAAGCTTTTCTTCAGCATGCTGAAGTAGACATACCGCATTTACAGGAAGCGGTCACAGAAATGAATAACCAAAGCGCCCGATTCCTTGAGCTTGTGTCTACCGTTCTTTACTTCGATGCACTGACGAGAGAGGAAGTAGCAGAAAAGATTTTTACATTAAAAAGAAAACAGCGCTACACCGAGGAAGAGATTGAAGAAGCTTATACTTATATTGAGCAGTTAAAAGCCCAACTGCAATAAGGAAAGCAAAACCCGATGCTAAGGAATGAGAAGCCTAGGCTGAGTTGATGAAATGATGATTTGCAGCCATGTAACGAGAGTGGCTGATAGCCTCAAGTCTTCAAGGAGCACGGAATGGGGCAATAAAAGAGCCCGCTTTCAAACGGACTCTTTTACCGATTAAGCCATTAATCTTCGTCACTGAGTCTTTTACCGGCAACAGCATAATGGTTTTTAGACATTTCTTCAATGAAAACCACTACTTTGTCCACAGAAGCGCCAGTTGTTTCCGTCACAGCGGCTGTCACTTTTTCGACAAGCGCCTTTTTCTGCTCTTCTGTACGGCCCTCTAGCATTTTTACAGTTACGTAAGGCATATTTCTTGGCTCCCTTCCATATGGTTCAATAACAATACAACCAAATTGTATGCTTTTCAAAGGGGACAAGCAATATATCAAGATGAAAATCTCTACTAAAATAAAATAAAGGGGTTTAACATTTGGACCGATTTTTAGCTTTTTCATTGCAGGAACTGCCGTTTGTCGTGATTACGCTCATTGTGGCCTTCACCTTCCATGAATTTGCCCATGCGTATGTTGCTCATAAATTCGGGGATGATACGGCAAAGAACCAAGGCCGGCTAACGCTCAATCCTGTTCATCATCTCGATCCTATCGGGACAATTTTACTTTTAATTGCTGGATTCGGATGGGCAAGGCCAGTACCGGTTGACCGCCGAAATTTTCAAAATCCCCGCCTTGCAGGAATACTAGTATCACTTGCCGGCCCTCTGAGCAATTTTTTAATTGCCGCCATTGCTTACGGAATTTTATTTTTTTCTGTTGGTGCAGGGCTGCCGCCATTTTTTATTGATCTGCTTAATATGATGGTTTGGCTCAATGTTGTTTTATTCGTGTTTAACCTGTTGCCGCTGCCGCCGCTTGACGGTTACCGGATTATCGAGGATATCGTCCCGCCATCTGTCCGGGTTAAGTTAACGCAGTACGAGCAGTATGGCACGCTAATCTTTTTGATTCTTGTCATTACACCGCTTTATCAATACACAATCCAGCCAATTTTTAGTTTTGTGTTGCCTTCCATCATTCAAGGCTTTAACACGATTTTTATGATACTGTTTGGTTAATGCGACTGTAAGAAAGGAGAATGTCTTATGGAAAAAAAGAAAAAGGTTGGCTTTAATATTATTAAAAATGATCCAACAGATGGTCACAAAGGCTTTGGAAAAGGAGCTCTTTCCCTGGAGAATGTTTCTCCAGTCTTTATCGACGTGGAGGAGAGAGAAGCCTTCATTGATGTAGGTGCTATGCACGCCCGCAGTGCTGTAGAAAAAGGAATTAAGTTCCTCTCAAACAAAGAAGAGGTTCCGGAAGGCGCCAAGCCATACTGGCTCGTCTGGGTAACGGTAGACCAGGGAGAGAAGGGCCCCTTCTATGCAGGTGTCACAGCGTGCGAGTTAACGGTCAATCGTGAAAAACGTCGCGGCTACAAGTCGCTTCCCGAACATGTGAATCGCATGGATAAATCGTTGAAAAGCCATGTGATTGTCGAACATATGGATGCTCCTTCGAAAGAGGTGCTGAAAGCTTTTTTACAAAATCATAATGCTGAAATGTGGGAAAACTCTTCTGCAAAGTTAAAGGAAGACTTAACAGATTGATTATCCTTTTATTCCCTTTTTAGTGAACAATATTTGAACGTTTTTTGAAAATGATGTTCACATCTTGCCCAATAACTAGAAAGAAAGTACACTTAAGGTAATGCATAAATTGCATAAGCTAGGACAAGAAAAAGCCCCGGACCGCACATCCGGGGTTTTTTCTTGTCCTATTTTAGTTAGGTGAGCGCATCATTTGACAAAGACAAAAAGGGTAAAAATAGTAGAGTTTTTGTCTAGAAAAGAGGAAATAGACGCTTCATCCAGCTTTCCTCGTTTTTCTTTTCTTTGGTTTTCTCTTTTTTCGGTAAATGATCCGTGCAGTATTCTTCTGGCTCGGTCCCTTCTATAAAATACATTTTTCTCGTTACTGGACAGTGGCTGCTCGCGATCTTTCCATTCTCCGGGTTGATATCTACGGCGATGACGCCTTTAGGCTTTGGAAATTTCTTCACCGCTTTGCCTCGGTGAGCATTCTCCATAAAACTGAGCCACATGTCTTTGGCATAATGCTTGTCCTCAACTTTCCTTATTTCCCTGCCATCGTCATATCCTGTCCATATGCCGGCAGCCAGCTGGGGAGTGAATCCGATCATCCAGTAATCATAAGTAGTTGACCCTGACTTGCCGGCGTAGGGACGTGTCATTTTCGGCACGAGCGAAGCGCCGGTCACACTAGCATAGCTACTTAGATTTTTGTCGAACATCCCGGTCATCATATGAGTGAGTACGGCTGTTTGTTTTTTATCAAATCGCTGCTCTTTGTCCGGTTTATGTTCGTAAAGAACCTCTCCGTTCGCATTCTCTACCCGCTGAATAAAAATAGGCTCTTCGTATTTTCCGCCGTTTGCTATGGTGGCGTAAGCATTCACCATTTCGAGCGCACGGACCCCGGATGTACCCAGTGCCAGTGACGGCAGTGGTTTTAGCTGGGTGGATATTCCAAAACGCTCTGCTGTTTTAACAAGGGTTTCCGGCTTTAAAAACAAGTGTGTTTTAACGGCATAAATATTATCTGAAACAGCAAGCGCCTGTTCCATGGTTACCTCTCCGTCAGCATAGCGTTGGTTAAAATTGCTTGGCTTATATACCTTTTGGCCATTATCGTACTGGAAGGCTGTTTTTTCGCTTGTTAGCCGGGTGGCGGGAGTATAGCCGTTTTCAAGTGCCGCATAATATAAAAATGGCTTAAATGTCGATCCTGGCTGGCGAATAGCCTGGGTTGCCCGGTTATAAGAGCTCTCGTTAAAGTCTTTTCCTCCAGCAAGAGCAGTGACAAAGTGTGTTTTCGGTTCAATGGAAACGAATGCGGGCTGAATGTCGGAATCGTCAGGAATCACTTTTTTAATGGTTTTCTCGGCAATGTATTGATGCTCCCTGTTTAACGTAGTGTAAACACGCAGTCCGCCAAGTGCAATGGTCTGTTCATCCACGCCTAGCTTATTAGCGAGTACTTGCTGGACAGCTTGCCGAAAGTAGGGAGCTGCTTCCGAATCGGTATGCAAATGCTCACCAATGATGTGCACTTTATCTGCAACTGCTCTCTGGTGTTGCTCAGGTGTAATCACACCACTCTCTTCCATTTCATTTAAAATTACCTTTTGTCGTTCTTTAGCCTTTGCTAGTGACGAAAGGGGCGAATAAATAGAGGGGCCCTTTGGTACGCCGGCGAGCATGCTGGCTTCTGCTAATGACAGGTTTTTTGCACTCTTGCCGAAATAGAATTGGCTGGCAGCTTCAATGCCATAGGCCCCGTGTCCATAATAAATTGTATTTAAATAACCTTCTAAAATTTGTTCCTTCGTATAGTTCATTTCAATCCGAACGGTATAGAGCGCTTCAGACAATTTACGCTTCCATGTTTTATCATGGGAAAGATACAGGTTTCGGGCGTATTGCTGGGTAATCGTGCTGGCTCCTTGAACTTTAGCCATGGCTTTCACATCAGCGACGGCCGCTCCTGCCATTCGTTTAAAATCAAAGCCATTATGCTCGAAGAACTTCTTATCTTCTACAGCAAGAGTAGCTTGAACAAGGTAGGGGGATACTTTATCAAGACTGACCCAATACCTTTTTTCCCCGGTATAGCTTTCACCGATCACCTGTCCGTCAGCGGCATAATAAATTGTAGACTGCGGGACGGCCACTTCCGGTTCGCCCAGCATCTTTACGTATAAAAAACCGGCTCCAATAAGCAGCAACAGGCCAGCCGCAGCAAAAAGACCGAGAAACAATCCTGCGCGTATCCATTTAACTGTTTTGTGATAGCCTGACAGGGTAATGACTGTCATATAAGGTTACCTGCCTTAAAAAGAATAATTACACATAGTATGAAAAAAATTCCTAATTTTTAAACGTAGTAGAGGGATATTTTCATACAGATGGAACCGGCGGAAAAAATAACTTGAATTTTTGCGGGATTCCACTATACTTTTTTCAGTGCAATTGGAAAACATTCATTTGCAGAAAGGAAGAGATGACATGAGCGAACTTTGGTATACAGAAAAACAGACGGAAAACTTTGGGATTACAATGAAGGTTAAGCGTACGCTTCATACAGAGCAAACCGATTTTCAATATTTAGAAATGATGGAGACAGAGGAATGGGGCAACATGCTGTTTTTAGACGGCATGGTTATGACATCTCAAAAAGATGAATTTGTTTACCATGAAATGGTGGCACACGTACCATTGTTTACTCACCCAAACCCGGAAAATGTTTTAGTTGTCGGTGGTGGGGACGGCGGTGTCATCCGCGAGGTGTTAAAGCATCCGGAAGTGAAAAAAGCAACACTTGTTGATATTGACGGTAAAGTAATCGAATATTCAAAGAAGTTCCTGCCTGAAATTGCAGGGGAACTGGACAATGCGCGTGTGGATGTACGTGTAGATGATGGGTTTATGCATATTGCTAAGAGTGAAAATGAATATGATGTAATCATGGTTGATTCAACAGAACCAGTTGGCCCGGCAGCAAGCTTGTTTACTAAGGGCTTTTATGCCGGCATTGCCAAAGCACTAAAAGAGGATGGTATTTTTGTTGCACAAACAGATAATCCTTGGTTCAAAGCAGATCTAATTCGTGAAGTACAGCGTGATGTAAAAGAAATTTTCCCAATTACACGCTTGTATACAGCGAATATCCCTACTTATCCGAGTGGTATGTGGACATTCACCATCGGCTCAAAAAAATATGATCCGTTGGAAGTGAGCGATGAGCATTTCCACGAAATTGAGACGAAATATTATACGAAGGAACTGCACAAGGCGTCGTTCGTTCTACCGAAATTTGTAAAAGATTTAACTGAGTAATCGGCTATTTTGATAAAAGAGGTGGGAAAGTTATGCGTTTTGATGAAGCGTATTCGGGCAACATCTTTATTGGTGCCCAGCAGGAATATAAGAACAGCCGGGTAGTCTTATACGGCATGCCAATGGACTGGACAGTCAGCTACCGTCCAGGTTCCCGTTTTGGCCCGGGGCGTATTCGTGAAGTATCAATTGGCTTGGAGGAGTACAGTCCTTATCTGGATCGCGAACTGGCGGAGGTTAATTATTTTGATGCGGGGGATATTCCGCTGCCTTTTGGCAATGCAGCAAAAAGTCTGGATTTAATCGAGGACTACATTGACAGTCTATTAGCAGACGGAAAATTTCCACTTGGCATGGGCGGCGAGCACCTTGTTTCCTGGCCGGTCATGAAGGCTATCGCAAAAAAATATCCTAATCTGGCAATTATTCATATGGACGCCCATACAGATCTCCGTACAGAGTATGAAGGCGAACCGCTTTCCCACTCTACGCCAATCAGAAAGATTGCTGAATTGATTCATCCTGAAAATGTTTACTCCTTCGGTATTCGTTCCGGAATGAAAGAAGAGTTTCAATGGGCGAAGAAAAATGGGATGCATATCTCTAAATTTGAAGTACTTGAGCCGCTGAAAGAAATTTTGCCGAAGCTTGCTGGCCGGCCGGTATATGTCACAATTGATATTGACGTTCTTGATCCAGCTCATGCTCCGGGAACTGGAACGGTGGACGCAGGAGGAATTACTTCCAAGGAATTGCTGGCGGCTATCCATGCAATTGCCCATTCCGAAGTGAACGTTGTTGGCGGTGACCTTGTAGAAGTCGCTCCAATCTACGATCCTTCCGAACAAACGGCCAATACTGCCGCTAAGCTAATTCGTGAAATGCTGCTTGGCTGGGGCTTAGTGAACAAGGCAAAGTAAGAGCCGTTCGGTTAGAGAGAATAGAATGAGACGTTGTACTCAATCAGGGGAGGCCGATTGGTTAGCCTTCTAAAATAGCACCCGGCATACGAGATTGCCGGGTGCTTAATTCTTTTGGGAAATATAATTAAAAGTCTTTTCTATCATTGAGGCGGTATTCATCTAAAATGCCCATCTCATCAATATGGCGTCGGGCTTGCTCGTCGCCAAATTTATAAATCAAACCGTAAATGGCGATAAGCGCCCGGTCATACTTATCATTTTTTTCTTTGTAAGAATAATCGAGATAAGGAACATGAGCGCGGACAAAGGTTTCAATCTCAGCTCCATATTCTTCTTCAAAGACACGCTTGATAAAAGCGGCCTCCTGATCAGTGGCTTCTATTCTGAAATTGCCTTCACTTGCAGCGGTGGGCAACACTTCTTTACTGGCAGGATCTACATAGTATATTCTTTTTACCTCTTCCATCGTTCAACAACTCCAATCCCTTTTTCTATTGATGTACCACAAGTGATCCCCCTTTAATCATGCATTCAGCGAAATTTAAACGATGTCCATTGCATTTTTAAATAAACATTTTTATACTTAATAAGTTATAAGGAAGAATTTTTAAAAGGATGTGAACAGCTTGGTACAGAATCCGCAAGCATCTGTTCCTGTCGATATCCATTTAACAACAAGCATTGAACATGAGGGAGAGAAGGAAGTTTTTGAATTTATGCTCTCCGGGGAATTTCAGGAAAAGAATGGGTCCTTTTTTTTGAAGTATAATGAAGTTCAAGAAGAGGGCACGATTCAAACGATTGTGAAGTTTTCTGACAAAGGCGCTGTTATTTTACGCAGCGGTGCTATCAAGATGAGACTGCCGTTTAACGAGAAGGAACAAATGAATGGTTCATACGAGAGTCCTCAAGGCACATTGGCTATGTCAACTCGAACAAACAAGCTGTCGCACAGCCATACATACAAAGAATCGCAACTTGAAGGAGCGCTCCAGCTTGACTACCATTTGCTTATGCAGGGAATAGCAGTGGGCAGTTATACACTGGATCTTACGTTTAAAAGTACATAGAGAAACGTTTCATAGGAGGAACATAACAAGGGGCATTTCCCATTCTTTAAAGCATCGAAGAATATCGAGGAGGTATCATAGAAATGAACGTAGCAGAGAAGGTACAGGAGGAGTTAAAGGCGGAAGTAAAGGCGGCAGTGTTGAAGGCCGGTTTAGCTCAGGAAGAAGAAATTCCCGTTGTAGTATTAGAAACGCCAAAGGAAAAGGCACACGGTGACTATTCAACGAACATGGCGATGCAGCTGGCTCGCGTGGCGAAGAAAGCTCCGCGTGCCATTGCAGAAGAGATTATTGCTCACTTTGATCTCTCAAAAGCCTCCATTGAAAAAATTGAAATTGCTGGTCCTGGCTTTATTAACTTTTATATGAACAACGCGTATTTAACCGACCTGATTCCAGTTGTATTAAAAGAAGGCGGGGATTATGGAAAAACAGACGCTGGTCACAATGAAAAGGTTCAAGTGGAGTTTGTATCTGCCAACCCAACGGGAGATTTGCATCTTGGTCATGCCAGGGGAGCCGCTGTCGGCGATTCTTTGTGCAACGTGCTTGAAAAAGCCGGTTACAACGTTACCAGAGAATATTACATTAACGATGCTGGCAACCAAATCAACAATTTGGCTTTATCTGTTGAAGCCCGCTATTTCCAGGCGCTCGGCCAAGACAAGGAAATGCCGGAGGACGGTTACCACGGTCAGGACATCGTTGGCATCGGAAAAAAGTTAGCTGATGAGTTTGGTGATAAGTTCGCTGCAATGACGGAGAAAGAGCGATATGAGGCATTCAGGGAATATGGCCTGAAGTATGAAATGGAAAAGCTAAAAACTGACCTGGAGAATTTTCGTGTTCCATTCGATGTTTGGTATTCGGAAACTTCCCTTTACAAAAATGGAAAGATTGATGAAGCGCTTGCTGCCTTACGTGAAAAAGGCCATATTTATGAAGAGGATGGGGCGGTTTGGTTCCGCTCAACGGCATTCGGGGATGACAAAGATCGCGTTTTAGTGAAAAATGATGGCACCTACACCTATTTAACGCCAGACATTGCATATCATAGAGACAAATTTGAGCGCGGCTACCAAAAAGTAATCAATATTTGGGGAGCCGATCACCACGGCTACATTCCACGAATGAAAGCAGCGGTAGAAGCACTTGGCTATAATCCGGATAATTTAGAAGTTGAGGTTATTCAACTTGTTCATTTATACAAAAACGGCGAGAAAATGAAAATGAGCAAACGGACCGGAAAAGCAGTAACGATGCGGGAGCTTGTTGAAGAGGTTGGATTAGATGCTGTTCGCTATTTCTTTGCTATGAGAAGCGGTGACACACATATGGACTTTGACCTCGATCTGGCTGTATCTGAGTCAAATGAGAATCCTGTCTACTATGCACAGTACGCACATGCCCGTATTAGCAGTATTTTGCGCCAGGGAGAAGAACAGGAGATCACAGTTAACAAAGAAGCAGACTTGTCACTCATCGGTGCTGAGAAAGAGATCGACTTGCTAAAGAAAGTCGGCGATTTTCCACAAGTGGTGGCGGAAGCTGCTGAGAAGCGTATCCCGCACCGTATTGCTAACTATATTCAAGAACTATCCGCTGCGTTCCATAGCTTCTATAATGCGGAAAAAGTGTTAGATCTAAATAATAAACAATTATCTGAAGCTCGCCTTGCTTTAGTAAAAGCTGTACAGATTACATTAAAAAATGCTCTGCAGCTTATTGGCGTATCCGCACCTGAAAAAATGTAAAGAAAAAGCTTGCCCTGCAAACTGCAGGGCAAGCTTTCTTCTATTACAAAAAATCCTTCAATAAATGGGCAGCTTTTGTTTTCACCTTTTCGCTAAAAGTGAAAGGGTACAAATCTTTTATTGCAAGCGGTCGGCTGTTTTTTAGATCTTCCTCAAGAAAAGGCCGAATTTGATGAATGAATGCCTCACTGTAAATAAAACAGTTACACTCAAAGTTGATGATCTGGCTACGGGCATCAAAGTTTGCTGTGCCAAGATCACATACCTTATCATCGAAAATAATAATTTTCGCGTGGTAAAACCCGTTTGTAAATGATTGAACACGGGCATTTGGAAAAAGCAGCAGCTCTCTTAAAAATGGCCAGGCAGCTTCTTTTACAAGCGGATGATCTTCATTACCGGGAATCAGAACCGTAACACAGACACCACGCTCCAGTGCGCGGAGGAGCTCATCAAAGATAGGCTTCGTTGGAATAAAGTAAGGCGTTCCAATAAAAATAGAGTGCTGGGTGTGCTGGATGAGATTGATTAATTTTTCTTGAAGATTTCCGTTTCCAGAAGGGAAAATAACATGTTCCACTCCGCTTTCGCTTTCCAAATCTGTCTCCACTTGCCGAAGATGAGGACGATTCTCCTGGTTCCAATCAGCAATGAACTCTGCTTCTAAATCAATAACACTGCGACCTGTTAAGCGTAAATGGTAATCCCGCCATGGAGAAAGCTGCGGGTTTTTGCTTTTATTTATATATTCGCGACCGACGTTAAAGCCGCCAAGATAGGCAACTGTACTATCAATGACGGTGATTTTTCGGTGATTCCGCTGCTGAAGAGTAAAAAAGAAATAAGGAAGCCGGGGTTTACCAAAAAAGCTCACTTGTACGCCGGACTGTTTTAAATCATCCAGATGGCGTCTTTTTACTTTTAAACTCCCATGCCAATCCATGAGTAGATATACCTCTATGCCGCTGCTTGCCTTCTCTTTCAATAGGTGAAAAAACTCTCGTGTAACACTATCGTCTTTTACAATATAAAAAAGGCAGTACACACGTTTACGAGCATTTTTTATATCGAAAAAAAATTGCTGAAAAAACTCAGGGCCGCTGCAGATAAAATCAATCGATCCCCTTCTCTTTGGGTACGTTCGCTGGAAAGATTGCCTTTCTGCGTTTTTTTGGCCGAAATAAAGATCCAGCCCAAGCCATGAAGCGAAGAGAGCGAGCCAGAAAAGTATCCTCATGAATCTTTTTCCTCCTTAAAGAAAGCAGCATTACTTCTATGCTTCCCAAAAAGAAAAAAAGACTCTCATAGGAATTGCGTAAAAAATATTTTAATTAGAGGTTGACTGAATGCTCATTCATAATATAATAAAGGTATAAACATTCTGAATAGTAATACTGTTTTTGCAAAGGGGTAAGAAGCAGCTACTTTAGAAAGGAGTGGGAAGGGGTTATGAACGGACTGCTATGGATCAACTTAATTGCAACTATTTTTGTAATCGCTTACGGGGTGTATTTATTCGTTTATTTATTAAAAACTCGTTATGAATACATGAAGTTGGGCAAAAAACAAGCATTTGACAACGATGTGAAGAAGCGATTGGAGAAAATTTGGGTATTCGTGTTCGGGCAGAAAAAGTTGCTGAAAGACAAAAAAAGCGGTGCCATTCATGTCATGTTCTTTTACGGGTTTTTGCTCGTGCAGCTTGGTGCCATTGACTTTATTATCAAGGGTATTGTCCCAGGGGCACATCTGCCGCTTGGCCCGCTGTATGGAGGGTTTAAGTTTTTTCAGGAACTAGTGACCTTAATGATTCTTGTAGCCGTCGTATGGGCATTTTACCGTCGTTATGTAGAGAAGCTTGTTCGCTTAAAGCGCGGCTGGAAAAATGGCCTCGTTCTGATTTTTATCGGACTCTTAATGCTGTCTGTCTTAATTGGAAACGGCTTGGATCTCATCTGGCATGAAGGAGCAGATGTTCACTGGACGTGGATCGAACCAGTCGCTTCTACTATTGCTGTAGTCTTTTTAGGAATCAGCACCAAGGTGGCCATTGCTTTTTTCTATGTCTCCTGGTGGGTGCATTTACTTGTTTTGCTCACCTTCCTTGTATATGTGCCACAATCCAAACACGCTCATTTAATTTTCGGGCCAGTCAATACGTATTTTCATCGCCTGGATCGTCCGGGGACATTAAAGCCAATTGACTTTGAGGATGAAACGCAAGAAACCTTTGGTGTCGGAAGGATTCAGGACTTTAATCAGCTGCAAATGATTGATTTTTACGCTTGTGTGGAATGTGGGCGCTGTACGAATATGTGTCCGGCTACCGGTACCGGGAAGATGCTTTCGCCGATGGACCTAATTGTCAAGCTGCGTGACCATTTAACGAACACAGGGGCAGCCGTGACATCGAAACAGCCATGGGTGCCGGCATTTGCTTTTGCCAACACACAAGGGAACCAGCTGGCGCTGGCTGGTGGGGCAGAAGCAGCAGCTGCTATGTATCACCCCAGCCTGATTGGCGATGTGATTACCGAAGAGGAGATTTGGGCATGTACGACGTGCCGCAACTGTGAAGACCAGTGTCCGGTTATGAATGAGCACGTCGATAAAATTATTGATCTGCGCCGCTATCTTGTTTTAACCGAAGGAAAAATGGACCCGGAAGCCCAGCGGGCAATGCAAAGCATTGAACGTCAGGGGAACCCTTGGGGGCTCAATCGAAAGGAAAAAGAAAACTGGCGTGATCTACGCGACGATGTCCATGTGCCAACAGTGAAAGAGATGAAAAAAGCAGGAGAGGACTTTGAATACTTGTTATGGGTCGGCTCAATGGGCGCATTTGACAACCGCAGCCAGAAAATCGCTCTTTCGTTTGCTCGTTTGTTAAACGAGGCTGGGGTAAAGTTTGCGATCCTTGGGAACAAAGAAAAGAATTCTGGCGATACGCCGCGCCGTCTGGGCAATGAATTTTTATTTCAGGAGTTGGCGGCAGCGAATATAGCTGAGTTCGAGAAAAACGGTGTAGAGAAAATTATCACGATTGATCCGCACGCGTACAATATTTTCAAAAATGAATATCCGGCGATGGGCTTCAAAGCAGAGGTATATCATCATACAGAACTGCTTGCGCAGCTTGTGAAAGAAGGGCGCCTGAAGCCGCAGCATCCGGTCAATGAGACAATTACCTTCCATGACTCTTGCTATTTGGGCCGCTACAATGACGTCTATGACCCGCCGCGGGAAATTTTAAAGGCGATACCAGGTGTAAAACTGGTAGAGATGGCCCGCAACCGGCAGGACGGTATGTGCTGCGGAGCAGGCGGCGGACTGATGTGGATGGAGGAAGATACTGGCCATCGCATTAACGTAGCACGCACGGAGCAGGCGCTGGCAGTCAGCCCATCTGTCATTAGCTCCGGCTGCCCTTACTGCCTGACGATGCTCTCCGACGGCACAAAAGCGAAGGAAGTGGAAGAAACCGTCGCCACTTATGATGTAGCCGAATTGCTAGAGAAAGCTGTTATCGGTCCACAAAAAGTGGAGGAACTTCCGGAAGAAGAGCAGGCTGAAGAGCAACGTAAAGCAGTCGTCGCTGAAACAGCTGCTGATACACAAGAGAAAAAATAATAGAGCAGAGAGGAAATTCCTCTCTCGCTCCTTTGTTTTTTGAATGTTCATTATTTTCGTTTGATTTTTAATTTATTTTCTTTAAAATAAAAGAATATAAGAGTATAAAAGGGAAAAATGTCCCTTTTCTTATGGGGAATTTTCGAGCGAGCGTTCAGTCAAAGTGGTGAAAGCGTTTTCTTTAAAATGGGTGAAGGGGGAAATAATCATGGCAAAAACAGTAATTATCGATGGGGCTCGTACGCCTTTTGGAAAATTTGGTGGGGGACTAAGCACATTATCGGCTTCACAGCTTGGGGGAATAGCGATTAAAGAGGCTTTAAGACGCGCAGGGGTAAGCCCTGATCAAGTGGATGAAGTGATTTTTGGGAACGTTCTTCAGGCAGGACAGGGACAGATTCCTTCTAGACAGGCAGCTAGGGAAGCAGGGATTCCTTGGGAAGTGAAAACAGAAACCATTAATAAAGTGTGTGCATCTGGCTTGCGAAGCGTCACGATGGCCGATCAAATCATCCGAGCAGGCGATGAAGAGGTCATTGTTGCGGGCGGCATGGAATCCATGTCTAATGCTCCTTATGCGCTTCCTAAAGGACGATGGGGAATGCGGATGGGAGATGCGCCGATGGTTGATTTGATGATTCATGACGGATTGTCCTGCAGCTTTACGGGGGTCCATATGGGGAATTATGGAAACCAAACAGCTGAAGAATTTGGTCTGTCGAGAGAAGAGCAGGATGAATGGGCGGGTCGCAGTCATGAACGAGCAATAGCTGCTATTGAAAATGGCCGCTTGTCAGAAGAGATTGTCGCAGTTGAAGTGCCACAGAGAAAAGGAGACCCTGTCAAAGTAGAGCAAGACGAAGCTCCTCGCAAAGATACCAATAAAGAGGTATTGGCAAAGCTGCGCCCGGCGTTTGGTAAAGATGGAACGATCACAGCGGGCAATGCGCCAGGAATTAACGATGGAGCTGGGGCACTCGTCCTAATGAGTGACGAGCGGGCTGCAAAAGAAGGGAAACAGCCCCTTGCCACAGTGATCGGTCATGCGGAAGTAGCCGTAGAAGCGAGCAAGTTTCCGCAAACTCCAGGGCTTGTCATTAATGAAATTCTAAAAAAGACAGGAAAGTCCCTCCAGGACATTGATTTATTTGAAGTCAATGAAGCTTTTGCTGCCGTTGCACTTGCAAGTGGTAAAATTGCTGATCTTGACCCTGAGAAAGTGAACGTAAACGGTGGAGCCATCGCCCTTGGTCATCCAATCGGGGCAAGTGGAGCGAGAATTATTCTGACACTTGCTTATGAACTGAGAAGAAGAGGCGGCGGCATTGGAATTGCGGCTATTTGCAGCGGAAGTGGCCAAGGCGATGCCATCATGATTGAAGTGTAAAGAAAAGCGAAAGGCGCTAGCTCAGCACGCTAGCGGATTGGAGCTCTCGACGAGAAGTCGCTTTTCAGACTTCGACAGAGAGAGCGAAATCAGCGTACGTGCTAGCGCCTGCAGCTGGACAAAAGAAAAGCGAAAGGCGCTAGCTCAGCACGCTAGCGGATTGGAGCTCTCGACGAGAAGTCGTCTTTCAGACTTCGATAGAGAGAGCGAAATCAGCGTACGTGCTAGCGCCTGCAGCTGGAAAAAAGAAAAGCGAAAGGCGCTCATTCAGCACGATAGGGGATTGGGGAAATTTCAAGAGGCGTGGTTCTTGGATCCTTGTAGAAGGTGTACACCATTTTTAAGCCAGCGCTTATCCATTCCAAATGGTACTGACAAAAGGGCATATTTGCGCACAAATTAAACAATGGGAGGGGAAATTATGGAAGTAAAAAAGCTAATGGTTATTGGAGCTGGACAAATGGGATCGGGTATCGCCCAGGTTTGTGCCCAGGCTGGTTATGAAGTGCTTTTAAATGATTTGAAAACTGAATTTATTGAACGCGGGATAGGAGTCATTGAGAAAAATCTCTCTCGTCAAGTACAAAAAGAGCGCATGACAAGTGAAGAAAAAGCCGGAATAATCGGGAGGATTTCTACATCAACAGACTTGCAGGATGCGAATGAGGTAGACCTTGTTATTGAAGCAGCGGTAGAAAACATGGACATAAAGTGTAAAATCTTCTCCCAATTAGATAAAATTGCGCCGGCACATACAATTTTAGCAACCAATACTTCCTCGCTTCCGATTACAGAAATTGCGGCTGCTACAAATCGTCCAGAAAAAGTGATCGGCATGCATTTCATGAATCCTGTACCCGTGATGAAACTTGTTGAAATTATCCGCGGTCTAGCAACAGCAGATGAAGTGTATCAAGCAATTGAGGATATAACAAAAACCCTTTCCAAGGTGCCGGTTGAGGTCAATGACTTTCCTGGTTTTGTAGCAAATCGGGTACTGATGCCGATGATTAATGAAGCAATTTATACATTGTATGAGGGAGTAGCAACAAAAGAAGCGATTGATGAAGTGATGAAGCTCGGTATGAATCACCCGATGGGACCGCTAACGCTGGCTGACTTCATTGGCCTTGATACATGCTTATACATTATGGAAACGCTTCATGATGGCTTCGGCGATGATAAGTATCGTCCTTGCCCATTGCTTCGCAAATATGTGAAAGCCGGTTGGCTCGGCAAAAAGACCGGTCGCGGCTTCTACACATACGACTAAAGCGCCTAACCTTAAACAACAGGAGGAAAAAATATGGAATTGCGATTTTCAGAAGAGCAGCAGATGATGAGGAAAATGGTAAGGGATTTTGCAGAAAGTGAAATCGCACCGTTTGTGGAACGCATGGAGAAGGGGGAGTTTCCTCGTGAATTGATTAAGAAAATGGCTGAGCTGGGCTTAATGGGAATTACAATTCCTGAGGAGTATGATGGCAGTGGGATGGACTTTATTTCTTATATTATTGCGATAAATGAGCTGTCAAAAGTCAGTGCTACAGTCGGGGTTATCTTATCCGTTCACACATCTGTCGGCACCAATCCAATTCTGTATTTTGGCACAGAAGAGCAAAAGAGTAAATATGTACCGAAGCTGGCGACCGGAGAGTATTTAGGGGCCTTTTGCCTGACCGAACCAGGAGCTGGGTCGGATGCAGCCAATTTAAAAACAAAAGCAGTCAAACAAGGGGATTATTATACGATAAACGGTTCAAAAGTATTTATCACAAACGGGGGAGAAGCAGATACATATATCGTCTTTGCTTCAACCAATCCGGCAGAAGGTTCCAAGGGCATTTCAGCCTTTATAGTGGAAAAAAATACACCGGGACTGATCATCGGCAAAGATGAGCATAAAATGGGCCTTTATGGCTCTCGCACCGTGCAGTTAACCTTTGAAGATATGAAAGTGCCGCACGAGCAGCTGCTTGGAAAAGAGGGTGAAGGATTTAAAATTGCAATGGCAAATCTGGATGCCGGTCGTATCGGCATTGCTGCCCAGGCATTGGGGATTGCCGAAGCAGCGCTGCAGGAAGCTACACAATATGCGAAAGAGCGCAAGCAGTTTGGAAAACCGATCGCCGCTCAACAAGGGCTTGCCTTTAAAATTGCTGACATGGCAACAAGTGTGGAAGCAGCAAAATTGCTCGTTTACCGTGCAGCCGGTTTGCGATCACAAGGGCTTGCCTGTGGCAAAGAGGCTTCAATGGCAAAACTGTATGCATCAAAGACAGCCGTTGATGTAGCAATCGAAGCTGTTCAAGTACACGGCGGCTATGGTTATACGAAAGAATATGCCGTGGAACGGTTCTTCAGAGATGCAAAAGTAACAGAAATTTATGAAGGTACGAGCGAGATTCAAAAGATCGTTATCAGCAAACAGTTAATCAAATAAAGGCGGGGAACAAGATGAACTTCCAACTGACAGAAGAACATGAAATGATTCGCAAAATGGTACGGGATTTTGCTAAAAATGAAGTCGCTCCAACAGCAGCGGAACGAGATGAAGAAGAGCGCTTTGACATGGAGCTCTTCCGCAAAATGGCAGATCTCGGATTAACGGGCATTCCCTGGCCGGAAGAGTACGGTGGCATTGGGAGCGATTATTTAGCTTATTGTATCGCTGTAGAAGAGCTGTCAAGAGTTTGTGCATCGACAGGTGTTACCCTGTCCGCCCATACGTCACTCGCTGGCTGGCCGGTTTATAAGTTCGGCACTGAAGAGCAAAAACAAAAATACTTAAAGCCGATGGCCCAGGGGGAAAAGATTGGCGCCTACGGATTAACAGAGCCTGGCTCCGGTTCTGATGCAGGCGGCATGAAAACAACAGCCCGTCTGGAGGGCAATGAATATATTTTGAATGGCTCGAAGATCTTTATCACAAATGGCGGTATCGCCGATATCTATATTGTATTTGCCTTAACAGATCCAGCTTCGAAACAACGTGGTACAACAGCATTTATTATAGAAAAAGATTTTCCGGGATTTTCTGTCGGCAAAAAAGAAAAGAAGCTTGGCATCCGTTCATCACCTACAACAGAGATTATTTTTGAAGACTGCCGCGTGCCGAAAGAGAATGTCCTTGGCTCGGAAGGAGAAGGGTTTAAAATTGCTATGATGACCTTAGATGGCGGACGTAACGGCATTGCCGCCCAGGCAGTCGGCATTGCCCAGGGAGCGCTTGATGCGGCGGTTGAATATGCGAAAGAGCGCAAACAATTCGGCAAACCGATTGCTGCGAATCAAGGCATCTCCTTTAAGTTAGCTGACATGGCCACTGGGATCGAAGCATCCCGCTTGCTCACTTATCAGGCTGCTTGGCTTGAATCAAACAATTTGCCATATGGAAAAGAATCGGCGATGTCAAAGCTGATGGCCGGTGATACAGCAATGAAGGTTACAACCGAAGCGGTACAAATTTTTGGTGGTTATGGCTATACGAAGGACTATCCGGTTGAACGCTATATGCGTGATGCGAAAATTACCCAAATATATGAAGGCACGCAAGAAATACAAAGATTAGTCATTTCGAGAATGGTTACAAAATAATTAAAGCTCTGGCCCGGACAAAATCGGTTATAATGTTAAACAGCAAATTTAAAAGAGTAAAATAACAGCAAATGTAAGAGCAGATGAGGAGAGTACCGCTTCTTCTGCTCTTGCTATGTATTTATTAAAGGCGGTTGATAACATTGAATGCGGGCAAGAGAAAAGTACACGCATCTGTAAAAGACGAGCAATTAATCGAAAAAAGACGTTCTGAAATGATTAAAGGGGCCGTTCATCTTTTTAAACAAAAAGGGTTCCATCGAACAACAACGAGAGAAATTGCAAAAGCGGCAGGGTTTAGTATCGGAACGCTCTATGAATATATTCGCACAAAAGAAGATGTTCTTTATCTTGTATGTGACAGCATTTATGATCAGGTAAAAGATCGCTTGCAGCAAATTGATCTAGAGGCAGGTACACTGGAAAGCTTGAAGCTTGGCATCGGCTATTATTTTAAAGTCGTAGATGATATGCAGGATGAAGTGCTTGTTATGTATCAGGAAGCGAAATCTCTTTCAAAAGATGCTTTGCCTTACGTTCTTAAGAAGGAAATGGATATGGTGAGCATGTTTGAAAGGCTGATCCGCCGTTGTGTAGAGAATGGAGAGCTTGATATCGAAGAACAAAAGATTCATATGCTCGCCCAAAATATTTTTGTGCAGGGACAAATGTGGGGGTTTCGACGCTGGACATTGCAAAAAAACTTTACGATTGAAGATTATATCAATGTACAGACGGATTTGCTGTTCTTAGGCATTAACGGCTACAAAGCGAAACAATAAGGGGGACAAGAAATGAGTCAGACAGTGGGGGTTTATCAACCAAAACATCATATTCGTTTTGTGACAGCTTCCAGCCTTTTCGACGGGCATGATGCATCGATTAATATTATGCGCCGGATTTTGCAGGCGAGCGGTGCAGAAGTGATTCACCTCGGCCATAATCGTTCGGTCGAAGAGGTTGTAAACGCTGCTATCCAGGAGGATGTACAGGGGATTGCTATCTCCTCTTATCAGGGCGGCCACGTGGAATACTTTAAGTATATGTATGATCTGTTAAAAGAAAAAGGCTGCCCGCATATCCGAATTTACGGAGGTGGAGGCGGCGTTATCATTCCTCGGGAAATAAAAGAGCTTCATGATTATGGGATTGCGCGGATATTTTCACCTGAGGATGGCCGGATTAATGGTTTGCAAGGCATGATCAATATCATGCTGAAAGAATGTGATTTTTCTACTGTATCTGGCAACCTGGGAGAAGTCATTAACAAGCTGCCAGACGGGGATATTACGGCTGTGTCAAAATTGATTTCACTAGCGGAGAATCAAATAGGGGCTAATAAGGAAGAAAAAGCCGAAGCAGCTGCTGCGTTTGAACAAATTCAGTCTTTAAGCAATGAAGCCCCAGTCATTGGTATCACCGGGACAGGTGGTGCAGGGAAAAGCTCTTTGACCGATGAACTGATCCGCCGCTTCCTCAATGAATTGTCCGACAAAAAAATCGCTATTTTATCTGTCGATCCAACAAAGCAAAAAACAGGCGGTGCGCTACTTGGTGACCGTATTCGCATGAATGCCATTTTCTCTGACCGGGTGTTTATGCGCAGTCTTGCTACCCGAAATTCCCGTTCTGAGCTTTCACTCGCTATGAAAGATGCGATCCGTGTTGTAAAAGCAGCTGGTTATGATCTTGTCATTGTAGAAACGAGCGGAATCGGGCAAGGAGATGCAGAAATTACTGAAATTTCCGATTTGTCCATGTATGTAATGACGAGTGAGTTCGGGGCACCTTCCCAGCTTGAGAAGATTGATATGATTGATTATGCTGACTTAATTGTTATTAACAAGTTCGAAAGAAAAGGTTCGGAGGATGCTAAACGCCAGGTACAGAAGCAATATCAGCGCAGCCGCAACCTATTTGATGAGCCGCTCGATCATATGCCGGTCTATGGAACGATTGCCAGTCAATTCAATGACCAGGGCACGAATGCTTTATTTGCCGCACTCGTAGAAAAGATTAATGAAAAAGCTGGCACCGACTGGAAAGTATCCTTCAGTAAAGAAGTAGATGTGGAAAAGCAAAACGTTATTATTCCTAATGATCGTCGCTACTATTTGAGAGAGATTGCTGAAACGGTGAGGCGCTATCATCAAAAAGCAGAAGAACAGGAACAAATTGCCCGCCGGCTGTTCCAGCTTGAGGGGGCATTAAAGGAAGCGAGAGCCAACGGCGCTGGCAAAGAAGTCATTCGACCGCTTGAAACATTTAAAGCGGCTGTTGAGGAGCAGCTGACCGCTGAATCGAAAAAGATCCTTGCCGGGTGGAAGGAGTTAAAAGAGACATATGCGGCTTCTGAATACGTCACCAAAATTCGTGACAAAGAAATAGTAACAGAATTGACAACAACGAGCTTATCAGGACTTAAAATTCCTAAAGTGATGCTGCCGAAGTTTGTTGATTACGGAGAGATTCTTCGTTGGGTATATAAAGAGAACAGGCCAGGTTTCTTTCCCTACACAGCCGGTGTTTTTCCGTTTAAGCGGAAAGGAGAAGACCCTAAACGACAGTTTGCAGGGGAAGGCACGCCCGAAAGAACCAATCGCCGCTTTCATTACTTGTCCAAAGATGATGCAGCAAAGCGGTTAAGCACGGCTTTCGACTCGGTTACCCTGTATGGGGAAGACCCGGATCACCGCCCGGATATTTATGGGAAAGTCGGCGAAAGCGGCGTGAGTATCTGTACGCTGGAAGATATGAAAAAACTGTACGCCGGTTTTGACCTTTGTCATCCGTCTACCTCGGTCTCCATGACGATCAACGGGCCCGCACCGATTATTTTGGCGATGTTTATGAACACGGCAATCGATCAGCAGGTAAAGCGGAAAGAAGAAGAGCTTGGCCGCATACTTACAATTGAAGAATTTACCGATGTGCGGGCTGAAACGTTAAAAACAGTTCGAGGAACCGTGCAGGCTGATATTTTAAAAGAGGATCAGGGGCAAAATACCTGCATTTTTTCCACGGAATTTGCTCTGCGTATGATGGGAGATATCCAGCAATATTTCATTGATCATTCGGTTCGCAATTACTATTCTGTCTCGATTTCCGGCTACCATATTGCTGAAGCCGGAGCCAATCCGATTTCCCAGCTTGCTTTTACCTTGGCGAATGGCTTCACTTATGTAGAGTATTATCTAAGCCGCGGCATGGCGATTGACGATTTTGCACCGAACTTGTCTTTCTTTTTCTCAAACGGTCTAGATCCGGAATATACAGTAATTGGCCGCGTTGCCCGAAGAATCTGGGCAGTAGCGATGCGTGAGAAATATGGTGCCAATGAGCGGTCGCAAAAGCTTAAGTATCATATTCAAACATCCGGGCGCTCACTCCATGCGCAGGAGATTGATTTTAATGATATTCGGACGACACTGCAAGCGCTAATGGCTTTGCAGGATAATTGTAATTCACTTCATACAAATGCTTATGATGAAGCTATCACTACACCTACTGAGGAATCAGTGCGCCGTGCTATGGCGATTCAGCTCATTATTACAAAGGAGCATGGATTATCAAAAAATGAAAACCCAATGCAAGGTTCCTTCATCGTTGAAGAGTTGACAGACCTTGTAGAGAAAGCCGTGCTGCAGGAATTTGAGCGCCTGGATGATCGAGGGGGCGTGCTTGGGGCAATGGAGACTCAGTATCAGAGAGGGAAGATCCAGGAAGAGTCGATGCACTATGAAATGTTGAAGCACACGGGTGAATTGCCAATCATTGGTGTTAATACTTATCTGAATCCAAATCCGCCATCCGAAGAAGAGATCAATAGCATGGAATTAGCAAGAGCAACGAAAGAAGAGAAAGAGCATCAGATCAGTGAGTTGCATGCGTTCCAGCAAAAGCATGAACAGGAGGCCGAGCGAGCGTTAAAACGGTTGAAGGAAGCTGCTGTGAATGGAGGGAACATTTTTGCTGAACTAATGGAAACAGTAAAAGTTGCCAGCCTTGGGCAAATTACAACAGCTCTCTATGAAGTAGGCGGACAATATAGAAGAAATATGTGAGTAACAACAGCCGTGGAAGAAACAGGTATTCTCTTTCACGGTATTTTTTTCACGAAGAAAGATTATAATTGTAAAATAAAGGGTAACGTAATGGGGAAAAGACCGCTTTTATACATTCATGATGTAAAGTTTTTTTACATGATCACTTATTTTCTTTTATAATGTTTACCAGAAAGTATACAATAAGGGAAGGGTAAAAGGCGGGATGTGGAATGATGAAGCAGTGGTTGAACTATATATGGCTAGGCGCCTGTGTGCCCGCAGCTTTTTGGCTTTATCAGATCCAGCTTGGAGCCATCCCTTTTATTTTATTGTCATTTTTTCTATTTTATCGGACATATGTGGAAATGAAGAAGAAAAGTTTGGCAGAAAAGCCGTCTGAAGAGGACGTGTCGAAAAAGGCGGACAAAAAAAAAGCGGAAATCGTTACATAAATATGGCATAATGAAAGCGTCGATGTTTATAATGGTGAATATGACCTTTTCACTCCAGTGGAGTGCGTAAATAGAGAAGGGAAGTGCGGATGTGAATTTGAAGCAACTATCTAAAGAAGAATTGAAGGAAATGTCCTTTATTGAAATTGCTTACGCTCTTTTAAAAGAAAGCAAAGAACCGGTAGTATTTCAGGACATGCTTTCTCAAATTCAGCAATATCAAGAATTGAGCGATGCCGAGTTAAAATCGCGAATGATCCAATTCTATACTGACCTGAATATCGATGGCCGGTTTATTACATTTGGAGAAAATCGCTGGGGTTTGCGTGCTTGGTATCCAGTCGATCAATTAGAAGAGGAAGCTACACCGACTGTAAAAGCGAAAAAGAAGAAAACGAAAAAAGCAGCAAAAGAAGAACCAGACTTCGATGAAGACGAATTGGATGAAGTGGACGAACTTGAAGAAGATCTCGATTTTGAAGATGAGGATCTCGAAGATCTTGATGAAGTAGAAGAGCTTGAAGATCTGGATGAGTTGGATGAAGATGACGAATTCGAAGATGATCTTGGCGAAGAAGATGAGTATGATTTGGACGACGATGAGGAAGAAGATTTAAAATAAAGAAAATTAATCTTTTCTTGACTTCCTTTATTTCAAATTGTAGTATTTTATTTGGGCTCTTTAAAGAGACGTTTTTATGCTTATAACGCTCCCTTTACTTTTAAGTAATTGGGGCGTTTTTGTTTTTTGCCCCGATAAAATAAGTGTATTCATTTAATAATATAAAGAAACAATAGATTGAAGGGGGCTTTTCAAGTTGACTAAATATATTTTTGTAACAGGCGGGGTTGTTTCTTCTCTCGGTAAAGGGATCACAGCTGCTTCCCTGGGACGCTTGTTAAAAAATCGTGGATTAAAGGTGACTATTCAAAAGTTTGATCCATACATTAACGTCGATCCGGGAACAATGAGTCCCTACCAGCATGGAGAAGTATTCGTTACTGACGATGGAGCAGAAACAGACTTGGATTTAGGGCACTACGAGCGTTTCATCGATATTAATTTAAATAAGTACAGCAATGTCACTACAGGTAAGATTTATTCAACAGTCTTGCGCAAAGAACGCCGTGGTGAATATTTGGGTGGTACGGTTCAGGTCATTCCGCATATTACGAACGAAATTAAAGACCGTGTGTTCCTTGCAGGCAGAGAAACAAAAGCTGACGTTGTTATTACAGAGATTGGTGGAACAGTAGGGGACATTGAATCCTTGCCATTCTTAGAGGCTATCCGTCAAATCAAGAGCGATGTCGGTGCCGATAACGTAATGTATATCCACTGTACGCTTATTCCATATTTGAAAGCTGCCGGTGAAATGAAAACAAAGCCGACACAACATAGTGTGAAAGAGCTTCGCAGTCTTGGAATTCAGCCAAACATTATCGTTGTTCGTACGGAGTTGCCTGTTTCACAGGAAATGAAAGATAAGCTAGCTCTTTTCTGCGATATTGCTCCGGAAGCGGTTATTGAAGCAATGGACGCCGATACTCTTTATGCTGTCCCACTTTCTCTCCAAGAACAGAAAATGGACGAGCTTGTCTGCCGTCATTTAAAACTTCAGTGCCATGATGCGGAAATGGATGACTGGAAAGCGCTCGTGGATAAAGTACGTACTTTATCGAAAAAGACAAAAATCGCGCTTGTTGGTAAATATGTAGAACTACAAGATGCTTATATCTCAGTTGTAGAAGCTTTGCGTCATGCTGGTTACGCATTTGACGCGGATATTGAAATTGACTGGATCAACGCTGCTGAACTAGTCGCTGAAAATGCGGAAGAGCGCTTGAAGGGTGCAGACGGCATTCTCGTTCCAGGCGGTTTTGGAGATCGTGGTATTGCTGGTAAGATTGAGGCAATTAAATATGCTCGTGAAAACAAGATTCCGTTGTTTGGTATTTGTCTTGGCATGCAGCTTGCTTCTATTGAATATGCAAGAAACGTTGCTCAATTAGAGGGTGCCAACTCATCTGAAATTGATCCAACAACTCCATACCCGATCATCGACTTGCTGCCAGAACAAAAAGATGTTGAAGATCTTGGCGGAACGCTTCGTCTTGGCTTGTATCCATGTAAATTACAAAAAGGAACAAAGGCTTATGAAGCTTATCAAGATGAAGTCGTTTACGAACGTCATCGTCACCGCTATGAATTTAACAATGAGTTCCGTGAAGCAATGGAGAAAAAAGGCTTTGTTTTCTCTGGTACAAGTCCAGATGGCCGTCTCGTGGAAATCATCGAGCTTGCTGATCATCCGTGGTTTGTAGCAGCTCAGTTCCATCCGGAATTTACGTCACGACCAACTCGCCCGCAGCCGCTTTTCCGTGCATTCATTGAAGCGACTTTGGCTAATAAATAAGAAAGAAAAAGCCTTTAAAGCATGTGTGCTTTAAAGGCTTTTTTCATTGTTTAATTTTGTTCCTGCAAAATTTCATCGATGGTAAGCTTAAGGGAAAAGTAAATATATAGGGCAGCGAGACTAGAAGGAAAGCCTGTACGGCCGCCATTTTCGTCAGGAAGAAGCCCTTTCGTAACCTTTGTATTTATAAACACATCGGCTTTTTCGTGAAGTGAGTGCTCTTCCTCGGGCACAAGTCCGGCTATTGCAACGAAGGGAATGCCTCGTTCCTCAAGAGCAGCAGCTAAAGCTACAGCTTCGGAGTCATGGGAAAAACGGCTAACGAGAAGCACCCGGTCACTTTCTGTTATGTTATCGGTGGCTTCAAACGATTGGAAGCAGGAGAGCGCTTCAGCTCCGGCCGTTGCTTCTGCCTCTACGGCTTTCATTTCTTCAAATCCTTTTATATAAACTCGTCCCTCTCCGATTACTGCCTGGGCCAGAAGGCGGGCGCCATCTTCCATTTGTTCCGCTTCTTTATCGGCAATCCGTTGGAAAAGACCATTTAATTGAGTGGTAAACATTTTTAACATCGTTCGTCCTCCTTAATCGTGAAGTATATTATACATGTCTTTTAACTCGGGAGCAAAAGTCATAAATTATTTCCGTAAGCAGGAATTTCGAGTGTCGAACAAGAATTAAACATAGAGCAAGAAATAGTCAGTTGTTTTAAACCATACATAACATAATAGAAAGACAATTAAGATCAGGGGGAGAGGCAATTGAGTGGGAAAATACTTATTGTAGACGATCAATTTGGTATACGCATTTTACTAAATGAAGTTCTTCAAAAAGAGGGGTACGAAACATTTCAGGCAGCGAATGGCATACAAGCTCTCGAAATTGTAGATAATCATTCACCTGATTTAGTGTTGTTGGATATGAAAATTCCAGGAATGGACGGCATCGAAATTTTAAAACGTATGAGGGAAAAAAATAAAAGCATCCGTGTCATTATTATGACGGCCTACGGAGAGCTGGATATGATTCAAAAAGCAAAGGATCTTGGGGCGCTCACGCACTTTGCCAAACCATTTGATATTGATGATATCCGCACAACAGTAAAAGAATACATATTTTCCTAAAGGATAACCGGCTGCTTTTCCATTGGTAAAGGGCCGGTTATTTTGGTATGATACAAATGTAAATTTATTCGTAAGTGTATACTAAGATGTGTACTTAGTTCATCGAGGAGGAAAATAATCATGCCTTTAGTTTCCATGACAGATATGCTAAATAAAGCAAAAGAAGAAAAGTATGCTGTTGGACAGTTTAACATCAACAACCTTGAATTTACTCAAGCTATTTTGCAGGCGGCTGAAGAAGAAAAGTCTCCAGTCATTCTTGGGGTTTCTGAAGGAGCAGCCCGTTATATGGGTGGTTTCAAGTTTGTCGTTGCTATGGTAAAGGCCCTAATGGAAGAGTATGAAGTAACCGTTCCGGTAGCTATTCATCTTGATCACGGTTCCAGCTTTGAAATGTGTGCCAAAGCAATTCAAGCAGGCTTCACTTCCGTTATGATCGATGGCTCTCATCATCCATTAGAGCAAAACATTGAGCTAACAAAAAAAGTAGTAGAGCTTGCCCACATTCACGGTGTATCTGTTGAAGCAGAGCTCGGCCGTATTGGCGGACAGGAAGATGACTTGATCGTGGAAGATGCGGAAGCTGCTTATGCCATTCCGGCAGAGTGTGACCAATTAGTCCGTGAAACAGGTGTGGATTGCTTTGCTCCAGCTCTCGGTTCTGTTCATGGTCCATACAAAGGCGAACCGAAATTGGGCTTTGACCGCATGGAGGAAGTAATGAATTTGACCGGCGTTCCACTCGTACTTCACGGGGGTACTGGTATTCCAACAAAAGACATTCAGCGTGCGATCTCCCTTGGAACAGCAAAAATTAATGTTAACACAGAAAACCAAATAGCATCAGCAAAAACGGTGCGTGAAGTTCTCGCTGAAAAACCAGATTTATATGACCCACGTAAGTACCTAGGACCTGCACGCGAGACAATCAAAGAAACCGTTAAAGGAAAAATGCGTGAATTTGGTTCCTCTGGAAAAGCGTAAAGCTTATTTATCCTATAAAGATGCATAAAAGAAACCGCCTTATTGAAGTAAGGCGGTTTCAATTTAGAAAAGCGGAAGCGCCCGAATGGCTCCGACAAGCATAAGATGGGCCGGTGAAGTGGCGTCTTTTAGCCACACAGCTGGACGAACTTATAACCCTGAGGAGCAGGCGCTGCAATAGCCAACTAATTAAAGGAGAGATTATATAATGAAATTATTCATCGATACAGCTAACATGACAGAAATCAAAGAAGCCCATTCTTGGGGCATTCTATCAGGTGTGACAACAAATCCATCTTTAGTGGCGAAGGAATCTGTTCCTTTTGAAGAGCGCTTAAAGGAAATTACTGATTTGGTGAGTGATTCAGTCAGCGCTGAGGTGATTGCGCTTGATGCAGAAGGAATGATCAAAGAAGGCCGTGAATTAGCAAAGATTGCACCGAATATCACGGTAAAAGTTCCGATGACAGCAGAAGGATTAAAAGCGGTTTCTGTTTTCGCTAAAGAAGGTATTAAAACGAATGTAACGTTAATTTTCAGCGCAAACCAAGCATTGTTAGCAGCGAGAGCAGGCGCTTCTTATGTTTCGCCATTTTTGGGACGTCTTGATGATATCGGCCATAATGGATTGGATCTTATTGAAACGATTGCTTCTATTTTTGCTATTCACGGCATTGATACAGAAATCATTGCTGCTTCTATCCGCCATCCACAACATATTACAGATGCAGCTTTACGTGGCGCCCACATTGCAACTGTACCATTTAAAGTGCTGAAGCAAATGTTTAACCATCCGCTAACAGATAAAGGAATTGAGGCGTTTTTGGCTGATTGGGATAAACGCCAAGTAAAATAAAACATTTTTTACATGTTTTTACTTCAGTGGGATAAACTATATTTAGTGAAAATAGTCAGCGTATGATGAAGCAGTTCTTTTTCGATGCTTAGCCAGTGCGTGAAAGAAGGGAGCATAAAATGGAAAAGCTGAAGATTGTGGGAGGACGTCCGTTAAAAGGCACAATTAAAGTAGATGGAGCCAAAAACAGTGCAGTTGCTTTAGTGCCAGCTACTATTTTAGCGGAATCTCCAGTAACAATTGAAGGAATGCCCGATATTTCCGATATTCATATACTGAAAGGATTGCTCGAGGAGATCGGCGGAAGAGTCACTTTTAAAAATGGTGAAATGATTGTCGATCCAACGAGTATGGTGGCCATGCCTTTGCCAAATGGTAAAGTAAAAAAGCTGCGTGCTTCCTATTATTTAATGGGAGCCATGCTCGGAAAGTTTAAAAAAGCGGTAATCGGCTTGCCGGGTGGCTGTCATTTAGGGCCACGGCCGATTGATCAGCATATTAAAGGATTTGAAGCGCTTGGAGCGGAAGTAACAAATGAGCAGGGAGCTATTTACTTGCGGGCGAATGAGCTAAGGGGAGCCCGGATTTACCTGGATGTTGTCAGTGTCGGCGCTACCATCAATATTATGCTGGCTGCTGTCAAGGCAAAGGGGCAGACTGTTATTGAAAATGCTGCAAAAGAGCCAGAAATTATTGATGTAGCTACCCTGTTGAATAACATGGGAGCTAAAATTAAAGGAGCAGGCACCGACATTATTCGTATTGAAGGCGTGGACAAGCTCGATGGCTGCCGCCACACAATTATCCCCGATCGAATTGAAGCAGGAACATTTATGATTTTGGCAGCTGCAGCAGGAGATGGTATCGTGATTGACAATGTCATCCCGCTTCATCTGGAATCGCTAACCGCCAAGCTGCGAGAAATGAATGTCCCCGTAGAAATAGGAGATGACAAAATTTTTGTAGGCCGAGCGGATAAGCTTAAGGCTGTTGACGTAAAGACGCTTGTATATCCAGGATTTCCGACCGACCTACAGCAACCCTTTACCTCACTTTTAACAAAAGCAGAAGGTTCTTCTATTGTTACGGATACGATTTACTCTGCCCGTTTTAAGCATACCGATGAGCTGCGAAGAATGAATGCAATCATGAAAGTGGAAGGAAGATCGGCTGTTATTAATGGACCTGTCCAGCTCCGAGGAGCGAAAGTGAAGGCGAGCGACTTGCGGGCAGGGGCTGCTCTCGTGATTGCCGGCTTGATGGCTGAAGGGTTAACAGAAATAACAGGGCTTGAGCATATTGACAGGGGCTACAGCATGCTTGTGGAAAAACTCAGCCTCCTCGGTGCAGAGCTCTGGCGCGAAGGCTTGTCAGAAGAAGATATAGGACAAATGAAAAGTGGCTGAATTCTTCCCCCTCATTTCCCGTTAATGTGTTACAATATATATGTTAATTAGGTTATACTTTTAAAGTTATTAAATTGCAGCTCTAATACGGGAGGAAAATATAAGATGGAAAGAAGTTTATCAATGGAGCTTATCCGGGTAACGGAAGCAGCTGCTTTATCTTCTGCACGCTGGATGGGGAGAGGGCAGAAGATGGAAGCGGATGATGCGGCAACTACTGCTATGCGCGATGTGTTTGATACCATCCCAATGAAAGGAACGGTTGTAATCGGAGAAGGTGAAATGGATGAAGCTCCGATGCTATATATCGGTGAAAAGCTCGGAACAGGCTATGGTCCTCGAGTAGACATTGCAGTCGATCCGCTGGAGGGTACCAACATTGTTGCATCAGGTGGATGGAATGCATTGGCTGTTCTTGCTATAGCAGATCATGGCAACCTTCTGCACGCTCCTGACATGTACATGGACAAAATTGCAGTAGGACCTGAAGCTGTAGGGCAAATCGATATCAATGCATCCGTTCTCGATAATTTAAAAGCTGTCGCTAAAGCGAAAAATAAAGATATCCAAGACGTGGTAGCCACAGTGCTAAATCGTCCACGCCATGAAGATATCATCGCCCAGCTTCGTGAAGCAGGTGCGCGTATTAAATTAATTGAAGACGGCGACGTAGCAGCTGCGATCAATACTGCTTTTGATCAAACAGGCGTCGATATTTTATTTGGTTCCGGCGGTGCTCCTGAGGGAGTCATCTCAGCGGTAGCGTTAAAATGTCTTGGCGGAGAGATCCAAGGAAGATTGCTTCCGCAAAATGATGAAGAAATCAAGCGTTGCGAAAAAATGGGCATCGATTTGAAACAAGTGCTTCGTATGGAAGACCTCGTACGTGGGGACGATGCAATTTTTGCAGCAACAGGCGTAACAGATGGTGAGCTGCTGCGTGGTGTTCAATTTAAAGGTTCCTATGGACAGACTCATTCTGTCGTTATGAGAGCAAAATCTGGTACGGTTCGTTTTATTGATGGCCGTCACAGCTTGGAGAAGAAGCCGAACTTAGTTATGAAGCCTTAACATATAAAGAAACTGTTTTTATTTAATTCATTCAACAGCACGGAGCGGGCTTATGCCGGGAGTGACCGGCTCTTCAGCCTGCCTTTGCTGTTTTTCAACGCCACTCACAATATTGCCCAGAAAATGTGTATCAACGCAATGTTCCCTCCTTTTTTATTCAATTATTGCGGCAATTACCCTAACAGGTTAAAATAGATATTATTTTAAAGAAAAGCAGAGCCGATGCCTAGAGCAATTAGCATGGGACAGGCTCGGAAAGCATATAACGGCCTAGATTCGAACCCGAATAAGGCGCAGCTAAATAAAGAAAGAACGGCTCATCTTACTTACATAGGGTGAGAATTAAATAAAAGTGTGGTGCCGAAATGGAAGAACTAACAATTTCTTATTTAGAGAATTTAAAATTAAAGGAACTTTACGAGCTTGCGCGTACGTACAAGATTTCTTATTACAGTAAGCTAACGAAAAAAGAATTAATTTTTGCTATTTTGAAAGCGCGCGCGGAGGAGCAAGGCTTCTTTTTCATGGAAGGCGTTCTTGAGATTATTCAGTCTGAGGGCTTTGGATTTTTAAGACCGATCAACTACTCGCCAAGTTCCGAGGATATTTATATTTCTGCTTCACAAATTCGCCGGTTTGATTTGAGAAACGGCGATAAAGTATCAGGTAAAGTACGTCCTCCGAAGGAAAACGAGCGTTACTATGGCCTCCTGCACGTCGAAGCAGTAAATGGGGACGATCCTGAATCTGCTAAAGAGCGTGTCCACTTTCCAGCATTGACTCCTTTATATCCGGATCGTCAAATTAAGCTTGAAACCAGTCCAAAAAATCTTTCCACAAGAATCATGGATTTAATTTCTCCTGTAGGTTTTGGTCAGCGGGGATTAATTGTGGCACCGCCAAAAGCAGGAAAAACGATCTTGCTGAAAGAGATTGCTAATTCTATCACTGCCAATCATCCAGAAGCAGAGTTAATCGTTCTGCTGATTGATGAACGTCCGGAGGAAGTAACTGATATTGAGCGGTCTGTTCAAGCAGAAGTTATCAGTTCAACGTTTGATGAAGTGCCGGAAAATCATATTAAAGTAGCGGAGCTTGTGCTGGAGCGAGCGATGCGTCTTGTAGAGCACAAGCGCGATGTAATTATTTTAATGGATAGTATTACAAGACTGGCAAGGGCATACAATCTTGTTATTCCGCCGAGCGGACGCACGCTTTCCGGAGGGATTGACCCAGCCGCATTTCACCGCCCGAAGCGCTTTTTCGGAGCAGCGCGGAATATCGAAGAAGGCGGCAGCTTGACGATTTTAGCAACGGCTCTTGTAGATACAGGTTCTCGTATGGATGATGTCATTTATGAAGAATTTAAAGGGACAGGAAATATGGAACTCCACCTCGACCGCTCGCTTGCTGAGCGTCGGATCTTCCCGGCTATTGATATTAAACGTTCTGGCACGCGTAAGGAAGAGCTGCTCATTGAGAAAGGTCAGCTTGATATGATCTGGTCTATCCGCAAGACGATGTCCGATTCACCAGATCTTGCCGAAAAATTCCTGCGTCGCCTGCGCCAGACGAAATCAAACGAGGACTTTATTGAGCAATTAGTAGAGGAAATTAAAGCAGGCGGTTCATCTAAACGGATTTTATAATTGGTATTTGATTTTTGGACAAATACTTGTTATAATAATACCAGTGTGTTCAGCCTATAAGTATGGAGAACTAACTCCGTACTTCGTATAGACAACTCTGTTTCAGAATGATTCAGGGCGGAAGGAGATGACAAGAATGAAAGCAGCTATTCATCCAGATTATAAAAAAGCAATGGTGAAATGTGCATGCGGCAACGAGTTTGAAACTGGTTCCGTAAACGAGGAAATTCGCGTAGAGGTTTGCTCTGAGTGCCACCCATTCTATACTGGCCGTCAAAAATTCGCTGATGCTGGCGGACGTGTTGATCGCTTCAACAAAAAATACGGCATGAAGAATAAGTAAGTTAAAAATGAAAACAGGCAAGGAGTTATTTATTAACTGCTTGCCTGTTTTTTGCCTTTTGGGACTATTTTTAAGAAGGAATGTTGAAAGTGAGGCTTGTTCAATGTATGTAATGAAACAAACCGGATGGGTGGAAGTGATTTGCGGCAGCATGTTCTCGGGAAAATCTGAAGAGCTGATCCGCCGTGTCAGGAGAGCGCAGTTTGCAAAGCAAGAAATCGTGGTGTTTAAGCCAAAAATCGATAATCGTTATAGCGAAGACTCAGTCGTTTCCCATAATGGGTCTGCTGTGATTGCAGTACCGGTAGCAGAGTCGGCTGATATTTTAGCAGCTGTCTCGCCTGATGTGGATATCGTTGCGATTGACGAAGCTCAATTTTTTGATAAGGGCATTGTTTCAGCTGCCCAGTTGCTCGCCAACCGTGGACATCGTGTGATTGTAGCCGGCCTTGATCAGGATTTTCGGGGAGAGCCGTTTGGTCCGATGCCGGCATTAATGGCGATTGCTGAACTCGTTACAAAGCTTCAAGCTGTTTGCACGGTCTGCGGATCACCAGCTAGCCGGACACAGCGTTTGATTAATGGACAGCCGGCGGGATATGACGATCCCATTATCTTAGTTGGAGCCGCTGAAAGTTATGAAGCGCGCTGCCGCCACCATCACGAAGTGCCGCTTACCTCTGTACATAAGCAGAAAGCAGCTGTTGAAAAAACCCAATAGGTTTTAGCCTGACTACAAATTCATAGAGGGCGTCCATCGGACGTCCTCTTCTTCTTTTTAGAAAAAAACAATGCTTTTCCAGATAACAGCTTCTTTTCCGGGAAAAACGTATTGTCAGTAAAAGGTGAACCAGTCCATACGCCGCGAATCAAGCACCTCCGCTTTTCTCTTGTCCAGCTGAGCCTCCTTGCCCCTCGAGGACATAAGCCGATCTGGTTGTGTGGCTAAAGAACGTCACTTCACCATTTCGTCTTATGCTTGTCGGGGGAGTACAGTCGGCTCCGCTTTTCTTTTGTCCAGCTGCGGACGCTAGTGCGTACGGCGGTTTCGAAATACCTAAAGAAGTCAAAGAACGACTCCTTTAGGTATTCCTCCAACCTTCTATCGTACTAGACAAGCACCCTCCGCTTTTTCTTTTTACATTGTGCTGGTTTTTTCGATATATTATAATGAAAACATTATGGACGAAATTTGAGGTGACATTATGTTTGACCGTTTACAGGCGGTGGAAGACCGCTACGAAAAGTTAAATGAACTGTTAAGCGATCCGGAAATTGTGAATAATCCTGGCAAGCTCAGAGATTATTCAAAGGAACAGTCTGACATTCAAGAGACTGTGCTTGTGTATCGTGAATATAAAGAAGCAAAGCAGCAATACGAGGATGCCAAGGCAATGCTTGATGAAAAGCTTGATGCTGACATGCGTGAAATGGTGAAAGAAGAAATAGGGGAGCTTGAAGATCAGCTTGAGCAGCTGGAAGAACGGTTGAAAATTCTTTTGATTCCAAAAGACCCGAACGACGATAAGAACGTAATTATGGAAATTCGCGGGGCAGCGGGCGGAGATGAAGCGGCTTTGTTTGCCGGTGACTTATATCGTATGTACAGCCGATATGCGGAGATGCAAGGTTGGAAAACAGAGGTCATTGAAGCCAACTCCACGGGCCTTGGCGGTTATAAGGAAATTATTTTCATGATTAACGGAAAAGGTGCTTTCTCCAAGATGAAATATGAAAACGGTGCCCATCGTGTGCAGCGTGTTCCAGAAACGGAATCAGGTGGACGGATTCATACATCTACAGCTACGGTAGCCTGTCTTCCAGAGGCGGAAGATGTGGAAGTGGATATCCACGACAAAGATATTCGAGTTGATACATTTGCCTCGAGCGGACCGGGCGGCCAAAGTGTTAATACGACGATGTCAGCTGTTCGTTTGACGCATCTTCCGACAGGGATCGTTGTTTCCTGTCAGGATGAGAAGTCCCAAATTAAGAATAAGGAAAAAGCGATGAAAGTTCTCCGGGCCCGTATATATGATAAGTTCCAACAGGAAGCCCAGGCGGAATATGACGCGCAAAGAAAATCGGCTGTCGGTTCTGGAGATCGCTCTGAGCGTATCCGAACATACAATTTCCCGCAAAACCGTGTGACTGACCACCGCATCGGTCTAACTCTGCAAAAGCTTGATCAAATTTTGGAAGGCAAGCTAGATGAAGTGCTAGATGCACTTATTATGGAAGAACAGTCTTCCAAGCTTGAGAATTTGCAGGATTAATATGACACAAAAAATATATGAGGCCCTTCGATGGGCTTCTTCTTTTTTAAGAGAGAAAGAGCGGGATGAGAATGCGGGAGAACTACTGTTGCAGCACGTTATGCAGATGAAACGCTCAGAGTTGCTGGCAAATATGCATGCGCAGCTGACAGGGCAGCAACAGCAAACCTTTAAGGAAATGGTCAGCCGGCATGGGGAAGGTATTCCCATCCAGCATATGATTGGAAGAGAAGAATTTTATGGAAGATCTTTCGCTGTAAACGGGAATGTGCTGATTCCCCGGCCGGAAACGGAAGAATTGATTTGGCATGCGCTAGAAGGGATAAGCGAGCATTTCCAAGAGGATCAGGAACTTGTAATGGCGGATATTGGGACGGGAAGCGGAGCTATCGCTATTACGATGAAGCTTGAACGTCCGCAGCTTACCGTGTATGCTTCGGATCTCTCGGAAAAAGCGCTGCAGACAGCCAAACAGAATAGCAGGACATTGCAGGCTAATATTCAGTTTTTGCATGGAGATTTGCTGGCTCCTTTCATTGAGGAGGGAATAAAACTGGATATTCTTCTGTCTAATCCTCCTTATATTCCGTTAACTGATAAAAAAGAGTTATCAACCGTTGTGGTTGATCATGAGCCGGAACTGGCTTTATTTGGAGGAGAGGATGGCCTTGATATTTACCGTCGGTTATGTGAACAGCTGCCCCATGTATTGAATGCAAAAGCATTGATTGGGTTTGAAATCGGAGGGGGCCAGGGAAAAGCGGTATCTGATCTTTTGCAAAGCGTTTTTCCAGAAGCGGTCATCAGTGTTAAAAATGATATTAATGGCAAAGACAGAATGGTTTTTGTGAAAATTTAATAGTTTCATTGTTTAAGTTTTTCTTTTCTGGACAGACTGATAGCCAGGAGGGGAAAACAATGAATAGATTAATTGCAGGCATTTATTTACTAATTTTATCAATCGGTACAATAATGAGTTTATATATTCCTGATCAAGCAGCAGAAGCGGAAGAAACCATCGTGATTCCAAAGGAAGCGATCAGGCTGAGAATTCTTGCGAATAGCGATAATGCGACTGACCAGGAACTAAAAAGAAAGATCAGAGACGATGTGAATAAAGAGATTACAAAGTGGGTATCCAATCTGGAATCTTTGCCGGAAGCCCGCCGCCTTTTAAAAAGCAAACTGCCGGAAATTCAAGAGATTGCTATAAAGCGTGCGAGGGAGGAAGGGATACAAACAAACATTAAGGTTAATTTTGGACAAGCAAAGTTTCCAACGAAGCTGTATGGGCAATTTCTTTACCCTGCTGGTGAATATGAGGCAATCGTTATTACAATTGGTGAAGGAAATGGGGCGAACTGGTGGTGTGTGCTCTATCCCCCGCTTTGTTTTCTTGATTTTTCAAATGGTACAGCCATTAGTCCCGGGGTGGAAGAGAACAACCACTCAGACCAGCAGAAAGTACCAGTCTATGCAGAAGGTGAGGAGCAAGTTCCAAAAGTAAAGTTCGCTATCGTTGAGCTTTTCAAGAAGAATAAGTAAAAAGTGAGGATGGCTTTTTCATCTTGTGGATAAAAATAATAACGATTGATTTTTCAGAAATTTATCCACATTTACCCACAGACTTATAAACAAAACTAAAAAAGTTATCCACACAATGTGGATAATGGGTATGATTTTGTGCATATCTTTCCAGAAGTGTCTGATTTATTAACAAGAAACACAGAAATCGTACAAAAAAAGAAGGAATGAAAGATAAATGAGCAAAATGCAAACAAAACATTGGTATGTGGATAAGGGTGTGGATTTTTTAGACACATATCCACAAATTGAGGAAGCAGCTGATTTATTAAAGCAAAATGAGGTGGTGGCTTTTCCAACTGAGACGGTATACGGACTAGGAGGAAATGCCTTATCAGATGAAGCGGCTGCTAAAATATTTGCTGCAAAAGGCCGCCCAGCTGACAATCCACTAATTGTTCACATCGCTTCAAAGCAACAGGTAGCAGACGTAGCGGTCAACATATCAGAAACAGCTGAACGATTAATGGAAGCCTTCTGGCCAGGTCCGCTCACTATTATTTTGGAAAAGCAGCCAAACCGGCTGTCGGAAGTGGTTACGGCAGGGCTTGAAACGGTAGCGGTCCGCATGCCCGATCATCCTGTAGCCATGGCTGTCATCCGGGAAGCGGGCTTGCCAATTGCAGCACCGAGCGCTAATCGATCAGGCAAGCCGAGCCCTACTTCTGCAAAGCACGTACGAGATGATCTGGATGGAATGATTGCGGGAATTATAGATGGCGGCGATACTGGAGTAGGGGTAGAATCTACAGTTGTGGATTGTACAGGAGACATTCCTGTTATTTTGCGGCCAGGTGGCATTACAAAAGAAGAAATTGAGGAGGTTGCCGGGGAAGCTGGGATTGATGCGGCGTTGACGGATGCAAAGCAGCGGCCCAAGTCGCCTGGAATGAAATATAAACATTATGCCCCGGAAGCTCCTGTTTATTTGCTAGATGGCAGCCGTAAATGGATTCAGTCAAATATTGATGAGCAGCGGCAGCAAGGGAAAAAAGTTGGCGTGTTAACAACAGAGGAGAATCTCTCTTTCTACGAAGCGGATGTTGTTTTTCCATGTGGAAGCCGCCAGGATTTAAGAACAGTGGCGCATTCTCTTTACGATGTATTGCGCGCTTTTAATGAGACAGATGTAGATATTATCTATTCCGAAGTTTTCCCCACGTCGGGGGTTGGTTTAGCCATTATGAACCGGCTGGAAAAAGCAGCCGCTCATCGCTGGGTATGTGAAGAATAGAAAAAAGAGGAAACCGGATAGCGGCGACTGCCGCTTTTTCTGGTTTCCTTTTTAATTATTTATATGATGGCATGAGTTGAATGGGTGTTTCACAAAAGCTGGTTTTTTTATAGCTTTCAAGAAACCCTTGGGAAGCAATCTGGTCTTTTGACAGAGTCTTCTGTTTAAGTGTGATAAGAATTTTATCTCTAAAAGGGAAAGGGTCCATAGCGATGGTTTGTTTGTCTTGCCAATAAAGCTGAATGTTATCTTTCTCTATTTTGTTGAAGGCGGCAGAAAGAGGAATTCCTTTGCAAAAGAAGGGATGTTCCTGCTCTTTCGTTGTCCCGGGCTCGTTCAGACAAATATATAAAGAAAGATTATCCCCGAGCTGTAACAGTCTGTAATGTGAATCGGGCAAAGATGGGTCTGGAATTTTAAGAGAAGCAATGAGCCGCTCCCGGCGCTGTTCTTCATTTATTTGAAATGGTTTTACTTCATCTAAAGCCTCGTTTCTAAGAAAAGCCGAATAATGCATGCTGCATAAGAGAGCAGCGTAATGATCGTTTTTTTCCACCTCATCAATTCCTTGTTTGTAAAGTACAAGTTTTGGCAGCACTGGAAAATCAACGAACGTATACGGGGCCTCTTTTTTATCATTCCAGAAGGGGTCTGTGTCAAATGGTTTCCAGCCGCAGTCGTGCTGAAAAATGGCATATTCGACGGAGCGCCTGAATTCTGGAGCAGAAAACAGTGAATCTTTCCAATAGGACATGATGATTCCAGAAATTTGTGCGTGATGATCCTGTTCAATTAGTACAAATTCGTTCTTACGCTCTCTAACGATCATTCGTGCTCACCCTCTCAAGTTTAGTATTTTTTTATTTATTCCCTTATCGTGTGCTGGCAATCTTGCTTTTGGTTTTAAAAGTATTCCACCATGTCTTTACTGCGCTTTCTCATTTGGCATCTATTCAAGAAAGTATTCGAGCATTCCTGCATATGTTGAAAAGAGGCACGTCCAACAAGGAAGGGAATGAAGCAAAGATGGGTGAAGTCGTTACTTTGAGTACACTGGCTTTAGCGTTAGGAATGGACGCTTTTTCAGCAAGCTTAGGAATAGGCATGGCGCCAATCAGGTTAAAGCGGATCTTTTATATTGGAATCATTATCGGCAGTTTTCATATTATTTTACCGCTTCTTGGCATAATAGCTGGCCGATTTGTTACAGATACATTTGGGACAATTGCTTCTCTTATTGGAGGCTTGCTGCTCATAATTGCTGGTACTCAAATGATTGTTGCTTTTTTTCAACAAAAAGAGGAAGAAAGGTCGGTTCCTTTCGGTTGGAGATTGATGGCATTCTCTTTGATCGTCAGTCTGGATAGCTTCTCGGTTGGCCTTACATTAGGGATTTATGGAGCAGAAGTTTTGCTTGTACTGCTTCTGTTCGGCGGCATTGCAGCTGGTTTAACTTGGAGCGGACTGTTGATTGGCAGAAAGGCGGGCAGTTGGCTTGGGGCTTACAGCGAAGCATTTGGCGGTTGCATTTTGCTGGCGTTTGGTTTTAAACTTCTTTTTCTTTAATTGGAAAAATATATAGAACTTTTTACCCTCTTTGATAAAAATCTTATATAATAAGAGGAGAAGAAAACAGCTGGAGGGTGAAAACGGTTGAACATATTGTTCGTATGTACAGGAAATACATGTAGAAGTCCGATGGCAGAAGCAATTATGAAGCATAAGAAGCAAGGATGGGATGTACGGTCTGCAGGGATTTATGCAGCAGCAGGTGACCGGGCAGCCAGGCATGCCATTCAAGTGTTACAGGAAAATAGCATTCCTATTCAACATCTGTCTCAAGGGATATCTAGAGAGATAGTCGATTGGGCGGATGTCATTTTTACTATGACAACCGGCCATAAACAGGCGGTTCTTTCTTCGTTTCCTCATTCTGCTGGCAAGCTATGGACATTGAAAGAGTTTGTCTATGGGGAGCAAGGAGATGTCGCTGACCCGTACGGGGGATCACTTGAAAATTATCGTCAAACTTATGTGGAATTGGATGAATTAATCACCGAGGCATTAAAAAAAATGCAAAGCCGGGCAGGAGACATTCCGGAGAGGGGTCATGATGAGATATAGAAGCGAAGCGAAATTTGGATTAAGAAAGAAACTTGTTTTTCTCGTCACAATTTTAGCTTTAATTACTTATACGACGAGCGGCTTTTTTATCTATTATATTTATCCTAATTATTTTTCTTGGATGAACGAAACTTTGTTCACGGTCACTACTTTACTGTTAGGTATTATTTGGTCGGGGATTCTTGCCTATGTAGCTGGGGGCTATTTTGTCCGGCCGTTGAAGAGATTAGAAGCAGCTACACTGGCAGCAGCGCAAGGCAATATCAAGGAGGATGTAGAACTTCCTGAAAGTGAAGATGAAATCCGTTCCCTTGGTATTGCTTTTAATCACATGCTTAGCAATTTGAGAAGCATGGTCCATAGCATTGATAATAATTTTTCTTTAACCAATGAAAGTGTTGTGCGCATATCGACAGAAGCAACCCGGGCTTCCGAAAGAGCCGAAGAAATTTTTCGGACGGTAGATGAGATTTCTGCTGGAGCTGAAAATTCAGCAGTGGCTATTCAGTCTACGGCAGAATCGATTGAAGATGTCACGCATCTCGCTGCTGAAGTGCAAACAAAGGCAAAGGATTCGGCCGCTCAAGCTGAAGAAATGGTAGAAGAGCTGAAGATCAATAAAGAGATTTTCCAATCGCTCATTTCGGGTATGGAACAATTATCTACAGAAAATGAACAGTCACTCGAGGCGGTTAAGAGGCTGGAGACAAATGCACGTAAAGTTGAACAGATTATTCAGCTCGTCGGTGACATTGCAGCTCAGACCAATCTTCTAGCGCTCAATGCTTCAATTGAAGCAGCGCGTGCTGGCGAACATGGAAAAGGGTTTGCCGTTGTAGCAGAAGAAGTCCGTAAATTGGCTGATGAGAGCGCAAAGGCTGTCAGTGGCATTTCAGAGCTGATCCAGCATATTCAGCAGGAAGTAGATCAAGTTGTCCAAAAGATTTCTTCACAAGTACAAACTGTCAATAAAGAGGTTCAAAAGGGGTCTAAAGCCAATTCTGCTATTGAACAGATGACTGGAAAGATCCATGAAGTAGCAGAGGCTGTACAAATTATTTCTCAGCTGGTGGACAGGCAGCTTGGCAGCATCCAAGATACATCCAACCAATCTGAGGAAGTAGCAGCAATCGCGGAGGAAACATCGGCTGGGGCTGTTGAAGTGACACAGGCTACAAAAGACCAAACCAAAGTGATGCATGATATTGAACAGGCTGCTCTTCAACTGAAAAAACAAGCGGAAGAATTAAAATCAACGATTACACAATTCCAGCTTTAGAGACATCGGGCTTTTCATTTGTCTCCTATTGTGACAAAATAGAAAAAAATTGATCAAGCCAAAAGGAGATTATCAACATGAAAATTGCCATTGCATCTGACCATGGTGGAGTAAACATTCGAAAAGAAATAAAAGATCTGATGGATGAGCTCGGCATTGAATATGAAGATTTTGGGTGTGAATGCAGTACATCTGTTGATTACCCAGATTATGCTGTTCCTGTAGCTGAAAAGGTAGCCAACGGGGAATTTGACCGTGGTATTTTAATATGCGGCACAGGTATTGGAATGAGTATTGCGGCTAACAAAGTGAAAGGGATTCGCTGCGCCCTCGTTCATGACGTCTTTAGTGCAAAGGCAACGAGAGAGCATAACAACAGCAATATGCTTGCTATGGGAGAGCGGGTCATTGGTCCGGGTCTTGCCCGGGAAATTGCGAAAGTATGGCTGACAACTGACTATGAAGGCGGCCGACATGAAAACCGTCTTAATAAAATTAAAGCGTATGAAGAAAAATAAACTGGAGGGATGAGCTTTGTTGCAGCTTAAAGAGTGGGAACAGCAGCTCGGTCGCCTGTTGCAAGAGTTTCAGCAACAGGCCGGTCTCCAAAAAGGACAGATAGTCGTCATTGGCTGTTCGACTTCCGAAATTGCCGGAGAAAAAATTGGAACAGCCGGCACGCTGGAGATTGCTGAAATGGTGTACCGACAATTGCAGGCATTTGCAGATGAATACGGACTGTATCTTGCTTTCCAATGTTGTGAACATTTAAATCGTGCGCTTGTAGTAGACCGCGAGCAAATTCAGCGACTGCAGCTTGAGGAAGTGGCAGTGGTGCCAGTTCGTCAGGCAGGGGGATCGATGGCTACCTACGCCTTTAATGAAAAGAAAGATAGCGCCGTCGTTGAATTTATTAAAGCTGATGCAGGCATAGATATTGGCGATACGTTTATTGGCATGCATTTGAAGCATGTCGCTGTCCCGTTGCGGACAAGTGTGAAAGAAGTAGGGCATGCGCATGTTACGATGGCCAGAACCCGGCCGAAGTTAATCGGAGGAGTCAGAGCGGTGTATAAAAAAACGAATGCCGACGAGAAGTGCTCTGGTTAATGTTAAGTTTTAGCTGGCTTTTAATAATAAAGTCGGCTTTTTTTTATAAAAAAGATCGGCTTTTATATTTATTTGATTTAAAACAAGCCAAAAACATGTTAGAATATAAATGAATTTTAAAAATTAGCAATACATAAAGACATATATCATTCTTAGAAATGGAAGGGGTTTGAAAATGAGTATCCTTAAAGAACAAGATACGGCTGTGTTTGAAGCCATTCAAGATGAATTAAAACGCCAGCAGTCTAAAATTGAATTAATCGCTTCTGAGAACTTTGTCAGCCAGGCAGTCATGGAAGCACAAGGTTCCGTGTTAACCAATAAATATGCGGAAGGCTATCCGGGCAAGCGTTATTACGGCGGCTGTGAGCATGTTGACGTTGTTGAGGATCTAGCTCGCGACCGGGCGAAAGAAATTTTCGGCGGCGATCACGTGAATGTGCAGCCTCACTCTGGCGCTCAGGCAAACATGGCTGTTTATTTCACTATCCTGGAGCACGGTGATACAGTTCTCGGAATGAACTTATCTCATGGTGGCCATTTAACACACGGCAGCCCGGTAAACTTCAGCGGTGTGCAATACAACTTCGTTGAATACGGAGTAAGCAAAGAAAACCAGCAAATTGATTATAACGATGTTCGCCAAAAGGCAATCGAACATAAGCCGAAGTTAATTGTAGCAGGAGCGAGCGCTTATCCGCGTGCGATCGACTTTGCTAAATTCCGTGAGATTGCAGATGAAGTAGGCGCTTATCTAATGGTTGACATGGCGCATATCGCCGGCCTTGTAGCAGCTGGACTTCATGAAAGCCCTGTTCCATACGCTGATTTTGTAACAACAACGACACACAAAACATTACGTGGCCCTCGCGGCGGTATGATTATTTGTAAAGAAGAATTTGCTAAGAAAATCGACAAGTCTATTTTCCCTGGTATCCAAGGTGGCCCGCTCATGCACGTCATTGCAGCGAAAGCTGTAGCTTTCGGAGAAGCGTTAGATGAGAGCTTCAAAACCTATGCACAGCAAATCATCGACAATGCCAAGCGTTTGGGAGAAGGCTTAGTAAAAGAAGGCATCAATCTCGTATCAGGCGGTACAGACAACCACTTGCTGCTTATCGATCTGCAAACTCTTGGCCTAACAGGTAAAGTAGCGGAAAAAGTATTGGATGACATCGGTATTACGGTTAATAAAAATACGATTCCATTTGATCCGGAAAGCCCATTTGTAACAAGTGGCATCCGTATCGGTACAGCAGCGGTCACTTCACGTGGCTTTGATCTAGAGGCAATGGACGAAGTAGCAGCTCTTATCGGAGCAGCACTTAAAAACCATGAAGATGAAGAAAAGCTTAAGGAATTAAGCCAGCGTGTAGCTGACTTAACAGCAAAATATCCTTTATACAGCTAAATGGCTCCGCCCGGGAAAGAAATGTATCATTCCCGGGCTTTTTATATTTTCCCATTTGTTCTTCTTCTGCTTTTTATGTAAAATTAGATGGAAGCTTGCTGAAAGAAGTGGAAGAATGGCTGCGTGTGCGGCTTATTTTTTTGCCGTCGGAAGCTTTTATGGCATAATTTGAGATATTAACATAAGGGAGCGATAATTTTGGGAAAAGTATATGTGTTCGATCACCCATTAATCCAGCATAAGTTAACGATTATTCGCGACAAAGAAACAGGAACGAAAGAATTCCGTGAATTAGTAGATGAAGTGGCTACGCTGATGGCTTTTGAAATTACACGGGACATGCCTCTTAAAGAAGTAGCCATTCAAACACCGGTATGTGAAGCGAATGCTAAAATTCTTGCTGGCAAAAAGCTAGGCATTGTTCCCATTCTCCGTGCTGGTATTGGCATGGTAGATGGAATTTTAAAATTAATTCCGGCTGCTAAAGTAGGCCATGTCGGGCTATATCGTGATCCGGAAACACTAAAGCCTGTTGAATATTATGTAAAGCTCCCAACGGATGTGGAAGAGCGTGATTTTATCGTAGTAGACCCAATGCTTGCTACAGGAGGATCAGCAGTAGAAGCGATCCATTCCTTGAAAAAGCGTGGAGCAAAGAATATTAAATTTATGTGCTTAGTGGCGGCTCCTGAAGGTGTAGAGGCTATCCAGGAAATCCATCCAGATGTTGATATTTACATTGCTGCCTTGGATGAAAAGCTGAATGAAAAAGGCTACATTGTACCAGGATTGGGAGATGCAGGCGATCGCCTGTTTGGAACAAAATAATTAGAAGTAGGTGCAAAGAAGATGAACCGCCCGATTAAAGTAATGACCATTTTTGGAACGCGCCCTGAAGCGATTAAAATGGCTCCGCTCGTTCTGGAATTGCAGAAATATCCTGAGCAGTTTGAATCTATTGTCACTGTAACGGCGCAGCATCGGCAAATGCTCGATCAGGTGCTTGAGATCTTTAACATCACTCCAGACTACGATTTAAATATTATGAAGGATCGTCAGACACTTATTGATGTAACGACGCGTGGATTGGAAGGGCTTGACGGAATAATGAAAGAAGTTAAGCCAGATATTGTGCTCGTACACGGAGATACAACGACTACATTTGTTGCAAGTCTCGCTGCTTTCTATAATCAAATTGCCGTTGGCCATGTTGAAGCAGGATTGCGCACATGGAATAAATACTCTCCGTTTCCGGAGGAGATGAACCGTCAATTAACAGGAGTCATGGCTGATCTTCATTTCTCACCTACAGATGAAGCGGAAGAGAACTTACTTAATGAAGGAAAAAAAGCAGAAACCATCTTTGTAACAGGCAACACAGCCATTGATGCGCTAAAAACAACAGTGAAAGAGAGCTACAGCAATGAAGTGCTGGATAAGCTTGGCAGCGATCGCCTTGTCTTAATGACTGCTCACCGCCGTGAAAATCTTGGTGAGCCGATGCGCAGCATGTTCCGTGCAATCAAGCGACTCGTTGAAGAAAACGACGATATTCAAGTGGTCTACCCGATGCATATGAATCCGGTCGTCCGTGAAATTGCTGGTGAAATTCTCGGCAATGATCCGCGCATCCATCTTATCGAACCGCTTGACGTAATCGACTTCCATAACTTTGCGGCGAGAGCACACTTGATTTTAACTGACTCTGGCGGCGTGCAGGAAGAAGCGCCTTCTCTTGGTGTGCCTGTTCTTGTCCTTCGCGATACCACTGAACGTCCAGAAGGAATTAAAGCCGGTACATTAAAGCTTGCCGGTGTAGATGAAGAAGCCATTTATCGGATGGCGACTGAATTGCTGAACGATCAGGCTGAATATGAGAGAATGTCTAAGGCCTCCAATCCATATGGAGATGGGGAAGCTTCCCGTCGCATTTGCGAAGCGATCCTTTATCATTTTAAAGCAACGGATCAAAAGCCGGACCGTTTTTAAAGAGGCTCTGTTAAAGGTCTATGTTGATTGAAGCGAAAGTCGCAAAGGCTCCTCCATCTTACATTCGTATAGTTTCATCATGTGGGGGAGGGGAGCCAGTAGAAGACGAGTGCAAATCAACGCTTATCATTAACAGAAACTTAAATAAAAAAAGGAACTGCCCTGACAGTTCCTTTTTTTATTTAATGGCCAATCGGCAGATCTTTGGTAGACTTGAGGATTGGCAATGGAGAATAAGCCGAAATCAAATGAACTTCCGAGGGAAAGAAAAGAAATTTTTATTCAGAAAAGGGTATGTTTTTACAATTATTTTTTACTTATCACCTGTGATAAGTAATTCTTATGGAAAGATTTAAATTTTGATCAATTTGTGAAATGTAACATACAATTTTTGAGGTTTTTTTTAGTATGCGTTGACATTAAAATACCCCTATTGTATGCTTACAAAGGGAAAAGAGCAAATACTATGAACTGAGCGTAAACGCTTTTTTTTTAGGTAGAACCCACGGTGGGCAGGAGTGTTTTACATGAAGAGCCGTAAAAGTGCGTTTAAGGCGATGAGTTTGTACAGTGCAGTTTTGGCACAGTTGACAGGATCTATTCTCATCGGGATTTTTGCCGGACGCTGGCTTGATGAAAAATGGAAAACTGAACCACTTTTTTTAATCATCGGACTGCTCTTAGGATTAACTGCGGGCGTTTTTTCTATGCTTAAGACGGTTAACCACTTCAATTCGGAGGATTAATAAATTATGGGGGAACTCCAGCACTCACTTTCCAGACATCGAAAGTATTTATTATATTTGCTCGCCATCTTTGTTTTCTGCTGGGGAATTATGCCTTACAAGGCGATTTTCGGCGGCCTCATTCTTGGAACAGCTTTTAGCTTGTTCAACCACTGGTTAATGTTGAAGCGGATGCAACGTTTCAACACCGCACTTGAGCGCGGCAATAAAGTCCAATCGCTAGGCACGATGTCACGAATGGCATCCGCTGGCGCAGCTGCTCTCATTGCCCTTCGTTATCCGGATCATTTCAACATTATCAGTACAGTTTTGGGATTAATGGCATCCTATATTGTCATTATGATAGATTTTTTTATTCATTTTCTAATAAAAAGAAAAACCGGGGAAGAGAGGTGAAAACAGTTGCATCACGAAAATCCATTATATCATTGGGAAGTATTTGACGGTTTTACTTTAACTTTCAACTTAGCCAACGTATTAATGATCACTGTTGCCAGTGCAATCGTTTTCTTAATTGCAGTTATTTCCACAAGAAAACTGGCAATGAAGCCTACCGGGCTGCAGAACTTTTTTGAGTGGATCATGGACTTTGTGAAAGGGATCGTCAAGAGTAACATGGACTGGAAAACGGGAGGACGTTTCCATGTTCTTGGAATTACACTGCTTATGTACATTGCAGTTTCCAACTTTCTTGGTCTTCCATTTTCAGTGGTAAAAGATGGCGTGCTCTGGTGGAAATCTCCAACAGCAGACCCGGTGATCACTCTAACATTAGCAGTTATGGTTGTCGCTCTGTCACATTATTATGGAATTAAAATGAAGGGCTTTACAGAGTATGGAAAGGATTACTTCCGTCCAATGGGATTCTTATTCCCGTTGAAAATTGTAGAGGAGTTTGCTAATACGCTGACTCTTGGCCTTCGACTTTATGGAAACATCTTTGCTGGTGAAATCCTTCTTGGATTGCTAGCAGGAAGCCTTGCTACAGGAGTGGGCGGACATTTAGCTGCCATCCTTCCAACATTAGCATGGCAAGGATTCTCCGTCTTTGTCGGTGGAATCCAGGCATTTATCTTCACCATGTTAACAATGGTTTATATTGCTCACAAAGTGAGCAGCGACCATTAAAATATACCCAGTTCATCTAATGAACAAACCTATTTTTAAACAAATACATTATTTATACATTTAAAGGAGGAAATTTTAAAATGGGTCTTTTAGCAGCAGCAATCGCAATCGGTTTAGCCGCACTTGGTGCAGGTATCGGTAACGGTCTTATCGTATCTAGAACAGTTGAAGGTATCGCTCGTCAACCAGAAGCTCGCGGTATGCTTCAAACAACAATGTTCATCGGGGTAGCGTTAGTAGAGGCGATTCCTATCATCGCTGTAGTTATCGCGTTCATGGTTCAAGGTCAGTAAGAAAAGCGGAAGCGCCTGTCCAGCCGCGACAAGCATAAGGCGATTTGGCAGAATGGCGCTTTTCAGCCATGCAGCCGAATTGACTTGTGATCTCGAGCGGCTAGGCGCTACAGCTGGACAAGGTAAACATATTAAGGGATTTTTGTTCCAATGGCGAAGATCATTCCAAGCGAACCTTCGCCATTGCTTTATGTTCGAAGTGTAACAAGCAGTTCCATTCTTTTTATACAGACCTTTTCCTCAAGAAGGGGAGGGGGGGGAAACTCTTGAAAGGAGTGAAGTGGGCGTGTTAGCAAACGCATTCGTACTTGGATCGTCAGCCGGCTTTAACGGCGGGGACATTTTGTTCCAATTGATCATGTTTATTATTTTACTAGCGCTGATTAAAAAGTTTGCCTGGGGACCTTTAATGGGAATCATGCAACAGCGTGAAGATCATATTGCATCAGAAATTGACGCGGCAGAAAAAAGCCGGGTTGAAGCAAATAAATTATTAGAAGAAACTCGAGCAGAATTAAAAGCATCTCGCCAGCAAGCTCAAGAAATCATTGAGAATGCCAAGAAAGTGGGCGACAGTCAAAAAGCAGAAATCATTGCGGCTGCTCGTGCAGAAGCCGAGCGCTTAAAAGAGTCTGCTAAGATGGAAATTGAGCAGCAGACTGAACAAGCAATGGCATCTCTTCGTGAGCAAGTAGCCTCTTTATCTGTATTGATTGCTTCTAAAGTAATTGAAAAAGATTTAAGTGTAGCAGATCAAGAAAAACTGATTAACGAGTATATCCAAGAGGCAGGGGAAAAGTGATGAGTGATTCCGTAGTGGCAAAACGCTATGCGCTGGCTCTTTTCAAAATTGCCAAAGAACATCAGCAACTTCAGCAGATCGGAGAAGAGCTGCAGGTAGTGAAAGCCGTTTTTCAGGAAAACAAAAACTTGCTTCCTCTACTTGACTCTCCGAAGCTAACAATTGAAGAAAAACAAGCACTGATAAAGAATGCTTTTTCAGAGGCTTCTACTTATGTGACTAACATATTAATGCTTTTAATCTCGCGTCATCGTGAAGGAGATATTATTGCCGTAGTTGATGCGTATACGAATCTAGCTCATGAAGAGCAAGGTCTCGCTGAAGCAACTGTTGAGTCTGTACGTCCTTTAACAGACGAAGAGACGAAGCAAATTTCCACTCAATTTGCCAAGAAAGTGGGCAAACAAGCTCTGGAAATTACGAATATCATCAATCCGCAGTTACTTGGCGGCTTAAAGGTGCGCATTGGCAACCGTATTTTTGATGGTAGCCTGCGTGGGAAATTAGATCGGCTTGAAAAACAATTAATAGCAAAATAACGAATGAAAAGCAAAATATCTGTATTTTGTTTCTTGTTCGAATACAACTACTACAATTATATGAGGGGTGAAATTCATGAGCATCAAAGCTGAAGAAATCAGTGCGCTGATTAAAAAGCAGATTGAGAACTTCCAGTCAGACATTACAGTAAACGATGTCGGTACAATTATTCACGTAGGTGATGGTATCGCTCGTGCTCATGGCCTCGACAATGTCATGGCTGGAGAACTGCTTGAGTTCTCAAACGGTGTCATGGGTATGGCACAAAACTTAGAGGAAAACAACGTAGGTATTATCATCCTTGGACCTTACACAGATATTCGTGAAGGTGATGAAGTACGTCGCACAGGCCGCATCATGGAAGTCCCTGTTGGGGAAGAATTAATCGGCCGCGTTGTAAACTCTCTTGGACAGCCTGTAGATGGTCTTGGCCCGATTAATACAACAAAAACTCGTCCGATTGAAAGCAAGGCAACAGGAGTTATGGATCGTAAATCTGTTCATGAGCCTTTACAAACAGGAATTAAGGCGATTGACGCACTTGTGCCAATTGGCCGTGGTCAACGTGAATTGATTATCGGTGACCGCCAAACTGGTAAAACAACTGTAGCGATCGATACAATTCTTAACCAAAGAGATCAAGATATGATCTGTATCTATGTCGCTATTGGACAAAAAGAATCTACTGTTCGTGGAACAGTTGAAACGCTTCGTAAGCATGGAGCGCTTGATTATACAATCGTTGTAACTGCTTCCGCGTCTTCACCAGCTCCAATGCTATTCCTTGCTCCATATGCTGGAGTAACGATGGCAGAAGAGTTCATGTTCAACGGTAAACATGTTCTGATCGTGTATGATGATTTATCTAAACAAGCGGCAGCTTACCGTGAACTTTCCTTATTATTACGTCGTCCTCCAGGTCGTGAAGCTTACCCTGGTGATGTTTTCTACTTGCACTCCCGTTTACTCGAGCGTGCAGCTAAATTGAACGATGAATTAGGAGCAGGTTCAATTACAGCTCTTCCATTCGTTGAAACACAAGCAGGCGATATCTCTGCTTACATTCCAACGAACGTTATCTCTATCACTGACGGACAGATCTTCTTGCAGTCTGACTTGTTCTTCTCAGGCGTACGTCCTGCGATTAACGCTGGTCTTTCTGTATCACGTGTTGGTGGGTCCGCTCAAATTAAAGCGATGAAAAAAGTAGCCGGTACTCTTCGTCTGGACTTAGCTGCTTACCGTGAACTCGAAGCGTTTGCACAGTTCGGCTCTGATCTTGATAAAGCTACCCAAGCAAAATTAAATCGTGGAGCGCGTACTGTTGAAGTGTTAAAGCAAGACTTGAACAAGCCGCTTAAAGTTGAAAAGCAAGTAGTTATTCTTTATGCGTTGACACGCGGTCTTTTAGACGATATTCCAGTAGGAGATATCCGACGTTTCGAAGATGAACTGTTAAGCTGGTTAGATCACAACCATACAAACGTGTTAGAACATATTCGCACAACGAAAGAACTTGCTTCTGATGATGAAATGAAAGCAGCCATCAACGAGTTCAAAAAGACGTTCGCGAAGTCCGAATAATTATCCAGATAGTCAAAAGCGGGAGTGGGTCGAAATGATCCTTCCCTCTTTCTAGGTAAATTTCTAACATAAAAAAGGGTGGTGAGAACCAGTGGCATCGTTACGCGACATAAAGACTCGGATTACTTCTACTAAAAAGACGAGCCAGATCACAAAAGCGATGGAAATGGTTTCCGCTTCTAAATTGAACCGTGCCGAAACAAATGCCAAAGCATTTGTTCCTTACATGGAAAAAATTCAGGAAGTGGTCGCATCCATTGCTCTTGGCAGCAAAGATGTAACACATCCGATGCTAGTCTCCCGCCCCGTTAAAAAAACCGGGTATTTGGTTATTACCTCTGACCGCGGTTTGGCGGGAGCTTATAACAGCAGCATTCTTCGCCTTGTCAGCAACAAAATTAAAGAACGTCATTCTTCTAAAGATGAATACGTAATTATTGCAGTTGGACGTATGGGCCGCGATTTCTTCCTTCATCGGGGAATGAACGTGGGCTTAGACATCGTCGGCTTGCCTGATCAGCCTTCTTTTTCTGACATTAAAGATATCGCAAACAAAGCGGTCAGCTTCTTCTCAGAAGGAATGTACGACGAGCTTTACATGTACTACAATCACTTTGTCAGCGCGATTCAGCAGGATGTAACAGAAAAGAAAGTGCTGCCTTTAACTGATATTGCTACGTCTTCTCAAAAGCTTACGGCTTATGAATTTGAGCCGGCAGCTGAGGAGATTATGGAAGTTCTTCTTCCGCAATATGCGGAAAGCTTGATTTTCGGTGCGCTTCTTGACGGCAAAGCCAGTGAGCATGCTGCCCGGATGTCTGCGATGAAAACTGCAACAGACAATGCAAAAGAATTAATCGATACATTAACATTGCAATACAACCGTGCACGTCAGGCGGCAATCACACAAGAAATTACAGAGATTGTCGGCGGCGTAGCAGCGTTAGAGTAGTCTAGAAAAGCGAAAGCGGCCTGATCAGCCCGATAGGAGGTTGGAGGGCTCGACAAGGAGTCGTTCTTCAGACTCCGACAGAGAGACCGAAACTGCCGTACGAGCTGGCCGCTGCAGCTAGACCAGAAAAGCGGAAGGTGCTTATCCAGCGGCGTATGGACTGGACAGCTCCGCATGAGATAAAGGAAACACGAAGAGCGTGAGCGATCCGATGTTGACTTATCGCAAGAAGGAGCAGGAAGTCCACTAGCCGCTAAGCGCCTGCAGCTAGACAATATTACATGTAATGAATGATCACAACATGATAGATTGAGCGATTACGACAGGAGGGAAAGAGATGAACAAAGGACGCGTTCTTCAAGTTATGGGTCCGGTCGTTGACGTGAAGTTTGAAAGCGGCCAACTTCCTGAGATCTATAACGCGTTAAAAGTGCAAATTGCTGCACAAGCTGATAAAGACGCCGTTGAGTTAACGCTTGAGGTAGCTATCCATTTAGGCGATGATACAGTGCGTACGATTGCCATGGATTCAACAGACGGTTTACAGCGTAATACAGAAGTAATAGACATGGGTCAGCCGATCTCTGTACCAGTAGGAGACATTACACTTGGCCGTGTATTTAACGTACTCGGTGAAACAATTGACTTAAATGAAGAGATTCCTGCAACTGCACAGCGCAATGCGATTCACCGTGCAGCTCCTAGCTTCGAACAGCTTTCTACAGAAGTTGAAATTCTTGAGACAGGTATTAAAGTAGTAGACTTGCTTGCTCCATATATTAAAGGTGGTAAGATCGGTCTCTTCGGTGGTGCCGGTGTAGGTAAAACCGTTCTTATTCAGGAATTGATCAACAACATCGCTCAAGAGCACGGCGGTATCTCTGTATTCGCTGGTGTTGGAGAGCGTACTCGTGAAGGAAATGACCTTTATCACGAGATGAGCGATTCTGGCGTTATTAGCAAAACAGCGATGGTTTTCGGCCAAATGAACGAACCTCCTGGTGCACGTATGCGTGTTGCTTTAACAGGTTTGACAATGGCAGAATACTTCCGTGATGAGCAAAGTCAGGACGTTCTTTTCTTCATCGATAACATTTTCCGTTTCACACAAGCAGGTTCTGAGGTTTCTGCCCTTTTAGGCCGTATGCCTTCTGCGGTTGGTTACCAGCCGACACTTGCTACTGAAATGGGTCAATTGCAAGAACGCATTACATCTACAAGCGTGGGTTCTGTTACATCTATCCAAGCGATTTACGTACCAGCCGATGACTATACTGACCCGGCTCCAGCTACAACATTCGCTCACTTAGATGCAACAACAAACCTTGAGCGTAAGCTTTCAGAAATGGGTATCTACCCAGCGGTGGATCCACTTGCTTCTACATCTCGTGCCCTTTCTCCAGAAATTGTTGGGGAAGAACACTATAGTGTAGCACGCCAAGTGCAGCAAACATTGCAACGTTACAGAGAGCTTCAAGATATTATTGCTATCCTCGGTATGGATGAGCTTTCAGAAGAAGACAAATTGGTCGTGGCACGTGCGCGCCGTATCCAATTCTTCTTATCACAAAACTTCCACGTAGCGGAGCAATTTACTGGCCAGCCAGGTTCTTATGTGCCGGTTAAAGAGACTGTTCGTGGATTCAAAGAAATTCTTGACGGCAAATATGACCATCTTCCTGAAGATGCATTCCGCTTAGTCGGTGGCATTGAAGATGTAATTGCCAGCGCGAAAGAAATGGGCGTAGAGGTATAATAAGGGACCAGGGGGTTAAACAATGAAGACATTTAAAGTCAGTATCGTCACTCCTGATGGCCCGGCGTATGAATCGGATGTTGAAATGGTAAGTGCCAAAGCTCAGACAGGTGAGCTTGGTATTTTACCAGGGCATATTCCAATGGTCGCCCCTTTACAAGTTGGCGCTGTTCGCTTAAACAAAGGCGCTGGAAAACCTGATTTGGTCGCGGTCAGCGGCGGATTTTTAGAAGTCCGTCCAGATCAGGTGACGATATTAGCACAAGCGGCTGAAACAGCGGAAAATATTGACATTGCCCGGGCAAAAGAGGCTAAAGCAAGAGCAGAAAGCCGACTGAGCAATAAACAAGACAATATAGATTTTAAACGTGCTGAATTAGCATTAAAACGGGCAACTAACCGTATTGACGTTTATGAAGGCAGAGTATAACAATGAAAAACCTTCCGGAAACGGGAGGTTTTTCCTCTAAAAGAGAAGGAAAGTTGTCTGCTCTTCTCATCGTTAATATAAAATTGTTATAAATCTAGTCAATGAGGGAGGGGTGCAAATGATGGCAAATTTTGGGCAGGATGCATTGTTCAGTATCTTGTCACATCTTGTCTTTATCGGTTTATCCTTTTGGGCACTGCAGGCTATTCGGTTGGATCAATTGATTAAAGCCAACCATGTGTTCCAAGCGCGCCTGTTATTTATAGTGTTATCCATTGCGATCGGTTCATCGGTCAGCAATTTCTTCCTTGATTACTTCATGTGGTCCCGCCAATTGCCGCTTTTATTCCAATAAAATTTGAAAATAGTTCTTCTTACATGCTTGTATTTTTTTCTATTTTGTATATTATTTCTTTAGGGAGATTTATATCTCTCAAGGCTTCTATATAAACACAAGTGAATATTTGAACAATTGGCATTGTCGACAAAGCATGTAATTTGTCGTGTTTTTCCCTGTTTATCTTTTCCCACCCAGGTCACACTGGTAGTAAGGGAGAGGATATCAATGAATCTATTAAAAAGTAGATATTATCTGTTAATAGTTTGTTTCATTGTATTTTTAATGGGGAATAACACAACTGCAAGTGGCGAAGGCAGTTCTTTGCTGCTCTTAACTGACAGTGTGAATGGTGTGAATGGATCGATCGAAGAATGGACCTTACATACTCGCGAACGCTTGACAGAAGAGCCGGATGTGGCGGCTCACAGACTTCAAGCCTTCTTAACCGAATGGAAAGTTACGTCTCTTGATACGGCAAATACTCATGGCTATCTTTTTGAACACACACAAGGAACCGTTCAACAGAGGATCCAAGTGATTTCTTCTGACACAGCCGGAGGTGTTGCCTACATGCTCTATTCTGTCACTGCAGCCGATGAAAAGGAGATTAGATCCTTCTTGGCAAAAGAGTTTCAATCTACATATTCACAGATTTTCCATAGAACGCCACAGATTTTTACTTGTATCAAAGGGAAGTTTGATGGTACACTTGAAGAAGTTTTGTCAAATCAACTTGATAAATTACTATCGAACTGGAAAGCTGAAAAAAGAGAAGCTGTTTCTGAAACGGACTTCTACTCTTTATCTATTTATTCGGAGCGTTTCACGAGCAATCTTCCGCTCTCGGATCATGAAATGAATGTACAAGTTGGACTAAGAAAAAAACAGAGAGGCACTGAGACGAATTTTGTGATAGGCACGCCTCTCATTACGATTGAATATTAATATATAAATTGGACGCGGAGGGGAAAAGTTTGGAAAAAATTATCGTCCGCGGCGGTCATAAATTAAGCGGAACTGTGAAAGTAGAAGGCGCAAAAAATTCAGTTCTGCCGGTCATCGCCGCTACATTATTAGCCAGTAAAGGGAAGAGTGTGATTCGGGATGTACCGACTCTCTCTGATGTATATACAATAAATGAAGTACTTCGTCATCTAAACTGTCAGGTTCACTTTGAAAATAATACAGTAACCGTAGACGCATCTGAAGAGTTGTTCGTTGAGGCGCCATTTGAGTATGTACGCAAAATGCGGGCGTCTGTTCTTGTCATGGGTTCATTGCTTGCACGTACAGGAAAAGCAAGAGTGGCTTTGCCAGGCGGCTGTGCCATTGGCTCGCGCCCAATCGATCAGCATTTAAAGGGATTTGAAGCGATGGGTGCGGTTGTACGAGTAGAAAATGGTTTCATTGAGGCTGAAGTGACAACACGATTAAAAGGAGCAAAAATCTATCTTGACTTTCCAAGCGTAGGGGCCACGGAAAACATTATGATGGCCGCTGCTTTAGCTGACGGCACGACTGTACTTGAAAATGCAGCTAAAGAACCGGAAATTGTAGACCTTGCTAACCTGCTGAATGCGATGGGCGGAAAAGTAGTCGGTGCCGGTACGGAAACGATTCGAATTGAAGGTGTCAATGAGCTTCAGGGAGCTGACCATACAATCATTCCTGACCGTATTGAAGCTGGAACCTTTATGGTAGCTGCTGCTATTACAGGCGGCAATGTACTTGTTCAAGGGGCTGTGCCTGAACATATGTCTTCATTAATTGCCAAGCTGAAGGAAATGGGCGTGCAAATTACAGAAGAAGAAAACGGTGTGCGCGTGGTTGGTCCTGAAGCTTTGAAGGCCGTTGACATTAAAACAATGCCTCATCCAGGATTCCCGACAGATATGCAATCGCAGATGATGGCTCTACTGCTAAAAGCACAAGGCACGAGCATGATTACTGAAACGGTATTTGAAAATCGTTTTATGCACGTAGAAGAGTTTCGCCGCATGAACGTCAATATTAAAATTGAAGGCCGTTCGGTCATCATTAACGGCCCGGCAGACATTCAAGGTGCAGAGGTGGCAGCCACTGATCTGCGTGCAGCCGCTGCGTTAATTCTAGCAGGCCTTGTTGGAGAAGGTTATACACGCGTAACAGAGCTGAAGCACCTTGATCGTGGATATGTTAATTTCCACGGCAAGTTGGCCGCTCTCGGCGCAGATATTATTCGAGTAAAGGAAGAAGAGGAAGAAATGCCGACTTCATCTTCTGAAAAAATCATTACAGATATTAATGCTTAATTTTCAAAGAGGCTGTTCTGCTAGTTTGCAGAGCAGCTTCTTTTTATTTATTCATTTTGCAGCAAAAGGTGACTACTACTTACCTAATACATGAACCATTTGGCCAAGCGGATCTATGTGGATGTATGATGCGGATAGAAACAGCAAGCAAAAGCCTTGATCCAACATCAGAAAGTAAGGGAGAAAGAAAAAAGTCATATCGATACAGTGCCTGCCATATTCTTAAATGTGAGCATTCACTTTGTGCTCAATACTATAAATGGAGGCCTCTTTTTGATGAAAAAACGACACTCTATCTCCTTTCTCCTTGCTGGACTCATTGCAGTTGCTGTTATTGTTCCCTCGCTACTCGTTATTTTGTTTTCATCAGAAGAAGAGGAAGCAGCCGAAACAACCAAGAAAAAAACACCTGAAGCAGCTTTGCAGGAGCCGGCTGTAGAAGTAGCAGTATTTCGCTCAAATACTAAGCAGACGGAAACTTTTCCGCTTGAGGAATATGTAGCCGGGGTAGTGGCGGCAGAAATGCCAGCTTCATTTGAAAAGGAAGCACTAAAAGCCCAAGCTTTAACAGCGAGAACATTTGTGGTCAAGCAGATCATGAGTGGCAGTAAAGTCAATGGCCAGGCAAATGTGACAGACACTGTTGCTCACCAAGTATTTAAAACAAAGGAAGAGTTAAAGAAAGTCTGGGGGAATGATTTTACATGGAAATCCGAAAAAATTGATGAGGCTGTACAAGAAACAGCAGGACAAATTATCACGCACAATGGCACCCCGATTACCGCTTCCTTCTTTTCAACGAGTAACGGCTACACAGAGAACTCAGAAGACTACTGGAATGAGCCGCTTCCTTATTTAAAGAGTGTAGCAAGTCCTTGGGATAAAGCTTCTCCTGAATATAGTTCTAAAAAGGTGATGCCGCTCGCCGAGTTTGAAAGGAAACTGGGGGTATCTGTAAAAGAAACAGCAGAGGCGGGTACAATTACTGCTCGTACTCCAGGAAAACGCATTGCCTCAGTAAAGATTGGCGGAAAAGAGTTTTCGGGAAGGGAAGTACGTGAAAAACTCGGACTAGCTTCGTCTGATTTCAGCTGGGTCATGAAGTCGGGGAATATGATTATTACGACGAAAGGCTATGGACATGGAGTGGGAATGAGCCAATACGGCGCAAATGGCATGGCAAAAGAAGGGAAAAACTACAGACAAATTATCGCTCATTATTATCAGCAGACGAAAATAGAGAGCGCCGAAAGCTTTGTGAAAGAAAAAGTGACAGCAAAAAAATAACTCCTTGTTATCTGACACAAGGAGTTAGGAGCTTGCCCAATGAGTGAACTTGTTCATTAGACGACTGATTAAACTGTCCGGCCGCTGAAAATACGTAAATTGAACGATAAAAAAGCAGACGAGTACTCCTGTCACGTCTTTTACTGCGTCAATGACCGTAGCGGAACGCGACGGAACAAACGCCTGATGAATTTCATCAATAAATCCATAGAAGCAGGCAATTAAAGCGGCCGCCAAGTGAACGGTGCTTGTGAAGCGCCCATGGGCTAAAAAAGCATTAACAATTAAACTATATAAAATCGCAAATTCAATTAAATGTAGGGATTCTTTAAAAAAGCGGTCTACCTCACTTTGAGGGAGTTCAATGATCACATTATCCGGCATACTAGACATCATCCATACGGCTGCCATATAGAGAAAAGGAGCAATAGTGGACAAGCTTTTTGCCAATCTTTTCAAATAGATACACCACCTTAACTGATTATAAGATTTATCCCATTCTATCATGATTTGTCACTCTCTCATTTTCGGTTTTGTGGCATATTTATAACGTTTTTTCCAAAAACGAAAATTTTTCCAAATGGAGGTATAGATTCATTGGAAAGTGTTCACACTGGTTGCTGAGGTGATGAACATGAGAGAGGGAGAAAAGAAAAACACTTCTCAAAAACTGAAAAAAATCTTTAAAAACCGCTGGGTGTTCCCTGCTATCTACTTAATGAGTGCCGCAATTTTAATTTCAGGCATTGTCTGGTACCAAATGGCAGGCCCGGGGAAAGAGCAAGTGAAAGGCCCGAAAGAAAGTGCTGTAGATGAGGAAATGTTTAATCAGCCGGCGGAAGAAGTCAATTCATCTGTGGAGCAAATGGCTTTGCCTTTAAAAGATGAAGACAAAGCAGTCATCAAAACCAACTTTTATGATGAGAAGGCCTCTGAAAAACAACAAGAAGAAGCTCTTGTAGTCTATAATAATACGTACCAGCCAAACACAGGAATTGATTATGCAACAAAAGAAGGCAAAACATTTAATGTTACAGCCGCTTTAAGCGGAAAAGTAACGAAGGTACAGGAAAACGATGCTTTGCTGGGCAACGTTATTGTGATTGAACATGCTGATGGTTTTGTCACGCAGTATCAATCAGTAAAAGATATTAAAGTAGCAGAAGGCGATCAAGTTTCCCAAGGGGATGTTATCGCAAAAGCTGGTAAAAGTCTCTTTAACGAAAAAGCAGGCACTCATTTGCACTTTGAAGTGCGCAAAGATAATGTAGCTATCAACCCACTTGAATGTTTTAATAAAACGGTAGCGGCGATTGAAGAATCAATTAAGCCGGTACAAGCAGAAAAATCCACTGACAGTGCAACAGAGGAATCTACCGACAGTACGACAGAGGAGTCCACTGACAGTGCAACAGAGGGATCTACCGACAGTACGACAGAGGAATCCACTGACAATGCGACAGAAGAGTCAGTTGAAGAAACAGAAGAAAGTCCTTCTAGTCAAGAACAGAATAGCAGCACGATTGAAAAGGATGACAGCAGCTCATAATGGGCTGCTGTTTTTATTTATTCTATGCAAATGGAACCTGGCCATTTTTAATTAAAATTCCCTACTCCTGTACATATTTTCCTGCCAACCCCAATATAGTAATAATAAAACCTGTATAAAGCAAAAGGGATGGTTTGAGGTGAGGAGTCGTTAGACGAACAAATACCTGATGATAACAAGAGCAGTCTAGTTGCCGAAGAGAAGAAAGTGAGAGCTTTCTTTCCGCGTGCAGGCACTGCTGCATGCGGGTTTATATTATTTCATTCAAGCGAAAGCGAGTCTCATTTCACACGTCTCACATCCAATGAAGGAGGCGAGCGGTGTGCACGATTACATCAAAGAGAGGACAATCAGAATTGGTAAGTATATCGTGGAGACAAGGAAAACCGTGCGGGTGATCGCAAAAGAGTTTGGAGTATCGAAAAGTACTGTGCATAAAGATCTGACGGAGCGGCTGCCGGAAGTGAACCCAGAACTTGCTCAGCAGGTGAAAGAAATTCTGGATTATCACAAATCTATTCGTCACCTGCGCGGGGGTGAAGCGACAAAGAAAAAGTATTCAGACGCATTAAGAAAAGCAAGTGGTTCAGGAGCTGAAGTATGATCATTCGCATAAATAAAAAAGGAAATCTGCCTCGTGGGGCGGATTTTTTTGCGTGTGAAGAAATGAGAAAATTTACAAATAATCCGGCTTTTTCATGTCAAGTATGGTAGAATAAAAAATTGGGAACTCTTTCTGATTCATACGAAAATAGACATAAAAAGATGGAAATAAATAAAAACTATTTAATAAAAAAAGGGGGGCTGCTCTAATGATTTCAAAGGACATTGGAATTGATTTGGGGACAGCAAATGTATTGATTCACGTGAAAGGCCAAGGAATTGTATTAAACGAGCCTTCAGTCGTGGCCATTGATAAAAATACGAATAAGGTCCTTGCTGTAGGTGAAGAGGCACACCGTATGGTCGGTAGAACGCCAGGAAACATTATAGCTATCCGTCCACTAAAGGATGGGGTGATCGCCGATTTTGACGTAACAGAATCGATGCTAAAGCATTTTATGAACAAGCTGAACTTAAAAGGTTTGCTTTCAAAGCCGCGCATCTTGATCTGCTGTCCAACGAACATTACGAGCGTGGAGCAAAAAGCGATCCGTGAAGCTGCTGAAAAAAGCGGCGGGAAAACTGTTTATTTAGAAGAAGAACCGAAAGTGGCAGCGATTGGAGCAGGAATGGATATATTCGAACCGAGCGGCAACATGGTGGTTGATATTGGCGGCGGTACGACGGATGTCGCTGTTCTTTCCATGGGTTCGATCGTGACAGCTGCTTCTATTAAAATGGCCGGTGACAATTTTAACAATGAAATTTTAAATTACATTAAGAAAGAGTATAAATTGTTAATCGGGGAACGCACAGCTGAAGACATTAAAATTACAATCGGCAGCGTCTATCCAGGCGGACGCAGCGAAGAGATGGAAATTCGCGGCCGTGACATGGTTTCTGGTCTTCCGCGCCTGTTAGTGGTTAATTCGGAGGAAATTGAAGGAGCTCTTAGAGAGTCGATAGCTGTAATTGTGAAAGCGGCAAAAGATGTGCTTGAAAAGACGCCGCCTGAGTTATCCGCTGACATTATTGACCGCGGCGTGATTTTAACTGGGGGCGGTGCGTTGCTTCACGGCATTGATCAGCTATTGGCCGAAGAGTTGAAGGTGCCGGTATTTATTGCAGAAAATCCAATGGATAGCGTAGCAGTAGGAACGGGCATCATGCTTGATAACATAGATAAATTGTCAAAAGTAAAGTTAGCATAAACGAGATGAGCGGCTCATCTCGTTTTTTAAATTTTTATTTAAATGAGCAAATGTTATTAACTTTTTCTAGTTTTTGGCCGATGAAAAAGAGTGATATAATAAAGCAAACATAGGACTAAAAATTAAGTAGATAGACTGAGATGGAAGTTATATAGAAGAAAGATCAGCACTTGCGAGTTGCTTCACGGTTTCTGGAATGTCAATGTCAAGAGAAGATCTTATTTTTGATGAGGTGGATATATGTTTCGCGGATTTTATACAGCAGCTTCGGGTATGATTGCCCAGCAGCGGCGAACTGAAATGCTTTCTAATAATATGTCAAATGCCAATACTCCCGGCTATAAAGCGGATCGTTCTTCCTTGCGCGCTTTTCCGGAAATGCTCTTGCAGCGGATCGATCAAGGATCTGTGCCTATTCAGAAACAGTTGAATCTCCCGTTTCACCAGCAAATAGGTTCCTTGAATACTGGAGTATATATGCAGGAAACGATGCCTGACTTTTCTCAGGGAGATTTACGGGAAACAGGCTTAAAGACGGATGTAGCTCTTTTAGATGTCAATGTACCTGTGAATGAAGATACTGGACAAAGGGGAATGACATTCTTTAAAATACAAGGTCAAGACGGCGTTCAGCGTTATACGCGAAATGGCAATTTCACATTGGATAACGCCGGTTTTCTAACAACAGCGGGTGGTCATTATGTTCTTGATCCAGCTGGAAACCGTATTCAGCTAAATTCAGACAATATAATGATTGATGAAAATGGCCAGATTACAGAAGAAGGGGCACCAGTTGGCCGGATCGGCCTGGCTTTTGCGGAAAATCCCAATCTTTTAATAAAAGAGGGAAACGGCCTGCTGCGTTTGGAGAATGGCACGCTTCCTGAAGTGGATGCCCGTAATGATGTGCAATTCCGCATGCAGCAGGGGTTTCTGGAAGGCTCCAATATAGACACTGCCCGGACGATGACGGATATGATGTCTGCCTACCGGACATTTGAAGCGAACCAAAAAGTATTAGCTGCTTATGATCGCAGCATGGAAAAGGCCGCTAATGAAATCGGCCGAGTGAATTAATCTTCCGGGAGAGGATACTGAATGAATCAAACATTAATTACATCTGCTAATACATTAGGTCAGTTGCAGCAAAAGCTCGATATACTAAGCCATAATATTGCCAATCTTGATACAAACGGATACAAGCGCCGAGAAGCCTCTTTTACAGATCTGATAAACCAGAATGTAAACAATATGCTGCGCACAGACGCAGAGGGTGGCCGTTTAACACCAAATGGTATTCGTGTCGGAACTGGCGCAAAGATTAGCCAGTCACAATTAGTGGGTGTGCAGGGGAGTATAGCGCAGACTGGCCGCAAACTAGACTTTGCTTTCACAAAAGAAAATCAATTTTTTAAAGTACTCGTTCAGGAAAATGGACAAGGCAAAGTTCATTATACGCGTGATGGATCATTTGCAGTTACTCCCGTTAATAACAACGAAGTCATGCTTGTGACTAAAGAAGGCCATCCTGTTCTAGGAGAAGACAATCAACCAATTACTTTCAATCCGAATAATGGGGATATTACGCTTGAGGCGGGCGGCAGGTTGCGCGTTGGTGGACAAGCATTTAACATTGGAGTAGTAGAAGTCAGACGGCCGCAATTTCTAACGCAGGTAGGGTCGAATTTATTGACGATGCCTGATAATCCGGCTGTCCCAGAAAATGAAATTGTACAGGAAGTAACCGCAGCTAATCGGACAAATGTTGCCCTCCAGCAAAGTGCACTCGAGAAATCGAATGTTGATTTTGCAAAGGAAATGGCAGATTTGACAAACGTGCAGCGGGCCTATCAGTTTCAGTCCCGCTCAATCTCTCTGGCCGACCAAATGATGGGGCTGATTAACGGCGTACGCTAGAGGGGACGAAACAATGTGACTGAAGATTTGCAAAGAAAGAAAAAAAAGCGTACCAGGCTCACACCTCTTGGCCGGTTTGTCGTGAATTTGTTTTTGCTCGCACTCTTTGCAACAGTAGGAGCCATAGTGGGCTACAGTGTCGTCGGGAATGGAAACCCGCTTGAGGTTTTTCTGCCCGCAACATGGATACACTTAGTAGAGGTACTGGTAAATAGCTTATTATGACCTGGAGGAAAAAGATGCTAGATATTCAACAGATTAAAGAAATTATCCCGCACCGCTATCCATTTTTGCTTGTTGATAAAGTCCTTGAAGTAGAAGAAGGAAAGAGAGCGGTCGGTATAAAAAATGTAACAGCCAATGAAGAGTTCTTTAATGGCCACTTTCCGGACTATCCGGTGATGCCCGGCGTGTTAATTGTTGAAGCTCTCGCCCAAGTAGGAGCGGTGGCCATGTTAATGAAAGAAGAGAACCGTGGCAAGCTTGCTTTCTTTGGAGGCATTGACAGTTGCCGTTTCAAACGCCAAGTAGTACCTGGTGATCAGCTGCGCCTTGAAGTGGAAATGACGCGCTTGCGGGGGCCTGTTGGAAAAGGGAAAGCTGTTGCAACAGTAAATGGTGAACTTGCTTGTGAAGCTGAAATTACATTTGCCTTAAAATAAGTAAAATAAAAACAGAGAGACTCTTGCTCTCTGTTTTTATTTTTTGGCATTTATATAAGAGAATGATATGATAGTTTAAAGATTATAGGCAGGCAGCACTATAGCCGAGCCAGCCCTTTTTCCTGAAAGCCATTAAAATTTTCCTACATTTGTTTTTTTGAAAAAACTTTGTCAAATCCTGTATAGATGTGATAAAGTAATAGATGTTACCATTTTCACAGGGTTTCATCAAGACTCTCTAGGAGGTACTTGTTGTAAATGTTAAGCAGTTTATCGCAAGGTATAAAAATAAGTATCACTCGTTCAATTAAAATAGCATTTGAACAATATATGGCTAAAATTTCATGGGATGAAAAAGCATATCGCTTTGAAGATTTCATGGATGAGTGGAGAACTTACATTCATACAAGCTCCTCTTGGTATAGCAAGGTGGACAGCGAAATGAAATCAAGCCCCGAGTTCCATGAAGAGCTGGCTGCAAAGATTAATGAAGTCATTGAAAAAGTCTTTTCGGAAGAGCCTATAGCAGAGCAGCTCCAAGAACTTGCTGTTTTGCAAAAGAAAATGGGTACTGATTTTGACTTTTCCTGCCGATCAGAAGCAAAGTTTTATATTGAGCTTTTAACTGATCAGCTAAAAAAAAAGAAGAGCAGCTGATGCCAGCTAATGAATTAGAGCTATCTCTTGCTGCCATTCTTTATTATCAGGTCTATGAGAAAGAATTACCGGTCCGCGCCTATCGAAAGCAGGACATTCAATATATAATCCAAAAACTCTATCATACAATCGATACTGGCCAGAATGACCTTGAGTCTGGCCTTATCCACTAAAGAGCGGCTGCAGAAAAGCCAGCTCTTTTTTTATAGCCTTCTGCTCGTCCACACTCAGAGGACCAATTATGAGCCGGGTCAATAGAAAAAGCCATCCGGTCTGATAATCAGGCCGGATGGCTTTTAGGTTTTTTTCACGGATGGAGCATTTTTTCTCTGCTTCAAGCAAGTATTAAATGAATCGATTAGATCTTCCCCGCTTAATCCTTTGTGTACAAGATCGGAAAGAACCTGCTTAGCGTATTCATTTCTCATTTGCCGAAGCCGTCCTTCAAGGAGGATGCTGAGACCGCCCTCTAAATGGTTTAATCCTCTCACTTGGGCGAAAAAGAGTGCTGGGTCATTATTCGGATGAGTAATCAGCACCTCAACCTTTAGCTCGTCTTCTTGTTTTTTACATTGATGGAATACTTCTTCGTACTTTGGATGAACAAATAGTTCAATCAGCCAGGAACGCTTGTCATCTTCTCTATTAATGATCAACCCATCTAGTAACTCGATTTCTTGGGCTTCGTTTTGCCCGGCAAGATAAAAGCCGGCAATTTTAAAGGTTTTCATGCAAATAACGCTCCCTTCCTTTTCAATGGCTTCCTAATAGAAAGTATAGCACGTTCCCATAAAGAACCATACAAACTTGAATGGGTGGGTTTTTTACGTTCTAAAGAAGCATTTGTCTCTTTTTGCAGATAAACGTCAATTATTTGTAAAATATGGATGCTTATATCTGAAATGTCGTTTTTACTCTTCATGCCCGCTTGATTATGATAAAAGCATCTTAACAGAAAGGAGGGACAGGGTTGATTAACCAAGTGACACTCGTTGGCAGGCTGACGAAAGATCCCCAAGTAAAATATACGGCGGATGGCCGTCCATTCTTAAATATGACGGTGGCGGTAAGCCGCCCGTACCGCAATCAAGAGGGGATAGCAGAAACCGATTTTATCTATTGTACGGTTTGGAACCATTCAGCGGAGAATACGGCCAAGTACTGTCAAAAAGGATCGTTAATCGGTGTGCTTGGTACCATTCAGACACGGAATTATGAAAATAAGGATGGGAAAAAGGTGTATGTAACAGAAGTAAGCGTTCATACGGTCCGATTTATGGATAAGAAACGCTCCGGCACTTCTTCCGAGCTCCTGCCGATTTTGCCCATACCTTAGATGGAAAAGAGAAGAGGGAGAAAAGAATGATTTCAAATGAACGCCTGGAAAAAAGATTAGAAGAAGTAACCTACTGCCTCGGCAAAACCCTTGCCAGACTCCGCGTCGTTGAAGAAAAACTAAAACGTTTAGAACATCAGCACCTTCAGAAAAATCCACAGCCGGCTGCACAATGATCCATGATCCGTTGTAGATGATACCTCAATCATCCATTCAATTTAGCCGAACAGGCTCTACGCATAACGAATCCTCGAAATAGTCCTTCATAAAAGAGCCAGCTCTTCCTCAGAGCTGGCTCTTTCGCATGGGCTATCTCAATTCTAAAAGTTCCTTCAATTGATTATCAGTCATTTCTGTGATCCACTGGTCGCTGCTAATAATTTCATCATTCAGTGCTTGTTTTTTCTCTAGCATGGCATCAATCTTTTCTTCCAGCGTTCCCGTTGTGATCATCTTATGCACGTGAACGAACCGGCTTTGGCCGATCCGGTAAGCTCGGTCGGTTGCCTGGTTTTCAACGGCTGGATTCCACCAGCGGTCAAAATGGATGACGTGATTGGCGGCAGTTAAATTCAGTCCAGTGCCACCTGCTTTCAACGAAAGTAAAAAGACTGGGAAGCGGCCTTCTTGAAACTCGGCAACGAGGCGGTCACGCTGATCCTTGGACGTGCTTCCACTCAGGAAAGGAACAGTAATTGCAAATTGCTTTTCAAGCTCTTGCTTGATCATTTCCCCCATGCCAATATATTGAGTGAAAACCAGACAGGCTTCCTGACGTTCAATAATATTTCCCGTCAGCTCGATCAGCTTATTCATCTTTTCTGAACGTTCTACAATATGTGCCGGCTCCTGTTCTTTCAAATAAAGTGCTGGATGATTGCACAGCTGTTTAATTTTATTGAGCATTTGCAAAATGAGCCCTCGGCGTTCAAAAGCCGCCAGTCTTCGGATTTCTTCCATTGTTTCATTAACGAGCTGTTCATATAGCACCGCTTGCTCAGTTGTAAGCGGGCAATATTCTTTTTGCTCCAGCTTTTCAGGAAGATTCAATTCAACATCCGGGTCATTTTTCGTCCGCCGCAATAAAAACGGGCGAATTTTTGCTTGGAGCTGTTCAATTCTAGTTTTTAACCCATCTTTTTCGATCGGTACAATGTAATGTTTCTGAAAGTGAGCGAGACTGTTTAAATAACCATGATTTGTGAAGTCAAAGATGGACCACAGTTCAGCGAGTCGATTTTCCATTGGTGTCCCGGTTAATGCAATATGATGTCGGCCTTTTAGTTTGCGCACAGCACGGGATTGTTTTGTTTGGGCATTTTTTATATTTTGAGCTTCATCGAGCGCTACGGTATTCCATTCAATGGCTGACAAGGTTTCAAAATCGAGGTGAGACAGGCTGTATGTGGTTAAAACTACGTCTGTTTCACTGGCGAGCTGTTCAAAGCTTTCTCCCTGCTTCCGACTGTTTCCATAGTGAAGCATGACCCGTAGATTTGGTGCAAAACGCTCCAGCTCTTTTTGCCAGTTGCCAAGAACAGAGGTTGGACAAACAATCAGCGCCGGAGCTGTAGGCTGTTCTTGGCTTTTGACATGAAGCAAGTAAGAAATGAGCTGGATGGTCTTTCCAAGACCCATATCGTCTGCGAGTACTGCGCCAAATCCGCATGAGCGCAAGAACAACAGCCAGCTCATGCCAAACTGTTGGTATGGCCGCAATTCAGCGTGTAAATCAGCAGGGACAGACATGAGCGGAATAGAAGACGTGTCTTTTAACTGGGCCATCATTTTACGGAATGACCGGTTCAGTTCAATTTGAATATGAGCAAATAGCCGTGGATCGCTCCAGTCATCAGTTGGCTCTTCTTCAGGAACGAACTCTTGCTCCAGCAAATCTTGCAGCCGCAAGCCTTCCTTTTTGGCTCTTTTCATTAGCCCTTGAATCTTGCGCACCATTTCGGGGTCTAACTGAATCCATTCTCCATTTACTTTTACCAGCCGGCGATTGTTCGCAGCCAGCTCCATAAATTCTTCCTCAGATAAATCAGCGCCGTTCATCGACAGGCGCCAGTTAAAGTCAAGAATAGCCTGCAAGCCCACAAATGATGGCCTGCTCGTTGCTGTGGTAGACACTTTTGCGGATAATGACAAAGATGTATTCCGGATGGACTCCCACCAAGAAGGCAAAAGAATCGGAATGCCAAGCTGGATCAATTTTTCACTTGCTTCCGTCAGAAAGAGAAAAGCCAGCTCTTCCGACAAGCTCGAACAAAGTGATCCTTCTTCCTCCAACCAAGGGAAGAGCCGCAGCCAGCGTGCTTGTTCTTCCTCGGCTTCTGAAAGATAAAGTTGCCAGCTCTTTGGGATCTTTCCAACCAGAGGATAAATTTTTTCATTGTTTTTCCGACTAATGAGCACACACTCAAGCGTCCAATGATCATGATCATTTTCGGGTTCTGTCAAACGCAGACCGGCAGAGAACGGAGTGGCGCTGTCCTCCATGTTCAGCCATTCCTGCCAGCGGTCTGCATCGAAATAGCGGTTTAGCTCCTCCGGTGTCAATTTTCCGCCAGCTAGCCGGCTGACTTTTGCCTGAGCGCCACCGGCTTCTTTAAATGCTTGTTCCGCACACGCTTGAAAAAGTACAGCGACCAGCTCGCGATTGCTTATTCCTACAACCGCTTCCTCCCAAAAGTCAGGGGCGAATTCTTCCCAAACGGAGTCCGGCACTTGAAAAGAGAGGCCCTCTTCTGTAAAGTGAGGCACGAAACTCCCATCGGTAATCGCTTCATAGATAGCCGGAGCGGCAGCAAGGCTGAAATCCCCCACTTCATCCCATTCCCAACGGATAAAGCGGTTGAATTGTTCATTTTTAAATAGGGTGACCCATTGCCAGGAAGAGAGAAGAATCCCTGCTTCCCCATGGTAAGAAGCCTCCTCAAGCAGAGAACCATAAAAGCTCTCTTCATGACTGAGAAACAGTTGCTTTACCCACTCAGAGGGAGGGAGAGGGCGGCCATTTTCCGCGGCTGCCCGGAGAAAAAAATGTTTATCCTCAAGCCATTCCATATGAATTATGATTTTTCTCGTTTTAAGCATCCGTTAACTGACCCTTTCTGCATTCTTCCTGGAAAGCCCGCAGCCGTTTTTTCTTTTCCAGTAAGAGATGAATGTAGACGTCCCAGCGATCGGAACGTTTTAACTTTTTATATAATGTCCGCAGCCGTTTTAAATAGCGAACCGCTTTTTTGTAGCTGGCGCGATTGCGCTCTTCAATTAAACGAAGAATACCATGATGATAAAGCGGCAATACCTCCTGTGGCGCCTGCTTAGCTGCTTCCTTTAGCCCGTTGCGGTCAAGATCCGGCAGCTCACTATCCATCCATAATTGTAACTCTACCCATTCTCTGTATCGTTCGGTCTGAATGAAATAGAAGCTGAGCTCTGAATAGCTGTAGGGAAGCATGCGTTCCAGCAGGCTTTTATACAGCACAGGTTCTTTTTCGATGAGCCAATCAGAATCGATATAGGTTAAAAACCAATGGACAAATCGCCGGCTCTGTATGCTGCCGCTTTGTTCAAGCTGCTGCAAATAGCCTTCCAGTTTTTGATCGATAATTTTGATCAGCATTCGTGCCTTTTCATAGTATTTGCCATTGGATGCTTCCATGAGCCAGAAAAGGTATAAATCGACTCCTGTATCAGGTAGATGTTTAGCAAAGGCCATAAAGGCATCCAGCTCGTCTGCCAAATAAAGGTGGTGCAAGTAGCCAATAGATACGGTCAGCTCTTGCTTTTCCTGAAGCAGCGATTGCAGTCGCTGGCGCTCTTCGTTTCGCCACGCTTCTCGTTTGAAAAGAGTAGTCCATAACTGACGGTACAGATCGATGCGCTGGGCAGTAAACACCGTGCTCTCGGAAGCCAGAAGGGAAGCCGTTTCCTTACGCAAGTAATGAATATATGGATCGAATTCAAACGGCAGAGCGTGCATCCCGATATCTTCAGCCGCATCGGCTGCTTCTTCTACAATATAAAATAAAAAAGAGGAACAGGAGCGCTGCAACAATTCTTTAGAAAGTGTCGTTCCGCTAAACAACTTTGTGGTAAAGGTCAGCAATCCAAAGCTTACATACAATTCATAGAGCGGCTGCCATTCTCTTTTCGCTGGCCGCTGCTTTAATAAATACTCATATAATTGCTTCCCTTCATATTCAACAATATAGGGGTTTTTATGAACAGAACGGGCCGCCAGACGCTCCTCTGCTGCGTGTTCTATACGCTTCATCCAAGCTTCTGGTCCATCATTGGCCGCCATCGTTGTTTTTAATAAATCGCTGGCCCGCATCACACCAGGAATCGCAGCCGGATCAGGCTTTACTGTTTGCCAGTCACGTAAAAAGTCATAAGCAGACTTTGCCGTCTCCTGGCGAGCTTCGAAGAAAATTGCCAGTTGGTGAGCGCACCAGCCGTCTTGGGAGCAGGTGCAGCTGCTTAAATGAGGGGACGAGAGATCGAGGTGTACTTGAAATGATTCGCCATCAGGCTGTGCGACCGAACCACTGATGAGGCCGGTGGACAGGTGATTGAGCGCCACCTGCTCGTTTGAATATTGACGGAACCCCGCTTCCATAATTTCTTGATCCTTAGATTGAGCAGAGCTCAATTCTATCTTTAATTCTGCGCCGAAAGCATCCAGTTGACCCTTCAATGTTTCTAACTCAACCGCCATATTTGAGACCTCCTTAACCCTAGGAAAACTAGGGTTCTTTCTACAAGAAACAGGAAAAAATCTTTATTACAAAGACGCTCTCATAGAAATTTCATATCTTTTCATTATAAAACAAAAAAGCAACAGAAAAAAGATGGTTTAAGAAAAGCGGAGAGCACCCGCCTATCGGCGACAAGCATAAGACGAGCCGGGTAGAAGGTTGTCCTGTAACCTTCTAACGGGATGGGCTTATGACCTCGAGCCGATGGTGCTCATAGCTGGCCAAAGAAAAGCGAAAGGTGCTTGTTTAGCGTGATAGGAGGTTGGAGGGCTCGACAAGGAGTCGTTCTTTAGACTCCGACGGAGAGAGCGAAACCGCCGTACACGCTAGCACCTGTAGCTGGCCAAAAGAAAAGCGGAGAGCACCCGCCTATCGGCGACAAGCATAAGACGAGCCGGGTAGAAGGTTGTCCTGTAACCTTCTAACGGGATGGGCTTATGACCTCGAGCCGATGGTGCTCATAGCTGGCCAAAGAAAAGCGAAAGGTGCTTGTTTAGCGTGATAGGAGGTTGGAGGGCTCGACAAGGAGTCGTTCTTTAGACTCCGACGGAGAGAGCGAAACCGCCGTACACGCTAGCACCTGTAGCTGGCCAAAAGAAAAGCGAAGAGCACCCGCCTATCGGCGGCAAGCATAAGACGAGCCGGGTAGAAGGCTGTTCTGTAACCTTCTAACGGGATGGGCTTATGATCTCGAGCCGATGGAGCTCATAGCTGGCCAAAGAAAAGCGGAAGGCGCTTGTTCAGCGGCGTAGAGACTGGACGGCTCCATATGCGATAAAGGAAACACGAAGAGCGACAGCGATTCGATGTTGACTGATCGGAAGGAGGAGCAGGAAGTCCGCTGTCCAGCATGGGGGCATGTGGAAGAACCGCTCGTCAAACTCCGACAGAGAGCGAAACCCCCGTGCGAACTAGCAGGGATTGTTACAAATTTTTTAAGAAAATCAACTGATAAACGATATACAGCCAACGAATATATGACTCTATACCCTGGAGAATAGTTCTTTAATCTTGAGAGAAATTGGAATGTCTATGCAGGAGAATAGAAGTTTTCTTGCAAGAAAATAGATGAATGGGTAACAGGTAGAATATTTAGTATTTTTTCAACATAATTACAGTTATTACGACATTATGGCAAATTAAGGGTGAAAATACTTTTATTTAATTTGATAGTAATATTGTTCAATGAATTTTAAAAAGTAGATTTTGAGATTGGCGTTTGTTTTAAAATGAATATGTTAAAATGGAAAAAAATAAGAAAGGAGGTAGAGGTGTGAAAAAAAGTGCTTTTTTAGTCTTTTTGTCATTTCTATTGGTCATTCCTCTATTCGGAGTTAATAATACAGCTCAGGCTGCAACGAATTTTACAGATGTAGGTGCTTCCCACCGGGCGGCAAAAGAAATTTACTATTTGGCGCAAGGTGGAATTGCTCAAGGGGCTTCGGCTACTCAGTTCAGTCCGAATAAACGGATGACTCGAGCAGAGGCGGCTACGCTGATCGGACGTGCGCTTCAGCTGAATGGTACGAAACGGCCAACTTCTTTTAAAGATGTCGGTTCTGGAATGTTTGCTTCAGGCTATATCCAATCTGCTGCTGACAAAGGCATCCTTGCCGGGTACAGCGACAAATCGTTCCATCCTTACCAAGAAGTATCCCGCGGTGAAATGGCGGTAATGATTAGCAAAGCGTTTGGATATGAGTATGGCAACAAGCTGTCTGGTGCAGCAAATGCCCTGAAATCTCGCGGCATTGCTCAAGGGAAAGCAGATGGCTCTTTTGGTGCGGATGAACTGATTATTCGTGCGGACTTCTCCGTCTTTTTGGCGCGCGCTATTAATCCGCAATTCCGTTTAGTCGACAACACAGTGACGTTTAAAGATGCCCGCTGGATTAACGTAGACAGCTTAAATGTCCGTACAGGACCAAGCGATGCTTATCCGAAAGTGGGAGCAGTTAAACAGGATGAACAAGTGAAGAGCGCTTATAAAGTGGGTTCATGGAATTACATTAAATATGGCTCTCTTGAAGGATTTGTGCATGGTTCTTATTTGCGTAACACGGCTGAAGCAACGAATGCCGGCAATGTGGATCCGCGTATTGCCAAGCAAGTCATTGTTCTTGATCCAGGCCATGGGGGACATGATTCCGGTGCTACTGGATTTGGAATTTATGAAAAAAATGTCGTGCTTGACACAGGATTAAAGCTCAACAATTTATTTAAGAAAACACCTTTCCAAGTGAAAATGACACGTTCGACAGACAAATTTGTCGAATTAAGAGATCGTGTGAGCTTTGCAAAATCTGCCGGTGCGAATACTTTCATTAGCATTCATGCGAATGCCGGCGGCGGTACAGGATCAGAAACTTATTATTATTCCGCTTACAAGAATCCAAATGTTACAGACAGCAAGCTGCTAGCATCCAAGATTCAAGCCCGTATGGTTGCGGCATGGAATTTAGCAAACCGCGGCGTGAAAAATGGTAATTTCCACGTTATTCGTGAAAATACCATGCCTGCCGTTTTGGTGGAGCTTGGCTTCATTGACACGAAAAAGGACAACGATATGCTTCGTTCTGATTACTGGAGAAACGCAGCTGCCAAAGCGATCTATTACGGGACTTTGGACTACTATAAAGCCAAAGGTTACCAAGTTGATCCATTGTACGATGTGGCAAAATAGGAAATTTATAAAATAGAATTCTATCAAAATAAAAGTTACAATTAGGGGAGACAGCTTGCTGTCTCCTTTATTTTATTTCTGCAAAAAGAGAGGTGGTCGCTTTGAGTAAGACGATAAAATACTCTCTTCTATTGTTTGCTGCGCTTCTCTTTCTTCATGTTTTTCCTACAGATGCAAATGCAAACGTGCTTGAGAAAAAGAGAGCTATTATTTTGTTTAATGAGAAAGTCGATCGACAGCTGCTGGAAAAATACACGGTGGACGTAAATTATGTATTTAACGAATTGCCAGCGGCGACTGTCGAATTAACAGATGCTCAGAAGAAGTTGCTAGAGTTTTATCCGGGCATTCATTCGATCGAATACGACAAGCCAGTACAAAAAAGTGCGCAGCGCGTAGAATGGGGCTATAAGGCCATAGAGGCGGATAAGCGCGTTCCTAGTACATTAACTGGCAAAGGGGTAAAAGTCGGAATTCTCGACTCAGGCGTTGATACGAAACACCCCGATCTTCAAGTAGCCGGCGGAGCCTGTCTGATGACGGTGCTGAGGATCGATGGCTGTAAAAATTCTTATAACGACGATAACGGGCACGGTACTCATGTCGCTGGCGTTATTGCAGCAAAGGATAATTCCATTGGAGTCGTCGGTATTGCACCTAATGCTCAAATTTATTCAGTGAAAGTGCTCGATAAATTAGGTGAGGGCACCACGTCGACGATGATGGCCGGAGTGGAGTGGGCCATTAAAAATAAAATGGACATTATCAATATTAGTATCACGTCACCTTATGAGGACGAATATCTTCACCGCATGATCAAGCGCGCCTATGATAGCGGCATTCTTGTTGTCGCTGCTGCAGGAAATGAAGGAAAGCCTTTAACCGGTGAACTTTCATCCGTTCAATACCCGGCTAAGTTCCCAGAAGTTATCGCTGTTTCTTCAGTGGACGAGAATAAAAGTCACGGCGCACTGGCTTCCATCGGCAAAGAAGTAGAGCTGGCGGCACCAGGCGAAAAGATTTATAGTACATATCCAACTACTATAAGAACCAATGAGCCAACCGGATACAAGACACTTTCAGGCACTTCGATGGCCTCGCCTTATGTCGTCGGCCTTGCTGCCTTGTATAAAGAAAAATATCCGGACATGACGAACAAACATATTCGCCTGTTGCTACAGAAAAATGCATTAGATCTTGGTGCACCTGGCAAAGATGACTTCTATGGTTACGGCCTTGCACGGACCGACAAAAATGCAGTCGATTCAGCTGTCGCGTTACCTTACAGTACAGATGGCAAGGGGAAAATCACCATCGACACAAGCACAGCCGCTGCTAGATTCACTACTTATAATGTGTATCGCTTTGATACGCTGATAAGTAAGGGAGTAACGGCCTCAGAGCTGACGGATTACGCCACGAAAGGCTCTGTACAGTATTACTTCCACCCAGTTGTGAATGGCAAGGAAAGCTCTGAATTTCTTTCCCTGCGGGTCGACAATCCAGCCCCCGTGTTACAAGATGTCGCGCTGGATAAATGGTATAACCGCTTTATTACGTATTTGTACCATGAAGGTGTGATGAAAGGATATTCGAACGGAGAAATACGGCCTGAGCGCTCTATTTTGCGAAGCGAGGCAGCCATTTTGCTTGGCGGTGCCTTGGGGCTGGACGGCACCAAAAAGGATACTCGCTTTAAAGATGTGACGGCTGCTGTCAGCTCATCTGGCTACATTGAGTCACTAGCTGAAGCAAAGATTATCTCCGGTTTTCCGGACGGCACGTTTCGACCAAATGAGCCGGTTACCCGGGCAGAAATGGCCATTTTAATTGCAAAGGCCTATCATATTGCCGGCGAGCAAACAGGTCCTTTCAAAGACATTAATTCAAAAGTGACGGGTTATGAGTATATTAACGGCCTTGCCGCCAAGAAGATTATTAGTGGCTTCGAAGACGGTACATTCCGGCCATCTACAGCCATTAATCGGGCTGGCTTTGCCGCCTTCCTGGCCAAGACGACAAATGAACAACTTAGATAAAGAAGATCCTTCAGAAAAGCTGCTTGTCATCGACAAGCAGCTTTTCCAGTTGGGAGGGAATACAATTCATTTATTAGACATCCGCTCTTAAAAAGAAGTCACTAATTAAACGACTGAATAATCAGTTTTATTACATAAATATTTCAATGTTACGCAAATATGTATATTTTGCTGAAAAATAGCCGTTTTCCTGCAAACTTGTTGAATTCCTAAATATGGAGAGTTTGGAAGCGTTGTAAAACCAGTGTTTTTGCAAGTTACATAGGAACATATGAATGTAATGCAAACGTAAAAGAATAGCAGACTTATATTTGTTACAATAGCCTCAGTGAGAAAAAACAGGAAAAAAAGACAAAACTTTTTAAACTATGCAGGGGGTTTACAGTGGGTAAATTTAAAAAAATCGTAGCAAGTGGATTAGCTTCGTTTATGTTAATGACAACCGCACCAGTCGCCATACCAGCACTTTCACATACAGAAGCACAAGCAGCAACGTCAATTGGAGCATCATTAGTAGAGTACGGAAAGAAATTCATGGGTGTCCCTTACGTATTTGGTGGAACAACGCCAAGAGGATTTGATTGTTCCGGCTTCACTCAATATGTATATAAGCACTCAGCTGGCATTTCTATTCCAAGAACAACAGATCAACAATATAAAATCGGTACAGCTGTTTCAAAGAGCGAGTTAGTACCTGGAGATCTAGTTTTCTTCAAAAACACTTACAGAGCGGGGATTTCCCACGTTGGTATTTATGCAGGAAACAATATGGTATTAAATGCAACCTCTAGTAAAGGAATTGCTTTAGTTTCTTTAAATGATAACTATTGGGGTCCAAAATATGCGGGCTCAAAACGTGTTGTTGAGTATTTTGACGGTTTCAAGGATGTACCAAAAACAGCTCTTACGTACGATGCCATTACAACGTTGACAGATCAAAATATCATCCAAGGATTTGATGATTATACATTCAGACCAGATGAGCCGGTTACACGCGGACAAGCCGCAGCGATTATCAACCGTGTATTGAAGGGCAAGCCGGAAATTATGAGCCATTTCAAAGATGTACCGAAATCTAACCGCTTTGCAGTAGACATTGCCGCTATTCGTGAAGCTGGCATCATCAATGGTTACCCTGATAAAACATTCCGTCCAGAAGCTTACATGAGCCGGACAGAGATGGCCGTTATTGTCCAAAAAGCTTTTGAATTAAAGCTTGGCAATGCAGCTGCTGCCTCTAATCCATACGCTGAAATCAAAAGCGGTTACTGGGCATATGAACCAATTGTGACAATGAGCGTGATCGATAAAACAGGTATCTTTAAAACTGAAAAATACTATGGCGATCACCGTGCAACTCGTGAGGCATTCTCAGCTGCTATCTATAATGCGATGAATGCAAAATAATAGAAGAATCATAGCCTTGGAAATTATTCCGGGGCTATTTTTTAATCAGCATTCTATAAAAATTATCCATTTATTCTATTAAATTCTTGAATGAGACCGATAGAATAAGAGAGTGCAAAAGACTAGTTCCTAGAAAGGAGTATTACTTTGAAAAAGAAAAAAGCGATTGCTTTAGCTATATCATTAAGTTTATTATTCCCGGCTATCGCGCCTTTAAACCCGCAAGCGGCCATGAAGGATGAAATACAAGCAATGATTGACCAGGGAATTATGCAAGGTTATCAGGACGGGGATTTCAGACCGCATCAAAGCGTAACAAGGGCAGAGTTTGCGACATTTTTAACGAGAGCACTTGACTTGCCTTCAGGTCCATCGGTCTTTAAAGACGTATCGCCTTCATTAAAGCTTTCCGCTGGTATTAATGCGGCCGCAGCTGCGAAAATTGTCAACGGTGGATCAGATGGACGGTTCCATCCAGACGATTTAATTACAAGAAAAGACATGGCTTTAATGATCAGCAATGCGTTGGACTATTTAAAAATGGATGTGAAATACACGGCGGCCCCTTTTACCGATATTAAGGATTTAAGCTCCGCCCATAAAGTAGCAATTGGCAAAAACTATGTGTTGAATATTATTCGCGGCTATTCCGCGACCACGTTTAATCCTATGGAAAACGCGAGACGCGATCATGCGGCCGCCTTTATTTACCGCCTGTTAGAAGCAAAGAAAACATCGGGCAGCACGGAGCCGGATCCTTCACCGGAACCAACGCCACCGCCTGTTCCAACGCCTGACCCTCCGAAAGAAGAGCCAACACCATCCCCAACGGGAGCTTATCAGGTGGCGACCATTGATGCGAGCGGCAAGCTGACCTATGCTTCCGGTTCGTACAGCACCTTCGCTGCGGCTAAACAAGTGATGGAGCAACGGGGACAAGAGTTGGTCTTGAAGAATAAAAAAATCATCTATATGCCGACAAATGGCGGCATGGTGTTTGCTGGAAACAGCGGCGCAACCGTTAACCTGTACAGTGAACCAGGTTTCGTTACAGCTCGGTCTTATGCTGTCAAAGGAGCCGAACTAAAATATATTACTTCAACCGACAGCTATGTAAAAGCGTCGCTCGGAGGCAGAGACTATTACATGAAGCACAGCGATAGCACGCTTGTTCCTTTTGAAGGAGCATCGGGCCGCAGTTATTATCGGGTGAGCAATGGGGAATTGCAGCATTTTATGTATCAGCCTGGATCGAAAAGCCCTGTATCTTATGTGGCTGGAAAAGCACCGAGCTTCCTGAATGCCAATCAGAAATACTATAGCTGGGACAATGCCACTTTCTATAATGATCAAGGCCGGGTAGTCGGTACGGCTTATCAATATTTCCAATTTTTATCCGCCCGTACGACGACAAACTATACAGCTGCACAGCTTGATAGCTATATCAAAAAAGCTCTAGCAGAAAGACAAGCGACAGGGCTTGCCAAATATAAGGACGCAACGAAAAAGAGCAAATTAATCGGCCTTGGCGCTACGCTTAAGAAGGTAGAAGCCGAAAAACGTATCAATGCCTTGTTAGTCTTGGCAATGGCCATTCATGAAAGTGATTACGGCATGAGCCGACATGCACAAGTAAATAATAACTTGTTCGGCATTGCCGTCTACGACAGCAAGCCAGAAGAAGGAAAGTCGTTCCCATCTCCAGTAGCCAGTGTTAACCATTTAGCCGATGGCTATCTGAATGACCGCTATGTTGTGCCGAACCCTGTGGGAGCTTGGAAACAAAGTGTTTCCAACGGTGCGGCCGCCGGGAATAAAGGTGTCGGTATTAATGTGAAATATGCATCTGATATTGCATGGGGCGGAAAAGTTGCCGGCCACATGTATCGTATCGACCAAGCCTTAGGGAAAAAAGACTTCGGAAAATACCAAATTGGCTTAACGAATGTCGAAGGATTAAACGTTCGTTCTACTCCGAACGGTGCGATCCAATTCAAGTATAGAGAAGCTGGTATGCCGGTCGTTATGATCGGTGCTCCTGCTTCTGGATGGCAAAAGATCATTTCTGACGAATTGCGCTATAAAGAGGCTTATGTGTTCTCTCAATACGTGACGCCGCTGCCAATTGCCAAATAAATGACATCCCCCTCCATCACTTTGGAGGGGGATTTGTATGCCTAAAGCCTTGTGCATAAAAACAGGGGGCGCTCATCAAAGAAAGCCATCCGGAAATTACCGGATGGCTTTTCGTTTGCTTTTTATTAATTTTTGCAGAACAGGGCTCTTGTTACCGCCGAGCGCCTGCCACCTTTTCTCGTGGCGTTCAAGATCGTCTAACGTCAGCTGCTCATAATCATTGCCATCAAAGGTAAGATCACGATTGACCTGGTACCATAGATCTCCGTTAGGCCGAATCCATTTCGTGCCGAGTGATTCAATGCCAAGACGGATTTCACGGGCAGCGAGCAAGTATTTTTTATTGCCCGTCGCTTTATACGCGTCGATAAACATATTTGCTTCACCGAGTGCGTGATTAAGCGATGTATGGATAAATTGCTTGCCCTGGTGTGGCGAATAGTAATCAGCAGGCAAATAGCCTTCTGTAGTAGGAACAATATTCTTAATCGCAATTAAGTTCAACAAGTAATCCGCATAAGTTGGCAAAGCCTTCATTAGTTCTTTTTCATCAAATTCTTTGCCGATCCGGTATAAGTATAAAGAGATTAATTCATTATGACGTGTATCTACATAAGAAGAAGTAATATCGTACTTTTGTTTCAGCCAAGTGCTCGTGTATTCTGTTTTCCAGACTGAGCTTTTTTGCTCTTGGCGGTACTCGAGTAAATTAGCTGTTGATTGGACCATCAAATCATAAAAATAGCGATCCCCGAATTTAAAATAGCGATCAATCGCTTCTTTTTCAATTAGCGTACCGAGGTGGCGGCCATAGCCTTTTTTTGTAAAAGGCTCAATCGACCACGGGAGTTTTTTCATGGCCCCGTTGACGGTGAACCAGTTATTTACTTCTTTATAATGAACATGCTGGAAGTCAATCCAGCTGCTTAAGTGATCCCCGGCTTTAAATAAAGGTTCTTTCGCCAGTAAGAACCATTGCTCCGCCATTTGCTTCGGCGGTGCTTCCAGTGAAAAAGAGAAACCAGATGCATCATGCTGAAGGGCTTCTTTTTCGGCTGTCAGTTCCCGCACGACGCTTTGTTCCCCATTATCATACAACTGTGTTTTTGTCCTTGAATGATATTGTTTACTGACGACTGCCTCATATAAAAAGTCGCCATCCACCGAGTAACGAAGCAGGCCGGAAGGAGGGGTTGTCACATCGTTGCCGATCACTGGATCATGCTTTCGCGCTTTTATCTCCCGGTGCCAATTGATAAAGTAGTAATCGTCTGCTCGAGGGTCTTTCACCTTGGCCTCCAGGGAAAGCGGTGCGTTCGACATATTCCTCAGCTGCATCATTACGAAGCGATCCCCGTTGTTAAGCGTGCGCACCTTCACCTTTAACTGGCCGCGATCCCCCCAATTATAAGTGTAAAGCACATCTTTATAAAAAGAAGAGAGGCTGGATTCTTTCTTATTTTGCAGTGGTAAATGTTGAGCGAGAATGAGATTCAACTCGCCGAGCGGCACAGTCACCGTCGCTGCAGCCTGGCTGCTGTTGTCTTCTTCCGAGCAGCCTGCTAGCAGGAGAATGACGGCAAAGGCCGCCAACATCCAACCTTTCATTTTGTTCACCTGCCTTGTGCACGTGTTTTTCGCTTGAGAAGGTTCAGTAATTGATTAAATCCTTCCTTATAGAAGAGGAAGAGACCGACTATATAAAGTAGCACGCCGAGCGGAACGATAATAGCGAGCTGCCAGAGTGAATACAATTGGGAAATCGGCGTAAATATTTTTAATAGATATAGCGGAATGACCATGAAGGCTGTCACAATCAGTACGCGAACAACGAGACCGAGCAGCCGTGCTGCTTCATTTTTCTCAAAGTCTTTGTATACGAATATCGTACTGACAACTAAATAATAAATCGAGACAAACGATCCTGTCAGCGCCAGTCCAGGATAGCCGAAAGGACCGACGAACAGCCAGTTTAAAAGCGCGTTCAAAGCGATGGTCGTGACACTAATCCGGAAAACCACTTTTGTCTTCCCGCGTGCATACATTGATTTCGACACAATGTACTGAAGTCCTTGAGTAACAATGGTCGGCAAGTAGTACACGAGAGCGAGATACGTGTTATACGAATCCTGAGCGGTAAACTTTCCTCGCTCAAAGATGAAAGAAATGGCTTCCTGTCCGACTAAAAACAACCCGGCTGCGATAGGGGCTAAAGTGAGCAGGGAAACTTGCATGCCCATAAAAAAGGTATTTTGGAATTTTTTCTGCTCATCGACTTGTTCAGACAATAAGGTAAAAATAATAACCGCAATCGTTGTTCCGTAAATCGTGTGCGGAATGCTCGTAATCAGGGACGCGTTATTTAAATAAGTGGCTGCCCCGGGAATGGTACTAACAGCAAACGATTTATTGACAAACATATTAATCTGGCCAACTACTGAATTAAGCAAAGAAGGAACGAGCAATACGAGAAAAGCCCGCTGAAATTGCTCCTCGACTTTCAATGCAGGGTGCCAGCGCCAGCCTTTTTTCCAAAGGAAGAAGAGCTGAATGAGAATACCGAGAACTGTACCGAAAATAAATCCGTATGCCAGGCTGTTAATGCCCCACTGATCGGAAAAGAGCAAAGCAAAGATGGCGCCCATCAGTGTAGCGGACAGCTTGGAGATTTGGGAAGGCACAAAAATCCGCCGTCCTTGCAAATAAGAATCGAGAATTCCGTTGAGCGCGATCGCACTCATAAACAGGAAGAAGAAACGGGTAACCGAAATGGCAATTTCAGCTGTAGCCGGCGGCATTTTGCCATAGATGACCGGCACAAAGTAAGGGGCCAGCAGCCACCCGACAACAGAAATGACAAGGAAGAGCAGAACGGTCAAGTTCATGATCGCGTTTGCGTTTCGTTCTGTTTTCTCAGGCTCGTCCTTCCGGTTTTTGACATACATAGGCAAAAACACATTATTAAATCCGCCGGAAATCATAGCAATCACAAGCGTGATAAATGAAAATGCCAGCAAGTATCCATCTGTATAATGACTGGCTCCAAACTCCCTTGCAATAATACTCTCTCTCAAAAAGCCGGAAAGCTTGACAACAAGCGCAAGCAAACCAAGCCAGAGAGCCGTCTTTTTCAACGACACAAAACCCACCTCAATATAAAATAGGAATGAAAAACCCAATACTTAATAATACCGTAAATCAGCTGGGAAGTTAAGCGTCTGCTGTGATCATCAAGTAGATCGATTCGCTCATAATGAACAAAAGAATGCATCTTCATTCCTGGTGGCCGTTCATAAAAAAAGCCGCATGGCGCGGCGTTTCAGACTGCAGACAAACTCAATGAAATTCGAGAGTTTGTCTGCAGTCGTTTTTATTTTGCTTGTGAATCGGGCTGTTGGTTTTCGTTCCAGGCGCTTCGCTTTCCGCGGGGCAGGCGGTGAGCCTCCTCGCCGCGAAAGTGCCTGCGGGGTCTCACCTGTCCCGCTGATCCCGCAGGAGTCTTTGCGCCTTCCATTCCAACCAACAGGGTTTGGAACGATCTTATTCCGCTCCCCTTTTGTCGACAAACTAAAACGCCGCATGGCGCGGCGTTTTAGTTCATTTTCCACATAGAATAATTTAAGCTGAGGGCAAATGCGACCCAGGCGGCATAAGGGATCATTAAATTTCCGGCAGTGTGGTCCAATTGGTAAAACTCATAGGCGGTTAACGTGATCATCCCGAGGAGCAGTGCAATTTCTGCAAAAGCGGCCCCGCGCAGTTCCCATTTAAAGAACAAGAACGACCAGAGAAAGTTCAGACCGAGCTGGATATCGTAGGAGAGAAGACGCTCTTTCTGTTCTACCTTTGCTGACGCCCGGTAACGCGCAATGCCCATCGTTGTGTATAACCCTGTCCAGGCTGCTGGGAATACCCACGATGGAGGAGCAAAGCTTGGCTTTTTTAAGCTTTTATATTCTTTTTTGGCGTTTCTTGTCGCCAGAAAACCGACGATGGATCCGCCGACCACAGGCAATAGGACACTCGATGCTAGTTTTCCCACGTTCACTTTTCCGTCTACCTTTAACAATTCCATACAGTCCCTCCTACAGTTGTTACTCTATCTATTTCTTTCTTTTGGCCTGTTTAAACTTTTCTTTGGTTTCGTCTTTTTAATTGATATATAATGAACGATAGAGAAATATGCCGGTTAGGGGGGAAACGAGTGGAATTAAATAAAAGAATGTATGATTTCTTAACAGGAAAGGCGAAACAACTGACAGAAGAATGGTATGATTCGCTAGATAAAAGTGATCCATCCGGTGTGTACGCTTCCAATGACCCTGATGTGATTGCTGAGTTAAAGGAACAAAATTTTAAGTTCCATGGATATTTGTGCAATCTCCTCATTGAAGAGGAATCTGTTTTTTATAAGAAGTTTGATGACTGGATTTTTGAAGTATCCCGAAGCAAGGAACACCTCAATACACCGATTCACTTTATTATCCGCGAGTTTATGAGGGTGCGCCTTCTCTATATGGAATTTATCCATGAATTCGCCAGAAACAATGAGGATGTCAGCGATGAGCTTGTGGATCAGTGGAAGGATAAGTTCGTCAAAGCGTTTGATAACGTTATCCTCAAATTTACTGAAGAAACGTATATGTATCAATCAAAAATGCTTAAGGCTCAGCGAGAAATGATTAATGAACTTAGCTCGCCGGTCATTATGCTAAAAGGCGGAACAGCTCTGTTGCCGCTAGTCGGTGACATTGACACGCAACGAGCCAAGTTTATTTTAGAAAATACATTAAAGCAGTGTGCGAAGCTGCGAGTGAGTCACCTGCTGATTGATATCTCTGGTGTGGTCATGATCGACACGATGGTGGCTTACCAGCTGTTCCAATTGATTGAGGCCCTAAATTTGATTGGAGTCAAATCCACTCTATCTGGCATCCGTCCAGAAATTGCTCAGACAGCTGTCCAGCTGGGGCTTGATTTTGAGGCTATTCATACGGTTAGCACATTAGCACGAGCGATTAATTTTTAAACATCAGGCTCCGGAAGAGAGATCTTTCGGAGCTCTTTCTATAGGAAAAGAGTAAAAAACGATCATAAAAAGCGGGTCATCCCGCTGAAGGTTCAAAAGCTGGAAGCCTGGCTATACAACATGCTTCCTTTTTATTAGAAAAGGGACGAACTAAAGAAAACCCCCCGCGGCCAATCGGCGCGGGGGTTTCATTATTTTGCTCCAAGGTAAATTTGTTCATATTTTTCAGCAGCTGCAAGGTGCGAGTATTCAGCTTCAATCTTCGCACGGGCCCGTTCAGCGAGCTGTCGTCCTTTTTCTGGGTCATTCAGCAGCTCAACCATAGCAGCGGATAACTCTTCCACATTTTTTTCCTCGACGAGAAGGCCGTCCACGTTATGATCGACGATTTCCTTTAAGCCGCCGACAGCACAGGCGATAAGCGGCTGGCCGGAGCCCATGGCTTCCAGGGCGGAAATCGATGTAGCTTCTTCCACGCCGGCAGAGTGAACACTCGGCACTAAAATAACATCTGCCAGTGCGTAATACTCTTTAATGACATCATGCGGAATCGCTCCGAGCAATGTCACATTGTTTTCAATCTTTCTTTCAGCGATCAAGCGCTTCATTTCATCCATTGCTTCACCGGTTCCCGCGTAGATCAACTGGGCGTTCGGGTACTTCTCCAATACAGCCGGCAAGGAGAGAATCGGATAGATGACGCCGTTTTTCTTCGTTAATCGCCGCGGCACGAAAAAGACAGGAGCGTCGTCGGATACACCGTGCTTCTTGCGGTAGGCCGCTTTGTTTTCTGTGTCCGGGCGGAAGTCGTCTACATTAATGAAATTGCGGATGGCGGTACCCGTCACGCCCGCCTCCCGTTCTACATATTCTTTAATGCGCGTATCCACTGTAATGATCGCACGCGTACTGCGGTAAGCTTTTACTTCTTCTTCCATTAAAAAGCGTTCTTCCGGGCTATCCTTTAAAATGTTGCCGGCACTGAGTGCCTCATATGTTAGGTAGCCGTGTACTGTGGATACAACTGGAAGCCCGGCATCGAGCGCTGCGAATGTCGCATATACTTCCTGGGCGTTCACGATGTCGTAATTTTTGTGCTTCACTTGTTCCATCAGCTTTTGCAGCATTTTTTTCCGTGCCTTCAAGCCGTACACAAAGCCTTTTCCTTTAGATAGTTTATTCATTAAAAAGCCCGGGCCGCGCACCTTCGCTTTTTGTTCAAACTCGGGTATATCAGAAAAAGAAAGAATATCCACTTCATGGCCGCGCGCCTCTAACCCGGCTTTCAGCGTTGCCACGTGAACCGACAAGCCGCCTGTATGTGGATAATGGTAGACCGTCGCAAGCAAAATCTTCATCAAAAACCCTCGCTTCACATAAATTTTTTCTTTAATAGTTCAATATTTTCTAAGGCCTCTCTGCGCATTTCAGCTGCATTGCCGGCCACCACTTTACTGAGCTCACTGCGATTGGCAAGCACGTAACGGGCATTTTCTTTCATTTTTGCCGGATCAAATGCTTCTAAAGGGAAAGAATATTCCCACATGCCGGAGCGCTTTAAGAGGCTTTCCACTTTTTTATCGTAGCTGATGCCGATATGAGGCACATGGGAAAGCGCCGAGAAGATCAAGGAATGCAGGCGCAGGCCAATCGTCATTTCGCATTCGCCGATAAAATTCAAATACTGGTTCGGCGTAAAGTCTCCGCCGAGCAGGAAGCAGTCATCTGCCCGTGTCATCAGCTGCATGACGCGCTTGGACGCATCCACATCATGGTGGCCTTCCATCGGCACGAATACCGGGGTGATGCCTTCTGTCGCAATGAGTTCATCTAGCACTTCAGCGAGCTTGCCATAATAATCATCGTGTTCAAACCAAGGCCGTGTCGATACGGCTACAAGCTTTTCATGGCCCTTCAGCGGCAGGCTCTTCAAGCAAGAATCGTCCGGCTTCTTTTGGAAAGCAAAAACGATATCCGCTGTTACAACCGTTTCCGGCCGCTTCACACCGAGGTTATGCAAGTAATCTTTGGAGTACTGGTCGCGCACTGTCACGAAATCAGCACGGTTGGCGAACACTTTCATTAGAATTTTGCCCCATGTCGAAGTGACGGGTCCAATGCCCTGTGAAAAGAACATGACCTTCGCTCCGCACAGCTTTGCTAAAAAAGCGATAAGCAAATAATAAGGAAGCGGGCCGAACAAAAACTTCGTCGGATATGTATCCTGCAGCAAGCCGCCGCCGCCGCTGATCAATAGATCCGCTTGCCGCAGCGCCCGGATTTTTCCTTTGTTATCATGGCGCCAGCCGCGGTAGACGGTCTTGACATTGTGCTCTTTTGCCGTCTGCTCTGGCGACAAGGAAAACACAGTAATATCTATGTCTTTTATCTCATTTCGTAAATTATCTACAATCGCTTCCAGGATCGCTTCATCACCAGTATTGCCTAATCCATAAAATCCCGAAATCACAACCTTCAAACGGATGTCCTCCTTCAAATCAAATGCTTAAAAAGCTACAGATCATTCTATCATTGATAGCAAGGACATTCAATGAAATTAGTGCAAGCTGAAAGTGAATTTGCTATACTATTGGAAGCAATGAAATTCAATTATACTGGCATAGGATAGACGTTCAAAACGGCAGGAAAAGAAATTCAAGCAATTAGCGATGGCTGTAGGAATACAGGGGAACCATTCATAGTAATCCGCCCGTTTTGAACAACTTCTGTTAGAAAGGATTTTTTCACATGCAAAAAATTTGCGTCATTGGATTAGGATATATTGGTCTGCCGACAGCGGCTGTTTTTGCGCGTGCCGGTTTTTCGGTCGTAGGAGTAGACGTCAACAAACAAGTTGTTGAGCGTTTAAATAAAGGTGAGATTATTATTGAGGAGGTCGGCCTTCCAGAAGTGGTGAAAGAGGTAGTGGACTCCGGCAAGCTGCGTGCTTCTCTGGAACCGGAGGAAGCAGATGCCTTCATTATTTCTGTACCGACGCCGATTCATGAGGACTGCACGGCAAACGTGGACTATGTTCGGAGTGCGACAGAAGCCGTGGTTCCTTACTTGAAAAAAGGGAACGTCGTTATCGTCGAATCCACGATTCCGCCGCGCACCATGGATGATGTAGTAGCGCCGATCATCGAAGCGGCCGGTTTTAACCCGAAAGAAGATGTGGCGATTGCCCACTGTCCGGAACGCGTATTGCCGGGCCGTATTTTAATTGAGCTGGTGGAGAATACACGCATCGTCGGCGGCCTTACACCGGAAGCCGCAACAAAGGCAGCGAATGTGTACCGTCAAATCGTCACAGGCGATGTCATTGAAACAGAAGCGGTGACAGCGGAAATGTCAAAGCTGATGGAAAATACATTCCGTGATGTGAACATTGCGCTTGCTAATGAATTGGCGAAGATTTCGGCCCGCCTCGGTGTCGATGCCCATAAAGTCATTGAGCTTGCCAATAAGCATCCGCGCGTGAATATTCACCAGCCGGGACCAGGCGTCGGCGGCCACTGTCTTGCTGTTGACCCGTATTTTATCGTGGAAAAAGCACCAGAAGAAGCGCTGATGATCCAGCTTTCCCGCGATATTAATAATTCGATGCCGGACTTTGTGATCGAGCAGATCATCAAGCTGACATCTGAATTGAAGGAGCCAAAAATTGCGCTGTTCGGCTTAACGTACAAAGGCAATATTGATGATGTGCGCGAAAGCCCGGCGATCGAAATCGTGGAAAAAGTGCTGGCCAACCCGCGCTATGATGTGCGCGTTCATGATCCGCACGTTAGAGAAGAACAAGTGCCGTTCCCGCTCGTTTCCTTCGAAGAAGCGGTGAAAGGGGCGAATCTGCTCGTCGTATTAACGGATCACAATGAATTCAAACAGATGGACAAAAACGTCCTGCTGTCCGAAATGGAAACGGCGGTTGTCTTCGATACGAAGAACTGCACGAACCTGGAGCAGGAAGAAGGGCTTACGGTCTATCGCATCGGTGACGTGACTGGCCTGCAAGCCATTGCGGTTAAGCCAATCAATAGCTGAGGATGTCTGGAATGGAAAAAGAACAATATTTAGGCGTGTCTGTCTCGCCCTACACGTATGAGCAGATTATCGCTGATTTGAAAAAGAGAATAGCCAACGGGGAGCAGTCTACGGTCATTGCGGTAAATCCAGAAAAGGTGATGACCGCCGGCCGCGACCCGCTCGTTAAAGAATTGATTAACAATTCCACCTACCAGATTGCTGACGGGATCGGCATGATCATCGCTTCCAAGCTGAAAAAGGGCCAGCTGCGTGAGCGGGTGACTGGTGTGGATATGATGGGGCGCCTTCTCCAATTTGCCGCCGATGAAGGGCATAGTGTCTTTTTTTACGGGGCAAAGGAAGAGGTCGTTCGGACAGCGAAAGAAAAGCTGGAAGAGAAAATTCCTTCCTTGCGTGTAGCTGGCTATGCCAATGGCTACGTACAGGACCAGGAAGCTCTCGTGAAGCAAATCCGTGAATCCGGCGCAGCTCTGTTATTCGTTGCACTCGGCAGTCCGCGCCAGGAGCTATGGATTAAAGAGAACATGCCGAAGCTGCCAAACGTGAAGGTCTTCCAGGGCGTCGGCGGCAGCTTCGATGTCTATTCCGGCAAGGTCAAGCGGGCACCGGCTTTTTACCGTAAATTTGGCCTGGAGTGGCTGTATCGTCTCATGAAAGAGCCGAAGCGGCTCAAGCGTCAAATGGCGCTGCCGCAGTTTTTGCTCAAAATTTTATTTCAAAAATAATACAAAGTGCCCGGCATCTCTCCAGAGGCCAGGCACTTTTTTTAAGGAGGCATGTCATGAAAGTACTCCATCTTATTACAGGAGCCGAAACAGGCGGCTCGCGCAAGCATGTCATTACGCTGCTGGAGCAATTCGCTCAAGAGGAAGCGGTTCTGGCGCTCATGCAGGAGGGCTCGTTTGCGGAGGAGGCGAGAGCGAAGGGCATCCGTACGGAAGTGTTTACCCAGAGCTCTCGTTACGATCTCTCCATTTTGAAAAAGCTCGTCCACTTCATTCAATCAGAGAAGTTCACAATTTTACATACACACGGCCCACGCGCCAACCTGTTCGGCATTTACTTAAAAAAGAAAACCGGCATCCGCTGGGTGACGACCGTCCATAGCGACCCGTCCCTTGATTTTGTGAAGTCCGGAGTAAAGGGGAAGGTTTTCACAGCGCTCAGCATGTATGCGGTCAAGAGAATGGACAGCTACTTTGCCGTATCCGAGCGATTTAAGCAGAACCTGATGAAGCTGGGCATCGACGGTCATAAAATCCACACCGTTTACAATGGCATCCATTTTACGAAAGAAACGGCCCCGCCGCTTCCGCGTACCGAATGGGGGCTGACCGATGAAGACTTCGTCATGACAATGGTTGCCCGCCTTCACCCGATCAAGGGCCACACCGTTGTCTTTGACGCAATGCAGAAGATGGAAGCAGACAAGCGCCCGCACCTGCTGCTCGTAGGGGACGGACCGATCAAACAAGAACTGGAGCAGGAAGTGGAGAAGCGACAGCTGAATAGCCATGTCCACTTTCTCGGCTTTCGTTCCGACGTGGATCAAATCTACGCCGCCTCCAACCTGGCGCTGCTTGCTTCCTACAGTGAAAGCTTTCCGCTCGCTCTTCTGGAAGCAGCCAATCAGCACGTGCCGATTGTGACGACGGATGTCGGTGGGGTGAAAGAACTAGTTGAGGAAGGGAAGACGGGCTGGATCGTGCCGGTAGAGGACCCATCGGCCTATGCCGAGGCCCTGGGCCAGGCAATGAGCCGCCAGGAGGAAGGACAGCTCGCGGCAATGGGTGAAATATTATATCAATATGCGTCCCGCCATTACTCCTTAGAGCAGCTTGAACAGCAAACCCGGGCATTGTATACAAAGCTAGCAGCCCAGCAAAAGTGAAATAAACGTAACCTGAAAGACATCCTTTCAGGTTTTTTTCTGTGATTTTTTAAGAAAGATAGCGCCAAAAAAACGCTTTCCTTTCCAAGTTTTCTACAACTGTAACAGAAAAGAGACAAAATTATTGGTAAAAATCCTTTCAATTTCCTGCTTAATTGGTATATAATGAGAAAGCTATGGTTTTTCATACCACAAATTATAATTTTATCTACAAGAATCGCCAAAAACAGGCGAGTTATTTTCATATTTATATCAAATGTAACAATTTTATTAAAATATGGAAATAGCAAAAAAACGGTTGAAAAACAACAGCACTTTGGTAGAATAGATTTTGAGTTTAAATCTTCCAACCAATACAAACATTACGTAAATTACGTAATATTGTTAAGTTGGGACTAAAGATTTCTCGACATCAACCGATGTAATGAACAACTGGTTTTATGGCTAGTTGGTTTCATAAATTTAAAGAATACTTTACAAAACAGGAGGAACTATTACATGGCTTACCAACCAAAGTCTTATCGTAAATTTGTTGCTACTGCGGCGACAGCTACTATGGTAGCATCTGCAGTAACACCTGCGTTTGCAGCACAAGATTTCACTGATGTAGGTTTACGTTACAAAGAAGCAGTGGACTACTTAGTGAAAAATAACCTTACAAAAGGTATTAACGAAACACAATTCGGTGTTGATCAACAAATCAAGCGTGTTGACTTCGCAATCATTTTAGCGAAAGCAGTTCTTACACAACAACAAATTGATAATGCAAAAGCTTCTAACTTCACAGACGTGCCAAGTCGTGGTGTGAAAGAAGTAAATGCTCTTAAAGAAGCTGGTATTGTTAATGGTAAAACTGACACTCGCTTTGGAGCAAACGACGAAATCACCCGTGGTGAAGCAGCGTTAATGTTTGCGAATGCTTACAAAATTAAAGGCGATGCTAAGAACGTTAATTTCACAGATGTATCTGACCGATACAAAGATGCGGTAGCAGCGCTTGTAGATAAAAAAATCACTTCTGGTAAAACAGATTCTAAATTCGGCACGCAAGATCCGATCAAGCGCGGTGAATTTGCAATCTTCCTTTACAAATTAGAAACAATGGATGAAACACCTCAACCAGGTGTGGCAAAAGTTGAAGCAATCAACGACACAAAACTTGAAGTAACATTTGCAAAAGCAGTTGATGAAGATCTTGCAACGGAAATCGAAAAAAGCGGCGAACGCTTTGTTGTATTCCATGGCGGACAAACAGCAAACAGTGCGGATGTTATCAAATCAAGCACAATCAGCTTTAATGCTGACCGCACAAAAGCAGATGTTATTTTGGCTGAGACTTATGACAAGGAGCCAACAACACGCCAACTTGAGGCAGATGTATCTTACACAGTTGCTTTGATGGATGGAGATGACAACACGGTTTCTTCAATCGTGCAAAAATTCGGTCCTCAAGTACTTAAAAAAGGTGCGGAAGCTCCTGATTTCTCAGTAAATGCTGATCAAGATAAAATTGTTCTTGATTTCAAAACAAAAATGGCTGATTCAGCTCAAACGGTTGGAAACTATACAGTATATGAAAATGACAAAGAAATCGGTGCTCTTTCCGAGTTTGTAGAAGCTGGTAACGGTAAATGGGTAGATGCAACTGAGAAAAAATCAGTTGAGTTCAAGCTTGCTAAGGACAAAGGTCTTTTAGCAGGTAAGACATATAAAATTAAAGTAGCTGAAGCTGTTGAAACTGATGCTGGAAAAACACTTTCTGACAGCCAACGGACAATCACTGTTAAAACACCTTCTATCACAGCAGCACAACCTGTTGCAAAAGTGGCACGTGTAGTTGATAATACAATCGTTGTTACTTTTGATAAGGACTTAGCAGCAGATAATCACTTTAATGCAAAACAAATTACAGTGAAGAAACCAAGTGGACAAACTGTAGAGGTAACTGGTGTAGCAGCTGGTACTAATGCTAAAGAAATTGTTCTTAGCTTTGCTGACAATGCTTTAGACACTGACTTAACGTATACAATTGACCTTCCGGCTAATGGAGTAGAGAATGCTTACTTCGCTAACGCTTCTAACAAAGAGGTAACAGGTCTTAAAGCGCAAGCTCAAAAAGACATTGAAGTAACATCAGTATCTGCTAAGTTGCAACAACAAGTAGATAACAAAGCCCAAGCAGATCTTCTTTTAACATTTAACCAACGCGTAGATGTTGAGAAGTTAAATGAAGCAACAGGTGATCAAATCGTTATTAAAGACGGTGGCGATACTTATGCAATCACTGGAGCTTTAGAGGCAGAAATTTACCCTGGAGATACTTCCGGTAAAACAGTAATTATTAAGGATGTAAAATCTAAATTTGCAATCACTGGTGGCGATGCATTCACTCCTGAAGATGGTGCAACATACACGGTTGAATTAGCTGCTGGCGTTGTTAAAACAGATGCTGGTGCAAATGCTAAAACAAATCAAGAGAAACTTAAAGCTACTGTTGGTGGTGTAAGTATTTCTGCACCTGAATTTGATAAAATCCGTATGAATTCTGCTGATGAAATTGTTGTCGAGTTCAAAGAAGATATTAATGCAAGCAACTTAAGAGCATCTGACATCAAAGTAAAAGGCTTTGAATTATATGACAATGGTAACTTTGCAACTAATGCAACGTTACAAGGCGATTCACAAGTTAAATTCAGCGTAAGTGGAAATAAATTAACACTTAAACCGGCTAGCAGCAAAGTGAAATTTGCAACAGGTGCTGTTGATGACTTAGTAACAATTGCTGCAGACTCTATTAAAGGCAAAGTAAGCAATGTTGAAAATACTGAACTTTTATCTACAAGCTTAGAAGACAAAGATATTATTGATCGTGCAAACCCAGTAATTATTGGTGCTCAAAAAGCAGCTGCTGACGGTTTAAATGTTACGTTTAGTGAAGCTGTTGTCTTCAAAGGGGACGACGCAGTGAAACAAGCTGCACAATTCACTGTAGCTAACGCAAGCAAAGCTGCTTACGGAAAATCAGTTTCAGGTGCAGGTACTGAGGTAATTGAAGTAACATTTAATGAAGCTGATACTTTCAAAACAGACTTAGATCTTTCTAAAGTAAAAGTAAATTACACTAAAAACACAAATGTCCTTGTTCAAGATGACAAAGGAAATGAAGCAGTAACACAAACAATTACTGGTGTTAAAAAAGCTGAGTAATAAAAATAAACGAAACGTTATTTGATAAGCAGATTATTATCTGTGAAACGAATGGAAGAGAGCTGCCTTAATTGGCAGCTTTTTCTAACTATTATATGTATTTGAACGGTGTAATTCCGTCCCATGATAACAATCAACTTCATGTGCCTAATCCTCCTGCATCCAGTGCGAGACTAACAGCTCAAAGGGATGAAGTCAGGTGAAGACGTACTTAGGTGAAAGTCCTAAGGAGGGGTTCTTTAAAAGCTGACTATGGCTAGGATAACGAATCCACTTTAAGTGATATGAACTGACGTTGTTGCCAATTATTTGCGCTATCAGCTCAACAACGTACGCTCGATTTGAAATAATCGAATTGCGAATGGCACAATTGACTGTTAAACCATTTGGATTCATATTGGGCTGTGGAGGCCTAAGGTCGTTAAAATAAGGGATGCATATAATGGAACGTTTGAAATCTTATTAGAAGAGGTGTGTTAGCACCATTGACACTAGTAAGATGGCTTCGGGTTCATAGTAGTGAAGATCACATGCCGTTTGGACTTGTATGGTAACATATAAGAAGAGGAAAGCATGTAGGAGCGTAGAGACCCAGTCAGTGGCAGTTCTATAAGAAAATTATTTTACTAAAATTCGTTTCTTGAATAAAAGGCTTTAAAAGAGCAATCATACTTTTATGATTGCTCTTTTTTTATAAAATTATTTTAGAGTAAGTAAACTCTTACTGATGATAAGCTCCATGCGATGGTTTTATTTTCAACATGAAAGTTTTGGAGATTTATAGACGATGGAGAAGCTATCTGTGCTTTTTACAAACTGGTGGACCTCCAGTTATATTAGTCGGATTGCCCACTGAGACCACAACAAATTCAGTTACTGCAAGTTGGAATGATAGTGAGGGTTATAACGATATCCGACTTTTTGCAAATGTTAAGCATAATGAAGACTTAGGGCAAGCTTCAAGACAAATATTAGGAGACTTAACACCGGTAACGGATATAATGTTTGTATTGATTTTAGAAAAGCAGAAGATGATTTCCTGTGTGCAGAAGAAAGTGTTACAGTTTCTATGAAGAAAACAAAGATAGGGTGTCAGGTAACCTTCATATATTTGAAAATTAATAAGGCAGTGGGCTATTCATTTGGCCTGCTGTCTTTTTGTTAAGCGAAAAGCATGAATGTAAAGAATAATCGGATAGTGTATGACTAGGCTAAAGTGGAGAATAACAATGAAGCAAGATGGAAAGGACAAGTTTCATGTCTAGATTGACAAAGGCTATAAGATAAATAATTATTCCTTGCCACTGGATATATATACCATGGAAAAATGCTGTTTTTTATTATTAAAATGGATAATATGCTTCATCTAATTCTGTTTATTCTATTTTATCTCTAACGATCTTTATGTTGTAAGTTATTTGTTTTCACGATAAATAAAATGAAGATAAACTTGAAAAGTATGGGAGGGTTTTCTTACATAGTGCTTTTCCTAAAATTTGTTTATAAACTTTTTATAAGTGTTGTTATAGTTATGATCGTATCAGCTCATCTATCTTTATCTGCCTTTGCTTCAAGTTTTCCTGATGTAGGAAGCAGATATGAAGAAGCAGTCAATTTTTTGGTTTCTAAAGGAATGAAAGGGAAAACAGATGGAACATTCGGAACCTATGAACCTATCAAACGGGTAGACGCAGCTATATTTGTTGTGAAAACACTGGGACTTGATAGTGAATCTGTCCCATCTTCCGGTTTTACTGATGTCCCAGCTCGTGCAATCAAAGAGGTAAATGCTCTTAAAGCAGCGGGAATCACCAATGGAAAAACGGAAACTACTTTTGGTTCTCAAGATTATATCACACGCGGTGAACTGGCTGTATGGCTTACAAAGGCCTTTAAGTTAGAGGCGGATGATACAGAACTTGTTTTTACTGACGTCGGAGGCCAATACATACATGCGGTGAAGGCTTTAGTAAAGTATGGAATTACAAAGGGAACATCGGAAACCACATTTGGGACACAGGATTATGCGACACGTGGTGACTTTGCTATTTTCTTATATAGAGCCACTCAGATTAAAGAGGAAGCCCTTCTTCCTGCAATTAAATCAGTAAAGGCGATCAATGGAAGACAAATTGAAGTCACTTTTGATGAAGCGGTTGATGCAGAGCTGGCTGCTTACATTGAAAAGGCTGGAAATCAGATAGTTGCATTTGATGTGACGGAATCAGCCAGAACAGCCAACTTCGTTTCTGAAATGATCAGTTTTAGTGAGAACAAAAAGACGACCACTGTTATTTTAAAACCCAATAAGCTGAATCAACGTGAACAGGAGCTAGTGGAAGGCAAAGCATACACAGTAGCCGTAGTCAGCGAATACAAGGAAGACTTACTAATTGTAAATGTGAAGGTGAAATCTGATCCGACTGTTCTTTTAAAAGGCCTGGAACTGCCCGAAGTAAAGGTAGATGGAAATGATGTGGTCGTGAAATTCGATCAAAAGATGGATGAAGAGGCAAGAAATATAGCAAATTATGAAGTGTTCGATGCTTATGGCGTAAAAGTAAATGGTGTACTTGGAGAGAGCGCATGGGTAGATGCAACGACAAAATCAGCGGTTAAGTTCAAAATTAATCCAGGCGTATTGCAAGCTGGTACAACATATAAAATCAAAATGAATCCCAATTTAGAAGCGGATAACGGCTCTGCATTGCCTCCTTCTCAACTTGTTACAACATTCAATACCCCTACAATTTCTAAAGCGAAGCCTAAAGTAGAACTGGCGCGTGTAACAGGGACAAATGAAATAACGGTTGCGTTTGATCAGGACCTTTCTGATTCAGTTTTGGTAAATGTATATCTTTTTACGATTCAAAGAGCCAACGGTACAACTATGGACGTGAGTAAAGTCAGTTTCTCAGGTGACAGTTTAGTAATAACGACAAATGAAGAAGACACCTTTGATGAGGGATTGACTTATACGATTTCTTTACCATCTGGAGTGGCGGTTAATGATAGATTTCGTAATGCTGTAAATGATGAGATTCGTAACATAAAAGCCATGGCGGCTGAAAACGAGGCAGCTACGATCGTGAATGCTGAATTTATCCAACAGGTGGATAACAAAGAAAAGGCGGATTTACGTTTGACATTTGATCAGCCAGTGGCTATTGAAGACGTTGAGGCAGGGGACATTAATATCGACGGTTACGGAGAAAGATACCTAATTGCGGGTGGAACTGCAGTCAGCGTTTACGGTGGAGACCCTACTGGTAAAACACTAGTAATTAAAGATGTCGCTAGTGCTTTTGCAAGGGACCATACAGATATTGCTACTAAGTTTATCCCAGATATTAAAAAATCCTACCGGGTTCTTATCGAAAGAGGTGTAACGAAATCAACTGCCCCTGTAGCTGATTTTAATAGAAAAACGAATCAAGCTGATTTACAAACGATTGTTAAAGGGGTTGATATAGAAGCCCCAAAAATAAAAAAGGTAATATTACATTCCGCTGAAAAAGTGACAGTTCAATTTGATGAAAAGATTGTAGCGTCCGGGTTAGATGAGTCTAATCTTAAAGTGGAAGGGTTTATAAAATCTATAGGCGGGCGTTTCCAATCAGCCACATTAACAGGTTCAAGCTTGCTGAAGTATGTAGTCAATGAAGATACATTAACGATTACCCCGACCTCTGATTCGGTTAAATTCCAAACGGGTGCTGTCGAAAGCGGAGAACTCATAGTATCAATCGGGGCAGATACACTTAAAGATGTAAATGGGATTGAAAATGAAGGAATGGAGTATAAAGTGGCAGTTAACGATACAAACGTATACGATTATGCTGCTCCCATCATTATCGGTGCAAAAGTAATAGATTTGGCATCAGGAGCACTTGAAATTACTTACAGTGAAGCTGTATATGCTAAAGCAGGAACAGCTGCAGAGGTAGCCAAACAATTTAATGTTATTGGTACAGAGAGAAATGCATTTGGCACAGGATCTACCATTGCTTTAGCTAAAAATGATGCGAGAAATGTATTTGACGTTATCTTTACTAGTAAGACCTTCAAACAAAAGGACTATTCCTCTGCTAAATTAATTTACACACATAATTCAAATTATGCGGTACAAGATTTGGAGCAACGTGAACAAGCATCAGATTATATTATAGGAATTCTCAATGAAATATCTCAAAGTTGAGGAGAAGTGTCTGTTGCTTTTTGAAATGTATCGAAAGACGTTTGATAAGTTCTGTGGGTAGAAAGAGAATCACTGCCATCGCCTAATATGTGTTGATGGCATCTTCCTGACGGAGAAGAAGAGATCTTTACAGGTTTTTTTTGCTCAAAAACCGCTTTAATAAAAAGGCTCTGTTAAAGGTAAATGTTGTTTTTTTAATCGTTGATTGTAACGGAAAGCGTTCTCCTGCAGTGAAAATCAACAATTAAATATAACAGAACCAATAAAAAAGTTAAATAGATATGACAATTACGAACTAATCATATATGCCCTGACTCCATTGTAGAGTGAGGGTTATTTCTATATTTAGAAAAAATAGGAATGAACATATAGAAGAACGGGAAATAGAACAAATAGAGTGGCTGAGTATAAAGGAAAGAGAGAAAAGAATACCGGTCAAACAAGCGAATATCGTGAGTTTAAAGATAATGAAGGGGATTGTCGTTATTTTGTGATATGTGGATAGATTGTTTGGATACAAAGAATCAACCAAATGGAGTTGATAGCTGTCATATAAGCTAATTCATTCAACAAATAAAGAAGGAACAGAACGTTTGAAGTCCTATGAGAAGGGGTAGGCTAGTGCCTTGCCAATAGGGCATTCTTACATATCCATAATAGAATGTGTAAATGCGGATATCCTTTATGCGCATATAACATCTTGCCGTCTAGATGAAATGGACGAGACCATTCTATCTTTTTATTTTAAAATAATCCTTTTTACAAGTTGACTTTTCTGGGAGGATTTTAAAAAAACAAACGGACATGAATTGATTTATATGTGAATGCATCAACTCTATACTAATATAAAAGTTTGCTTTTATAACCTAGCTATTCAAAATAAATGGCGTCTTATTAATTACCCTTATAACTGAATCTATAAGGGCACTCCTCCGAAAGCCTAAAGATGGTTTACTAGTTTCTTTAATTGATTTATTATAGAATGATAAGAGCGCTAAGTAAATGGCATAGATTTACAACAGGTTGATTAAGGTGATTTTCATATTGTTTTAATGAAGGTATTTCTGAAATGTTTTTTTAATATAGATTATGAACGAGAAGAGGAATCGTCTAATAGCACGAAAGTGACAAAAGCTTTCTTTTTAACGTTTATTTATCAGCATGGGACGATTAATGAACTTTTTTACATAATTGATGCGTTTTATCTATCGGCTTAATGCTTTTTACCATTAGGCAGGTTTACAGCTATAAGCTCATTTTTTAACGTTTTTTTGTGATGAGGCCACTTGTCAAAAGAATGTTCTAGTAAAGAATTCCTTAGCCGATTCATTTATACAAGAAATGATTTGTTTGAACAAAGCGTTACTAGCGCTATCCATATTTACAGAACGTCTATTCGTAAAAAGAGTATATAGTTTTTCTCTTATTTAGAACAATCCAATGGCTAATGCAGAATTGGGTCTAGTTTTTTCATATGTGGGTTTTTCTGAGGCGATGGAAAAGAGTATTAGGAGAGTGAGAGATGTTAGAAAAAGAGCTTTAAGCCATCATCGAAATGGATCTAGCGCTATTTCACTCAGCCATTAAAGGCTATTGATAGCTCATAGATTGCTATAGAGAAATGTTATTGAAATGAGGTTTATATATGAAGAATATTTTCTATATCGTTAAAACAGACTTTAGAAATATTGTTAAAAACCCGGCGGCGTTGATTGTTATCGCTGCCGTTGCTTTTTTGCCTTCTCTTTACGCTTGGCTTAATATCGCTGCCTCTTGGGATCCTTACTCAAATACAAAGGGTGTGCCCATTGCTGTTGTAAGTTTAGATAAAGGAGCGAAAATTCAGGATAAGGAATTCAATATTGGAGATGAAGTGATAGTTTCTTTAACAAAGAATAAAAATTTAGGTTGGAAATTCGTTTCTAAGGATGAAGCCGTTAAAGGCGTGAAGCATGGAGATTACTATGCTGCTATTATCATTCCAAAAGATTTTTCCAAGAAATTGATCAGTGTAACGACAGATGACATTGAAAAACCGAAGATTGAATACTACATCAATGAAAAAGTCAATGCAATTTCTCCTAAAGTAACAAAATCAGGTGCCTCTGCCGTAGTTGAAAATATTCAAAGCAATTTTATTAAAGAAGCAAATAAAACAATTATGACGGTTTTTAATTCACTTGGGATTGAACTAGAAAGTAATCAGGACAATATTGAAAAAGTCAGAAATGCCATCTTTCGTTTAGAAGAGGATATGCCAGACATTTATTCTAAATTACAACTTGCAGGGCGTGATTTAGATTTGGCTGATGCCGCGGTTGACAAATCGGGAGAGTCACTCGAGCGAATGGATGATATACATGATAAAGCACAGAGACTGAACAAGCAATTAATTACAAAGCTGGAAGACAATGAAGAGACAGTAAATGAGACTATTGATGCCATTACCACTAATTTACGCAGTACTCAAAAAGCGTTTAGGAAAGTTCCTCAATTTACAAATGACTTATCGGAAAAAGGTGAGGATCTAGACCAACTCATTAGTTCTCTCCGAGAAAAACAAAATAAATTAGATGAAGCATCTAATCGTTTGGAGGATATATATAAATATTTAAAAGAACAAGATCAAAGTCTCAAAAATTCTTCAAAAATAAAAGATTTACAAAAATCGTTGGAACAAAATGAGGAGGACTTAAAACAATTAAAACTTAATCTTCAACAAATGATTAAAGATTTAAAGTCAGGAAATAACCCTGCTGTGGATATAATCAAGCAAACTCAAAGTCTTTCTGACAAGCTAGCCGATAATTTAGATACATTAAGTGAAAACTACGATACAACGCTTTATCCGCGAGTGCAAACACTTATTAAAGAGTTAAACGAACTTTCTACTGGAATGGCCGATATTATGGAGCGTGCTAGCAAGATAAATAATTCAGCCTTAAATGCAGTGCAAAAACTAAAAGAAAACAGAGAGAAAATCGACCCTGAATTAGTAAAACAAGAGCTTGAAAACACTTCTTCTTTGATTGAGAGTAATTTAGAAAGAGTAAATAAAATAGTTAACTTGTTAGGAATTGCCAGTGACATTACGAACAGTGAACGGATAGCTGGATTAGAAGAAAACTTCAAATCCTTACAAAGTCAACTTCAGAAAGCTCAACAAATTGTTGATAAGGCTTTAGAGATGGCAGAAAAGGGAGAAAGCCCAAGTCTGACAATATTAACTCAACTTGAGGAAAGTTTGAAAACAACGCAGGCGCGTATAGATGAAGCAATTAAAAAGTATGATGTGAACAGCAAAAATGCATTGGATCAGGCAGTGTCAGAATTGCAAAAAATAGACAAAAATATGCGAGAAAAGTTCAATCAACTTCAAAATTCGCAAACCACCGTAGACAATAAATTAGCAAATTTGTTAGAAACGGCTGAAAATCCTGAGAAAACCATCGCTGTTTTAGAGAGAATGGTCGGTCGAGTCGATCGCGGATTAACTTCTATTGATTCTATTCAAAATGGATTGCAAAATGTTCAAGATTTTATTGACTCAAATACTGTTACAGAGGAAATTGAACGAATTAAAACCATACAGGATAATCTCAAAAATACAAAAACGTCTATTGATCAGGTAATTGCCCGCATTAAAGAGGCCAAATCAACAGGTAAAGATAAATTAGAAGATGTAAATCGATTATCAAGAAAAATCGATAGTTCGATAGAAGATATGATCCAATTTATTAGTGGTGATCTTTCTAGAAAATATAAAGCTATAACAAGAGATGCAACAAGCGCTTTATATGATGTATCTGATGTTTTAGATGAAGTAAACAAAAAAATTCCTAAAGTTCGTACCATACTTGAAAAAGCATCTAAGGGGGTAGATGAGGGAAAAGAAAAGCTTGAATTAGCCAATAAATATTTTCCTAAAGCAAAAGATACAGTCAGCGATATCGCTCAAAAGATTCGGAAGTTAGAGGAAGAGGGAGACTTAGACCAATTAATTGATATTTTGAAAAAGGATCCGTCAGGGGTAAGTAATTTCCTTGCAAAACCTGTATTATTAGATGAGCATAAACTTTATCCAATCCCGAACTATGGTTCGGCAATGAATCCTTTTTATAGCGTATTATCATTATGGGTAGGTGCTTTACTTCTCGTTTCGTCGTTAAAAGTAGATATCGACGAAAAGGCAGAATTTAAGAGTTACGAAACTTACCTTGGCAGATTATTGACTTTTGTGGGGATTGGTATTACACAAGCCCTCATTGTAACAACCGGAAATTTGTTTATTATGCACACCTATGTAGTAGATAAATTTCTGTATGTCTTGTTTGGCATTATGATAAGCGCAGTCTTTGTCACAATTGTATACACGTTAGTTTCTGTATTCGGGAACACAGGGAAAGTATTAGCTATTGTTTTAATGGTTATGCAGCTTGGTGGATCAGGAGGAACTTTCCCTGTTCAAATGGCCCCGCCGTTCTTTCAACATATTCATTCCTTCTTGCCATTTACACATGCGATTGCCCTTTTAAGAGAGGCAGTGGGAGGAATCATATGGGGATTTGCGTGGAAGCAAATTATTTATCTAGTGGTTTACTTTATCATTGCCTTGATCATGGGGATAGGATTAAAGAAATTCTTCAATAAGTCTAGTGATAAATTTATGGAAAAAGCTAAGAAAAGTAAGATTGTTATTTAGCCGTATCCGTTTATTAATTCAAAGCAGGTAGAGAAAAAGTAACTTTTTCTCTACCTGCTTTATTTCAAGGGACATAGAGCGCTTTTCAAGATACAGAGAAAAGCTCCTTATCCTCTAATAAGTTCAAATAAGAAGGGGAGGCTTAGCTGTGATAACCAGTACTAAAGCGGTCCTCATGTATAGTTGCCAATTCTAGATCAGGATTGCAGTTTTGGTCAACACTTTCTAGAGTTTACTGCTAAAATTATAGTACGGGTACCATAACTCTCTTCTACAGTAATCTTGTCTACTGAAGCGATTTTCTTCAAGAAGCTTTTTATATATAATGGCCAAGTTATATGAATTTTTACATTCATAACTATATTCGTATTCGAGTGAAACTAAACAATTAGGGGCAATTTACAATTAAATAGGAGTTTAAAAAGAGAGAGCTGTTTATCAGCTCTCTGTTTTTATTTATTGCTGACCATTCTTTTATATATTTGTCGAAATACTTGTTAAATAAAAAAGAAACTAATGCTAAAAGTAATAGATATATATGCCGATATATAAGTAACTTTAAAGCTTTTATTCCTAATTGAAAGAGAGGAAAGGCAGTGAAAAACGTATATTCAGCGGCATTAGCAGGGGTACTTTTGTTTTCTGCATTTTCTGTAGGCGCCAGTCCGGTCAAAGCAGAAGAAGAGAACACAGCAATGGATAAATTAAAAGAAGGAAACGCGCATTCTTTATCTTTGCCGGATCGAGAGAAGAAAAAGCAAGAGAGCGTTCCGGGAGAGTTGATTGTTCAGTTTAAGAGAGGGATGAAGCCAGAAAGTGTCTTAAAGACTCATGGCCTCAAAGTAAATAAGAAGGTTAAAAATAAGAATGTAGCCCTCGTTACATTTGATGCAAAAAAACAGACGGCCAAAGGGCTAATGAAGACACTTACCCAGGATAAGTCGATTGCCCATGTGCAGCCTAACTATCAGTATGCGGCAGCGGGATTCACAAATGATTCTTATTCTAATGAGTTATGGGGATTAAATAATACAGGACAGACAATTTTAGGGCAGACAGGCAAGTCTGACATGGATATTAACCTGCCAGAAGCTTGGAATTTCATTAAGGATAAACATTTGCAGGAAACAGTGGTTGCTGTGATTGACACAGGAACAGACATTGATCATCCAGATTTGGCTGATAAGATATGGACGAATGAAAAGGAAAAGAACGGCCAGCCTCATGTCGATGACGATGGCAACGGGTATGTAGATGATATTCATGGCTGGGACTTCTTTAATAATGATAATACTGTCTATGATGAAGAAGATGGGGACGAACATGGAACGCACGTATCCGGCACCATCGCAGCAAGCATGGATAATGCACAAGGAGTGGCCGGCATTGCGCCGAATGCTAAAATTATGCCGCTTAAATTTCTCGGTCCCGATGGCGGGTCAACGTTTGATGCCATTCAAGCTATTGAATATGCGCAGAGTATGGGAGTGAAAGTTTCCAACAATAGTTGGGGTGGTGATGATGGCGCTGCGGGAGATGCATTAGAACGGGCGATTGCTGATTCAGGAATGTTATTTGTTGCGGCCGCTGGAAATGATGGGCGCAATATTGATTCGATGCCTTCTTATCCAGCCAGTTACAAGAGTGCAAATATCCTTACGGTAGCAGCGGTTGATAATCAAGGGAGACTAGCGGGCTTTTCCAACTATGGCAAGTCGTCAGTCGATGTGTCAGCTCCTGGCGTATCAATATTAAGTACAGTTCCTCATCGTGATCCCGTTTCTTTGCCCCGCCTCGGAGCAGGAGTAGAAGTAAAAGGAAGCAATTACAAAGCAATCGTCAATGGGTTTGGTTTTGAACATATCGCCAGCCTCACAGAGAGAAAAGCGGCTTTTCAAAAAGCAATGAATTTCTTGGGAGACAAGTCATCGCCAATCCTGTTAGTGGATGATGATGAATCAGATGCGGATATGAGCTCTTACCTATCTATTTATCAAGAGTTATTAAAGTCTCTGGGTTATACGTATACAACCCAAATAATCAATCAATCAGAAAATGGACCAGATGCCAACACGTTAAAGAAATATAAAACAGTCATTTGGTTTACCGGTGATGCTTATGGGACAGCTGATGAATTTCCTTTGACCAGCACAGATACTCATTCCCTGAAAACATATATGAATGACGGGGGCAGCTTGCTGCTTTCAGGTCGTGATGCGATTTGGGGCAATGAAGAAAGCTCATTTGTTACCGATATGTTAGGGATTCATGTCATCGATGAGTTTTACGCCGGTGACGTAGAAGGCGTGAGTGGAACAGCCTATGAATCTAGCAATTATCAGGTTCGTTCTATTCCGTATGCTGATTTTTATTCTTCGCTAAATCCAGCAACGACAAAAGTGAATTTAGAATATCCAGAGAGAGTCATTAGATTTAATGAGTATGAGTACAAGAATGGAACGTCAATGGCTGCTCCACATGTCACAGGTGTTGCTGCTTTAATGATGGGCGTCCATTCCAGCGGTACACCTGCAGAAATAATGAATGCATTAAAAACAACCGGCAAGGCGATGACAACAGGAGGAGCTTATGTTGCTAGCGGAAAATTGATTGACGCCAAGAAAGCATTGGAAGCCTACTTGCCTATTGAAATTATCGCAGTGAATGAACTGTATGACAGTTCTCAGTATGTTGAAGGGGACATCGGTGCAAAAGCGAAAGTGACAGTGAAAGTCAGCAGCACTGGTAAAGTAGTTACCCAGGATACTGATGCGGCGGGCCACTTTAAGATTAAAATTGGCTATTTGCCTGTTGGCTCAATAGTTACTGTGAAAGCGGCCATTGGTACAAAACAAACAGAAGAAAAAACAGTAGCTGTTTTAAAAGATACAGTAGCTCCTGTATTGCAAAAGGTCCTCGCTTCAGATGCAAAGACGTTGATTGAAGGGCAAGTAAGTGAAGAAGCAAAAGTACAGGCGCAAATAGGAAATACGCTTTTGACGAAAACGCCAGTAGCAACCGATGCAAATGGCAACTTTAAATTAGCAGCCGGCAAGTTAAAAGCAGGCGATCAGGTTAAACTTATTATTAAAGATAATGCCAAAGAACCAAATGTAACAACCGTTGAGACTGAAGTAAAAGACGAAACAGCTCCGGTAATCGGAAAAGTAAATCCTGTCTACAATACTTCCAATTACATTGAAGGCAGTGTAAATGAAGCAGCGACAGTTAAAATTTCTGTCGTCGATTCAAAAGGAATTGTTCAAAAAACACTTGGAACAGCAACAAGTGAAAATAATTCGTTTAAACTTCAACTTGTAGAAAAATTGCCAAAAGGCACGAAGCTTTCTTTAGAGGCAACAGATACAGCACAAAACAAAAGCAAATTAACGAGTGCGATGGTAATAGAAGACCGTATTCCGCTTAAGCTGATTTTACCGCAAACTATTGTTTTGACCGATAAAGGTGAGCAAGTGATGACCGGCCAATTAAGTGAAGAAGGCCGGGTGGAAATAAAGGTGGGCGAGAACAAGATTAAATCAGTTACGACAGATAAAGACGGAAATTTCACAGTTACAGTGCCGCAACTTACTGCTAATACACCGGTCACTTTTATCTTCTGGGACAGCGGCACAGCCAAGTCTGAGAAAAAGGTTACGGTGACGGATGGAACCAATCCAGTTATTCAAACAAACTCTGTTCAGCCAATCTATGAAACTTCTAAATATGTAGAAGGAAAAGTCAGTGAAGCCGCTACAGTTACAGCTTTGATTGATGGAAAAGCAGTTGGCACAGCTAAAACGGATGCGACTGGGCGATTCAATATTTTAGTAAATCGAAGAGCTCCAGGTACTATAATTACATTAATAGCTAAAGATCTGGCTAAACCGAAAGCGTTGGAAAGTGAGACAGTGACTGTCACAGTAGAAAAAGATACAGTAGCTCCTCAACTGCTTGCTGATACTATTAAATTGAATGATGCTAGCTCCCTTTTTGAAGGAAAAGTGAGCGAAGAAGCAAAAATTTATGTGCAAGCCGGTTCATTGCCGATGACTAAAACACCGGTTGCGACAGACGGACAAGGGAATTTTAAAATTCCTGTCGGAAAGCTGATGGCTGGAACAAACGTAACGGTTGCTATCACAGACTATGCTGGATTGAAGAAAGAAGAAGTGCTTACCGTTCAAGATAAAACGGCCCCTATTCTTGCAAAAGTAAACCCGATCTATCATACATCCAGCTTTGTGAGCGGCAAGGTATCCGAAAGAGCGTCAGTCAAACTTTATCGGGTTGATGCCCGTCTTCAGATTGTCGAAGAACTGGGCGAAGGTTTGTCAGATGAGCAGGGGAATTTCACCGTTTCTTTGCAAACTGAACTGCCTGCCAACACGAAGGTGATGGTAAAAGCGAAAGACCAGGCGGGCCAGGAAAGCAAACCAGTCTATACGAATGTATTAAAAGACATGGCTGCTCCTGTATTTTTGATTATGCCTGTAGTAAGGGAAAAAATGACGGCCATTTCCGGTAAACTGAATGAGCCTGGAACGGTTGTAGTGAAAGTAAATAACAACGTAGCAGGTGAAACGGCTACGAATGAAGATGGCAGTTTTACGATCCAGCTGGATAGAGAGTATGCAGCCGGTACAAGAATAACAATGGAAGCAAAGGACAAGGTAGGAAATAAAAGATCTACAGTTATTACAGTAAATAAAAAAATAGAATAAATTCCCAAGTAATAAGAAACCAACTAGATATTGCGGGGACTAATCATTTAGCAATCGGGATCAACCAATGGTCAGACACAATGAGCTTTGATTGGTGAGTTTAATCTCTTCACATTTAGGGTTGTAGGAAATGTGATTATAGAGAGCAATGAGCCTTCTGTAGACTATATAGAACTTGATTCTACAAGGAATCTATATAATGTTTTTCCAGATGCCAATGGTGATGCTAATGCGGATTTCTATATTGAGTTTACTCCACACAGATTAATAAAGAATAAAGATGGAAATTCAATTGACGATACTGTCAAAGTAAGAGAATCAAATGGAAGTAAACACTTCTAATCTTTCGAAGAATGTAACCTCACCTTTTAGGTGAGGTTTTTTTACCCATTCGGATGATAACACGATAAAAAACTGCTAAATAGCAGGCTCTATTTTTAACAAAGTCTTTATTATTGAAGGCTATTGAAGGGACGGTAATGTAAACACGATCATCAACCGTACAGTTGACCAAGATGAAGAGCAGAACAAAAGCAATCCGGATTATTGTATTCCAGTAAATAAAGCATAAATTGCTGGTCTTTTAATTTAAATAATTCTATGTGAGCTTGTAATAGATCGTCTTATTATCCCTTCAATCTGACGGAAGAAAATTATTTTATAAGAAAGCCTCTGCAGGGAATAGAGCCTTTCTTTCTATTTTTATATGAAGCATTCCCTATAGAGATAAAAACATAAAGTACAGACGGTGCCAGTTAGCAGAACAATTAAAGAATTTAAGGGTGTTAATACGAACAGATAAAGCTAGGAAAAGAAAGCTGCTTTTTTTATAAAAGCGGCTTTCTTAGTATTTTTATAAGACGATAGCTCTTCTTCTAAATAAAACAAGATTTCTCATTTAGTATGTATAAGTTTTCGCTAAAAAATAGATTGCAAGCCCTTTTAACACTCTTATTCATACGACGCTAATTATAAGTGGGTAGACAGCTCATCAAAAGGAGAGTTGCTTAACATGGACATCATCCGCTGATAGTAATTAAGACAATTAGCGGTCCGTTCCAGCTGATTTTTGAAGATCCGCAGTGAACAGTTAAGTGGCAGCTGTATGCCATTATTGAAGGTCACGATCAGTTTGCCGTTCTTCATTTCATAGGATTGTACGTGGTAAGGCAGGATCCAGGGGCAGCCGTATTTTTGTGGCGATGTGATTGGAAAAGCACAAATGCGCTGGTTGGGGCAAATAAGCAAAGGTGTCTTTTGGACGTAATCAAGCAGCTTGCGGACAGGCTTCAGCCGGCCTTCATAAGTGGAGAATCTCTTAATACAAGCCTCTTCAAGCAAGGACTTGACGGTCTGCTTTGTGTAATAAATGCCGTTTACATCATAAATAATCGTGTTGTACTCTAGATGATATTCTTCGACGAGAGCCATGGTGTTCATTGAAATCTCATAATTTTTCATTATATTCATCAATATAACCCCCTTCTTAACAATATCCTCTTCATTATAACAAACTGGTATATTTTTACTAGTATAAAAACATCAAATATTTTGAAAAAAATACATAAAATACTTTTATCTAAGTAAATATACGTATTCTTTTTATTTCGACATCATAGCAAATTAGCAGTTAAATAGCTCTTTTTCTTTTATTGGTGTAAAAGTTTATCATTTTAAAGAAAATAATGGTAATAAATAGAAGGCATTTGCTCATCTTGTTGATTTATGTTGAAACTTTTTTCATTTCATTAGGAAGAATATTCGATGCAAATCCTCAAAATATTTCGTATTGCAAAATATCCCTACTAATGTAAAATAATCTTGTTGGTTAAAAAGAACTAGTATAAAAGTTCGGGAGGGATACGATGAAAAGAAATTTTGCTGTTTTTTTTGCTTTATTGTTTATGGTTGTGCTTTTTCAGGCAGGGCCCGTTTCTGCAGCCCAGAATGAATTTGGACAGGCATACAGCGGAACGCTTGCAGATACGAATACCGAGGATCGCTATACATATACATTGACCCATTCGGGTACGTTTACGATCGATTTGCAATCTTATCTTGGAGCGGTGTCTATCGAAGTAGTAGATGAAAATAACAAAGAAGTATTTTCTCACAGCGTGCGCGGTGGAAAACCTGATAATCCAGCTAAGGAAAATTATGCTGTCGATTTAGAAGAGGGGAGCTACACCGTTATTGTTGAACGATACTCTTCTTCCTATAACGGAAGCTATCGAGTCACGGCTGATTTTGTAAGCTCACAAGCGAATGAAATGGAGCCTAATAATGGAACAGAGGCTGCCCAAAAAATTACCTTGCCTCATGAACCGGTTACTGGTTTTCTTAGCTGGAATGATGCTGAGGATTATTATGAATTCGACGTAAAACAGGCTGGGAAAGTAACCATTCAGCTAGATTCTTATCTTGAAGCAGTTTCCTTCAGCCTAATCAATCACACAACAGATCAAAGAGTGTGGGATGATGCGAGCGTTCGGGGAGGAAAACCGGAAACACCTAAAAAGGAATTTTTCACAGTTTATCTTGAGCCAGGCAAGTATTACGCGAAAGTGAGCAAGTATTCATCCAGCTACACAGGGAAATACAAATTAAAGGTCTCGCACACAGCAGCCGGCAATACAGAAACGGAAGGGAACAACGGGGCAGTGACTGCCCAGCCATTTCCAAGTACCGGTACGGTAAAAGGGCTGATCAGCTGGAACGACCGCGCTGATTATTACAAATTGCGCGTGAAATCCCCTACGAAAGTAAATATCAAAGCAAGTGCATTTTTCTATTCGGAAGTGTTGCTGCTTGACGAAAATGGGGAACAGCTCGACCGGGTAACTACGTATAATGGAGAGGAAGACAATCCTCATACACAAATTATCACGTATAGCCTGACGCCTAACAAAGATTATTTTGTGAGCGTCAGCGGCTACTCTTCAAATTCTCAAGGAATCTATACATTAGACATTCCTGAATTAAAGCCGGTGACGGTTCAGTTTAAGGATGTCTCTTCTGCTTATCGGCCAGCTGTTGATTATTTAGTCCGCCACCAAATTACAAATGGCCTGTCTAAAACAGAATTCGGTGTTTCCAAAAACATCAGCCGTGCAGATGCAGCTGTCTGGTTAGCGAAAGCGTTGAATTTAAATACAGAAACAGCTAGAGACTCAGGGTTTGCTGATGTGCCAGCAAGAGCCGTTGGCGCGGTAAATGCTTTGAAAGAAGAAGGCATTGTTGGCGGAAAAACAGACACGAGATTTGGCGCGTATGATTCGTTAACACGCGGTGAAATTGCAATTATCTTACAGCGAGCGTATCAGCTGTCCGGAAACGGCTCTTCTTCTTTTACGGATGTATCTGACCGGTACAGAGACGCAGTAGATGCCCTTGTAGCTAATAAAGTGACAAATGGTATTTCTGCTAGATCCTTCGGTGTGTCCCAAAAATTAACACGCGGCCAGTTAGCGATTTTTCTGTACCGTTTATCAACAAAATAATGCATAAGGATTAGAAAGGACTGTTTGAAGTCAGTTAATCCCTGACTTTGAACAGCCCTTTTTTAGTAAGGCTAGTCAAATAAATAGGTTGAGGGAGATAGAATCATGTCGTTATTTATTGTTGCATTCATTGCTTTATGCTTTTATTTAATTCCTACGATTATCGCTTTTATAAGAAACAAGCGAAACAAAGTAGCGATCTTCGCATTAAATTTTTTCCTTGGCTGGTCTCTCGTTGGCTGGGTCGTATCGCTCGTATGGGCATTAACCCATGACTAATAGTTAATCAACGAAAAAATTTTGATGAGAAAACTTAGTCGTTATAGAGAGTAGGACATCAGGGGATAAAATCTAATATTATGTAAGACTTTTTGAAGAATATTGTTTTTCGATAGTTAATTGTAGCAGAAGGCGTCCGCCAGCGGGCAAAATCAACAAACAAGTATAATGGAGCCTTTTACGCAGACAAGTAAAAAGATAATGAATAGAAAACTAAAAAGTGTAAAAATAAAGAAAAGTTAATATTTACTTAGATAATTGGTACTAGTAAAATAGAATTATTAATTTTAAGGGGGAGAGAGAATGGGGATAAGCAAACAAATAAAGAGAGCAGTTCTGGCTATGCTGATGACTGCCTTGGCTTTCTCAATTATATTTTCATCTAATGTAGAAGCAGCGGGGACAAAAACAGGGTATGTGGATATTAAATCAGGGGTTCTCAATGTTCGCAGCGGTCCAGGCGGCAGTTACAAAGTAATAGCAACCTTAAAAAATAACACGAAGCTGACGATCTATTCACAAACAAAGAATGGTTGGTCAGAAACAAGGGTGAATAACAAGAAAGGGTATGTTTCCACCGGATATTTGCGTTTTTATAGTCAGATGTCTAATCAAGAGGCAAAACGGATTACAGACCGGGCTATTGGCACAATGGACAAACTGAGCTATGAGCGCTCTTACACGAGAAAGCAAATCCATTCTGTTCTAGCCACTAGCTACACGGCTTCTTATATTGATGCACTGATTAAATACGACATGTGGCCGACAGGCAAAAAAGATAAATATGGCAACCCTTTATATGAATGGATTGCTACAGACTTTCCAGCCTTCAGAATATGGGGATTTGACTGGTATGCTCAAGACGCACCCAAACCTCCAACCGTTACATATTACACGAAAAATGGCGCTCAATACTTAAATGTGTATCAAAATAGCGAAGATGATATGTACGAATACGAGCAAAAGCTCTTTTTGATTAAACAATATTCGAAATCGAGCTGGAAAATATATAGTTACCAGTGGTAAGTAGTATAGCAGCCTGTAGAGAAAAGGATAGCCGATAATGGGTTGCTGAGAAACAAGCGGAGGGACTCCCTCCGCTTGTTTAGCGTATGAAATCAATTTGAAAGACATCGAATGGAAAGAATCAAGCTTTTAAAGGATCATACTTTACGCCAAAGTATACAAGGACAGCAAAGCAGAGAATTCTTCTGATTCACCGCTTTAAGTAAAAAATAGGATGTGGGATGAAATGAAACGGTTGTATGTAGCATTAGGAGCTTTTCTGCTACTGGGAGGATGTGGAGAAGAGGGATCGAGCGCTTCTCATTCAGGAAGTCAAGTGAAAGGTGAACAGGACAGAGCGGGAGCAGAACGGCTGCCTGTTCCCGTGCAATTAGATACAGGAAATCATTATGTGAATGGAAACGGCAAAATTGCCATATCGGGGCCATTTGACTCTGCCGCTCCGTTTTCGAACGGACTGGCTCAAGTATCGAAAGGGGGAAATACGTACTTTATTAATAAGAGAGGAGATGAAGTTTTCACGTCCAAGTATGAGGCAGTTGAACCTTTTTCTAATGGCTATGCGCTCATTTCAGCAAATGCGGGTAAAGATGAGACGATGCCCCGTTATGGATATATAGATAAGAAGGGGAATCTTCAGATTCATCCAGTATACTTTACTGCTTCCTCTTTTTCGGAAGGGCTCGCTCTTGGAGTGTATCCTAATGATGCCGAGGAAGAGTGGGAGGTCCATTTGATTGATACGAATGGAGATATGAAAAAGCTGCCGAACCTGTCTGCAGGAAATACAACGACTGTTTTGCCGTTTAGTGAAGGGCGGGCCGTTATTCTTCCAAGCCAGTATGCCCACGCTTATTTAATAGATAAAGAGGGGAAAATCCTTTCCCAAGACACCTACCAAGTCATTCAATCATTCCACAACGGCTTAGCTCCAGCGATGATTCTAGATGAAGCTACAGGTGAGGAGCACTGGGGCTATATTGATAAGCAAGGAGAAAAAGCGATACCTTTTCAGTATGATGATGCACTTGAATTTGGCAATCAGGCGAGCCTTGCTCAATCAGGCGGTTCCTGGGGGATCATCAACAAAAAAGGCGAGTGGATTAAAGAGCCGGCATTTGAATCAGCCTCCACTTTCTCAGATGGGTTAGCAGCAGTAAAGATAGACGGAAGATGGGGGTATGCAAATGAGGCAGGAGAAATGGTGATCTCTCCTCAATTTACAAGTGCTGAGCCCTTTCGCGGAGGATTGGCAGAAGTAACCGTCGGACAAAACACAGGTTACATTAATTCTAAAGGGAAATATGTAATTAAACTAAGCGACTTGCCGTCAGAAAAGACAAAGGAGCAAGAACCGATCAGCAAAGAAGAAGCGGCAACACGGCTTTACCAAGAGTTTAGATTAGCTGAGTCTAAATATAAAGTTTATTTTGAAGGAATGACAGAAAAGGGAAACTACCGCTTTTGGGTTCATGAGTTTGTTATTGACGATCCAAAAACAGGAGAAGGACATACTGCGACGTACGGCTTCTTTGATTTTAATCCTTATACAGGAGAGTATCAAAACATTATGGATAGGGAAGAGGAGTCAGCAGTAGAGAGGGGCGATACCGATTCAAGAGTCGTTACCTCAGAAGGAGGCACACAATTTGATGCCGGTTATTTTTCGATTGACTGTCCTGAACATTTCCAAGCAGAGCCTTCTTATCCGTATGAAAATGACGAAGGCTCGGGTTTTGAAATGGTTACGTTTGTGGCAGAACATTCACCGGTTTCCTTCTTCGCTTTCGCAGGATCAGCAGAAAAAGATCCCGAGGAAATAGCGTTAAATCCATCACTGGAGACATTAAGTGATGTAAAGAATGAAAAAACGGAAAAGGCTCACGTTCAGTGGTATCGAATAGATGCAAACGACCAATCATACACGCGTGTCTATGAGCGAACAGTATATCCCGACGGCTCACAAGTAATCGTAGGGCTGAAGTTTGACAGCTGGGACACATATGAAGAATACAAAGATCAATATTTGGAATTTAAAAAGTCCTTTAAAAAAAATAATTAAGGCAAGAAAGATTCTTTGCCTTGTATAGAAAATTCTTATTTTTCATTCCTTGATAAAACTACTTTAAATGTGAGGAGACAGGCCGATAAAACATTTATCCTAAGTAACAACATGCAGGAAATTTCATCAAGGAGCTTAAGAACAGATGCGCACACGAGCTACATCAGAGAAGAAAAGAAAGAAAAGAATCCCTCTCCGTGTAAAATGGAGTTTCGCTATTTGTTTGGCTGTTTTTTTATCGCTTGCAGCGACTATTTTGTTTATGTACAAAACGGTTGGCGATATGCTAGAAAAAGACGATAACCAATCAAACAAGAGCAATGCGGGTATGACTGTGGATCAGGTAAGAATGAATCTTCAAACATTTGAGCAATCAGCTGAAGAACTTTCTGCTATCGTTTCCAATCAATTAAAAGAGAAAAATGCCATTCCTGCCATTGAGTCTCTTATGAAGACGGTAGAGGAAAATAATGAGCTGATCATGTCCGCTTATTTCATGGATTGGAAGACAGGCAAGATTCATATTTCACCGTACGCCGACTTCAATAAAGATGTGCGTGAAACAAGAACGTATAAACAATTATCCAAGCATAAGAAAACGCTATGGATGGATGTATACAGAGAAGAAGGGTCTAATAAGGTCATGACATCTATTATTACGCCCGTTATGTCTAACGGCAAAATGGTGGGCGGTCTCGGCTATGATGTAGACCTGTCTACAATTGGGGAAGCTCGAGAGAAGATTGAAAAGTCGACAGGAAATAAACTGGCGATTCTCGATGCCCAGGGGGTAATTGTTTCTTCTTTTATCGAGGGGTCCGATGGGAAGAACATGAATCCTGCCAAAAGCGGCGAGATCGCGGGTGTAGAAGATGTAATGAAAGACTCAGCGGATTTCCATTCCCAATTCAGCTGGATTACGGATCTTTATAAAAAAGAAGACAGGCCCCACACTTTCACATGGAAAGGAAAGGAATACAAAGCACACACCTCCACTATTCCAGAGCTGAATTGGAAAGTGATTTCTTTTACTCCTCAGAGTGTATTTGCCAGCAAGATGAAGGACATTCAACAAACGGGTATGCTGAGCATGGCTGTCGGTTTGCTGATTGGCATCCTCTTTGCAATGTTCTTAGCTAGAAAGTTAGTTCAAATTATTTCTAACTTAAGACGCACGTTAAATAAAACGGCGGAAGGCAATTTACAGGAACAATTTATCGTACAATCCAATGATGAAATTGGTGATTTGTCCGTTAGCTATAATCAGATGATTGATAAGATGAGAGACCTTATTCAACAAGTCGAGCGGAACGTACAGCGTGTCAATGAATCGACCGTTGGACTGAACACGATTGCGGCTGAGAACAGTTCGGCTATTGCTAACGCCTCCCGCTCTGTTGAGGAAATTGCCAATGGAGCCGGTCATCAAACGGAGGAAATCGAACGGGGCGTTGGCACTATTCAGTCGTTAAATTGGGAGATTGACCAATTGCTGGAACAAGCGCAATCAACAGAAAGAGCTTTGGATGCTGCGTCGGGACAACTGGAAAATGCCAGTGGGAAGGTAAGACAATTAAGCGATTCTTCCAATCTTCTCGAACAGGCATTTCAGAAGGTAACAAGACTTGTGGCAGCTTTAAACGAAAAGTCAAAGTCGATATCGGAAGTGACTTCTGCTATCTCGCAAATTTCTGAGCAAACCAATTTGCTTTCTCTAAATGCTTCGATTGAAGCGGCAAGAGCCGGTGAACACGGGAAAGGCTTTGCGGTTGTCGCACATGAAGTTCGCAGCCTCGCGGAACAGTCTAAGAGTTCGGCGGAAGACATTCAGCAAACGATCAACCGCGTGCTCGTAGAAACAGAGGAACTGGTTCAAGTCATGGCTGAGACAAACCGGATTAGTGATGAGCAAAAAAAGGCGGTCCAATCAGTTACCCAATCTAATGAACAACTAATGGCATTTATGCAAAATATGATTCAGATCATTCAGAAGGAAACAAACTCCATCGATAAGCTGCAAGTGCAAAAAGATCATATTGTGAAAGCGATCGAAAGAATATCCGCCGTTTCCCAAGAAACCGCCGCTACGTCAGAAGAGATTGCTGCTTCTATGGAAGAACAAGCAGCTTCCTCTAATGAGTTGGCCCAGCATGCGGCTCAATTAGCCCAGCATACCGAACAGTTACAGGAAGCGATTCATCAATTTAAGATTTAGGAGAATTTTCTGGAGAGAGAGGGAGTTTTTCAAAAACGGCCATGTTCATAAGCAGAGAAAATAGGCAGTCTCTGCTTTTTCTTATCCAAAAGAATAGGCATAAGGAACTGAGTTGTTGACAAACGTTTGCCTGCGTCTTTTTGTTTTATTTAGAAGATTCCTGTCCTTTTTTCTTGCTAAATCATAATTCCGTGATAATCTAGAAAAGTAGTAAATTGTGCATAGGGGAAACTAAAAAGGAGAATGGAAAAATGGAAAGAAGAAGGACCAGACAGAAACGAAAAAAGAGAAAGTTTGTTAGCCTTATATTATTGATCATATTAGTCATTGGAGCGGTTTTCGCATTTAATGTATATTCTTCGTTTAACAGTGCTCTTAAAAATATCGTAAATAAATCAGCGCTGGAAAAATCGGAGAAGCGTGAGAAGGACGTGTCCTTGAAAAATAAAGATGCCTTTACGGTCTTGCTGCTTGGCGTAGACGAACGTGAAGGAGATAAGGGACGCTCGGATACGATGCTTTTAATGTCCGTAAATGGTGAGAAAAACTCTGTGGAAATGTTAAGTATCCCTCGGGACACACGCGTAAATATTGCAGGTAAAGGAAAAGAGGATAAGATTAACCATGCTTATGCCTTTGGCGGAGTAGACATGTCTGCAAAAACAGTGGAAGAGTTTCTGGATATTCCAGTAGACTACTATGTAGAAATGAATATGGACGGATTTAAGGAAATGGTAGATGCCGTCGGCGGTGTAGATGTCGAAAATTCATTTGCCTTCTCTTATGGGGGCGAGAGCTTTGACAAGGGAACGATCCATTTAACCGGCCAGCAGGCTTTGGAGTACACAAGAATGCGTAAAGAAGACCCACAAGGCGATTTTGGTCGACAAGCCCGTCAGCGCCAGGTGATACAAGGTATCCTTAATAAAGGGGCAAGCATCAATTCAATTTGGAAGTATAACGACATATTAGATGCGTTGAAAACGAATATGGAAACGAATTTGTCCGTAGATGAAATGAGAGCCATTCAAAAGAACTATGCCGGTGCCCGGAATAACATTAAGCAGGAGCAGATAGAAGGAACCGGAAAGAAAATAGACGGTATCTACTATTATATTGTGCCTGATGAAGAAAAAGAAAGAGTGTCTACTATATTTAAAGAGCACTTAAATCTGCAATAAACCTAATTATTTTGTAGATGTTTGTCTTTATTTAAAAAGTCCCATTTTATGGGGCTTTTTTCTACATATAAAAATACATATAATTACCTGATTTTTATATTTTTATTTTGAAGTGAGAGAACGATGAAGAGAAGGGAGCGTATCTCTGTATAGAGATACGCTCCCTTCTCTATTCTCATGACTGGCCAGCAACCTTCGACAGCAATGCCTCCTTCTGTTGTTTTTTGGCATTTTCATAGCTTGTTTTAAATGACTTGGCATGAGAAGCGCTATAGTGATTGCTTTTTAATTCATTTTCCAGTGTAAGATATACAGTATTAAATGCTGCATCTGTTTTAGCTTCGACCGTGTCTGCTGCACCGGTATATTTTTGATAAAAATAAGCAGGGTTAATTTTTTCCCCTTTAGCAGCCTTTTCCGAATACTCATTTTTAGCTTGCCCGACTAAAGCACCTAGTTGCTGTTTTGCCTGCCTTTCTAAGTGGCTGAACGTAGGTGCATAGCGTTTTTTAATTTCTTCGACTGTTGCTTTTTTAACTGTTTCATTGGGACTTTTTCCATTATTTGCAGGACGATCTTTTGTCATCCATGATTGCGGATCCACCGTGCTGCCGTCCTCTAGTATATAATGACCGTTTTTATCGATCCAAACACTACCATCCTCATCTGTTTTGATTCCTTCCGGGAGTGGGGTCCCATTCGGCAGTTGAATGCTATACTGTTTTTCAGTAATTTCGTCTACTTTTCGATCCGCTACATCGTACTGTTTTACCTTCATAAAGTAATAGATTGCAGCTCCGGCGCCAATAGCCAGTATCAGAAAAGCTGCTAAAGCGAGTTTGACAAACTTCCTCATACAATTACCAGCCTCCGCCAATTAATTTTTAACATAGTATAGCATGGCTATTAGCAAATAATAGTTCAAAAAGTAATATATACATAAAGTTGGTAGTATATAACTATTTATTTATTAATATTTGAATTTCATAAAAATATGAGATACGATGTCTATAGTTTTTTATGGGAATAATCGGGTTTCGTTCCAATTATTCTTTATTTGATTATAAAAAAATTAGTAAATCATGCAGGAGCAAGAAAGAAGGAGAGGGGGAGAGACTTTTTGGCAGTAATATAGAAAAATCCTTAAACAAGAAAGCGGATAAGAGAAAGAGAAAAAGTGTTGTCGAAGATTGTGGGCTGTGAAGAGAAGGACAATTGTTAGTGGGTAACATCGCAGATTAAAGATGAAGAGCAAGTCATTCAGAGGCTAACAGAAGGAAGTGGAGCGATTCATTTCTAAGTAAAATATCTTTTTTACCAGTACCCTCGTAATTTCCGTATATGTAATATTTACAAGAAACATTACAATAATATTAATTTTCCGTAACTTCAGATAATAACTTATGGAAATTTATTCTTCATGTGCTACAATTTCGATAATTAATTCCTTTTTCGACAATTACTTAGGAGGATTTTATGGAAGAAACCATTAGCTTGCGAGAACTAGTAGGTACGTTAAAGAAGCGATTCAAGCTGATATTGCTTATTACATTTGCGGCAGCTTTGATTAGTGGAGTCATCAGTTATTTCGTTCTTAGCCCTGTTTATCAGGCATCTACTCAGTTGCTTGTGAACCAGGCGAAATCAGAGCAGCAGCTATACAATCCGGCTGAGGTTCAAACAAATCTGCAGTTAATTAATACATATAATGTCATTATTAAAAGTCCGGCTATTTTGGATAAAGTCGTTCGAAATCTTGATTTGGATATGACAGCAGCAGAAATAAACGGGAAGATTAACGTTCAAAGTGAAAAGGATTCACAAGTGGTGAATGTAGCTGTACAGGATGAAGATCCAACTATCGCGGCCGATATCGCAAATGAAACGGCTCGTGTATTTCAAAATGAGATCGTTAAGATTATGAATGTCGATAATGTGAGCATTCTTGCTGAAGCAGAAGCGAGCGACAGCTTATCGCCTGTCAAACCTAAACCTCTTTTGAATATCGTTATCGCTTTGGTCGTTGGATTAATGGTGGGAATCGGTCTTGCATTTTTGCTTGAGTACATGGATAACACTGTAAAAACCGAGCAGGATGTTGAAAAGCTTCTTGAGCTTCCTGTGCTTGGAAGTGTGACCGTAATTCACGCAGCGAAAAAAGAAAAAGGTCATGCTTCCATAGAGAAAAAAGCAGTTGTGAGGAGTGAAAGCATTGGTTCTTAAAAGAAAGAAAAATGAGACTCCTGGTCAGACGAGACGGAACCTAATTACTGAAATGGATCCGAGATCGCCGATTTCTGAACAATACCGAACAATCCGTACAAACATCTTATTTTCGGCAGTTGATCAAGAAATCCGTTCACTGCTCGTTACTTCCGCTGGCCCCGGTGAAGGAAAATCAACAACAGCGGCCAATCTGGCCATTGTATTTGCCCAGCAAGGAAAGAAGGTATTGCTTGTCGACGCAGATATGAGGAAGCCGACTATGCACTATACATTTAACTTTATGAATACAGTCGGATTAACAAATGTTCTTGCCAAACAAAAGAGTTTGGCTGCCGCAGTAAAAGAAACTACTGTGCAAGACCTTGCTGTTCTGCTGTCAGGTCCCATTCCGCCTAATCCGGCCGAACTGCTAGGTTCCCGCATGATGGCAGAGTTTCTTAAAGAAGCTTATCGTTCCTATGAAACGATTATCTTTGATACACCGCCAGTGCTTGCGGTAACTGACGCCCAGGTATTGGCAAACCAATGCGATGGGACGTTGCTCGTCATTAATAGCGGCAAAACAGAAGTAGATGGCGCTATTAAAGCGAAAGAGCTGCTTCAGGCTGCAAAAGCGAAGCCGCTTGGGGTCGTGTTAAACAACCGGAAATTAAAGGAAACCAACTACTACTATTATTATGGGAACAAGTGAACCTTTAAAATTGGTAACCAACTAAAAACTAAGCAAATAGACACCTGTCCTAATAGGATAATTATGTGATTTTTTTCATTGTTTGTCAAGTAGAAAAGAAGGGAATGAGCATATGTTTGACCTCCATTGTCACATATTGCCCGGTATTGATGACGGAGCCTCCACGCTTGCAGAAAGTATTGCTATGGCAAAAGAGGCAGAAAGAGAAGGAATTACCTCTATTATCGCTACGCCTCATCATAAGAATGGCGCATACGACAATACAAGGGCCCACATATTGGCGAGTGTTGATCACTTAAATGAGGAGTTGAAGAAAGCCGGCGTGAACGTGAACATACTGCCGGGACAGGAAATCAGGATTTACGGAGAATTGCTGGAGGACTATGAAAAGGGGGAGCTTCTGACTGCTTCGGGAAATTCTGCTTATCTTTTTATTGAATTCCCTGCCAGCACCGTCCCGCATTACACCGAACAGCTATTCTACGATATTCAAATGAAGGGCTTGCTTCCTATCATTGTTCATCCGGAGCGCAACTTTGAGTTTATCCAGAAGCCAGACCGACTGTACGATCTCGTGAAAAGCGGAGCAGCTACACAGATTACTGCCGCTTCTTATATCGGTAAGTTTGGGAGGAAAGTCCAACAATTCACCGAGCAGCTTATCACAGCTAATTTAACACATTTGCTCGCTTCAGACGCTCACAATACAACTGCGCGCACATTTAAAATGACGGAGGCCTATACACGGCTAGCGGGCAAGCTGGGAAGCGACTATGTAGCTTATTTTCAGGAAAATGCTGAGCTGCTCGTAAATGGGGAACATCTTCATAAAAATCCACCGGAGAAAATTTATAAAAAGAAGAAGCTTTTAGGCATTTTCTAACTTTTAAATAGCAGGATTTCATCCAGCTTATTTTTTTCACTGAAACGATTGGATAAATATCCAAAAAAAGCAGTAAAAATGTATTTGTGTTTAAAACTGGTGATGCCTCCTAACCGTTATCAATGGAGGCACTCGGCTGTACTGTGGGTTTGGAATATCCGGGACCTTAGACGCGAGTCGTCAATAGTGCAGCGTGAGGGTGGGTTAGATGCCCAATTTTCTTTACAAGCTTCATCTATTCAGCTTGGCGATCAGCATTTGGAAAGACAATTAATAAAAGCCCATTTGGAGAGTGGTTTTCTATTAGTTGTTTTGCATAACACTATGACTTTTGAAAATTGAGAGAGGTGAATGGCATTGACGTATCAAAAAAGGCTGTCGCTGTTAGCTGCGCTTGATTCAGCTATCGTTTTATTCTCCATCTATATCGGCTATTTCCTGCTGCATCCTTACATGAACATCTATAATGCAGGCACCTTAGCTATTAGTTCGATTTCACTTTTAGCGAGCCATCATTTGTTTGCCGCTCTTTACAGGCTCTACCAGAAAGCTTGGGAATATGCGAGTGTCCATGAATTGATAGCTATTGTACAAGCGGTCACCTTATCCGTTATAACGACAGCTGTTATTCAACTCGTTGCTTTTCAGGATATTTATGTGCGCGTGCTTTTAATTACGTGGATGCTGCATATTTTATTAATCGGCGGTTCCCGTTTTTCCTGGCGCTTGTACCGCAATCATTTTATGGCAAGGGGTAAGGGAAAAAAGAGAGCGTTAATTGTGGGAGCAGGCTCCGGTGGTTCCATGGTCGTCCGGCAGCTGCTTAATCATAACGATGCTGATTTCCATCCGGTTGTGCTTGTAGATGATGATACCAACAAACAACGGCTGCAAATTCATGGACTCACTGTAGCAGGGAAAACAGCGGATATACCGAGATTGGTGAAGCAGTGGAAAATAGACCACATTATTATTGCGATTCCTTCATTGAAACGCTCCGAAATTCAACATATTTACAAACAATGCGCTAAGACGAGCGCGAAGGTCCAGATTATGCCGCTCATTGAAGATGTCATCACTGGCCGGGTGCCGGTTAGCCAGTTTCGCGAAGTGCAAGTGGAAGATTTGCTTGGTCGGGACCCAGTAGAGCTTAATATTGAAAGCATCGCAGAATATGTAACCGGCCGAACCGTGCTTGTCACAGGGGCAGGCGGGTCGATCGGTTCGGAGATTTGCCGCCAGATCAGCACGTTCCGGCCGCGGAAGATCATCCTTGTCGGGCATGGAGAAAATAGCATTTATCAAATTGATTTGGAATTGCGCACTCGCTACAAGGAAACGATTGAAATTATCCCCATCATTGGCGACATTCAGGATCGTGAGCGCATGTTCCGGGTCATGGAGGACTACCGTCCAGATGTTGTCTATCATGCCGCTGCCCATAAGCATGTGCCACTCATGGAACACAATCCGGAGGAAGCTGTTAAAAATAATATCTTCGGCACAAAAAATTTAGCAGAAGCGGCCTGTGCTGCTGGTGTAAATAAGTTTGTCCTCATCTCTTCCGATAAGGCGGTAAACCCGACAAATGTGATGGGGGCAACGAAGCGCCTTGCTGAAATGATCATTCAGCAGCTTGATAAACAAAGCAACACATGCTTTGTCGCTGTCCGGTTTGGCAACGTGCTCGGTTCAAGAGGAAGCGTCATTCCACTGTTCAAAAAACAAATTCAGGCAGGGGGACCGGTCACCGTTACCCATCCCGAAATGACACGTTACTTCATGACCATTCCAGAAGCATCCAGGCTTGTGATTCAAGCGGGTGCGCTTGCTAAAGGGGGCGAAATTTTCGTTCTTGATATGGGAGAGCCTGTCAAAATCGTGGATCTTGCCAAGAACCTTATTAAACTATCAGGATTCAGCGTGGAAGAGGTAGGCATTAAGTTTTCCGGGATACGCCCAGGTGAAAAAATGTACGAGGAATTGCTGAACAAAAATGAAATTCATCCCGAACAGGTCTTCCCGAAAATCCATGTCGGCAAGGCAGCTCAGGTGGAACCGGAAGTGCTGTGGGAATTTATTGATACTCTTCCTTCAAAAAACAGCCGGATGCTGAAAAAAGAGTTAATAGATATCGCGAATGCGAAAGACGGGCTGCAGCAGTTAATGAAGGAAGTTAGCGGATTACTAATATAGAAAGAAGGAGTTTAGTCATGAATTTTGCTATTGCAGGCTGTGGCTTTATTGCGAAAAAACATGCTAGAGCTATTGAAAACATACAAGGGGCAAAGCTTGTCGCTGTGTGCGATAAGGTGCCAGAAGCTATGGAATATTATACAGACACGTACGGGGCAGAGCCATTTAGCGAATTTGCGGAGATGCTGCAAAGAGAGGACATAGATATTGTATGCATTTGCACACCGAGCGGCCTACATGCGCCATTAGCTGAAGAGGCGGCGAGAGCACGGAAGCATATTATTTTGGAAAAACCGATGGCGATGAATTTAAGGGAGACGGATCAAATCATTTATGCCTGTAGGAAGCATAACGTCAAGCTGGCGGTTGTTCACCCAAACCGATTTCGTCCAGCTGTGCAAGAGCTGAAACATATTTTGAACAAGGGGCTGCTGGGGAAAATCAGCCATGCTAATGCTACCGTCAACTGGAACCGAAATCAGGAATATTATGACCAGGCTCCGTGGCGCGGCACGAAACAGTATGACGGCGGCGTGTTGATGAATCAAGCGATTCACACTCTCGATTTATTGCTTTGGTTCATGGGACAGCCTGAACAAATCTTCAGCATGGAAGCGACGCGCTTGCGGAACATCGAAGCGGAAGATGTGTCAACCGGATTGATCCGTTTTGAATCAGGAGCCCTTGGCACAGTGGAAGCTTCTACAACGGTGTATCAAAGCAATTTTGAAGAATCGATTACGATCTTTGGCGAGAAAGGCACAGTGAAAATTGGCGGACCGAATGCCCTCTACTTTGAATGCTTAACAATTGAGGGCATGTCCGAGGAAGAAACCGAAGAGATATTAAATAAAGTTAAATCTGATCCGTGGGGAACACCGGGACATCAGTGCATTATTGAGGACATGATGGAATCGGTAAAAGAGAATAAAGAACCGGCTGTTACAGGAGAAGACGGCAGGGGAGCCTTGGAACTTGTTCTTGCTTTTTACGAATCAGCTGCGAGAAATGAACCAATTTATATGAAGCCTGTCAAAGTATGTATGTAAAGGGGAGTAATTATGACAACACAAACGATCACTAATACAGCCGAACAGCTCATCACCAAATTGAAAAACAAGACAGCCGTCATTGGGGTCGTCGGCCTTGGATATGTAGGGCTGCCGCTGGCGGTAGAGAAGGCAAAAGCCGGCTACGATGTTATCGGATTTGATGTGCAGCAAGAGAAAGTAAAGAAGGTAAATCAAGGGGAGAATTACATTGGCGATGTAGTCGCCGCGGATCTGGAGGAACTTGTTCACTCCGGCAAGCTAAAAGCTACTTCTAATTATTCATTTATTGAAGAAGTAGATGCTTTGGCCATTTGTGTGCCGACGCCGCTGGACGTTTATAAACAGCCGAACATGGAGTATGTCCAAAGCTCTGCCACAGCTATTGCCAAGCATATTAAAAAAGGAACGCTCGTTGTGTTGGAAAGCACGACTTATCCGGGCACGACAGAGGAATTAATTAAGCCAATTCTTGAAGAGAACGGATTAGTGTGCGGCGAAGACTTTTTTCTTGCTTATTCTCCGGAGCGGGTCGATCCCGGCAATAAAGACTTTAACACGAAAAACACACCGAAAGTCGTTGGCGGCATGACAGAAACCTGTACAAAAGTAGCGGCTACGATGTACCGCTCTGTATTGGAAGGTGATGTGCATGAAGTGTCCAGTCCGGCTGTGGCTGAAATGGAAAAACTGCTTGAGAATACGTTCCGCAACATTAACATTGCTTTGGCAAATGAAATGGCGATCCTGTGCAATAAGATGGGCATAGATGTTTGGGAAGTCATCGATGCTGCGGCAACGAAACCATACGGCTTTATGCCATTTTATCCGGGACCGGGGCTTGGCGGCCACTGCATCCCGATTGATCCATGGTACCTCACTTGGAAGGCGCGCGAATATAACTATCATACAAAGCTAATTGAGACAGCCGGTGAAATTAATGACAGCATGCCGGAATTTGTTATTCAGCGCTGTATGGAAATTTTGAACGAGCGCGGAAAAGCTTTAAAAGGCTCTAATATTCTTGTGTTAGGTGTGGCTTATAAGAAAGATATTGATGATTACCGGGAATCACCGGTCTTGCCTATTCTTGAGAAAATGACCCAGGCTGAGGCTAACTGGACTGCTGTCGATCCGCATGTCCAGGAATTTAAGCTAAAAGGAAAGTTACATACCACGGCGCATTTGACGGACGAGTTGCTTGAGCAAGCTGACTTGACAGTCATTGCCACGAACCATAGCTCGTTTGATTATCAGACGATTATGAGAAAGTCACAGGCTATATTTGATACGCGCAACACTTACAGAAATAAGGAACAGAGCAAATATTTAAAATTGTAAATAGCCGGGGAAGTGCCTGTAATGATAGCAATGGAAAGGTTAAATGCCAATCGTTTTCTTAAAAATTTTGCAGCTTTATTTTCCGCTACCTTGTTTGCTCAATTGATTAATATTGTGGCTTCACCGGTGCTGACAAGAATATACAGCCCGGAGGAGTTCGGTTATTTTAGCTTTTATTTGTCTGTCTGCGCTTTATTGATTGTGTATACAACAGGCAGATATGAGTTTGCCATCAATACGGTGAAATCAGAGGAAGAAAGCCAACAGCTGTTCAAGGTAGTCTTCGTTTCTTCTATACTTTTTACTGTTCTTCTGTTGGCAGTGGAACAGCTCTTTCATGATCCGGTACTTCGCTTATTTAAGCTGGAGAAAGCCTCGTCGCTCCTGTTATATATCCCGCTCACACTTCTCGTCATGGGGATTTCTCAGGGGTTAAATTATTATTTGAACAAGCATAAGGAATTCGGAGTGCTTTCTAAAGGGAAGGTGCTCCGGAGCTCTGTCACCAGCGGGGCCTCCATCGTGTTCGGCTGGACAGGCCTTCAATCGGTTGGGCTGATTTTAGGAAATGTACTTGGTTACGTCGTTTCCAATATGTATCAGACGAGAATAAAAAAGATCGGTTCTTTATTTGATTTTCGCCAATACGACTTTCCATTATTATGGAAGACGGCGGCAAAGCATAAGCATTATCCGTTGTACAACAGCTCATCCGCTTTTTTTGACAACCTGGCTGTCCAGGCTCCGGTGTTTATTTTAATGCGTTTTTTTTCCGAAGCCATTGTTGGATTTTACAGTTTAACGATACGGGTAGCGGCCATGCCGATTTCCCTTATCTCCGCTTCGGTGGCGCAAGTGTTTTTAAGTGAAGTAGCTGAGTTGCACGCTGAAGGAAAATCTTTTTTGCATGTGTTAAAAAAAGTTCTCATGCTGCTTGCAGGTATTGGCGTTCTTCCTGTCATTCTGCTTGTTGTTGCGGGGCCGTGGGGATTTGCGCTTGTATTCGGTGAAAAATGGCGGATGGCAGGAGAGCTGTCGCAAATCTTAGCCTTTGGCTATTACGCCAAGTTTGTTGTCTCTCCGCTCAGTGTCGTATTTTTTGTGAAACAAAAAGTGAAGCTGCTTTCTCTCATTCAAGGAATAAGGGCAGTTTCTACCCTTTCGGTGCTTTGGATTAGCTCGGTCTACTTGAATATAAAAGGAGTGGTCTTCGTATATTCCATTCACGAACTGCTTTTTTATAGCTTATATTTATTTTTCATTTTTAACATTAGCCGGGATCCCGGTCATACGCGCGACTAAATGAATATATTCGTTGTTTGGAGAGATACATGATAAAAACAAAGACAGTCACATTCATTTCTTTACTTGCTTTAAAAATTCTTTTGGAATACAGCTATACAACGATTATTAATCCCATTTTCTCTTATGAGGGCTTCATTCTATATGAATCTTTTCCGAAAATGGTTGAGTCCTACATACTGGCTTCAATAATTTTCCTAGTTGCTATCTCTTTGTTGGAAAGCAAAAAAGCACCGAGCAAAATTGTTATCTATTTAATCATTGTGCTGCTGTATATTCCTTTAACGGCCTTGTTTTGGCTGCAAAACCAGCCTCGGCCGTTTATTTATTCAATTACTATTTCCTTATCTCTCATCATTTTGATCGTCAGCACGTTTTCAAAAGTGCGCTTGGTGAAGCTTAAGGAAGGAAAAAGCTTAACTTTCATAATCATTGGCGGCATGTCGCTTATCGTTTATGGGCTGTTAATTGCACAAGGCGGCCTCGGTCGAATTAATTTGAATTTAATGGAAATTTATCAAGTGCGAGAGGCATACGCCAATACGAATAACAAGGTGTTGGCCTATTTGCTGCCATGGCAGGCTCATGTCGTCAATATGCTGGTTATCGCCGTTGCGATGTACAAGCGGAATTTTAAGATTGCCGGGATATTTATCTTATTGCAAGTATTTCTTTTTTCGATGACTAACTTTAAAAGCTTTCTTTTTGCGCCGTTAGTCTTGGTTGGATTCCAACTGTTTGAGAAAACGAAGCTAAGAGATAATTTGCTGCTCGTTATGTCTTTAGGCTCTTCACTGTTGCTCTCGATATGCATTGGGATTTATCACTTTTTTGGTTCGTTTTACATGGCATCCATTTTTATCCGACGTTTGTTTTTCGTACCGAGCAACTTGCATTATGTCTATTACCACTTTTTTCAGCCGATAGAGAAGTACAAGCTTTCCCATTCTTTTTTAAGCTTTATCAATGACAACATCTATCACATGACGCCTGTGCAATTAGTGGCGCTCTCATACTACAACAGGGAAAACTTTGCCCCTAACGTCGGGTTTTTTGGAGACGCTTATTTGAATTTTGGAGTGTTAGGGGTGCTAGGATTTTCATTGCTGCTTGCATTCTTATTAAAGCTCATCGATACAGCATCTGTTTCGGTGCCTTCTTTTCTGGCCATGTCTATTCTCGTGATCCCTGCCATGTCATTGATTAATGCGGCATTTTTCACCTCCTTGCTGACGCATGGAATTTTATTTGCCATTTTAATGCTTTGGCTTGCCAACAGTCTGTTTACAAATGAAATAAATACGATAGGGAGTAAAAAATGAAGATATGTCACTTAACGTCAGTCCATCCTCATAACGATACAAGAATATTTATTAAAGAGTGCCGCTCTCTTGCTGTATCGGGATATGAGGTGCATCTTGTTGTACCGGGAGCGCCTGACTCCGTTATTGATGGAGTACAGCTGCACGGCGTATCCAAGGAAAATGGAAATCGTTTAAGGCGGATGACTAAAACAGTTGACCGTGTGTTGAAAAAGGGATTCGAAATAGATGCGGATGTCTATCACTTCCATGACCCTGAACTAATCCCTGCCGGCTTAAAGCTGAAAAAAGCTGGCAAAAAAGTGATTTATGATGTCCATGAAGATGTGCCGCGGCAAATTTTATCAAAGAAATGGCTGCCGAGTTATCTGCGAAAAGGGATCTCTGCTGCCTTTGAACAATTTGAAAATAGGGCGGCACGGAAATTTGATGCCATTTTAGCTGCTACTCCTCATATTCGGGACCGTTTTCTAACATTGGGCTGCCAAGCGCGTGATGTTAATAACTATCCCATACTGGAAGAGTTGAAGATTGATAATGTTTCCTGGGCAGAAAAAGAAAATGTAGCCTGCTATGTTGGCGGCATCACCGCTATCCGAGGGATTCGTGAAATGGTGGAGGCTCTTCAATTTACAGAAAGTGTCTCCCTGCTGCTTGGTGGAAAATTTGTGACTGCTTCGGAAAGAGACATGGTCGCTGCGCTGCCAGGCTGGGCAAAAGTAGGTGAGTTGGGCTATGTAAATCGGGAAGGTGTGAAAGAAATATACCGGAAGTCAAAGGCAGGACTCGTCGTCTTGCACCCGACGATAAACTACGTTGATGCCCTTCCAGTAAAAATGTTTGAGTATATGGCAGCAGGTTTGCCAGTAATCGCCTCCAATTTCCCGCTATGGGAAGGGATTATCGTGGAAAAAGGGAAATGCGGCCTTTGCGTCGACCCGTTAAATCCGCGGCAAATTGCTTCTGCGATCCAATGGTTAGTAGATCATCCGGAGGAAGCAGAGCGAATGGGGGAAAATGGCCGCAAGGCGGTGGAAACAGAATATAACTGGGAAAGGGAAAATGAGAAGCTGCTAGCGGTTTATGAGAGTCTCGCTTAATAAATTTAGATACATAAGGAGTTTGTTATGAAGATTAAAATGCTCGATTTATCTGAACAATATCAATCAATGAAAAAAGAAGTTATGGCCAAGCTGGATGAAGTGATGTCCTCTTCTCAATTTATTTTAGGGGATAATGTCAAACAGCTCGAAGCCGATGTAGCCAAGTATAGCGGAGTGAATTATGGAGTGGGTGTCGGTAACGGCAGTGACGCAATTCACATTGCCTTACAGGCTGCAGGAGTGGAAGCAGGCGATGAAGTCATTACCACAGCTTTTACATTTTTTGCAACAGGGGGAGCTATCGCGCGCGCTGGCGCAGTACCTGTGTATGTCGATATTGATCCGGTCACCTTTAATATTGATCCGGCCAAAATCGAAGCAGCCATTACAGAGAAGACAAAAGCTATCATCCCTGTTCACTTATACGGCCAAATGGCAGATATGGAAGCGATCAGGCACATCGCTGATGAATATAATCTAGTTGTGATTGAGGATGCTGCCCAGGCTATTGGCGCCAAACAAAACGGCAAGAGCGTCGGAGAGCTTGGCACAGCCGCAACGTACAGTTTTTTTCCGACAAAAAACCTGGGAGGCTACGGGGACGGCGGAATGATTGTCACAAATGATGAAGAGCTTGCAGAAAAGGCCCGGGTTATCCGAGTACACGGCAGCAAGCCGAAATATTATCATCATGTTTTAGGCTATAATAGCCGTCTCGATGAGATGCAGGCTGCTATTTTGAATGTAAAGTTCCCTTATTTGGATAAGTGGTCTCATAGCCGTCGCGAACGCGCTGCTTATTATACAGATCAGCTGGAGACTAAACTGGAAGGAATTGTCCAAACGCCAGTCCAGAAACAAGGGAACTACCATGTGTTCCACCAGTACACATTGCGTGTGCCGAAACGTGATGAATTGCAGCAATACTTGAAGGAAAAGGGAGTTGCTACCATGGTATATTATCCGCAGCCGCTTCATGTTCAGCCGGTATTTAAAGAGCTTGGCTACGAGGAGGGGGACTTGCCAGAAACGGAGAAAGCGGCTAAAGAAGCCCTTTCGCTTCCGATGTATCCCGAGTTAAAGCAGGACGACCAAGATTATATCATTGAAAAGATAGTGGCATTTTATGAGAATGCTTTTGAGAAGGAACAGAAATCAGTGGAAGCAACAAAAGAACTTACAAAATAGACTATCAAAACCGCCTGTTTACCAGGCGGTTTTTTCTAAGGAGAGATCAATGATGAATGTGTCCGTAAGCAGAGGCCATAATTCTGTTATTGGAAAGAACGTATCTTTTGGGGACAATGTAGTGCTTGGCAATAACGTCGTTATATATGAAGGAACACAGATTGGAAACAACGTAATTATCCAGGATAATGCCGTCATTGGAAAACAGCCAACGAGAGCAAAATCCTCGATCTTACCGGAAACGACACAGCTTCCGCCTGCTGTCATTGGATCAGGTGTCACGATTGGAACATCGGCAATTATTTATGCGAACGCAGAAATTAGTAATGATGTATTTATCGCTGACTTAGCCACTGTTCGTGAGCGAGTGATGATTGGCGAGCGGACGATTATTGGCCGCGGAGTCGCAGTGGAAAATGACTGTAAAGTAGGGAAGCGATGCAAGCTGGAAACCAATTGTTATATTACTGCTTATTCTGAACTCGGTGATGATGTGTTTGTTGCTCCTTGTGTCGTAACAACCAATGATAACTATATGGGCAGAAGCAAGGAAAGATTCGATAAATTTAAGGGAGTCACGATTAAAGATGGCGGCCGCATCGGAGCAAATTCGACCATTCTTCCAGGAAAAGTTATTCATGAGGATGGGGCAGCGGCTGCGGCAAGCGTCGTAACGAAGGATATACAAAAGGAAGAGCTTGTTGTCGGTTCACCGGCCAAAAAATTAAGGGAAGTGCCAGCCGGGCAATTATTAAGAAATCAAGAGTGAGGGTATAAAGTGAACATATGGATCTTTAATCATTACGCAACCACTCCGGCGCATGTTGGCGGAACGAGGCATTTTGATTTGGCGAAGCATTTATCTGACAGAGGGCATCAGGTCACAATATTTGCATCTTCGTTCAATCACTTTTCCAAAAAGGAGATGGTCTTCCACAGTAAAGAAAAGCCGAGTGAAGTGGAATGGATCAATGGAATAAAGTATGTCTGGATTAACACCCCGGCTTATCGCCATTCGCTAGGACGAGTGAAAAACATTTTAAGCTACACGTTAAAAAGCTATAAAATCGCTATAGCTAGCTGTGCAGAAGAGTCGCCTGATATCGTGATCGGTTCAAGCGTTCATCCTTTAGCAGCCATTGTCGGGTATTTAACAGCCAAAAAAGCGAATTGTAAATTTTATTTTGAAGAGCGCGATTTATGGCCGCAAACATTTGTTGACTTTGGAAAAATTTCTTCCACTCACCCTTTAGCCATCGTTTTATATAAGTTAGAAAGCTTTTTATACGAAAAAGCCGAGCGGATTATCGTGCTGTTTGATAAGGCGAAAAACTACGTAGAGTCGAGGGGAGTCGATCCGAACAAGGTCATCTATCTTCCTAACGGAGTGAACTTGTCTCCATATGAACAAGTAGAGAAGACGCTTCATGTCGATGAAATGTTCAAGGGACTGGAAAACAAGTTTGTGGTCGCCTATATCGGTTCACATGGAATCGCTAATCATTTAGAACCTGTTATTGATTTATTTTCCATGTTGCAAGATCACCCGGATATTCATTTGCTGTTAGTCGGGGGAGGCGCAAAAAAGCAAGAATTAATGGAACGGGTGCAAAAAGAAAACCTTCGCAATATCACTTTCAAAGACCCGGTGCCGAAATCTCATATTCCTTATTTATTGAGCAAGGTTCAGATGGGCATTATTTCAATATTGGATACCCCGCTTTACAAATGGGGGTTCAGCATGAATAAGATTTATGATTATATGGCTGCTGGCCTTCCGATTGTCATGATCGCTAACCCGGATCTCTCAGGTTCGTTGAGTGGAGTGAAAGGGGTTCATGCACAGGATGATTTAGAAAAGCTGAAGCAAGTAATTGTCGACGCTTTCCACTCTGCCAAGAAGCTCCAGGAAGAGGGCAGATTTCTGAGAGAATACGTGAAAGAGCATTATTCATGGGAAGTGCTAGGCGGTCAGCTCGAGGCTGTCATGCTGCAAGACACAGAGGGAGTAGAAATCAATGAAAAGATCGTTTGATATTATTTGTTCTTTCCTTGGTCTAATGTTCTTGTCGCCGGTTCTCTTGGTGACCGCTTTTTTGATCCGCTTAAAACTGGGTTCGCCCGTCCTTTTTAAACAACAGCGTCCCGGCTTGCATGGCAAGCCTTTTTTTGTTTATAAATTTCGGACAATGACTGATGAGAATGATGAAAACGGACAGTTGCTTCCTGATCATATGAGGCTGACATCTTTTGGACAGCTGCTTCGGAAGCTGAGTCTCGATGAATTGCCGCAGTTATTTAATGTGTTAAAAGGTGACCTCAGCCTGGTCGGTCCGCGTCCATTACTGATGGAGTATTTGGAATTTTACACACCGGAGCAAGCGAGGAGGCACGAGGTGCGTCCCGGCATTACCGGTTGGGCGCAGGTGAATGGCCGCAACGCGCTTTCGTGGGAAGAGAAATTCCTGCTGGACGTGTGGTACGTTGACAATCGTTCTTTCTGGCTGGATATGAAAATATTAGGCATGACCGTGTTAAAAGTATTTAAATCGGAAGGAATCAGTCAGGCGGGGCATGTGACGATGGAGAAGTTTACAGGTTCGAAAGGCGTGGAGAAATGAAGAAAATTGCGATTGTCGGTGGAGGCGGGCACAGCAAGGTTATCCAGGATATTATTCGAGCGGGAGCAGAATATGAAATAGTTGCTTTATTAGATGATAAATATCCGTCTCCCGAGAAAAGGGGCGAATTGATTTTCGCTCCTGTTTCGTATGCATCACAGCTCAAGCAAGCGGGAGAAGAGGTGAGGTTTGTTATAGCAATTGGAGATAACCGGATAAGAAAGCAAATGGCCGAACGGTTAGCATCTATAGACGCGCAATTTGCCGTACTCATTCACCCCTCGGCAGTGATCAGTCCCTCGGCTGTTGTAGAAGCAGGAACAGTTGTCATGCCTTATGCCGTCATAAATGCGGATACTTTCGTTGGCCGGCATGCCATCATTAATACGGCGGCTGTTATTGAGCATGACAACAAGATTGAAGATTTTGCCCACATTTCTCCCAATGCCGCTCTTACCGGGAGTGTGCATGTCGAGGAAGGCGTTCATATTGGGGCAGGGGCTGTTGTCATTCCGGGGAAAAGGATCGGGGCGTGGTCAGTCGTCGGGGCTGGTGCCGCTGTCATCAATGATATACCAGAAGAAGTAACCGCAGTCGGTACACCGGCAAAGATTATTCAATATATACATGAGTCACTTGATTAAAAGCTTTACACATAAGAGAAGGAGGGAGAACGTTGGTACAGTCATCGAAAATTCTTCTGTCTCCGCCTCACATGAGCGGAAGAGAGAAGAAGTATATAAATGAAGCATTTGAAACAAACTGGATTGCCCCGCTTGGTCCGAATGTGGATAACTTTGAAAAGGAGCTGGCGGATTATGTGCGTATGCGAGGAGCGGTAGCGCTTAGTTCAGGCACAGCAGCGATTCATCTGGCTCTCCGCCTGCTTGATGTGAAGAAAGGGGATATCGTATTCTGCTCGTCACTGACCTTTATAGCAAGTGCAAACCCGATTGTATATGAAGGGGCAAAACCGGTATTTATTGATTCGGAGCCCGATAGCTGGAATATGTCTCCGCCTGCTTTAAAGCGTGCTTTTGTTGATGCTGAGAAAGCCGGATGCTTGCCAAAAGCAGTCGTTATCGTCAACTTATACGGCCAAAGTGCAAAAATGGATGAGCTGTTAGCGATTTGTGATCACTATCACGTGCCGGTCATTGAAGATGCGGCAGAATCGCTTGGAGCTGAATATAAAGGCAGAAAAAGCGGGACGTTCGGCAAATTCGGCGTGTTTTCTTTTAACGGCAATAAAATTATTACAACGTCCGGCGGGGGGATGCTTATATCAAACGATGAGGAAGCACTGCACAGAGCACGCTTTCTGGCGACGCAGGCCCGCGATCCGGCGCCTCATTACCAGCATAGCGAAACAGGCCATAATTACCGCCTAAGCAATATTTTAGCCGGGGTCGGCAGAGCGCAGCTGGAGGTGCTTGATGAACGTGTAGCAGCAAGAAGAGCTATTTTCAACCGGTATGTACAAGAACTTAGCCATGTGAATGGGGTGGAATTTATGCCTGAGCTTGAAGGAACCGTGCATAACCGCTGGCTGACAACATTCACAATGGACGAGGACCAGCTTGGAGTGTCCCCTTCACAGCTAATAGAAGCGTTAGCGGCGGAGAATATTGAAGCGCGCCCTGTCTGGAAACCGCTCCACCTGCAGCCGGTATTTGCAGGAGCAGCTTATTATCCCCATGAAAAAGGAAGAAGCGTTTCAGATGAGCTATTTGAAAAGGGTGTATGTCTGCCTTCAGGGTCAAGTATGACTGAAGACCAGCAACAGAAAGTGATTGATACAATTAAGAAAACAGTAAAAGGAAAAATAAGCATCTGACGAGTGCATACTTTTCACGAGAATCAAAGCAGAAACAGTTTCCGTCTGTAATAGATCCAAATAAAAAGGACTAAATACCGTGAATAAGAAGTTAATAGTTTTTATTTTACTGGTTACTTTCGCAGTCACCTGTATAACGATCTTTACTAACAGGCATGAGGATGAAGATGTGAACCGCAAGCTAAATGAGAAGGAACAGAGTTTGTGGAACAGCACAATCCGTGTGTATTTACAAAAGGACTTGCAATCCGGCCGTGATTTTTATGATGCAGGGCACTTGCTCATGGTTCCTCTTCATTATGCTTACTCTTCTTCTAATGAGGAGCTTACAAGTGATTTTAAAGAATATTTCCAGCATTTTAACCCAGCCGAGCACAAAGAGCTGAATATTCATGCGGAAGGGGAGCGGTTGTCCACCCTGCAGTATTATTATTTAATCAGCCAATATATCGTATTAGCAGAGAATAAAGGTGCCGACAAGCAGCACATTAATGATTTGGCGGATTACTTATTAAGTGAAATCCAGCAGCTATGGCTGGAAGTGCCCGCGTGGCAATGGGGAGAAAAAGATTTTCGGGGCGGGATGAGACAACGGGTATTATGGAAGCTTGAAAATGAAAAGGTAGACCGTCACTATTATCGGGCATTCGTGGATGAAGAGTTTTTTACATTTGCGATTGCTGCTGATTTAAGCCGACACTTCCAAAATGATCCGGTGCTTAAAGATATTTTAAAAATAAACTATCAGGTATTTCAGCAAGAGAGTCATTTTTACGCAGATGGACGGTGGTTATTCCAGCCGGGCGTATGGAGTGACCATCCGGATTACTTATATGCTGGGTACCATAACAAAAAAAATATTCAGGCAGCAAAGCCAGTAGAGGGGATAGCGGCTGATTCATCCCATTTCCACCGTTTCCCGCTATGGATCACAAGTTTTATTAAGGCCTATCCGAAAGGCTCATCCCAAAGAGAGTTATTTCTGAACGTTCGCCAAGGGCTCGAAAAGCAGTTTTTTGATAAGGTTCTTGTTGATCCCGATGACAAGAAGCCTTATTACAAGTTAAATAATTTCATGGATGGCCGTAACGGGCTGTATAGATGGAATTATGCGACTACGCGGAACAATGGATACGGACCATACGAGCTGTCAGGAACTTTTACGATGGGCTGGTGGGTATTTCTCGGCTCCGACAGAATAAAATACGTATACGCTGATTTGGCAAAACAATTTCCACTGCCTTACGAGGCAGTAGACTTGTATTCAGGTCCTGCCAAGACAAAGGCGAATCATTTCTCTGCTGCCGCTTCTAATACTTATAACAATGGCTTTAAGGAAATTTTAGCTGTCCTGGCTTCAAAAATGAAATAATGGCCAACTGATTGTTGTCCAGCAGATGATAGAAGGATATGGGATACTCAATGATACCGAAGGAGTTTTTCATGAAGTATTTAGTAAGGATGGCGATGCTGCTGATTGTGGCGGGGATCATTTATTCTTTTTCTTCACAAACCTATGAGGAGCAATCGCTTGTGCCCTTTCTGGAGCAGGTGCTTCCCGGAGAACCTTTTTCCGGCGTGCTGTCCGCCTGCAGAGTAACCTATTGGGGAAAAGAGATATCTATTGAGACGCAAGGATACTACTATTTTCTTGAGTTTTTCATCCGTAAGTTTGCTCATCTGTTTTTATTCGGTTTATTAGCTGTCGCCTTATTTCGGGTATACGTAGTATGGGAGCCGAATCGGGTGAGGAAAGGCATACTGGTGGCTTTAGCTGGCACCTTCCTGTATGCCGGGATGGATGAATGGCACCAGCTCTATACAGGAGGGCGGACACCACTTCTTAATGATGTGTTTTTGGATATGATTGGAGCAGTGTTAGCGCTCACTCTTTATGTATTTCTATACATAAGAAGGCCAAACAGACTGTTGCCCAAGATAAACGTGTAATTGAACAGTTTTTCAAATGCCAATGATCGAGACGAATAAAAAACCCCGTGATTATGCTGGATAAGCTCCGGATAATCACGGGGTTTTTATATTTAGTAAAGGAAGAGGAGGTTATGTCATGATTGAAATGCGGAACGGACAAAAAGTTTACCGCTCCGGCGGAGAGAAGCTGCCCGTCTTGCGAGGAGTAAATCTGCATATTGAAAAAGGTGAATATGTGGCGATTATGGGCAAATCCGGATCGGGGAAGAGTACATTGTTAAATTTGTTAGGGACGCTAGATGTGCTTGATGGTGGAGAATATGAGTTGGCAGGGCAGGGTGTTCATCAAATGAGTGCACGCAGACGGACCGCTTTGCGCAATGAGGAGATTGGATTTATCTTTCAGCACTTCCACCTTATCCCCAATCTGTCTGTTTATCAAAATGTGCTTTTGCCGCTTACGTATGGGGAGAAAAGAAGGAATGGAAAGAAAGCCAAGGTGCTTCAAATGCTCGACGCAGTCGGGCTATTGCATAAAAAGAATCAAAAGCCGAACCGGCTATCCGGCGGGGAAAAACAGCGAGTGGCGATTGCAAGGGCACTTGTTAATGAGCCAGGCTTGATTTTGGCAGACGAACCAACGGGAAGCTTGGATGAAGAAACCACCGATGAAGTATTGCAATTAATGGAACACGTACATAAAGACGGGGCGACCATCGTGATGATTACGCATGATTTAGAAGTAGCCAAACGGGCAGAACGTATTTTTTTATTGAAGAACGGCATATTGAAGGAGTCGGCCAATGAAGCTGCTTACAGGATTTAAGCTGGCATGTTTGGGGCTATGGGCGAATCGTTTTCGGGTGCTATTTTCAATGGCTGGTGTCGTCATTGGAATGTTTGCGGTCATTGTGCTGGCTTCGATTTCTATTGGTGTGAAAGATACGCTACTTAAGCAGATGGGGGGACTTGGCGCGGAGCAAATTTTAGTTATTCCCGGCCGAGTGCTCGATACCGTGAGCGGGCAAAAAGATCTTTTGAGCGGATTAACGAGCGTGCCGAGCACGCTGACGTATGAGGATGCGAAAGAGATAGAAAAAGTGGAACGTGTCCGCTCAGTCACACCTCACTTGGAAACTGTATCAACCGTACAGACGGGAGAAGGGAGGAATATAAAAAAGCTGCAGGCAGTCCTCGTCGGCAGCACGGATCAATACAGCAGAGTGCAGCATGCCAAGCTTGCTGAAGGGCGCTTTTTTACGAAGGAAGAGCAAAAAGCGAAAGCGAGAGTTGTCGTCTTAGGTAGCAATATTTATGAAGGGCTGCTTGGAAAAGAAAGTAGGCCGGAAGAAACAAGGGAACCGGCAGACGCAGCGACCAAGCCATGGTGGCAGCGGCTATTTTCTTCGCTTGCGCCACAGAGTGCAGCGGCCGAGAAGCAGGAAGCTTCACTTATCGGCAAAGAAGTCGTGATGAACGGGACGAATTACAAGGTTATCGGTGTTATGGCGCCAAATGCCTCACTTGGTTCAAGTACTGACAACAATGTCGTGATGCCGATTGAAACGGCTTTACAGGAAACAAATATGAAAAATTTAAACAAAATGATCGTGGAAGCGGATAGCACCGCGGTCATTGACCGGGTCGACGGTGACGTATTTGCGGCTATAAAAAAAAATCATAAGGAGATTGACTTCAGCGTCGTGAAGCAAGAGCAGATGTTGGAGGCACTTAATAAAGTCACAGCGATTTTGCAAGCAATGCTCGCTGGGATTACCGTGACAGCTCTCATTATTAGTGGAACAGGAATTATGAATGTCATGGTCATGTCGGTCAGGGAGAGGACACGGGAAATTGGCATTCGCAAAGCACTGGGAGCGACGACATTTCAAGTGATGGTGCAGTTTCTCTTTGAAACGCTTCTTCTTTGTTTTCTTGGCGGGCTGATTGGTTTGGGGATCGGCTATTTATTTATTGAACTCTGGAATGACACCATTTCTATCTTTTCGCTCGTTCTGCCGCTCTGGGCTGTGAAGCTGGCCTTGACTTCTTCGTTTGCCGTTGGTATTTTATTTGGCATTTATCCGGCATTGAAAGCGGCAAGAATGAATCCGAGCCAAGCATTGAGATTTGAGTAGTAAGGAAAGCGATGTGAAAAGAGAGCTGTCCACTTTCGTAAGACAGCTCTCTATTGATCTATTTTCTTATTGTCTCATCCGCACGATGAGCAGCATAACGAAAGAGAGGAGGACGATGGAGAGCACCCATAGCCAGGCCATGGTCATATTGCCAGAATCGATGGCTATGTAGATAGCTGTCGGAATGGTTTGGGTTTCCCCGGGTATGTTGCCAGCGAACATTAAGGTAGCGCCAAACTCTCCTAAAGCCCGGGCAAAACTTAAGATGCTTCCAGAAATGAGGGCTTTAGAAGCGAGCGGTATGGAAATGAATAGAAGGACTTTCCATTCACTCGCTCCGTCGACTCTTGCTGCATCTTCGATATCGCGGCTAACAGCTTGAAAACCAGATTTGGCGGATTGGTACATGAGTGGAAAGGCGACAATAGCCGAAGCCATCACACCGGCCCACCAGGTGAAAATAATCGGTTGATGAAAGAGCCATTCAATGGCCCTTCCAGCTGGGCTGTTTTTTCCAAAGACAACGATGAGAAAAAAGCCGACCACTGTCGGAGGAAGCACCATCGGCAGCATAAGTACGGTTTCCAAAACGGCTTGTCCTTTAAAGTTCTTTCTTGCTAACAGCCGTCCCGCTAATGTTCCTGCTATGATCACTACAACACCGGCTGTAATGGCTATTTTTAAAGAAAGCCAAATCGGACTTAGGAATTCTTCGATGGATGCTTCATTGAGAAGTGAAGCCATAGTCTTTAAACACCTTTAGCGCTTCATCGCTTTGCAAATAATGATAGAAGTTCTTGGCTTCTTTATAATGTTTGGAGTCTTTAATAACCCCCACCGGATAAATAATCGGTCCATGCATTTTTGGATCAGCTGTAGCCGCGATTTTTACTTTGCTTGAAACAAGGGCATCGGTTTTATAGACAATCCCTGCATCTACATTTCCAGTTTCAACGTAAGAGAGAACCTGGCGTACATCCTTCGCGTAAACGATGTTGGATTCCACTGTATTCCACAGATTCATCTTTTCCAATGTTTCCTTTGCATACTCTCCAGCCGGTACGGATTCTGGCATACCAATCGAAATCTTGCCGGCTTTTCCTAAATCTTTAAAGCTCTTAATAGGAGCCTTTTCTTGTTTTGGAGCAATTAATACAAGGTCATTGCCGAGAAGATCCAGTCCGTCCTCCTTACGGATCTTTCCTTTTTTCACTAATGCGTCAAACTTCTCTTCTGCTGCGGAAAAAAACAAGTCCACTGGCGCTCCTTGAGAGATTTGCTGCTGGAGGGAACCAGAGCTGCCGAAGTTGAATTTCAGCTTGATATTGGGATGTTCCTTTTCATAGGCTGCCTGCATATCATCCATCGCATCCTTCAGACTGGCAGCTGCGGAAATCGTTAATTCTACTTCTTTCTGTTTTCCAGTGACAGCGTTCTTGTCCGCTGATTCAGCGCTCTTATTGTTTGAGCATGCCGCCATTAGCATCAATACAAACAATAAAATGCCCGTTAGCTTAAAATGTTTTTTCATCCTCACACCCCTATTTTATAATTAGTTATAAAAGATTATATCTAATTATAACTAAACGGAAATAGTTTTTTCGTACTTTTTAAAAAATTGCTTTTTCTATTCGCCAAGGAGAATGCGTGTTTCTGTACTTGAGTCGAAGAAATGAGCTTTGTTCATATCGATTGACAGTGACAAAGTTTGGCCAGATTGAAAGTCAGCTCTTGGATTAAACCGGATAGCAAAGGAATGGGAGGAGATTTTTCCGTGCACCACGGCTTCTGCTCCCAGCCATTCAACGGCTTCCGCTTTTACTTGAATCATCGCATCGCCGTGAGGCTCTGTATAAAAGTCTTCCGGGCGGACGCCAAGAATGATCGGTTTATTTACGTATCCTTGCGTTCGCAAGCAGGCCAGCTTTCTTTCAGGAATTGGAATGGACACCGTTCCGAGCTGAAAGGCGTGCTCTGAAAGAGTACCGGCAAAAAAGTTCATGGCCGGTGAACCAATGAAACCTCCGACGAATGTATTGACTGGATTATCGTATACTTCTTTCGGGGAGCCAATCTGTTGAATGGTTCCCTCTTTCATAACAACGAGACGGGTAGCCATTGTCATGGCCTCTGTCTGGTCGTGTGTAACATAAATGGTCGTTGTTTGCAGGCGTTCATGAAGCTTTATAATCTCTGCGCGCATCTGAACGCGAAGCTTAGCATCAAGATTCGATAAAGGCTCGTCCATTAAAAAAACTTTAGCATCACGAACGATGGCACGGCCGAGTGCGACCCGCTGGCATTGCCCCCCGGAGAGCGCACTTGGTTTGCGGTCCAGGCAGGATTCAAGACCAAGGAGGAACGCTGTTTCTTTCACCCGGCGGTCAATTTCCTCCTTTGCATATTTACGAAGCTTTAGCCCAAATGCCATGTTTTGATAGACGTTCATATGAGGGTAGAGTGCATAGTTTTGGAAGACCAAGGCAATGTCGCGCTCTTTCGAGGGCACATCGTTCATTCGTTTGCCATCTAACAGCAAATCACCTTGTGAGATTGTTTCAAGTCCGGCAATCATTCGCAAAATAGTCGATTTGCCGCAGCCTGAAGGGCCAACGAATACAATAAATTCTTTCTCTTTAATATCAAGGTTAAAGTCTTCTATAGCCGTAACCTTTCTATTGTAGTTTTTATAGATGTGTTGTAATTTTAATTCAGCCACCATCATAATCCTTTCGAATATTAAATTATATGAATTATTACTCTTTATGTCTTATTATAATAATATGTCACTAGAAGAAAGAGGGGGTGAGCGCATGAATTCTGACTCATCATATACAATTGAAGAAGTGGCAAAGCTATTAAAAGTATCAAAGCTGACTGTTTATGATTTAATCAAAAAAGAGGAGCTGCCTGCCTATCGGGTTGGCCGGCAAATGAGGGTAGAAGAACAAGATCTTGAAGAGTATAAATTGAAAACAAGGACAGGTACAGCCCGTGAAGAAAGAGAGACTTCTGCAGAGCGGCAGGAAGCTAGGCCAGCGAGAAGCCAAATAGTCATCAGCGGTCAGGACATCGTACTGGACATGCTGAGCAAATATATTGAATCTCATGCTTCTTTGACGCCTTTAAGACTGTATAATGGCAGCTTAAACAGCCTCATGTCTATGTATAAAGGAGAATGTGATGTCGTAAGTGTGCATTTGTATGATGGCGACACAGGCGAGTACAATCTCCCATATGTAAAGCGCATATTAGTCAGCCAGCCGTTTATTCTTATTAATTTGGTTTGCAGAACGGCTGGGATTTATGTACAGCCAGGAAACCCGAAAACTATTAACACATGGAGTGATCTGGCCCATCTGCCTGTTAAGATTGTCAATCGGGAAAAAGGAGCCGGGGCAAGAGTGCTGCTCGATGAACAGCTGCGAATAAACGGCCTCTCTGCCAGGTCAATCGAAGGCTATGAAACAGAAGTAACGAGCCACTTTTCCGTTGCTTCCGCAGTAGCCAGCGGGCAGGCTGATGCTGGCGTAGGCATTGAAAGCGCCGCTAAAATGGTCAATGTTGACTTTATTCCTCTCATTACAGAGCAATATGATGTAGTGATTTTAAAAACAAAAGAAAATGCAGAATTGATCAAAGTCATAAAGGCAGCCGTTTCTTCGCCTGAATACCGATCTCAGCTAGAGCAGTTAAACGGTTACGACACTCGTCTTACAGGGAAGGTCATTTTTGAATCGTAGGGAAACTCCCTCTTTATCTGTCCGCTGCATGATCACCAAGAGGAGCTGCCCGGTTTGGGCAGCTCCCAGACAGTCTAAAGACTCTTTTTTTCTAATTCAGGATCATCCTCATATTGAATCACCCGGTCAATTTCCTTGTCCATATGCTTGTCGGAGTTAGCTGTCCCGTATTTAGACATCGATACTTTATAGAACACAAAGCCCATGATGACCCAGGCGAAGACGATGATCCATTCATACGGCCAGACAAGGGCAGAAGGCATGCCAGGCATATAGAGAACCGAGACTCCAAGCGCCATGAGAGCGGCAATCCAGCCGAGTGTGGTGCCGCCGGGCAGCTTAAATGGCCGGTGCATCGTCGGTAGCTTTTTACGCAGGATAATAAAGGACACAGCAACCATAAACCAGGCGACGACTAATCCCAATCCGCCGGCGTCAACGAGCCAGACTAAAGCCGGGCGTCCGAGCAGCGGAGCGGCAGTAGACAAAACAGCGATTAAGAGGATCGCTTTATGCGGCGTATTATACTTGGGATGCAGTTCTCCGAGAGATTTCGGAAGCATGCCAGATTTGGCGAGTGCATAAATGGCCCGGCTTCCGCCTACATAAAATCCAATCCAGCTTGTTAAAATGCCGCCGATTCCTCCAAGCACAAGAATGTTGCCCATCATTGGACTGTTTCCGAACGCTTTTGCCATCGCATCAGCCGTAACGAGATTCGATTCGGCCATTTCAGCCGGGGTTAATATGCGGGAAACACCGAATATAACGGCAACATACCAAACGACAGCGAGCATAACGGAAAAAATTAACAATTTACCAATTTGCTTTTGCGGGAGATTAATTTCTTCGGAAGCTTGCGGAATAACATCAAATCCAACAAACATAAAAGGAGTCATAATAATAACGGTTAATAATCCGGCCGTCCCTTTTTCGAAAAACGGCTGCATGTTGGCAGTGCTGCCTGAAATGGAGCTGCCAGTGATTAACAGGATTCCGGCAATGGCAATAACGAGTGTGAGAATAAAGGTAATGGCCATAGAGAACTTAATGCCGCGGTAATTAATCCAGGCGATAATAATCGATCCAAGAATGCCGACACCCGCCCAGGTGATTGTTACATCCCAGCCCGCAATTGTATATAAGTAACCTTTGCTGTAGTTTGGAATTAAATATTCAAAGACAGTTGGAAGAGCAACCGCCTCAAAAGCAACAACGGATACATAGCCGAGTACGATCGCCCAGGTAGTAATAAAGCTCGGTACTCTTCCCATCGCTTTATAGCTATACACATGTTCGCCGCCGGCTAGCGGGAGAGAGGAGGCCAGCTCCGCGTAAGTTAAGCCGACGAACGTCACAACGATTCCGCCAATGACGAAAGCAAGAATGGCACCTAACGAACCCGCTTCGGAGATCCACAGCCCGGTTGTCACGACCCATCCCCAGCCAATCATCGCCCCGAATGCCAAAGAAAGCACATCTCTGTTTCCTAGCGTCTTCAGAAATTTTTGTTCACTCATTCGTTCCCCTCCAATCAAAATTTAACAGAGTCGTACACGAGGTAATGAACTGGAATTACTTTACTAATTAAACAGCACCCCCTTCCCTATATGTATCCAGATATGTAAAACAAGTTGTCTTCTTCTATTATATTACATTGTTTCTGTTTATTCTAAATATTTCGTCAAATAGTCACGTATTGTTTTTGCTACCATTTTCATATTGACGATACTGTCCCTTTAAAAGATAATGATAATCATTATCAATTAATAGTTTAGGAGGATTTTTATGTTTATTCATTTTTTGAAAGAGAATCGTTATGCGGCCGGTTTACTGTTCTTTTTGCGTTTATATCTTGGATGGCAGTGGCTGCATGCCGGCTGGGAGAAAATCAGCGGCGGACAGTTTGATGCAGGAGGCTTCCTAAGCGGGGCAATTGGACAAATGTCCGGCGATCACCCGGCTGTACAGCCGTGGTGGGGCGAGTTTTTAAGAGAAGTGGCCTTGCCGAACATCGGAATTTTTAATGTGCTGGTGCCCTGGGGAGAATTTCTGGTCGGTCTCGGTTTGATTTTAGGAGCCTTCACTTCCTATGCAGTATTGATGGGGCTTGTTATGAATTTCTCTTACATGCTTTCTGGCACGACAAGTACAAATCCGCAAATGGTTATTATTGGGTTGCTTATTTTGGCTGCTGGAATCAATGCTGGAAGAATAGGCTTTGACCACTGGATCTATCCTTATGCAAAAAAGGCATTTGCCAAAAAATCGGAGACAGGCACGCTTTCTAAAAGCGCCTGAGACAGGATCATACAACTCCTTCTGGACGTAAGAGAAGATGATTCCTCAGGCAATCTAAATGATTTTTATTTTTTACCTGCTTTTTTGAAACTTTTTGGCAAAAAAGCCGTATAGGTTAGTAAAAATTAATGGAGGGGTCATGAAATGTCGTCTTATACGATACCTGAAGCGTCGAATCATAACCATATGAATGCTGTTCTACGGGCGTTTGTGCTGTCTCTTGGTGTGGCGCTTTTTGGAATGAGCGTCGGTACGGTTGTTCCGCCAGCGCTGTTTTTACCTTTGGCTGTATTAGAAATTCTTTTGTTGGTTGGTGCTTTTTTTCTGCGTAAAAGAAAAGCGGTAGGATATACGTTCTTATATGTATTCACTTTCCTTTCCGGAATCACCACTTATCCAATTGTTGCTTACTATTTAATGACTTCCGGAGCACAAGTCGTATTGGGGGCTTTAGCCTCTACGTTTGTTGTGTTTTTGGCAATGGCCGTTGCTGGCGTGAAGACAAAAAAAGACTTATCCTTTTTAAGCGGTTTGTTGCTCACGGTTTTATTAGCACTCCTTACGTTATCGATTATGAACTTATTTTGGCCATTTTCTTCAACTGCCATGTTTGTTTATTCTATCATTGGAACCGTCCTTTTTTCTCTTTACGTTATGTATGACTTTAACCAAATGAAGCGTATGACTATTACTGCAGATATGGTTCCGCTCTTGGCACTTAACTTGTATTTAGACTTTGTTAACTTATTCATCAATCTACTGCGTGTGATTGGAATTTTAAGTGAAGATTAAAAAGAAAGGGTCGGTCTCTTAGAGAGACTGACCCTTTTGGATATATTCCATAAAAGAGAATAGCAGCCAATGAGTTGTATGATGCTGCAAACAGGAGAAACAGACTGCCTAAAGGCAGCCTGCTCTGGGCTATATGAATCCTCAAAAGCATTGGAAGGAACGGATTCTTCGCAAGTCTGTGCCAAAATATACCCAGCGCCAATTTCTCCAGCGCCATCCGGCTATAGAGTTTCTTCCTACAAAGGTTGGATAGTACCAGAAACTCTGACCGTTTGTCAGCCAAACATAAGTGTAGCGGAACAAGCATCCTCTTATGGCGCCGGGATCAATGGCGAGGGGGGAAATGCCCCCTTGTTGAAGCTGAGGGGTAAAGGCGGGAGGCGGTGAAGTTGGCGGGCCACCCGGCTGGGCTCCTCCACCCGGCCCTCCTCCTGGAATTCCTGGAGGAGGACCAGGTGGCATTCCCGGTAATCCGAAGGTCGGCTGCTGGCCGGTCGGTCCGGAAACTCCCGGAAACCCTGGAAATAGAAATTGACGGTCTTCTGGAAAATCATATAAAGCTTCACTTTCCAGTAATTGATCTTCTCCTCCAAAAGGAAAGGAAGAATAGTAATCAGAGTAATCTCTATAATCCATCTATCTGATCTCCTTTCATAGTAACTTCCATTTACAGTATGCAATCCCTTGTTTTTTTGTGATTGCTGCCCATGAAAAGGAGTAGAGTGAGGACTAGAGGATTTCTAACACCCAGCGCACGGCATATCTACATCCAATAAGGAGCGAGCGGACAGCCAGCAGCAGCAATTCCGGAATGGCGAGGAGCAAATCGAGAAAAAGGTTAGACAGGGAATAACGGTGATTTTTTTTCTTTTCACTGAAGGGCACTTCTGATCTTCCTTCCTTTTTTATCCTTATTATAAATATTTATGGAGGACTGGACAAAGATTTGGCTATTTGTTATATTAAATTAGTTACCTAAGCTAACTATTTTTTGTAGGAAGTGATTTCAATTCAAACTTTTCAAAAGTTCTTTTATCAATTGTTAATGCTATACCGCCCGTTTGAAAATCGGCTGAACACACTTCTTGGCCAGCATGGGCTCTATAGGGCGCAATGGACGGTGTTGTATTATCTGTTTAATTTTGGATCTGCCACACTTGTGGAACTAGCGAACTATCAGAGTGTGGAGAAGCCGACTATGACCCGAACGGTTCATCGCTTAAAAGAGCTCGGATATTTAGAAGCTGTGCCGACAAAGGATAAACGGGAAAAGAGAATGCAGCTGACGGAGCTCGGCAACGAGGTGTATAAGGAGGTACGGGCAACTGTAGATGCATTCGAACAAGAGATTTTAGAGGGAATTTCTGAAGAAGAGCAGTTAACAGCCATTCGTATGATGAAAGACATTCAACATAACATTTTAAAATAGGGGATGAAAGTGTGAGTCAATCAAAACCAAAATTATGGACCAAGGATTTTATTGTTGTTTCTTCTATTAACTTTGTCCTAACGCTGATTTTTTATTTATTAATGGTGACTATCGCAGTTTATGCCGTCAATGAATTCGAGGCATCAACCAGCCAGGCGGGGCTTGTAACAGGGATTTTCATTATCGGGACGTTGATCGGGCGTTTATTTATCGGCCGGATGATTGATTCTATCGGCCGCAAGAGAACATTATTTATTGGCCTAATTTTCTTCATTTTAGCAACAGCTCTATATTTTGTAGATTTAGGCATTACTTTTCTGTTGTTTAACCGCTTTGTCCACGGTCTGACACTCGGTATAGCAAGTACAGCTACCGGTACAATTGTAGCTCAAATTATACCGGCAACGCGAAAAGGAGAAGGGATCGGGTACTATACGATGAGTGCGACGCTCGCCACAGCGATCGGTCCTTTTATCGGATTGTTCATGAGCCAGCATACAAGCTTTCCGATCATTTTCTCTTTTTGTCTCGTCCTCGGATTAATTAGCCTGGCCGTTGCTTTTTTAGTGAAGGTTCCACCGTTAGAATCAGCTGTAAAAGCAGCGGAAACCAAAGGTCTGAAGCTTTCGAGCTTTGTTGAACCAAGAGCTTTGCCCATTGCCTTCGTCACGCTGGCTGTAGCTTTCTGTTACTCAAGCGTTCTTTCGTTTATTAACTTTTATGCGATTGAGATCAACCTGGTGGACGCGGCCAGCTTTTTCTTTATCGTGTATGCGGCAGCCGTTTTAGTCTCCCGTCCATTTACCGGCCGGTTAATGGATGTGAGAGGGGCTAACTTTGTCATGTATCCTGCATTTTTGCTATTTGGAGCAGGAATGCTTCTGCTCAGTACCGCAGCACACGGCTTCGCTCTGCTGGCAGCAGGCTTCTTAATCGGGCTTGGTTTTGGAAACATGCAGTCCAGCACGCAGGCAATCGCCGTAAAATTGACACCTCCTCACCGGATGGGGCTGGCAACATCGACTTTCTTTATCTTTCTTGATGCCGGCCTTGGGTTTGGTCCTTATGTGCTCGGGCTGGTTATCCCGCATACTGGTTATAGTGCACTTTATACGATTCTAGGCATTGCTGTTCTTGCATTTTCTGTTCTTTATTACTTCCTATATGGCAGAAAGGAAAAGGAGTTAAGAGAGGAAATGAGCGCATCGACCGCAATGTAATAAAGGAGAGTTCCAAACGTTTGTTTGGAACTCTTTTTTATTTTAAAAGACTTGTTGAGCTTCTAAGCATTCTTTTGTTAATGATGAGTGTCATTTCTTTGGAGGATTGAATGAAAAAATATACATTTTTATAGAATGATTATTCGTTCAGGGGAGTCAGGTTTTTCGTTTGTTTATTTAAAATTCAGATAAAACTCTCTATTTTTCTCATAGATTCAAAATAAGTTTATGCAAGTATTAATTTTTTTTATAGCAAGTATATAAACCTTCAATGATGGAGCCTGAGAAACTGTGATAGGATTACAGAGTAAAAACTTGTACAGCAGAAAGCTATTGCGCAATAGTTGTAAGCGGCTACATCGGTAGGCTATAAGCAGACTTTACTGAATCTTCACAACTGTTAGTGGTATTTATCTGAAGTTTGGTTTATACAATTTCTATGCATAATGTGAGTGAGGGAACAATCAATTTATTACTTCGTGAGGAGCGCATGTATGAAGCGAATTATCCTGTTATCAATTATTCCTTTCATCGGATCATTAGGGGGATTGCCATTTGTAAACAAAGTTGATTTGTATATTCTTGGCATGCCGTTTATTTTCTTTTGGGTTGTGCTATGGACGGTATTAATTAGTGGGTTTCTATGGTTGATTTATCACTTCGATCCTAGGAATCTGGAGGATGTGGACGAATGAATAGTGCATTAATTGTTATTTTATTATTTTTAGTGCTGTCCATCTTTTTAGGAATTAAAGCGAAAAAGGGCAAGCAGATGGATCTTGACCAGTGGGCGGTTGGAGGTCGGGGCTTTGGAGCTTTTCTTATTTTCATTTTGCTCGCTGGTGAGATGAATACGACGTTTACTTTTCTCGGCGGAAGCGGCTGGGCATATGACAAAGGGGCACCTGCTGCTTATATGATCGTTTATTTACCGCTTTCCATTATTATGATGTATTGGATTGCTCCAGCGATTTGGAAATATGCAAAGTCTCAAAAATTAGTATCTCAGCCAGATTTCTTTGCGAGCAAATATAATAGTCCATTTTTAGGGGTGTTAGTCGCTATAATCGGTGTCATTGCTATGGTACCCTACCTCATTTTACAGCTGAAGGGCCTCGGGATTATCGTTTCGGCTGCTTCTTATGGAGCGATTTCACCCTCCGTTGCCGTTGTGATTGGAGCAGCAGCCCTTACCGTTTATGTAATGGTATCAGGGATCCACGGTTCTGCCTGGACCGCTGTTTTGAAGGACTTTATGATTTTCTTTATTGTTCTTTTTCTAGGTATTTATTTACCTCTTCATTATTACGGCGGGGTTCAGCCGATGTTTGAGGCGGTAGAAAAAATAAAGCCGGGCTTTTTTCACTTGCCTGATGAGGGACTGAGCATTTCCTGGTTCATTTCTGCTACGTTATTGAGTGCAATTGGGGGGATGGTATGGCCGCATTTGTTTAATGCCATCTATTCTTCTGAAAGTTCCAGAGCGATACGAAAAAATACGATTATGCAACCGATTTATTCTTTAATGCTGCTGTTTGTCTTTTTTGTAGGATTTACTGCTATCGGACAAGTACCAGGATTAACAGGAGCTGATACCGATTTTGCCCTATTGAAGTTATCGATTCAAACATTTGATCCATGGTTTATCGGCTTAATTGGCGCAGCCGGATTATTAACAGCACTTGTTCCAGGGTCGATGCTGCTCATGGCAACGAGTACATCTCTTTCATTGAACGTATATAAGGCAATGGTGCCATCTGCAACAGGCAAGCAAGTAACAAAAGTGGCGAAATATTTAGTGCCGGTCGTTGCGCTAGCTGCCACATATTTTACTGTGAATGGCGGCAACACAATCGTTACACTGCTTTTGCTCGGTTATGGATTTATTGCCCAGCTGCTTCCAGCTCTGCTTTTCAGCTTTTTGAAACATAATTTTGTGAACAAATACGGAGCATTTGCCGGAATGGTCGTCGGTGTAGCAGCTGTTATGTATACAACATTTAACAACTCGTCTTTCGGTACACTCTTCCCATCCCTGCCACAAGTTATTAAGGATTTGGATATCGGAATTGTTGCCTTGGCATTAAATACGTTAGTGACGATTATTGTTAGTGTTATAGTGCAAGGTTTTGTCGCTAAAGAAGCAACAGACAGAAAGGAGTCTTTGTCATGATCGGTCAATTATCAGCCAAATTAGATGAAATATACCCTGAGATGGTCACTTTTCGAAGGGATCTCCATATGTATCCTGAAATTTCTTTTCAAGAGGAAATGACCCCTAAAAAAATTAGCGATTATTTAAAGGGGTTAGGGTTGGAAGTTCGCACGGAGGTAGGCGGCAGAGGAGTCGTCGGTTTGTTGCGAGGCGGAAAGCCGGGGAAAACGGTCGCTTTGCGGGCAGATTTTGATGCGCTGCCCATTCAGGACGAAAAGGAAGTTGAATACAAGTCACGTATCCCGGGAGCGATGCATGCTTGCGGACATGACCTCCATACGGCAGCCCTTCTTGGAGTCGCAAAAGTATTAAGTGAAGTAAAAGAAGAAATTAGCGGGACCATTGTTTTCATTCATCAATTTGCCGAGGAACTTACACCGGGTGGAGCAAAGCCAATGATTGAAGACGGTTGTTTAGATGGAGTGGATGTGATTTACGGAGCCCATGTCATGTCTGACGTCCCAGTAGGACAGGTAGGGGTGTGTGAAGGATATGCATCGACTGCCGCAGACGAGTTTGAGATCATCGTGCAAGGAAAAGGCGGTCATGGCTCACAGCCGCATTTAACCGTTGACCCTCTCGTTACCGCCTGCCAGCTTGTGCTGAATTTGCAGCAAATCATCAGCCGGCGTGTCGATCCGCTGAAGTCGGCTGTCCTAACAGTTGGCGCGATTAATTGTGGAAGTGCGCCCAATATAATCCCTGATGCGGCAACTATCAAAGGAACTGTGCGCACATTTGACGAAGAGACGCGCACATTAATTGAAGAAACAATCGGTCAAGTGGCTCGGTCAACTTGTGACGGAACGGGGGCTGATTGTGAGTATACTTATTATAGGGATGCGCCGTCTATGTGGAATGATCCTGCTGAAACGAGCCGAGTAGAAGAAATGGCTGCACTGCTATTTGGTGAAGAGAAAGTAGAGAAGATTTCGCCAATGATGGGGAGTGAAGATTTTGCCTACTATCAAAAAGAAGTCCCGGGCACTTACTTTTTTACAGGTGGAGAAAATCCGGAAATTAACGCCACATTTCCGCACCATCATCCGAAGTTTGATGTAGATGAAAGAGCGATGCTAATGATTGGGAAAGTATTTATCGCGGCTGCGCTGAATTATTTATCTGATGGCCGCATCCGTCCGTAAAAAATGTAAATAATAAAGAAAGGCCATACAGAAGGAAAAAGCCAGCTGTGTGGCCTTTTAGCTTTGTGAGCGAATTTCCTACAGTATGGGCGCCGGTTAATAAAAGTTTGGCTATTCCCTTTTCTCATGTAAAATGAATCATTATGATAGGAAAAGTGAGTGCTGAAGGATGGAATTAAGAAATTTAAGAACATTCATGGTGGTTTCTGAACAATTGAATCTTTCGAAGGCAGCTGAACAGTTGGGCTATACACAGCCCACTGTTACTATTCAAATCAAGGCATTAGAAGAAGAGCTTGGCCACTCCTTAATCTCTCGTTCAGGGAATAAAACATTTCTAACTCCAGCGGGAAAGCTGCTCAAGAAACATGGAGAAAGGATTTTTACTCAACTGCAAGAGATGAAAGAGGATTTAAACAAACTAGATAAGTTCCAGGGAAATCTTGTTATCGCCAGCCCGGAATTTTATTGTGCTCACTATTTATATTTGATTATGAGAGACTATGTCAGCCGGTATCCTCAGGTCAATATTAAGCTGGTTTCCTGTAATAGTGTTGAAGCCATCAAGATGGTTCATGACAAGAAGGCGGACATTGGTATTGTCGGGATTGAGTATCAGCTTCCTGGCATTGAATCAGTCATTATTGATAAAGAGGCTCTCTTATTTGTTGCCTCAACAGAATTATTGAAAAAGTTGGGAGTGTCTCATGTGCTTGAGCATTCCCCCATCTTAATCGATAAAAATCTGGAAGCCATATCAGAAAAACTATTTGAGGAGATGAATTATTCTCCTCCTTCCCTTATTGAATGCAGCAGTGAAGAGACGATCAAACGATCTGTCCTCAATCAAATAGGTGTGTGCCTTTTAGGCTCAGCCACTGTTGAAAAAGAAATAAAAGATGGAACATTAACGGTTCTTCATCGTTTTTCAAGAGAGCTCAACACGTCTATCGTTTACCGTAAAAGCCGGGAAAAGGAATGGCCCATTCAAACCTTCTCCAGTTTAGTGAAGGAAACGTGGAATTCGATAAGCAGGTAATACGAAAATCCTTCAAGTGTCTAACATTTGAAGGATTTTGATTTTACAGGGTACTGGCCGTTTGGTATAGGCTTTCAGCAGTTACGGCTACTTTGCGGGTATCGCCGCTGATTGCATGAATAATTTGGATAAGCTCTGTTACATCTGCTTCCACTCGATTAATGTGTTTGTCATTTTGATCGATTGCCGAAAGAATCTGCCGAAACTTCTTTTGGGTTTGGGCCGAGTTCTCTAAACCGAGAGAAACTTTTTGTTTAACGTCGGCCGTCGTACTAACGGCCTGATTTGTGAATGAAGCCGAATTGTAAACGAGTGTAGTGATCTGTTCGACAGATTGTTTGGATTGCTGAGCTAGCTTGCGGACTTCTTGAGCCGCTACGGCAAAGCCAATGCCATGTATGCCAGCGTGTGCTGCCTCGATGGAAGCATTGAGAGCAAGCAAGTTGGTTTGCTCGGCCATTTGTTTGACTATGGCAATAATATTTGTAATCTTGTCAGAAGAAAATTTGAGCTCGCCGATGATTTTTCCAAGCTGTTCGGTGCTGTCAGCAATAAACTGCAATTCAAGAAATAAAGGATTCGGTTGCAAAATAAAGACCAGGCGCATGAAGAAAGCTGGAGAGCTTGCTCTCCAGCTTTTTGCTATTTAATCAGTGAGCAGGCTGGAGCCTTTGCTTTTTAGTTTTGCGATGGCTTGCTTGCGCCACTTTTTGACGGCGGACAGAGATACGTTCTCTTGGGCAGCTATTTCTTTTGCAGTCAAATGGTAATAAAAAGTATAGATAATCCAGTTTTTTTCTTTTGTGCTCAAGCCTTCTGTATAAGAAAGCAATAATTCTAATTCAAGTGATTTCTCCTCTTGTTCATCTACTCTTGCTTCCCAAAAAAGATCATCGGGATACACGTGCCGTTCTTCTATTTGGTTGGTTTTTGTCATCGCCTTCTTCATCTCGCCTTTCATATAGGCATAAGCATAATTAGAAAACAAGCCTTTGCTTTCATCGAATTTTTGTTGTGCTTGCCAAAGAGCAATTTTTCCGATTTGGATAAATTCATCTCTATCCTTATAGATGTGCAGAGTGTTCATAACATGATGAATCATGGGAGTAAACTGAGCCACTGTTTCATTAAAATTTGGCATTGAATCTTCCTTTTAGGAAGCGCGCATCCTCGTATTCCCGGGTCAAGACAAGCATAGCCGGGATCATATTTTAAGATCGACCCGGCTAACCTGTTGTTTCCAATCAGCAATAGTAAAATTCGGTGGGGAGATATGGGGATTTTAATGATGGCAAGTTAACGAAGTGATGTGAAGTGGAGAAAAGTCCTCTAATAACATAGTTCCTCACAAATATTGTGCTGGCCGTTTAAGAAAGATCACATACACGGAAGATATTGGCGCCGGTTTTTAAGAGAGTATCCGACAATGAAAAACTATTTTAAATAACGGCGATTTTTTTCAAATCTCATTGCTCTCTCCTTTTCCATAAGTATTTTTATAAAGGTATATTTTTATAGCAGATGCTAATAATTACATAATCGACAGGAATGGCCATTTGGTGTCTTCTGTACGAAAAAACTGGAAATATATGATTTTTTATAATAAAATAGTTTTATAATATTTTGTTGTTTTTTGGAGTATTTGCGAATTTATGGCGCAGATGGAGAGGTTTCTATAGGCTTGAATGACTATCAGCAAAGAAGAGAGAAGGGGGATCTTCTTTTTATAAGGAAGAAATTCAAAAAAACAGCCCATCATATTTTGTCAGTTTTTTAAAAATGGATGATTGACACTTGCTTAATTTTTAAATTATACTGTGGATAATTATTTGGAATTTTATAAATATTGGTGGAATAGAGGGTTGTGTCCTATTGTTAAATTGTTCTCAAGTTGGCAGGCTGTGCCGCGAGCATACTTTGTTAGGCAAGAGGGATATCGAAAAGATTGAGGAAGTTTCACGGCAGCTTCAATTGATTGCCGATTTAACAGGAACGAATGTCTTCATAGATTGTCAGATGAAAGAACCCACTAATGCGATTGTTGTAGCGGAAGCTTCTCCTTCTACTGGTGAAACGCTCTATCATGAGCCGTATGTTGGTACAGTGGTCTATGAGCAATTTGAGCCTAGTGTATTTTTGGCTATGAGAGCAGGAAAAAGCATTCTCTTTAATAAAGCCGTGACACAAAGGGGGATTTTTGTAAAACAAAGTGTGGCCCCTATTAAAAATGACGATAACCAAGTGATTGGCATGCTTATTAAAGAGGAGCATGATCCTAAGGAAGTGCAGGAGATGAAATCGCTTTCTCATGCAACCGAGATGTTATGGGAGCTGTTCTTCGGCACGGATCATGAGCGTCCTGCCTTGTCAGATATTATGAAGGAGCACTTTATCCTTGTGGATTCTTCTATGAAAATAGTCTATGCAAATCCATCGGCCAAAAGTTTCATTACTGAGGTCTATAACTTAGATAAGTGTGAAGGAGAACCGGCAGAGCAGGTCCTGCCTTTTATTCAACCCGTCATTCATTCTAATAAGGACCTTGTAATTAAGGAAATTCAAGTATCTAAATTCTTTTTAGAGGTAAAAAAAGTAGACATCTACAAGGATGACAACGTGACGGGCATGTTGATCCTTATTCGTGATGTAACAGACTTGCGCATGAAAGAAAGAGAGCTCGTTGTTAAATCCGTCGTCATTAGAGAAATTCACCATCGGGTCAAAAACAACTTGCAGGCAGTAGCGAGCTTGCTGCGACTGCAAATCAGGAAAGGCGTATCCGAAGAAAGTCGAGGCTATTTAACGGATAGCTTGAATCGCGTGCTAAGCATTGCTTCTGTTTATGAAATTATTTTGGCAAATGATAACGTGGACGATGATGAAGTAGACATTGTCGGCTTGTCAAACAAAATTGCCCAAATGATCATTCAAAACGGCGGCTGTGACCAAGCGGATTTTCAGTTGAATTGTCGCGGAGAGCCGATCTTAGCTGATTCTAAAAAAGCTGTCTCGATTGCACTTGTTGTGAATGAGCTAGTACAAAATTCTATTAAACATGCATTTAAAAACCGTACTTCCGGAACAATTGATGTGAACTTTACTGAACAGAATGGCAAGATCACGTTAACGGTAGCCGATAATGGAGTGGGGATGAAGAAAGAAGTAAAGCGGTCACTGGGATTAGATATTGTAAAGAACTTAATTGAGCATGATTTATCCGGAGAATATTATATCGGGTCCTCCTCACAAGGAACCACTGTCATCGTGTCATTTACACTGGAGCAGGAGGGAGTAAAAGAGTATGAGTAAACGGATTTTACTAGTGGAAGACGAGTCGCTTATCCGTTTAGATATTTCCTCTATTTTGCAAGATAACGGGTATGAAGTAGTCGGAGAAGCAGGTGACGGAGAGAAGGCGGTGGAGCTAGCTTTTTCACTCAAGCCGGATTTGATTATTATGGATATTAAAATGCCTAAATTAAATGGATTAAAAGCAGGGAAGATCATTTCCAGCAAGCTGGATGTTCCTATTATTTTAGTGACCGCCTATAGTCAAAGAGAGTTTGTGGAAAAGTCCAAGCAGGCAAATGTAGTTGGCTATCTTGTCAAGCCGGTATCCGAGATGAACTTGCTGCCAGCTGTTGAAGTGGCACTGAACCAGGCTGCTAAGATGAAATCGATGCAGGAAGCAATTTTAGCAGCGAATGAGCAGGTGGAAAAACGCAAGCTTGTCGAGAGAGCGAAAGGGCTGCTCATGAAAAACTTGGTGATTTCCGAAGAAGAGGCCTACCAGAAAATGAGGAAATTCAGCATGAAACACCGGTTGTCGATGAACCAGACAGCTGATAAAATTATTGCTAAATATAAAGAGGTCTAATGACAAGTGAATAAATAATTAAGCACAGACGCTTAACGATGGTATGAAACCACCGGGAGGGGTCTGTTTTTTTATTGCATTTTATTTAAATTATTAAAAAAGGAGCGAGTTATATGAGCATGATTGGAAATATTGTCGTGTATATTATCATGACCTGTGCCGTGCTGGGAGCTTTTGCAGCTATTCGCAATCCAGAGGAAGGGCTTGGAAAAGAATTTATGAACGGCCTTCATACTGTCGGCCATATTTTTGTCCCGGCTGCAGGTATTATGGCCTCTATTCCATTTTTGTCCCGATTTATTGATTCAGTGATTGGGCCACTTTTTAATTCTGTCGGAGCGGATCCAGCTCTCGCAGCTACTGCCATATTGGCAACGGACATGGGAGGCTACCAATTAGCAAGCGTGCTAAAGGAAACATATGAAGGATGGATCATGGCTATGATCGTCGGCTACATGGCAGGCGCGACCATTGTGTTTTCAATTCCAATGGGGCTTGCCATGCTGGATAAACGAGACCATAAATACATGGCACTCGGAGTGATGTCAGGAGTATTAACGATCCCGATTGGAGCATTTATCGCCAGTGCCTTAACGCTTTTATTTAATACGAAAGTTCGTGATGTCATTGATACAACTAGTAATTCGACTTACGAGTTTGCTTTATCTTACGGTAAAATATTAGTGAATTTATTGCCGTTGCTCATTTTTGTAGTGGCCATTGCAGCGGGGCTGAAATTCTTCCCAAAAGCAATGATTCGCGGCTTTATGATTTTTGGGAAAGTGATGGATGCAGCAATTAAACTTGTCTTAGTCTTCTCTATCGTCGAAATCTTTACTGGTCTTTTCTCTACTTTATTCGGCGTATGGGGCTTTGATCCAATCATGGCTGATAAGAAAGACCAATTCCGTGCTTTAGAAACAGCAGGGTACATTGGCATCATGCTGGCTGGAGCGTTCCCAATGGTATATTTGCTTCGTAAATATGCAGCTAAGCCGTTAGAAGCAGGTGGCAGAAAAATTGGGCTTAGTTCAACCGGAAGCGCGGGTCTGCTTGCGACGATTGCCAATATATTGGCCATGTTCCAGCTCGTTCGTTACATGAGACCAAAAGACAAGGTGATCAACATTTCCTTTGCCGTTTGTGCAGCCTTTCTTTTAGGTGATCACTTATCTTTCACAGCTAACTTTCAGCCTAATTTAATTTTACCTGTTCTTATCGGGAAGATTTCTGCAGGGGTCGTTGCTATTGGTCTGGCTTACTGGTTATCGGTACCGACTGCCCTTCGTCTGGAAGAAGAGGACCGTGCAAACGGAACGATCCGCCCGGGTGAATATTTAGAAGAGGGAGAAGTAGTGGTAGATGGGAATACACAAACGCAAGAAACAGCACAATAGGAGGAAGACAAATGGGTGAAGAGAAACAACGATTTATCCAGGAATTCGTTCCTGGCAAGCAAATAACACTCAGCCACTTAATTGCCAATCCGGACCCCGATATGTATACAAAGCTCGGGATCCAGGAAGCGGGCGCCTTAGGGATACTGACGTTGACGCCAAGCGAGACAGTCATCATCGCCGGTGACCTTGCTACGAAGGCCGCCAGTGTGTCGATTGGCTTTCTCGATCGTTTTACAGGCAGTTTAGTCATCGTTGGCAGTGTGTCGGAAGTGGAAATGGCTATGATTGAAATTAATCGCTTTCTTTCCGAACAGCTCGGTTACACTTCTTCACCAATAACCAAATCGTGAGGAGAGGTGTGGAATGAAAAATAGAGTCATGTTAATCGGTTCCATCGGAGCAGGCAAATCTACGTTAACCAATGCTTTGTTAAATAAACCAGTGAAAGCGGTGAAGACGCAGGCTCTTGTTTACCATGACTGGGTAGTAGATACACCTGGTGAATATACTGAGAATCCTTTATTCTATAAAAATATCATGGCGACAGCTTTAGAAGTGACACACGTCTTTTATATTCAGGATGCTACAGGAGATAAAATGGTGTTCCCTCCAGGATTTAGCTCTGGAATTCCCAAGTTGCCGGTAGGGGTGATTACGAAAGCAGATCATCCTGCTGCTAATATAGAAAGCACGATTCAGAAACTAAAGCAAGCGATAGCGGAAGGGCCGATTATTGTGACATCCGCCCTTTCCGGAAAAAACATCGATGTATTACGAGATCTTGCTGCCTGCTGCTCCCTGGAGGAAATGAAGGAGTATGCCGCTGCACACCAGCAGCTTGATTTCATTTTCAGGTGAAAACCTTTACAACAGATGACTTTTTAGTTATATTTAACGTATTACATTCACAAAAGTATAGAAACAGGCAAAGGCGCCTCTGTTGAATTCGTTGCAAACGGATTCTCAGGGGCGTTTTTTGTTTTTTTAAGGTGGTGCAAAAGTGTGAAAAGCCAAGCATCCCATGTAGAAACGTTGCTAAGTGCCGGCATTGATATGGGAACAAGCACAACGAAACTAGTAATCAGCCGTTTTTCGCTCATGAATATGGCCGGCGGAGCACACGTGCCAAGAATTGAAATCATCGATAAAGAAGTTCTATACCGCAGTCCGATTTTCCGGACCCCGTTAGTGTCCTCCACAGTCATCGATATGGACGCAGTTGAGAGCATCGTGAAAAGCGAGTACGAGAAAGCGGGTGTAAAACCAGATGACATTCAAACAGGCGCTGTTATTATTACCGGAGAAACGGCTACAAAGCAAAACGCAGAGGAAACGGTTCATCACTTGTCTGCTGTAGCTGGGGAGTTTTTAGTGGCAACTGCTGGTCCAGATTTAGAAGGCATCATTGCGGCTAAAGGCTCGGGAGCCTATAACTACTCGAAGCGAACAGGGAAGTCAGTGGCTAACATTGACATTGGAGGTGGAACGGCCAATCTTGCTGTCTATGAAGATGGCAAGCTGGCAGGTACGTGCACACTTCACATCGGTGGTCGACTTATTGAGTTCAAAGATAAAAAGGTTCATAGCATTTCCCCACCTGTTGAAAGGCTGATCCGACAGGAAGGCTGGTCGCTGCAAGAGGGTGACAATAAAGACCATCCTGATATTCATAAGGTGACAGAATACATGGCAGCGGTCATCGGAAGGGTGTTGAACAAGTCGATGATAAGCGGGGATGAAGTTCTCTTGTTAGGCCATCCTCCGCAATGGGCCGGCGAGATTGACGCGATTATTTTTTCTGGCGGCGTATCAGAGTGCATGTATCAAATAGAAGATCCAACTGCTTCTCCTGCTGTTTATGATGATATCGGCATAGAGATTGCCCAAGCGATGATGAAGGAAGAGAGCCTGAAGCTTTATGAGTGGAGAAGGCCAGATGAAACAGTGCGGGCGACTGTTCTTGGAGCAGGGACGCAAACGACTGATATTAGCGGAGCTACCATTCAAGTAGAGCGCAGTCAGCTTCCTCAAAAAAATCTTCCGGTCTTTGAAGTTTCATTTGAAGGGGAAGCTTCAACGGGGGTAACCAAGTTGCGCAGCGGCATGGAAGAAGCCATTTCTATATATGACCCTAGAAACGAGGGGCAGAATTTTGTCCTCTACTTAACTAATTTACCGCATCTTAAATTTAGAGATGTTCAGTCTATTGCCCAGGAGCTTGTCAGGTGCCGGTGGCTAAAGCCAAACCCACTGCAGCCGTTCATTATTGCGTTGCAGAGTGATCATGCAAAAGTTCTTGGACAGACATTGCAGGCGTTAAAGCCGGATGAAAGTGTGCTGTGCATCGATCAAATTGAGGTGGAACAAGGCGATTACATGGACATCGGCCAGGTTCTTGAATCAGGAGTAGTGCCTGTAGTCATTAAAACACTCACTTTCCATTCATAAAGTAAGGAGGCAGGCAAATTGAAGCTTAAAACAACGATTGGCGGGAAGACCTTTCAATTTAACGATTTGAAAGATCTTTTCGCAAAAGCAAATGAGGAAAAATCCGGGGATCGGCTGGCAGGCATTGCAGCAGAAACGGTACAAGAGCGGATAGCAGCTAAGTCTGTTTTAAGTGACATCACTTTAGCTGATATTCGCAACAATCCGCTTATTGAAGCAGAAAAAGATGAAGTGTCTTTCATTATTGAAAAAGATATAAATGAACCCATTTATAAGCACATGCAGAACTGGTCGGTTGCTGAACTACGTGAATATATTTTAGATGACGAAACCGGAGATAGGGAGTTAAAGCGTATCAGCCAGGGGCTAACGAGTGAAATGATCGCAGCCGTCGCAAAGTTAATGTCCAATTTGGATCTTGTTCATGCGGCAAGCAAATTGGAGATTTTATCTACATGTAATATTACTATTGGACAGCGAGGCACACTTGCTTCAAGACTGCAGCCAAATCATCCAACAGATAACATCGAGGGAATGGTTGCTTCGCTGAAGGATGGTCTGTCTTATGGAGTTGGCGATGCGGTAATCGGCATTAACCCGGTAGACGATTCTGTTGAAAGCGTCAAAAGGCTGTTGCAAGCGAGCCACGAGTTCATTGAGGAATGGAAGATTCCAACACAAAATTGTGTGCTTGCACATGTTACTACTCAAATGAAAGCCATCGAAAGAGGAGCCCCGGCTGATATGATTTTCCAAAGCATCGCTGGGACGGAAAAGGCAAACCGCTCCTTCGGCATCTCGGCTCCGCTCCTTCATGAAGCAGCAGACATGGCCAAAAAACTTGGAACAAGTTCGGGTCCTGAGCGTCTTTACTTCGAAACCGGACAAGGCTCGGAGTTATCAGCAGAAGCTCATTACGGCATTGATCAAATGACGCTTGAATCAAGAAACTATGGATTTGCAAGACACTATAATCCTTATATTGTAAACACGGTTGTCGGCTTTATTGGCCCAGAATATTTGTACAACAACAAGCAGGTCATCCGCGCGGGTCTTGAAGACCACTTTATGGGGAAAATGCACGGCCTGCCAATGGGAGTGGACATTTGTTATACGAATCATATACGTGCCGATCAAAACGACATTGAAGACCTCGGAGTGCTCTTAACAGCAGCGGGGGTAAATTTCATTATTGCTACTCCAATGGGTGATGATTGTATGCTGAACTATCAGTCAATGAGCTATCATGACATCGCTACATTGCGACAGACGCTCGGCAAATCGCCTTCTCCTGAATTTGCTGAATGGCTTGAGAAAATGGGGATTTTTGAGAACGGCAGACTGAGCAAATATGCAGGTGATCCGACAATATTTTTCAAATAGGGGGCGAGGGGAATGAAGGAAGAATTAATTGCTTCGATTACGAAGCTCGTTGTAGAGAAGCTTAGCCAGGAACAGCCGCCTGAAGAACCCGAAATCTCTTTATGGAGCAAGAAGCCAAAAGCTCCTGCACCAGCTGAAGCAGTTCAATCAGGGCCGGAGAAGGTTCAGTTTAAACCTCTTCAGGCGGAACGGGCAAAGCGGGACAATCCGGTATCCAGGCAGCTGCTCTCTGATTCTGCAAAATTAGAAAAAAAGGAACAGCAACTTGAAGAGCTCCGCAAGAAAACACCATCGCGGATTGCTGTTGGCCGGGCTGGCAGCCGTCCAAGAACGAGCACATGGCTTCAGTTTCGTTTCGATCATGCAGCAGCAGTAGACGCGGTATACGGGGAAGTCTCTCCCGATGTATTAGAGAACCTGGGCGTTTTTTCTGTTCAGACGAGAGTGAAGGATAAGGAAGAATATATTCGTCGTCCAGATTATGGCCGCCAGCTGTCAGACGAAGCGAGGGAGATAATTAAAGAACGCTGTCAAGCTTCGCCTACGGTACAAATTGTTATTTCTAACGGATTGAGCGCTAAAGCGGTGGAAGCAAATATAGAAGATGTCTACCTGTCTTTACAGCAGTCGCTCAGTAACTTGAAGATCGATATAGGAACGACGTTCTATGTTGACAAAGGCCGGGTTGCTTTAATGGATGAAATCGGTGAAATTCTAACACCTGATGTGGTCGTTATGCTGATTGGTGAACGACCAGGTCTTGTGAGTGCAGAGTCACTGAGTGCTTACATGTGTTATAAGCCGAGAAAAGGTGTCATTGAAGCTGACCGGATGGTCGTTTCCAATATTCACAAAGGCGGCATTCCGCCGGTTGAAGCAGGTGCCTATCTCGGAACCGTCGTTCAAAAAATCCTAAAACACCAAGCTAGTGGTGTATCACTCGTCAAAAAAGAAGGCTAGGAGGTGGAACAAGCTATGCACTTACCTCGTGTAAAAGCTGAAATTCTCGCTGTGCGGGTTATTCCGAATGTGGATCAAGGCTTGGCGGAAAAGTTTAAGCTGAAAAGCCATCACCGCAGCCTCGGAATGTTTACGGTTACGAGCGATGACATTGGCTACACGGCACTGGACGAGGCGACAAAGTACGCAGATGTCGATGTCGTGTACGCCAAATCTTTTTATGCAGGAGCCAATTATTCGTCTGGCCCATTATCTGGAGAAATGATCGGCATTCTGGCTGGACCGACGCCGGAGCAAGTAAGAAGCGGACTGGAAGCAGTGGAGACGACAATTGAATCCGGCGCTTTCTTTGAAGCGTTAAATGAGGAAGAAAGCCATCTATTATACGCTCATGTCGTCTCAAGGACCGGAAGCTATTTATCGTCTTTAGCTGGAATTAACGAAGGAGATGCGCTAGCCTATTTAATCGCTCCGCCTCTTGAAGCAATTTACGGGCTGGATGCAGCATTGAAGGCAGCGGATGTGGATATTTGCGAACTGTTCGAACCTCCCTCGGAAACGAATTATGGCGGCGGCTTGTTAACAGGAAGCCAATCAGCTTGCCGAGCAGCTGCCGATGCGTTTCGGGAAACGATTATCGAACTGGCAAAAAATCCGCTTCGCTACTGACAGATTAAGTAGGGAAAGCCTTGAAGGAGTGTGAAAGTATGTCTGTAGCAATCGATCGCGACTTGCTTGCCATTCAGGAAATGCGGGAAGCGGTTAGGAAAGCAAAAGAAGCTCAGTTACGTTATATGTCTTACTCACAGGAACAGGTGGACCAGATTGTTAAAGCAGTAGCCGATGCGGCTTTCGCCATGTCTCAGGAGCTGGCTGTGATGGCTGTAGAGGAAACGGGCATGGGGGTAGCTGAACATAAAAAGATAAAAAATGAAGTAGGGTCCAAAGCGGTATATGAATCAATTAAGGATGAAAAGACTGTCGGCATCATCAGAGAAGACAAGGAAAAGAAAGTAGTGGAAATTGCTGCACCGTTTGGCGTAGTGGCTGCTATTATTCCGACAACGAATCCGACATCGACCGCTTTCTTTAAAACATTAATTGCGCTAAAAACACGCAACGCCATCGTTGTTAGCCCTCATCCTTATGCGGTGAAATGCACGATTGAAGCGCTGAAGGTTTGCGAGCAGGCAGCAGTGGGAGCAGGTGCACCAGAGGGATTGATCGGCTGGCTATCCTACGCATCGATGGAGGCAACTCAGTCACTGATGAAGCATCCGGATGTTCACTTAATTTTGGCGACAGGCGGCGGAGGGCTTGTAAAAGCCGCTTACAGCTCAGGAAAGCCAGCTTACGGAGTGGGGCCTGGAAACGTGCCGGTCTATCTGGAAAAGACAGCCAATATTGAAAAGTCAGTGGCTATGATTGTAGACAGCAAATCATTTGATTACGGAACGATTTGTGCAACAGAGCAGGCAATCATTGTGGACGAGAGCATCTTAGCTGTCACACTGCGCGAGTTAAAAAACAATGGGGCTTACTTATTGAATAAAGAAGAAAAGGCCCGTATGGAAAAGGTAATTTCTCCGGTGCCTGGCAAGGTCAACCCGAAAATTGTTGGCAGAAGCCCGCAATACATTGCTGAACTGGCCGGTATTCATATTGACGATTCCATTCGGTTATTCGTCGCAGAAGAAACCGAAATTGGCAAGGAAGTGCCTTTTTCTTTAGAGAAACTCTCCCCTATTTTTGCGCTATATACAGCAAAAAACAAAGCCGAGGCAAAGCAATTATGCAGCCGTCTTCTGGATTTAGGTGGCCGTGGCCACAGCTTATCGATTCATACAGAAGATGACGCATTGGCACGAGAATTTGCCCTTGACATGCCAGTCTCCAGAATTTTAGTCAATACATTATCTTCTGTTGGAGCCGTCGGCGGCACGACCGGGCTTGCCCCGTCCATGACACTTGGCTGCGGGTCATTTGGTGGCAATATTACCTCTGACAATATCACAGCCCGTCATTTGCTCAATATTAAGCGGATGGCCTATGGAATTAAAGAGGTGAACCTTCCGAAAAAAGGAAGAGGATTATCATCCAGCTTGCCAACAGGAAACGCAGATACCGAGCAGATTGTAAAAAGTGTGATCGCTTCAATGGGAAAAAGTGCAAAAGTAAATGTAGAAGAAGTCGCGGAACTAGTCAATAAAGTCATTGAACAATACAGCAAATAAAAATTAGGAGGAATGTAAAATGGCAAGAGAAATGACAGCATTAGGAATGATCGAAACAAAAGGATTAGTTGCTTCAATTGAAGCAGCAGACGCAATGGTGAAAGCAGCAAGTGTTCACTTAGTTGGAAAAGTTCATGTTGGTGGCGGTATCGTTACCGTATTAGTACGCGGCGATGTAGGCGCAGTAAAAGCGGCAACAGATGCAGGAGCAGCTGCTGCTCAGCGTGTTGGAGAGTTGAATTCTGTCCACGTTATCCCACGCCCGCATAATGAATTGGAGTCTATTTTGCCAAAAGCCCCAGAAATCGTAGAGTAAGCAAAGAAGTGTAAGAGGAGAGGTGAACGCTCATGGATTCAGAATGGATTCAATCCATTGTGGAAGAGGTAATCCAACAGTTGGGCAGAAAAGAGCTGGCACAAAGGCCAAATCACATTCCAATCGCTGTATCGGCCCGTCATGTTCATCTGTCTGAACAGCACTTGGCTGCTTTATTCGGCCCGTCTTATGCACTGAAGAAAAAAAGTGATTTGTCACAGCCGAATCAGTTTGCTGCAGAAGAAACAGTTATTTTATCAGGTCCGAAAGGCGCGATCGAACGGGTTCGCGTACTCGGGCCTTCGCGCCATCTTACCCAAGTGGAAATAAGTCAAACAGATGCGTTCAAACTTGGACTTAAGCCGCCGATCCGGCAATCTGGTGATATTAAAGGATCTTCTCCAATTACCGTTATCGGTCCGAAAGGCAGTGTCTATCTGCCAGAGGGATTGATTATTGCACAGGCACATATTCATATGGCGCCAGAGGATGCGGAGCGCTTTCAAGTGCAGGATGGCCAGTACGTTCAAGTCAGGGCGGAAACAGAACGGCCGGTCACTTTTGAAAAGGTACTTATTCGTGTATCGCCTTCTTACCGCTTAGAAATGCATATCGATACTGATGAAGCCAATGCAGGCTTTATCCGCTCTGGACAAGTAGGCGAAATAATTGTTGAAGGCCAAAGGCAGCCTGTCCAAGCTGCTCCTGTAGTGCTACAGGAAAAGCCAGTGCTAAGCACTGTTTTTGAAGGCAAGCTCTTATCTCAGCATGAAGTCAAACAAATGAATGAAGAAGTGATTCGTGTTGGAAAAGGAACAATCGTTACCCCTTTAGCCAAAGACACAGCACGTGAGTTAGGAAAAAAAATCCAGGTGATCGACAAGTAAGGCGGTGAGGAGATGAGAATGGGAACTGTTATTGGGAATGTATGGGCGACAAGAAAAGAAGATGGACTTACTGGATTAAAGCTATTGTTTGTCCAGCCTATCCATCCTGATGGTTCATCTATCCATACACCAATTATTGCAGCTGATAGAATTGGAGCGGGCATAGGTGATCAGGTGATCATTACAGAAGGAGGATCGGCCCGATTTATTATGCCGGACAATCCTCTTCCGATTGACGCTGTCGTTATTGGAATTGTCGATTCCACTGAGATTGTACAACAGTAGAAAGGAGTGGGATGGATGCCAAAAGCTATTGGAATGATTGAGACACGCGGATTAGTTGGTTCAATTGAGGCGGCAGACGCCATGTTGAAAGCGGCAAACGTCGAATTAGTCAATCAAGAAAAAATTGATGGTGCCCTCGTTACCGTTCTCGTAGAAGGAGACGTAGGCGCTGTCCAGGCAGCAGTTGATGCTGGAAGAGAAGCAGCAGCACTTGTTGGAGAGTTGGTTTCTGCCCATGTCATCCCCCGTATGGATGAAGAAACATATGGGATGGTTCAACGACGAAAGCAACTAAATCAAGCTTCTGAAATAGAAGAAAAGTCTGCTGTTAAGCCGGCTCCTGCTTCTAATCGTACGAATCGGAAGAAAGCTGACCCAGCCCCTAAAAAAGAAGAATAAGGTAGAAAGGAGCAAATGCCATGGCATTTAAGCGTCCAAAGATTGCGGTGATCGGTGCAGGCTTTACCGGGGCAACAACTGCTTTAATGATCGCCCAAAAAGAGTTGGGAGACGTTATTCTAGTTGATACACCTGAACAAAGCAATCCGACAAAAGGAAAAGCGCTCGATTTGCTGGAAGCCGGCCCTGTACAAAAGTTTAATGCGAAGATTAAAGGGACAGCTGATTATAGGGAGATTCAAGGCGCAGACATGGTAATCATTACGGCGGGCATTGCTAGAAAGCCAGGTATGAGCCGTGATGACCTGGTTTCGACGAATGCTAAAATTATGCGTTCCATCTCGCAAAAGGTGAAGGAATATGCCCCGGACAGCTTTATCCTCGTGTTAAGTAACCCAGTCGATGCAATGACATATGTTTGTTACCAAACAACTAATTTTCCAAAAAACAGGGTGATTGGTCAATCGGGAGTACTCGATACAGCGAGATTCAACACATTTGTTGCCGAAGAATTAAATATCTCTGTGGAAGACATTTCTGGATTTGTCCTTGGTGGACACGGAGATGATATGGTTCCCCTCGTCCGTTATTCATACGCGGGAGGCATTCCATTGGAAAAAATTATCCCGAGTGATCGGCTGGAAGCCATTGTGGAAAGAACAAGAAAAGGCGGCGGCGAAATCGTCAACTTGCTTGGAAACGGAAGTGCGTACTATGCTCCGGCTGCTTCTCTTGTGACAATGGCGGAAGCGATCATCCGTGATAAAAAAAGAATTCTTCCATCCATTGCTTATCTGGAGGGAGAATACGGCTACCGGGATTTATATCTGGGTGTGCCGACGATTATCGGGGGAGAAGGCATTGAAAGCATCATTGAATTGCCGCTTACCGCTGAAGAAAAAGCTGCTCTCGATAAATCGGTTCATTCCGTTAAACAAGTGATGGCTATTCTGGAAAATTGATAGAAACTATTCGCAGTATGGTTGAGGAGAGCAGAAAATCAAGGCCCTCTTGCAGTTTAATAGTCAAAGTGGAAACTCCTTTGTAGAAGATTTGTTTGTTATTAACAAATCAACTTCTACAAAGGAGTTTTTTTATTTCAGAAAAAGCTGGCCCTATTAAATATAGGGGGAACCCCCTATAGTATCACGAATAAGTATCTTCTATCATGAATATATAAGCACAGAGTTACTCACAGGGACAGAGCTTGTACTTGTCATTATTCTAACTGGGAGGAAGATAAAGATGAGTGAACACTATCGTATTGTCATCGTTGGCGGGGGCTCAGCAGGCATTAGCACCGCTGCTAGATTGTTGAATGGAATGAAATCGCTTGCGAACGATGTAGCCATTATTGATCCAGCAGATAAGCATTATTATCAGCCGCTGTGGACGTTAGTTGGCGGGGGAGCAGCCAAGAAAGAAGATACAGAACGCAGCATGGAGGAGGTTATTCCGGAAGGAGCCGTTTGGATACAACAAGCCGTTGCTTCTTTTACTCATGAAGAAAATAAGATTCAGTTAGCGAATCGGGAGTCTCTTTCTTACGATTATTTAGTTGTAGCAGCTGGAATCGAAATCCACTGGGAGGGCGTGAAAGGCTTGAGAGAAGCCCTCGGCAAAGGCGGAGTCTGCAGCAACTATTCGTATGAGTATACAGATTATACGTGGGAAGCGATCCGCACATTTAAAGGCGGCAATGCCGTGTTTACGCATCCGGCCACACCAGTAAAATGCGGGGGAGCTCCGCAAAAAATTATGTATTTGGCGGAAGATCATTTTAGCCGCACGGGGCTGAGAGAACAGACAAACGTTATTTTTGGTTCGGCCAACCCGGCGATTTTTGATGTTCAGAAATACCGTGAAACATTAGAAAAAGTGGTGGCCCGCAAAAAAATTGATGCCCGCTTTCGTGAAAACTTAGTTGAAATCCGGTCAGCCCAAAAAGAAGCGGTATTTGAAAATATAGATACGAAAAAGCAAACAACAGTGAAATACGACATGCTCCATGTCACTCCGCCCATGCGCGCGCCTGGCTTTATCCGTGAAAGCTCTTTAGCAGGGGAAGCAGGCTGGGTCGATGTTCATCCAAATACACTTCAGCACCATAAGTATGAAAATGTGTTTGCCCTTGGCGATTGTGCGGATCTGCCAACGTCCAAAACCGGCGCAGCGATCCGTAAGCAGGCTCCAGTTGTAGCGGAAAATATGCTTGCCCTCATAAAAGAAGAGCCGATGAAGGCAGCATATGATGGGTATAGCTCTTGTCCACTTGTAACAGGCTACAATAGCTTAGTATTAGCGGAGTTTAAATATGGAAAAATACCGAGCGAATCTTTTCCGATCAATCAGGCGAAAGAAAGACGCAGTATGTATATGATGAAAAAAGATTTGCTGCCCATTATATATTGGGATGGCATGTTGAAAGGGATTATGTAACAGCGGGAAGGGAGTGGAGAGAAATGACGGTTTCAATTTCAAAACAGGACTGGGTCGATGAGTTAAACAAACCGGAAGTGCAGGCTTCTCTTCAAAAGCTGATTGAAAAACTGCCTGATTTAACAGCAAAGATAGAGCAGGCAGACCAGTTATTAACCTTTGGACAATCTGTTCTGGAAGATGAACATACGATGGAAAAAGTGAAAAAGAAGATTGACGGTATAAATATCGATATGAACACACTGGAAGCTGCCCTTCGTTTGCTGGAGAAACTGCCTCTATTGTTAGAACTGATGGAAAAGCTGGAGACAGTTGTTCGATTTGTGGAAAATGTATTAGCTGATGAAAAGTCCATCGCTTATTTGCAAAATAGTGTGGAAGAATATACAGAACCGATTCGTGAGAAAGTGGAAAAAGGTCAATCTCTATGGGAAGAAGTACAAGCAAAAGCAGAGGCGAATGCACAGCATATTTCTCTCTTTACCGTATTAAAGTGGATGAAAGATCCATCGGTGCAGCGAGTATTATCTTATGTGCAAGCACTGATTGAAACATTGCCTAAAAAGACTCAATAGAAGCAGAAAACAGGGAGAGTGACGGACATGTTATTGCGTTATTTTTATGATGAAAAGCTAGCTCATGCTTCGTATTTAATCGGCTGTCAAAAAACAGGGGAATCACTTGTTATTGATGCATCCCGCAATATTGAACAATATGTCGAGACGGCTAACAAAGAAGGGCTGAAGCTGACAGCTGCAGCAGAAACACACATCCATGCGGACTTTGTGGCAGGTTCTCGTGAGATAGCCGAACGGTTTGGGGCAAAAATGTATGTATCCGATGAAGGGGACGAAAATTGGAAATACCAAAATCTTGAAAGGATTGATCATCAGCTGTTGAAAGATGGTGATACGTTCAAAGTCGGAAACATCACATTGGAAGTGATGCATACACCGGGGCACACACCAGAAAGCATTTCTTTTATCCTGACAGATCACGGCGGCGGTGCCGATCGTCCAATGGGGATTTTTACCGGCGACTTTGTGTTTGTCGGTGATGTGGGCCGCCCCGACTTATTGGAAAAAGCAGCAGGGTACAGCGGAACAGCGGATCAAGGGGCAAAGCAAATGTTTACCTCTATTCAACGCTTTAAGCAGCTTCCTGACTATTTACAAGTATGGCCGGCTCATGGAGCGGGAAGCGCGTGTGGTAAAGCATTAGGGGCGATTCCCTCCTCGACAGTCGGCTATGAAAAGATGTTTAACTGGGCAATGAAATGTAACGATGAAGCGGCTTTTGTGAAAGCTTTGCTCGATGGCCAGCCTGAGCCTCCTAAGTATTTCGCTATCATGAAGCATGTGAACAAAGTTGGTCCGGCTTTGCTGAAGAATGTGACGGTGCCTGTTGAAGAGATGGATGCTTCTGCCCTTCATGAATGGCTTAAGCAAGATATGGTTATTGATACGCGTTCAGCGGCTGAATTTGCTAAAGAACATATTCCAGGAACGGTAAATATTCCGTTTAATAAATCATTTACAAACTGGGCTGGCTGGCTCGTGAACTATGAAGCCCCGCTTTATCTGTTGATTGAGGAAGGTCAACTTTCTGAGATATTAATAGGGCTTCGCTCCATTGGGATCGACCGTATAGAAGGCTATATGAATGTGAAAACTGCTTTAGCTCAAGCTTCTAAATTAGAAAGTTATATGAATGTAGAGCCTGTGGAAATGCAGGAAGCAGTAGAAAAAGGAGAAGTGGCTGTACTGGATGTCCGGAATCAATCAGAATGGGACGCCGGACATATTCCGGGAGCCGTTCACATGATGCTCGGCACACTGCCGGATCGCTTAGAGGAAGTGCCGCAAGATCAGCCGCTTCTTATTCAATGCGGTTCAGGTGTGCGGTCTGCGATTGCGGCGAGCATTTTACAGGCGAATGGATTCAAAGAGGTAAAAAACCTTTTAGGGGGCTTTTCACGCTGGAAGAAAGACGTGCCACAGCTCGTAAAATAACGGTTCTTTCCTACAAGACAGTTGCTTGTTCAATCAGTTTTAAGAAAGCATATCGTTGATCAAGAAGCGGAAATCAATCTTCTCCTTGGGAGGACCGACATAAAAGAATAAAAGAAACCGCCGGCAGACGTGAATCACCGGCGGTTTTTCGCTTACAATAGTGGAAAAGAAAAATGAAAGGATCAGGCCAATGGAACAGTATCCGGTAGACCCAAAATACTTGAATCAAATATTTGAACATATTCAAGACGGCATTATCGTTATGGATCAAAACCGTGAAATCTTGCTGATGAACCCTGCAGCCGGTCGGCTCACTGGCTGGGCGGTCGGCGAGCATGTTCCTTTTTGCTCTTATTGTAAGGAACGAAAGGCTGAAGCCGGCGAAAACCGCTGTTATTTAATTGCACGCAATGAAGTGCCATACTTTTTATCGCAAATGCCTGTTTACCACGGAAAAAAGCTTGACGTCGAGATGAGCACGGCTTTGATTTACCAGGATCAGGACCACCAGGAAAAAGAGTATTTGCTCGTATTGCGCGATCAGACCTTGCGGCAAAAGGAAGAGGAAGTCCGGCTGTCGAAAATGATGATTAAGCGTTTGATCGAGGTGCAGGAGCGGGAGCATAAGCGGCTGGCTCATGAGCTTCATGATGGCGTCAGTCAGTCGCTCTACACTATCTCTGTTGCATTGCAGGCGATTGAATCGACCATTCAGGCTGATGAGCGGCTTCATGATTATGTTAATGAGGTGCGGGCAGAGCTCCAGCGCGCGATGTCAGACATTAAAGCGTATTCCCACCAGCTTCGGCCGACGAGCTTGGACGGGCTGGGACTCGTTTCCGCGTTGGAAACGTTAATCCATACAGTTCAATCCACTTCTTCTTTATCGATTGAACTGAAGACCAATATTAGCGGCCGGTTGCCCTCGGCAGTGGAGATCAATGTCTACCGAGTTATACAAGAGGGTCTTCATAATGTCGTGAAGTATGCAGAAGCGAAAAAAGTCTATTTATTGCTCGTAGAAGATCAAGGGCGATTGATTGTAGAAGTCCATGATGATGGGAAGGGCTTTGATCTAGAACAGGCCAAAGGCGGGCTCGGGCTAGAACATATGCGTGAGCGGATCGAGCAGCTGAACGGCCATTTTCATATTGAATCCGCACCGGGTAAAGGAACAACCATTTTAGCGAAAATGATGTTAGATGAAAGCGGGGAAGAGATCGATGAAAGTCATGGTAGTTGATGATCATGATTTAATCCGGAAAGGGATCATTTTACTGTTAGAAAGCTATGCGGATATTGAAGTGGCGGCTGATGCAGGAGACGGTCACGAAGCGCTCGTTCTGGCGATGCAGAAAGAGCCGGATGTCGTCTTGATGGACATTTCCATGCCGAATGGACTGGATGGGTTTACAACAACGAAACAGCTTCTTCAGCAGCAGCCAACTATGAAAGTCGTGCTGTTAACGATGCACGATGAAGAGGCGTATATTCGCAAGGCGATCCAGTCGGGAGCCCATGGCTATATTTTAAAGAAAAGCCAAGGGAGTGATTTGTATGAAGCAATTTATAATGTGCATCAAGGGCACCGTTATTACCGAACCGACTTAAGCGAAGAGCAAATTGACAAGATGATGAAAGAAAAAGAAAAGCCGTCTTCCCCGTTAACACTAAGAGAGCAGGAGGTTTTGCGGCTGACGGTGCTCGGTTATACGAATAAAGAAATCGCTGAAAAGCTGCATATTAGCGCAAAAACCGTCGAAAATCATAAAGCGAATATTATGAACAAGCTGGATTTGAAGCAAAAACATGAAATGATTCAATATGGCATTAAAAACTATTTTTCCGATATTCATTAAAGAACGCTGGCTATCGTGTTCAAGAGGGTGTTCCAAAGCAACATAGGAACATCCTCTTTTTATGCTTTCGCTCCAAACCTTCATAAAGTAGCCAAAAACGCGAGAGGAATAGGGGGATGCCCCTATGTCTCGGTGCTCGCTTTCTTTCTATACTGAAAGGGAAAGGTGATTTCTTATCAATCACAGTAGAAAGGAAGAGATACGATGAAAAAAAGAGAAACAGCTTATTTCTGGACAGCGATGATGGTGGCTCTTGGTAGTATACTCAGCTTGATGATGATCTAGGAGGGGGAAATATGTCATATGATGCTGTTTTATATAGTCGTATATTAACCGAGATGACACTCGCTTTTCATATTTTGTTCGCTACGATCGGTGTCGGCGTGCCGGTGATGATCGCGCTCGCCCAGTGGATGGGATTGAAGCATAATGATGCTCACTACTTATTGCTCGCCCGCCGCTGGACACGGGGATTTACGATTACCGTTGCGGTCGGAGTTGTAACCGGGACAGCGATTGGGCTGCAGCTCAGTCTGCTCTGGCCTTCCTTTATGGAACAAGCGGGACAGTTAATCGCGCTGCCGCTTTTTATGGAAACGTTCGCCTTTTTCTTTGAAGCGATCTTTTTAGGGATTTACTTATACACATGGGACCGGTTTAAGAATCCGAAACTTCATTTGCTGCTGCTTGTTCCGGTTGTAATCGGCTCTTCCATGTCCGCTTTTTTCATTACAGCTGTAAATGCGTTTATGAACACACCGCAAGGGTTTGATCTTGTCAACGGAGTGTTTGTGAACGTTGAACCGCTTAAAGCAATGTTTAATCCGGCCGTCCCAACGAAAGTAGGGCATGTGCTCGTATCGGCATACATGACGTCCGCCTTTATATTAGCGGCGCTTGCCGCTTATCATCTGCTTCGCGGCAGAAAGCATAGCTATTATAAAAAAGCGTTGCGGATCACATTAATTCCTGCATTAGTTTTTTCAATCGCTACGGCGCTTGTCGGCGATTTATCCGGAAAGTTCTTGGCAGAATACCAGCCGGAGAAACTTGCTGCCGCAGAGTGGCACTTTGAAACGGAAGGAGAAGCCCCACTAATTTTGTTCGGGAAATTGGATGAAGAACAAAAGGTGAGCGGTGCGGTCAAAATTCCATGGGCTTTAAGCATTTTAGCAGGGAGCTTGCCAAGCACGGAGGTGGTCGGGCTTAATGAGTTTCCAGAAGATGAACGTCCGCCGTTGTATATTCATTACTTGTTCGATGTTATGGTCACATTAGGCATGGTGTTGCTCTTGATTTCTTTCACTTATGTTGTGTTGTCAAAATGGAAGCCAAAGAAGATGTATAATAAATGGCTGCTGAGAGCGGTTGTACTGTCTGCTCCGCTTTCATTGATCGCCATTGAGGTCGGCTGGATTTTCGCTGAAGTGGGCCGTCAGCCATGGATCTTACGTGGCTATTTGAAAACAGTGGAAGCGGCTACGTCTTCTCCTCATGTGGATACAATGATTATGGCATTCGGTGCTTTATATGTTCTTCTAGGTGTAGGGGCAGTCGTGGTCCTGCGCAACATGTTTAAGAACAATCCTGCAGAGGAGGAACTAGAGGCAAGGGGGAATTTACATGTCTCTTGAGTTGTTAGGTATCAGTGTGTTGTGGCTCTTTTTGTTCGGTTATGTTATCGTCGCTTCTGTTGATTTTGGAGCTGGTTTCTTTAGTCTGTACAGTGATTGGACGGGACAGAAGCATGTTCTTCACAAAATGATTCAGCGCTATCTTTCCCCGGTATGGGAAGTGACGAATGTGTTTCTCGTTTTCTTCTTTGTGGGCATCGTCGGCTTTTTTCCGAAGACGGCCTATTACTTTGGTTCCGCCCTGTTAGTGCCAGCGAGCGTTTCAATTATATTGCTGGCGATCCGCGGCTCCTACTATGCCTTCGGTACGTACGGGTCAAAAGAAAATAAGCTTTATAGTTTTATATACGGAATCACCGGTGTATTAATCCCAGCTTCGCTGACGACAGTGTTAACCATTTCCGAGGGGGATTCTTGGACATTACGGACAGCGGTGTTCACTTGAAAATGACAGAGCTGTTAACGAGTTCATACTCATGGAGCGTTGTGTTGATTTCTCTTGTAAGTGTGCTATTTATATCGGCTGCTTTTTTAACATATTATGCACGGAAGGCAGAGGATTACAAGGCTGAACAGCTTGTCCGCCGCTACACGCTCGGCTGGAGTGCTCCTTCGGTCATCGCGGCGATTATCGTCTTCTATGCTCTTCGTTCACATAACTCTGAGCACTTCGCCCGGATGGTCGATTTTTCCTGGATGTTCGTTGCTTCGCTCGGCTTTTTCGTTACCGCGCTTGCTTTATTTTACAAACGAAAGGCATACGGCACTGCTTTTTTAGCGGTCATGCTCCAGTATTTCACCGCTTTTCTGGCATACGGGATCTCTCATTATCCTTATCTGCTGTACCCGGTGCTGACAATCTACGATGGGTTTACGAACAAAACGATGGCGATTTATTTAGTTGTGGCGTTTATTGCCGGACTGCTGCTTTTAATTCCGGCGCTGTACCTGCTGCTGAGACTGTTTTTATTTAACCGCCAATATGTAAAAGGAATGGAATAGGAGGGATGGACCCATGCATCATTTTTTGATTATGTATACTCCTGTTCTTATAGTGATCGCTTCCTTGGTGAGCGTTTTTGCCTGGGGGGCGAAACAGAAAAAACTTGATTGAATATGGGAGTGGTAGAAATGGATCTTTCTTATTGGCTTGTTATTTTTCTCATCGGTTTTATCGGGTCGTTCATTTCGGGAATGGTCGGAATTGGTGGCTCGATTATTAAATACCCGATGCTGCTGTATATTCCGCCGCTTCTTGGATTTGCTGCTTTTACCGCTCATGAAGTGTCGGGGATTAGTGCGGTGCAAGTGTTTTTTGCGACCATTGCCGGCGTTTGGGCGTACCGAAAGAGTGAGTATTTAAATAAAAAGTTGATTATATACATGGGGGGAGCTGTCCTGCTCGGAAGCTTTGTCGGCGGTTTTGGCTCTGAGAGATTGTCAGAGGAAGTCATCAATGTCGTTTACGGCGTGTTGGCTGCACTCGCTGCTATCATGATGTTCGTGCCGAAAAAGAACCTGGACGACCGGCCGATGAGTGAAGTGACGTTTAACGGCTGGCTCGCCGCCGGTCTTGCTTTTGTCGTCGGCATTGGAGCGGGGATTGTCGGAGCGGCCGGAGCATTTTTGTTAGTGCCGATTATGCTTGTCATCTTGAGAATTCCGACTCGGATGACGATTGCTAGCTCTTTAGCTATCACCTTTATTTCATCCATCGGCTCAACGGCTGGAAAGCTCATGACCGGCCAGGTGCTGTTCGTGCCGGCCGTTATTATGATTATTGCTAGTGTGATTGCCTCACCGCTTGGCGCTAAAGCCGGCCAAAAAATGAATACGAAAATTTTACAATGGCTGCTGGCGATCCTGATTGCCGCGACAGCTATTAAAATTTGGCTCGATATTTTGTAAAACTTTTCCTTGCAATCGGAAAATTCCAAGTATAAAATAGGAACGTATGTTTCTGTTTGGTGACTCAGGGAAGGGGTGTTTTCTATGTCTGCTGATCGTAGCCTTAATTTGCCGAAAGAATTGGAACCGTATCGAGAAGAGCTGGAGCAGACGGTGGAGCCGGTAGTAAAGATTGCAGGCCTCCGTACGAGCACGGGTTTGCTTGATAGTAAGTTTGGCGGTCATCCGTATTTGCCTAAAAATATGGAGCATCCGAAAGATGAGAACGGGGTCTATCTCCAGCTGCTGGCTCAAATTAACTTTGCCGAAGTACCGCCAATGAAGGACTTTCCAAAGAAGGGCATCTTGCAATTTTACATTGCGCCAGAGGATGATTTGTTAGGAATGGATTTCGAGGACGGAACAAGCCAGAAGGATTTTCGAATTCTTTACCATGCGGATGTTACGGATGATCGGTCAAAGCTTACAACTGATTTTAACTACATAAAGCCCGGAGAAGAAGAATTCTTTCCGGTGACACATGAAATTAAATTATCATTTGAATTAGATGAGGAGCCTATATCTGAAGGTGATTACCGCATGGAGCAACTTTCCATTGATTTAGAGGAAATGAGCAGCGGCACGGAATTGGGTGAAATCTATGCAGAGGCCTTTGGAGCCACAGGATCGAAAATCGGCGGCTATCCTTTTTTTACTCAGGAAGACCCGCGCAGTTACAGGGAAAAGTATCAGAATCACAATGTGCTGCTGCTTCAGGTGGATACAGATACGGACCTTGATATCATGTGGGGAGACAGTGGAGTCGGAAACTTTTTTATCACAAAAGAAGATTTGCGGAACCTTAACTTCACAAATGTTCTCTACAACTGGGATTGTTATTAACTGAAGGAGATGAGAGGCTAAATAGCCCCTCATCTCTTTTTAATGTTTCTCAATCAATGGTTGAAGTGCGGATTCGTACACATGATAATCCTGAGGAGAGAAGAGCGTCATTACAACCTCACCAAACGAATAATTTTGCAAAAAATGAACGATCGTTTGGAGAGCCGTTGCTGAAGCCAGCCTAATAGGAAACCGATAGACGCCTGTAGAGATAGAGGGAAAAGAAATGCTCGTTATTTCCTTTTCCATAGCAAGCTGTAAGGCGTTTTGATAGCAGTTTGACAGCAGCGCTTCTTCATTCTGCGTATTTTCGTGCCAGATCGGTCCAACTGTGTGAATCACATAGCGCGCGGGAAGGTTATATCCGTTTGTAATAACTGCTTCTCCTGTCGGTAAGTACGCTCCTTTTAATGCTTCTTCTCGAATTTTTCTGCATTCCTCAAGCAATTCTTTGCCAGCGGCACGGTGAATGGCTCCATCCACACCGCCGCCTCCGAGCAATGATCCATTCGCCGCATTGACGATAGCCTCTGTCGTTTGTTTTGTAATGTCTCCTGTCACCAGTTTCAGAGAATTGCCGTTAACCTTCACTTCCATTGTGTCACTCCCTTAACTAGTTTTGTCATGAAATAAAGAGCGGGTACCGTTAATTTTAACGGTACCCGGTTTGATTACTTTTTATCATTCAACATGAATTGAGGCAGGGCAAAGCTTGCTTCTAAGATATCCTTGTTGAAATATTTCGTCGTTTCTTCATAGTCTGGCTGAGTAAAGGATTGATGTTTTTTGGAGGCAAGAGTAAAGCTCCAAAGGCCGCCGGGATAAGTTGGAACGACAGCTGTATATGGTTTTACAATAGGAAATAACTGATTTAAAGATTGATAAGTATTTTGCATTGTTTCTTTATAGAAAATCGGTGATTCACTCTGGCAAACCATCAAACCGTCTTCTTTCAATGCATCGAAGACGTTTTTATAAAAACCGAATTCGAATAATTCAGTTGCGGGTCCGACTGGATCAGATGAATCAACAATGATCACATCAAATTCGTTTGTGTGTTCTTTCATGTATTGAATGCCATCTGCAAAAATATAATGGACACGATCGTCTTCAAGTCCGGCAGAAACGCCTTTTAGGTGCTCTTTGCTCGCTTTGACCACGAGTTCATCAATTTCACAGAAATAAAGCTCTTTAACACTTGTATACTTAATAATTTCTCTGGCTGCGCCGCAGTCGCCGCCACCAATAATTAACACTTTTTTCGGTTCGGGATGGATATGGAGCGGAACATGGGTGATCATTTCATTATAAATGTATCCATCTTTCTCAGTTGATTGTACAACTCCGTCCAGCACGAGCATTTTTCCAAAATCATAGGTATCAAGAACCATAATATGCTGGAAAGGAGACTGTGCTGTGAAAATGATCTCTTTGATACGGTAGCTTACTTTTAAGTTATCCCGATCATCTTCCACAAGCCACATTTCCCCCTCGATATTTTTTATGTATTGGTTAACTTTTTCCTCCTTCATAACGGTAACCTCCTAGTACTTTTTCGTTTCTACCGCCCATCTTATACAATCCCTTGTCCAATGTCTATTCTTTTTCCTAGTTTTAAAAATTATAGGCTTCTATCATCATGAAAAATCATCAAAACTGAAAGTGAGATTGCAATTTTGAAAGAAAACGAAACGGTTCTTGCTATTTTTGTAAATGTAAAACAAGAGAAAAGAGCTATTTAATAGGTACAAAGAAAGAATCAAAAATAATTTGATATATATTTTGAGAATTCAATAAATTGGCTTGTTACTTGCTTATAGAAATTAACTCTTAAATGAGGAAGAAATGCAAATAAGCTTGTAGGGGGATGATGAGATGGTAGAAAGATTACAGCCAGCGGAGCAGGGAGAAATCAGCAGAGAAGAGAAAAAAGATGACTTCTCACTGGAAAAAGTGCCTGTAGAAGGCCGGACGATGGGCTGGGCAAGTATTACAAATGTCACGCTAGGCGTGGCAACGGCTATGCTATTTATCCAAATGGGCAGTTTAATGGCTATTTCATTTGGGGCAGTGAACGCCTTGCTGGCAGAGATTTATGCAACAATCGTAGCAGGGGGAGTCGGAATAGGGATTTGTTTTTATGCCGCGAAGTCAGGGTTAAACGTAAATTTAATGGCAAGAGGCGGTGGATTTGGCTATTTTGGCGCTTCGATCACTTCATTGATTTATGCACTCAATTTTATTATGTACTGTGCGATCGAAGGGTCAATTATGGCTTCGGCTGTCCACGAATATATTTCCTTTGTGCCTATATGGGGATTAATGATCTTTTTTGGTTTGATTGTTATTCCATTAAACTGGTTTGGGATTAAGCAACTTGATAAGCTGCAAAAGTGGTCATTGCCTCTCTTCATTCTTTTGCTTGGTGCAGGCTTTTTCATCGTACTAAACAAATCTACCTTCACAGGAAGCATATGGACGTTTCTGCCGGAGGGAGGAGAAGTCGGAGGAGCCTCTTTGCTTGCTTGTATCGGGATTATGAATGGCCTCGTGGGGATCATGGCTTTGCTCGTGTCAGACTATGCGCGGTTCATTAAAAAAGAAGAATTTAAAATTGGGGTATTCGCTGTAGGATTTTTACCGCAGCTCGTCTGCTTTTTTATTATGGGAGTCATCGGGATTTGGTTTGGTGTTCAGATGGGAGAAGAAAATCCGGGCGTTTACTTTGTGCAAATTCTTGGCATTGGAGGGGCGCTCTTCACGATCTTGACACAGCTCCGAATCAACATTACAAACTTATACAGCAGTTCGCTTTCATTAGCTAACTTTTTTGAGAACGTATTTAAATTTAAGCCGGGCCGGAATTTCTGGGTGGTTTTCACTTCAATTGCAGCGATTGTTTTAATGCTTGGCGGTGTGTTGGATCATTTAGGAAGCTTGCTCACTTTCCAGGGGGTTTTCCTGCTTGCCTGGGCGGCTGTGCTTTTATGCGATGCTTTCGTTGTGAAGAGGGTACTCAAAATCGGACCGAGGTATTTTGAACATCGACAGGAATACTTGTATGCCTGGAATCCGGTTGGAGTCGTTTCTCTAATCGTGGCTAGCGTGATCGGCTCCTTAGCTGCCTTCGGATATATGGGAATCTTCTTGCAGAATGTTGCTGCCTTCTTCGCGGCTGTGATCGCCTTTGTCCTGACAATTGTCCTCGCCATTGTGACAAAAGGCAAATACTATAGCAAAAAAGCTGCTGACGACATAGAGGCAGATGAATATATCGCATAACTGTTAAGAGCAGGCGCTAGGCCTGCTCTCTTTTTGTGTTTATCAAGAGTGAAGTACTATTTATCTAGACTGGAGGGGAGATTTAGGAAGAAGTGCTGTTTATCTGGAATCAAGAAGTATTTATCAAGAATGATGGCTTGTTTATCCAGACTGTATACAGTAACTACTTTTGGAAATTCCCAGACTCCGTCCCTTTGTTCTTAAAAATAGATATGCTTTGCTTCTAATGCTTCTCCTATTTCAATGATGCCATAAGAGAATCTGGGCTGAAACCGCTTGTCGGTGGGGGAACCGGGATTAAACAAAAGCGTGTCATCGTTCATTTGCGAGTAAGGGATATGGGAGTGTCCGAACACAATGGCGTCCAATTCTTCCTGTTGGAAAGCCTCCCATGCGCGTTCGGGTGTCTTTTTCTTTTTCCCGATATGGCCGTGGGTGATACCGATACGAAACCTTCCAGCTTCGATGATTCTTTTTTCCTCAAAAACATCTTTTACCTCGGGCGGATCGACATTCCCGAAGACACCAATAACAGGGGCTATTTCCCGTAGCTGCTCATATACATCAAGGCTCGTCCAATCTCCTGCATGAAGAATCAGATCGGCATCCTGTATTCCCTCCATGACTATTTCGGGAAGTTGTTTTCCCTTTTTCGGCAGATGCGTATCCGATAAAACAGCTATCTTTATCAAAGTCTTCATCTCCATTCTGTATTTAGCCAGTGAATAATGTTGTTTTTTCCATATAAAAAAGCCGGCAGTATGGAAGTCGCGATGAAAAACTGGCATATTGCCGGCCGGTTCATTTGATTGCTTATTCATCGTAAAAAACCAATGAACTCAAGTTTGGATGAGATTTTCCTGCAAAGCGTTTTGTAAAAATGGGCTTGGTTCACCTACGCTGTAAAGCTGTAAATCATGCATCGCCCTAGTACAAGCAGTATAGAAAACTCTGCGCAGGCTTTCATCGCCGTATACTTGCTTCGATGCATCATAAATGATGACAGCGTCAAATTCGATGCCTTTGGACAAGTACGAAGGTATGACAACCACCCCTTGTTCATATTCCATCGAGCCGTTTTTCAAGAGCTTAATGTCCTCGATGCTGGACAAGGCTTCATAGGCATGATTACTTTCCTCAGCTGATTTGCAGATAATGGCAATGCTGTGATAGCCTAGTTTTCGCCAATCTGCGACTTTGGAGGCGATGCAGCGGTGCAGGTCTGCGTGATCAGACAATGGTGTTAGTACAGGCAGCTCGCCGCCCCGTTCGAAAGGGATAATCCGGTCGCCGCTAGGTATAAGTTTTCGTGTAAATTCAATAATCGGTTTTGTGGAACGATAGCTGCGTGTCAAGTTGATCACTTCTGTTTCTGCCGATCCGTATAAACCGGCAAGCGTTTGAAAATCAACCATCTCGCTGGCATGAGCGAATATTGCCTGATTAAAGTCACCTAGCACAGTCATTCTTGCAAAAGGAAACAAACGTTTTAGAAACTCGAATTGAAACGGAGAATAATCCTGCGCTTCGTCAACGATGATGTGCTTGATGGAGCTATTCGTCTGAAAGCCTAGTATGAGTTCTTTCATCAGTAAGAATGGAGTAGCATCTTCATATAATAGTTTGTCTTCGTCCAGCGCGTCCATCGTCAACCGGCAAATATCCATCCACTCTAAGGGTGTTTCCTCCAGCCACTGTTTGATCCGCAGAGGATCGGTAAAAAGCTGCTTGTATATTCTCTTGATATCGATGAAACGAAAGGCTCGAATTTGTTTCCGTAAAGGCTTAAACTTCTGCCGAACAATTAACTGGGCGAGTGCTTTAGGCTCCATATCATAATCGGCTATTGCTTCCTCTTTAAAGCCTCGTTTTTTTGCTAAGTACGTATAAGCCTTATGATAATCTTCGTTGCTAAGCAGCTCGATTTCTTCTTGTACCCATGGTTTCGTCCGTTCGGCTTTTTCGGCCTCATCTATTTGCTGTATTAACCAATCCTTCAACTGTTCCAGTCTGTTATGAAAGCGGAGTGAGGTGTCGCTCCTATAAAACCTGTCGGCAATTTGTTGAGCGGTAACAATGGTCTTTCCTCTGAAGCTAATTCTTTTAAATAACATTCCAGATAACTCTAGTGATTTCCTGTAGGAGTGGATCGCCTCGAAGAAAGCGGTGGATGCTTTGAAGCGGATGCTCGCAACCCTTGACTTGTGCGCAGGAGTATTCTCTGCCGTTAATACATATTCCAATTGCTCGTAAGGATGTTCAATTTGGAACTGTTTACTTAGCCGATGGTCCAAATATTCTTGGAATGTGACCTGCTGCATATTCTCTTCGCCGAGCTCTGGCAGCACATTGGACACGTAACTGTTAAACATTGAATTAGGCGAAAATAAAATAATTTGATCAGCGTTCAGGCTATCTCGATATTTGTAGAGCAAATAAGCGATCCTTTGCAGGGCGGCTGATGTTTTGCCACTGCCAGCTGCTCCATGGACAATGAGCAGTCTTCCGCGATCATGACGAATAATCCGGTTTTGCTCCTGCTGAATCGTCGCTACTATATTGTGCATATGTTTGTCAGTACCTTTACCTAGCACCTGTTGTAAAATCTCGTCTCCAATGGTGAGACTGGTATCGAACATAGAATGGAGAACGCCGCTGCGAATAAGATATTGCCACTTTTTCTCCAGTTTGCCTTCGATTACGCCTCCCGGTGTCACATACTCAGCGGGGCCAGGCTGGCAATCGTAGTAGACACTCGAAACCGGCGCTCTCCAGTCGTAGATCAGGAAATGATCACCGCTTTCATCCGTAAGGGTGGAGATGCCAATATAAATTTGTTCCGGAGTGGAAGTGCCAGCTTCCGTAAAGTCAATTCGGCCGAAGTAGGGAACCTCCTGCATACGTCGTAGCGCAGACAATCGTTTCGATGCATGTCTGTGGGTGCTTTGACTTACGGACAGAGCTTGAGCTTCTTGCCTCAAGCCGATGATGGTTTCGAGGAAATCGTCGAAGGTATCAACATTCACCTTGACTTCATCCCAAAAGTGTTTGCGGATCTGAACCACTTCGTTCCGGTATCGGGAGGTTTCTTTCTCCAATCTGCTGATTTGCTCCGTAATCGTTTCTATCACACTGTCTACTCGTTTTTGCTCCTGCTGAAATTCTGAATTCACAGCAAACACCCCTTAAAAAAATAAATATAAGTGTTGACTAACAAACAGATTGTATTATATAATTAAAATAGGGATAATATACTTAAATTAATAATACAATGTTTATCTATATAAATTTACCATAGGATCGTATTTTTTTCAATGTATTAGAATGGATTTCTATGCTTGTCGATTCATGCATATCAGATATTAAGGGTTTAGTCTTCTATCGTTTTCATGCGACTAGGGAGGCTGAACCCTTATTTTATGCCATTTAAGGCAGCGACGGGAAAGTGGCTGTGCACGGCAATCCATCGGAGCACGATGCTTTTCCTGTTAAATCAACCGCTTTCTTCTGGTAGCCAGCCAGTTGACGGTTTTTCTGACAGTGAGGATTTTGCCGCCTTCAACGACTGCAGTTTTGGCAGAAGGAGAGGTGTCATCGATTGTCCTCCTAGTCTCGTTTGTATAGATGATAGCAGGAGCTGGGAGGGCAGCTGCAGAAAGTGTCCAATTTATCACAACCTATATACTCAGCTAATAGATTATGGTACTTTATACTTACCAATTATCATCATTCAGGAGGAACTTATGAAGAGGGCAGGAGCAATATTGACATTGATTTTGTTAGCCGGATGCAGTAACGGTACCTATGATAAAGCAATGGAACAGGGGAAACTGGCATTGGCAAACGGGGAGTTTGATAAGGCGCAGGCTTCATTTGAACTGGCGATGGATGAAAAGCCAAAAGATGAGGAAGCGAAAGGACTTTATGAAGATTTGACTGCTTATAATGAAGTGAAGAAAGAGATAGAGGATGCTAAATGGGAAGATGCGATAAAGAAAGCAAATAGCCTGCTTAGAGAGGAAGACTTGGCAGGAAGCATTAAAAAGGAATTAGAACAGCATGTTAAAACAGCAAAGAGTCAAAAAGAGCAATCTGGAGAGGTAGCAAAAAAGTTAGAAGAGATAAAGAATTCTATCGGGCAAGGCAATTATGATGATGCACAGGCTTCTATCAATGAACTGAAGAAAAACCAAGAGCTCTCTCAATTTTCAGATGAGGTAAGCAGCATTGAGGAATCTATCAATGAGCGGCTGCAACAACAGAAAGCAGCTGAGGCTTTAGAGGAAAAAGAAAGAGCGCGTGCTGAGGCGGAGGCGGCTGCCAGTAAAAAAGATAAGTATCTGCAAAAGTTATATAATATAGACGGCAGCTTAGCAGATTTAACCTACATGTATGAAAACGGTACTACAGCGGAAATGCAAGAAGCACAGGGAGCTATCTACAAAAAGTGGGATGATGCGCTGAATGAGATTTATGGTGTGCTGAAGACCCAGCTCTCTTCCAGTGAAATGAAAAGTTTGAGAGATAAGCAGCGCCAGTGGATCAAATATAGAGATCGTACAGCCAATGCAGAAGCCGCGGCATATGAAGGAGGGTCTTTTGCGTCTGTGCAATATGTGATCACGCAAGCACGGCTCACAAGGGAAAGATGCTATGAACTCGTTAATATTTACATGAGATAACTACTATTATAGAGGAAGAATAAACAAGGAGTCTGATTAGCAGGCTCCTTGTTTATTTATGTATGTATTTAACGGCCCTGCTATATTCGGTGGTTGATTTTTCCTGCAGCCGGATGCTTTCTGCTCCAATCAATTATTGAAAAAACAGCCTTGCTTTTTAAGAGAATCTAGAAAAGAGAGGAATGGGATGGTAGGCATTATTTTCATGTTCTTCTTTTTATTAGTAGTTTCTTATGTTACTATAGTATGGTTGTTTGATTAATAAAATATAGCTATTTTATAGAAAAGAGTGGGAATTTTGAAGGGGTTATGTAGTAAAATCGCTTTAATTATTAGTATTTCTTTTGTCTTGATGAATAGCCTTTTCGTTGAAAAGGGAGAAGCTGCTTATTCTTCAAAATGGATAACTACGAGACAGCAAGTTGCAGCTTACGAACAAGTAAGTGGCAACCCGCTAGCCGTCGGAACACTTTTACCCAATCAATTTTACGAAGTGCTAAAAGAGGACAACGGCTATTACTATATTTCTTTCGGAAATGGGACGGCTTTTGTTAAAAAAAGTGCAAGCCTCTTAGTGGCTAAGAAAGTACAAAAAAGCCTGCCGACAAAAGCAGCAAGCAATACCAATTTATCAATTATTACAAAGTCAGAAGCTGTGGTATATAACAGAATCGATAAAGAGCAAAAAGGGATAGCTATAATTAAAGGCAACATCCGTTATCCGGTCGTAAGGAAATCAGGAGATTGGTATCTTATAAATTTTGCTGGTCAGGTTGGTTATATCCATAAGAATAAAGTGACAGAGGATTTGGGAATACCGGTTTTAATGTACCACCACATGGTAGAGAATCCACAGGAAACGCCGTTTTATAATAATTCTATGGTCATCAAAGTAGCGGAATTTGAAAAGCAAATGAATTATTTAAAACAAAATGGATGGCGGACGATTTCACTGGAGGAATTGGATGCCTATTTAACCCGCAATCAAAACTTGCCTGGAAAAGTCGCAGTAGTCACATTTGATGATAACTACTTGTCGACTCAAAAGTATGCGTACCCTATTTTGAAACAAAATCAGCAAAAAGCAGTTGTATTTGTTATCGGAGGAAAGGTGAAAGCCCAGGCACAGCCGTGGGATCCGATGACCTTGCAGTACATGGGCCATAAGGAAATAAGTGAAACAGAAGGTGTTTTCAGTTTTCAACATCATACCCATGGGATGCATTTAAGAGAAAAAGATACGCAAGTACCTTATTTAGTTTCAAAAACAACGGCAGAAATTGAGGCGGATCTAGTGAAGGGACGGGAATATATTGGACAAGCTCTTAAAGACCCGTCTTCTATCCAATATTTAGCTTACCCGTGGGGCCAATACGCTCCTCATACTATTGAAGCGGCCAAAGCAGCCGGTATCCGTCTTGCTTTTACGACCGAAACAGGAAATGTAAGGCTTGGGGATGATCCGTATACATTAAAAAGACAGGGGATCAGCCCTGCTCATACGATGGATGACTTTATTAAAAAAATCGAAGGAACTTATTGAAGAGAAGGGGTCGATTCTTCCTCGCTATAAAGCGTTGAAGGATCGACCCCTTAGTCATAGCTCTGCTGTTGGCCACATACAATGGTAAAAAGTCTTTGTAAGGGGGCTGTAAGGCAGTATGGAGATTCTTGTGAGAAAAGGAGACACCTTCTGGTACTATAGCCAGTTGTTTGACATTCCACTTGCGCTGATCATTGACTCAAACCTAAACATGGATATAAATAAATTGAAGCCTGGACAGGCTATCCGAATTCCGGGGTTCACCGCAACCATACGGACCATCCAAAAAGGGGACACGCTTTGGAAGTTAGCTGCCGCTCAAGATATGGATGCAGATGCATTATTGTTGTTGAACCCCCATATAAATCCTAATGAACTGCAAATCGGACAAAAAGTGCGTATTCCGGTAAGAGTTACTGAACTGATTGTGAATGGCAAGCAACCTTATGATTTTCAACAGATGAGAAGGGATATGCATCGGCTGCTAACCATTTATCCGTTTATGAAAAGAAAGGAAGCTGGAAAAAGTGTCCTTGGTTTGCCGCTTTACGATTTGAGGATCGGCAGAGGAGATAGGAAGATACAGATCAACGCCTCTTTTCATGCGAACGAATGGATTACCACTCCTATTTTGATGCAGTTTTTAAACGAATATTTGCTTTCGTTAACGAATCAATTAACCATAAAAGAAGTGAGGGCCCTTCCTGTATATATGGAAACACAGCTATCAGCTGTGCCGATGGTTGATCCAGATGGAGTAAACTTAGTGCTTAATGGTCCACAGCCTGAAGTGGAGGAAAAAGTAGTGGCGATCAATAAAGGAGGCTATGACTTCTCAGGCTGGAAAGCCAACATACGGGGGGTAGACTTAAATAAGCAATTTCCTGCTAATTGGGAATATGAAGCAACACGGAAGCCAAAGGCACCGTCCTCCCGGGATTTTCCGGGAGACCAGCCACTGTCTGAACCAGAGACAAAAGCGATGGCTGCTTTAGTGCGGAAGGAAAGCTTCGAGAGGCTAATTGCTCTCCATACACAAGGAAAAGAATTCTATTGGGGATATGAAGGGTTAGAACCTCCTGAATCTGAAGGGCTCGCCAAACGATTTTCCCGGGTGAGCGGCTACAAAGCTGTCCGTTATGTCGATAGCCATTCAGGCTTTAAAGATTGGTTTATTCAGGAATTTCGCAAGCCAGGGTTCACAATTGAGCTCGGAGAAGGGGAAAATCCTCTTCCGCTTTCGCAATTTGATGAAATTTACGAGGATGTATCTAAATTACTGATTCATTCCTTGCTATAGAACAGAGGCCAGTTTTTCCTTACTTTACAATGGGAAAAGCTGGCCTTTAAATATTTATAATATTGTCGATAAAAACTATAAACCTAACATTGTATGTATTTATTAAAAAATGCATTTATTAGGGAGAATATCATCAATACAAGCAGCAAGAGGCAGGAACAGGTATCATATTAAGTCTATGTTTAACCCGCAATTGGGGATATAAAGCAGCAAATACAATCTACTGCATGTTGTTGTATAATGTAGAATGTATGGTAACTTGTGAAAATGTTAGATAATATTGGAGGAATGTATACATGGCTTTTCAACCGAAATCGTATCAAAAATTCACTGCAACAGCAGCAACAGCTGTGCTAGTGGCAACGGCTGTTACCCCTGCAATGGCAGCAGCCTCTTTCTCAGATGTTTCCGGCCGTTATAAGGAAGCAGTTGATTATTTAGTAGACCATAAAATAACAAATGGGATTAATTCGACACAGTTTGGCACAGCCAAAGAAATCAAGCGTGTAGACGTAGCTTCTATGGTAGCGAAAGCCGTTTTAACTGAAGAGCAAATCAATAATGCTAAGGATTCTGGTTTTACAGATGTTCCTGGCCGCGCCAAATCTTATGTCGATGCGTTAAAAGAACAAAACATTATCAACGGTAAAACAGCTACATCATTCGGCTCAGATGCTTCCATTACACGCGGCGAGGCAGCGCTTATGCTTGCGAAAGCCTATAAAGTCAAAGGAAATACAGCTAATGTCAAATTCTCAGATGTATCTTCCCGTTACACTGAAGCTGTGGCTGCTTTAGTAGATAACAAAATTACTTCTGGAAAGGCAAACAATAAATTTGGTACATCTGATCCGATCACACGCGGAGAACTGGCTATCTTCCTTTATAAATTAGAAACGTTAAATGACGAAAATCCAGCTGCTCCTGAAGTAGTAGAAATAAGTGCATTAAGCAATAAGGAGATCAAAGTTACGGGTTCTGCTCTTGATCAATTAAAATCTGAAAATTTTAATTTAGAAGGGAACAATGTTGTAGCTTATAAAGTAAGTGAGAATAAATCATCAGCTACCATCACATTTGAAAAACCGTTCGAGCTCGATAAAGAATTAAAATTAAACTTTATTGAGAAAGTGGAAGGCGCAGCAGACAAAGTCACTCAATTTCCGTTTACTTACTCATTAAAGGTTACTTCCGTTGCTGTAGCTGATGTTCGTCTGGATGCAGTTAAAGATAAACAGTACCTTTCTTTTACAATTAATAATGGGGCAGGAGCAGCTGATATTGAACAATTAAAGCAAGCGGGATATACAGTAGAATTCCAAGCGACTGCTTCAGTATTAGCTGATGCTTCAACGGGTGAAATTGATGAAGCTAAAATTAAAGAAGGCGATACTTTCAAGTATAAAGTTATCCTTAAAAAAGGAGACACGAAGGTAGAGTCTGAACTGAAAGAAGCAAAAGTCCTTAATTTTGATCAATATGTATCGTCTATTGAAGAAACAGGTGTCAGCCAAGGGGCTGTTACTGTAAAAAGCAGCAAGATATCTGTCCAGGATGGTGCGGCTCAATTGACAGCAGGCAAGGTCACATCTCTAAGTGGGGCTACGATTGCCATACCAAAGCTTACTTACAAGTCTTCTAATCCTACGGTGGCTACAATTGATGGCGATGGCAAAATCACGCCAATCAAGCCCGGTGCAGTTGTGTTTACAATCACGGCTGATGCTGCCAAGGTAGAAGTTCCATTAATGGTTGTAAGTGGAGCGCGTACGGCTGCCACGGCTGCTTCAAGTGTGTCTTCTGTTAAGCTATACAATGAAAATAGTGATACAGTTTCACTTACTGTGTCTGACCAATATGGGGATGAATATGAAGGCAAGTTGAATATATCATCTAAAAATCCAGAAATCGCAGCTGCTGAGAATCCAACAATCAGTGCAAAGGATGGCAAAGCTGAATTCAAGGTGGTATCAAAAGCTTCTGCTAAAGGAGACACAACATTAGAAATCAAAGATGCCAACAATGCGCAAGTTTTAAAAACTGTTGCTGTTTCGATTTCTGATGATAATAAAGTCGCTAGCAGAAAGCTGGAAACAGCTAATTCTACAGACGACTTAAAGCTGGACGTGGCGTTCGGTTCTGGAGACAATCAAGTGAATCTGGTTTGGAACACATATAATCAAGGCGGATTTAAAATTGGTTCTGAAGCTTTAGCTGGTGGAGCTTACTCAGTTTCTTCTTCAGATGAAGATGTGGCAAGTGTTGCGGTAAACGAAGACAAAAAGACAGTCACCGTTACCGGCAAAAAAGCGGGAACTGCTCAAATCATTGTTAAAGAAGGAACGGTAACAAGAGAAACGGTCACAATTACGGTGACGGACTCTACCCCTGTAATTAAGTCGGTAAAATTTGAAGAAGTGAAAGATATCACGAAGGCAGGAGCTTTAACAGAGGTTGTGGTACTAAAACCAGAAAATGTTACGCTAAGCAATGGAGAGTTAATGCCTCAGATAGATACAAATGGAGATATCTTTGTAGATCTCAATAAAAATAAAAAGAAAGACAATGAAGAGGTATTAGGAAAATTAACGGTTAGTTATTCTGGCAAATCCTCTGACTTCTCAGTAGCTCCTGCCATTTCTTCAGGAATGGTGGCAGGTACTATAGCTAACGGTGCGGAAGGTACGTTAGTGGTTTATGTTACACCAAAAGATGAAAAAGTGGCGCTGGCTACTTCATCAATCAATGTGAAAGTCAACTAACTGACAGAGTAGATTGCTAGGTTAAAGGGTGAATAAAAAGCGGACCACGAAATTCTTCGGGTCCGCTTTTTTACGTATAAAGAATTGGCTATTTGCTTTTTCTTTTTTTTCCAGAGGAAGAAGAGGTAGCATTCTCACCATCGCTGCCCAGTAAAAAATAAGAAATAATTCCTGAAAAAATGACAGCACCCGCTGTAATTAACAGTCTTGTTTGAAGGGGAATTTCCGAATAATCTTTGTTAAGCATCCACAAAGAGAGGGATCCAACGAGAATCATGATGGGAATGACAAAAGTAAACTTTTTCAATGCTTCGCTTCCTTTCATTTAAATTTCGGCTGTTTACATATATAGTCTAGCACAGGTTTAACGATGGTTACTTTTTTAACTAAAACAAGCATGAGCGAGGGCAGTTTCTTATGAAAAATTTTTTTCAGATGAGTCATTTATAGCGAACTTTCACAATAAATTAAGATAAGAAAGGAGGAGTAACAATGGCTATTCGGTTAATTAAGATTTCTGTTGTGTACTTCGCGGTAGGCGTTCTATTGGGGTACTACATGTCTATCGTTCATTCCTATGACTTAACGAGTGTGCACGTACATGTAAATCTTCTTGGCTGGACTGCTTTAATGCTTGCAGGTATTGTTTATCATCTTTTCCCCGCTCTCGCTCATAATGGAATGGCAAAAGCCCACGTTTGGCTCCACAACATTGGTTTGCCTATTATGATGCTCTCCTTATTCTTGCTGATTACCACAAAATCTTCTTCCTACACTGCAGGAGTCGCCACAGGTGCTACACTGACCGTGCTAGGTATCCTTCTCTTTGTCATTAATATACTAAAAAACTTAAAAGCAAGCCGGTAAAAATAAATGAGGACAGCTGTTCACTGCTTTATGCAGCAGACGGCTGTCTTTAAATGCGTTAAAAGCTTAAAAGCTCAGCAGGAAACTTTGGCTGTTTCACAGTTGTTCTTCTTTAATTTTCTCTAATAACCGCTTGCAACCTTCACTCAGTAGATCATATGTTTCTTGAAAGTCGCCAGTATAGTACGGATCAGGGACATCTTTTTGATGGTCTGTTAGGTCAAGCAGGCGAATGATATGTGGCTGTCTTGGTTGGCCGAGCATCTTTTTAATATTTTGTATGTTGCTTTCATCCATGCCGATGATATAGTCGAATTTTTCGGCATCCTCTTTTTTGAGTTGTCTGCCGGCAAGTCCCTCTGCTGGAACCTTATATTTTCGTAAGATGTTTAATGTCCCTTCGTGTGGCGGAGAATCGACATGCCATCCGCTAGTGCCTGCAGAATCGACAACAATCTGATCCTTCAAGCCTTCTTTTTTTACTAGATCCCTAAACAATGCTTCTGCCATTGGAGAGCGGCAAATGTTCCTGAGACAAACAAATAATACATTGATCATGTGTACACAGTCCTCTCTTCCCTATTCATAATAAACAATCGTACCAAACCATACATAATCTGTCATTTTTCTATGTTTATTTAGTGTCAGAGTAGAGAGGGATGTTAAAGCAATGTCCCTGTCCGCAAAAGGTTCCCACACTACATGGGGTTATAAAGCAAAGGGTACGGACGAATATATGAGGAATGGGGAAGAAGGCGGTCCTGTGTAAACGGCTAATCCGTACATCCAGCAGGACCCGTCCTGCATAGTTGTAAAACAGCAGAGGACGGGCCCTTATTTTTAGCTCAATAAATTGCTTTCAAAATAATTAAGGCAGTTGGCAGTGCGTTCTCTTTGGCGGTTAAAAACATAGAGTGAACAGGAGAGAGTTAATTGGACCCCATTTTTAAAAGAGGCGACCAGCTGCCCATCTTTCATGGTGCCCATATGAATATGATACGGGAAGATCCATTTGCAGCCATAGTTGTCTGGTGATGTAGTAGGGAAGGCGCAGATGCGTTGTTGAAGGCAAATAACCAGAGGTGTTTTTTTGCGGTAGGGAAAGCGTTGGCGCACCGCTTTAATCCTGCCATCATAGGTAGAGATTCTCTCGATGCAAGCTTCGTTCAATAGGGAACGTACGGTTTGTTTTGTGTAGTAGATGCCATTTTTGTCATAAACGATCGAGTTATAGTCTTGATGATATTCTTCTACGAGCGCCATGGTATTGGTTGTGATTTTGTAATTTTCAATAAATTCCATTTTGTATCAAATCCCCCTTATTCTACTATACTATTTCATTGTACCAGTTATAAACAATTTTTACTAGGATGAAATATCTAAAAAAAGTAAAAATATGTTTTAAATTAACAAAAAAAGCACTTTACTACAGATAAAGTGCTTTTTTCTGCTTTACTTGTCGGACAGCGTGTATCTTTTTAAGCTGGACGCTGAAAAACTAGCAAATTCGTTATTTCTTACATTAGATCTATCTTCTTGAAAAATGTAAAAGCTATTTTGAGAGCCCATAGTAACAATCGTTCCCTTGGCAGTAGAAAAGAGATCAGCCCCATGATCTTCGAGTCGTTTTTTTACATTTTCGTCAGGATAGCCTGTGCGTCCATCTGTTGAAAAAATAGCAATAAGCGGATCGACTGCTTTTATAAATGGCTGTGAAGTGGCTCCTTCCGCCCCATGCTTGGCCGTCTTTAAGATATCTGCCTGGAGAGAAGCATTTGCCATCAACTGGTCTTCCACCGCTTTTCCGGCTTCAGAAGTTAATAAGTAACTAATCTCTCCATGAGTGATCTGGATGACAGAGGAACCGTCATCGATATTTTTGGCATGACGATTAGCGTGGAGAACCTCAACATCTACCTGGCTGTTAGGAGAGAGCTGTTGACCGGTTTGTGTTATTTTCCGGTCGATTTTTTTTCTCTCAGCTGCTTGAACGTACTGCTGATATTCCTCATCTGTTCCTGGTAAACCGGAGTCAAATATTTTTTCGACATTCATTTCATTAATGACATAATCTGCGCCGCCAATGTGATCATCACCGGGATGCGTAGCGACAAAAACATTGATTTTTTTTATATTGAGCGCAGCGAGCTCTTGCTTAATGGCTGCTTCAGAAGGACCGGCATCAATGAGCATCGTCTTTCCATCAGGAAATTCAACCAAAGTCGCGTCTCCTTGTCCTACATTTAAAAAGCTGACGGAAAAGTCCGGTGCTTCTTGGCCGGGAATGAAAAATGGATTGAGCGCACGCGCCATAAATGCAGCGAACTGTTCTCTTTTGAGTACAAGATCAGGTTTGTAGGTATTGTCTTCATAACCGGAGGCGATTCCAGCGGCCGTCATTTTTTTTATATAAGGATAAGCAGCCATTTTAGGATGCACATCAGAAAATTGAATGGTGTCTTCATCTGTTAGTTCAAAAGCTTTTGATAACAAGATAGCCATCTGGCCTCGTGTGACAAATTCATTTGGTCGGAAAGTACCGTCTGGGAAACCAGAAATGATGTCTTCTTCTACAGCAGATGCAATGTAACCGGCTGCTATGTTGGCAGGAGTCACATCTTTAAATTGGGTTTGTCGTTTTTCACCGTTCAAATTCAATGCCTTGCCAATAATAATCGCTGCTGCTGCACGGGTGACTTCTTGGCCGGGTTTAAAATTTCCATCCGGAAAGCCACTGATTATCCCTTGATCTGATAAAAAAAGGATCTCCTTATAGAAACGATTATTTTTTGTTACATCGTTAAATTGAGCGGCTTTAGCAAAAGGAATAAACAGGCTAAAACTTAAAACAAAAGCACAAAATGAAACAAAAACTTTTTTCAATTCAATAATTCTCCTCTCTTTTTTTGCCGAACAATAGTAATAATAGAACATTTTTACAAAAAATAATAGGGAGAGTTAGGAAAAAAGATTTAGGTATTCGCTAATTTTATACAGTTAAGTAACATCCAAAAGTAGTGGAGAAAGGAGAAATGCGCATAAACTACAGTTGTTATTTGCATCCTAGAAATAACGAGTAAGCAGCCAGAGGGGAGGGGGAAGAACCTATGAAAATAAAGACGGCCATGAGTGCAAAAGACAAGCTTTGCTGGACGATCGGTTATATGGTATTTTTGGGTATGATCTTAGCTTGTGGGGATGAATAAACGAATAGGTAGGTGGTCGAGGGCTTTTTATAGGGGAGCAGAACGGGATATGAGCCATCATAGCCCGTCCCGCCTGAGCTACACCAAATATCAAAGTGAATGGCTCCAAACGGATATTGGTCTTTATTTAGATAAACTCTCTCCAAGTTGCAGGGAGCCTATAAGGCAATCAGCCGCTTCCTCGGCGGTTAGTGAGTCGACAAGAAGAGTGGTATGGTTAATGGCATAAGCGCTCTTTCTTTTATAAAAAAGCTCTTCGATTTCCTTCAGATCTTTGCCTTGAAGAACCGGACGGCTATCAATTAAATCATGTAATCTTTCCTTCCATGGTTCCCATGACATATCCAGATAAACAACATGACAATTGGCCAAACAAATTTCTCGCACTTCAGGCTGCATAAAGGCACCGCCGCCGAGGGAGATGACTTTTAAAGACTGCTCGCAAAAGGAACGGATGGTTTGCTTCTCGATTTCGCGGAATCCTTTTTCTCCATGTGCGGCAAAAATTTCATTGATGGACATGTTATATTCTTTTTCGATCTCTTCATCAATGTCGACAAAGGGGCGACCCAGCTTTTTAGCGACAAGGGAGCCAATGGTTGTTTTCCCCACACCCATGAAGCCGATAAATACAATGCTTTTTTCTGTGGACGACGTTTGTATACTATTCAAAATACACACTCTTTCTGCTCATTATTTTGTTCTAGTATAGTACAGGGAAGGGGCAACGTAAATATTTTTTGAAATGTTAAAAAATAAGCCGCCTCTTTCTAAAGGAGAGGGCGGCTTTAATTATTTATTGATCAACCGTCGAGCTTGCATAATTTTTAATGCCGTCGGCAAGCAAGGACATTAAGTTCGTTAAGTAGGCGCTGTCGGATAACTTTCGGTCTTCTTCCGGATTCGTCATGAATCCGATCTCTGGAAGAATGACAGGTACGCGGGACCAGTTAAAGCCTGACATATCGCTTCTGAAGAAAATACCGCCCTGGTGAAGAGGAACCTCTGCGGAAACGCTTTTCAATACAGATTGGCCAGCTTGATAGCTTTTATCAAAAATGGACTTAGTGTACGGACTTTCTTTTGCTGGCACTAAAACAGAAAATCCGTTCACAGCTGCGCTTTCTGCTCCATCTGCATGGATGCGGACAAATAAATTGGCGCCGTTTTTATTGGCAATTTCCGCTCGCTCCTGATTGCTAATGTTTACCTCATGCATGGTGCGGGTCATGATGACTTTTATTCCTCTTTGTTCTAACTGTGATTTGAGCAGGTTAGAGGCTTCAAGAGTAAGAACATATTCTGGTTTTCCTGTAGCCGCCCCCGTTGTACCGCCCGTTACTTTATACTTCGTTTCTTTGGCGCCTGGCCCAATGGGTTCTTGCTCAAGGTTTGCTTTTGCCTGATGGCCAGGGTCGATAACAACAAGGAACGGCTTATCAATCGCTTTAGGTGCGGGTGGATCGTCAATCTTTGTGGCGGCATTCGGTTTTTGTTCCTCTGCCACAGCTTCCGTGTGTTTGTTTTCCTTCGGATGCTCATTAGCTGAGAGAGTTTCTTCTATTGATTGATTTTTCTCGCTCGTTTCGTTGTTCACATTTTTTTCGATTGCCGGGCTGCTGTCTTTCGATTCTTCAGTGAACAGGCTGTTCAAAAGTCCTTGTTCCGAGCGTGAATCTATTTTTAAAAGAAGAAATGATAGAAAACAGGCGATCAAAACGGCAGCGATAGAGAGTTTTTTCATATGCAAAGCTCCTATTCAAATGACTTGATGAAGTCTACATTGTGCTTCTCTACAGAACTTAAGCTGCCGCCATATCCTGGGTTTGGACTGTACCAGGATTGACTGCTAAAGTAATTTTGCAAATCCTTTGAGTTAAAGATATAACCGTGTCGAGCATATATCTCATTTCTTGCGAGTCGAAGTTCGCTTTTGGATAAGCCGGATAAATCATCATAAGTTAAGTAGGCATAATCGCTATGAGGGATAAGATAGTATGAATAGCTGGCCTGTGATGACTTGGGAGCAACTTCCCTAATTACTTCTTTTACTACTGTTTTTTCCTTCACTTCTTCCTTTTCTGTTTCTTCTTCAGAATTGCCTGTGTTTAAGGTGATTTCTTTTTCTGTTTTCGTCCCTGCCAGTTCAAGGACAACTTCATCTTCTGTTGAGCCAGCTGCGGATTTTTTCATTCCTTTTACTTTATAAGAACCTGCTAAAAAAGGACCGAACTCTTGTGCTTCCTTTGCCTTATCCAACACGCCGATCTCATTATCATTTAAATAAACAGTGGTTCCTTCACTAGTGCTATCTGTATGAATAAAGTACCCGGGGGTATCTACGACGTAGCGTTTGAACAAGCCATAATGCTTGCCATCTTCCCGCAAATAAAACAGGTTACTGCCCAGACCTTCGTTATGTAGAGATTCTTCAATATCCTGAACGAGTGAAGGCTCCTTATCAATCAGCATGAATAAAGCGTCTAAGCTTTCACTGCTTACCTTTATCCGAGAGTCAGCTGGAACGATCAGCTGTTTTAAAGCATTTTTGTCTTTTTTTGATAAAGCGGTCTTGAACTGTTCAATGACTGCTTCTTCACTATACTTTTTATTGAGCATTTGGTAGCCGGTAAATAGAATGATTAATAAAATGGCAACTGAGGCCAGCAAAAGGGGGATTTTCTTTTTCGACGAGTTTCCTCTTTTGCTATTTGCTTCCTCACGGCCGGTAGTGCGTGAAGATTGGGTATCTAGAGAAGTTCCACATTTGGAACAGAATACTCCGTCTGCTTCATTTATATGCCCGCAAGCACCACACTTTCTCATTTTCTTCCCCTCCGATTGTCATGATAGATTTATACTACTAAATTATAGAAAAACTTACAATTGCCTCTTGTAAACTGAATGATTTTCCTGTGGCATGTTAGGGAAATAAAGGGGGGAATGGTTGCTGTAAAGGACAAAAAGCGACGTAAAAGAGCAACGGGCGATTCTCTGCCTCCTTATCTTAAAATACGATAGAGAAAGGATGTTTAAAACGTGAAAGTTATCATATGAAATAGATAGTATGGAAGAGAAAAAGATGATAGAATACAAAGGCGGCAATTAAATTTGGGCTCAAATTTTGCGAAAGATTATTTCGTTTTTGTGATATAATGGAAAAGGTGCTTTTTGTACATAGGCCGGGCCGTTAAGGCTTTATTGTCTGGTTTGAATGGCAACAACATAAGAAATTAGCAACGATTGACAGATTATTTTAATCGTTTATATAAAAGGAAATTGAAAGGGAAGAGGAACAGATCAACATGCTGAATCAGAAGACATTTTTGCTGCTGCTTATATTTTTAGTGTTGCAGCCGGTTATTGACGTAATGACTACGGCATCTCTCATGATTTTAAATGTGAATCTTACGGTTGGTGTCATCGTTCGCGTACTTTATATGGCGGTAATTTTGTTAATATTACTGAAATTGGCTTTTTCAAGCCGGCTTGCAAAAAAGTACATTTTTTATTTAATTGGACTAGCCGTTGTCATCGGGATCAATATTGCAGTTAACATGAACTTAAAGGATCCATACTTTTTATTTAAAGAATTAAAATTCTACAATAAGGTCATTTACTTTCCAATCTTATTTTTAGGCTTTAATATGTTGTATTTACAGCTGAAAAAGCAACGTGTGCCATTGATAGAGAAAACAACAGCATACTTCTTATATTCTTCCATTATTATCAGTGCCGTGTTCATTGTATCCTTTCTGACTGGTACGAGCTTATCCAACTACTCCCATACAAAAATCGGTTTTACTGGATGGTTTTTTGCCGGAAATGAAATTGGTGCCATCATGGCCATTATTTTACCAGTGACCGCAGTTTATGCGATCGAGAAAACGAAATCTTTTAAAACGAGTTATTACTGGATTCCCTTTATCTTACTGTCCATTTCTATGCTGTTTCTCGGTACGAAAGTAGGCTATGGGGGAATCGTCATTGTTCTAATCGCTGCGTGTATCTCTCTTTTGATTATTTACTTAACGAAGGAACGGACGAAAAAAACGAGGGCAAATATGCTAGTTTCTCTTCTTCTTCTTGCTGCACTAGCGGTTTCTACTCCGTTTACACCTGTTTTTAATAATATGTATGCTCACCTTGGCATTCTGAACATTGATATAAACAAAGAGGAACCGAAGAAGGAAGTGACAGAAGAGCCTGAAGAGGAGCCAGAAGATACACAGCAAGAGCCAACGATTACTGAGGAACAGCTCCAAAACCTTGTATTCAGCAGTCGGGAGAAATACTTAGCCGATTTTAAGCAGGATTTTGCAGAAGCGCCCGTCCTGCAGAAAATGTTTGGTATGGGCTTTGCCGGAAACTATGAAATGCCGGAACCAGGGAAAGAGCCTAAGATGATAGAGATGGATTTTTACGATCTCTTCTTCTCACTCGGCATTATCGGCTTTTTATATCTTATTGCCCCCCTATTATATTATGCTGTTCGCTTTATCATTTACTTCGTTTCCCAAATACGAGAAACGTTCACCATCCCTTATGTTATGTATGGCGTCGGTTTTATTTTAGCGCTAGGCATTGCCACAACAGCGGGACATGTGCTGACAGCACCAGCGGTCTCTATTTATGTTGCTGCACTGATGTCCATGCTGATGGTGCACAGCGGAACGATTGATGACCAGCCAAGATAATAGATGAACGGAACTAATAAAAGAGCAGAGAGAATTTCTCTGCTCTTTTTATATTCTTTCATACTTAGTGGTGGAGCTTACGGTAAACATCGGAGCTAAAAGAACAAAATACTTAAATGTATGTGGGAGCTATACGTGGACTCTTCCTGTATGCTTCTAAGTAAATTCAATCACATAGCCGTTAGTTCAGTTAATTTCCGGGATATACTAATTTAAATAAGAGATTTGACTAGAGAAGAGTTGTTGTTAAGAAAGTGCAAGCGGGGGAGATGAATCCATGCGTTTTATAAGGTTCGTAAAGCGGCTAGGCATTCGCTTTTTTACTGAACAGTTTTTTGACCATGCAGCTCAGACAGCTTATTATTTATTGCTGTCCATCGTGCCTTTTCTAATTTTCATGCTTTCATTAGTGAGCTTTCTTCCTATCAAGGAAAACGACATACTCAGTGTTATACGCCCTTATGCGCCGGCTAACACATATGCTCTCATTCATGAAAATGTGGAAGCGATTTTGCAAAAAGGAAAAGGTCAATTAATCTCTTTGAGCTTCTTTTCTACATTTTGGCTGTCTTCCATGGCTATTCAATCGCTAGTTCGCTCATTAAATGAAGCGTATCGAATCAAACGCCCTCTTCGTTTTTTAAAAGGGGTGATACGAGATCTAGGAGTTACGCTTATTTTTATGTTTCTTGTTCCGCTCTCCCTGCTTATTCCCTTGGCTGAGCATTTGCTTCATTTGTTGATATCAGCAGAGGTGATCGGTACGATTGAAACCGCGAGCCCTTTTCTTAAAACCTGGACAGCGATCAAATGGGGGCTCGGAACATTATTTTTATTTGGCTTTTTTATTTTGTTTTACAAAATTTTGCCGAGCGGCAAGCAAAAGTTGAAATCTGTGATTCCGGGCGCTGTCTTTGCCGCGATCAGCTGGCAGGCTATGTCTGTTATCTTCGGTGAATATGCCGGTGCAGTCAACTACACGCGTATTTATGGGCAGCTTGCTGGAGTGATCATCCTTACACTGTGGTTTTATCTTACTGCCATTGTCCTTCTAATAGGCGGGCTTATCAATGCCGAACGAGAACGGGGAGTGGCTCCTATCCCTCCGGACTGACAGGCTGTTAAAAAAGAAAAAGCAGGATCCTGAATGGATCCTGCTTTTTGATTACTGATAGTATTTCCAAGAATGCTCATAGCCGAGAGAGATGTCTTTCAAGTTGACTTTGTTTTTTATCTCGCTTGTTGAGAAATAGAAGGTAACGGCTTTTTTCTGGTTAGCGCCGATAGTTACATTCTTGAACTCTCTAGCTGTGCTTGTTTTGGCAACGAGCGTTCTGCCTGCATAAAGTTCATATTTTCCTTTAATGTTAAACGCTGACTGACGAGTATTGTTATACATGATCAGATTCATTTTCAAACGGCCGTCTGATAAATATTGTACGCTTTGAACGTCTACTTGAACGCCGGTACGGAAACGCGGTTCAAGAGCACGAGCGACAAAGACGGAAAACTCTGTACGGTTAAGCGTCTTATTTGGCATGAAATAGCCATTGCTGCCGCCAGCAATTCCAGCACTGCCAAGAGTAGCAATATATTTGTAGAATGGATCACTGCTTTTCACATCTTTAAAGGAAACTAGGTAAGAATAGTCAAACCCAAAGCCTTCTGTGATGATTTTAGCCATATGGGAGCGTTTTAACTTGCCGCTCGGGTTAAAATATTTCGCCTTGCTGAAAACACCATATTTTGTTAAAACAGCAATTTCATCATAGGCAGGATGAGTAACAGGAATATCTCTAAATCCCGGATTTGGAGCAGATTCTTTATCCATGCCAAGTGCTTTTGCTAAAATGATTGCCGCATGTTCGCGTTTAATCGGATCATTCACACCAAATTTCCCATTTTTATAGCCGGAAATAATCCCATTTTGAACAAGGTAGTCAATAGAATCCTTAGCCCAGAAATTTTTCGGCACATCGCTAAATGATGCTGCTTTCGTTGCGTTTGCCGCTGTCGCATGGCTATCCATCGAAGTCTTGCCTTCTGAACTTCCTTCCAGGCTTGCGGACGATGCCGCACTTACAGACGGCACTAAAAGAGTTAGTGACAATAAGGAAGCCACTAAAAGTTTTGTTACTTTTCTCACTTGATACACCCCATTTACGTATAATCTGTCTAGTCACATACATATTTTAGCAAAACAGTAAATATTTTAATATCTTATTTTGCAAAATGAGCAGATAACACTAGGTTAATAGGTTGCAGACAAATATATGAATAAGATAACAAGGAAAAAAGATGTTTTTTTTTGATTTATGATCCTTCAAACGCAAATATAGAGTCTAAATACCTGGTTAAATCATCATAATTTATAGTAGAGTAATCATCTAATTAAAGTTTTATCCTTAATAGGTTGCTTTTTTTCAGAAAACTACTAATCTTTTAATATAGGTTTCTTTCCATAAAAGGAGGAGTAGAATTTGGGAAAAAGACATGCATCATCTCAAAAGTTCCTAGCTTTAACAGCAACAGCTGCTATCGTGGTGCCGGCAGTAAGCCCTATTGGGGTTTCAGCCGAAAATAGTTCCTTTAAGGATGTGCCTGCTAGATATGCGGAAGCAGTATCCTATTTAACGGACAAGGGAATTACAGAGGGATTAACTGCTAGTCAGTTTGGCACCGATGTTTCAATTTCTCGTGTGGATGCAGCGATTCAGCTGGCTCTAGCTTTAGGTATCGATCCAAAGGGTACATATAAAAATGCTGGATTTACAGATGTGCCAAAACGAGGTCAGTGGGCAGTCAATGCACTCGCTGAGAAGGGGATTGTAGCTGGGAAAAAAGCTGGTACATTTGGTGCAGCTGCTCCTATTACCCGTAATGAGACAGCCCGTCTGCTCGCTTTAGCTTACAACCTTAACATTGATGAGAGCGTCACAAAAACCTCATTCACTGATGTAAACAGCAAATGGGCTAAGTATGTGGATGTCCTTATTAAGAGCGGAGTAACAAAAGGAAAAACGAGCAGCCGCTTCGGGGCAGATGATCATTTAAAGCGCGGAGAGTGGGCACTATTCCTCCATCGCTTGTCTGAAAAGCCTGCTAAAGAATTTGATTTAACAGTTATGCATGGCAATGATACACATGCACACATCGAAAATATAGCTAGAAAAGTAACCGCTATTAAGGAAGTGCGGAATGCTAAGCCGAATGCTTTGTTGTTAGACGCTGGCGATGTGTTCTCCGGCACCCTTTATTTTAACGAGTATTTAGGTCAGGCTGACTTAGAATTTATGAATTTAGTCGACTACGATGCCATGACATTCGGCAACCATGAGTTTGATTTAGGCACAAAGCCGCTCGCTAACTTTATTGCTAAGGCGAAGTTTCCCTTTGTAAGTGCAAACGTCAACTTTACGAGTGATGAAAATGTTAAAGGATTTGTTAAAGGCGGGATATCCGCTCTTCCGGATAATGGAAAAGTGTACGATGGTATTATCAAAGAGGTGGATGGGGAAAAGATCGGTATTTTTGGCTTAACAACAGCAGAAACGGTCGATATTTCTAGCCCTGGTGCAGGGGTTGCATTTGAAGATTATTTAGAAAGATCGAAAGAGACCGTTGCTGCATTTGAAAAGCAAGGAGTCAATAAAATTATCGCTTTAACGCATATTGGCTTTAAAGATGGGGGCGGCGATAATGATGTGACGCTGGCGAAAGAAGTGGAAGGCATTGACGTTATTGTTGGCGGCCATTCTCATGATCTGCTTGAAGAGCCTGTGTTGGAATCAACAGGAAAAGAGCCGACGGTTATTGTCCAAGCAAATGAATACAATAAATATTTAGGCACATTGGATGTCAAGTTTGATGAAAATGGGAAAGTCATTGGGCATGCTGGCAAATTGATTGAAATTGATGCAAAGCAGGAAGATGGCACCTACGTACTCAAAGATGATGCGGAAGCAGCAGGAATTCTAGCCAAATATAAACCGGCAATTGATGAAAAGAAAAAGACAGTCGTTGGTAAAACAACGGTTGCTTTAAACGGTGAACGTGCCGATGCTCGGACGAAAGAAACCAATCTGGGCAATCTAGTTACAGATAGCATGCTCGAAAAAGCAAGAACGATTAATAAAGATACCGTTATTGCTGTGCAAAACGGCGGTGGCATCCGTGCTTCTATTGATGAAGGCGACATCACGCTTGATGAAGTACTGACAGTTATGCCGTTTGGCAATTCGCTTGCCATCATGAATTTGACGGGAGCAGAAATTCGTGCCGCTCTTGAACACAGCGTTAAAGAAGCGCCAGCACAGTTCGGTGGCTTTTTGCAAATGTCTGGATTAAAATTTACTTATGACAGCAGCAAACCAGTCGGTGAACGGGTGCAAACAGCAGAAGTGAAAACAGCTGAAGGCTATGTGCCGCTTGCTGACAATGAATCATACGTCGTGGCGACAAACACGTTTACAGCTAAAGGTGGAGACGGCTACGAAATGTTTGGCAAAGCATATGAAGAAGGCCGTGTCAGCGAACCGGGCTTTGTCGATTGGGAAATGTTCAGAGATTATCTCCAAGCACATCCAAATATCGCACCGGGATTAGAAAATCGAATAACAGATAGTAACCAATAAAACAAAAGCGCCGGGGACATTCCTCGGCGCTTTCAAGTAACAAAATATTCTTGGTAAAAATTGTGTGATAGCAGACGGATGGCGTTCGGTTTAATCAGATCAAGCCGTGGGGAATATTTTGTTTTCCAGCAGTATATAGGCACATTTATTTTGCCATTGACTTAATTTGATTCATCAGTTTACTTCGGGATTTTTCATTTCTGAGAAGGTAGGCCGCGCCAAGAGCGAGAGCAGTCATGGCTGCTTTATTGCCTCTAGATTTATTTTTTTTCATATTAGTGTGCACTCTCCTTTTATGACAGTTTTGCAGCAATACTAGCGTACATGTAATAGATATTCCCTAAATTAAATGAAATAAACAAGCGGGACATGGGAGAGGACTGTTAATTGCTTGAGCAAATATCAGATTATTTCTTCTTTTTTAATGCAGACAGTGGTATAATCTTTCAAATAAAACTTTTTCCATCATGAAAATCTAACAGCGATTAAGGAGTGAAGTGGGAATGAAGGTATGTAAATTTGGGGGGACTTCCGTAGCGAGTGCAGCACAGATCAAGAAGGTTGCTGCCATTATTAAAGAAGACGCTGCGCGAAAAATTGTAGTTGTTTCCGCCCCAGGTAAACGTTTTGATGACGATATTAAAGTAACCGACCTGCTGATCAGCCTGGCGGAAGCTTCCCTTTCTGAAAAGGATGCGGAGCAAGAATTACAGGCGGTCGTAGAACGGTATGCAGATATAGCAGCCGAGCTCGGTCTGGATAACGAAATTGTTGAAGTAATTGAGCAAGACTTGCGTGACCGTGTAAAACAAAGCAAAGAAAACCGGGATTTATTCGTTGATCAATTGAAGGCGAGCGGAGAAGATAATAATGCCAAGTTAATTGCTGCTTATTTCTCAAGCATCGGCCTGGAAGCTGAATATGTTAACCCGAAGGAAGCGGGCTTAATTGTCAGCGATGAACCTGGACGAGCCCGTGCTTTGCCTGAGGCATATGAGAATTTGCGTAATTTGCGCGATCGCAAAGGGATTGTTGTTTTTCCAGGATTTTTTGGCTACTCGAAGAATGGAATCATGATGACGTTTGCCCGCGGAGGCTCTGATATTACCGGTTCCATTTTAGCAGCAGCTATCCGCGCGGAGCTTTATGAAAACTTTACAGATGTAGATTCAGTTTTTGCTGCTAATCCAAAGATTGTTGACCATCCGGTCGAGATTAAACGGATGACTTACAGGGAAATGCGAGAGCTATCTTATGCTGGATTCTCTGTTTTTCATGATGAAGCGTTAATGCCAGCATTCCAGCATTCTGTTCCAGTCTGTATAAAAAATACAAACAATCCTTCTGCGGAAGGAACGATGATTGTAGCTGAGCGTGAATATTCAAACAGTCCAGTTATTGGAATCGCTGCAGATGGTGGATTTTCTACCATTTATGTCAGCAAGTATTTAATGAACCGCGAACTTGGTTTTGGCCGACGCCTGCTTCAAATCTTGGAGGAAGAAGAAATTTCCTATGAGCATACTCCCTCAGGAATTGACGATCTGTCAGTTATTGTTCGCAGCCACCAACTCACTCCAGCAAAAGAAGAACGAATCATCAAAAAGTGCCGCGAAGAATTAAACGTGGATGATGTTCATATTGAACATAATTTTGCTATGGTTGTTCTTGTTGGTGAAGGGATGAACAATACGAAAGGCTTAACAGCAAGAGCGACAACTGCTATTTCGCAAGCTGGAGCAAATATTGAAATGATTAACCAAGGTTCATCTGAAGTCAGCCTTGTTTTTGGCATTAAGGAAGAAGAGACGAATAACGTCTTAAAAGCCTTGTACAAAGAGTTTTTTAGCACAACAGCTGTTCTCGGCGTCTAACAAAAAAACCCGTCCTTTTGGGCGGTTTTTTGTTTGAAAATATTTCATTTTAACCCATAGGCTATTCTTCTGGGATGGTACAGCGTTTATTGGCAGAGACAACAGCCGCCGCCTGGGCAACAGCCGCTACTATATTGGCATGATCTTGTGTGTTAATCATATAATTAGCTTTTACTAACGGTTGTCGTTTGTCGTCGACGATATACCTTGAAGGCACCTTATTTAGAGAAAGCGCTAAGATATCTTCCTGGCACTTTTGGCATTTACAGGAAAGATGCAAATGATCGAGTTGATCCGAGAGGATTCCTCTTATAATATCCTCCATTACGTTATGCAGGGCCATACGTACTCCTCCAATCTTTCCTAATTATACCACTTTGTCTCAAAAAGATTAACTGCAATTTACTGACAAACCATTTTACTAAGTGAAAGGGAAAGCAAACATTGGAAAAGAAATAAAAAACTCGAAAAGTACTTTTGTACTTTCCGAGTTTGCCGTTCAACTACCTAATTTTTAGTTTTAGCCGGAGATTTTCCCCAGAATGCTGTTATGATTCATACGCACACGATGCGCATTTTGATAGGATTTACGTAGCTGTTGCGTTTCCAATCTTTCTTTGATCTTTGGCAGCATGATCGCTACTACTAATCCATAAGTCAATAATTTTTTTGCGTTCATCTTTCTTCATCTCCGTTCTTAAAAGTTCGTCTAATCCTATTTACCCAACGACCATCAAATAGAAACGTTCATCTTCTTTTGCTGTATGTAACAAAGGGGCAAAATGCTTTAAAAAAGCGGGTAGAAGCCAGTGAAACTACATTCCTTTCTATTATAACATAAACAGGAAGAAATTAAACGAAAACGAAAACAGCAGCACAGCTCTGAAAAGTTAGCGGCGTTATGTTTGATCAGTTGCCTGTTTATCAGGCTTTTCACTAGCTTGTGTCCGCCTGTGCCTTCGCTTCACCGTTTATTGTCATAAAAATTAGATAGACGCCAGGGGATAAAAAAACTATAATATTCCCGTTAGCAAAGGAATACATTAGCACTTTATGAATGAAATGGGAGGAAGCAGGATGGGGATCAGATCAAGGTTGCGACAGGCAGCCGTAGTTAGCACGGCTGCTTTGGTGACAGCGTGTACTATATTTACAACAGGAACAGATCAGGTAAAAGCTGCTGAGCCATCGCAGCCAGTGGAGGAGAAATTTCAGGGGGATTATGCAAAAGGAGAACTGATCATTCAGTTTAATCGTGCGCTGGAGAAAGCGGAACGGCAAGCGATTTATACAAGATATGGTTTATCCGAAGAAGATAGCCTGCAGCATGGTCTTTTTGTCCATGCATCGATTAAGAAAAAACAAGAGCTGTCAACAGTAGCAGCTGAGTTAATGAAGGAAGAGGCAGTTAAACAAGTAGAGCCCAATTATCAGCTTACTAATACATTTAAGCCAAGCGATTCTTATTATAATCGCCAATGGTTTCATTCAAAGATTAACGCACCGAAAGCATGGGACCGAACACGCGGCAGCTCCCAAGTTACGGTCGCAGTTATTGACGGAGGAATGGATACGCGTCATGTTGAGTTTAAAAGTCGTCTTGTGAATCCGTATAACGCAGTAACTGGCCGTACCGCTTTGCCGTTTGATAACCATGGCACACACGTTGCAGGGATTATTGGGGCGGCTATGAATGGCTCGGGTGTAACGGGTGTCGCTCCAGGGGTAAAGATTATGCCAATTAATGTATTTCAAGGAGAGTATGCAGATAGTTATACGATTGCTGAAGCGATGATATATGCAGTGGATAAAGGAGCTGACATTCTTAATTTAAGTCTGGGAAGCTATTCGTATAGCAATGTTATAGAATATGCGGCAAACTATGCTATCAATAAAGGTGCAATGGTTGTTGCAGCTGCCGGAAATGAGGATACCAGTTTGCCATTTTACCCAGCTGCTTTGTCTAACGTTATTAGCGTCAGTGCGACCAGCTCGTTGGATAAAATCGCTGACTTTTCTAATTTTGGTCGCTATATTAATCTATCAGCGCCAGGGGAAGACATTTTATCAACAACGGTTAATAACTCCTATAGCTATATGGATGGCACTTCTATGGCAGCTCCGGTTGTTTCAGGAACGTCCGCACTCGTTTTGTCAAAAAATCCTTTTTTATCTCCGCAGCAGGTCACACGGATTTTATACAAGTCATCTGTAGATCTAGGAACGAAATCATGGGATTCTTTTTATGGGAATGGTCGCGTTGATGCATATAAGGCGCTTGCAGCAACACCTGAACCGATGGGAAGCATTTCACTTAATACAACGGAATTTAAAGTCACCGGCAGCAATAATCTTAGAGCTGGACTTTCTGTGAGCGGTAGCATGAGAGGAACGGTGTATGTAGAAGGTGCAAATGGAAAAAATGTCCGCACGCTTATAAGCGGAGCAGCACCGCAAAAAGGCGGCTTTGTTGCCTATTGGAATGGAAAGCTGGCAGACGGTACCATAGCACCGGCAGGAAAATATTCCATTGTGTTCCGGACATTCGATAATCATCAATCTTTAACGAAGAAAGCAGCAGTTAAATTGATCCATAACTTGCCGCCTTCTATTAAGGCAGAAGTCGTTAATGAAGCTTCCTCAGCTTCTCAAACAAATGTAAATATCAAATTTACCATTAATAAAAGCTTGTTTGTCACGGCGGCTGTCTACAATAATAAAGGACAACTAGTCAAAACGTTGTTGAATAAAAAGGCGTTGCCGGCCCGAAGTCACCGTCTTTCCTGGAATGGGACAAATGAAAATGTAAAGAGAATGCCTGAGGGCACTTATAAACTGGTTATCACTGGCAGGGACTTACAGAACAATCAGGTAACAGAAGAAACTCCTATTAATTTGTAAAAAACTCCAGGCGTCTGCCTGGAGTTTTTTATCTTTGAGTAGGCATAACCCGGGCGGCTTTGCGTTTATCCAGCATTTTCTTAACGATAGGATAGAGAATCGGTCCATATTTAATAGCTAGCCTCATTAAAGAAGATAAGCCTCTTTTTTTACTCATTGTGTTTACCACCTTTTTTAGAGCGTTAATTATAATTTAACTTCCCCTTTTTTAAATTTATTAAACGATACGGACGAGCCACTTTTTACATGTTATAATTAAAGGGATATTTTACTAGAAAAGGGGAAAAATGATGAAAAAAATAGCGTGTCTCTTAATGGCAGTTGCAATGATTTGTTCATCCGCTATCACGTTGCCTTTCTCAAAAGCGGATGCCGCCGTTATTTGGGATGGGATAGAATTAAAACAAGGGACGATCGGCAAAGTAACTATCTTAAAAGATACCCCTTTATTTACACGATCAAAGGGGAAAATTGTAAAAGTAAAAACATTGAAAAAAGGCCAGACAGCAAGCGTATTTGCAGTCACAAAAGGGTATTATCATCTTTATAAAAAAACATTTATTAAGAAAAATTCCTATGCTAAATTTACACCTGTTCCAAAAGATGTGCAGTATGAATTAAACAAAGAATATCGAACAGTGTATTACGGGTTAAAGCTTAATAAAAAACATCGATATACGTATTATGATGTAGAGAATGGGAAGGAAAATTGGGCATACAAAGGAACAGCATACGGCTGGGATGTTTGGACAGTGAACGGGGACAATGGGTATGCTTATAGAGAGAATAAAGAGTGGATGCGCTTAGGTTTGGCCAATTCTGATTTCATCTTTTTGAATATTAAGCTGCCGCTAAAAAAAGGAAGCTATTGGAAGGACGATCTTTACGGCGTTCATCATCGTGTCCTATCAGTCAATAAAACAGTTAAGACACCAGCAGGCACTTTCCAACATGTCATTGAGATCAAGGATTCGGAAAACTTCTACTACTATTTTGCTCCGAACGTCGGTCTCATTCTCACAGTAGATAACAACGGAAAATCACCAAAGCGAGTATTTGAACTGCAAAAAATAAATTAATTTGTAAAAAACTTCATTCTCTGGAATGAAGTTTTTTTACAGAAACGATGCGCCTGCCCAAAAGCCTGTTATAATTAAAGCCGAAACGGGAAAATTGTTAATAAATATAAGTGAAAGAAGGATTTACCCTATATGTATAATTTACAAGCTGGCACGATTGTCACATTGGATGTGAAAAATGAAGCGCCATTTGGCTGGTTTCTGACAGACGGAGAAGAAACAGTTTTGCTGCATCATTCAGAGATACAAGAAGGATTTGACCCCGATGAACCGGTGAAAGTTTTTCTTTTCCAAGATCATCAGGGACGACTTGCGGCAACGATGAAGATGCCGATGATTACACAAGATACGTATGAATGGGTAGAAGTTGTTGGTGTAGAGGAAAAGCTCGGTGTGTTCGTTTCGATCGGCATTACAAAAGATATACTCGTGTCGGAAGATGACTTGCCGTTCCTATATTCCGTGCGGCCAATTGTTGGAGACCGACTTTATTGCACGTTGAGGCTTGATAAGAGAGGCCGTCTATTTGCCAAGCCGGCTACAGAAGAGGTAATGGCTAAACAGTTTACCAAAGCTTCTAAGAAAGATTTTAATAAGGATATAACGGGCATTGTTTATCGTGCAACGAAGGTGGGCACATTTATTATTACAGCAGAAGGCTATCGCGGATTCATTCATGAGTCTCAGCGGCAAGAAGAGCCGCGGCTCGGACAGAAGGTAGATGGGCGTATTATCGATGTAAAAGAGGATGGCTCTGTTAATGTGTCTCTTATTGGACGAAAGCAGGAAGTTCAACAAGACGACGCTGAAAAAGTATACGCATACTTACTGCAAAGAGGCGGTTCCATGCCTTATAGCGATAAGAGCTTCCCGGAAGAAATTGAAAAGCGTTTTTCGATGAGTAAAGGTGCTTTTAAGCGGGCGCTTGGCAAGCTGATGAAAGAAAAGAAAGTGTACCAGGAAGAAGGATGGACATATCAAGTAAAGGAATAACAGTTGGGGCTGCCGGGAACTTTCCGGCAGCTTATTTTTATTGACAAATCATTTGGAGATATTTGTTATATCGTTATATGATATATCGGTAATGGATATAATGAAGTCTATGCGATTGAACAATCACAGGACTCATTACTTTGCTGGAATTCACACATAGTAGGCGAAAAATCTATAAAGCTACCGAAAAGGGCAAAAATATGCTCTGCAATGAAGTAAGCAGGCGAAGTCATACGGTTCAACAAGGCGAGCTGTCATTCCAACTGTTAGAGGAGGGGAAGGAAAATGAAAAAACAGAAGGACAAGCGTTATATTTCATCAGGCGGCTTGGCATTCTCTGAAGGAAAAGATATGAAAAAGTTAAGCAAGCTGGCCAAAAAAGGGTGGATCCTTCAATCTTTTGCACCATTAGGTTATACGCTTCGAAAAAGCAATCCTCGCCACCTCATCTATAGTCTTGACTATCAAGACGTTCCTAAAGCGGAGATGGAGGGTTACTATGCTATTTTTAGAGCAGGCGGATGGAAGCCTGTTTGTTCAGCAGGAGGCATGCACATTTTTTCTGCTGTTCCGGGAATGAGGCCCATTTATACAGGCCGGTCAACGATTGTTTAAAAGTACAAGCGAGCTAAAGGGATAATTAGCAAAGTGACTGTATTTCTTCTAGCCTTAACCATCCTTGTATTCTTTCTCAGTTCTATGCTCTTCTCAGACAGCACAGGAGCAATTAATGATATTGTCTATTGGATTCGTGTGCTTCCGCTCATTTTTTTATCCCCAGCGGCAGCTACCTGGCTGGCCTATCAGATTAGAATTAGCCAGCAAAAGGGATAAATGTTTGGCAAGCTGAGTCGTTTACACGCCATACCGACCAATAAAAATAGTTTACTGACTACCCACATTTAATTCTGAAGCAAACGACCAAAAAGCAGCCCGAGGGCTGCTTTTTATTGTTCATAGTCATTTGATATTTTTAGCTTATCAATGATGGCAAAGAACAGGCTGACAAAGATGGCGATGATAGTTGCAAGAGCCATTCCTTTCAACTCAAAGTTGCCGAATTTCAAAGTAGCACCGCTAAGGCCAATAACGAGTACAACAGTCGTTAAAATCATGTTGGTCGCTTTGGAATAGTCTACTTTCGATTCAACGAGCATGCGCAAGCCAGATACGGCAATGCTTCCGAACAGCAGAAGCGAAAGGCCACCCATAACCGCTGTAGGAATCGTAGAAATCAAAGCGGCCAGCTTGCCGAGGAAAGACAGGATGATCGCCATCACTGCGGCCCCACCGATTACCCAGGTTGAATATACTCTCGTTAAAGCGAGGACACCGATATTCTCTCCATAGGTAGTATTCGGAGTAGAGCCAACAAAGCCAGAAATGACTGTTGAAATCCCGTTTCCAAGTAAAGAAGTGCCTAAGCCTGGTTTTTTCATCAAGTCACGGCCGACAATGTTTTGTGTAACAACAAGATGACTAATGTGCTCAGCGATAACTACAAGAGCAGCTGGCAGAATAATTGCCATGCTTGACCAATCGAATTCTGGACGGTAAAACGTTGGTAAAGCAAACCAATGAGCCTCTTTTACCGGTTGGAAATCAACGAGCCCGTAAAAGACAGCAATAATGTAGCCTGCGACGATTCCAATTAAAATGGGGATAATTCTTAGAAATCCGCGGAACATGACGTTACCAACGATCGTAATGCCAAGTGTTAGCAAGGAAACGGTAATCACATCTGCATCGGGTGTCCATTTTGCAGGATCCGCATCTCCCGAAGGAACTAACCCAGCCATGCCAGCAGCCACTGGAACAAGCTCAAGCCCAATAACAGCCACAATCGCACCCATCGCTGCTGGCGGGAAGATAACATCTACCCATTTAGTTCCAGCCACACGAATAATGAGAGCTACCAAAATAAAGACAATACCAGTGGCGATAAAGCCGCCAAGCGCCGCTCCGTAGCTCTTTGTTGAGAGCACCAAGAGCACCGGAGAAATAAACGCAAAGCTTGAACCGAGGTAAGCAGGAACCTGTCCTTTACATAGAATAAGATAAATTAATGTACCAATCCCATTCATTAACAAAATAGTTGCCGGGTTGACGCCGAACAAAATAGGCACGAGGACTGTTGACCCGAACATCGCAAATAAGTGCTGCAAACTAAGCGGGATCATCGCCGCAACCGGCGGCCGCTCATCAACTTGATAGGTACGCATAAATACCCTCCCTTTATCAAACACAAATTGTAGCTATTATACAGTAATTAACCGTTAAATTTCTATAAAAAATTAAATTATTTTTGAAAAAGTAGGAGGCTCCTTCTTGTTTTATTGTATTGCAAACAAGCCGTTTCTATGAATCATTGCAATAATAGTAAGGAAAGCAACGAGGAAATCGATATATCAAGGAAGCGTTTTAATTCTGGCGCTGTTAGAGGATCTATTTTCTCTGAGCAGCTTCCATCATTTCTATTAAAGATTTTTGTTTTTTCTGAGGAAAGTTTGTTAGAAGAGCACCGTCTTGTTTAGATGTTCTAATCCGCAGCCAGAATAGAAACGGCCCTATATGCATGTTCGCTCCGTGGCGGGGCCATACATAAAGGACATCAAGAAAATGTAAAAATAAATGCCCTTCATTTAATTAGGGTTAACGGAAGGATGGAAGAGAATGGCCAAAGGGATGAAACGTCTGTTTCATCTCTATCATATTAAGAATATTTTTCTTTTTAGTTGAGCGGTAGAGTCCAAGTAAATAGAGAAGCGATAAAGGAAAGAAGGTAAAGAAGCGAACGAATGAATAAAAAAGACAAAAAATGTTCGTAATTTTTTAGGCTCCTTTTAAAAAAGCAATGAAAGCGTTACCAATTGAAAAATAGAAAAAAAGTTGCCAGACCGCCCCTTGATAAGTAAAGAGTAATAATTTATAATTCATGAATATTATTAATGTATAAATTTTCTGATTCCAAATTTAAAACGAATGAGGGAGTTCACGTGAAGAGAGTATACAATTTTTCGGCAGGACCTTCTATGTTGCCGCTGCCAGTATTAGAAAAAGCACAAAAAGAATTAGTCAATTATGCAGACTCTGGTATGTCAGTCATGGAGTTAAGCCATCGTTCGGGGTTATTCACAGAGATTATTACCGGTGCGGAACAACTGCTGAGAGATTTAATGAACATTCCAGATAATTATAAAGTGCTGTTTATTCAAGGGGGCGCTTCCCAGCAATTCGCAATGGTTCCACTCAACTTGTTGGCAAACAGTAAAAAGGCAGACTATGTGAACACTGGTTCATGGTCTAAAAAAGCAATTAAGGAAGCAAAGAAATATGGAGATGTTCGTGTAATTGCTTCTTCAGAAGATGAGAACTTCAGTTACATTCCGGAAATCAACAGCAGCATGATTGATCCAGAAGCTGACTACGTACATATTACAACAAATAATACTATAGAAGGAACAGCTTTCAGAAACATTCCGGATACAGGCGGCGTGCCGCTCGTTGCTGATATGTCCTCCAACATTTTATCAGAAGAGATCGATGTATCGAAATTCGGTTTGATCTATGCTGGTGCTCAGAAAAACATCGGGCCAGCTGGATTGACAGTTGTCATTATTAGAGAAGACTTGATCGGTCATGCGCCGGAAAGCTGCCCGACGATGCTTGATTATAAGACGCATAGCGAGAGCGGTTCTCTATACAACACGCCGCCAACTTATGGCATTTATATGGCAAAGCTCGTATTTGAATGGTTGCAGGAGATTGGCGGTTTAAAAGAAATGGAGAAGATCAATCGCAAAAAAGCAGAGCTGTTATACAATTTTCTTGAACAGTCAACGATGTTCAACTCTCCAGTTAGAAAAGACAGCCGTTCCATTATGAATATTCCGTTTGTATCACCATCTGCGGAATTAGATGCGGCGTTTGTTAAAGAAGCAAAAGCAGCAGGTCTTGAAACATTGAAAGGCCACCGTTCCGTTGGCGGAATGCGCGCTAGTATCTATAATGCGATGCCGGTTGAAGGGGTAGAGGCCCTCATTCAGTTTATGAAACAATTCCAAGAAAAACATGCACAATAAAAGGGGAGACGGACAGTTGTTTACTATAAAAACACTAAATAATATTGCCGAATGCGGCTTAAATGTTTTTACTAACGAAAACTTTACGATCGATAATGACAGTGAAAACCCGGATGCCATTGTTCTGCGCAGCTTTAACATGCATGACATGGAAATTGGTGGGAATGTAAAAGCCGTTGCCCGTGCGGGAGCTGGCGTGAACAACATTCCAGTCAGCGATTATACAGAGCGCGGCATCGTCGTTTTCAACACGCCAGGAGCAAATGCGAACGCGGTAAAAGAGCTTGTACTCACTACTTTAATTTCATCTTCTCGTAACGTATTTGCGGGTATCGCTTGGACAAGAGGACTTGAGGGTCAGGGCGATCAAATTCCAAAGCTTGTTGAAGCAGGCAAAAAGCAATTTGTCGGTAAAGAAATCAAAGGAAAAACACTTGGTGTTATCGGGCTTGGTGCTGTTGGAGCGCTAGTTGCGAACGACGCGCTTGATCTTGATATGGATGTTATCGGTTTTGATCCGTTCATTTCTGTCGATACTGCCTGGAGCTTATCTCGTAATGTTCAACGTGCTATGACAATTGAACAATTGTTTGCGAAAAGTGATTACATTACTGTTCACGTTCCGCTCACAGACACAACAAAAGGTATGTTCAATACAAACACGTTTGATATTATGAAAGAAGGCGTTCATATTCTGAACTTCTCCCGTGGAGAGCTTGTGAACGAACAAGACATGGCAGCTGCACTTGAAAGCGGCAAGGTCGGTAAGTATGTAACCGACTTCCCAAATGAAAACGTCTTGAAAATGAAAAATGCTGTGCCGATCCCACATCTAGGTGCTTCTACGAAAGAGTCAGAAGAAAACTGTGCGATCATGGCAGCCCGTCAAGTAAAAGATTATTTAGAAACAGGGAATATCAAAAACTCTGTGAATATGCCAAATGCCTCTCTTCCTTATACAGGAAAGCGCCGGGTAACTGTTTACCATCGCAACATTCCGAACATGGTTGGACAGATTACTTCTGCTTTATCTGAATACAGCTTAAATATTGCAGACATGGTGAACAGAAGCCGGGGCGACTTTGCTTATACAATGATTGACATTGACAATAAAGTAAACGGTGACGTTATCCCGGGACTTGAAGAGAAAATCAGCCAAATTGAAGGCGTTGTTACAACGCGTATTATTTAATAAAAAAAGTCGCAGCTACTCCTAAAGTAGCTGCGGTTTTTTTTATATATGGAAAAAATAACATTTATTTCAAAAACATGCAAAAAGTGAAACTATTTGTCTTTCTTTTACGTTATTATTAAACAGGTAAACAAAAAATTCAGGAGGAACGAATAAGATGAAGACGTGGAAAAAGGTATTGGCCCTCGGCCTCTCTGCTGTTATGGTTTTTCCAGCAGCAGCTGGGGCATCCGTACATAATCAAGAAGTAAAGGTGTTCCAGCAGGTTTCTGAACAGACACCTGTTACTGCGGCTGCTTCTGAAAAAAATAAAGAAGCGTATAAAGCATTAAAAGAAATGAATGAGCTAGTTGATACGAACACACTAGTCATTAAATATACTAAGCCGCTTAACAGAGCCATCCATAAGAAAGCGGGAACCGTGCTGGTCCGCTCGCTGCCGAAGCTTGGCTATGATATTGTCCATGTGCCGAAATCCAAAAAAGTAAGTGATGCGATGAAGGTATACCGACAGCAAAAAGGGATTTCTTCTATTACTCCCAGCGTGAAATATAAACAATTTGCGACTGCACAAAGTGATCCGAAAAAAAGTAAAATGTACCACTTGCCATTGCTAAATATTGATAAGGCATTAAAGCTTTCCGGCAAACACAAGGTAACTGTAGCAGTGGTCGATGGTGGAGTAGATTACAAGCATCCAGATTTGCAGGGACAGCTGCTGCCGCCGTATAACGCAGCAGACCCAGCGAACAACCCAGTTCGTGATTTGCACGGAACCCATGTGGCAGGGATTATTGCTTCTAAAGCAAACAATGGCATTGGCGGCCATGGTGTAAATCCGAATGCCAAAATTTTACCTATAGATGTATTTAACGGCAAGATGTCAGCGAATGACTTTACGATCGCCGAAGGAATTCTATACGCTGTAGCAAAAGGGGCAGACGTTATTAATCTGAGTCTTGGCGGCTTTGCTTCCTCACCGCTCGTGGAAGAAGCGATCCGTGAGGCGATTGACAGCGGAGCGGTAGTAGTGGCAGCTGCCGGGAATGAATCAACAGATATTTATTCTTATCCGGCTTCTTACCCTGGTGTAATCAGTGTCGGAAATATTGGCCGCAATAAGAGATTATCTGATAGTTCGAATTTCGGTCCTTCTGTTGATGTAGTGGCTCCAGGAGAAGATATCTACAGTACAGCTTATGAAAAAGACGGCAAAGGATCGAGCTTTGCTATGCTAACCGGCACCTCTATGGCAGCTCCAATGGTTGCTGGTGTTGTCTCTTTATTGAAGTCCAAGCATCCCGAACTGTCTGCTTATGATATTGAAAATATTTTGGAAAGAACAGCGACAGACCTGGGGGCAAAAGGCTATGATACAACCTATGCTAATGGATTGGTTAACCCGCTGGCTGCACTGTCCTATGACATCAAAAAGCTGCCAAAGAAGCAGGTCCTGACCAGTGAAACTCTCAGTCGCTCTGCAAAGCCGTTAACAGCAGGCAAGAACATGATGAAGGGGCAGCTAAAAACACCTGGTGAAACACACTGGTTTAAAATGAACTTAAATGAAAATGAACATGTCCAAACCGTATTAGAGGCAAGCCGCGATTATGATTATGGAATGGATTTTTACTTTGTTCCTGAAGGAGCCGAGACAGACGAAGGCATGCTCACGGAATATAATAAAGGCCGTGCTGGAGAAAAGGAAGGCTACTTATTTAAGGCTGAAGAAAAAGGAACGCTCTTTATTGGCATAAAAGATGTGAATGGCAGTTACAGTACAGCTGGTTTATCGTCTTACACATTCACAGCTGAAAAGATCAGCGGATTGAAAGCAGATCCTGACACGTCTGATCAACCAATAGTTATCAAATCACTTCCTTACAAAAAAGGGGATTTCACCTTATTCCCGGAAGAGGAAGGAATGCCTGACCATGATCATTACACCATCGAGGTCGATGAAGCAAAAGTGCTTTCTGTTTCCTTATCTGCTTTGCCAGGGGTAAACTCTGCCATGAGTCTTTCTATGATAACCGAGGAAGAGGAAGAAGAAGGCAACACGACAACAGTAGAAGAGATTGCTGAGGCTGATGATCGCGGCATGAGCGAGGGAGAAGTACTTTCTTTTAAAGCGGTGCCAGGAGTTAAATACCAGCTCACCGTAACAAATGAATCATTTGGCGATGCCGGGGGCATAGGGTCTCTTCTTGATTTACTTATGATGAACCCGGGAGCCTTTCAATTTGATGAATATGCAGCGTCTGCTTATCCTTATGAATTAAAAGTGGAAGAAAAGCAACTGCCGGAAGATGAAGATGGTCTGCCATTTAAAGAAGATTTAGAAACAGCGCTTGAAAAGGGGGAAATAGCCCCTGCAAAATACGCGCAAACAAAAGCTGCTGAAGCGATAGATGGCACGCTTGATGAAGAGCCGACAGAAGAAATGGAAGGCGAAATGACAAAAGCCATTTTGTCTAATGCCATACCGTACAAACTCGGAAATACAAAATCCGGTTATTTTCAACTAGAAGGGGATGAAGATTACTATTCTTTCACCCCTGCAGAGAACGGCATCTATGAGTTTGATGTTCAAAAAGGATCAAGCCAGCTGCCAGTTGCTACTGTTTTGCAATATGATAAAGAAACGAACGAGCTGATTCCGATTTCAGGCGGTGAAGAGGATCTTCTCAGCCTGATTATGAGTCTGCTTGGCGGCGCAAAAAATAATAAAATGACGATGGCTCTTAAAAAGGGAGAAACCTACATTCTGCGTTTGGCAAATGAAACGTACAATATTTCTGCAGACCCATACACGATCCGTTCCAAGAAGCTGGCTTATACGCCACAGGGAACTGGACAGAATGAGAACACCCCTGAAAACGCAAAAATGCTTAAGCCAGGAACAGCATTTAAGAATTACTTTATTTATCCAGGGGATACTGGCTTTTATTACTTTAAAAATAGTGGTAAACAGGCAGTCTATCGTTTAAATATTGATCAAGGAAAATTAACAGCAGCTGAAAAAGCAGCGATTCCTTATGATCTTCGTCAACCGGCTATTTTCACTGGCGCACTCATCGAAGATACGAACGGTGACAAGGTATTAGACGAAGAAGAGCAGCTGAAGTCTATCCCATTTGGCCCTAACTTGCTTGAGTTGTCATTTGAAACAAAAGCAAACCTTTCCTTTATGGCAAAAGAAGACACGGGGTATTTCCTTGCAGTCAGTTCATTCCTTTCCATGAAGCCGAGTCTCCAGCCGTATGAAATAAAGTTGGCTGATATGAAAGATGCACTAAAAGATGGCGATGGCAAGGTGGTAAACCATGTACCTCAAAAGCCGATTTCTTTAAAGAAGATGAATGGACATCTTGGGATAAATGGGTATATGAACGCCGGTGTTCCGTTTGGTGATATCGATCACTTCGTCTTAAATGTAACAAAAGATAGAACGTTTTCTCTTGCGTTAGAAATGGAAGATGGGCTGGACGGAAAAATTGAAATTTATAACGCCAAGGGTGTGCTCGTTCAAAGCTTTGATCATTACGGAAGCGGCGATGAAGAATTGGCTGTCATCCAATTGAAAAAAGGAAAGTACTTTATCGAAATTAGCGAAACAGAAGGCCGCGCTTCTGCACAGCCGTACAAACTGACAGTAAAGTAAGAAAGACTTGAGTAGAGGAAAAACACAAAGCGGTTCGATTGATAAGCTGCTTTGTGTTTTTTTTATAGGTCTTCATCCATTCACTTATTTAATTTTAACTTTTGGAGAGCCATTATAATGGTAATGTAATCGGGGTCGGCCAGGCCGGCTTCGCAGCAGGTTATTACTCAAGAAAATCAAAGGTAATTTTGGTACAAGAAGTCAAGATAGTATTTTCAGATGGGAGTGTGGCCTCTTTTGAAAATGTTATCTAGGCTATGGGGATTTACATCTTCTTATGAATGAATTCCAATAGCCCCGAGTAGGGAGTCGATTCATTAGCGGGGATAAGCCTAATAAGCGGCCTGTATTTTATTGGCAAGCAGACCCTTTTCTTCTAGAGGAGAAGGGTCTGCTTGGCATAGGGACGTGACCAATGCAGGGAGACGCCTTAATAATGAATACCGTTTTCCTGTTAATCTCCAGTCTTTTTTCTGCTATTGATAGTTTGACAGATTACCAGTAGAAATAAAAAAACAGAGCGAAATTTCGCTCTGTTAAATAAAATTATGACAATACACCCATTAACATAAATTTCAATCGTTCGGTTTTTGTTAGTTGCTCTAGCTGTTTCTTCTGTATGGCTGTATAATCGGCCGGCGTAATAAAACGATCTTGCTTAGCGATGAGTTTCTCGGGATGGGCTACAACCTTTTCGCCAGCTTTTAAGCCGCTCTTAATTTCTTGAAGGCCGTCCACAAGAAGCCCTTTTTGCACGGCTCTTTTTTCAATTTGCCCTTTTGTATTTAAGACAAATACATAAGAGTGATTGCCGGTTTTCATCAAGGTAGAAGCAGGGACGGTTACAGCTTGTAAAGCTTCCTTTGTGACGACTGTAACATTTGCTTTCATACCCGGCAACAGCTGATCAGCCGCTTCTTTCATATTGCTTTTATCAAGCTGAGCGGTGAATGGATATAAGCTCTTTCTTTTCACAGACGGTTCCTGCTCTGGAAACTTTTCGATGCTTGAAATTTCACCTTGAAAGGTAACTGGAAGGGGATCGACAGAGGCATGGATCATTAATCCTTCCTTTACTTTATTCATTTGCTGTTCGTCAAAGACACCTTGAACAGCCGCTTCGGGAGAGCGGATAGTGATAATCGGATTATCGAGACGAGCATTTAGATTTTTAACAACGCCTTCTTTTTCACTTTTGACGACTAAGTTGTTCTTTTTAGATTCAGTCTGTGAAATTAAGGAATCATATTTACGAATTTCTTCTTCTAATTTCAGTTTTTCTGTTTCTTGATCAATAATGTCTTTTTCAACGGTTACTTTGGCAGCACTGTCTTTCTTATCGTCTTTCTCGTCATCTTTCTTATCATCTGCTACCCTTTCTTCCCTTTCTATCTTATCTAAAATCGTATTCAATTTAGATATTTGTCCATCAATTAATTGAACTTGCTTCTCTGTTTGTTTCTTTTCTGCCTCTAATTCTTCTATTTCTTGCTCAAGTTTGGATGATGAATATTCAAATAGCGGTGTGCCTGCATCGACCTGTTGGCCTTTTTCTACGAGGAACCTTAAAAATGTTCCTTCATTTTTATCGAAATAAATCGGATATTCATCTGCTGGAATGATCACACCTGTTGTTTGGAAGGATTCAACCACGTCATCTTTTGCCGATTGATTCCATTCTGTCAGCCATTGTGACCGGTCAGCTTTGCTGTCTTCTTTAAAGGTTAAACACAAGTTGCCGGCAATGATCAGCACACTTGCTGTCAGCCAGACGGATTTCTTTATTCTTTTCATATGCCCCGCCGCCTCCTTCTCTCTTAAAATAAGCGGTCAACATGGATGGAAGTGAACAAAGTAGAAAAAAGCCAGATTGCAAGGGTAACTGCTAAAATCAGTAAAAGAACAAAACGCGGGCTTTTCTCTGAACTTTGTTTTAAAAACTTATATTGCAGGCTGATGGCCCAGATTTGAAACAGAGTAATAAAGCTAAAAAAGCTTGTTATTAACTCGTTTTTTGATGCATATTGAGCGAGTACGCCGAGTGAAAAAGGAGAAGAATCTCTCGGAATAGCAAGCGTGATATTTAATAGAATTAATAAGCAAAACTCAATTAAATAAATGACATAGACAAATGATTGCAAGACAAGTAACTTACGAAAATCTACTTCTAAAAAAGTCCAAAATAAAAGCGCAGGCAAGAACAAGATAATTAGTGGATAAAGAAAGCCCCAAATGGTACTTCCAATAGTGAACCACATTTTCTGTCCCTGGATTTCCGCGTTGTTCGTGTCCGCCAAATAGGCAGAGACTGATTCAGATTGAATGCCCAACAGGCCGCTTAAAAAGTACAAGGCTGTACTGATGATGATTAATAAAGAAATGCGGCTCCATAATCCTTTCATTTGTTCCGCATGGTCCAGCTGATAGAAACGATCACTCGGACGAAACAGCCCTTTAATTAGCTGCACACGATAAATCATCTAAAATCCTCCAATGAAGTAATGTAAATTGACATCTTTTTTTATTATATACAACTCCCTCTGTTCATACCAATATAATCTAACAGAATTTGATAAAAAGCGAGTTATTTTGAAGGGGCAATAATGGAGGGGAAATGTAGAATAATGTAACAAATAAAACAGTGGCTTTTAAAATAGTGATAGATTAAGCAGCTGCTTTTTCAGCTGAAATATGACAAAAAGCTTAATAGATAGAGGTTAATGGCGATTTTTGCGAAAAGGAAAATGTATCAGAAAATTATAACGTTTGAAATGTGCGTGTAAAGAAACAAACATGCTAGTGTAATAGTCTCGTTATAATTCCATGATAGAATGAGGCACATGTTACAGAAAAACAAGGGGGTCTTTCATTCGTGAGAAAAGCTATTATGTCTTTGGTTCTTGCTTGCGTACTATTCAGCACATCTGCTGTAGAAGCAGCTTCAGTGAGTCACACAGTACAAAGAGGAGATACCTTATGGAGCATTGCACGAGAGTATAAGACGACTGTTAATCAATTAAAACAATGGAACAATTTAAAATCAGAAAACATCAAAGTTGGCCAAAAATTGGTCCTTCAAAATACAACTAAGAAAGCTGACGCTAAGCCGGCAGCAAGCAAACCACAGGCCGTCAAAGCCGCCAAGGTACTGACTGTGAGATCAACAGCTTATACGGCTTCATGCAAAGGCTGTTCAGGTGTTACAGCAACAGGCATCAACTTAAAGAAAAACCCAAATGCAAAAGTCATTGCCGTCGATCCAAAAGTTATCCCGCTTGGGACGAAAGTATACGTAGAGGGATACGGCCAAGCCGTTGCTGGTGATAAAGGCGGCGCCATTAAAGGAAACAAAATCGACGTTCATGTTCCGAATAAAACACAAGCAAAGCGTTGGGGAGTACGGACAGTAAAAGTACAGATTTTGAAATAAATAGATTGTAAGAAAAAAAGAAATCCACTTTATGGGTTTCTTTTTTTTATCTAAGGCCTGTTGAAGGTTGTTTGTTCAATAGCTGATTAGAGCGGAAAGGTCCGCCTGAAGCGAAAATCAACAACCAAATACCACAGTGATTTTATCCAACAAGAGAAAAAACATGTTCTAGGGCTTGCAGGAATTGTCTTATTTATTTCATCGAAGTTACAAGTATGCATAAAGTATCTTTTTGTAACAAGAACGTTATATAAAGCGGGAAAGCGTAATGGCTTCTTAAAATCATTACATGCTTTGGCGTGATACAATGAATTTCGTCAGCGGGTCATCGGGTGATTGACCGAACTGTTTATATAAATAAAAATTGTTTATTGCCATTAGTAGTGCCACTGGACACTTTACTTTTTAAAAAAGCTTCTTGCAGGCGGTTGTTTCTTATTTTCCCTTTTAATTGGAAACCTAAACTGGGAAGTTACCGCGTGCTAGAACAATCAGGAGGTTTTTCTATCATGAAAAAACAAATTATCGCACTTGCAGCTACTACAGTGATCGGCGGAGGTCTTTTCGGAACAGCTGCATCAGCACAAACATATACAGTAAAAAATGGAGATACATTATGGGGCATTTCTCAAAAAAATAATACAACTGTTCAACAATTAAAATCTTCTAATAACTTATCATCTGATTTAATTTTTCCTAATCAAAGATTGGAAGTAGGCGGCAGCGCTGCTCCAAAAGCTTCTGCAGCGTCCAATGGAAACGGTACATACACTGTTCAACCTGGAGACACACTAGCCAAAATCGCTTCTAGAAATGGACTATCTGTACAATCTTTAAAAGCGATCAATGGCTTGTCCTCTGATAGAATTTATGCAGGTGACAAACTTTCTCTTTCCGGACAGGTAAAAGGAGTATCGACTTCTAGACCAGCAGCAACTAAAGCAGCTGCAGAGCCGGCAGCGGCTCAACAAGCACCACAAAGCGGTAAAACTATTTCTGTTTCAGCCACAGCCTATACAGCAAAATGTGCTGGCTGCTCAGGCGTTACAGCAACAGGCATTAACTTAAATGCGAATCCAAATGCAAAAGTCATTGCGGTTGATCCTAACGTAATCCCGCTAGGATCAAAAGTACATGTTGAAGGATACGGTACAGCTGTCGCTGGTGATACTGGCGGAGCGATTAAAGGAAATCGCATCGATATCCATGTGCCAACGGAGTCTCAAGCTGTTAACTGGGGCCGCCGTACAGTAAATGTAACAATCCTAAATTAAAAAAAGATCCATCCAACCGAGCTTGACTAAATAATTTTTCTGAGCTAGAAAGCCGATCGGGTATAAAAGAAAAGGGCCGGCTGCTAAATACTTTTAGCAGCCGGCTTTTTTGTTTATTTTTTTAACGCATTTAAAACAGCGCTGGCTAGTATATCGGCGCCAATTTGAATGGCACGCGGGTCAAAGGACATTTTGGGATGGTGCAGCCCGGGCTTTAAGTCAGCTCCAATTCCCATCATAGATGCTTTTATCTTTGGGCGCTTAATGGTGTAAAAATGAAAATCATCACTTCCCGATGTGATAAGTGGATCTGCCAGCATTTCCCGGCCTCCATAGTCAAGAATACTTTGACGAAGCAATTCTTCCGCTTCTGTGTCTACTTCTGCTCCCGGGGTAAAGTCGAGCCACTCTGTCTCAATTTTCACCTCGAAAAGATGGCTTAGCTGATGAATTTTCTTTTCAATTATTTTCTGCATGTCCAACAAGACTGAGTTTTTCTGAGCGCGCACATCAAGCCCAAATTTCGCAGTGCCAGGAATAATATTCAAGCTTTGGCCTCCGGCTTCCACATAGGTCATTTTGACAGAATACGGTTCAAAAGGGGAGAAATGAACTAACTTTAGCTGTTCGTTTATAACAGAAATAATGTCAATTGCATTTGTTCCCTGATGAGGTCGAGCACCGTGTGCATCATCTCCTATTATTTTTCCGGTTAAAAAAGTGACGGCGCCATGATGAACAGAAGGGGTGACTTTGCCGAAGGGCAGTTCTTCAATAGGACGTAAATGGATGCCAAACAAATAATCCACATCATCAACAATGCCCTTTTCAACCATTTTTAAGGCGCCGCTGCCGGTTTCTTCGGCAGGCTGAAAAATAAAGCGGACTGTGCCGTTTGTTACTTGATTTTTTAATTGCAGAATGGTGCCGATAACGATAGACATATGAGCGTCATGGCCGCATGAATGATTCGCCTGGAAGATACCATCAACTTCCTGCCAGAGCGCATCTATATCTGCACGGACGGCAACGATGGGTTTTCCGTTTCCGAGTTCAGCAATCAAGCCCGTACAATCGTCAAACAGGGAGACAAAGATTCCTTCTTTCTTTAGCAATTCGGTGATATACGCCGTTGTTTCTGTTTCTTTCCAGCTGATTTCCGGGTGTGTATGCAGATGCTGAAAAATATTCATCAACTGGCTGTCTGTCTTTTTCACGAACGATCCTCCTTTCTTATTTTATTGTCGCTCGAGAGACGGTTAATTCTTCTAATGCAGATTCATTGATCACAAGTCCAAGGCCTGGTTTATTGTTCAAGTGAACAAAAGGCACTTCGTACGTGAGGTCGCCAATGTCCTTGCTAAATAGCAGCGGGCCAGTTAATTCTGTACTTGTAATATTTTTTCTTGAAATCGCAGCGTGGTAGCCGGCTGCTGATCCAATCGATGATTCGACCATGGAGCCGATTTGGCAGTCAATTCCAGCGTATTCAGCCGCTTTTGCTATGTGGACCGCTGGAAAGATGCCGCCGCATTTCATTAGTTTGATATTAATCTTATCAACGGCGTCTTTTTTAATCATCTCTATTAGTTGTTCGCCATTTTGAATAGATTCATCCGCCATGAGTGGAATGGTGCATTGCCGCTTGATGTGTGCTAGCCCCTCAATGTCGCCGAGACGGATCGGCTGTTCAATCCAGGCAAGCTGCAAAGGCTCAAGCTGCTTCATCGCCTGAATAGCCACCGCATACGTATGCCAACCTTGATTGACATCTACCCGGATTGGAATGTTCCATCCGACTGCTTCTCGGACTGCCTGAATTCGCTTAACATCCATTTGTCTATCCATGCCGACTTTCAGCTTTAATGATTGAAAACCGGCTTCAATGGCTGCCCGCGCTTTGTCTGCCATTACTTCCGGCTCTTCGATACTTAATACTTTTGGATAAGTCAATTTTTTATGACTTTTTCCGCCGAGCAAATCGTACACAGGTAATCCAGCCGCCTTACCCATTAAATCGTAGCAAGCAATGTCAATTGCTGCTTTCGCAGCCGGGTTGGCAGTGATCGCTTGATTCATCTTATGATGGATATGCTCGATTTGGAAGGGATGTTCCCCCAGCACCACTGGCAAAAGAACATGGCGCAGAATTTCAATGCAGCTGTAAAAGCTTTCGCCCGTTACATGTTCATCAGGCACTGCTTCACCCCAGCCGATGAGCCCATTATCAGTTTCTAATTTAACAATGATAGACGGCATATGGTGAAAGGTAGCGTAAGAAATAATGAAAGGTGTTTTTAGCGGCAAATGAATGCCGAAAATTTCTGCTTTTGTAATATTCATTCTTGCTCTCTCCTTTGTATGTATATATATCAGTATAAGTGAAAAAATTGATTGAGAAGAGACTTTCCAAGACAGCATGCTTTCATATCCGCAGTATTTAAATTTTTTCTTCATATAAAAAGAGTCGAGCAGAGAAGTGAGCCTGCTTATCTTGGTCGATATTTACAAAACCAGCTTTCGTTGTTATCTTACTGAGCATTCGGCTTTAAAGAAGTTTTCTCTCTTTTGCTGATTTTGTCAAAAAGCTAATTTGCTGTGAAACTTTTTTCCTGATCATTCGTAAGTAAATTATAAGCAATCGTAAAAAGGGGAGACATATATGACGAATGCAATGAAATGGGTAACGGGCGGCATGGAAGCCTTTCTGGGCATTCCTGTTATCGGTGGTTTTTTTATTATGGGACATGCCTGGGCGCCGCTCGGTTTCATGGCCATCCTGCATATCATCACTTTACTTATTGCCTTAAATGCCGGCAGAAGTTTAACAGGTAGCATTCTCGGTATTATTACTTCTGTTATTGGCTGGATTCCATTTGTAGGGATGATCATGCACTGGATTACCGCGCTTGTTCTTATCACAAATGCCTTCAGAGGAAAGTAACGAGTGTGGAATGGACAAGTAATAAAAAAAGAGACAAAGCGAGACAAAGTGGGACAACTGTCTCACTTTGTCTCTTTTTTTATTTGCGAAAGACTGTTTCTATGCGCTTTGAAGCTTGGCATAGCATTTGCAATAAGTAATAGGAGAAAGCAAATGATAGGAGGCTGTTAACCATGGAAGTGCTGCAGAACAAAGGAGTTACATTGACGCAAGATAAGGCCCGATGGATGTATCAGAAGATGCTAGAGATTCGCCAGTTCGAGGATAAAGTCCATGAATTGTTTGCGCAAGGAATTTTACCGGGTTTCGTTCATTTGTATGCCGGTGAGGAAGCAGTGGCGGTCGGTGTCTGCGCTCATCTAGATGATAAAGACACAATTACGAGCACTCATCGCGGGCATGGCCATTGTATTGCAAAGGGCTGCGACCTCGATGGCATGATGGCTGAAATATACGGAAAAGCAACAGGATTGTGCAAGGGAAAAGGCGGATCGATGCATATCGCTGATTTAAATAAAGGGATGCTCGGGGCAAACGGCATTGTTGGCGGAGGGTTCCCGCTTGCATGCGGTGCTGCTTTAACAGCGAAATATAAAAAGACAGACAGGGTCAGTGTCTGTTTCTTTGGGGACGGGGCGAATAACCATGGGACGTTCCACGAAGGAATCAATTTGGCGGCGATTTGGAAGCTTCCTGTTGTTTTTATTGCTGAAAATAACGGTTATGCGGAGGCAACGCCATTCGAATATGCATCGAGCTGCCAAACGATTGCAGACCGAGCAACTGCCTATGGCATTCCGGGGGTTCGTGTGGATGGAAAAGATGTCCTTGCCGTTTACCAGGCGGCTGAAGAAGCGATACAAAGAGCTCGCCGTGGAGAAGGGCCAACGCTAATTGAATGTATGACTTATCGTAATTATGGACATTTCGAGGGAGATGCCCAAACATACAAGGCAGAACAAGAGAAGAAAGAGCATAAGCAGGAGAAGGATGCCATTATTCAATTTAAAAAGCATTTATTAACCCGACAAATTTTAGGTGAAAACGAGTTAGCCTCCCTTGAAGAATCCGTTGAGAAAGCGATTCAACGAGCCGTGCAATTTAGTGAGGAAAGCCCATATCCGGAAGCATCCGAGTTACTGACAGATGTTTATGTATCCTATTAACTTTTTAAATAAGGAGAGATCAATATGGCGAGATCAATAAGCATGTCGGAAGCAATTAATGAGGCAATCACACTAGCAATGAGGAAAGATGAGAATGTCATTTTAATGGGGGAGGATGTTGCTGGAGGAGCAGAAGTGGATCATTTGCAGGATGAAGACGCATGGGGCGGTGTGCTCGGTGTTACAAAAGGGCTCGTCCAGGAGTTTGGAAGGGAACGGATTTTAGATACGCCGATCGCCGAAGCAGGCTATATGGGTGCGGCGATGGCAGCCGCTTCTACAGGGCTGCGGCCGATTGCTGAGCTGATGTTTAATGATTTTATCGGCAGCTGTCTCGACGAAGTATTAAATCAGGGGGCAAAATTCCGCTATATGTTTGGCGGAAAAGCGCAGGTTCCTGTGACAGTGCGTACGATGCATGGAGCAGGCTTTCGTGCAGCTGCTCAACACTCGCAAAGCCTGTATGCGCTATTCACGAGCGTTCCTGGGTTGAAAGTGGTTGTCCCTTCTACCCCTTATGATGCGAAGGGGTTGCTGCTTGCGGCCATTGAAGACAATGACCCCGTCATCTTCTTCGAGGACAAAACCCTTTATAACGTGACCGGAGAAGTGCCGGAAGAGTATTACACCCTTCCAATTGGAAAAGCAGATATCAAGCGGGCAGGTTCTGATTTGACCATTGTCGGTATTGGAAAGCAAGTGAATACCGCTTTGGAAGCTGCTGATCGTCTTGCCAGCCAGGGAATAGAAGTAGAAGTAGTAGACCCGCGCAGCTTATCGCCATTAGATGAAGAAACCATTCTTTCTTCTGTTGCAAAAACGAATCGCCTCGTTATTATTGATGAAGCGAACCCGCGCTGCAACGTAGCGACGGACATTGCAGCAATGGTTGCGGATAAAGGGTTTGATGCGCTGGATGCACCAATTAAACGCATAACTGCACCGCATACACCAGTCCCATTTTCTCCTCCTTTAGAAGATATATATCTTCCTACGCCTGAGAAAGTGATAAAGGTTGTTTCGGAACTTTTAGGAGAAGCTTCTCTCAGCGTATAAGCAAATAAAGAAGAAAGGAAGGGGTTACATGGCTGTAGAAGTGATCATGCCAAAATTAGGGATGGCGATGAAGGAAGGAACGGTTTCTATTTGGAACAAGCAAGTGGGAGATGTGGTAGAAAAGGGCGAACTGATTGCCAGCATTAACTCGGAGAAGATTGAAATGGAGCTCGAAGCGCCAGCAGCTGGAAGCATGTTGGAGATTACCGTGCAGGAGGGACAGGGAGTCCCTCCTGGAACGGTCATTGGCTACATTGGCCAGCCAAACGAGAAAGTGCCGGAAGCAAAGGTTTCTGCTGAAGAAGAGAAAGCCGAAAAAGAGATTGCCGCCACAGTTGCTGAGTCAGAGAAGACTGCTTCACTTTCTAAAGTAAATACAAAAAACCGGGTAAAAATTTCACCTGTTGCCCGCAAGATGGCAGAGAAAGCCGGTATTGACTACAAGCTGTTGGAAGGATCAGGACCGGGCGGGAGAATTATAAAAGAAGATATAGAAAAAGCAATCTCCTATGTGGGAGTTCCCCAAGCAATCGAGCAAAAAGAGAGTAAAGTCGCTAACGAAGCACATAAAACACCAGTGATGGGCATGCGCAAAGTGATTGCTAAACGCATGCACGACAGCTTAAAAGACAGTGCACAATTAACAATGACAACAAAAGTGGATGTAACTGATGCTGTAAAACTGCGTACACAACTGGCAGAGACCGTTCAATCCCATTTTGACACAAAGCTCTCAATGAATGACCTTGTGGCTCGGGCCGTTGTACTCGCGCTGCAAAAGCATCCGCAAATGAACAGTGCTTACATAGATGATCACATTCATGTATTTGAATCGATTCATCTCGGTATAGCTGTTGCATTGGAAAAAGGACTTGTAGTGCCAGTTGTTCAAGAGGCGCAAAACGATTCGCTAATCCAGTTGGCTAAAAAAATCAAACAAGCCGCTCAGCGTGCGCGTCAAGGGGGGCTGAGTCAGGATGAAATGATAGGTTCTACTTTTACAATTAGCAACCTCGGGACTTATGGAGTCGAATACTTTACGCCGATTTTAAATCCGCCTGAAGCCGGTATTCTTGGTGTCGGGGCCGTGGAGGATGCGGCCGTTTTTAGAGGGGAAAAAGTGGAGCGCAGAAGCTTGCTGCCTCTTAGCCTGACATTTGATCACCGGGTATTGGACGGAGCACCTGCTGCTGCTTTTTTACAAACGATTAAACAGCTGCTGGAAGATCCGTTTATAATGCTGCTTTAGAAGGAAGGTAGATTATATGACAACCATTGCAATTATCGGTGGCGGGCCTGCAGGGTATGTGGCGGCAATTACTGCCGCCCGGCAAGGCCGGCAAGTCACCCTCATTGATGAGGGTCCTTTAGGCGGCGTATGTTTAAATGAAGGATGTATGCCAACAAAGGCACTATTAGAAAGTGCGGATATGTTTGAAAAAGTGAAGCAGGCAGAGGAGTTTGGCATTCGTTCGTTATCCGCTCATGCAGAAGTGGACTGGGCATATGTGCAGCTGCGAAAAGAAAAAATGATCCGGACGTTAGTGGCGGGCGTAAAGCATTTAGTAACGAAAAATAAAATTACGGTCATGAATGGGCAAGCTCGCTTTAGAGACGCATATAGCTTATTAGTGGCAACGACAGAGGGAGAAAAGACTGTTTCGGCGGACAAGTTTATTATTGCAGCTGGTTCAGAGCCTGTTTCTTTGCCTTTTGCGCCATTTGACGGTGAGTGGATCATTCACAGCAGACAAGCGATATCGCTTCCTGTTATTCCGTCCACGTTGGTGATTATTGGTGGAGGAGTGATCGGCTGTGAGTTTGCCAGTATTTATAGCCGAATGGGAGCCAAAGTAACAGTTGTTGAGATGACTGATCAACTGTTGCCGGGTGAAGATGCAGATATTGCTGCAATTTTGCAGGCAAAGCTGCAGGCAGATGGGGTGACTGTCTATACCTCCAGTGCTGTCAAAGAGGTAAATGCCAGTACAAGAGAAGTGATAATAGAGACGAATCAAGGGGTTGAAAAGCTGGCCGCGGAACGAGTATTGGTGGCCGTCGGAAGAAAACCGCGGGTAGAAAATTTAGGGTTAGACAAAGGCGGAATCTTCCATTCTAAACATGGTATTGAAGTGAACAGCCGGATGGAAACAAATATACCTCATATTTACGCTTGCGGAGATATTATTGGAGGAATTCAGCTTGCCCATGTAGCTTTTCACGAAGGGACAGTAGCGGCAGTGAATGCTTGCGGAGAGTCTATAGACGCGAACTATCGAGCTGTCCCCCGCTGTATTTATACCTCTCCCGAAATAGCGAGCGTCGGGTTAACCGAAAAGCAGGCGCGTGTGGAGTATGGCGATATAAAAATAGGCGAGTTTCCATTTATGGCGAACGGAAAGTCAGTGATTCTTAATCAAGCAGCCGGAAAAGTCAAAGTGCTTATCGAGCCTGAATACAATGAAATTGTTGGTCTGTCGATTGTTGGACCACATGCCACAGAGCTGATTGGACAAGGGGCCGTTATGCTTCATGGAGAGATGACAGCAGATAGCTTAGACTGGGTTATAGCTGCACATCCCAGCTTATCAGAAGCAATTTATGAAGCGATATCCTGTACGGTCGGTCAGGCCATACACATTTGAAGAGAGCGTTGTAACTTCATGCGAAAGTGTTTCGCATGAAGTTTTTTGTCTTTTTTTAGTAGAAAATGATAATTGCCTAAATTTTCTATCTATTTTATAATGGGGAAAGTAATTATTAGCTTCTTTTCTCCTGCCGCTGTTCATCAGTCTATTCATCTAATCTCACAAAAGAAACTGTCCTCAAGCATACATATGAATAAGCTTTTCAGGTGTACTAAATGAATGATTTAAGGGGGATATTTGAATGCAATCCGTCTGTTATTTGAGTACATGGAAACGCTTTGTTAATGAAGGAGTACTGGATCCCTCCCGTATTAGTAAACGAATTATTGAATCCTGGCATCGCTGCAAAAGCCAGCAGGTGAATCCTTACTTAAAAAAAGGCGAGCATTTTTTGACGAGTGATTTATTTAAACAGCAAAAAGAAAAAAACTCCTTGCTTCTCCAAGCTGTTTTGCCAACTTTGAAAAGAATTGATAAGATGATGATCGAATTAGAAGCAATCGTACTATTGATTGATCCTTCAGGGTATGTGTTATCAATCACTGGAAATAAGAAGGTTCTGCATGAAGCCAGGAGGATTAATTTTGTTGAAGGGGTACGTTGGACGGAAGAGGAAGTCGGAACAAATGCGATTGGCACGGCTCTACAAACAAGTGAAGCGATTATGGTCAGCGGTTCAGAGCATTATTCCATTGCTTCTCATAACTGGAGTTGTGCAGCGGCTCCAATTCATTCATGTGAAGGCGAATTGCTTGGTGTAATTGATGTATCCTGTCCAGTGGATCGAGCCCATCCATTTATGCTTGGCATGGTTGCTTCGCTTGCCCAGGAAGCGGAGAAGGAGTTAAATGTCCAAGCCCACAAAAAAGAAATCGAATTAATTAATCGATGTACGCATTTACTGGAGAGCAGCCAGTCGGTAGTCGTTTGTAATGAAAGAGAGAAGGTAGTTGCCGTCAGTGAGGATTTACGACAGCACATTCCTAACTATAAAGGAATGGATAGAAAAGAGCTGCTCAAGTACGGCGTGAAAGTAGAAATGGAGTCTTCTATTCTAGCAAGCGATCAGACAACATGTATCGGTACTTGTCTGCATATAAAGAAAGTGGACGAGCTTTCTTCGAGCTGGACATTAACCTCTAAGCCTTTTTATTTTGAAGGCACTATTGGCACGAGTTCTTCCTTCCAACGAACACTGGATGATGTTAAGAGAGTGGCCCCAACAGAAGCCAGTGTCTATATTTCGGGAGAAACAGGTACAGGAAAAGAAATCATCGCTCGAGCGATTCATTTTAATAGCAAGAGAAAAAATGGGCCTTTTATTGCTTTAAATTGCGGCGCGCTTCCAGCTGAATTAATAGAAAGTGAATTGTTTGGTTATGTAGAAGGTGCTTTCACCGGAGCAAAGCGGCAAGGCCATAAAGGGAAATTTGAGCAGGCAAATAACGGTACAATTTTTTTGGATGAGATCGGCGAAATTTCACCGGCTATGCAGGTGAAGCTATTACGCGTTCTCCAAGAAAGAAGAATAACACCGGTGGGAGGGACGAAAGAAATCGAATTGGATGTTCGTATCATCACAGCTACCCATTGGAATCTCAGTCAACTTGTAGAAGAAGGGAAATTCCGAAAGGATTTATATTATCGTCTTCATGTGTACCCGATTTATGTTCCTCCATTACGGGAAAGAAAGGAAGACATTCCGTATTTAGTCCACTATTATTGTAAGCAAAATGACTGGAATATTCAGATGCCAGAAGAATATATAGAAAGGCTAAAACAATACGACTGGCCCGGAAATATTCGGGAGCTGTTCAATGTATTGGAGCGTTTACGCATTTCATTCCCTTATCTTGGAGCGGAAAATTACCACGTATTAGATAAATTTTTTGTGACAGATGTTCATTGTTTTCCTATCCAAAAAGAGACACACAAGCTAAACGCACGGGAAAACATCCAAAAAGATTTAATGATTGAGGCACTGCAGAAAACGCAAGGGAATGTCTCTCAAGCAGCAAAACTGTTGAATATGCCGAGAAGTACATTTTACAGGCGCATGCAAAAATATCACCTTTAACAAGTTGGCAGGAAAACCTCCTGCTCTTTTTTGTGGACAAGTAGCAGCCGAGAGAAATGATAGTAGTGAAGAGAGGAAGATAAATAGACTTATAGCCAGGATAAAGGAAATTCCCCATTCGTCCGCTAAAATAAATAAAGAAAAAGTGTTGAAAGAAGGTTGAATATGAATATTGTTATTGCACCGGATTCGTTTAAAGGGTCGCTTTCAGCCGCAGCTGTTGGGAAAGCGATGGCAGCTGGAGTGGAAAAGGCTATTCCACACGCGGAGATAAAGGTTGTGCCAATGGCAGATGGCGGTGAAGGAACGATAGCTGTATTACCCGGCACCCTGCGAAAACTAATGGTCTGCGATCCGCTCATGCGATCCGCGGAAGCTTCTTATCTCACTATGAAATATGAGGGAGAACCCACTGCTTTAATTGAATGCGCGGAAAGCAGCGGTTTAACGCTTCTAGCAGAAACAGAGCGATCTCCGATGACTGTCAATACGTATGGATTGGGTGAACAGATTAAGGCAGCGCTCGATGAGGGATACCGCCAGATTATTATCTCGCTCGGCGGCAGTGCCACAAATGATGGTGGTCTTGGAATGCTTCAGGCACTCGGCTGGAAGTTATACGATCACCACAACAATGAAATAAGGAAAGCTGGCAATCCATTGCTGTCCATTCATTCGTTTTGCGATAAACAGATTCATCCAGCAATACGGGAGACGCGATTTTTGGCAGCAAGCGATGTGATGAATCCGTTTTATGGACGAGAGGGAGCCGCTTTTGTATTTGCCCTGCAAAAGAGAGCAAACGAGCAGGAGGTTGAGCGATTGGATCAAGCCTTACAAAGGGCCGCCTGTTTGTTTCAGCAAGCTTATGGGACCGATGTACAGAAGGTAAAAGGAAGCGGAGCAGCCGGTGGGATTGGTGGGGCTGTAGCTGCCGCGCTTGGCGGTGAAATTATATCAGGCGTTGAAATGGTTATCCAGTTGGTTGGGCTGGAGTCAGACATTAAGAAGGCTGATTTAGTCGTTACAGGGGAAGGAAGTCTTGATGGACAGAGTTTGCTTGGGAAGGTCCCTGTTGGTGTAGCAAAGCTTGCAAAACTGCACAATAAACCTGTTATCGCTCTTGCCGGCAGACTTGGAAAAGATGTAGCATCACTTCATCCATACTTTGACGGCATCTTTTCAATTCAGTCAGACTGCTTGACTGTTGAACAGGCTATGAATCCTGGGGTAGCTGCTTACCAAGCGAGCCAAACAGCCGAACAGCTTCTTCGTTTGTATTCTTCAAAGCGAGCAAGAAACGCATCCTGTGACAGCTCTTCGTAGGCAGTGCACCGCCTGGGCACTGCGATTTTCAAGTTTGCAAGAATAGCCGTTTGCCTCCGTCTGATTCCGGCGGCATTTCTATATTAAAAAGCATAATCTTCAGTTTTGAATGTTTATTTTACAAATAGGCTCCTACTTTTAATTTGAAGTAATACAGAGTTCTTGCAAAACTGCAATCATTATTGCAGCTTTGCAAGAACAGAAAAGGGGTTTTAAATATAACTGTCGAATACTGTTGCAGGTAGAGGGAAAAGCGAAGAGCTGAAACAGCAAGAGAAAGAGACGCTCTTTTCTGAATTTTTCATTTAATTTCAGGATAATTTCTATTTGGCACGATAATTGCTTATATAAAAGCAGATGTAAACGTATTCGACTTTTTGAATCGTTTGTTTGCCAGGTAGAAAGTTCTTTTCCCGTTGATTCAATGGAAAGGGGTTCAGTGACTATGAGATGGAGATGGCAGGAGATTTTATTGCCTTTGCCACCTGGCCTATCAAGCGAAGCTACAGTACAGGGTGCCATCAGCTTGCTTGCGCGGGAAGAGAGCCATACGGCATTTGTCTACGAAAAAGAAGAACTAGTCGGCTATCTTACCCTCGGCGATTTAATGAAACAAATAAAGGGGGCTGAATCACTAAACCAGCCGATTGAATACGAAAAGGATTTGCTTCTTGTCCGTGAGACAGGATGGGTAGAGTTTTGTCACAACTGCCATATTGTCGCCGGGGTCGATGAGCAAAGACAGGCAGTCGGCTATATTACTATTGAGGAAGCTAAAAACCAGCTTGCCCAGCTGCAGCTAGAAATTTTAAATCATAGCCTGAACAGCGCAGAAATTGGAATTATTACAACGAATCAGCAGTTTGAAGTGAATTTTATGAATGAAACGGCCGGTCAGATTTTAGGATTGTCCCGCTCGATCCTTGCGGGAAGAAATTATAAAAAAATTATCGCTGCTGATGTGGAAATGGAAAATGTTTTGGCAGGTGAGAAGAAATTTGGTGTTGACAGTTCTTTTAACTTTAAGAAAATGACCGGCCACTTTTCCCCTGTATATCATGAAGGACAAATAGAGGGAATTGTCCATGTGTTTTATTTGCAGGAACATTTGGAAAAAGCAGTGAGCGGATTGGAGTTTGTTCGTGAGCTGACGGAAGAGCTTCAGACGATTTACGCGGCATCCAACGAACAAATCATGGCCATACGGCCGTCTGGGGAAATCTCCAACATAGCGGGTGCTTTCCTTGAGAATTTTTGGCGGCCTTATTCAAAAGATGATTTGATTGGAAAAAATATATACGAGTTAGAAGTAGAAGGGCTGTTTGAGCCTAATATTGTAGATCACTGCCTGAAAGAGAAGCAAAGAATTAGCATGACACAAACTAGCCGAAGGAATGTAAAGATTTTATCGACTGCTGCTCCAGTTTTGAAGAAGGGAAAGTTAGAAAAAATTATCGTTCTTTCCCGTGATGTGAGTACGGAGGAAATTTCAGAAAAACAGAACATGGAAAGTGAAAACCAGCTTACACCCGATTTAACGAAAAAGCTAGTGTACCGTTCTCAAGAAATGGCCGAGCTGGTGAAAAAGATAAAGGAAATAGCAGAAACGGAGTCAACGGTTTTGATTACCGGGGAATCGGGCGCTGGAAAAGAGGTGGTTGCTAGCCATATTCATTTTTATAGCCGGCGTGCAGAAGCACCTTTTGTCACTATTAATTGTGGCGCCATTCCTGAGAATCTGCTAGAAAGTGAATTGTTTGGTCATGAAAAAGGCGCATTTACAAGCGCTGTAGATAAAAAGAAAGGACTATTTGAAGCGGCTGACGGCGGGACTATTTTTCTTGATGAAGTTTCTGAGATTCCGCTTCATATGCAGGTAAAGCTTCTACGGGTCTTGCAAGAACGCGAAGTTGTTCGTGTTGGCGGCCTTACACCGATCAAAGTAGATGTTCGTGTACTGGCGGCAACGAATAGAAACTTAAGAAAAATGGTTGCCGCTCAAAAGTTTCGTGAGGATTTATTTTACCGTTTGCACGTTGTGCCATTACAAATTCCACCGCTTAGAAAACGAAAGGAAGATATTGCACCGCTTTCCCTTTCTTTTCTTGAAAGATTAAATGAAACATATAAAAAAGAGAAAAAATTATCAAGAGAAGGTTTGCAGCTGCTGGAAAGTTATCAATGGCCAGGAAATATTCGAGAATTGCAAAATGTGATGGAAAGGCTTGTAGTCATCGGAAGGCAAGAAGTCATCTCCGGGGACGACGTGTTTCGAGCTGTCTGGGACAGTGAATCGGAAGAGCAGGGGCATTTAACGATTCGTGGAATTATGCCGCTGAAAGAAGCAGTTCAGGAAGTGGAAGACCAGTTAATACGACTTGCTCTTGGAAAATACAAAACAGCGGCCAGAGCGTCAGATGCATTGGGAGTCAGCGCATCGACAGTCAGCCGGAGAATGAAAAAAGCATCGAAATGAAGGAGACAACAACGTGTTAATTTTTCCGGAAACGAAATTTGATTTTTGCGGTGATGAATATATTTACGCAGAAATTTCAACAGAAATGAGAATTGAGAGCAATTTCAAAGCCATTTCCATCACAAATGAATTAAGACAACGCAATATTCCTGGCATGATTGAAGTGTATCCGAGTAATGCCTCTTATTTGATCCGCTATGATCCGAATGTCATTTCTCCTTATCATTTGCTTGATTATTTACAAGAAATTGATCAGCAGAAGAGTGATCGTTCGGAGTTGCATTTTAGCAGCCGGATCATTGAAATCCCTGTTTGGTACAACGACAAAGTGACAAAGAAGACGATAGAGAAATATCAGCATTTGCAGCCAGAAGCAGAGGGAGATGACTTTGCATATGTCATGAGAACGAATGGATTTACGGATGTAGAGGCCTTTATCACTGCCCATTCATCTCCGCCGTATTTCATTACATCACTAGGGTTTAAGCCTGGAACCGCGTGGGGATTTCCGCTCGGCGTGCCGCAAAATCGCATTATTCAAGCACCGAAATATTCTAGTCCGCGTCCGTATACACCGAGCGAGGCCCTAGGCATAGGCGGTGCGTTCACCGTTGTTTACCCATCGGAATCTACTGGAAGCTACCAGCTAATCGGTGTATCAGCAGTCCCTGTGTATGATACAGGACAAAGCCTGCCCATCTTCCGAGATTCATTCTTTCTCGCCAAACCGGGAGACTTATGGAAATATCGACCGGTAACAGAAGCCGAGTATTATAACATTCGTGAAGAGGTGGAAAAGCGCACATATGAGTATAAGGTAAAACCTATTCAATTTTCTGCCGAGCAATATGATGAAAACGGCATCCATTACATTTCTCAACTGATGGAGGGATTTTAACTGTGCTTCATATCCTGGAACCAGGCTTAAAGACAACGATTCAAGACACCGGCCGTTTTGGGCATTACCATATGGGAGTGCCTCCGTCAGGAGCGGCAGATAAACATTCTTTTTTATTGGGAAATGCCCTTCTTGGCAATCCTCCTGATTACGCTGGCTTGGAAATAATGCTGGAAGGTCCAGTCATTGAGTTTCGGAAAAAGACAGTCATCGTGCTCACCGGAGCACCGGCAGAAGCGAAGCTAAACGGAGAAAAGCTGCCACTCTGGCAGCCGGTAGCTGTATCCTCCGGAGATGTGCTAGCGGTAGGGAAAATTTATGAAGGGATTTTTACATATCTGACTGTTTCCGGCGGGCTTGCTACTCCTGAAATGCTTGGCAGCCGTTCTGCTTGTTTCGCCAGTGGATTTCCCGGTGTGCTCGGTCGAAAGCTTTTGAAAGGCGACCAGCTCCCGCTCAATGAGCCGCTCCCGGGAGTTCATCGTCAGGTCGGAAGAAGTATATCAAATGAAATGAAGCCAGTCTTTAGCCGGCAGCTTGATATTCATCTCGTATTAGGCATTGCCAGTGAAAGAATCAGTGATGAAGGGCTAACGGGTCTGCTCAATAATGAGTGGAAAATTCATCCGCAATCTAACCGGGTAGCCTACCGCCTGCACGGAGAGCGTGTTCGTTATATCCAAGAAGCAGCTCCGTTCGGATCGGGAAACAGTCCGGGAAACATTGTGGATATTCCTTATCCGATCGGCGGAGTCATTGTGCCAAATGAAGAGGAATTGATCATTCTGTTGAATGACGGCACAGGCGGAGGCGGCTTTGTGACAACAGGAACCGTGATTAGCTCGGATATTAGCGTACTTTCTCAAGCGAGGCCACAAGCGGTTGTCCGTTTTCATGCTGTGACAGTGGAACAGGCGTTTCAATTACGCCGCCAAAAAGAACAGCTCATTGAAAAAGTAAAAATAAATGTCCAGCAAGCGTGACGAGTCGCTTGCTGCCAAAGATTAATTCTGAATATTTCGTCTATTATAGGCTGTTCAATTTAGGAGGTGGTGTCGAAAAGCACTAAAAGGGATCAGCAATCAATTAATAAATAAATTTATCTTTTTAATAAATAATGGAGGCGATCAAGTGAGTAAATATCATGTAGCTGTTGATGTTGGGGGAACATTTACGGACGTATTCGTATTCGATGAAAAAACAGGGAAAATCTATGTAACAAAAACGTCTTCCACTCCGTCTAATCCGGAAAAAGGAATGATGGACGGAATCGCTAAAGCGAAGCTGACAGGCGATCAAATTGCGATGTTCTCTCATGGAACAACGGTTGGAACAAACGCCTTAATCGAAAGAAAGCTGCCAAAAGCTGCGCTCGTTACGACGAAAGGCTTTCGTGATGTGACGGAAATTCGCCGCGGTACAAAGCTTGATCTGTGGGATGCTTATAACGATGTTGCCGAGCCTTATATTAAGCGCCGTGACCGATTTGAGGTAACAGAGCGGGTAGATTATTCCGGAAACATTATGACAGAAGTGAATGAAGATGAAGTGCGCGAGCTTGCACGAATATTGAAAAAGCGTCAGGTAGAATCCATTGCGATCTGTTTCATGAATGCTTATGTAAATGGCGACAATGAAAAGCGCGTGAAAGAAATTTTGCAAGCAGAAATGCCAAATGTGTACATTTGTACGTCGTCTGAAACGCTTCCGGAAATCTTTGAGCATGAGCGGATGAGCACAACGATCGTAAACGCTGTTCTTGGTCCAACCATTAGCAAGTACATTAAAGTACTGGAAGAAGAAATGAAAGGGATTGGCTATAAAGGAGACATTCTCGTTCTTCATTCCGGAGGCGGTGTTATGACGTCAGAAACAGTTCCCCGCTATGCAGCCCGTCTGGCAAGCTCAGGGATTGCAGCTGGAGCGATTGCAAGTAAGCATATTGCTAATATGTGCGGCTTTAAAAATGCCATCGGTTTGGATATGGGCGGAACAAGTACGGATATTTCCTTAATGTACGAGAACGATTTGCGTGTAACGAAAGACTGGTACATTGAGTACGGCTATCCGATCGGCTTCCCGAGCATCGAGATTTTAACCATTGGGGCTGGTGGCGGCAGCTTGTCATGGATCGATGAAGGCGGTTCTTTACGGAATGGTCCGCAAAGTGCTGGTGCTGTACCAGGGCCTGCGTGCTATCAACGCGGTGGAACAGAGCCGACAAACTCAGATGCAAACGTTGTGCTCGGGCGATTAGGCACAAAGCTTCTTGACGGCCAGATGACACTGGATAAAGAGGCAGCTGTTAAAGCGATCGAAAAGACTGTAGCTTCTAAGCTGAATTACAACGTATACGAAGCAGCGGATGCGATTATTAAGGTGGCCAACGCAAATATGTGTGACGCCCTCCGTTTGATCTCTGTCCGCCGCGGCTATGACCCGCGTGACTTTGCACTTGTTGCCTTTGGTGGGGCTGGTGCCTTGCATGGTGCAGAACTGGCGAAGGAAATGGAGATCCCACATGTCATCGTACCGGCTCACCCGGGAGTGGCAGCAGCGATGGGATGTTTGCTTGTGGATGTGCGCCATGACGTGACAAAAACATATTTAGCGAACGTAGCGGAGATTCAGAAAGAGGATTTAGAAAAAGAATTTATTGAAATGGAAAAAGAAGCGATCAGCTTGCTAGAAGAAGAGGGCATTGCGCCGGAAAATATGAATTTAATTCGTTATGTAGATATGCGTTATGTCGGTCAATGGAGAACGCTGTCTGTCACTGTGGATCGTCCGCTGCAGTCGCTTGAAAATGCAGTTGAGCGTTTCCATCAAGAGCACGAACGTGAATTCGCCTTCAGAGATGAGGCAACAGGCATCGAAATTTACGGCTTGCGTGTAGAGGCAATCGGAACAGTCAATAAACCAGAATTCAATAAAGAAGAGCCGTCCGGAACATTAGAAGACGCACGGAAAGAAACCCGTGAAGTATATTTTGAAGAAGCTGGAGGGTTTACAGAAACAGTTGTTTACGACCGTGTGAAAATTCCTGTTCTATCTGAATTCTCTGGTCCAGCAATTATTGACCAGCTTGATTCCACGGTTGTTGTGCCTCCATATTGCACGGTAAAAGTAGATGAATATCGCAACATTATTATGTCGTTTGTAAAAAAAGAAGAAGGCCAAAAAGAAAAAGACGCGACAGTACCAACATTAGCCAACTAAAAGGGGTGGGAATATGAGCAAAGTATTTGAGAGCCAGTTAGATCCTGTTACATTTGAGGTTTTGAAAAATGGTTTTGTCAATTTAGTTGACCAAATGTCCGAGCAAGTCTTAAGGACTTGTTATTCCTTCGTTATTTACAACCGCGATTTTAGTGCGGCTTTGTGCGACGCGGAAGGGAATACTGTTATGCAGGGAACACAGGACATTTCTGTTCACGTTGGCACGCTTCACCTAACAGCAAAAGCGGTCATTGAAGACTTCGGCGACGATATTCACCCGGGAGACGTCTTTATTGTTAATGATCCGTATCGTGGCGGCACACATTTTAACGATACACGTGTGATTCGTCCAGTGTTTTATGAAGATAAGCTGATCGCTTTCATGCAGTTGAACGGCCATTGGGCAGACATGGGCGGTTCTGTGCCAGGATCTTTCGATATTACATCAAAAGACCATTATGGAGAAGGGATGAGAATTCCACCGCTGCGTATTTGGAGAAAAGGCGAATACTTACACGACGTGGCAAACGTACTTGTTTCCAACATGCGTCTTCCGGAAGAGCGTCTTGGTGATTTACGCTCCCAAGCAGAGGCTACAAAGACGGGTGAAACACAGTTGCTTGCTCTTGTGGAGAAATACGGATTAGACACAATTTTAACTGCTTTTGCGGAGGTGCAGGATTATGTAGAACGCCTTGCGCGGGCAAAAGTAGCTGCTCTTCCTGATGGTGAGTGGGAAACAACAGATTATATTGATATGGATCCAGAAGTAGGCGATGGTCTTATTCCAATTAAAGTGAAAATGACCATTAAAGGTGACGAAATTTTTTATGATTTAGCCGGTTCCCATGATTATATCGGCTGTTTCTTAAACTCCGCCTTCGGGTCTTCGATGTCTGCCGCTTATGCCGGCACAAAAACATTCTTCCCGGATATCCCGTTAAACTCCGGTTTTTACCGAGTAGTGCATGTGGACTTGCCGGAAAATTCAGTAGTGAATGCAGCTTGGCCAGTGGCGGTTACTGGCTTCTGTTCGGGCGCATACGAAAAAATTATGAATGCCTGCTTTGAGCTGTGGTCTCATGTGATGCCGGAACGCGCACTCGCCTGCTCCTTCAACCTGGAATATTTATTGATCGGCGGCTGGGATAAGCGTCAAGGCTATGACAACTACTTTATGTGGTATGACTGGATGGCAGGCGGACACGGCGGCCGTGACAAGCGTGACGGAGCGAACGCCCTGTCCCCGGTCTTTGGTGTCGGCCTCAGCATCCAGCCTTGTGAAGGACAAGAGCGCCTGTCTCCAGTCATTACAACGAAGCATGAAATCGTCACAGACTCCGCAGGTCCAGGTCAATTCCGCGGCGGCTGTGGGGTAGAAAAAGGCGGGATCTTAACAGATGCGAATGATACAGTCATGTCTTACTGTTGTGACCGCTCCCGCTCCGTTACATGGGGAATCTTTGGCGGACTTCCGTCTACCCCACACGGTGCTTGGTTAAATAAAGACAAAGAAGACGGCCAATTCTTAGGTGCCATTTTCTCGAATGTTAAGCTAAAAAAAGGTGACACATTTACAAGGCCATCTGCTGGCGGTGGCGGACTTGGTGATCCGCTTGAGCGTGACCCGAAAGCTGTGCTGGAAGATGTGATCGATGAATATGTTTCTATTGAACGCGCAAAGAAAGATTACGGTGTTGTTATTCATGAGATTGATAGGGAAATTGATCTGTTTGAAATTGATGAGGAAGCTACAAAGGCAGAAAGACAATTTATCCGTGAATCACGTGCAGGCTGGCTGAAAGAAGATGTAGACAGTGTCCTTTCTAAATATCGCAACGGAGAAATTGATCAATTAGATTTAATTCGCAGATATGGTGTCATTGTTGATTTGGCAACTGAAACGGTTCTTAAAAAGACAACGGAACAAAATCGGGAAATGCTCGAACAGCGTTCGCTTGCGTACTGGGCATAACCAAGCAGCAGCGGGGGAAAATCCCCCGCTGCTTTTATTCGTTAAAACAATTGCTTTCTGAAAATTTAGCATTGCGTGTGAAATTAAAGGTGCGTTATAGTGAGGGCAGAGGTTTTTGTTTGTTATTGGGGGATCTATCTTATGAGACCGATTATGTTAGGTGTACTTTCTGCTTTCTTTTTTGCTTTTACATTTGTGCTAAATCGGCTGATGGATGCAGAAGGAGGCAGCTGGATGTGGAGCGCTTCTTTGCGGTATTTATTTATGGTGCCGTTGCTTGCCGTAATCGTTGGCAGTCGCAAGGGGATTAGACCGCTATTTGCAGAAATGAGAAAGAACCCCTCTGCCTGGCTATTATGGAGCACAATTGGGTTCGGTTTATTTTATGCTCCGCTTTGTTTTGCGGCGGCTTATGGACCGGGATGGCTAATTGCGGGTACATGGCAAGTAACAATCATTTCCGGCTCCCTATTGGTGCCGCTTTTTTACATAACAATCCAAACGCCAAGCGGACCAAAAGAGGTAAGAGGGAAGATTCCATTCAGAGGACTTGCGATGTCATTTATTATACTGGCCGGGGTTGCTCTTATGCAGGCTGAGCACGCACGGCAATTGTCTTTGGAGGCTGTTTTGCTATGCATGTTGCCAATTATTGTAGCATCATTTGCTTATCCGCTTGGGAATCGTAAAATGATGGATGTTTGCTCTAACCGCCTCGATGCTTACCAACGCGTACTTGGTATGACACTGGCGAGCTTGCCATTTTGGCTCATCCTCTCAGGAGTAGCTATGTACGTGGATGGATGGCCTAGTAAAAGTCAAGTTGGGCAATCAGGATTGGTCGCTCTTTTTTCAGGCGTTTTTGCTACCGTCTTATTTTTTGCCGCGACTGACCTTGTAAGAGGCAATATGAGCAAGCTGGGAGCCGTAGAGGCCACTCAATCGTTAGAAGTTTTATTTGCCGTTGTTGGAGAGATGGCTTTGCTATCGGCCCCTTTACCGGCCCCTATTTCTATTGCCGGCATGATATTAATTGTCATCGGCATGGTGCTGCACAGCTATGTTTCCCATGCCAAACAAATAACGCCTGGCACTTAAGTGTCAGGCGCTTTGTTTGTTATAATAAGGAGAAAGTACGATGAGAGAGAAATTCGGCAGAATGTTGAATTTAAATCGGAGGGTGCAAGAATGCGAAAATATCTATTTTTAACCGGCTTGCTAGTGTTGCTTTTCAGTTTAGCCGGCTGCAACAAATTGGCTTCACCGGAGGAGCGGCTGAATGAGTATACAAAGTTGTGGAATGATCAAAATTTTGCAGAAATGTACAAAAGCTATGTAGCTCCTTCTACGAAAGAAAAGGTTAAGAAGGAAGACTATGTTGACCGTTATCAAACTATCTATAAGAGCTTGGGAATAAAAAGTATAAAAGTAACGCCGCTTGCGAAAGAAGAAAAAGATTGGAAGGGGGAAAAAGCCGTTCTTCCGATCAACGTCCAAATGGATACAAGTGCCGGCCCTGTCTCTTTTAAAAAGAAAGCTACGTTGAAGAAGGAAGAAACGGATAAGGAAGAAGCCTGGTTTATCGATTGGAATCCTTCTTATATCTTCCCGCAAATGGAGGAGGGCGATAAGATTCGAATCGAGACAAGGAAAGGAAGCCGCGGACAGATTTTTGACCGCAACGGCAATTCATTGGCTGTTAACGGACAAGGCTATTCAGCAGGAGTGAAGGCAGGAGAAATAGATAATGATACAGCAGCTAAAAGCAAATTAGCCGAGTTGCTTGGCATTAAGACGGAGTTTATTGACAAACAGTTGAAGCAAAGTTGGGTGCAGCCTGGTCATTTTGTCCCTTTGAAAAATATATCTGCCTATGACAATAAGAAGCTTCAGCAGCTGCGGACAATACCAGGATTTGCTGTAGAAGAAATAACGATGCGCCAATATCCTTATAAAGAAGCCTTAGGGCACTTAACTGGTTATATTGGCGATATTAACAGTGAAGAATTAAAGAAGCTAAAATCAAAAGGGTATAGTGAACAAGACAAGGTAGGCAAACGTGGGCTGGAGCAGTTGCTGGAAGAGGAGCTCCATGCTCAAGATGGCAAAAGAATTTATATTGAAAAGGAAAAAGGTGAACCAGTAACAGTTGCAGAAAAGCCTCCGAAAAACGGAAAAGATATTAAAGTAGCGATCAATGCAGAGATGCAAAAGACGATTTATGAACAATTAAAAGGGAAGCCTGGAACAGCAGCGGCTATTGATCCAAAAAATGGTGAAGTATTAGCGCTCGTCAGCTCCCCAGCATTTGATCCGAATGAATTTGTTCTTGGGGTGTCAGGCAGCCGTTACGAGGAGCTTGAAAATGATCCGGCCAAACCGCTTTTAAATCGGTTCGCCGCTACGTATGCACCTGGTTCAACCATTAAGCCGATTACAGCAGCAATCGGGCTGAAGGCTGGTACGCTTGATCCAGCGGAAGAACGACCGATTAAAGGCCTTCATTGGCAAAAGGATGCATCATGGGGCAGTTACTCCGTAACAAGGGTAAAAGACCCAGGAGAGCCAATCAATCTTCAGAGAGCGTTTGTATACTCTGATAATATTTATTTTGCACAAACCGCTCTTGAAGCGGGGAAGGAAAAAATGGCTAACGGGCTTCGTTCCTTTGGCTTCGCTGAAAAACTCCCGTTTGCCTATCCGATAAGGGCGTCACAAATTTCCAACAGTGGATCATTAGATAAAGAGATCTTGCTTGGTGATACAGGATATGGGCAAGGAGAAGTGCTGACAAGTATGCTGCACCTTGCTTCTACCTATGGTGCGATCGTAAATGATGGTGTGATGATGAAGCCGCAGCTTTATGTCGGAGAAAAAGCAGACGTATGGAAGAAAGACCTTCTTTCTAAAGAGTCAGCTGCGTTGTTAAAGCAAGATCTACGGCTCGTTATCCAAAAAGGAACGGCGAAAGAAGCAGACATGCCAGGCTTTGCACTCGCTGGTAAGACGGGTACAGCTGAAATAAAATTGGAACAGGGAACAACCGGCAAAGAAAATGGCCTTTTTGTTGCATACGATCAGAAAAATCCAGCCTTTATTATGGCTTTGATGGTAGAAGGGGCTGAAGAGGAAGGGGGAAGTAAAGCAGCTATCGGCGTAAGCAAGCAAGTTTTCCTTAAGTGGAAAGAAATAAGCTCTTAAATAGTGAGTCGCCAGAAAAAGCGGATTTTCCCGTTTTTTCGGCGGCTTTTTTTACATTCTAGAAGGTAATCCTTTCCTCTTGTAGAAGTAATTTGTATAGATCTTGTTGTCGAAATTAAAAAATATGAAAGATAACCGATATTAAAAAAGAAAACGGATTTTTCCGGTGATAAGGGGTTTGAGATGAGAAAAAGTTTATTTACACTATCAACAGCTGCTTTTCTTTCCACCGGGGCGGGAGCGGCTACCGTCGTTCATGCGGCTGAACAGCATGTCGTCAAACCCGGTGAAACATTGTACAGCATTGCCAAGCAATATGAAATGGATGTCGATATGCTCAAGGAGTTAAACGGCTTAAAAACGAGTGACTTGCAAGAAAACCAGATCTTGCAGGTATCTAAGAGCGCTGTCACTATTTCTACAAGAACCCATATTGTCAAAGAGGGGGAGACGATCCATTCTATTGCTAAGCTCTATGGAATGAATGAAGCAGAGATACAGCAAATGAATGAGCTCCAAGACCAGAATATTGTGATCGGTCAAGAGTTGAAAGTGACCGGAGAGGCTGCCGCTAGTCAGCCGCCTGCTGTTCAGCGCCCGCTGCCTTCGGCGGAATCTCATACAAAAGCAGCAAAGCCTGCAGTTGAGGCCGGCGCCAAGCAGGTGGTCGCTACAGGAACCTACATAGTTCAAAATGGCGATACATTAGGAGCGATCGCAAAAGCCTATCAGATGGATTCTGCCCAGCTGCGAGAGTTGAATGATCTCAAAAACAACACAGTTTATGCCGGCCAAACACTAAAAGTAAGCGGCCAGCCGCTTTCAAAGAGTCAACCGTCCACGATGACTACTAAAATAGCTTCCTCAGGCACTTACACGATAAAAAGCGGTGATTCACTCAGTGCCATCGCCAAAGCGCATCATATGACAGTCGCCGAGCTGCAAAAGTTGAATGGGCTGACGTCTCATATGATTTATGCCGGTCAAAAACTGAAGGTAAGCGGCAAGCCAGCTGTTGTCACGCCAGCAGCACCCAAACCAACTGCGCCTGTAACGACGCCTGCTGCTAAGGGAACCTATACAGTAAAAAGCGGCGACTCCTTAAGCTTAATTGCTAAAAATCATAAAATGAGCATAGCGCAACTAAAGCAGTTGAATAACTTAACGTCCGATATAATATTCGTCGGTCAAAAGTTAAAAGTAAGTGGCCAATCAAAGCCGCCTGCTACTGTGCCACCAGCTTCAAAACCAACCACTCCTGTAACGAATCCGCCGTCAGCAGGCACTTATACAGTAAAAAGTGGGGACTCATTGAGCTTGATTGCTAAAAAATATAAGATGAGTGTAGCGCAATTAAAACAGCTGAATAACTTAACGTCTGACGTCATATTCGTTGGTCAGAAATTAAAAGTAAGCGGCAAGCCGGCGACTACTACACCGAAGCCATCAACACCAAAGCCGACTCCAACTTTACCTGTAACAAACCCTTCTACCACGGGCACTTATACAGTAAAAAGTGGGGACTCCTTAAGCTTAATTGCAAAAAAATATAAAATGAGTGTAGCTAAGTTGAAACAGCTGAATAAACTAACGTCTGACGTCATATTCGTTGGTCAAAAACTGAAGGTAGCAGGCGGGGCAACAGAAGAGGATAAGCCATCTTCTAACAAGCCCGATTCTTCCGGTACGTCTTTTTCCATCACGGCCTTAATTGCGGAATCTAAAAAGCATCTCGGTACCCCATATGTCTGGGGAGGCGCTCAGCCCTCGGGCTTTGACTGCAGCGGTTTTATTTATTATGTTTTTAACAAAGCCGGGAAGAATATCCCTAGAACAAGTACAGATGGCTATTACAGTCGTTCTTATTTGGTGAGCAAGCCGCAAGTAGGAGATCTTGTTTTCTTTGCGAATACGTATAAAAAAGGAATCTCGCATATGGGGATATATATAGGAGGCAATCAATTTATTCAGGCAAGCTCCTCCCAGGGGATTACCATTACAAGTTTAGATAACTCATACTTTAAACAGCGGTTTGACAGCTTTAAGCGGTTCTATTAATAAAGGAGATGGGATGTGTATCCCATCTCCTTGCTTGTTATTTAAATAGGAAGGAAGCTTTATATAAAGCCAGTTAGATATAAAAGTTGGCCCTCTAAAGCAATTTCTTATCTTGCCAGTTGCTCGACTTTTCTTAGGTGATCGTCAATCGTTTGATTTGTTACATATACACCAAACGAGCTGTTTTTTACATCAGGTCCTTGCAAGATGCGGTTTGCAATTTGATCGCCAACATGTGGATAGAAGTGGTGGCCATCAAGATAATTATCAAGGTCAAGTGTTACCTTATTGGGATACATAAAATTGTACACGCCGCCAAACACATCCGTTACATCACGCAGCCAGCGTTCATAATCATCCAGTTGCCCTTCTTCAACCATGGTTTGAAAGAGCTTCGCTGAAATCGGCGTGGTAAAAATAATAAATTCAACATCCGGGTGGCGTTTTTTAAAGAGCATTAAATATTCTTTATATCTTGGGTTATATTGATAATTTCTTCCGTAAAACTCATCTCGAAACCGTTCAATCTTTTCTGATGTGTTCTTTAGTTTTTCTTTTGTATTGATATTTTTAGCAGAGGCCACATTATAGCGGTCATAGACACGCAGGTCATTGACCTCATTGCTTTTGGACATGTTAAAGTTTTGCAGAGAGTACTTGAAAATGTCTGAAGAAATCAAGTTTCTGGCACGGTAAAATCGCTGCTGCACTTTGGCTTCATAGTTTTTCAAAGAAATGGGCTGTTCACTTTCCTGGATGCTAGATTTGAAAAAATCAACGCCAATAATAACGCGTTTAACCTTTTGTGTGCTTTGCTCCTTTGCAAATTGCAAAAAAGTATCATATTCTCTAATGGACATGTTGTTTACAGCAAAATTATAAGCTTTCATGCCTTTAAAACGATTTTGATTAATATAGGTCGTCCGGCTGCTCCCGAGAATAATAGTATCGTAGGAAAAATCCTGAAAGTAAATTCGGTTTGTCTTTTGCTCCCGTTCATCCACAGATATTTGATGATCATTGTACGAGTGATTATGCCCATAGGTCCAATAGGGATCTATATAAAAGTTAAAAGCAGCCATTCCACTCAAAACAAAAATAACAGGGAGAAAAAAAATAACGATAAATTGCTTAGCTTGTTTCATGATGATCCACCTTAAAAGTTAAAATAGAGGAAAGCGGTCACTTGTTGTAATTGCATCACAGAATAAAGAAAAAGAACAGAAGCATACAAAGCGATGGTTTTTTTAGGCTCAAACTCATCTCTCCATTGAATGGAGTTTTTAGCAAATAAAACAATGAGAAAACCGCCAATAATGTAAAGCAGTACCTCTAGGAATGAACTGCCGAGTTCAAAATTAAATAAAACCGGACTGCCAAGCGGAATATGTAACGCTTCAATCACTTCTTTAGGTAAATAGACGCCATTAAGCCCAAACATGCTCTTTAATACATGGAGGGCCGTTTCAAAATCAGGAGATCGGAAGAATACCCATGATAGATTTACGAAGTTAAAGGTAATAAACCAGGCAAGCCATTTATTCATCGAATGCCCAGCGCGTTTCCATGCACGAGCAATAACGCTTGCTATCCCGTGCATCATTCCCCAAATGATAAAGGTCCAGCCGGCTCCGTGCCAAAAACCACTTATGAAGAAAATGATCAGTATATTGATATAAGTCCTAGCCGCTCCTTTGCGGCTGCCACCGAGCGGAATATAAATATACTGAGTTAAAAAGGTATTTAACGTAATGTGCCATCTCCTCCAAAAATCCTGAATATCGAGCGCTTTGTAAGGAGAAAAGAAGTTCTTAGGCAAATGAATATTAAATAACAGGCCAGCACCAATTGCCATATCAGAGTAGCCGCTAAAATCGAAATAAAGCTGGAACGTATAAGCGAGTGCTGTCATCCATCCATCCACAAATGTCAACTGATCAGCTAGTGCATATCCTTTGTTAGCCCAGACTGCGAAAGAATCAGCAATGATGACTTTTTTAAACAAACCGATGCTAAATATAAGCAATCCAAGCGCAAAATTCTGCGGATTTAATCGGCGGTTTTCCTTTTGCTGGAACTGTCCCATTACTTGACTGTGATGAACAATCGGACCGGCAATCAACTGCGGAAAGAATGTAACAAACAAACAGTAGTCTAAAAAATTGTATCCTTTTGTTTCGCCGCGAAAAGAATCCACTAAATAACCGATTTGCTGAAACGTATAAAAAGAAATGGCCAGCGGCAAAATCAGTTGTTTCAAAGGAATAGATTCATTAAATAGGAAATTGATATTTTCCATGAAAAAATCATAGTATTTAAAATAGCCGAGCAGGACAACGTTGAAGATAATGCCGCTCGTTAAAATTAATTTTTTTCTGGAAACAGAATATTGTTTGCCAAGCAATGTACCGACGATAAAATTTACAACGAGTGAACAAAGAATGAGCGGTAAGTATAGCGGGTTCCACCAAGCATAGAAAAATAAGGAACCGCCAAGAAGCCATGCTTTAGCAAGTGTAAAACTCCAATTATTAAATAGGAAGTAAACCAATAAAACAATAGGAAGAAACAGAAAAATAAATTCAAATGAATTAAAAATCAAGTGGATCTCCTCCAAAAAACATCGGAAAATAATGGCGAACTAATCATACTATAATCACCAAATGAATACAATGACACGTTATTTTCTCGCTTTAAGATATTATATCCAGTAAATGAAAATATTTCTTGTGAAAATGAAGAGATATGGTACAATAAAAGTATAGTTTTCTGTTTTGTAATTTGACAATAATGAAGTGGCAACGGTTGGATGGCCCGGAAGCATCTGCTCTTAATGAGCAGATGCTTTTTCTTTTTGGGAAAAAGTGGTCAAAATAGATTGGCAGTTTGGTATAATTGTACTAGTTTAGAAAAAGAGGGGGACATAGTTTTGCGAAAGAAAAAAACAGGACTGCTGCTTTTTTTGCTTGTCCTGCTGCTAGCTTTCCCGATGGAGAGTCTGGCTAAAACAACAGCATTGAGCAATGGCGTCAATTGGAGACATGTCTATACAAAAGTGAATGGGAAATATCAGTCGATTAATATTATGGCAGCAGACTTAACGAAAAGGGGACACAGCATCTCTTATCATCTGCCCATGCCGTATTATCGTCTTAATAAAGTATCTGCTTTATCTAACCGCCAAATGCCGACAGGGCAGAGACAACTTGGAGCGATCAATGCTTCCTTTTTCCATTTTAGTACGAGAGAGCCGGCTTATTTACTTGTTAAAGAGAACAAACTGGACAATCTGGGAGCCGTATCGAATAAAAACACGGATTATATGTATGTGCCGGCTGCATTCGGTGTGAAGAAAGACGGGGCAGCGATGATTGACCGTTTCCGGTTGTCTATGACCGCAAATTCGAAAAAGGCTGCTTTTCCTATAACAGGCTATAATGAATCCCGTGAACAAGAAGAGTTGATTCTTTATACAAGAAGTATGAAGTTCAACAATACAAGAACGAACCCGTATGGCTATGAAGTGACGGTCGAGGGTCTTGATCATCCGCTGGATCCAGGTGCAAAATTCGGTGAGCCTGTTACAGGAAAGGTAACAGCTATTAGAAAATATGGCGAGCGTTCAAGCTCCGTGATCCCTAAAAATGGATTTGTGCTATCAGCGCATGGAGAGAAAACTCAGTTATTGAAATCATTGAAGACAGGAGATCCTGTTTCATTAACAATTAATCCGGAAGAAAAATGGAAGGACAGCCGTTTCATGCTAGCCAGTGGCCCGCTGCTTGTTCAAAAAGGGAAAGTAGCGATGACCATGTCAACAAAGAGTCCCAATGCACGTGCAAGGGCGCCGCGCTCGGCCATAATGGTTGATCGTTCGGGGGAAAAGGTGTATTTTGTCACTGTGGACGGCCGTCAAAAAAGAAGTGCAGGCATGACACTAATGGAATTTGCCGGCTACTTAAAAAGCTTGGGTGGCTATCAAGCATTAAATTTGGACGGCGGAGGGTCAACCACAATGGCTGGCCGTGCCATCGGTTCTAGCAAGGCGAAAGTATTGAACATACCTTCAGACGGCCGAGAAAGAACAGTTTCTGCTATTTTAGAAATATTTCAAGCTAAATAAGAATAGGAAAGAGGCTTTCATAAAGCCTCTTTTTTTATTTTTAGCGCCAAATGATCGCTGCTTATTTCTTCGATTAAATATAAAAAGCTGTCAGTTGGATGCTGACAGCTTTAAAGATTAGAAGTGAACAAGTTAGTTGCTTTTCACGTGTACGCTCCATCTTGAAAGATCAGGAGTTTCATTTTTTAATAGCTCTTTTGGAAAAATAAAGGACCATGGCTTCGTTGTATTTGCTTTGATTTCCAGATTTCCTACGTTAAATTGCCCTTCGGCAATGATCTCCTTGTGGCTATCCAATACTTGCAACGGCAGCTGTTCAATATTGATCGAGCGATCATACCCATTGCGAATGAGAACAGTAACATGGAATGTACCATCCTCCGCTCGTCTTGCCTGGAGCCCGGTAAAATTCAATTCATTTTTCCCCGGATCACCAAGCTGTTCAACAATCTGCTGGAGTTTTTCTTGTTCTGCTTCCGGTAAAACTTCCTTCCAGGAATCAGCCAAATCCAACTTGTGCTCCTTAGATGTTAAATCAAAAGCTAATGTCCAATTTTCTTTCTCTAGGCCTACTTGTTTTTCAATGGACGAGGCAGGAAAAATAAATGTCCACGGCCGGCTGCTTTTAGCAGGAATTTCGCCTATTTCTGCCAGATTAAACTCATGTCTGGCTTTAACCTCATTTTTCTCATTAATCAATAAGAGAGGCACCTTGCCGAGCTGAATGCCTTTCTCAACAGAGTTGCGCACGAAAGCGGAGACAGCTAGTCCTTCTGGCTGCTCATCCCATTCAATGCCGGATAGGGACAGCTGGTTCGCTTTTAAAGGCGGGAGTTCGTTGTTTAAAAAGCGCAAGACATACATTTGCTCTTTAGGGATAGTAGACGATGGATGAATAGACAGCTCAGTTTCTACTTCTTCAGCAGATTCTGCAGCTGTGCTATCTGTTAATTCGCTTGATGCGATGGCACTTTCACGTCCATCATTCTTCAATTGATCTGAATCGCTTTGCTTCTTTTTAAAAAATGAAAACATAATTATTGCAACTCCTCACTATTTAATTCCTTAACGAGATGGCCGAATTGGATGGCAATCTCTTTTTGGAGCTGATGGTGCATATCTGTAAACAGCTGAAGCCCCTCGCGTGCATAAATTCTCATTGGATCTTCCTGTTGGTAATAGCGAAGGCCAATTCCTTCTTTTAAACGAGTCATATTCTCTAGATGTTCGACCCAGAGCCGGTCGATTGTGGAGAGAATAATGCGCTTAATGTATTCATCCCATTCTGTTTGGTACGCTGCAGTAAGTGCTGATACATAGGCAGATAAAGACTGCTCCACAACCTCTTCGATTTCTTTTCTGTTTATGACTTCTTCTGGTAGCTGAACCGGGCGGCTGCCTAGCAAAGCACTGATATTGCCTGCCAGTTGGTCCACCTGCCATTCATCAGAAGGTTCGTCCTCGGGGCAAAGGCGGTCTATTTCATTGCGCACAGCTTCCTGCAGAATAGAGAGAAAACGGTCAAAATGTTCATCTAAATCAACCGCCTTATTGCGAAGGCCGAATATAATGCCGCGCTGTTCGTTAATTACGTCATCCAGCTTTAAATTATATTCGCGCATAGAAAAATTGGCGCCTTCTACGATGCGCTGAACACGGTCTACAAATTCATGCATCTTTTTGTTGAGCACAATTCCATCGGCATCTGTTTGCAGTTTTTTCTCGAGTTTTTCTATATCTTCTTTCGCAAAGCGGCGGAACATCGTGTCTTCTAGTGAGATAAAGAACTGGCTCTCTCCCGGATCTCCTTGCCGGCCAGAGCGGCCTTTGAGCTGGTTATCAATCCGGCGGCTTTCATGGCGTTCGGTCCCTAGCACGAAGAGTCCGCCAAGCTCGGCAACTCCTTCGCCTAAAAGAATGTCCGTGCCACGCCCAGCCATATTAGTAGCAATTGTAATATGGTTTTTTTGACCAGATCTGGAGATGAGCTCAACTTCTTGCTCTACACTTTTTGCATTGAGCAGTTCAAAAGACAGTCCAGCTTCTTTAAAATATTCAGCTACTTTTTCCGATTGAAGAATAGAGGTCGTGCCGACGAGGACTGGCTGGCCCGTGGCATGCCGCTTTTTTACTTCTTCTGTTACTGCTTTATATTTTGCTTCTTCCGTCACATAAATATTATCTGGTCTATCTATCCGTTGTTTAGGGCGGTTTGTAGGGATTTGAATGACCTGCATGTTGTACACTTGCTGGAATTCTTTTTCTTCTGTTTTTGCTGTACCTGTCATGCCGGAAAGATAAGGGTACATTCGGAAGTAATTTTGGATGGTAATGGAGGCTTGTGTTTTGTTTTCATCGGTGATCTCCAAGCCTTCTTTTGCTTCAATTGCCTGATGGAGTCCATCACTCAATGTTCGGCCTTCCATTGTTCGCCCAGTGAACATATCAACGAGCAAAATCTTTCCGTCTTTCACAATATAATCAACATCCCGTTCAAACATGACATGGGCACGCACAGCTTGGATCATATAATGATACAATGTCTGGTGTTCTAGCTCGTACAAATTATCGATACCAAACGCTTTTTCTACTTTTTCAATCCCTTGCTCAGTGAGGCTGACCGCCTTTGTCTCGTCATCCAAATGGTAATCTTCGTCCTTCACAAAACGGCTGGCAACACGGGCCCCAATAACATGAAGATCAGCGCTTGCCGGCATTTTACCAGCAATAATCAGCGGTGTTTTCGCTTCATCAATTAAGACACTGTCTACTTCATCAATAATCGCAAAGTGGTATGGGCGTTGCACACGCTGAGAAGGGTGCCATACCATATTGTCACGCAAATAATCAAACCCGAATTCCGTGCCGACTCCATACGTAATATCGGCCTTATAAGCTTTTTGTTTTTCAGCAGGATCCATCAGCGGCAAGTTGAGACCGACTGTCAATCCGAGGAATTCATGAAGCGGGCCGATGGTCTCCCGGTCACGGCTTGCCAAGTAATCGTTAACTGTAATAACGTGTACACCTTTTCCTTCTAGAGCACGCAAATAGCTTGGTAAAGAAGCGACGAGAGTTTTCCCTTCACCTGTCGCCATTTCAGCGATATTTGCCTCTGTAAGCACCATTCCGCCAATTAGCTGCACATCGTAGTGACGCATGCCAAGCACGCGTTTAGAAGCTTCGCGGACCACAGCGAAGGCTTCCGCCTTGATTTCGTCAACGGTTGCACCGTTTGCGAGCCTTTCTTTGAAGACGACGGTCATATGTGCTAATTCCTCATCTGAAAGCTTTTCAAAATCAGCTTCCAGCGCATTGATCTCTTCTACTGTTTTGTAATACTTCTTTAAACGCTGATCATTTGAATCGCCCAGCTTTTTAAAAAACGAAATCATATATCTTTACGCTCCCTTGGAGAAATTTCAATTAAGTGCAGTGTGGGATAGTTAAATCATTATTTTATTTTACCAAAAGAAGAATCGATTGACTAATATATCTAAGTCTCTGTAAAAATAAAGCAAAAGCTATGTACAAGGTTAGAGGGAAAAGCGTTTAGAGAGCCAGCAAAACAGGAAAAAGAAAATAGCGAATTTACTTGTTTTTATAGAAGTTATTTTGAATTACCATTATAATGTTGAAGTGAAATGAATTTATGAGGGAAAATAAAATAAGCAAGTCATTAGCAGCATGCTGATGTTAAATGCTGTTAATTTATATGGAAGAAAAAATGCAAAACTCGTCTGTATAGCTAGAGGAGGTACTTCATGGTTCTCTTTGCCTTTTTGATGTGTGTATTACTATCGCTCGCGATCACCCCGCTCGTAAAGAAGATGGCTATTGCTGTCGGTGCGATCGACAAGCCGAATTATCGGAAAGTCCATGAAACAGTTATGCCCCGTATGGGGGGATTAGCGATATTTATTAGTTTTATGATCGGCTTACTTTTATTGAAACCGCAGTCGCCCTTTAATGCTGCTATCGTTATTGGCAGTGTGATTATTATTATAACAGGTGTACTTGATGATCGGTTTGAGTTATCGGCGAAAGTAAAGCTGGGAGGGCAGCTGCTTGCTGCTCTCGTTGTTGTGTTATACGGCGGTGTAAAGATGGAATTCATTACTCTGCCATTTGGCGGTGAAATGGAATTTGGAGTTCTTAGCGTACCATTGACTCTTCTGTGGATCGTCGGCATTACAAATGCGATCAATTTAATCGATGGGCTGGATGGACTGGCGGCAGGCGTATCATCCATTGCCCTGTTAACCATCAGCCTGATGGCATTTATGAAGGGCGATATATACGTAATGAGCATGGCTTTGCTTGTTTTAGGAAGCACATTTGGCTTTTTGCGTTACAACTTTCACCCAGCCAAAATTTTTATGGGAGATACGGGCGCTCTGTTTCTTGGCTACATTATTGCCGTCCTTTCTTTGCTTGGCTTTAAAAATATTACCGTTATTTCACTAATTATCCCAATTATTATTCTCGGTGTGCCTATTTCTGATACATTCTTTGCAATCGTTAGAAGAAAAGTAAACAAACAGCCTTTATCGGCCCCTGACAAATCACATTTGCATCATTGTTTACTGCGCATGGGATACACTCATAAGCAAACGGTAATTATTATTTATGCAATCGCCTCTATGTTTGGTTTAGCTGCTGTTATTTTTTCTATGGCAACCATTTGGGGTGCATTTATTATGATTGCAGTGATTGTGATTGCTATCGAGCTGTTCGTTGAAAGTATCGGTCTCGTTAGCTCTAATTACAAGCCACTCCTTAACTTTATGCGTGTTCGCGATAAAAAGAATTAAGCCTACGAAAAAAAGCTGTCGGATCATCCGACAGCTTTTTTGGGCGGGCTACGCTTTTCATTCGTTGGTTAGTCAATTTCTAGGTGACGGGCAAGTTTACGTTTGACGACTTCGAGCTCGTCTTCATCAAGACGGTAAATATAAGCGCCATTAGACATTTTATCATCATCACCGATTAAGGTGAGGGATTCAAATTCTATATTTCCTGATTTCCCATAGTTGATAAGCGACTTCATTTCGCTGAATGTCATATTGGTTTTCATGTTGGAGCCAACTGCCTCGAGAATTTCATCATATTTTGTAATCGAGTTGAAAGAGGTTGCTTTTTTAATCACGGCTCTCAATAGCTGCTGCTGACGTTTGCCACGCTCAATATCATTATCATAATGGCGGGTCCGCGCTAAAGCCAAAGCCTCTTCGCCATTTAATTCTTGAAGGCCAGGTTCAAGCTTGATGGCATTATGGCGATCGTTAGAATCTTTCTCTGACAGCTTATAAGGAACGTTAAACTTGATACCGTCCAAGGCATCAACCACGTCCATAAACGCGTAAAAATTCATGCGGACGTAGTAATCAACAGGAACATCCAGTAAGTCCTCAACGGCATCAATGGTTGCTTTTGGCCCGCCAAAAGCATGCGCATGATTAATCTTTGTTTTGTAGCCGACTTCTGGAATATATGCATAGGAATCACGCGGAATGCTAAGTAATTTAATGGACTTATCTTTTACATTTAAAGTAGCCAGCATTAAGGCATCTGAGCGTGTCTTATCTTCTTTTGTACGCACATCACTTTCATCAATCCCGATAAATAAGATGGAAATGTTATCTTTAAGCGGATGAACTTCTGCATCACGCAAGTCCGATTTTTTACGGCCATCATCCATATAAGAATCTGTAAAAATAGTTTCTGCTTTTTTATATAAAAAGGCACCGTAGCCGGCGGCTGTGAATGTGAGAAATACGATAGGCAATAGGATGAAAAAAGCAACGCGACGCTTTTTTCTCTGTCTTTTGCGTTTTTGCAAACGCTGTCTATCTGATGACATATAGTTTAGCTCCTTCAATAGAGTAATGCGGCAAGAATCAACTATTCAAATAGTTATCATTCTCCAGAGGCCAAGTAACATTTTACTATGAAACGCAGCAGGCGTAAATTTAATTTTTGGCATATTCGCTAAAATTCTATGAAGATTTGACAACTTTCTCCTGATAGAGAAGCGCACCTTCTTGAATGACAGCCTGGCCATTCGTTAATTCTGTCATCCAGTCAGTAAATGTTTCCTTTTGATTTTCCTCGACAAATGTCTCTACCGTTACTTTATCGAGATAATGAATGTCTTTGATAGAATAGACAGAGGATCGCAGCTCATTCTCAACTTTGCCAAGCCAAGTATAATCAATCGCAATTTCCATGATCTGCATCAGCCGGCGTTCAACAACTTTTGCCGCATCGATCCCTTCAGAAGCAGCCTTTCCATATGCGCGGATAAGACCGCCTGCGCCGAGCTTAATCCCGCCAAAATAACGAGTAACGACAACGACTGTATCTTTTAAACCGCGTTTTTTTAACACTTCGAGAATAGGAAGGCCGGCTGTTCCGCTCGGTTCTCCATCATCATTTGCTTTTTGGATATGATTCGTCTCACCGATCATGTAAGCAGAACAATTATGAGTAGCATTCCAATTTTTCTTTTTGATTTCAGCAATAAATTGCTGAGCTTGTTCTTCGGTTTCTGCACGGGTGACGTAGGCGATAAAGCGGGATTTCTGTATAACGATTTCCTCTTCGCCGTAGCCCTTAACGGTATAATAATGAGGGAGCAAGGTTCATTCCTCCAATAAAAAATTTGAAAATTAGGCAAATAATATGTTTAAACGACAAAAAGATGGGTACTAATCATTCTTATGATATATGAAAAAAGGAGAGGAGCAAAGCCATATGGTTCTTTGTACGCAAATGGAAATCTTTTTAACGCAATAGTAATTAAACTTTAATGTATAGGAAATTCAGTCATGATATAATGAATGCATCCTCAATGTTGTATAATCGCCAAGTAGACGGGTTAAAGTGGTAAAGAGGTCCTTTTTAAAACTACTATAACTTATCGGAAAAGTAGTTCTATATAAGCTCCTCTCTCCCAGAGATTTTAATTTTTAAGGGTCTTTTAGAGGGATTTTATACAAATACCTATCCTCATCATAGTGATATAGATGAAATAAAGGTAAAATAGGGATGTCGAGGAAGGGATTACCTAATGATGGCTGCTAAAAACACCAATACATCACTTTTAGATACCATTTTAAAAAAAATGATTGTGACGGTAGACCAGAGTAAAGGAGAATTATTCGCGATTGCTGAGCAGAGCAGACACGACTATGAATCCTTGCTGGGAGAACTCGAACAAGTCCGTATTCAGGTGCATCAGTTAATTGATGAACAGGATGAACTTGAAACAAAGGTCAAAATGGCTAGGAACCGTTTGTCGGAAGTGAGTCAAAATTTTCATACATACTCTGAAGAGACTGTCCGTAAGGCCTACGAAAAAGCTCACGATCTGCAAATGAAGCTGCTCGTTTCCCGGCAAAGGGAGAAGCAGTTTCTTGAAAAAAGGAACGACTTGGAAAGAAGATTGTCGACGATTGAATCGACAATCGAACGAGCAGAGCATCTCGTTTCCCAAGTATCTGTTGTCTTAAATTATTTGACACAAGACATGAAGCAAATCGGCGAAGTACTGGAGGATGCCCGTTTAAAACAGGAATTCGGCCTGCAAATTATGGAGGCGCAGGAAGAAGAACGAAAGCGGTTATCGCGTGAAATACATGATGGTCCGGCGCAGATGATGGCAAACGTGCTGCTTAGATCTGATTTGATTGAGCGGCTGTATAGAGAACGGGGTGTGGATGAAGCATTTAAAGAAATTCGCAACTTGAAACAAATGGTTCGCTCCGCTTTGTACGAAGTCCGCAGGATTATTTATGATCTACGCCCAATGGCTCTCGACGATCTTGGTCTTGTTCCCACATTGAAAAAATACTTGGCAACCGTCGAGGAACATGTACAATCATTAAAAAAATCGACAAAAATTCATTTTACAAATATGGGAAGCGAAAAACGGCTTTCGTCCAAATTGGAAGTCGCTTTATTCCGGCTCATACAGGAATCGGTGCAGAATGCATTAAAGCACTCAGAAGCGACATCCATTACGGTAAAACTAGAAATAAAAGCACATCAAGTGCTGGCTGTTATTAAAGATAATGGTCAAGGATTTGATATAAGAGAGAAAAAGACCAGTTCGTTCGGCATTATGGGAATGAAAGAACGCCTTGAATTGTTGGAAGGTGACCTTTCTATCCATTCTAAACCGGACGAAGGAACACTTGTGATGATTCGTGTTCCAATTGTAGAGTAGAGATTGAATTAAGGGAGGAAGACCAATGACAACGAAAATCGTTATTATTGATGACCATCAATTATTCCGTGAAGGGGTTAAGCGGATTTTAGAATTCGAGGAATCATTCGAAGTAGTAGCGGAAGGGGACGATGGCAAGGATGCTGTTGAACTGATTGAGCAATACCATCCAAATGTCGTCTTGATGGATATTAATATGCCAGAGGTGAATGGTGTGGAGGCGACACGTGAACTCGTAGTAAAGTTCCCGGACACAAAAGTGATTATCCTTTCCATTCATGATGATGAGAATTATGTGACGCATGCACTGAAATCAGGAGCTATGGGTTATCTGTTAAAAGAAATGGATGCCGATGCATTAATTGAAGCTGTTAAAGTTGTTTCTGATGGCGGTTCTTATTTGCATCCGCGCGTAACACATAATCTGATTTCTGATTATCGCCGTCTGGCCAATGATGAAGGAAAAGGAAAAGGGTTCCAGCAAACAGAAGTGCGTCGTCCGCTTCATTTGCTCACTCGACGCGAATGTGAAGTGCTTCAGCTTCTTGCAGATGGAAAAAGCAACCGAGCGATCGGCGAAGCATTATATATCAGTGAGAAAACGGTTAAAAACCATGTCAGCAATATTTTACAGAAAATGAATGTAAATGACCGAACACAGGCTGTTGTTACTGCTATTAAAAAAGGCTGGGTAGAGGTTAGATAAATGGAAGCAGCAGGTAGTCATGCCTGCTGCTTTTTTAGTGTGGAAGGTTTTAGCGGTACTTAGCTAGGCCATTACACATCATATAAGGAGTTTTCGATTAAGGGGAAAAAAACACTGTGCAGGGGGGAGTAAATGAGAGGCTGGCAGATGGGTCCTGAAGGAGAGGCGGTGCGTCAGCATCCAGGGATGCCTCTTTGGCGGCCTGACCGATCCCTATTTCTATGAAGGATACTTGCCCGCATTGATCAGCAAGCACCGTTCGGATGCCCGGCAAGTAGCCGGTCGGTGCTTTAATCAGTAATCAAGCTTTGAAGTGCCATTTCTCCTGCCCACGCAATTCGCTAATTTTTTCTATGTTCAGCAGTTGAGGAAAAAGGGCAACTTGACATACAATAGGGCAGAAAGGACGTGAAGACGTTGATACGAAGATTAATGGTGCCTGCTTTGCTGGCTGGGATTCTCTTGGCTGGATGTGGTGATGAAGAGGCAAAGAAAGAAAAGGCAGATCAATCACAAGCAGCAGAAGACCCTAAGCCGGCAGCTGATCAGCCTGAGGAAACGAAACAACCTGTCGTGACTCAGCCAATTGAAGATGTAGATAATGTGCCTCCAAAAGAAAAAGAGGAGTTAATGAAGACGCTTGCCCAGCACGTAGATGCCTTTAACGGAAAAGATCTCGATGCATATATGGAGACCATTTCTAAAAATACAGAACGCAATTATGAGGAAGAGCGTCTTTACGTGAAAAAGGTATTTGATACATTTGATGCAAAAATGGAACCTCAACATACAGCTATCATTAAGTATGATGATAAGAAAAAAGAGGCTTATATATTCGTGGCAATGAAATCTGTCACAAAAGATTTGCAGACAGGAAAGGAAGTCGCAGAAACGACGCGGCAAGTGATGAAGTTTAATAAAGAGAAAGACGGTTGGAAACAAACCGCTTTATCTGCGATGAAATAGTCCAAATGTTCAGGAGAACTGATATAATAGAGTTAACTTTCTGATAAAGGAGCGATCATGATGGCAGAACAAAAACAGATGAACGTAGAAAGCTTTAACCTTGACCATACGAAAGTAAAAGCACCTTATATTCGGCTTGCTGGCAAAAAAGAAGGGATCAATGGAGATCAAATTTACAAATATGATCTGCGCTTTTCTCAGCCAAATAAAGAACATATGGACATGCCTGCCATTCATTCCCTCGAGCATATGATGGCGGAATTCAGCCGCAACCATTCGGATAAAATTGTAGACATTAGTCCGATGGGATGTCAGACAGGCTATTACTTATCCGTCATTAACCACGAAGATTTTGATGACATTTTGCGCATTGTAGAAGCCACATTAAAAGATGTACTCGAAGCAACAGAAGTTCCTGCCTGCAACGAAGTGCAATGCGGATGGGCGGCTAGCCACAGCCTTGAAGGAGCAAAAGAACTTGCCCGGTATATGCTATCAAAACGCGAAGAGTGGACGGAAGTATTTTAAGAATAAAAGCGAAGCCGCCTGTACGAGGCCATCTGTTTTCCCATCGCCTCCCCTTAAGACAAGCTGTCTATAAAGATTGTTTTATGTGTAAAGAAAACTTTTCAAAACAAAAAGAGACTGCCAGTTTTTTCTGACAGTCTTCCTTTTTAAGATTCATCCACCGGGACAAAGTATTGGTCTTTTCTATACACGGTGGCTTCCATTGTTGCAAGAAGATTTCCTTCACTTTCAACAGTGATTCGATACCATGCGATGCGCCGGGTTTTCTTTTCTTCAACGGCTATAGCAGTTAAAGTGGCTCCTTTGCGGCCAGGAGCCATAAAATTCATATTGGTGGATAAGCCGACAGAGACTTTCCCATAAGAATTGCTTGCTGCTGCAAATACGTAATCCGCAATGGCGAACATAACAGCACCATGAACAGTTCCATGAGAGTTCAACATATAGTCTTCAATTTGCATTTCAGCCGAAGCGGTTCCTTTGCCAAGCGCAGTTAACTGAATACCTAAGTGATTGGCGTACGGCTCCTGCTTGAATGTTTCGACAATCTGGTCATAATGTTCAGCATGGATTTCTTGCTCGTCTAGTTGTCTAGTCAATTTAATCACCTTCCCGTGAATTTTCTAAATTGGTTCTGCCCTCCTGCTTTAACGCTTCACTTGAGTAAAAAGCGCTATGTAAGGAATAGATGGATGATCTAGAAAAATAGCATCATACGATTTTAAAACGCTAAACCAGTAATGGCTTATAAATTCTTTAGATAAAAGTACCATAGCCTTCTCGTTATGTAAATCGAAAGTTCGAACTATTCTGTCTTAATGTGGGCCGCTTTAAGAGGAGGATTGAAAACGATAACAAAACTGAATGAAACGAATATACAAATGAGAGGTTCAAATATGAATTTTCAGAAATTATTATTGACAACAAGCTGCGTAAATTTTAAAATTTAAACATATTACCATTATTCCAATCATCGTATTAAAATCGTTATGAGTTTTCGAGAAGGATTTTTCAAACAAAGGCTATATATTATGCAATTGGAGGGCTACACAATGTATAATCCGCAAATTGAAACAATGGCGCGTTCTGAAATGGAGAGTTTACAGCTTGGACGCCTTCAAAAAACAGTCGAAAGAGTATATGAGAATGTTGAATTCTATAAAAAGAAATTTGAAGAATTAGGGATCACTCCGGAAGATATTAAAAGCTTAGATGATATTGTTAAGCTGCCATTTACAAAAAAACAAGATTTACGCGATAATTATCCATTTGGTTTATTTGCTGTTCCGCAGGAAGAAGTTGTTCGCATTCATGGATCTTCCGGTACAAGCGGAAAACCGACTGTCGTTGGCTATACACAGAATGACATTAACGTGTGGAGTGAAGTAGTAGCCCGTTCCATTGTAGCGGCAGGCGGAAAGAAATCAGACATTTTTCATAACGCTTATGGCTATGGCTTGTTCACTGGCGGTCTTGGTCTACATTACGGGGCAGAAGCTCTTGGGGCAGCTGTTGTTCCTATTTCAGGAGGAAACACAGAAAGACAAATTACAGTCATTGAAGACTTTAAGCCAAGAGGCATTTGCGGTACGCCTTCTTACATTTTAAATATTGCTGAAAAAATGCAGGAAATGGGCAAGGACCCAAGAGATACATCGATTGAATATGGTATTTTTGGTGCGGAGCCATGGTCTGAAGAAATGCGTACTAAGCTCGAAGAAACGTTAAATTTGAAAGCGGTTGATATTTACGGCTTGAGCGAAATTATGGGGCCTGGCGTGTCTATTGAATGTTATGAAGCACAAGATGGTTTGCACGTTCAAGAGGACCATTTTTTCGTTGAAGTAATTAATCCAGATACGCTTGAGCCGGTTGCTGAAGGGGAAATCGGTGAGCTTGTCTTTACGAGCTTAACGAAGGAAGCGTTTCCGATTATCCGATACCGTACGGGTGACCTTGCATCCATTACAAGAGAAACCTGCAAATGTGGACGGACAACAGTGAGAATGTCTAGAGTAAAAGGGCGTACAGATGACATGCTCATTATTCGTGGCGTTAATGTTTTCCCATCTGAAATCGAACGTGTCCTTTTGCAAATTGAAGGCCTTGTGCCGCATTATCAAATTCACCTTGTTAGAAAAGGCACAATGGATGGCGTAGAACTTCATGTAGAAGTGGAGAGCGAATTGTATCGAGAAATCGGAGAAGATTTGTCCCACTTGCGCATTCAGCAAATGAAAAAAGAAATCCAGCATTTGATGAAATCCACCTGTTTGGTGTCAATGAATACAATCTTTAATATCCCTAAAGCGATTCCAAGATCAGAAGGAAAAGCAATCCGAATCGTTGATTTGAGAAATTCTGACACGGTCGGCGTATAATAAGAGAATGACTAGATTGAAGGAGGAATTACGGAATGTCTGACAACCAGCAAGTTTTTGACATCACGATTATCGGGGGAGGGCCAGTAGGATTATTCACCGCTTTCTATGCGGGAATGAGACAGATGTCTTGCAAGATCATTGAAAGCTTGCCGCAGCTAGGCGGCCAGCTGTCGGCCCTTTACCCGGAAAAATACATTTATGACGTAGCCGGCTTTCCTAAGGTGAGAGCTCAGGAGCTTGTCGATAATTTAAAAGAGCAAATGAATCAGTTTGATCCGACCGTCTGCCTCGAGGAAGCAGTCGAAGGACTGGAAAAGCAGGAAGATGGTACGTTCAAGCTGACAACGAATGCGGGTACGCACTATACGAAAACAGTGATTATTACAGCAGGGAACGGGGCGTTCCAGCCGAGAAAGCTGGAGCTTGCCGGCTCGGAAAAATACGAAGGAAAGAACCTTCACTATTTTATCAACGACCTGAACCAGTTTGCCGGAAAAAAAGTACAGGTCTTCGGTGGCGGCGACTCGGCGGTGGACTGGGCGCTGATGCTGGAGCCGATCGCCGAGCAGGTGACCATTGCCCACCGCCGCGATAAATTCCGTGCCCACGAGCACAGTGTGGAAACAATGAAGAATTCTTCAGTCAATATCAAAACGCCATTTGTGCCGACTGAACTTGTTGGGGAAGAGAGAATCGAACAGGTCATTCTCCAAGAAGTGAAAGGGGAACAGCAAGAGGTGATCGAGGTCGATGATGTCGTCGTTACTTACGGATTTGTTTCTTCCCTCGGTCCCATTAAAAACTGGGGACTAGACATTGAGAAGAACAGCATCGTTGTCAATTCTCGGATGGAAACGAACATCCCGGGGATTTACGCAGCGGGAGATATTTGTACGTATGAAGGAAAGGTAAAGCTGATTGCGAGCGGCTTCGGTGAAGCGCCGACGGCTGTCAGCAACGCGAAAGTATACATTGATCCAAAAGCGAAAGTACAGCCGTTACATAGTACGTCTGTAATGGGAGATGCAAAATAATCGAGAGATTGCTTATCAACAAAGGAGGAACACTACATCATGCCGACATATACTATTGTCGATAAAGACACTTGTATAGCCTGCGGAGCTTGCGGAGCGAGCGCGCCGGATATCTTTGACTATGATGACGAGGGGATTTCCTACGTTATTTTGGATGACAACGAAGGAACAGCTGAAGTGCCAGATGATTTGTTGGATGATTTAGAGGATGCAGCAGAGGGCTGTCCGACAGAATCTATTAAAATCGCTGGTCAGCCATTTTGTGCAGAAAGAGTCTAAAGTCAATATTCCTTTCATAAGATATACATAGAAACGCCGGTCTTATAGACCGGCGTTTCTATGTATATGGGCAATTAAGAAAATTTCATTAAAAATTATCAGAATATATTTGCATTGTGTATAACAATAATTTATAATTACGTTATAAAAATGTTATATATAAGTTTTAGGACTGCGATAGAATTAAAGGAGGAGCAGACAATGTCTAATCTGACAATGATGACAGAAGAAGAAAAGTTAGCACAATTTATGCAGCGGATTGAAGCTGGGGATAAAATTGAAGCGGATGACTGGATGCCTGAAGAATACCGCATGGCGCTTGTTAAGTTAATTTCTATGCATGGGATCAGCGAAATAATGGGAGCGCTTCCAGAGAAAGAGTGGGTGCCGAAAGCTCCTTCCCTTCATAGAAAGCTCGGCATTATGGCGAAAGTGCAGGATGAAATGGGACACGGACAGCTTCTTCTTCGCGTAGCAGAAGACTTGTTGAAACCATACGGCAAAAACCGCGGTGACTTAATGCAGGATTTATTCAACGGTGACTTGAAGTTCCATAACGTTTTTCACATGGATACAAGAACATGGGGAGATGCAGGGTTAATCGGATGGCTTGTTGACGGTGCAGCGATTATTACGCAAACAAATATGCTTGGTTCTTCCTACGGACCGTATGCAAGAGCACTGCAGCGCATTTGTGCAGAGGAAGTGTTTCATGCACAGCACGGTGAAGCGATCATCATGGCGCTTGCAGAAGGAACAGAAGAACAAAGAGCGATGATCCAGGACGCATTAAATCGCTGGTGGGATGCACTGCTTATGTTCTTCGGGCCAGCAAGTAAAGACACAACTGGTTCTTCTAAACAGGACGTGACCATTAAATATAAGATCCGCACAAAAACAAACGAGCAATTGAGACAGGATTTCTTTGATAAATATATTCCGCGCATTCTATCACTGGGATTAAAGCTTCCAGACTCCACTATGCATTATGACGAGGAAAATAAAGTGTGGGTTTACCAGCAGCCAGATTGGTCAGAATTCAAGAAAATTATTAAAAATCAAGGTCCGCGTTCTCAAGCACGCTTGAACTTGCGCAGAACTTCTTATGAAAATAATGCCTGGGTGCGCGATGCCCTTGCAGCTACAGTAAGCTAAGCGAATCGAGAGGAGCAGAAGGAAAATGGCAGAAAAAACATTTTACCAAGAATATGAAGTATTCAGCAAGCGGACGCCGAGCTCTGCATTTCAGCATCAGTTCAGCCTGCTTGCCCCGAACGAAGACATGGCGCTTATCATGGCTCAAGAGAACTTTATGCGTCGCGAGCCGGTTGCCGACATTTGGATCGTCAATAGAAAACATATTCGGTCAATGGATGCAGAGGAAAAATTAACACTTGGCCGGTTAGATAATAAGCAGTACCGCACGACAAAAGGGTATGGTTACTTAAAGAAAAAGTGGCGTCATTATGAACAGCAAATGCTTGATGAAAAAGAAATCTTGTCATGGGGAGGAGACGGCAAATGAGCAGCACAGAAAACAACGTATTAAGCCCGGAATATAAAGAAGCAGTAACGAATCTGTTATTTCAACTGGCAGATGACGACTTCTTAATTTCCTTCCGCGGCTCTGAATGGCTCGGGCTCGCTCCTCATATCGAGGAAGACGTTGCTTCCTCATCTATCAGCCAAGATACAATGGGGCATGCGGCAATGTATTACTCTCTCCTTGAAGAACTAGAGGCAGGAAAAGCGGATGACCTTGCTCATCTGCGTCCGGCTCAGGAAAGAAAAAACAGCGTGCTTGCTGAACGTGTGAACGGTGAAGGTTATTACATGGAGACACCTCAGTACGATTGGGCGTATGCTGTCGTTAGAAATTTCTTTTATGCTCAAGCAAAAAAAGTGAAAATTGACTCTTTGCGTCAAAGCTCTTACCAACCGCTTGCGGAAACAGCCGTGAAAGTGAACATGGAACTTTACTATCACTTGCTGCACTGGAAAACATGGTTTGTTCAATTGTTAAGCTCAACAGATGAAGCGAAACAAAAAATGAACGACGCTATTGAAATGGTAATGAAGGATTTTGGAGATGTTTTCTCGTATGGTAATAAGAAAGCGGCTATTGAAAGCAACAATCTGATGGCTAGCGAAGAAGAATTGAAAGATAAATGGAAAGCGAACATGGCACCAGTCTTTGAATCTCTTGGAATGGCAGTGCCTGTAATTCCTGAAACACCAGCTAAAAATGGCCGGAATGGCGAACATACAGAAGACTTAACAGCAGCACTGGCAACTCTTTCTGAAGTATACAGACTAGACCCTGCAGCTGCTTGGTAATTTAATACCGAAAAGAGGTGGCCTTAATGAATACACCTATAGAATCTGCTGATCAGCAAGTATATGAGGCACTAACAAATGTGAAAGATCCAGAGATCGACACAGTTAGCATTATTGATCTCGGTATGGTAAAGGAAGTCAGCGCTGAAGGAAGTCACGTAAAAGTGGTTCTTCTACCAACATTCTTAGGATGTCCAGCACTTGAAATTATTAAAAAGAACACAGTCAGCGCTGTGAAAGAACTTTCTTTCGTTGAAGAAGTAGACGTAGAATTTGTTTTTCATCCGCCATGGACGTCGGATCGTATTACAGAAGAAGGTCATAAAGGCCTGCGTGCGTTCGGGATTGCCCCGCCGCCCAAGCACTTTGAAGAAGATGGTTCGTGGCATGTAGATTGCCCGTATTGCGGGTCTACTTATGTCACAATGGAGAACATTTTCGGACCGACGGCCTGCAGAAGCATCTTATATTGTAAGAGCTGTAAAAATCCGTTTGAGGCAATGAAGCCTGTTTCAACAATGATGTAAAAGTGGAGGGATGCACAGTGGCAAAAGTAGTAGCTTTATATAAGCAACCAAAAGATAAAGAAACATTCGACGAGCATTATTTTAATGTTCATGGACCGATTACAGCAAAAATTCCGGGCCTTCGTGAAATGAAAGTAACAAAATTTAATAAATCCGTTATGACAGGCGGAGAAGCAGAATATTATCTGATGTGCGAAATGATTTACGATAGCATGGAAGATTTAAAGAATGGCATGCGCTCAGATGAAGGAAAAGCTTCTGGAAAAGATTTAATGGGATTTGCAGGTGATCTTGTTACATTAATGATTGGTGAGGAAGTAGAATGAGCCGTTTTGAATTCATCGAAACATCCGTAAAGGGCGGCACGGCGGTTATTGAATTAAACCGCCCCCGCCAACTGAATGCGCTGAATCGTAAAATGGTCGGTGAGATCGTAGAAGCGATCGAGACATTCGACCGTGACGAAGAAGTTCTTGCCATCTTGTTGACGGGAAAAGGACATTCTTTCTCAGCTGGTGCGGACATTGATGAAATGGCAGAAGATGATCCGATCCGCCTTGAGCTTTTAAATCAGTTTGCCGATTGGGACAGGCTATCATTAGTGAAAAAGCCGATTATCGGCGCTGTTAAAGGGTTTGTCTTTGGCGGCGGATTCGAGCTAGCGCTCAGCTGTGACATATTGATCGCGGCAGCCGGCACGGAGTTTTCCTTTCCTGAAGTGTCGATCGGTGTCATGCCGGGGGCAGGCGGTACACAAAGACTGACAAAGCTCGTTGGCCGCACGAAAGCGCTGGAATGGCTATGGACAGGTGAACGGATTCCAGCAGAGGCTGCTCTTGCTCACGGGGTCATTAATAAAATTGTCGCGCCGGAGCTACTAATGGAAGAAGCGATGAAGTTTGCAGGCAGAATTGCGAAACAGCCGCCTCTTTCCGTACGGCTCATCAAAGATTCGGTCAATAAGGCAGTCGATTACTCGCTGTATGAAGGCATGCAGTATGAACGAAAAAATTTCTATTTGTTGTTTGCCTCGCAGGATCAAAAAGAAGGCATGAATGCGTTTGTCGAAAAAAGGAAACCGAATTATAGAGGAAGGTAAGGGGGCTTTGTCGAATGTTTGAAACGATCCGTTATGACGTGAAAGACGGAGTCGCCTGGCTCTTTTTAAACAGGCCTGACAAGCTGAATGCGTTTACAGCGCAAATGAACCGCGAGATTAAAGACGCGGTCAAAGCTGCCTCACAGGATGATGAGGTGCGCTGTATCGTGATTACAGGAGAAGGACGGGCATTTTGCTCCGGCCAGGACTTGTCGGAAGTAGATGAAAATATGGACCATGGTGACATTTTAAGAAAACATTATGGGCCAATGGTTAAACAAATCAGACAATGTGAAAAGCCGATTGTGGCTGCTGTTAATGGGGTAGCTGCCGGTGCAGGATTTTCCTTGGCGCTGGCTTGTGATTTCAGACTGGTTTCGGAGAAAGCTAGCTTTGTCAATGCCTTTGTTCATGTAGGACTCATTCCTGACTCAGGCAATCTTTATTTCCTCACGCAGCTTGTCGGCCAGGCAAAAGCAGCAGAATTATCGATTTTGGGAGAGAAAGTGCCAGCAGAAAAAGCGGTGGCGCTCGGCCTTGCCAACCAGATGATTTCCGCAGAAACATTCACAGACGAAGTGAGCGCATTTGCGGCTCGCCTTGCCGCTATGCCAACAAAAGCAATTGGCTTAATTAAACGCTCATTGAAAGCCGCTTCTGTGCTTTCTTTTGAAGACTACCTTGAGCAAGAAGCACAAGGACAGCGGACAGCAGGATTAACGGCTGATCACCGCGAGGGTGTCGAAGCATTCATGCAAAAAAGAAAACCTGTTTTCTCAGGGAAATAAAGGGAGTGGAACCTATGTCAACAACTCAAGAAACAAAAGTAGAACAAGAAGCAATTAAACGCGATTTTTATCATTTAATCATCAATGGCGAGAAAGTAAAAAGCAGCACAGGTGAAACGATCAAGACATACAATCCGGCAACGGGTGAGCTGGTGGCTGAAGTAGCAAAGGCATCAAAGGAAGATACAGAAAAAGCAGTTGCAGCAGCACGTGAAGCATTCGATAATGGTAAATGGAAGAAGTATCCTGTAGGTCGTCGTGCACAGGTGCTAAATAAAATTGCTGCGATTATGCGTTCTCGTTTTAATGAACTTGTTGAGCTTGAAATTCTTGACACAGGCAAGACGATCCACGCTGCTCAAGGACAGATCACGCAAGCGATTGAAGACTTTGAATTTTATGCTGGAGCGATCGTGGGTCACCGCGGCACAGTTAACAATGTTCCTGGACAATTCCATAACTATACTGAAAAAGAACCGGTTGGTGTTTGTGCGCAAATTACTCCATGGAACTATCCAATGATGATGGCTGCTTGGAAAATTGCCCCTGCTATTGCTGTTGGCTGTTCTGTTATTGTTAAGCCGGCATCCCTTACTCCGCTGACAACGATTGTCCTCGGTGAAATCTGTCAGGAAGCAGGCGTTCCAGCAGGCGTTGTAAATATCGTTCCGGGATCAGGAGCGGAAGTAGGCGATTATTTAGTAGGACACCCACAAGTAGACAAAGTAGCCTTCACTGGCTCTACACCAATTGGGAAAGACATTATGGCCAAAGCTTCTCAAACATTAAAACGCGTAACACTTGAACTTGGCGGTAAATCTCCTAATCTTGTATTTGCCGATGCGGACATTGATGCAGCAGTAGATGGTTCATTATTCGGAATCTTCTATAATAGCGGACAATCTTGTGAAGCACGTTCTCGCCTGTATGTTCATGAAGATATCTATGATGAGTTCGTTAGCAAATTTGTTGAAAAAGCAAAAAGTATTAAACTCGGTGATCCATTTGATAAAGGAACACACATGGGTGCCATCATTGACCAAGGTCAGCTTGACACAATTGACGGCTATGTGAAGTCTGCGATCGAAGACGGCGCTGAAATTCTTGCCGGCGGAAATGTAGCACAGCCTGAAGGCTATGAGAATGGCTTCTGGTATGAGCCGACTGTCATTGCAAATGTGAACCATGACATGAAAGTCGTTAAAGAAGAAATCTTTGGTCCAGTTGTTGTCGTAATGAAATTCAAGGATGAAAAAGAAGCGATCAGACTGGCGAATGATACAGAGTTCGGCCTTGGCTCTGCAATCTGGACAAAAGACGGTGCCCGTGCAACTCGGGTAGCCAATCAAATCCAAGCAGGAATCGTTATGGTCAACTGTCCATTCTCTGCATTCCCGGGCACACCATTCGGCGGATACAAACAATCCGGCTTTGGCCGTGAGCTAAGCATTGAGTCACTGGATCTCTACACAGAAACGAAGAGCATCCTGTCTTACTATGGCAGCCGTCCGATCAATCCATTAGGAGTTTAATTTATTGATGAAGACGGACAGGTGGCATTCAGGCCTCTTGTCCGTTTTCACGCATAAGGGGGAGAACAACATGATCAACCGCATTGGAGTCGTCGGTTCCGGTGTGATGGGCAGAGGAATTGCCTATGTGGGAGCCGTTGGCGGTTACTCAGTGACAGTAGTAGATATTAATGAAGCGGCCTTGCAAAATGCGAAACAGGAGATTGATTCGATTTTTGAAAAAGGCCTATCGCGCGGCAAGATTACAGCAGAAGCTGCTGAGCAAGCGCGCAAGAATTTAAGCTATGAAAGCGACCTGGCACAAGTGGCAGCTGCCGCTGACTTAATTATCGAAGCTGTTCCTGAAAAAGCGGAAATTAAGAAGCAAGTGTTTGAGACGATTGAAGAGCATGCTCGGGAGCATTGCTTCTTTGCAACGAATACTTCTACAATGAGCCCGACAGAGATTGCTTCATACGCGAAGCGCCCGGAAAAAACTATCGCGATGCATTTTTTTAATCCGGTACATAAAATGCCTCTCGTTGAAATTATCCGCGGCTTGGAAACAAGTGATGAAACAGCAGCTGTGATTAGAGAAGTAGCCGAGAAAATGGGCAAGGAAACAGTCGTTATTAACGAGTTTCCTGGATTCGTAACCAGTCGGATCAGTGCTTTAGTCGGCAACGAGGCGTTTTACATGCTACAGGAAGGCCTCGGTACCCCGGAAGAGATCGACAAAGCGATCAAGCTCGGCTTAAATTATCCAATGGGTCCATTTGAATTGGTTGACCTTGTTGGTTTGGATGCCCGCTTGAACAACTTAAAATATTTGCATGAAAAGCTTGGCGAGAAGTACCGTCCGGCACCGCTTCTTGAACAATATGTGAAAGCGGGAAGACTTGGCCGTAAAAGTGGAAAAGGCGTTTACGATTATACGAACAAGGAAGAGTTGGTAAAAAAATGAGAGAAGTAGTCATTGTTGATGCAGTCCGCACACCGATTGGTAGATATAAAGGAGCTTTAAAAGACGTTAGACCGGATGATCTTGGCGCCGTTGTTATTAAAGCGCTGCTTGAAAGAAATCCGAGTCTTCCGCCTGAACAAATTGAAGAAGTCATTTTTGGCAATGCCAATCAGGCGGGTGAAGACAACCGTAACGTAGCGAGAATGTCCGCTTTGCTTGCGGGACTTCCAGTGGAAGTCGGCGGCACGACAGTGAACCGTCTGTGCGGTTCAGGGCTTGATGCTGTGATATATGCAGCGAGAGCGATTGCCGTTGGCGAAGGGGACATCTTTATTGCCGGGGGAACAGAAAGCATGACACGCGCACCGCTCGTTATGGCAAAGCCGGATAAGGACTTCCCGCGTGGAAACATGGAATTGCAAGATACGACGATTGGCTGGCGCTTTACGAATCCAAAGCTTCACGAAATGTACGGAACAGATTCTATGCCGCAAACGGCAGAAAATGTAGCGCAGCGTTATAACATTTCCCGTGAGGATCAGGACAAATTTGCGTTTGAAAGCCAGCAGCGCGCAAAAAAAGCCATGGAAGAAAACCGTTTTGCGGAAGAGATTGTGCCAGTCGTATATAAAGACCGCAAAGGGAATGAAATTGTCATCGATACGGATGAGCATCCGCGACCAGATACAACTATTGAAAAGCTTGGCAAGCTAAGACCACTGTTTGCAGATGGAACAGTGACAGCTGGAAATGCCTCAGGTGTAAATGATGGAGCTTCTGCTTTGCTAATTATGAGCGCCGAAAAAGCGAAGGAATTGGACTTGAAGCCGCTTGCCAAATACGTTACAGGAGCGACAGCGGGACTAGAGCCTGCTGTAATGGGGCTTGGACCGATCTACGCATCAAGAAAAGCACTCGGACGCGCTGGCTTGACAGTGGACGACCTGGGACTTATTGAGTTGAATGAAGCGTTTGCTTCTCAATCGCTTGAATGTATCCGCCAGTTAGAGCTGGACCAAAGCAAAGTAAATGTCAACGGCGGGGCGATTGCTTTTGGCCATCCGCTTGGCGCAAGCGGCGCTCGTATTTTAACAACGCTTCTTTATGAAATGAAAAAACGCGATGAAAAATATGGATTGGCAACGATGTGTATTGGCGTCGGCCAAGGGATTGCTGCAATCGTAGAAAATATAAACGAATAATAAAGATTGTAGGAAAAGTCGATTTTCTAAGCTTTTAGGCTGATTGAAATCGTTTCGTTTGTCTACGATCTGGGATAAATAGGATCACTCGATAAACAGGCTGTCCTTCAGGCGCCAGAGCTCTTTTCTGCTAAGGGAAAGGAAGAGCAGCGGCAGGCGTTGGACAGCTTTTTTGATAGAAAGGGAGAAGAAACATGTCGACTGTTTTATATACAAAGGAAAACAACATTGCCTATGTAACGATTAACCGTGAAAAAGCTCTCAACTGTTTTAACTACGAGACACTTAAACGCCTGCAAGAAGTAACCGATGAAATCTCCATTGACCCGGAAGTAAAGGTCGTAATTTTTACCGGTGCCGGTGAAAAAGCATTCAGTGCCGGTGCGGATTTAAAAGAGCGTAAAACATTGACAGAAACAGAAGTCCGCCGAAATGTTAAAGCGATTCGTGATGTTTTTAACAGCATTGCTGCCCTTCCACAGCCGACAATTGCTGCTGTAAATGGCTACGCGCTTGGTGGCGGGTTTGAATTGATGATCGCCTGCGACTTCCCAATCGCGGCAGCGGGGGTCCAGATGGGGCTTACAGAAACAAGCTGGGCGATCATCCCGGGAGCTGGCGGCACACAGCGTTTGCCAAGATTGGTAGGAGAAATGAAAGCGAAAGAACTTATTTTTACCGCCAAGAAATTTACGGCTGAAGAAGGCTTAGCACTCGGTGTAGTATTAAAAGTTGTGCAGAAGGAAGAATTAATGACTGCCTGTGAACAGCTTGCCGCCGATATGATGAAAAATGGACCTGTTGCCTTAAAGCAAGCCAAATATGCCATTATCCAAGGAATGAATACCGATTTGCAAACAGGACTTGCTATTGAGTCGAAAGCGTACGAACTCACGATTCCGACAGAAGATCGCTTAGAGGCGCTTCAGGCATTCAGTGAAAAAAGAGCACCAAAATTTATTGGAAAGTAAGTAATTTTTCCAATATCACGTTATAATAAGAGAATCAAAGGAAAGTGATGCAACGACGATCAAAGAAGAAAGAGTGGGAGAGATGGCGAATACACAATCAATGATCTTCACGATTTATGGCGATTACATTCGCCATTACGGCAATAAGATATGGATCGGCAGCTTAATCCGTGTATTGAAAGAATTTGGCCATAATGAGCAGTCCGTTCGTGTGGCCGTTTCACGAATGGTGAAGCAGGGGTGGATCCAATCGGAGAAGAAAGGAAATAAAAGCTATTATTTTCTGACACCACGTGGAGAAGTGCGCATGGAAGAAGCCGCCCGCCGGATTTTTAAATTAAAGGCGCACGAGTGGGATGGCAAATGGCGCATGCTGATGTATACCATTCCTGAGGAGAAGCGGCAAATTCGCGATGAATTGCGCAAAGAGCTCTTGTGGAGCGGTTTCGGCAGCTTTTCCAACGGATGTTGGATTTCACCAAATGACCTTGAAAAAGAAGTGAAAATGCTTGTAGAGAAATACGATATTAGTTCCTATGTCGATTTCTTTGTCGCAGATTATAAAGGACCGCAGGAAGACCGTGCGCTTGTTGAAAAAAGCTGGCCGCTTGATGAAATTGAAGGTAAGTATGAAGAATTTATTTCTACATACAGCAAAAGATATATTGTTCATCAAAGTGCCATGGCAAGTGGACAAATGACCGATGCTGAGTGTTTTGTTGAGCGGACGAATCTTGTGCATGAATACCGCAAGTTTCTTTTTACCGATCCTGGGCTTCCGAAAGAACTGCTGCCGTCTATGTGGAATGGCGATCATGCGGCTCTTTTATTCGCTCAGTATTATAAATTGCTTGCTGAACCAGCCAGCCGGTTTTTCGAGGAAGTATTCCGTGAAGACAATGATATGCGCCGCAAGGACAAGTCGTATGACGCTGCTGATCATCCATATATCGTGAATTAAATGAAAAAGAAAGGTGCAGAGCACCTTTCTTTTTTACGGATAAAATGTCAGAAAAGATGCTTTTAATGATGTCTCGGCGCGTGAGAAGATCCATTACTTTTCTTTAAAAGTTTCTCGGAATTCATAGCCTTTTTGGACGTAAGTATCAATGGATAGCTGAATGAGCTCGAAATCCTTGTCGCTTAGTTCGCGAACGACCTTTCCGGGTGAACCGACGACGAGCGAGCGGGGAGGAATCTTTTTGCCACTTGGAACTAAAGTGTTGGCGCCAATGATGCACTCTTCTCCAATTTCTGCATGGTCAAGAATGGTTGAGCCCATGCCGACAATGGAGCGTTTTCCTATCTTGCAGCCGTGTAAAATAACATTATGGCCGACCGTTACTTCATCCTCAACGACTACCGGCGCTCCTTCATACAAGTGAATCGTTGAGTTATCCTGAACGCTGCACCGCTTGCCGATCGTGATGGTGCCCTCATCCCCCCGCAGTACAGCATTAAACCAAATGGTTGATTCCGAACCGATATGCACATCTCCGATAAGATAAGCACCAGGTGCAATAAATACGTTTTCTTCGAGCTGCGGATTTTTTCCGTTATATGTAACAATCATGGCATACCCTCCAAATATGAATTTACGCAATTGTTTTTCTTTTTTATTTATTATAACATTTCTTTTAAGAGGAGGAGAAAAAATGATAGACGTTTGTGAATTGCTCCAGATTGACTATCCCATTATTCAAGGGGGAATGGGCAATATTAGCAATGCTCAGTTGACGGCTGCTGTCTCAGAAGCGGGCGGGCTGGGCACGATTGGCTGTGGTACAATGCCCCCTGACGAAGTGGAAAAAATTATTCTAGAAACAAAGCAGCGCACGAATAAAAATTTTGCGGTGAATATCGCGATTAGCGTGTCGCCTTATACAAAGGAACTGATTGACCTGGTTATCCAGCATAACGTACCCGTTGTATCGTTGTCAGCTGGCAATCCGGCTCCGCTTATCCCGGTGCTGCATGACCATGGGATAAAAGTGATTGCGCTTGTTGCATCTGTGAAGCATGCGCAAAAAGCAGAAGCGGCGGGAGCGGACATTCTTGTGGCAGAAGGCTTTGAAGCGGCAGGAATCAACTCTAGCCTCGAATTGACAACCTTTGCGCTCATTCCGCAAATTGTGAAGCATGTGAACGTGCCGGTGCTTGCGGCAGGAGGAATTGGCGACGGCAAAGGATTGGCGGCGGCTCTTATGCTTGGCGCGAGTGGTGTGCAAATGGGGACACGGCTTATTGCAACGAAGGAAGCGCCCTTTCATGAAGTATACAAGAACAATCTGGTGCAAGCAGGCGATACAGAGACAACGATTTTTGGACGCAGCGTAGGGCGGGTAAGACGGATTTTGAAAACACCTTATGCCAAGCAATTAACTGATCAGGAGCAGGCGGGAATGACGCTTGAACAATACGCGGAATGGACGTCTGAAGAAAAGCATGTCAAAGGGGCGATGGAAGGCGATATGGAAAACGGCTTTATTAATAGCGGCCAAATTGCAGGTCTGATTGAAGATGTTCCGACTGTAAAAGAATTGCTTGAAAGAATGGTGGAAGAGGCGGATGAACAGTTGAATCGCTCGGCGCAGGAACTAAGAGAAGTGAGGTCACGAGCGGGAAAATAAACAGCACCTCCTATTGCCGGCAAGGGTCATCCGTGGTAATATGTTCAGGTGCACGACTGTGAGAAGTGAAATCATTTTCTTAAAAAAGCTTTTCATTGGAGAGGGGATTAGCCGCTCTCTTTTTTTATCGAGAAAATGCTGTAATTTTGGAAGAGAAAGACTTTTCTAAAAACATTGTTGACTCATCTATTACCGATTGGTAAAATGACGTTGGAATAACGTTATACATAAAAAGGGTAATATTAAAGAAAAAATAATGTAAGCGTTTTCTGATTTCAACAACTTTTATGGGGTGAAAAAATGGAACAAAAAGAACAATGGTCGTCTAAGCTAGGGTTCATTTTGGCAGCCGCAGGTTCAGCTATTGGGCTTGGTGCCATCTGGAAATTCCCTTATGTAGCTGGAACGAGTGGGGGAGGAATTTTTCTTTTAATTTTTATCCTCTTTACGCTTCTTGTCGGACTGCCGCTTTTAATCGGGGAATTTATTGTCGGTAGAAGTACGCAAAAAGATGCAATTGAATCATATAAGGAGCTGGCGCCGAATTCGTCCTGGCATTTTATTGGCAGACTCGGCATCTTCACATGCTTCGTTTTATTATCGTTTTATAGCGTGGTAGGCGGCTGGATATTAATTTATATTTTTAAAGGATTGACTGGAGATTTAAGTGGATTGACAGAAGCCCAGTATGGTTCTTTATTTGGAGAAACGATTTCCAGTCCATTCTTGTCTGTCTTTGCTCAGTTTCTCTTTATGGTCATTACCATTTATGTTGTCTCTAAAGGAGTAACAGCAGGAATTGAAAAGGCCAGCCAGTTTATGATGCCTGCTTTATTTATTTTATTCTTGCTTATCATTATACGCTCTGTCACACTAGACGGATCGATGGAAGGCATTGAGTTTTTCTTGAAGCCTGATCTATCAAAGATTACATCGGAAACGATTTTGTTTGCGATGGGACAGTCTTTCTTTGCGCTAAGTGTTGGGGTATCAGTCATGGTCACATACAGCTCCTACTTATCTAAAAAAGAAAGCATCCCGCAGTCGGCTATTTCCATCGTTGTATTGAACCTGCTCGTCGCTATTTTAGCGGGACTGGCTATTTTCCCAGCTGTTTTCTCATTCGGATTAAAGCCGGATGCAGGTCCAGTTTTACTGTTTAACGTATTGCCGACGGTCTTTAACCAAATTCCATTTGGCGTAGTCTTTCTAATTGCCTTTTTAGTTCTATTTTTATTTGCAACATTAACATCGGCCTTTTCCATGCTGGAAATTATCGTCGCTGTGTTGGCAAAAGGGAATGACAGCAAGCGTATGAAATTTTCTTGGATTATTGGAATGCTTATTTTTATCGTCGGTGTTCCGTCCGCTTTGTCTTTTGGCGTGTGGAGTGATGTATTAATTTTTAATAAATCAATTTTTGATGCAGCCGACTTTCTCGTCAGCAACTTGCTAATGCCGCTCGGCGCTTTGTTAATTGCTATTTTTGTTCCGTTAAAGATTCCGAAGCAAAGATTGTTGGAAGAGATTTCTTCGGGGTCATCTATCGGAAAGAAGATTTTCTCAGCTTGGTTCTTATTAATTAAATATTTAGCGCCAATTGCTATTATCATTGTTTACTTGGATGTGCTCGGCATCATTTAATATAAGCAGTAAAGGCCGGAAAAAGCAGAAGAATAGAGTGAAATCAAACGTTTGAAGGTGAAAGCATGGATGAGACAGATATTCAACTTTTGAAAATTCTTCAAGAGGACGGAAGAATTACATTAAGCGATCTATCGAAGAAGTTATCCCTTAGTCGGCCAAGCGTAGCCGAACGATTTACGAGGCTAATGGAAAAAGGGGTGATAGACAAGATAAGCGCAAGAGTATCTCCCAATGCTGTCGGCCGCAACATTCTTTTATTTATCCAGGTGAGTGAGGTAAGAGTTCCTTATGATGAATTTGAACAAATGACGCTTGAACACCCGGACATTATCGAGTGTCACCGTTTGACCGGCACAGTCAATTACTTATTAAAAGCAGCGGTCAACGATATGGAGCATTTGAATAAGCTGATTGATTATTTAATCCGATACGGCATTATTCATACGTCCATCGTACTGAAGTCCCCGGTTCCTGAAAAGATTATTTTGCCCTCGGACGACGAACAGGAATGGCCGTAAATAAGACTGTGGATAAACTAGCAGGTAAGAAGTAAAAAGTTGTTTGCGTGTTGAAGCCTCTTTCATATACAGAAAGAGGTTTTTTTATGGCTGTCATTTCTGGAAATGAAAGTGTTTTACAAAATGAATAGGAATAATAAAAAATACATTCGAAAAGTAAATGAAGGTCTGAAAATTCAATCACATTGATATATATATATGTAATTTAACCTTTTATAATTAAAGTAAATAATATGTTTATAAATCAGCTGTTTGACGCCTTTGTGAAAGGGCTTACAAAAAATAAAAAATGACAACGAGGCTAGCGTTTTTTTCGCGGCCGCATAAGAAGATGTAACTATTCATAATGAAAGCAGGGATTGAATATGAGTCTAGTAAAAAAAACCTCCATTACAGAAGATTTCACACTTTTTGACAAAATGTCTGAGCACGAACAAGTTGTTTTCTGCAACGACCCGGCAACAGGGTTAAAGGCCATTATCGCGATTCACGACACGACACTCGGGCCGGCGCTTGGCGGTTGCCGCATGCAGCCGTACAACAGTGTAGAGGATGCTCTGGAAGATGCTCTTCGTCTCTCCAAAGGAATGAGTTATAAATGTGCGGCTTCTGATGTAGATTTCGGCGGAGGAAAAGCAGTGATTATCGGCGATCCGCAAAAGGATAAATCCCCTGAATTATTCCGGGCTTTTGGACAGTTCGTCGATTCTCTTGGCGGCCGCTTTTACACAGGAACGGATATGGGAACGAACATGGAGGACTTCATTCACGCGATGAAAGAAACCAATTGCATCGTCGGTGTGCCGGAAGCTTATGGCGGTGGCGGCGATTCTTCGATTCCAACGGCGATGGGTGTTCTGTACGGAATTAAAGCAACGAACAAAATGCTGTTTGGCAAAGATGATCTCGGTGGCATCACTTATGCCATTCAAGGGCTTGGCAAAGTGGGCTACAAAGTAGCAGAAGGCTTGCTGGAGGAAGGGGCTGATTTGTTTGTGACAGACATTAATGAACAAAGCCTGCGGGCGATCCAGGAAAAAGCAAAATCAACACCGGGTTCTGTCACTGTAGTAGCCAGCGATGACATTTACTCTCAGGAAGCGGATGTGTTTGTTCCTTGTGCTTTTGGTGGAGTCGTCAATGATGAAACGATGAAGCAGTTCAAAGTGAAAGCCATCGCTGGTTCAGCTAACAATCAATTGCTGACGGAAGATCATGGAAGACAGCTTGCAGACAAAGGGATCCTTTACGCTCCAGACTACATCATTAACTCCGGCGGTCTTATTCAAGTAGCAGATGAATTATATGGGGTGAATAAAGAGCGTGTACTTGCTAAAACGAAGCACATTTATGATGCCATTCTAGAAGTATATCAGCAAGCTGAACTAGATCGGGTAACAACAATGGAAGCCGCCAACAGAATGTGTGAGCAGAGAATGGCAGCAAGAGGCAGACGAAACAGCTTTTTCACTTCTTCTGTTAAGCCAAAATGGGATATTCGCAACTAATATTGTTCGGGGAGGCTATCATGGAGACTCAATATCCAATCAAAAGAATCATTGATGATGAAGGAAATTTGGTAGATGCTTCTTATCAGGAGCAACTGGATGAGCAGCTCGTAAAGCAGCTTTATTACCATATGCATAGAATTAGAACGTTTGATAGAAAAGCGATTAGCTTACAGCGTCAGGGGCGCCTCGGCACTTATGCACCATTTGAAGGACAGGAAGCTTCTCAGGTTGGCAGTGCGCTGGCACTTGGCGAAGACGACTGGATGTTTCCAACTTATCGTGACCATGGAGCAAAGCTTACTTTTGGCGCTGATATGGCTAAAACTTATCTTTATTGGAATGGACGGGTAGAAGGCTGCGTGCCGCCGGAAGGGAAAAACATTTTTCCACCGGCTGTACCGATTGCGACACAGCTGCCGCATGCAACAGGCGCGGCTTGGGCTGAAAAGCGCAAAGGAACGAAAAATGCAGCTATCGCCTACTTTGGTGACGGAGCTACGTCAGAGGGAGATTTCCATGAAGGGCTGAATTTTGCCAGCGTCTTTAAAGTGCCGGTTATCTTTTTTAACCAAAACAACCGTTATGCGATCTCTGTGCCAATTGAAAAGCAGATGAATTCCGAAACGATCGCTCAAAAAGCCGTCGCATATGGAATGCCGGGGGTACGCATTGATGGCAATGACTGTTTCTCTGTTTACTTTGAAGTGAAGAAGGCACTCGATCATGCCCGCAGCGGCAACGGCCCGACATTAATTGAAGCGGTAACTTGGCGCACAGGCGCGCACACCACGGCTGATGACCCGACAAAATACCGTCCGGAAGACCAGGGCAAGCATATCGTAGAACCGCTCTTACGCATGGAGCGCTTCATGAAAAATCACGGTTACTGGGATGAAGCATGGATCGCTGAAATAGACGAAAAGATTAAAGCAGAAGTAGAAGCGGCTGTTGAAGCAATGGAGAGTTATCCGAAGGCCAATGTCGAAGATTTGTTTGATCATGTATATGCGGAAATGCCAGCTCAGCTCGCTGACCAGAAAGAATCCTATCTCGCGCATTTGAGGAGGGGGTAAAATGGCAATGGAAATGGAAGTAAGAGATATACCGCAAAAGAAAGAGACTACTCAGTTTTTGACCATCGTGCAGGCTGTAAATGATGGCATGAACACATTGCTTGAAACAGATGACAGCGTCATGATTCTTGGGGAAGATATCGGGAAAAACGGTGGAGTATTCCGGGCGACAGAAGGACTTCAGGAAAAATTCGGTGCTGATCGTGTGATTGATACACCGCTGGCAGAAGCGGGTATTATCGGAACGTCCATTGGTCTCGCGGTAAATGGATTTAAACCAATCGCTGAAATTCAGTTTCTCGGCTTTATTTATCCGGCTTACGAACAAATTATGACACATGTATCCCGGATTCGAATGAGAACGATGGGCCACTTTACCGTGCCAATGGTCATTCGTGCGCCATATGGAGCCGGCATCCGCTCGCCGGAGATCCATTCTGATAGCACAGAAACACTGTTTACCCATATGCCGGGAATTAAAGTTGTTTGTCCGTCCACTCCTTACGATGCAAAAGGATTGCTCATCGCAGCGATGGAAGATCCGGACCCTGTGCTCATGCTGGAGCCGATGAAGAGCTATCGTGCTAAGAGGGAAGAAGTGCCGACTGGCAAATACACAGTTGAAATCGGCAAAGGGAAAAAGGTAAAAGAAGGAACAGATGTAACATTAATTGCTTGGGGAGCGATGATGACAGTCGTCGAAAAAGCAGCTGAACAAGCAGAGAAAAAAGGCATCAGCTGTGAAATCATTGACTTGCGTACACTCTATCCAATCGACAGTGACATTATTGCCGAGTCTGTACAAAAAACAGGCAGGGCCGTGATCGTACATGAAGCTCACTCAACAGGCGGGCTGGGCAATGACATTGCTTCCATTATTAATGATACCTCTTTCTTATATCTACGGGCACCGATTGAGCGTGTTACTGGCTTTGATGTGCCTGTTCCATTCTTCGCTCTTGAAGAGGATTTTCTTCCAACGCCGGCACGTGTCTTGGAAGGTATTGAAAAAGTTGTTCATTTTTAATTGTCCGGCTTAAGGCGCCACGAACCGGGCGCCTTCTGTTTTTCTATTATTTAACTTCAGGCGTCAGCGGCTCGAGGTCATAAGCCAATCTGTTCAGAAGGCAAAAAAGCAGCCTTCCAGTCAGCTTGCTTTGTGCTTGTCGGGCCAATACAGGCGCTCACACTTTTATAACTATCCAGCTTCAGGCGTCAGCGGCTCGAGGTCATAAGCCAATCTGTTCAGAAGGCAAAAAAGCAGCCTTCCAGTCAGCTTGCTTTGTGCTTGTCGGGCCAATACAGGCGCTCACACTTTTATAACTATCCAGCTTCAGGCGTCAGCGGCTCGAGGTCATAAGCCAATCTGTCCAGAAGGCAAAAAAGCAGCCTTCTAGCCAGCTTGTCTTATGCTTGTCGCCGCTAAGCGGACGCCTTACACTTTTAAATAAAGGGGGAAACGATGTGTTAGAGGTGAAACTTCATGATATTGGAGAAGGGATGACAGAAGGCGAAATTCTTCATTATCTTGTCAAACCAGGAGATCGGGTAACGGCTGACCAGCCGCTTGTTGAAGTGCAGACTGATAAGATGGTGGCGGAATTGCCGTCGCCGGGGGCCGGTACAGTGAAAGAAATCGTTATTGATACAGGAACAACGGTCCAGGTTGGCACGACGCTACTTTATATTGAAGGAGAGGGCAGCCCGGCAGCTGCTGCTGAAGCAAAGCCAGCAGAAAAAGCAGAAATGCAAGCTGAAAAGAAGCAAGAGAAAAAGACATTTATTGCTTCTTTTAACCGTGTACTAGCCACTCCTTATACACGTAAAATTGCTCGCGATCACAATATTAATATTGAGGATGTGACACCATCTGATCCGTCGGGCCGGGTAACAGAGGAAGATGTATACCGGTTCATAAAAGGAGAACAGCAGCCACAGCAAGAAGCCGCTTCGACAAATGAACCACCTGTCTCCGCACAACAAACAACGCCTGATGAAATTCCATTCCGGGGCATGCGCAAGCAAATTGCGAAAAAGATGACAAAATCACTTTTCACTATTCCGCACGTCACGCACTTCGATGAAGTGAATATGACAAACCTGCTTAAGCTGCGCGAGGAATTAAAAGAGGCAGGTGTATCGGTATCGGTGCCCGCATTTTTCATAAAAGCCCTAGTGATCGCTTTAAAAGACTTCCCGATATTCAATGCAGAACTTGATGAAGAAAATGAAAAGATTTTGTTGAAGAAAAATTATCACATCGGTATGGCTGTAGATACAAAAGATGGCTTAATTGTTCCTGTTGTTCACGATGCCGATAAAAAATCAATCAAAACGATTCATGATGATATTAAGCGCTTGAATGAGAAAGCACGAGACGGAAAATTAGCACCGGCGGACATTCAAAATAGCACATTTACTGTCAGCAATGTTGGACCGCTTGGCAGTATCGGTGCGACGCCGATTATCAACTATCCAGAAACAGCATTAATTGCTTTCCATAAGACGAAAAAAGTACCGATTGTGAACGAAAAGGATGAAATCGTGATTGGTCACATGATGACATTATCCATGTCATTTGACCATCGCGTCGCTGATGGAGCAACCGCTGTTGCGTTCACGAACCGGTTTGCCAGCTTAATTGAGCAGCCGAACAAATTGATGCTGGAGATGATATAAATGGTTGTTGGGGAAATCAGTCAGGAAAGAGATCTTATTATTATCGGCGGCGGCCCGGGCGGCTATAGTGCAGCGATCCGGGCTGCACAGCTCGGCTTGCCAGTGACATTAATTGAGCAAGCTGATCTCGGCGGTGTTTGCTTAAATAAAGGGTGCATTCCTTCTAAGGTATTTACATATGCTGCGAAAAAGCAGGCGGAAACGGCTCATATGAAAGAGCTTGGACTCCCGACAGGAGACGGCACGTTTGATTTAGAAAAGCTGGTCTCTTACAAGTCGAAAGTGACTGAACAATTGAGAAAAGGTGTGGAAGCTCTTTGTAAAGCCAATAAGGTTGAAGTGCTAAAAGGAAAAGCAGGTTTGATTGCAGAAGACCGTGTCGGTGTCGAAAATGGCCACCAGTTTGATATTTATGTGTTCAAACAAGCGATTATCGCCACAGGAAGTACGCCAGTTTTACCCCAAGGTCTACCAAAAAATAGCGAGCGCATTTTGCTTTCTCATGAAATGTTTGATTTACAAGAGCTGCCTGAGCATTTGATCGTCTATGGCAACGACTATATTTCTTTAGAAGTAGCGACGAGTTTTCACGCTTTAGGAGCTAAGGTGACCATCCTTTTGGAACAGGCAGCTGCTTTTCCATTTGATGAGTCCATCACTAAAGAATTGAACCGATTGTTGAAGAAAAAGAAAATCAAAGCGATCAAAGAAGCAGTGATTCAGTCGGCAGAAGAAACAGAAGACGGCGTACGCGTAATGTTTACTGCCGGCGAGAAAGAAGAAGAAGTAACAGGCTCTCATTTATTTGTGGCCGGCAGCCGCCAGCCAAACGTTCAGGACTTAGGGATCAACCGCTTTGGTGTTGAGCAAACGTCTGAAGGATTTGTGAAGGTGAATGGAAACATGCAGTCTTCGGTTCCTTCCATCTATGGGATTGGCGACGTTACTGAGGGGCCGCTTTTAGCGGTGAAAGCGATCAAGCAAGGAAAGGCGGCAGTGGAAGCAATTGCTGGCGGCAAGCCGGAAGTCGATTTGACGTTTCTTCCAACGATCGTTCATTCCGTTCCGCCGATTGCCTCAGCTGGCTTAACTGAACAGCAGGCACGCGAACTCGGAATAGATATTCGTGTGGGCCAGTTTGCCCTTGGTGGCAATGGCTATGCAATGATTACTGGTAAAAAAGATGGCTTTGTTAAGGTGATTTCTGATGTTTCTAATGAAATCGTCCTTGGAATTCACATGATCGGCGAAGGAGCAGTTGAGCTATCCAGCACGTTTGTCCAATTGCTTGAAATGGCTGCCAAAGAGGAAGATGTGAAATTTCCGGCCTACGCGCACCCAAGCTTCAATGAAGGATTGCTTGAATCGGCTGAAGGCCTTATTGGCCAGGCGATTCACATGGTGCCAAAAAAATAAAAACTGCTTAATAAGCGGCTGTTCCAATTTAGGGAATAGCCGTTTTTGGTTTTTACTGAAAAGAGATGCAAATCCACTGTATATCTAATAGAATAGAAGAAAAGCTTATTGCAAGCTACAAGCTGATAGAATGGAAAATAGACTTCGTCTACACTCTGAAGCTTTAATATTATGAACAAGGCAGGTGAACTTTATGAAAACGGCAATTGTAACGGACAGCACCAGCTATCTTTCGAAAGAGTTGCGTGACCAGTTGCATATACATATGATCCCATTAAGTGTGGTTATTGGGCAGGAGACTTATAGAGAAGAAGTAGATATTCAAGCAGGGGACTTTTATGAAGTCGTCCGCACGCAAGAAAAGCTGCCGACAACGACACAGCCGCCTATTGGCGAGTTTGTTAAATTGTATGAACAGCTGCTAGAGCAAGGGTATGAGGCAGTGGTAGGTGTTTATTTATCAAGCGGGATTAGTGGTACTTACCAGACATCCCTCGCAGCGGCCGATCTGGTGGAGGGGCTAACGGTTCGCTCTTTTGATTCAGAAATTAGTTGCGGCCCCCAAGGATTTTATGTACTTCGAGCCGTAGAACTCGCCCGTGAAGGGAAAGGGCCGGATGATATTATTCAAGAGCTGGAAAAAATGCGGTCGTCCGTTAAAGCATATTTTGTTGTAGACGACTTGAACCATTTGAAGCGCGGCGGCCGTCTAAGCAGTGCGCAAGCTTTGATCGGCGGGCTCTTACAGGTTAAGCCGTTGCTTCAGTTCGTGGACAAAGTTATTGTTCCGTTTGAAAAAATCCGCACGAGCAAAAAAGCACTGAAGCGGGTGGCGGACCTATTTGAAGAAGACTACGAAAAAGGTGAGCCGCTGGAAGCCGTCATTATTCATGCTAACAGAGAAACGGAAGCTCGCCGCTGGATCGGAGAGCTGGAGGAGCGTTTTCCTAATGCCTCATTTTCCATCAGTTACTTCGGGCCTGTTATCGGCACTCATCTTGGCGAAGGCGCCCTTGGATTTGGCTGGACGAAGAAGCGAGATTAATTTGTTTGGCTAATAAAAGCGTGGATTCAGACGATAAAATGAATCTTTGGAGAATAAGCCTTCCTTTTTGATCTTAAATAAAACTTCTTGTTTCATAAACTTTATTGTTCCGGTAAAACAAACAAGCAGCTAACAGGTTTGTGATCTATGAAAAATAGAGGGGGGAGTTTTATGTTTGACATTTCAACTCTGAGTACATTTGTAGTGGTCGTTATCGGTCTCTTTTTAATCCCGGGGCCCGCTGTTTTTCTTACAATTACCCGAACAGCGCAGGGAGGCCAAAAAGCAGGCATTATGGCAGGGGCAGGCATTGCCACTGGTGATTTTATTCATACGGTGTGCGCAGCTGTAGGGCTGTCTGCTATCCTGATGACGTCTGCGCTTGCTTTTAATATCGTTAAACTAGCAGGAGCCGCTTATTTGCTCTACATGGGAATTAAAGCCATATTGGAAAAATCAGCTGATGCAGCGGCACCTGCAGCGACTCCTGTTTCAACGCTGAGTGTATACAGTCAAGCTATCGTCGCTGAAGTGCTCAATCCTAAAACAGCTCTTTTCTTCTTAGCGTTCTTGCCGCAGTTTGTCCATCCTGAACAGGGAACACCGATCATCCAGTTTTTAGTTCTCGGTTTAATCTTTGTGCTGATGAGCATTACCTATACCACGCTGATTGCTGTAGGCATACGGCCGCTCGGAAAATTGATCAAACGGATTTCCTGGATAGGCCGTTGGAGCGGAAAAATTGTTGGAACGATTTACATTGCACTCGGTTTAAAGGTTGCTTTTCAAAGCCGATAACGCAGCAATGAAAAAAGCTCTCCCTTCTCTTAAGGGAGAGCTTTTTGCTTACTCAGCAAGCAAATCTAATTCATCTTTTGGCAATTCATTAAGATCGAGCTTTGCCTTCTTTTCTTTTGAGCTTGCAGAAATAGGTTTAACGATATCACCAAATCCTTGCTGTTCGAGAAGCATGATAATTTGCGACTTAATAGGGATATTATTATCAACCAGATATTGAGCTTTAGAGCGGATCATCGCATCGAAAATCGTACTGCGCCCTATGCCGTTTTCCTCAAAAGCTGTTTGTGAAAGCAGCAAGTCCATTAATGTCAGCCAATCATAGTCATTGCCAGTAAATTGCAGCTTGCCGTTTACTTGATACCATAAATCGCCGTTGGAGCGGATCCATCGTGGGTAAAGGTTTTCAATCCCCGCTTTTAACTCACGGGCTGTTTTTAAATACGTCGGATCTTTCGTCTGTTTATATGTTTCTAGTAGAAATCTCATTTCGCCTAAAGCATGGTTAAGCGATACGTGTGTTTTTTGACTGCCTTTTGCATAATAGTCAGCAATTAAATGACTAGATGATGTGACTTGAATAATGTTGCCGATTTCCTTTTGCTTCACGAGAAAATCCGCATAGCGAAGATTCGCTTCAGACAGTTGCGGAATATTCAGGCTTTCTGCGGCGTTTTTCAAGAATAGCGCAGCATTTTCATTATGGCGCGTATCCACATAAGGAGCGGTCGTTCCATAAGCATTTTTAAGCCAGGTGCTCGTATACTCCGTTTTGAAAATCGGTGTCTTGCCTGCAGAGATTATTCCGCCAGAGAAAACATCAAGATCGGCAATAGCATTTACTACAAGGTCTTCAAAGTAACGTTCTTTGTTCCCTTCGTAAGCTGTTAAATAAATGCCTCCCTGCAATCGGCCGATATTACGTCCGTATCCCATTTTGTAACCAGGTTCAATCGACCATGGCAGCTTTGTATAAGCTCCATCCGCCGTTAACCAGTTATTAATCGACGTATACTCTTTAATCGATCGCTTAAACCACTCATCTCGATTGTTGTTATCGGCAAACAGTCGTTTGTCGGAAAGCAATACCCAATTTTCAGAAACCGCTTTTCCTTTAACAGACATATTTACATGGGTAGTGACAAGGTTTCGCTCAGTATCCGTGTATACTTGATGGCTTTCATATTCATTGAGCAGCTCACGGAGAACAGAGCGTTGTCCATTGGCATAATTCGTTTGGCGATCAAGAGAAATGTAGTTTTTGCCGATCATCATTTCATTGACCACCGTATTGCCTTTTTTCACTGATAAAATGCCGACTGGATGCGACGTTTTATCAACGCCGAACGTATCGTCATGCTTTTGATCTACCTGGCCGAACGTATTATATTTAGCCAGTGAATAGCTATTCGACTGCTGGAATGGCACAATGACCGAGGCAGAGTACGTGTTGTCGCCGTTATGGATGAATTTTGTAAAGACGAATACATCGCCATTCTCCAGCTTCCTCAGCGTCACTCTCAAGGAGCCAAGCGGCTTAGAGGCGTTCCCCATATGATAGTAATAATGATAGTCTGTCGAGCGAATGTGCACATCTGTCGTACGCTTATTGTATGTAAGAGGCACACCGCGTGTATTCATTCTTACTTTAATATATTGGTAGTCATTGACTGGAACGACAACCTCTGAGGAATCGATCGGCTTAGGAATCGTAATCGGATCTTTGCTTCCAGAGAATAAATCAAGCTTTTCCATCAATCGATACACAAACACGGCTGATTCACCGCGTGTAGCAATTTTCTTCGGTAAAAAATAATTATCTGCTGTTCCTTTAATGAGTCCGTAATGAGTCATGCGCTGTACAGATTCATAGGCGTACCGGGTAATATCTGCTGCATCCTTATACGTGAGTGCAGCTTTTGTTGGGTACTCTCCTTTTAGCTGCATGGCCCGATCAAGCATAACAGCTACATCCGAACGTGTGACCGGATCATTGGCGAGCGCATAGCCCTCGGCATTTCCTAAAAGTAGCCCCGCTTTTTTCGCTGCTGCAATGTCTTTATATAAATTGCTGCCGGAAGGAACATCCTTGAAAGCAGAATCCCCGGGTGGCAGATCCAAGGCCCGAACCAAAAATGCAATAAACTGTCCTCTTGTTACTTGAGCATCTGGCCGGAATGTTCCATCATGATAGCCGTTAATGACACCGGCATCGACAAGCGTCTGGATTTCTTTCGCAGCCCAATGATTCTTGGCATCATTGAATACTTGAGCAGACGCTTGAACCGTTAACGTAAAAAACAAAACGATCACGGTCAGGCTCGCTAGTAATTTTTTCATAATTTCCCCTTTCCCGATGGAATTTTTAACCCTTGACATTATATCATATTAGCAATTCCTTATCATAGGAAGCTAATGGAAAAGATCAACTTACATGATAGTATAAGTATGTACTTGTTTAAAAGGGAAAAAAGCCCCCTTTAAATAAGAAGTCATATATAATAGAAGAAACTCTACCAATAAGGAGATGAAATGATGAGTTCCTCAAATATATCCTCTTCGCTGGTTTCCTTTCTTTCCGGCCGCCTCCTCCTTGAAGAAGAAGTTCCTTTCCTTCTGCCAGTTTCTTCGCATATTCAGAAGCTTCCCGGCATTTCAAAAAAACATCAATATTTTTACTGTGAACGCTGCGGGAATAATAAAAAAGAGCGGTTTGCCGTTTTTCCCTGTGCCCGCTGCCGAACAATTTGTCCGTATTGCCGCCACTGTCTCATGATGGGACGTGTTGCTGGCTGCTCTCGGCTCATTTATTGGACAGGTCCTGAGCCGCCGTACGAAGGCGACGGCGTTCTTCAGTGGATAGGCCAGCTGTCAGAGGGACAGTCCGCTGCCTCGCAGGCAGTCATTCAGGCAATTCAGGATGATGAAGAACAGCTGATTTGGGCGGTGTGTGGAGCTGGAAAAACAGAAGTACTGTTTGCTGGGATTGAGTCAGCGCTGCTTGCGGGCAAGCGAGTGTGCATCGCCACACCGCGGACGGATGTTGTTCTTGAGCTTGCCCCGCGCCTGCAAAAAGTGTTTCCAAATGTTTCTGTTGCCGCTTTGTACGGCGGCAGCTCCGATCGCCACTTGCATAGCCCGCTCGTTGTTTCTACTACTCACCAATTGCTTCGTTTTTTCAAGGCATTCGACGTCATGATTGTTGATGAAGTGGATGCGTTTCCCTACTCTTATGACCCCTCCTTGCAACGGGCTGTACAAAAGGCTCGGAAATCTCCTTCTTCACTCATCTATTTAACTGCCACTCCTCATGAAACATGGCAAAAAGACTGTCTAAAGGGAAAAAGGCCATTCGTGAAAATCCCTGCCCGCTTTCACAGACAGCCGCTGCCAGTCCCTGTACTTAATTGGAGCGGAAACTGGAAAAAAGCCATTAAAAAAGGGAAACTGCCTATCCAAGTGAAGGAATGGGCGATGAAACGCCTGCAAGCGAAGAAACAGGCGCTCCTCTTTTTTCCGCATATTGACTCCATGCAACAGGCCCTCCCGTTATTTCAACAGCTCGATCCCTCGATTGACGCCGTTCATGCAGAAGACCCTGACAGGAAGGAAAAGGTTAATTCCATGCGTGAACAAAAGCTGCCTCTCTTGCTGTCAACGACAATTTTAGAGAGAGGGGTAACGTTTCCCAATATTGATGTGGCTGTCATCGGCTCAGAAGATGACATATTTACCGAAAGTGCGCTCGTACAAATTGCGGGCCGTGCTGGCAGGAGCGCCGACTTTCCGGAGGGAGAAGTTCGCTTTTTCCACTATGGGAAAACAAAAGCCATCGTTCAAGCAGTCGGTCACATTCGCCAAATGAATAAAGAAGGATTAGAGAAGGGGTGGCTGGACAGGTGAACATTTGTCTCTTATGTGCTGAAGAAATGAGTAGAAGTTTAGGGTGGCGCCAGTTTTTCTGGCTGGAAGAGCCGCCTGTCGTTTGTAAAGAATGCCGGCAGACTTTTGAAAAAATAGCAGGTGAAAGCTGCCGGAGCTGCTCTCGTCCGCTAGCCATGCTTGATCCAGCTTTTGTTATGGACGGTGTTTGTCTCGATTGTCTCCGCTGGGAAGAAGATCCGCTTTATCAGAATACATTGGCCAGTAATTATTCACTCTATACGTATAACGATGCGATGAAGGAATTTATTGCCCGTTTTAAATACCGTGGAGACTATATACTCGCTAAAGTATTTGCGAATGAAATAAAAAAAGCGGCAGAAAATATCGTGCATGATCTTGTGATTGGCGTGCCGCTCAGTAAAGAGAGACTTTATGAACGAGGCTTTAATCAGGCGGAGGCTCTGGCCCGAGAGGCAGGGCTCGAAACCCTCCATATTCTTGAGCGCTTTCACTCTGAGAAGCAGTCAAAAAAGTCACGCAGGGAACGCCTTCGGTCTTCACAAGTTTTTCAGATTAGAGAAAAATCGTCCATTTGTCATAAAAAAATTCTTATTATCGACGATATATATACTACAGGCTCTACTCTCAGGCAAGCTGCCTTTCTATTAAAGCAGGCGGGGGCAGCGGAAGTACGGGCACTCACGCTGGCCAGAGGGCAGGGGATCTGAGAGATCGTTGGAGGTATCGAGATATGGGAGAAATCGTTAACTGTTCGCGTTGCGGCGAGCTTTATATGGAAAATACTTTTCGTGATGTCTGTCCAAAATGTGCAAAAGAAGAAGAGCAAATGTATGAGATCGTATATAAATTTTTACGCCAGCGGGAAAATCGGGCAGCTACGATTGAACGGGTTGTGGAAGTGACAGGAGTAAGTGAATCACTTATCCATAAATGGATGAAAAAAGGCCGACTCCATGCAGCCCATTTTCCGAACCTCGGCTATCCATGCGACCGTTGCGGAGCTATTATTAATAAAGGTAAAATATGTCGAAATTGCACGGGCGACATTGAAAGCGAGTTAGAGCAAATCCAGCGTCAGGAAGCATTTGAAGCGAAAAAGCAAGAGCATGATAAGCAAACGACATATTATGCGGCGAATAAAAGAAATTAAAAAGAGTATAGTATATAAGACCTAGAAAACTTTTTTAGCCGGCAAAAGACATGTGAATAAAATTGATAAAAACCGCCTATGAATCCGCTGTTAACTTTTTTTCTGAAAAACCGATATAATGGATAATCAAATGAGAAATTCGGAAAAAAAGAAAGCGAGGGATCAACAGACGTGAAAATTAACCAATCTGGCGTATCGGGCATCAACCCATACCAAAAGCAGCTGAACAAAGTGCAAGGGACGAAACAAGCGGCTAAGGCGCCAAAGGATAAACTGGAAATCTCTGCAGCGGCGAAAGGCATGCAGGAAGTGTCTAAAATGACAAAAGAACGAATGGAAAAAATCGCAAGCCTGAAACAACAGGTGGCGAAAGGTGAGTACCAGCCGCAACCGGAGAAAATCGCTGAAGGCATCGTGAAGTTTTATAAGAAATAATGAGAGCGGCACATCGTTTGTGCCGCTTTAAGAAAGCAGAGGGGACATCATGGCTGCACATAAGCTGATTGATGTATTGGATAAATTGGACCGCCTGCATGTGCTACTGCTCGAACTTGCGGTTAAAAAAACAGATGTGATTAAGAAAAATGATATGGACGGGCTGGATCAACTGCTTAAGGATGAGCAAAAATTCGTGGCAGCCATTCATACAATGGAACAGGAACGACAAAGAGCTGCTGCTGTACTAACAGGTAATAACGAATCGACTATGACAGAATGCATCGCAAAGTTGGAAGCAAATGAAAAAAATGCTTTATTGTCTTTACAAAGCACTCTGCATGAAACAATCAAACGGCTGAAGGAACAAAATGAATTAAACCAGCAATTGATTTATCAATCATTGCAGTTCGTTAACTTGAATTTGAGTATGATTAATCCACAGCCTGAGCAACCGACTTATACTCATCCGGCCCGTTCCGGTGCACAGCACAAAAAGCAATCGATGTTTGATTCACAAGCATAATTGATGATAAGCAAAAGAACGGAGGCTTTACTATGCGCTCAACATTTATGGGGCTAGAGATAGCAAAACGCGGTATGAATACGCAGCAAGGCGCTCTCTATACAACAGGCCACAATATTGCAAATGCAAACACGCCCGGCTATACACGGCAACGGGTTAACTTTGTTCAAACACAACCTTACCCAGCCGCTTCAATGAACAGACCACAAATTCCTGGACAGATGGGAACGGGTGTAGAAGCCGGGTCTATTCAAAGAGTGAGAGAGAGTTTTTTAGATCTTCAATATAGAAATGAGAATAATAAATTAGGATATTGGGAGTCTAGAGCTACTGCTTTAAGTAAAATGGAAGATATTATGAATGAGCCAAGTGAAAATGGCCTTTCTGCTGTAATGGGAGAGTTCTGGCAGTCCCTACAGGATCTGAGTGTCCACCCAGAAGATGAAGGTGCGCGTAAAGTTGTTTTACAGCGTGGTCAAGCAGTAGCGGATACTTTTCACTACTTATCCGATTCACTGAATGGGATAAAAAAGGATTATGGTGCTCAAGTAGATGCTAGTGTAAAGGAAATTAACTCGCTTCTAGAGCAAATTGCTAACGTTAATAAGCAAATTGGAGAAATTGAGCCCCATGGATACTTGCCTAATGATTTATACGATGAGCGTGATCGCCTAGTTGATGAGCTTTCTCAGTATATAAATATCGAGGTTGAGAGAAAGGATTCAGGGGGTAACCCTTCTCCTTTAGCTGAAGGGTTGTATGAAATTAAGCTAGTAAATAATGATGGTTCAAAATCTACATTAGTCTCAAAATCAAACTTTGGTAAAATTAGTGATACTGGAGTCAAAGATGGCAATCCAGAAAGTATCAGTACTCTTGAGGTTATTGATAGTGAAGGTAACAGCAAGAGTATTACAGTTCCGGACTTTTCCCAAGGTAAGCTTCGAGGTTTAATGGAAGCTTACGGTTATGAAGATAATGGGGGAAGCAAGGGAATTTATATCGAAATGCTGAATGATTTAGATAAAATGGCCACTGCGTTTGCCAATGCATTTAATGCTCAGCATAGAGAAGGTCATATTTTAGATAAGAATAATTCCCCATCGGCCAAAGGCAGTGACTTTTTTACGATTAATTCTGGAGAGCGTCCTGCTAAAGGGCTTATCCTTGCTATTAAAAACACGAATGAAATTGCTGCATCAGCAGATGGTACGAGCGGTAACGGGAAAAATGCCATTGAGTTAGCTGGTATTCAAGGGGAAGCTACGCCAGAACTAGGAAATGCGACAATTAATTCCTTCTATGAAGGAATGATTGGAAAGTTGGGAGTAGATGCGCTGCAAGCAAATCGGCTTACTGCCAACAGTGCTGTTCTCCGACAATCAGTAGATGAAAGAAAGCAATCCGTCAGCTCAGTGGCGTTAGATGAAGAAATGACAAATATGATTAAGTTTCAACATGCCTATAATGCAGCAGCACGAAATATTACTGTTGTAGATGAAATGCTTGATAAGATTATTAACGGCATGGGAACTGTAGGAAGATAAGGCGGTGATTAAATAATGCGCGTAACACAATCGATGCTTTCTAATAATATGCTCCGTAATTTAAGCAATAGCTATTCCCGTTTAGGTAAATATCAAGAGCAAATTACAAGTCAGAAAAAAATCAACCGACCGTCGGATGATCCGCTTGTAGCTATGAAGGGGATTACTTATCGGCGTAATTTGCAAGAGGTGCAGCAATACCAGAGAAATTTCGGTGAAGCGTATAACTGGGTGGATAACGCAGATTCAAGTTTAGATAAGGCAGGATTAGCTTTAGACCGGATTCGCGAGTTAACTGTTCAGGTCAGCAATGATACGTATGACGCCACTCAACGTAAGGCGGCAGCGGAAGAGATTAAACAGTTGAGGAATCATTTGGTGAATATAGCCAATACAAAAGTGGGGGAAAAGTATCTTTTTAATGGGACAGATACGTTAAAGGCTCCTGTTACAGATGGCACACCTCCAACCTTTAATTCGCCGCGTAATAATGGAGATGTAGAATTAGAATTATCAAAAGGAATCTATATACCCGTAAACGTTAAGCCTGAAGAAGCTTTTGATAGCAATCTCTTTAAAGAGATTGATGACTTGATTACCACACTAGAAGATCCTTCTAAGTCTGGAAGTGAAGTTGGACAGTATTTAGAAGTAGTTGATAAACATAAAGCTAACGTTTTAAACGCTCGTGCCGACTTGGGAGCACGAGCAAATCGTATTGAATTAATGGAAGACCGTGTAGATACGCAGGAGGTTATTTCGACAAAGGCAATGTCTGAAAATGAAGATATCGATTTTGAAAAAGTAATTACAGAATTGATAGCACAGGAAAGTGTTCATCGAGCCGCCCTGTCAATAGGTGCTCGCATTATTCAGCCGAGTTTAATGGATTTTCTAAGATAAGAACAAAGCTATCTAACAAGATAGCTTTTTTTCATAAAAGAGAAATCAAGATTTGGTTGGTGAGTTGAACAACAACCGTTTATACTTTTAAGTGAGGTGAGGAGCTATGCAGTTACCACAGATACGATTGCAATCGAGATTTGCTCAAATAGAACTCAACACCAAACCAGCTGAACAGTCAATCGAGCAACCGAGGGCAGAATTAGACCTTCAACAGCCGCCGGCAGAAATGACAATCGACCGTACACCATCTAAATTGTCTATTGACCAAACCCAGGCATGGGAGGACATGGATTTAAAGCATATTTTTCGAAGGATTGAAGAATATGCGAACAATGGTTATCAAGACTGGCTTTCAGGTCTAGGCCGGAGAGCTGGAGACGGCGATCAATTAATGAGGATTGAAAATGATGGGAACCCAATTGCCAGTCAAGCTAAAACAAATAGCGAGAAACCGGTATACTCATTTAATATTGGGTTTATTCCTTCTCCTTTTAGTGTAAAGGTTAATTTTGAACCCTCCAAATTAAATATAGAATGGAATATCAATAAGGTGATGAATAATACAAAAGCACAAAAGCCAGTTGTTAACTATCAACCAGGTGAGGTAACGACAAGTTTAAGGCAGCCATCATCTTTAAAGGTAGATTTTACAAACTTACAGTTTAAAGGAATAAATTATGAACAAGAAATATAAAAAAGGAAGGGCTAACATGGAGATCCAAACGAAATATCATGGGAATATTACAGTTGAGAATAAAGATATTTGGCACTTTGATAACGGAATTCCTGGTTTTGATTCAGAAAAGCGATTCACACTCTTACCCTTACCAGACAATGAGATTTTTTATATTTTGCAGTCCGTTCAAACTCCTGATTTAGGATTTGTAGTTGCTAACCCATTTGCTTTTTTTGAAGACTACGATTTTACGCTGGAAGACTCTGTCACGGAACAGTTAGAACTTGAAACGACTGAAAACGTACAAGTTTTTGTGATTTTGACGGTAAAAGAGTCTTTTCAAGAAACAACTGCTAACCTTCAGGCCCCTCTTATACTTAACTATAAAAACAAAAGGGGAAAACAGGTCATTTTAAATAATACAAACTATAGAACAAGGCATGCCATTTTCCCTGAGACACAAGAGAAGAAGGGGTGAGACGATGTTAGTCTTGACACGTAAAATAGGTGAGTCAATTAAAATAGGCACTGATATTGAAATTACTGTTTTAGCCGTCAAAGGAGATCAAATAAAGCTTGGTATAGAGGCACCCAAACACGTAGAGATCCATCGGAAAGAAGTGTATCTCACCATTCAGGAAGAAAACCAATCAGCTTCAAAGGATGTAAAAGGATTGCTTGAGTTGCTGAACCATAAAAAGGGCAATTAAAGAATTCCGTTTTAAGGTAACAAAGTAAAATCTCCTCTGTGGAAGTATTTACGGGTTGACTTTCAAACTAATTATTTTCTTTTATTTGCTTTATTTAAGTCAGTAAAAATAAAAAAGATTTTTTCTCTAAATTTGTTAAATAAATTTATTTCCTTGCCGATATTATTAGTGTAACAGGGAACAACAAGGCGGCCGACTTGAAAGTCCTTGTGAAACAATTTTTATCAAAAGTTCACATGGAAGTGAACGATATATTCAAGGAGGAAATTAAAAATGAGAATTAATCACAATATTTCAGCGCTTAACACATATGGTCGTTTAAGCCAAAACACCGGCGCAGCACAAAAAAGTATGGAAAAATTATCTTCTGGTCTTCGCATTAACAAAGCTGGCGACGATGCTGCTGGTCTAGCAATCTCTGAAAAAATGAGAGCGCAAGTTCGTGGCTTGGACCAAGGTTCTAAAAACGCACAAGATGGTATTTCTTTAATTCAAACAGCAGAAGGCGGTTTGAACGAAACTCATGCTATTCTTCAACGTATGCGTGAATTGGCTGTTCAATCTGCGAATGATACAAATGTAACTCAAGACCGCAGTGCATTGAACAAGGAATTTGATCAGTTATCTGAAGAGATTAATAGAATCAAAGATAAATCTACATTTAATACACAAGGCCTGTTTAAGGGAGCCAGCGGAGATGAAATTAATTCCTCTGGTAAGTTAGTTCTTCAAGTGGGTGCAAACAAAGGTGATGAAATCACTCTTGATTTAACTACTTCGGGAGTAAATTTAACAAACGTAGCCACTACTGCTTCTGGATTAGACATCAGCACATTATCTGGTGCTCAAAATGCAATCAGTGGTCTCGATTCTTTAATTAAAACTGTTTCTGAAGGGCGTTCTTACCTTGGTGCAATGCAAAACCGCTTAGAACATACTATCACAAACTTAGATAATGCTGCTGAGAACTTAACTGCTGCTGAGTCTCGTATTCGTGATGTTGACATGGCGAAAGAGATGATGGAATTCACTAAGAATAATATTCTTTCTCAAGCTGCCCAATCTATGCTTGCTCAAGCGAACCAACAACCACAAGGCGTTCTTCAATTACTACGTTAATAATAGTGATTTTACAAAAGGCCCCGCTATAGCGGGGCCTTTTGTATTTCTATAAAAAGTAATAAAAAAATTGTAAGGCTTATATTATTTTAATTTTTATACATACGAATAAAGAATTTGAAGATAATTAGATTTTTTATTCTAAAATTCATAGAGTTTTATCTGTAGTTAGTTGAGTAAAAGGAATGCATTATACTAACTGTAGTGTAAATAAAGGAAAGTTTATGAGAAGTAAACAATCTTTAGTTAGACACCGATAATAACACTGTAGGGGTAATAAGTTAATTGAAAATCTAATAATAGCATTTCAAATAATCTTAACTTCAATAAAACAACATTTTTACTTTATTTTGAAATCGTGAGTTAAAAGCAAAGGGTCTCAACGAATGATGTATAGTTATATAAAGTTAAATAATAAAAAGAACTTTTCACTTTGTAAAATGGTACATGTAAGTTCATAAGGAAATAAGTGTAGTTAATCATAGACTCAAAGGAGAATCATAATATGGAAATTTATATTGATGGAAGGGTTTTTTATTTAGAGAATAAATCATTAGAGAAAGTAGGGGAGTTAATTGAAAATGAAACTCAAAACCAAAACAAGCTAGTAAGTCACTATTTATTAAATGGGGAGGAATATTATGATTTTGAAGAAGTCATTAATAGAATCTCCTTAGGAAAATTTGAAGTTATACTTAAGACACGAGAAGAGCTGATATGTGAGATTCTTAACTCCATCTATAAGTATTTAGAAAGAGCGTTGCCAGAAGTTCAATTGTTAGCAGATGAATTTTATTCTGAAATTAGTGATGAAACTTGGAATAAAGTGACTGATTTACTGGAGGGAGTTGAGTGGATTTATCAAGCAGTTCAGTCGGCAAGATCTGTAAATGTACAAGGAGTGAATTTTGTTACGATTGACTCGCTATTGCAAGATTTACAGGCTAGCTTCCCAGACCTAGAACAAGGGCTTGTTACCCAAGATTCACTAAGTATTGCGGATTTAATACAGTATGAAATGAAACCTATTTTAGAAGAATTAAAAGAACAATTAAGAAGCTTGATAAATATAGAGGGAGAAGGCCATGTTAGCTGATAATCAATCCTTTGTTCAAAAATTCATCCCGAACTTTCTCGATCAATCTGCAATTGATTTGAAAGATCATATAGAGGTTGAAAACAGTAGGGCTGGGTTTCCTACTATAAAAGTAAGAAGAGACGAAAAAGAATTTTATCTGCATAGTAAATACAATCCATTAGAAGAGGCAGAAAGAATTATCCAGAAATATAGTGAGAAAATAGAAAAAAGTAACCATGTGCTATTTTATGGAATCGGAATGGGATTCCATATAGACTTATTTATCAGGAAATTTCCCGATAAAGCTTTTACTCTTTACGAATCCCAACCTCAGGTTTTAAAGAGCTTACTGGAAGAAAGAAATATAAGTCACTGGTCAGAGGGAAGACTTCAGGAATTCTTTGTTGAGTTCTCAATGGAAAAACAGAATAGTTTTATCTATCGCTTTCTAGAGAAAATAAATGATGAAGTCACTCTTATTGTTTTACCAGCCCATGAGCGGCTTTTTAAAGAAGAATATAAAATGTTCTCCAGTAAACTTTCTGAGGGGATAAAAAACTGGAAAAATCATTTGCATGTTAATCTTGCTTTCCAGAAGCGTTGGGTTCTTAATGGTTTAAAAAATTTCTCTCGTGTATTAGTTACGCCAAATTTTCTACATGATGTCAAAAAAGAATGGCTTAAAGAGAGACCAGCCATTATTGTTTCAGCAGGCCCTTCTTTAAGCGATGATTTAGAAGAAATTAAACATATAAAAGATAATCGACTAGCATATATTTTTGCAGTTGGATCGGCAGTTAATGGTTTAATCGAGTATGGTATTTATCCTGATGCAGCCTTTACTTATGATCCGAAAGAAGAAAATTATAAAGTATTTGAAAAGATAGTAGCTGCAAACCTTTCGTCTATTCCTCTGATATTTGGCTCAAGTGTGGGGCATGAGACTCTTCAAAGCTATCCTGGTGAAATGTTACATTTTATAACTAGTCAAGATTCAATTGGTGCTCGTTATCTAGTCAGGGAAGATGATGAAAACATCATATCGATAAATGATTCGCCAAGTATTGCGGTTATTACATTTCAAATACTTAGTAATTTGGGTTGCAATCCTATTATCTTATCTGGGCAAAATTTGGCTTATAGAGATAAAAAGTGGTATGCAAAAGAGGTTATGAATCTTGAAGTAAGTGAAGAAGCTAACAAGGAAGCTATACTTGTTGAAAGTGTAGAGGGTAAAATGGTTGAGACCAATGAAGACTTTAATAGGATGAGGTTAGCCCTTGAATCCTATATTGAAAAAAATCCGTCTATACAAGTTATAAATACTACTGTCCAAGGTGCCGCTATTAAGAGAACGAGGTTTATGGAGATAAAAGAGGTTATAAATCAATATTTAACTGAGTATTTACCAGTGAGTTTTGATGAGATAATTCGAAATGCACAGGCTGGATACGATATAGACAAAGTGACAGAAGACTTCAATAATCAAAAGAATAGAGAAGATTTAAAAGAAGCTTATCGCCAAGCTAAAAGAATTTTAGACAAATTACAGTATGAATTAAAAGTAACTAGAAACTTTGGAAAAGTGCAGCAACAGTATATTAAGTTCATTAACCATCTAAAGAAAATTTTAGATAACGAATGTTTTATTGTTTTTATTATGCCGATTATGCAAATACAGTTTAACTTGTTTGTTCAAGGTCTAAATGATCTTCATTTAAGGAAAAATATTATAGAAGAGATAGAAACTAGTTTACCGTTTTATATTAAGTTTTTAGAGGGAATAAAGTCCTCTATGGATGTTATTTTACCGGTTTATCAAGAAGTTTCTCAGGAGCTTGCTTCTGCCCAAATAAAATAATTAATTGGTGAGGAAATTATGAGTAATGTTATTACAATACGTGGAAGAAAAATAGGAGTAGATTATAAACCTCTTGTTATACCTGAAATTGGTATCAATCATGAAGGAGATATGAAAAAAGCTATTCAGATGGTGAATGATGCATATGAAGCTGGAGCAGAGATTGTGAAATTCCAATCTCATATCATTGAAGATGAAATGATCCCAGCTGCAGGTAATGTAATCCCCGGGAACGCTAAAGAGTCCATATTAGAAATTATGTCTAGGTGTGCTTTGACATTGGAGGAAGAGAAAGAATTAAAACAATACGTAGAAAGTAAAGGCATGATATTTTTAAGCACACCTTTTTCTAGAGCGGCGGCTAATCATTTAGAGTCACTCGATGTTGATGCATATAAGATAGGTTCTGGTGAATGTAATAACTATCCGTTAATTGATCATATTGCTTCCTTTGGTAAACCTATCATTCTTAGTACCGGTATGAATTCCATCGAGTCGATAAAGAAATCGGTTGAAATATTAGAGAAACGCAATGTTCAATATGCCTTATTACATTGTGTCTCTATGTACCCTACGCCATATGATAAGGTAAAACTTGGTGCTATTCGTGATTTAGAACAGAACTTTCCGAATGCAGTGCTAGGGTTGAGTGATCATTCAATAGGTAACTATACCTGTTTTGGAGCTGTACCATACGGGGCAAGAATACTAGAAAAACACTTTACTTCAAATAAAAATTGGCCAGGCCCAGATGTACCAATTTCATTAAACCCTGTTGAGCTTGAGGATTTAATCAAGGGAACAGAAGCTATTTGGCAATCTCTTGGCGGAAGTAAAGAAATACAGCGGGAAGAGAAAGTAACGATTGACTTTGCTTATGCTTGTGTTGTTTCTATTAAGCCAATTAAAAAGGGGGATAAGCTCTCTAAGGATAATATCTGGGTGAAGCGTCCAGGAACTGGTGAAATCAAGGCTGTGGATTTTGAGAGAATATTAGGTCAAACAGCTATGGAGAATATTCCTGTGGATACTCAACTTTCATGGAATATGGTGAGTAAATAAATGAAATCTAGAAAAGTAGTATTCTTAACTGGAACTCGCGCAGATTATGGGAAATTAAAATCCTTGATGTGCGAAATAAAAAGGCATAAAGAATTTGAGCTTCATATTTTTGTTACAGGTATGCACATGCTTTCAAAATATGGATCAACTTATATGGAAGTAGAAAAAGATGGATTCGATAACATTTATAAGTTTGTTAATACAAAGATTAATCAAGGAATGGATATCACTCTCAGTAATACAATCCTTGGCTTCAGCAATTATGTGTCCGAGTATCAACCGGATTTAATTGTTGTTCATGGTGACCGAGTAGAAGCTTTGGCTGGTGCGATTGTCGGAGCCTTAAATAATATTAAAGTCGCTCACATAGAGGGTGGAGAAGTTTCAGGAACGATAGATGAATCAATTAGACATGCTATTACTAAATTTGCACATATTCATCTTGTATCTAATGAGGAAGCAAAAAAGAGAATCATTCAGCTTGGTGAAAGAGAAGATTCTGTCTTTGTAATAGGGTCACCCGATATTGACATTATGTTTAGTGATTTCTTGCCTACACTTGAAGAAGTCAAGGAACATTATGATATTGAATTCGAAGAATATGGGATTTTGATGTATCATCCTGTTACTACCGAATTGGATAAACTTAAAAAAAATGTTTCGGAAGTTGTAGATGCTGTGATTAACTCAGAAAAAAACTATATTGTTGTTTATCCAAATAATGATGAAGGAAGCAACACTATTTTGGATGAGTTTGAAAGGTTTAAAGACAACAAGAAGTTTAAGTGTTTTCCCTCAATTCGTTTTGAATCATTTTTAACTCTGCTTAAATACAGTCTATTTATGATTGGGAATTCCAGTGCAGGAATTCGAGAAGCAAGCGTTTATGGAATTCCTTCTATCGATATAGGAAGTAGACAGGAAGGAAGATACGACCCTTTGCTATCAAAGAGTATTGTGCATGTTAATGAAGACAGCAACGAAATCTGTAAAGTTATTAAAAAAATTAAATTTGATAAAAGTGAACAATATTCTCTCTATGGAAAGGGAAAGAGTTTTATTGAGTTTATGAAAGTAATGAACAACGAAGATATTTGGATAAAGAATTTTCAGAAGAAGTTTATCCCATTTATTTCTCAAACTCAAGGGTGATTATGCATGTATAAAGGTAAAAGATTTCTTGCGATTATACCTGCACGTGGAGGAAGTAAAGGTATACCTAAAAAAAATATTTATAAAATCAATGGGAAGCCTCTAATTTATTACTCTATTCATGAAGCTCTAAAATCAAATTTTTTGGATAGAGTAATAGTTTCTACTGATAGTGAAGAAATCGCTCAAGTATCTAAGTTTTATGGAGCTGAGGTCCCTTTTATAAGACCATTAGAATTAGCGACAGATACATCAAAAACAATTGATGTCTTATTACATGCTATTGAGCAATGTGGAAATAAAAACGATAATTACGATTATTTAGTTTTATTACAGCCGACGCAACCTCTAAGAAAAAGTTTTCACATTGATAAAGCAATTAAAAAAATTGTTGATTGTCATCAAAAGTCGTTAGTAAGTGTTTCAAAAGTAAAAGAACATCCGATCTTAATGCGTACTATTTCAAAAGAGGGTTTTCTTGAAAATATACTAAATATTGACAGTACCGTAAGAAGACAAGACTTCCCGGATTTTTATAAGGTTAACGGAGCGATTTATATAAATAAGATTGATGATAGCTTTACCTCTAAAACTAGTTTAAATGATAATAATTTCCCCTTTATAATGGATGAGAAATATGATCTAGATATTGATACTTTTGAAGATATTGAACAATTTAAACTGAGGAGTTAGCCTGTTTTTTATAGCTTTAAAAAATATCAAATGTAAAGGGGGAATTATTTTGGAAAATATAGCCTTGTGTACTATTATGTCTCTAATTCTGATTGGAAGGGAATTGTACCACTAAAAACGGAAGATTTTATAAAACAAATTGAATGGTTGGCTTGCAATTATAATATAGTAAGTCTAGAAGAGTTAAAAAGCAAGAGGAAAAGAAATAATTTTAAAACGGTAGAAATACAGAAATATTTAAGTGACAAGGGACAATAAAAAGGAAAAGTGGCTAGATACACAAAGTATTTTAATCGCACCGATTAAAATACATATGCTTGAGTTTTGTTGAAGTTATCGATATAGGACTAAGTTAGGAGTAGTTAAAAGAATCTAAGAAGTGTACAAAAAAGATAATCAAAAGAAATTTTTGTAAGGGATCTTTTAAAAATCGATTTTATCTTTTCTAAAAAGCAGAGAATACTCTCTGCTTTTTTATTGAATTTCTTTTTATGTCATTAAGAAATTTTTTCCTAAACCGATATAATAGATAGCTACGAAAACAACAAGAATCCAATACAAGGATCGATAGATACGTCTATGCTGTTTAATTATCTTGAGATGTAAAGGTTTCAGAGAAGTAGATAAAGAAACAGAAGTGGGAAAGTCAGTGACTGATACTTGTAATAGACTTAAGATCATATGAAAAGAGTACAAATACTAACTGTAGCTAACATAAAAATTGAAGAATCTAAAAAGATTTAATTGTGGAAAATAGTGGATATATAATAAAGAGTATTAAAAATAGTACATAGAAGGATTTAAGGAGTGAGTTAAAATGGCTATGCGTATTAGTGGTTTGGCTAGCGGTATGGATACCGAGTCAATTGTAAAGGATTTGATGAAGGCGGAAAGAATGCCGCTTGATAAATTAAAGCAGAAAAGACAATTGCTTCAATGGCAGCGTGATGACTATCGGGCAATGAATACGTTGCTTCTAGATTTTCGAAGCGAATTAACCAAGATGAAGCTATCTTCTACTTACCGTTCTAGAACAACTTCCTCAACGAACGAAGCATTGGTCAGTGCTGTAGCAAGCAGTGGAGCCGAGAAAGCTTCCCATACCGTTTCTAGTGTACGGCAACTAGCCGGTTCCGAAAGAATTTTGAATGGAGGATCAGTTACCCTTGATCCTGCCAAGGGCTTATTTGGTCAGTCAAGCGTTCCAGATGCTACATGGAGACAGGGGGCCATTGAAACGAAATCAATTGTAGCTGATGGGGTTACAAAAGACTTTTCTGTAGGAGTGCCAGCAGAAAATCTTCAAGATTTTTCTTCCTGGAGTGTAAAAGTAAATGGTAAAGGCTATAAGGTGGTCGATAGCGCTACTTGGAATGACGCGACAATAAATAATGACAATAACGTTTTTATTGATACAAATGGAGTCGTTCATTTTAAACAAAATGTAGCTCAGGATAGTTCTGTACGAATCGACTACATTGCTAAAACTAAAACAGATACAGCAACGTTAGCTTATAACTCTAAATCTATTCAACTCTCGAAGGGGTCTGTAGATACAGTTAGTTCTTTTGTTCTTAAGAAAGATGGAGCCGTGGCGCAAGCATATGATGTAGATGCTAATGGAAATGTATTTAAAAAAGACAGCACAGATCAAGTAGGAACGTTAGATAAGCAAACCGGTAAAGTTAGTTTTATTGATGGTAAGATAGACTTACCGCCTAATCCGGAGGATCTTCCTGCCGGAACAGAAGGTCCTAAATTTACCATGGAGGTTACTTACAATCAAAATTACACAACATTTAGTCTAGATACTTCTACTTCCAAAGGTGCCATGCACGAGAATTTCCTTGTACAGGGCAATGAATCAATTAACCAACTAAGCAATCGAGTGAATGGATCGAATGTTGGAGTGACACTGTTTTATGACCAGCAGTCGGGAAAAATGACGCTGAATCGTACGGAAACAGGGAAGTTTGCGTCGAGTGGCAATGATATTGTTACAAACGGTTCATTGATCAATGATGTATTTAAATTTGGATCTAATACGACTGTAACGTCTGGTCAGGATGCCATATTAACGATAAATGGGGTTGATACTACACGCAAGTCAAATACTTTTGAGATGAATGGCGTAACATTTACGCTAAAACAAACTTTTAACACCGATCCGAGCAACCCGACGACAACCCCTGTTGGTGTTAATATCAACAATGATAGTACTCAAGTGTTTGATAATATTGTTAAGTTTGTTAATAAGTATAATGAATTAATTGATAAAATCCAGAAGAAAACGGGTGAGGAAAAGTACAGAAGTTACGCACCGCTCACTGATGAACAACGTGAGTCTCTTTCTGATAAGCAACAAGAACAGTGGGAAGAAAAAGCCAAGAGCGGTTTGCTGCGGAGAGATCCTATCCTTTCTAGTGTTTTGAGTGATATGCGTATGGACTTTTATCAGCCAGTCAGCAATGATAATGTTTCTGGTTTATATAATCAATTATCAAAAATAGGAATTACTACTACAAATGATTACACATCAGGCGGAAAGCTTACTATCGATGAAACGAAGTTAAAGAAGGCATTAGAGGAAGATCCTCAGTCTGTGGAAAGCTTGTTTACGGGTGAGGGGGCTACAGAAGCTCAACAAGGAATCATACATCGGCTGTATGACTCAGTCTCTAAAACAATGAATAAGATAAATGATAAAGCGGGTGCTTCGTACTATACAACGAAAATGTATTCCATGGGGCAACAACTAGATGACATGGAAAATAGAATTGACCGATTTGAAGACCGAATGAAACAAGTCGAAGACCGTTACTGGCGTCAGTTCACTGCCATGGAAAAAGCCATTCAGCGAGCGAATGCGCAATCAGCCCAAATGCTGCAAAGCTTTGGTGGATAAGTTTAAGAAAGCAATTACTTAAAGGAGTGTCTCTTTAATGGCCATCAATAATCCTTACAAGTCTTATCAGAATAACTCGGTAACTACTGCTTCTCCTGGTGAATTGACGTTAATGCTATATAATGGCTGCATTAAGTTTATTCATCAAGCTAAGCAGGCTTTGGAAGATAAGAACTATCATGAAAAAAATATTAATATTCAAAAAGCGCAAAGCATTGTTCAAGAGCTCATGGTTACGTTAAACATGGATTATGAAATAGCTAATAATATGATGTCATTGTACGATTATATGAAACGCCGTTTAATTGAAGCAAATATCAAAAATGATGGAGCCATTTTACTAGAGGTGGAAGAATTAGCAACAGAATTTCGAGATACTTGGAAGCAAGTCATCCAAATTAATCGCCAGCAAAAGTACGGCCAAACTGAAAGAGTCTAATAAAGGTTGCACACCACTGAATGAAATATCCAAAAAAAGTTTTATTTTATTGTATGTTTCAGTCATTGTACATTTAGCATGATCAAAGGCTGGCCTCCATATGGAGACCAGCCTTTGATCAATGAAATAACTTAATGATGTCTTTTGTATTGGTATCTACACTAGAAATTAATAACTTATCGCTATTTTGTCGAATATTCAGACTGACAAATTGCAGTGTCTCTTTTGCGATATCCGCATCTTGGATCATTGATAAAGATTTGGTTAAATTGGATTCAAGCAAGAAGGAGTTCGTTATATGGTGTTCAAGCGCCTCGTATTCTGATCCAATCTTAGTTAAATGTGTATTTACTTTTTCTATTGCTTGATCTACTTTCACAAGTAATTGTTCTGCTTGCAATTGGCTCTCTAAAGACACACCATCTAATCCCAGTGCTGTTGTACTTGTATCAACTAAATTAATGGAAAGAGATTGACCGGCATGGGCGCCAATTTGTAAGGATAAGGATGTATCTTTACTAAGGATTTTCTGTGTATTAAACTGCAGCTTTTCTGCTGTATCATTAATACTTTCCATTAGCTGTTCTAGTTCAAGCTGATTGGCTTCGCGGTCACTAGTCGTCAATGTATCATTAGCGCTTGAAACGCTAAGCTCCCGAACCCTCTGTAACAAGCTATTTACGTGATTAAGCCCGCCATCGGCTGCTTGGAGTACTGATAATCCGTCCTGCATATTGCGTTGCGCCTGAGAAGTGCCCCTGACTTGTGCACGCATAGTTTCAGAAACGGCTAATCCACCTGCATTATCGCTTGCTCGTTTAATAGCTAACCCTGAGGAGAGCTTCTCCATTGTTTTTTGCATCTGTGTTTCGTTTTGCTTCAACCGATTTGCAGTAGAAGCAATCACTGGACTATTATAAATCTTCACGTTTCCACTCCTTTCTAAAAAGTTGGTTCATTTTTTATATCGTCTAATCTCTGCTTATGTAAAGCTTATTATTTGAACCAAACAGCCGGTATAACCTAATACAGTAAATGTCAGAGGTGTTTCAATGGATCATGTGAAAGCTGGAGCTCTATATAACAACATCAAATTTATAACTTTATTGCCGGATGAATTAGTAGTTCTATTAATTGAGGAATGTATAAAGGCGGTTGAAGGGGGAAAAACAGCTCTTTTGGCTAATGACTTTATTGAAAAAAGCAATAGCCTAATTAAGGCGCAGCAGATTATTTTAGAACTCGTTGTCATTATTAATAAAGAACATAAAAGGGCAAACCACTTTATCAACCTATATGATTATATAAATCGTAAATTAATTGAGGCTAATTTAAAAAATGAGGAAAAAATTTTAGAGGAGATTAAAGAGTACTTAATTGAATTGGAGCAAGCCTGGAAAGAAGCAGTGAAGAGTAGGAGAATAAGAGAGTATAATAACAATTTGATCTAGCAAGACACCTTTGAGGAATCTCAAAGGTGTCTTGCTAGATTTTAATATCTATAAACTGGGAAAATGGAGAAGGCTGCTGCAGCTCACGTACTCTCTTTGCTGGATCTGACACAACATCCTGAATTTTCTCGTTTACTACTTTCTCCGCAATTTGTTTGCTAATGACCACAAACTGTGACACTGGCCCTTCTCCAACGCCGCCAATAACACTCATAATGATCCCTCCTAATATTTACAACAATGTATATATTCTCCTTATAAGACTTTTTTCCTGCTTTGTAGATCATATATTTTCTAAAGAAAAGCTTTTTGCCATTACAAACTACTGCTCATCATCAGGTTCTTGTGTTTCAGTTCAATCAAAGCCTGATCAGTGGAATGGATAGTTAATTTTCTTGGGGGCCATTCTTTTTCAATTGTCGCGCTAGCTATCCCTCGGCAACAATCTCCATAATAATACAGAAAATCTTTTGATCGTCTAATTGTCTTTCCTTCTCCGTGATCTTCAGCTAGTGAAGGAGTGTGACACATTTAGCTAACCTCTCTTGGAAGCTATGGGCTTGAATGGCTGTAGTTTTTCCTTTTGTTCACGGTGTCTCTGTACATATCGTATCAAACAACGATGCAGGTAAATAAGCCAAGAGCGAATCGTGCTAGATTTTTTCCTCGGGTAAGTATTAACCATATAAATACTATCCTGCATGGTATAATAGGGATAAAAACATTGCTGAGGTTCAACGGAGTAAACTGAAGGAGGGACATAATGAATCAGAGCGTAGTGAAGGCTTTGAAGCTGCTGGATCTTTTTTTAGATGGTCAAACTGAATTGACGCTGAGTGAAATAGCTGAGAAAGCCGCCATGCCCAAGCCGACTGCTTTTCGCTTTCTTGCTTCTTTAGAAACATGCGGCATGTTAGTAAAATCGAAAAACACAGGCCAAGATGTACGTTATCGCTTAGGGCTGAAGCTGTTGGAGTTAGGTAATATCGTAGCGGAACAATTGGAGATCCGAACGATTGCCAAACCGTGGATGCAAGAGCTGTGTAAGGAACTAAACGAAGATGTTCATTTAGTTATATTGGACGGTGATGAGGCGGTTTATATCGAAAAAATCGAAAGTAATCAAAAGGTTCGATTACATACTCATGTAGGAAAGCGTTCAAGTATTTACATAGGATCGGGACCAAAGCTATTACTAGCTTTTCTGCCACCGGAACAACAAAGCAGCCTCATTTCCCGCATAAAGTTAGAGGACAATGCGGATAGTCTGATTCAATCGGAGGAAGCCTTGTACAAGCACCTAGAACAAATCAAAGATCAGGGATACTCGATTAGTTTGGGGGAACAGGAGCGGGAAACGATTGGCATTTCTTATCCTATTCGTAACTATTCGAAGGAAGTGATTGCTGCTTTGAGCGTAAGCGGTCCCGTTAGCAGAATTGACAAGGAGCTCCAAAAAGAAATTCAGGAAAAGACAAAAGAAACGGCTCTGAATATCTCAAAAGCGCTTGGCTATATTGGATAATAAAAACAATAAATGGCCAGCGGCTAATTAGCCGCTGGCCATTATGTGTTTCCTTACTTGCTTATCGTTTTGACGGTTATGTCGGCTACTGGTTCGTTATAGTCACTATGCTTTTGCTCACTCTTATCAACCACGGCAGCTCCAACGATATCTCCGGTTACATTACAGGTAGTAAAAACCATATCCGTGATAACATTGACTCCGGCTGTCAGGCCAACAATTTCAATAGGGAGACCGGCCTGTGTGAATACAATCGACATCCCGATTAATCCAGCTCCAGGCACACCAGCTGTTCCAACTGCCGCCAATGTTCCTGTTAAAATAATGCCGATAATGGTGCCCAGGCTTAAATCGTAGCCAACAATTTCAGCAGCGAATATCACGCCCACACCGAAGTGAATGGCCGATCCGTTCATGTTCACGGTAGCACCAACAGGTAAAGTAAAGTCTGCTACACGGTCACTAATGCCGGCTTTTTTGGCTGCTTTAAGAGTAACTGGAAGAGTGCCTAGACTGCTGCATGTTACGAAAGCGGTTAACAAGGCTTCACGAACATTCTTGAAAAATCGCAGAACCGGTACTCTAAAGAGCAAGAGGATCAATGGGAAGACAATAAACATTTGTACGCCGACACCGACATAAGAAGCAAGAACGTATTTTCCAAGAGATTGCAACGTATCGAAACCTTGATTCCCTATTGCATTCGCTGTAATGCCGAGCACCCCAATAGGAGCGTATTGAAGTATGCCGTTCAGAATTCGAAAGGTTACTTCACTGCCGGCCTCAGAAAATTTTAATAATAATTCTCCTTGATCTTTCATTTTTTGGTCTTTGGCGTGGCGCATGAATGAAATAGCAAAACCAACAATCAATGCAAGAAATACGACACTCAAGATATCGCCGTTAGCGAGGGACTGAAAAACATTAGACGGAACGATATTAAGAAAAACTTCAACCGCCGATGGAGCTTCAGGGACTTCGAAATTTTCATTTCCCGGCATGCTGAGCCCCATACCTGGCTTAATCAGCTTAGCAATCCAAATACCTAACAATAAGGAAACGGCAGTCGTAATCAAATAGTAAGGAAAGATTTTTCCGCCAATTCTTCCTAATTCTTTCGGATTAGAATGGTTAACGGATACAATTAAAGTTAACAAAATGAGCGGAACAACGACCATCTTAAGAAGATTAAGAAAGAGTGTTCCGAATGGAGCCAGCACACTGGCTGACGGACCGAATGCTAATCCTACGATAATACCAAGAATAAAGCCGGTCGTGATTTTTAAAATAAATGATTTCTTTTTATACCAATTCCAGAATTGAATCACCGTATATTCCTCCTAAATTACCTTATTGGGTGCCTGCAGGTATTATGTCAGTTTCATAGAAGAGAGGGGAAAGCGCATGACTTTTATGTATGCGCTTACACAAAGGGCGTTAGCTGCATGAAAATATTTTAAGCTTGCCCTACAAATCTTTTATTTCATTATATGAAATGGTGTTTCTTTATTTGTTGTAATAAATTTACCACAGCGACTAAATTTTAGCAAATGTTTTTTGACAATTCTCAACATTTATTATTTTTCTGGACAGCAAGTGGTTTTTAAAAAGCAAAAAATCATTCCTTAAGGGAATGATTTTTTAAAAATGCACTTATTTGTTACGGTCTCTTAATTCTGTAATGGTTTTTGAAACAGATATTTGTTCAGGGTCCATTCTTAATTCCAAAAGAGTAGGGACTTTGTTTTTTACAGCTTTTTGTAGCGCTTCCTTGAGCTGATCTGCTGTTTCAATCAATTCTCCTGAGGCTCCCATTGAATGGGCAAGAAGAACAAAATTAACATTGCCAAGGTCTGTTCCGACTACTTTTTCAGGGTAATGGATTTCTTGATGCATCCGAATGGTTCCGTACATTTGATTGTTATAGACAATGCAAATAACAGGGATTTCATACCGTACAGCGGTTTCCAATTCTTGAATCGTCATCATGGCACCGCCATCACCTGACAAAGATACGACAGGAGAAGAGGGATTAGCCAACTTGGCCCCTATGGCTGCAGGAATTCCATAGCCCATAGCGCCTGAGGTAGGGCCGATATAGGTGTTTGGCTTAGTAAAAATAAAGTAGTTATGGAGCCAAGTAGCAAAGTTTCCGGCATCGTTCGTAAAAATGGTTTCCGAAGGAAGTTCGCTCTGTAAAAGCTTAATCGTTTGCTGGTAAGAAATTGCCGCTTCAGTTTGCTCTTCTATCTTCAATGAAGAATATTTTTCAAAGATCTCATGCCGTTCCTCTGCCCACTCTAATGATTCGGGCTGCGGTGTTATATTTAATGCTGTCAATGCAGATAGCGCTTCTTTCGCATCCGATAAAACGCCTATGGCTGGAGCAAACACCTTACCAATCGTATCTTCACTTATATCAATATGAATTAACTTTTGGTCCTTATTAAATAATGAATAATCTTGAGAGGTAATTTCAGAAAGTCTTGATCCTAATGCTAAAATAACGTCCGCTTGTTTAGCTGTTTCTAATATCGGAGCTGGTGTTCCTAGCCCTAAGTGTCCCGCATAGAGGCGATGATCGTTCGGGAACACGTCATGGCGCCGGAAAGAAGCCATAACCGGGATACCCGTGGCCTCAGCAAAAGTGATCAATTCTTGCTCGGCGTTTGAACGCACCACTCCGCCTCCGGCGATAATGATAGGCTTCTTTGCCTCCTTGAGTAAAAAGCTTATTTTTTCTAGTTCTGATCTTGAAGGAGCAGGCTTTGGCCGTTCGAGTGATGGAGTAAAGGTCATATCGGCAATATCTCTAAGCATATCCTCGGGCAGAGAGACAACTACCGGACCAGGACGGCCGGATCTTGCCGCTTTAAAGGCACGGCTGACTAATTCAGGAACTCTTGCGGCCTCTCGAATTTCAACGGTCCACTTTGCTATATGGCTAAAAAATTGATCCAGTTCTACTTCCTGAAAGCCTTCACGCCCTCGAAAAGCTGTATGGACTTGACCTAAAAAAACGACCATAGGAGTAGAGTCTTGATAAGCAGTATGAATACCGATCGCTAAATTTGCCCCTCCCACGGCCCTTGTTGCCATCACTACGCCAGGTTCCCCAGTAGCTTTTGCATACCCTTCCGCCATAAAGGAAGCCCCTCCCTCATGACGGCAGGAAATGAGTTCAATAGAAGGTTCGTCATAGATGGCGTCCATGACTGGCAAGTAACTTTCTCCAGGAACACAAAATACTTTGGACACGCCTTCCTGCTTTAAAGAGGCGACCACGCCTTGACCACCAGATAACTTTTCCATTTTAACAGATTGAGTGTTTAACATTATTTTACCCTCGCTTTCAAATTGGCTATTCTTTTAATCGCTTCATCCAATCGGTCATTGGAGACAGACATGGATAATCTGAAAAAACCTTCTCCAGACGGGCCGAATAAATTACCGGGTGTGATGATAACACCGGTTTCTATTAATACCTTTTCTGCAAAGGCAGCTGAAGAATATCCGTTAGGGACAGGAGCCCATATAAAAAAGGAGCCTTTCGGAAGTTCAACGTCAATGCCAATGGTTCCAAGCGCGTCAACCATTTTTTTCATTCTTTTATAATAGATTTCATTATTTTCTCTTACGCTTGCATGGTCACTCGTTAAAGCGGCAGAAGCTGCTTTTTGAATGGCCATGAACTGGCTCGTATCAATATTGCTCTTTAAATTGGCAAGGGCCTTAATCATCTCTTTATTGCCGACCGCATAGCCAATTCTCCAGCCTGTCATATTATAGCTTTTTGACAGAGAGCCCATTTCAATAGCAATATCTTTAGCACCGGACACTTCTAATATACTGGGAGCTTTATAGCCTTCATAAGTGACTAAAGAATAGGCAGAGTCATGAACAACGGCAATTTGATTGTCTCGGCAGAAGGAAACAGCGTGCTCAAACGTGCTTACATCAATCGTAGCGGAAGTAGGGTTTCCGGGATAATTTAGAAATAGCAGCTTAGACTGTTCAATATCTTTTTGGCTCAATTTTGTAAAATCCGGCGCGTATTGATTTTCACGCTCAAGAGGCAAGTTGATCGCATGAACACCAGCTAAATAAGCGGACGTTCGATATACAGGATAACCGGGATCAGGCACTAAGACAGATTCTCCCGGATTTACTACTGCCGGGATGATGTTAGCAATCCCTTCCTTAGAGCCAATAAGTGCTAACACCTCTGTATCAGGATCGAGGCTGACTCCATACGTCTTTGAATAGAATGAGGCAACCGCTTCCCGGTATTCTGGAATTCCGGCATACGGAGAGTACTTTCCGTTTTGGGGATTGCTTAATTCTTCTTTTAGCGTCTCGATAACGAAAGAAGGAGTCGGAAGATCAGGCGCTCCGATTCCTAAATCAATAACATCAATGCCTTGATCTGATAATTCCTTTTTCTTTTTATCAATCGAAGAAAAAAAGTAAGGAGGTAACTGTTGAATTTTATTAGATGTGAAAGACATAGAACACCCTTCCTTAGAGAATATTTAACAAATAAAGAAACGTTTCATTATTAGAAATAAAGTTTTGTATAATGAAATTATAAAGCTTGATTTTAAAATATTCAATTAATTTTTTGTAAGTAGAGTTAGAACAATTTCTTGCTCAGTTAATTAGTAAAAGGTTGTAAAAAGGAAGCTCGCATACTATCTAACTGTCTAAGAATCATTTTATCTTCAAATTCTTAAATTTCGTGCTGGTTCAATAACTTGAATGAACATAAAGAAATGAAGTCATTTCCTTTCGACAAGATAGGACAGACTGCTCGATATGGCTCATTTATAATAAGATCCATGAAACTATTTATTTAAAAAGGTGCAGGCATGAGCAGAAGACAAAAAAGCAGAGAGCGTTATAGTGTGAAACAGCGGCTGGAATCTTTTTTTGTTAGAGTGTAATTATTACAAAATTTAAGAGAGAGGCGGGGGAAAGATGACTTTTAGAAAAAGAGTACAGGCTGCCTTTATGGCCGTTTTGCTTCTAGGTTGCATCCCAACTTTAAGCACGAAGGCTGCTAGTTATTCAGATGTGCCGGCTACCCACTGGAGTGCGAAGGAAGTAGGTTACTTAAGTGACTTAGGCATATTAAAAGGAGGCTCCAATGGCAAATTTAATAAGGATGCACCAGTTACGCGAGCACAGGCGGCCGCTATTTTAGTTCGTGCAAAGAAGCTTCCATTAGTAAATGTGCCAAATCCGGGTTTTAAGGATGTGCCTGCTTCTCATCCGTTCTATAAAGAGATTGCCGCGGCCGTACATGCTGGCTGGTTTTCGAAAACCGTGAATTTTAACCCGAATGGAAAATTGAAGCGTGTAGAAATGGCGAAAATCACGACGGATGCTTTTTCTCTAAAAGGATCGTTGCCGGTGGAATGGGAGGATATGACAAGGGCGTATTGGGGGACTCCGTATGTCACGCCACTCGTAGCGAATGGGATTACTTCCGGTTATACGGCTACGAAATACAATCCATCAGGGGTCGTTACACGTGCACAGTTCGCGGTGTTCATTGCCCGGGCGTTGAACGAGAAATTTAGAATTAGCGTGGTCTCTTACCCTAAAAAGGCAGCGCAAGGGATATTTTATCCGCAATTTAAAGATACGGCAGGTGCTCATGATTTTGGCTTTTTAAATAACGAATACGCAAAAATAGGAAGAAATCTCGTAAATATCCGCAAAGAAATCATGGATCTTGCCCGAGAAGATCATTCGTTGGGAAAATACTATGAATATGTGGTGTCTTATAAGGTGGCTCGCGCCGATGCCAATTATACGAGTGTTGTATTCGAAAGCTATGAATATACAGGCGGCGCACACGGGTATGAACAGCTCTTTTCTTACAATTATGATGTGAAGAATAGCCGTTTTATATCGCTGGATCATCTTGCGGAAAAATCAAATTATGAACGCGCGGTGATTGACCGGATCAATGCCCAAGCCTATGCGTTACACAATCAGGGACGCATTTATTGGGAGGGGCTTGACAGTTTGGCTGAGCATAAAAAGCAATTTTACATGACCACTGCAGGATTTGTCGTCTACTTTAACCCTTATGAATATGGCCCGTATTCAAATGGCATTAGAGAATTTACCCTGCCGTATTCTTTGATCCGCTGATTGGTTGTAAAGTGCTTCTGTTTAGCCCGCCTTTTATAACGGCGGGTTATTTTATTTGAGATGATACACTTCTCGATCTTTTAAAGGTAAAATAATAAAAAGCAGCAGAAATAGCCAAAGAGCCATTATACCAAAAGTATAGAGAGAATAGTTGAATACGATCGTGTTCATAAGTTTTCTTTATTAGAAATGAAACAGCTTAGTGGAATAAAAAATTATGTATTAGCTCTGTTCAGTTGATTATTCGTTTTCGCTGCAGACGGGGCACCGGGACTCGCCGCCTTCCGCTGCAATCAACGATTGAAAAATAACATAGAGCCTATTTATTAGAAAAAGAGAGGTGTTTTTATGGATATAGCGTTGATGTCAATGGCATTAGGACAAGGGAAAGTTCAGCGGCAGGCTTCTATAGCGGTGATGAAGATGGCAATGGGAGGGGCGAAACAGCAGGGAGAAGCCCTTCAAAAATTAATGGAGACAGCTGATGTGGCAGCTATTCAACATGCTGCCCAGCCGCATTTAGGAGGCAACATCGACATAAAAGGATAAGAAGAGCTGAATCCTCATAAGCAAAAAAGTTGGTCTATTTTTTGGGCGGTGATCAACACATCTGTACATTGTCAATTGTGGATATTCAGTCTATTATTTCCAAGAGACAACCCTGAGAAAGAAAAGCCTTTCTTCGGACGGATTCTTACATATTTTCAAAATAAGTGAAAACGAACGCTCATGATGCCTGGAATCACTTCCGCGAAATTCATAGAATTCCTTGTTTCTTTTAACCATACATGATCGTTTAAAAAATTTAGTGATTTTAAGGGCTTTAGTAAAAATACACAATATACCCAAAATTGCCGGTGTAAGAAGAAGATTCATTCGATAAATAGGAGGAATATATGATGGGGACTAGCTGAAACTGATCGGGTGAATGATTGAGTTAACCGGAACGTCTTTGTCTGCACACTCTTTCTCCTTTTCAAGAATACTATGCATTAAAACGAGAGAAGGATGAGGAACCTTGCCTACTGCATTACCAGTTGCTGTCCAAACCGTTAAGCTAAGTAGCGGACCACAGAAAACAGTCTTTTATCCCCAAGTTACCGGCATGCGAAATAAAGAGATTCAAAAAGCAATGAATCGTACCATTGCTTATCAAACCCAGCAGCTTATCAACCTGCAAGTTGGAAATATGCCGACAACGGTTGAAGAGATGGAGGGCTCCTATGAAATCAAAAACAACCAACGAGAAGTGCTGAGTGTATCGCTTTCTAATTATACGTATCACTTTCATGCAGCTCATGGAATGACATTTATTAAATCGTTGACATTTGATTGGCAAAAAGGAAAGCTTTATCAACTTAAAGATTTGTTTAAGCCCGGAAGTGATTATGTGAAAAGGCTGTCTGACTTAATCCGCATACAAATCCAGCAGCGGGATATCCAACTGCTGAATGACTTTACAGCTATTCAGCCGAATCAAGACTTTTACATTGCCGATAAAGCGCTTGTCATTTATTTTCAGCTTTATGAAATCACTCCATATGTTTTCGGCTTCCCGATGTTCCCGATTTCTGTGTATAGCTTACAGGATATTATTGATGAAAATGGCCCGCTCGCACGGATGGCTGTGAATAATTAGCTGGAAAATAAATATTGTCTTTAGCTTGTTTTGCAGCTGTATGATTTTCTTCTGGCGAAATATTTACATGAGCCTCTCCTAAAAAATAGCTGTCTATATAAAATAGACAGCTATTTTTATTGAATAGAGAGTATCGTTCCGTCACGGTAAACAATCCAGCCAAATTTTCAATAACCAAGTCTGGTTTACTATTCGTTTGTTCGATATCTCTTTGGCTAGACATGCCCGTTAATACGAGGCAGATGCAGATATGGTTGTTCTTTGAGACAGTTTTTCTTTAAGAGTACGAAAGCATAAGGAGTTATCACGTTGATTTACTTTTTTATAAATTTATTACATGCATACAATCCTGTCACACCTGTGATCTCGGCAGCTAAGCTGCGTAAAGCTGATCCGCCAACCCGAAGTTTTTCTTCCCATGAAGTAGCACCAGCAATCAACTTTGCGGTCTCTTTGAAGCCGCCCAATGCTTTAATATATTTCCGAACTTTAATGATTTTTGCAGCTACAAACAGATTTGAACCGACAAACCAAGTTAACGCTGCACTGCAAGCACCAATTGCCACCCAGTCCGGATCGGCAATAACAGGGAAAGCCGTGTTTTCGGTAAAGTTGACAACTTGGATCAGCGTATTGTCGACCACTTTATAATGGGTAGGAACACTCATTCCATTGGCATCTTTTGCCCATGCTGCACCAAAGACACTTTGAATGATATTATTCTCGTCTACAATGAAGACTTCCCCAGTATCTAATTCACTGCCTGGCTCTTCACCGAAATATTCAGAGGAGAGCATCACTTTGTGACCAGCAGGTAAGTCTAAGTCAAACTTATATTCTTTGGGAGCATTGGCATTCTTGATATTCATTAAACTTCGTACGCCATTCTCTGTCGGTTGAACGATTAAATCGACATCGCCATTATTTTTATATTCATAGCTGCCGGAGTCTGTAATTTCAGGAGTGCCCACTTTCATATCATTAGGCACACTGATCTTTAAATCTTCTTTTGCTGTCTCTTTGTTTACTAAAGTAATTTTATTGTCAGATTGGCCAGGGAGGTCAATAACGTTAAAGTTATTTTCAACAGAACCAGCAGTGGTAGGAGTAATCAAATCCTCCGTGCCAGTAATCGCTTCGGTTTTCTCACCAAGTGAAGAGTTGATATCAGCATTAGCGCTTGCTTCAGTTCCTAAAAAAATAGTCGAGCTAGCTAAAATAAAACTGGTAGATAGATAGGTTAATTTTTTTCGTAAATTCATAAAATTTCCCCTTTATTGAAAAAATTATAAAATAATGGTATAACAACTAATATTAAAAGTAAAATAGTTTTTTACAAAAAAATGAATTTATTGAAAATTAATCCATAAGTAGGAGGAGCTTATGAACAAATATGTAAGTGGAATAACCGTTGTCTCCTTGCTGGCGATTATCTTATTGGCTATGGACAAAATATCATTAGAAATGTTTTTAATTATATTTTTGCCGTTGGGAATCATCATGTTATTTGTTGGGGGAATAGAGTTAAAAAACACGCTTAAAGATAAAAAAAGTATTGAGGCAAAAGCAGAGGAGCTTAAAAATAGAAAAAGATAAGAGGTTAAAAGAAGTTCTCTTGCCAGATAGGGTGCTTATCTTTATGAGGTTATTTCATTGGTCATTTGCTTTGAGTTTCATGCTGGTTCATCTTTACGGAATTCACAGAGCATAAGGAAAGGAAAACGGGCTGAAGACATTCAGCCCGTTTTCTATTTCGCAAAGAAGTTTTCTGTATAGTAAGGCTGTGATTCCTTGTTAAAAGCCACGCCAACACCTAAAAACCGGTATTCAGGACGCAGGATGTTTTCACGGTGGCCGAGAGAATTCATTAACCCCTCATGGGCAAAAACACTGCTAAATTGCCCGTAAGCCAAATTTTCGCCCGCTGTTGTGAAAAAGATATGGTCGGCTTTCATCCGATCAAAGGGAGACTGGCCACGAAGGTTTGTGTGAGAAAAATAATTTTGCTTAGCCATGTCTGCGCTATGCTTTCTTGCGGTTTCTTTTACCGGATTGTTCCATGTTAAAATCGGGAGATGGTGATTGACACGGGCGGCATTCGTTAGATCGAATAATTGGTATTCCAATCCTTCTTTTAATTGTTCGCTCGCTTCTGCATAGAAAGCCGGCTTTTCCTGCTCCAGGTCGTTACTGATAATTTGAATAGCAGTCACTGTATTGTTTTCATGCTTATCATAAAAAATAGTGACATAACTATGATCAATCATGAACATGTCATACTCTTGATCGGTTTGGAGCTTCATGTAAACCAAACCTTTGCGAAGCTGGCTTAAAGGCTTTCCTAATTTCTGCAGAACGGTGTTTCTATCACTTCCAAGCTTAATTCCGCTGGCTGAAGCGATCAAATCTTGATTTGTATAAAGCCCTGCTACTTGATTGTTTTTATCATAGGCAACCATCAAAAAATTTTGGTAATCGGTATGATAAGTGTGCCACTCGACGCCATATTCATTATAGGAAGAACGCTGCGGAGTGCCAAGAATTTGCTCAGCCTTTTGCTTGCTTTCCTGAAGTTCAATGTTATGGATGGAAAAAGCTTGTTCAGCCGGCTTTGTTAAAGCGGGCTTTTCAACGTTCTCTCTTTGCGGGTCAGTAGCGGTTTCATCCGAGCCGATCAATTGAGACAGGCTCGCATACAGATTGTCGAGTGCTTCTGAAATATAAGGGTTTTCTTTAATCTGCTCAAGACTCGACTGAAGTTTATAAACGACCGGTGAATCATTATTCTTTGTAATCAGCTTTTCGATTGCAGGCCAGGAGAGGAATAAAATAGCTAAAACTATTAATGTATAAAAAAAGCTCCTCAATGCAGTAGCTTCCTTTCTTAATTAATTCTAATCCAGCAGTGAATGATTACTCCTTTATATTATAAATTTTGCCTGTTGTTTTTCACAGTTATATCTCTTTTCCAATTTTTTATTCTCTTGCCATTTGGAAAAAGAGGATGTTCCATAGCACGTACATGAAAATGCAACAATTCTCTCATTTTTTCTCCTCCGGTTAATATATTAATGATAAGGAGAAAAAAGCCACAGCGCCTATAGACGTTTATCACATTTATTCCGTTTTTTCATACTTTACTAGTAGAATTGCTTTTTTAAAAGGGATGGGATAAATGCCAGCAATCGTAGGGGCGGTAAAAGTCATTAGTATAGGAAGCAGCAGTGTTTTTAATATTGGTGATGTGTATAACATTTCTCCGTCCAGCACAGCAAAAACCTTTGCTGGGGCGGGTTCCTTTAATACAGGGGATGGCATGAGAGTAAGAAATGATTATAGCTCAACGAATACGTATGATGCAGATGCGGCTGATTCCAATATTCAAACCGTTGTATAAGAGTACTCTTATAAGGGGGAGCGGGCATGAATTTTCACATTAACCAAAGCATCGTTATTCACAATTTAAAAATTGATGCCATTTCTAACTCTTCCTTTTTGCAAATTGGAAGTGCCGGCATTATTAAAGCTTTGTCCAATCTTTATAACACAGGAGGGTTTACTGAACCAGCTCCGCAGGCGGGACAGCAAACTCGACGGCCTTTCTTTGTCCCGCTTACTCCCCCGACCCGTTCTTGAAATGATACTTCAACTTTAGCTGTAAGGAGGAGATTGTATGTATTTTAATTATTCTCATATGATACATAGTCTCCAACAAATGCAACAATGGGTCAATGCCCAACAGCAGAGAATTACTCAGCTGGAAGCGAATGTTCAGCAGCTTCAACAAGAAGTTCAATCGTTAAAAAAAAACCAGTCCTCCAATATTGAACGGGTTGAATATAAATTCGATCAATTAAAAGTGGAAAGGCTGGAAGGAACGTTAAACATCGGCATTACCCCTCATGCCGGAGAAGGATCAATTGAGGACTTTTCCGTTGAACAAAATGACTTAATGGTACCGCCGATGAATCCGCAGCAGCGGCTGTTGTTGTTTGGGAACATCCAGCGGCAGGTGCATGAGTATTTAAATGGGGATTGTTATTCTGTTTTAAACACAATTGAGCAGCAAAAGAATCAGCCGTTAAATTCAGATTACCGGCAATATATTATTGATGATATTAAAAAGCAGATTGATTCGCGCATTCATTATTATCTAAATCAAATTAATATGAGCAATATAGGGGAAGAGCAGCTGGCAGAGATCGAAGGCAGAACAGTTAATAAAGTAAAGGAAGACATTCATAAAACTTATGATGAGTTTATTACACAACTGCCAAAGGAAGGGGGCTTTCTGACATGAATTTTACGGTCGTCAATAAAAATATTTGTGTGGATAATTTAATAATTGAAGGCGTGGCAAGTTCCTCTGTGGCTTTAGTTGGTGACACGGATGCAATTACGCTATCATCCATATTTGATACGCCGCCCGAGTCTTTTATTGTCGGGCCTTTGGTTCCGCTTTCTCCCGAATAGGAGGTGTTCCATTGTTTAAGAGAACATCTATCGTTAAAGATGCTCGGGTCATTACTGTATCTGATAGTTCAGTCTTTGAAATTGGCGACTCTGCTAACATGAAATTACGGAACAACGTGTTAGCTGTCCAGCGCCAGGCAGAGCTCTTTTTCGGGAATGAGGGCAACCTTAATGATTATCCTCTGTTTTCAAGGCCGATACCCATACCACAAATCAACGAGAACATTACTGTTACGAGATACAACCTTTCTCCTTTCATCCGTGTGAATCATATCAGTATAGTAGGGGTCGCTTCATCGAGTGTGCTGCATATCGGATCAACAGGGATAATAGATGCAGAAGCTAGAATCAAGCATATTAGACAGTTATTACACAGGTAAAGGCGGTAATGAATAGTTTAAATAAGAAGAATACAGATTGAAAAGGGTGTTCATATGCCTTCTATAGTGAGCGGACCATTTAAAGTAAATACCAATAGCGGCGTTTTGAATTTTGGCGATACGTTAAATATTTCTCCAAAAAGCATATTCAAAGAGGTGAGGGGTTCAGGTGGAGGAAATACAGGGGACTTCATGATGACAAATAATGGTATTAGCATCAGCACAGCAATGGACCCTGATATAGCGGACCAAACACAGGCTAATAATGCATAAATATTAACCCTCATTAACTCATAAAAAGTGGTGGATATCTATGGATAACTACTTTAATGGATGGGATGCTTTATTTAAAAAGTTTTTTGACGGGGAGGTGGAGGGGAAGTTCAACCAGTATTTTAAAGGAGCGGAAAACCAGCTGCGAGTGAACTTATATGAATCAAAAGATGAGCTCCTGTGTTTATTTCTCGTTCCAGGAGTTAAAAAGGTGGAAGATATCTGTTTAACAGTTAACGAAAAGATGTTGGAAGTCAGCTGTGATATCCATTTTGAGCACAGCAATTTTCGTGTGATTCAAGAGGAATTCAATGAAGGAACCTTTACACGCGTGATCAACTTGCCATTTTTGGTGAGAAAGGATCGGGTTGATGCATCTTACAAACGGGGACTGCTCGCTGTTCGCTTAGTACGTCTTCCGCCTAGCAATGAGAATCAAACGATTTCCATTAAAGACGAAGAGTAAATATATAAGTGTTGGGCGAAAAGACAGTCGTTGCTGCCTTTTTGCCCAACACTTTTTATAATGAAAAAACAATTAGTACTTAAAGGCGGAAATCAATTTTTGCAGTTCTTCGGCCATGGAGGATAGCGCCTTTGCGGAGGCGGAAATTTCCTCCATCGAAGCAAGCTGTTCCTCGGCTGATGCAGCCACATCCTCTGAAGTAGCCGCATTTTCTTTCGCAATAATCGCCAATTCATTTGTTGTATGAGTAACCTCTTGAACAGCTGCCGCCATTTGCTCAGCAGTAGCAGATACATCCTCCATTTGTGGAGTGATTTCTCTTGTGCGTTGTAAAATTAGTTTAAACTTTTCAATTGCTTCATTTGATACGTTTACTCCGGCTTGCACATCGTCTGTAACACGAGCCATCACCTGCACGGAACTTTCTGTGTCTTTTTGTATGCCTTGGACGATGGAAAAGATTTCTCCCGCTGACTGTTGTGATTGTTCAGCGAGCTTCCGCACTTCGTCAGCTACGACGGCAAATCCTTTGCCCTGCTCACCTGCTCTTGCCGCTTCAATGGCTGCATTTAAAGCGAGCAAATTCGTTTGTTCTGCAATTCCGGTAATTACATCTAAAATGGAGCTGACCTCCTTAGAACGTTCGTGCAAGGAGTGAATCATTTCATTTGATTCTGTCACTGACGCACGAATGGAGTGCATTTGTTTGACGGTATTGGCAACAGCTTTTCCGCCTTCCTCCGCTTGAATGGTTGTATCATGGGCAAGCTCAGATACTTTTCCAGAACGATCAGCAATTTGAGAGACGCCTTCAGATATTTCTCGCAGGGAGAGGACATTCCGGTCAACACCAGACGTTTGTTTTTCCGCACTGCCCGCTACTTCTTGAATGGATGAGGCGACTTGTTCTGTGGCCGTGCTTGTTTGCTCGGCGCTTGCGGTTAACTCTTGTGAAGAGGCTGCTACTTGTTCTGCATTAGACTCAATCTTTTGAACTAACTGTCTGATGTTTTCTTGCATAATGTTGAATGCCCCCGCCAGCTGTCCGATTTCATCGTCTGACTGGACGCTCACCGGCTCTGTTAAGTCGCCTTTACTAACGGTGATTGCTTGCTCTTTTAGTCTCCTAAGCGGCTTAATAATTGACTTGATAATAAGGAAGACGATAGCTGCACCAATGATTGTCGCTATAAGAATGACGAGCAGTGTTTTTTGGAAGATAGGAGCGGCGGCAGCAGTGAATTCCGCTTGTTTGATCGTCCCGCCTATTTTCCAGCCGGTCAATTTGTTTGTTACAAAGCTCATCGTTTCTTCACTATCGCCGTCTCTATAATCAAACGTTCCTTTTGCTCCATTATACATCGTCTGATAAAAGGGTTTTTTCACTTGCTCACCAGCTTTAATAGAAGGGTGAGCTATCGCGGTCTGATCCTTGTCCAAAAGAAAAGCATAACCCTCTTTACCAATTTTCACTTGTTTGATTAGCCCTTGAATATAGTTCAAGTTAATATCGATGCCAATTACACCTGATCCGTCTTTTGTCGATTGCGAGATAGTAACAACCATGTCCCCTGTCGTTACATCAGGATAAGGTTTCGAGATAATTGTTTTTCCTTTTTTAGCCATCGATTCTTTATACCAGTCTCTCGTCCGCGGATCATAACTAGATGTATCCGTAATTACTGGCTCCTCGATGAACAAGCCAGTGTTTGTAGCAACATAGATACTGAAAACTTCAGGGTGTAATTTTGAATACTGCGCTAATTTTTGCCGAAGTGCAGGGCTGCTTTCCCCTTTATAAAAAGAAGAAGAGGTGCTTTGCGAAAAAACGTCAGCATCGTGGATCTTCGATTGAATGGTTTGATCGATTGAAGAGTTTAATAAGTCAATATTCTCGGAAAAGCCGTTGAGCATCTCCTGTTTTACCGCTTCTTTGGCTGTTCCATAAGAGAGCGTGCCAATAATAAGTGCCGGGATAATTAAAATGAGGGAAAAAGATAAAATTAATTTAGACCGGATGGTCCCAAAGTATGTAAAGACACTTTTCACTATGAATAACCTCTTTTCTACGATTGTCTATTCTTTTGGCGTTCAGGGTTAAAGATAAAGACAATTTTATATATCGGTAAGCAGCTGTAAACTTTTAATACACAGCAATTAAAAAACTTCATGTTAAGAGGAAGTAGAAAAATTTTAATTAAAGCGAAGGGGAAATAATATGTATAGTGAAACTACTTACCTCCTGTGATATAATTTTATGGGTCTTTAGTCTTGTTTATGGCGAATAGGAGGGAGTTTAATGAAGAAGATAGCCATCATGTTCACTGTGTCATTTTTGGCTTAATTGGCCTGTCGTTTCATTCACCGCAGGCAGCAGTAAACGGGCCAGGGCAGTATACTGTAAAAGTTGAGACAAAGTTAAATGTACGTGAAAGGCCGAGCCCAAAAGCAAGGGTAGTCGGTTCACTAAAAAAGGCGCTAGCGTGTATGTATATAATACAGAGCCCGGGGGATGGGCGAAAGTTAGATATAATAATAAAGTAGGTTATGTTTCTGCGGGATACCTTGTGCCTGCAAGCAGTGAAATAAGTACATTTAAAAAAGAAGCAGTTGCCACAGCCTCTCCCATTCTTCATGTAAGAGCCACTCCAAGTCCGAAAGCTAAGGTGATCGGCACACTAAAAAAGAGAGCGCCTGTTTATGTGTATGCAACTGACACGGCAGGCTGGTCGGAAATTAGATACAATGGCAAAAAAGCTTATGTTGGAACCAGTTATCTTACATTTAAAAGCCGATTGACATTAAAAGAAGCAGAAAAGCTTATTTTAAGTAGCGAGCCAGCACCCGATAAAGAGATTAAAATGAGTTACTACGAAGCGGAACGCGATGTCTATCGTGCAAAGGTAGGATTTAAAGGAACGCCATATGGGTATTACTTTCTCATTATAGACCCGGATAACGGAGCGATGAAGGCCGATTAAGTGGCAGGTCTCATTAAAAAAGGAGAAGCGCACACTAGCGCTTCTCCTTTTTAATGTATGGAATGAGTTTATTTTTTCCACTGATCTTTCCAGTCAGACACTTTCTGATCAATGATATTTTTGGCTTCTTCTAGTTTTTGTTTTTTCATTTTATATATTTGTTCAAAGTGATCGTTTCTTAGTCTATTCCTTTTTTCTATAATAGAAAGGACCTTCTCTTTTGTTTTGTCATCGATCAATTGTTGGTTGGATAAAAAATAAGTAGCATTTGCAATTCGGCTTTTTTCATAGTTGCTTAAATCAGTTAAGTGAACTTTATAATTAGTAAGCTCGCTTATTTTGTCTACATATTCATGAGCCGGCACGCCTTGTTTTCCAGCGATTTCAAACACAGAAGGACGCCATTTCTTTATTATCTGTGTTTCTAACTCCTCTTTATTTTTAACCGTAGCGTATTCACCGCCACCCGCTTCAGCTACAGCCTTTAATTGTTTTTGGCCGGGATCATCGACGTCAAACCCAATAATATGAACTTTAGCTTGAATGCTTTGTTCCTGTAACTTTTTCGCGGCCGCAATAGGATCGCCGCCACACGTTTCGATCCCGTCGCTCACAATATATACGCTATTGGCGTACTGATCAGAAGGGTAGGCAGAAAGAAGTTCGGCTGCTTTATTAATCGCACCGGCAAGCGGTGTCCATCCGCTTGCTTGAAAAGAGTCAGTCGCTTGCTGGAAGCTGGCCTTTTCGTATTTCGCCAATGGGAATATGGATTCAATGGCTTGACATGACTTGGCTTTATCGGCATCACTTCCAGTTCCAACGTGGCCATAAACGAGCAGAGAAACGTTCGTTCCCTCAGTGAGCTCGGCTGCAAATTGTTGAATCGCTGCTTTTGCTAGGTCCATTTTGACCCCACCTGGAACTTCCGCTTTCATGCTTCCGCTTGCATCTATGAGGATGAGGGCATTTGCCTGCTTTGGCGTTTCTGCTATCTCTACTGTGTCGGTTTTCTCAGTTGGCAATTCAGGGGCCCGAAAGCCGTGGGTGAAAGCGGTGAGCGGTTTATAAAATCTTTCATATTGACCCGACCCTAATGTATAAACAAGATAATTATAGACCTCCTCACTCGTTAAGTTCTTGTGCTTTTCAAAGTAATGACCAATTTCTTGTTCCATAATAGGCTTGAATGTTTCCTCATAAAAGTTACGGTACTTGAACCAGTCAATGGGCTTGACAGCCTCGATGTCTTCGTCAAAATGCTTTTTCATTAACCATCCAGCTTTCTGGGCAATCATTCCCTCAGCTGTTTCGGCTGCTTTAGGAATCTTTCCAGCTGGTGAACCGTTTGCTGCCGTTTTCGGCTCGGCTGGTTTGCTGTTTTCTGTAGAGCCAGAGCAAGCAGCTAGGAATATAAGACAAACCAGCAGGATCAAGAGCCGGCTGTTTTTAATTATGGGTTTCTTCATCCTTCCTCCTCCTAAACAATTATTCTAATTATCATTATGGCAAAATGGGATAAATGAGACTAGAGGAAAAGGAAACAATTGGGACTTGTTCGGACCTGTCATGCTTGCGGCTTTAATATCGTGTAAGATAAATATTAATAGGCGCTATTTCAGTTTTTTCTTGCTTAAAGAAAGGATTCCGTTCTTTTTGCAATATTCTTCTTTTTATGTGGAAATATAGAGCGAATGAAAATAAAAGAGATAGCTCAATTACCCATTAACATAGGGGTAGACAGATAGAATTCTTCTATTATAAAAGAAGGATAGTTAAACACATGGGCTGCTCGTGCTGGAAAATTAAACTGTACTTAAAGGCGGATAGTCATTATAATTGAAAAAGGATAATTACTAGAAATTGTAAAATAAAATGATAAAAAAGTTGTCTGGATAACCAGTACCTTGTCGAACTGAAGGAAAAGTGCCGAAAATCCGGCATGGAGATGACAGAAATCCGGCATTGATTATTTGCGGGTTATCTGTCTTAAAATGGAATAAAGCGGTTTTGTAAGCAAAGAAGGAGAATCGTTCAAAATGCTATTGAATATAACTGACACGAAAGAAATGAAAATGATTCAGGCTATTTTGGGCACGATTGATGAAGGCATTCACGCAGTAGATGCTAATGGCATAACAATTTTTTATAACCATGTGGCAGCTAAGCATGATGCTGTCGAGAGAGAGGAAGTGCTGGGCAAACATTTATTGGAAGCGTTTCCTTCCCTGTCGGCTTCTACCAGCACGTTAATGAAAGTCATTCAAACAGGAGAACCGATTTATAATCAACACCAGTCGTATTACAATATCCGCGGAATGCTGATCGATATGGTAAACACAACACTGCCGATTAAAGTGGATGGAGAACTGGTTGGAGCTGTTGAAATTGCTAAAGATTTAACGAAAGTAAAGCAATTGTCAGAGAAGCTTATTGATTTGCAGGCAAAGGTAGAAACGGCTCAGCGCCCTAAAAAGGAACGGCGCAGCCAAACAGGAGCAAAATATCATATTACAGACATTATCACAAATGATCCTGTTTGCGAACGTCTGAAAACAAAAGCGTTAAAGGTAGCATCGACTTCGTCACCTATATTGATATACGGGGAAACCGGAACAGGAAAAGAACTGCTCGTTCAGTCAATCCATAACGCATCCCCGCGCAAGTCTGAGGCGTTCATCGCTCAAAACTGTGCAGCTATTCCTTCTTCGCTGCTTGAAAGCATTTTGTTTGGAACAGCAAAAGGAAGCTATACCGGTGCTGTGGATCGGCCTGGCTTGTTTGAGCTTGCGGACGGGGGCACGCTGTTTTTAGATGAGATTAACTCGATGCCGCTTGATATTCAAGCAAAATTATTGCGGGTGCTAGAGAACGGAGTAATTCGCAGAATAGGTGGGACGAAAGAGCATGGAGTGAATGTTCGGATTATTGCGGCGATGAATGAGCCGGCAGACGTTTGTCTCCGTGAAAAAACACTGCGCTCCGACCTGTATTATCGTTTAAATGTAATCAATTTGCAGATTCCGCCGCTCAGGGATAGAAAGGGTGATCTTCCATTGCTGACGGATCACTTTATTCAGAAATATAACTTTCTCTTTGGCAAGCTCGTTACCAAGGTTGATGAAGAAGTAAAGGTCAGATTTAACCAGTATGACTGGCCGGGCAATGTCCGGGAATTAGAGCATGCGATTGAATCAGCGATGAACATTATGGACGGTGATTCAATTACAGTGGAGCATATTCCTATGCATATTGCAGGGGACACTCCAGCACCGGAAAGGACAAAACCCATTTCGCTGCAGCCGTTGCGGCAGGCGTTAATAGACACTGAAGAAAACTTAATCAGACAGGCACTAGCAGAGACAGAGGGCAATATACAAAAGGCTGCAAAGCTATTAGAAATCCCCCGGCAAACGCTGCAATATAAACTAACGAAGTTAAATATATTGTAGACCGCCGAATTTTCGGCGGTTTTTTATATGTTTTTATTAGATTCTTTCAATAAAATCTCTAATGCTCCCTCCGTTAATATTTAAATTTCCGCTCTATTACAGGGTTTATGAGAAGAGGTCTTCTTTTTGGCATAGAAATTGCTATAAAGAAAAACGGAATAGTTTATAGCAGAAGAACTGTCTGCTAACAAGTAAAAGTATTGGAGGAGAGAGAGAATGAATCTTACAATTACGAATTTGTATGAAGCCCCTCATTCTAAAGTTGATCATACAGAGGCACCGCTTTATGAGGCCCTTTGTTTATATGAAGCAAGCAAGCGTACATCTATGCATGTGCCTGGACATAAAGACGGGCGGGTGTTTGACCGGGAAGCATTTGGCCGCTTTGAGAGCATATTAAAAATAGATGCAACTGAATCAGTAGGAATTGATGACTTGCATCATCCGACGGATTTTATCGCTGATGCTCAAAATTTAGCAGCGGAAGCATTCGGAGCAGATCATACATTTTTCCTAGTAGGCGGAAGCACCATCGGAAACATCGGAGTAGCTCTCACTCTATGTGCGCCTGGAGAGAAAATTCTCGTTCAGCGCAATATGCATAAATCGGTGTTCCATGGTTTAATGCTGGCAGGTGCTCAGCCAATCTTTATCGCACCGGCTATTGAATCCACAACGAAAGTAGCGAAAGTATCTGATATTTACTACATTGAAAAAGCACTGGCGGAAAACCCGGATGTAAAAGGCGTTTGGATTACGAACCCTAACTACTATGGAATGAGTCAGGATATTACCCGTTTAGCTGAGACTTGCCACAAAGCGGGGGTGCCTCTCATTGTTGATGAAGCCCATGGAGCCCATTTTGGCCAATCGGAGGAAGTGCCACCGTCAGCTTTATCTAAAGGAGCAGATGTTGTTATACAATCTACGCATAAGATGCTTACAGCTATGACTATGGCTTCAATGCTTCATGTAAAAGGAGACCGTGTTTCCCGTGAGCGGCTGGCACAAGTGCTCGGAATGATTCAATCAACGAGCCCTTCCTATCCGTTACTTGCTTCTTTGGATCTGGCTCGACGTTATTTAGTGACAGAAGGACGTGCGCATTTAAAAGAAACAGTGAAACGTTTAGAGGAAAGACGTATGGCTCTTTCAGATGAGCTGCAAGCGCTTTCCATCTGGGAGGGAAGTCAAGAGGTTCATTATCGGGATCCGTTAAAATGGATTATCTCCTGCAACAATGAGGTGGTCTCTGGCTATCAGCTGCTGGATATGTTTTACGAGCAAGGCTGTACAGCAGAGATCAGCGATCCGCGCAATATTGTCTTTTTATTCTCATTGAATGAGGAACAAGAGGATATTGAGAAAGTAGTGGAAGCGATTAAAGCGATTGATCAAAAGCTACAGCAATGGGCAATGACGGAGCAGAAGGAGAAAGTGGAGACTGTTCTTTTTGCAGCGGAAGGCACATTATATAAGCAGGAAGTCTCTTTGCGAGATGCTTTTCACATGCCGCGCAAAAGAGTAGCTTTAGAAGACGCCGTTGGCTCTCTTTGCGGAGAAATGATTCTTCCTTATCCACCGGGAATTCCGTTGTTGACACCTGGGGAGGAAATTACTGCCACGCATGTACAAACGATTAAAGAGTTAAAGGAAATGGGAGCCTATTTTCAGAGTCCTTCCGACGATACATTAAAAACACTATACGTACTCAAATAGTTTGTTATTCAGCCAGCCGCTGCATCTGCAGGAAGCTGCGGCTGGTTAAATAAAAAGTATGAAGACTGGAATGCACATCCGAAGAATCCACAAGCAGAACATGACAGGTCCTCATAGAAAAGGGGGAACAATGTATGCCAAATAACGCCTCTCAACCTACTATCTTGTCAACGAATGAGGCAAACAATCAGCTAGCACAAGAACCATCACAAGAGTTAAAACGAAGTTTAAAGTCAAGACATTTAACAATGATCGCACTTGGAGGAACAATCGGCACGGGCCTATTCCTCGCAAGCGGAAGTGCTATTCATACAGCAGGGCCGGGAGGAGCACTCCTTGCTTATGGGGCAATTGGAATTATGGTTTATTTCGTAATGATCAGTCTTGCTGAAATGGCTGCTTTTTTGCCGGTAGCCGGTTCATTCAGCACTTATGCGACCCGCTTCGTAGATCCGGCATTGGGGTTTGCACTCGGCTGGAATTACTGGTATAACTGGGCAATTACGATTGCTTCTGAGCTTGCTGCTGTAACATTAATTATGAAATTTTGGTTCCCAAACAGCCCTTCCATTCTTTGGAGCGGATTATGTTTAGCGGTTATCTTTCTATTAAACTATCTTTCTGTCAAAGGGTTTGGAGAGTCAGAATACTGGTTTTCAATGATAAAAGTAACGGCAGTCATTGTATTTCTAATTACAGGGGTTTTGATGATTTTCGGTATTGTTGGTGGTGAATATATCGGCTTTAAAAACTTTACGATTGGAGATGCTCCATTCCACGGTGGATTCATGACGATTCTTGGGATCTTTATGGCGGCTGGTTACTCATTCCAGGGAACAGAGCTTTTCGGAGTAGCTGCCGGCGAAACAGATAACCCGTCTCGCGCTATTCCAAAAGCAGTTCGACAAGTGTTCTGGCGGATTTTGCTATTTTATATCTTTGCTATCCTTGTGATTAGTCTGATTATTCCGTATACAACGGCGAGTTTAGCAAGCGAGGATGTAACAGTCAGTCCCTTCACGCTTGTATTTGATCAGGCAGGCGTCGCTTTTGCAGCATCGGTCATGAATGCCATTATTTTAACATCTGTTTTATCGGCTGGAAGCTCTGGCATGTATGCTTCTACTCGGATGTTATGGGATTTAGCGAGAGAAGGAAAAGCACCGAAGTTTTTGGCTAGATTAGACCGTCGCGGTGTGCCGGTGAATGCTTTAATTATCACTTCTCTTGTTGGAACGCTGGCTTTCCTTGCTTCTTTCTTTGGTGATGGGGCAGTCTATATTTGGTTATTGAATGCATCAGGCATGTCCGGTTTTATTGCCTGGCTTGGAATCGCTGTCAGTCATTATCGTTTCCGCAGAGCTTATATGGCTCAAGGACATGACTTACGTGATTTGCCTTATCGGGCAAAGTGGTTTCCGTTTGGTCCGCTCTTTGCGCTTACACTTTGTACCATTGTTATCCTTGGACAAAATTACAGCGCTTTCACAAGCGGTACGATTGACTGGAACGGCGCGATTATTTCTTATATTGGTCTTCCATTATTCATTGTCGTTTGGCTTGGTTACAAAGTTGCGAAGAAAACAAAAGTGGTGCCGCTTGAAAAGTGTAATCTGAACAAGCCTTAATGAAGAGAAATAGCCTCTTAAATTGTGGAAGCGCTCACAAACCTTGATTGTTCATAAAGGTTAAGAAGAGAACCCCTGAATATAAAAATTCAGGGGTTCTTTTACAGTTATTAATTAGGAAGAAAAATGCGGCAATACTAATCCGCCATAAATAAAGGCGGCTACGATGACAATGGCAGGGTGGATTTTCCACTTTGTCATTGCCAGTAATGCAATGATTCCGATCAGAAGAGATTGCAAATAACCGATGGAGCTAAAAGATACGTGGCTAAACTCCCATGTCAGCAGGATCATCATTGTTGCAATGACCGGTTGAACGAGTAAGGTCATTCCTTTTACAACAGGAGACTGTTTAAATCGACTTAATATTTTAAGGAGAATGATAATAGCGATGGCGGAAGGAGCGACAGTAGCGAAAGTGGCTACTGCCAGTCCGAGCCAGCCAGCCTGCTGATAGCCGGCCAATGCGGCAATCTTAGTTGAAATGGGTCCGGGTAAGGCGTTGGCAACAGCCAGCATGTCTACAAATTGTTCATTGCTCATCCAGCCGTAGTGATCGACTACTTCCTGCTGCATCAGCGGAATGGATGCCGGGCCTCCGCCGTAACCGAGCAAGTTCGCAACAAAAAAGGCAGAAAACAATTGCCAAAAAATCATTCTGATCCCTCGCTATCTTGGTCTGTTTTAGGCTTCTTCCATTTGTGTTTAGCCCATCCGGAAAACTTGATGTGGACCGTGCCATAAGCTAAGAAAAGTATGATGACAACAGCCGGATGAGTATCCAGAATGGCAAGCAATAGGAAGGATAGAAGGCCGAACAACAAGCCGACGGCTTTTCCTAAACCTTTCCATGTTTTTGCGCAGAATTCGTAAGCCATCATGCCGAGCAAAACGGCAATGACGGGCCGGACCGCTCCAATCATTCCTGAAATGACAGGAGATTCTTTCAGAGTATAGAGCACGCCCATTAGAGCGACTATGCCGACAGTGGTAGGAAAAATATGAGCGATCACAGCGATTGATGCACCAAGCGCACCTTTTTGCTGGTAGCCGAGGTGGGCAGCCATTTTTGTAGCAATCGGACCTGGCAAAGCATTAGCAAAGGCGAGGACTTCACCAAATTCTTCATCGCTGATCCACTTATAGCGTGTAACGGCTTCATGACGAAAAAGCGGAATGACCGAAGGGCCGCCTCCGTATCCTAAAATGCCCGTTCTTATCATAGCCGCAACAATATCGAAATACACTTTCCAATTCATCAGGCGTCCTCCTATCTTTAGAAAAGTCAGTACATAATTCTTATTGCTTCCTTTATAACATAAGACAAGCTATTATCTCTCCTCATTTATGCAAAATAATTATAACCATCTTAACAAATTGAGAAGGGAGAAGGGGAGTGGCTGCTTTTGGAAGGAATTTATAGTAATGTAAGCAAGGTGTAATAGTTTGAATAATTTGACTATTATTTTTCAACCAGTTAAAATGAAAACGCATACATATTTTGACTTCATAGATTAGTTGATTGAAGGGGGAACGACATGCCAAAAACGTTATTCAAACTTGACCTTAGCAAGCCAATGGAACAGCAGGCCCATCCTGGACACAATCGCTGGCATCCGGATATTCCAGCAGCTTTTTCAGTAGAGCCAGGAGAATCTTTTCGGATGGAGTGCAAAGATTGGACAGATGGCCAAATTAGCAATGATGACAATCCAAATGATATACGGGATGTTATTTTGCCGCGAGTGCATGTTTTAAGCGGACCTGTTTATGTCAATGGAGTGGAACCGGGAGACTTGCTTGTCGTAGATATTTTAGATATCGGTGCCTTTCCGGAATATGAATGGGGATTTAACGGAATATTCGCCAAGGAAAACGGCGGCAGCTTTTTAGTGGAGCACTTCCCAGAAGCAGCAAAATCTATCTGGGACTTTGAAGGAATTTATACCACTTCAAGACATGTACCGGGTGTGAAGTTTGCTGGGCTTATTCACCCTGGCTTAATCGGGGTAGCCCCTTCTATGGAGATGCTGCAGGAGTGGAATAGAAGGGAAAATGAGCTAAAGATGACGGACCCAGACCGTGTGCCGGAACTGGCCACTTCCCCGCAGGTTGAGCATGCAGTACTCGGTACGCTGAAAGGAGCAGAATTTGACCGGGTGGCTAAGGAAGGAGCTCGAACAGTTCCGCCAAGGGAAAACGGTGGGAACTGTGACATTAAAAACTTGTCCAAAGGCTCAAGGATCTTCTTCCCGGTGTTTGTAGACGGAGCTAAGTTATCAGTCGGAGATCTCCACTTTTCACAGGGGGACGGCGAGATTACTTTCTGCGGCGGAATTGAGATGGCGGGGTGGATTGATCTGAAGGTAGATGTGATTAAAGGCGGCATGGAGAAGTACAAAATTAAAGATAACCCTGTTTTTAAACCAGGTCCGGTTGAACCGCATTACTCAGACTATCTTGTATTTGAAGGAATTTCTGTAGATGAGTTTGATGGAAAACAGCATTACCTGGATGCTCATATTGCTTATCGCAGAGCTTGTTTAAATGCTATTGAGTATTTGAAAACGCTCGGTTATACGGGAGAACAGGCTTACATGCTCTTAAGTACGGCACCTGTTGAGGGACGAATCAGCGGAATCGTTGATATTCCGAATGCGTGCTGTACGGTTGCCATTCCGACAAAAATATTTGAAAAGGATATCGATCCGAAGTAAGGGGGAATGGCCTTGCCGAGTTATACGTTCAAATGCAATCAATGCGGTGAATTCACTTTATTTTTCAAGTCAATGTCGAGTTATAAAGGGACCTCATTATGCCCAAACTGCCAGCAGGAAGCGTCTCGGATATACTTACCTCCTAATTTATATGCTTATTCCCAAGAAGTGCGGACAAGAATTGAAAGAGGAATGGAGCCGCGCAGGGTAACGAGAGACGAATTAGGACCAAGACAAAGGAGAAAGCCGCCCCAGGTAAGCCGCCCATGGCAAGTGGGGCATTAATAGTTTAACGGTAAGTAAATAAATAGACTCTGTGCTTCTTTTCAGGAAGCACAGAGTCTATTATTTTTCTTCTTTATAAAATCGTTCGCCTGTATCAGGGTGCATATAAACGACTAGCTTTTTCTTAGTTGTCGGGTCAAAGGACACTTCTTTTGTGCGCACAAATCCCTCTGGCACTTGCTGGCCGTGTTTCGTTTTAAAGCGACGATCCCAGATAAACCAGGAACCGATCACCAAAACAATGAGAGCAATCAGCTGCAAACCGTAAAAACCAATGATCCATTCCAGCATAGGTCTTATTCCTGTTCCACAGTAACAGCTGTCCCGTAAGCAACGATTTCGCTCATGTTTTGACCGATTTCTCCAGAGTCAAATCTCATCATAATAATAGCGTTGGCGTCCATAGCTTTGGCATTTTGAACCATGCGGTCCATTGCCTGTTTCCGCGCATCTTCTAGCATCTCTGTATACTGATTGATTTCTCCGCCCACAAGGCCTTTAAATGAAGCGACAATATCTTTTCCAATTCCCCGTGCTCTAACGGTTAAGCCAAACACAGGTCCTTTTATTTCAGTAACCTTATAGCCGGCAATTTTCTCTGTAGTCACAATGATCATCTGTCTTCACCCCTTATTCATAAATAGCTGTTCTCTTTTTATTGTACATGTTTTCTTATATGCCTGCTATGTCTGAGGAATGAATAAAGCATGAAAAAAGCGTCAAAGTTTCTTCTTTAACGCTCTCCAAAAGCAAATAAAAGTGGATGCATCGTTTGTATTTAAAGTACAAACGATGAATTTTTATTCATTTAAATCGATACTGGCCCCGCCTGCGCCAAATATCATGACAGCCACTGTTGCTGTCCAACCTACTATTTATTTTATAAGAAAACGTTTTCATTTTCAAGAGCCTATTTGTAATTTATTTAGAATGATTGCATAAAAAACCATTCGTTTATAAAAGAGTAGTAGAGTATGAAGCGGAATGATCGTCCGCGGATGTTTAAATTTTTCTATCAGGGTAAAAACAAAAGAGTTATCATTTACATCGTTTGCTAAGGCATAACAAGGAGTGAAGCTCATGCCAATATTCGAACAATACAACAAAAGCTTTTTAAATGGTCAGTGGACAGAAGGGAAGAGCGAACGGGTTGGAAAGATTATTAATCCGTACGATGAATCAGAGATTGCTGCCGTCAAATTGGCGACAAAGGGGCAGGTAAAAGAAGCATTTGAAATAGCAAAGCAGGCTCAGAAAGAGTGGGCAAAGACAACAGCTGATGAGCGAAAAGCAGTTTTGAAGAAAGCAGCGGATTATTTGAAAGAACATAAGGAAGATGTTCAAAAGACAATAACTCGTGAAACAGGGGGAACGGCCGTAAAGGCAGGCGTAGAGATCGGTTTGACCATTGGGTTGCTTGAACAGGCTGTTAAATATGCAGGAGAACTAGATGAAATAAAAGAAATATCTGATCCGATTGAAGGGAAAGTGAACCATGTTCATCGCCTGCCGCTCGGTGTTATTTCCTCTATTTCGCCGTTTAACTTTCCAATGAACTTATCTATGCGGGCGATTGCTCCAGCTCTTGCCCTTGGCAATGCCGTTGTTCACAAGCCGGATTTACAAACAGGGCTTACTGGCGGTGTTATCTTGGCGAAAGCCTTTGAAGAAGCCGGCCTTCCTAAAGGCGTCTTTAATATGATCTTGACGGACCTTGAAGAAATAGGAAATGAGATGCTGGAAAATCCGATTCCGCGCTTAATCAGCTTTACAGGATCTACTCCGGTCGGAAAATTAATCGGTCGCATCGCGGGTGAAAACTTTAAGCGGGTAGCCCTTGAATTAGGCGGCAACAATCCGTTCGTTGTATTGTCAGATGCGGATGTAGATCGGGCAGTGGATGCGGCAATATTTGGAAAGTTTATCCATCGGGGGCAGATTTGCATGATTATTAATCGTTTGATCATTCATAAAGCTGTCTATGAGGAATTTAAGCAGAAATTTGTAGAGCGTGTGAAACAATTACCGGCGGGTGATCCAAGTGATCCAAATACAGTTATTGGCCCGTTAATGAATAAAAATCAATTAAATAAAGCGTTGCAGATTATCGAAAAAGCTAAGCAGAAAGGTGTGAACATTGCTTTAGAAGGAAGAGCGGAAGGCAACGTATTAACGCCGTTCGTTTTTTCAGAAGTAGATAATTCAAGCGAGCTTGCCCAGACAGAATTATTTGCCCCGATTGCCTCTCTTATTAAAGCAGAAACGGACGAGGAGGCAATTGAACTGGCTAATGATACACAGTATGGCTTAAGTTCAGCCATCTTTACGACGGACTTGGAGAAGGGGGAGCAGCTTGCTCTTCAAATTGATAGCGGCATGACTCATATTAATGATCAGACAGTGAATGACAGCCCGGTTGTTCCATTTGGCGGCAACAAACAAAGTGGAATGGGCCGGTTCGGTTACCCGTGGGTCATTGAAGAGTTTACTGTTACTAAATGGGTTTCTCTGCAAACAAAGTATCGCACGTACCCTTTTTAGTAAACAACAGAACTGCGTCTTAATTGGTCATTGTGTACGACTATTGAGGCGCAGTTTTTTTACCTGCCACTATTTTTAGTTGTTGCTAATAAGAAGATAGGAAAAGGACTAAACACGGCTGTATGAGCATGAAAAGATAAAAAAAGCGACAGTTGTTCAACATATAGGAATAGTATTAAATATGAACAAGAACAGATAAGTTATGAATAAAAGAGGGATAGGATGAATAAAAAAATTAAAATAATAACGTATATCACTAACTTTGTTCCAGAATTAGGTTTTTTGACCGATCAGAAAAAGAACTTTGTAGCGATTTCCCATCCTTCGGCAGAACTGGCCGCACAAAAATTACTAAATCATGAGGAGGGAGATTATTTATCAGGATATATAAAAATTATAGATGATGATCAGGTCATTGTATCTGAAAAGGAGTGGACCGGAGAATTATTAGAAACATGGGCCGACCTCTCCTACATTGTGTTAGACAGAGCTAGTGAGAAAAAATACCCTATTGAATTATTAGATAATCCTACTACACTTTATTTAGTAAAAGAAGAGGAGGGGTATTTTTTTGAGATAGAGAAAGTCACTATGGAAAATAATAAAGAATTCATTCAATCATCCGTTATCGACACAGAAAAGCTGTTGGAGGCTATTTCTGTCAGCTATAAAGAATTTTTAACATTTTGTACGGAGAGAGCAGTAACATTTAGCGCAGAGTCACTCTTACATTCAAGCGTACAAACGTTAAAGTGCCTTCGAGATAAAAGGGCTTGAAAAGCTAGCTGGCCATCTTAAAACAATTTCCTATAAGAAAAGGATAAATAAAAGAGTGCTTTATCTGTAAAGTGGGCGCCACCTAAAAGAAGTAAAGAAAGCTTTTATAAAGTAGCTTACAGTGAATGACTAAAATAAATAATCATGAATATATTCATTATTATAACTATAAGTCGACTCTATAAGAGCGAAAAGCAGGAGAGGATGACAACTATCGAAAGGTGGAGCCCGTCACTTATTAAAGTATCTCATAACGCTTATTAAAATGTTAAATCGTTAGTTGTAAAACTCTATAATATAGTAGGGATAAGAACAAGTCTTCACTTCAAGTTACCTCGCATTGCTTCCTTTCACAAATACTATCACTGTGTCGATCCTGAATAAATACGTAATAAAAAAACTGAATATTTAATTTATTTTGAGGGTTATGCTCTGAGGGATGGTTATGTTTTTTCTGGTTAAACCTCTCTACGAGTTTAATTACTATAAATGAAGGAGGTTTTTTGAATGGAAGAAAGAACGCAGCTGGACAAGACGCTGAAACCACACTGGGTTTGGGCGATTGCCCTAGGATCGGCAATCGGCTGGGGAAGCTTTGTCCTTCCGGCAGACTGGATGGCAAAGCCAGGGCCGATCGGGGCAGCCATCGGATTTGGGATTGGCGGGCTTCTCATGATTTTAATTGCAGTCAGTTACGGGTTTCTAATTAGGCATTTTCCAGTTTCAGGGGGAGAATTTGCTTACGCGTATCTTGGTTTTGGAAGGACGAATGCCTACATTTGCGGCTGGTTTTTAGTGCTCGGTTATATGAGTATTGTCGCTTTGAACGCGTCTGCTATGGCACTTTTATTTAAATTTACGATTCCTAAAGTAGCGATGAAAGGGCAGATGTATAGTATTGCTGGCTGGGATGTTTATTTTACTGAAGTGTTGATCGCAACGATTGCTTTGTGTGTGTTTGCCTGGCTCAATATTCGCGGTGCCTCTTTTTCTGGCCGGCTGCAGTTTATCTTTTGTGTCATTCTCGTGTTAGGAGTAGCAGCATTGGGAATCGGCATGTTTACGCATCCTGACTCATCTTTATCTCATTTGCAGCCGGCATTTAACCCGGAAATTCCAGCTTTATCGGCTATCCTGACAATTGTAGCCATTGCTCCTTTCGCCTTCGTTGGTTTTGACAACGTACCGCAATCAGCGGAAGAGTTTGATTTTCCTGCTAAAAAAGCGTTTTCGTTGATTGTGTGGGCTCTTGTTTTTGCTACGCTCATTTACGTAACCAATATTCTTTTCACTGCTGTTGGCATGCCATGGCAGGATTTGGTTGCCAAGCAGTCGATCTGGGGGACAGGAGACGTGGTTGCCGGGGCGTTTGGCAATATCGGTTTAATTGTTTTAGCGATTGCAATCTGCATGGGCATCTTTACGGGTTTAAACGGCTTTTATGTATCGGCGAGCCGTTTGCTGTTTGCCATGGCCCGTGCGAAAATATTGCCTGATGTATTCGGAAAGCTTCATCCAACATATAGAACGCCTTATGCTGGTATCATTTTTACGATGATTATCTGTTTAGTTGCCCCGTGGTTTGGCAGACAGGTACTGCTTTGGATCGTTGATATGGCTTCTATTGGTGTAGCGGTTGCCTATTTTTATACTTGTTTTGCGGCTTATAAGTTTTTCAAATGGTCGGGAGACGAATCTGTTATCGAGGGAGCTGTTTCACCAGGAAAAAAATTATGCAGTTTACTCGGCGTTATTAGCAGTCTCTCTTTCGTTATCTTACTTGCTGTTCCGGGGTCGCCAGCATTTATGGGAGGACCATCCTGGATAGCTTTACTCATTTGGCTGGCTATAGGGGTTCTATTTTACACAGTGTATGGGAAGTCGTACAAACAAATTCCGAAGAAAGAGCTTGATTATTACATTCTTGGCGAGCACAGCCACTTGGCTGATGGATTTAATCATCGGGCATCGGCTGATCCAGATGAGAAGATAGCGCCTTAAACAAGGCAAAGGCCAATTTCAACTGCCAATCCAATTGGCATATGGAAATTGGCCTTTAATTACTTTAATGATCTTTTTGTTTATCTTTCCTGCGGATACCAATGGTTTGTCCAACTTCTTTTGGTCTGGGCAGTCCGGCTTGCTGTTCAGCCAGATGCTTGATTTTTTCAAACAGCTCATGTGGAAACGGGGCAGTCCGGCGTTGTTTTTGATCCATGCCCATGAGCATTTGCTCGCATGTTGCTGCCCGCTTTCCATTGCTGCCGAATAATTGAAAAAAGAAATGAACTCGCTTTTCATCGTAATCAAGTACCTGAAGAGAGACTTCGAATGCTTCATTTGGTTTCATCTCCGCCAAGTAGCAAATATGGCTTTCCAGCGTAAAAATTGTATATTGGTGTTTCCGACGAAATGCGTCATTAAAGCCCACCTCCTTCATCCAGTTAAATCCTGCCCAGCTGAAAACACGCGCATATTCAGCATCGTTCATATGTCCATTGTAGTCCAGCCACTCATCCTGTACGTGATCTTTGAGAATGATCCACTGCTTATCCATAAGCTACACCTTCTCCTTTCTAAGAAGCAGAGAAATTCTGATGATGTTTTCATAGTACCATAGGAAAATCCACGAAACAGCCAGCATGCATCGCTTGCAGGAAAGGTCAATTGCCAGATAATAAAGAGGGAAGGGTGGGTAAAATTAATAATGACAAAAGTATGGACGGGTGATAAAATAAATGAATATCTATTCATTGTTTAAGAAGAAGGAAAGTGGATGAGGCTGAGAGTCACCAAGAAACGGAGGGGCAAAGTATCTTTGAGGCGGACACTGTTTGTTTTATATGCTATTCCAAAAGGGAAGGGCTAAAACTGTGTAGTTCACTTTTTCTTAGCACATTCGTCCAGATGGATCACTATGGCGTTTGTTTCCATTGTTCTTACCGTTTAATGGCGGTCATTTTTGATAACGCTTTCAATTTTTCGTGCTCTGTGATAATCTGCTGTCCTTCTTTTACTAGCTTGTGATAAATGAGTATGGCTGAGGGACACGAACAGCAAAAGTAAAAATTTAACTGAAATTATCATAATGTTTACATAAGTATAAAAATATTTACACTTTATATGCTATGATCAAAAAAAGGGAATAATTTATTCAGGGAGGGAACATGTATGGGAATCAACAAAGCGAAAAAGACAGCAGTGACAGCAGCTCTTGTGTTTGGGCTTGTTTTGCCAGCGAGCATGGAAAAACCAACTTATGCCAATGTATTGAATGAGGACATTGTTAAATTACGGTTGCTTGAAACGACAGACATCCATGTAAATGTCATGAACTACGATTACTATCAGGACAAGGAAGTGAATGATTACGGCCTAGCCCGCACAGCTTCCCTCATTAAAAAGGCGCGGACAGAAAGCAAAAACTCCATGCTGTTCGATAATGGAGATTTAATTCAAGGAAATCCGCTTGGTGATTATATTGCCAGAATTAAGGGGTTAAAAGAAGGCGATACTCATCCGGTATATAAAGCGATGAATCTGTTAGACTATGATGCTGGTAATATTGGCAACCATGAATTCAACTATGGACTTGATTTCTTGGGTACGTCATTAAAAGGCTCCGATTTCCCTTATGTAAATGCAAATGTGTACATAGATGACAAGGATAATAATCCGGACAACGATAAGAATTACTTCACTCCTTATCTATTACTCGATAAAAAAGTGATGGATGAAGATGGTGAAGAACATACGATCAAGGTAGGCGTTATTGGCTTTGTGCCGCCGCAAATTATGAACTGGGACAAGGCTAATCTTGAAGGCAAAGTAATTGCTAAAGATATTATAGAATCTGCGAAAAAATTTGTCCCTGAAATGAAAGAAAAAGGAGCAGATGTGATCGTTGCTATCCCCCATTCAGGACTTGGTACAATGGAAGAAGGAACGATGAAGGAAAACGCGACTTATGATTTAACGAAAGTAGAGGGAATTGATGCCGTTCTCTTTGGCCACTCTCACGGCGTGTTCCCAAGCAGCCAATATAAAGATCTTCCTGGAGCTGATATTGAAAAAGGAACCGTCAATGGCGTAGCGGCGGTAATGCCGGGATTCTGGGGCAGCCACCTTGGGGTAGTTGATCTTCAGTTACGGAAAGAAAATGGCAAATGGAAAGTTGCGGATGCTAAAGCAGAAACAAGGGGAATCGCAAATGCTGATGGCCAAGCAGCAGTAGATTCTGATAAAGACATTGTTAATGCTGTAAAGGACGATCATGAGGATACACTTGACTGGATACGGAGTGCAGTCGGCAAAACAACAGCACCGATTAATAGTTATTTTGCTCTTGTACAAGATGATCCGTCTGTTCAAATTGTTGCCAATGCTCAAAAATGGTATGTAGAAAAGTATATTAAAGGCACTGAATATGAAAACATTCCAGTTTTATCGGCTGCTGCACCGTTTAAAGCAGGCGCACGCATGGGAGCGAACTATTATACAGATATTCCGGCCGGGGATATTGCTATTAAAAATGTATCTGACCTGTATCTGTACCCTAATACATTAAGTGCGGTAATGGTTGATGGCTCCCAAGTGAAAGAATGGCTGGAAATGTCAGCTGGACAATTTAACCAGATTGATCCGTCCAAAGGAGAAGCACAAGAACTGATCAATAAAGATTTTCCAACTTATAACTTCGATACGCTCGATGGTGTCACCTATCAAGTGGATGTTGCCCAGCCTGCAAAATATGGAAAGGACGGCAAAGTTGTTAACGCAGATGCTAACCGCATTAAAAATCTGCGGTTCAACGGCAAGCCAATTGATCCAAAACAAAAATTCCTTGTCGCTACAAACAATTACCGTGCTGGCGGCGGCGGTAGCTTCCCTGGCCTTGACGGAAAAAATATCGCTGTTGCGACACCAGATGAAAGCAGAAGCATTCTAATTGATTACATTATGGAAGAAAAAGAAATTAATCCATCGGCTGACGGCAACTGGTCATTTGCTCCGCTTTCACAAAACGCTAAAGTAACATTTGAAAGCTCGCCAAATGCCAAAAAATTCATCGATGGATCTGATAAATTTGCATTTATCCAACAGCTTGATAGCGGGTTTGCTCAATACTCTATTAATATGAACGCAAAAGCGACGCAGCCGGGAGAAGAACCGCTTGTATTTAAGGATGTTCCAAAAGATCATTGGGCTTATGAATATATTCATGTATTAGCAGAGAAGGGAATCATTCTTGGGAAAAACGACAAAACCTTCGCTCCGCAAGCAAGCGTAAAAAGAGGAGAGTATGCGGCATTTTTAGCCCGGGCATTAAATTTAAAAGCGAAAAATGCTTCTCCATTTAAAGATGTGCCGGCTTCTATGGCAAAAGACGTCGCTGCTGTGTATGAAGCAGGCATCGTTTCCGGTGTAAGCAAAGATCGTTTTGCCCCTCATCAGCCGATCACGAGAGAACAGATGGCGGTCATGACTGTAAAAGCCTTGGAAGTAAAAACAGGGGAAAAATTCTCTGCCTCCAAGCCAGTCTCATTCAAAGACAAGAAGAACATTCATAAAGGCTTTGCCGATGAAATTGCTATAGCGACGGAGTTGGAGTTCATATCGGGCTATAAAAACAATTCGTTCCAACCGAAAAAATCAGCTAGTAGAGCTGAGGCAGCTAAAGTGATTTATTCTTTAGATCAATATAAACAATAATTCACTTCTACACATGAATAACTCTCTGTTAAAAACAATGATTTAACGCGTTTAATAAAAAGAACCGTACAAGGGCAAGCGTGAGAGCTTTGTGCACGGTTCTTTTTTATTAAGCTAACAAACTTTCAACTTCTTTTTCTATCGAAGAAAAGTCATCAGAAGGTTCAAAGCGCTTGATAACAGTACCGTTGGCATCAACGAGAAATTTTGTAAAGTTCCATTTAATAGCATCTCCTACTAACCATTCGGGATTCCGGTCAGCAATCATCATTTTCAAAAGCTTTTCATTCACATTGGCATCATCAAAGCCACGAAATGGAGCTGCTTCTCTTAAATATTGAAACAGCGGGTCCGCCTGCTCTCCATTTACTTCTACCTTTGAGAAGACTGGAAAAGTTACACCGTAATTTAACTGGCAAAATTCCGCTGCTTCCTCATTGCTGCCAGGCTCTTGCTCACCAAATTGATTGCATGGAAAACCGAGAATTTCCAAACCGGCTTCTCTATATCGTACATATAGCTTTTGTAAATCTTCAAACTGCGGAGTGAAGGTACATTTGCTGGCCGTATTAACAATGAGTAAAACTTTGCCTGCGTAGTCTTTTAAATCGATTTCCTTTCCGCTTTTTTGCTTGGCAGTGAACTGGTGTATACCCATACTATTATCCCCTTTGATTCTCAATTTATAATAATTATTATATGATAATATTCTTTTCTAGTCAAAAAGTAGCATAGGGGAACTTAGTAAGAGAAAAGCTGATATTTCATTAGAAAGAACTGCATCCGTCGTTTATAGTTAAGGAATATGACAATCACGTGAAAGGGGTTTTATCTCAATGAGTGGAAAAAACCGCAAAGATATTCAGCCGGGGTTAAAGGTCGATATTGTATTAAAGCAGGACCAGCGAACAGGGAAAAGAACAACCGGCATTGTAAAAGATATTTTAACAAACTCTAGTTCACACCCGCATGGAATAAAGGTGAGGCTTGAAGATGGCCAAGTCGGGCGCGTACAGCACATCCATCCAGGTAAATGAACATATGGAAACAGAAATGATTAGAGTGGTAGATGAGAAGCGAAAGGAAATAGGCATTGCCTCAAGAGATGACGTGCATAAAAAAGGCCACTGGCATGAAACGTTTCACTGCTGGGTCATTAGCAAAAAAGAAAACAGTTATACGATTCATTTACAAGTTCGCAGTGAAATGAAAAAGGATTTTCCTGGGCTATTGGATATTACAGCAGCTGGACATTTGCTTGCACATGAGACGGTGAAGGATGGCGTGCGCGAAGTTCAGGAAGAACTAGGGCTGGACGTTTCTTTTAACGACCTTATTTTACTTGGCACCGTACCAGATCGTCTACACATGGGAGATTTCTTAGATAACGAATGGTGTCATGTTTTTTTATATGAAAGCTTGAAGCCTATCGAAGACTATTCGCTGCAAAAAGAAGAGGTATCTGGCATCGTTTCTGTAGACTTATCTGTCTTTTTAAGGTTTTGCCAAGGAGAAGAACTTAACATGTTTGGGGAAGGCTTTTTGATCGGAGTAGACAATGAACAGATTCCCTTTAGGCGGATGATTAGCAAAGCAGACTTTGTCCCGCATGAGGAAACATATTTCCAACGCACAGCTTCCCTAATACAAAAGTATATTAGCCGGTAGAATCGAAAGTGGACTTTTAGACGGAAGTTTTCCTGCTATTTCTATTTATTTGTATTTTTCACAAAATCATGAAATAGATTCTTTTCTTTTTATTAACTTTGCCTCGCTTCTTCCGATATAACTAATAGAAAAACCAAGCCGGAAGGGGCGGTAATGAGTGATAGATAAGCTAGGTAAGCAAAAACATGTAATCATACCGGTAAATGCGGTGCAAAAACCAGCAGAAGTCAATCTGCAGGAACAAAAGCAGGAAGAAACCACTGAAATGACTGTGCGTAAGTCTGAAAAAGCAAAAATGGAAAAAATCGTACAGGGAATGAATGATTTCTTAAAACCGTCAAACACTCATTTGAAGTTTGAATTTCATGATGAACTCGAAGAATATTACGTAACAATGATCGATGACGAAACACAAGAAGTCATTAGGGAAATTCCATCAAAAAAGCTTCTCGACATGTACGCAGCCATGACGGATTACTTGGGGATTTTAGTAGATAAAAAAATTTAACCTCGCATGGGCGATCCAGCAAAAGCTAACGCAGCCTTCTAGCTGGCGCCCTTAGCTATTTTTAATTATTAAAGGAGTGTTTTTTTTCATGGCAATGAAAAACCCTTATCAAACATATTCGAATAACGCCGTAACAACGGCTTCCCCTGGGGAATTGACATTGATGCTCTACAACGGTTGCCTAAAATTTATTAGTCAGGCAAAACAAGCGATTGCAGCACAAAACATTGAAGTGAAAAACACAAACATTCAAAAAGCGCAAGCGATCATTCAAGAGCTTATGGTTACCTTAAACATGGACATGACTGTATCAGAAAACTTATTGTCTCTTTATGATTATTTAAACCGCCGTTTGATTGAAGCAAATATAAAAAATGACATAGCCATTTTGGAAGAAGTAGAGGGGTTCGTCATCGAGTTCCGTGATACATGGAAGGACGTTATTCAAAAAAATCGCCAGCTTCAGCATGCTGGTGCAGGTGGGCAAGCCTGATGTCGGCTGTAAAGAATTGCTTTGAAATAACGGAAAAGCTATTTCAACTCGTGAGCCGTCCGCCGGCAGACCGAGATCAAATGATGGCGGCTATTGAAACGTTGCTTGAGAGAAGAGAAGAGCTGCTTGCGGATATTAAACCGCCTTTCACGGCAGAAGAGCAGGAGCTCGGGCGAGAAATGATTAAACGCAATGCAGTAATCGATATGCGGCTAAAGAAGGTAAAAGAAGACATTCAGAGAGACATGAAAAGTCTAACAAAAAAGAAGGACTCTGTAGACAAATATGTGAACCCTTATGCGTCCATGCAGATGGATGGCGTTTTTTATGATAAAAAGAATTAATTTAGAGCGAACCGCTTTCAGACGGTTCGCTTTTTGCTTTTTAAATGGAATATTTTGAATCAGCCACATGATTTCTTCGTTTGCCGCGTATAATGCCTGAAATAAGTCTGTTTGATTAGGACTTGGCCCGAGGAAATGCTACAACTGCAAAAATCAATAGACAGAATAGGAAATATTTATTAAAGTTTCGACAAACATTTTTGCTAGGTTAAGCAGGAGTTTCTAAGGGAAAGGAGAAGTATATACACATAGCTATTTGTAAAGGAGGAGTCAGCATGTTAGACTATAGCATCCGCGGTGAGAACATTGAGGTAACTCCGGCAATTCGTGAATACGTGGAAAAGAAAATCAGCAAGTTGGAGCGTTATTTTATTGAAACTCCAAATGCGACTGTGCATGTGAATCTGAAAGTTTACTCTGATAAAAACTCCAAAGTCGAAGTCACAATCCCAATGAAAAACCTTGTGCTTCGAGCTGAAGAACGAAATGAAGATATGTATGCAGCTATTGATTTAATTGTTGATAAATTAGAGCGCCAAATCCGTAAACATAAAACAAAAGTAAACCGTAAATTCCGCGAAAAGGGTGACCCGCAAGATTATTTTGCCATCGCGCAAAGTGAAACAGCAGTTGCTGAAGCAGAAGAAGAGACAGATGAATTGTCAATCGTTCGTACAAAGCAATTTGATTTGAAGCCAATGGATTCTGAAGAAGCCGTATTGCAAATGAATCTTTTGGGACATAACTTCTTTATCTACACAGACGCAGAAAGCAATGGTACAAATATTGTTTATAGACGAAAAGATGGAAAGTACGGTTTAATTGAGACAAATTAAAACAAATCAAGTCCCCGCTGTCTTTGGACAGCGGGGACTTTTTGATAAAAGGGCTTCACAGCCAATGGAAATCTATCAAATAGACTATTTTTAGTCGCATAGGCGGGCTTGCTTGGTTGGTTGGAAAGCCAGTTCGCCAACCCCCTTTTTTGAATGAGACAACCTTGTAGAAATAACGCTTTGGTCGATTTCAGTCGAAAAAAGAAGAAGGGAAGTAAGCGAAAGTTTCAAGCACATTTCCTCTTTTAATATACAAAATAAAGAGAGAATTGGGTAAAAATGGAAGTTTAACAGTAAGGCTCTCCTCTTTTTATATTGGGTCTTGGTTTCAACCAGGGGTAACCGCTATGATGGATAGCGTAAAGACCGGGCCAGGAAAAAAGCGTCACCGATTGGTTGCTGGCTGTTGATCTTTGCTTAACTATGTTAAAGGAGGAGTAAGTGAATGGCAAAAAAGAAAAAAGTATCATCCGCATTTGCAATAGCACTAGCAGCAGGAACAATTTTCTCTGCGCCGGTATATGGATATGCAGCGCAAAAGGATGACGTTCATCCGTCCGAAAAACAGGAGTGGGCAAAGGAGATCAATAACGAAAAAATTAAAGGACAAGCCAATCAGCTTAGATCAATCGATAAGCAGGTGGCTGGCATAGAAGAAAAATTAGGAGAGTACAAGCAGGAAATTGATTCCCTGAATCTTGAGACACCAGCAATTGGAGAAGAGCCGCAAGAAAACACTTCCGTTGAAGCAACAGACAAGCATGAAGAGTATGCCGATAAATTAACAGCGTTAGAGAACCGTTTGAATGCTATGAATCATCGATTAGATTCTTTGATGGTAAAGGGTACCGCCACGGGAGATATTCAAAAACGTGAACAAAGAGTCGAGGTTCTTCAAATTGAAGTCCAAACGCTTATCCAAACGGTCGTTGGTGAAGCATCGGAAGAAGAAAATATAGAAACACCAGCAGAAGGAGATGCCGTTGAAACACCAGTAATTGAGGCACCTGAGGCTCCAGTCGTCGACAATGCGGAAGGTGTTGTATCAACTGGAGGGTAACTGATCGATTCAATAACTTGGAAAGTATATTGGTGGAGGTAGGAAAAAATATTAATTAACAATTTTCACCAAGTCTGTAATGTACAGAAAACAGACTCCTGAATGAGGAGTCTGTTTTCTTAATGCCCTTTTTTCACAATCGTCGGGTGATGGATGGGAAAGGTGAATGACTACTTAATGAGGGGAACGGCGCTTTATTCTGAAGAAGCAGCTTGCTTAAACTATTGGCTATCCCTACTGAGAGTTGACAATTCATGTTACTATAGAGGAAGAGTTGATGATCCAGGGGGGAGTAAAATTATGTTAGTTGGACGGAATGAGCCATGTCCATGCGGAAGCGGAAAAAAGTTCAAAAAATGTTGTGGAAAAATAGAAGGTTCGGCTATTCACGGAGTGATGCAAGAAGAGCTTGAAAATCTACAACGTGAGCTAATCGATTACGCTATGGAACATCATTCGTATGAAATGAAGAAACGTTTTCAGTCACTTTTACATACGTATGAAGTGCTTCGCAAAGATCCGCAGGTGTATCTGATTGCTTTTGAAATTTGGTTTATTTTAACGCAGCCTGTTAAAAATGGACAGACTGTCCTTGAAGAGTTTGTGGCCAGACGTGCGCAAACAGTGAAGAGAGAGCGGACGAGAGACATCCTCCTTGCATGGCCTCAAGTAAAGTTTGTGGCAGGCACTGTAAAAGCTGCCAAAGGCAATGTGTATGAGGTGGAAGATGTATTATCGGGTGAAAGGCTATCGATCCGAGCACGCCGTCAGTTGCCTATCGAAGAAGTCTTTGTAACTGGTGGCCTGCTGCCATTTGAAAACGAATATACGTTCTTTATGATTGATTTTCATTTTGAACAACACGTCGTGGCGGAAGCAGAAAGCTGGATTTCTTCACAATTTAAGCAAGCGGAAGAAACAGATCCGCAGACATTTCTTGCTGCCAACTGGCTGCCTGTGTTAGAAGGCCTGTTTACGATTTATGGCGGTGAAGGTGAAGAGAAAGATAAAGGCAAAGAAGCAACATTGGATTATAGTGAATTAGCATGGGAAAAAGAATCCCAGAAAAAAACAGCAGATGCCTTGCTTGCATTTCTGCAGGAAGAAGGAATCGAAGAGCTGAGACAGCAGACAGCGATACTTCTTTGGAATCTATACTGCCAAAAAGAAAATCCGACAGTTCGCAAACCGGAAATTTATACAGCTGCTCTTTATTCACTTCTGCAATCTCATGGAATGGTTGCTACTGACTATTCAAATAGCCAGCTGGCTTCCCGACTTGGAGTCTCTGCTGCAAGTCTAACAAAGCGTGTGAAGGAAATGGAGCCTCTTCTGGAGGAACATTTGCAACAGGACAAACAAGCACTTCAAGTATAAAACGCCTGTCACAGGCGTTTTTACTTTTTTAACGAGAGCCTTTCTCCATGCCGTTCAGTTGTTTCAAACAGGTGATAGTGGTAATATTAAATAGGAATTTTATGAGGTTTTCAGGCTCACGGACTAACTTGTTGCAAGTAAAAAGGAGCGGCTATAAATGGGCTTATTAACAAAAATGTTTGATGCAAATAAACGCGATGTAAAGCGGTTAGAAAAAATGGCGTTAAAAATTGAATCATTGGCAGAGGAAATGGAACAGCTGTCCGATGAAGATCTGCGCGCCAAAACGATAGAATTTCAGGAGCGCTATGCAAAAGGTGAAACGCTTGATGATTTATTAACAGAGGCTTTTGCGGTTGTGCGCGAAGGAGCACGACGCGTACTCGGCCTCTACCCGTACCGAGTTCAGTTGATGGGGGGGATTGCTCTCCACGAAGGCAATATCTCCGAAATGAAGACGGGGGAAGGAAAAACGTTAACGGCGACGATGCCAGTATATTTAAATGCTCTTTCCGGCAAAGGTGTTCACGTTATCACGGTCAACGAATATCTTGCTTCGCGTGACGCTGTGGAAATGGGCGAGTTGTATAATTTTCTTGGGCTAAGTGTAGGACTGAATTTAAACAGCTTATCGAAAGAAGAGAAAAAAGAGGCTTACGAAGCAGACATTACGTACGGCACAAACAATGAATTTGGTTTCGACTACCTCCGGGATAACATGGTGCTCTACAAAGAACATAAGGTACAGCGCCCGCTTCATTTTGCAGTTATTGACGAGGTAGACTCTATCTTAATTGATGAAGCGCGTACGCCGCTTATTATCTCGGGTCAGGCGCAGAAGTCAACACAGCTTTATATCCATGCCAACAGCTTTGTCCGCACGTTAAAAGCAGAAGATGACTATACGTATGATGTGAAGACAAAAAGTGTCCTGCTAACGGAAGAAGGAATTAATAAAGCGGAAAAGGCGTTTGGCATTGAAAACTTGTTTGATTTAAAACATGTAACGCTGAACCACCATATTAATCAGGCGTTAAAAGCGCATGTCACAATGCAGCGCGATGTGGACTATGTCGTTCAAGAAGATGAGGTCATTATCGTCGATCAATTTACAGGGCGGTTAATGAAAGGGCGCCGGTACAGTGATGGCCTTCACCAGGCAATTGAAGCCAAAGAAGGAGTCCCTATTCAAAACGAGAGCATGACCATGGCGACAATTACGTTCCAGAACTTCTTCCGCATGTATGAGAAACTTTCCGGGATGACGGGAACAGCGAAAACAGAAGAAGAAGAATTCCGCAATATTTACAATATGAAAGTAGTCAGCATTCCGACAAACCGTCCGATTGCCCGCGACGATCGCCCTGACTTAATTTATGCTTCCATGGAAGGGAAGTTCCGGGCGGTGGTGGAAGACATCTATCAGCGGCACCAGCTAAAGCAGCCTGTGCTTGTCGGTACGGTGGCGATTGAAACGTCTGAGCTGATTTCTTCCTTGTTGGCGAAGCGTGGCGTTCCCCATAATGTGTTGAACGCAAAAAATCACGGCCGTGAAGCCGAGATTATTGTGGAAGCTGGTCAGCCTGGTGCAGTGACCATCGCGACGAATATGGCCGGACGCGGAACAGACATCAAGTTGGGAGAAGGCGTGAAAGAGCTTGGCGGTCTTGCTGTTATCGGTACGGAGCGCCATGAGTCTCGCCGGATTGATAATCAGCTGCGTGGACGTTCTGGCCGTCAAGGCGACCCGGGGATTACACAATTTTATCTTTCAATGGAAGATGAGTTAATGCGCCGTTTCGGGTCAGATAACATGAAGTCGATGATGGAAAGACTCGGTATGGATGATAGCCAGCCGATTCAAAGTAAAATGGTCAGCAAGGCAGTAGAATCTGCACAAAAACGTGTAGAGGGCAATAACTTTGATGCCCGGAAACGCTTGCTGGAATACGATGATGTTTTGCGTCAGCAACGGGAAATCATCTACAAACAACGCGACGAAGTATTAGAATCGGAGAATTTGCGAGAAATTTTAGAAGGGATGATTCTTGCTGTCATTAAGCAAGTCGTCCAAGCTCATACTACCACTGCTGAAACGGAAGAGCAGATGGACCTGCAGGCCATTGCCGATTATGTAAATGCGAATTTGTTAAGTGAAGGAGAACTGACAATTAACGATTTACAAGGCAAGGGTGCCGATGAAATGCAAGACACCATTTATGCGAAAGTAACAGAGCGCTATAACACAAGAGAAGAGCAAATGGGCGAAGAACAGATGCGTGAGTTTGAAAAAGTTGTTCTGCTTCGTGCTGTTGACTCTAAATGGATCAATCACATTGATGCGATGGATCAACTGCGCCAAGGGATCCACTTACGTGCCTACGGACAAATCGACCCGTTGCGTGAATACCAAAACGAAGGTTTCGCTATGTTTGAAGCCATGGTCGCCTCCATTAACGAGGAAGCTGCTAAATACGTCATGAAAGCAGAAATCCAAAACAATTTGGAGCGTCAGGAAGTAGCTAAAGGACAGGCAGTAAATCCAAAAGAGGACGAAGAAAGCAAAGCGAAGAAAAAACCAGTCAGAAAAGCACCGGCAGTCGGCAGAAATGAACCATGCCCATGCGGCAGCGGCAAAAAATACAAAAACTGCTGTGGGTGATTAGAAAAGTGGAAGCGGCCTGATCAGCCCGATAGGAGGTTGGAGGACTCGACCAGGAGTCGTTCTTTGACTCAAACAGAGAGACCGAAACCACGGTACGGGCTGGCCGCTGCAGCTGGACAAGAGAAAAGCGGAAGGCGCTCGATCAGTGTGATAGCGAATTGGAGCTCTCGACAAGGAGTTGATTTTCAAACTCCGACAGAGGGAGCGAGTTTCGTAACTAAACCTGCTGGAATGATGAACAACATGCCGGATTCATATCTTGAATAATGTAGGCATAATACAACATTTTTACACTAAAGAAGAGGTGCTTATATGGAATTATTTGAAATTCGGAATGAGTTAGATAAAACAGCTAAGAAGTTAGCGGACTTTAGGGGGTCTCTTTGACTTAGAAATCAAAGAGGAACGCATTGCAGCACTTGAGGATGAAATGCTGCATCCTAACTTTTGGGATGATCAGCAGGCTGCTCAGACAGTTATCAATGAAGCAAATGGTTTAAAAGAAGTAGTTAACGAATATAAAGAGCTGTTGGAAACACAAGAAAACTTAGAGTTAACACATGAGCTGGTAAAGGAAGAAGCTGATGCAGAACTGCAGGGAGAGCTGGAAAACGAACTGGAGGAGTTCCGGAATCGAATCAGTAATTTCGAGCTGCAGCTGCTGTTAAGCGATCCTTATGATAAGAATAATGCCATATTAGAACTACACCCAGGAGCGGGTGGTACCGAATCACAGGATTTTGGCTCGATGCTGCTACGCATGTATACACGCTGGGGAGAAAAGCAAGGGTTTAAAGTGGAAACGATGGATTATCTTCCTGGAGATGAAGCGGGTGTAAAGAGTGTAACGCTTCTATTTAAGGGACATAATGCCTATGGCTACTTAAAAGCAGAAAAGGGTGTACATCGCTTAGTGCGGATTTCTCCATTTGATTCTTCGGGACGCCGACATACTTCATTCGTTTCATGTGAGGTTATGCCGGAATTCAATGATGATATCGAAATTGATATCCGTACGGAAGATCTTAAGATAGATACGTACCGCTCAAGCGGAGCGGGTGGTCAGCACGTAAATACAACGGATTCTGCTGTCCGAATTACCCACTTGCCAACTAATACAGTTGTGACCTGTCAATCAGAGCGCTCGCAAATTAAAAACCGTGAGCATGCGATGAAAATGTTAAAAGCTAAGCTCTATCAAAAGAAAATTGAAGAGCAGGAAGCCGAATTGGCAGAAATTCGCGGAGAACAAAAAGAAATTGGCTGGGGAAGCCAAATCCGTTCATATGTCTTCCATCCTTACTCAATGGTAAAAGATCATCGGACCAATGAGGAGACTGGGAACGTCCAAGCAGTGATGGATGGAGAAATCAGTCCGTTTATTAATGCCTATTTGCGCTCGCGCTTATAAAAAAAGCCCTTTACTGATCCCATGGGACTGATGGGACTGACCCCATAAAGTGAGACAAATAAAAAACACCTTTAAGTTGAAAACGAGTATGGGATACTCGAAAATAACTTGGAGGTGTTTTTCTATGGGGACAAGAGTCAGTTATCCAGCGGAAGTAAAAATGAAGGCTGTAAAAATGAGATTAGCTGGGGTGCCGGTCAAAGAAGTCTTAAAGGAATTAAACATTCGAAATAAGACACAGCTTAAAACATGGATGAAATGGTACAAAGCAGGCGAGTTTCATCGATTTGAACAGCCAGTGGGCAAGCAGTATTCCTTCGGAAAAGGGGCTGAGTATGAAAGTGAAACAGAGAAACTGAAGGCAGAAAATCGGTATTTGAAACAGCAGATTGAAGTACTAAAAAAGTACAAAGAATTGGAGAGGAAGTGGTCCCAGAAACAGCTGTAGAATTAGTAAAAGAACTCCAAACCAGCATGCCCGTCAGGGAAATATGCCGGCATCTCGGCATTGCTAGATCCACTTATTATCGCTGGAAGAGCAGGAGCCGGAAAGAAACAGCCAGGCAGATCGTTGAACGAAAAATCGGCACGTTGTGCCGGGACCTTAAGTTTCGATATGGTTATCGTAAAATCACGGCCTTATTAAAACGAGAGATGTCGATTAACCATAAAGCGGTACAGCGTGTAATGCAGAAGTATGGCTGGCAGTGCCGGGTAAAAGTGAAGAAACGCAAACGAACAGGACAGCCCTGTCATATTTCCGATAACCTGTTAAAAGGAGATTTCCAGGCAAATCAGCCTCTTCAAAAGCTCGTCACAGATATTACATACTTGCCTTTTGGCCAGAAACAGCTGTATCTTTCAAGTATTCAGGATTTATTTAACGGCGAAATCATTGCCTATTCTTTAGGAAGCTGCCAGAATACAGATTTTGTGCTACATACGCTGGCCCAGTTGCCACCCCTCCCAGAGGGATGCATTCTGCACAGCGATCAGGGATCTGTGTACACATCTTATGCTTATCAGCAGGCAGTCAAAGAAAAAGGCATTACCATGAGTATGTCCCGGAAAGGGACACCCTCTGATAATGCCTCCATCGAATCGTTTCATTCCTCGCTAAAGTCTGAAACGTTCTATCTCGACGAGTTGACAAGCACTACGACGGCTATCGTAGAGCAAACTGTCGAAAGCTATATTCACTATTATAACCATATCCGTATTCAAGCGAAACTAAACAACCAGCCACCGGTCAAATATCGGCAGCTGGCTGCTTAAAGGTGTTTTGATCCCTGTCTCAAAAATAGGGGTCAGTCCCGATCCCATATCAGTAAAGGGCTTTTTGAATCTCTTTCAAGCATAGGCTTCCAGCCTTAAAAAGGTTTAAAGAGACTAAAAACGGTTATCATAATAACTATATGCAGCTGGTTGGATACATAAAATTTGCTCCTATGCAGCAAAATAAATTCAATGCCAGATGGAGGAATACCGAGCAGCTTTCACTTGTGTAAACAGCCGGATGAATAAAGTTCAAAAAGTGTATACAATTGTCAAAAGTGATTGATCTGGCTGGATTGGCCGTTGCTTTTGTTCACCTTGCAGTGCTCGGCCTTGTTTCAAATTATAGCGGCTTTGGTATACTTAACATGCATTGTTTATTTTTTCCTAGGAGGAGAGAACATGGAATTTAAAAAATCATTAATGGCTTTGTTAATCGGTTCATCCGTAGCGCTTGCGGCATGCGGCGGCGGGAATGACAAATCAAACGAAGACAATAACGGCGGCGGGAAAGAAACAGCTAGCGCAGAAGGAGAGCAAGTGTACAAGCAGAACTGCCTTAGCTGTCACGGAGAAAACCTGGAAGGGCAAGTTGGACCGGCGTTAGACAAAATAGGAAGCAAGTATAGCAAGGACGAAATTTTAAATATCATTAAAAACGGTAAAGGGCAGATGCCTCCGAATGTTGTTCAAGGGGCCGATGCTGAAGCAGTCGCTGATTGGTTAGCTACAAAGAAATAAGTCAAAACAAGAATGTAGCCGTGTGCTGCATTCTTTTTAGAATGCCGGCGGTTTAGCACAACTGCTGCCAGATGGATGGCAAATAATTATTTTACGCTTTAAAAATTTTACTCGTAGGGAAGTAAAAGGAAAGGTGCCATGCCGTCTCGGCAAGCGAGCCATAGAGAAAGCAAGCCTCTTCAACAGGCTGTAAGAATGCAGTAGTATATACTACTGCATTCTTTATTTTTTCCCTTCTCATTTCCTCTCCTGTTAATCGACAAAATATTTTTGCTTGCTTATTACAAAATATTTCATTTTTTTCACCTTGTGTATCAGCGAGTTTATGCAAAAAAAGCGATCATTTCTTTGAAAGCGCTATAAAAACCATCGGATATATTACGATATGAAACGAAAATGTAATTAAATTAACCATTAATAAGGGTTTAATCAGTGATATAATGAATCTGGATTTGAGGAGAAAAAGCTGAATTTTTTCAGCTTTTTCTTTTATAACTGACAAAAGATGACAGGTGATTCGATGATAGAAATGAAGGACGTGACAAAGAAATACCCGAATGGGGTCCTCGCTTTGCGAAACATTGACATTTCCATTAAACAAGGGGAATTTGTTTACGTTGTTGGGCCAAGTGGAGCAGGCAAATCAACTTTTATAAAGCTGATGTATAGGGAAGAAAAACCGACAGGCGGCCGTATTATCGTAAACGGAGTAAACTTGTCGACGTTAAAAGATAGATCTGTTCCATTGCTTCGCCGGCAAATCGGTGTAGTATTTCAAGATTTCAAACTGCTGCCGACTCTTACAGTATATGAAAATGTGGCGTTTGCAATGGAAGTAATTGAAGAAAGTCCAGTTATTATTAAAAAACGGGTCATGGAAGTGCTGGATCTTGTTGGGTTGAAAAACAAAGCAAGAATGCTTCCAGAAGAATTATCTGGCGGAGAGCAGCAGCGTGTATCGATTGCTCGCTCTATTGTTAATCAGCCAAAGGTCGTTATTGCAGATGAACCAACAGGGAACCTTGATCCGGATACCGCATGGGATATTATGGACATATTTGAAAAAATTAATGCTCGGGGTACCACACTAGTGATGGCTACTCATAATAAGGAAATCGTGAATACGATCCGCCGCCGGGTAGTTGCGATTGAAGGCGGTCGAATCGTTCGAGATGAGCAGCGGGGGGATTACGGTTATGAAATCTAGAACATTCCGCCGCCACTTCAGAGAAAGCTTTAAAAATCTAAGCCGCAACGGGTGGATGACATTTGCGGCTGTTTCAGCTGTGACGGTAACTTTGTTATTAGTTGGAGTTTTTCTTACTGTTTTACTAAATTTAAACAAAGCCGCAACCGATATAGAAAATGATGTCGAAGTACGTGTGCTAATTAAACTGGATGCTACGGAAGCAGAGCAGCAAGAGCTGAAAGAGCAATTGCTCGATCTGCCTGAAGTAGCCAAGGTTACTTATTCTCCAAAAGAGAAAGAATTGCAGAATTTAATAAAGGATATGGGTGAGGACTTTGCTCTGTTTAAGCAAAACAATCCGCTTTATGACGTGTTCGTGGTGAAAACAAAGCATCCTACAGATACACCAAAAGCAGCGAAGAAAATTAAAAAGCTGGATTATACAGAGGATGCTGTTTACGGCGAGAAAAAAGTCGAAAGGCTGTTTAGCTTTTTAAAGACGAGCCGCAACGTTGGACTAGTTCTTAGTTTAGGCTTGCTGTTTACAGCTATGTTCCTTATTTCCAATACGATTAAAATGACTATTTTTGCTAGGCGAAAAGAAATTGAGATTATGAGATTAGTTGGGGCCACTAACTGGTTTATCCGCTGGCCGTTCTTATTAGAAGGGCTTTGGCTTGGACTGCTCGGTTCATTGCTGCCGGTTGCTGCGGTCGTGATCGGTTATTCCTATGTAGTCAAGGCAATCACCACTCATATGCAAGGCCACTTCATTCAGCCGCTCGCCTATTATCCATTTGCATGGCAAATCAGCGGAATTATTTTGCTAATTGGAGCATTTATCGGCATGTGGGGAAGCTTTATGGCTGTTCGCCGATTTTTGAAAGTGTAATCAACGATCATTTTATCTGGCTAATAGATAGGTAAACTGGAGATTTTCAGGGGAACAGAGAGGAGAATTGGAGTTTGAAGAAACGTATAGGACTTACAGTTGCTTTAACGGCATCTCTTGGCTTTGGGGGCACATTAGGAATGACAAAAGAAGCGTTTGCTTCCAAGTTATCCGACCTGGAGAGCCGCCAGCATCAAATTGAAAACAAACAATCAGATATCAAACAAAATATTAACGAGAAAAGCAAGAAAATTAACGAACTGCAAAGCAAGCAGGCAAAGCTCTCTTCAGAAATTGAACAGTTGGATCAGTCTATTACTAAAGCAGAAAAGCAAATCCGCGAAAAGCAAGCAGCAGTTGCGGAGACAAAGAAGGAAATAAAGAAGCTTCGAAAAGAAATAGAGGACTTGAAAAAGCGCATTGCTGAGAGAAATCTCGTTCTGCAAGATCGGGCCCGTTCTTTGCAACAAAGCGGCGGATCAGCAAGCTATATTGATGTGCTGCTTGGTTCAGAAAGCTTTACTGATTTTATTAATCGAGCCAGCGCTGTGACTACATTAGTAAATGCTGATAAAGATATTTTGCAGGAACAAGAGGCAGATAAAAATAAATTAGAAAAAAGCGAGCAGCAGCTAAAAACTAAATTAGCTAACTTAGAAAGCATGCTTGCTGATTTAAAAGAATTGAAAGCCGGCCTGGATAAGAAAAAAGCAGCAAAAGACAAAGTTATGCAGCAGCTTGCCAGTGAAGAAGATCACGCACACAATCAAAAACTAAGTTTAGAAGAAGAGCAGGAGTTGCTTTCTTCTCAAGAAAAAGCAATCAAAGCGGCTATTTCATCTGAACAATCCCGTCTTGCAAAGGAAGAACAAGCACGCAAGGAACAAGAAAAGCTTGCACGTGAAAGAGAGAAGCAAGCTGCAGAAAGTCAAAAGAGAAACAGCAGCAGTCGCCAGCCAGCAGCTCCTAAGGAAGAGTCCGTCTCAGCCGATCGTTCAAACGATACGCCAGCTGTTTCAGGCGGATCATTTATGCGCCCAGCTCAAGGGCATGTATCTTCTGGATTCGGGACAAGGAGCTTGGGAGACCATAAAGGTATCGACATTGCAAACAGCGCCAGCGTGCCGATTGTAGCGGCGGCGGACGGAGAAGTAATCCGTTCCTATTATTCAGCTTCCTATGGAAATTGCATCTTCATCTCTCACTCTATTAATGGGAAAGTGTTCACTACTGTTTATGCTCATATGTCAGAGCGTGTGGCCCAAGGCGGAAGCGTCTCAAAAGGGCAGGTTATTGGCTATATGGGTAATACAGGCCGTTCGTTTGGCCAGCATTTGCATTTTGAAATTCATGAAGGTCCTTGGACATTGTCTAAAGAAAATGCGGTTGATCCGCGTAAATATGTCAATTTTTAATAGAAAGCCATCCTTAAAAGCCTATATCAGGCATTCAAGGATGGCTTTTGTTTTTGCGGTTACTGGTCTAAAGCATCTATTCTGGGCGTTCGCCCGCGCAATCTTTCCCCTTTTGAATAGTCTGTAATTGTAAGTGAAGGGGAGGTGTAAAGTATGAGCGGTGGCGGATACGGATACGGAGGCGGCTTTGCTTTGATCGTTGTCTTGTTTATCCTCTTGATTATTGTTGGGGCAGCTTACATTGGCTGGGGTTACTAATAAATAAAAGAGGAGAAGAGGGCTGATCTATTAGGGCAGCCCTCTTTTGCTTATAATAAAAGAAGATGGACGGAGAAGGTATTTTTGTGTAGGCTTATACCTATGATAGTATATAAAAGAAATAGCCGTTTTTTAAAGAGAATACAAAAGCAATATTTTTGAGTAAAGGAATACAATAAAAATGAACTGGTTTACAATAGGCTCTTTGACTGTCCCGGCAGCCCAGCTGGCTATTCTAGCTGCTTTCATCATTGGCGCTTTAGTCATTTGGCTAAAAAAAGACAAGGTTTTTTTGGAACTTTATGTGAATGCTGTCTTTTTATTTGTTGCTGTGTGGAAGGTAAGTGTGCTTTTGTTCAGCTTTATGCTTGTAGTAAAGTCACCTTTGTCGCTGGTGTATTTTAATGGCGGCTGGAAAGGCATTTGGCTCGGCCTGATCGCTGTATGCATCTATCTGCTGTGGAAGACCCCTGCGGAAAAGCGGCCGCAAATTATTTGGACGTGGATGATAGTGATAATTTCTTTTGAATGGATGCTGTCCTTATTAAGAGGACAAGCTGGCTTGTTGGCATGGATTCAGCTTGCGGGAGGTGTAGCCCAGCTAGCTGTTCCTCTTAGACAAGCAGCCGGCACCATCTGGTTATTTACGTTATGGCAGTTGTTGTTTGAATCGCTCACTGCTGATTTATTCTCCCTGCATAGCTTGTTCTATATAGGGGCAGCGCTGTTCTTTACTTTCATTGTCAGGAGGGATCCGATTGAATAAAAAATGGTTTGGCATTTTGCTGCTCGTTTTACTAGCTGGAATTGCAGCAGTAAATGTAGTAAAAGATAAAAAGGAAATCACAAAAATTGAAAATCCCGGTATGGAAGTGGCTGATCAGGAAGCTGTTTCAGGAATGGCTTCTGGTATTGGCCTGGGCGATCAAGCGCCAGACTTTACTCTCCAAACATTAGATGGGAAAAAAGTGTCTTTGTCGGACTACCGGGGCAAGAAAGTAATGTTAAACTTTTGGGCCACCTGGTGCCCGCCTTGTAAAGCAGAGATGCCTCATATGCAAAGCTTTTACAAAAAAGAAGCAGAGAAAAGTAACATGGAAATTTTAGCAGTAAACTTAACAAGCGAGGATAGAGGAAAAGCAGCGGTTGTTGAATTTGCCAAACAATATGACTTAACTTTTCCGATCCTTCTTGATAAAGAAGGAACAATTGGGCCGCAATATCAGGTAGCTACAATCCCAACCACGTATGTTCTTAACACAGACGGGACCATTCATCAAAAAATTATTGGTCCAATGGATGAACAAATGATGAAAAAACTTGTTAGCGAGCTGAAATAGTGATGTTTGTATGTGGATAGAGACAAGCAATAGTTTTTGCCAAGAGGTACTACCGATGCTTGTCTCTTTTATCCGCTAAATAATCATGCCTTCACACTTAAGACCTTTCTTTGCCTGTCGCTAAGCCTATCTGTTTTCTCCTGAACATTATATATTGAATATTCCGGATAAGCAGGTGTACAGTATGTATATAAAGGAATGAGCATGAATAGCCGGGAAAAGATTATCTGAAGCAACCAACAGCTCCTTAATAGGTGAGTTGGCAATGGAAGGAAGATGGGAACATGAAGGATCAGTCATTTAGAACGAAAGCCGTACACAGCGGATTATCAAAAACAGGGGATATTAAAAGTAAATCTACCCCTATTTATCAGACGTCCGTTTTTTCGTTTAATAGTTTAGAAGAGTTAGAAGGGTATTTTGAGGGCGAAACTCCCTATTTATACACGAGAAATGGCAACCCGAATACGGATGAGCTCGCGAAAGCAGTGGCAGCACTGGAAGGAGCTCCGGAGGGAGTAGCGGCTTCCTCAGGCCTTGGGGCTATTCTTGCGGGAATTTTGGCTGCGGCTCAAAGCGGAGATCATGTCGTGGCGGCGAGCGACCTTTATGGCGGTACTTATCATTTAATTAAGGAAGAGCTGCAGGCGTTTGGCATTGCTGCCTCATTTGTCGATTTTAGCGATCATCAGGCAGTTGAAGCAGCTATTCAGCCGAACACAAAGCTGTTGTACTCAGAAACAATTTCCAATCCTTTCTTGCGGGTAGAAAACATAGAGAAGCTGACGGAAATAGCTAAAAAGCATGGTCTTTCTGTGATGATGGATAATACATTTGCTACGCCTTATTTGCTGCAGCCGTTTGCACAAGGTGTGGATCTAGTCGTTCACAGTGCGACCAAGTACATCGGCGGGCATAGCGACGTTACAGCCGGAGTGCTGGTCGGCAGCAAGGAGCTCATTGAAAAGAGCCGAAGCCGGATCGTTAACATGGGAATGAATCTAAGTCCATTTGAATCGTGGCTTGCTTACCGCGGATTAAAAACATTAGCGATTCGCATGGAATGTCAGACGAAAAATGCCCAGGAGCTCGCTGATTTTCTTCAAGCGCACAGGGGAGTCAAAAAAACATATTACCCTAAATATGTGTCAGAGCAAGGTAACGGGGCTATGGTTAGCATTGAATTAAATGAAGGGGTGGATATGAATCGCTTTTTCTCCTCACTCGGATGGATTAAGATTGTTCCTTCTCTTGCAGGGGTTGAAACGACTGTTTCATATCCGCTTGGCACTTCTCACCGCTCGTTAACAGAAGACGAAAAAAGTGCCCTTGGCATTAATGAGCGGGTTGTTCGTATTTCTGTTGGCATTGAAGAACCAGCTGATATTATTAATCAGATCGAACAGGCCATTCATACAGCATTCGTGCGTTAATATTACAATAGGCAGCTCCTTGGCAAAAGGGCTGCCTATTTTTTCAAAGAGCTATTCATAACTTGTCCATTCCTTTCATAAAGTGGGAGAAAGGGCTGTCCGTGCGGTAGTGAGCCGGGCGGCTTTTTTAGCTTTCCAAATTGGAGGGGGCGGAATGGTGAAAAGAAAATGGGTGGCGGTGCTGACGGTGTCTTCTTTTATAATAGGGGCCGGAGGAATGTATGGGGGGCTGACAGTGATGGATGAAGAAGAGAATACGGCCCAGCCACCGCAGACAGCACCGGAACAAACGAATCTGCCGGACGAGCTTCATAAAGTGCAGACCGTATATGAAGTGATTGCCAATCAATATGTGGAAAAGGTGAACCGGACCGAGCTTGTAGAAGGAGCAATTGATGGAATGGTTAGTTCTTTAAAGGATCCCTATTCCGTATATATGGATGCTGAAACGGCCAAACAATTCGAAGAGTCGTTGGACTCCTCTTTTGAAGGCATCGGTGCGGAGATCACTGTTGTAGAGGGAAAACTGACTATTGTTGCTCCATTTAAAGATTCGCCGGCAGAAAAAGCCGGATTAAAGCCGAAGGACCAGATTGTTACAATTAATGGAAAAACGGTAGATGGACTGACGATTTATGAAGCGACGAAGAAAATTCGCGGCAAAAAAGGAACGACGGTGACAATGGGAATTATCCGTCCAGGCATGACGAAACCGCTTGATGTTAAAGTAAAGCGAGATAATATTCCGATTGAAACTGTCTTTGCAAAGGTAAAGGGAAAACAAGGAAAACGGATTGGCGTTATTGAAATGACTTCATTTTCTGAAGAAACGGCAAAAGATTTTAAATCAGAACTAAAGAAGATGGAGAAAAAAGAACTGGATGGCCTCATCATCGATGTGCGTGGGAATCCAGGCGGCTTCTTGACCAGCGTAGAGGAAATCTTGAAAGAGCTTGTGACAGAGAATAAACCGTATATGCAGATTGAAGAAAAGTCAGGGCGCAAAGTACCTTATTTCTCAGAAACGAAAAAAGTGAAGCCTTATCCGATTGCTGTGCTTACAGATGAGGGAAGTGCGTCTGCCTCTGAAATATTGGCGGGAGCGCTGAAGGAAGCAGAGGGTTATCCTATCATCGGTGAAACAAGTTTTGGAAAGGGAACCGTTCAGCAGCCAGTGCCGCTTGGAGACGGCAGCAATTTGAAACTAACCACTCATAAATGGCTGACGCCAAACGGCAATTGGATTCACAAAAAAGGAATTCGTCCCGATATTGAAGTGAGACAGCCTGACTACTTTTATGCTCACCCACTTCAAGTGAGCCAGCCGCTCATTCGTGAAATGAACAATGATAATGTAAAGAGTGCCCAAATGATGCTTGCCGGTCTTGGATATGCACCTGGAAGAACAGACGGCTATTTTAGTGTCGAAACAGAGAAAGCGGTTCGTGCCCTGCAAGTACAGGCCGGAATGAAAGCGACCGGAAAGATTGATAAGAAAACAGCAAGTGAGCTCGAACAGAGATGGATAAAGGAAATGAAAGAGGAAAAGAATGACCTCCAGCTGCAGGCAGCCCTCTCGTATATAAAAAATTTAGATAAGTAATAAAATGACGAATGAACGGTTGCCTCAACGAAGGGGCAGCTGTTCTTTTTTGTAGTGAAATACTTCTTTCACAAATGAAACGTGATATATACTCACGCACGGTCACTTTTTTTGCTACAATATTGAGTAGAATGCAATTAACGTAAGGTGGGGAACGCCATGCTACAAGAATGGTTGTTGGGGCTCTTAGGCGGCTTCGGAAAGTTATTTATCCATCCAATTTTTTATTTTTCGTTCTTGCTTGCTTTTGTCGTCGGCATGTTCCGAGTGTCAAGAGAACGGAAAGACTTTCACACGCGAGTGTATGATATTTATCAGGAAGTTCGTTACATACTGCCCTCCAGCTTATTAATCGGGCTGCTTTTATCAATCGTGTCAATTGGTTTTGGACTTACGCTTCCGCTTGAACTGCTAAATTTCATTGCCGCTGTCACGATTATCTTAAGTGCAGGTGGTTTCCGGCTGCTGTCACCTGCATGGACAATTAGCCTCGCTTTGCTTATCTTTGCGGTGACGGAAAAAACAGGTTACTCATTTATTCCGCATGAAGGGTTTTCCTTTAGCAAAATATTGATGACGATGGCGATTGTTTTAGCGCTTCTATTCATTACAGAGGGATTGCTGATGCTAAAGCGAGGGTGGCAAGGAACGTCACCGCGACTTGTGGAGAGTCCGCGCGGATTAAAAGTAGGTGTTCAGTTTGCTCAGCGCCTATGGCTTGTGCCGGTATTCTTGGTGCTGCCAACCGGAGAGCTTACATCGCCATGGCCTTGGTGGCCGGTTATATCAATTGGCTCAGAGACATACTCATTTATTTGGTTTCCTTTTTTGGTCGGCTTTGCCCAGCTGATCAAAAGCACATTGCCGGAGCTCGCCGTAAAGGCGACTGGAAAAAATATTATTGCTGCGGGTGTAGTTACATTATTGTTGGCCATTGCCGCTTATTGGGTGCCGGTGCTGGCAGTTATTAGCGCCGTGTTTGCTTTTATAAGCCGCATTTGGATTTCTTGGCGTCATTATGCATACGAAAGAGATCGTCACTATTTCTTTACACCGCAGCCGAAAGGTGTCATGGTTCTTGGCATTTTGCCCTATACACCTGCAAAGAAAATGGATTTGAAGATTGGAGAAATTATTTACAAGGTAAATGGCACTGAAGTGAATACAGAAAGCGAATTTTATGAAGCGCTGCAAAAAAATGCTGCTTATTGCAAGCTGGAAGTAGTGGATGTAAACGGGCAAAACCGTTTTGCACAAGGCTCGCTTTACGAAGGACAACACTATGAGCTTGGTTTAATTTTAGTCGATGAAGAGAAGGAGTTTGCCGCAGAAGAAAATTAATCTGATCATTTTGGAGGCGTTCTGAATTTAGAGGCATGAAAGGGCCAATAAAGGACTTGCAGGCCAAGGTGAACAGTCGAGAAAAAAGTTAATGACATTTTGTAGAAAGGAATTGAAGGCATGGAGAATGAATTTATTCAAGGAATGCCGGATAATCCGATTTTAACATTTTTAGTCAGTATCCTCCTCAGCATGATAGTGGCAATCTCAGGCGTGCTCCCCAGCGCTTTTATAACGGGAGTAAACATTGCTGTTTTCGGTTTTAAAGCAGGACTGATTGTATCTATTATTGGAGAGGCAGCTGGAGCTGTAGTTAGTTTTCTCCTTTACCGTCAAGGAGTCAAAAAACTAGACAGGCCGTTGAAAAGCCGGCTTCTGAAGAAACTAAAGGATACAGGAGGTCTGGAAGCTGCCTCTCTGGTGATCCTATTAAGAATTGTACCTTTTATACCTTCTGGGGCCGTTACACTAACAGCTGCCTTTAGCAAAATGGGTTTACTTTCCTTCAGCGTAGTAAGCACTCTGGGGAAAATCCCCTCTTTGTTCATCGAAGCATATTCAGTAAAATGGACTCTGGGACTAACAGCCAACTGGCAGCTCATCATCCTTTTTTTTATTGTTTTGGGACTCGTTTTTTACGGTGTTTTGAAAAGAAAGCGTCATTAAATTGAATAGGAGGAAGAGGCTGAATGCTTCCTCTAAAACTAATCGGGTAAAGAGCACGGATTCACGGCACTGAAGGCTGTCCAAATCGGTGCTCTTTTGTTTGTATAAATAAAGTGTGTTGCGGTTGTTTACAGTTTATTTTTTAATAGCCGGTTATGCAATGCCGAAAGAAGGAGAAGGAAAAGGATGGAACCAATGAAGGTGAGTGCCATATCCCATTGCGCATCCCACATGTCTCCCTGCATGCCGAGAAAGCTTTTAGAGGTCTTTTTCCCTTTAGATATGAGAACAGATAGCCACTCAATAATTTCATACAGCGCCGAAATAGCAAGCGTCATACTTACGCTAATAACAGATAACCAAAAACCTTTGAAGAGCGGCGATGTCCGAATTAATATTTCTCTGATCACAATGACAGCCATTCCTTTTAAAAAGTGTCCAAACCGATCATAATGGTTTCTGCTTAAATCAAAATGGTCCTTGATCCAATTAAAGAGCGGAACATTTCCATAAGTGTAATGACCACCGATGAACATTGTTGCCGCTAAGATAGTAATGATGACATAAGAAAGGGTAGTAAAGCGAAATTTCTTATAGGTAATCAGTAAAATGATTAGTCCAGCCACAGCAGGAAGGGATTCCATTGTCCATGTTGGGAAATCCGCCGGCTTTATAACTGACCAGATAAGAACTGCAAGAATAATAAATAAGAGCGCCAGATGAACCTTATTGACTTTATTTTCTGCCATTTTTCCCTCCTGCTAAGAGACCTTCTGCCTTTAGTATTCAGAAAAATACGGTTTTCTATACAGTGTATTTAAGGGTGCTCATAACCGGACTGAGTTATCCAAGCAGCTCTGCTCAGAAAATAAAAAGCTCTTTTTGAACGCTTAACGTTCAAAAAGAGCTCCTAATACGAGGAAGGAAGCAGGATCTTAATGATCAGCCTCATTATGCACTTTGCTTTTTCAGGGAGAGTTACTGGTTATTCTGATTTTTGGCGTTTTGATTATTTGTCATACCAAGCACAGAGTTTGCCAATTGTTCAACCGACTGGTTATTGAAGGTGTTCGATACCGTTTGGGAAAGCTGTTGGAACGTTCCGTTTCTTATCCCTCTTGATATCCCGTAAATAGCAGCTCCGGCAGCTCCCACAGCTAGCAACGAGGTCATCATACCACCTTGATTGTTCATAACAACCCATCCTTCCTTTATTAGATTGTTCGAATCACGGCCTCCAAAAGCACGATGTTTTAGAGCCATGTTTAGTTTTATAAATTTGGCGGCAAATTATGCTGGTAACTATTTACCTGCGAGCCAGACATTTCGGTAAATAAAAAAGAGGAGGGGCGATGGGCCTGTTTCCCTCCTCAATGCATGTTTGTTATTTGTTAAACAATTAACTTGAAGCCGCTCATCAGAATAATGAGTGACATGATGGCTCTTAAAGGTTTAGCAGGGAATTTAGCTGACAAACTGCTTCCTAAAATTACACCCGGTATAGAACCGAGCAACAGATTGATCATTAATAAATAATCAACATTTCCTATTCCAGCGTGCATGATCCCTGCGGCAGTAACTAATAAAAAAGCATGGGCAATATCTGTTCCCACTAACTCTGAAGGACGCATTTTGTACAAATAAAGCATAGCTAAAGCGAACAATGAACCAGATCCTATTGATGTCAATCCTACAATGAATCCTAATATTGCTCCAATCGCGATCGTTAACCCTCTTTTTTCTTCAAGCGGCTTTACCTGGAAATAGTTTGATTCGAATTTATCCTTCATGAAGGTTTTAACGAGTGTAGTTAAAGCTACTAAGATAAGAACATATCCTAGGGCATGTTTGATAATTTCCTCTTGATTATTAAAGAAGGAATCAAACAGGTGAAGGAGTCCGACTGCACAGATCGCACTTGGAATACTGCCGATTGCCAGATATTTCACTAATTGCAGGTCAATGGTCTTTTGTTTCCAATGCTGAATAGAGCCGAAAAGCTTTGTGACGGAGTTGTATACAAGATCTGTTCCCACAGCGATGGAGGGACTAATTCCCATTAACACTAAAACAGGTGTTAACAAGGCGGCCCCTCCAACCCCTGTTAACCCAACCAGAAGACCAACAAGAAGCCCCATTACAATAATCCCCATGCTCATTAGACGCACACTCCCGTCTGCCTTTAATCAATATAAAAATAATTTTTATATCTCACTTTATGAAATGGCTGTGCGCCTTGCTACCAGGCATTTTAATAAGAAGAGTATAGAAAAGAGGAATAAGGAAGAATAATCCAAATAAAATAAGGGAGAGAGGGCAAAGGGGAAATATAAAAATTTTAATTGGGCGGTTCAATATTTAAGCCCAGCCGATTGTGGCTGGGCTTCCTAGTTGGAAGATTTTCAACTTTCTCCTTCTTTGCCGTTCAGATCTATTTTTTTGCAGCCCACATAGAGACAGGAAAGAACATCCAGATCTGGCTTGGCTTTTGTCAGTCCTTTTATATAAGGGGTAACCAAGTCTTTAAAATCTGCTCCTACTTCTTCTTCTTCCAATATTCCGTAAATGTATAACTTTTTCTCATCAAATAAAAAGGCTACATTTCCAACCGCTTTATTATTAGTGTCCACGACGTTTAGCACTTGAAATTGAGGAGTCATAACCTCAGGTGAAAAGTATATTTGCAATTTTACCTGCTCCTTTACGTAAATTGAAGTTTTTCGAACAGTGTATCGCTTTTTTCTTCAGACGGTTCTTTTTTGCTTACATGAATGAGCACAAGGCATAACAAAGCAGCAAGGAGTGTTAAGCCGGCAGTTGTTAGGAACATTCCGGTACGGGACCAGGCCATTAAGGCACCATAAACGGGTGGTCCAATCGCCACGCCCAAAAATCGAACAGAACCGTATAACGAAGTGACGAACCCCCTGCGATCAGAAGGAACGGAACCTGTAATAAAGCTGTTTATACAAGGCAGAACAAGTCCAGTGCCAATACTGCTAATGACGAGAACTGAAAAAAAAGGAATGAGGCGTTCAAAGAACACCAAAGCTGCAAAAGAGGCAGTCATCAATAGCAGTCCCAATATGATTAACCCCTTCATTAGCCGCATCCTTTTTCCAATCTTGCTCCCGGTTATATAGGAGGTGGTCGTCATAAACAACAAAGGAATAGCTAAAATGCCTCCTTTTAATACTCCGTCGATCTTGTGGTCTTTCTCCAGGATATCGGAGATGTAAAATAAGATACCAAATAAGGTGAATAAACAAATAGCACCTGTTAAGTAAGCGGCAAATAGCCAGCGTCCCTCAGTTTTAAAAACAGAGGCCAGTCCTTTTATATATTTGCCGACTGGAGGCGGCTCCTTTTTCGTTTTCTTTTCTTTAATAAAGAACATAGTTAACAGTATGGAGACTAGACAAAAAACCGGGAAAACAAAAAATGCTGCGTACCAAAAGAGCAGCGCTACGAGGGAACCGATAATCGGGCTGATAACCTTTCCGAATCCGTTGGAAGCTTCAACTAATCCTAATACTTTACTTTGTTCGCCTCCCTTAAATAAATCCCCTGTCAGTGCCATAGCGATTGGTGCAGTCCCGGCGGCCCCTATCCCCTGCATGACTCGTCCGGCAAGAATCCATGTATACGCATTAGAAAACCATGCCGCCGCAAATCCTGCCAAAAGCCCTCCGGCCCCGTATAGGATGAGAGCAGGAATGATGATGGCTTTTCGTGAAAACCGGTCGGACAAATATCCCAATACGGGAATTGACACAGCGGCGGCAATCGAAAACACAGAAATAATCAAACTTACCTTAAATTGAGTTATATCTAGTTCTGTTTTCATTTTTGGCAGAACTGGTATAAGCATTGAGTTTCCCAAGACAAGAATGAGCGGTATGGATCCGATCGCAAAAATTGTCATGCCTTTTCGTTTCTGCTTTGGCAATGATGTACACCCCTGACTGTTAAGAATATATGCTTTCCTATTGTTTGAAGGGGACCTCTCCTTTATACAGGGGAACGGTCTAATTTCTATGGGCAAAAGCCCATTATCTACACATTTACCCAGTTTTTGAATAGTCCATCTTAGAAAAATAGAGGAGGCCATTCCCTATGGAATTTTTAGACTTACCGAAGAGGACAACTGGAAAGAGAACTCACGGATTAACTTCGATTATTGATCTGGGGACCCCATTAGAAGAATTGAAGTACATTTTACATGATTACAGTTCCATTATTGACATTGCTAAAATGGGGTTCGGTTCTGCTTATGTAACACCAAATTTAAAGAAGAAGGTGGACCTTTATAAGCAATATGGCATTCGTCCTTATTTTGGAGGCACCTTATTTGAGAAATGCTATTACCAAAATAAGATTCCCGAATACTTGGCAAGCTTGCGCAATTTAGAAATTAACTGTATTGAAGTTTCAAGCGGAACGATAAATATTCCATTGCAAGAGCGCCTCGATCTTATTTCTCAAATAAAAAAAGAGTTCTGTGTAATTGCAGAAGTTGGCTCAAAAGATTCCAACCAGGAAATGGCCGTCTCCCAATGGAAGAATGAGATGAAGCAATTGCTTGAAGCGGGCTGCCAGTATGTAATTACTGAAGGAAGAGATTCTGGCACGGCTGGAATTTACGAGAAGAATGGCAACATTAAATGCAACTTGATTAATGAATTAGTCAAGGATATTGATAGCCGGAAAATTATTTTTGAAGCCCCTACTCCAAAAAACCAAATGTATTTTATTAAAGAAATTGGAGCAAATGTGAATTTAGGAAACGTAAAAATCCATGATGTATTAGTTCTGGAAGCTCAGCGATGCGGGCTAAGAAGCGAAACATTTTATTTGGAGGACAGTGAATGCAAATTACCTTTATAAGACATCTCCCAACAGATTGGAATAAAACACAAAGGTTACAGGGAAGAAGAGACATCGGAATTCCCCCCCTAGCGGAGCCTTTCCGGCAGGGTATTATCCGTAATAAGAAGCTTCTTAAAGAACTGTCGCCATTTGATATCGTATTGACCAGTACATTAAAGAGAACGCAGCAAACAGCACAACTCTATGGTTATTCGTTTGAGACGGAACCGTTGTTGGATGAATTAGATTTTGGTCCCTTTGAGGGGCTTCCAAAAGAAAAACTTTACGAAAAGCATCGTGAGCAGTGGATGGAACAGCCGAAAGAGTTAGTTTTAGGAGAAAGCATAAAGGACTTAGAAAACAGGATCATTTTATTTTTAAACAAATATAAGGAATGGGACAATGTATTGGTGTTCGGCCATGGGTCGTGGATGAGAGCCATTGTGTCTTATTTTCAATATGGTCATATAAACAATATGAATAAAATGACTGTAGAAAATAATGAATGCATCACATTGACGTTCCATTTCTAAAGGCAACGGGGAGAGAAACGGGGGAGTAGCTATTGGCTGACTTACTAACATACGAAAATTGGGATGAAAAGAAACTGAAAGATATCTTGGAAGCCCAATCTGACTATTTGGACGTGTTAAAATGGGCGTTTTGTGAATATAAAAACGACGTGGTATATGCGTGCAGCTTTGGAGCCGAGGGAATCGTCTTAATCGACTTGATTTCAAAGGTAAATAAGCAAGCGGAAATTATTTTTCTTGATACGGGGCTTCACTTTTCAGAGACCTATGAATTAATTGAAAAAGTGAAGGAGCGCTACCCTTCTCTGCAAATTAAGAAAGTGCGTCCCGCTATTACGTTGGAAGCCCAGGCTGAGCAGCACGGGAAAGAACTTTGGAAACGCGATCCGAACCTTTGCTGCTATCTAAGAAAAGTAGCCCCTCTTGAGGAGGCATTGAAGGGAGCAAAAGCATGGATTTCAGGTTTAAGGAGAGAACAATCTCCGACAAGAAGACATGTTCAGTACATCAATAAAGATGAAAAATTCCACAAGGTGAAAGTGTGCCCTCTAATTCATTGGACATGGGAGGACATTATGACATATCTCCATGTCAATAAGCTGCCCTACAACCCGCTCCATGACAAAGGATTTCCGAGTATTGGGTGCGCCCCATGCACTGAGCCAGTTTTGGGAAATGAAGAACTCCGGGCAGGCCGATGGGCAGGCCGTTCAAAATCTGAATGCGGGCTTCATCAAGATTAGCAAGAGTGGTATAAGCGACAACGACGCCAAGGGGGAAGAACATGGAGAAAAACACACCGCATGGCGGTAAGCTAATTAACCGAGTGGATTTGCTATTGTCCGCTGATTTATCACGTAGCTGCATAGAACTTGACACATTGGAGTTGAGCGATTTAGAGCTGATCGCTAATGGAGGCTATAGTCCCCTTCAAGGATTTATGGGGAAAGCAGATTATGATTGTGTTGTGCAAAACATGAGACTGGCGAATGGGTTGCCCTGGTCGTTGCCGATTACATTGGCGGTGGAGAAAGAGAAAGCAGAGAGAATTAAAAAGGGAGAAACCGTCAACCTTGCGTATGATGGAACCATCTATGGCGTCATGAACGTAGAGGAAATATTTTTCCCCGATAAAAAATTAGAAGCGGAAAAGGTCTATCAAACAGCAGACCTAAATCATCCAGGTGTAAGAAAGCTCTTTGCACGGCCGGAAATGTATGTGGCCGGGCCGATTACTCTTGTAAAGAGGCCTGAGAAAAGTAAATTCAGCCGCTATTATTTAGATCCTATCGATACGAGAAAAAAATTTAATGAATTGGGCTGGAAAACCATTGTTGGCTTCCAAACGCGTAACCCGGTGCATCGAGCCCATGAATACATTCAAAAAACAGCACTCGAAACGGTAGATGGGCTGTTCTTAAACCCACTCGTCGGTGAAACGAAAGCAGATGACATTCCAAGTGAAATACGCATGGAAAGCTACGAAGTATTGCTGAAGAATTATTATCCGAAAGACCGGGTGTTTTTATCTGTTTTCCCAGCTGCTATGCGCTATGCCGGACCGAGAGAGGCTATTTTTCATGCCATCGTCCGAAAAAACTTTGGTTGTACACATTTTATTGTAGGCAGGGATCACGCGGGAGTAGGAAGCTACTATGGAACGTATGATGCCCAGAAAATCTTTAGTCATTTTGAAGAAGGGGAGCTGGGGATTAAAACGTTATTTTTTGAACATAGCTTTTATTGTAAACAGTGTGCAAATATGGCTTCCAAAAAAACATGTCCTCACGAGCAGAAAGAGCACATCATTTTGTCGGGTACGGCTGTTAGACAAATGTTAAAGGATGGAGTGCATCCGCCAGAGGAATTCAGCCGGCCGGAAGTAGTGGACATTCTTATCAAGGGAATGAAAAAAGCATATACAAAAATATAAAGGATGTAGAATATGGGAACAGCTGATAATATCACTTGGCATCATACAGCCATTACAAAGGAAAATCGCCATCTTTTGAATGGGCATAAAAGTTGTGTGTTATGGTTCACTGGATTATCAGGATCTGGAAAATCCACCTTGGCAAATGCGGTAGATGAAGCGTTGTTTCAACAGCAATGCAGAAGTTATGTTTTGGACGGGGATAACATCCGTCACGGCCTAAATAAGGATCTCAGCTTTCAAGAAGAAGATCGGAGAGAGAACATCCGCAGAATAGGAGAAGTGGCTAAATTATTTGTTGACAGCGGCCAAATTGTTTCTTCTGCCTTTATCTCTCCTTTCCGTGAAGACCGGCAGCTAGTAAGAGAGATGTTTAAACCAGAGGAGTTTATTGAGGTTTTCGTGAATTGCCCCATCCAGGTGTGCGAAGAGCGGGACCCAAAAGGTTTATATAAAAAAGCGAGAAAAGGCATGATCCCAGAGTTTACTGGAATCACATCCCCTTATCAAGTTCCCTATCATCCTGAAATCGTTATCGAGACCGATCAAATGACGATTGAACAATCTGTTGAAAAGATAGTTGCTTACTTAACCGCGAAGAAGATCCTGTAACCAGGATCTTCTGTTTATTTTCTCCTCCAATTAGGGGAGAGAACATTGACCTTTTGAAATCTAAATTCATAAATATAATCGATAAGGCTCGTGGAGAGAAACTGGCAAACAACAGCGTAAATAACAATTTTATAATCAATAATGAGAGAGGTTAGTAAAAAGATAAAAAGGTTAATTCCCATCATCACTTTTCCAGGGCTCCAGTTTTTATAGGAGGCAATCATCAATGCCGGGATGACCATTCCCCCGCTGGAAGCGCCAACTCGAATTAAGATCCCGACTCCGATACCGAAAAAGATGCTTCCTGCTAACATATCGAAAAAAATATGTACATGCATATGAGGAATTTGATAAGTCAGAATGCTAATAGTCGTAGAGGTAGCCGCAACGGAAGTGATTGTCCGAAATGTCCAGGTGAAGCCGAAGTAATTTAGGGCAAAGAGCAGAAAGGCAGCATTTGCCAGCCATAAGGAAAAGCCGAGAGGCAAGTGAAACCAATGATTCATCAGGAGGGCTAAGCCTGCCGCTCCGCCAGAGGGGATGGAGTGTGGAAATAAAAATAAAGACATGGCCATTCCTTGCAAGAACGCTCCGATGAGCAGATAGAAATAGGTTAGCAGGAGTCTCCTCATAACTATTTGAACAGATCCTTCAAATTGATCTTTATATCCTCCATATTTATTCCCCCTTAAAGACTGTCTCTCCTTGTCCATTTTATGAGGGAAACACGAGAATATGTGTGATTTTGATGGAGGTTACTTATTAAAATAAGCCTGAGCAATAGGGAGAACAAAGTCTGGTTGCAAGTAAAGCGCCTAAATTAGAGGAAAGCTTAATTCACTCCAACTTAGGCGCAATATTTATCGTACGATTCTTTTGTATCCGGAATAAGTAGCCAGGAAATAGCCGCCGTACACAGTAATGATAATCAGTCCGGTCAACAGGGAAGGGAGCAGTACATTCCCGCCGCCCGCTACCATGATGGCTTTGTTCACAACTTGCACACCAAAGACAGAGTGGAAGATTGCCAAGGAAAGAGGCATCATGAAATAAATAAAAATTTGTCTGAAGATGGCTTTGTTGATTCCTCTTTTTGTTACGCCGATTTTCTTTAAAACGGTGTACCTTTCCACGTTATCACTTGCTTCTGACAGCTGCTGCAAAGCGAGTACGGCAGCGCTGGAAATCAAGAAGACAATGCCAAGATAGATCCCGATGAACACGGTAATAGCTGATGTGCCAGTGTATGATTCGTAAACCATTGATTTCGTTGCTCCTCCTAAAACGAAGCCATACTCCTTTTGGGAAGGTCCTGTCATAAAGGGATAAAGTAATTTGTACAACGCTTCATCCTTTGCTTTTTGACCGCCCTTGTACTGGATATTAACAATGGAGTTGGCCGGTTTCATATGAGCAACTGCTGCATCCGGTACGACTGCTGTTAAGTATTCCATCCCTTTGAAATCGGTTGAAGGGGAAAAGTTGACGACTTTACCGGCAATTCGGTATGTTTGGCCGTTCAGCTTTATAGTCTTATGTTCTTTCGTAAATCGTTTGAAAGTATCTTTAAAAGTACCAGCGCTAGAGACAAGCAGAATTTCATCCTTTTTAGGCGCTGCTGGCTCTTTTCCTTGCATTTTTGCAATGGCTTTATAATCAGATCGGGTGATAGCCATTACATAAACATCATCGAATTTTTTCTGAATAAGCTGTTCTGTACTTTTATCCTTGTACGGAAGCAGCAGCGGCTTTAGCATTTGGTCGGTCTGATAGCGGTTAAAGCGGTACGTCTTTCCGTAAGCATCCAGGTCCAGTTCGAGCTGCTTCTCTGCTTCACGGATGTCTTTTGCTTTGCCTTCTTCCTGTATAAGGAGGCTTAAGCTGGCGTCAAAAGGTGTAGACGTATCCAGGTCTTTATTCATGGCATCTTTCAAGCTGAAGCCGGTGGAAAGGACACCGATTGTAAAAAACAGCATTAAACAAATAATTGTCATCGATAAAAACGTCGTATTTACTTTGCTGTTGATTTGTCGCAGCACAAAGATGTTAATATCGTTGAAGTAAATCTTCTTTGACTGCTGGATGATGTTCAGGGCGAACCCGGACAGTGACATGAAAAACAGCAGAGTTCCAAAGGCTCCAAGGCCAACACACGTCCAAACGATTTTCATGCTTTCCATTAATCCGTACTTAAGCATGACTCCATAAGAAACAGCTAAAATAATGAGCGATAAAATAAACAAGGCAACAGAGACGGAGGTTTTTCGCACCTTTAGCTGCTCATTCTTTTTGGCTGCTGTTAATAAATCAATCAGTTTGTATCTTGAAACAACGATACTGTTAAAAAGCATCACTAATAAATAAATAATCCCAAAGTAAAGAATGGTTTTTACCATGGCATCATTGGAAAAGACAAATGTATAGCCCGTAAAATCAACATTAAACAATGAAGCAGCCAAAAGTGAGAGGCCTTGAGAAATAAATACCCCGGCCGCCAAACCAGCTGCTAATGAAAGAATGCCGACAGCGAGTGTTTCGGTAACGAGAAGCTGGGAAATTTTATACTTCCCCATCCCAAGTGTCATATATAAACCGAGTTCCTTCTTCCGCCGCTTGATCAGGAAGTTATTAGCAAAGATGATAAGAAAGCCAAGAACAGCAGAAACAAAAACTGAAATAAAGGAAAGAAGTTGCTTGAGCCTATTTATCATTTCTGACTGGCTGGCAGACAGGTCTTGCATGGCTTCTTGATCAGCTATCGAGTTAAAGCTGTAAAAAATACAAACGGCAAAGGTCAAGGTCAGAAAGTAAATGAAATAATCTTTAAAGCTGCGTTTCACATTGCGCATAGATAGCTTAAAAAACATTGTTCGTGTCGCCTCCCAAAAGAGTCACCACTTCGATAATGCGGTTAAAAAATTCCTTTCGCGAATCTCCGCCCCTTATTAGTTCGTTAAAGACTTTGCCGTCTTTAATAAATAAAATGCGTTTCGCATAGCTGGCGGTGAATGCATCATGGGTGACCATTAAGATCGTTGCCTTCATTTCGTCATTCAGCTTCTCAAACGCATCGAGCAGCAGCCTGGAGGATTTTGAGTCCAGCGCTCCCGTAGGCTCATCTGCCAAAATGATGGAAGGATTTGTTACGATAGCTCTGGCGGAAGCGACACGCTGCTTCTGGCCGCCGGACATTTGATAAGGAAATTTATTTAATACGGAGCTGATCTCTAATTTTGATGCTGCTTCCTCCACTGTTTGCGCAATTTCTTTTGGATTGCGTCCTTGAATGGTTAACGCAATCGCAATATTTTCAAAGCCCGTTAGTGTATCGAGCAGGTTAAAGTCTTGAAAGATAAAGCCAAGTTCATCGCGCCGGAATTTCTCAAGTTTTCCGCCTTTCAATTTAGTAATATCAGTACCGTTAATCTGAATATGGCCTGTTGTGACATGATCTATCGTGGAAATGCAGTTCAATAGGGTCGTTTTTCCGCTTCCGGATGGTCCCATGATGCCAACAAATTCTCCTTTTTCCACCGTAAAACTAATATTGTCAATGGCTTTCGTTACATTGCCTTTATTGCCAAAATATTTTTCAATCTGTTCTACTTTTAATACGGAATTCAATTTTGCCACGCTCCTTTATCTGGTACGTTCAGTGTACCGCTGTTAAAAGAAAACACATATTGCTTTTGTTTGCAGAAGACTTACATTTTTGTAAGATTAAAAAAGAGCCGTTGGTTACGGCTCTGAGGCTGCGGAGGAACGATCCCTTTCGCTGTTATTAGTTACTGCTCTAGCAGAGTCACTTTGCTTTTTGGAAAGATAATTCGTGCTTCTGTGCCGGCGTTTTTTTGTGATTGAATATCCAGTCCAAGATGGAGTTTATCAGCGAGTTTTTTACAAAGATACAATCCAATGCCTGTGGAGCTTCCAAAGGCCCGGCCATTTTCTCCGGTAAATCCTTTGTCGAAGACCCGCCGGATGTCTTTTTCACCAATGCCAACACCATTATCAACAATATGCAAGATAAGATTATGTTCATGCATGGTCGTAAAGATGCGAATCTTTTTCTCCTTTTTTTGGCTGTACTTAATGCTGTTGCTAATAAGCTGATTGATAATAAATTCGACCCATTTTTCATCAGAATAGACGACTTCATTAAAATCCGCTAAGTCCAATTGGATTTTATTATGGATAAATGCCTTCGCATTCTTTTTAAGCACATTGGTTACGCAGGGCTTCAAGCTGAATTCTTTCACGAGATAATCATTGCTTGTACTGCTGCTGCGCGCATAGTACAGCGCCTGCTCGACGAACCCTTCAACTTTTTCGAATTCTTCATAGACTCCTTTTACATCGGAGCTCTTATGATTATCAAGAATTAATTTGCCTGCAGCGATAGGGGTTTTAATTTCATGAACCCATGTTTCGATATATTCCCGATATTCTGTCTGCATCTGTTTGTACTTATTCACATGTTCATGCATCTGCTTGTTTGTTGACTGTAAGATATCATGAACAATCTTGCCTTCTAAGAAATCCGGTCTTTCTACCACTTCTGAAAGCAGGTATTGCTGATCCAGCAGCTGTGCATTCATAATCAGCGGCTCATAATAATTTTTTCGCTGCCAGAACTCAAGTAAATATGAAGTGAGGAGGGGAATGAACCAACAAATAAAAACGAGAATAATCAGCCAGCCTGGGACATGGACAAACCATAAAAAAAGCGCGATCGAAGCGAACAGAAGCACGTTAATAAATAAAAAAGCAGACCTTTCTTTTATATACGTGAGCATCCTCATGACAAGATATACCCAAGACCGCGTCGCGTTTCGATCGGATTTTTCATGCCCAGACTCTCAATTTTTCTACGTAAGCGGGTCATGTTGACAGATAGGGTATTGTCATCAACGAACAGATCGGAGGACCATAAATGCTCCATTAGTTCTTCTCTGGAAACGATGCTGCCTTTTTTCGTCATTAAGTAATGTAGAATTCTCAATTCGTTTTTTGTTAAATCCTGCTGCTCGCCCTTATAAGAGACCGTTCCATTAGATAAGTGGAGCTTCAATTCTTCAAATGTCAGCACGGACGTTTCTAATTGTTTATAGGTTCGTTTAAGCACGGCATCAATCCGTGCAAGCAAAATCTGTGTATTGTAAGGCTTCGTAATAAAATCATCAGCTCCAAGGTTCATGCTCATTAATTCGTCCATTTCATTATCTCTGCTTGTCACAATAATAATTGGCACTTGGGATGTTTTGCGAATCTCACGGCAAATGAAGTAACCGTCAAATACAGGTAAATTAATATCGAGCAATATTAAATGGATATCCTCCTTATTTACATAAGAAAGAATATGCTCAAAATCATCCGGTGCCTCAACTTCATATCCATAAGCGGTCAAAAAATGCTTGAGCTCATGGCGAACAGTTTCGGCATCTTCTATGATTAAAATGTTCATTTTTTGCAAAGCAATCACTCCTTTAAATGCTGCAATGGCCTCTAGAAAGCCTAAAATGAGGCTGCCTATATTTTACTTTTTCGGCCTCGAAAATGAAAGCAGTGGTTGGAAAAAATGAAAGTGTGTGGCAAAGATTTCTTTGTTAAAAACTACTTGAGTGTTTTAAGCACCAGTAACAAAAACTATATGTGCTTGAAAAAGCAATCTAACAGAGGGCAGGTGGAAGGACGATGAGAAATAACATTCAATTATTGCCTATCGTTGCTTCAATCGGCATTGGAGCAGTTGCTTACAGCATGATGACTGGCCGGAGCGGACAACTTCCCAATGTCATTCCCCAGCTGACGAATATGGGTGGACAGGGAATGAATACCCGATCAAGAAAGACACCTATACAGTAAAAGCAAAAGGGCGCCCGAACATTTAATTTGGGCGCCTTCTTTTTTGCTTAAATAAATATAATAAATATAAGCTCGTTTATCAAGGATTGGCAATTAACTATCTGGCATCATTGTCTGAAATTTGTTTTCTAAATATTGACTGAAAAAGACCGATGTCTTAAAGTAGAAGTATGTAAAAGTGAGGTGAGGATGTTGGGAAGGCAGTAGAAAGAAATGTAAACATGTTTGCAGGCAGTGTAGCTCGGTTTATGGACAGAAGCAACCAGACTGATTTTTGTGAGCAAACAGGCCGGATCAAGCCTCAGCGCGCGAAAAAAAGGACGGTTGAATAGAGATATTCATTTTAATTTAACGGAGGTGTAATTCCTTACGGCACAATGTAGCCGCAAGGATCTTATTTGGACATATTAAACTTAATCATGGTTGCCTTTTTGATTGCATTAACCGGTTTCTTTGTAGCGACCGAGTTTGCAATCGTAAAGGTAAGAAGCACAAGAATCGATCAGCTGGCAGCTGAAGGACGGGCGAATACGGAAGCTGCAAAGAAAGTGATCTCGAATCTTGATGAGTATTTATCCGCATGTCAGTTAGGAATTACGGTAACAGCTCTCGGACTCGGATGGCTCGGTGAACCAACTGTAGAACACTTGCTGCATCCGCTGTTCGTGCGCTTAGAATTAGCTGAGTCTGTTGTCAGTGTCTTATCATTCTTGATTGCTTTTTCCACGGTTACTTTTTTGCATGTCGTTGTGGGCGAATTAGCGCCAAAAACGATAGCGATTCAAAAGGCAGAACAAGTTACGTTGCTGGCTGCCAAACCAATGATTATTTTTTATCGTCTTATGTATCCATTTATTAAGATACTGAATGGATCATCTACGCTGTTAATCAAATTATTCGGCTTTAAGCCGGTTTCAGAGAGTGAAATGGCTCATACAGAAGAAGAATTGCGTATGATCTTATCAGAAAGCTTAAAGAGCGGAGAAATTAACCAGTCAGAATATAAATATGTAAACAATATTTTTGAGTTTGATGACCGTGTTGCTAAAGAAATTATGGTACCCCGTACGGAAGTGACGGCGTTTGATAAGTCGCACACCGTTGAACAGTGTATTGAAATAGCAATGGAAGAAAACTATACCCGATATCCGATCGCTGACGGCGATAAAGACCGGATTATCGGTATGGTGAACATGAAAGAAGTTCTGACAGATTACATCAAAGATGAAAAGAAGAAAAATGTAACAATTGATCATTATATTCGTCCTGTTATTCAAGTAATTGAATCGATTGCCATTCATGACTTGCTTGTAAAAATGCAAAAAGAACGCATTCAGATGGCCATCCTAATTGACGAATATGGCGGTACGGCTGGACTTGTTACAACAGAAGATATTCTTGAAGAAATCGTTGGCGAAATTCGTGATGAATTTGACCAAGATGAAACCCCAATGATTAAAAGAATTAATGATCAGCAGCTGATACTTGACGGTAAAGTATTGCTCACTGAAGTAAATGATTTGTTCGGTTTGGACATCGACGAAGAAGATGTTGATACGGTCGGCGGCTGGATTCTAACTGAGAAATTTGAAGTTCAGGAAGGCGATACAATCGAACGAGGAGGCTGCACGTTTAAGGTCATCGAATTGGATGGCTATCACATTAAGTTTGTCGAAGTAACGAAAGCAGCTCCTGCGCTTTCACCGGTGATTGGAGAAATAGAAGTGATAAAAGAAGCCTGATTCGCTTAATGCGAATCAGGTTTTTTTATGAACCTACCCGGGCGTTGTCTTTAAGGGAGTGAAGAGCAGCTATTTTATTCGTTTACATGCTTTAACGTATCAATACTTTAATGTTTTTTTACTTTAACGGATGTTTTTGCAAGATAGTATTTTTTGCTTTATAATGACACCGTTATCAGAAAGTTTTAAATAGTCTTAAGTGTGAAGGCAACTGAGATAACAAAGGAGGAAGAGGAGATAAAAGAATAATATATTGAGAATGAAGTTTTGTAGGATTCAGTCAATGGGTGTGTCAACAGATTAGGCTTTGCTAGGAAAATTCTAATTTCCTATTTTGCAAACGCTTTCTTTAAGGTAGAACTGTTATATGTTCTCTTATAAAAAAGTAAAGGAGACTATGCATGAAAAAACCCTCATTTTTAGCCTCGATGATCGTAGTATTGATCGTTATTGCCATACTTGGAATAAGTATTCTTCATTATGGTGTTGCACCTCAGATTCCAATTGTTATTTCAGCAATTTTTGTTGCCTGTTACGGCCTTGTATTAGGTGCTAAGTGGAAAGAACTCGAGAATGCTATGGCGAAAGGGATTTTTTATGGAATCCCCTCTATCCTCATTCTTTGTTTAATTGGGATACTGATAGGTGTATGGGTGCTGAACGGAACAGTCCCAACGATTACTTATTATGGCTTGCACATCTTGTCTCCCGACTTTTTCCTCATGTCAGCTGTACTGATTTGTGCAGTTGTCTCTGTTGTCTGTGGAAGTTCATGGAGTACGATGGGAACGATTGGCGTTTCCTTGATGGGGGTTGCCTACGCTTTAGACATTTCTCCGGCAATGACAGCCGGTGCCATTGTTTCCGGTGCTATTTTTGGTGACAAAATTTCTCCTCTTTCAGATACGACTAATCTTGCAGCTGCAACAGCAAAGGTGAATATTTATGAACACATCAAACATATGTTATGGACGACCATTCCAAGTCTTATTATTACACTAGCTATATTTACTGTGATTGGATTGCTTACGGATAGAGGGCCTGTAGACAGCGAACAGATCAGCACTATTGTTCGCGTGCTGGACCGTGAATTTATGATTACACCATTGACACTGCTCTCGCCTTTATTAATCATTTTTTTGGCTATAAAGCGGATGAGCCCTATTCCATCGCTGGTCATTGGCTTAGTAGCAGCAGTTTTAACTGCATTCTATACTGTTCCCAATGTATCGTTTGGGACGATCATGTCGACAGCTCACAATGGGTATGCTGCGGATACAGGAGTAGAGGCGATTGATAATCTGCTTTCAATTGGAGGGCTAAGCAGCATGTTATTTGGCGTTTCGTTGATCCTAATATCACTTGCTTTTGGAGGGGTCATTCAGCAGGTGGGGATTGCCCATTCCATTATTGAGGGGATTAAAAAAGTATTAAGAAGCAGGGGAAATGTCATTACCTCAACTGTTTTGTCATGTCTGGGAATTAACCTGACCGTTGGCGAACAATACTTATCTATCATTTTGCCTGGACAGCTGCTGGAATCAGCTTATGCAAAAGTGAAGCTTCATCCTAAAAACTTGTCGCGAACACTAGAGGACGCAGGAACCATTATCCATCCGATAGTCCCCTGGGGAGTAACTGGAGCCTTTATTATGTCCACTTTAAATATAGGAATGGAATATGCTCCCTACGTTTTTATTAGTATGATTACACCGATTATTGCCATTGTTTATGGTTATACGGGAATTGGGTTAGCACCTTTGCAGGAAGAAGAAAAAGAAACAGTAAAACCAGTTGAAAACAATAGTCAATCGATAAGAAAGATAATGGAAGGTTAATAAAGGTTAGGAGGAATAGAAATGAAGTCAACGATAACAGCAGAAAATATAAATAGTCAGTGTACAGGCTCATTTGATCTATTTGCAAAAATTCAAGGCCATGAACAGGTACTGTTTTGTAACGATCCAGCTACAGGGCTGAAAGCCATTATTGCGATTCATGATACGACACTCGGTCCAGCGCTGGGCGGCACAAGAATGAAGCCTTACCGTACATTTGAGGAGGCTCTGGAGGATGCCCTGCGGTTATCTCGGGGGATGACTTATAAAAATGCAGCGGCTGACAATGATTTTGGCGGGGGGAAAGGGGTAATTATTGGCGACCCGGCAAAGGATAAAACACCAGAACTGTTTCGTGCATATGGACAATTTATTGATTCCTTAAATGGCCGGTTTTATACAGGAACAGACATGGGAACCGTTCTGGATGATTTCGTTCATGCGTATAAGGAAACAAGCTGTATTGCTGGTTTGCCTGAAGAGTACGGCGGAGGAGGCGAGACATCCATTCCTACAGCTTTAGGAGTGTTGTATAGCATTCAGGCGGTTGCCAATACGCTATGGGGGAACGAAGATTTAGCAGGCAAAAAATTTGCTGTTCAAGGATTAGGGAAAGTCGGTTTTAAAGTAGCAGAACACTTGCTGGAGCAGGGGGCTGATTTATATGTGACAGATGTTTCGGAAGAAGCGGTGCAGGCCTTGCTGCAGAAAGCCAAGCAAAAGGGAGGAAAAGCAGCTGCTGTTAAGGGAGAGGATATTTATGGAGTGGAGGCTGATATGTTTGTTCCATGTGCGATCGGTGGCATCATTAATGATCGGACCATTGAGCAGTTGAAAGTGAAAGGAATTGCCGGTGCAGCGAATAACCAGCTTCTACATGAAGGGCATGCGAGGGTATTAAGGGATAAGGGCATTCTTTATGCCCCTGATTACATTGTCAACAGCGGCGGTGTGATCCAAGTAGCGGACGAGCTATATGGACCGAATAAAAAACGGGTATTAAGCAAAACAAAAAATATCTATTATTCTATTCTTGAAGTGCTCCAGCAAGCAGAAAATGAAAATGTGACAACAGTAGAAGCTGCTAACTTGATCTGCGAAAAAAGGTTGGAGGCAGGAAAGAATAGAGATCACTTTTTTTCACCGAATAAGCGTCCGAAATGGCAAATTCGCCGTTAAAAGAAATCCTCTTCCCTCCCAAGGGCTGTCCTGCTTTTAAATGGTCATTTGCTGGCAGGGCAACCGATCTTTGTATCGAGAGAGCAAAAGGTGATGAAAGATAAAGCCTCTTGGAAACAACTCCAAGAGGCTTTGCTGCTATTGTTTATACGAGTTCAAGCGTAAGCAATGGAGGATTTTCAATGAGGGCCTTAAAGCGGTTTGTAAAAGCGACAGCTGCTCCTCCATCAGCGACCCGATGATCGAAGGCCAGTGTGACATTCATCATCGATCGGATAACAATCTCATCCTGTTCATTGACAATCGGCATTTTCTTCGTTTTATGAAAAGCCATTAGTCCAGTTTCCGGAAAATTGATAATCGGTGTTGCTCCAATACTGCCCATCGGGCCAACATTACTAATAGTAAAAGTGCTTCCGGTCATTTCTTTTACAGTTAGCTTATTTTCCTGTGCCTTTTTCGTTAAGTCTTTCATCTCAGCATGAATCGCACGCAATGATTTTTTCTCAGCATTTCGTAAAACTGGAACGATTAATCCTTCTTCCGTGTCAGTCGCCAGTCCTATATGAACTTCTTTTTCAAGCTTAATTACTTCTTTCCCTTCATCTAACTTGGCGTTAAAAATAGGATACTCTTTTAATGAGATGGCTAGAGCCTTTATGAAAAAGGCCACAACAGATATATTTACATCCAGTGCTTTCAATTTTTTACGATAGTTCAGCAGAGCTGTCATATCGATTTCTTCAAAGTGAGATACATGCGGAATCGTATAAAGAGACTTTGTCATCTTCAGGGCAATCTGTTTCCGACGACCTGTAAATGGAATCGTTTCAGTCTGCTTTACTTCGCATCTTCCATCTGTTGATGAGGGAGTACTCACTTCTACATTGGATGCTAGGGAAGCATCAGGTTTCCTATTTTCAATAAAACGATAAACATCTTCCACTGTAATCCGTCCAGCTCGCCCTGTGCCTTGAACTAGCTTCAAATCTACTTGATGCTGTCTAGCAACTTTTCTAGTATAAGGAGCGGCTTTTACTCGATCGGCCAGCTTGTTTTTTGCAGGAAGGGCTCCCGATATTGCTCCGCCCTGTGGTGCTGACTTTTCGGCAGGGGACGGGAGCTCCTCCTTTATAGAGCTGCTATTTTTTGGGGCAGGTGGGTTTTCACTGGCTTCTACTGTCAAGACTGTAGTGCCGACAGCGATGGTGTTTCCCGTTTCAATAAGAATATCTTTCACAATGCCTGAAACAGGGGAAGTCAATTCTGCTACCATTTTTGCTGTTTGAACTTCCACCAATGGCTGATCAGCACGGACGCGGTCGCCTTTTTTTACAAGGTAGGTAAGAATATCCCCTTCGGCCAGTCCCTCGCCAATATCGTGTAATTTTACTTCAATCATTTCTTAACCTCCTAAAAATGAACGACCGTATGAATGGCTTCTTTCACGCGAGCAGGGGTCGGCAGATAGTGTTTTTCCAATGCCCAAAATGGGACGTGGACGTCAGCTCCCGTAACACGTTCAATCGGAGCTTTCATATATAAAAAGGATGTATCATTAATAATGGAAATAATATCGTTGCCGACACCACCTGTTGCATGGGCTTCATGTACAATCACACAGCGGCCTGTTTTTTGTACAGATTCCGCAATGATGTCTTTATCAATAGGATAAAGGGTTCGCAAGTCAATAACGTCGCAGGTTATGCCGTCTTTCTCTGCTTCTTCTGCGGCTTTTATCGCCACTGGCATCATCGCTCCCCAAGCAATGATGGTTACGTCTTCTCCTTCATGCACTTTTCGCCCTTTTCCGATTTCAATGCTATATTTCTCTTCAGGAACTTCTTCGCGGACGGAACGGTATAAATGCAACGGCTCTAAAAATAGAACGGGATCGGGGTCTTCAACTGCTGAAATAAGCAAACCCTTTGCGTCACACGGGGTGGAAGGACAGACTACTTTGATCCCAGGCATATGGGTAAATAATGCTTCCACGCTGTCTGAATGGATCTCCGGTGCGCGTACACCTGCTCCATATGGGGCCCGAATGACTAATGGCACTGTAAAGGCTCCTTTTGAACGGTAGCGCATGCGTGTCGCATGTGTCATGATTTGTTCGTAAGCAGGATAAACAAAGCCTAAAAACTGAATTTCAGCAATGGGCAGCAGTCCGTTTAGTGCCATCCCAATAGAAGCGCCCATCAGACCCGATTCACTCAGTGGAGTGTCAAAAACACGCTTTTCACCAAATTCTTCCTGAAGCCCGTCAGTCGCACGGAACACTCCACCATTTTTTCCCACGTCTTCTCCGAGTATCACCACTTGATCCTTTTCTTTGAGAACAGTACGTAGTCCATCGGTAATGGCCTGAATAAATGTCAGTTCTTTCGTTTTCGCTGCCGTTAACATTTTACGATTCCCCCCGCAAGTGTTTCAGATATTGTTTCTTTTGCTCTTCAATCGTCCATGTAGGTGTTTCGAATATATAATCATAAATATCGTTTACATCTGGAGGAGGCATGGACTCCATTTCTTTCACTGCTTCTTCGATTTCTTCTGCAGCTTCGTCATGCACACGTTGAACCCATTCATCGTCCCAATAGCTGTTATTTTTCATAAACCGTTCAAGACGGATCACAGGATCGTATTCACGCCGTTCTTCACTTTCTTTCTGATCGCGATATTTGCTTGGGTCATCAGCTGTTGTATGAGCGCCATATCGCCACGTAACAGCTTCAATTAGCGTCGGCCCTCCGCCACTGCGAGCACGTTCAAGTGCGGTCGCCGTCTCAAAGTAAACGGCGAAGATGTCATTTCCATCTAAGCGGACACCGGGTATATCATAAGCGATCGCTTTTTGAGCAATCGTCTTCGAATTCATTTGTTTTGAAATAGGAAGTGAAATAGCATAGCCATTGTTTTGATTAAAGAAAACGACCGGCGCCTGATAAACGCTAGCGAAATTCAAGCCTTCATGAAAATCCCCTTCAGACGTAGCACCGTCACCAAAATAAGCGATTACTGCTTCCGACGTGCCTTTAAATTTGGCCGCCATTGCGGCTCCAGCAGCAAGAGGAAGCTGAGTGGCAATAGGTACAGATGGCGGCAATATTTTTTTCCCTTCTGGAGGAAGGTTGCCTTCTACTCTTCCATTCCACGAGGATAAAATGGCATAGGACTTTCCAAACGTAATGCTAGCCGCATGGTCACGGTAGGTTGGAAACATCCAGTCATCTTCAGCAAGGGCAAATGCACTGCCAACCTGTGCGGCTTCCTGGCCTTCAAATGGTGGATATGTACCTAGCCGGCCCTGGCGTTGCAGGCTCTTAGCTTTGCGGTCCAATGTTCTCATACAGATTAGCTGTCGATAAAACTTCTTTACTAATCCTTCATTGATAACGCTTTCATAGGAGGGGTCTGTTATCTCTCCTTTATGGTTGAGGATTTGCCGCATAGGAAAATGAGTATTGACTTCTTTTTCATACAAGTTGGGAGGAAGTATTGTTTTCTCAGCCACTCTCTACACTCCTTTTTAATTTCTTAATAAAATGAATTTTATAAATTATCTGTGATGATGTTCTACATCTTAATACATAAAAAAATATCGCGCAAATACCTACTTTAACGCGTTTTTTCTTTATGGTATCAGCCTTTTACTCTATTAAAGGACGAATATAAGAAACGGAGAGAGTGTGTTTAATAAAGAAAAAAGCCGGCAACTCCTATAGTAGGAAATTGTCGGCTTTACTTATTTTTTTACAAGAATACAAAATAAATAACAGCTGCAATAACAATCCGGTAGATGGCGAACGGCGTCAATTTGATTTTATTAATAAGTGCCAGGAAGAAGCGGATGGATAGCAGGGCAAAGATAAAGGCACTGATAAAACCGACGATAAAAAACGGAAGAACATCGATCGTAAAGTATTCCCAATTTTTAATGAGAGACACAGCGCTCGCTCCTGCCATGATCGGCATGGCCATAATAAATGTAAAGTCCGCCGCTGCTCGGTAGCTCATGCCAAGCAAGACGCCCCCGGAAATAGTAGAACCAGAGCGGGAGAAGCCGGGCCATAAGGCTATACATTGGAATAAGCCCATGAGAAAAGCCTGCTTGTACGTAATATCGTCCACCGTTTCTGCTTTCACCCGTCCCGGCGCAAGCCAGTCCGCTGCAAGCATGAGCAGGGCACCGGCAACGAGCCCGATTAATACGGTGTTTATGCTAAACAGATGTTCATCGATATAATCTTCAAATGCTAGTCCGAGTACCATTGCAGGGATTAGTCCGATAAAAATGTGCACCAATGTCAGCCTTGAGCCGGTTCGGTTAGCTGTCCCGCTGCTTTTTTGTAATCCAAGCAGATTAAGGATGCGGTCTTTAAAGACAAAGACAACAGCTAAGATGGAGCCAAGCTGGATGACTACTTTAAATGTATTAGCCACCGGCTCTGAAAACAAGTCCTTCGATTTCAGCAAAATATCATCTACAATAATCATATGCCCTGTAGAAGACACAGGAGCAAATTCGGTTGCCCCCTCCACAAGTCCGAGGATTAGAGCAACAAATAGTTCCCACAAATTCATTTTTTCACCTCAAAGAGTAAAATAAATAGCCACTTAACGATTGTAGGGCTACAATGAAAATATGTCTAGGAATTCGAATAAATGTCCTTATTTTTTTCTAATGCTTATCACAGTTATGGAAAGGAAGGATCAGTTTATGGGGATACATAATTATTTTAAGAGTTTGTCGGACCTGGAGCAGCTGTTTAGGCTGCCGGGAAAGTTTAAATATCAATCGCATAACGTAGCAGCACATTCATTTAAGGTAACAAAGATTGCTCAGTTTTTAGCAACGATTGAAGAATTAGAGGGAATGGAGGTAAATTGGCGGGCCCTGTACGAGAAAGCTTTGAACCATGACTATGCAGAGTTGTTCACAGGAGATATTAAAACGCCTGTGAAATATGCTACCAAGGAATTAAAGGATTTGTTTTCACAAGTAGAAGAGCAAATGGCAAAAAAGTTTGTTGAGCAGGAGTTTCCAGAAGAATTGCAAGGCATTTATCTAGAACGATTTAAAGAAGGAAAAGACGATACACTGGAAGGGCGAATTTTGTCAGTAGCAGATAAAATTGATCTGCTGTATGAATCTTTTGGGGAAATTTTAAAGCGCAATCCGGAACCGCTTTTTTTGGAGATTTACAAAGAAGCCCTATCCACGATTATGGAATTTTCCGATTTGAATTGTGTAAAGTATTTTATCAAGCATATCTTACCAGATATGCTTTCTGAAGAATTTATTCCGTACAATGAATTGAATTACATGACAGAAATGATTGTTAAAAAATATGAAAAAAAGTAACTTGTTTTTCGGAAAAGGGCTTTCTAAACCGATCGTATTTCAGTATGATGTAGGGAGTAAAAGCTGCTTGCTGGGAGTGAAAACATGGTAGGTAAAATGATAATGGCAATGTTTTTGCCCGGCTTTCTCGTTGTTTTTTTTACGAGAGTAACATTTAACCATTTTTTAGGCCTGGGCTTAACTGTTGCTTTAATTGCAGCCTCTGCTTATAAAGGATACACACACACATGGCCACTCATTATTATTGATGCTGCTTCATTGACGATAGGTTTTTGGCTGTCCAATCTGATGATGAAAAAAAGAAAACAACCTAAATAACAGATTCCGGTACCATCAATGGTAGCCGGAATTTTTTATGGAGAAAAATAGAATATTGAACGTGTGACTTGTTTTAAAATTCATGCTTGCTTTTTTATACCCCATAGGGTAATATGAAATTACAATAACATACCCAGTAGGGTAAAGGAGGGTCAAGTAATGTTTTTTCGCTCTTATTTTGATGAAAAATTAGCTCAATATTCTTATATGGTCGCTTGCCAGAAAACAGGAGAAGCCATCGTGATTGACCCAGCGCGTGATATTACGCCTTACGTAGAAACAGCAAAAAAAGAGGGCTTCCGGTTAACAGCAGCAACTGAAACGCATATCCATGCTGACTTTGTTTCCGGAGCGCGCCAGCTGGCAAATGATTATGGTGTGACATTATATCTATCAGATGAAGGGGATGAAAATTGGAAATACCAGTACACTGATCACCTTTCTGCTAAGCTTGTAAAAGATGGCGATGTTTTCATGATTGGAAACGTGGAATTTAAAGTAATGCATACTCCTGGACATACGCCAGAAAGTATTTCTTTTATTTTGACAGACAGAGGCGGCGGTTCAGCTGAGCCAATGGGTATTTTCACAGGAGATTTTGTCTTTGTTGGTGATGTTGGCCGTCCGGACTTATTGGAAAAAGCAGCTGGAGTAAAAGGAACAGCTCATTCCGGAGCCGCACAAATGTATGAATCCATTCAAAAGTTTAAGCAGCTGCCGGATTATTTAGTTGTCTGGCCGGGGCATGGTGCCGGAAGTGCCTGCGGCAAATCGCTTGGTGCAGTTCCGCTCTCAACGGTTGGCTATGAAAAGGCGAACAACTGGGCCTTGCAGGAAATGGATAAAGAACAATTTCAAAAAGAACTGCTGAAAGATCAGCCAGAGCCTCCAAAGTATTTTGCGGTCATGAAAAAAGTTAATAAAGTCGGCCCTGCTGTGCTAACGAATGAAACAATTCCGTATGTAGAAAGCTACGAAAGCTTGGAGCAATATTTAAGTCAGGAAGATATCATTGTCATTGACACCAGACTCGGCAATGAGTTTGCTCAAGGACACATTGAAGGTACGATCAACTTGCCGTATACAAAAATCTTCACAAACTGGGCCGGCTGGATTCTTGACTATGATAAAAAGCTTGTCGTCATTGCAGCAAGAGAACAAACAACTGAAATTCAGCATTCTCTTGAGTCCATTGGGCTTGATAAAATTGTGGCATTTGCCAGCCCAAGAACAGTAAGTGAAGCACCTGATCTCGAAAAGTATATAAACATTGATGTTGACCAGTTAAAAGCTCAATATGAAAAGGATGATGTCTACGTAGTGGATATTCGTCAACAGGGAGAATGGGAAGCCGGACATATTCCAACCGCCCATCATTATATGCTTGGCTATTTGGAAGAGGAGGCAGCCAACCTGCCGAAAGATAAGAAGATTATTGTTCATTGCCAATCCGGGGCCCGTTCTGCAATCGGCACAAGCTTGCTCCAGGCAAAGGGATTTAAAAACGTCGAAAACATGGCAAGCGGTTTTGCCGGCTGGAAAAAAGAAAACGGCCCGATTGTACAACTATAACGAGGAGGAGTTTAAATGAACAAAGTAACCGTCTATTCAACAAATACTTGTCCATATTGCACGATGATGAAAAACTTTCTAAAGGAACAAGGTATCCCGTTTACTGAGGTGAATGTTCAGCAAGATCGGCAAGCTGCACAGAGACTTGTAGAAACGACAGGACAAATGGGAGTACCACAGACAGAAATAAACGGTCAGTGGATTCTTGGTTATGATCCAGATGCCGTGATGGAGCTGCTTAAATAATTGATTTAATCTGGGTGTCCAACAAGTATTGATATGCGGACACCCTCTGCTTTTTTAAGAACGGCCCAGAAATGTGCTGTTTCACGGAGATAATAGGAAGATACACTGCGTATTTTGATAAAATCTATTGTTATAATGTGTGGAGGTGATTCTCTGTGGAGTACGGCAAAGACTTGAAAAACCGATTGAAACGCATTGAAGGACAAGTGCGCGGGGTCATGGGCATGATGGAAGAGGGAGTAGACTGTACAGCCGTTGTTACGCAGCTAAGCGCAATAGAGAGTGCAATCAGCCGTGCAATGGGCCTCATTGTCAGCCGGAATTTAGAGCAGTGCGTACGTGCGAATATCGAGCAGGGAGAACCGACAGATTCTCTTGTAAAAGAGGCAGTTAACCTGCTTGTAAAGAGCCGTTAATTTTTTGATTGAAAAAATACCCCCATATGTAAAGGGAGAGCGAAGATGACGCTTATTTTTTATCTTATATTAGCTATCTTTATTTTTATAGCCATTAAAAATATGATGCCGGCTGCGGGAGTGCGCAATGCCGCTGCTGACGAGTTAAAGAAGGAGATAAGAAAGAAAGATAAACAATGGATTGATGTCCGGACACCTGGAGAATTTAAAGCCAGTCATATCAAAGGCTTTAAAAACCTTCCGCTGCAGCAGCTATCTGCGCGCATAAAAGAACTAGACCCTGAAAGAGAAGTTGTTGTTATGTGCCAAAGCGGTATGCGCAGTCGGAAGGCAGCCCGCCTACTAAAGAAAAAAGGATTTAAGAAGATTACGAACATAGCAGGTGGTATTACCACGTGGAAATAGAGGGACAGGAAAGGGGAGACAAATGAATGGATTGGTCATTCGGATGGCTGGCAGCTCTTTTTTTTATTGGCTTTATTGGTTCTTTCCTGTCAGGGATGGTTGGAATTGGCGGCGCTATAATTAAATATCCAATGCTTTTATACCTCCCGCCCATGCTTGGCTTTGGCGCTTTCACTGCTCATGAAGTGGCGGGTATCAGTGCAGTGGAAGTGCTTTTCGCTTCGCTGACCGGTGTGTGGGCCTATCGGAAAAGCGATTATTTAAACAAAAAATTAATTATGTATATGGGGATTGCCGTGCTCGCCGGAAGTTTTGTCGGAGGATTTGGTTCGGAACATCTGGCGGAATCGACGGTCAACGTTATATATGGCTTACTGGCAGCCCTTGCTGCAATCATGATGTTTATTCCGCGGAAAAATGTGGATAATCGGTCGATGGAGGAAGTAGAGTTTAATAAATGGCTTGCTTCTTTCTCTGCTCTTATCATAGGGATCGGTGCCGGGATTGTCGGAGCGGCCGGCTCCTTTTTACTTGTGCCGATCATGCTCGTAGTTTTAAAAATCCCGACAAGAATGACGATTGCCAGCTCACTCGCAATCACATTTATTTCGTCGATTGGTTCGGCGGGTGGGAAGCTGATGACCGGACAAGTGATGTTTGTCCCGGCGCTTGTGATGATTGTTGCTAGCGTGATCGCCTCGCCGCTCGGCGCCAAAGCGGGACAAAAAATGAATATCAAAGTGTTGCAGTGGCTGCTGGCAATCTTAATAGCAGCTACGGCTATTAAAATATGGATGGATATCTTAATGTAAAAAAGCCTCTCTGCTTAAAGGAGAGGCTTTTTTTACGATGGAAAAATACAGGAACATACGTACGCTTATTAATAGCCATTCAGGTTTTATTTATGCTAAAATGGGGATTATGATTACTAACCTTAGAAAATTGCACAGACTTTAAGAGGATGTTTTAGATAAAAGAATCAATATATTTACCAGAAGTCAGGGGGTTGAAAGGTGAAAAACCAATTTGAAATTGTGTCTAAATACAGTCCGCAAGGGGACCAGCCAGGAGCTATCGCCGAGCTTGTTTCAGGGATAAAAGAAGGAAAAAAACATCAAACGCTGCTTGGAGCGACAGGAACCGGGAAAACTTTTACGATCTCTAATGTAATCAAAGAAGTAAATAAGCCGACACTTGTCATTGCCCACAATAAAACACTTGCCGGCCAGTTGTATAGTGAATTCAAGGAATTTTTTCCGAATAATGCTGTTGAATATTTTGTCAGCTACTATGATTATTACCAGCCGGAAGCCTATGTTCCGCAGACGGATACGTTTATTGAAAAGGATGCGAGCATCAATGACGAGATTGATAAGCTTCGCCACTCAGCAACTTCGTCATTATTTGAACGGAATGATGTCATCATCATTGCCAGTGTATCATGCATTTACGGTTTGGGTTCTCCAGAAGAGTATCGGGATCTTGTCATTTCGTTGCGTAATGGAATGGAGATTGAACGCAATCAGCTGCTGCGCAAGCTCGTTGATGTGCAGTATGAACGGAATGACATTGATTTCAAGCGCGGAACATTCCGCGTTCGCGGAGATGTTGTGGAAATTTTTCCTGCCTCCCGAGATGAGCATTGTATCCGCGTGGAATTTTTTGGAGATGAAATTGACCGAATTCGTGAAGTGGATGCATTGACAGGAGAAATCATGGGTGACCGTGAACATGTAGCCATTTTTCCGGCGTCTCACTTCGTTACGCGGGAAGAAAAAATGAAAATAGCGATTGGCAATATCGAAAAAGAGTTGGAAGAGCAACTCGCTATTTTGCGTTCAGAAAATAAATTGCTTGAAGCACAGCGGCTTGAGCAGCGCACACGCTATGATTTGGAAATGATGCGCGAGATGGGTTTTTGCTCGGGGATTGAGAATTATTCCCGCCACTTAACTTTGCGGCCCCCTGGTTCTACGCCTTATACGCTTCTTGATTACTTTCCAGATGACTTTTTAATTGTTGTCGATGAGTCGCACGTTACTCTTCCGCAAATCCGCGGTATGTTCAATGGTGACCAGGCGCGTAAGCAGGTGCTTGTCGATCACGGTTTTCGTCTGCCATCCGCCAAAGACAACCGTCCGTTAAAATTTGAAGAGTTTGAGGATCATGTAAATCAAATCGTCTATGTATCAGCAACGCCAGGACCTTACGAGATCGAACACACGCCGCATATGACAGAACAAATTATCCGCCCGACCGGCCTGCTTGATCCGACAGTGGATGTCCGCCCGATTGAAGGACAGATCGATGATTTATTGAATGAAATTAACGAACGAACTGCTCGGAACGAGCGGGTGCTTGTGACTACATTGACGAAGAAAATGTCCGAGGATTTAACAGATTATTTAAAGGAGATTGGTATAAAAGTTCAATACTTGCATTCGGAAATTAAGACGCTTGAACGGATAGAGATCATTCGTGATCTCCGACTTGGCAAATTTGATGTGCTTGTTGGCATTAACTTGCTGAGAGAGGGACTGGATATTCCTGAAGTATCACTTGTAGCTATATTGGATGCTGATAAAGAAGGTTTCCTTCGCTCTGAGCGTTCACTTATCCAGACGATGGGTCGGGCAGCTCGCAATGCTGGCGGGCACGTCATTATGTACGCAGATAAAGTAACGGACTCGATGGCTAAAGCCATAGAAGAAACAAAACGGCGCCGGGAGATTCAGCAAACATATAACGAAGAGCATGGCATTACACCGCAGACCATTCAAAAAGATATTCGTGATGTTATTCGGGCCACCCACGCTGCTGAAGAAGTGGAGAGCTATGAAACAGCAGCTTCTAAGAAAAAACTTACACCTCAAGAGAGAAATCGCCTAATTGCCAACATGGAAAGCGAGATGAAAGCAGCAGCCAAAGCGCTTGATTTCGAATTGGCTGCCCAGCTGCGCGACGCATTGCTAGAGTTGAAATCGGAAGGATGACTTTGATATGGGAATAGATAAAATTACTGTAAAAGGGGCAAGAGCGCATAACTTAAAAAATATTGATATTACCATCCCGCGGGACAAGCTCGTCGTTTTGACGGGCCTGTCTGGATCGGGGAAATCATCGCTGGCGTTCGACACAATTTATGCGGAGGGACAGCGCCGCTATGTGGAATCTTTATCTGCGTACGCCCGCCAATTTCTTGGACAAATGGATAAGCCAGATGTTGATGCTATTGAAGGGCTGTCCCCGGCTATTTCTATTGATCAAAAGACGACAAGCCGGAATCCCCGTTCAACGGTTGGAACTGTTACGGAAATCTATGATTATTTACGTCTATTGTTTGCTCGTATTGGCCATCCGTTTTGTCCAGTTCATGGGATCGAAATTACCTCTCAGACGATCGAGCAGATGGTAGACCGCATTATGCAATATGAAGACCGGACGAAACTGCAGGTGCTGGCTCCTATTGTTTCCGGCCGTAAAGGCACACACGTGAAAGTGTTTGAGGACATTAAACGGCAAGGATATGTCCGTGTGCGTGTAGACGGAGAAATGCGAGAAGTAGAGGAAGAGATTGAACTTGAAAAAAATAAAAAGCATTCTATTGAAGTAGTTATTGACCGTGTTGTTGTTAAAGAAGGCATTGAATCAAGGTTGGCTGATTCTCTTGAGGCCGCTTTAAAGCTTGGTGAGGGCAATGTAATTATCGATGTTATTGGCCGCGAGGAATTATTGTTCTCAGAGCATCACGCCTGTCCGCATTGCGGATTTTCCATTGGAGAACTGGAACCGCGCATGTTTTCTTTTAACAGTCCATTCGGGGCTTGCCCGACGTGTGATGGACTTGGGTCTAAATTAAAAGTAGATGTTGATCTTGTCATTCCTAATCCTGATTTGAGTTTAAAAGAACATGCGATTGCCCCATGGGAACCGACAAGTTCTCAATATTATCCACAACTGCTGGAAGCGGTCTGCCGCCATTATGGCATCCCTATGGATGTACCAGTAAAGGATTTATCGAAAGAGCAGCTTGAAAAGATTTTAAATGGCTCTGGACGGGATCGCATTCATTTCCGTTATGAAAATGATTTTGGTCAAATTCGCGAAAACCATATTATTTTCGAGGGAGTTCTTACTAACATTGAGCGCCGATATAAAGAAACAAGCTCGGATTTTATTCGGGAGCAAATGGAGAAATACATGAGGGAGCAAAAATGTCCGACATGTAAGGGCTACCGTTTGAAAAAAGAAAGTCTCGCCGTCAAAATTAATGGCCTGCATATTAGCGAAGTAACCGACTTTTCAATTGAAGAAGTGAAGCAGTTTTTCGCGGATCTGTCCCTGACAGAAAAAGAAACGCAGATTGCTCAATTAATCTTACGGGAGATCTGTGAACGGCTTGGTTTCTTAGTCGATGTCGGTCTTGATTACCTGACATTAAGCCGCTCAGCCGGTACGCTTTCAGGCGGGGAAGCGCAGCGGATTCGTCTTGCTACCCAAATTGGTTCGCGGCTGACAGGTGTTCTTTACATTCTTGATGAGCCATCAATCGGTCTGCACCAGCGGGACAACGATCGCCTGATCAGCACGATGCAAAATATGCGCGACATCGGTAATACATTAATCGTTGTCGAACATGACGAGGATACGATGATGGCAGCCGATTATTTAATAGATGTAGGACCGGGTGCTGGCGTACATGGTGGGCAGATTGTTTCAGCAGGTACGCCAGAAGAGGTGATGAATGATCCAGCCTCGCTGACCGGCCAATACTTATCAGGGAAGAAATTTATCCCGCTGCCGGCAGAACGCCGCAAGTCGGATGGACGATGGGTTGAGGTGACCGGGGCAAAAGAGAACAATTTACGCAATGTAAAAGTTAAATTCCCGCTTGGAACATTTATTGCTGTTACAGGCGTTTCTGGTTCAGGTAAAAGTACGTTAATTAATGATATTCTGCATAAAGCACTTGCTCAAAAGCTGCAGCGTTCCAAACAAAGGCCAGGTAAGTATGGGACAATCAAGGGGATTGAACACCTTGACAAAGTGATTGATATTGACCAGTCACCGATCGGGCGGACCCCGCGCTCAAATCCAGCCACATACACAGGTGTGTTTGACGATATTCGCGACGTATTTGCTACGACGAATGAAGCGAAAGTTCGGGGCTATAAAAAAGGTCGTTTCAGCTTTAATGTCAAGGGTGGCCGCTGTGAAGCTTGCCGCGGTGACGGGATTATTAAAATTGAAATGCATTTCCTGCCGGATGTGTATGTACCGTGTGAAGTCTGCCATGGCAAGCGTTATAACCGTGAAACGCTTGAAGTGAAATATAAAGGCAAAAACATCGCTGATGTGCTCGCTATGACAGTCGAAGATGCGCTTGAGTTTTTTGAGAATATCCCTAAAATCAAGCGCAAGCTGCAAACCATCGCTGATGTTGGTCTTGGTTATATTAAGCTGGGCCAGCCGGCAACGACGCTGTCAGGAGGGGAGGCGCAGCGCGTAAAACTCGCTTCTGAATTGCATCGCCGTTCGACCGGACGTTCATTTTATATCTTGGATGAGCCGACGACGGGTCTTCATGTAGATGATATTTCCCGCCTGCTAACTGTTTTACAGCGCCTTGTCGAAAATGGTGATACTGTTCTCGTCATTGAGCATAATCTCGATGTGATTAAGACAGCCGATTATATCATCGATCTTGGACCTGAAGGTGGCGATAAGGGGGGAACCATTGTTGCAGTCGGTACACCTGAGGAAGTTGCAGAAGCAGAAGGGTCATATACCGGCCGTTATTTGCATAGAGTGTTAGCGCGCGAACGAGAAAGAGAGCAGTACATCGAAAGCTGAAAAGATTGAGCACTTTTCGGAGGCTATCCGTATAATTGGCTTCCGCACGGCTATCAGTCTAATTAGAAACGCTTGTTTTTCGAGAGTAAGGTCCAATGGAGAGCCTGTGAAAATAAAACCAAGAAAGCAAGCGTTTCGTAACAGCTTAGGAAAAGAATGAAACCTTTTTCTTTTATCTTCGTAAGAATGAACAGAAAACCAATTCCTAATGAATGGAGTGCCTGAAATGAACGAAGAGAAAAAAAGAATTTTGGAAATGGTAGAAGCAGGCTTAATTTCAGCAAGTGAAGGGTTAACCTTGCTGGAGGCGCTTGATAAGGAGCCTTCCCAGCAGGCCCGTAAAGAGCGCAGAGATAATTTCTTTGATGAATTGCTCAACTTGGGCCAAAAGTTGACTGGCAGCGGAGAAAAGCAAAGTGAGCAATCACATAGCCAAGCAGACAGTTCTGTTAACCAGCCGAAAGACAAGCTGTTTCAATTTGTTCAGTCCACTGTACAAAAATTAAAAGACTTTGAGTTTCCACTTGGAAAAACAGTAGAATTCACTCACACATTCCAAGAAAATGATTTTTTACCGAAGCGCATTAAGGCAGAGACTGCAAGCGGCAGCTTCACTATTAAGCCTTGGCAGGAAAATGGGGTAAAAGCAGAGTGCCAGATCAAGATGTACGGGGCGGATAGTGAGGATGAAGCGCGGGAGTCATTTATTAAAAATAGTGTCTTTTACGCACGTGAAGATAAGCTCTCATTCTCAGTCGGTTTAAAACTGATGAAAGTTGATACGGTTTTGTATGTGCCTGAAGCGGCTATTAACAACATTTCTGTCAAGTTGTTTAATGGGTCATTTAGCATGCGTGATATGGAAGTGCAGGATCTCGAGGTAAAAACAGCAAACGGCAAAATTGAAGTAAAGAAATCACAAGTAAATGAATTTGAAGCAGAAACAGGTAATGGCCAAGTTTATTTTATTGACTGTGAAGCAAGGAAAGTAGAAGCCAGTTCCTTTAATGGAGCCGTTCACGTAGTCGGTTCTGTTGGCTACACGGAGATTAAGTCATTTAACGGAAATGTGCTTTGCGATTTAAAGTCTGATGCAGCTCATACAGTAAAAGCCCAAGCTGTGACCGGCAATATTGAAATATATGTGCCTGAACATATGGCAATGAAAGGGATTTTACGCACAAATCTCGGCTCTTTACATCTTCCTGAAACGGGGCTGAAAAAAGTAACGGAAAAAGAGGAAATGGTTCAGAAGCTTATTCGTTTTGAAAGTGAAAAGGAAACACTTGGGCAAGTGACGATCGAGGCAGAAACGAAAACGGGATCTGTTTCTGTCAAGACAACAGCTTTTCATGAAAACGATAATAGCGGAGATGATGAACCACCGTCTATTTTTGAAGGTAAGTGATTAAGATGAATTGGATTATAGGCATTTTAGTGAATGCAGTTTTGTTTATTGCCATTTCAGGCTATTTTTCGGGACTGCATGTAGATAATTTTTCATCAGCGGTTATCGCCAGTTTTATCTTATCAATCCTAAATATGATTGTTCGGCCGCTGCTTGTTCTTTTTACTTTGCCTATTACCTTTTTAACACTCGGGCTGTTTCTATTTGTTATCAATGCTATTACCTTGCTTTTAACAGACAATATTATGGGATCGGCGTTTGACATTGCCGGTTTTGGAATGGCATTGTTCATTGCGGTGATTATGGCATTAGTCAATCTTATCCTTCAGGTGACAGTATTTAAAAAAAATAAATAACTGTTCCGGAAGAAAGCCAGGTAACTCTCATTCTCTTTGTTCGACTAAATGTTTGAAGAGAAGAGGAGAAGCCTGGCTTTTAGCTGTTAGCGAATAGACAGCTTATATATTTTTTCTATAGCTTCGACTATTCCACGGGCGCATAGTTCTCTATACGTGTCTGTTCGCAGAAGGCGTGCTTCTTCAGCGTGGGTCATGAATCCTGCTTCCACAAGAACAGCTGGCATGAGAGTCTTTTTGAGTATATAGAAGTTTGCGGTCTTTACCCCACGGTTTTTACGTCCCGTGAGCGCAACCAGGCGTTGCTGGATGGCTGTTGCTACAGTTTCTGCCTGTTTGGGGCGTGAAGAATGAATAAACGTTTCAATACCATTAGCGTTATTCCAGTCGTTTCCATAAGCATTTGCATGGATGGATAGAAAGAGATCGGCTTTCCAGTTGTTTGCTTTCCACACCCTTCTATCGAGGAGGACATCTTCTGTGTCTGAGTGAGAGAAAGTGATACTTGCTCCTCTTTCCTCCAGCTTTTTTCTAATCAAGATAGCCACACTTCGGTTAAATTCAAATTCCTTCATGCCATCCGGCGTTCTTTTGCCTGGAGTAGAATAGCCGTGCCCCGCATCGATCATAATTTTCATCAGCTTTCCTCCCTATCATTTTTTCATTTTATACATGCTGATTAGCAAAGAAAAAGGACACTTTAACAGCCTGTAAATAAAAAATTCTAATTCTTCATTTTAATTGCCCCCCGCAAAAATGTTACAATGGAATCAGACTGCCATGATGAGGAGGAAAAACAGTGGCTAAAGTGCGTACATCTGATTTGCTAGAAAACCTAGACTTGGAGCTAATTAGCGGTGAAGACGGCATCCATCGTCCGATTATAACGAGCGATCTTTCTCGCCCAGGACTTGAGCTTGCCGGCTTTTTTGATTATTATCCAAAAGAGCGTGTGCAGCTGCTTGGCATGACAGAGCTGACCTTTTTTCAAAAGCTTCATCCAGATGAAAAGCTGGAGAGAATGGAAAGGCTATGTGATGACCAGACACCAGCAATTATTATCTCACGTGAACTGGAAGTGCCGAAAGAATTAATTGAAGCTTCTGAACGGCATGCAGTCCCCGTAATGAAGTCAAAACTGACTACTACAAGGCTCTCCAGCAAACTGACGAATTACTTGGAAAGAATGTTGGCACCGACAACAGCCGTTCATGGTGTGCTTGTTGATATTTATGGTGTAGGCGTGCTCATTACCGGGCAAAGTGGTGTCGGTAAAAGTGAGGCCGCCCTTGATCTCGTTAAAAGAGGGCATCGCCTCGTGGCCGATGACTGTGTAGAGATCCGCCAGGAAGACAACGATACGCTTGTCGGCAGCGCACCGGAACTTATTGAGCATTTACTTGAGATTCGCGGGCTCGGCATTATTAATATCATGACCTTATTTGGCGCGAGTGCTATTAGGAGTACAAAAAGAATTACCCTGAATGTCCACTTGGAGCTGTGGAATTCTAAAAAACAATATGACCGTCTAGGCATTGAGGAAGACAAGCTGAAAATAATTGACACGGAAATCACAAAAATCACTATTCCTGTCCGTCCAGGCAGAAATATAGCCGTTATTATTGAAGTAGCCGCAATGAATTTCCGCTTAAAACGTCTGGGAATTAATACAGCGAAGGATTTTACAGATAAGCTAGCCAATGTCATCAGTGAGCGCGACACTGATTTTATGTAACAAGGGCTGCAAGCAGAAAGGGGAAAAAGAATGGAAGGCTATCCGCTTGATCCGATTGCGATCGCGATTGGGCCGCTTCAGGTTCATTGGTACGGTCTCATTATCGGTCTTGGTATTGCACTCGGTTTTTATTTAGCTGTAAAAGAAGGCGACCGGCTTGGGTTGCCAAAAGATACATTTGCCGATTTGCTGATTTGGGCCATCCCGATTGCTATTATTTCAGCACGTATTTATTATGTTTTATTTCAATGGGAATACTATTCCCAGCATCCGGGAGACATCATTAAAATTTGGAATGGCGGAATTGCCATCCATGGTGCGTTAATCGGTGCAGTTGTTACCACTGTTATTTTTTCGAAAGTCAAACGTGTTTCGTTCTGGAAGCTGGCTGATATAGCGGCCCCCAGCATCATTTTAGGGCAAGCAATTGGCCGCTGGGGAAACTTTATGAATCAGGAGGCCCATGGCGGCGAAGTGACAAGGTCTTTTTTAGAGGGCCTGCACTTGCCTGACTTTATTATTAATCAAATGTATATAGACGGTCATTACTATCACCCGACTTTTTTGTATGAATCGATATGGAATTTTGTCGGTTTGATATTGTTGTTAAGCTTGCGGAAAGTGAATTTAAAACGGGGAGAATTGTTTTTATCTTACGTTATTTGGTACTCCATCGGGCGTTTCTTTATTGAAGGGCTCCGTACAGATAGTCTGATGCTGACTGATTCACTGAGGATTGCTCAGGTGATTTCACTTGTCCTTTTAATATCAGCTGTCCTTATTTTGCTTATCCGCCGCAGGCAAAAAGGTAAACAGCTGCCTTACAATAGTTTAGTGAATGAATGAACAAGGGGGATAATATGGGGAACACGTTAAGAAACGGTCTGTTTTCAGGGGTAAAAACAACATGGCTGCTCGGTAAAATTATTTTTCCAATTACCCTCATTGTCACGCTGCTCCAATATACACCGATATTGCCGTGGCTGATGAATGCGATCAGCCCAGTTATGCGGATATTTGGATTATCAGGTGATGCTTCCATTCCGCTTGTGCTCGGCAACTTTTTAAATTTATATGCGGCCATTGGAGCCATTTTATCATTGGATTTGACAGTTAAAGAAGTGTTCATTTTAGCTGTCATGCTGTCTTTTTCACACAATCTGTTCATTGAATCAAGCGTGGCTGCTCGGGTTGGCGTAAAATTGCCCGTCATTTTAGCAGTAAGGCTAGGGCTTGCGGTTGCATCCGCCCTGATTATTAACTTGGTTTGGCGTGGAGGGAGTGGCATAGCGCAATATGGTATGGCTCCGCCGCTGCAGGCAGAACCTAATGGCTGGGGGGAAATTTTCATGCTTGGTCTTGAAAAAGCAGGGTATGGCATTTTTCAGCTAGCTTTAATTGTTATGCCCTTGATGCTCGCTATCCAAATTTTAAAGGACTTAAAGTGGCTTGATGCCTTTTCGCGCTGGATGGCTCCTGTGACCCGTTTACTTGGAATGAAAGAAAATACGTCTATGACATTGGCATCCGGCTTGCTTTTCGGACTCGCGCTCGGATCTGCTGTCATGATTCAAGCGGTGAAAGAGGACGGGGTAAGCGGCAGGGATGTGACGCTTGCAATGGTTTTCCTAGTAGCATGCCATGCAGTCGTAGAAGATACGGTAATATTCATGCCGCTCGGTATTACAGGTTGGCCATTACTCGCTCTATTTTTAATTCGCTTAGTTACAGCTATTCTACTGACGCTTGTTGTGTCTTCCCTATGGAAGCCGACTGAATTGGTTCAAAGAAAGGAAGCAAAACTATCATGACAAAAATAACAACATTGCTTTTTGATTTGGATGGTACCCTTATTAATACAAATGAATTAATTATTTCTTCTTTTTTGCATACGTTGAATCATTATTTTCCTGAACAATATAAACGTGAAGACGTTTATCCATTTATGGGCCCCACTCTCGTTGAAACGTTTTCCAGTATTGATGCTGAACGTGTAGAAGAAATGGTGACTCGCTACCGAACATTTAATCTTGAGAACCATGATTTGCTCGTCACCGAATTTGACGGTGTATATGAAACAATTCGTACATTGAAAGAAAATAATTTTAAGCTCGCTATCGTTTCAACCAAGCTGCGAGACACAGTCATTAAAGGGCTTAAATTAACTAACTTATATCCATTTTTTGATACGATTGTAGCTTTAGACGATGTCACTCATCCGAAACCTCATCCAGAACCGTTATTAAAAGCATTACAGGAGGTTGGTTCTCAGCCAGAGGAAGCGATGATGATCGGCGATAACTTCCACGACATTGAAGGGGGAAAAAATGCCGGTACCCTAACAGCTGGTGTAGCCTGGTCTGTTAAAGGAAAAGAGTTTTTGCAGTCTTTTCAGCCGGATTATATGCTCGATGCGATGCCTGATCTTTTAGATATTGTAAAGATCGGGGTACCGGAAAAGTGAGAAAGACGAAACGGTATAAAGTGGAAGGGGCCAACTCGCTCTGGAATATTTATAAAACCGTCTCGTTTTGGAAAACGTTTAAAAATACAGCAATTATTGAAATCGGCCGTTTTATCCCTTTTATGAGAGTGAAAAACAGCCTGTACCGCACATTTCTTGGCATGAAGATTGATAAACAAACGGCGCTTGCCTACAAGGTAGTCCCAGATATTATGTTTCCGGAACTCATCTCGATTGGCCGCAATACGATTATTGGCTATAACACCGTCATTCTCGCCCATGAATATTTAATTGAAGAATATCGTCTTGGAGAAGTGATCATCGGTGATAATGTAATGATCGGTGCCAACAGCACCATACTTCCTGGTGTAACGATTGGGGATGGCGCCATTATTTCAGCTGCTACACTTGTCCATCGCGATGTGCCGCCTGGTGCTTTTGCTGGCGGGAATCCGATGCAGATAAAAGAAAAGAGAGAGCCCGTTAAGCCTTAAGGCTTAACGGGCTTTTAATTGTTCATTTGCTGCACTGTCTGATCTGACATCGCATTTTTCCTCTTCTAAAATATTTGCTTTCTATGATAAAATTTCGAAATAAAAGGATGTGAAGTTATGATAAATATCGTTACTTTTATGATTATGTCTTTCTTTTTGGTTATTCTTCCGGGACCTGATAACGTAATTTTAACGAGAAATACGTTAAGAGAAGGGAGGAAAGGAGGGTTAAGAACCATTTTAGGGATCTGTTTGGCGCTGTTAGTTCACACATTAATAGCAATCATTGGATTATCTGCTATTATTGCCAGTTCCGCTTATTTATTTTCAATATTCAAATTTGTAGGTGCTGCCTATCTCATTTACTTAGGTGTGAGAGCCTTTTTATCCGTCAGAGATAATAAATTAAAGGCCCCTGCTCTAAGTGAAAGCTACCAAGCGGCAGACGAAAATTTCTTTCGACAAGGGTTTTTAACCGATTTGTTAAATCCTAAAGTGGCTGTATTTTTCTTAACATTTTTACCCCAATTTGTAGAGCCGCATGTGCACAGCTTTGTTCCCTTTCTTCTGTTGGGTTTTATTTATACAGCCCTAACTTTTCTATACTCTCTTTTTTTCATTTTGCTCATAGATCAAATAAGTGGGTTTATGCAGAAACAATCCACTCAAAAAGTCATTCAGGGAGTATCGGGCGCTGTGCTTGTAGGCTTTGGTTTAAAGCTTGCTTTTGAAAAGGCCCCTGCATAAGAAAGGCTGAAGTGATCCAATCCTAATAGGATCACTTCAGCTTTTTTATTTTAAAGGGAAAGTTAAAGGGAATGGCGTATTTATTTCTCTTGACGGAAATTGTCAGAAACGTTAAACTACTTGTAATTACTTCATCATGTTAGCATATTAGCGAACTAAAGCATGCTGCGTGAAATCTACAGATGATCGGGTGATAGACCATGTCGAAGCTGTTAATGTTTGAAAAACCTGTCGGGATGCGTGACACGCTCCCTCATATATATGAAACGAAGCGAAAGCTAAAAGAAACAGCGGAAACAGAGATGAGAAGCTGGGGATATCGATTCATTGAAACACCTGCTTTGGAATATCATGAGACCGTAGGAGAAGCCTCTGCTATTTTGGATCGCCAGTTGTTTAAATTGCTTGATCAGCAAGGAAATACTCTTGTGCTGCGTCCCGATATGACAACGCCGATTGCGCGAGTGGCGGCCTCAAAGTTATTGAAGGAACGTGTGCCGTTGCGGCTCGCCTACTCAGCGAGCGTCTACCGAGCACAGCAGCGTGAGGGAGGAAGAGCAGCTGAATTTGAGCAGATTGGTGTAGAAGTGATTGGTGACCAGACGGTGAGCGCCGATGCAGAGCTTATTGCACTGCTTGTATCTATCCTAAAGAAAACTGGTATGGAGCGTTTTCAAATTTCTCTCGGCCACATTCGCTTTACGGATGAGCTGTTCCGCCAAATTCTTGGTACAGAAGAGCGGGTTGAACATCTACGCCGTTTTTTATACGAAAAAAATTATGTCGGCTACTGTGAACATGTAAAAAGTCTCCCGCTTTCTTCCATTGACCAGCAGCGCCTTCTGCGTTTTCTAGATTTAACAGGGGAACTGAACTGTCTTGAAGGGGCGGCTGATCTAATTGAGGGCGGGGCAGGTAGCGAGGCGATTGCTGAATTGCGCGGTTTATATGAAAGATTGCAAGAATATGGTGTAGCGGAGTATATACAATTCGATTTACCGCTCGTCAGCCATATGAGCTATTATACAGGGTTAGTGTTTGAAGTTTACGTTGATGGAGCCGGAACATCGGCGGGCAACGGAGGCCGTTATGATCATTTGCTCGAAAAGTTCGGCCAGCCAGCCAGTGCTACAGGATTCGGACTTCGTGTTGATGTATTGCTTGGCGCTCTTGAACAGCTGGAAGAGGAAGAAAAAGTACATTGCATCTTATTCAGCAATGAGCGCCGAGTAGAAGCTATTCAAGAGGCAAGAAAACGTCGTGAAGCAGGAGAAGCGGTGCTTTTGCAGGATGTAGCCGGCGTAGAAGATGTAGACCGGTTTACAGAAGCATGCAAGAGTGTCTCCTTCTTCGTAGGAAAAGCAACAAGCGGAAGGGAGTTCTGATCGCCATGTTAACAATTGCGATGCCCAAAGGACGAATTTTTGAAGAGGCAGCTGAACTGCTCCGTGAGTCAGGCTATCAGCTGCCTCCGGATCTCGATGAATCACGCAAGCTAATTATTGAAGTGCCGGAAGAGCATTTACGCTTTTTTTTAGCGAAACCAATGGATGTGGCAACATATGTCGAATATGGTGTCGCAGATCTCGGAATTGCGGGCAAAGATGTGCTCCTTGAAGAGGAAAGAGATGTGTATGAGCTGATCGATTTAAAGATCAGTCCATGCTACCTGGCTGTGGCTGGTTTGCCTGATACTTCTGTGGATGAAGTAGCTCCTAAAGTGGCAACGAAGTATCCAAACGTCGCTTCTTCTTATTTTCGCGGAAAAGGGGAGCAAGTTGAAATTATCAAATTAAACGGTTCTATTGAGCTTGCTCCAATGATTGGGCTTGCAGATCGGATTGTTGATATCGTATCGACCGGCCGGACTTTAAGAGAAAATGGGCTTGTTGAATATGAAACAATTGTAGATATTACTTCCCGGCTAATTGTTAATCCAGCCAGTTATCGTTTAAAGGGTAAGGAAATTAGCCAGCTTGTCAGCCGGCTGTCAGAAATTATTGCAGAAAAGGCAGTGTGAAAGAGATGAAGATCCAAAATATCACACAAGAATTATCGTTAAAGCGTTCTGTGGATAATGGAACGAATGAACAGCGTACCGCTGTACAAAGAATTATTCAAACAGTCCGTGCAGAGGGAGACGCTGCGCTGTTAGCCTACACGAAGCAATTTGACGGAGCAGAACTGAACATCATGAGGGTCACGCGCGGTGAAATTGATGAAGCCTATAACGAGTTTCCTGAGGAGATCACACAAGTGATCAAAGAGGCGGCTGACAATATTTTTACGTTTCATCAAAAGCAGCTGAGGGAAACGTGGACTTATACAGATCAGAATGGGACAATGCTTGGCCAAATGCTGACACCGCTTGACTCCGCTGGTGTATATGTACCAGGGGGAACGGCTGCCTACCCATCCTCTGTGCTCATGAACGTTCTGCCTGCAAAGGTTGCCGGAGTGAAGCGGATTGTGATGGTCTCGCCTCCTGGTCCTGATGGCCGTTTGCCAGCAGGAGTTCTCATAGCTGCTGATATTGCGGGAGTAGAAGAAATTTATAAAGTTGGCGGTGCTCAGGCAGTGGCTGCACTCGCTTATGGAACTGAATCAATCCGTCCAGTCGATAAGATCACTGGTCCCGGCAATATTTATGTAGCATTGGCGAAGCGTGAAGTGTTTGGTGATGTGGATATTGATATGATTGCCGGACCGAGTGAGATTGCCGTTCTCGCTGATGAAAGTGCAAGGCCAGCAGAAATTGCGGCAGATTTATTGTCTCAAGCAGAGCATGATCCGCGTGCAAGCAGCGTGTTGGTTACACCTTCATGGAAGCTCGCTGAAGAGACGGCAGCAGAAGTTGAACGACAGCTTTCGGGCCTTCCAAGGGAAGAAATTGCCCGGGAATCTATTGAAAACTATGGAGCCATTTATGTCGCAAAAGATATGAAGGAGGCGATAAGCGTAGTGAACCAGCTGGCGCCGGAACACTTAGAAATCATGACAGAGAACGCGCTGGATGTCGTGAAAAGCATTCGCCATGCTGGGGCCATTTTTATTGGTCGCTTCAGTTCTGAGCCTATTGGCGATTATTTTGCAGGCCCTAATCATGTCTTGCCAACAAACGGAACTGCCCGTTTTTCTTCACCGCTCAATGTGGATGATTTTATGAAGAAATCGAGTTTAATTATGTATAGCGAGAAAGCTTTCAATGAGAATGTTGATAAAATAGCTGCTTTTGCCCGCTTAGAGGGACTAGAAGCTCATGCCCGAGCTGTAGAGGCACGCAAAGAAAAATAAAGTAAACAAAAGATATAGCAAAACTAGCAGAAGAAGGAGTGGCCCAGTTGAGTAACCGGACGTCAGAATTAACCCGCAACACGAATGAAACCAAAATACAGCTTGCTTTTTCTATCGATGGTGAGGGCCAGGCAGATATTCAGACGGGCGTGCCGTTCATGGATCATATGCTTGATTTGTTCACAAAGCATGGCCAATTTGATTTAACAGTCAGAGCCGACGGAGATGTGGAGATAGACGATCATCATACAACAGAGGATATTGGTATTTGTCTTGGGCTTGCTTTGAAAGAAGCCCTTGGTGACAAAAAAGGAATTAAACGTTATGGAAATGCATTTGTTCCTATGGATGAGACGCTTGCCCAAGTGGTTGTTGATTTAAGCAACCGTCCGCATTTTGAGATGCGCGGAGAGTTTCCGGCGCAAAAGGTCGGCACATTTGATACGGAACTTGTCCGCGAATTTCTCTGGAAGCTTGCTTTAGAGGCACGAATGAACCTTCATGTCATCATTCATTACGGCAGCAACACACATCATATGATTGAAGCGGTCTTTAAAGCACTCGCCCGGGCGCTCGATGAAGCAACAATCGTGGACCCGCGCGTTAAAGGCGTGCCATCGACGAAAGGAATGTTGTAAATGATCGGCATCGTTGATTACGGAATGGGCAACTTGTTCAGCGTCAGTAAAGCGCTTGAGAGGATAGGTGTGCCTTATATTATTAGTGAGTCGCCGGAAGAACTGAATGAAACGAAAGGATTGATTCTGCCGGGAGTTGGTTCTTTCAGAGATGCTATGTCTTTATTGAAAGAAAAAAAACTCGATAGCTTTTTGCATACATATGTAGAAAGTGGCCGTCCGCTTTTAGGTATTTGTCTCGGCATGCAGCTATTGTTTCAGGAAAGTGAAGAAAACGGCCGGACACAGGGCCTCGGATTGTTAAGAGGGAGTGTGGTACGTATTCCGGTTGACAGCGGTGACAAAGTAAAAGTTCCGCATATGGGATGGAATCAGCTTGCTTTTCATCTAGAGTCGCCTGTACTTCACGGTGTGGAAGAAGGCTTTGTCTATTTTGTACACTCTTATTATGTGGACGGGATGGATAGAGAATCGCTGCTTGCCAGCACCGTCTATAGCGTAGAAATTCCTGCTGTTGTTGGGAATAACAATGTGTTCGGCATGCAATTTCACCCTGAGAAAAGCAGCCGGGTCGGCATGCAGCTATTAACGAATTTTACAAAAGCAATGGAGCAATCGGAGGCGATTATATGAGCTTTACCATCTACCCGGCTATTGATATGCACGGCGGCAAGTGTGTCCGTCTAAAGCAAGGCGACTACAGTCAGGAAACCGTGTATGGTGATTCTCCTTTTGATATGGCGAAATCATTCGTGGAAGAAGGCGCAGAATGGATTCACATGGTTGATCTGGACGGAGCGAAAGACGGCAGGCGGATCAATGACCAGTTTGTGATTGAAGCAGCACAAAAGCTTGAGGCGAAAGTGCAGATTGGCGGAGGCATTCGTACAGAAGAAGATATTCGCCATTATTTAGAAAATGGGGTTGATCGGGTCATTATTGGCAGTCTTGCTGTTTCAGAGACGGAGCTTGTTAAACAATGGCTCAATAGGTTTGGTGACAAGATCGCTATCGGTCTTGATGCAAAGGACGGATTCGTTGCCACGCATGGCTGGATTGAAACGTCTTCTTTAAAGGCGGTAGATCTTGGCAAGGAGCTGGCAACAGCCGGAGCAGAAACCTTCATTTTCACAGATATCGCCACTGATGGAATGCTCTCTGGACCCAATATCCAAGCGGTAGCCGAGCTTGCCCGGAAAACTGGTAAACGTGTGATTGCTTCCGGAGGCGTCAGCTCGCTCCAAGATTTAAGGGAAATTAAACGCTTTGAGCAAGAGGGTGTCAGCGGAGCGATTGTAGGAAAAGCTATTTATACCGGCCAATTTACTGTTCGCGAAGCGCTAAAGGAGGCAAGAGGCCAATGATCACGAAACGGATTATTCCATGTCTCGATGTGAAAGACGGCCGTGTTGTGAAAGGTATTCAGTTTGTTGAATTACGCGATGCCGGTGACCCGGTGGAGCTGGCGAAAGTGTATGATGAACAGGGGGCAGATGAGCTCGTATTTCTTGATATTTCTGCTTCTCACGAAGGCCGGAAGACAATGGTGGAAGTTGTTCAGGATGTTGCTTCGCAGCTTGCCATTCCTTTTACAGTAGGCGGAGGCATTAATTCACTTGAAGACATGAAACGTATTTTGCGTGCGGGGGCTGATAAGGTTTCGTTAAACACGGCAGCTGTTCTTGATCCGGAACTTATCACAATCGGTGCCGATTACTTTGGTACACAGTGTATAGTTATCGCAATTGATGCTAAGTGGGACGATGAGCTTGGCTCATGGCGGGTTTATACGCATGGCGGCCGGCAGGCGACTGAGCGAGAAGTCATTAGCTGGGCTCGGGAAGCAGTTGAGCGAGGAGCTGGTGAAATTCTGCTGACGAGCATGGACAGTGATGGTGAAAAACGTGGATTCGACCTTGCGCTGACGAAAGCAGTCAGTGAAGCAGTTTCCGTCCCTGTCATTGCTTCTGGTGGGGCAGGAGATGCCAAACACTTTTTTGAAGTGTTCACAGAAGGGGTAGCAGATGCTGCGTTAGCTGCTTCTATTTTCCATTACAAGGAAACAAGCGTGAACGAAGTGAAAAACTTTTTGAAAGACCGGGGAGTGAATATACGATGAGTGTAACCGTGGAAGAGATTCGATTTGATGAGAAAGAGCTAGTGCCTGCTATCATCCAGGATGCCACTACATATGAAGTGCTAACGCTTGCTTATATGAATAAAGAGTCTTTGCAGCGGACGATAGACAGCGGCGAAACATGGCTGTTTAGCCGTTCACGTCAAGAACTGTGGCACAAAGGAGAAACGAGCGGCCATACCCAAAAGGTTGTGAACATTAAATATGATTGCGACCAGGATGCACTCGTCGTACTTGTAAAGCCGGAAGGGCCTGCCTGTCATCTTGGAACAACAAGCTGTTTCGAGCAATCTTTATATGGTGAACAGACGGAAATGCTGCCGTATACTATTTTGCAAAAACTAGAGGAAGTGATTGCTGACAGGGAGCAAACTCGTCCGGAAGGAGCATACACGACTTATTTGTTTGAAAAAGGCGTCGATAAGATCCTGAAAAAAGTTGGAGAGGAAGCAGCCGAAGTGATTATTGCGGCGAAGAACCGTGATAAGGATGAACTGCAGTGGGAAGCGGCTGATTTGCTCTATCACCTGCTTGTCCTTCTTCGTGAGCAAAAGGTAGAGCTTGCTGATGTGTTAGGTGTGCTTGCTAAGCGCCATGAAGAGAAGAGAGGCAAATAGAGTCGAATAAAGCTGTCCTGAAGCCTTGGAGATAGGCTTCAGGACAGCTTTATTCTTGTGAAATGAGAATCCACACAGGCGGATGAACGAAGTGTATAGAACAATGACTGACGTGTATCGCTGTCTATATGCCGTACTTGCATCTTATTTTTATTTTTGTTTCTTTTCTTCTTTATTAACGAGGCTTTGACATCTATGATATACTCAATAGGTTAATTAACAATGCTCGGAGGACTTACATGACAAAACACTCAAAGCTACGGAAAGAAAAGGGAAAGGTCATCTCTTTTTTGCCGACAGGTGAGTATTACTATACAAAAGGCTTGAAAGCACTGCGGAAGAGAGAGCTGTCAAAAGCGAAGAAGTATTTGTCACGCGCGATGGATTTAGAGCCGATGGAACCAATGATCGCTTGCCAATTAGCGATTGTAGAAACGGAGCTCGGCAATTTTGAACAATCAAATGGCTTGCTGCATTTTGTGCTGGATGATCTAGATCCGCTGATCAGTGAGTGCCATTATTTTTTAGCTAATAATTATGCTCACTTAGGCTTGTTTAAAGAAGCTTTTAAGCACGCCAAGGCATATTTGGAGCAGGACGAAACCGGGGAATTCACAGAGGATGCCGAAGAACTACTCGATTTAATTGAGCTTGACAGTGAAGAAGGTTTTGATGAGTTGGATGAACAGGATGAGTTGATTGCTCTGCAGGAAGAGGCTCGTTATCTGCTTGAGGGCGGCAGTTTCGAGAAAGCAATAGAATGCTTGGAGGGATTGATTGCTAAGCATCCGGATTTTTGGCCCGCTCATAACAACCTGGCTCTTGCTCATTTCTATCTTGGGGAAATTGAAGAAGCCCATGGAGTGTTGGAAAGCGTATTAGAGAAGAACCCTGGGAACTTACATGCCCTATGTAATCTAGCTGTTTTTTTCTTTTACGAAAAGCAATACGGTCTGTTGAGACAACTGGTGGATTTGCTAAGAAAGACATACCCGCTTTTGCCGGAGCAGCAATTTAAGCTCGGCGTAACATTTGCTCTGATCGGCCAGTATGAAGATGCTTATCGATGGCTTAAAAAGCTTCAAAAAAGCGGTTTTGAAGGCGAGCCGGCTTTTTATTATTGGCTCTCTCACTCAGCTTACTTTTCTGGCCGGCAAGAGGCAGCAGAAAACGCCTGGAAGCATATATTGAAGATGAGTCCGGAAAAGGCTGGACAGGAGCCGTGGGCGAGTAAAAAGGCGGAGCAGCTTGGCCATGAGCAGCAGCCTGCTTCAATTGTAAAGCGGTTGAATAGTGAATATGAAGAAGAGCGTTTTTTCGGCATCTTTTTACTTTCCATAACAGAGGATCAAAAGAAAGTAGTGAGCCATCCTGACTTTTGCGATATTGAATCACTCGCTTTCCGTGAGAAGATTTACCTGGCGGATGTGCTTGGCATGTCGGTGGATATCAAACTAAAGGAAGAGGCTCGCATTAGTCTGGCGCATGACACAGCTCTAACTCTCTATAAGAAATTTCAGCCGATCGGTACAGAAGAAGCTGGTTTATTTATGCTTTGGTTCACTGTTTTTGGCGAAATAGCAGAGGAGCAGACACGCTTGAAAAATAAAGAAGCATTTGCAGCAGCCACAGAGTATATGTGGCGCAAACTTCGCGGTGAGAAAGAATCACAGACAAGCCTGGCAGAAAAGTATAACCTCTCTGCTTCTACATTGCAAAAGTATATCAAGTACGTGCGTGAACGATTATAATGATAATGAGCAGAAAATTAGACGAAAGTCCATAGATTGATTAGGATAGAAAGAGAATAAATTATACGATTTAGGGTATCTATATAGTACCGAAGGAAAAGGAGTGGCTAGCTTTGGCAGCAGAAGATAAAATTTATGATGTCATTATTATCGGCGCGGGACCAGCAGGAATGACAGCCGCTGTCTATACATCGCGTGCGAACCTTTCTACGCTAATGATTGAGCGCGGCGTGCCTGGAGGGCAGATGGCAAACACAGAGGAAGTAGAAAATTATCCGGGGTATGACCATATTCTCGGTCCGGATTTGTCTACGAAAATGTTTGACCATGCGAAAAAATTCGGCGCTGAATATGCGTATGGTGATATTAAGGAAATTGTCGACGGCAAAGAGTATAAAATCATCAAAGCAGGCGCAAAAGACTTTAAAGGCCGCTCAGTAATTATTACGACAGGAGCCGAATGGAAAAAGCTCGGCGTACCTGGTGAAAAAGAATTAACAGGCCGTGGCGTCTCATACTGTGCGGTTTGTGATGGTGCATTCTTCAAAGAGAAAGATCTTGTTGTTGTTGGCGGCGGCGACTCGGCCGTTGAAGAAGGAACATATTTAACCCGCTTTGCTAAAAATGTAACGATTGTTCATCGCCGTGATGAGCTTCGTGCCCAAAAGATTTTACAAGATCGGGCATTCAAAAACGAAAAAGTGGATTTTATTTGGAATCATACAGTAAAGGAAATAAATGAAAAAGACGGAAAAGTCGGCAGCGTCACACTCGTGTCTACAGAGAACGGCGAAGAGCAGAAATTTCCGGCTGATGGTGTGTTTATCTATGTAGGTATGCTGCCGCTTTCAAAGCCGTTTTTGAATTTAGGCATTACTAATGATGCTGGCTATATCGTGACAAACGAAAAAATGGAAACAAAGATACCTGGCATTTTCGCGGCAGGTGATGTGCGTGAAAAAACACTCCGCCAGATCGTAACAGCAACTGGGGATGGAAGCATCGCAGCTCAAGCGGCCCAAAACTTTGTGGAAGAATTGAAAGAAGAGTTAGGGGTAGAAGCGTAAGTTTAACAGATTGTTAATCGGCTCGTAATGAAGCTGCAATAAAAATGTGTTACATTAATTGAGTAATCTGATACACCCCCTATATTTAATCATATCCCTTTTGACGAGGTTGTTCCGATAACCGGCACTGACTTCCGCGGCTGAAAGCAGCCGCTGGAATTGCCGGTATGGAGCACCCTCTTTTTTTAGGTTCTCGGCTTAATAGAAGGTTCTGTTATGAAGAAAAGGCTAGCTTTTCTATATTATCTTCTGATTTTAGAGCGGAAACGTTTTCTTAGCGGAACCCATCATTGAGATCAATGGAGTGAACATAGTATAATAATAAGAATGAGAGAAGAGACGGATTACCCGGTTTCTGTTGGAAGCCGGACTTACCCGGAGGTGAAGAAATGTGCAACGTGTAACAAACTGCTTGTTGTTAAAAGATGATAAAGTACTGCTTCTGCAAAAGCCTCGTCGCAACTGGTGGGTCGCTCCGGGTGGGAAAATGGAGCCAGGGGAGTCGATCCGCGATGCTGTCATTCGTGAATATAGAGAAGAGACGGGTATTTATTTACGCCGGCCAGCTGTAAAAGGCATTTTCACATTTATTATTAAAGATGGTGACGATATTGTTTCTGAGTGGATGATGTTTACATTTTTTGCTCAGGAAAGTGATGGCGTATCGATTAAAGAATGCGAAGAAGGCCAGCTGGAATGGCACCCGGTTGAAAAAATAAAAGAACTGCCGATGGCGGAAGGTGATCGCCACATTTTAGAATACATGGTACATGGCACTGGGGTGATTTATGGGGCTTTTACATATACGCCTGATTTTAAGCTGCTTTCCTACCGGCTTGATCCAAATTAATAAAAGAGATATGTACAGAGCAAATTGCTGGCATAACCGCTAAAAGAGAGAGGGGAATGAGAATGAGCAATAAAGCGGGAAGCGAAATGCAGCTGGTTATTATTACCGGTATGTCCGGAGCGGGAAAAACAGTGGCTATCCAAAGCTTTGAAGATCTTGGTTTTTACTGTGTAGATAATTTACCGCCGACCTTGCTGCCCAAGTTTTTAGAGCTGATGAAGGACTCAGGCAATCAAATGAACAAAGTAGCAGTCGTAATGGATATGCGTGGCCGGGAATTTTTTGATTATCTTTTTCAAGCCTTAGATGAAGCGGCTGAGATGTCTTCTGTTACCCCTAAATTATTATTTTTAGAAGCAGAGGATTCTGTGCTTGTTCGCCGATACAAAGAAACGCGGCGCTCTCATCCGCTGTCACCGACTGGTCTTCCTCTCGACGGTATTCAGCAGGAACGCGCCCTTTTGGAGGATTTAAAAGGACGAGCGCATATTATCTATAATACGTCTGCCATGAAGCCCAAGGATTTACGCGAGAAAATTTTAAGTGAGTTCTCACTTAATAAGAAGTCAGTTTTCACTGTGAATGTGATGTCTTTCGGTTTTAAATATGGTCTACCTATTGATGCAGATCTCGTATTTGATGTCCGCTTTTTACCTAATCCGCATTATGTGGACCATCTTAGACCGCGCACCGGGCTTGAAGAGGATGTATCCAGCTATGTACTGAAATGGAATGATACACAGAAATTTCTTGAGAAAGTGATTGATCTGCTTTCTTTCATGTTGCCTCATTATAAAATGGAAGGCAAGTCACAGCTCGTTATTGCGATTGGCTGCACCGGCGGCCAACATCGTTCGGTCGCTTTAGCGGAACACATTGGAAACTACTTTGCCAGCGATTATCAAACCCGGATTACTCACCGGGATATTAATAAAAGAACGGTTCAAGCGCCATGAGGCAAAAACAAGAAAAGAAAGTAGTAATTATTGGTGGCGGAACCGGGTTATCGGTCCTTCTGCGCGGACTAAAAAAGCATCCGGTTGATTTAACGGCGATTGTCACTGTGGCTGACGATGGGGGGAGCTCCGGACGTTTGAGGAATGAACTGAATATCCCTCCTCCTGGGGACATTCGCAATGTGTTAGCTGCTTTGTCAGATGTAGAACCGCTTGTAGAAACATTGTTTCAACATCGTTTTAGCACGAAAAATGAATTATCGGGGCATTCGCTTGGCAACTTGATGATTGCAGCGTTAACGTCAATTACTGGTGATTTTGTTCATGCGGTGCAGGAAATGAGCAAAGTGTTAAATGTTCGTGGTAAGGTGTTGCCAGCAGCCAATCAAAGCGTTGTGCTTCATGCAGAAATGGACGACGGCACAGTGGTATCCGGGGAATCGAAAATTCCTTATTCCGGCAAGCGGATTAAGCGGGTGTTTTTATCACCGGAGGATATCCAACCTTTGCCTGAAACGATCCGAGCGATCAGAGAGGCTGATCTAATTATTGTCGGGCCAGGCAGCTTGTATACGAGTATTTTGCCTAATTTGCTTGTTCCGCAAATTGGCGAGGAAGTATGCCAGTCACCTGCCAAAAAAGTCTATATCTGCAATTTGATGACCCAGGCCGGCGAAACGCTTGACTTCACAGCAAGTGACCATGTAAAAGCCATTTATGATCATATGAGTTGTCGCTTCATCGATACCATTTTAGTGAATAATGACCCGATCCCGGAATACATTCAGGAAAAATATAAAGAGGAAAGAGCAAGGCCAGTCTTTTATGATGTTGATTTATTAAAATCATTGGGCCTAAATGTTATTTTTGATGAAATTGCGATTCGTGAAGGTGGCGTGGTTCGCCATGATACAAATAAGGTTTCTGAGATTCTTTTTCGGCTCATTGAGGATAAAAAATAAATGGAAGAAGGTGGCGTAGTTGTCATTTGCTTCTGAAACAAAGAAAGAGCTAACGACGCTGGAGGTAAAGGATTGCTGTGCTAGAGCCGAGCTTTCAGCGCTCATCCGCATGAATGGATCGCTCTCTTTCTCCAATCGTCTCCTTGTCGTCAATATTCAGACAGAAAACGCAGCGATTGCCAGGAGAATTTATGTACTGTTAAAGAAAAACTATGAAGTAGAAGTAGAATTGCTCGTACGAAAGAAAATGAGACTGAAAAAAAATAATATATATATCGTTCGCTTAAAAGAAAGAGCGCGTGACATTCTTGAGGATTTAGCGATTATTGAAAATTCATTTTCTTTTGTGCACAATATATCTTCGTCCTTAATTGAAAAAAAATGCTGTCGTCGCTCGTATTTACGCGGTGCGTTTTTGGCAGGAGGATCTGTAAATAATCCTGAAACATCTTCTTATCATTTAGAGATATTTTCGCTTTACAAAGAGCATAATGATGCTTTGTGCGAGCTGATGAATAGCTTTGACTTAAACAGTAAAACGCTCGAGCGTAAAAAAGGATTTATCACCTATTTAAAAGAAGCAGAAAAAATCACCGAATTTCTTAATATTGTAGGGGCTCACAGTGCATTGTTGCGCTTTGAGGATGTCCGCATTGTGAGAGACATGCGCAATTCCGTTAACCGTCTTGTGAACTGCGAAACGGCTAATTTAAATAAAACGATCGGTGCGGCTTTGCGCCAAGTAGAAAACATCCGTTTTATTGAATCATCTGTCGGTTTGGATGTATTGCCAGACAAATTGCGTGAAATTGCTGAATTGCGTGTAGCCCACCAAGATGTCACTCTCAAAGAGCTTGGTGAAATGGTATCAGGCACGGCAATCAGTAAATCGGGCATCAATCATCGGTTGCGCAAGATTGATGAAATCGCTGAAAAACTACGAGCAAATGAACCAATTAATAAATAATTGAAAGAGGAGATAGTTATGATTGAAAAAACAACAGAAGTTCAATTGAAAACAGGACTGCAAGCACGGCCAGCTGCATTATTTGTTCAGGAGGCAAATCGCTTTTCTTCGGAAATTCATCTTGAAAAGGAAGGAAAGAAAGTCAATGCTAAGAGTATTATGGGAATTATGAGCTTAGCGATTAATCGCGGTTGCACGGTGACATTGTCTATTGACGGCCGTGATGAAGAAGAAGCAATGGCAGCCCTTGTTGAGTTCGTTGAAAAAGAAGGGAACTACTAAAAATAGCGGGCGATGTGCAGAAGCGTTTTACAGATGTGCAAAGCCCGGTGGCCACTACATAAATACTTTGACATCATATTTCTTCAACCGATGACTTTATATCCATGTAGAAAGCAAAAGGGCTGCTCCAAAGCCAGCGGGTTGCTGGTTTTTAGAGCAGCCTTTTTTATTTTACTTGTTAGGAAGTTCGTTGCGTGTCAAAATTTTATCAATCAAACCATACTCAAGTGCGCGTTCAGCAGTCATAAAGTTATCGCGGTCTGTGTCTCTGGCAATCACTTCAAGCGGCTGTCCAGTGCGATCGGCTAGAATTTGATTTAATTTATCACGCAAGAAGAGAATGCGTTTAGCAGCAATTTCGATTTCAGTTGCCTGTCCTTGTGCTCCACCAAGAGGCTGGTGAATCATGACTTCGCTGTTTGGAAGAGCATAGCGTTTGCCTTTTGCTCCAGCTGCCAGCAGGAAAGCTCCCATAGATGCTGCCATGCCGATACAAATCGTTTGAACATCCGGCTTAATAAACTGGATGGTATCATAGATAGCCATGCCGGCAGTGATGCTTCCGCCTGGGCTATTAATATAAATGGAGATGTCTTTTTCTGGATTCTCTGCCTCAAGGAACAAGAGCTGAGATACGATAGAATTGGCTACATTGTCATCAATTCCACTGCCAAGCATAATGATGCGGTCTTTCAATAAGCGTGAATAGATGTCATAAGCACGCTCTCCGCGATTCGTCTGTTCAATAACTGTAGGGATTAAATTCATTTTCTTTCCTCCTTGAAAAATGAAATAGTTAGAAATTCTTATGTAGTAGTATCATACATTGATGGTCAATTAAGGTCAAATAATATGGCTTATTTGGAAAATGATTCTTCTTCATAGATTTCTATTATACCCACTTGAATTCCTGCTAAACCTGTAAGAAAAGCAACAGAACTTATTTGTGAGAAAACTTTCAAATAATGATTGCTTTTGCTAAAGGTTTCCGCTATAATTTTGTAGTGTACTGATTAAGCCCTCGTGGTGCAACGGATAGCACGTGAGATTCCGGTTCTTAAGATGTGGGTTCGATTCCTGCCGAGGGCGTACAGCAAGCAAAGCTCCACAGTTTTCCTGGCTTAGTGCCATGAGGCTGTGGGTTTTTTTTGTTAGGTCAAATAGTGATGCATAGTTCTCTAGCCATCAACAACGATCAGTTATGAAAGGACCGTCATAAAAAGGGAAGTCAAACAAGCGATAAGCTAGCTGTTTGACCAAAAGGCTAAATAGCGAGCGAGGAACTATAGATGGGCTGCTCATTATCTAACTTTTTATGTAAACCCATTAAAAAGTATATAATATCCATTTATGTTATAGAACTAACAAAATAAAGGTTTTCTACTCTTTATTTTAGAACTTTTTCTTTGCGGCTTGATTTCCTTAGTTGGTTGCTGAAAACCTTACTCTGACGCGGATCGTTTAATTTATTTTGCTGTGACTTCCCCGTTTTATGTAACGCAGTGAGTGAAAAATTCTAAATTTTCATTCTCAAATTTTGATCCTGTTGTATAATAGAGTAGGAAGGGGGAGAGGAACTTGAGTATGCATTTAAAGCCCGGACTTTGGCAGCAGCAAACGATGAAACTCGCGATGACTCAGGAATTAACACAAGCAATTGCTTTGCTGCAATACTCTGCCCAGGAGTTAACCGAATTTTTAGAAGCGAAAACAATGGAGAATCCATTTATTCAATTAGAAGTATCCGAAATGAAAGCGCTTCAGCCGAAAGAGAAGGCAGGAACGCGCAAAGGGAGACTAGAAAAGAAAGAAGACAAAAACTGGGTGGAGCATTTAGCTGATCACTCCCAGACACTTACAGACTATTTAAGAATGCAGCTTTCGATCGTGCCGATGACTGCGGATCAAAGGCGCATACTTGATTTTTTATTATATAATATGGATGAAAACGGCTATATGTCGATTACAGTTGAAGAGGCTACACAAATGTGTCGCTGTCACGAAGAGGCGGTGGCAGAGGTATGGGAGTTAATTCGCGATTTGGAACCTGCGGGTGTTGGAGCGGCGAATTTACAAGATTGTTTGCTTTTGCAACTCGAACGCATGAAAGATGTGCCACCGCTTGTCCCAGCTATTATTAAAGATTACTTTGTTGAATTTGCTGAGAAAAATTGGCGTCTTGTTGCCAAAAAGCTGAGCGTTGACGTGAAGGAGATTCAAGAGGCTGCTGATTTTATTCAAAAGCTCAATCCAAAGCCTGGCTCTCGTTTTCACTATGAACAGCCAACCTATGTCCGTCCCGATTTAACGGTTGCGCTCAAAAACGATTCTATTGAAGTGCATTTGCTGGAAGATGAAATGCCGAAAATTGTGTTTCAGAAAGATTATTTTGACGAGCTGGCAAGCCATAAAGATGAGCAGTTAAAGGAATTTATGAAAGATAAGCAGAAAGATTATCTTTGGCTCTTAAAAAGTCTAGAGCAGCGCAAAAGAACGATTCAGCGTGTCGGCCTAAAGATTGTCGAAAAGCAAAAAGATTTTTTCTTCTATGGGCCTAGCCGCTTGCAGCCGCTCACAATGAAGGAAATTGCTGATGAGCTTGAGATTCATGAATCAACTGTCAGCCGGGCTGTTCGGGGGAAATATATGCAGACTCCCTATGGCACATACGAATTAAAAACATTTTTCCCAGCAGGCTTGTCCGGCGGGACAGAAGAAACGGCTTCAGCTGCACAGGTAAAATCAAAGATTACTGAGCTTGTTAACGGCGAAGATAAGAAAAAGCCGCTTTCCGATCAAGAAATTAGTAATCTTCTAAAAGAAGAAGGATGGAAAGTATCACGAAGAACGGTTGCAAAGTATCGGGATCAGCTCTTTATTCCTTCTTCATCAAAAAGAAAAAGATACGACTGAGAATAGAGGAATAAAACGGATGAAAGAAGTTTGTTTTTATACGCGGCCCCAATGCCGGCTCTGCGAAGAAGCGAAGCGTACGTTGGAACTGGTACGGGAAGAAACGCCGTTTCATGTTCGTGAAATTAACATTGATGAAAGTGATGAGTTAACTGAAAAGTATGGTTTAATGATTCCGGTTATTGAATTAGATGGAGAAATTGTGCAATTTGGGGATGTAGACTATCCTACCATTAGACTTAAGCTTGATTCCTAGATTATTCATTAAAGAAAATTCATATCAATTGCTTTTCAGTACCTTCCCTGTTAGAATGTTTGGTGTAACAGGGATTTATTTTTTTATCCTGGGTGGGACATGATTTTAATGAAAGGGACAAAAAACGTCCCTGTTTCAAACGAGGGGTTTCAGATGCAAACAATTATTGATATTCAAAAAAAAATTGTGCCTGATTTGCTTGATGTCTTACAAAAAAGATATGAAATCTTGCAGTCGATCCGCTTGTCACAGCCAGTTGGCAGAAGATTGTTAGCGCAATCGCTCGGATTTACAGAGCGAACACTTAGAGCAGAGGTGGATTTTTTAAAAGCACAGCGCTTAATTGACTACCGCACAACCGGCATGGTTCTAACAGAAGAAGGTATGTCTGTTCTTGAAGAATTACAGGAGTTGATGGGCAGTATAAAGGGTATACATACGATGGAAGAGAAGCTGAAAAAGCAGTTCGGGCTGGATGAAGTAATCATTGTTCATGGAGACAGCGATCAATCCTCCTGGGTAAAAAAAGAGCTTGGAAAAGCATGTGCAAATAGTATAAAACAGCGTCTACTGGCAAATAATATCATCGCAGTAACAGGGGGAACAACAACGCTCGAAGCAGCTGAGGCAATGACAGCAGATTTTGCTGGCCAAAAGGACGTGGTTTTTGTACCAGCAAGAGGGGGACTTGGTGAAGATCTCTTAAATCAGGCAAACTCCATCGTAGCAAAAATGGCAGCGAACACAGGCAGCAAACATAAATTGTTGTACGCGCCTGATCAAATTAGCCGGGAAACCCATGAGTCGATCTTAAAAGAGCCAACTATTAAGGAAGTGCTTGAGCTTATTAAGTCTTCTACTCTCGTCTTGCATGGAATCGGTGAGGCAATTACGATGGCGAAGCGCCGAAACACCCCTGAAGAGGAATTTCAGAAAGTTAAAGACGGAAAGGCAACTGCCGAAGCGTTCGGTTATTACTTTAATGAAGAGGGAGAAATTGTTCATAGAGTGTCAACAATTGGTTTGCAGCTCGATGATCTTGCCTCCGCCCATGATGTGATTGCAGTCGCTGGCGGAACATCAAAAGGAAAAGCCATCCGTTCTTATCTGCGAGGAGCACCGAAGATTACAGTGCTCATCACAGATGAAGCGGCAGCTGAGCAGCTATTAGCTGAACAATAATTTTGTTGGAGTCAAATAAACAGCTGATATATGTTCAAAGGCTGTTCACTATAAAATTTTTAATAACTTGAAGAGGGAGCGATTTATATGACAGTAAAAGTTGGTATTAATGGATTTGGACGTATTGGACGTGTCGTTTTTCGTGCGGCGTTGAAAAATCCTTCTATAGAAGTGGTAGCGGTGAATGATTTAACAGATGCAGAGATGCTCGCCCACCTTTTGAAATATGATACCGTACACGGCACATTAGAAGAAGATATCGCCGTAGAGGGAGAATATATTGTTGTTGGCGGCAAAAAAGTAAAAGTAATCGCTGAGCGTGATCCTGCCCTTCTTCCTTGGGGAGAGCTTGGCGTAGAAGTGGTTATTGAATCAACTGGTCGTTTTACAAAACGGGAAGACGCTGCAAAGCATTTAGAAGCAGGAGCAAAGAAAGTTGTTATTTCAGCACCAGCAAAGGATGAAGATATCACAATTGTAATGGGTGTAAACCAAGATAAGTATGATCCGGCCAACCATCATGTCCTTTCTAATGCATCTTGTACAACAAACTGTCTGGCACCATTTGCAAAAGTGCTAAATGATAAATTTGGTATTGTGCGTGGCATGATGACAACTGTCCATTCTTATACAAATGATCAGCAAATTCTAGATTTGCCTCATAAAGATTATCGACGTGCACGTGCGGCAGCAGAGAATATTATCCCGACAACAACAGGAGCGGCGAAAGCTGTTTCGCTCGTGCTGCCTGAATTAAAAGGCAAGTTAAACGGCATGGCGATGCGTGTGCCAACACCTAATGTTTCTGTTGTTGATTTGGTTGCTGAACTAAGAACGAATACGACGGCTGAGGAGGTAAATGATGCATTGCAAGCGGCAGCTGAAGGTGAGTTGAAAGGAATTCTTGCTTACAGTGAGGAACCACTTGTCTCACGTGATTATAATGGAAGCACTGCTTCTTCTACAATTGACGCCTTATCTACTATGGTGCTAGAAGACAATATGGTGAAAGTGCTATCCTGGTATGATAATGAGACTGGTTACTCTAACAGAGTGGTCGATCTTGTTGATTATATTGCTCAAAAAGGTCTCTAATTCGAATAGTGTGATACTAATAAGAAAATGTGTTATATTTTTCAATATCTTTATTGGAAAATGATAACCCAACATCTATAATGTAAATGGGATGAAAGGGGAGCGGGGAAAAAAGATCCCCCTCCTTTTTATTTATTTTTCTATTGAAGAGGGAGGACCTTTTTAGATGAACAAAAAGACGATGAAAGATTTGGATGTGAAAGGAAAGCGTGTGTTTTGCCGTGTGGATTTTAACGTGCCGATGAAGGACGGTGTCGTAACGGATGATACACGTATTCGGGCAGCGCTTCCAACCATCCAATATTTGTCCGACCAAGGGGCGAAAGTCATTTTGGCAAGCCATCTTGGCCGTCCGAAAGGCGAAGTAAAAGAAGAATTACGCTTAACGCCTGTGGCAGCCCGTTTGTCCCAGCTTTTTGGCAAAGAGGTAAAAAAAGTCGATGAAGCCTTTGGAGAAGCAGTTCAGCAAAAGATCGCCGCAATGAAAGACGGAGAGGTCCTATTGCTGGAAAATGTCCGCTTCTATCCAGGAGAAGAAAAAAATGATGAAGAGTTAGCAAAGCAATTTGCAGCACTTGCTGATCTCTACGTTAATGATGCCTTTGGCGCTGCTCACCGGGCCCACGCATCAACAGAGGGGATTGCCCATCATCTCCCAGCAGCTGCAGGCTTCCTTATGGAGAAAGAGCTAGATGTTCTCGGTAAAGCGTTATCTGATCCGGAGCGGCCCTTCACCGCAATTATTGGCGGCGCTAAAGTGAAAGATAAAATTGATGTCATTGATCATTTGCTTGATAAAGTGGACAATTTAATCATTGGCGGTGGTCTCGCTTTTACGTTTGTTAAAGCAAAGGGCTATGAAATCGGGAAGTCACTGCTTGAAGAAGACAAGATTCAACTGGCAAAGCAATTTATGAAAAAAGCAGAAGAAAAGGGTGTTGCCTTTCTAATGCCGATTGATGCTGTGGTTGCCGATAAGTTTTCTGAAGACGCAGAAGTAAGAGTCGTCGACATCGAAGACATCCCAGCGGATTGGATGGCGCTTGATATTGGTCCGAAAACGAGCAGTCTTTATCAAGCAGCTATCAACTCATCCAAGCTGGTGATCTGGAATGGACCAATGGGTGTATTTGAAATGGATGCTTTTGCTGAAGGAACAAAGGCAGTGGCCAAATCTCTTGCGGAAGCAGAAGGTACATATTCAGTCATTGGCGGCGGAGATTCTGCAGCAGCGGTTGAAAAGTTTCATTTGGCTGATAAAATGAGCCATATCTCAACAGGTGGCGGTGCTTCGCTTGAATTCATGGAAGGTAAGCAGCTTCCAGGGATTGTAGCTTTAGACGACAAGTAAAATCTATGAAAATAAAGAAAGGATGAAGCTTTATGCGCAAACCTATTATCGCAGGCAACTGGAAAATGCATAAAACAGCAGGAGAAGCAAAGAGTTTTGCTGAAGAAGTAAAAAACCTCGTGCCGGATGCTGTCGTAGTCGATAGTGTCATTTGTGCTCCTGCTCTGTTTTTAGACCAGCTTGTTCAGACGGTACAAGATTCCGATGTGGAGATTGGTGCCCAAACGATGCATTTTGAAGAAAGCGGAGCATTCACTGGTGAGATTAGTCCGAAAGCTCTCGCAGATCTTGGTGTAAAATATGTGATTATTGGTCACTCTGAACGCCGTGAACTGTTTAATGAGACAGATGAAACAGTGAATAAAAAAGTGCTTGCTGCTTTCAAAGCGGGGATCACGCCAATCGTATGTTGTGGTGAAACACTTGAACAACGTGAAAATGGGGAAACAAACCGTTTGGTTGCAAGCCAGATTGAAAAAGCGCTCACTGGTTTGACAGCAGAGCAAGCAGGAGAAGTTGTTATTGCCTATGAGCCAATTTGGGCCATTGGAACAGGTAAATCTTCCACAGCAGAAGAGGCGAATGAAGTATGTGCTCATATTCGCCAAACAGTCGCCAAAAAGTTTTCACAGGAAGCAGCTGATAGTCTGCGCATCCAGTACGGTGGCAGTGTAAAGCCAACTAACATTAGTGAATTTATTGCTCAGTCGGATATTGACGGTGCGCTTGTAGGCGGAGCCAGCCTGGAGCCTGCTTCGTTTTTGCAACTGCTGGAGGCTGTCAACCATGGCTAAATCACCTGTTGCATTGATTATTTTGGATGGCTTTGCCTGCCGGGCCGAGACAAAAGGAAATGCAGTAGTCCAGGCAAAAAAGCCAAATTTTGATCGCTATTGGGAGCAGTTTCCCCATGCGACCTTAACAGCGAGTGGGGAAGCGGTAGGTCTTCCTGAAGGCCAAATGGGAAATTCTGAGGTAGGCCATTTAAACATTGGGGCTGGCCGTATCGTCTATCAGAATTTAACACGCATTAATATCTCTATTCGTGAAAAAGAATTTTTCAAAAATGAAGCCTTTTTGCAAGCGATTCAACATGCGAAGAAGCATGGATCCGCTCTTCACTTGTTTGGATTGTTATCTGACGGCGGCGTTCATAGCCATATTGAGCATCTATTTGCTTTGTTAAAGCTTGCGGCACAAGAGGGGCTTAAGAAGGTATATGTTCATGCATTCTTAGATGGCCGTGATGTCGGTCCGCAGACGGCAAAGGGATATATTGAAGAAACACTTGAAAAAATGCAGGAATATGGAGTGGGCCAATTTGCCACCATTTCCGGCCGCTATTATGCAATGGACCGGGACAAGCGCTGGGATCGGGTAGAGAAAACATACCGCGCTATGGTTTACAACGAAGCACCATTTTTTGAGAATCCACTTGAAGTGGTGGAGGAATCTTATGCAAATGGCATTTATGATGAGTTTGTAGTGCCAGCTGTGTTAACAAATGAAGCGGGCCAGCCGGTGGCGAAAGTAGAAGATAATGATGCCATCATCTTTTTCAACTTCCGACCAGACCGGGCGATTCAATTATCAAATGTGTTTACAAATGAAGCGTTTGAAGGGTTTGATCGTGGCGATCAGCTGCCGGAAAATCTCTACTTCGTTTGTATGACCCCTTACAGTGTGACAGTTAAAGGTGTGATTGCTTTTAACAATGTCGACCTGACCAATACAATCGGGGAAGTATTATCTGCTCATGGGTTAAGCCAGCTGCGCATTGCGGAAACGGAAAAATACCCGCATGTTACGTTCTTTATGAGCGGGGGCAGAGAAAAAGAATTTTCGGGAGAAAAAAGAATTTTAATAAATTCCCCGAAAGTAGCGACCTATGATTTAAAGCCAGAAATGAGCGCCTATGAAGTAACAGAAGCGCTTCTTGATGAAATTAATAATGACCGTCAGGATGCCATTATTTTAAACTTTGCTAATCCTGATATGGTTGGCCATTCAGGGCTGTTGCAGCCAACAATCAAGGCGGTAGAAACAGTCGATGAGTGTCTGGGACGAATCGTTGATTTAATTATTTCCAAAGGCGGAGCTGCGATTATTACTGCAGACCATGGAAATGCTGATGAAGTAATCACATTAGAAGGGGAGCCGATGACGGCTCATACAACAAATCCAGTGCCAGTCATTGTTACAAAGAAAGGCATCGAATTGCGAGAAGGCGGCATTCTTGGTGACTTGGCACCAACTATGCTTGATTTGCTGAAAATAGAGAAGCCAGCAGAAATGACGGGTACATCTCTAATTAAAAAATAAATGTTTTGTAAAAAAGGAGAGAATGTTATGCCAATTATTACTGATATTTACGCACGTGAAGTGTTAGATTCCCGTGGAAATCCAACAGTAGAAGTAGAAGTTTACACACAATCCGGAGCTTTTGGAAGAGCGCTTGTTCCATCCGGCGCTTCTACAGGAGAGTACGAAGCAGTAGAGCTGCGTGATGGCGATAAAAGCCGTTATCTTGGCAAAGGGGTACTGAAAGCAGTTGAAAATGTGAACGATGTAATCGCGCCGGAACTAGTCGGCAGCTTTGAGGTACTGGATCAAATTGGTATTGACCGTGCCATGATTGAATTAGATGGAACAGACAATAAGGGCAAGCTTGGAGCCAATGCGATTCTAGGTGTGTCTATGGCTGTAGCTCATGCCGCTGCTGATTTCCTCGGTGTTCATTTATATGAATACCTTGGCGGTGTGAACTCTAAACAACTGCCAGTGCCGATGATGAATATTCTAAATGGCGGTGAGCATGCGGATAACAACGTTGATATTCAAGAGTTCATGGTCATGCCAGTTGGAGCAGAAAGCTTTAAAGAAGCACTTCGTATGGGTGCGGAAATTTTTCATAGCTTAAAAGCCGTTTTAAAAGAAAAAGGACTAAACACTGCAGTGGGTGACGAAGGCGGATTTGCTCCAAACTTAAAATCAAACGAAGAAGCCTTGCAAACCATTATTGAAGCGATTGAAAAAGCAGGTTATACACCTGGAGAACAAGTGAAACTAGCAATGGATGCTGCTTCTTCTGAGTTCTTTAATAAAGAAGACGGTAAATATCATTTAAGCGGAGAAGGAGTTGTGAAAACTTCTGCGGAAATGGTGGATTGGTATGAAGAAATGGTTTCTAAGTATCCGATCATCTCTATTGAAGATGGCTTAGATGAAAATGACTGGGAAGGCCATAAAATGCTGACTGAACGCATTGGAAATAGAGTTCAGCTTGTCGGCGATGACTTATTCGTAACGAATACGAAGAAACTTGCTCAAGGAATCGAACAAGGAGTAGGCAATGCTATCCTTATTAAAGTAAACCAAATCGGTACATTGACTGAAACATTTGATGCTATTGAAATGGCTAAACGTGCAGGCTATACAGCCGTTATTTCCCACCGTTCCGGTGAAACGGAAGATGCAACAATTGCTGATATCGCTGTTGCGACAAATGCCGGTCAAATTAAAACAGGCGCACCATCCAGAACAGACCGTGTAGCTAAGTATAACCAGCTTCTTCGCATTGAAGACCAGCTTGGAGAGCTTGCTCAATACTTAGGCGATAAAACATTCTATAACTTGAAAAAATAAGGAAAATCAGGGCCAGCCTCCCATCTTTTTAAGTGATGGGAAGCTGGCCTCTTGTTATTTTATTCACATTTTTGTTTTTTTGTGTTAAACTTGGTGTATTCGTATGCTCGTTCATGGAGGTAGAAACATGCTACACACTTTGTTAGTAACTCTGCTTGTGATTGTATCGATTGCGTTAATTGCTGTTGTGCTGCTGCAATCTGGAAAAAGTGCCGGGTTGTCCGGGGCGATTTCCGGCGGAGCGGAACAGCTTTTTGGTAAACAGAAAGCACGGGGGATTGATTTAGTCTTGCACCGTGTAACGGTTGTGTTAGCGATTTTGTTTTTTGCTTTAACAATTGCTGTATCTTATTTTGGTTTGTAATGCAAAAAGGGCTGACCCGAAAGCCGGTTTTTACCGTTTTTCAGGTCAGCCCTTTTTTTATTAATATTGGTTTTTATATCGTTGACCGGATCACCAATAAACACTCGTCAGGAACAGATCCTTATTTTGAAATATTATTTTACTTGTCGTTTCCTGCTCTTGGAGCAATGGATTCTGCTAAAATCTCATTTTGTTCACCAGCAAACTGTGGTGGTTGTTTTCGGAAGCCTTTCGTCATATACAGCAAGTAGGAAAAGCCGATGAGTGCCCAGATGATTCCTAATGTTAGAGAGTGGATGTCCAAGTTCACCCATAGCACACCAACAATCGCAGCTCCAATTAAGGGCATAACCAAATAATTAACAAATCCTTTCACTGTTTTATGCTGTTTCTTCTGAATAACAAAGTAGCTAATGACAGATAAGTTAACGAATGTGAAAGCGATCAAGGCGCCAAAATTGATGAGCGAGGTAGCTGTCACAAGATCAAGAAAGATCGCTGATAAAGAAACTATTGCTGCAATAATAATATTAAACATCGGCGTACGCCATTTTGGGTGAAGATAAGCAAACCATTTTTTCGGAAAAACATTGTCTCTTCCCATAACATACAGCAACCTTGACACACTCGCTGTAGAGGCGAGTCCGGATGCGAGTGTATTGACGAAGGTAATGCCAAGAAAGATGGATTGGAACAAAGCGCCTCCCACATATAAAGCGATTTCAGGAAGAGCGGCTTCCGGATCGTTAAATCTGGAATTGTCAGGGAAAAACACCTGAATAAAGTAAGAAGTAAGAATGAAAATAATGCCGCCCCAAAGCGCCGTGAAGAAAATCGCTTTTGGAATCGTTTTCACTGCATCAGGCGTTTCTTCCGATAAGGTGGTAACCGCATCGAACCCTAAAAAAGAAAAACAGAGAATAGTTGCTCCGGCAATGAGAGGCCCTATTTCCATGCTATCACCAAAGAAAGGCTGAGATGTTAACAGTTGACCGGTTCCTTCACCATTGCTAAGCCCTCTGATAACAAGAAATACAAATACAACCATAATGGCAATCTGTATTAAAACAAAGAGTGTATTAAAATTGGCAAGAATGTTGATGCCTCGCACGTTTATTAGCGTGACAAGCCCGACAAAACCGACGACCCATACCCATGAAGGCACGGCCGGAAATAAAGCATTCAAATAAAGTTTAGTCAGTAAAGCATTGACCATTGGTAAAAATAAATAATCAAGCAGCGAAGACCAGCCGACTAAAAATCCGAGATGAGGATTAATGGCTTTTTGAGTGTACGTGTAGGCTGAACCGGCTGAGGGGAAGACTTTGACAAGCTTTCCATAGCTGGCTGCTGTGAACAGCATCCCCGCCAAAGCGATAAAGTAAGCGGCAGGCACGTGGCCGCCAGTAATGTCTGACACAATCCCGAATGTATCAAATACAACCATAGGGGCCATGTAGGCCAGCCCAATCATGACCACTTGCCATAACTTTAAGGATTTCTTTAGACGAATGTTTTCATTCAAGGTGCATCCTCCTTTTGTAGCATAAATTTGAAATCTCCAAACATTCTTACAATTTTTGTGCCAACTCTAAGAGAAGGACGAGAATAAATTTAAATTAATTAAGGAAAAGGCGAGCTTTTAAAAATATATTTTAAACTATTATTAGGTTTATTTAATACATTATTTTTTGTTAATTCTATTCATTTTTGCATAAATTATTATGAAGTGAATAGGAAAATTAGATGATGAAGGACTTTTTATTCATTTGACGAGTTTTAGAATTTGGCACAAATCTTGCAAAAGTGTAAAAAATATAAGGGATAAAAATTGAATTTATAAATATAAAAGTCGATGAGGAAGAGAGTAATCATTATGAGGGACTTAGCGAATCAGGGATAGTGAAAGCCTGGTCGAAATCAAATGACGAACCGCACTTCTGAGACGCTTGTCTGAAAAGATGGTGATAGGGCAAGCCGGGTATTTCCGTTACCAAAGATGAGCCGGTTCCGTTATGGAACAAAAAGAGTGGTACCGCGGGAAAGAAACTCCCGTCTCTTCATGAAGAGACGGGAGTTTCTTTATTTTTATCATAAGGAGAGAATGATGATGATGTATAGTAACGAATTTGCACAAGCTCTGTATGAGGCATTAGAGGGAAGAATGGCGAAGGATCACTTGCAGCCATTAATTGAAAAGCCAAAGCATTTGGAACGTGGGGATCTAGCCTTTCCATGCTTTTCCCTGGCGAAAATTGAGCGGAAGTCGCCACAGTTGATTGCCGAAGAGATGAGCCGAAAAGTAAATTCTCCGCTTTTTGAGAAAGTAGAGGCGGCTGGGGGATATCTTAATGTGTTTCTGAACAAACAAAAAGTAACTGCTCAAGTGCTGGAAGAGGTATTAGCGAAAAAAAATCATTTTGGCGCATCAAACAGTGGAAAAGGAAAAACTATTGCCATTGACATGTCTTCACCTAATATCGCCAAGCCATTCTCCATGGGGCATCTTCGTTCAACGGTGATCGGCCATTCCCTTGCCCTCTTATTAGCCGAGTGCGGTTACAAGCCTGTGAAAATTAATCACCTCGGTGATTGGGGCACGCAATTTGGCAAGCTGATTACGGCTTACAAAAATTGGGGAGATGAAGCTAAAGTAAGAGCAAACCCGATTAAGGAACTGCTCTCTTTGTATGTAAAGTTTCATGAGGAAGCAGAAACGAACGTCCAGTTGGAAGCGGAAGGGCGTGAATGGTTTAAGAGGCTCGAAGACGGCGACGAGGAAGCAGCTAGGCTGTGGAAGTGGTTTAAAGACGAATCGCTAAAGGACTTTTCACGGATTTATGAACTGCTGGGCATTGATTTTGATTCATACGCAGGAGAGGCATTTTACAATGACAAAATGGACCGGGTCGTCCATTTACTAGAGGAGAAAGGGTTGCTTATGGAGTCAGAGCAAGCTCAAGTCGTGTCGCTGGAAGAAGAGAATCTCCCTCCTTGCCTGATTAAAAAGTCGGACGGAGCGACCTTGTATGCCACAAGGGATCTGGCAGCCGCTCTTTACCGCAAAGAGACGTACGATTTTGAAAAGGCCCTTTATGTGGTGGGTGGAGAACAGAGCCTGCACTTTAAACAACTAAAAGCTGTATTGGAAAAATTGGGCTTTGACTGGGCGGACGACCTGGTCCATGTGCCGTTTGGTATGATGCGTAAAGACGGCAAGAAGATGTCGACGAGAAAAGGACAGGTGGTTTTGCTTGAAGAAGTGCTGCAGGAGTCTATTGCCCTTGCCAAAAAGAATGTCGAACTGAAGAATCCCAACCTGTCGAATAAAGAAGAAGTAGCGAGACAAGTTGGTGTGGGTGCCATTATTTTTAACGATTTGAAAAATTATCGAATGAACGACATTGACTTTTCATTGGAGGATATTTTGCGATTTGAGGGAGAGACGGGGCCATATGTGCAATACACGCATGCAAGGGCTTGTTCTATTCTGCGAAAGGCTGGCTGGAATGCTGAGAAAGAAACGTCTATTCGATTGTCCGGTGAAAAAGAGTGGGAAGTGGTCGGCCTGCTGATGGCATTTCCAGAAGTGATTGAAAAAGCAGTAGTGACCTTTGATCCTTCACGAGTTGCCAAGCATATTATTGATCTGGCGCAAGCTTTTAACAAATACTACGCAGAAGTGAAAGTGCTCCAGGAGGATGAACAGAAGGAATCTCGCCTTGCTTTCGTTTTGGCTGTCACTCAAGTTCTAAAGACGGGGCTGTCATTGCTTGGTATTGAAGCGCCGGATGAAATGTAAAAAAACTCTATTTATCTCAAAATAAAAGTTGTGGACAGAGCGGAAAACGAATCAATATGTTTTCCGTTCTAAAATAGTGGGGTCCACACAGAAAACTATTTTAAAAAGTTTAAAATAGTTTGACTTTTCCTCAAACTGGTTTTATAGTAAAACTAACTACCGGTAGTTAGTAACATTTTATAACAATAGGAGCTGACAAAAATGAAATATCCACTTTCACCTGATGTAAAGCCTGAATTTTGTACGACTGGCACGTTTATGCGTTTGCCTTCCTCAAATGAAAATGCAAAGCTGGCGATCTTAGGAATGCCCTTTGATACAGCTGCTTCTTTTCGCGTTGGAGCGCGCTTTGCACCTCAAGCTATTCGCCAGGCCTCAATGACACTTTTTCCTTATCATCCGATTCATGAGGTATATCCGTTCGATGATTGCAATGCCATTGATATAGGAGATGTGCCCGTTATCCCTCATAATATCCATCGCAGCTATGAACTGATCGAAAATGCGATGGTCGATTTAATGAAGCAAGGAATCATTCCTATTGGTTTAGGAGGAGACCATTCTGTGACGCTGGCTAACCTTCGCGCTGCAGCCAAAATACATGGACCGGTTGCTTTAATCCACTTTGATTCCCATACAGATACATGGGATACATATTACGAGGAGAAGTACTGGCACGGTTCCCCGTTTATCCGGGCGCATGAAGAAGGATTGCTGCAACCAGATAAAGTATTTCAAATTGGTATTCGAGGAACATTAAATCACCCAGGAGACATGCAAGCGAGTTATGATTTAGGATATCAGGTAATCACAACTCCTGAACTTCATGAACGCGGATTCGAGAGTGTGCTAAAGCAAATGAAAGAGGTTATTGGCGACACACCGTGCTTTTTAACATTTGACATTGACTTTGTGGATCCTTCTTGTGCTCCAGGAACAGGAACATTGGAAGTGGGCGGTTTTAATAGTCTCGAAACATTGAAAATGGTTCGCTCCCTCACAGGATTCAATTATGTTGGCTTTGATTTGGTAGAAGTGCTACCTACTTACGATCCAACGCAGATTACGTCCTTGTTAGCGGCTACACTTGTCCATGAATTTGCAAGCCTTACCGCATTAAATATTAAAGATAAAAACAAGGAAAACGTTCTAGCTAAGTAGTCTCGAAAGAAACACACGTAAAAAAATAGGTAGCTCCTCAAATTGTATTCATAGGGAGGAAAGGCTTCACCATGAATAGGTCTCCAGCATTGAAACGCTCGCTCACGTTGCGCCATGTAATTTTATTTGGGATTGCTTTTATGGCTCCGATTACTGTTTTTACAACATACGGCATTGCCATTAAAAGCACACACGGAATGATACCAGTTGCTTATATGATTGCCTTGATTGTCATGATGTTTACTGCATATAGTTACGGAAAGATGGTTCAGGAATTTCCGATCACAGGGTCAGCTTATACGTTTGTGCAAAAAGGAATCAATCCATCACTTGGTTTTCTTGTGGGATGGGTGATTTTGCTGGATTACCTATTCAGCCCTATGATCAGTGCCTTGCTTTTTGGAATCTTTGTGAATGCTTACTTGCCGGTTCTTCCTATCGGCGTATGCATTCTTTCTTTCATCGTAATTGTAACCGCTATCAATATTTTTGGGATTAAGATTGCGGCGAATGTAAATGCACTCCTTGTCTTTTTTCAAATTCTTTTTATCGTGGCTTTTTGTCTTTTATGTATAAAGGGACTTTTAGAAGGAAAAGGAAGCGGAGAGCTTTTCACATCTGCTCCATTTTTTGATCCAGAAGTTAAATTTGCAAGTTTATTAGCGGTTGTTCCTCTTCTTTGTTTTAGTTTTCTAGGCTTTGATGCCATAACCACTTTAGCGGAAGAAACAAAAGATCCAAAAAGAGTCATGCCCAAGGCGATTTATGGGATTGTCTTGATAGGTGGAGCATTGTTCGTTGCTTCTACTTATTTTGCCCAGTCTATCTTCCCGAACTTCAGTACATTTAAAGATCCTGAATCAGCTGCTGTTGAGATTTTTATGTACGCCGGGGGAAATTTCTTAAATGCTTTCTTTCTCTCTGTAACTGTAACAGCAAGTATTGCTTCAGCCGTCGCCTCCGGCGGCAGCGGAGCGCGTATCCTATATGCAATGGGAAGGGAAAACATCCTTCCAAACAAGATATTCGGTCACCTTTCAGCCAAGTTCCAGACACCTGTTTATAATATATTAATTATTGCTGCTATTGCGACGAGCGCTCTGTTTTTGAGTATAGAGACAGCTACTTCCTTTATTAATTTTGGTGCCTTGTTCGCTTTTACTTTCGTGAATCTTTCAGTGTTTGTCCATTACTTTATTAAAAAGAAACAACGTTCAATAAAAGGTCTATTGCTATATATGCTTATCCCGTTAATGGGCGCCGGCACGACGGCTTTATTTTGGACGAAGCTAGACATTCATTCCATGACTTTGGGGAGTGTTTGGCTGCTCATCGGGCTCGGTTATCTTCTACATCTAACGAAAATGTTCAAGCAGCGTCCGCCTGAATTACACTTTGAGGAAACAGAATATGAAATGAGAATAGTCGAATAAGTAATTGCTAGATTTATAACTTACAAAAGAAAAGGGGACATTATGTTGAATAAGCAAAAAGAAGCGGATATTGTTCTTAGCAGTGAGGCTATATTTACAGGGCTTGAAAGCAACCCGCAGCCAGGGGCGATTGCCATTATTAATAATAAAATTGTAGCAGTCGGTTCGAAAGAAGAGCTGCGTCCATTTATTGGAGCAAACACAAAGGTGCTTGACTATGGAAGCCAATTAATTATGCCTGGTTTTCATGATTTTCATTTGCATGCGATGATGGGAAGTCTTGCATTGCAATGTGTGAACCTTTTTGATGCGCGCTCGGAAGAGGAAGCGGTCGAAATGGTACGGCAGTATGCAGAACAGCATCCGGATGAACCTTGGATTATTGGTTTTATGTGGGATTCTAGTTATTGGGAGGACAAAAGGCTGCCGAGCCGTTTCTCCCTGGATCGGGTATTCCCGGACCGGCCAGTTGTATTATTTCATGCGGAGGGCCATTACTCATGGGTAAACAGCAAAGCATTGGAGGTTGCCAATATTAATAAGGATACGAAAAATCCTTCTTACGGAACCGTTGAAAAAGATGATAATGGGGAACCGACGGGCATATTAATTGAAGAAGCTTCTTCATTGGTAACGGAATATGCCTATGATCTTCCGAAAAATAAAAAAGCTAGTTTATTTAGAAATTTTCTTAAAGAAGCAGCTAGTTACGGGGTTACGTCCATCAATAATTTGTATGGAACAGAAACATTGAGCAAGCTGGATGATTTTGAACTGTTCCGGGAATTTGAAGAGAATGACGAACTAACTGTACGCATGCATCTTTTTCCACAGCTTGATGGCAACATTGCGCATGCGAAACAACTGAGGGAAAAATATCAGTCAGCCAAATTACGGGTTGCTGGATTAAAGCAGTTCATTGATGGGGTAGTGACGAGCCGGACGGCTTACATGCTCCAGCCTTACGCGGATCAGCCGGACACTTGTGGACATGCAGCTTTCTCTTCAGACCAAATAAAAGATTGGGTCATCGAGGCGGATAAAGAGGAATTTAGCATTCGTTTTCATGCTATTGGGGATGGGGCTATCCGTTTAGCTCTAGATACGTTCGAAGAAGCACAAAAAGTGAATGGAGCAAGGGATTCCCGCCATGCGATTGAACATATAGAAGTCATTGACAGAAATGACGTTTCCCGCTTTTCTTCATTAGGAGTAATCGCTTCTATGCAGCCGGATCACATGGCTTTATCTGAGCGTGGGGTCTATACGGAACGAATTGGCAAAGAGCGAGAGAAGGATGTTTTCATTATTAATACGCTGCAAAAATCAGGAGCACAGCTTGCTTTAGGAACTGACTTTCCGATTGATTCCTTAAATCCCATGTTGCAAATATATCGGGCTGTGTCGAGAATTGACAGCGGTGGAAAAAATGTATGGAATCCTGATGAGCGGATTACTGTATCTGAAGCTCTGCGTGCATATACGTACGGTTCAGCATTTGGCACATTTAGAGAGCATGAATTAGGAACGCTTGAAGCGGGAAAGCTGGCTGATATTGCCATTCTGGACAGAAATATTTTTGATGTGCCTGTAGAAGAAATTCTTGATACGAAAGTGGAAATGACGATCATTGACGGAGAAATTGTTTACTCTAAACAAGAACAACCATCTTTCAATTAAAAAAGGCCTGTCTTTAGTTCGATTGACTAAGGGCAGGGCTTTTTTAGTTAAATTATTAAGGAAACACTTAGACTAAACAGTGAGAATCGTTTATCATTTTGTTAATGAAAGAAAAGGATTCGGAGGCTGCCAATGACAAAAGACAAAATTATCGCTATAGCGATTGCGCTGTTTGCTAAGAACGGATATGAAGGCACGACCTTAGCAGAGATTGCCAAGGGAGTGGGAATTCAAAAGCCGTCCATCTATAACCACTTTAAAAATAAAGAAGAGATATTTTTAACGATTTATAAGAAAATTTTGTGGAGTCATATTGAGGATGTAAGGCGGCTGATGGAGCGTATAAAAGGAGAGACGTCTGAAGAACAACTGAGACAAATTATGCTGTTAACGGCGCAAGATTACATAGATGATGAGGAAAAAACTACTTTTTTGAGAAGAGCAGTAGTCTTTCCGCCAGAGTCACTGAAAGAGCTTGTAAATGAAGAGTTTTTGTTATCGGAGGAAGCCTTGTCCGCTATTTTGCGCTCAATTTTCATACAAGGAATAGAAGCGAAAGAAATTCGTGAAGAAAACATAGAAGATTTAATCATTGCTTATTATTGTTTGCTTGATGGCATTTTCATTGAGCTGTCTTTTTACGGAGCAGAAAAGATGGTCCCAAGACTCCAAAATATATGGAAGATTTTTTGGGCCGGTATAAGCAATTAAAGAGCTCTCTTTCCATAGATGATTCATAGGAACATACGTGATGAACAGCGGCCTTTTCCCTGTATTCCACCGGGAAAAGGCCGTTGAATTTTCTTGGGAACACTAGATCCTTGCGTCTTTTTAGAGAGAAGAAGCTTTTTTTATTGAAATGAGACAGGCCTCACGCTGGTTTCTAAGGGCATTATTTCGTAAAATGATAATGAATGTCTGTGGAACGGTTCATACTAGAGAAAAGGGGTTTTTTGAATTATGAAATTACGTTTGCCGAAACCATTTACGTTTGAAGCTGGAAAGCGGGCGGTGCTTTTGCTTCATGGGTTCACGGGGAACTCTTCCGACGTGCGAATGCTCGGGCGCTTTTTGCAAAAGAAGGGATATACGTCGCATGCTCCGCATTATAAAGGGCATGGGGTTCCGCCGGAGGAGCTTGTTCATACTGGTCCGCAAGACTGGTGGCAGGATGTGATGGATGGCTATGAGCATCTAAAAAATCTTGGCTATGAGGAAATTGCTGTGGCTGGCTTGTCCCTCGGCGGGGTATTTTCTTTAAAGCTCGGCTATACTGTTCCTGTGAAAGGAATTGTGACGATGTGCGCGCCGATGTACATTAAAAGTGAAGAAGTGATGTACCAGGGGGTTTTAGATTACGCCCGCCAATTTAAGAAGTTTGAAGGGAAATCGGAAGAGGTAATTGAACAAGAAATAGAGGCGTTCAAAAAAACACCGATGAACACGTTAAAAGCACTGCAAAATCTCATTTCGGATGTGCGTGATCATATCGATATGATTTATGCGCCCGCCTTCGTCGTTCAGGCTCGCCACGATGAGATGATTAATCCGGAAAGTGCCAACATCATTTACGATGAAATTGAGTCAACAATGAAGGAAATAAAGTGGTATGAAGAGTCAGGCCATGTGATTACCATTGATAAAGAAAAAGAACAGCTGCACGAGGATATTTACGACTTCCTGGAAAAGCTGAACTGGAACGACTAATACAAAATGTAAGGAGGGACTGCTATGGATCAGCAAAATGAGCTTGTTGACAGATTATTGACATATATGAAGGAAGAGTCCTACAAGCCGCTCACTGTTAAAGAGCTGGAAGAGATGATGCAAATTGAAGATTCTGCTGAGTTTAAAGATTTTGTGAAGGCTCTTGTATATATGGAAGAAAAGGGATTGGTCGTTCGGACCAGAGCGAATCGCTACGGGCTTCCTGAAAAAATGAATTTAGTACGCGGTAAAATTTCCGGACATTCAAAAGGCTTTGCTTTTTTAGTGCCCGAAGAACAAGGAATGGACGATATATTTATTCCACCACATGAAACAAATGGCGCATTAAATGGCGACATTGCGCTTGTGAGGGTGACTTCGGAAACGAGCGGATCACGACGAGAAGGGACGGTTGTCCGCATTCTTGAGCGTGGAAAAACAGAGATTGTTGGTACATACACTGACAGTAAGCATTTTGGTTTTGTCATCCCCGATGATAAAAAGTTTGCGAGTGATATTTTCATTCCGAAGGAGGCTGCTCACGGGGCAATTGAGGGCCACAAAGTGGTTGTGAAAATTACTTCTTATCCGGATGGGCGTAAAAGTGCTGAAGGGGAAGTCATACAGATTCTTGGCCACAAAAATGACCCGGGTGTAGATATTATTTCAATTATTTATAAGCATGGCTTGCCACAGGAATTCCCTGAGGAAGTGATGGAACAGGCAAATGCTGTACCGGAAACAATTAGCGAAAAAGAAATAGAAGGCCGACGGGATTTGCGCGAAGAAACGATTGTCACAATTGACGGCGCCGATGCGAAAGATTTAGACGATGCCGTGACTGTGACAAAGCTCGATAATGGAAACTATAAGCTCGGCGTTCATATTGCTGATGTCAGTTATTATGTGACAGAAGGTTCTCCCATCGATGAGGAGGCGTATGAGCGAGGTACGAGTGTTTACCTCGTTGACCGCGTCATCCCAATGATCCCACATCGTCTTTCTAATGGTATTTGCTCATTGAACCCAAAAGTGGACCGGCTGACACTCTCGTGTGAGATGGAGATTAACTCATCCGGCGAAGTCGTAAGCCACGAAATTTTCCAAAGTGTGATTAAGACAACTGAGCGAATGACGTATAGTGATGTAAATGATATTCTTGTTGATAAAGATGAAGAACTGCGGTCGAAGTATGCACCGCTTGTACCATTATTTGAAGACATGGAAGAGCTGGCGGCTATCTTGCATAAGAAGCGGGAGAAGCGTGGTGCCATTGATTTTGACTTTAAAGAATCGAAAGTCATTGTTGATGAAGACGGCAAGCCGGTGGATGTCGTGCTGCGTGAGCGGTCTGTTGCCGAGCGGTTAATTGAAGAATTCATGCTGGCAGCGAATGAAACAGTAGCCGAACATTTTCATTGGATGGATGTACCGTTCATTTATCGGATCCATGAAGATCCGAAAGAAGATAAGCTGCAGCGTTTCTTTGAATTCATTACGAACTTCGGATTAGTTGTCAAAGGCACGTCTAACTCTGTACATCCGCGCGCTTTGCAGGAGGTGCTTGAGGCGATCCAAGGCAAACCGGAAGAAGTAATCATTTCTACCGTTATGCTTCGTTCCATGCAGCAGGCGAAATACTATGATGAAAGCCTAGGGCATTTTGGATTGTCGACAGATTATTATACGCACTTCACTTCACCCATTCGACGTTATCCGGATTTAATTGTGCACCGTCTAATCCGTACGTATTTAATTGAGAAGCAGGTGGATCCGGCTACTCAGGCAAAGTGGGAAGCACGCCTGCCGGAAATTGCCGAACATACATCGAACATGGAGCGCCGGGCTGTGGATGCCGAACGTGACACAGATGAACTGAAAAAAGCAGAATTCATGCTGGATAAAATTGGGGAAGAATTTGACGGCATTATTAGTTCTGTCACCAACTTCGGGATGTTTGTTGAGTTGGAAAACACCATCGAAGGCTTGATCCATGTCTCTTATATGACGGATGATTACTATCGCTATGATGAACAGCAATTTGCTATGATTGGTGAGCGGACGGGAAATGTTTTCCGCATCGGCGATCAAATTACCGTCAGAGTGAGAGATGTAAATAAGGACGAACAATCCATTGACTTTGAGATTGTTGGCATGAAAAATATAAGAAAACGTCCTGCTGTTCAGACAAAAACGATTAATGGAAAATCACAAAGCAAAAAAGCAAGCGGCCCGCAAGGCAACAGCGATGAAGGAGCGGGCGGCGAATGGACGAATCAGCCGCCAAACAAAAAGAAAAAACGCGGTAAATATTATGAAGGCGTAGCAAAAAAACAAGCGAAGAAAAGACGCCGGAATAAAGGATAACAGGCACCCGGCAGCTTCCAGGCTGCCGGGTCGGACTGAATAACGGAAGGTGAAGAAAAATGCCAAAGGGAGAAGGAAAAGTAGTTGCGCAAAATAAAAAAGCGCGCCATGATTTTTTTATCGAAGAAACGTTTGAAGCGGGGATCGTACTTCAAGGAACGGAAATTAAGTCAATCCGTGCTGGAAGAGTAAATTTAAAAGACGCGTTTGCCCGCATTCAAAAAGGGGAAGTGTTTGTATATAACATGCATATCAGTCCCTATGAGCAGGGAAACCGCTATAATCATGACCCGCTCAGAACGAGAAAGCTGTTATTGCACCGCAAACAGATTGATAAGCTCATTGGGGAAACAAAGGAAGCGGGTTATTCAATTGTCCCGCTGAAAATGTATTTAAAAGACGGTTACGCCAAGCTGCTAATCGGTTTGGCTAAAGGGAAGAAGAAGTTTGACAAGCGGGAAGACTTGAAGAAGAAAGAAGCGAAGCGCGATGTAGAGCGCGCGTTTAGAGAGCGGCAGAAAGGGTAAAGAGCGAACAATTGTTGCTTTTTCTATGAAAAATGGTATAATAAGAACTGTAGCTGAGCTTCGGACATTTGGTCCGGTTCCTATTTTATAATGGGGACGTTACGGATTCGACAGGGATAGTTCGAGCTTGGGCTGCGAGCCGAGGGGATCGTCCTCGTAAAAACGTCAAAGCCAATAATAACTGGCAAACAAAACAACAACCTCGCTTTCGCTGCTTAATAACAGCTGATAGCGGTTCCTCCCTCCATCGCCCATGTGGTAGGGTAAGGGACTCACTCTTAGTGGGCTACGCCGTAGTTCTCCGTCTGGGGACAAAGGAAGAGATCAATCAGGCTAGCTGTCCGGCCGCCCGTCGGTAGGCAAAAGGTACAGCGAAATCCGAATATATCGACTACGCTCGTAGACGTTCAAGTGCCGTTATCTTTGGACGTGGGTTCGATTAGAAAATAGTCGCCTTGTATGGTAACATACAAGTGAAAATTCGGCTTTATCGGTGAAACCTAAGTCATCGAATGATGATAAGGCAATGCCGAGCGGTATGTGGAGCAATCCAACAGCCGTGTATCGACTTATAGGCTGCCACTTAGTTGGAGGGCAGTACTAGGATGCGGGAAGCTACCTGGGGATCCAGGTAAATCTATTTTTCGCATAAGACGCCGAAGAGCCTGTCTTACTATGCAGGTTCAAGATATAGTCAGTGCCATGACGAAAGCATGGAAAAGCACGTCCCACCGTCTCCACCATACATGATTTGGTGGATATTACCTATTTAATTAAAAGACTTGCCAAACGTGGCAAGTCTTTTTGTGTTCATAAATAGGAAGGAAAGGTGGAGGTCTTTAACAGTTTTTATATGTTAAAAAATGACTCCTCAAATAATAATTTCGCTTTTAACATATCAGCTGTATATTTCCCATTTCGAGGTGTGACTCTGTTGTAGTGTTCCAATATCCATTTAGCTCGATTTCTTTTTTTATCTATTCTGAGATAAGGGGAAACTTCTTTTAAAATCATCAACACGCTCTCTTTGTTCTTTATAGACAAAGTATAAGAGTCCTTGTGAAGGCCAGGCTTATAATTTTTCTTATTACTAATGGCTCCGCCGGTCAGTGTTTGAATATAGAGAAGAAGCTCTTTATCCGACGAAGAAATTGTGATGCAAGGACGCCGATGTTCTCTTTGGTGCATTCTAGTTAGTGTGATAGAGCCTTCTCCATCTATAATCCCTGCTAAATAGCCCGCTTCCCAATCTTTCATGTCCTCTCCTCCTGAATTATTGTCATTCTTGAAAAATGGAAGCTTTGTGAAAGAAAAAACTTCGTCAAGTTGTTATGATCATCTACTTATATTGAAGCTTCAAAACATAGAACTGTTATGTCTATGAGTCTGTTTTTCTAAGGAAGGATAATAAACATTAAATTCTTATCTAGTTAATGACCCAGGTGTAGGGTTTAAATACGAGAAGCTTTACTAACCCAGCGCATAACAGCAGTAATGACATCTTCGAGTTCTTTGCCGATTGGGGTTAGTTCATAGATCACTTTTCTTGGGGAGGATTCAAATGTTTTCTTCACAACTAGTCTCTCATTTTCTAGCTCGCGCAGTCGTTCTGTAAGGAGCCGATCAGAAATGCCGGGGATTTCGTTTAATAATTCGTGATACCGTTTAGGGCCTTTCAGCAGTGTATAAATAATGACTCCCATCCAGCGCTTTCCGATGAACTCGATCGTGTGGTGAAAGTTATCGCAAATAGTGGTCTTATCTTTGTACTGAGAACAATTCAACTCATTTTGTTGGCTCATTCTATAACCTCAATGTTTTTATATAAATTTTAGCATATAGTATTTGACAAACCAAGCTTACTAATAGTAAGCTTGGTTTTGAACTTACTTAAAGTAAGTTCAATTAGGAGGGAAAGAAAGTGACAACAACTATGCAAAGTTTATCAGAAGTGATTCGCAATCGCCATTCTGTTAGAAAATATGATCCAACTTATAAAATTTCGAGAAATGAAATAGAAGAAATGCTGCAAGAAGCGATGCTAGCTCCTTCATCTAGCAACCTTCAGCCATGGCGCTTTATCGTTATTGATAATGAGGAGGTAAAGAAGGAACTAAGAGCCATTGCTTACAACCAAGAGCAAGTGGAGACATCTTCAGCTGTCATTGCTGTTCTAGGCGATGTAGAAATGTATAAAAATGTTGAAAAGGTATACCAAAGCAGCTATGAAGCTGGCTTTATGGATGAAGCGAGTATGAATAAACTGATTCAAAACACATATAATACGTATCCTAATGCGCCAGTTGAAGCAAGAGCCAATATTGCTTCATTTGATGCAGGGCTCGTCTCTATGCAGCTTATGCTTATTGCCAAAGCGAATGGTTATGATACGGTAACTATGGGCGGCTTTGATAAGCAGAAGTTTGCTGAGCGGTTTGATGTACCGGAACGCTACATTCCAATTGTTTTAATCGCTATTGGTAAAGCTGCTGCGCCTGCTCATAAAACGACTCGTCTTCCGCTGGAAGAAACAGTTCGTTTTATCTAACTAAATAGACGTTATTTAATAAAAGAGCATTTTCTGGTTTTTCAGAGTGCTCTTTTTATATTGCTTTTTCCTATCTTCATAAATTGAAAAAAGTGGTTGACAATTATAATTATTTTTAATATTCTAAACAAAAATAACGGATGACGATTGTGGGAGAGCGCGAGCAATAAGCCACCGAAGGAGCAAGTTCCAAAAAGACCCTTGGAGCTAATCTCTCAGGTAGAAGAACCACAATGGGACGCACCTCTGGAGAGCGCGTTTAGGTACGCCACCAAAGGGGAAGACTCTACGATCGATAAGAGTTAAACTCTCAGGTAAAAGGACAGAGAAGGGAAATGTTACCCTTTTCTGTCCTTTTTTGTGTGCAGAAAAAGGTAGCGAGAGATAAATGTACAGCACATGTTTAAAAGAGGAAATCTGAATAGGAGGCAAGGAAATGAGTTTGCAAAAAAATGATTTTACTATTTTTGAGGCGATTGAGAAAGAAAAGAGACGCCAGCATGAGACATTGGAATTGATTGCATCAGAAAACTTTGTCAGCCCGGATGTATTAGAAGCTATGGGAAGTGTAATGACGAATAAGTACGCGGAAGGATATCCGGGAAGGCGCTACTATGGGGGCTGTGAATTTGTCGATGTGGCGGAACGGGCAGCGATTGAACGTCTGACCAACCTATTTTGTGCTAAATATGCCAATGTGCAGCCTCACTCGGGGGCGCAGGCGAATCTCGCCGTCTTTTATGCACTGCTTCAGCCTGGCGATAAAATCATGGGCATGAATCTTTCGCATGGCGGACATTTAACTCACGGAAGCCCTGTGAGTATTTCTGGCAAATGGTTTGAGGTTGTTTCTTATGGAGTAAAGGAGGATACGCAATTAATTGATTACGATGAATTGGAGGAGATTGCCCATAAAGAAAAACCGAAATTGATCATTGCCGGGGCGAGTGCTTATCCGAGAACGATTGATTTTGCCCGCTTTAAAGAGATTGCCGATCAAGTGGACGCGAAATTGATGGTGGACATGGCGCATATCGCCGGGCTGGTGGCAGCAGGTCTTCACCCTTCTCCTGTTCCTTATGCAGATGTTGTGACAAGCACTACCCACAAAACATTGAGGGGGCCTCGGGGCGGCATTGTGTTAACGAACGACGAGGAAATCATTAAGGCTATTAACAAAGCAGTATTCCCAGGAATCCAGGGAGGCCCCCTTATGCACATTATTGCAGCAAAAGCGGTAGCTTTCAACGAAGCGGCGCAGCCGGACTTTAAAGAGTATGCCAAGCAAGTTATCCGAAACAGCCAGGCACTGGGCGAAGCGTTAAAGAGGGAAGGAGCTGCTCTTGTTTCCGGGGGGACAGATAACCACCTTGTCCTGCTGGATGTGCGTCCGTGGAGTCTGACTGGAAAAGAAGCAGAGCGTTTGCTTGAGGAAGCAGGTATTACCGTAAATAAGAACACGATTCCTTATGATCCGGAAGGCCCGTTTGTGACGAGCGGAGTGCGGATGGGAACAGCTGCGTTAACTACGCGCGGCATGAAAGAAGAGCAAATGGAGAAAATTGCTCAGGTGATAGCCGCTGTGTTGAAAAACAAAGGGGAACCGGCGGTACTGGCACAGGCAAAAGAAACAACGGCCTCTATTTGCGAAGCTTATCCATTATTCCAACAGTCAGTCAACGTATAGGAAAGGAGCAACAAAATGGAATTTCAAAGCTGCTTTGACATTATCGGGCCTATTATGGTGGGGCCGTCAAGTTCTCACACCGCTGGCGTTGTATCGATTGGCAAATTTATTTATGAATGGTTGGGCGGGTGTCCTGAAGAGGCGGATATTGTCTTCTATGATTCCTTTGCTGAAACCTATCAAGGGCATGGAACGGATAAAGCACTGCTTGGCGGTTTACTTGGCATGGGGACGGATGACTCGGGCATTCGGGATGCTCTGAAGCGGGCCGGGGAGGTTGGCCTGGATTATACGATTGAGCCGCAAGGAAGCTGCTTATTTTTTGACCATCCGAACACGGCTATGGTTACAGCTAGACGGGGGAACCAGCTTGTAAAAGTAGGCGGTGCTTCTCTCGGAGGCGGGTTATCGAAAATCTTTATGATCAACGGCCGAATGGTCGATATTCGTTTGAGCACGAGCGATGATTTTTCGGTGCTGGCTAGAAACTATCAGATATATCGATTAAGAGAAGAAATTGCGAGGAATGCCTGATGGAGATCTTATCAATGAAACAGCTTCTGAAGTCTTGTGAAAAGGAGCAGAAAAGTATCGGTGAAGTGATGCTGCTGCTAGAAGAAAAGAAATCAGGCAAAAATCAACAAACGATTCTTCGCATGATGGAAGAACGGCTCATCAAAATGAAGGAAGCGGTCGACAGTGGAACAGAGGATTCCTCATCCGCGCCGAGCGGAATTTCCGGAGGAGATGCCGTAAAAATGCGAGATTACGTACGAGGAGGAAAAACGCTTACAGGCAGCTATATTAGTCAGGCAATGACTTTCTCACTGGCTACTTCGGAAAGCAATGCCAGAATGGGAGTCATTGTGGCTACGCCCACTGCCGGAGCAGCAGGCATTTTGCCAGGCGTGCTCTTTTCGCTTCATCACAATGACGGAACGCCCTTTAAGGAGTTGGTTATGGGACTGTTTACCGCCAGCATGCTCGGCTATGTGATTGCTAATCGTTCGTTTATTTCCGGGGCTGCTGGAGGATGCCAGGCGGAAGTGGGCTCGGCAGCCGCCATGGCTGCTGGCACCATCACTGAATTAAAGGGCGGCAGCCCAGAGCAAGCTGTGCATGCAACGGCGATAGCGATGAAGTCTCTCTTAGGATTGGTTTGTGATCCGGTGGCAGGGCTTGTTGAAGTGCCTTGCATTAAACGGAATGCGATCGGTACATCCATTGCTTTTTCGGCTGCAGACTTGGCTCTTGCAGGAGTAGAAAGCCGCATTCCATGTGATGAGGTAATTGAGGCAATGTACAAAGTGGGGAAAGATATGCCAAGAACATTAAGAGAAACGTCTCTTGGCGGTCTTGCTATGACTGAGACTGGTCAGAGGATAAAAGAACAGCTCTTCTGCAGTAAGAAATAAAGCAATTTATGGATGGAAAAGACGATTGCTATATAAAAGGGATATCAGTGTTTATTTATATAGAAGTAACGATGACAGAGAGTAGCTTGAATAAAAGTGTTGTCGGTGGGAGAAAAAATGACTATTGCTTGGGGGAGCGGTAGCCATTTACAGGAAGAAGCTCAGTAAAAAGGCAGTGACTGTTAGGATAAAGACACCGGCTTATAAATGGGGTATAAACTGTTTTTTGATATATATGTTAGTTAAGTAGGAAGCGATTGGATTTATAAAATAAAGAGAACGTTTGAGGGGAAAGGGAGAAAAACAGATGACAGAAGCAACAGCGAATTTACTATATAGCGAAGAACATGAATGGGTACTTCAATTAAGTGAAAATCGGGTAAGAATTGGTATTTCTGATTATGCCCAAAAGCAGTTAGGGGATATTGTATTTGTAGAAAATCCAGAGATGAATGACGAAGTAACGGCCAATGAATCTATGGGAACTATTGAATCTGTTAAGGCGGTGTCAGAATTATTTTCTCCTCTCTCAGGCACGGTTATGACTGTTAATGAACGGTTAGAGGACAATCCTGAATTAATTAACGAGCAGCCTTATAAAGAGGGCTGGTTGATCGAAGTGGAGATGTCTAATCCGGAAGAACTGAAGGTGCTGCTAAGTGAAGGCGACTATGAAGCGTTTATTAATGAAGGAGAAAAATAAGGCCAGCAACGCTTGATAGAGAAAGAACTGGCAGCCAGGTATTAGAACTACTAAGAAAAACGATAAGAGAGAAGGCAAGGTGTGAATAGGTGATCCGAGAGCGCACAAGCCCAGGCGGCTGTTTCAAGTTGTAAGTATCATAGTCAATATTTACTGTCGCATGCAGGTTTCTTCCTGCATGCGTTTTATGTTCTCAAGGTTACAAAGGATGAATTAAATGTTGACGATAAAAATCTTCATAAGTACAAGAATTTTGGTTTATATACAAGAAAAAGAATATTGATTATTTTAAATATTCGTGATATATTTAAAAATTTGAATAAAAATATTGTTGTGATAACATAGTAGTTGTAAATGTGAATGGAGGTGGAGGATTTGTTTCAAGTTGGCGACAAGGTTTTTTATCCAATGTATGGAGCAGGGGTGATCGAAGCCATAGAAGAACGAGAAATCCAAGGGAAAACACAAGAGTACTGTGTTATTGCCATTCCTCTTAGTAAGATGGATGTCATGATTCCTGTAAAGGTGATCAAGAAATCACGAATCCGTTCGATTACTAGCAGAAAAGTAGCAAAAGAGATATTATCCGACTTTGATAATAAGGTATCTGATTGTTCGCTTTCGTGGAAGGAAAGGTTAAAAAAGAATACGGAAAAAATGAAGACAGGAGAAATGCAGGACACAGCTGAAGTAGTTCGAGACTTGCTTCATTATGAACGGGAAAAAGCGCTTAACTCTGTTGAAAAGCAGTTGCTTGACCGTGCCAAGCGTATTCTAATTAGTGAATTAATCATGATAAAAGATATTACGGAAAATGAAGCGGCAGAGTTGCTGAAACTCACAAGTTGACGTAAAAGGGAAATGATTTTTCAAGCGTGATGGTCTGAAACATCTTGATTTAGAGCGTCCTGAATTTTTAGGATGCTTTTTACACTGATAAAATATTTAAAAGATTAATATTGAAGAAAAAAGTTAAAGATTCTTTGCTGACATCTAGAATAATGTTATCTCAATATGGATCTACCAAGGAAGGATCAGCTTATATCAAGAGTGAGAGAAGGTATCGCCCTTTTTATAGAAAGCGCTTTAACTATTTTTAAATCTTCAAAATATTTTACAATAATATATTGAAATTACAGAGCAATAGAAGTAATATAGTTCTAGCGATATATTGCATACTTCGAATAGGATCTTTATTGAGCGAAAATAGATTTTGTAATTTAGAAAGGAATAAACTATATGAAGTCGAAATTATCATTTTCAGCTTATCTTGCAATTGGAGTTATGTTGTTTGCACTATTTTTTGGAGCGGGTAATCTTATTTTTCCAGCGCAGCTTGGCCAAAATGCCGGCACGAACGTTTGGCCAGCGGTTATTGGCTTTTTAACAACTGGAGTAGGGCTGCCGTTTCTCGGAATTTTAGCGATGGGCTTCTCGGGCAGTTCTAATCTTCAAGAACTGGCAAGTCGTGTCCATCCGATATACGCAGTTATTTTCACTTCGCTTCTTTATTTAACGATCGGACCATTTTTCGCCACTCCGCGTACAGGTACAGTCGCTTACGATATCGGTATATCTCCGTTTGTAGGTGAGGGCTCTGCACAAGTAGGGTTATTGATTTTTACTCTAGTGTTCTTTGGTGTTACGATGTGGCTGTCATTAAACCCTTCAAAGATTGTTGACCGGGTTGGAAAGATTCTATCACCAGCACTGATTATACTGCTCTTGATCTTATTAATTACTGTTATTGCTAAACCTATGGGATCTATTGAGGCTCCTCAGGAAATGTATGCAAACGGGGCATTTGTGAAAGGTTTCTTAGAAGGATACAACACAATGGATGCGCTCGCTTCGCTTGTCTTCGGAATTATTGTTATTAATGCGATTCGCTCCATGGGTGTGACATCCAAAGGAGAGGTATTATCCGCAACAATTAAAGCGGGGACTGTGGCAATCTTTTTCCTTGCTATCATCTATGTAGGTATTGCTTATTTAGGTGCTACAAGCACAGAGAAATTCGGAGTTTTTGATACGGGGGGCCCTGTTCTTAACAGCGCAGCTTCTTATTATTTTGGAAGCTTCGGAACAGTGATGCTGTCAGTGATCATTATACTGGCATGTTTAACAACAAGTATTGGGTTAATTACAGCGTGTGGTGAGTACTTCCATACTTTGTTCCCGAAAGTAAGCTATAAAAAGTTTGTTGTTTTCTTTTCATTGTTCTCATTTATCATTGCGAACTTTGGGTTATCCAACATTATTATGTACTCAATTCCAGTCTTAATGTTCCTGTATCCGCTGGCTATTACTTTAATGTTGTTAACATTCTTATCGCCATTGTTTAATCATTCACGGGTTGTTTATGTAGCAGCCACAATAGTAGCATTGCTAATCAGTACAATCGATGGCCTCAAAACATTCTGTGATTCATTCAGCATTCCATACTTTAATTGGATGAAAGCGGTAGTGTCATTTTACGAGCAAGTATTGCCGTTATACGGCCAGGGACTTGGCTGGTTGTTGCCAGTTTTAATCGTAATCGTCATTACAGGAGTGATTGTCCGTCTTCAAAAGTTATCAACTGTTGAAGCTTAATAAAAGCCGGCTCCCTCTCTTGAGAGGGAGCCGGCTTTTATGTTTATAGTGATTTGAGCGAGCGAAATTCTTCGATCGAACGAAGCCAGTTCTTCCTCATGCTTGCCGCAGCCCCTGTAGCATCCCGATCCTTTAAGTGTTTAATGATCGCTGCATGTTCTTCTATCGTCTTTTCCGTTAAAACAAGCGAACTGTGAAAAAATAATCTCCGAACATGTGATTGTAAAGATGGAATCATTTTAAGAAGATAAGGGTTATTGGCTGTATCGACAATAATTTGGTGAAACTCTTCATCAATTTTTAGAGCACCAAAGTAATTTTTTGAACGTACAGCCTCAGCTAATTGTTCATTTGTCATTTCTAGCAGCAGGGTTGCTTCATCTGTTAAATGGGGGACAGCCAGTTCAGCTGCCAATGCTTGTAATGCTGCTAAGGGTGGGAGGATATCTTTCATTGATTCTTCTTCCACTCTTGTCACTTGTGTTGATTTACCTGGGTACATTTCTACAAATCCTTGTGCTTCAAGAAGCTGCAGCGATTCACGAATTGGAGTTCTGCTGACACCTAAAGCCTCAGCAAGCTCTTTGTCATTCAATTTTTCGCCCGGACGCAAGGTGCCGTCAATAATCCATTGTAGCAGCTGGCTGAATGCGCTTTCTTTTGCTGATTTTCTTACCAGCTTTGAATGATCAGTAGGTATTGGCACTGGAATTCACCATCCTGCATAAATTCTATATTTTCTCTATATATTATACAGGTAAACTACCTGGATAGGAATATGCAATATATTAATCTCTTATTTTATAAGGTAAACCGGTAAGAAACCTACCGTCAGGTAAATTTTTCCTAATGATAATTATTATGGAATAAATAGATTTTAGTTTTATGAACAAACGGAAAAGTCAATAGTAATATATATAAAAGATGTGTCTAAATTAGAAAAAATTATTGACAAAAATGTGAATTTGAGAAATAATAGAAGAAAGGGAGATGGATAAAATGGAAACTAAACGGAAGATGTTAAATGCAGTAAAGTACATCGGTGGTACAGTGCTTGCTCTTGGGATTTTAACTTTCTTAATCGGTTTCTTTGGAAGCGATTCCAGTGTGTTAACTCCTATGGGCATTGGGGCAGTTGTAGGAGCAGTTTTCGTCTTTTTAATAGGGGTATTTTTTGTAGCATCTGAAGAAATGCTTGATAAAGCTTATAAAGGTATGGAACCTTATAGAACAAAGTAAAGAGCGTCTCTAAAGCGACGCTCTTTTTTTGTGTCAAGGATTGATCGGCCAGTAATGGATCTTTTATAAACCTGCATCCAGGCGCTGTCGGGCGGAATGCAATTCTGGTGTGATGGCTTGATGGCCTGTAGCCCGTGCCAATCCATAAGCGGGCATGTTTCCATACATACATTCGTATTGTCCTTTAGGAACAATATATGTCTCATGATAAATGCCTACCACACCATTGTTTCCGATTTTTTGATTAAACTCTTTCCATGCGGTAAGGTGGTTCTGTCCTTTTGCATAATCCATCAATTCGTCTGCAGAACGCCAATATTGCACCATGATAGTTGTTCGCAGTCCAAAAAACGATTCCATAGACAAAAAGCCAAGATCTTTATTTGTATACAGCTCTCGAATCATAGCTGGCATGGCTTTGAATACGGGCAGCCATTTATGAATAGCCCACCATTTATTCACTCGCATACCGATAATAAATACGACAACCTCCTCATTTGAACTGGCAGTGTAACGTCCGGGAAAAATTTTTTTAGGCATATGATCCCTCCTATAACTGGTCAATTTTCTTCATACAACACTCACACCATTCAATCGCTGCTTTTGTTGTCCTTTTTCCATAGTCCAATGTCATAAGCCAAAATTGGGCCTCGTGTTTGTCAGCATAGCTGCTATTAATCATGTGTTCAATGCTTTGATAGGTCTGATATCGCTCATGGAGCTTTTTTAAGTATTCTGAGAGCTGAGCATAAATAATGTTCTTCTCCTCGTGCTGGCTAAAAAACAGCTTAAGTAAAAATTCATTTTTTTCCGTTGGTAGCTCTTTGAAAGGCGCCTGAATCCACTCTTGGAGAGCTTGCTTTCCTTTGGGCGTTATATAATACTCTTTTTTATCAGGTTTTTTGTCTTGTAAAGTTGTTTCTACCGTTGCAAACCCTTCATCAACCAGCTGTTTTAGAGTAGGATATATTTGTCCATAGCTGACTTTCCAAAAGTAGTTTAAACTTCCATCAATCATTTGTTTGATAGAATACCCAGAGCGGCATCCAGTCGTAAGTAGCCCAAGTATTGCATACTTTGTTTGATTTTCTCTTGCCATTGTATCTCCTTATATCAATTAGTTATATATCATTTAGATATATTATATTGGATGAACAGCAAAAAAGACAGACTTTTAGGATAATATTCAAATCTTTCTTGGCAAATTGTCTGGATGATGATTTTAATTTTTAGAAGTGTGTGATTGCTGTATGTGAAAAAGAGTGAGTGTTCATTTATCAGGCTTGCCAATGCAATTGGCAAAAACAGAAGAGGGTTTAATGGTCTATTCCACTATCCTATCGATTGAAGGAGCCTCTCTATTTGTCTGACTTCTTTTCCTGGAGTGGAGGGGGATCAATTTTCTTTTTTATCGGGCCGTTTGCCACTTTATTCATCTGGAGATAGTTCATGACAGACGTCTGGCCCACAAATGTTTATTTTTATTAGTTGATGAAAAAAGAGTTTGCTTAACAAAAAGCTCTTGTTAAAATTGGAAAGAAGGCTATTTAATTTGTGATTTTTAAGGGGAGGATAAGTGAATGTTTAAGAAAATGGCTGCCGATGCACTTGGCTTATCGGACATTGGAACGATTATTTCACCGGCGGATTATGATAAGACAGATGCTGATGACTATGTGATGCATGAAGATGATGAAAAAATTTATTTTTTAATTAAAACGAAAGCAGATGAATACTGTTTTACGAACCTCGCTTTGATCCATGTAGATGGGGAAAGCGCAGTGTCTTCTAAAAGAACGTTAAAACGTTATCCGTATGCTCAGCATAGAATCTCTAATGTTGTGCTTGAAACAGCGGGTAAAATTGATATGGATGTTGAAATTAAATTCCAACTAGGAAATCAGGCATTTGATATTGATGTTCGAAAAGACCAAATTGAACAATTAAAAGATTTATACAAAGCTTTGCTGCGCATTGCAGAGATTACTCACGAGAACAGCGTATACATAGATATGGCTTCAAAAAGCCTTGATAAAGCAGCAAGTATTTTGCAGAACTCACGCACAGATGAAAAACAATTAGGAACTACTTATCGGGAATTGACCGACTTCGGTTTTACATGGATGACATCTGTCCGAGAGCAATATCACTTAAAGGATTTCGGAGAAATATTTGAGAAGTATATCAATAATTAATACACGATAAAAGCCCATCTGCTAGATGGGCTTTTATCGGTAGACATTATATACTTGCAGGCTGTTCACATGCTATTGAGCTACTTTTACTTGGTGATCTTCATGTTCATGCAAGCCCTCTTTGTTTTCTACATGAACTTTTACAGTAAACTCGCCAGCTGCAGCGAATGTATAGGCACCAGAGTACTCGCCAGGTTTCGTTTCTTTTACATCCACCCAATCGTGCTTATCAGGATTGGCCTTGTTCCAGATTTCATAGCGGACTTGTGCTTTTTCCAAAGGCGCTTCTTTCATTTGCAAATGAACGGTTAATGAAGTGGGGACATTCGCTTTTACATTTTCAGGCGCCATGAAGTGCATAGCAAAGCCTTCTGCATGCTCTCCGTGATCATGACTGTGTCCGGCTTGTTTTTCATGCTCATGGTGATTTTCAGTTACCCCTTTTCCGACAGTCACTGGCTTTAAAGGCATTGTATGAAGGTCTCTTGCCTGCACATGTACTTGTACAGTAAAGAGTCCATCATGGTCAAAAGCAGTTTTTGCTTCGTATGTGCCGTCTTTATTGTTTTTTGCCTTGATCATTTTGCTTTCTTCTTTTTTGCCTTCTTCCCATACCTCAAACTTCACTTCATCAGCATCGGCTACTTTTTCATCGCCTTGCGATACAGTGGCTTTCATAGCGATATTTTCGTTAACAGCTGCTTTTTCGGGAACATCAAGTACTGCTTCCAGCGGCTCTACCTTTTTCTGTACCGCCTTTGGTTTCTCCACTTCCTTCTTATCTGCCCCGCTATTACATGCAGCTAGTGCCGTCATAGCAAAGACGACGGCTATCATCCAGAATAGTTTCTTCATATCCATTCCTCCAATTTATCAGTCTTTAATGAAAAGAGCCTCAGCTATTTGACAAGGTTTTTTTTATGTCTTTAATCATGTCATCACTGTGGGCTCCTAAGGTAAAGCTGTACTCCTCTACAATTTCTCCATGTTGATTCACTAAGTAAAAGTTTGTGTTATGAATGACCTGATTCGATGATTCGGGTTTTTGAATGAGCGTTTGAAATTCCTCTCTGCCGAACGTCTCGATTTGCTCTTGAGTATAACCAGTGAGCATCTGCCAATTCGACTCATCTTCTGTAAAACCAGCTATATACTTTTTTAACTTGTTCGGTGTATCCACAGCCGGATCGACACTGAAGGAGACAAGCTCCACAGGAAGGTCTTCTGCTCTCAAGCGTTTTTGCAAAGCAGCCATATTGGCTGTCATCGGTGGACAGACAGTGTCGCAATTGGTAAAGATAAAATTAGCGACCCACACTTTTCCTTTCAGGCTTTCGCTGCCAAACGCTTTTCCATTTTGATTAGTAAAGGTGAATGATTTCATTTGATAGGGCTTGGTTTTATCCAAGCCGCAGCCCGAAAGCGCGATTAATGTCATACTTAGTATAAGCAGCCATATTTTCTTCATGCTGCGCACCTCTTTTCGTCCATCACTCATCGCCTGGAAAAAAAGAATACTTGAACCAAGCGTAAACGATGGTTGTGAAGTTTATGTGAGAAATCCTTAGCAATTTTTAAACAACAGGATCAACAAGCAACGGCAAGCGGATAGAAACAATGATTTCTTGGGCTGCCCGTCCGTTGCGAATGGAAAAAGTTCCGCCGTGCAGCCTGACAATTTCTTTTACGATAGAGAGGCCAAGGCCGGTTCCACCGGTTGCCCGGCTTCTGGCTTTATCTGTGCGAAAAAAGCGTTCACCTATGCGTGAGAGATCTTCCTCTTGAATGCTGATGCCTTGATTGATTACTTGTAGGAGCATGTCGTTATCTTCTGCTTTTAAGTCAATGATTAGGGTGCTTTCTTTAAAGGAATATTTAATGGCGTTATCCAGTATGTTGTAAATAACCTGCTGAATTCGCTTTGCATCACCGTCAATGATGAGATCTTCCTGGAAATTCACTTCCGTTCTAATCTTTTTTTCACTCGTGTGAATGTCAAACAAGTGGAGCGTGTCTAACAGCAGCTGGGCGACAGCGATAGGTTCCTTATCGAGCACGTACATGCTTTCCTGGAGATGATCAAGATCAACTAAATCATGGATTAATTTTTTTAGGCGATCGGTTTCTTTTTCAATCGTATTCAAATACTGCTGGGCTTCTTCGGGCGAAGTATATATTTCCTGCTTTAACGCCTGTGTATAACCGCTGATGTAAGTTAATGGTGTTCTTAACTCATGGACGACATTGGATAAAAACTCTTTTTTCCGGATATCCTGCTTTTCCAAGGAAGAACTCATTTTGTTAAAGGCTTTTGCGAGCTGACCAACCTCATCGTTGGCACGAATGGGCAGGCGATTCGAATAATTCCCCTTAGATACCTCTTGTGAGAATTGCTGAATTTCTGTGAGCGGCTGAAAGAGTGATTGTCGGATCCGGTTAACGACAAGAAACAAGAGCAAGAAAAATATAGTGCCTGTTAAAATTAAGATGGGCAGGCTGCCCTGGAATACTTCTTGAATAGCTGCCAGCGGCACGTAAATATAAATAAATCCGATCAGTCCCGTTTCGCCCATAATAGGGAAGATGGCGCCGATAATTTCCCGCTTAAATTCTTTTACATAGCCCTCTTTCATGACATAGTTGCCTTGTTCTAACCGCTTTTGGTCTTGTTTGTTGACAAGCGCTTCATAGTTGATTTTATAAGGAAAGTAAGTGGAGAGCTCGTCCAAATTGTCAACTGCAATAATCTCGTATTCAGATACGACATTGTACCAATGAATTTTTTCAATAATTTCTTTACTTAAAGTACCGTAGTGATAGTGGGAAGCTGTCCTTTCGCCCTGATAAATGACCGATTCCCTTATGCTATTCAAGTACAAGTCTTTATACAAAAAGTGCAAAAAGAAGAAAGCGAAAACAATGGTGAAGACGATACAGGACAAAATAAGAAATAGCACCTTTTGACTTAATGTAAAATTCTTTCTCACTAGGACACCTCAAATTTATAACCGATTCCCCAGACAGTTTGAATGAGAGCAGACTGATCCTTTAGCTTTAACCGCAATGTCTTCACATGAGTATCCACCGTTCTCTCGCTGCCGTTGTATTCCTCACCCCAAACGGAATGAAGCAGTTGTTCCCGCGAAAAAACTTTTCCTGGATGCTGTGCTAACCAAGAAAGCAGCTCATATTCTTTTAATGTTAATGAGAGAGAGCGCCCATTCACTGTTACTTTGTAAGATTGCATATCAAGAGTGAGCGGTCCGATCGTATAGCGATTTGTTTGCCGGGAAGAAGGATTGGTTCTTCTTAAAACAGATTCAATCCTGGCTAGCAGCTCACCAGGGTGAAAAGGCTTTACGATATAATCATCGCCCCCCAGTTTTAAGCCATGAATTTTATCCCATTCTTCTCCCTTAGCTGATAAAAAAATAAGCGGTAAATCATATCTTCTTTTGATCTCTGCTGCGAAAGTAAAGCCATCCATATACGGCATCATGACATCTACTATTAATAAATCAGGTACTTGCTTATCGATAGCAGAAAGAGCATCTATTCCGTTGGATGCTTCCATAACGGCATAGCCTTCTTTCTCCAAAAAGGTTTTTAAAAGCTGCCTCATTGTTTCTTCATCATCTATGATCATTACCGTTAATCCATTCATATATATCCCTCACTTTCTCTTCTTATTGTATCCATTATTTGTGAAGTTTTGGTGTGATTAGGCGGTGAAAAAGTTAAATTTCATGTACAACGAGATAAAAACTCCAATAAAAACATTGACTGATTAGTCAATGGATAGTATGGTTATGTTGACTGATCAGTCAATAAGAGAGGCATAGGAAGAGGGGGAGAGATACAGTGGGAATTGTAGAGCTTCATAACTTAACGAAATCATATAAAAACAATCGGGGGATTGTAGATGTTTCTTTCTCGATCGAAGAAGGAGAGATCTTTGGGTTTATCGGTCCGAATGGAGCTGGGAAAAGCACAACGATTCGCACGTTGTTGAACTTTATTTATCCGACGAGCGGTCATGCTACTATTTTTGGAAAAGATATCGTGAAAGAATCGAAGGAAATTCGTCGGCACGTCGGCTATTTGCCATCTGAAGTTCATTACTATGATGATATGAAAGTGATTGACTTATTGACTTACTCGGCCCGCTTTCATAAAAACTTTAAAGAGAAAAGAATGAAGGACTTGGCTACCATACTTGATTTGAATTTAAATAGGAAAATCGAGGATCTTTCTTTCGGAAACCGCAAAAAGGTGGGCATTGTCCAAGCGCTTTTGCATGAACCACAGCTTATTATTTTAGATGAACCGACAAGTGGACTTGACCCATTGATGCAGCATCATTTCTTTGACTTGCTGCATCAAGAGCAAAAGCGCGGGGCAACGATTTTTTTCTCTTCTCATGTTTTAAGCGAAGTGCAAAAGATGTGTGATCGTGTGGCCATTATCAAAGAAGGCCAGCTTGTGAAAGTAGAAACGATGGAAAGCTTAACGAAAAATAAAATGAAGAACGTGACAATTGCAATGGAAGGCGCTGATCAGCTTTCAATAGAATTCGACGGAGTGATCAGCCGCGAAGTGAAAAGGAACGAACTCAAACTTCTCTACAATGGAGACATTCAATGGCTTCTCCAGCAATTGAACAGCTTGCCTCTGCAGGACGTGTTGATAGAGGAGCCGTCGCTTGAAGAAATCTTTATGCATTATTACGAAAGCTGAGGGGAGTATGTATACATGATTATTCAAAGGGAATGGAAGCGTAGCCGCAAATCATTAATTATCTGGAGCTTGATTTTAGGGGGGCTGGTTATTTGGCTGCTAAGTATTTTTCCTCAATTTGCTGAGCAGCAAGAAGACATGGAGAAATTATTCGAGGCCTATCCGGATTCAATGAAAGATCTATTTAAGATGAACGAGCTCAGCCTTAGTACATTAATAGGTTTTTATGGAATAGAAGTATACATGATGACAACGCTGCTCGGAAGTATTTATGCAGCCATATTGGCTTCCAATATGCTGGCCAAGGAGGAAAACGACAAAACAGTTGAGTTCTTGTTATCAAAGCCGGTAACGAGAAATGAAATTGTGGGACAAAAAGCTGCTGTTGTGATTCTTAATGTGTTTATTTTAAACATAGTAGTAGCTGTGGCTAGTCTGATAGGCTTCCAATTGGCAAAAGGATATGAGGTGCCGTACAAAACATTTACTTTATTAGTAATCGGAGCACTCCTGCTTCATCTCACCTTTGCAGCTCTCTCCTATTTGCTATCGGCTGTTATGAGAAAAACAAGAAATACATTGGCTGTCTCTATTGCTGTAGTCATCATCACTTATTTTTTAAACATGATGTCAGGTCTCTCAGAGGAACTGAATGTAGTGAAATATATGAGTCCGTTTTATTACATTGAGGCCGCTTCTATTATTAACGATCACAAGCTGGAGCCTGCTTACTCATTAATTATGGTAATGGTATGCTTGCTTAGTCTCTTTGCTGCGTTTATGGTATATAAGAGAAAAGATATTTCTGTTTAATAATGAAAGTACGAGGTGTTCAGCATTGTATGAAGCTTTTGAAAAGCAGCCTCAGGCTAAAAAAGATTTAATATTGAAAGTAGCCATTGAAGAGTTTGTGAAAAATGGCTATGAAAAAGCATCTACCGATATTATTACAAGCCGGGCCGGTATTTCTAAAGGGATTCTTTTTCACTATTTTAAAAGCAAAAAAAATCTGTATGTATATCTCGCATCCCATGTGATTGATCTGACAACGAAAAAAACGGTAGAGTCACTTGATGATATCCGATCTGATGATTTTTTTGAACGGATTAAAGAAGCTGTCTGGTTGAAACAAGAAGTGACAGCTCCTTATAAACAAGAGATGCAGTTTATCACGGATGTTCTGTTGCACCCGCCGAAAGTGGTTAAATCAGAGATTGAGGATTTATTAAGAAGAAAGCATGAAACCTATGGAATTGCTTTGATGCAAAGCCGCTTGTACCCGAAAGAATTGATCGATGAGAGCAGGCTGCGGCCAGGAGTGTCTAAGGAAAGGGTCATCCAAATGACAGCCTTTATCGTAGAGCAGCTTTCAGCAAAATATCAGACGCTTCAAAAAAATAAGCAATATAACTTTTTTGAGAACCCGGAACTGTTAATGAGTGAGCTTGATGCTTACCTCGATATTGTGAAACATGGTGTGTATAAAGCGGAATAATGAAAGGGACTGGCGAGTGCTAGTCCCTTTATTGTGCTTTTCTTCTCTTGCTAATTAAAAAAGTAATTTGTGCCATGGTAAAAGGCAAGGAAGATTTTTTTCGATAGGCAAGATATTTCGCTTCCCAGGAATTCGTATACTTCTCTTTAAACTTTCTTAAGCCTTGAAACTGGTAAAAAAACTGGCCGTGTAAAAAGATTTGGGCAGCAATTTTTTCACTTAAAAAAGAAAATTTGGAGGTGCCTACATTAGAAAGTGGGGCCATTCCCAAGTGGAAAAATAGATAGCCTTGGCTTTTCGACCATTCGAACAAGGAAAGAAAGATAAAGTCCATAGTGCCAGCAGGAGCACCTGGCTGAAATCTTATTAGATCTACAGAGATAGTCCGTCCGCCGTCGTATATTGGCATGAGGCTTGCAAATCCTACTATCTCATGGTTGGCTGTTTTCAAGATAGCTATTTTTGCTTTGTTGAGATAGTATTCATCAAAAAAGCCAAGAGAAAATCCTTTTTCCTCTCTTCCTTGCAGCCACTGCTGTGAGACGTCGTTCAGTTCAGCTATGAGTTCTTTTTCAAAGGGAGGGTCAATTATTTCAAAGCGGTAATTCTCTCGTTCAAATTTATTTTTTACCGCCCTTTCTCCTTTCATCTTTTTTCCTGACAAAGTAAAGCTTTCTAAATGAACAGCCGCTTCCTCACCTAGTTTAAAAAAATCATAGCCATATTCATGAAGAGGAGGGAGCATGTCATTGCTCACTTCGTAAAAAGTGAGTGTGTAGCCGTAAAGATCGGCCATTTTTAGAAATTCCCCAATTGCACGAGGAAAGTCTGCTTCTTCCCCGATTGGATTGCCGAGAATAACTAACTTATCAGCATATTTCTGATAGGAAAACAGCACTGTTTTTTCCTTGTTCCAGTACACATATTTATCATGCAGAAAAATCAAATGAGCCAGCACATTTCCTTTATAGTTGGAAAGGTGATTGAAAATTTCTTCTTCTTGAGCTGCTGATGTCTCTGGAATCCATAGCCTAGGCTTACGGATCAGGTAGCCGATAGTTAAAATAAAAAAGGCGATAAGCAAGCCAATGGCCGCGCTAAGAAATAAATCGGTGTAACTAGTAATGATGTAAGGAGCTAATGCTTTCGGTACATTGAGCTTTGCCGAAGGCAGATTAAAATAGCCAATCAATAAATACATGGAAGTGATGATCAAAAACACAGTGAGATCAAACAGAGCCTTGCCCCAGGTGAGCACATAGCTTTCTCTATAAAAGCTGCCTTTCGAAGCTTTTAAAAGAAGGGCAACCGCTAGCATAAAAATGGCTTCCTCATAATCAATTCCTTTAAACAGCGAGAAAAGCGCAGCGAAGCCTAAAACGATCATCGTCAGTTGATAGGCACGTTTCACGTTGTAATTAATTCCCCGTGACAGGCCGAGTAAAATAAAACCAGCGGCCACTGAAAGCTGATGAGAGAGATTCATGATAGGGAAAGATAAAATTTCATGAGCAATCTTTATCCTTTCTAGAATCCCTGGCACAGCTGCAGATAAGAGCAAAATGAGTCCTGAAACAAATACAAGAACAGTCAGCAAAACATGGCTGATGTTCTGGATAATGGTGTTTGGCAAGTTGTCCCACGATTGATTCCATTTGTTCCAATAATCTTTTACAAATAGGGCTGCAGCCAGCAAAAATGGAAGCAAGAAATAACCTGCACGGTAAAAGATAAGCATCACAAGAACTTTTTCATCCAGTATGTCTAAATTCTGTGTTCCCCATATAAAAACCAAGTCAAACGATCCGAGTCCTCCAGGGATCATACTGGCTATACCTGCACAGGAAGCGATAATAAAAACAGGCACAAGTTCATAAAAAGGCAGAGGGATATCCAGTATAATGCTCAATATCCAAATAACTGAGAAAGCTAAGGACCATTCCAGCAGTGAAACGAGTAAAAGAGTGACAGCAGACCGGAGATTGATTAAAGAGTCTTTTCCCTGTCGGTTTTGATAAAAATAAAAAAGGGAGAAAAGAGGCAAATATAATCCAACTGCCAGCACAGCTAAAAACAGCCACTTTGTATCAACAATGAGTGGAAAGTCTTTGTAAGCAGTGGGGATCGTCCACGCAATCAAAGAAATGCCTGTTAAATAAAAGAGTGAAACAGAAGTAATAGATGTTAGAAGCCTTCGCTTATCCAAATCATGCTTGTTATAAAAATAAGTCCGGAGCATCACTCCCACGAGGCCGCCAAAACCAATTAAGTTGGAAAAAGAATTAGTAATGAACGATTGTTTTATGAGCTTTTTTGTTTGGATTTTAATATTCAGAACACGAACTAAAACAGCATCATAAAAAAACATTGGAAAGATACCGCAGAAAGGCACAAGTAAAATAAGGGCCGTCTCTACCGAATTTAAATGCTTTATCTCGGAACGGATCAAGCGAATATCTAGCCCGTTAGCAAACTGTTTGATCTCTATTAAAGCAATTATAAATAAAATAACTGGAAAGCCGATTTTAATAAATTGAAAGAGTTTTTCCTTGTTAATACGCAGCATAAGTTACACCTATTTTCCGTTTACTAATTGTAGTGAAAAGGGAGAATGCACCTATAATTCTTATTGTAGCCGTCACCTGATTGCTTCAAACAAATTCCTAAAAAAGGATAAGCCCTCAAGGCACAACAGTTACATTTTACATATAGAGGCAGGAATCTACAATGAAATGTCGAAAAAAGTATTAGAATATATATGGAAACAGCTGGAGGGTACATAAAACAAATGGCCCGGTCATACATTAAATTGCCGGCTGATTCTGTAGATTATATTCATATTATTCTGTATATTGGCAACATTTAGCCGATAAATAAATAGGAAAGTAGAGTGGATGGGATGAAGAAATTTAGTTTGGTAAGTTTCATGCTTGTATTCATTTTCATGCTTGCAGCATGTGGTGGAGACAAAACGGCCAGCACAAACGGGGACGGGAAAAAAGGGGAAGAAAAAAAGGAGTACACAGTGGGGATAGATACGACGTATCCTCCATTTGAATATGAGGAGGGCGGTGAGTACAAGGGAATTGATATTGATTTAATCCATGCCATTGCCGAAAGCCAAGATTTCAAGATTAAGCTCTCTCCGATGGACTTTGGGGGAATTATACCGGCTATGCAAGCGGGACAATTAGATGTAGCGATTGCAGGAATGAGTATCACTGATGAAAGAAAGAAAGTGGTTGATTTCTCAGAGCCATATTTTGATGCTGGCATTACGCTTGTTGTAAAAAAAGATAACAGCAGCATTAAGAGTGTCAGTGATTTAAAAGGAAAAACAGTAGCTGTGAAAAAAGGGACGATTGGCGCGAAGTTTGCTCAAGAAAATGCTGACAAAGAAGGCTTTAAAGTGACACAGTTTAATGATAGCCCAGCCATGTTTCAAGAAGTAGCCAATGGCAATGCGGACGCTTTAATTGAAGATTATCCAGTCATTGCTTATGCCATTGCCCAAAAGGATCTTGGTTTGAAAATCGTCGGCGACCGCTTGAATGGTGATCAGTACGGAATTGCTGTCTTGAAAGGTGAAAACAAAGAACTTCTTGAGAAAATCAATAAAGGATTGGCTGAATTAAAAGAAAATGGAAAATACGAGGAGATTTTGAACACGTATCTTGCGGAGTAAAGAAAGTTGAGAAGCGTGTAGATGGGTCACCTGGAAAGTGAAGATCAAGCATATTCGAACATTATCAGCTTGGAAGCGCGCAGATAGCGCGCTTTCTTCTTAGAAGGAGAGAGCGTAATGGAGACAATTACTAATTCATTGCCGTATTTAATGAAGGGACTTCAAGTCACCCTTTATATCTTTGTCATTGCTATCATTTTAGGATTCATTCTTGGCCTAATCATGGCACTCTTTCGGCTTGCCCCGCTAAAGATTTTGAACTGGATTGCCAAAATCTTTATTGATGCTATCCGTGGCACACCATTTCTGGTTCAGCTATTTTTCATTTACTTTGGTTTGAACTCATTGGAGTGGATTTCCTTTGATAGGACAACTGCTGGCGTCATAACCATTGCAATTAATGCTGGTGCCTATTTTGCTGAAATTATCCGAGCAGGCATCCAATCGATAGACAAAGGACAAACGGAAGCTTCCAGATCTATTGGCTTAACAGGTATTCAGACGATGCGCTATATTATTTTACCGCAGGCGTTCCGAAGAATGCTACCAGCTTTGACAAATCAGTCAATTATCAGTTTAAAAGATACTTCGCTCTTATCAATTATCGGCATCGCTGATTTAATGCAGCAGGGATCTGTTCAGGTTTCTGCAACGTTTGAAGCGTTTAAAATCTGGCTCGTTGTTGGAATTATTTATTTTGTCGTTATTTATTTATTATCCGTATTAGGTAATTTCCTTGAAAGGAGATTTGAATTACGATGAGCATGATTGAAGTAAAGAACTTAAAAAAATCATTTGGTTCGTTGGAGGTGCTAAAAGATATTAATGCTGCTATTGAGGAGCGGGAAGTAGTATGCGTGATTGGGCCATCCGGTTCAGGTAAAAGCACTTTTCTTCGCTGTCTAAACCGGCTTGAGACGATTACGGGCGGAAGCGTAGTTATTAACAATTATGATATTACGGATCCAAAAGTAAATATCAACAAAGTAAGACAAGAAGTAGGCATGGTATTTCAACAGTTCAACCTTTTTCCTCACATGACAGTAGTAGAGAACATTATACTCGGGCCAATGAAAGCGCTTAACAACAGTAAAGAAGCAGCGATCAAAAAAGCACATGAATTGTTGGAAAAGGTTGGACTGCAAGAAAAGGCGACAAGCTATCCTGGCGAATTATCAGGCGGTCAAAAGCAGCGAGTTGCCATTGCGAGGGCACTGGCGATGAATCCGAAGATTATGCTGTTTGATGAACCCACTTCCGCGCTTGACCCGGAGATGGTCGGGGATGTGCTTGCGGTAATGAAGCAGCTTGCCCAAGAAGGGATGACGATGGTGGTCGTTACTCACGAAATGGGCTTTGCCCGGGAAGTGGGTGACCGTGTCATTTTTATGGACGGCGGGTATATCGTTGAAGAAAATAAACCGTCAGAGCTATTCGGAAAACCCCAGCATGAGCGGACGAAAGCGTTCTTAAGCAAAGTGCTATAAAAAGAATTTCAGCAGGGAAAGCACACTGGTAGAACTGGTTAGCAATGGTTAAATAAGCCCCGGGCAAGTGACATGCCCGGGGCTTATTTATGTTGCTGTTAAAAACAAATCATTGACTTATTATAAACATTTTAATAATATGTTTATTAAATAGTAAATGTTGAGAAAGGTTGTTTGTTTTATGGGTAACGCAGAGCGGTTTTGGAACGCTTCATTGGAAGAATTAAAACGCGGATATGTTTACGAAGGGAGTCATTGTGTTTGTTTGCTTTGTGGGGAGAGCTTGGAAAAGGGAATTATTTATCCGCATGAAGGAACATTCTATGAAGCGGAACGATATATGCAGCTTCACATTAAAGAAGAGCATGAATCAGTTTTCTCGTATCTTATTGGTCTTAATAAAAAAATTACAGGGTTAACCGAACATCAGAATAGACTCCTTCAGTTGTTTTACGAAGGAAAAAGCGATGCAGACATTCAGCGAGAAATGGAAATTGGCAGTGCATCAACTATACGGAACCATCGCTTTACTTTAAAGGAAAAAGAACGGCAGGCAAAAGTTTTTTTAACGCTTATGGAGCTGTTGAAGGAAAAAGATGAGCATGCTCCTACTTTTGTGGATGTTCCTCCAACCGCAGTGATGATTGATGACCGTTATAACATAACTGAGGAAGAACGGGCATTTGTACTGGAGAAGTATTTTCAAAATGGTTCGTTAACCACATTTTCTTTAAAAGAAAAACAAAAGCTGATCGTACTCAGAGAAATAGCGAAACAATTCCACTCTGGTAAACGATATAGTGAAAAAGAAGTAAATGAACGCTTAAAAGTTATTTATGGCGATTATGTGTTGCTCAGACGTTATTTAATTGAATATGGCTTTTTAGACAGGCAGGCAGATGGTAGTGAGTATTGGTTAAAACAATAAAGATACAAAGGAGCATCCATCATGGATCAAAAAAAAATACTAAAACAACAATATAAAGAAACGAAAATTGAAGCGGGCATTTACCAGATTAAAAATAAGAAGAATGGCAAGGTGTTTATCGGCAGTACAAGAAATTTAAAAACGCTCAATGGAAAACGTTTTGAATTAGAGGTGGGCACAAACACAAATAAACATCTGCAAAGTGAGTGGAAAGAGTTTGGCAAAGATACTTTTGAATTTGAAGTGCTGGAGGTCTTAAAAAAGAAAGAAACGGGCTATTTTGACGAAAAGAAAGAGCTGGAGAGACTGGAGGACAAGTGGCTCGCCAAATTGGAACCTTACGGCGAGCGTGGATATAACCGGGAAAAGCCAAATGATAAACAGCAAAGCTGAGCGGAATTGCCGACTCAGCTTTGCTGTTTATTCTGTATATTCATAGGCTTTCAATTTACGATAAAGCGTATTTCTTGATATGCCTAGCTGTTTGGCAGCTTGCGAAATGTTGCTGTTATGTGTTTTTAAAGCTTGTTCGATTAGTAGCTTTTCCGCTTCCTCCAACGTATAGGCCGAGGGTGGAAAGCTCGGAGCAGCGACTGTCGATGCTCTTTTCGGTGTTGTCTGCAATTTTAAGTGATGAGTATCAATCCAACGGCCATCAGCGAGAAAACTAGCCTGTGTCACAACATTTTTTAACTCGCGGACATTGCCGGGCCAGTCATAGCTAAGCAGCATGTTTTCTGCTTCATTAGTAAATTGCTGAGAGCGGCCGGATAGCCCTGTGAGAAAATGGCGGGCGAGCTGAATAATGTCTCCCCGCTCTCTCAATGGGGGAATGTTTAGGCAGATTTCATTTAAACGATAATAAAGGTCGGCACGGAATGACCCTTTTTTCGTTTCCTCCAGTAAATTTCGATGAGTAGCTGCAATGATGCGAACATCAACAGGATAAGTCTGATGATCACCGACGGGCATCACTTCCCGTTCCTCAAGAACACGAAGAAGTGCGCTTTGTGCTTGCAGCGGCATGTCGCCAATTTCATCGAGGAAGAGAGTGCCCCCGTCCGCCGCGCGGAATTTTCCGAGACTGCCAGCATGGTCCGCTCCTGTAAAAGCGCCTTTTTTATAGCCGAAGAGTTCGCTCTCAATTAAATTTTTAGCTAAAGCACTGCAATTGACGGCGACAAAAGGTTTGTCTGCACGCATGCTTGCCTGATGAACGGATTGAGCAAATAATTCTTTGCCTGTTCCGCTTTCTCCATGAATAAAAAGTGAAAAATCGGTAGCCGCTGCCCTCTGGGAGAGTTGGATGACCTGTTTAACTTTCGGGCATTCGGCAATCATCCGGTCAAAGGTGTAACTTTTACGGGCAGAGGTGTGAGGCTTGATCATGTAGGAACGTCTTGAACAATAACCGGATGTTGGATAAATAGATTCTGTATGTAACGAAGAGGGATTGAAAACGGTTCCAATACAATTGTTTCCCAACAGCTTCTTTGCTTTTTTGTTAGCATAAATAATGTGACTGTCTGCATTTACAGTGACAATCCCTTGGGAGTGGGAGCTGCTTAGTTTTTCTGTTTCCCGGATAAGCAGTTCATTTTCTACTTTTACATGTTCGGTTAGCAGCCGATAACCAATCGCATCGGCAGCAAGCATAGCCATAATTAAAGCATTATCCTGTATATTCGAACTGCGTGAACTGAAGTTGACGACTGCGGTCACTTGTCCGGCCTCATCAAAAATAGGGCTTGCCGAACAAGTCAGCACTTGATTTTCTAGAAAAAAGTGCTCACTTCCATGGATATTGACGGGCATTTTGTGCTCAATGCTGAAGCTGACTGCATTTGTTCCGCGAAAAGTTTCTCCCCAGCATGTGCCGATTGCCAGCGCAGGATTATTCATGAGGCCAGGTTCACTTATTACTCCATACGAATGCAAAATGTAGCCTTCATGATCAAGCAGGTCTGCTCGATAGTGATAGTCTTTTAGAAATTGATCGAGCTGCCGGAATACGGCTTCTGAGGCACGAATGAGTCTTTCATTTTTCTCCAGTAACTCCTTAAGCAAATTTCCTTCCGCTTGATAAAAAATGGGCTTGCCGTTCCGGTCGAACCCAAGGTCTTGACAGCGTCTCCAAGAATATTTTAGCCATGTTTGCTTATCGTTCAGCGCATTTCTAATCATCTTTTGGGTCTCGCCTCACTATAAAGTAATGAATTTTCTAATAATTATACTATAATCCATTTATTTTATAAACTGCTTGTCACGAAAAGGGGCAATGTCACAGAGTAACACAGAAAAAGTGTCACTTTTTGTGACAGTAGAAAAAAACGGTGCTTACGAAGGCAATAAACACAAGGGACGTTCTATTGGCACAGAAGTTGCTAATAAGAGAGTAAATGAGTGAAAGGGGAGAGAGAAATGGAATTTGAATTTGGTATTCCAAGCCAGGTTACTTTTGGTGCGGGCAGTGTAAAAAAGATTGGGGAAGTGCTCGCAGAATTACATGCTAAAAAAGTATTGTGTGTATATGATCAAGGGGTTAAGCAGGCAGGGATTATTGATCAGGTGTTTACATATTTAGAAGAAAGCGGCGTAACCATTATAGAGTTTGCCAATGTTGTGCCTAACCCGCCAGATACGATTTTGGAAGAAGGCGCTGATTTAGCTGTACAGGAAAACGTAGACGCAATCATAGCCATTGGTGGGGGCAGTCCGATCGACGCGGCCAAGGCAATTAACGTATTAACGACAAATCCGGGCCCGATCCATCAGTATGAAGGGTTGAACCTGGTGAAAAATCCAACCAAGCCATTAATCGCTATTCCTACAACGGCTGGAACTGGAAGCGAGGTAACGGCTGTTACGGTTATTACAGATACAAAAGGAGCCAAAAAGATGGTTATTGGCGGCCGCCACTGCGGAGCAGATGTTGCGTTAGTTGATCCAGAGTTAACAGTGGGTTTGCCGCCCGCTGTCACAGCAGCAACTGGTATGGATGCTCTTACGCATGCAATTGAATCATATGTTTCCAAGCTTGCTTCAGTACCGAGTGAGATCAACTCTTTAAAGGCAGTGGAGCTTATTTATAACAACTTAGAAGAAGCTTATAAAAACGGCAGCAATATCGAGGCGCGCACAAACATGCTGCTCGGCAGCATGATGGCAGCCTATGCCTTTAACTCTGCTCTTCTAGGTTTGGTTCATGCCATTGCTCATCCGCTCAGCGTGTATTGCGGTCTTCCGCATGGTGTAGCAAATGCATGCATGCTCCCGGATGTGATGGAATATAACGCTCAGGATGCAACGGTACAGAAGCGCTTTAAAGATATTGCTCAGGTGATGGGATTGCCGGTAGGGGGGCTCTCTGATGAAGAAGCGGCCAACCAAGCGGTAGAAGCGGTGAGAAGCCTGGCGAAGGCAATTAATATTCCTACATTGGAAGAGGCTGGCGTGAAACGTGAACAGTTTGAACAGCTGGCGAAGGCAACATTAAATGAAGAGATCAGCACGATGGTAAATCCGAGAGAGGTAAACGAAGAAGAGGTTATGAAATTGTTAGAACTTGCTTATTCAGCAAGAAAGGCGGGAGTATAAATGGTAAAGCAATATCAGCTATTTATTGATGGGAAGTGGACAGACAGCGCATTAGGAAAAACATTCGAATCGGTAAATCCGGGGACAGGGGAAGTCCATGCTATAGTAGCGGAAGGTGGAAAAGAAGATATTGACCGTGCTGTCAAGGCAGCGCGCCGTGCATTCGAATCCGGTCCGTGGGCAGAAATGGCTCCGAGCGATCGTGGGCGGCTACTTTATAAAGCGGCCCAGCTGCTTTGGGAAAATGCAAATAAACTTGCAGCCATTGAGTCAGAGGACAATGGGCTGCCCATTAATGAGACGACCTTTATTGCGATGCCGGCTACCATCGATGTATTGGAGTTTTACGCTGGACTTGCCAATAAAGTGCAAGGAGAGACGCTTGCTTCTCCGGCCGGCCGTTTTAATTATACACTCAAAGAGCCGCTTGGTGTGATTGGCGCTATTGTACCGTGGAACTTCCCGCTTATGCTGACAATGTGGAAATTGGCACCGGCACTTGCTGCGGGTAACACGATTGTAATTAAGCCGGCAGAACAGACACCTGTCAGTATTTTGGAAATGGTGAAGTTATTTCAAGAAGCAGGCATTCCGGATGGAGTGATTAATGTCGTACCTGGTTTTGGTGCGGATGCTGGGGCGGCACTGTCTTCTCATCCACAAGTAGATAAGATTGCTTTCACCGGTTCTACTGCGACAGGGCGCTTGATCATGCAGGCAGCCAGTCAAAATTTAAAGCCGGTAAGCCTTGAGCTTGGCGGCAAGTCGCCGAATATTGTTTTTGAGGATGCCAATATAGAAGATGCGGTAAATGGCTCTATGTTTGGCATCTACTTTGCACAAGGGCAAGTATGCGCTGCTGGTTCTCGCTTGTTCGTTCAGGAGAGCGTCTACGACAAGTTCATGAGTGAGTATGTGAGAAAGGTGCAGAGCATCCGTGTCGGCAATCCGCTCGAGCAGTCTACACAAATGGGGCCACAAGTATCTGAGCAGCAGTTGAAGAGAATCGAGCAATATGTCGCTGCCGGCCTCGAGCAGGGAGCACAACTGACAACAGGCGGGGAGCGCTTTAAAGGAGCTGACGGAGGTTATTATTATACGCCGACAATTTTTGAAAACGTCACTAACCAAATGACCATTGCCCGGGAGGAAATTTTTGGACCGGTCGTTTCAGTTATTCGTTTCAAGGACGAAGAAGACGCATTGAAAAAAGCGAACGACACACTCTATGGTCTGGCATCTGGCGTTTGGACGAATGATCTAAAGCGGGCTCATCGTATGGCGCGCGGCTTAAAAGCGGGCACAGTATATGTCAACACATTTAGTATGCTGGATAGCACGGCGCCATTTGGCGGCACGAAGCAAAGTGGATTCGGCCGTGAGCTTGGTATACAAGCGATGGATATGTATACGGAAACAAAACATGTGTGGGTTGACCTTGGCAAGGAAGGATTGAACTGGTACGGCGTGTAAATAGTTAATTTTTCGCTTCATTAAGAGCTATATGATAGATAAAAAGAGTGGGGCAACAAGCTATTAAACAGCTTGTTGCCCCACTCTTTTTGTAGGAAAAATGTCTCTATTTTGGCGGAATTTGTTGAAATTTGAAAGGTGTGTGCTAGAATATGTTCTGGGTAAAAGATACTAATTTATTAACGGGGATATTAGGTTATAATACCCTATTTTTAACCTTTTGATAAGGTTTATATACCTGTTTGTATAGATTGGAAACGAGGGGATAATCACCAGTATTATAAACAAAGCTTTTAAAGTTCAGAGTGTTCTGTAGGAATTTGGACGGTCTTTTTTATATGAATCGATAGCCATCTTTTAGCCAAATACAACAGGAATGGAGAAGCAAAATGTTTGGATTACTTAGAAAGAGTTTTTTAGCGAGAATACTAGCCACATCAATGTTAAATATTTTTTTAGTTGGTCTTACACTTATTGTTTGTAGTTATGTCATTCAAGGACAAGTACTTGAATCGCAAGTACATAGCCAAGCAACGAAAATTATGTCCGGCACTTCCCAAAATCTTAATAGTGAAGAAATCATGGAGGCAGCATCAGATAGCAATGAGAATTCAAGTGTTCATAAAAAACTTCGGAGCTATTTTGATACAGTCTCTGCGAACAATCCACAAGTTGCTCAGGCCTATATATTTGGAACTGAACTGGAGGGTGGAAATAAAACTTCAATTATTTCTATGCCAACAGCTGTCTTAGAAACGTTTAAAGAGGCAGATTTAAATATAGGTGATTTATATGAACAGCCAAAAGTGATCAGCGATTCGGTCAGAAAAATGCTGTCTACAGGAGAGGTCATTTATACAGATGTTTATACGGATGATTACGGTACATGGATGTCCGTTTTAAAGCCATTCAAAAATGAACAAGGAAAAATCACTGCTTACTATGGAATTGATATTGATGCAAGTATTGTGGCTAAAGGAAAGAAAGATTTACTCTTATACAGCTCTCTTGCTCTTTTAATTATTCTTGCTATTTTGTTAACCGTGCAGTTCTATCTTGTGCGCAAGTCTATTCTTCCTCTCAGAGAATTAGGGGAGGGCATCGAGAAATTTAGCCAAGGAAGCTTTGAGATCTCATTGAAAGAAGGCGACGATGAGATTGGAAGGTTGAACAAGAAGTTCAATGAAATGGTGGTTGCTATGCATCAAATTATCCAGGCGATCAAGGAAGCATACGAGCGCAACGCCGACTATTCCGGAAAGCTTTCTGAAGCTGTTAAGGAAGGGAGCGACCATTACAGTTTCGTTGTATCTGAATTACAGCAAATTTCAGAGCAGATGAAGAATCAGGAAACGGCTACGATCGATAGTTCTTCCTCCATCAATGAAATTGTTTCAGGGATTTCAGCCATAGCCGATTATTCAGCTGACGTCAGCAGTAAAGCAGAAGAGTTAGAAACTCGCGCTCAAAAAGGGAACAAAGCAGTAAAGGATATTATTTCACAAATGAATTCAGCAGAACAATCCGTTGGAAACTCCTCTCAGGCGCTTCAACAGTTAGATGAGAAGTCCACTGAAATTTCCGGGATTGTTAATTTGATTAGTGAGATTGCTGAACAAACAAATTTACTTGCCTTAAACGCAGCGATTGAGGCGGCACGGGCAGGTGAACATGGCAAGGGGTTTGCAGTAGTGGCCGACGAAGTCCGCAAACTTGCAGAACAATCCCGTATATCAGCGGAGCAAATTAAGGGGCTAATTTCTATTATTCAGAATGAGGTAGATAAAGCCGTTTCATCCATTTCTGTTGGAGTAGAGACTGTTTCAACTAGCGTGAATAGCAGCGGTGAACTGACACAAATATTTGCCCACATTATGGATGATATTCACAAGGTAAGCAGTCAGGTCCAAGAAATTTCTGCTTCTACTCAGCAAGTTGCTGCCGAGTCTGAGGAAGTAGCTTCTGTTATTGAGCAATTAAGCGGCATTGCCAAACATAACACGGAGACTTCTGCAGGTATTAGCCAAATGACTGAAGCACAAAAAGGGAACATGGAGCTTATTGCTGACGATGCTGAGGAGATGAACAAGCTCTTCCAAAAGCTACAGCAATCCATTTCTATGTTCAAAATTTAACAACGATATTGGAGGTATGAATGAATGTCCCAAGTTTTACTTTCTTCAGAAATGACATCAAAAGATTATTGGGAGAAGGAATTGAAAAGTCCGCTGCCGCCTTTGAACCTGCCGCTTGATAAGCAAAAACATCTCTTGAAAGAGAGTCAGTTTCAAACCTTCTCTATGCCATTGGAATCATGCGCTGTAAAAGATGTATTTACATGGGCAGAAAGAAATAATAGCAGCTTTCGTACGTTCTTTATTTCTGCGTATCTCTTTTTGCTGCATCGGTTGGCGAATGAAGAAGAAATCATGCTCGGAATATCTGTTGACGGAGAAAGCATCGCACCTATAAGAACGAATTTTGCGGGTTGCCAATCATTAGCGGATGTTCTTAATCAAGTGGCACAAAAAGTAGAAGATGTCTCTTTGCATCAGCACTTTAACTGGAGGGAAGTGCTCAAGAAAGAGGAGGAGCCCGGTTACTATACAACTTTCTCTTTTGGCAACCTTCCTGGAATAGAACAAACGAATCTAGGTTTTGGGCTGTTTACCGATGGCGCGGATTTATCATTGTTAATTGAATATAACTCCTCCCTTTTTATGGAAGAAACGATCAAACGATTTTCTGCGTACTTTGAAAATATTGTCAAATTTATATTAAATGCTGACGATCTGAATGTTCCTTTTCAATCGATTCCTATCATTACGACTGAAGAGAAAATGATGTATAAGCGTTTAAATGAAACGGCTGCTTCATTTGACGAAGGCACAGTGATCCATCAAGTATTCTCAAAAACAGCTGAGCGTTTTCCGGATCAAACAGCCGTTTCTTCCAACGGATTCAGCATCACTTATGAAGAGCTGGAAGAACAATCAAATCAAGTAGCGCACATGCTTTTGCAAAAAGGTTTAACTAAAGAGGAGCTCGTGCCTATTTTTATGAAAAGAAGCATTGGAACCATCGTTTCCATACTCGGCGTGTTAAAAGCAGGCGGAGCCTATGTACCGCTTGATCCGGATCATCCAGTTGAACGCAACAGTTACATTATAAAAGATACGAATTCGTCCATTGCCCTGGTGGATTCTGCTTATGTTGATTCATTTAGAGAATTGCTGCCTCAAGGCAAAAAATACTCTATTTTTTCAGAGACCGATTTTGCGGCGTATCCTTGCAGTTCTATTGAGGTAGAAGCGTCGTCTGAACAGCTCGCTTATGTGATTTATACATCAGGTTCTACAGGGCGGCCTAAGGGCACGCTCATCCGCCATCGAGGTGTGATCAATTTAATTAACTGGTCTACACAGGAAATGGCATTTACGGAGAAGGATGTTCTTTGCCAATTTGCGCCTTATAGCTTTGATGCCTCTATTTATGATACGTTCAGCGCGCTATTTAACGGAGCACGACTATATTTGCTTTCTGACGAAGAAAGAATGTCAGTGGAAGCTTTTGCAGAGGCTATTGAGCGAGAGGGAGTAACATCTATCGCTATCTTGCCGACCATCTTTTTTAATGAACTGGTCGCAAAGCTTTCAAGTGAAGGAGTTAAAAAGTTTAAAAATATTCGTCAAATTACAATTGGTGGCGAAGCATTAATCATGGAAACAGCTTTCGCTTTCCATGAAAAATTCGGCAAGCATATTGCTATATACAATATGTACGGGCCAACGGAATGTACGGTTATGTCTACTTTTTATAAAGTAAACGAGGAAATGCTAGATACGCCTACCGTACCAATTGGGCATCCACTCCATAACCATGCTGTTTATATCGTAAATGATGAAAATCAATTGTGTCCGATTGGTGTGCCGGGCGAGCTGCTTATCAGTTCGGCAGGAGTAGCACGTGAGTATCTGAATCAGCCTGATAAGACGGAGGCTGCATTTGTTCCGAATATATTCAATGACCCATTTAGTTCTGTTCTGTACCGGTCAGGAGACATCGTTCGACTGCTGCCTTCTGGAGAAATTGAATATGTGAGTCGAAAAGATTCTCAGATAAAAATCCGAGGACACCGTATTGAAATTGGTGAAGTAGAGGACGCGTTGACGAGTTATGAGCTGATAAAAGATGCAGCCATCATTCCCAAAGTGGATGAAGATGGGCTAAATGTTCTTGCAGCTTTCTATACAAGTGTGGCAGGAGAGGAATTATCTCAATTAGAAATACGGGATTTTCTTTTGCAGAAGCTACCTAAGTATATGGTGCCGACTTATATTCAATATATAAAGGAAATGCCGGTCTCGCCTTCCGGGAAAATTGACCGACGGACTTTATCAACTTATGAGCTCATGAAACAAGAGCAGACAGTTGCTAAGAATTTACCGCGGACAAAAACAGAAAAGGTAATTTCAGAAGCATGGAAGACAACTTTAAAGCTACCTGCTATCGATATTTACGATAACTTCTTCGAAATCGGTGGTCACTCGCTTAAAATCCTGGAAACTCTCGTTCTATTAAAACCAGAGTATCCTCAACTAAGAATTAATGACTTTTTTATGTATCCGACCATCGCTGAACTTGCTTCCCGGGCGCTAGAGTTATCCGCTGTTACAGCAAATACTGAAAAAACAGCCGCTGTTCATGAAATCATTGATTTACCGGAAAGGCCAATAAAGATTGGCTCTGGAAATTCAGCTCAGTTGCTTGCGACTCAACACGTACTGTTAACGGGAGCAACCGGTTATTTAGGATCTCATATTTTACAGCAATTACTATCGCAAACGGAAGCTAACGTTTACTGTTTAGTGCGCGGTGATTCTGCTGAGCAGGCAAAAGGAAGACTGTGGAATATTCTTACTCATTATTTTGGTGAAGAGATAGAAAAGGAAGCACAGCGCATTACTGTGATTATAGGAGATTTAGAGAAAGAAGACCTCGGGTTGTCTGCAGAGGATCGAAGCTATTTAGAAACGTGCATCGACAGCATTATCCACTGTGGAGCGGATGTTAGGCACTTTGGAGAGGTTGATCACTTTTCTCGGGTTAATAAGCAAAGCACAGAAGCTCTTTTGAAGTTTGCTAAAGAGAAAGAAGGGCTGCGTTTTCACTATATTTCTACTTTAGGCATTCCGGAGGATCTTGCTTTAGAAGGAAAATGGGATAGCCTACAAAGTATGGATGACTGGATGAATGCTTCCTTAACAAATGTCTATGTAAACAGCAAGCTCGAATCGGAGAAACTATTATTTGAAGCTGCGGCAAAAGCGGAGATTCCAGTTACGATTTATCGCGCCGGCAATCTAACTTGCCATTCACAGACTGGAAGATTCCAAAAGAACATTGACAGCAATGCCTACTACCGAATGTTAAAAACGATGCTGTCCTTGAAAGTTGCACCGAAGGTAGAGTGGTATGTGGATTACACACCTATTGATTACGCAAGCGAAAGCATTGTTGCCTTGGCGGTGCAGCCGGAATCGGCCGGACGGGTGCTTCATATTTGTAACCAAGTACAAATCCATTATTCGGATATGATTGAGCAATTAAGAAAATGCGGTTATAACATTGAATTGAAGGAGCCAGAAGCATACGAAAATTGGCTGTTTGGCGACAACGATATCGATCCTGAAATTTTACAGTTGACTATAGCTCAGCTTGAAGGAGACGGGGCAAAGGACTCTCCCTACCGCTACTCATGCCCGGAAACAAAGAAGTTGCTTGCAAATACAAATGTGGCATGTCCGGAAATAGATGAGAAGTTTTTTGAGAAAATGATCTCATACGCTGCAAAAGTTGGTTACTTTCCGCGCCCATAGTGATAGCAGCACCTATATAGACAAATGACATATTGAATAGCGCTTGCTTTCATGGATGCTTTCTTGTTTGCTTTTGGGCAGACGTGCATCCTGAAAGACAAGCGTTTTTTTCTTGGTCCGGGGATCCTATCGATAAGATGTCCTCTTATGCTACTAATTTAATATTTTTAAGGAGCTAAGCGCATTGATTGAGCTTTTTATTGTCGAAAGAACAGATATAGAACTGATTCCATTTGCTCTTTACTCTGTTTTAACAGATGAGGAGAAGAGTTATATTCTTCGTTATCGAAAGAAGGAAGATCAGATTAATTCTTTAATTGGCACTTTACTAGCCCGGTACTTAGCAGAACGTCACCAAATTATAGATCAACCGATAAAAAGAGCGGCGAATGGCAAACCTTATGTTGCGAATTTTGAGGGACAGATAAGCATTTCTCATTCCGAGGAATTTATCGCTTGTGCTGTTCACCCAAATGGCAGGATTGGCATTGATATAGAAAAGATCCGTCAAATAGATTTTGCGGTCGCGACAGAGTTTCTTAGTCCAAATGAACATCGTTTTTTTCAGACAAGAGAAAGTGAGGAGGAAAAATTATCAGCGTTATATACCTACTGGACACTGAAGGAGTCTTTTTTCAAAGCAGAAGGAACAGGGCTGACAGGAGGTTCGCTTACAGCTGTTGAATTTGAACTATCCAACCCGCCTGTTTTACGATTACCTGCTGAATTAGCTGGAACATGGAAGTTTGCTTGCGCAAACCTGTCCCGCGCCTATCGCTGTTCAGTTTGTTATTCTTCTGTGAAACCGATGAATCTTCTCTTTGAAAAGATTTGCCTAGACGAACTAACGGCCTATTTTGTTAAAAGCGGTACAAGAAATTAAATAATATTTCATTCTTAATAAGTGTTGTCGGAGAAAAATGTTCAGTTATTTATTTTGACAGCACAAAGCAAAGCGGTCTTAGTCGTGGTGTACAGGCTATAGAGGTGTATATGGAGGCTTAATTATTAAGATAGAAAGAAAGCTAGATCTGAAAGGATAGTTTTTCTACTCTTTCAGATCCAGTTTTTCGGAATTTTTAATTAGCATGAACGTTATATGGATGGTTTACTATTCTGGTTCTGAAGTTATCAAACAAAAAGTGTTTAATAATTATTATTTTTTAGTAAGTCTTTGTTGTAGGAAAATAACGGAACATTCATTATGATAAGGATAACAGAAAGAATTTTCTGACAAATGGAGGTTTTTATTATGATGAATGGCCAGGAGTATATTGAGAGTCTGCGAGATGGACGTGTTATTTACTTAAATGGAGAAAAAATTGAGGATGTCACGATTCATCCGGCTTATCAAAATTCCGTAAGATCGATGGCTCGTTTGTATGATGCACTTCATCAACCGGACACAGCCTCGATTTTAACAACAAAAACAAAGGAGGGGCATTTAACACAAAAGTTTTTTAAACCGTCTACAAGTGCCCAGGAACTGCTGGAGGCCCGGGATGCCATCGCTGAATGGTCCAAGTTAAGCTACGGGTTTATGGGCAGGACACCTGATTATAAAGCAGCCTTTACTGCTCATTTGAAACCATATGCTAACTTTTATAAAGGGTTTGAAGACAATGCACGCCGATGGTATGAAAAAACAACGAAGGAAGTGCCATTTTGTAATCATACGATTATTAATCCGCAAATGGACCGGTCCAAACCGCTTCATGAGAATCAAGATGTCTTTGTTCGTGTAGTAGAAGAACGGGATAATGGCATCATTGTAAGCGGTGCCAAAATGGTCGGTACATCGGCCGCCATTACCAATTATAATTTTGTCGCAAACTATTCGCCCGTTGATCTGGCGAAGGATGATCTTGACCACGCTTTAATTTTCTTCGTTGAAATGAACGCACCAGGGCTGAAGATAATTAGCCGGCAATCATATGAGCTGATAGCAGCAAAGTTAGGTACTCCGTTTGATTATCCCTTATCAAGCCGTTTTGATGAAAATGATGCCGTTATCGTACTTGACCGGGTTTTCGTACCGTGGGAAAATGTACTCGCTTACCGGAATGTGGAAATTGCAAACGGCTTTCGCGGCAAAACCGGCTGGATGAATCGGTATACGTTTCATGGGTGCACTCGCTTTGCAGTGAAGCTGGACTTCATGGCAGGCTTATTAATGAAAGCGACAGAGGCATCCGGTACAAAAGGGTTCAGAGGAGTGCAAGCGAATATTGGCCAGGTGCTCGCCTGGAGAAATATGTTCTGGTCACTTTCCACGGCTATGGCAACAGATCCAGAAAAGGGAGACAACGGCGTTGTTCTTCCGAATGGACAATCGGCCGCAGCTTACCGGGTTCTGGCTCCAATGGTGTGGCCAAGAGTAAAAGAGATCTTTGAAACAGTAGTAGCGGGAGGGTTGATTCAACTTCCATCCAGCGCGAAAGACTTTGAAAATCCGGAAATCCGCCAGTACCTGGACCAATATTATAAGGGAACGGGAATTGATGCGTTAGAACGAGTAAAACTCATGAAATTGATTTGGGATGCCCTCGGCACAGAGTTTGGTGGTCGCAACGAGTTGTACGAGCTCAATTACGCCGGAAACCATGAGAATATTCGGCTGGAGACGCTTAGAAATGCTGAGTTGTCAGGTCAAACGGCAAAGTACAAAGCATTTGTTGATCAGGCAATGAGTGAATACGATCTTTCTGGATGGACGACTGACACATGGGTAAATGCACACAAAAGCCCGGTTGGCACAGAGTGATAATTAAACCATGCAAGAAAAGCAGGTGATGGTGCATGAGTAATCAGACCTTTCCCGAGACTTCCCTCCATCTGTCAGAACGAGAGGGGATTATACAGTTGGATGATGAAAGAATCGTTCTGACCTCTTCCGCTGTTTTTGGCACGCTTCGTAAAGACTTGGCAGAAAACATCGGGAATGAACGGATGAAAGGGTTTCTTATTCGCTATGGTTGGAACCTTGGAGTCAATGATGCGAAGCGAGCGTTAAAAAAGGACTTTTCTTCCATAGAGGAAGTGTTAAGACAGGGGTCCGTTTTTCACGCATTGAAGGGTTACACGAAAGCAAAGACAACGAAATTCCAAATTCACTTTCATCCCGATAAGAAGGTAGAGGATGTGCATGTTGAAGGAATATGGTACAGCTCATACGAAGCAGAGGAAAATAGTAAACAGTTTGGTGTGGAAAAGCATCCTGTTTGCCATACACTGATCGGCTATGCAAGCGGGTACTATTCGACAGTCTGCGGACACACAGTTATTTTTAAAGAAATTGCTTGCAAAGGGACTGGAGATCCCGTATGCCGTTATATTGGCAAGTCTCTTCATTGTTGGCAGGGAAAAGCGGATGAAGAATTAAATTATTATGAGAATCAGACAATTGTAAAGGAACTGGAAGTTGCTTACAATATGTTGCTTGAAGAACGCAACAACTTAGAAAAGGCAGCGATCATTCATGAAAGGCTGACAGAAGAAGTTATCAATGGAAATGATTTACAGTCTATTGCGGCAGCTGTTTATGAAACAACAAGTTGTCCTCTCCTAATCGAAAACACTTACTTTGAGAAGCTTGCTTGTGCTGGGATAACAGATGAGGAATATGTAAAGATAGAGGCTGGCTTTAAAGAGCTGCTACATCAAGGCGATGATAAGGTAACGATTAAAGAAACGAAAAGACTAAAGGATGAGCAGCACCAGCGTTTAATGACTCCGATCCGGCTGCAAAAAAAGATATTGGGCTATTGTTCATTCATTTATGAAACCAGTGTTAGGGACTTTCCTAAGGTTGATTCAATGATATTAGAGCGGGCAGCTACCGTTTGCTCTCTTTATCTATTAAATGAAAAAACGAGCTTTGAAGCAATGGAAAGAATGAAAGGACATTTTCTTGAACAAATACTAAATGGTTACTTTCCGTCGAAACAAGAAATATTAAAGCGGGGCGGCTATATGAATATTGATTTGAGCCTGTCTTTCCGGATGATTGTATTAACTTATCAGAGCAGACAAAGCCATCCGGTTAATGAACTGTTTTTTCATGAACAATTAATGGAAACAATCTTTCACTATTTTAAGCGCCAAAAAGTCCAGCTCGTAACTGGTCAGCGAGATGGAAACATTATTTTGCTCATTCAAACAGATTCTCTAACGACAGAGGAAAAGCTTCCTGAATTATGCAGTTGTCTCATTGACCATCTCGGTGGCGTATACCCAGCTTATTTGTTTCGAATGGGCGTGAGCACAAAAGGAAAACAAATTGAGCAAGCTGCTACTTACTATAAGGAAGCAATCATTGCTTTGAAGATTGGCGCATACAACGAAACACTCTTTCTCTTTGAAAATTTAGGAGTAACAGGGATCTTGTTAAGCTCGCAAGATAAGGAAGCTGTGAAGCAGAAGGCTCATTATTTATTAGGGCCGCTCTTTGAAAGTGAGGGAGCAAAGAAGAATGAGCTTGTTAAAACACTTTATATATTTTTAAGCAATGGTGGAAATCTTGAGAAAACCATGAATGACTTGTCCCTTTCGATGAGTGGATTGCGCTACCGGGTTGAAAAAATAGAATACTTGCTTGATAAAGATTTGCGAGATCCGCAAGTAAGCTATGAATTGCTGCTAACACTAAAAGCCCTCATTGTTGCAGGTGACATTACTATTTTATAGGACCTATTAAAGCTGAATACACTAGTTGATTGTAGTGGAAGGCGGCGACTTCAACGGAAAAAGTGAGCTCTGGTTAGACCCTATAGGAGCGCGCGACGAAGAGGCTCACAAACCGCCCGCTTGCAGCGAAAATCAATAATCAACTATTTTTATAAAAAGAGTGCCTCAAGAGATGTACTCTCTTTTTATTTCTTCTTTTTAAATAGAAGGAAAAACAGAAAACATGTTAGTGATGAGCCGATCAGTGCATAAATAATATTGGCATACATGTCCACAAAGAGAACAATCTTTTCCCACGACTCGCCAAAAAAGGCACCTGCCGAGACAAGAAGAAGATTCCAGACAAATGTACCGACAGAGGTCAAAAACAGAAACAATGAAAACCTCATCCGTGCCATACCGGCAGGGATAGAAATAAGACTGCGGACGAGCGGAATAACCCGGCAGACGAGAACTGTCCAATAGCCATAATCGTTAAACCATCCGTCCGCTTTGTAAATATCTTTTTTATCCAGATGAAGAATACGACCCCATCGGTCAATGATTTTCTCGAGACGCCCTACATCAAGCAAATTGCCGATTTTATATAAGATAACTGCTCCGGTAAGCGACCCTGCTGTAGCCGCCAATACGACTCCCGGAACTGTTAGCGTTGAGAAAGTGGTCATCGTCCCACCGAAAGTGAGAATGACCTCAGAGGGAATAGGGGGGAATATATTTTCAAACGCGATTAAGAGGAAAATACCGACGTAACCATACTGCTCCATCATTTCAACCATCCAGCTTTGCATACAAGTACTCCCTCCAGTAAATTTTTGCTATTGTTCTACTATGATATGAAAGAGTTGCCCAAGAAAGTATGTTTTAGATAAGTAAATAATAATGATCACAGATTTGGAAGAAGAAAAGACAGAGGGAGCGGCAGCCAGCTTCGGATATAACTAGTGGTCATCTGTCTATCATTTTATTTTTCTTGTGCACAGCATTAAAGCAAAAGAAGCAGAGTATATGAAACTATGTACAGTAAATGAGAGGGAGTGGCTTTTTTGATTTTCTTAAAGATCAAGAAACGGTTACTTTTGTAGTATTGTCGTTTGGCAATGGTTTTTAAAGGAATTTCACTAGGTAGATAGTGTGGTTTAAAAATAAAAGTTGTATATTAATAAAGATTCAGAAATATATTAATTAAAAGAAAATTAAGTCTAGACTAAATAGTCAGTTTAGATTAAAATACTATTGTGTAATACTAAATATTTGATTTTTTACTAATGATGAAAGAAGGGGAGATTTACAATGTACCGCTTTCATTTGTTAGAAAAATGAGAAAATAGGGGGATTATTATGAGAAAGAGATTAAAGAAAAAGCTTCCTCACATGCTTTTGTCTGCGACTTTAGTAGCGGGTATATTATCTGGTTGTGCAGGCGGAGAATCAGGAAGCGGTGGTTCTGGCGGTGGCGGAGATGTCATTAAAATCGGAGCCAACCTCGAATTATCAGGAGCAGTAGCTTCTTATGGACAATCCATTGGCAAGGGAGTAGACCTCGCTGTTGAAGAAATCAACAAAGATGGCGGGATTGACGGTAAAAAGATCGAAGTAGTTAAAATAGATAATAAATCGGATGCAGCGGAAGCAACCAACGCGGCGATCAAGCTGACAAGCCAGGAAAAAGTAACAGCTATTATCGGAGCGGCAACAAGCGGTAACTCTGTAGCGCAAGTTCAAATAGCTGATGATAACAAAACGGTTCTTCTCACTCCTTCGGGCACGAGCCCTAACGTGACAGTAGGGACAAACAATAAAGTAAATGAGTTTATTTTCCGTACATGCTTTATTGATCCATTCCAAGGAACAGTGGCTGCCAACTTTGCAGCTAAAGATTTAAAAGTGAAAAATGCCGCCATCTTTGCAGATAGTGCAAGTGACTATGCAAAAGGCCTAGCTGCTTCTTTTAAAGAGACTTTTGAGAAAGCCGGCGGAAAAGTTGTTGCGGAAGAAGCATACGTAGCTAAGGATACTGATTTCCGCTCTACGTTAACACGCATTAAAGCAGCGAATCCGGAATTCGTATTTATTCCTGGATACTATGAGGAAGTTGGATTAATTATCAAGCAAGCACGTGAAATGGGCATTAAAGCGCCATTTATGGGCGGCGATGGCTGGGATTCACCAAAGCTTATTGAATTAGCCGGTGCTGATGCGTTAAATAACACATTTATCACCAACCATTATTCTTCTGGAGACCCAGATGAAAAGATTCAAAAATTCGTAGAAGCATTTAAGGCTAAGAATAAAGATCAATCACCAGATGCGTTTAATGCTCTTGGTTATGATTCTGTATATCTGTTGGCGGACGCAATCAAGCGTGCGGGAAGCACTGATTCAACAAAAATTAAAGACGCTCTAGCAGAAACAAAAGATCTGTCACTCGTTTCTGGTAACTTTACGATTGATGAAAATCACAACCCGATCAAAACGGCAACTGTTCTAGAGTACAAAGATGGCAAGCAAGTCTTTAAAACAAAAATTAACCCTTAATATGAACAATTGTCCATCATGCTAGTATGTGAGAAATGGGAGGAGCATCCTCCCATTTCAGTTTTTTCGTCGGTAAAAATAAACAGGATGCAAAAGTTTGTTTAAAAGGAGTGAGAATCATGGAATGGGTACAGCAGATTGTCAACGGTATATCACTCGGCAGTATCTATGCATTAATAGCCCTTGGCTATACGATGGTTTATGGAATCATTAAATTAATTAACTTCGCCCATGGGGAAGTATTCATGATCGGAGCATTTATTGGATTTTACGCGATTGGCGGCTGGGGGTTAAGTTTTCTGCCGGCCCTTTTGCTTGCTATGGCGGTTTGTGCTGTAGTGGGAGTCGTTATCGAAAGGGTAGCTTATAAACGCCTTCGCAATGCCACCAGAATTGCTGCTCTGATTACAGCTATCGGGGTATCACTTTTTATTCAATATGGGGTTATTTATATTCGAGGAGCCCAGCCGGAAGCTTATCCTAACGTTTTTCCCAGCAAGACATTTGAGATTTTTGGAGTAAACATTAGCAGCCAGTCTTTATTAATTCTTTCTGTTTCTATTATTCTTATGATTATCTTACAATTTATCGTTCATCGCACAAAAATGGGAAAAGCTATGCGTGCGGTTTCTTACGATGCAGAAGCAGCCCGATTGATGGGAATCAACGTTGACCGAACCATTTCTTTTACATTTGCAATCGGCTCAGCACTAGCAGGGGCAGCCGGAGTCATTTTTGGAACTTATTACACAAAGATTGATCCATTGATGGGAGTTATTCCAGGCTTAAAGGCATTCGTAGCGGCAGTATTAGGCGGAATTGGTATCATTCCGGGAGCGATGGTTGGCGGACTTGTGCTTGGAGTGGTTGAAACAATCGTCAGTGCCTTCGGTTATTCACTGTGGAGAGATGCCGCCGCCTTTATCATCTTAATATTAATTCTTATTTTTAAACCATCGGGCCTCTTTGGCAAAAATACTAGAGAGAAAGTGTAGGTGGGGCAGATGAAAAAAGCTAAAGGGTTTTGGTTATTTATTATTCTCTCAATAGTGATTTATGGAGTCGTACAATTTTTAATTAATTCCGGATCATTAAATCCGTTCTATGCTAATACGTTAATATTTATAGCTATCAATATTATCTTAGCAGTCAGTCTGCATTTAGTTATAGGAATTACCGGTCAATTCTCGATCGGTCATGCCGGATTTCTGGCTGTAGGCGCTTACATTTCTGCTATCTTTACGATGAAATTGGAATTTCCTTTTGTGGCCGCATTAATTGTAGGCGGAATTGTCGCTGCTTTAGCAGGCTTAATGGTTGGAATTCCGAGCTTGCGTTTGAAAGGAGATTACCTGGCTATTGCTACATTGGGATTTGCAGAGATTATCCGGATTGTTTTTCTAAATATTGATTACGTTGGCGGGGCTGCAGGAATGCAGGTTTCCCACTTTACAGATTGGACATATACTTTTATTTGTCTTTTGATTACTATTGTCGTTATTGTGAACTTTACGAACTCACGGCATGGACGTGCCTGTATTGCCATTAGAGAAAATGAAATCGCGGCAGATGCAATGGGGATTAATACGACATACTATAAGGTCGTTGCTTTTGCTCTTGGCTCCTTTTTTGCTGGGATTGCCGGCGGGCTGTATGCTCATAACTTCTATATCATTCAGCCGACAAACTTTGGTTTTCTAAAGTCTTTTGATATCTTGATTTTTGTTGTTTTAGGTGGTCTCGGCAGTTTGTCGGGAGCTGTTATTTCAGCGATCTTATTAACGATTGTCTCTACTTTCCTGCAGGACTACCCGGAAACGCGCATGATTATTTATAGTCTTGTACTTGTCATTGTCATGTTATATCGCCCTCAAGGATTGATGGGAACAAAAGAGATTACGGATTACTTTGGCAAATGGACAAATGCGAAAGGAGGGGACTCATATGGCAAGTAAGCCGTTGCTACATGTCGAAGGTGCAGGCATTCAATTTGGCGGTTTAAAAGCTGTGTCAGGCATAAATATCGAAATTCATCAAGGGGAACTGATTGGGCTGATTGGGCCGAACGGCGCTGGAAAAACAACGACTTTCAACTTGCTCACAGGTGTATATGTGCCAACAGAAGGTGATATCTGGTTTGATGGAAAGCGCATTAATGGTTTGCTTCCTTATCAAATTACCCGTGGAGGGATTAGCCGCACCTTCCAAAATATTCGCCTCTTTAATGAGCTTTCTGTTCTTGATAACGTAAAAGTTGCCTATCACTCCCTTGCTAAGCATTCGATTTGGAGTTCCGTTTTACGTCTTCCCTCTTATTTTAGAGGAGAAAAAGAGATGGAAGAGAAATCAATCCAGTTTCTCAAAATTTTTAAACTAGATCATTTAAAAGATGAGGTCGCAAAAAATCTCCCTTATGGTCAACAGAGAAGGCTAGAAATTGCGAGAGCGCTGGCAGCCGGTCCGAAGCTGTTATTGCTTGATGAACCGGCCGCTGGGATGAATCCGCAAGAGACGGCAGAACTCATGGACTTAATTGCCTTTATTCGTAAAGAATTTAACTTGACTATTTTATTGATCGAACATGATATGAAGCTGGTAATGGGCATATGTGAACGGATTTATGTGCTGGATCACGGCCAGCTAATTGCTGAGGGCGAGCCAGAGGTTATCCGGAATCATCCGAAAGTTATTGAAGCGTATTTAGGTGAGGAGGTGGAGAGTGCCAATGCTTAAAGTGAATCAGATCAATGTCAACTATGGAAATATCCGGGCGTTAAAGGGAGTCTCCCTTGATGTAAATGAAGGAGAAATCGTTACTTTAATTGGTGCCAACGGAGCGGGGAAGAGTACATTGCTTAAAACGCTGTCCGGCTTGCTCAAGCCAAAAGAAGGAACGATTGAATATCTAGGGAAGTCAATCGCTGGAAAGCCTGCACAAACAATTGTTAAAGCTGGCATTTCCCATGTACCTGAAGGACGCCGAGTGTTTGCCAACATGACTGTAGAAGAAAATTTGGAGCTCGGTGCTTATTTAAGAAATGACTCGGCAGGCGTTCGTCAGGACTTTGAAAGGGTGTATGAGCTGTTCCCGCGACTCGAAGAGCGGAGAAAACAGTTATCCGGAACACTTTCCGGAGGAGAGCAGCAAATGCTGGCGATGGGCCGGGCTTTGATGGCTCGCCCGAAGCTCCTTTTACTGGATGAACCTTCTATGGGGCTGGCTCCGCTGCTTGTTCAAACGATCTTCCGTATTATTGAGGAGATTAACCGCGATGGCACAACCATTTTATTGGTTGAACAAAATGCCCATATGGCTTTATCAATTGCTAGCCGGGCATACGTAGTGGAAACAGGACAGATAGTCATTTCTGGAACAGCAGAAGAACTGCAAGCAAGTGAAGAAGTAAAAATGGCCTATCTTGGCGGGCACTAACAATAAATTTCATCGCCCCTATTATTTGCAAAACCCCAGGCTGCTTCAGCTGGGGTTTTAATTGTGTAAAATACTCGTTTGGTAGAGGCTTTAAGATGCTATCAAAAAGGAAAGAAGGTCTAGTGGAAGAGGTGGAGTAAGAAAGGATAATTACATCAAGCAGCAAGTACAAAACCGCTTGGAAAATTGCTGCTGCTCTTGAAGTAAATCAGGCCACTGCTACTCGGAAGATTCGCAACAATTCAGAAGATTTTCTGAAACAGACATAGAAACAGGCTTGCTACATGAGCAAGCCTGTTTCTATGGAAAGAAAAAACGTCATTTAGCTATTCAGCTTCTCGTAAATTGCTAATAGTTGCTTGCGTTCTTCTGCTGTTAATTTTTCAAATAGCTGCTTTCGCAACTGTTGTCCTTCTTTGTACGCTTTCCTCAACATTTCATATCCGAGTTTTGTCAGGTCAAGATAAAGAATGCGCCTGTCGTTTTCATCGGCGAGCCGGACGGCAAGTTTTTTATTGATCAGCTTCTCAGATAGATGGGTTAAAGAAGGAGGCGTTAGACCAAGGGCCTTAGCAATGTCAGACGGACGGCTTTTGCCATGTTCGTTTAAGTGACTGAGTACGAGAATATGAGAAATGCCGAGATTTTCATTAAACGTTCTATTCCATTGGATAATCAGTTTATTTGTTACCTGGTCCATTGTGTGCAAAAGCTCAAAAATCGATTCTTGCTCCATAAAATCCCTGCTTTCTATCGTACTTTTTCTATCATATCATATTAAAAGAAAAAGCCCCTTTAAAAAAGGGGCAAGATGGTTATTGAGCGGAAAAGCCGCCATCAATGACGAGTTCTGCTCCGGTAATATAAGAAGACTCATCGGAAGCGAGGAATAGAACAGCATTTGCAATGTCTTCAGGTTGTCCTAAGCGCTGCAGCGGAGTAGCAGCTACCATTTGTTCGACATAGTCTTTTGTTGCTTCTAAGTTCTTTGTCATCGGTGTTTCAATAATCCCTGGAAATACGGCGTTTACGCGAATGCCCGCTCGGCCGTATTGAGTGGCTGCCGCTCTTGACATTGCCCGGACAGAGCCTTTAGAAGCGGAATATGGATTAAAGCCCATGCCAATCTGTGCTGTGAAAGAGGAGATATTGACAATTGCTCCTTTCTTCTGCTCCTTCATGTAAGGAACAACATGCTTAATGCCGAGGAAGGGGCCAAAGCCATTAATTGTCAGCATTTTTTGCCAATCATCAATGTTTACTTCTTCAACAGGCTTTTCTGAGGAAATGCCAGCATTGTTCACAAGAATATCGATTTTGCCGAAGCGCTCTTTTACCTCTTTTAATAGCTGCTGCCAGTCCTCTTCAGAGGCAACATTCAATTTCATGGCATGGATGTTGTCAAATTCGCTGATTTTCTCCAGTGCGGCCTCATTAATATCGGCAGCAATTACAGTTGCGCCTTCTTGGCTAAAAAGGTGCGCCATGCGTTCTCCCATGCCTGAAGCACCGCCTGTGATAATAGCTACTTTATTTTCTAATCGTTTCATCATTATTCCTCCATTAACGTAGTTTAATGGAACCACCATCAACCATAATTGTTTGTCCAGTAATATAATCTGCGTCATCGCTTGCTAAAAAGACAGCCGTCCGGCCAATATCTTGTTCTGGTTTACCAAGTCGGCGAAGAGGGATCTTTTGAAGCATCTCATCGTACGCTTCTTTATTATTCTCGCGCCAATACTCTACACCTGGCGTCAAGGCAATTGGTGAGATAAGGTTGACGTTGATGCCGTCTGGCCCCCATTCATTGGCAGCTACGCGCGAAATGGCGCGGATAGCCTCTTTGGCTGCCGCATAGGAAGTTTGGGTAACCTGCCCTTCAAGGCCTGCTCCGGAGGCAAAATTAATGACTTTACCTTGTGTTTTTTTAAGCTCAGGATAGCAGGCTTTCATGAAATTAAAAGTTGGATAAAAACCTGTGCCGAAAGAAAGGTCAAAGTGCTCCATGGTTGTTTCTGTAAAAGGAACATTTTTAGATGCGTGAGCATTGTTTACTAACACATCAATTCTACCGAAGTGATTAACGACTTCGCTTACAATGGTTTCAATGTTTTCTTGTACAGATATATCTTTAATAAAAAGAAGACCCTCATTTAATTGATTCACTTCTGTTAAAGTTTTTTTACCATTTTCTTCATTCACGTCAACGATGGCTACGTGAGCACCCTCTTTTGCCATTGCTAGTGCAATGCCACGGCCGATGCCACCTGCACCGCCAGTTACGATGGTTACTTTTCCTTCAAGTTTCATCAGTTTCCCTCATTTCGAAATATATTTAAACGTTTAAATATTTCACTCTTAAATAGTACCTGAAAATAAAACGATGGACAAGAAAATTGCTCATGAACAAGAAAAAACCAGGGCCTTTATGGCCGCTGGTTTATTTATCATCTTTATGGATGTCTGTTTCTTCTGCCATTTCAGTAGCTAGAGCAGGATTTTGCTGAATTTGACTTCTGTTTTGATCTTGTGTAAAAACGCGTCTCATCATATAAAAGTGGAAGAGAACTTCTGCAGCGGCAATCACCAGTGCTGTAGAGAAGCTAGCCCATCCAAGTGAAATATTTTCGTTAATAACGACGCTTCCGATCAGCCAAATACCGATATATGCTAAGCCAAAGTCAGCAACGGCTGCTGTCATATTTCCATAACGAGGTAAAACAAACAAATCGCCGATAATATAGGCAGCAATAGTTAAAAGAATACTTATGGTTAGGATTTCCCCGAAATCAACTCCGTAAAATACACCCATAATGATCCATACAGCTGCTGTTACTGCGACAAATTTGATCAATAGCGCTTTCGTATGTTCCATGCACTCACCCTCCTTATAAAGGTAGTGTGATTCTTAGCCAAAAAATTATTCTCTATGATCAATATCTATCCTAAAGAGAAAAAATAAAAAAACGGATTGCCTGTGTAAGACAATCCAGATAGTTATGCTTACATTTTTTGGGTCAACGCTTGATTAGCAAGGGCGACATCATTTTGCAATAATTTGTTTAAGTCGTATGAAGGATAATACCCCCTTTTATACATGTAGTTATAGATGGAAGTATGGGCTTGAATCGCGCCATTCAACTGTTTAACGAGCACGGTTCTTAAGGCGGGGGTAGCCGTTTCTGTAATAGCAATAGCTAGGTTTCGGACCGCTGTTTTAAGGAAGGCAAGAAGGTCCCCAGCATAAAATGGCAGTTCATCTGCTCTTGTTTCTTCTTCACGTCCGGGATGTGGCACCATTCTGTAAAATCGGAGCAATTCCTGAATATTACCGGTGAGACTATTAATGGTCTGCTGATAAATGGTTCTTAATTCTGGGTCTGTAATTTTCGGAAAGGTTTTCTTTAGCTTCATCAATCCGAGCGATTGAAATACAGTTAGTTCATGTAATTCCATTGTTTCATGCCAAGCTAAATGACGTTGTCTATTCATAAAAGATCTCCTCCTATTTAGTGCAGTCCCAGTATTATATGCGGCATTTATACTTCGGGAATTTGTCTGTTTTTGCTTGTATAAATCAAAATAAGCAGCTGTATACTAACGGCGTACCACTCAACTACAGGAGGGATTTACTTTGATGAATCAAAATGAACAGACTCATACGAACATGCATGCAGGTGCCGTTTCGCCACAAATGAATCACGGAGCTCACGAGGTGCTTGATGTTCATGAAGTCTTATCCGGTGCGGTAGGTACGATGAATGAATACATGATGCTTCGTTCTCACGTGAAAGATCAGGAGCTGCGCGATATTCTTGACCGTCAATACCAATTCATGCAACAGGAGTACAACACAACATTGGATTGCTTCCAGTCCGGTCAGGACCCGGCTGTGCCGACACAAAGTTATAAAATGAAGCAGGATAATGACTTCATCTACGGCTTAACACCAACCCAGCCGAAAAAACCAATGCAATCGACATCTGAAATTAACGATGCGTTTATTTCCGGTGCCATGCTGGGGTCCATGAAGTCAACGGCTTCCATGAAAACAATGGCTGCTCTGGAATCAACAAATCCGGTTGTACGCCGTGTGCTGGCTGATTCAATCCCGAACTGTATTGAGATGGCATACGAGTTGTCTATTTATCAAAATAAGCATCATTACTATCAGGTGCCGCAATTTCCGCAGCAGGATATGCAGCAGATGATGCAATCATATGCACCAGCAACAGGTGCACCAGGCAATATGTCGACTCATTAATTAGCAAGAGCGCCATCCCTATCACACGGGATGGCGCTTTAAATTGTGTATCTACCTATTTATCTTTAAAGACAATGGTGGTTTATTCACTAAAGAGAATCAATAAGCTCTATCTGCACTTTTTCTTCTTTTATGTATAATGGAAAAAAGAGGTGAAGAGTTTGAATCAATTTACAGATTTAGGAGTCAGCACAGTGTGGGCTGGAAAATTAAAAGAAAAGAATATCGAATCACCCACCCCCGTGCAAAAAGAAGCAATCCCACTTTTGTTAGAAGGAGAAGATGTGATTGCTCAAGCAAAAACAGGAACAGGCAAGACATTTGCTTTTCTATTGCCCTTGCTTGAAAAGATAAATATTCAAAAAGGTGAGATTCAAGGATTAATTGTCACGCCAACAAGAGAACTGGCCTTGCAAATAACGGAAGAATTGCGCGGATTGCTGACAGAAGAGAGCGGCGTACATATACTTGCTGCCTACGGTGGACAAGATGTGGAACAGCAGATTCGGCGGCTTAATGAGCAAGTGCATATTGTGATTGCTACGCCAGGAAGATTACTCGATCATATTCGCCGTGGAACGGTTGATTTAACAGACGTGTCGATGCTTGTGCTCGATGAGGCTGATCAAATGCTTCATATCGGTTTTTTAGATGAAGTGGAGGCTATCATTAGAGAGACACCTTTTACACGGCAAACGGCTTTATTTTCGGCAACCATGCCAAAAGATGTCCGTCAGCTGGCGAAGAGATATATGAGAAATCCACGCTCCGTTCATGTGAAGAGCAAAGAGGTAACGGTGGAACAGACGAAACAGTTTGTGATTGAAACGACCGACCGCCGTAAACAACAGGCACTGTGTGAAGTGATTGATGAGGCCCAACCTTTTTTAGGCATCATCTTCTGCCGGACAAAACGACGCGTCAGCAAGCTATGCGATGAGTTAAAGGCAAAAGGCTATAATATTGATGAATTGCATGGAGACTTGTCTCAGGCGAAAAGAGAAAGGGTCATGAAAAGATTTCGTGACGCTGAATTGCATTTGCTTGTGGCAACAGATGTGGCATCCCGCGGGTTGGATGTAGAAGGAGTTACCCACGTATTCAACTATGATATCCCGCATGATATGGAAAGTTATATCCACCGGATCGGGCGTACAGGAAGAGCCGGAGAAAAGGGAGAAGCCTATACGTTTGCTGCCTTGAAGGATAAAGACTTCCTTCGTCTTATTGAAAATGGACTGGGTCGGCCGCTTGAACGGAAAATCGTTGAGCAGGCTGCTCCGCCCGTGGATAATAAAAGAAATCAGAGGCCCATTGGTTCTTCTAAAAAGGATCGACCGTCAGCCAGACAACGGCAAGGGAGAAAAAATAGGCGTAAATAAAGGAAGGGGGTGACCGAGAAGTTTTTGGTCACCCTTTTTGTCTTTATACGTGCTCGTTTGGTTTCTTTGCCGCTTTCGCTCGAAACGGATACCACCAATTCCAATCGCCCAGCAGCTTCATTAAGCTTGGCACAAGGAGGAGGCGGATGATCGTCGCGTCAATCGCAATAGCAAGAGCTATGCCAATGCCAATTTGTTTTACAGGTACAACACCGGTAAAAGCAAACGCCCCGGTGATCACAATCATAATTAATGCAGCGGCAGTAATAACTCTACTCGTGCTGGCAAGTCCCTCCACGGTAGACTTAGTATTATCTCCTGTATTCAAGTAATATTCGCGAATCCGGGAAATTAAAAAGACTTCATAATCCATGCTTAAGCCAAAAACGAGACTAAAGACGAGCACCGGCAAAATTAACGAAATGTCCATTTCATGAAGTCCGAGATGCCCTCCCTGAAATAGCCAGACGAGAATGCCGAATGTGGAGGTAAGCCCAAGAACATTCATTAAGATAGCTTTAAGCGGAATAATGATTGAACGGAAGGCGAACATAAGAATGATAAATGTCGATGATAAAATAATCGCGAGAATAGGACCGATTTTATCAAAAATCTCATCATAAATTTCTTGATTGAACTTTGGCTGTCCACCGAATTGAATGTTTACTGGCCAGTCTTCTTCGCTCCACTCGCGGGCCAGCCTTTGGGCAGCGTCTGAATTTGCTTCCACATTCAAGTGGATGGGAATTAACAGCTTGTCCCCTCGAACAAACGGTTGGACAGCTGGTTCCAGCTTTGCTTTCATTTGCGGCTGCTCAAGAGCGGCTGCGACTTGCTGGGGTTCTGATAGTTTGCTGATCGAAAAGATTGACTCAGCTTCATTTACTTCCTTTTCAGAGAGGAAAGAGTCTATTAGTCCCTTCATTTGCTCCAGGCCAGCTTCATCTAGCCAACCATCCTTTCGTTCAGCAACAGCATAAAGGATACTTTTATTTCTTTGCATGAAGTCCCGTTCAATTTTCTCATAGGCTATTCGTGAGTCAAAGGTTTTCGGCAAGGAATCGGCTGTCGGTATGGATAGCTTCATATCCTGTACAGGCATAACACCGGCGATCAGAATGGCCGTTGCGGCGATGGTAATTAAGACCGGACGCTTCATTACCATAGAGGCAAATGCTCGCCAGCGGCCACTATTATCTTTGTCTGTCCGAAGAATGCGCCACTTATAAATTCGGTCGTCGAGAATGTATAAAAGGGCCGGTAGTAGTGTAAGTGATCCGAGCACAGCAATAGCAATGACGACCATGCCGCCAATAGCGACATTCTTAAAGATATCCACATCAATCAACATCATGGAACCGAGACCGATAAATACACAGACAGCTGAGAATAAAATGGAATGCCCTGCCGTGTTAATCGTTACGATTAAGGCTTCTGTTTTCGGCTGCTTCTGGAATTCTTCTTTATAGCGATTAATGAACAGGAGAGAGAAATCGATAGACAGGGCGAGGCCGACCATCGGTGCAATGTTTAAAATAAAAATCGCCAGCTCTACTTCTTTTCCAATAAAGGTAAGTAAGCCGAAACCAATAACAATAGTTATCCCTCCGACGATAAGTGGCAATATAGAAGCAGTAAGTGTACCAAATGAAAGCAAAAGAACGAGCAATGCAACAGGGAGGCCAATAAGTTCTGCCTGTTTTAAATCATCTTGACTCGCTTTATTAATATCTTCAGAAATAACAGGTCCTCCTGTTAAGGTGATGCCTTCTTTTTCTTTTACCTGCTTTTTATATCGCTAATAATGGCTGGCATTTCTGCTGTCTTGTCATCAATATGTATCATCGCATAAGCGGTATCTTTTTTCATAAGTGACGTATTGTCTAACGGTGATTCAATCGCTGATGCAAGGCCTAACTTTTTTATTTCAGTCAGTGTATATCCAATTTTGTCTTCAAATGCTGCTTTTGATTCCTTTTTCTCTTTTTCAAACAGCACCATAATTGTTGATTCAGGGAAATCAAACGTATCAGTTAAGTCTTTCTGGACTTGCTCATACTCTCCGTCTGTCCGAAATCCATCACCCTCAAGCATGGAAGGAAGTTTAGTCGCAAAAACCCCCATGATAATCGCGGCAGCAAGCCACAAAAAAAGAATGACTTTATGGAAACGGACAAGAAAGGAAGGAATATTCCTCATAGCCATGTTCTCCTTTTTGTCTTAATCATACGGTATCGCGCTTTGTTATGGAATGAAAAAGAGTGAAGAAGGCCAAACTAGAGATGTGGATAAAACACAAAAATGAAAGATGTAGCCAGGAGGTTATTATGGGAATTTTAAGTGGAAACCCTAAGAACGAACCAATGCATTATGGAGAAGTAGTCGGTGTATGGACGGCCCTCATGAAAGCTAACGGAGCAATCGGAGTTCAACAGACATTGCTTAATCATGCGGGCGATGAAAAGTTGAGAGAGCTCATAGAAGAATCTATTCGGCAAGCACAGTCAGAAGCAGCACAGCTTGAGCCATTATTGAAAGAAAATGGGGTCGGACTTCCTGCAGGACCGATGGAACGCCCACAAGCAGATGTGAACAGCATTCCTCCTGGAGCCCGTTTTCAAGACCATGAAATTTCCACTATTATGTCAGGCAGTATTGCTGCTAGCTTAGTCGCTTGCAGTCAAATGATTAGCCAGTGTATCCGCGAGGATATTGCTGCAATGTTTTTACAATTTCACAATCAGAAAGCTGCTCTTGGTGGCCGTTTTCTTCAGTTAAATAAAGAGAATGGCTGGCTTATGCCGCCGCCGCTTCATCAAAGCGGACCAATTACAGAAGGTTAAATAAATCGGCTGTCTTATAGATGATTATTTCATCACTTTAAGACGGCCCTTTCTTTTACTGGGAAATATGTTAATTAGCTATTGACAATGAGAAGCATTATCATCTATCATTGTTAGTGAGAATGAGTATCAATACAAGCGTGAAAGGGGAGCAAGTGTATTTGCGATAATAGGCATTGAGGGATGAAAAGAGCGTTCACAAATTGACCATTTATTCCGAAAATAATGCTAACTTTACAACGGATTCTTGCATAAGCAAGTATAGTTTTGTAAAATATGAAGCGAAGAGCTGTCAAAGAAAAGTATGTTTGGGTGAGGAAGAATAAGTATCTTCTGGAGGAAGCGTTAGTCTATAGGCTGTGAAGGCCCCATCTCTAACTGACAATGTGCTTAAACATGGTTTTATTGAACATCAGGCCTATCCCAGCAACAAGTTAATCTATTTAACTAATGGCAGCAAGGACTGCTAGATAGACTATTTAGTAGATAAAAAGAGTTGGGGAGTTACTTGTACCTGAAGCATTGAACAAGATACGAGTAAGTTTAACGCGATTTAAAAACGATGATATAAATGAGTGCGCTCAATTATATGCTTGTTTAAATAAGCTTCTTCATCCGGTGAAGATTATTTTTTCGTTATTTGTTGATAATGAATTTCATTATCGTCATCCATTTAGCTGATAGCTTAAAAATTTCTGTTGCGGCAGTAAGATAAGGGACATGGTTATGAAAAAGAGATATTTAGTGATTGCGCTGATCATTCTATCGATTCTTTCTATATTTATCGGAGTCACACACATTTCTCCGCTACAATTGTTTAATTTAACAGATGACCAGGCGCAAATTGTTTGGAAAAGCCGGATTCCGCGGCTTGTAAGTATTATCATCGCTGGAGTGAGTTTAAGCATTAGCGGTTTGATCATGCAGCAGCTGAGCAGAAACAAATTTGTTTCACCAACCACTGCAGGAACATTAGATGCTGCACGACTTGGAATTTTAATTTCACTTATTTTATTTACAGCCGCAAGTCCGATTGAGAAAATGATTGTTGCTTTCATTTTTGCACTGGCTGGCACATTTCTGTTTATGAAAATCCTCGATAAAATTAAATTTAAAGACACGATTTTCATCCCGCTTGTCGGGTTAATGTTCGGGAATATTTTAACGTCGATTTCTACTTTCTTCGCTTATAAATACGACTTAATACAGAATATGGCTGCCTGGCTGCAAGGGGATTTCTCAATGGTCATCTCAGGACGCTACGAACTTCTTTATATTAGTATCCCGCTTTTAATTATTGCTTACATATATGCGGAACGCTTCACACTGGCTGGCATGGGAGAAGATTTTGCCATGAATCTCGGCTTGAATTATAAGCGTGTCGTTAATATCGGGCTCGTAATTGTTGCTTTATCTGCAACTCTGGTTGTTTTAACCGTCGGCATGATCCCGTTTTTAGGCCTAATTATTCCTAATATCGTATCGATTTATAGGGGAGACCATTTAAAGAAGAGTTTGTCACACACAGCGTTACTTGGAGCTGTTTTCGTCCTGTTTTGTGACATTATCGGCCGGGTGATCATTTATCCGTACGAAATTCCAATTGGGTTGACTGTCGGTGTCATTGGAAGCGGCATCTTTTTATATTTGCTGATGAGGAGAAAGGCTTATGAGTGATAAGAAAAAGTTACTTATCCTGTCGGCGGCCGCTGTCCTGTTGATTGTTGTTTTTATGTTTACCGGTCTCGGAAACAATTGGGATTATGCTTTGCCGAAAAGAGGACTAAAAATCTTTGCGATTGTTCTGACCGGAGCAGCTATCGCATTTTCTACATTAATTTTCCAAACGATCACAAATAACCGTATTTTAACGCCAAGCATTTTGGGCTTAGACTCGCTTTATATGCTGATTCAGACCGTTCTGATCTTTGCGTTCGGTTCCACCGATTTAACATGGATGAACAAACAAGTCAACTTTGTTGTCTCTGTTATCCTAATGGTGTTCTTTGCCGGTATTCTTTACAAAGTTTTATTTAAACGTGAAGGAGAAAATATTTATTTCCTTTTATTAGTTGGTTTAATATTTGGAACGTTTTTTCAAAGTTTCACCTCTTTCATGCAGGTACTGATTGACCCGAACGAATTCCAGATTATTCAAGATAGAATGTTCGCAAGCTTTAATAATGTTCAGACGGATGTTTTAACACTCGCTGTCATTGTCCTTGTCTTGACATCCCTTTATTTTATTCGCTTTATGAAGTATTTGGATGTTCTGGCGCTTGGAAAAGAACATGCTATCAATCTGGGAGTGGACTATGATTATACAGTCAAACGGCTGTTAGTCGTCGTTGCCATTCTAATTTCAGTATCCACTGCGCTAGTTGGCCCGATTACATTTTTAGGTCTGCTCGTTGTCAATGTTACTTACGAGATGTTCCGCACGTTCAGGCATTCCTACTTATTAGCTGGTTCTATCCTAATTAGTATTATTGCTCTCGTGGGCGGTCAGTTGATTGTGGAACGAGTATTCACTTTCAGCACGACATTGAGCGTTATTATTAACTTTGTTGGCGGTGTGTACTTTATTTACTTACTGTTAAAGGAGAATAAAAAATGGTAGAAGTTAAAGGTGTATCGAAACGATATGGAAGCAAAGCTGTCATTGATCAAGTCTCCGTCTCGATTCCAAAAGGAAGAATTACTTCTTTCATCGGACCAAACGGTGCAGGAAAGAGTACATTACTGTCGATGATTAGCCGGCTTATTACGAAGGATGAAGGCGAAATATTGATTGATGGTGAAAGCGTAAACCAGGCAAAGAGCAAAGAATTAGCGAAAAAAGTGGCAATTTTAAAGCAAACGAATCATTTAAATCTTCGATTGACGATTCGTGAGCTTGTTTCCTTCGGTCGCTTTCCCTACTCACAAGGCAATTTGTCGAGAGAGGATTGGAAGCATGTAGACGAAGCAATTCGCTATATGGAGCTCGAAGATATGCAAGATAAATATATTGACCAATTGAGCGGCGGTCAGCGTCAGCGGGCGTTCATCGCGATGGTTATCGCTCAGGATACAGAATATGTTTTATTAGATGAGCCGCTTAATAACCTCGATATGAAGCATTCTGTGCAAATTATGAAAGTATTGCGGCGACTAGTAAATGAACTAGGAAAAACGGTTGTTATCGTCATCCATGATATTAACTTTGCTTCCTGTTATTCCGATTATATCGTAGCCTTAAAAGACGGCAAAGTCGTTAAAGAAGGCACAGTGAATGAAATGATGGAGCGGAATGTGTTACGCAACATTTATGAAATTGATATGAAAATTGAAACAGTGAATAACGAAAAAATTTGTGTATATTTTAAGTAAAGGCAGAGGAGAAGAGAGATTATGTGGAAAAAGCTATCATTACTTATGATCACAGCGATGCTAGTCGCTATTATGGCTGCTTGCGGATCAAATGAGGACAAAGAAAAGAGCAGCAGTGAGCCGAAAAAAGAAACAGAAGAGGTAACAGTTAAGCATGAGCTTGGTGAAACGAAAGTAAAGAAAAACCCAGAAAAAGTAGTTGTCTTTGATTTCGGTTCCCTGGATACACTTGATAAGCTTGGTGTAGAAGTAACGGGGCTTCCTAAAGAAAATATTCCTAAATATTTGTCTAAGTATGAAGAGGATAAGTACGAGAATGTTGGAAGCTTAAAAGAACCAGACTTTGAAAAAGTAAACGAATTGTCTCCTGACTTGATCATTATTTCTGGCCGTCAAGCTGAATTGTATGATCAATTTGCTGAAATCGCTCCAACTATTTATTTAGCTGTTGACCCAGCTGACTTTATGAACTCATTTAAGAAAAATGCCACAACATTAGGTGAAGTTTTCGATAAAGAAGAGGAAGTAAAAACAGAATTGACGAAAGTAGAAGATGAAATTAGCAAGCTGAAAGAGCAAGCTTCAAAAGATAAGAAAAACGCTTTAGTCGTATTGGCTAACGATGGCAAAGTGAGTGCATATGGACCAGGTTCCCGTTTCGGTATCATTCACGACGTATTCGGTGTAACTCCGGTTGATAAAAATATTGAAGTATCTACTCACGGTCAAAGCATTTCTTTTGAGTACATTGTAGAGAAAAACCCTGACTACTTATTCGTAGTTGACCGCGGCGCTGTTGTTGCTGAAGGAGGCGGATCATCCGCTAAGCAAGTGATCGAAAATGATTTAGTGAAAAATACGAAGGCTTATAAAGATGGCCACATTGTTTATCTAGATCCTGGTTACTGGTACTTATCTGGCGGTGGATTAGAGTCTGTTTCTGCCATGGTGAAGGAAGTACAATCAGCATTAAAATAAGTGATTTAATTTTAACCTCCGGCTTGCCGGAGGTTATTTTTGTTTAAAAAAAGCCAAACGTGGAATAACATACTATCTTCATAAAGCCGGTTACAACCGGTGATTCAAATAAAATAGCAAAGGTGGTAGTTTATGTTTTTCCATAAGAAAGAACTTCAATTCCACGCAAAACCAGATAAGCCGGATCCGGTGTACGCCAAACAATTGCAAGAAATTCTTGGCGGGCAGTTCGGCGAAATTTCAGTTGCTATGCAATATTTATTTCAAGGATGGAATACGAGAGGGAACGAGAAGTATAAAGACCTCATTTTAGATACAGGAACAGAAGAAATTGGCCATGTGGAAATGATTGCCACCATGATTGCACGCCTGCTTGATAAGGCGCCGGTGAATGAGCAGGAAAATGCAGCTAAAGATCCGGTTATTGGTGCGATTATGGGTGGGATGAATCCGCATCACGCTATCGTATCTGGACTGGGTGCCACGCCGGAAAGCAGTACCGGTGTTCCTTGGAATGCTGGATATATCGTAGCAAGTGGCAACTTATTAGCGGATTTCCGTGCGAATTTAAACGCCGAGTCTCAGGGAAGATTGCAGGTGGCTCGTCTGTATGAAATGACAGATGACCGCGGTGTTAAGGATATGTTATCATTCCTGCTGGCACGTGATACCATGCATCAAAATCAATGGATTGCAGCCATTAAAGAATTAGAGGAGAAAGAAGGAGTCATCGTTCCTTCTACTGTGCCTGCTGAATATGAAGCAACAGAGTTTTCACATAAACTGTACAACTTTTCAGAAGGGGAAGACAGTGTAAAAGGCAGCTGGGCTGAAGGAACCGCACCGGACGGAAAAAAATTCGAATATGAGGAAATGCCGGTCATCTACGGGGAAAAACCGATGCTAGCGCCAGCTCCCCCGTATATGCACAGCACTCCGCCACACGACCCACAATAAATCAACTATTTAAAAGGAGGAAACTACTTTGAATAAAGATGTATTAGAGGGCGTACTCTGTGAAGTGAACAACTGTGTTTATTGGGAAGAAGGCAATCGATGCTCTGCTAATGAAATTCTTGTGACCAGTCACCGGGGCCATCGAGCATCCAATGTAGAAGAAACAGATTGCCAAACATTTAAGAGAGAGTAAAGATACTTTTCAAAAAAGGCTTGCCACCAATGGCAAGCCTTTTTTGATTCGGATCAGAGAGCAAGACCAAAATAAGGAGGGAATGAGCTTATCCTTTTTGCTAAATATATAAGGAAGGGGGTGTGAACATTGGCGAAAGACGTACTTTGTGAAGTAAACAACTGTACTTATTGGGCGAAAGGAAACGAATGTACAGCAGATCGAATTTATGTGGTTAGCCATAAAGGGAATCAGGCCACTAACACAAAAGAGACTGATTGTAAGACATTTGAACCGGAAGTATAACAAAAAAGGCTGACTCGAAAAAAGAGTCAGCCTTTACAATCTGGATTTACTGTTTTATTAGCCAAAGGAGGACTTGCCAAACGATTCTTCTGATAACGGCAGGGAAATTCGAAAAGTCGTTCCTGCAGGTGAACTCTCTTTTAACAGGAGGTCACCTTTTAATGCTTGGGCTAGCAGTTTACTGTAAGGAAGGCCAAGCCCCAAACCGCGCACTTTGTATTTTTTTTGTTCGCCGCGATAAAAGCGCTCGAAGATCAATGGCTGTTCAGCTAGAGGAATGCCGCTGCCATTGTCCTTCACTTCAATAGAGAGAAGGCCGCCTTCTTGTTCTGATAATATAACTTCAATTTTCCCATCCGAATCTACAGCATGGCGCGCATTATTTAATAAGTTAACGATGATTTGCTGAAGCCGAACGGCATCCGTTGAAATATATCGATCATGTGGCAGGGGAGACAGTGACACTGTAATTTCCTCGGTCTCCTGGCCCAAGTGCCATTGATGAACGATTTCAGAAATCAGCTCATTTACTGAATGCTTTTCCACTGCCACAGGCAGGGCTTTTGCTGAAAATGAATTGAAATCAAGCAAATCATTGACCATTTTTTGCATTTTCGTTGTCTCTTTTAAGGAGATATCAATGAAGTTTTGTGCTTCTTCGCCTGTCACCACTTCATCTTTTACAGCTTGTAGGAGTCCGCTGATTGAAGTGACAGGTGTTTTTAGCTCATGGGTAACACCGGCCAGCAGTTCAGCACGCAAGGATTCTAGCTGCTGAAGCTTTTGGGCCATCTCCTTAAATGAGTGAACGAGATCGTATACCTCCTGTTCTTTAATTTGTTCCGGCAGGCGAACTTGGTAGTTTCCCTCCTGAATTTGTTTTGCCGCTTTTGCCACCTGGCTGATTGGAGTAGCGAGCCGGCGAGAGAGAATATAAATGGCAGCCCAGCCAAACAAGCCAAGACTGATAATCAGACCGGTGAGAAGACGGTATTCCTCTGTCACATTTTCCAGTTCATTCTCTGGCTGCAGCATGACGACCCAACCGAATATAATGTCATCTACCTTAATCGGCTTTTTAATCATCCATGTACGTGAGCCATTAGCCAATTCAGGAGAAAGTTTCAACACGTCTCCTTTCTTTTCCAATAGAGAAGCTGCAAAGGAACTTGTTTTAATGCCGGAGGTTTGCTGATTAGCCGAGAGTACTCGTCCTTTTGGGTCTGTAATATAGATAGCTGGCGGATGTTCAGATTGCAAAAAGAGCTCCCGGCTCTTCAACATGTCTTCATCAATAGTGGGAGAGACACTTTTTTCCTCTTGGCTGCCGGCAATTCGGTTTGCTAACTCCTCTGCAATAAATTCTGACACTTCCAGCCGATTGTTAAGCATCGTATGCTGCAGCCAAATAACTGTAAGCATGGCGGCAATTAAAAGACCGAGGCAAAGAGCAGCAACATAACGCGTTGTCCAATAACGCAGCAAAGAAACTCTTCTAGTTGTTTTCATGAACACAAAATTGATACCCCAATCCCCGTAAGGTTTTAATTTCTCCTTCTGTCTCCGGCCAATTTTTTAAGGCTTTGCGGAGTCTTTTGATCGACAAGTCCACAGCGCGATCACTGCCGTCATAATCATGTCCCCACACATGCTCGATCAGCTGTTCCCGTGTAAAGGTTCGATTTGGCTGGGAGGCAAGAAACAGCAAGACCGATAAATCACGTGGTGTTAATGATAAATCAATTCCTTTTAATGTGACTCGATGGGCCGCACTATCAATGGTTAAGCTGCCATAATGCTTGAGAGTCGAAGTCAGGGGTTCGTTGATTGATCGTCTCAGAACCGCCCGCACTCGAGCTACCACTTCTTCTCCATTGAATGGCTTTGTAATATAATCATCTGCACCATTATTTAATCCATCTAGCCGATAGGTTACATCCCCAAGAGCTGTCAGCATAATGATTGGACAGGCACTTGTTTGACGAATCTCTTTAAGAACGGTCCAGCCGTCTGCCTTGGGCATCATGACATCTAACAGCACAAGATCAGGCGGCTCGGAATAGAATAAATCAATCGCTTGTCGTCCGTCGAAAGCTTGGATCACATGAAAGCCGGCCTTGACTAGATAAGCTTTTAATACTTGGCTGATAGCCAATTCATCCTCTGCAAGCAGTACAGAAGCAGTCATCTCACTTCACCTCAGCTCATTTGATTACTGGTGTATGTTCGTTAAACAAATAGCTTACATTTTTAATCATTATAATTAAAAAGCAAATAAGCTGCCAAATTGACAGCTTAAAGAAAGAATCTCATTTAGCGCTTTTCATGTAACGATAGCTGAGCTATGCGAACTTCGCTCTTAAGGGTTTGAACGTCTTTATTCGACGTATCAATGCCTAGCGCAGCAGCCTGCTGTTTTATTTTTTCTTCCCTTACTTCCTTAGCAAGTGTTTCTATATCTTTATCTTCAACGTTGATCCCGAATGTTTGCGCCTGTTCACGAATGACATCAGAAAAATCTCTGATCGGCTTAATCTGCTGGCCGTCCCGATATTTATAAGACGTCACTTCCGCATTTGTTGTGGCAGGGCCTGCTGCTGTCATGGAAGGAGCCGATCCTAAAATCCCAATTGAGAGCGCACCGCTCATCACGTACGACATCGTTCTCTTTTTCATCTATCTATTCCTCCTATGTACAGAAAGACTTCAATAACGATTTGATAATTTTAATGTAAGGGATGAATGTGTCAACAACATGTCAAATGAAAAAATTCTATGTTTATTTTGTTTTTATTAAGAGAAAAGTAGTTTTATAACGTACTTTTTTAATATGGATAATAGGTCAATCAGGCGATGAGATGAACGGGAGAAATTGATATAATAGGCCGGATGAAAAGCAAATCACTTATTTAGCAGAGGTGTAAACTTATGAAACTATCAAAAAAAATGGGAACAGCCGCCGCCGCATTGATTCTTTCGGGCAGTATTTGGGCATCTCCTGCAGATGCAGCCAATCCTTTTAGTGATATTCCCAGCGGATATTGGGCATACCCGCAAATCGAAAAAATGGCTAATGAGGGAATCATCACTGGATTCAAAGATGGGACCTTTCGAGCAGGTGAACCGGTAACTCGGGCACAGAGTGCCATTTTCATTGGACGGGCGCTTCAGATTAAGCCAGGACAATCCAGCACAACAAGTTTTCAGGATATTTCACCTTCTGGAACAGCTGCTTATCCTTATATTACTGCTCTCACACAACGGGGCGTATTTTCTAAATCAGAGAGCTTCTATCCAAATCGCACGCTTACAAGAGCAGAGTTAGCAAAAATTATGGTAACAGCATTTAATTTACCTAGGGCTAAAGGTCCGAATTTTACCGATGTGCCGGAGGGCCATTGGGCAGCTGAGTATATTGGAACTCTTGCAGGAGCAGGAATTACTTCTGGAACATCAGCTACTACCTTCTCACCGGACGGGAAAGTAACGAGAGGACAGCTTGCTGTCTTTATTAGTAATGTTCTGAAGCATCATCAGCCGAATGATCAAAATGAGGAACTGACGAATCCGCAGCCGCTCGATCATCAGTCAGTTACGGGTACTCATTCTGAAATCGCAAAGCAAATTTTAGGGCTTGTCAACCAAGAACGAGCGAAAGCAGGAGTAGGATCGTTGCAGTATGCCAATGATGTGGCGAAGGTAGCCCAGCTAAAATCAGAAGACATGGTGAAAAACAACTATTTTGACCATACTTCTCCCACATATGGAAGTCCATTCGAAATGATGGATCAATTCAGCATTAACTACACATTTGCCGGGGAAAATATTGCTGCTGGTTACAGTACAGCAGAAGCCGTTATGGAAGGCTGGATGAACAGTCCCGGCCATCGCGCCAACATTTTAAATCCCAATTACAAAGAAATGGGAATTGGGATTGCCAAGGGCGGCGATTATGGAATTTATTACACTCAGATGTTCGTAAAGCGATAAACATCACAATTTTCATTACGGCAAGGAGGAGCTGAACAGATGGACTGTTCAGCTCCTCCTGCTGCAATTGTTACACAAAAGGAAATAATTTGCTTTTCTCTTGGAAGATTAGCAATTTTATAGTATGATAAATTTGTTTTATGAGAAAGAAATCTATTGGACAATCGAGGTAAAAGAAGGATGAAAGTGCAAGAACAGAAACAGTTATTGTTGCTCATGCAGGAAGCTTATGAAGAAGCTTATCGGGATGACAGTAAGGTTGAAAAAGTTATGCACATAATTAAAGAAAGAATGCAGGAAATGTACAAGGAAAACGTACATAGTAGGTAAAAGGCGGCCAATGTGCCGTCTTTTCTTAATTTTTTATTGATAGGGAAAGGGGATGGAAGATATGGGAATGTTTATTGAACAAAAAACAATTTCGAGCGATCTGGCTGAGCGGATGGTGGAGGCCGCCAAGGAAAAAGCAAGAGAGCTTGGCATTGCTATTAACGTAGCGATTATGGATGCAGGAGGCAATTTATTAGCTTTTTCTAGAATGGATCGGGCGCCGCTATTAAGTATTGAAATCGCCCAGGATAAAGCCTATACAGCTGCTGCATTTGGCCGGCCTACGCATGAATGGTATGATGTAATTAAAGACAAGCCGTCTTTAAAAACCGGTATTGTTCATACAAAGCGGCTTACCGTGTTCGGCGGCGGCTATCCTGTACGTTGTGGAGAAGATCTAGCAGGCGGAATTGGAGTAAGCGGCGGTTCGACCGAGCAAGATCAAGCTTGCTGTGAAGCGGCACTTGGCTTGATAACTGAGTAAAAAAGAACATGGCAACAAATATGGAGGGAAGAAAAATGCAGCCACCGCGTTTACAGCCCGGAGATGAAATTCGGGTGATTGCTCCATCAATGAGCATGGCGATTGTAAAAGGAAAGCAGGTAGAGCTGGCCAAAGAACGACTCGAACAATTAGGTTTTCGCGTTACCTTTGGCCGCCATGTTGATGAGCATGACCTTGTATTTTCTACATCGGTTGAAAATAGAATAGAAGACTTGCATGAAGCATTTCGCGATCCGGCCGTAAAAGCGATTTTTACGGCAATCGGAGGATACAATGCGAACCAACTCCTTGCCCACATTGATTATGAGCTCATTAGAAACAATCCTAAAATCCTCATCGGGTATAGCGATATTACAGCACTTCAGCTGGCCATCTATAGAAAAACCGGTTTAATTACCTATTCTGGACCCCATTTTTCTACGTTTGGCATGAAGTATATGGCAGATTACACCATTCAAGGCATGCTGACTGCTTTAACGAATGATGCGCCCTTCGAATTAGAAACTCCTGAAACATGGAGTGACGATAAATGGTACTTGGAACAAGAAGACCGTACATATTATCCAAATGAAGGACCTGTTATTATCACAGAAGGGCGAGCAGAGGGACGGCTAATTGGCGGTAATCTTTGCACGTTGAATTTGCTGCAAGGAACAGAGTTTATGCCTTCTTTAAAAGGAGCAGTATTGTTTATTGAAGATGATAATGAAACTCATTTAATGAAGTTTGACCGCGATCTGCAGTCAATCCTTCATTTACCTGAAGCGAAGGAATTGAAAGCTGTGTTGATTGGGCGTTTTCAAAAAGAGTCCGATGTGACCGAATCTGCCCTCATTTCGCTGCTGAAAAATAAGCCGGAACTTGCTGGAATTCCTGTATTGCTGAATGTTAGTTTTGGTCATACAGACCCAATGGCTACATTGCCAATTGGTGGACAAGCGGAGATTACGGCACAAAATGGCAAGGCTGAAATTATTATTTACGGAGCGTAAGTTATATACAATGGTGTGAAAGAGCCTGTTGTGGAGACATTTATCACAGCAGGCTCTTTGACTATGCCTGATTAAGCTCCTCCGGGATGCGACGATTTCCTCGCTCCCATCGCTATTGTTAGTTTGCGCGGCCAATGCTTTAGAGAATATCAAAGCAAAATAATGCAATTTTATACTCGGTGAGAGAAGCGGTTTATCTACCTTTTATAGTTGAAGGGTGATGTATTAAGTTAAAAAGGCGCTGAAGCGATAGCTTATTTGTCAGGGATATGGTAAAAATAAATAAAACGATGTATAGAGCCATCGTTTTATTTTTATATTTTTAAAGGAGTACCATGTTATGAACATAATCAAAGTAAAAGATTACCGAGAACTAAGTGAAACAGCTGCCAGGATTGTATTAAAAAAAGTAAAACAAAATCCGCAAATGGTATTAGGGCTTGCTACAGGAGGAACCCCTGAAGGAATGTATGAGCGATTAGTGGCTGATCATCGTACAGCCGGAACAAGCTATAAACATATTACAACATTTAACCTTGATGAATATGCCGGTCTGCCACGGACAGACCGAAATAGCTACTATACGTATATGAAGCACCAATTGTTTGATCATATTGATATACCGGAGGAAAATATCCATTTGCCGAATGGAGAAGCGAAGGACTTACAGGAGGAATGTCTTCAGTACGAGCAGTCAATTAGAGAAGCAGGGGATATTGATTTGCAGATGCTCGGTATCGGAGGAAATGGGCATATCGGTTTTAATGAACCAGGTACTCCTTTCCATTCAATCACTCATGTGGTAACGCTTGATGAATCCACAAGAAAAGCAAATGCCCGTTATTTCTCTAGTCTAGCTGAGGTGCCAACACAGGCACTTACTATGGGCATTCAAACAATCATGCGCGCGAAAGAAATTGTATTGCTCGTTTCAGGAGAATCAAAAGCAGAGGCAATGGTTCAACTGCTGACAGAGGAAGCGAACGAGAGCTTTCCGGCCTCGGCTTTGCTGGCACATCCGAATGTAACAGTGGTCGTTGATGAAGAGGCATTAAAAAAAGTAGACAAACAGTAACATTCATTACTTGATTAAATGATTGAAGGGAAAGGGAGTTAATATAGGGGTGACGTTAATAAAGGGGCAAAAGTTAGACATAACTAAAAATAACCCAGGGGTCAACAAAGTATTGATTGGATGGGACTGGGATGGGAATTTTCGAATGGATGTAGGGCCGATTATTAAATGTAAAGAGGAAGAAGACTGCGATAAGTATTTTGGATAATTAGGGTAACAAAAGAGAAGACAGTTCTGCCATAACGATGGTGGGACTGTTTTTTGATGGGGCCCGTTAGAGTTAGACTGGATTGTTAAGTTTTGCTGCAATCAAATGCTTTCCACACGAGGTAAATGAGCTTCTGTGGGTTCGGTTTTTCCAGGACTGGCTGCTCCCGCTATAATCACTAGGGAAAAAATAACATTCATCTTTAACCAAGCCTTTTGAGTAAGGATAATAGCAGCCGTTTTTTTGTCAAAGCATAGCCGTAAAAACGGCCCAAAGAGACAAAAATACGGCTTTTTTTATAAAATAAGCGGCAAAAACAACGATTTTTAGCTGGCATGTTCCTTGCAACAATAAAACTGAATAATCAGACAAAGGGGGATTTTTCATGAAAGAAACAGTCGTAGAAGAAGTTAAAAAGGTGGACAAAGGGACAAGTGTTATGAAAGCTGCTGTGGTCAATGAATTTAAACAAGATTTAGAAGTGAAAACTGTATCAAAGCCTAAGCCGGGGCCTGGAGAAGCACTCGTAAAAATGGAGGCGTGCGGCGTGTGCCATACAGATTTGCATGCAGCTCATGGTGACTGGCCGGTAAAACCAAAGCTGCCGCTTATTCCCGGACATGAAGGAGTGGGTGTAGTCGAAGCGGTTGGTGAAGGGGTCACGACTTTAAAAGTGGGAGACCGCGTAGGGATCCCTTGGCTGTATTCTGCTTGCGGTGAATGCGAGTATTGCTTGAAAGGGCAAGAGACTCTTTGTCCGAATCAAGAGAATGGAGGCTATTCTGTTGATGGAGGCTACGCGGAATACTGTCTGGCTGCAGCAGATTATGTGGCGAAGATACCGGATGAGCTCGACTCAGTGGCAGCGGCCCCTATCTTATGCGCAGGAGTAACCACATACAAAGCACTTAAAGTATCAGGAGCTAAGCCGGGAGACTGGGTAGCGATCTATGGTATTGGCGGTCTGGGCCATATTGCTCTTCAGTATGCGAAGGCAATGGGATTTAACGTAGTGGCGGTAGATATTGCAGATGAGAAGCTGGTACTCGCCAAAGAATTAGGCGCAGATGAAACAGTAAATGGCATGAAAGAAAATCCAGTCGAAGCGATTCAAAACCGTGTAGGCGGCGTTCAGGCAGCTGTCAGCGTAGCGGTAACAAAAAGAGCGTTTGAGCAAGCTTATCAATCTGTAAAACGCGGCGGTACGCTTGTTGTTGTCGGTCTTCCAAATGATGAACTGCCAATTCCGATCTTTGACACAGTTTTAAATGGCGTGTCAGTAAAAGGATCGATTGTTGGTACTCGCATGGATATGAAAGAAGCACTGGACTTTGCTGCAAGAGGAAAAGTAAAAGCGCAAATTGAAACCGCTCCGCTCGATCAAATCAATGAAGTGTTTGAAAAGATGGTCCAAGGAAAAATCAATGGGCGTATTGTCTTGACGATGTAAGATTTAAGAGAAAAGTAGTTTTACAATAGATGACTGTAAATCGCGATAGGGGGAGCCGCAATGATTTATGCAAATCCAGGCCAGGAAGGGTCAAAAGTAACCTTTAAGAAACGATATGAAAATTTTATTAATGGAGAATGGCAGGCGCCTGTAGGCGGCCAGTACTTTGAAAATATTTCACCGGTGACGGGGGAAGTATTTTGCGAGGTAGCTCGCTCGCAGGCAGAAGATATTGAACTTGCCTTAGATGCAGCTCATGCGGCTAAAGATGCTTGGGGGCGGACATCCGTGGCCGAACGAGCGAATATTTTAAATAAAATTGCCGACCGCCTGGAAGAAAACCTTGAAAAGCTGGCGGTAGCCGAAACATGGGACAATGGAAAGGCCGTAAGGGAAACGTTGAATGCCGATTTACCGCTGGCGATTGACCATTTCCGCTATTTTGCCGGTGCGATCCGTGCACAGGAAGGATCGCTTAGCCAGATTGATGATGACACGGTTGCGTATCATTTCCATGAGCCGCTCGGTGTCGTCGGCCAAATTATCCCTTGGAACTTCCCGCTTCTTATGGGCGTGTGGAAGCTCGCTCCCGCCCTTGCGGCCGGCAACTGTGTCGTGCTAAAACCGGCAGAACAGACGCCAGCTTCTATTTTAGTCTTTATGGAACTGATCCAGGACCTGCTTCCTCCAGGAGTCGTAAACATTGTGAATGGCTTTGGGCTCGAAGCCGGCAAGCCGCTCGCCTCTAATAAACGCATTGCCAAAATTGCTTTTACAGGCGAGACGACAACGGGCCGCCTGATTATGCAGTATGCTTCGCAAAATTTGATTCCTGTCACCCTGGAACTTGGAGGCAAGTCACCGAACATTTTCTTTGACGACGTCATGGAAAAAGATGATGCTTTCCTAAATAAAGCGATCGAAGGCTTTGTGCTTTTTGCCTTAAACCAAGGGGAAGTTTGTACATGCCCTTCCCGTGCATTGATTCATGAAAGTATTTACGATCAATTTATGGAGCGCGCGATTGAACGTGTCAAGCAAATCAAGACGGGCAATCCGCTTGATACCGATACGATGATGGGGGCCCAGGCTTCCAGTGAGCAAATGGAGAAAATCCTTTCTTATATTGATATCGGCAACCAGGAAGGAGCAGAATGCCTGGTGGGCGGCGGCAAAAATACGGTCGCAGGCTTTGAAAATGGGTATTATGTAAAACCAACCGTCTTTAAAGGAGCGAACAACATGAGAATTTTCCAGGAAGAAATTTTTGGACCGGTCGTTTCTGTGACCACCTTTAAAGATGAAAAAGAAGCACTGGAGATCGCCAATGATACGCTGTATGGGCTGGGCGCCGGTGTCTGGTCTCGCCATGTGAACCGGGCCTATCGCTTCGGCCGCAGCATTCAGGCAGGGCGTGTCTGGACAAACTGTTATCATCAGTATCCGGCCCATGCGGCATTCGGCGGCTACAAAATGTCGGGCGTTGGCCGTGAGAACCATTTGATGATGTTGTCTCATTACCAGCAAACGAAAAACCTGCTCGTCAGCTACAGCGAGGATGCCCTTGGATTCTTCTAATAGAGTCCCTATACTTCATCGCTTCGACATGGTAGGTAAAGCATGCATCCTATATATCAGGATGATTGAAAAATGTTTTTTTGAATAGCTTAAAAGCAGATGGCAGAAATTCTGCCATCTGCTTTTATTTTTCATTTAGGTAATAGCGGATTTGTCGTTTGGATAATCCAAGTCGGGCAGCCGCTTGTTCACGATTGCCGGCTGTTTCTTTTAAAACATTATGAATGATTGCTGCTGCTGTTTTTTTCTCCATATTTTTCATTTGCCTAATTAGCTCGTTCAGCTGCATTGGATCTTCTCTCTTATATACGTGTTCGACTTTACTGGCAAATTGGCGCCATTCATCAAGAAAATTGGCTGGTGCAACCTGTACGGGCACCGACGCGGATTGATGCTGGCCGTTCACCTTTCCCGGCAACAAATCGGGAGTGATGTTCATGCCATCATTTGATAAAGCGGCAGTGCGCCGGATTACGTTGGAAAGCTCTCTCATATTGCCGGGCCAATCATATTCAACCATTCGATCAATCGTTTCCTTGGCAAATACTATTTTTGCATTTAGTTGTTCAATGAGCGATTGAATAAGAAGGGGAATGTCTTCTCGCCGTTCTCTGAGTGGCGGAATGATGAGCTTTACTACATCAAGACGGTATAATAAATCTTCGCGAAAAGATCCTTGCCGAACGGCTTCCTCCAAATTAACGTGTGAAGCGGCAATAATGCGTGCTGATGTTCGCTTTGGAATCGTACCACCGATTTTCATAAACTCACCCGTTTCCAGAACGCGCAATAGCTTTACTTGAGTAGCAGGGGTTGCTTCTGCAATCTCATCAAGAAATAAAGTCCCTGAAGAGGCAGCTTCGAAGTAGCCAATCCGATCTGCGGTCGCGCCGGTGAAGGCTCCCTTTACATGGCCGAATAGTTCGCTTTCAAGCAGCGATTCAGAGATAGCCCCACAGTTAATACCGATAAATGGGTTTTCCTTGCGTTCGCTTGCCGCATGCAGATAATTTGCAAGCACCTCTTTTCCAGTGCCTGTCTCGCCTTCTATTAAAATGGTAATATCTTTCGAAGCGATTTTATAAGCGAACTCATATAATTGATGCATCTTAGAATTTGTGCCCAGAAAATAGCCGAGCTGCCGGGCGAGAACCGCATAATCTGCTTCTTCGTTATTTTTGGGAGAACTGTCGGTCAGCCGCTCGGCAAGCTGCTCAATCGCTGTAATGTCCTCAAAGGGTTTTTCGATAAAGTCCGCTGCTCCGTTTTTAATCGCGTCTACAGCTGTTTTGACTGTACCGTAGCCAGTCATAATAACACAGGCACATTGAGGAGCTTTCAATTTTAATGATTGTAGAATTTCAAGGCCATTGCGATCGGGAAGACGAACATCGATAAAAGCAAGCTGAAAAACAGAATAATCATCAAGTTGATCAAAGCAATCGCCGTTTTCTACATGTGTTGTTCTGTATCCTTTTAATTCAAACAATCTTGCTAAAAACCGGGCAACTTCCCATTCATCTTCAACGATTAAAATATGTTTCATCTATTCACAGCCTTTCACTTAAAAGAGGGATAGCTAATGTGAATGTAGTTTGATATGAATTTGAACTTTCGACTAAGAGGCGTCCCCCGTGTGACTTGGCAATGCCAAAGCTGACAGGCAGCCCAAGGCCGGTTCCGCTGTTTGCCGCTTTCGTAGTAAAAAACGGGTGGAAAATATCGTTTATTATTTCTGGAGCAATTCCTGTACCATTATCCGTAACGGTCAGAAAAGCAGAGTGATGATCGCTCTTTGTTTCAACGATAATCTTTCTTTTTCTGCCTTTTACATCTTGAAGCGCATCTTTAGCATTAATGAGTAAATTCACGGCTACTTGACTTAACTGTTGTAAATTTCCGTTGATGAGAGGCAGAGAAGAAGAAAGGTTGATGTCCAATTGAATGTTCTGTTTCTCAATTTGTCGGCGTGTTAAACTAAGCGCTTCTTCTACTGACTGGTTTAAAGAGCAAGGCTTAAAGGAAAACTCCTCCTGCCGGGAAAAAGCAAGCAAGCTGCGGATGATTGTCCGACATCGCTTCCCGCAAAGATCGATATCATCAAGCAGTGGCCTTATCTTTTCATTTATATCATTCATGCGAAGAAGCAGCTGTGTATTGCCGATAATGGCTGTTAAGGGATTATTAAGCTCATGAGCAACTCCTGCTGCCATTTCACCGATCGCTGCCAGCTGACCGGAATGAAGGAGTTGGGCTTCCATTTGCCGTTTTTCTGTAACATCTTTAATATAGAGAATAACAGCATGGAGAGTAGAGTCTTCAACAAAAAGAGGGTAGCAGGAACAATCATAAAACTTATTTTGAAGCCGCAGTTCAGCATAATGCGGCTTTTTGAACTTAATGGTTTCTTCAAATGGATTTCGAGAGGATCGGGCGGCTTCTTTTATGAATGGCCGAATGTCTCCATGGGAATTCAGCGGCCAGGAAGAAGCTGCATCATTTTTGGATAAAACGGTTCCATTTGGTGAGATAACTAAAATGGCGTCAGAGACTGCACGAAAGGTTTCTTCCCATTGCTGTTTGCTTGCAAAGACTTCCTCATACAGCCGGGCGTTTTCCACGCATACAGCAATTTGTCCAGCTAAATGCAGAAAGAAAGCTTGATCCTTCTCATCATATGAAAAGGGAACAAGAGAGCCCAGGGAGAGTACGCCAATAATTTTCCCCCGGCTTGTTAATGGAAATAAAAAAACAGAGTGAAGATGGAGATGTTGAAAAGCTTCTTTTTCAAAAAAGTCGGAGTCATCGTCCTGTTGATAAATGCGTTCTCGCCCAGTTACAAATACGTCGTTATATAAAGAGTGCTCTTTAGGAAAGGAAGTCTCTTTTTTTAGATAGAATGAGTCTTCGGGAAAGATATAGGACAGACGAAGTTCATAACCGTCAAAGAGGGCGAGGCTCACCCGTTTGATAGGATAGATGCTTTGGAGTTTTTTCAGCGTATTCTCCAGCATTTCTTGAACGGACATATTGATATTGAAGCTTCTCATCACTTCATTCATGATTTCAAGCTGGCTATTTCGTTTCTTTAATTCTTCCACTGTTGTCTTTAGCTCTGTATAATAGTTTTGTTTTGAGGATCGGACCCCTGTTAATAGTTCAATCATATCTTGTTTTTTCATCTTAATCACCTATAAGGCTTTGTAGAGAAGTGCAGCTACTTCTTCTGCCGTAATGTCTCTAGGATTTGTAATCATACAAGCATCTGACAAGGCTGTTTCGCTTATTTCAGGGATGGACGATTCTGCAAATCCCATTTCCGTTAATGTGAGCGGGGCGCCAATATCAATGGAAAGTTTCTTAATAAAGTTGATCGCTTTTTCCCCGGCTGCTGAAGAGGGAAGCGATTGGACATCTTCGCCCATAAGCGCAGCGATTTCTTTGAATTTATCAGGCGAAGCCAGCAAGTTAAATTCCATCACATGAGGAAGCAATACAGCATTGATATCGCCGTGTAAGAAAGGATAGCGGCCGCCGATTGCATGGGCCATCGCGTGGACAGCACCGAGAATAGCGTTAGAAAAAGCAAGGCCCGCATGCAAGCTAGCCATCGCCATTCGTTCTTTCGCCTCCTTGTTGTATTTAGAAGCAACAGAGGGGCGTAAGTAACGGCACGACAGAGCCAATGCATTTTTGGCATGAACATCTGTGAGCGGGGTAGCTGCGATGCTGACGAAAGACTCAATGGCATGGGTGATGACATCCAGACCAGTAGAAGCGGTCAGACGGGCGCTTTTTGTAGCGAGCACATCTGGGTCAACAATAGCGATGTCAGGAACAAGTGACTTAGAGACAATCGTCATTTTTTTCTGTTGTTCTGTATCAACTATAACAGAAAATTGCGATACTTCTGAACCCGATCCTGCCGTTGTGGAAACCATTACTAGCGGCGGGAGGGGAGAGGAAATCTGGTCTACTCCTTCATAATCGCGGATATGACCGCCATTTGTTGCAAGAATCGCAGCTGCTTTTGCAGTATCAATCGCGCTGCCTCCTCCTACTCCAATGAGAGCATCACATTCATTTTCAAGATAGGCGAGGGCACAGGCTTCTGCTTCTATATCTTTTGGATTTACGCTGACATGGGAAAAGACAACAGAAGAAAGCCCTGCTTCTTGGCAGCTTTTTTCTACCAGCTCGGACCATCCAGCTTGGATGACACCTTGATCAGTTACAATCAGGGCGCGTTTTGCCCCGAGACGAATGCAGCTTTCTCCCGTCTGCTGGATTGAGCCGCTTCCGAAAATTACTTCAGGCATCACAAACTTATACATAAGGACACCGCCTTTTATTTCATCTACTTTTTTATTGTATCATTACACATGGAAATTTTTATATAATAAAAAAGCTTATTCAACAAAAACGGTTGAATAAGCTTTTTTTCGTTAACATTATTTATATACTTTTACACGCTCGCTTAGCGGCTGGAATTCTTTCTCACCAGCAGGTGCTACTGGTTTGCCGAAAGGCATTTGTGCATGCAGTTTCCAAGAAGCGGGAACATTCCACTCATTGCGTACTTTTTCATCAATTAAAGGCTGATAATGCTGAAGAGTAGCTCCTAAACCTTCTTGCTCAAGAGCGGTCCAAACGATATATTGGAGCATACCAGATGATTGCAAAGAATATTCCGGGAATTTATCGCTATATGTCGGGAACTGTTCTTGAAGGCCTCTGATCACTTCTTCCTCTTCAAAGAAAAGAACTGTGCCGGAGCCAGCTTTGAACATCTCCATTTTTTCTTCGGTTGGGCCAAAATCTTTGGCAGGAACGATTTCGCGTAATGTTTCTTTTGTTAAATCCCATAGCTTATCATGTTGTTCGCCGAACAAAACAATGACACGACCAGATTGAGAGTTAAAAGCAGTAGGTGCATATTTTACCGCAAACTCAACGACTTCCTGAACGCGTTCATTAGATACTGGCTGTTCTTTACTGATTGCATAGATAGAGCGTCTTTCCTCTACTGCAGTATAAAAGTCTTTTGCCATAGTAATTTCCCTCTTTCTGCAAATGGTTTTACCGCCTTTAAAGGCAGTATGTGTGTTAGTTGAAGAAGTTATCCTCATTTAATAAAATCTCGATTGTATTGAAAAATCATTTTGTTACATTTCGTAACTAAATATAAAATAAAAATAAAGAGATGTCAAGTAACTTTGTTTATTAAAGTAAAGAGATTTCCTTTTAAAGAAAAAGGGGTATAATAAGTATATAAAGAGGTGAAGACGATGAGTGATTTTCAGCTTTGCCCCAAATTTGAAAAGGGGATGCAGATGCTCGGAAAGAGATGGACAGGATTAATCATTAATCAGCTTCTCTCGGGTCCACAGCGATTTTCACGAATAAAAGCCGAACTGCCAATCAGCGGAAAATTGCTGACAGAGCGTTTAAAGGAAATGGAAGAAGAAGAACTCGTCACAAGAAAAGTATACGCAGAAGTACCTGTACGTGTAGAATATGAATTGACGGAGAAAGGAAAAGCCCTGAAGCCGGTTATGAAGGAAATTTCAAAATGGGCAGAAGAATGGGTTGAAATAACGGAAAAAAATTAAGCGCCTCCTGGTTTAAAAATAAGCAAGGGTGGAAAAGAAAGATTGTTGTATTTTTAAACTAAAGGAGCTTACAAATGACACAGGACCAGCAGCAGTTTCTCTTAGCCATGCGAGAAGCCTATGAAGCAGCACAACAACAAGATACGAAACTAAATGATGTACTCAGATTAATTGAAGAAAAAGTCGGCTTTATCATTGCGTCCAATCAATAAAAAAAGCCCGTTCAACGCACGCGATTCTTTTGGAAAAAGAGTCGGGCTTTGGACGAGCTTTTTTGGTCTTTCTGTCCAGTTATTGAGCAGGAAGAGCGAAGCCGTTAGGCCTCTTTTTTTCATGTATTATGCTGGATAAGTAGATGGGTAACAGAATGGCTAATTACCGTGCTTGCTATCATGCGCCAGCTTGTTTGATCAATAGGCTCCATTAAACATGAAGGTTGTTTTTTAATAGCTGATTGGCGTGGAAGCGGCGTCTATAGCGAAACTCAATCATCAAATATAGCAGAGCTTATCAATAAAAAGGCCTCCTGTTATTTAAACCGGAGGCATGACATTAAAGTAAAGTTTTTTTAATTGTCGTAATGCAAGTCCTCCGTGGAGTCGCTTAAAGCGACAGCGGAATTCGCGACTTCCTGGGATGCATGTTCAATTTCATCAACAATACGGTTAAGTTGAGCCATTTCGCCTTCAATCCGATGGTTTTGTTCTTTTGTATTTGCAATCAGTTCCAATAGCTCGTTGAAATCTTCATCGGTTTTTCCCATACTATCCATGCCTTTTACGACTAACTCATTCACTTTGTCAACGGACTGGCTCATCTGGCCAATCAAGCTATTCGTCTTCATAATATGATCGGATACATTTGTAGTGGATGTTTTTGTTTGGTCAGATAGTTTGCGAATTTCTTCTGCTACTACGGCAAAGCCTTTGCCGTATTCACCGGCACGTGCCGCTTCAATAGAAGCATTCAGTGCTAGCAAGTTAGTCTGTCCGGCAATGTTGCCGACGATGGTAATAACTTCTGTAATACTGGATGCAATATGATTCAATTCAGCAGAAAAAGTCTGGATATCGGAGACTGCTGCCTGGATATCTGTTAGCTTCTCGCCTTGGTCTTTCAGCATTCTCTGTCCTCGAACAGAATGATTAGCAGATTCATCAGCGAGGGTCATGCCATCTTTTGAAAGTTGTAAGATAGCATCTGACTTCATGCTAAGTTCCCGCAGTGATGCACTTGTTTCTTGCGAAATAGCTGCAAGCTCCTGGGAAATAGAATGAGCGCTAGCAATCATCGTTTCTCTCTTTTGCTGGACTATGAGGCGGAGCCGTTCCTCTTCTTTCTCATAGGCTTCCAGAACAAGCTGTTGCTCAAGGTTTAACAGCTTAGATACGGAGGTAATGGCCTCAATTTTTTCGTCGACCGTTTTATCCGTCTCAGAGATGAGTGCGATAAGCGAGTTGAATAGCTCCTGAAAAGCGGACATGTACCATTTTGTTTTCAGGCCGATACGCACGTGTACATAAGCAATCTTAAGTCGCTTCTGGATAAACTCCTCATCTATTTCACCATTAAATAGCTCTTGAATGTGCTGTCTTAGTGTTTTCTTCAATCGGTCAACACTGCTGTGTTCTTTTATGATATTCAGCAGGTTGGGTTGTTTGCCAATAGCATCGTAAAATGCTGTCACAATATCATCGAGGTGTTCCTCCACAAGCGGCTGAAGTGATTTTACGACCGTTAAATCTTGTATAGATAAGTTGATCATGTCTAGTTGATTCATCAGGCTGCCTTCAGGGCGCACAGATAGACGTCCGACTGCTGAGAAAGTTGAAGCTGTTTCGCTCTCGGCCGTTCTTTTTGGTTTTATTCTGAAAAATTTCATATCCCCACTCCTATATCCCTATCCTTTTCAATGATAGAGTCCCATGGCTCTTTAAAATACATTGCTTCTTGTCTTTCATATCGGAAGTTTACAAAAATTGTTTATAGAGAAGAAAAAAATGTTGTGTCTTTTTATTGATGTAAAGAACATTCGTCTTTATATAGACCTGCGTGCATACGGTATAAAGAGGAGAAAGGAGAATGTGGAATGAAAATTAGAGAGTTCTTAACAAACCCTTATATTATCGCTGTACTAGGTGTGTGGTTTTCTACTTCTTTTATTATTATTTTTTATATGAATTGGACATTTGCCGGGGTGGCGCTTCTAGGCACCTTCTGTTTCTTCTTATATATTTCAGCTGTTTACCGGTTCGTGCTCTACAAAGGTGCTCCTTGGTTTGAGAGACGAGAGGATGATCTCTTTATGTCGCTTTGGTATGCATGGCCTGTCTATGTTCTTGCCTCTCTTACTATTTTCCTATTATCAGATGAATTATGGGCACTTGCTTTTGCTGCAGGAGGAGCAGCGGGAATACTGGTTGGTGAGTTCCGCCATGTCAGTTTAGCGGAAAAAGGAGAAAAAGAACCGATGAAAGTACAGGTACAATGATGAGGAGTTGAAGAGCTATTTAAATTGGTCTCCTAGATGGAGCTTTCTTTAATCAAATTCAGGATTTGCTGATAAGTTTAAGCACATGAACCCCCTTCATGAAGGAAGGGGGCAATAGATTATTGAAGGGAGCTGGCTAATCCAGGCTTTCTTCCTTGCATAGGATTTGTCTTTTCAAAAGCAAAGCCAACGTTTAATATGGTTTCTTCTTTTAATGCCGGCCCAATAATCTGCAGTCCGGCGGGCATGCCAGCCACAAGGCCGCAAGGAACAGTAAGGGCGGGAAGGCCGGTTAAGTTTCCGGGTCCTGTAAAGCGGATGATATGGTCAATCAAATCTACTTTTTCACCATTTAAGTCTGCAAAATCTTCCCCAATATTTGGCGAAATAATAGGCAATGTTGGGGTAATGAATACGTCTACTTTTTCAAATGCTTGTTGAAATTCCAATTTAATTTGACGTCGTAGCTGCTGAGCTCGCAAGTAATCCACGGCTGCAGGCAGTTCTCCCAGCTCAAGTAGTAAGCGAATATCTGCCCCAAAGTCCTCCGGTCGTTCTAAAAGGTTTCGATGATGGATCGTGGCTGCTTCCGATAAAATGGTGATCATTTCTGCATATTCTGCGTATCTTAATGAAGAAATGCTCACTTCTTCTACTTTTGCCCCTTGATCGACTAAGGATTGAATCCCAGCTCGTACAAGCTTTTCTACCTTGGAATCGACATTTTTAAAGAAGAATTCCTCATTTACACCAATGACAAGACCTTTTACATCGCCGGTTAACATTTCTGTATATCGGCTGACAGGTGCGTGAATAGAGGTAGGATCGTTTGGATCACATCCAGAAATAATCTCTAGCAACCCTGCCGCATCTTTAACTGTTTTTGTCATGGGGCCAATGTGGTCAAGAGACCAGGAGAGCGGGAAGCATCCATATTTGCTTACTCTGCCGTGTGTGGGCTTTAATCCTACAACTCCACAAGCGGAAGAGGGAATACGAATGGAACCGGCTGTGTCTGTCCCAAGGGTAGCAGTAGTCATATCCGCTGCAACAGCAGCACCGGAACCGCCGCTGGAACCTCCCGGGATTTTTTCTAAATCCCACGGATTACGACAGGCGCCATAATGTGGATTATTATTTGTGATTCCCCATGCGTATTCATGCATATTTAATTTTCCGGTAAAAACAATCCCGGCTTCTTTCATCTTGCTAATAACGGTGGCGTCGAAATTGGGAATAAAGTCTTTATGAATTTTTGAAGCCATAGTCGTTCTTTCGTTTTGGACATATAGATTATCTTTAACGGCCATCGGAATGCCATGGTACATGCCGCGATAATTTCCGTTAGCTATTTCTTTATCCATATAGCGGGCAGTTTCTTCCGCTTTCTCGCGAGTAAAGCTGATGTATGCATTAATTGTTTTATTTTGGGATTCAGCATGATCCAGAACAGCTTTTGTTAATTCAAGAGAAGAAATCTTTCTATTTTCAATCAATGGTGCCAATTCTTCCACTGATTTTGTAATAAGGTCTTTACTCAATATGATCACCTCCGGGAATATTGCGAAGAGAAATATCATAGTCGTCTAAAGACGCACTGTCCGTTTCAGCTTTCATTTGCTCGATGGCCTGCCAACGTGATTCAAGAAGGGTAAGATGCTCCTCGGTTACGCGCACCCCTTGGTTTTCTAATCTTTCACGTACGGATAATTTCATTGCAAACCCTCTCCTTTTCCTTAAGTACAAAGAATGATTCATTCATCAATTGATAAGTATGCAAACCCCATCCACGAGTTCCGTTTTTATGATGTGGAGTAAAATCCTCCTTTCTGGCTCTTTTAACTGCAATTTTTATGCCACTATCAAAATCTGTAAGAGATGGAGAAAGTGCTTATAAGAATGTTGTAAAATAAGACAATTTTATTCCAAATATTCAGAAATTAATTGTATGATAAAGAGAAAGAAAGCTTGTCCGATTTTGAGACAGCTTTCCTAAAATGGGACAAGGGGATGGGGATGACGTGTATAGTAAAGTTGGATTGTTGTTTTCATTAACAGGAACGACTTCCATCACAGAGAAATGGCAATGTGAAGTAGCAAGGCTGGCGATCCAAGAGTATGATAACGGGGAGCACACTATAGAGACTGTTGTGCGTGATATTTGTTCAGATCCGTTAAAGAGTGCTCAGGAAGCGGAGCAACTTGCTAAAGAGGGAGTAAAAATCTTTATTGGGTGTTATACATCAGCCTGTCGAAAAGCGATTTTGCCTATTCTAGAAACATACGATTGTCTACTTGTCTATCCTACTTTATATGAAGGACGTGAATGCCATCCGCATGTCTTTTATACCGGAGAAGTACCTAATCAGCAAGTTCACACACTTTTAGATTATTTAACAAACCAGTATGGAAATCGAGTATATTGTATCGGCACAGATTATATTTATCCCCGTGAAACAAATGAGCAAGTTCAAACATACTTGTATGAGCGGGAGGGAATGGTGGTTGGAGAGCGGTATGTTCCTTTCGGGCAGCAAAAATTTTATGATATTTTAGAAGATATTCACTTAAAGAAGCCTGATGCTATTTTTTCTACACTTGTCGGAAAAAGTATCATTTCTTTTTATCAGGATTATAAACGGATGGGATTCAATCCCGAAGAAATCCCTATTTTCAGTCCAATTACAAAGGAAACAGAAATTGCAGCGATGGGGAGTGAATACGGAGCCGGGCATTACGGTTCGGCAAGCTATTTCCAATCTCTCTCCAATGCATTAAACACAGAATTCGTTAATAAATTTCACCGATTTGCTGGAGGGAAGCAAGTTATTTCTTCTGTAATGTTTAATACTTACTTAGGCACTAGATTAGTGATTGACAGTATCTGCAAAGTAAAGAGTGAAGATCACCGCCGCATTCTATACGACTTAAGCGGCCAAACATTCGACACAGCATGCGGCAAAATCGTAGTAGATGCAGATCACCGGCATTTAGCACGTCCGGTGAAAATTGCCAAAGCGCTATCAAACGGTCAATTTGATATCGTTTGGGACTCAGAAGAAAACATTCCACCCAAACCTTTTAAGCTTAAAACTATGGAGTCTGATCGGGTAAATGAAATTGTCCTTGAAGCGTGGGGGAGAATTAGTGAAGAGGCTTTGTTGGTTTTATCACAGCGAGGGAAAATCTTATATATGAGTAAGAAAGCAATCGAACTAACGGAATTTCGCGAAGGACAAACTCTTACTAAGAGTGCCCTTCAACATCTACGGCAGTGTTTCCAAGTCAACAGCTATGAAACCAATGACCAACATTTATATTTATTAAAGCGTAAGACAAAACAAGTTTCTATAGATTCACCATTTTCATTTGGCCGTGTTCAGACATGGAGTGAAAATTACCGACAAGAATTAGAAGTGGCCAGGCTGGCATCCCAATCTGTTGCCAACGTGTTAATTCTCGGAGAGACGGGCACAGGAAAAGAAGTGATCGCTCAAATGATCCATGAGCAAAGCGATCGTAATCATGGCCCTTTCATCCCTATAAATACAGGGCTGCTGCCTAAGGATTTGGTTGCTAGTGAATTGTTTGGCTTTGCTGATGGAGCGTTTACCGGCGCGAAAAAAGGTGGAGCGGTTGGTAAGTTCGAAGCTGCTCACGGCGGCACACTGTTTTTAGATGAAATCGGTGACATGCCGTTAGAATTGCAAGTGGTTTTACTGAGGGCGCTAGAAACAAAGAAAATTGTGCGTTTGGGAGAGACGAAGGAAAGGGCTGTGGATGTGAGAATTATTGCTGCGACCCATCGGAATCTTGCGGAGGAAATAGCATACAATGGTTCTTTTCGCTCTGATCTTTTTTACCGATTAAACGTTTTATCTGTTATGATCCCGCCGCTAAGAGAGCGTTCAGAAGATATCGAGCATCTTTGTCAGCAACTCTTGCAGGAGTTTACCGTATTATATGGGCAGGGCCCGAGCCAAGTAAGTAAAGAGGCTTTGCAAGTATTCATTCAATATCATTGGCCGGGAAACATACGAGAGTTGAAGAATGTATTAGAACGAGCGTTCTTGCTTGCTGGCAAGGAGAATCAGCAAATCGAAACGATACATTTGCCGAATGTATTAATGGGATATTACCATCGGAAAGAGCATAGACCAAAATCTATTAAAAATTATGAGAAGAAGCTTATTGAACAAGCCTTGCTTGAAACAAAAACAGTAACGGAAGCATCTGAACGGCTTGGAATCGCCCGCAGCACGCTGTATAGGAAAATAAAAGAATTTGATTTGACGATTTAATAAGCGTAAAAAGAACCGAAACGATGCTTCCTTCGGTTCTTTTTCTTGTCTAATTAAATGAAGCAGAGTGAAGTGTAAGTTAGCAGGTGTTTCTCGCTAATATTTGAACATTTATTAACAAGGACACCCATTAATCTTAAAAAGCCTCCCCGTATATCGTATTGGGAGGCTGGCCAATTAGACAGATTGTAGAAAGTCAATCACTTGTTCTGGGGATTTTGCGTGGGCACTGTGAAGGTGAGCCTGCTTTTCGCCATTTTTAAAAATTAAAAGGCTCGGAATGCCCATGACATCATATTTTTCAGCTGTTTCAGGAAATTCGTCACGGTCAATTTCATACCAGTCATATTGATCGTATTTAGCGATGATATCGTCGATGAACATATCCATGCGGCGGCAGTCGGGACACCAGCCAGCTGTAAATTTCATAATAACAGGTTTTTCTTGTGAAATTAATTGCTGAAATTGATCTTTGCTTTGTACTCTTTCCATTTCTCATTCTCCTTCAGTTTTCATTCTGTCTTCCATTGTATGACGTACGGCGGTCAGAGACAAATAAAACATTTCAATTTCTTTAAGCTTTCGTTAAATGAGAGTGATTCGGGCTGGCTTTTCCTATAATAAGAAAGAGCGTCTACAAGTGAGAGGAGCAGCACGATGCATTTATCCTACGGAATTACGGGATTTTATGAAAGCGGAGAAAATCCTCCGCCGCGAAATAACGGCAAATTATTTAAGCAGATGTGTACTGAAGCGGCACAAGAACTGGCTGCCGAAATGATCGCCTTTCATAAGCCGAGAGTCGACACTAATTTTTTTGAAGCGGTTCTGGACAATGGGGAAAAGCGCCTGCACATATTGATGAACGCACACTACCCGATTGTTGCTTTTGCAGCTTCGGTGTCATTTAAACATATTATTTTTTACGATGAGCCAGCAGTAAGCGGAATATTTAAAGGCTTTTACATTTGCGAAGCGAAAGAGCTTAACCAATTGTTAAAAATAACAACCCAGCCTATATTTTCGATTGAGCAAGAGAACGATTTGAATAAGGCGGAAATGGGGCAAATTATTCACTGGCAGCCGCGCACCATAGGAGAGCTGGTATTCAATTACTGGAGTTAGCAAAATTGGAGAGTGAAAAGTGTTTCATTTTATTTCCAGAAGATTTTCTTCTTATTAGCTGATGTTAAACTGTTGTGAAATCGCACTTTAACGTTATAATGTAAGATGTGTAATTTTATAAGAAAGAGGCATCTTTTCATGACTTCTCCAAACCAAAACTCCAGCCGTATTGATTACGGATTAATTTTGATATTGTTAATGATGTTTATAACGAGTTGTGTTGCGATTTATAGTGCCCAGACAACGGGACAGTATGACAGTAACTTTGTAATGAAGCAAATTGTTTATTATATGGTCGGCATTGCCATTATTTTAGTGGTTGTCCGATTTGACTCCGACCAGCTAATGGGGATGTCCTGGTATCTATATGGACTTGGTATTGCCTTGCTCGCTTTTTTGATTGTAGCGCCTTCCAGCATTGCGCCCGTTATTAATGGGGCAAAAAGCTGGTACCAGCTGCCGGGTCTTTCTTTACAGCCATCCGAATTTATTAAAGTATTTTTAATTTTAACACTTTCCCGTGTGCTCATTGTTCATCATCAGAAGAACCCGGTAAAAACCATTCAATCGGACTTCTGGCTTCTGATTAAGCTTGGACTTGTTACAGCTTTTCCGCTGTTGCTCGTCATGCAACAGCCTGACCTCGGAACGTCACTTGTATTCTTATCTATCTTGCTCGGCATGATTTTCGTTTCCGGAATTACGTGGAAAATCTTATTGCCGTTGTTTGGGTCTGCCGCTGCAATTATAACGGGTATTTTCTATCTGGTACTGTGGCATCCGCTTATTTTAGAAAAATACCTTGGCGTCAAGCAATATCAGTTCGGACGCGTTTATTCGTGGCTTGATCCATACACGTATGAAAGTTCGACAGGATTCCATTTAACAAGGTCATTGCTGGCGATCGGTTCCGGACAAACGATGGGGAAAGGTTTCGGTTATCGGGAAGTTTATCTTCCGGAAAGCCATACCGACTTTATTTTTAGTATTATCGGCGAAGAATACGGCTTTATTGGTGCGAGTATTGTCGTCAGTCTTTTCTTCCTGCTAATCTATCATATTACCAAACTCGCTTTAAGTACGAAGATACCGTACTATACGTATCTGTGTGCCGGAGTCATTGCGATGATTACCTTCCATGCCTTCCAAAACATTGGCATGACGATTGGACTTTTGCCGATCACTGGTATCCCGCTTCCATTCATTAGCTATGGGGGAAGCTCGTTAATGGGAAATATGTTTGCTATCAGTTTGATTTTTTCTATGACCTTCAATGAGCGTCACTATATGTTCTCTTCAGACAGATAATAATATATCCGAAAAGACTGATCCAAAGACAGGGAGCCCTGTCCGGATCAGTCTTTTTTGTCGTTTAGTTATGTATAAACAAGGTGCGGGATGCTGAGACTAAGATATGTAAATTTTAAAAGGAATTAACAGGACACCAGGCTGATAAATGTTTGATTAATTATTAACAGAGATTAGGTGAAAGGATGCAACGTTCAGCTAAAGCACTTGACACAATTCGCTGGTTATCAAGAAAGCTGAAGCCAAATTCAGATTTTGTAGAGAAAAACATGAAAATTGAAAGAAAAGAGGCTACGCTTTTATTTATTAAAACAGTCGTAGACAGTAATGAGCTGCAAAAGCTGATTATTAAGCCTTTTTTTGAAATGGATTCAGAAGCTCATTATGAGGCATACTTACAATCACTTCCTAGCCAGCAGGAAGTCACTTCCAGGGAAAACTTAATGATCGAGTTAACCAAAGGCAGTGTGCTTGTTGCTGTAAGCGGTCAGCTGCTCTTATTTGACGTCAAGAAGGTCAATACAAACAATATTCTTGAAGCTGCTATTGAAACTACCACACAAGGGCCACAATATGCATTTAGTGAAGATATACAAACGAATGTCAATCTTATTCGGCAGCGGTACCATGAGCCGACGCTCACAGTGGAAATGCTTGAAGTCGGATCTAAATCTCATCAGGCACTGGCTTTAATATACGACAGAGAAACAGTTAGTGAGAGAATGCTGGATAATATCAGACAGAACTTGAAGGAACTAAAAGAACCCATCATTCAATCAACAGTAGAATTAAAAAGAATGATGAACAAAAAAAAGTATGCCTTGTTTCCAAAAATGATGGTGACAGAACGAACAGACCGAGTTGTCTATAACTTGTCTGGCGGCAAAATAGTCATCCTTCTCGATGGAGATCCATTTGCCATTATTGCTCCATGTGTTTTTTTCGACTTTTTATCAGCAATGGATGACAACTATTACCCGTACTTCGTAGTGAAATTTTTAAAAGGAATCCGTTATTTGGGAATGTTTCTTTCTTTGGTGTTGCCTGGTTTATATGTGGCGGTCACTTCATACAATCCAGAGATTTTCCGTGTGCAGCTTGCCATGTCTGTAGCTGGCAGCCGGGTAGGGGTTCCTTATCCGTCCTTTGTTGAGGTATTGTTTATGCTCATTATTATGGAATTGCTGATTGAAGCGAGTGTCCGGCTGCCAAAAGTAATTAGTGGAACGGCGACCACTGTTGGCGGCTTAATTTTGGGGACAGCTGCAACAGAAGCGGCTTTGGTTTCCAATATTATGATCATTATTGTCTCCGCGGTGGCCATTTCCAACTTTGCCATTCCGATTAATGAGATGAACACGGCTGTAAGGGTAATGAAGTATGTTTTGCTCGCCATTGCAACCGTTTCAGGAGTAGCCGGATTGACATTGGGAGTTGTCGGCTTGGTGATGTATTTAACGCATGTCAACAGCTTTGGCGAGCCTTATTTAAAATTATTTGTGCAGAAAAAAGCGAATGAAAATGAAGGGATATAAATATGAATCGTTATTTTTATTACTTGCTTGCTGTTAATATGGTTGCTCATATTATTACTTCTGTCCCGATGGTACTTTTCGAGGCAAGAAAGGAAGGAGCCATCGTGTCGATGATTCTTTCTCTCGGTGCAGGAAGCTTGGTTATGTACTGGATGACGAGGATATTTAATCGCTTTCCCGGTAAAGGCTATCCCGAGTTGTTAAAAGAATACACTAGTAAATGGATTGCCAAGCCTCTTCTCTTCTGTACGGTGCTCGTCTGGTTTACAGCGGGTTTAATTACCCTTATTACTTATTCGCAATTGCTAAAGCGATTTTTAAACCCCGACATGCCAATTATGGGTATCATTTCCATGATGTTGGTGTTTGTTTCCTTCGGTATATTGATGAATTCCAAAAGCGTGTTGTATACCGTGGAGGTTGTCTTTCTTATCAGCATTCCCTTTACGATTTTTATTTTTGCGAAAATGTATGTAGATAAAGGGATGAATTGGGACTTCGTGAGAGAAGCGATGATGTATATCGAACATATGCCAGATTACCCGGCATTTGCTGCGGCTGTATATGTAGTTTTAGGACCGGCGAATTTAATTATTTTCAATCGGGTGTTTACTAATAAACAAACGATGTCGTGGAAGCAACTGCTGGTTATAGTCATAACCGGAATATTCGCTTTGTTTACTTCTTATTTCATTCCAATTGGATTCCAGGGGTTCAAGAATATTGATCTTCTTGTCCATCCCTGGTTCCTTACAGCTGACTCTATTCGGATGAAGTTTGGATTTATCGAGCGCGTTCTTTTTATGTTCGCCCTATTAAGCTTATCGATTGCCTTTTTAAGCATACTCATTCATTGGCATGTCGCCATAGAGTTACTCAAAAATATTATTTGGTTTAAGAAATTGCAATGGAAAGGTTACAATCTTACTCCTTGGCTGTTTGTGGCTGTTTTTTGGGTTTGCAGTCTGATTGTTATTCCTTATTTAACGGAATTCCAACTGTATACGTATACAGAATACGCGCTTGACTTGGTCTTTCCTTTTATCTTTGTCCTATTGCTTAGTCTTCTGTGGATAAGAAGGAGGGCGAAGGCATGAGCAGAAAAACACTTTTTCTTGTTATTTCTATGCTTGCCTGTCTGGCAATCTTATCGGGGTGTGGATTTAAAGACATTGATAAGAGGGGGTTTGTTGTTGCGGTTGGTGTAGATGGGACAAAAGACAAAAAGAAACCCTATCGTATTACCTTAAAGTTAGTAGTGCCGACAGGAGCATTCAAGCAAGCTCCAAAACCAACGTATGATTATTTGTCTATCGAGTCCGCTACTCTGGCAGAAGGGGTTCGAATGTTAAAAACACATACCGATAAAGAATTGGACTTTTCGCATGCAAAAGTAATTCTCTTAGGAAAAAACATCCTTGAACATGACGCGAGACAAACATTTGATATTTTCTTAAGAAGAAGAGATTTTCAGGGAATTGCCTGGGTAGCGGTCGGCGACCCTTCAGCGGAAAAAGTTTTAAAAACAAATCCGACTACTGACGTGCCGGGCTCCAACGCCTTGTTCAACATCTTCTCTGATGAAGGGACAGAAAGCGTCTATATTGTGACAACCTACGTGTACGACTTTGCCCGCCGGCTATTTGAGACTGGTCTTGATCCGATTTTGCCGATTATTCGAGCAACAGATAAGGGGCAAGAATATCGAACGAACGAGACCATTGTTTTCAAGGAGGGCAGGAAAAAGGTAAAGTTAACCCCAGAAAAAACGAAATACTACAACCTTATATCGGGCAGGGAGGAAAGGGCAGACATTGTTGTAAAAAAGAAGGGAGTGCATATTACGATTGCAGCTGGCAAAGTACAGGCAAAGTATAAAATACTGACACCCGCCAATCAAGCACCTGTTTTAAAAATGACCGTGGATATTGACGGGATCATAGAAGAATCACAACATCCCGTACCGCCTGAAAAGCTAAGCCTTTACAGTAAATACGCGAGCGAGGCAGTGAAGAGGCGAGCGCTTCATCTCCTGGAATTCTTGCAAGAAAATGAGGTGGATCCTTTAGGATTTGGTCTTCGTTATAAGGCTACAAGGCTTCATAACCGAGATCTTGAAGCAGAATGGCAACGGATTTATCCGCGGCTAAAATTTGATGTAGAGGCTAAAGTGACGATAAAAAGCACCGGGGTTATTAAATAAAAATCCAGCCAGGAAAACGTGTGGCTGGATTTTTCATTTAGTGTTAATGTACGTCGTTACTGCGAATGATAAGAACGTCACATTTAGCTGTGCGGGTAATACGCTCAGAAACACTCCCGAGGAAAAGACGTTCTACTCCGTGAATGCCGGTTGCTCCACAAATAATCAAATCCGCTTCCACCTGATCGGCAATCTGATTTGGAATCAATGACTTTGGCGAGCCGACTTCCATTACTGTATAAACTTTCGGAGCGCCTGCTGCTTCTGCTGCTTGCTTGCACCTAGCGAGAAGCTCCTGCCCTTGTTTTTCATTATAATCAGGAATAGAAGCATGGGCCAGTGCTTCCACTGAAGCGAAATAGCCATTATCAACAATATGTACAATATGAAGGGAGGACTCGTTACGCTTGGCAATTTCTATCGCTTTTTGAAGCCCTTGTTCTGCTTCATCCGAACCGTCTACTGCAATTAAAATATTTTTATAATTCATCGTTATTCTTCCTCCTTTTCTTTATTGTACCTAATCGATGGAAGAGAATCAGTAGAAAATAGACAAGATTTGCGAATAATTTCCAAACAAATAGAAAATATATAGCATTTCAGAGCATTTTGAATGAAATTGTTCAATCAGTCAGCAAGCATAAGAGATCCATTTTAAGAAATATGAATAAAAGCCTTTTTAGTGACGGGGTTAGCGGAAGAACATCTGCGGGTTAGTATAGAAATTGCCCTGGGCGAGTCAGTTTTTCGTACAGGGCAGTTTCTGAGTGAGAATAAGCTGTTAGCTAAAGAAGCAGAATAAACTGCATCATGTGATGAATGAAAAAAGATACAGATGACGAATATACGAACATGAGCGGCTTCACTAAATGATAAAGTAAGCAAGGATGGATAAGCAAATAGAGGTAAGGACCATAGCGATTAAAGGCCTGAACGCTTTTGTACGTAAGTCCCGCAGATTCACATTTAACCCGAGACCCACCATAGCTGCTGTCAGAAGCCAAGTTGTCATATTAGCTACTCCGTTCATTGTCTCGTCTGAAACGTGAATAGAGTGGCCGAGAATATAGCTCCCAAAAAGGCTCATCACAAGAAATCCAATTAAAAACCACGGGAATTCCACTTTTGCTTCGGAGTGATTCTCCGCTGATTTGCGCTTCATCAAATACATAGCAATAAAGCATAACGGAACGAGTAGAAAGACACGCCCCAATTTGGCGAGCAAGGCCATAGCTAACCCTTCTTGGCCGGCCAGTGCTCCTGCTAAGGCTACATGGGCAATTTCATGCAGGCTGATGCCTGACCAGATGCCATAGTCAACCGCTGATAAAGGAAGAAACGGCCGTAAGATGGTATAGGCAATAGCAAATATTGTGCCGACCAATGCAATGATTCCGACACTAATGGCCGTATCGTCATCGTCTGATTTGACGATAGGAGCCACCGCTGCAATAGCAGCTGCTCCGCAAACACCCGTACCGACACCGAGAAGGAGAGAAATCATTTGATCAGCTTTAAGCAATTTAGCGATTCCTAACGTTAAGAAGATAGCAAAAATGATGACTCCCGCATCCCGTACGAGCAGCCCAAGACCCTCATGCAGAACCATACTAATATTTAGTTTCAATCCATATAAAATAATTGCCAGTCTTAGCAGTCTTTTAGAGGAGAAAGCAATACCGGAACGAATGACTTCTGGATATCCGAGTAATTGCCGATACGCAACAGCAATTATGATAGCGCAGGCTAACTGGCCGACATGATCAAACCCAGGCACCTGAGCTAATAAGTATCCCAGCAAAGCAATCAGAAACGTAAAGGAGATCCCGCCGATCCATGGAAGAAGAAAAGCTGTCTTGCCCTTTGGCTGGACAAGCTTTTTTTTGAGTTGAACATTCTGCATAGACATTTCAATCCCTCCACAAAAATAGATTGTAATTTTATCTTAAAGGATGATTTGCTATAAGAAAAATAAATCATTATGATAGTGATAATAAGCAAAATGCATAATAAAATGAGAAAGGAGAAACATATGTATGGATCAACTTTTGCTTGTTTTTATTACAGTGGCAGAAAAAAAGAATTTTTCTCGGGCAGCAGAGGAATTGCATATGACGCAGCCAGCGATCAGCCAGTGCATCCAAGCGCTTGAGCGTGCAGTTGGATCGCGGCTGTTAGATCGCACGAATAAATATGTCCGCTTAAATAAAGCAGGGGAGATCGTTTACCATCACGCGAAGGAAATCACAGGGTTATATACTAAAATGAAGTGTTTAGTAGACGATTTAACGAACAAGGCAAGCGGGGAGTTATCGATAGGGGCCAGTTATTCATTTGGTGAATATGTGCTGCCTCATATTATTGCTTATTTGAGTAAGTATTATCCGCTCATTAAGCCAGCTATTAAGATTGGCAATACAAAGGAAATTGAACATTTAGTCGCCAGGCATCAATTAGATGTTGGGATTGTAGAAGGAGAATTCAAGCATGAAAGGCTGAATTTTGAACCATTCGCTGAAGACAAAATGTATGTGGTGGCCGCTGCTCAACATAAACTCGCTCGTAGAAAGTCCATTAAGCTGGCCGAGTTAGAGAAGGAGACATGGATTGTTCGAGAAAAGGGATCAGGTACACGGGAAGCAACAGAAAAAATGTTTCAGCTATTTGAACAACCGCCTGAACAATTAATGGAGTTTGGCAGCACACAAATTATAAAAGAATCCGTTGAAGCCGGTTTGGGCATCTCATTGTTGTCACAATGGGCAATCAGAAAAGAAGCAATGGCTGGTTCACTTGTCATTTTAAAAGTAAAAGAAGCGCCGGTAAAAAGAAAATTTTCCTTAGTGACAACAACGGACCCATTCCAGCCGAAGGTCGTTGAAATCTTGAGCCAGTTGCTACGAGAGGATTTAGCCAATGCTATCCCAAAGGTAGAGATATAACCATTCGAATAGGGGAAAAGGGCGGCCGTCTTATTGTTTGGGCCGCCCTTTTGAGGATAGGAAAGCCGCTAGCTTTCCAAGTATCGATATAATGTGGATTTGCTAATCCCTGTTTCTTCCTTTATATCACTTAGGCTATATTTTTTGCTTTGATACATTCGGATAGCCTTCTTGACATTTTCATCCGGCTTTCTCGGTCTCCCGGTTGCAATCCCTTTTTGCCTCGCTTCATGGACACCGCTTTTAGTCTTTTCGCTTATCACATCACTTTGAAACTCAACAAGGTGCTTAACAATATCACTGAACCGGTAGCCGCTTTCGTGGCTAGTATCAATTTCCTCTTTTAGTGATTGAATAAATGCTCCCTTCATCTCCAATGTCTCCAAGAGCTCAACTAAATGGCGAGTGGAGTCAGCTAATGCAAAAAGTTTTGCCACGATAATTTTATCTCCGGGATGAAGTTCCTTAATCATCTGCTCAAGGGCCTTTCTCTTTTTGGCAGATGAATGTTCTTCTTTAATGATTTTTTCACATGACCAGTCTGCTAAAAGCTGTGCTTGGCTGTCGCAATTTTGATCTTCATAATATGGCCTCATATATCCGATTAACATAACGATTCCCCTAACTAGTGTAAAAGTTTCAGGCTGTTTACCTGAGAGTATGTAAAGTAACTTTTGCCTGCATTTTTACTTCCTCTATAACCAGGTTGGTGTGCAAAAAAAGGCACCAAAAGGGTTCCTTTTTGGGAAGAAAGATGATAGACTGTTTTTTGTTCCTATCGGCCCGGCTTTCATGAGAGTGAAAAGCCAAAACATCCTACTATAAATGAGGGGTAAAACAAGATGATAGAAAAAATAAAAAAAGATTGGTTTTCTAATATAAGAGCAGATGTTCTTGCCGGTATCGTTGTGGCATTAGCGCTTATTCCAGAGGCGATTGCTTTCTCCATTATCGCTGGAGTGGATCCGATGATAGGACTATATGCTTCCTTTACGATGGCTGTTGTTATCTCATTTGCTGGCGGCCGTCCGGCTATGATTTCAGCAGCAACTGGGGCCATGGCGCTATTAATGGGGCCGCTCGTGAGAGAATACGGGCTTAATTATTTGCTGGCCGCCACGATTTTGACAGGTATCATTCAGATATTATTTGGTGTATTTAAAATCGCGAGGCTCATGAAGTTTATTCCACGAGCCGTGATGATCGGATTTGTTAATGCGCTGGCTATTTTAATTTTTATGGCCCAAGTGCCGAATTTCATTGGCATTTCAACTCTAACGTATATTTTTGTTGCTATTACTTTAGTTATTGTGTATGTTGTTCCTCGATTTGTCAAAATCATTCCGGCACCATTAATCGCGATCCTCGTTTTGACGGTGGCAGCTATTTATACACAAGCAGATGTGCGAACAGTAGGAGACTTGGGAAACATTAGTCAACAACTGCCGCAGTTTCTCATTCCAGATGTGCCTTTCACATTTGAAACATTCGCTATTATCTTTCCTTATTCTATTGCTCTTGCCATCGTTGGCCTACTCGAATCATTGTTAACTGCTTCGATTGTTGATGATATGACAGGAACCGAAAGCAGCAAAAATCGGGAAGCGAGAGGCCAGGGAGTAGCCAATATTGTAACAGGCTTCTTTGGCGGAATGGCTGGCTGTGCGATGATTGGCCAGTCTGTTATCAATGTCAAATCAGGCGGCCGCGGCCGGTTATCTACTTTAGTGGCAGGATCATTTTTAATGTTTCTAATTATAGTATTAGGGGATCTTGTTGTACAGATTCCGATGCCGGTCCTTGTGGGAATTATGATTATGGTATCTGTCGGAACGTTTGATTGGTCATCGTTCTCTTACTTAAGGAAAGCACCGAAAACAGATGCAGTTGTGATGCTCGTCACTGTGGCGATTGTTGTTACAACTCATGACTTATCTAAGGGAGTAATTGCTGGAGTGATCTTAAGCGCAATCTTTTTTACAGCTAAAATCTCTAAAATAAAAATCAATAAACAAGCAGAAAAAGAGCATACATTGTTTACAGTGGAAGGTCAATTATTCTTTGCCTCTGCGGATAACTTTGTAGATATTTTTGATTTTACGGTGGAGAATAAAAAGATTGTCATTGATTTTTCAGGTGCTCATATTTGGGATGACTCCGCCGTTGGAGCAATTGATAAGGTCATGATGAAATACAATGAGAGAAATAATAAAGTGGCGATTAAAGGATTGAACTCGTCCAGTCAAAGAATCGTTGACAAGCTAGCTGTACACAAAAACGCTAGATTAATGCCTCATTAATTTAGCGAATGAGGTGACAATATGTATAAAAAGATTTTACTAGCTGCAGATGGGTCAGAGAATTCCCTGCGAGCAGCGCGGGAAGCTGCTACAATTGCTTTCCTCGTAAAAGATTGCAAAATTGAGGTTGTTTATGTGGCTGACTATTCAAAATCAAAAAGCGCTATCCTTCATTCCCAAGGAAAAGAAGAGCTGGAGCTCTCCCGGCGGGAAAAGCTTCGTCAGGTGGAAAAAGAATTACAATCACAGCATATAGCGTATGAAGTGAAAATTTTGCATGGAGAGCCAGGACCCGTTATTGTTGAATATGCAAATAAAGAGAACTTTGACCTCGTCATTATTGGCAGCCGCGGGCTTAATTCATTCCAAGAGATGGTGTTAGGTAGCGTCAGTCATAAAGTCATGAAAAGAGTAAATTGCCCGGCATTAATCGTCAAATAGTTTCCCTGTTTAAACAGCTTGCTTGAAGAGTGGCTATTCTCCAAGCAAGCTATTTTATTTGCATAAAAGAGAAAGAAGAGTAACGAATGAAAAAGTGAAGCATTGTACATAGAAGTATATTGTTATAAGCTAATGAGAAAATTGGTAGCCTGTTAAAAAGCCGCTGGTTTGAAGGGGGCAAGCGAAAAAATTGGAGAGAATCAAGCGAGTGGAAAATAATCTGGACTTAACATTATAGATACCTATTCGAGAAGGAGTTATGTAAGTGATAAAAGCAATAGTTTTATTTATTTTAGCAGGTGTAGCTGAAATCGGGGGAGGATATTTAATATGGCAGTGGCTGCGCGAAGGGCGTCCAGGATGGTTCGGTTTTCTCGGGGGAACAGCGCTGTTTTTATATGGAATAATTGCGACTTGGCAACTGTTTCCTAGCTTCGGTCGAGTATATGCTGCCTATGGTGGAATATTTGTGGTATTAAGTCTGTTATGGGGCTGGTGGATAGATAAGAAAACGCCGGATTCCTTTGATTGGATTGGCGGTTTGATTTGCCTAGCGGGTGTAATTGTAATTTTATGGCCGCGTGGCTGACACAAACCGTTCGTTTAAAGCACCTCTCCTCTGGGAACAGTAATGAATAGAACATGACCTAAAAGAGGAAGGGAGAATAAACAGTGGCTAGAAAAGAACCGCATGAGAAAATGACGGATAAAAGCAATGGGCTAAGCAACACACAAGAGGTGCTGTACCAGAGTGAATTTAACCGTGCAGACGCTGCAAACAAAGAGAAAAATAAGAAAAATAAGAAGTAAAACGAGTGGAGCTGTTTTGAAAGTCAGTGTGATGCTGATCTTCGAAACAGCTCTTTATTTGTGATAGCTCCCTTGCGCTACGTTCGTTTGAATGTAAGAGCGCCATAAATTTTTCAAGGGGAAGCGATCTTAAGCTCTGATGGCTTCAAAAATTATTCATAGAAGGGGCTCTAGAAAAAGTGTTAAACTAAATTAAAACGTTACTAAACAGGAAATTAAAAATGGAGGGCTTCAAGGTGAGCTCATTGCTATTCACTTCCATCGTCTTTCTTTGCCTCGGGTTGCCCATTGCCAGCCTTGTTATTTTACTTTTACTTGGATTTTTTGAGAGGGAATTTGACTATTTACAGCTGGAGAATAAACAGATTCGTATGGAGAAGGAACTGCAAAGCATGGAATATTTGCAGTTGAGCCAGCAAATTCAGCCTCACTTTCTGTTCAACTCTTTGAATGCGATGTTGTCGCTCGGGCGTTTAGGACGAACAAAAGATATAGTGGAGGCGATGGAGCAATTTTCTCAATTTTTGCGCTACAAATATATCGAGAAAGATGCGCTCGTCTCATTTGAAAAGGAACTAGAATACACCAATCACTATTTGTCTGTACAGAAGATTAGATTTGGTGAAAAGTTAAGTGTTGAATTTGATCTTGATGACCGGGCCTTGCCAACTTATCTTCCGCCCTATATGCTGCAAACATTTGTAGAAAATGCTTTTAAACATGGCCTTGAAAAAAAGGCAGGGGAGAAGACATTGTTGATTCGCTTAAAAAGAGAAGGAAGCTGGGTCGTCCTAACGGTCATAGATAATGGCCCAGAAACGATGGTAAAGACCCATGAACAGAAAGGAATCGGCTTGGATAATATAAGGAAGCGCCTTCGCTTATTATTTGATTTACATACAGATGTCAACATAAGGAGATATCAAGACAGAACCGTTGTGACTGCGCAGTGGCCATATACACCAGGGGGGAGAGCATGAACATATTACTGGTAGATGATGAACCGTTAGAATTAGAGCAATTGGCGTTTCTCATTGGTGAAAGGTATCCGCTATGGTCGGTTTTTACAGCAGAAGACGCCGCTCAAGCGAGGAAAGTTTTAATCAGCCAATCTATCCATTTGGCTTTAGTCGATATTCATATGCCGGGAGAATCAGGACTTGATCTTTGCGCATATATACGCAACGAACACGAGGCTGAATGCATATTAATCACAGCATTCCAAGAGTTTGATTATGCTAAGCAGGCGATCCGCTTGCAGGTGCTTGACTATATTGTTAAACCAGTGATCAGCAAAGAGCTTTATCATGTGTTGGATGCTTTCAAAGAAAAGCACCGTTACCTAGAAGGTTCACCGCCCATCCAAGAAGCGCTCGCTATTATTCATCAACATTATCAGACCAAGTTAAATTTATCTGAGTTGGCAGAGAGGATTCATGTAGCGCCAACCTACTTAAGTCGTAAATTCTCCGAAGAGCTAGGTGTCAGCTTTCAGGAATATCTGGTCAAGTATCGAATTGAAAAAGCCAAAAAGCTTTTAAAAGAGGAGCCTCATTGGAGCATGAGTAAAATTGCAGAAGAGACCGGGTTTTCGAGCCAAAACCACTTCAATTATACATTTAAAAAACTCGTCCATTTTTCGCCGAGGCAATACAAGGAGAGTTTGATCGATGATTGACTGGTATGTCATCTTATTTTTAGGGACAGCTATTGTGATGGCTAACATTGATCGGGTAGCTGAACATCAAAGTGCATGGGATTACCTTTCTACGGGGAAAGCTCTTGGCATTCAAAAAGGCACGGTTTTACTGTGGCTTTCTTTTTTTAGTAGCTGGGCTGTATGGTTGCCGATCTTTCTTACTTATCATTTTGGGATATTTATCGGGATAGCTCTTCTTGCAGGAACAATAATAGCCCTGTACTTCTTTTTAAAAGAGATAATAAAAAGAATTAGCCACCAGCTTGACCACAAATCAGGAATTTTGTCTTACTATCAAAAAAAGTTTTCTGCAAATGGGTATCGTTTCTTTCTATTATTAATGGTTATCGCAAATTTAGAAGGGGCGTTGCTGGAGCCAGCATTTGCAAATATTCTGCTGAATGAAGGCTTCGGGAAGAATGCTTTTTTCTTTATCATGTTGCTTTTTATGTTTGGCCTAATTATAGCAGGACTTGGCGGGATGACTACCATTTATAAGGCGGGAACGCAGCTTCTATGGATAAGCAGTGCATCGGTGATCCTTATTTCCCTGCTTCTTTACTTAGGGGAGGGCACAAATGCGATATTCAATGATTACAAAAGAGTGGCCCAATCATTGACCTATGAAAGAAAATGGCTATGGATAACAGCCTGTGTGATAGCTTTTGCCGGAAAGCTTTCTATGAACGTCTTCTTTTGGCAGGTTATTTCTTCAATTAAAGAGAAGCATTTAGCCTCCTCTATTAAGCTTTCCCTCTTTTGTTCAGCAGCTGTTCCTTTTTCGTTATGTTTGTATGCGGTTTATCTATTGGGAAAGGGGGTAACACCTACTTTTCCGGTGATTTTAAATAAGATAATGGAAGCTCACAATGAAGCCGCTTCTATACTGATGATTATTATTTGGCTAGTAGGTCTCGTACACTCTGTTGGTCTCTCTCTTTTCTCGGTGACAGCTATTTTTATTCATTGGATGGAAACGGCAGACAAACAGGTAACAACAAAGAAAATCTATTATTTTGCCATCGGGATAGCTGTTGCTTGTCTAAGTCTGCAAGTTCTCTTGCCAAGCTTCTTTTTTTGGTTTCTGTTCATGTATATCTTATTTTATTTATCTTTTTCTATCCCGCTATGGGCGTCTTTAAGAAAGAGCGGGCGTATAAATATCAGCGCTCCTTTGGCGATGGCTTTCATTTGGGCCGTAGGGGTTACTGTTTATACTCTGACGAAGAGTACGAGCCTTTCGCTTCAATGGGGGATTATTCTGGCCTTTACGTTGGGAGGAAGCATCTTTTTATCTAATTTTTCAGAAAAGGATAACTTTTCATAAAATATGGGCAAGATTTCGAAAATCAACCTCCTTCGCTTTTTTTATAATGAATAAAAAGGAGGATGACAATCGTGGCTGAAACACTTACACGTCAAAAGTATATTTATGAAATGAGTCATACACATGCGCCTGTTTTAAGAGTAGCCTCTGGCACAGAGGTAGTGATTGACACTTATGACTGTTTTCTTAATCAAATTACTTCTGCTGATACTGCATTCAATGCAATTGATTGGTCGCAAATTAATCCAGCGACAGGTCCTATTTATATAGAAGATGCAGAGCCGGGAGATATTTTGTCCGTGACAATCCATAAGATTGAGCTTGAAAAACAGGGAGTGATGGCAACGGGACCGCAATTAGGAACTATGGGTCACCGTATAGAAGAGTTTTCTGTGAAAGTGGTGCCGATTGAAAATGGAAAAGCCATTTTTAATAAAGATATAGCACTGCCTTTGAACCCGATGATTGGGGTCATCGGTGTGGCTCCTAAAGAGGGAGAGGTGCCCTGCGGAACACCAGGGGATCATGGAGGCAACATGGATACAACGTTAATCGCCGAGGGGGCAACGGTTTATTTTCCTGTTTTCCATCCAGGAGCTCTCTTTTCTTTGGGGGATGTCCATGCGGCTATGGGAGACGGAGAAGTTGGCGTATCAGGGATAGAAATTCCCGCAAAGGTCACAGTAACCTTACGAGTCATTAAAGGTTCATCGATCGAGACGCCCCTTGTTGAAAATGAGGAAGGAATTGCTTTTCTCGTTTCTAAAGAAACACTTGATGAAGCTGCTGATCAATCAGTAGAACACCTAGTTGATTATTTATTGCAACGTACAAGTATGAAGATTGACGAAGTGACGATGCTGTTAAGCGCGACTGGCCATGTGCAGGTAAGCCAGATTGTTGATCCGTTAAAAACAGCTCGTTGTTTTCTTTCTAAAGATATTTTGAAGAAGCTTGGCATCAAAGAAATTTTTCAGGAGGGATAAGGGATGGCACTTAAAGCGGCACAATCATCATTACCTCCAAACTCGGGTAAGCCAGGTCTGAAGCGTTCTTTGTCCTTTTGGGATTTATTGATTTACGGAATGGTTTTTATGGTCCCCATTGCGCCTTTTGGAATCTATGGTGTGGTGGCTCAAGGGTCGAATGGGATGGTGGCCCTTGCTTATCTAATCGGAATGGCTGGCATGATTTTTACTGCATTTAGTTATGCTCGCATGTCAGAAGCTTTTCCGATTGCCGGATCTGTCTATGCTTATGCCCAGCGAGGAATCAACGAATCGGTAGGATTTATCGCTGGCTGGCTCATTCTTCTAGATTACGTTTTCATTCCGTCTTTGCTCTATTTAGTCAGCGCAGCAGCCTTGAGCGATGTTGTTCCGCAAGTTCCGATGCTCGTATGGGTAGTAGCCTTTATTGCGATTAATACATTAATCAATATTTTAGGCATTGAATTCACCGCTAAGGCAAATAAAATTATTGTTGTGATTGAGTTGCTCATCTTAGCTATCTTTATCACAGTAGGTGTACTCGCTATTGTAAAAGGAGTCAACGGGGCGGAGTTCAACATTAAACCGCTTTACGATGAGAGTAAATTTAGTATGAGCGTAGTTATGGGGGCTGTTTCAATCGCCGTGTTGAGCTTTCTCGGCTTTGATGGTATTTCTACCCTTGCGGAAGAATCAAAAGAAGGAAGCAAGGCAATTGGCAAAGCATGTGTGTATGCTCTGTTAACCGTCGGCATTCTATTCATTATTCAAACATGGGTTGCAGCATTAATTTGGCCTGATTATGAAACATTTAAAAATCCGGACGTCGCTTTTTACCAAGTTGCCGAAGTTGTCGGCGGACCCTGGCTGAAAATGTTGACTTTGTTGGCCACAGTCTTTTCCTGGGGAATCGCCAATGCACTTGTGGCCCAAGCCGCCATTTCGCGCATTCTTTATAGCATGGCGCGTGACCGCAAGCTGCCGGTATTCTTAGCGAAAATTCACCCTAAATATAATACACCTTACACGAGCACCATAGTCATTGCAGTTATTTCTATTATTGTAACATTCTTTTTCTCTTCGCAGCTGGATAAGCTGGCGTCTGTAGTAAACTTTGGGGCATTGTCATCTTTCTTGTTTTTGCATCTATCTGTGATCAACTATTACATGGGTAAGCAGAAGAGCAGAGATTATGTGCGCCATCTAATTTTACCTTTGATTGGGTTCATTATTATTGGCTATGTGTGGTTCAATCTCGATCCGCTTTCCAAGCAACTTGGCTTTTCTTGGCTTGGCATCGGTATCCTTTATCTGCTTTTTTTAAAGATCAAGAAGAGAGACATGTCACTGGATATTGAATGATAAAACTAAGAAGGCAGCCTGAGAATGGGCTGCCTTCTTAGCTTATGGACGTAAGAATCAGTAGCACCTCAGTTCTCGACAGATGAATAGTGTGCAGCCAGAAAAGCGACGATATCACGGTTGATGATCTCAATATGTGAAGAGGAAGGGAAATGCCCCATATCATACGCCCGCCACTCCAGCAGGTTCCCAAAAAGGGGAACCGCTTTTTTTAATAAGGCATCCTCCGGGAAGAAAATATCAGTCTTTCCGGCAATCAGCAAAGTCGGAGAATGGTAATGCTTTAATTCACTTTTCGTTGTTAATTTTGGCATGTCCTGCTCAAGGGAAACATACTTAAAAATCATCCCAATGATCTTTCTATCCATTGCTTTCATGCTGCCCCAAGACATCGTATTGGCAATGGAGGCAAGGTGTTTTTTTGAACCGCTCATTTTGTAAAGAAGTAAAGGCATCATAATCTCTTTGATCATTTTTGTTTTTGAACCAAGGCTGATGCCTGCTGGAGCAGCAAGTATAGCACAGGCAATTCGTTGGGGACGAAAAGCTGCCAGCCGCAAAATAACCCCGCCCCCATATGAAGGGCCGATAAAGGCACAGCGCTCAATGTGGTAATGATCAAGAAGATCAGTGATCCACAACGCGAAGCTCTCATCTTTGGCTGATATCCTCGTTTCATCACTATAACCTGGATGTCCGATTGTATCGGGAGCATATACTTTATATTTACTGAGCAAGTGTTCAAACCAGGACAAGGTGACCGGGTTAATACAATTGCCACCTTGAAGGATAAATAATGGTTTTCCATCTTCTTTTCCCATCGTTAAGACATGTGTCCGGCCGAATCTTGTCGGCACATATTCTCTCTGTATTTTACAGCTGAATGATTGCAGGTACTCTTCATACTTTCCAAGAATAAGCTGTTTTCCTCGCTCACTCCTGTAGATGGATTTATTTTTCATGCATCCCGCCCCCTGTATAAAATAACTGTTTTGTAATCAGTATTTTAACAGAAAACACCATAAAAATATGAAAATCCAGGGAGGGATCAGTCGGTTAAATGGTAATGACGAACTAAAAAATCAGACATGTCCTTATTCATTCTCTCGATATGTTTTCTTGAAGGAAAATGTCCCATGTTGTAAGCTCGCCATTCAAGAAGGTCTCCAAAGAGAGGGGCTGCCCTCTGAAATAGCTTATTCTCAGGAAAGAAAACATCCTGCATGCCGGCAATCACCATTGTGGGTGAGTGATAACGTTGAAGTTCTTGTGTTGTCGTTAATTTGGGCAAATCATGCTCAAGCTTGACATGTTGAAAGATTGTGGCGATGATTTCTCTGTCTATCGTTTTCATTTCACCCGCAGACATGGCATCAGCCACCGCTTCAATTTGCTTCGTTGAATCGTTCAATTGGTAAAGTGTAAATGGAAGGAGCATTTTCTTTATCGTCCACCATTTAGAGAAAGGGCTGATCCCGGCCGGAACAACGAGGATAGCGCAGTTTATTTTCTCCGGATAAAAAGCGGCAAGCCGTAAAACGATGCCGCCTCCGTAAGACACACCGGCAAAGGCACAGGATTCAATCCCATAATAGTCCAACAAGTCGTTCGCCCATAAGGCAAAGCTGTCATCTTCAGGATTGATTCGTCTTTCATCGCTGAAACCGGGATGACCGACTGTATCCGGCGCATAAATTTTATAATCAGCAAACAATCCCTCAAACCAGGAAAGTGTCATTGGATTCAGGCAATTGGCGCCGTGGAAAATGAATAACGGTTTGCCGTCCTCTTTGCCGAGTTTCAATACATGTGTTCGTCCAAACCTTGTCTGTACGTATTCTCTTTCTACTTTATCTTTAAATAACCGCAAGTAATCCTCATATTGTTGCATTACGTGGTGTTTAATATGAGAGTGCTCATAAATCATGTGTCCGCCTCCTATCCGTCTTTCTTTTAGAATAGCCACACTTTGCAAGTGGTATAAGTTAACGCTTATGAATAGAAACCATTAGGGAAAGTTAAAGAAGAAAGAAAGGTGAGTCTCTTGAAAAAAATAGCTTATTCTCTGTCTTTGTTTGTTGTTATCTTCTTAGGCAGCAGCATGATGAATGTAACTGCTCAAGGCGTCAGTAATGAGGACATGGAGGAAGTGCTGGTTGCCCAATTTCATGCCCAAATATCGCAATCCATAAAAAGTGCCTACAATGTTAGGTTCCCGCAATTTGAACATGCACGTATTCTTTCAATAAAAAAAGCGGCTTTACCCGAGCCATCAGAAGAAATGAAGCCGGGGGTAGAGTATGAAATTATCCTCAAAGTAAAAGTGCTGAATGTTCCGAGAGAGACAAATTCACTTATTATTACCATTGATAACAGTCAGTCAAACGGGGAATTTATTGTGAAAGATGTAAAGAAGGAGTAAGCAAAGTGATCTCAACATATACGTGACGCATATTTGGAATCAACTGGTTCGCCCGTAAACGATAAAATTACAGCCATCATCGACAAAACTCTGCTCGCAACAGGCTTATGTCTGCTTATAAATAAGGCTCTGTTAAAGAGTTGGTTGTAGCGATAGACGGGTGAACCCGGCAATTCTGGTGAGACCCCGCAGGAGCGCATGCAACGAGGAGGCTTGGACCGCCCCCAGCAGACATCAACAACCGAGTATAACATAGTCTCATAAATAAAAAAACTGTCCGATAGCTAGCTATCGGACAGTCCCAATTCAATAGAGGGTTCCAGTTGGATATCAACATTTCCTTTAAGCGCTCGACTGATCATGCAAGATTTTTCCGCTTTTTCAGCAAGTTTTTTTGCTAATGACACCTCCCTGTCGGTAGCCTGGGAATTCAATACAATAATTGGACGATGAATGATTGTTTTGTAGGTAATGATCCCATTTATAACTTCCACTATGCCTTCCGACTCCATCGTCAAGCTGTCTTTTTCGAGATGGCTGCGCTCCATCATGGCAGCTAAGGTAATAATGTAGCAGGTAGCTGCAGCACCAAGCAGCATCTCATCCGGGTTTGTGCCGATACCGGGGCCGTCCATTTCGGGTGGAATGGATACTTTTGTTTGTAAATTGCCCGTTTCAATTTTGCCTACATCATTGCGCAGGCCGGGCCAGTGTGCTTTTAAATGAAAACTGTGTAATGTCATCGATTTTCTCTCCTTTTTTATAAGGTAAAATAACCACTCAAAGCCATTCAACCATTTCTTATTCTTTTATAAAATGGTGATTTGCATAAGCGGCAAAAGGTGTGTACAAACCTGGCTTTATTAAAGTACTTCGTTAAATTGGTCCGCTTGCTCGCAATGGCTGTTATTTTAGAAATTTTTCTTTTCTCAATTAGCGGTGATTTGGAAGAGTGAATGAAATCATCAACTATAACAATGTGAACAGCAAACGTGTGAAAAATAGTTAGGCTTCTTTTTTCTTGAAAAAGAGGTTCTTGTTTTTCTTTTGTTTAGTGAAAAAAAGAAATGGCCAAGAAGGCTCTTTTTCTTTAGGACAAAGCCTCTGTTTCGCAGGAAATAATTTTACATAAAAATCCTTCATATAATTGTCAAAATCCGAACGTTTATTAAGATGTGATGTGGTATATATTAAGGGTAGATGGAATTTTTCAGAAAATTCTATTACAAATAATTTTTCTAATTAAAGTTTATGGAGACAAATGACATATAAAGGAGTGTAAAATTATGCGCATCAAGCACAAGAAATCTCTTGAAGAGCTTATTCAAGAGAATAAGGAACAATTGCTTAATGATAAACAAGCGATTGAAAAGATTGAAAAGCGTATCGAAGAGCGCCATGAGTTAAAAAAGCTAGCTTAACAAAAGCTAGCTTTTTTTACTTTAGGAACGCTTTCCCCACAGTTCCATAGGATTGGCTTGTCCCTCATTAAGGGGCATGTGAACCATCGAAAGGGTTCGTTCTTCTCTCGATTTTTTTAAATCGTCATAAATCTTTCCAGAGGTGGTCAGTCCGACTGCTGCTGCTTCCTCAACAGCCGCGCAATAAAAAACTTCTTTAATGCCCGCAAAATACATAGCTGCAAAGCACATCGGACAAGGCTCCCCACTTGCGTATATCGTATAACCCGATAAGTCATTTGTCTGTAGCTGTTCTTGTGCACGCCGGATTGCCAGCATTTCCGCATGACCGCTCACATCATATTTTTTATGGAGTTCATTGACTCCCTCAGAGATGATGCTGCCGTCTTTCACGAGTACTGCTCCAAATGGCTGGCCACCGCTTTGAACATTTTCCACAGCTAATTCTAACGCTCGCTTCATAAATGAATCCAATCTAACAACCTCCTCTGAAAACTCTTCACCATCATTATAAGGCATTTATCATTATTTTTCCTAAATGGACCACAGTATACTAAGAGAGAAGAAGTGATTTTGCTGAATAATAGGCTTGAACGGCAAATATATTGGATTGTGAAGGAGTCTTTTATTCAGAAAGGCGGTGTTTATTGTGCAGATCCATGTTGTCCAGCAGGGCCAAAGTGTATACCGGATTGCTCAAATTTACGGAACTACTGTGCAAGCGATTGCTCAGGCAAATGAATTGCCTGATCCTTCACGTCTCGTTGTCGGGCAGGCATTGGTTATTCCGGTTACAGGGCGATACCATCGGGTAAGGCAAGGAGAGTCGCTCTCCGTCATCGCAAGAACGTATGGCACAACTGTTAGCGAGCTTGCGCGTGTTAATAATATATCCGTGTCCGCTCCTCTTCAGATAGGGCAACGTCTATATATCCCTCCCCGGCCGAAGTCTACAATTGATGTGCTGCTTTATGTTGAACCACAAGCATCGGTGAGCGAAGCGATCATCAATGAAGTGCGCAATCGAGTTGGCTCTTTAACATATCTCGCCATGTTCAGCTATCAGGTCAATCGCGACGGATCGCTCAATGCCCCTACAATTGACAACATCCCTGCCATTGCTCGCGCTGCAAGGACGATCAATGCAATGGTTATCAGTAATATAGAAGAGTTCCAGTTTAGTGCTGATCTCGCGCATGCTATATTTACGAATGATGCCGCTCAAAATCAGCTATTTGGAAATATTATCCAAGTGGCTAATGATGTTGGTTATGAAGACATCCATTTTGACTTTGAATTGATGAGGCCTGAAGATCGCGAACTGTATAATACATTTTTGCGAAAAGCGAGAGACAGGCTTCACGCGGCCGGTTTAATGATATCGGCCGCTGTTGCACCGAAAGCGAGCGATGTGACAACTGGGATTTACGGCGCTCATGACTATGAAGCCATTGGGCAAATTGTTGATTTTGTGGCTCTGATGACTTATGAATGGGGATACACGTACAGTGAACCGCAAGCGGTTAGCCCGATTGGGCCAGTTAGAAATGTTGTGCGCTATGCCGTGAGCGTTATTCCGAGGAATAAAATATTGTTGGGGCAAAATTTGTATGGCTATAATTGGGCAGCTCCTTATCCACCAGCAGGAGGTCCGCCAGCAAGAGCTGTCAGTCCCCAGCAGGCAATCGCCATCGCATTAAGGGAAAATGCTCAAATTCAATATGATTACCAGGCGCAAGCGCCTTTCTTTCAGTACATCGATGATGCCGGAGTACAGCATGAAGTATGGTTTGAAGATGCGCGCAGCATTCAGGCAAAATTTGACCTGATCAAGCAATTTGGCTTAAGGGGGATTATGTATTGGAAACTTGGTCTCTCTTTTCCACAAAATTGGCTGCTGTTGGAGGATAACTTTACTATTAGAAAAAGAGCATAAAGACGATCAGATAAGGGGCTTCCGACAGGAAAGCCCCTTGTGATGTTTATTTAAAATGTGTTGGCCGCTGTTGCGGCCTTCCTTACGCCTTCTTCAATAATTTCTTCGGCTCTGTCAGGGAATTGATTATGGCCTTCAACAATAACGGTTGTGATATCATTTACTCCCCAGAAGCCAAGAATGGTTCTTACATAATTCATGGACATTTCTGTTGCTTGTGCAGGTCCTTCAGAGTAAACACCACCACGTGCTTGCAGAAGGGCCACTTTTTTATCAGTGAGTAAACCAACTGGACCTTCAGGTGTATACTTGAACGTTTTGCCAGCTTGCGACAAATAATCTAAATACGTATGTAGCGCTGCAGGCACAGTAAAGTTCCAGAGTGGGAAGGCGATGACGACTTTGTCTGCTTCCAGAAATGGATTCAAGTATTTATTGACAGTAACGGTAGCTGCTTCTTCCTCAGTTGTTAATTCTAAGCCTTTTGCTAATTTAAACATGCCGTTAATCATATCTGTGCCATAGTACGGCAAGTTTTCTTGAAACAAATCAAGCTCAGTGATTTCATCGTGCGGATGAGTTTCTTTGTAGCTCTCAAGGAACGCATAATATAACTTTACACTTACAGACTGATCGATTGGTCGTGGATTAGCTTTGATAAATAAAACTTTAGACATGCAAATTCCTCCATAATATGTAATTTATTATATTTATAAGATAAGGCGGTATTGTAGTCATTGTCTTTACTAGTTTAAAGTAAGAAAAAAGTTATTGTCAATCATTGACCCTCCTGGCTTTTAATAAGGAAGCCTGATAGAAAGGAGGGGGATAAGCTGTCAACAGAGGCTGTCCGGCCTTTTTGCCTGACAGCCTTTCTTTCGTATGTTGACGATTTAAGGCAATGAATAAATTTCACTATTCGGCGCTTCCTCTATCTTTGATCTGATTAGTTTGCCTTCATGAACCAGTTTCTGTAATCCCTGTTCGACATCAGCAGGTTTTACGCCTAATATTTCTGCAACTTTTACTGTTGATATAGCCATATATTTCGGCTTCTTGGATGAAGATAAAATCATCCCCTTGACCCTCTCAAATAATGGATCTCTCTCCATGTCTAATGACCTCCTTACCATAGAGTCCTTTAAAGTATTTCTTATGTAAAAAGGTATCCTACCTTTCTTCTTTATATACCAAATCCATTAGAAGAAAATTTATTGTTGAAATCTCCATTATTAGGGAAGGTATATAAAAGAATGTCAGCAAAGGAGGAGAGAGAATTGGCTTATCACAGTCCACAGCAAATTGCACAACTAGCAGTAGAGACTGGAGCGAGAAAAGTTCATTTGCCACTTCACAGTATGTTGTTATTGGGTTTTTTGGGAGGAGCCTTTATCTCACTCGGCTATCTTTTAGATATACGAGTAGTTGCCAGTTTGCCTCACGAGTGGGGATCATTTTCAGCCTTTTTAGGCGCCGCTGTATTTCCTGTGGGATTAATGCTAATTATTATCGCGGGAGGAGAATTATTAACGGGGAACATGATGGCTGTTTCGATGGCCTGCTTAGCTAAGAGGGTTACTGCAGCTCAGCTTGCCAAAAACTGGTTTTGGATCACCATTAGCAATTTTATTGGAGCACTCTTCGTCGCTTATTTTTTCGGCCACGTAGCCGAACTGACGGCATCTGGCCCTTATCTCGAAAAAACGGTTGCAACAGCACAAGCTAAGCTGGAAGCTAATCCGCTGGCAGCGATATTTTCTGCTATCGGGTGTAACTGGCTCGTTGGATTGGCTGTTTGGATGGCCTATGGAGCAGAGGATATCGGTGGGAAAATATTAGCGATCTGGTTCCCTATTATGGCATTCGTTGCTATCGGGTTTCAGCACGTGGTCGCCAATATGTTTGTTATTCCTGCAGCTATCTTTGCAGGCTATTTTAATTGGGGAGATTATTTTTATAATTTTATTCTTGTATTTATTGGGAATGCTATAGGAGGAAGTCTATTTGTTTCAGCTTTTTATTGGATTGCTTACCGGCGGGAACTTGCGCCAGTCAGCAATACTGAAAGCAAGGAGGAATAAAGAATGGAAGAATCCGCATTCTCAATCCGGATAAATGACAAGGAATTCACGGCAAAGCCGGGACAGACTATCCTGCAGGCTGCTCAATCAGGGGGATTTTTCATCCCTAGTATCTGCTATCATCCAAATCTAGGAACAATTCAAACATGTGACACCTGTTTCGTCAATGTAGGAGGAGAAATGGTACGAGCCTGCTCTACAAAAGCGGAAGCAGGTATGCAGGTAGACACGCTGTCATCACCTGTACGGGAAGCCCAATACGAAGCGATGTCACGAATATTGAAAAACCATGAGCTTTATTGTACGGTTTGTGACAATAATAACGGCAATTGTACCGTTCACAATACGGCAGAGTATTTGGAGATTGAGCATCAAAAGTATGAATTCAAAGCTAAGCCGTATCCTCCTGATCATTCCCATCCTTTTTACCGATATGAGCCTGATCAGTGCATATTATGTGGAAGATGCGTGGAGGCTTGCCAAGACTTACAGGTGAACGAAACGTTAACAATCGATTGGAGCAGGGAAGCCCCTCGGGTCATCTGGGATAACGATGTTCCGATTGATGATTCTTCATGTGTATCATGCGGACATTGTGTTACTGTTTGTCCATGCAACGCCTTAATGGAGAAATCCATGCTCGGGGAAGCTGGCTATTTAACATCCATTCCTCCAAAAATTTTGGAGCCGATGATTGACTTAACGAAAGAAGTAGAACCTGGCTATAAAGAGATTTTTGCTATTTCAGAAGTAGAGGCAGCCATGAGAAAATCACGCATTAAGCGGACGAAAACGGTTTGTACATATTGTGGTGTTGGCTGCAGCTTTGAGATGTGGACAAAGGGCCGTGAAATTTTAAAAATTGAACCTACAGAGGAGGCACCTGTCAACGGCATTTCAACCTGCGTGAAAGGAAAATGGGGGTGGGATTTCGTGAACAGCGAGAAGCGGTTAACGACCCCTCTAATCCGCAAGGGAGATGAGTTTATAGAAGCAACATGGGAGGAAGCGCTAAACCTTGTTGCCAGCAAACTCACAGCTATTAAAGAACAGCATGGTCCACACTCTATCGGCTATATTGCCTCCTCTAAATGTACGAATGAAGAAAACTTCTTATTTCAAAAACTGGCACGCGCTGTGATGGGGACCAACAATGTAGATAATTGTTCACGGTATTGTCAGTCTCCAGCTACTGCGGGGCTTATGCGGACGGTTGGCATCGGCGGGGACTCAGGAACGATGAGAGACATTGAGCAATCAGAATTAGTCATCGTGATCGGAGCAAATGCAGCCGAGTCTCATCCAGTGCTTGCGACAAGGGTAAAAAGGGCGCATAAATTACATGGCCAAAAGCTGATCGTAGCTGATTTAAGAGAAAATGAGCTGGCACAACGAGCTAATCTTTTTCTGCATCCAAAGCCGAGCTCGGATCTGATTTGGATCTCTGCCGTGACCAAATATATATTGGATCAAGGTTGGGAGGATAAAGAGTTTTTAAACAAGCGAGTGAATGGATTAGATGAATATATCACTTCTTTAGAAAAATTCACATTGGATTATGCAGAGGAAGCAACCGGGCTCACGAAAGAACAGCTGATTGAGACAGCGACAATGATTCATGAAGCTAAATCAGTGTGTGCGCTGTGGGCGATGGGAATTACCCAGCATACAGGAGCGACTGATGCCAGTACAGCTATTGCTAATTTATTATTGATTACCGGGAATTTTGGTCGTCCCGGAACAGGAGCTTATCCGCTGAGAGGGCATAACAACGTACAGGGAGCTTGTGATTTTGGAACAATGCCAGCTTGGTTGCCTGGATACGAACCTGTCCAAGATCAAGAAGCCAGAGAGCGCTATGAAAAAGAATGGGGTGTGACTCTGCCGGCAGAACCAGGATTCAACAATCACCAAATGGTGGAAGGTATTCAGACGGGGCAAATCAAAGCGATGTACCTTTTCGGAGAAGAAATGGCGCTTGTCGATTCAAATTCAAACCATGTAGAAGCGCACTTTGAAAAGCTTGATTTCTTCGTTGTTCAGGACATTTTCTTCAGCAGAACGGCTCAGTATGCAGATGTGATCTTGCCAGCTGCTCCAAGTCCTGAAAAGGAAGGGACGTTCACGAACACAGAACGGAGAATTCAAAGGTTCTATCAGGTAATGGAACCGCTTGGAGATTCTAAACCGGACTGGATGATTTTTCAAGAGTTGGCCAACAGGCTGGGTGCCAATTGGGATTATAAACATCCGAGCGAGATCATGGATGAAGCAGCCCGGCTTGCACCTCTCTTTGCAGGGGTCAGCTATGATCGTCTGGAAGAGTGGAACAGTCTCATATGGCCGGTCGCTGCCGATGGAACAGATACGCCCCTTCTATACAAAGACCGTTTTGCGTTTCCGGACGGAAAGGCAAGGCTTTATCCAGTTGACTTCACACCGCCGTATGAAGCAGGGGAAGAATATGACTTGCATTTAAATAATGGCCGGTTGTTGGAGCATTTCCATGAAGGAAACATGACTTACCGGTCGGAGGGATTAACTCATAAAGTTCCACACCCGTGGCTTGAAATATCGCCAGAGCTTGCTAGCCAAAGGAGCATTGAAGATGGATCTTTGGTACGGTTGACTTCTCCTTATGGCCATGTGGAAGTAAGAACGATTGTCACGGAACGTGTAAGAGGCAACGAGCTGTATTTAACTATGAACACGACTGAGGAAATCGAAGCGGTAAACCGTTTAACGAGCAGCTATCATGACAAGATTACTCATACGCCAAACTATAAGGAAATGGGCGTCAAGATGGAAGTTCTTGAAGAAAAAGGTGAACCTCCACTTCCACCGGTGAATCACCGGTTTGGAAACCGTGTTCCTCAGATCAGCGTGAGAGTAGAGGAAAAATGGAAACGGCCGGATTTCATACCGATTGAAGAAATTATTGAAATAAGGGGGGATGAGTATGGCCAAGGCAGTCAGGCAAATTAGCAGAAACATTCCAAATCAGCAGGAAGAACAAACTGAGGCAGTAACAGCCATCATCAAAGAGCTAGCCGATAATCGGGAAGCGATCGTCAGCACCATCGCAATTTTAAAGAACCTTCATGAAATGGGAGTTTTGAACATCGTTAAAGGCTTGCTTGAGCAGCGCACGGATGTGGGGGCCATTGCTATCCAGCAGATGAATCAGCCAGCGATGTACAACATTATTAAAAATGGAATGAATACGGCCAAATTTTTAGGAGCTGTAAATCCAGAGCAGTTGGCGAATATTCTAGAAGGTGTAAATCAAGGGATGCAAAGGGTCTCAGAAAGTGTAGAAAGAAAAGAAGATCCAGGGATTTGGAAGCTAGGAAAGAGCATTCGTACTCCTGAAGCCCGGGCCTCGTTGGCAGTCATGACGGAATTTCTACAAGGAATGGGCCAGGCATTTCAGCAGGATAAAAGGGAGACTCATTAATAGAAGGAGGAGTTTGCCGTGCCAAAGGGAGTCATCAGGTTGAAAAATAAGCTGACCCAGCAGGAGGCAGAAAAAGCTTCACAAGCATTGGAATCCGTGTGGGGAGTGCGAAGAACAGAAGTAAACCCGGCCAGCGGAGAAGCCGTCTTCAGCTACAATGAAGAGGCGGCTTCTTATACGGACTTTCAACAAGCTCTACTGGATAGCGGGTTTGAAATAGAAGAAGATCAAAATCATTAAAAAAGTAACGGTAGAAAGCGTTTCTCTTGAGAAAAGGAGGAATAGAGATGAAAGTTTGCGAAGTGTGCGGAAGCGAGGAAGAAATGGAAATGAGCCAAAATGGAGAATGGCAATTGCAGGCGGGGTTACTGCACGTTTGTGAAAAATGCCGAACGGACCGTCAATTGCCCTCCTTCGATGAGGAATAACAAATAATCTGATGCTTGAAGGAACACCGTGCAAAGCGGACGAGCTGCAATCGTCTTTTGTCCGGTGTTTTTTGTTAAGTGGAAAAGGAATATGAAGCTATGAAAAAGAATCGATTAGTTGTATGTTAAAAAGGGCCTATATGGAATAAAAAGCTAGTCGATTCTATCTAAACAGCAGGATAGCCACTAACGAACAGATACCGTCTTTAATTTCTTTATGTCGATTTCATATTTATTTTCATATCTTCTCGCTACGTCAAGTATCCCTTCCTTTGGCCCGTAATAGATAACTTTAAATTCATCATGGATATATTGAACAACGAAGAAGTCATCAAATTCTGCAAATGTGTTCTGGTTAACGGTAATAAATCCGCTCGTTTGTGCAGTGGTTTTAACGCTGATTCTCCTTCCCTTACTTATGACATCAAAGCCGTGCTGGTTCGTTTGTCTGGCTAGACTTCCATTTGTGTGGATCGCGCAAAGGAATTCGCCAATCCTTCCGATTAGATGCCGGAGTTCTGTCGTTTTACAATTTAGTAAGCTCATTTCATACTTTAGCATTTGGTTGTACTCTTCATAAAGTTTGCTGATCTGCTCTTTGCCAATGGAGGGAATCTGACTTCGGTTACCAACGGGAAAGTCCTCTTTTTTTTCATAAAAGCTGCTTACTCCGTTTCTCCACTCTCCGATCACTATTTCTTCATCAGATCCTTTAGGTTTGTGAAAAATAAGGCCAGTATACGGATAATGTTCTCCTAAGTATTTATACGTATTTCTATTTATGTATAGAAATAAATGCTTATTAAAGGGGATTCCATTATTAAAGCGGTTATAACAGTAATCAGAAAGGATCACGCTGTCCGGATTCGTCCCAAAATGATTCATTAAAGCAGATTTCACATCTGAAGAGGTGATCAGTTCATTTAACTTACCTTGTAAGACAATCTTCATTTGTTCATAAATAGTCATTTTATGGCTGCTCTCCTTCTATTGTGCACTCAGCTATTCTATCGGCCAAATGTGGGTAAAGTGAATGCTAGCTGATGCATCTATCTGCTGTGGAGTGTGTTTTTTGAAATCTTCAGACCATTGCGTTACGATGAAAAAGAAGAAATGTAAAAGAGAATTATGAGGAGGAAACCATTGGTGAATGAAGTAATTCAAACATTATTATCCCATCGCTCGTTCCGGTCGTTTGAAAACAAACCGGTAGATGAGGAACAATTAGATCAAATTATTCAGGCCGTGCAGGCCGCTCCAAACTGGATTAACGGACAGCAGCTATCTATTATCGCGATCAAGGACACGGAGCGCAAGAAACGATTTGCCGAGCTGTGCGGCGGACAGAAACATGTGGAGGAAGCAGCCGTCTTTCTCATATTCTGTGCAGATTTTTATCGGACACATTTGGCAAGCGAGATGGAAGGTATGCCGATGGAGGCTATTGAAGATATTGATACATTAATTGTTGGAGTGACAGATGTCGGGATTGCTCTTGGAACGGCTGTGGCTGCAGCTGAATCCTTTGGGCTTGGTACGGTACCGATCGGAGGCATCCGCCGCCATTCTTTAGAGGTGGTAAAAGAGCTCGCTCTTCCGCCTTATGTGATCCCGATCACCGGTCTATGTATTGGTCATCCCGGAAAGGACACCGGACAAAAGCCGCGCTTGCCGAAAGAAGCAGTCTATCACGAGAATACTTATCAGCAAGAACAAAAGCCGTTGCTTGAAAAGTATAATGACGATTACGCTAATTATTTAGTTGAAAGAAGCGGAGCGCAGCGGGCGGGCACGTGGACAAAAACAGTGGCCTCTTTTTACCGCCAGCCTTATTATGAGGGCATTGCTGACATGCTGAAGCAGCAGAAATTTCCTGGAGGAAAAGAATAGAAGCTATCATTCAATTTTTTTAGGAGAGGAAGCCATGCTCAAAAAATTTACGTTAAACACGAACAGTCGTGATCAAATGATCGACGTGACTCAGGAAGTGAAGAATTTCATTAAGGAGCAAGGGATACAGGATGGGGCTGTTGTTGTGTATTGTCCCCATACAACAGCAGGCATAACGATCAATGAAAATGCAGATCCAGATGTAAAGCGGGATATGATTCGGCGCTTTGATGAAGTGTATCCGTGGGAGCACTCATTGGATCGGCATGCGGAGGGCAATACAGCGGCCCATATGAAATCTAGCACAGTCGGATCATCCCAGCATGTCATTGTTGCGGAAGGCCGTCTGCTTCTTGGAACGTGGCAGGGCATTTATTTTTGTGAGTTTGATGGGCCACGCACACGTAATTTTTACGTAAAAACTCTGTAGCTAGCAACTTGTAGAACGCTTAAGGATATTTTTTATCCATCCCGAGCCTTGGGTATGGAGATTACCAAAGAACGGAAGCTGTATAACACAGCTTCCGTTCAGTTTGTCGACAAAAGGGGTTCGGAATAGTCTTATTCCGAACCCCTTTTGATTTTTCGGTAGTTTTAAAGCCATTCGAGAGAAAGATAGACCTCTCCGAGGTCATCATTTAAGCCATTTCTGGTTCTCGCCAAGTCCAGCTGGCCATTTTCTTGAGATTCATGGCAGCGAAAGTAAGCATCGCTTGCATCGACAATTTTTTAAGTCCCCTTAACGTTGTCCAACGCATGCCATGCTTTTCTTTTGCATCTGCGAATACACGCTCAATCGTTTCTTTTCGCTCCGCATAAATCGCTTTAACTTCTTCGTGGTGGCGAAGATGGTCGGCCTCTTCCATATATTTCTGCCAAATATGGCGTGTCACCACTTTTTGATGATTTCTGCTTTCCGTGCATTTAGCTAAAAAAGGGCAGGAGGTACAAACCTGTTTGGGTGATCTGTATTCACGATAGCCTTCCTTATTCGTCGTTGAGTAATTCAATACTTCCCCTGCCGGACAAAGGTAACAGTCAAAATGTTCATCGTACACATAGTCATGCTTTCTGAAGAAGCCCTCTTTTGTGCGCGGCCGTGTATAAGGCAAAGCAGGTGTCATGCCGTTTTCCATTAAATAACTGGCAATGGCAGGTGTTTTGTAAGCTCCGTCTGCACCAACAGCTTTAGGTTTTCCTACCTTTTCTATCACTTTCTCCATTAACGGCTCTAAGATTTGGCTGTCATGTGTGTTGCCTGGTGTGACCATTGTGCCAATTACGAATCCCTTACGGTCTGCGGCCGCGTGAAAGGAATAGGCAAATTGTTTGGTTCGTTCGTCTTTAACGTAGTAGCCACTGTCCGGATCGGTTGTACTTTCCTTGATTTCTTTTGTTTCTTCTTTATCGAACTTATCTGGCGGGAACGGCTTTTTTCCATGATCCTCTCGGTCCTGATTAATCTCTTCTTGGAGGCGTTCCTGATACGCGCGTGTTTCTTTGCGAACCATTTTCTTTTCAAATTTACGCTTATTCGCGCTAGCTTTTACATGAGTGGAATCCACAAAAACGTGCTCCGCACTAATGAGCTTTTTCTCGGCAGCTATTTTTAAGATACGATAGAAGATCTGTTCAAACAGGTCGGTATCTTTAAAGCGACGCTCGTAGTTCTTACCGAAGGTAGAGAAATGCGGCACTTTATCATGGAATCCATAACCGAGAAACCAGCGGTAGGCCATATTCGTTTCCACTTCCTCGATCGTCTTGCGCATGGATCGAATGCCAAAGGCATATTGGATAAATGTTAGTTTAATTAAAATAATTGGATCAATGCTTGGGCGGCCCACTTCCGCATACAATCCTTCCACCAAGTCATAAATAAAAGAGAAATCCATCGCTGCCTCCATTTTACGGACCAGGTGATTCTCTGGTACAAGCTGGTCTAGAGCGATCATTTCTATTTGATTCCGTTGGATTGGATTGTTTTTCGAAAGCATCTTTCTCACCTCAAGTGTTTGATCTATTTATTTTAAAACAGGTATGGTTGTACGGCTACTCTAACTTTGTAACCCCTGTTGATTGAAATGGATGGCGCAAAGACTCCTGCGGGATCAGCGGGACAGGTGAGACCCCGCAGGCGCTTTCGCGGCGAGGAGGCTCACCGCCCGCCCCGCGGAAAGCGAAGCGCCTGGAATGGAAATCAACAGCCCCCATTCACAAGCAAAATAAAAAGGACTGTAGACAAACTCTAGAATTTCATTGAGTTTGTCTACAGTCTGAACGGAAGCTGTATAACACAGCTTCCGTTTTTTGTATGCATTTATCGGAAAAGTACAGGGATGGGAGGGATTCAGCCGGCATCGTGTCTCTGTGAGGAGAGAAGACAGACCGGGTGACGGTTAGGAGAAGTTTTTTAGATTGATACCAAGTAACAATAGTTGTTCATTCAATCGTTCTACCAAGAGAAAAGAGGGCTCCTTTATTCAAAATAGAGTTAAGAACCCAAAAATGAATAAAAGTTTGGTCGCCTTGTTCTCTTTCTTATTCCTGAACGGTTCATCCAGGCTATTTGCGCTGTGTTGTATCGGGGCTCTATTTTATTTCGATCGCATTTTAAAGGTGGCATGAATCTTGCTTTTCTATTATTAAAAGGAAAAAAGAGCGATTCTTGAGCTAAGGAATAGTATTTAATTCTTTAGGCCGCTAAATCGAGTGAAAGGATGGGGTAAAATGGATATAACTTTTTTGTTAGATGAGACTGAACTGCAATCCAATCGTTTCGTATGTTGTATTACGGATCACCATCGTTACGACTTAGCGATTATTGATACAAAGCAGTTTTTAGGTAACAGCATTGTTCTTTCTCTTCAAAACGGCCAAATGGTACTCATGTGTGAAGAGGACATTGAAAACAGCCCATACTGGGCCCAGAGGCTAGGGGTTGAAGAAGAAGACATAAAAGCCATCCAAGATTTTCTTTATACGGCGTTAGGAACATACGAACCAGCTAAGCCTTCTTATTAAATAGGAAGTCTGCTTTCTTATTGGTTTACTGAGATGTACTAGAAATGTAAGAGATAAATAACGGCCTTTTCTTGATCATTAATCAGGGAAAGGCCGTTAAATTTTTCCTCGAATGTGGAACAGCAATGAAATGAATCGACCTGCTTGAGAAAGCAGCAAGCTCTTGGATACAAGAAATGTAGAGAATATCTTGTCAAGCTTGGTGCAAACTAGAAATAGTTTTGCCCAATCCTTGAAAGGGTACTTTTCAATAGCTGGTGGAAACCGGGTGAATGATGACGATCCGTGCAGGGTTGACTTGTTTTAAATGTAAATAAAGGAGAGATGGAAATGGGAAAAGTATTAGCAGTTTTGTCTAGCGGATATAAAGATGAAAAAAATAATTACGAAACAGGCTGGTGGGGGGAAGAATTATTTGCTCCATTGCAGATTTTAGAAAACGCTGGCCATCACGTAGACCTTGCTTCTCCATTAGGTGGTAAGCCAACTGTTGATCTGGCAAGCCTTTCTCCGGAGTATGATCCCGAAGGAACGTATAAAGCCCTGTATGAATCTGGAAGAGCAGATGATACAAAAAAGCTCTCAGATGTACAGGCGAATGACTATGATGTCATTTTGATTGTTGGCGGGCATGGAGCGATGTATGACTTGGCAAAAAATGAAGATTTACACCGTATTATTAATCAAGTGTATGATCAGGGCGGCATTGTTGCTGCAGAGTGTCATGGCCCGGCTCCGCTTATTTGGACATTGCGTCCTAATGGAAAAAGTATTATTGCCGGCAAGAGAGTAACGGGATACCCGGATGAAATTGAACCGGAAGGCTTGTTGGATATTTTGCCGTTTAGTCTGGAGCAGGAACTCACTCACATTGCTTCATATGATAAAGGGAATTTAAGCGAAAAAGCGCATGCTGTCTGGGCGAGTGAGCAAATTGTTACGAGCCGTGATCCATTCTCTTCTGAACGAATGGGAGAAGAGCTAGTTAAAGCGCTTGAAAAAAGAAAATAAAGGCCAGTGTAAGAAAAATGATATTGGAAAAGAGGGTGAGCGACTGTGAAGGCAATTGTCATTGAGCAATATGGCGGCAGCGAGCAATTAAAGGAAATGAACATCCAAAAGCCGAGCGCCAGGAAGAATGAGGTCATTGTGAAGCTCCATGCAACTTCGATTAACCCGATTGACTGGAAGCTCCGGGAAGGCTATCTACAAACAATGATGCCATTTGAATTCCCGATTATTTTAGGATGGGATGCTTCAGGCATAATCGAAGAAGTTGGTGAAAACGTTGAAGGGTTCAAAGCGGGTGACAGAGTGTTTGCACGTCCAGAAACAACGAATAGAGGAACATATGCAGAATACACTGCGGTCGATTCACACTTGCTTGCCAAGATTCCGGATAATATTAGCTTTGAAGAAGCAGCCTGTGTGCCTCTTGCTGGACTGACCGCATGGCAATGTTTGTTCGATTTTGGAGAAGTGAAAGCGGGAGATAAAGTGCTTATTCACGCAGGGGCCGGCGGAGTCGGAACCTTTGCTATTCAGCTGGCTAAACATGCTGGTGCCTATGTCGCTGCGACAGCGAGTACCCACAACGTTGAATTACTGCAATCTCTTGGAGCCGATCAGGTGATTGATTATAAGAAACAAGATTTCGAAACAGCCCTTGCCGATTTCGATTTTGTGCTCGATTCATTGGGAGGAGAAAATCAAGAAAAGAGCTTTACAGTTTTGAGAGAGGGAGGCAGAATGGCGTCTATCGTTTCTGAACCGGATCAAGAAAAAGCAGCGCTTAGGAATATTAAAGCGAAGAACATTTGGCTCGTTCCAAATGGAGAGCAGCTGGCAAAAATGGCCGATCTTTTAGCGCAAGGTAAATTAAAGGTCATAATCGGACACCGGTTTCCGCTGACGGCTGAAGGGATAAAAGAAGCCCATGCCTTAAGTGAAACCCACCATGCAAAGGGAAAAATCGTGATTGAAATGTAAGCGGACTGTTTCATATCAAGAAAAAGGCGAGCAGATAAAAGGCTCGCCTTTGATTTTTTATAAGCTTTGGCTCGCTTCTGCAGCCGGCTTATGCTGGTAGATGACTTCAAAGGTTATTAGGTGGGAGCCAATGATTGGACTATCCTCAGGATTTTGCTCGCGGCTTTGCTGATGGGCATTCTTTGCTCCTCTTCCTTCTACCCAGTTATCAAAGAATTGACGGTCTTCCCATGTAGTGCAGATCTTTAACTCATCATAATCGGACAAGCTTTCTGTTTTTAGTACTTCCATCAATACAAATCCCTCAAATGTATGAACAGCTTTCGGCCTGGCGAAACGGGATAAAACCTCTTCTGCTCTTCCTTTTTTGATTTTAATCGTATTCACAGCTTTCATCATTCTCATAGAACTGCCTCCTCAGACAATAATTTATCTATATATTCATACACAGGAAAAGCCGGCTCTCCGCCCATCTTTGCATGGCGGAGTAGTGGAATGCCGTGTGCCCCTTTAGCATGAAGCAAAGAGGGGCAAGCACTAAGCATGGCCTGAATGATAGGCAGCTCGCCAAGCATAGCGGCGGCAAAAATGTCCATTCGCGCTCCTCGGTCAAGAAGAAATTGGGCAATATCTCTTCTGCCTGTGTGTGCTGCTGCGCCGAGCGCACTTTCCCAATCATCGCCTCCCCAGTTGATAGAGGAGTGAAGAAGTGCAGGTTCGGCTGCTAACAGCTTCTTTACCTCATCGAAATTCCCATGGGCCGCCACAATAAATTCTCTCACTGAATCCTGATTAAGAGGTTCTCTTTTCATGCATACTCTTCCTTTCTTAATTTAATCGGAGTAAAAAAGGCTTTGCCATTTTCCTGATATATATGGGCATCAATTTCAAAGATCGAGCGGAACATTTCCTTGCATAATACGCATTGGGGAAGGCCTTCATATTCGATTTTGCCATTTTTTAAAACAATTAGCCGATCGCTGTAGCGCGCTGCCTGATTGATATCATGCAGCACCATGACCACAGTCATATTAAATTGATCATTAAGCTCTTTCACCAGTTCCATGACTTCCAGCTGGTGAGAGATATCAAGGAAAGTAGTGGGCTCATCTAACAACAAAACATCTGGACGCTGGGCAATCGCCATCGCAATCCAAGCTCTTTGTCGCTCGCCGCCGGAAAGTGTCTGCAGCATACGGTTTTGTAGAGGGCCAAGTTGTGTAACATCAAGGGCCCATTGAATAATATGCTTGTCCTCTTCTTTCAGTTTGCTGTAAGCTCCCCGATAGGGATATCGACCAAATTCAACGAGTTCTCCTACGGTTAAATCTAGTTGATGATCCTGCATTTGCGGAAGCATGGCTAGTTTTTTGGCTACCTCCATGCTTTTCATTGACCGGATGTTTTTACCGTCAAGGATCACTTCACCGCTTTTGGGAGAAATAAGCCGGGAAATGATGCGCAGAAGTGTAGATTTCCCTGAACCGTTTGGGCCGATTAAGCTGACAATTTCACCTTTTTCAATATGAATATCTGTATCTTTCAATTGAAAGGGAGAAGCATGCTCGAATGACAGATCTTTAGTGAGAAGCAAATGAATCCCTCCGTCTTTGAATCATATATAAGAAAAATGGCCCGCCTAGAAAGGCAAGTAAAATGCCGACAGGTAGCTCAATCGGATTAAAAGCACTCCGGGCCACTGTATCAGCGACAACAACAAGCAGACCGCCGCCAAGTGCTGAGGCAGGGAGTAAGTACCGATAATCACCGCCGATAGTGGTTCTTAGTATATGAGGGACGACCAATCCGACAAAACCGATGAGCCCTGATACGCTGACAGCAATACCAGCAAGGAGCGTGCTAAGCACAATCAGCAGAAACCGGCTCCATTCTACATTGTGTCCAAGCAGTTTGGCCACTTCATCGCCAAGCCGCAAAATACGAATATGCTTAATTGAAAACAGAGATAAAATCAGAGCGGCAGCTGTATAATAAACAATCATGTTGAACTGTACCCAGCCGGTTCCGCCAATTCCCCCGGCAAGCCAGGGAAGAACAGATTGCACCCGATCGCTATACAGGATCATGAGCGCGCTCATGATGGCGCCAAGAATAGCGTTAATAGCAACACCGACCAAAATGATCCGGACAGGGGACGTGCCGCCTTTCCACGACAAAATGTAAATAACGAGTGCTGTAATAAGGGCTCCGAGAAAAGCGGCGAGTGGCAGAAACATAAGATAAGCCGGGAAAATAATCATAGTAGTTACTGCAGCTAAGCCAGCCCCTGATGAAACTCCAATAATTCCCGGATCAGCGAGCGGATTCTTCATCACTCCCTGCAAAATGGCTCCCGAGGCGGAGAGACACATGCCAACCATCATGCCAACAAGCATCCGCGGAAGTCGAAGCTCCCATACAATCCTTCTTTCAAGCGTGTCAGCTGTATGAAAAATGCCATTCCAGATGTCACTAACTGAAAAAGAAACCGTTCCAATCATCAAGCTTGATAAACAAGATAGACACAGCAATAAGCCAAGAGTCCAGATGAACCAGGTTCTTTTCTTGGAGAATGGGTGGGCCTTTGCAAATTCTTTTACTTCTATGGCTTCCACTTTATTTCACCTTTTCGAGACTTTCCTTCATTACTTCCAACGCTTCGGTTACTTTTGTTCCAGGGTTAGTGCCAAATAAGTGAGAAGGCAGAACAACAACATTGCCGTTTTTCACTGCATCAAGGTTTTTCCAGGCAGCACTTTTCATCATTTCTTTTTCAAACGCTGATTTGACTGCTTCAGGATCGCCATGGGTAATGAGCATAACAGCCTGTGGGTTTCTTTCGATGATCTTTTCTACACTTAAGCTGGCATACTGAGGGAACTTTTCCTCCTTTGGAAAGTCAGAGGCGATGTTTTTTCCGCCGGCTTTTTCTAGTAAATCTCCAGAAAGGGAGTTTGGCAAGGCAGCGAGATAGGTGCCAGGAGCTCCATACACTAGGAGCGTATCGACCGGGTTGCTTTGACTTTTTTCCACACTTTCTTTCTTTTCGTCAATAACTTTATTCAACTCTTTCGCTTCAGCTTCTTTTTGCAATAGCTTTCCGTACATCGTAATGGTTTCTTGAATGTCTTTTACCGAGTTGGCTTGTGTGTAAAGAACCTTTGTTCCTTGCTGTTCAATATTTGCTGCCTGTTGTTTGAAACTTACAGGAGCGGCTAAAACAGCGGGATGGACTTCACTAATTTTTTCAAAATTCGGCTGGTGTAAATTACCAATTTCAGGAATGTTTTTCATTTCTTTAACTACATGTCCATTGGCTGTCGGCCGTCCCGTTACATTCGCGCCTAAAGCTAACAAAATATCTAAATCTCCTGAACTCAGGGTAGCGACAGACTCGGGAGCGGAATCAAATGTAATCGTCTGTCCAGAGTCATCCGTTATTTCGATTCCAGCTGATTCTTTCGCTTGTGCTTCGCTATCCTTTCCAGCTGATTGCTGTTCACTGGCACTGCAGGCAGCTAACATAAACAGCAAGGTCAAGCCAGTAAAAAATAGAAATGCTTTTCTCATTATGCAATCCTCCTAAATAAAAATGATAATCATTATCATTAGTTTTAATAATATTGATAATGATTATCAATGTCAATGATGTTTTGGAAAATAAAACTAATTTTTCGTCTATCTGGGAGGTTAAAATAGGAAAAATATCTTGCTGAAAGGGACGGAATACAGCAAGATTTGACCGTTATTCATTGAAGAGAGGCGGCAAAAGATCGGTTTCTGCAGCTTTAGGATAGCTAAGTATTCAGATATAATCTTGATCTTCAAAGGTGTCTGATTTTCCGAGTGGTAAAGTCAAAAAGTTTTTCCTCTAATTTCAAAACACTGTATCTTTTTCTTCATTTATGAGTGCTTCAACTGCCTGGCTAACATAAGAAATACAAAAAATAACGTCTTCCATATAAGAGGAATTCTATCCTTGACGGCATACAACTTGCATAAAGTACAATGACATTTCATAAATTGGGGGGAAGGAAATATGGAACATATAAGCATTCGACCTGTTGTTGAAAGTGACATACCACAGCTGATGGATTTGATGTATGAATACATCGTCGATTTTTATAACTGTGATCGTCCGGATGAAGGCTCACTTGAAAAATTAATTGTACATTTAATTGCCAATCCTTATGAGGGCATTCAATTTGTGGCAGAAAAAAGTCCTCGCCAAATCGTCGGGTTTTCTACGCTATACTTCACTTTTAACACACTGGAAGTAAAGCGTATGGCTATCCTCTACGATTTATATGTAACATCGGCCGCAAGGGGACAACAAATTGGCGAAAAGCTGCTTCAGCATAGCATTGATTATATAAGAGAAAATAATTATTCCCATATGATTTGGGAAACAGCACACGATAACCTGGCGGCTCAGGCCTTGTATGATAAGGTAGGAGCGGATAAGGCTGTGTGGCTGAACTATGAAATCAAATAACAGAACAAAATGATTATGCAAGCATGAATAATCTATTTAAAATAAATTAGAAATAGAAAGAAAAATGCGAAAAATTTTTTTGTTTTCCGCAAAGATGATATATTCTGTAATTATAAAGAAACTGGAATGGGGGAAGCGAGATGGAGATTTATCAGGCAACACAAGAGGATATCAATGGAGTGGCTAATCTGTTTAACTCATACAGAGTTTTTTACAAACAGGCCTCAAACATACAGGCAGCAGAGGACTTCGTACGCGAACGAATGGAAAAGAAGGAATCTGTTATTTTTACAGCAGTTGAAAATGGCGAGTATATTGGATTCACTCAATTGTATCCCGCTTTTTCGTCTGTTTCAATGAAGCGGATCTGGATTTTAAATGATCTATTCGTAACAGCGGAAAGTAGAAATAAAGGTGCAGGGAGACAGCTGTTACACGCTGCCAAACAATTTGCAAAAGAAACAGATGCGAAAGGATTGAAGCTACAAACAGCAGTAGACAATATCTCCGCACAACATTTATATGAATCAGATGGATGGATAAAGGATGAGCAGTTTTTCTATTACGAGCTAAACGTCTAATAAGATCTTAAACGCTCAGTTCGTCTGTCAGAAGCTTATCCACTGTCGGAATATCAGCGGGTGCCCATTTTAACGAGCGTAGCTCTTGAAGGGGCACCCATTTGATTTGTGCATGTTCTTTTGCTTTTGGAGCTCCTTCTACGATGGTTGCTCGATAGGTAAGCAAGTTCACAATAACATGAGGATACTCATGAGACACATCTTCGATCAATTCATGAACTTGTACTAGGCAGCCTAGTTCCTCCTGAATTTCTCTCACGAGTGATTCCTCAGGAGTTTCTCCCTTTTCAACTTTTCCTCCTGCAAATTCCCATAAATTCGGTAAAGGCATGATCGGTGAGCGTAAAGCGCATAATACACAATCATGTTCATCAATACAGACAGCAGCGACGACTTTGATCGTTTTTCTCATTAGAGCCCCCTTAGCAGATCCAACTTTTAATAATGGCTGATAAGTATATTTGATATTCTGCCGACAGATTGATTTGTTATGCGTTAGCAGTCAACCATTCCAAACAGTTTTTATATAAGGTTATAAAAGAATCCGCTCTGTTGTTCTTCATAACAGGCGGATTCATACAAAATGAACGGCTTATTCTTCTATCTTACTTAGACAATATTCACATTCATTATGATAAGACTCATGTTGTTCAATGATTTGTGCTCCGCACTGGCAGCATTCTTTTCCTGGAATATTGCGATAAAATTCTAATGGCATCATAATGACGACCTCCTATTTTTTAATTATTCTGACTTATTTATCTTTGAAACCATTGTATTATAACAGATTTTAAAAGTCAACATCTGTTATACAATTGTTTCGCTTTTTTTACAAGTAGCTTTACTAAAAAGAAATGTTGTTTTTTCAATCTGGATTATAGCGAAAAACGTCCGTCTGCAGTGAAAATCAACAAACAAATATAACAGGGCCTTACGAATAAAAAACTGTTGCTAAAGCCTACTATTCTAGACTTTAGCAACAGTTTCTAGCTAAACATATTTATGGTTGTAATAATAATTGGCATGGCAAATACATCAATTAAGAAGGCGCCAACAATCGGAACAATCAAGAAAGCTTTTTGAGAAGGGCCAAATTTGTTTACAACAGCGCTCATATTAGCGATGGCATTAGGGGTGGCCCCGAGACCGTGCCCCGTAAATCCGGCGACCATAACAGCTGCATCATAATCCTTGCCCAGTAGCTTGAAGAGAACGAAGATGCCAAACAGTGCGATGAATAATACTTGAATAAGTACAATAATGATCAGAGGAAGAGCAAGGTCGGCGATCTCCCACAGCTTGATGCTCATTAGGGCCATGGACAAAAAGACACCCAGTGTAATGTCGCCAATGAGCGAGATGCTTTTCATTTGGATAATGCCTTTATCGAATTGATCAAGAATATTACGTACAATAACAGCAACAAACATCGCACTTACGTAATCAGGTAGAGAAAAATCGGTGAGGCTTGTGAATAAATTCCCGAGATAGGACCCTAAAGCCATACATAACGTAATGATGAATACCTGCATCATAAACGATTGGGATGTGACAGGTGATTCTGCTGCTTCCTCCAAGCCGGTTGATGTTGGATTCAGCTCTGTTTCGGAAGGCTTTAAATGATATTTACTTACTAAATATTTAACAATTGGTCCGCCGACTAAGCCGCCAGCAACCAGTCCCAGGGTAGCAGCGGCAAGGCCAACGGATAAAGCAGAGTCGATGCCCGACTTTTCAATGGTTGTGCCGAATGCTGTGGCGGCCCCATGGCCACCTTCCATTGATACAGAGCCGACCATGACACCAATGAGCGGATGGATATCGAGTAATTTCGCGAAGGAGACACCGATCACATTCTGCATAAGTGCTAAAAAGCCGCATGACAGCCAGTAGATAATGAGTAATTTTCCACCGAGCTTAATTAAAGCGAAACTCGCTCCCAAGCCTACAGTTGTAAAGAAAGTCAGCATGAAAAGTCCTTGAAGGGAAGTATCTAAATTAATGCTTAAAAGATTGGTGCTTTTTAATACGGTTGCAATGATGGCAAATAAAAGCCCGCCGACTACCGGGGCAGGAATACAAAACCTATCCAGGAATGTAAGTTTTTTATTTAAAAATGTTCCAATCATAAAGACAGCGACCGCTAAGAAGATCGTAGTTACCTGGTTGATTTCGACTGTCATAGTTTCACTCCTTATTATGTGTGATTCTGGTTGAAATGACGCATGACTTCTGCGATAAGATAAGCAGCAAGCCGGACGGTTCGGTCTCCTTCATCGTATAACGGATTGACTTCTGAGATGTCGAAGCTAAGCAAGTTGTTTTTTGCAGCTATGTATCTCAAAAGTGTTTTAACTGTTTTCGGGTCCAACCCAAAAGGGGAAGGAGCGCTGACTCCAGGAGCTGCATATGAAATAATGGAGTCTGTACACAAAGTTAAAATAAGAAAATCATGTTGGGCAGCAAACTGATCAATTTTTTTAAAGGTTTGCAGAAAATCATTAGCCGCCACGTCTTCCTCGTAAATATAAGTGCAGCCTAGCTTGTCCGCCGTTTGGAAAAGGGCTTCTGTATTTCCAAGCTCTTGGATGCCAATACATAAATAGCCTGCATTTGTATCATGTTCAAGAATTTGTCTGAACATTGTACCGGAGGAAGGGAGAGGATCCTCTCTCATATCAAAGTGAGCATCAATATTGATTATGCCTAATGAAGCATCTGGTCCGATATGGCCCCGGGCTCCTAAATAGTGTCCATATAAGGTTTCATGCCCTCCTCCTAAAATGATCGGAACAGAGGAGCTGTTATATAGCTTGCCGATAGATTCGCCAAGCTCTTTCTGGGCTTTTTCGAGTGCTTCTCCCTCACAAGAAATGTTTCCTATGTCTATTATTTTTTTTTCTAGACGGTATGGAAGGCTTGATAAAAATTGTCTGATCTTATTAGGAGCAAGAGCCGCTCCAAGCCTGCCTTTATTGCGTCTAACTCCTTCCTCACACTCAAAGCCAACAAATCCAAAAGCGCTTTCATTTTCCGCTAATTTTTGGGCATCTTTTAGCGCCACTATCTGATGAAGACGAAAAGAATTCTGATCCTTCTCACTATCAATTCTGCCGTCCCAATATTTTTTATCTGGCAACGTGTAAATAATAATCACCTCATATCTGTATTATCGTTAAATTCTGAAATTATTTACTTTTTTATTATAAAGCAGGCCTATATATAATTACTAATATAGAAAATGTATGTTTCTATAGTTTTTATCTATAGGAGGATAGAAATGGAAATTCGCCATCTTCAATATTTTATTGCAGTTGCTGAAAAAAACACGTTTACTCATGCAGCCTCCGCTTTGCATATCTCTCAGCCCTCGTTAAGTGCCGCCATAAAAAAATTGGAAAACGAGCTGGGTTTAGTTTTATTGGATCGCAGCAGCAGAGAGGTACAGCTGACGAAAGAGGGGAGAGTGCTGTATCAGGAAGCGAAAAAACTCGTTAATCATTTTGAACATGTGACTGGTGAAATGGAAAGGCTGAAAGAGCATGGCCCTCTTGAATTATCTATTGGGGTGATCGAGTCAACTAAGTATTGGGTACCTAAAGTGCTATCACGTTTTAAAGCGGAGCAGAAAGATGTACGCATTAAATTAATGGACACGTTAAGCCTAACGGATGTCGAAAAAGCTTTAAATAACTTTGATATTCATTTAGCGATAACGAATCAGTACATTAATAATGACGAGATTGAAATGGTGCCTATATATGAAGAAAAGCTGGTTGCATTGCTGCCGGAAAAACACCCTTTACGGCATCAGTCTTCTCTTGCTGTCGAGAACTTGGACAAACAACCTTTCATTGTGTGCAAAGAAGGATTTCAGACAAGGACGGATGTTTTGCATGCTTTTCAAAAAGCCGGAATCCGGCCGAATATACAATTTGAAATTGAGCGTTTTGAAACAGCTTGTCGGCTCGTTGAAGAAGGATTGGGGATGACGGTTCTTCCAGAGAATTATGTAAAACATTCAGAGAAAACTCTTTTTCATATTAAGCCGTTGGAGGACACGGATTTGTCACGAACCGTCTACTTGGCGTTCGATAAAAATAGATATTTGCCCCCTTTAGTCCTGCAGTTTATTTCTTTAGTGAAAGAGTTTTTTGCAAAGGATTGATTCCATTCTCAAGTAATAGAGCCACCAGTAAGTATCTATTTTTGTCTTTAGTTATGTATTTACGGTTATACAAAAGTAGGAGAACAAAAATTAGATTGGTTATAAAAAAGCTGCCTTTTTAGAGGCAGCTTCTTACAACCGTTGGCCTTGTGGCTGTTTTAAAATTTGAAGAAGAAAGGAGCTATAAAGCAATAGTTCAATAATAAATAATGCAAAGATTAGCGGTGCACCTGCTGTAAGAATCGCAGTTTTCGCATTGACAAGCCAATTCGTCTGCGGCTTCACGAGAGAAGTAAACGTATAAAACATACCAAAGGTGAACAACCTGCTCCATTGGGTGACATGATATGTCCAGATCCCCTTCTTGACTCCATCATATCTTAAGCGTTGAACAAGCCTGCAAATTTCAAGGAATTCAACGAAAAGAAAAACGATACTGACGAATATCCACCATAAGACAGCCGAACCTCCGTTAATAGCACCTGAGGAAATACCGGCAAATCCGGTAATAGATAAAGCGCCATGTAAGATGCAATTAGTATTAGCCCAGTGCTCTTTCATATTCCAGCCAGCTGTGAAAAGATGCCGGATGATCAAGAAGGTGCCAACAGCATAAAAAACAATTCCAATAATAAGGAGCGTCCAGTTAAACAATGAAGGAATCTCCCTGTAGATTTCATTCAACAACAAGACGAGAGATTGAGTGCTAACGGTAGTGAGCAGTAAAATCCCGTGTATATTTACTTTTTGGCTTCCTCTTAATTCGTAAAAAGACCGGCTGGCCTGCCATAGATAGTAGGGCCAAAGGAAAATGGAAATATATAAAAGAAGCCATGTAGCCCATTGCCAATAGCTGAATTGCTCAAAAATAAGAATGGCGCAGATGGAAGTACCAGCGATCCAGGTACCAATACCGAACCGGTTCAACGGGTCGACGATATGCAAAGGGATAAATCGCTTATAAATAAACGATAGAATAATGGAAAAAGAAAATGTGAGCCATAGAGCGATGATCACTGCGCTTAGCAGCTGAACAAGGAAAGAATGGGAACCTGCCATGTGAGAAAGCACGCCGCGGATTATAATGCCAAGAGCCATAACGATTGCTGGGGTAGAGGTCTTAATGAAAATTTTTTTGAGAAAAATAAAAGTCATTAAACAAATAGAAATGACTATAAATAATATCAAGTAGAACATTGCTTTCACCACTTTTATAGAGTATTTTCATAGAATAACATGACCTCTAAAGAAAAGGGAGAGGATAAATAGTAGGGAATTACTCCTCCTTCTATAGTATTTCCTAGGATTTTACTACCAAAAATAACAAAAAAACCTATTTATCGAAACTTTTCGACCTGCAATTCGTATAGAATAGGTAGAAGACATATATAAGGGAGGAACCATCTATGAAGAAATGGACAGGATGGATAGCAGCAGGAGTATTGACTCTTGGTCTTGCTGCTTGTGGAGAAACGGCAAAGCCAACGCCGGAAACACCAAAGGAAGAGACGAGCGAGAAGACGTTAGGAGAAGTGTTTAATGAGGCGGTTAAAGTTTCTAATGAAACAAAAAGTGTAAGCGCCAAGATGGATATGAAGCAAAAGATCAGTTATCCAAAAGAAGAACAATCCATGGATACAGCGATGAATATGGATATGAACATAACGATGAAGCCGCTTGCAGTTTATCAAAAGGGTACGATGGCAGTTCCAGGTGAAGGCGGCGAGCAAGCAAAGCCGATGAATATTGAGTCATATATGACAGAAGAAGGATTTTACATAAACGAGCCTGAGAGCGGGCAATGGATTAAGATGCCAAAAGAAATGTACGATCAAATGATGAATATGTCTCAGCAGCAAGTGGAGCCTGCAGAACAGCTGAAGCAGCTCGAACAGTTTAAGGATGATTTTAAATTCGAGCAGACGAAAGATGAGTACGTATTAAAACTAGATGCTGCAGGAGAAAAGTTTAATAAACTCATAGAAACACAAATGTCTCAAATGACGCAAGGGGCAAACGGTGAAGAAGCAAAGGCAATGATGGAGCAAATGATGAAGGCAATGAAAGTTGAAAAGGTAAATTACACTATTTATATTGATAAAGACTCGTTCCAGACGAACAAAATGGATGTAGACATGGATATGTCTATGGATATAGAAGGAAATGCAATGAAAACGTCTCAAGTGATGCATATTGTTTATAGCGATTACAATAAGGTAGCACCAATTACAGTTCCAGAAGAGGTTAAGAATAAAGCTCAGGAAATGCCAATGCCAGCTATGGAATAATAATGGGGCCCCGCTTTTATAAGCGGGGTTTTTTTATGTACAAGTAGGTAACACTATCTAGCCCATGATTTACATGCTTATTTTTTATGATAAAGAAGATTCTTTTCAGATAAACTACTAGTGATTCAAGATAACCTGCTTTTCATTCATGATAGAATCCTAAATCTCATGAAAAATACGGCCTGGTTTCAAATCGTCCTTCAATCATATTTTTGAGTGAAGGACTTTTACTTGCAGCTAATAGCCATGGATCATGATTATAAAAATGCATACGTATACCGCATGGTATCTGTCTAGACGGCAGTGTAAAATGATAGGAAGCTTAAATGAAAGAAAGGTGATTTTGATGAATGTATTATTCGTCATGATCGGCGGGTTTTTAGGCGCTATATGCAGATACTTATTGGGAGAATGGATTCATACAGCGCATGGTTTTCCGGTGGGTACTTTATTGATTAATCTGATTGGCTGTTTATTTCTTGGCTGGTTTCTAACGTATGTCAGTCAAAACAAGAAAATAAAGCCTGAAATTACTTTATTAATAGGAACAGGTTTTGTCGGCTCCTTCACTACTTTTTCGACATTTTCAGTGGAAGTGATGCAATTATTTGGGGAGGGGCGCTTTCTTATCGCATTGTTTTATATTCTATCCAGCCTGTTACTTGGCTTACTGTTGGCTGGAGTGGGGCGCAGATGGGCATTATCCAATGAAAAAGAAGGTGTAAAAAGATGATTTGGCTAATTGGGCTGGGTGGGGCTTTAGGCGCGGCTGCTAGGTTTTTTATAGGTGGGATTCTTAATAAAAAATCATTATTTCCAATCGGCACGTTGCTGATAAACCTTATTGGTTCTTTCCTGCTTGGCTGGCTCGCTGGCCTTCATTCAGCCAGCCGTATTAGTGATGAACTGTGGTTTTTAGGAGGTGTCGGCTTTTGTGGAGCGTATACAACCTTCTCTACATTTGGTTATGAAACGATTACGCTGGCTGAAGCAGGGAGAACTAAATCAGCCGCTGTTTATGTAGCTGTTTCTGTGATAGGTGGCTGTATCGCAGCGGCGATCGGATTGATCATGTAAAGAGAAATGACAAAGTACAAATCATTCCAATAGCTCATTGAGGTATTGTCACGTGTCTTTATAAAGACATTAATAAACAAAGCCGGTTAACACCAGTTATTAAAAAGGGGTTAACTGGCTTTTTTGATTGCTTCGGAATAAAAGAGAGGCAAGAACAGAGGGTGAGCATAATTTTATGATGGATAATCTAGAGTGACAATCAAATCGTTACATATTGTCATAATTCATGAGCTGTATTCATACCGTACCATTTGGTGGGAAAAGCATGATTTTTTTCACGTGAACGCAAAAGAGAGGCAGATGTCTTAGGAAGATACTGAATGGGGGAAAGAGAAGTTAGGCATTGTCGATGAAGACGTTGAAGAGGTTTAGGCTCTGTATGAGGAGAACCAGAGTAAGTGAGTGCAGGTTGCTGCCAGCTAGTAAAGGATGGTTTAGCCAGGTCATTTTTTTATAAGGGAAAGGTAAGACAGAAGAAAAATTGCTATTAGACACAGAGACCTATTGGCTCTTATAATTAAAATTAAAATATTTTAAATAATTTAACAATAGGTAAAGGAGAATTTAATGGAACAGTTGGCAGCGGAAACAAATAAGGGAATGCCAAAAAAGAGTTATTCGCTTATGACGCTTGTCTTTTTTTGCAGCGGGCTATTCATTGTATCAGCTCTTTTTGTAACCATCCCACTTAATCCGGTGTTTATGGCTGAATTTCATCTTACGGCAGAAAGAGCCGCATTAGCGACGAGTGTGTGTTCGTTATGCTATGCACTTGGGACAGTTTTCTTCGCGCCTTTTTCTGATCGGTACGGGCGAAAACGAGTGATTTTGTTTGGCTTATTTGCACTGGTGATTATTTCACCAGTGATAGGCCTGCTAAATAACTATGAAAGTATTCTTTTATTTCGAGGCATTCAAGGGTTTATGGCTGCTTCGTTTGCACCAACTGCGTTAACTTTCATTACAGAGCTGTATCCTTCTAAAAAAAGGGTAACGGCTATTGGTTTTATCAGTGCTGGATTTTTAATGGCAGGAATTATCGGGCAAATATACAGTAGCGTGATCAATGACCTGTTTAGCTGGAATTACGTGTTTTATATATTTGGATTAGTGTATGTCGTAATGGCGCTGGCATTTTATACGGTTGTTCCAGAAGGCACTGCTTTCCCATCTGGGAAAAAGAGATCTATTGGCGGGGCTTTTGCTAGTGTATTATTTCAACACTTCTTTCGTCTTTGCTATTTTATTACCATTCTGTTGTTATTAAGCTTTGTAGGGATGTATACCACACTGGAGAACTATTTGCGTGAAGCTTATGCGCTGGAGGCTACACAGATTTTACTCGTTAGGTCAGCTGGAGTCATCGGCATGATGCTCGCGCCGTTTGGTGGCAGACTTGCTTCGCGATTCGGAACGTTTCCATTGATGCGGAGCGGTCTCATTTCAGCAGCGCTAGGCCTTTTTTGTATGGGGATTTCAGGAAATCTCTTCCTGATGATAATAATGAGCATTGTCTTTACAGCAGGAATTTCCGTTACCGTTCCTGCACTGATTTCGCTGCTCGGCCAACATGGAGGCAGAGAAAAGGCAGCGGCCATGTCATTATATTCTTTCTTTTTATTTATCGGATCAACGATCGGGCCGATAATTGCCGTGTTGCTAATGAAAACAGAGAATTACGTGCTGGCATTTGAAATGCTAGCTGTTTTACTAGCCAGTGGTTTTTGTATTACATTTCCGCTTGCTAAGCAGGCAGCAAAGCGATAGGGACTGCTTGTTTTGCTGTTACAAAAATAAACAGTTTCGCGCAGGCCTTGTAGTGTGCCTGCGCGAAGCTTTTTTAGGGGGGAGTATTTTGATTAAAATAAAACTGGTTGTTCCGCGTAAAGGCTACATTAAAGAGGCATTTGAGCGATTTGAGGAATTTAACCAGCTGGAGGAAAGAGAAAATCAACATGGGAAAATGGCAGAAATTGAGCTGGAAGAGGTAGTAGTGGCTGCCCACAAGATTGCAGAATTAGAATTGGATGCTGATGTTATCATATCAAGGGGATTAATGACAAAGCTTTTAAAAGAACATAATGAATTTATGCCAATTGTGGACATTCCAGTGCAAGGGATCGACTTGATTCGCTGTTTGTCCGACTGCAAGGCACGCTTCGGGAGAAAGAAAGTGGCTGTGATCGGTGCTCTTAATATGATTTACGGAGTGGAAAATCTGGCGGATATCGTTGACTTGCCGATTCAGTCTTATATTTTGGAAGACATAGAAAAATCAGCGAGTTTAGTAGACTTAGCTGTCAATGAAGGCTGTGAGATCGTAGTGAGCGGATTGAGCACTACTGAATATGCAGAAGCCATTGGTTTGGGGGCCGCTATTGTAGAGACAGGAAAGGAGTCCTTCCGGCAGGCTTTAATTGAGGCAAAGAGGCTGGCACTCGTCAGTTTGAGGGAGCAGGAAAAAGCTGAACGCTACCAGACCATTCTTAACCATGCATATGAAGGGGTAGTAGCCATCGATTTAAAAGGAGAAATTTCTGTTTTCAACACGGCAGCCCGTGAAATTCTGGCCATCTCTGAGAAAAATTTAATTGGACAGTCTATCTACGAGGTTTTGCAGAAAGGAAAGTTCAGGGATTTGCTGCTCAATGAAGGCGATTATCATGAGGAGATTGTTTCTTATCAGTCTGTACAATTGTCGGTAAAAAAAGTTGGAAACTTTCTAAAAGGAAAGAAAGTCGGTAATATGGTTGCTTTTCAAGACGTGACCGGCATTCAGGAAATGGAAGGGAAAATCCGTAAAAAAATTTATTCCCGTGGACACGTAGCAAAGTACACATTTGCAGATATTCTGTTTTGCAGCACGGAAATTGAAAAAACAATTGAGACGGCGAAGCGTTACAGTGAAGTGGACTCCAATATTTTAATCATCGGGGAAACAGGTACAGGAAAAGAAATATTTGCTCAAAGTATCCATAATCACAGCAGGCGGAAGAGCAATCCGTTTGTAGCGATTAACTGTGCAGCTCTCCCTGAAGATTTGCTGGAAAGTGAGCTATTTGGTTATGCAGAGGGTGCTTTTACAGGAGCAATGAAAGGCGGAAAGCAAGGTTTTTTTGAACTGGCCCATCGGGGAACGATCTTTTTGGATGAGATTGGAGAAATTTCCCCAAAGCTTCAAAGCCGGCTGCTCCGCGTGCTTCAGGAAAGGGAGATTATGCGTATCGGAGACGACAAAATTATTCCGGTCGATGTGAGGATCATTGCAGCTACGAATAAAAATCTTATTCATATGGTCAAAGCTGGTGACTTTCGCGAAGACCTCTATTATCGCTTAAGTGTATTGGATCTTAACCTTCCGCCTCTTCGAGAGCGCAGGGAAGATATTCCGGTGCTAGTCAATGCTTTTATCGGCAAATCCTTTCCAGGTCATACACATCCTATGATCACTGAGGCAGCTTGTCAAAGGTTAAGCGAAGCAAGCTGGGAAGGAAACGTGCGCCAATTGCAAAACTTTTGTGAGAGGTTAATGGTTCTTTGCAAAGGAAGAATCATTGATATATACGACATTGAAAAATACCTGCCGGATACAAATGAGGAAAGAGAACGTCCATTCCAGGAATCAAAGAGAAATGTTGCGAGGGCATCCTCGGTGTCTGAGCGTGAACAAATTATGCAGGTATTGAAAAATTGTCATTACAGCAAAGGGAAAGCGGCAGACGAATTGGGAATGAGCCGTACAACTTTGTGGAGAAAGATAAAACAGTGGAACATTGAAACGAAATGAAACATTTTGAAACGAAATGATTCACAGTGAAACATTTTGTTAAAAAGTTATATGAGGCATCAATCATACAAAACGGCTTTCTATCAAAAAAAATGGATTTTTGAAAATTGGCACAATTTTTGCAAATACATATATAAAAGGGTGAACAAGATGTTAATAAAAAAATGAATCATCATCTCAACATGAAAGAGGGGAAAATGTGAGCTATCTAGTGTATATTCCTCAAGATATTGAAGAAGCGGGAAAAAATTATTTACTCGAAAGGGGATACAAGCTTAGAATAGGTTCTAATTTGTCACAACAAACCCTTGAAGAAGAAATTAAAGATTGTGATGCCTTGTTAACAAGATCAATCGCTATCATTAACAAAGAGGTCATTCAGTCAGGGAAGAAGTTGAAAGTGATTGCTAAGTATGGAGTAGGCTTGGACAATATTGACGTAAAGACAGCTACAGAGAGAGGGATTTATGTAACGAATACTCCAGAGGCAAATGCAAATACAGTTGCTGAGCATGTGATGGCATTTATTCTAACTCTGTCCAAACAATTGTTATCAGCCGATAAAGAATTAAGAACTGGCAACTATGGAGTTCGTCATCTGCTGTCCAGCATGGATCTTGAGGGGAAGACATTAGGGATTATTGGCTTGGGAAGAATAGGAAAACTATTGGCACAAAAGGCAGCCAAAGGTTTTGGCATGAAGGTTATCGGTTATGATCCTTATTTAGCTGCAAGTACGAGTTCGGATTTGGACATTGTGACAGACTTGGAATGGGTATTTCGAAATGCTGATGTGATTAGCTTACACCTGCCATTAAGTGAAACAACAAAAGAAACGATAGGAAGCCGGGAGTTTTCCTGGATGAAGCCGTCTGCTTATTTTGTTAACGCTTCCAGAGGAGGCATCGTAAGGGAGAAGGACTTAATCGAGGCTTTAACAACTGGTAAGATTGCCGGAGCAGGAATAGACGTATTTGAAATAGAACCGCCTGATAGAGACAATCCGCTTTTTCAGCTGGAAAATGTAATTGTGAGCCCGCATAGCGCGGCACTGACGAAAGAAGCCTCTGTACGGATGGCCGTTCATGCGGCAATGCAAGTAGATCAAGTACTTAGAGGAGAAAGGCCCGACTGGGCCGTTAATGATTTACTAAATAAGGAGATATCAATATAACGGACGAAAATAGTTTCTTCGCAGCGGCTAAGTAAATAATTTTATGGACAATAAGGACGGTGAGCAGATGAAAAAGCTGGTTTATTTAACAAGTACGATACCGGCACTTGGTTCGCTTGTTGTAATTAATCGGGTAGAACCCTACGTACTTGGAATGCCGTTTGTACTTTTTTGGGCCATTTGCTGGGTCTGCCTGACATCGTTGTTCTTAATTATTACGAACAAACTGGATCCTGCCAATAAGGAGGAAGAATAAATATGAATACAGCCCTTTTGGTTATTCTTTTCTTTCTCATTTTATGTATCTGGCTGGGGCTTCGAGCGCGTAAGGGAAAGAATATGAGCCTAGAGCAGTGGGCTGTCGGCGGACGCGGCTTTGGAGGCATTATCGTTTTTTTCTTAATAGCAGGCGAAATGTTTACAACCTATACATTTTTAGGAGCGAGCGGCGGTGCTTATAGGTCAGGTATTCCACCCGCTTTATATGCTTTCAATTGTTTTTACTTTGTAATCGCTTACTGGTTGCTCCCGCCAATCTGGAAATATGCTAAGGAAAATAATGTGATATCCCAATCTGATTTTTACGACAAAAAGTACAACAGTCCGGCATTAGGTGTTCTTGTAGCCATCATTAGTGTAATTTCTATCATTCCTTATTTAATTATGCAGCTAAAAGGATTAGGGATTATTGTATCGGAAACTTCTTATGGCTCTATCTCCCCGAATATGGCCATCATGGTAGGCGTGATTGCGATCACGATTTATGTCACCGCTTCAGGTATGCATGGTGTAGCCTGGACGGCCGTTATCAAGGATATTATGATTTTGGCAGTTGTGGTCTTTATGGGAGTGTACTTTCCGCTTCATTATTACGGAGGCTTGCAGCCAATGTTTGAAGCGATCGATACAGCTAAAGAAGGGTTTCTAGTCTTTCCAGAGGAAGGATTGAGCGTTTCGTGGTTTATTTCTGCCACGATCATGACGGCGCTGGCATTCTATATGTTTCCTCATATGCTGGCGGGAGTGTTTTCTGCCAAAAGTCCAAAATCACTTCGCTGGAATGCCGGAATCATGCCAATTTATCAGGTAATCATCATTTTTTCACTACTTATCGGTTTTTCAGCCATTCTGCAAGTTCCAAATCTGCAGGGGGCCGAAGCAGACTTGGCTTTATTTAAAATGGCAAAGATGTCGTTTGATCCCTGGTTTGTCGGTGTCATTGGAGCTTCGGGAGCAATGGCAGCGCTAATTCCAAGCTCGTTAGTACTAACAGCAACAGCTACTATTCTTTCTAAAAATATTTATAAAGTATGGAAGCCGGATACATCGGATGTCCAGCTGGCAAGGTTAAGTCGAATATTGGTGCCGATCATTGCATTGGTGACTCTTTACTTTACCTTTAATGGCGGAAACTCAATTTTTACATTGTATTTAATGGCTTACAGCTTCATGGCACAATTATTCCCGGCATTGTTTTTCAGTTTGTGGAAAAAGAACCCGGTTACTGTACAAGGAGCTTTTGCTGGAATGATTGTTGGGATTTTGATTGTCGTCTATTCCACAATCTCGGGCACAACGCTAGCTACACTATTTCCAACATCCCCGCAAGTAATTAAAGATCTTGACGTAGGATTGGCTGTGCTGCTCATTAATGTCGCGATTACACTTGGGGTAAGCGCTATCACAAGAAAGCCCTTCATTAAGAAAGAAACAAATAACGATGTAACTGATGTAGCAAACTGATCAACTACCTTTAAAAATTTAATCATTATCATTTACTAGAGATAGAAACAGGAGGAGTACCTATGAAAGTTAGTGGAGGCAAAGCAGTTGTAGATGTCATGGTGAAAGAAGGAGTAAAGAAAGCTTTTTGTGTACCGGGAGAAAGTTATCTCGGTGTTATGGATGCACTATATGAGCATCCTGAAATTGAGCTGATCTCCACTCGTCACGAGGGAGGGGCCTCTTTCATGGCAGAAGGGTATGCCAAAGCATCCGGCACGGTAGGCGTTTGTATGGCAACAAGAGGAGTAGGAGCTACAAATTTGGCGATTGGCATTCATACAGCTGCCCAAGACTCTACACCATTAGTGGCACTTATTGGCCAGGTAGAACGGCCTTTTAAAGAAAAGGAAGCTTTTCAAGAGGTGGATCTGGCCGGTTTTTTCAGTCACCTATGCAAATGGACAGTAGAGATTGACCGAGTGGAAAGAATTCCTGAATTGCTGCACCGGGCATTTCATATGGCACGCTCAGGACGACCAGGGCCGGTTTTAGTGGCGCTGCCGCATGATATGTTGGAAGACGAAGCCATCATGGCTGAATATTCAACTTACCTTTCCAGCCGACCGCGTGCACATGTAGATGAAGTGGAACGAGTAGTAGAAGAAATAAGCCAAGCAAAGCGACCGATTTTAATGGCAGGAGGCGGTGTTATCCATGCCAAAGCACAGTCGCTGCTCGTACAGTTTGCTGAAAAAATGAATCTTCCTGTAGTAACGGCTTTCCGCCGATTTGATGCTTTTCCTAATACGAATGCCTGCTATGCAGGATGGCTCGGATTCGGAACACCAAGCAGCTTGCTTGATGAAATACGGGATGCGGATGTGGTCATCGCTTTAGGAACACGCTTTTCTCAGGTAGGCACTCAGGATTATACATTGCTGTCAGAACAGACAAAATTGATTCATATCGATATTTGTCCGGATATCTTTGGAAAGGTGTATCTTCCTTCTATAGCCATCGAAGCAGATGCAAAAAGCTTCCTGGAGATAGCATTAGAGGCTGCTGAATCAAAAACGATCCGTACAGATAAAGAAAGAGTTGAACAATTGCATGTGGCCTATATGGACTTTTCGGAAACAAAAGCAGATTATACAGAGAAGTTTACAGATATGGATGGATTTATGCATGATATTGTTGCCCAGCTTCCAAAGGATACAATTATTACAAATGATGCTGGAAACTTCTTTGGCTGGCTTTCCCGTTACTACCGGTTTGAAAAGGAAAATACGTATGTCGGACCAACATCCGGAGCAATGGGATACGGACTGCCTGCAGCCATTGGGGCGAAATTGGCCCATCCTGACAGGCCTGTTGTATCCTTCTCGGGAGACGGCGGTTTTATGATGACGATGCAAGAGATTGAAACGGCTGTGCGATATAAAATTCCTGTGATAGCGATTGTCGTGAACAATAACATTTACGGAACGATTCGCGCTCATCAGGAACTCCATTTCCCGGATCGAATGATTGGGACGGATTTAACAAATCCGGATTTCGCTGAAATGGCCCGTTTATTTGGAGCCCATGGAGAAAAAGTGGAAAAGAACACTGAATTCGTACCAGCATTGCAGCGAGCCATGGCTTCTGGAATGCCTGCTGTAATAGAAGTAGTTACTAACCCTGAAATTATTTCTGTAAGCCAGGACAAGACAAAAGTACAAGAGAAACTCGTATCTAGTAATTAATCCAAACAGGAACGTTGCCTTTCAAACGATTATCACTTTTTAAAAAGACATTTAGGGGGTTTCATAATGACAAAACCATATTTAGTTGTAGAGTGGAATGATACAGAAACAGATGCAAAAGGATGGCTTGTTGTCCATAATTTTGTAAAAGGCTATACCGGCGGCGGTACGAGAATGCATCCAACGGTAACAAAAGAAGAGGTTGAAAGATTAGCTGAAGCGATGGCTTATAAATATGTAGCCTGTGAATGTGGAACAACGGGCGGTTGTAAAGCCGGCATTGCTTATGATTACAAAGCACCGGATGCCTATGCAGTATTAAGAAGATTCTTGATTGCGATGATGCCTTATATTGATATCGGTGTATCTTTGGGAAGTGATTTAGGCACTAAATATGAAGACGTGCTTAAAGTATTCAATGAATTCGGCATTGATATTCCTCTTACAAAATCAATGAAGAGAAATCCAGATGTTCTGCAAGGAATAAAGGACTTTGATGAACTATTAGGAACAAGAATTGACGGGTTGCTTCTAAATGATGTAGTAACGGGGTATGGTGTGGCATTTTCCGCAGATGAAGCTTGGAAGTTTAAAAATGGAAAAGAAGATGCAAAAGTTGTCATCCAGGGATTTGGCTGTGTAGGAGCAAGCTGTGCGTTGAAAATGTCTCAGCTAGGCTATAAAGTCGTTGGAATTTCCGATGCAAATTTGCTAGTAACATGTGAAGAGGGATTGGATATCCAGAAGCTGATTGACCATAAAAACATTTACGGTGAAATGGATCAAGCTTATTTCGAGCCAAACTACGCTGTAAGACCGAATACAGAATGGCTAAATGTAGATTGTGATATATTGATTCCTTCCGCTCTGGAAGATGTTATCAACGCATCTAATGCTGAAAATGTAAAAGCAAGCCTGATTGTCGAAGCGGCAAACATTCCGATTTCTGCCGAGGGAGACGAAATCGTCAAGCAAAGAGGGATTGATATCGTAAATGACTTCGTCGCCAACCTGGGTGCAATCCGATTTTACGATGCAGTTATTTTTGGCCTCGTTGACCCAAATCCGCAAGCTGTCATTGATGATATTGAAAAGCTGTGCCGCAAAAATACGAATCGCTTGTTTACGGAAGCAAAAAATCAAAACAGATATCAAAGAGAAGTGGCTTATGAAATTTTTAAACCAACGATTAGCGATTTATTAGAGTATGAAGAGCCGAGCGAAACAGTAGCTGTCCAGAAGTGAAGATTAATTTCAGAATAATGTAAATATTAAAAATAATGATTCATTTTCCAGAGTGTGGGAGCACGCTAACGGTTAGAAACGGGGGGAATATAATGTACACAGAACAAGGGAACCAACCAAAAGAATTACAGCGTTCGATGAAGAGCCGGCATTTATTTATGCTTTCCTTAGGTGGGGTCATTGGCACTGGTCTTTTTCTAGGATCGGGTTATGCCATCGGTGAAGCAGGCCCTGCAGGGGCCATCGTAGCTTATTTAGTCGGTGGTTTATTAATGTACCTAGTAATGGTCTGTCTCGGCGAATTATCAGTCATCATGCCGGTATCAGGTTCTTTTCAAGCCCATGCTGCTCGGTTTATCGGACCGGCTACCGGATTTGTTATCGGCTGGACGTATTGGATGAGTTGGGCCCTTTACGTCGGTCTGGAGTTTATAGCGGCAGGTTTGCTCATGTCCAGATGGTTCCCTGATACGCCCGTGTGGGTATGGTGTACAGTTTTTGCCTTACTCTTATTTGGTATCAACGCTTTGACAACGAGAAGCTTTGCTGAAACAGAATATTGGTTCTCAGGAATTAAAGTGCTTACCGTTATTTTATTCATTGTTATTGGCGGGGCTGCCATGTTTGGGATCATCCCGATGGAAGGAAATCCTGCGCCATTCCTGACTAACTTTGTCGGTGACGGATTATTCCCTACCGGATTTACCGGCATATTTATTTCGATGATGACAGTTGTGTATGCCTTCCAAGGATCAGAAATCATGGGGGTGGCAGCCGGGGAAACAGAAGAACCGGAGAAAAACATTCCGCGGGCGATACGGAGCATCGTTATCCGCATATTGCTTTTCTACGTTCTTGCTACTTTTGTTCTTTCCGCCATTGTTCCATGGAAAGAAGCAGGTGTATTGGAAAGTCCCTTCGTTACTGTATTCGAAATGACAGGCATTCCTTATGCGGCTGACATTATGAACTTTGTTATCTTAACAGCAGTTCTTTCAGTAGGAAACACAGGATTGTTTGCTTGTACGAGAATCCTTTTCTCACTTTCTCAAACCGGAATGGCACCGGCTGCATTTGGAAAGGTTAATCGCCGCGGTGTTCCGATGAACGCTTTGCTTGTCACTCTTGTTTTTGCCTTGTTGTCTTTGCTTACTAGTGTAGTAGCAGAAGAAACATTGTTTGTGGTGCTGCTTGCCATCAGCGGGGTTGGAGGAGTACTTACTTGGATGGCCATCGCTTTTGCCCAGTATCGATTCCGCAAGCAATACATTAGAGAAGGTGGAAGGGTTGAGGATTTAAAGTTTAAAGTTCCTTTCTTCCCGTTCGTACCGATTCTTTGTCTGATCATGTGTACAGGTATTTTTGTGTTCACTGCTTATGATCCGACACAGCGCACTTCGTTATATTGGGGCTTCGGCTTTGTTGCTGTTTGTTATCTCTTCTACTATTTCAAATTTACGAGAAAAAAGGCGGAAGCACCTGCCTTAACAACGACAGCCGAACAGCCTGATAAATTAGCTCCATAAAAAGCAGGTGTGAGGGGACTCTTCAGCCTCATGATAAAAGGAGTCCCTTTCAAAAGAATGATAATTTAGCAGCAGAAAAATAGATTATGGGAGGAGAACACATGCGTTATTTAAACTACATTAATGGTCAATGGAAAGAACCATCTACAGGAGAATATAGAGAAGATCTTAGTCCGCATAACGGAGAGAAGCTTGGGGAGTTTCCTTCCAGTGCAGCATCGGATTTACATGAGGCAGCAGCTGCTGCAAAAGAGGCGTTTCCTGCCTGGAAAAAGCTTTCGTTTCAACAACGCGCTTCTTATTTGCAAAAAGCGGCCGCTATTTTAAAAGCCAATATACAGGAAGTAGGGCGGGACCTTATAAAAGAAGAAGGAAAAACATATACGGAAGGAATGGGCGAGGCTAATCGTGCAGTCAGCATTCTTGAGTACTTCGCGGCAGAAGCAAAGCAGCCGCTAGGGCAGGTCATTCCTTCAGCCAATGCAGAGACCTTTTTATACACATCACGCACACCGCTCGGGCCAGTTGGGCTGATTACACCATGGAACTTTCCAATTGCTATTCCTGTGTGGAAAATGGCACCGGCTCTCATTTACGGAAACACAGTAGTTATTAAACCAGCTGATTTGACACCAAAATCAGTCTACCACGTGATGAAAGCATTCGATGAAGCTGGCCTTCCAGCGGGCGTTGTAAACTGTGTGTTTGGCAGAGGTTCTGTGATCGGTAATGAACTAGTGAAGCATCCGGCTATAAAAGCTATTTCTTTCACTGGGTCTAATCAGGTGGGCCGGGAAATTCAAAGGCAAGCTATTGAAAGCGGAAAGAAAGTACAGATGGAAATGGGCGGAAAAAACCCGCTTATTGTTTTAGAAGATGCTGATCTAGAGAGAGCGGTCGAAATTGCTGTGGGCGGTGCTTTTAAATCGACAGGACAAAAGTGTACAGCAACGAGCCGGGTCATTGTGGAAGAAGGAATTTATGAAGCGTTCCGTGATCGTCTTATCGAGCGAACAAAACAGTTAAAAATCGGCGATCCTCTCGATGAAACAAATTATATCGGGCCTGCTGTGTCAAAAGCACAGCGCGATGGAGTCATGGAAATGATTGAAGCGGGGAAAGCAGAAGCTTCACTTTTATGTGGGGGAGAAATCCCGGCTGAAGAGGAGTTACAGAACGGCTTCTATGTTCAGCCGACCGTATTTGAAAACGTTCCGCAAGATGCCCGCATTGCCCGTGAAGAGATTTTTGGACCGGTCATCGCTTTGTTTAAAGTGAAAAATTACGAAGAAGCAGTAGAAATGGCCAATGATACTGAATATGGCTTGAGTGCGGCAATCTGTACAAATAATTTAACACTAGCACAGCGCTTTGTTGAAGACGCCGAGGTGGGGCTGGTACACGTGAATTCTGAAACGGCCGGAACCGAACCGCAATTGCCGTTTGGCGGCAACAAAAACTCAAGCACCGGAAGCCGTGAGCAAGGGAAAAGTGCGATTGAATTTTATACCGAAGTAAAGACAGTTTATATGGATCGTATGTAGTCCGCAAGAGAAATAAACATTTTAATTGATTATAAATGATGAGAGGGGCCTTTATTATGACAGCAACAGAAAAATTAGAGTTTAATTCTACACAACCTTATTCACGTTATGTGGATCCAGCGGTGTTCAAAGAAGAAAGAGAAAAGATATTTTCCAAGAATTGGATTTTCATTGGTCATGCGAGCCAGCTGGCAAAGCCGGGTGACTTTCTGACGATGGATGTGGCGGGAGAGCCAATCATTGTAACACATGATAAAGATGGTGAATTGCGTGCTTTTTATAATATTTGTCCACACCGTGGAATGAAAGTGGAGCAGAAGGATCAGGGCAACAAAAAAATATTGCAATGTAAGTATCACGGCTGGACATTTAAATTAGATGGGAGTGTCAACCGAGCACCTAACTTTAAAACAACTGAGCTGGGAGCACACAGCTGTATGAAGTCAGTTCGTTTGGAGGTACATCATTCCTTAGTTTTCGTTAATTTGGATGAGCAAGCACCATCGATGTCAGAAGCTTATCAAGAGTTTTTAGGAGAGATGGCGAAGTTCTCCTTCTTTGATTCAGTGAAGCTGATTAGAGAAACACGCCGTGTTGTAAAGGCAAACTGGAAGGCCGTTGTTGACAATTATCTTGAGTGCGATCACTGTGCCATCGCTCACCCGGGATTTGCTAAGTCCTACGACTTATCGAATTTCTGTACAACGGCACACGATAAATTTACTCATCAATATATGGCAGCCAGTAAAGGTGCTGACGAAAGTGAGCTTGCTCGCTTTTACTGGATCTGGCCGAATATGATGATCAATGTCTATCCGGGAGATGGCAATGTTAACACGATTCAAGTTGTTCCTTTGGATGAAGGCACTTCACTTGGAATCTACCGGGATTATTCAATTGATGAAACGGCTACAGCAGAGAAAGAAGAATATTTCAAATTTGTGGATCAAGTAAGGCTGGAAGACTTTGAACTAGTGGAAGAGCTACAGAAAGGCTTGGGCTCCAAAGCATTTGCAAACGGAATCTTTTCTCCAACTGAAAATGCGGAGGAATATTTTCATCAACTTGTTGACGCAGCCTTGAAGAGCGAATAATCGACTAATAGTTGAGATTGATTAAATCGGAGGATAAGAACATATGGACCAAGGTAATAAAATGTATGACATCACAATTATCGGGGGAGGGCCAGTAGGATTATTCACCGCTTTCTATGCGGGAATGAGACAGATGTCTTGCAAGATCATTGAAAGCTTGCCGCAGCTAGGCGGCCAGCTGTCGGCCCTTTACCCGGAAAAATACATTTATGACGTAGCCGGCTTTCCTAAAGTGAGAGCTCAGGAGCTTGTCGATAATTTAAAAGAGCAAATGAATCAGTTTGATCCGACCGTCTGCCTCGAGGAAGCAGTCGAAGGACTGGAAAAGCAGGAAGATGGTACGTTCAAGCTGACAACGAATGCGGGTACGCACTATACGAAAACAGTGATTATTACAGCAGGGAACGGGGCGTTCCAGCCGAGAAAGCTGGAGCTTGCCGGCTCGGAAAAATACGAAGGAAAGAACCTTCACTATTTTATCAACGACCTGAACCAGTTTGCCGGAAAGAAAGTACAGGTCTTCGGTGGCGGCGACTCGGCGGTGGACTGGGCGCTGATGCTGGAGCCGATCGCCGAGCAGGTGACCATTGCCCACCGCCGCGATAAATTCCGTGCCCACGAGTACAGTGTGGAAACAATGAAGAATTCTTCAGTCAATATCAAAACGCCATTTGTGCCGACTGAACTTGTTGGGGAAGAGAGAATCGAACAGGTCATTCTCCAAGAAGTGAAAGGGGAACAGCAAGAGGTGATCGAGGTCGATGATGTCGTCGTTACTTACGGATTTGTTTCTTCCCTCGGTCCCATTAAAAACTGGGGACTAGACATTGAGAAGAACAGCATCGTTGTCAATTCTCGGATGGAAACGAACATCCCGGGGATTTACGCAGCGGGAGATATTTGTACGTATGAAGGAAAGGTGAAGCTGATTGCGAGCGGCTTCGGCGAAGCGCCGACGGCTGTCAGCAACGCGAAAGTATACATTGATCCAAAAGCGAAAGTACAGCCGTTACACAGCACAAGTATAATGGGCGAAACAGAGAAAAACACTCAGAAGGTTTTAAGTTAATAAAGATATGTATTTATAGCGCGGGGGAAAACCCGCGTTATTTTTTGCTTTTATATGAAAGGCGTAAGTTCATAGGAACAAGGTGAACAGTTATTGATTTTAATTTTCTGAAAAATCAATTAAGATAAAGAAGAAGGGACAAATACATGACCAGGGGATGAGAGAAATGAATGTACCGCTTATAGTTACGCAATTTCTTGATCGGGCTGTTACTTATTATGGAGAAAAAACAGCTGTCATCACTCCAACAGATTCGCTCACTTATAAAGAATTGTTTGCAAGAGTTCAGCGCTTATCACGTGGTTTAAGAGCAGAGGGCGTCAAAAAAGGGGACAGAGTAGCCTATCTTGCTCCCAACTCGCTAGAAATGCTGGAGGGATTTTATGGAGTATTCCAGCTGGGGGCAGTCATGGTACCGCTCAATATTCGTCTTAAACCAGAAGATTATATATTTATCCTTAATCATAGTGAAGCTAGAGTGCTTTTTGTAGATGACGATCTTTATTCGCTCATTGAACCGGTAAAAGAAAAGTTGACAACTGTTGAAAAAATTATTGTGCATGATAAGAGCAAGGGGTGTCAGGAGACTGACTACAATGAATGGCTTGCACGGTTTTCCGAAACTGCTTTCGAAAGAGCCGATGTCGAGGAGGATGACCTCGCCAGTCTGTTATATACGAGCGGAACAACAGGCAACCCTAAAGGAGTGATGCTCACCCATCGCAACAATTACCTGCATGCGATGTCTTCCATGCATGCAATCCGCGTGTCAGACAGAGACATTTATCTGCATGTTTTGCCAATGTTCCACGTAAATGGATGGGGAGCGCCGTTTTATTATACAGCTAATGGCGCTACCCATATTTGCTTGAAGAAAACAGATCCGAAAACCATTTTTGAAGCAGTTGCCGATCATCATGTAACCGTGATGCATATGGCTCCAACAGTCTTGAACAGTTTGCTGCAATACAATGAAGAATACAAACCGCATATCAAGCAAAAATTACGTGTTGTCATCGCTGGATCTGCACCGCCGCCAGCTTTTGTTGCCCGTGTGGAAGAAGAGCTTGGTTGGGAGTTTCTGCAAGTATACGGAATGACAGAATCCTCCCCGCTCAGCACCTATTCAGCGATTCGGCCTCAGTGTGACGGATTGCCTTTAAAGGAAAGATACCGAATGAAAGCAAAAGCCGGTTTCGCTATGATCGGCAATGAGGTGCGCGTTGTAGATGAGTTTGGAGAAGAGGTGCCCCATGATGGACAAGCGATCGGTGAATTAATTGTCCGCAGCAATGGCGTGATGAAAGGATATTGGAAAAATGAACAGGCTACGATGGAAGCCATCCGCGATGGCTGGTTATACACGGGAGACATGGCGACGGTAGATGAGTATGGGAACGTCGATATCGTTGATAGAAAGAAAGACGTCATTATTAGCGGCGGTGAAAATATTTCTTCTATTGAGGTAGAGGGAGTATTGTACGAGCATAGTGATGTTTTAGAAGCAGCTGTTGTAGCCGTTCCCCACGAGAAATGGGGAGAAACACCGCACGCTTTTGTGGTAAAGCGTCCTTCTTCGAATATAACAGAACAAGAGTTAATTGATTTTTCGAGAAGCCGGCTCGCTCATTTTAAAGCAATCACTGGGGTGTCATTCGTAGAAGAGCTGCCCAAAACAGCATCTGGGAAAATTCAAAAGGTTCATTTGCGAAATGAGTATTGGAGCTCTGCAGGCACATCCGGCCGCTTCGTTAATTAATAGAAAGAGCTTGGACCATTAGTGGTCCAAGCTCTTTGCCATTAGTTCTTCAGAGATTCTCCTAGCGCTTCTCTTTTTTTATAAAACTCTTTGAGGAAGCTTTGCTCATAAGCATAGCCCGCACGGATCAGCGTCTGTTCATTGAACGTTGCAGCTGCTAGCTGTAATCCTACGGGAAGTCCTTTTTCTGTCAAGCCGCTCGGAATAGATAGAGCAGGCTGTCCGGTTAAATTAAAGACAGACGCATAACGGATCATCGCATCAAAGATCGGTTCCCTTCTGCCGGCGATTTCAAATTCTTCTACACCAATTTTTTGGGCAGTATCCGGCAGTGTTGGTGTCGCTAATACATCAATTTGTTCGAATAGCTTTTCAAATTGCTCTGTAATATCTGCCTTTCGTTTGATTGCTTTAATATAATCCAACGCAGAGAAGGATCGGCTTGCCTCCAGAGCTGCACGAACATCAGGGCCGAATTGGTCAATCGCATGATGCAAACTATTTTCATGTACGAATCCTGCTTCGGAAATGGCAAGAGTGAACACTAAAGCAAGATCTTCAGCTGTAAATGGCACCTCAATGTCAATCAGCACAGCTCCGAGGCTTGCTAAATTATTAAGGGCCTGTTTGTAGAGAGACAGGCTTTCTTTATCTATATACTCGTTAAAGTAATTGGACGGCACGCCGACACGGAGGCCACGAATGTCCTCCTGTAGATTTTCTGAATAAGAAAGACCTGTTAAGGCTTCCATCATAATGGCTAAATCATCCACGTTTTTGGTCAATGGCCCGACATGATCGATTGACCATGAAATATTCTTCACGCCAGTCGCATCAACGAGATGGTATGTAGGCTTCAAACCGATCACACCGCAAGAAGCCGCTGGAATACGGACAGATCCACCCGTATCCGTGCCGATGGAGGCAGCACATAAGGAGGCGGCAACTGCTGCTCCAGACCCACCGCTGGACCCGCCTGGTGTGTATTCTCGATTCCACGGGTTCCTTACCGGTCCGTAAAATGGATTATTCGATGTAATGCCGAATGCATACTCATGCATATTGGTTTTGCCCAGATTGACGGCTCCTTCCCGCTGGAGAATCTGGAAAGCGCCAGCATTGGTATCCGGAATAAAATTTTCTTCGATTTTCGATCCGCTTGTTGTACGAATCCCTTTCGTGTATAAGTTATCTTTATAAGAAAGGGGAATGCCTTCTAATATTCCTGTTAATTCATTGGCTAAAAATTTTTTCTCTGAAATTTCCGCTTGTTTTAAAGCCTGTTCAGCACAAACTGTGATATAAGTGTTCAAGTCTTGATTATGATCGATCCGCCTCAAGTAATAATTAGTGACTTCAACTGGTGAGAATTCTTTGTTTTGATAATGAGCTTTCAGTTCACGAATCGTTAAATTTTTCATGGTTCCTCCCCCTTAATTGTTATATCCCTACCTCCATTATTTTATCATGAAATAGTTTCAAAAAATTAAATATTAAAATAAACAAAAAAGAATGAAACTTTTTTGCCCAGTTTTTGTCCATTTTTTGATACAGTAGAAGTGAATACATAACAAGGGAGAGATGAGGAATGGAAAAAGCAGAGAAACAAACATTATTTAAAGAGGTAATGGGGAATTACCCAACGGGTGTAACGATTGTAACAGGGGTAACCGAAGATGGAACACCTGTTGGGTTGACTGTGAATTCATTTGCATCTGTTTCACTTGATCCATTGATGGTGCTGTGGTCAATCGATCATGGTGTATCAACAATTAAAGCATTTACTGAAGGAGGCAAATTTGCCGTGCATGTGCTTGCCGGTGAGCAGCAGGAGCTTTGCAAAACGTTTGCCACTAAAGGTGTGGACCGCTTCAGTCAATGCAAATGGAAAATGTCCGAAAATGGGCTGCCGATTATTGAAGGAGCATTCGGTGTATTTGAATGTGAAACATTTCAGGCAGTCGAAGCAGGCGACCATACTGTCCTGATTGGCAATGTAACCGACATTCATCTCGATAAAGGAAAAGATCCAATGCTGTATCATCGCCGCTGCTTTGGACCAATCCCAGCAGAATTTTATACTGAATAATACTTCCTGTCCGTTGCTTACTAGCAGCGGACAGTTTATTTTGAAAAAAGATCCGTTTGACATCAAAGAAAAACGGTTATATAATAAATCTCGAAATCGAGATAATTTGTAAAGGAATTGATAATCATGGCTTCAGCTGACCAACAAGACTTATCTTTGAAACTATTCGTTGTATTATCTCGGGCTGTACAATCCGTAACGAAACGAGTAGAAGAAGATATAAAAAATTATGGACTGAATACAACTGAGTTTGCAGTACTTGAACTGCTGTTCAGCAAAGGGGATCAGCCCATACAGAAAATCGGCGAGAAAATATTGCTTGCAAGCAGCAGCATCACTTACGTTGTTGATAAATTAGAGAAAAAACAACTGCTCGTGCGGAAACCATGTCCAACAGATCGACGTGTCACGTATGCTTCTATTACCCCTGAGGGCCAGGAATTAATGAGTACTATTTTTCCTAAACATAAAGAGGCCATTCAGGAAATATTCGGTGGATTAGATGCTAAAGAAAAAGAAATAATGATCACCCAATTAAAAAAACTAGGTTTTTACGCGCAAGAACTTTAAATAATTTTTTTTAACTATATATCTCGAATTCATAATATATGAAATGATAATAAAAGAGGAGGAAATAAAATGATGAATGCAGGGTTATTAATAATACGTTTAGCTATCGGTCTAAGCTTTGCCGGACACGGGGCACAAAAATTGTTTGGGTGGTTTGGAGGCCATGGAATTAAAGGAACGGGAGGTTTCTTTGAGTCTATAGGAATGAAGCCGGGAGTAACGATGGCTGTTTTAGCTGGATTGGCAGAATTGATTGGCGGAGCACTATTTGCTTTAGGACTGCTTACACCGTTAGCAGCTGTCATTATTGCTGGAACGATGGTCGTCGCTATTCTAAAAGTGCACGGACCAAATGGTTACTGGGCTACTGAAAATGGCTATGAGTATAATCTGATGATTATAGCAGTAGTGATTGGTGTTGCCTTAATCGGTTCAGGCCAATATGCATTAGATGCCATTATTTTTCAAGGAAATTAAACTAAACACGTAATAAGAGGAGGGGGATCAAATGATAACAATTTATCCAGCAAGCTCACGCCATACAGCAGATCACGGATGGCTGAAGAGCCATTTCAGTTTTTCCTTTGCGGAATATTATAACCCCGAAAATATGAACTTTGGACCGATGCGAGTGCTAAATGATGATATTGTCAAACCCCATCGAGGATTTGGGGCTCATCCGCATCGTGAAATGGAAATCGTGTCAATTGTTTTAAGTGGATATTTAAAGCATGAAGACAGTGCGGGACATACGGCGACAACAACTTTTGGAGGCGTCCAACGGATGTCAGCAGGAACAGGGGTGATTCATTCGGAAGTTAATCCTTCTTCTGATGAAGATGTAAACTTTCTGCAGCTATGGTTTGAACCGAAAGAAAATGGTTTAACGCCTTCCTATGAGCAAACAAATTTTGATGTGGATCAGTTGAAAAATCAGTTGCTTCCTATAGTAAGTCAAGAGCCTATTTCCGAACAGACCGCGTATATCCACCAGGACTTAACAGTTTATTTATCAGATTTAGAGAAAGGTCAGGAACTCACATTTACGCAAAAAGAAGGACGTCGGATCTTCTTGTTTGTGATTGAGGGAAAAGTTATGATAAACGCTGAAGCCGTCTTACACCAGCGTGATTCTGCCCGCATAACAGAAACGGGCACTTTACAAATAATCGCAGAATCTGACTCGCAATTTATGCTAATCGATCTACCGTAAAGAATGAGAGAATGATTTTCAAAAGGGGAGCCTAAACGCTTAAGCAGGGCTCTCCTTTTGATATTTAATAAGCTCTATGCAGCTGTGGGAACTTTTTCTTTCTTAGTGCGGAACGCAACAAAAAATTGAACGATCATGCATGCGAGATTGATGGCAATCAATCCTATGACAGAGAATAAAAAACCTCCGGTTGCATCATGAATCCACCCGATCAAGATCGGTCCTGTTGCACTAATAATATAGCCTGCTGACTGAATCAGCGCTGACCAAGCAGCAGCTTCTTGTCCGCTTGTAGTTGCATCAATTGGCAGCAGCAAGTTGAGCGAAAATAAGGAAGCTGCTCCAATTCCAAGAAAAATAGCGGCTACCCAAGGGAATATTGCAAGGTACACCATGAGAAAGCCAATGAACTCTACGCCAGAAAAAAACAGCAATAAGAAGAGACGGGAAGGATACTTTTTAATAATAAAAGGAAGTAGCAAATTTGCGGGAATTTGTACAACCGCAAAAATAGTTAGCGCATTGCCGGCATAGCTTTCACTGTAACCCATGCCTTGTACAATCGGAGGAAGCCAGGCAGTGATCGAAAAAAAGATCATTCCTGACAGGCCAAACGACCATATCAGCAGCCAGGCCCTTGGATTTCTCCAAGGAAGGGCAGGGGACGGCTGAAAGGCGGAATTGTTTTTTGAATGATTAACCTGCCGTAAAACCAAAAGCCACCAGAGTGGAATGGCGATTAAAGCCAAAACAGTCCAAATGCCAAGCGCAGCTCGCCAGGAATGCAGTCCGCTTTGAAGCGGCGCGGCTAAGCCGGATGCAAGAGCGGCTCCCATCGTCATAGCAACGGAATAAACACTAATCATTTTCGGTACCTGGTGAGGGAAGTGGCGTTTAATAAACCCGGAAAGCAAAGGGCCCATAATAGCGGCGCCAATGCCGATTACGAATGCGGTAAAAAGTAAAAAGAAAACCGAGTTCGTAAAGAAGCGTAAAAATGTGCCGAGACCAACTAGGAGGAGAGCACCTCCTAAAACCCGTTCCATGCCGATACGATTTCCCAGTTTGGCTGCTGCTGGCGAAAAGATTCCCATGCAAAGGACAGGAATGGAAGTTAGTAAACTTGCTGTTGAAGCGCTAATTCCTAAGTGGTTTCGCAATGACTCCAACAAAGGGGAAATGGAGTTGATTGCAGGGCGCAAGTTTAAAGAAGCCATAAAGAGAGCGAGCGCCATCAGAGTGGCCCTAAATCTTTTCATTTTCTTCACACCTTTTCTTACTCATTTAAGCTCAAGGTTACCTGAAGATAAATGATTGGACAATTCAATAAAAACTATTATAATCATTGAAAAAATCAATGATATGAGGAGAAAGGCCGGCATGGAACTTAGACAGTTAGAATATTTCATGACTCTTTGTGAAGAGCTTCATTTTACAAGAGCATCAGAGAAAATTGGGATTTCTCAACCAACACTTAGTTTGCAAATACGAGCGATAGAACAGGAGCTGGGAACTCCGTTATTTGACCGTATTGGAAAGAGAATTGCTCTAACAGAAGCTGGAGCCATTCTTCTCAAGAATTGCAAGGGAATGTTTCGAAACCTTGAAAATGCCCTTCACGAGATAGAGGAACTTCGTGAATACCAGGGAGGCACTGTCGCGGTCGGCGTTTTGCCGGCAGAGCTCGATTACCGATTTACTCCTTTATTCATCGATTTTTACAAGAGATTTCCTAACATTCGCTTAAATCTCTCTGCGTCCACTGTTGAAATTACTAAGCAAGTACTTGATAACGAAGTGGATATTGGGATTACACTGCTTTTATCACAGGACAGCCGTTTAGTCAGCCTCCCCCTTTATCGCGAAGAGTATGTGTTAGTCGTTTCAAAAAACCATAGGTTAGCTAACCGTCACTCTATCCGTTTAGCAGAGTTAAGAGACATGCCGATGGTGATGTATGCTAAGCAATTTTTAGGAAGGCGACTATTAGAGGATCACTGTCAAAAGCATGGCATTCAACTAAACACAGTGGTAGAAACAACGACGGGACCTTCGCTTTTCCGTTTTGTTAAAGAAAATATCGGGGCGACTCTCCAGCCACTGCCGCTCTCCCAATCGCTAAATGATCCCAGTTTGTGCTTAATTAGGGTGAGCGATGACCCTCCTGTACGAGATATTGGGATTATTTACAGGGCGGATAAGTATCTAGGATTTGCGGTGCGGAAGTTTATTGAAACGATGGAAGAAAAGTTAAAAAGCCCGTGATCCTTCTGGCTTTTGGAACAGCCTGATTTTTGGGCTGTTTTTTTAGTTATTATGTATAGGCATTTTGTCGGCAGGAGAGCTTCATTAAAATTGTTTTAGGAATTTTTCGTTTGATGTTTACTTATTTTCATAGATATGATAAGTTTGCCAATGAACCAATCATCCTACAAATTTGAGGTGTAGACATGAACATTGAAAAAGCGAACCGTATCTCACTTGTGGATCAAGTCGCAGCACAAATAGAGGAATTAATTGAGACCGGTGCTTGGCCGGTCGGCACGAGGCTGCCTCCGGAAATGGAATTGATGGAACGATTTGAAGTGAGCCGCAATACACTTCGTGAAGCCATACGCGCACTTGTGCATAGCGGTCTTTTGCAGACAAGACAAGGAAGCGGCACTCATGTCTGTTCGACGAGCGCCCTCGGCGTGGCTATTGAACGGCGGGTAAGCAAGTCGGATTTGCAGGAAACCTTGGAGGTCAGACATGCACTTGAACGGGAAGCAGCCCGGCTGGCGGCTGTTCGGCGAAGCGATGAAGATGTCAGAAAGCTGAGGTCTTATTTAGATAACTGCCGTCAGGCGATTAATGACGGGGATCAGGAAGGTTATGCAGAAGCAGATATTCAGCTTCATCAAGCTGTTGCTGCAGCTGCTCATAACCGCCTGCTGATTGAATTATATGAGCATATGATCGATGCCTTGCATTCATCTGTGCGCAATCTTGTTGAACTTTCCTTTTGCACAGCTACTCATCAGCATATTCATGAAAAGCTCGTTGAGGGCATCGCGACACAAAATGAAGAGGCGGCAGCAGAAGCTGTTAATGAATATATGGTTTACTTAAAAGATTTGCTGTCTGCCGGTTTGGAGGAATAAGAATGGGAGAACCACAAGCAATCCAATCTATTGAACAAAATCATGCATCAAGAAGATGGAAAGTCGTTTTTTTAATCGTGGGGATCATTTTGATCGGTGCCAACCTTAGAGCACCTTTAACTTCTGTCGGACCCCTCGTACCAGCTATTCGGGAGAATCTTGGAATATCAAATGCTGTTGCTGGCACGATTACGACGCTTCCTCTGCTTGCCTTTGCTTTTCTATCGCCGTTTGCGCCAAAAATCTCTCGGCGGTTCGGAGTCGAACTGACATTATTTGTCGCTTTAATTGCTTTGGCAACAGGAATATTGCTCCGTTCCTCCGGGGGAGTAGCAGCCTTATTTGCAGGGACAATTTTACTCGGATTAGCGATTGCTCTTGGCAATGTGTTGCTGCCTGGCTTTATCAAACAACATTTTTCTGAGCGTCTTGGTGTGATGACAGGCATTTATTCCGTTTCCATGAATCTCTGTGGCGCTATCGCCTCGGGCCTTAGTGTACCGCTTGCTGCCAGCGCTGGTTTTGGCTGGTCAGGCGCTCTCAGGGTATGGGCAGTATTAGCATTCATTGCTGTTTTCTTTTGGTTGCCGCAGCTGCGTCGTAAAAAACAAACAGCAGTGCCAGGAGGCAATCGCTCAGGCAGCCGGTTATGGCATTCTCGTCTTGCCTGGCAGGTTACTTTATTTATGGGATTACAATCGTTAATCTTTTATGTAGTAATTACCTGGCTGCCGGATATCTTACAGCAAAAAGGAATGGATGCCGGATCAGCCGGCTGGATGCTGTCAATGATGCAATTTTCTGTTTTGCCGTTTACATTTATTGTGCCGGTGCTGGCAGGCCGGCAGGAAAACCAGCGTGGGATTGCAGCTGCCACGGCCGTCTTATTTACGGCCGGACTGATTGGCATACTGTTTGACGATAGTGCCCTTTTGCTGCTATGGGTGATTTTTACCGGTATTGGAGCAGGATCTGCATTTAGCCTCGCTATGATGTTTTTCAGTCTGCGTACGAAAAGTACACAGGAAGCGGCAGAGTTATCGGGAATGGCTCAGTCATTCGGGTATCTTCTGGCTTCTGTTGGACCGGTTTTGTTCGGCGGATTGCATGATCTTACCCATAGCTGGACGATTCCTTTAACCATGCTGATTGCGGCTTCAGTGCTTATTTTTGTCACTGGCTTATCTGTCGGGAAAAAGGGGTACGTTACTTCGTCTGCCCAAAAGTAAAGTGGTGAAAGCTCAAATTTAACTATAGTCAATCTTTGAAAGAAGCTTAGGATGACCAGTCTTTTCATGGTCATCCTAAGCTTTTTTATTATAGTGCCTCTCAGATGATCCAAGCCATACAGCGCCTGCCATGATAAAAAAAGTAAGCATAAGCAGTGGAATAGTATACCCGGAAGAATAGTCTACAAGCCATCCGAATAATGAGGGAGAAACAACAATAAACACTTGATTTAACGTTAAAGCAAAACTCACTGTTAAGGTGGAGAATTCAGTGGTTGATTTTTCCGAGACGAGCACGATGAACAGGCTGAACCAGCCAATTCCCAAGAATCCTATCCAAAAGCATAAAAGGTTAATTGCCCATAAAGGGAGATAAGATGGCAGAAGAATAAGACCCAATACAGCCATAGCAGAGGCCCACATCGTTAGTTGCAGGGGCTTGCTTCGATTTCCTTTAAATACATGGTCGCTGATCCAGGCCAAAATAATCCGGCCAAACATTCCGCCAGCCAACGCAAAACTTAAGAAAGACCCTGCTGTGCTAAGCTTCACATGCAAAGTGTTCGTAAAGTAGCTCATTAAGTGGGCAACAAGGATAATCTGCAAAGAAACCATAATCATGCCAATGAAAAATACAGGATAAAGACTAGTGTTACTTTTAATTGTATTGATTTTTTCCATGAAGCGGTGTTTTTTGCTGCCATTCTTTCCATGCTTAATATCTTTGTAGAATAAAAGAAAGACTAAACCACCTGTTATAGCAACGGCTGATTGTGCTGTTATGACGGCGGTGGCCCCATTGTAATAAAACAAGAAAGGAAGAATCATTGAAGCGGCGGCCCCGCCGATAGGGATTCCCGTTTGCCTGATGCCCATCGCCAGTCCGCGGTGCTGCTTAGGGAACCATTTCATAATAGCACTGCTTCCGCCGGGCTGGGCGGTGCCGTACCATAAGCCGACAATGGCCAAAATGATAAGCAGTAAAACATACTGATCTGTTAAAGAAGCAGCTAAAATACTGCAGCCCAGAAACACAGCGCCTAAACCAACGACCCACTTCTCTCCGTGTTTCTCCATTAAATCTCCAAAGAATAGCATAGAGAAGATCGGACCAGCGTTTACTGCGGATACTAACAGGCCAACTTCCAATTGTGAAAGCTCATATTCTCTTTGATAGAAAGTTGCCAGCGGACCTATCCCGTAAGTGACAAATGTGGCACAGGCTTGAGCAAGAGTAGCAATGAAAAGAATAAGCCACTTACTTGTAATTTTCCTTCTTTGCAAACAACATCACTTTCTCCTTTAAAAACCTCAGATTTAAATAGTGTCTCTATCATAACGTATGGAAAGTAAGAAGAGCTATTTATTTCTTGAACAGCCAAGATGGCTAAACTTGTCTTTTTTTAATAGAAAATGTCTGTAATATTACTTTGACAGACAAAGTAATATGAAGTATATTGTAATTGTAGGAGGGACGCCTAATGAGTGCGAAAATATCATCTGATTTAATCAGAGGCCATACAGATACGATCGTCCTTGGAATTTTAAAAGAAGGGGACAGTTATGGATATGAAATTTATAAAAAAATTATTGAGAAAAGCGAAGGGCAGTACGAATTAAAAGAGGCAACTCTTTATTCCAGTTTTAGAAGGCTTGAACAAGAGGGCTGTGTCACTTCTTATTGGGGAAGCGAGACACAGGGAGGCAGAAGAAAATATTACAGTATTACTGCTTCCGGTGAAACGCTTTATAAACGAAACTGTGATGATTGGGAGTTTACCAAAGAAGTCATCGACAAATTATTGTAGAAAGGCTGTGAAAAAATGAAGAGCAGGATCAAGGAATATATTGAACAAGTATTTGCTGATTTTCCTCCCTCCAATCAGCTTAATGAATTAAAGGAGGAAGTAGAGGTTAATCTGCAGGAGAGGATTCAGGAATTTACTAATCAGGGTATGAACGAAGAAGAGGCGTTTCAGAAAGCAATCAGCCAGCTTGGCGATGTGACGAAGGTAGCTGAAGACATCGGCATAAAAGCTCATTATGAAGTTATTGATCATATGTATAATAAAAAACCGCTCCCTAAAGTCCATGTGTTTGGCTATGTCATTAGCATTGGAATTTTACTGTTCGGGATGATTACGGCACTGCTTGTCCATTTGCGGATGGAAGAATACTACATTACTATTTCCACCTTGTTTCCATTTGCCCTTGTATCGATCAGTGCGCTTGTTTATTTAGGGTTGACTCAAGAAACTCCACATCATTTTGGAATGAGACCGATCCGGGCAGCAGGCTATACAGCAGCGACGGGAGTTTTACTGTTTGGCTTATTTACCGCTGGTATTGTTTATTTTCAAGGGAGTGTAGAAAATGGTGAGTGGGTTGCTACGTTGCTTCCATTTGCTATTCCTTCCATCTGCCTTTACGTGTTTCTTGGACTGACAGAAAAGGACCGCAGCAAACACGACCAAGAGTGGATGAAGTATACAGCCAAGTATTATAATCCGGAATATCAAATGATACGAGGGAGTATCTCGGGTGCTTTATGGATTTTTGCCTTTGCTACCTTTCTTCTCATTGGTTTTATTATTAGTTGGAAGTACGCGTGGATCGTATTTATTTTTGCGACAGGTGTAGAGGTATTGATCGGAGCCATTCCTTTCAAGCAGAAAAAAGCTTTATAAATAAAAACGCGAAGAGTTAAGTGTCTCTTCGCGTTTTTGTTCTACATCTTTTTGTGCGCGTCTGGTTTTTCAGAAAAAACTATTATCTCTAAAATCTCCAGTTTCTCCCCTATAATAATAACAATTAAACAGTAGATGGGAGAAGGGAGAGGTTAGATGAAAAATGTTGTAATCATTCTGTTTGGCTCATTTTTAGTAGGAGTCGCTTACAATTTTTTTCTCATCCCGCACGAGATATTAAGCAGTGGGCTTAGTGGGGTAGCAATTATGTTTGGTCTGATCACTCCTTTAAATACAGGCGTGGTAAACCTGATTTTGAATTTGCCGCTTCTAATTATTGGGTTAATCAAGCTTGGAAGGCGCTTTATCAGCTACACGATTTTATCAGTAGTCACGATTTCATTCAGTCTCTATGTGATACCGATTGTTGAAGTGTCCACAGAGCCTATCTTGTCCGCACTGTTCGGCGGAGTGATTACGGGAGCCGGCATTGGGCTGATCTTCCGGGCTTCTGGTTCATCAGGTGGATTTGATATTATCGCCATGCTTTTGACAAGGAAGAAAGACTTTCCGCTTGGCTCGATTTTAACAGCTATGAATGCTGTAGTCGTCCTGGCTTCTGGATTTATCTTCAGCTGGGATGCTGCGCTCAATACGCTGATTGCCATTTATGCGACAGGAAAAGTGGTTGACATGATTCATACTAACCATGTCAAGCTAACATTAATGATCATTACTGCCAAAGGGGAAGAAGTGAAAGGAAAGCTTCTGGCAAACTTGTATCGCGGTGTTACGCTAATGAACGGAGAAGGAGCCTACACGGGTGAAGGACGGTCCATACTCATGACGGTTATTACGCGTTATCAGCTTACTGATGTAAAGAAAATGATTCATGATGCTGATCCTGGGGCCTTTGTTAATGTTACCCAGACGGTTGAAGTTGTTGGCTCATTTCACCGGCCTTCCTAGAGAAAAAACCTTTTCCTGTTAGGAAAAGGTCAGACTGTAGACAAACTCAATGAAATTCTAGAGTTTGTCTACAGTCCTTTTTATTTTGCTTGTGAATGGGGGCTGTTGATTTCCATTCCAGGCGCTTCGCTTTCCGCGGGGCGGGCGGTGAGCCTCCTCGCCGCGAAAGCGCCTGCGGGGTCTCACCTGTCCCGCTGATCCCGCAGGAGTCTTTGCGCCATCCATTTCAATCAACAGGGGTTACAAAGTTAGAGTAGCCGTACAACCATACCTGTTTTAAAATAAATAGATCAAACACTTGAGGTGAGAAAGATGCTTTCGAAAAACAATCCAATCCAACGGAATCAAATAGAAATGATCGCTCTAGACCAGCTTGTACCAGAGAATCACCTGGTCCGTAAAATGGAGGCAGCGATGGATTTCTCTTTTATTTATGACTTGGTGGAAGGATTGTATGCGGAAGTGGGCCGCCCAAGCATTGATCCAATTATTTTAATTAAACTAACATTTATCCAATATGCCTTTGGCATTCGATCCATGCGCAAGACGATCGAGGAAGTGGAAACGAATATGGCCTACCGCTGGTTTCTCGGTTATGGATTCCATGATAAAGTGCCGCATTTCTCTACCTTCGGTAAGAACTACGAGCGTCGCTTTAAAGATACCGACCTGTTTGAACAGATCTTCTATCGTATCTTAAAAATAGCTGCCGAGAAAAAGCTCATTAGTGCGGAGCACGTTTTTGTGGATTCCACTCATGTAAAAGCTAGCGCGAATAAGCGTAAATTTGAAAAGAAAATGGTTCGCAAAGAAACACGCGCGTATCAGGAACGCCTCCAAGAAGAGATTAATCAGGACCGAGAGGATCATGGAAAAAAGCCGTTCCCGCCAGATAAGTTCGATAAAGAAGAAACGAAAGAAATCAAGGAAAGTACAACCGATCCGGACAGTGGCTACTACGTTAAAGACGAACGAACCAAACAATTTGCCTATTCCTTTCACGCGGCCGCAGACCGTAAGGGATTCGTAATTGGCACAATGGTCACACCAGGCAACACACATGACAGCCAAATCTTAGAGCCGTTAATGGAGAAAGTGATAGAAAAGGTAGGAAAACCTAAAGCTGTTGGTGCAGACGGAGCTTACAAAACACCTGCCATTGCCAGTTATTTAATGGAAAACGGCATGACACCTGCTTTGCCTTATACACGGCCGCGCACAAAAGAGGGCTTCTTCAGAAAGCATGACTATGTGTACGATGAACATTTTGACTGTTACCTTTGTCCGGCAGGGGAAGTATTGAATTACTCAACGACGAATAAGGAAGGCTATCGTGAATACAGATCACCCAAACAGGTTTGTACCTCCTGCCCTTTTTTAGCTAAATGCACGGAAAGCAGAGATCATCAAAAAGTGGTGACACGCCATATTTGGCAGAAATATATGGAAGAGGCCGACCATCTTCGCCACCACGAAGAAGTTAAAGCGATTTATGCGGAGCGAAAAGAAACGATTGAGCGTGTATTCGCAGATGCAAAAGAAAAGCATGGCATGCGTTGGACAACGTTAAGGGGACTTAAAAAATTGTCGATGCAAGCGATGCTTACTTTCGCTGCCATGAATCTCAAGAAAATGGCCAGCTGGACTTGGCGAGAACCAGAAATGGCTTAAATGATGACCTCGGAGAGGTCTATCTTTCTCTCGAAGGGCTTTAAAACTACCGAAAAATCAAAAGGGGTTCGGAATAAGACTATTCCGAACCCCTTTTGTCGACAAACTGACCTTTTCCTGTTAGGAAAAGGTTTTTTTATGTTTCCAGGATTACTCACCACCTGGGGTATTTACTGACTGCTTGTGCACGGACCTGGTGACCGTGTTTATGCGCCTAGCTCATCAAATCGCTGCAATATTCGCGGATCAGCTTCGACGCTTTCGTCTGACTGATGCCGAGGTCATTGGCGACTTTTCGTGATGATTTATACATCTGGTAAGATCTTCTGATGAGAATCCGTTTTGTCTCATTCAATGCCTGGTCGAGAGTGTGGGGAAGGGAAAGCTGGGTAAGAGGCCCGGCGTTTTCCGTAATCATATCAGGAAGGTCAGACACTTGAATGACAGAGTCGCTAATCACAACTAGCCGTTCAATGAGATTTTCCAATTGTCTCACGTTGCCTGGCCATGGATAATGAATCAAAGTATTGAGACATTCTTCTGAAATGACTTTGTTCGTATGGTATTTTTCGTTAAACTTATTTAAAAAATTATATGTCAGTGGAATCACATCTTCTTTTCGCTCGCGGAGCGGTGGCAGATGGACATCAATCACATTTAGACGATAAAACAAATCTTCGCGAAACTGTTTGTCCTTGACCATTTGGACTAGATTCTGATTGGTGGCAGCAATAATGCGGATATCGACTTTTTTTGTTTCACTGCCGCCAACAGGGATAAATTGCTTATCCTGAATAACCTGAAGCAGTTTAGCCTGAAGAGCAAGAGGCATTTCGCCAATTTCATCGAGAAACACAGTGCCGTTGTCCGCCGCCTCGATCAAGCCGGGCTTTCCAGATTTGCTGGCGCCGGTAAATGCCCCTTTTGCATAGCCAAATAGTTCGGATTCAAGTAACTCTTCTGGAATAGCAGCACAATTGATTGTTAAAAATGGCCCGTTTTTCCGCTGGCTAATTCGATGAATAAAATGGGCAAGCACTCCTTTTCCTGTGCCTGATTCTCCCTCAATCAAAATCGTTGAATCTGTAGGTGCTACTTTTTCACAGAAGGAGATGATTTGTTTAATCTTTTCGCTGTTTGTAACGATCCGCTCTGCTTCCTCTTCAAAGTGAGTTATATTTGACTCACTTGCTGCCTCTTTCGCTTTGAACATTTTATACGTTTGTGATTCTGTTGACGTTATGACAACAAGTTCAATCTCTCCTGCTTCATTTAAGAGCGGAATAGCAGATGTGAGCAGTTCTGCACCAATATATGTTTGCTGTTTCATATAGCATGGTTTCTTTCTTTTATACACCTCAGGAACAATAGAAGGTTTCCAATACCCTTTTTCGAACAATTCAATGTTATATTTACCGATTACATCGGTGGGCTTTAATCCATAATGACGTTCACACGCCTGATTAACATAAAGAATCCGCATTTCACCATCAAGTACAAAAATCTCATCGGAAGAATGATCGAGTATTTTTAATAACGTCTCCAGTGTCATCTCAACGCTGTTTTTTTCTTCTGCATGTTTCACAGGCATTCCCCCTTTTGTAAATCAAGTGAGTTATATTTGACTAACTATTCTTAACTTTGAGTTAAATATAACTCAATTTAAATCAAAATTGAAAGAATTTTCGTTATTTTTTTATCGTTTTCGCTAATTTTAGAAGTTGGCATTGGAATTGCATATATACAACCAACAGGCAGTCAACACTGTCTTGAAATATCCGTTTATTCCAAAGAGGCAGACTCAAGGAGAACTATTTTTGTAGTAGAGGGGGAATGACGATGAAGCAACAGCCGGAAATATTTGATATTACAATTATTGGCGGCGGCCCGGTTGGGTTGTTCACTGCTTTCTATGCGGGAATGCGTCAGGCTTCAGTCAAGGTTATTGAAAGTCTACCACAGCTTGGCGGCCAGTTATCCGCTTTATATCCTGAAAAATATATTTATGATATTGCTGGCTTTCCAAAAGTACGTGCTCAGGAGCTTGTTGATCAATTAATCGAGCAAATGAATCAATTCGAAACGGCAGTATGTCTGGAACAGTCAGTGGAAAGCATCGTACGAACAACAGATGAAGTGCTCGCTATCACAACGAATGAAGAAACCCATTACTCAAAAGCAATTATTATCACAGCTGGAAATGGAGCTTTTCAGCCACGTAAGCTGAAACTTGAAGGCGAAGAAAAATTTGAAAGCGCTAACCTTCATTATTCCGTTCAGAATTTAAATCAGTTTGCCGGAAAGAAGGTAGTGGTATTCGGCGGAGGGGATTCAGCCGTTGACTGGGCGATGATGCTTGAGCCAATCGCAGAAAAAGTAACGCTCATCCATCGTAGAGATAAGTTCCGTGCTCATGAACATAGTGTAGAGCTGTTAAAACAGTCAAAGGTCGACATTGTAACACCGTATGTGCCGATGGAACTTATTGGCGAAGAAAGGATTGAAAAAGTCATTGTGACGGAAACCAAGAGCGGTGAACCACTTGAAATTGAAGTCGATGATGTACTCGTTAACTATGGTTTTGTCTCGTCCCTTGGACCAATTAAAGAGTGGGGACTTGAAATCAAAGGAAATTCTATTGTAGTAAATTCTCGGATGGAGACAAACCTGGAAGGCATTTATGCCGCTGGAGATATTTGCACCTACGAAGGAAAGGTCAAGTTGATTGCCAGCGGTTTTGGAGAAGCACCCACAGCTGTCAGCAACGCCAAAGTATATATTGATCCGAGCGCAAAAGTACAGCCGCTCCACAGTACGAGTGTGATGGGCGAAAAAAACAAAAGTACCCACTCTGTGTAATAACGAAATCAAGTAGCAGGAAGGAGACGAGTAGTGTTGGCTAAATACACGATAGTAGACCAGGAGACGTGCATTGCCTGCGGCGCCTGCGGGGCAACGGCTCCGGAGCTGTTCGATTACGATTATGAAGGACTTGCCTTTGCTGTTCTTGATAACAATGAAGGAGCAATGGAAGTACCAGAAGACCTTGAAGAAGATTTAGAGGATGCGCTTGATGGCTGCCCGACAGACTCTATTAAAGTGGCTGAACAACCTTTTGCGTGTAAAAAGGCAGAAGTCAGCTGAAGGGCAAACGTCTTTCTCCAAAACGAAAGCGCTTTAAAAACAGTCCAGGCTGATTCAATTAACACAATTTATTTTACGGGGGAGAATGAATAATGGCTTATAATAAAGTAGAAAACGCGACGAACCGGACATTTGAGAGAACAATGACTTATGATCTGTATACAGATCCAAAAGTATTGGATAAGGAAATGGATCTTATTTTCTCAAAATCATGGCAGCTTGTCGGGCATGTCAGCCAACTAGAAAAACCAGGATCTTTCTTTACGACGGAAGTAGCTAAAGAACCAATCATCGTTGTTCGTGGCCAGGATGAAGTAATTCGCGCCTTTTACAATGTTTGTCCACACCGTGCGACGAAGCTTGAACAGAAGGAAGCGGGGAAGAAGAAAATCCTTCAGTGCGGCTATCATGGATGGACGTTCAAGTTGGATGGAAAGTTAAATAAAGCGCCGAACTTTAGAGGGCAAGACGCTGCTTGTGTGCAGGAGGCTTGCTTGCGTTCTGTGCGCATGGAAATTTTGGAATCTTTAATTTTCGTTAACTTGGATGATCAAGCAAAGCCGCTCAGTGAATCTTATGGGGATTTCTTTGAAAGATTGAGCAAGTTTCCTTTCTTGAGCGAACTGAAAAGAACCGGTCAAAAAACACGTGTCATTAAAGCTAACTGGAAGGCATTCATTGACAACTATTTAGAATGTGACCATTGCCATGTAGCTCATCCAAGCTTCGTTGCAACACTGGACATGGATGATTATCAAATTATTACATGTGAGAACTACTCTATCCAAGGGTCCATTGTAAAGCCTGATAAAAATTATGGTGAAGTGGATTTGAACAAGGCGGAAATGCGGGGTGGGACCTTTTACTGGTTATGGCCAAATTTAATGGTTACGATTTATCCGGGACCGGGAAATATGGCAACGATTCAAATGCTGCCAATTGACCATGAAAACACATTGGCTGTTTACACGTATTACTTCCGCGATGAAAACTTGACTCAGGAAGAAAAAGACTTAGTTGCTTTTGCGGAACAGGTTCGTCAGGAAGATGTGGACTTAGTAGAGCTGGAACAAATTGGTTTCCGGTCTCGCGCGTTTAATAAGGGCAAATATTCTTCTTCGGAAAAAGCGATCGTTCAATTTCATGAAATGGTATTGGAGGCCCTCAATGAGTAAATTAACGAGTAAAGAAAATTCTGTTAAACAGTTTCTTTTGATCAATGGTGAAAAAGTGGAAGCGCCGGTATACACCCCGCTTTGCTCTCCTTATTCCGGGGAGGAGATTGCCCAGATTGCTATGGCCGACAGAGAGCTGACAAAGCAAGCCATTACAGCTGCTTATCACGCACGTGAAGCGATTGGAAAAATGCCTGCTTATCAACGGGCGGAGATCTTGGAGAGAGTAGTTACTCTTTTAAAAGAAAGAGCGGATGAAGCAGCTGAAATTATTTCTCGTGAATCAGCCAAGCCCATTGTCTTCGCTAAAGCAGAAGTAGCAAGAACGATTGAAACCTATAAGTTTTCTGCGGAAGAAGCCAAAAGAATTCATGGTGAAACGATTCCTTTTGATGCGGCTGCGGGCGGTGTTGGCCGGATCGGCTATACGGTAAGAGAACCGATTGGAGTGATCGGTGCTATTACACCGTTTAATTTTCCACTCAATTTAGTTGCACACAAGGTCGGTCCTGCCATCGCAGCCGGTAACACAGTCGTATTAAAGCCAGCTTCACAAACTCCACTTTCTGCTCTTTTCATCGCAGAGCTCTTCGCGGAAGCTGGTCTTCCAGCCGGCGTGCTAAATGTGGTAACGGGACCGGGAGGAACAGTGGGAGATGCCATTGTTGAAGATGATCGTGTTAGCATGGTGACTTTCACAGGAAGTCCAAGTGTGGGTATTAGCATTCGCAGTAAAGCAGGATTGAAGAAGACAACGCTTGAGTTGGGCTCTAATTCAGCATTGATCATCGATAAAGATATTCAGATCAATGACATCATTGACCGCTGCATCATGGGAGCTTTTTCCAATCAAGGCCAGGTATGTATTTCCCTGCAGCGTGTCTATGCCCACGAAGAAGTGTACGATGAGTTTATTGCGAAATTTACAGAGGCGGCAAAGAAATTGAAAGTCGGTGATCCGCTTGATCCCGATACGTACATTTCCGCTTTGATCGCCAAAGGGGAAGCAGAGCGCGTGCTAGAGTGGATCGAAGAAACAAAAGAAAGCAGTGCCCAGATAGCAGCAGGAGGTAAACTGCAAAACGGCATTTTAGGGCCAACCATCATTACAGGGGCGGAGCATAAGTTGAAGGTATCTTGCCAGGAAGCGTTTGCTCCGGTTGTCGTTGTTAATAAAGTAAGCAGTATCGAAGAAGCGGTGGAATTAGTAAATGATTCCCGCTATGGACTGCAGGCAGGAATTTACACAAATAATATTAAGAATGCTTTGTACGCTTCACAGGAGCTGCATGTTGGCGGTGTCATCATCAATGATGTGCCGACATACCGTGTAGACCAGATGCCGTACGGCGGTGTGAAAGAAAGCGGCACAGGCCGTGAAGGCATTAAGTATGCAGTGGAAGAAATGACTGAAATGAAATTAGTCGTTTGGAACCAAAGCTGAAAGAACGAGGGAGATTATCGTGAAAACATTTAAAATAGCGGTGATTGCCGGGGATGGCATTGGACCGGAAGTTATTAACGAAGGGGTTAAAGTATTAAATAAAGTAGCTGAACTTGATTCAAGTTTTCAGTTTGATTTTACTTACTTTCCATGGGGATGCGAGTTTTACGCAGAAAATGGCAAAATGATGGATGATGACGGAATTGAGCAGCTAAAAGAATTTGATGCAATTTATTTAGGAGCCGTTGGTTTTCCTGGAGTTCCCGATCACATTTCACTCTGGGATTTACTATTGAAAATCCGCAAAAGTTTTGATCAGTATGTGAATATTCGTCCCGTTAGACTGCTGAAAGGGGCACACTTGCCGCTTGTTGACGTGAAACGCGAGGACATTGATATGCTGTTCATTCGTGAGAACAGTGAAGGAGAATACTCGGGTGCCGGTGACTGGCTATTTAAGGGGCAAGAACATGAAGTGGTATTGCAGAACAGCGTGTTTTCCCGTAAAGGAACAGAAAGGATTATCCGCTATGCATTTGAAACAGCAAAGAGAGAAGGAAGGTCTCTTACAAGCATTTCCAAAGCGAATGCCTTGAATTATTCCATGGTTTTCTGGGATCAGGTATTCGATGAGGTAAGCGCGGAATATCCGGAAGTGGAGACGGCGTCCTACCTGGTTGATGCAGCCGCCATGCTGATGATCAAGGATCCGAAGCGTTTTGAAGTAGTCGTTACATCCAATTTATTTGGGGATATTTTAACCGATCTGGGAGCCGCTCTTGCCGGCGGTATCGGGCTTGCTGCAGGGGCCAACATTAATCCTGAGCGTAACTTCCCGTCCATGTTTGAGCCGATTCATGGATCGGCTCCGGATATTGCAGGACAAGGTGTCGCAAATCCACTGGCATCTATTTGGTCTGCGAGTCAAATGCTTGACTTTTTCGGCTATGAGCAATACGGCCAAGCAGTATTAGCTGCCGTTGAACAATTACTTTTAGAAGATAAAGCGTTAACGCCTGACATGAACGGAACAGCCTCTACGTCCGAAGTAGGGGACCGGATAACAGAAATTATCGCTTCATTAGTTCCAGCAAAATGATTTTTAGATAAATAAAACAGTATCGCCTGGGGAAACTTTCCTCGGGCGGTATCGCTATATTTTTTTGAAATTTCTTATTTTGCCTAGGACTTTATAGGAACGTAGAAGGTGCTCAGCGGTTTGCTCAAGGGGATCATGGATAGTGTGTTAAATTTAGAAACCGTTTGCATGTTAGGAGAGTTTTTAAGGGAGTGGGAGGATGCAGTAGCATCTTTTGATTGGCAAACTTTAAAGGAGTGGTTAGGTGAATAGCAAGAAAGCTGTATTTTATTCCTCTTTGGCAATCAGCTTATTATTAATTAGTGTAGGTGTATTCGCACCAAAGCAACTGGAGAAGTTTTCGAATTCGTCACTTAATTTTATTTACAATAACTTGGGATGGTTTATTCTTGCCAGTGTTTTTATTTTCTTTGCTTTTTGTATGTATATCGGACTGTCAAAATTCGGGCATATTCGTTTAGGGGATGATGACGATCGGCCTGAATATAAAACGGCCACCTGGATTGGCATGCTTTTCAGTGCTTCTATCGGTATCAGCCTCGTGTTTTGGGGCGTGGCAGAGCCTGTCTCCTATTACATTGACCCTCCATTCGGCAAAGGATCTTCTGAGGAATCAGGCAAGCTTGCTATGCAGTTTGTTTATTTGCATTGGGGCGTTTCGGCCTGGGCTTGTTATGCACTCGTAGGAGTTTCTTTAGCTTTCTTTCAGTTTAGAAAAAAACTTCCGTCTTCATTGAGCTCTGTCTTTTATCCTTTGATTGGAGATAAAATCAGAGGCCCTTTTGGCAAAGCGATTGATGTCATGGTTATCCTTTCGATTGTTATTGGAATTGCTACATCGCTCGGTTTTGGTACGCTGCAAGTAAACAGCGGCATGAATTTCCTTTGGGGAATACCGGTGGATATCTTTACACAGGCACTCATCATCATTGTAGTTACCTTTATTTATGTAGGTTCTACTGTTTCTGGCCTGCAAGGAGCAATGAAGCATTTATCCAATCTGAATATGTTCCTCGCCTTTGCTTTATTAGGCTTCGTTCTTTTCCTGGGGCCAACCCAGTCTATCTTTAAAATTTTCTTCCAGGGTGTTGGCGATTATGCTCAAAACTTCATCGGCATGTCGTTCCGAACAGAGCCATATAACGATGGTTCCTGGATCGCTAGCTGGACACTATTTTATTTTGGCTGGTGGATTGCTTGGGCGCCGCTTGTTGGTAGTTTTGTCGCCAGAATTTCCAAGGGCAGAACGATTAAAGAGTTCATGATGGGCGCCGTCTTTATTCCTGTACTCGGTTCATTCTTCTGGTTTGCAGTAATGGGAGGATCAGCAATTCACCTTATTCAAAATATGGGAGAAAAGGCGCTCGCGACTGCCGTATCAACCGATGTTACTTCTGCGTTATTCCAGTTCTTTGAGTACTTCCCAATGAGTGCGTTTTTAAGTGTACTGGCAATGGTGCTTGTCCTTGTGTTTTTTATTACATCAGCCAATTCAGCTGTATTCGTATTAGGAATGATCAGTGAAAATGGCAATCCAGATCCTGCACACCGGACAAAGATTATATGGGGAGTTGTTATTGCAGCAGTTTCGGTCGTGCTTATTATGACCGGCGGTTTGCAAGGTTTGCAATCAGCGCTTGTGGCAACAGCTGTACCTCTTGCTGTTTTAATGCTCGTGATGTGTTATTCAACGTATAAAGGTCTGAACGATGAATATATCCAGTCATCTGTAAAAAAAAATAAAGAGTTGAAAGAACAAAAGGATATTTCTGAACAAAAGGCTCTTTAGAATAAATGTTAAAAAGCGGACTTTTCAAAGTCCGCTTTTTATTATGTAGAAATTGACTTTAGACATACAAAATCATTATAGGCTAGCTCTCACTTTGTACGGATTTTTCTGAAGAAGTATTAAGAAGGGCAATGCCAAAGATGATAAGAAATAGTCCACCGATTTTCAAGGCGCTAAAGCTTTCTCCGAACAACCATGCACCAATAATAGCTGTTAGTGCTGTTCCAGCACCAGACCAGACAGCGTAAGCGAAGGAGAGGGGGAGACTTTTCAATGCAAAGCTGAATAAAGTGAATGCCGATAGAAAACCGATGGCCACTCCTATGGAAGGTCCTATATTGGTAAACCCGTCGGATAATTTCAGCATGGTGGACCCGAATATTTCTAGCAGTATAGCAAGTGTTAAAAAAAGAACGCCTCTCATATTTATTTCTCCTTAACTATTTAGTAAGACAAGTCCAACGATGAGCAGTCCTATTCCTAAGATGCCTTGCTTGTTTACTTTTTCTTTGAAAAATAACACACCCGCGATAACAGTCAAAATGGTACCGCAGCCGCTCCACGTAGCATAAACCACTCCTAGAGGCAAGGTTTTCAAAGCTATAGATAAGGAATAAAAGGCCACTCCAAATCCGACAATCACTCCCGCTACCGGAAGCAAGCGGGTGAACCCATTGGAAAGTTTCAGCATAGTAGAGCCGAATACTTCCGAGACGATAGCAATTCCTAAAAGCAAATAGGGAAGAAACGTCATTTGATACCCTCCACTTAGGTAAAAACTTTACAAATATTTTAACACACGTTGCCGAACCTTCTGGTTAAAAACGAAAGCGTAGGAAAATTGTAACTTTTTTCAATGGGCGGACGTTTCTTTTTTTATAAAATAGAGGTGAAACGATTACAGTTTTTGTAAAGGAGGCTTTTCTTATGAATGCTGTTCGTGTATCACCAACAAAATGGAATTGGTTCTTAGCCTTAGCTGGAGTCATTATTCTCTCCAATTTTGCTGCGCATCATCTTCTTCCTCTTCCTCCCAATGAAATGCAGATGGTGACAATTGGTTCGCTATTAGATTTTGTTCTTGTCATCCCGCTTCTTGCGTACCTCTTTGTTTTTCGCCAAAAACGGCAAATGGCTCCCGTAATTGGCGTGGCATTACTTGGTTATTTTGTCGGGAAAGCAATTATCCCTGATGGCCGCCTGGCCGGTATGGAGTGGATCGGATGGGTATTGTTTGCAGGGGAGGCAGCCCTTTTTGCTGCTGAAATCTGGATTATTTTTCGGCTTATTAAAACAGTCCATACTATCCGTCGAAAAGTACAGGCCACTAGAGGAGCTGTTACCTCAACACTTGCTGTCTGGCAGCAGGCAGAAACTGCTTTCTCAGAAAATAGATTTGCAAAAATTATTATTTCTGAATGGATGATATGGAAATTTGCGCTTGCTAGCTGGAAGCAAAAACCACCTGAATCTGACCGTCATTTTACGGCTCACCGCCAGACCAGTGTTCTCGCTTTCAATGTGATGCTCATCCATGCTGTTGTACTGGAAACGGTCGGCGTGCACTGGCTGATCCACTCGATGAATCCGGTTATTGCTTGGGTAATGGTTGTCTTAAATATATACACCGTGCTCTTTTTTATCGGAGAAATCCAAGCGATCCGTCTTAACCCGATAGTTGTAGAAGCGGACAAAATTACTGTCCCTATTGGCTTAGTTAAAAGAATTACTGCTACAAAAGAAAATATTTTCTCGATCCGGCGCACAGAGGAGGGAGAATACAACGAAAAGGATCAAGATGCTTTTCATGGTGTATATGCCGATATGGAAAAAGGCGAGCCACAAGTAGTAATTGAATTAAGGCAGCCGGCGACGGTTCACTATATATACGGGTTTACTAAAAAAGCAAAGAGAATCTATTTGCGTCTTGACCAGCCGGAAGAATTTCTAGCAGCGGTGGAAGAAGAGGGGTTAAGCAGGATGGCTACATGAGATGAACAATATAAGTAGAATAAGAAACGAGACCGTACATAGCGGTCTCATTTTTTATTAATTGATAATCATTTTGGACGAATGAAATGTGTCAAGAAAACGCTCTGCTTTTTTAGATAAGTAGCGGTCTTTTAGCCAGATAATAGCGGATTCTGATTGGATGGTGCAATCTTCAATTTCAACTACCTTTAAACCATTCGTTGGAAAAGAGAGCAGTGTAGATTTTGGCAAAAGTGCTGTCCCTAAGCCTGTCCGAACAAGTGAGAGCAACATCGCCGCATCAGGGCATTCGCAAATGATATTTGGCTCGAAGCTATGCCTTGTACATTCATTAACGACAAGTTCATAGAGACCGACACCGCTAACCCTATGCAACAGCATGAGAGGCATGCCGCTAAGTTCCTTCATTCGGATAGTAGAAGAGGCTTCGCTTTTTTCAGGGATAACGGCAACAAATGGATCAGTTGGCAGCGGCAAGTAAGAAAATTCCTCCATTTCGAGAGGAAGCCGAACAATAGCAAGCTCTACTTCGCGCTGTTTCACATAGTTGGCTAATAGAGAGGAATCGCCTTCTTTTAATCGGAATTTAACACGGGGATATTTCTCCCTGAAATAAAGAAATCGTTCAGGTATATAAGAAAAGCATGTTTTTACAGACCCGATGGATAAAACACCTTTTAAGCCGTCTCCCACTTCCTTTACTTCAGTAACGGTTTCTTCCATTTGCTCCAGCAAGTATTTTGCTTTTTTATACAGCACTTCTCCTGCTTCTGTTAACTCAAGGCTTCTGCCTTTACGTTCCAACAGCAAGACACCGAGTTCTTCCTCTAATGCTTTTAGTTGCTGGCTAAGAGGAGGTTGAGCCATATGCAGTTTTTTAGCCGCTTTTGTAATCTGTCCTTCTTCCGCAATGGTAGCAAAATAGCGAATTTGCCGAATATCCAACTTTGGAACCTCCTTGCATATATGTATATTTTTTTAATATGGTTAACCAATATTTTTAATATTTTTAATATTTTAATTCCTATGATAAGTTATAAATGTAAACGATTCCACCATTTTTTCGAAATCTTTTTAAAATTTATTTGGTGAAGAATCTATTAGAACGAATGAAGGAGTAAAGCTGTTACTTCTTTATAACATTATTTTGATGATAAAAAGGAGCGAAGGAAACATGTCAAAAGTTCAGGAAGCAAAAGAAAAGTTAAAAGGGTCGATTGCACCGGTCATTACTCCTTTTAAACAGGATGAGAGTTTAGATCTCGACACATTCAAAAGCTTAATCAACTGGCAAATTGAAAGCGGAAGCCACGGAATTTCCGTGACGGGCACATCGGGAGAGCCAAGTTCCCTAACCGTAGAAGAAAGAGAGCTTGTGATGGAAACAGCGATCCAAACGATCAATGGACGCGTCCCATTCGCACCGGGCACAGGTTCCGTCAACTTCAACGAAGCGCTGCGCTTAACGAAAGCGGCACAGGAAATGGGCGCCGACGCCGCAATGGTCATCGTTCCTTATTACAATAAACCTTCTCAGCACGCGCTTTATACTCATTACAAAACGATCGCCGATGCGGTAGATATTCCAATCGTTGTCTATAACATTCCAGGACGCACAGGCGTGAACCTGGAAGTGAAAACACTGGCTCGTTTAGTGGAAGACTGCCCGAACATTATCGGGGCGAAAGAGTCTAATAAAGACTTTGAACATGTAAACCGCGTCCTGTTAAATTGCGGAAGAGACTTTAAGCTGTTCTCTGGCATTGAGTTGCTTTGTTATCCGATGCTGACGATCGGCGGTGCTGGTTCCATCAGTGCGACAGCGAACGTCGCGCCAGCACAAGTGGCAGAAATGCACAACGCCTGGATGGAAGGAAATGCGGAAAGAGCGCTTGAGCTTCACTATGAATTGATGCCATTAAACGATGTGCTCTTTAAAGACACAAATCCAGCACCGGTCAAAGCCGCTCTCGGCATGATGGGCAAAATCGAGCCGGTTCTGCGCAAGCCAATGGCGTTGCCAACACAGGAGCTGCAGGGGGAAATCCGTGACGTACTGAAATCGTACAATATCTTACCGGAAGGTATTTCAGCGAACTAATGAACTGAGCGAAAGAACGAATGAGTCTCTATAAAAATGGTTGAGGAAATGAAAAAGGAGTGACCATGATGCAAGTACAAGCAGCTGGACAACAAGGGTTAACCCATAAACGAGTAGAAGATGTAAAACTCTATATTGATGGTCAGTTTACCGATGCCGAAGCAGGCGCTACCTTTGAAAATGTGAACCCATTTACGAATAAGGTAAATAACGTGGTGGCCGAGGGTCGTGCAGAAGATATCAACAAAGCCGTAGCTGCGGCAAAGAAAGCGTTCGAAGAAGGGCCATGGGGCAAGATGAAAGTGGCCGAACGCATGAAGTATATTGAGCGTATCGCTGACCTGATCGAGGAAAACGCGGAAGAAATTTCTTATCTGGAATCCCTTGATACAGGTCTTCCGATCAGCCAGACGAAGAAACAGGCAGCTCGTGCCGCAGAGAACTTTCGTTTTTATTCCCGCATGGTGCAATCCGTATTGCACGGAGAATCATACCCAATGGATGATGAATTCATCAATTACACTGTCTATAAGCCGCTTGGACCCATTGGACTGATTACACCATGGAATGCGCCATTTATGCTGGAAACATGGAAAGTTGCTCCAGCTTTGGCAACGGGGAATACCGTGATCCTGAAACCGGCGGAGCTATCTCCTTTGACAGCGAACAAGTTAGCGGAAGTCATCGATCAAGCCGGCCTTCCAGAAGGGGTGTTCAACATTGTGCATGGCTTCGGGGAAACAGCAGGCGCGACGCTTGTGGCACATCCAGATGTAAAAGCCATTTCCTTTACTGGAGAAACAACGACAGGCTCAATCATTATTAAGAATTCGGCCGATACGTTAAAGAAAACCTCCATGGAACTGGGCGGTAAGTCCCCGCTAATCGTGTTTGAAGATGCGGACCTTGACCGCGCCCTGGATGCAGCGGTATGGGGAATCTTCTCCTTTAATGGTGAACGCTGCACAGCGAACTCTCGTCTGTTCCTTCATAAAAACATTAAAGAGGAGTTCGTGGAGAAATTAAAGAAACGCGTCATGAATATTAAGATCGGCGATCCAATGGATGCCAAAACACAGCTTGGACCTCTAATTGAAAAAGAGCATTTTAATAAAGTTAAAAGTTACATTGAATTAGCAAAAGAAGAAGGCTGTGAAGTGATTCAGGGAGTAGTGCCCGAAGAAGTGAAAGCCGGCAACTTTGTGCCGCCCACACTGTTATTAAATGCTAAAAACGAAATGAGAGTGTGTCAGGAAGAAATCTTCGGACCGGTGATGGCGGTCATCGAATTTGAAGATGAAGCAGAAGTGGTTAAAGCAGCGAATGATGTGCGTTATGGCCTTGCAGGATACGTGTGGACGAACGACATTAAACGCGGCCATCGTGTTGCCCAGGCAGTCGAAGCCGGCATGGTCTGGATCAATGCACAAAACGTGCGTGATTTAAGAATCCCATTCGGCGGAATGAAAGACAGCGGGGTCGGTCGAGAAGGCGGTCGTTATGCACTCTTTGAATTCTATACAGAACCAAAAATCATTCACGTAGCTATTGGCGACCATCATATTCCACAGTTCGGTAAGTAAACGGAACATTTAAAAGAGAGGGCGCTAAGCCAGCGCCTTCTACTTTCAAGATTGTGTAGTTACAGGCACTAGCGGCGACTGGCATAAGCCAATCCGTCCAGAAGGTTAAAGAACAACCTTCTAGCCGGCTCGTCTTATGCCAGTCGCCGCTGATCAAGCGCCTTTCACTTTTATTAAAAAGGAGAGAGTTATATGCCAGCTAAAACAGGTAAGGAATACATCGAGAGAGTCGACCAGGCTCAAGCGAACGTCTGGATCAATGGAGAGCAGGTAAAGGGAAAAATCTCTGAGCACCCTGCATTTAAAGGAGTCATGAAAACACAGGCTGAGTTATATGATATGCAGCATGATCCAAAGAAAAAAGATTTTATGACATATGAATCGCCAACGACGGGTGATCGTGTCGGTACTTCTTTTATCCAGCCAAGAACGAAAGAAGACTTGGAAATGCGCCGTAAAATGATGCAGGAATGGGCGAGACATAACAACGGAATGATGGGACGCTCACCGGATTACATCAATGTTGGAATGATGGCTTACGGATCTGCATCGGAAATGTTCGGCAAGCAAGACCCTTTCTATGCTCAAAATATGTCGAAATATTATGAATACTGTCGAGAAAATGACTTATCTTTAACTCACACGCTGATTCAGCCGCAAGTAAACCGGGGTGTGAATGCGGCTCAGCTGCCGGATCCATATATCGCAGCCCGCATTAAAGAAAAGACATCAGAAGGCGTTGTGATTAAAGGCGCTAGATTGCTGGCTACCCAAGGCGGCATTACAGATGAAATTATGGTATTCCCTTCTACTTTATTAAAACAAGCGGAAGAAGAAAATCCTTATGCTTACGCTTTCTCTATTCCAAATAACACACCTGGATTAAAGTTTATTTGCCGTGAATCATTTGATTATGGAAAGTCCAATTTTGATCATCCGCTAGGTTCTCGTTTTGAAGAAATGGATACGATCGTTGTTTTCGACGATGTCGTTGTTCCTTGGGATCGCGTATTTGCTCTTGGTGATGTAGGAGTCTGTAACCAGGCATATAACGAAAGTAATGCAGTGGTTCATATGACGCACCAAGTCGTTTCTAAAAATGTTGCCAAAACAGAGTTTATTCTTGGCCTTGTTCAACTAATGATCGAAACAATCAATATCGGACAATATCAGCACGTTCAGGAAAAAGCATCTGAAATCATTATGGCACTAGAAACGGTGAAAGCTTATGTCGCGGCATCAGAAGCAAATGCTAAAGTTGATAAATGGGGCATCATGACACCGGACTTTACGCCATTGAATATTGCTCGTAACTACTACCCGAAAATCTATCCTCGCTTCAGTGAAATTATGCAATTGCTTGGTGCTAGCGGTTTAATGGCCATTCCAAACGAAGCAGACTTTAATTCAGAAATCCGTCCGGATCTCGACAAGTATTTGCAGTCTGCCACTGGAAGCGCTTACGACCGTGTGAAATTATATCGCTTGGCATGGGATGTATGCATGAGTGCTTTTGGAACGAGACAAACATTGTATGAGCGCTTCTTCTTTGGTGATCCAGTCAGAATGGCAAGCGCACTATACAACGGCTATGACAAACAGGAGTACGTAGACCGTGTAAAAGAATTCTTAGATCGTTCAGAGCAGCTCATTCAAAAATAATCCGCACAGTTTGATATTTTCATAAGAAAAAGGGAGGCAGGGGCAATGGATTTTAACATTATCCGTATTGCAAGAACCGTATTAAATGTAAAGGATCTTGAGCGTTCAAGAAAATTTTATGTCGATGCGCTAGGGTTTATAGAAACAGAAAGCAAGGATGATTGCATTTATTTAAGAGGATTAGAGGAGCATGTTCATCATAGCTTAGTATTGAAAAAATCCGAGAAAGTGGGTGTCCACGCACTCGGCTACAAAGTAGAAAAAGATGAAGACCTTGATAAGCTTGCAGTCTTTTTCCAATCAAAAGGCCTGAAAACAAAATGGCTTGAGGAGGGAACACAGCATGCGCTCGGTCGTGCGCTTCATGTCCATGATGTATCGGGGATGCCGCTTGAATTCTTCTGTAAAATGGATAAAGCCGAGCGTCTGCTGCAACGTTATGACTTATATAGAGGCGCAAGAATTCAGCGCATTGACCATGTAAACTGTGCGGTGCCTGATGTTCAGAAAGCCTATGACTTTTTCATTAACGAATTAGGATTTGCTTGTTCTGAATACACGGCAACAGAAGATGACAGTATTTGGGCGGCATGGCTGCATCGCAAGCCGAGCGTTCATGATCAGGCATTCATGAATGGAGAAGGCCCGCGCCTTCACCACTTTGCTTACTGGCTGCCAGATCCATTAGCTCTTATTCATTGCTGTGATGTACTCGCTTCACTCGGCTATGCGGACAGCATTGAACGCGGACCAGGCCGTCATGGTTTATCCAACGCCTTCTTCTTATATTTAAGAGATCCGGATGGTCATCGAATTGAATTGTATAACGGTGATTACTTAACAAGTGATTCGGACTTTGAACCGATCCGCTGGGATTTAAATGATCCACGCCGCCAAACGTTCTGGGGAGCGAAAGCACCGGACAGCTGGTTCAATGAAACGTCTCCATTCCTTGATATTGAAACAGGGGAATTCGTAGAAACAGAAGCTGCCAAGCTGGAACAAAAGAAACCTGAATTTATTATCTAATGCAAAGTAATGGGGGAATCAATGATGGATGATCGGTTATTCCGCAATGCAATGGGGAAATTTGCGACAGGTGTAACAGTTATTACAACTGAGTTGGATGGGGAAGCACATGGAATGACGGCAAATGCCTTCATGTCCGTGTCACTCAATCCGAAGCTCGTCTTAATTTCGATTGGTGAAAAAGCAAAAATGCTTGAGAAAATTAATGAATCCGGCAAATTTGCTGTTAATATTTTAGCAGCAGAGCAACAAGAAGTATCGATGTTGTTTGCCGGCCAAATCAAGGAAAAACGTGAAGCGGAATTCGACCGCATTCAGGATGTGCCAGTAATTAAAGGTGCGCTTGCCAATGTTGTCTGTAAGGTGTATTCAAAGCAAGTAGCTGGAGACCATACATTATTCATCGGTGAAGTGCAGGATATTGTTTTACGTGAAGGAACACCGCTTACTTTCTTTGAAGGAAAATACGGCCAGCTTGCAGAAGGACAGCTCGCTTAAGTAAAACGAAAGGGGACGTGCAACTAATGGAAACGATTCACATTGAGCATCCAAACCAAATCCCAACAACAGCCGGATCAACTCCTTGTGTGCTGGCGCTCGGTTTTTTCGACGGAGTCCATATTGGACATCGCGGCATTCTTGAAGCGGCAAGATCGGCGGCAAGAAAAAAAGGCTATCAATTCAATGTTATGACCTTTTATCCCCATCCGAAAGATATCCTCTTTCCTGAGCGGGAGCCAATGACATACTTGACGCCACTGCCAGTAAAAGAAGAGCGTTTCCAGGAGATTGGTGTGGATCAATTATTCATTGTGAAGTTTACTCCTGAATTTGCAAAGCTGTCCCCTGAAGACTTTATTGAGCATTATATTGTGAATCTTCACTGTAAACATGTGGTCGCTGGATTCGATTACCATTATGGCCATAAAGGGAAAGGCAACATGAAGACACTCACTGAGGCAGGATACGGAAAATTCGAGGTAACAACCGTCCAAAAGATTGAGCAGCAAGCTGAAAAAATCAGCTCTACTGCCGTCCGTGAATTGTTGGCTGCTGGAAAAGTAGAGAAGGCTTCTGACTTGCTAGGTCAGTCTTATGAGGTGAGAGGAAAAGTGAAGCAAAACTCTCTATTTTACAAGAACCATCAATTTATAAAAGTGGATATTAATCAAGATTACCGCCTGCCGAAGCTCGGTGTTTATCGTGTAGAAGCAGAAATCGAGGGCCGGTCGTATGAAGGCATTTGCCACCAAATGACCGTTATAGGCCGCCAATCATTCTTGCTTATCCAGCTAAAAGAATGTTTTGCAGACACCTATGGAAAAAAAGTAAACATCAAATGGCTAAAATATATGTTTGGCAAACAAAAAGAAACAGCCGAAGTGAATGATTATATTCAAAGAGAGGACATGGTCATTTAACTGCTGATTTGTTAACAAATAAAAAGGAAAGAAGGGGAGCAGCCAAATGTCTCCCCTTTCACCCTGTCTGGATTTCTTTGAGAACAAGAGCATAAAAGTAGTTATACCTATTGTCAAAGGAGTGGAAAAGAGATGGTAACAGCAAAGGTGAAATTTCATGGCACGCTGCAATCAGATGAAATCAATGTGAAGCTGATGGAAGGTGTGGTGGAGAAGGAAGGCCAGTCTTTTAACTTTGATCAGCTGGTTGTAGATGCACCGGTTTCCGGTACTGTATATGGCACGCTCTTAAACTACAAAGGAGCCTTGGAAGCGCTGGGAGAGGCGGTCAGTGAGGCCCCTTACAAAGCGGCTCCTAAAGCCCCGATTCTTTATATTAAACCGGCAAATACAATCAATAGCCATAAACGGCCGGTTCCACTTCCAGAAGGCATCGAAGCACTTGAAATCGGAGCCTCAATGGGATTAGTCATTGGCCGTACAGCTACACGAGTGAGTGAAGAAGCAGCATTCGATTATGTAGCTGGCTATACGGTAGTCAATGATGTCAGTATTCCACACGAAAGTGTTTATCGTCCAGCTATTAGACAAAAAGCACGTGACGGGTTTTGCCCGATCGGTCCCTGGATCATCAAGCGTGAAGATGTGCCAAATCCTGATCGGATACATACCCGTGTATATATTAATGGAGAATTGCGCCAAGAAAACACAACAGCAAATTTAATTCGTCCAATAGCCAGGTTATTGGCAGACGTAACCGATTTTATGACGTTGCATGCTGGAGATATCCTGCTTGTAGGCATTCCTGAAAAGGCACCACTTGCCAAAGCTGGCGATGTTGTTCGCATTGAGGTAGAGGGAGTGGGCGCGCTCGAAAATACGATTGTGCCTGAACAAGAATTAGCAGAGGGGGGCTTAAAATGAAGCGGGCAAAAGTTGCTTATGCAGGAGCGATTCACGAAGCTGTAGAGAAAGATGAGGGCCGTTTGCAGCTGAATGACGGTCGAATGGTTAAGGAGGAAGATGTCGTATGGCTGCCGCCAGTTGAACCGCGGACCGTTTTTGCTCTTGGCCTCAATTATGCTGATCATGCTGCAGAGTTGTCCTTTAAAGCACCGGAAGAACCTCTTGTTTTTTTGAAGGGTCCAAACACATTCATTGGCCACTGTGGACAGACACGACGTCCAGGAGATGTAGAGTATATGCACTATGAATGTGAGTTGGCTGTTGTGATTGGCCGTCCAGCACGCAATGTGAAACGAGAAGAGGCGTATGATTATGTATCAGGCTATACCGTTGCTAATGACTACGCCATTCGTGATTACCTGGAGAATTACTATCGTCCCAATCTGCGTGTGAAAAACAGGGATACATGCACACCAATCGGCCCCTGGTTCGTTGAAAAAGAAGCTGTTCCAGATCCGATGAACCTAACATTAAGAACATATGTCAATGGAGAGCTCACTCAAGAAGGTAACACGAAAGATATGGTCTTCGATATTCCTTATTTGATCGAATATTTAAGTAGCTTTATGACGCTCAACGAGGGAGATATCATTTTAACAGGCACACCGAAAGGATCGGTGGATACGAAAGTCGGCGACGAGGTCATTACAGAAATAGAAGGCATTGGCCGCCTTGTTAATACTATTGTAGGAGATGAGACATTTGGCATTCGCACCGCTTCTGCGAAAGTAACATCCAAACAGACGATGTAAAAAAGGGGGGAACTTCTATGCCACACTTTATTATCGAGTATACAGATAATATAAAAGCAGAGGCAGATATTCCAGCCTTGCTAAAAAAAATCAATCAATCGCTTATTTCTCATGACGATGTATTCCCAGTCGGGGGGATTCGCTCCCGGGCGATTGAATTGCATGATTATTTCATTGCCGATGGCACAGAGGACGATGCATTTGTCCATGCTGCACTGAAAATCGGCGCTGGCCGCCCAGAATCGGTGAAAAAAGCGGTTTGCGATGAATTGTTTGCTATTATGAAGGATCACTTTGCTGATCTTTTTGCTAAACGTTACTTGGCTCTCTCAATGGAGCTAGTGGAATTTAGCGAGGCTGGCACGTACAAGCAGAACAATATACACGCCCGTTATAAGAAAACAACCTCAGAAAAATAGAATACGAAAATGAAAGTTGCATTGAGAGGGTTAATAGCACGGTTATCCTTTAGCTTATAACTAAAGCTTGTCCCATAACAAACTTTAGTTATGAGTCTTTTCTTTGTTTAAACAGAAAAATAAAAGGAGGAATTCATCATGTTTGGCATGGAAGATCCAATAATTGCTTTTGCCTGGATTGGCACCATTTTATCGATGATTGGCTGTGTTGTGTTTGGAGCAGTCATGTGGAATCGCGGGGAAGGAGAATGAAATAAATGAATTTTACTATATTAATTCCTATCCTTTTACTTTACTTGGGTATTATGTCGGCACTTGCCTATTATGGTTATAAAACAACAAAGTCAGAAGCTGATTATTTAGTGGGTGGACGAGGAATCAATCCTACAGTCATGGCGCTTTCTTATGGAGCTACCTTTATCAGCACCTCTTCTCTTATTGGTTTTGGCGGTGTGGCCTCATTATATGGATTTGGACTATTATGGCTTTGTTTTCTAAACATTGTTTTTGGGGTTTTTATTTCTTTTGTCTTTTTTGGGACACGCATTCGAAAACTTTCGGAAAAGCTGGAAGCATACACATTTGCTGAGCTTTTAGGAAAGCGCTATCAATCGAAGTTTATTACTGTATTTTCTGGAGTCATAATTTTTGTATTAATGCCTGCTTATACGAGTATTGTCCTTGTAGGCGGAGGACGCTTTCTTCAGGAAACTCTTTCAATGAACTATAATGTTGCACTGTTAGTATTAGCTGTCATTGTCGGCTTTTATGTACTAAGCGGTGGAATTAAAGCTGTTATGTATACCGATGCCTTTGCAGCGGTTGTCATGTTTGTCGGTATGGCTATCTTTCTGTTTATGGGCTATAAAGCAGTGGGAGGTGTGATTGACGGACATGCTGGATTAACGGCAATGAAGAATCTTGTTCCTCAGTCTTTAGTAGAGCAAGGGCATCGTGGATGGACCTCCATGCCGGAATTAGGTTCTCCTATTTGGTGGACGTTAGTCAGCACGATCGTTATGGGAGTCGGGATCGGTGTACTAGCTCAGCCGCAGCTTGTTATGCGATTTATGACAGTCAAAAACAATCAGGCACTGTATCGTTCGGTGATCGTTGGTGGAGTCTTCATTTTCTTTATGACAGGTGCTGCTTTTATGCTCGGTCCGATCAGTAATTTGTATTTTCAGGAGCATGTAGGAAAGCTTTCCATAGAGGTAGCTAAGGGAAATGTAGATCTCGTGATTCCCGCGTTAATTAATCATTTAATGCCGGAATGGTTCGTCTATTTATTCACGCTTACCTTATTGTCGGCGGCTATTTCAACTATCAGTTCTCTTATTCATTTGCAGGGATCTGCTTTTGGGCAAGATATTTTGAAAAGCTTTGGTATTCAATCGTTTTTAGGAATGGATGCTTCCCGTATCGGTGTGCTTATCGGTATTGTGGCGGCAGTTGCTTTGTCTTATGTATTGCCCGAAGGGGTCATCGCACAGGCGACAGCTTTTTGGTTCGGCATTTGTGCGGCTGGATTTCTCCCGGTTATGATTGGGGCGTTTTTCTGGAAGCGGTCGACGAGAGCAGGAGCTAAGGCCAGCATGATTGTTGGATTTACAGTTAGCATCTTAGGGTTTATGTTCCTGCACGAAAAGGAGGCTGCTGTCCTTGGGTTATCAAAAGCTTTATTTGGAAAAGATACATTGTTTGCTTATCCAATGACACATGTTGATCCATTGTTTTATGCACTGCCATTATCTACTATTGTCTTTATCTTTGTAAGTTTGCTTACGAAAGATAAACTAGAGAAGGAAGAACAGCAACAGAAGGAGAAGGCGGTGTGATGTCATCACTCTAGAGGGATGGGATTAAGACTTTTGGCAAACATTCACTTTCTGTGTTTCTCGTCAGACTGCGAAAAATAAGACTCTCATTGATGATCTAGACATTCTTTTCACTCAACAAAAAGGCCCTTATCAAAGGGCCTTTTTGTTGAGTGAAATTAATTAATCATTGTCACGTTGTTTTGCGCGAGCATTTCCGCCTTTTTCACCGATTTCTTCGTAGAAATCTTTATCATGGTTTTCAGAAGTGGCTTCTCCGCCTTTGCGGCCAATTTCTTGGTAGAAGTCTTTGTCATGATTTTCAGAAGTGGCTTCTCCGCCTTTGCGGCCGATTTCTTGGTAGAAGTCCTTGTCATGATTTTCAGCAGTAGCTTCTCCGCCTTTGCGGCCAATTTCTTGATAGAATTCTTTGTCATGATTTTCAGCAGTAGCTTCTCCGCCTTTGCGGCCGATTTCTTGGTAGAAGTCCTTGTCATGGTTTTCAGAAGTGGCTTCTCCGCCTTTGCGGCCAGCTTCTTCCACAGTCATTTTTTTGTCGTTGTTTTCATTGTTGTTTTTTGCCATTTTATACATCTCCTTTTAATTTAATGAATCATATGGTTTTTATTACCTTTTTATAAGATTATTAAACATTTATTTTTATATTTTTATTCGTTAGATTCTCTTTGCTCAGCGCGAGCATTTCCGCCTTTTTCACCAATTTCTTCATAGAATTCTTTTCCATGATTTTCGGCAGTGGCTTCTCCGCCCTTGCGGCCAATTTCCTGATAAAATTCTTTGTCGTGATTGCGGGCAGTAGCTTCTCCGCCTTTACGGCCAGCTTCTTCTACAGTCATTTTTTTATCTTTGTTTTCTGCCATTTTGTATCCTCTCCTTAAATGGAATATTTGGTGTACGCTTGTTATATATCCGCTTTAAAGTATTTAAAACCATATAATTATATAAAAAGTAAAAACCCCAACTTTTTTCTTAGATAAAAGTATTTATTTCCTTTAACTGTATGAGAAGATGTTAGAGAGAAGAAGGAAATGATCTGTCGCGCTTTAAATAGGAGGAAACCATTTATTTTGGAAAAGCTCTCCGCGTGTTATAGAATAGAAGAGACATTATTTTCTAGAAAGGAGAGTGCGATGAATTTTACAATTGAAAACATTGTTTTATTGTTTTCTATATTATTGTTAGTTGGTGTTATAAGCGCTAAGTTTTCTACAAGGCTTGGCTTGCCGTCGCTCGTCCTGTTTATCGCTGCGGGTATGGTATTAAATCAATTTGTCTTCTTCAACAATGCCTGGCTTGCCCAATTACTAGCAACCGTTGCATTGGTCATTATTTTATTTGAAGGTGGCCTGCAGACAAAGTGGGAAAGTGTAAAGCCAGTTTACAAGCCGTCTTTGTCACTTGCCACTATTGGAGTAATTGTTACCACTCTCACTGTCGGCATTGCTGCTAAGCTTGTACTTGATCTAACTTGGGCAGAAGGCATTCTTGTTGGTGCGATCGTTGGCTCGACTGATGCGGCAGCTGTTTTTAGTGTGCTTGGAAACAAGAATGTTAAACGGAAACTGGCAACTGTGCTCGAAGCAGAGTCGGCCTCCAATGATCCAATGGCCATCTTTTTAACGATCAGTCTTATTCAAGTAATTCAATCTCCTTCATTCGATCCTCTTACCCTCGTTTTGAGCTTTTTTTGGCAAATGGGGCTTGGACTTTTCTTCGGTATTTTGTTCGGTATAGCTTCCGTTTGGATTATTAATAAGATCAACCTCGATTCATCCGGTCTTTATCCGGTTTTATCTATTGCCTTATCTATTTTTGCCTTCAGTGTCGTTACGATCATGAATGCAAGCGGATTTCTAGCAGTCTATGTGATGGCCATCGTTATAGGAAACGCCGACTTAACTTATCGCCACTCTATTCTTGGTTTTAATGAAGGGTTGGCGTGGATGATGCAAATGGTGATGTTTATGATTTTGGGCCTCCTTGTTTTCCCGAGTGAGCTGCTTGATGTAGCTTGGCAGGGCATTATATTAGCTGTTTTCTTGATGATTGTTGCGCGTCCAGTTGGAGTATTTGTTAGCTTATTGTTTTCGAAAATGAACGTCAGGGAAAAGCTTTTTATTTCATGGGCAGGTTTAAAAGGAGCGGTCCCGATTATTTTAGGGACATATCCGCTCGTGGAGGGACTTGAACATGGACAGCTTATGTTTAATGTGGTCTTTTTCGTTGTTCTTTTGTCCACAGTGATTCAGGGAGCGAGCATTTCTAAAGCCGCTGAATTGTTCGGTGTGACCCGGGCAGGGAAAAAAACTGAATCGCCTCACAGTTTGGAACTTATATCCATTGGCAAGACGAACAGCGAGATGGTAGAAGTGCGCATTTTGGAAGAATCAGCTGCAGCCAATAAGCGCATTCATGAAGTTGATTTGCCGCCTAAAACGTTAATTACCGCTGTTATACGGGGCGACCAGCTTATTACTCCGGAAGGGTCAACGAAGCTTTTTCCTGAAGATGTGCTTTACGTGTTAGTGAAGAAAGAGCAGAAAAATGAATTGAAAAAAGTGATGATGAAAAGAAAGGAAAAGCAAAAAAGCGAACAGCTCACATAAGAGAGGATCACGTGTATACAAGTGATCCTCTCTTATTTTTAGTTACGCATTCTTTCAGGCAAGTTCTGAATAGATTGGATTACACCGTCCAGTTTTATTTCGATTCTATAAAGTAAATAAAAGGTGACGGCAATCGGAAAGCCAACTTCCTGAATAAAAGGCATGAGTGTCTCCATTTTTTATCCTCCTATGAAGAGTAGGAAAGCCGAGAAACCGGCTTTCCTTCTGCTTGCTAGTTAATGGGAATAGGTGTCACGCTGCGGTCGATAACATGAGCCCCTTTGATGCCTGTCAAAGCTCCGGAAGTCGAGTTAAATACGTTTGACTGAATGATTGCGGTCATGGCTTGTTTTACGGCCAATGGGTCAATCGGTTCTTTAGGGTTTTCAATCGACAATGTCGCAGTTTTATCTAACTGGGTAGCAAATTGCAACTGAAGAACTTTAGCCATTTTTTATTTCCTCCTGTTAATTGATTTCAAAATAATCATTCCTTGCAATTGTGACAACTGGTTTATCAGTTAAAGTAGCAATCGCTGTGCCAGCTGTTTCTAATTCAGTTGCCGTTGCCATTTCATTCACATTGGCAAAAGTTTTTGTTTTGTGAATTGGTTTTCCTTCATCATTTAACCCGTGATCAAAGACGAGACTTAACGTGGACTTCATCAATATTGCTTGTGCCATGCTGATCACCTCCTTTCACTTCCTACATACAGAAAAAGAGTGATAAAGGATACCCTCCTGCATAAAATTTAATAAGTAATATTTTTAATATTTTTGTAACATAAGTGAAAAATATGTATTATAATGGTGAAAAATAGATAAATAGATAAAATTTAGAGGGAAAAAAGGGGTAAGAGAGATGAAGAGAAGATTAATAATCATGTGCAGCTTCCTACTGCTGTTTATTTGTGCAGGGGGAATGCCGACTCATGCGGCCGAGAAGAAGAACATTTACATAGGGCTCCATGATAAAATGCTGCCGTTTACAACAGGAGAAGCCTTTATCATCAATGGTCAGGCAGTTGCTCCATCAGAAAAACTATCACGCTATTTATATATAAAAGAAACCATCAAGGAAAAAGAAGGAGTTTATATCTTTGAAAAAAACGGCCAGCAGCTGAAAGTAAACATCAAAACGAAGGAAGCCTTGCTCGACGGGAAAGCTGTGGCCCCTGCAGTTACTTACACTGAAAATGGCAAGTTTTATATTGGAATTCGCTGGATTGCAGAGCAATTTGGTTTCCAGGCAGATTACTTGAGTGAGCATAAAACAGTACGCCTCTATACGAAGGCTGGATCAAAGTTGTCCAACGAAGAGTTTTTAGTGGCTAATCAACCGTTTTTTGATCGATTGAAAAGTCCGCCGCCAGCTAAAAAGCCAGTCGCTTATGTAACATTTGATGATGGTCCAAGTGCTCAATCAGCCAGCATTTTAAAAACCCTTGCTTCTCAGCAAGTGAAAGCAACATTTTTCTATATTGAACCCAATATTTCAAGGTATGGGGCTGCGGCGAAAAAAGCTGCAGCAGAAGGGCATTACCTTGCCCTTCACAGCGTAACCCATAAAGTGAACCCGCTTTATAAGTCGCCACAAAACTTTATAAACGAAATGGAAAAAACAAATCAGACATTAAAGAAAGTGACTGGCCAGTCCTCTGTTTTGGTTAGGGCTCCATTTGGAAGTTCCCCTTATCTAAAACAGCCATTCCGTGATGCTTTAGTTAAAAAAGGCTATCGGTTGTGGGATTGGGATATAGACAGTGAGGACTGGAAATATAACACATCTTCGAAAGCGCGTATTTTGCAAAATATTCAAGCGGGAATTAAATTGCAAAAGAAGAAGGGCGATCAGAATGTTGTCATTTTACTGCATGAGAAGAAGATCACTGCAGAAATGCTTCCGCAAATTCTAGTTTATTTAAAGAAGGAAGGATATGAACTGAAAGCTTACAATCCCTCTGCCCATGTAACCCAGAATTTCTGGAAGGACGGAAGACTGTAATTAGTTGATAAAACGGTGGAATTTTCTGAATAAACATATTTACTTTTATAGCAGCTCTATGTATAATGGAGTCAAATTAAATAGTTATAACTAGGGGAGTCCAATGAGCTGGGCTGAGAAAGGAACGCGATGAAGTTTCTTGACTCTTGGGACCTGATCTGGTTCATACCAGCGTGGGGAAGTTAAAACAGTTATTTATTATGATTACTTCTGCATACATATTAGCCGGGTCCATCCATTGATTGGACACCGGCTTTTTTATGTACATGAGTGAGCTTTTCCACATGCTATGCCCTGCATCTCGTCCTTAAACGATTAATCCGTTGAAAAGGAGAGATTTTTTTATGTCCACATCCTCATTAAGTGAAAAAAACATTTCCATTATGTCCAGTTTTTCGGGTAGTAAGAAAGTTTATATTGAAGGTTCTCGTCCTGATTTAAAAGTTCCCATGCGTGAAATCAACCTCACTCCAACAACTGGTACGTTTGGTGAGGAAGAAAATCCGCCCGTGCGTGTATATGATACGAGCGGTCCTTATACAGACCCTCATTACACGCTTGATATTACAAAAGGATTGCCGACTATTCGCAGTCCGTGGATTAATGAACGCAATGATGTAGAGGCGTATGAAGGAAGAGAGATAAAACCTGAAGACAATGGCTATAAAGAGAAAAATGATCCCCGAACCAATCATCATCTATTCCCTAGGTTAAAGCGCCAGCCACTGCGTGCAAAAAAGGGAAAGAACATTACGCAGCTTCATTATGCAAAAAAGGGAATCATTACACCCGAAATGGAATTCATTGCAATCAGAGAAAACATGTCACCTGAGTTTGTCCGCGAGGAAGTAGCGAGAGGAAGAGCAATTATTCCAGCTAATGTCAATCATCCGGAAATTGAACCGATGATTATTGGGCGCAATTTTCATGTAAAGATTAATGCAAACATCGGTAATTCAGCTGTTTCCTCGTCAATCGAAGAGGAAGTAGAAAAAATGACATGGGCAACACGCTGGGGAGCGGATACTATTATGGATTTGTCGACAGGAAAGAATATTCATACGACCCGTGAATGGATTATCCGTAACTCACCCGTTCCAGTGGGGACTGTCCCTATTTATCAGGCGCTTGAGAAAGTGAACGGTGTAGCAGAAGCTCTTACTTGGGAAGTGTATCGTGATACATTGATTGAACAGGCGGAACAAGGGGTAGATTACTTTACTATTCATGCTGGAGTGCTTCTCCGCTATGTGCCATTAACAGCTAAGCGCATGACTGGGATTGTCTCACGCGGTGGTTCAATCATGGCTCAATGGTGTCTCTATCATCATCAGGAAAATTTTTTATATACTCACTTTGAAGAAATCTGTGAAATTATGAAAGCCTATGATATTTCTTTCTCTTTAGGAGATGGACTGCGTCCCGGCTCCATTGCTGATGCCAATGATGAGGCACAATTTGCTGAGTTGGAAACACTCGGGGAGTTGACTAAAATTGCATGGGAACACGATGTGCAAGTAATGATAGAAGGACCCGGCCATGTGCCTATGCACCTTATTAAAGAGAATATGGATAAGCAGCTTGAAGTTTGCCAGGAAGCCCCTTTCTACACACTGGGTCCGCTAACAACGGACATTGCCCCAGGCTATGACCATATTACCTCTGCAATTGGAGCCGCGATGATCGGCTGGTACGGCACAGCGATGCTTTGCTATGTCACACCGAAAGAGCATTTAGGGTTGCCCAATCGGGATGATGTACGCACTGGGGTAGTGACTTACAAAATTGCTGCTCATGCTGCCGATTTGGCGAAAGGGCACCCCGGAGCTCATAAGAGGGATAACGCGCTGTCAAAAGCACGATTTGAATTTCGCTGGAGAGATCAGTTTAACCTGTCCTTAGATCCGGAACGTGCGCTGGAATATCACGATGAAACCTTGCCGGCGGAGGGCGCAAAAACTGCTCATTTCTGTTCAATGTGCGGCCCGAAGTTTTGCAGCATGAGGATTTCTCAAGATATTCGCAATTATGCTAAGGAAAATGAAATAAATACAGATGAAGCATTTGAAAAGGGGATGGAGCAAAAGGCGAAGGAGTTCAAGCAAGCCGGCAGCAGTATATACCAGTGAGCGGGAGGAGAAATGCAGATGACTGTCCATAAAATTGAACGGGAAATTGATCAATTAAAAGCAAAGCTGGTCCTTCTACAAAATCGTTTAAGGCTCATTCAGCAAAATTGTGACCATCATTATAGAGGTAATCAGTATTATGAAACTTGTGCCAAATGTAAAAAAGTGAATGTTTTATATTATTAAAGTGAACGGCCGCGAGAAGATTCTCGCGGCCGTTTTTATAAAAAAGAGAGGTAAAGAATGCATTAAGGGGGGCTGTGCGGGTGGGCATTCGCACAGCCGCTGTGCATATTATTCTTTCTGATGAGAGAACAGCAACGGGACAAGTAAACTGTTCATGTATTTATCATATTTTAATTGAGAATGAATGTCAACTATAATTGATAATGATTTTCAAAATCAATGAGAATGGACCCCTCTTCTGAGCAGCAAGGGACAGGATAAACAGAGAGACTAAAAAAACTTGGGCGAGGAGTTATGTGGAGAGCGCGCGATTAGGATCATTCTTGTTAGCAGATACGTTTCCTTATAGTATTAAACCAATCACCTTGCTCATAGAAGTCTAACCCCTTGCAATATTTTCTCACTAACCTTGAATCTTTTGACTGGCTAATCGATTATTGAGCCGCTACCTTGACCCTGCTATTTTTAATGTAACGATTATGGAGGAAGGACGATGAAGATACTCGCTTTTTGCTAGTTGGGATGAGACAGAGGGTTCCAAATAATCAGGTACTTCGCTAATTAATTATGATGGTTGAGCATGTATATAAATGAACATTGGAATAAAGTGTGTGAAGTGAAGATTGTCTTCAAGGTAGTGGACTGAAGGCAGTCTTTTATTTGTATTCTCAGAAAGTGCTCTGTCTAACAGCTTTCAATTAAAGGAGTTAATTGAATTGGAGCACAGTTAAAGGTTTACGTCCTTTTACTAAAATGAAGAAAAACCATACAGCTAAATGCAGAAAAAATAGCATATGTCCTTAAGGCGATGTAAGTAAGCTGATAGGATATTTTATATGAGTTCTTTAACAATTTTACAACATAAAAATAGTAGGAATTTAGGTCAATATTTATATAATCTAGTTTTTAAAGGAGGAAGAGAGGCATCCATTTTGCGAAAGAAATCAAATGAAGTTTGAAAATTTCAATTTTTTCTTCTTTATTCGTTGCACCAAATGAAAGGTTGGGTTATATTAGTAATAGAAATAATGAATGAGCATTCATTCAAAGATGTGAAGGGGGAATTATGTTGGTTCAGCACATTCAAAAGGCTGCCGTTTTAGGTTCAGGCGTAATGGGTTCAGGAATTGCTGCTCATTTGGCGAATATCGGTATCCCGACTTTATTATTAGATATTATTCCGCGCGAGCTCACAAAAGAAGAGGAAGCGAAAGGTTTTACAATTAACGATAAAGAAATCAGAAATAAATTCGCTGCCAATGCTTTGAAAAAGCTGCTAAAGCAAAAGCCTGCTCCGCTCACATCGAAGAACAACATTCAATATATTACAGCGGGAAATCTAGAGGATGATTTAGAACAACTAAAAGATGTTGATTGGATCATTGAAGTGGTGGTAGAAAACTTAAATGTAAAAAAACAAGTGTTTGAAACGATAGAAAAATATAGAAAGCCCGGCAGCATTGTCAGCTCGAATACGTCAGGAATATCCATCGAGGCGATGGCGGAAGGGCGTTCAGAAGAATTCCGCCGTCACTTTCTCGGTACCCACTTTTTTAATCCGCCACGTTACTTAAAGCTGCTCGAAATCATTCCAACGAAAGATACCGATCAAGAAGTACTCCAATATATGAAGACGTTTGGTGAGGATACTCTCGGTAAAGGAGTAGTAGTCGCCAAGGATACGCCAAACTTTATTGCCAATCGTATTGGAACATACGGATTGCTGAAAACGGTTCAGGAAATGACAAATTCCGGACTTTCCGCCGGTGAAGTAGATTCCATTACCGGGCCATTAATTGGCCGGCCGAAAAGTGCCACGTTTCGCACGCTTGATGTAGTGGGGCTTGATACGTTTATTCATGTGGCCAACAATGTTTACGAGCAAGTAGAAGGAGAAGAAAAACAAGTATTTGATGTACCGGAATTTATGGAGAAGATGCGCGATAACGGTTGGATTGGCGCAAAGAGCGGCCAAGGCTTCTTTAAAAAGGAAGGTAAAACCATTCTGGAGCTTAATCCGACAACAATGGAATACAGTGAACGTAAGAAAATGAAAGCGGCTTCAATCGAATTGGCGAAGCAGCAAAAAGGATTATCGGCAAAATGGAAGACGCTCATCTACAGTGATGACAAAGCTGGAAATTTTTTATGGAAGATCATCGCACCGGTGCTGATTTATTCGGCTCGCCTCACTGGCGAAATTGCCGATGACATTGTCTCGATCGATCAGGCAATGAAATGGGGATTCGGCTGGGAGCAAGGACCGTTTGAAATATGGGATGCGATTGGCCTGCCATCTTCTTTGGAAAAAATGGAGGCAGAGGGCTTCGAAATTCCGCTTTGGGTGAAAGACATGATGGAAGCCGGCCATTCTTCTTTCTATAGAGAGGAAAATGGAGAGGTGTATTTTTATCATAACGGCGGGTATCAAAAAGTTTCTGTCAGCGAGAAAGTAATTGATTTAAAAAGGCTGAAGAAACAAGGAAAAGTTCTTAAAAAGAACAGCGGGGCGAGTTTGATTGATATTGGGGACGGCATTGTTTTGCTTGAGTTTCATTCACCGAACAATGCGATTGGCGCGGATATTGTTCAAATGATTAATTACGCGGTTGATGAAACAGAAAGAAATTACAAAGGGCTTGTCATTGGAAACCAAGGGAAAAATTTCTGCGTCGGCGCTAATTTAGCTATGATTTTGCTGGAGGTACAGGATGATAACCTCTGGGAAGTAGATATGGTCGTAAAAGGCTTCCAGCAAGCAATGATGAAAGTGAAATATTCGAGCAAACCGGTCGTTGCTGCTCCATTCTCGATGACACTTGGCGGCGGTGCAGAAGTTTGTTTGCCGGCTGCGCATATTCAAGCAAGTTCGGAGACTTATATAGGTCTTGTGGAAGTCGGTGTCGGGCTTATCCCGGGTGGCGGCGGAAACAAGGAGCTCTATTTAAAGCATTTAGAGCAGATGGCGAATGGTGTACAGATTGACCTGCAGGCAGTGGCTAACAAGGTATTTGAAACGATTGCCATGGCTAAAACGTCGACTTCGGCAGCAGAAGCAAGAGAGAATAATTTCTTATCGGAAGCAGACGGAATCAGTATCAACAGTGACCACCTGCTATATGATGCAAAACAGGCGGCTTTGTACCTTTATGAAGCTGGCTATCGGGCGCCAAAGAGAAAGAAAGTTCCTGTTGTAGGGGAAACGGGGTATGCAGCCTTACTTTTAGGTGCACGATCCATGCTAAAATCAGGCTTTATTTCAGAGCATGATTTTAAAATCGCTTCAAAATTAGCGTATGTTATTGCCGGAGGAAAGCTGCCGTTTGGAACGGAAGTGGATGAAGAATATTTGCTTGACCTCGAACGGGAGGCGTTCCTCAGCTTAATTGCTGAGCCAAAATCACAACAGCGCATGCAGCATATGCTCGTTAAAGGCAAACCGCTGCGCAATTAACTAGATTCTTATTCCAATAGATAAAAAAGCGAGGAGGAGAAAGCTGATGAAAGAAGCGGTAATCGTTGCCGGTGCTAGAACACCGGTCGGGCGTGCGAAAAAAGGCACGCTCGCCACAGTCCGCCCAGATGATTTGGGAGCGCTTGCGGTGAGAGAGACAGTGAAGCGCGCAGGGAACTACGAAGGGGAAATCGATGACTTAATCATAGGGTGTTCCATGCCAGAAGCAGAGCAGGGACTGAATATGGCGCGAAATATTGGCGCACTTGCTGGTCTTTCGTATAACGTACCAGCCGTAACTATTAACCGTTATTGCTCCTCCGGATTGCAGGCAATTGCTTATGCTGCGGAACGGATCATGATTGGCCAGGCAGAAACGATTATTGCTGGAGGAGCAGAATCAATGAGTCTCGTGCCAGTCATGGGGCATGTTGTCCGTCCGAATCTCCGCATTGCAGAAGAAATGCCGGAATACTATATGAGCATGGGGCATACAGCAGAAGAGGTTGCCAAAAAATATGGTATTACACGCGAGGAGCAGGATGCGTTTGCCATTCGGAGCCATCAGCGGGCCGCACAAGCCATTGCAGGCGGGAAATTTGCAGATGAAATGGTGCCCGTGGAAGTCACAATTCGAGAAATCGGACCGAATCACAAACCGGTCGAAAAGAAGGTCCATTTTACAAAGGATGAAGGGGTGCGTCCGGGAACGAACATGGAGGTGCTTTCCAAATTGCGGCCGGCATTTGCAGCAGGTGGCACAGTAACAGCTGGAAACTCTTCGCAAACAAGCGACGGAGCAGCAGCAGTAATGGTCATGGAAAGAGAAAAAGCGGAAGCGCTTGGATTAAAGCCGATGGCGAAGTTCCGATCATTTGCTGTAGGGGGCGTTCCTCCGGAAATCATGGGAGTTGGCCCGGTGGTAGCTATTCCGAAAGCATTGAAGCTTGCTGGTCTTAGTCTGTCTGACATTGGGTTAATTGAATTGAATGAAGCGTTTGCTTCACAATCCATCCAAGTCATAAGGGAACTTGGCCTTGATGAAGACAAGGTAAATGTCAACGGTGGAGCGATTGCTCTCGGACATCCTCTCGGTTGCTCAGGGGCAAAACTGACGCTGACGCTGCTGCATGAAATGAAACGCCGCAGCGAACAATTCGGTATGGTGTCTATGTGCATTGGCGGAGGAATGGGAGCAGCTGGCGTATTTGAGCTATTGTGAATAAAACGAATAAAAGGGAATGGGAGGAATTATAGATGGCAAAACAAACAGAAAGACAGGCAGTTAAAGGTGGAGCATTCTTAATTGAAGATGTAACATATGATCAAGTATTTACACCCGAAGACTTTTCTGATGAGCAAAAAATGATCGCCAAAACAACCGAAGAATATGTAAATAACAGTGTTATGCCGCAAGTTCCTTATTTGGAGAAGCATGAATTTGATCGTTCTGTAAAGTTACTCCGGGAAGCTGGAGAACTGGGACTGTTGAGTGCTGACGTTCCTGAAGAGTACGGCGGATTGAATCTTGATAAAGTCAGTTCAGCTTTAATTGCTGAAAAAATGGCGGCTGCCGGAGGTTTTTCCATTACTCATGGAGCCCATGTTGGCATTGGTTCGTTGCCGATTGTGCTGTTCGGCAACGAAGAGCAAAAGCAAAAGTACTTGCCGACTTTAGCTACTGGAGAGAAAATTGCTGCTTACGCATTGACAGAGCCGGGTTCGGGTTCCGATGCGCTTGGAGCAAAAACAACAGCAAAATTAAACGAAGCCGGCACCCATTATATATTAAATGGAGAGAAGCAATGGATTACGAACTCGGCTTTTGCTGATGTATTCGTTGTCTATGCAAAAATTGATGGAGATAAATTCTCTGCCTTCATTGTAGAAAAGGAGTTTCCTGGTGTATCCACAGGAGCGGAAGAAGATAAGATGGGGATTAAAAGTTCCTCCACACGCACACTTATCCTCCAGGATGCAGAGGTACCAAAAGAGAATCTGCTTGGAGAAGTGGGAAGAGGTCATGTCATTGCCTTTAACATTTTAAATATTGGCCGCTACAAACTAGGTGTTGGAGCAGTGGGTAGTGCTAAACGGGCATTGGACATCTCATTAAAGTATGCGAATGGGCGCCAGCAGTTTAAAACACCGATTTCCTCTTTCAATTTGATTAAGGAAAAGTTTGCTAATATGGCGTCTAAAATTTATGCAAGTGAAAGTGCCATTTACCGTACAGTCGGTTACTTTGAAGACCGAATGAGCCAGCTTTCGGAAGAAGAGCAAAAAGATGGCTTGTCAGTCGCTGCTTCTATCGCTGAATATGCCATTGAATGCTCACTCGGTAAATTTTTTGGCTCGGAAATGCTTGATTATGTAGTAGATGAAGGCGTACAAATTCACGGTGGCTACGGCTTTATGGAAGAGTATGAAATTGCGAGGATGTACCGCGACTCCCGAATTAACCGTATTTTCGAGGGAACAAATGAAATCAATCGTCTGCTTGTACCGGGGACATACGTGCGCAAGGCGTTCAAGGGTGAATTGCCATTGTTTGAAAAAGCACAGGAGCTGCAAAATGAAGTCATGATGCTGATGCCGGAAGAAGTCGGTACAGAAGCGCTTGAACAAGAAAAGTATTTAGTGAAGAATGCAAAAAAGATAGGCTTGCTTGCAGCCGGTCTAGCTGTTCAAAAGTATGGAAAAGCGCTTGAAAAAGAACAGGAAGTGCTCGCCAATATTGCTGACATTGTTAACAATATTTACGCGATGGAGTCCGTCGTTCTTCGCACAGAAAAAGCAATTGCCAAAGCTGGAGAGGAAAAAGCAAAGCAAAAACTGTTATATACCCAAATCTTTTGTCAAGAAGCCTTCAATCAAATTGAAGCTGATGCTAAAGAAACACTTGTTGCTGTAGAAGAGGGCGACACGCTGCGCATGATGACCTCTATTTTAAGAAAGTTAACGAGATACACTCCCATTAATGTAATCGCTAAGAAACGTGAAGCAGCTGATCGCTTGATTGAAGTGGAAAAGTATACGGTTTAATTAAGAGAAAGTGCCCGGAAATATAACTTTCCAGGCACTTTTTGTTTGAATATAAAGATTGTTGAAAGACAGCTAAACTAATTGACTTAAGAAAAAAGAAGCAATAGAGAAATAGACCACGAGCGAGAAGATGTCATTGACCGTAGTAATAAGCGGACCTGAAGCAACAGCAGGGTCAAGGTTGCACTTGTAGAGTATGAGTGGAACGATCGTTCCAGCAAGCGTTCCGAGAATAAGGGTGAGTAGAAGCGAGCTTCCAACGACGATTCCTAAGTATATATTTCCCTGCCAAATAAATGCAATAAGAGAAATGAGCAGACCGCATGTTATGCCGATGATTAAGCTGACGCGAAATTCTCGAAGGATTAGACGGGTGACTACCTTCACGTTGATTTCCTGCTCTGTCAGACCGCGTACGACTACTGCTAGAGACTGGGTGCCAGTATTGCCGGTCATCCCAGCAATAAGCGGCATAAAAAAAGCAAGCGCTACTACTTTTTCAAGCGTTCCTTCAAATTTCGAAATGATGCTTCCCGAGACAAGACCGATAAATAAAAGAGCAATCAGCCAGGGCAATCGGCGTTTGGCAGCTGTCAGCGGCTTTGTGTCAAAGTCAATTTCTTTATCCACAGCTGATAATTTACCAATATCTTCGTTCGTTTCCTGAATAACAATCTGCATCATATCATCAAAGGTAATAACCCCAAGCAGTCTCTCTTTCTCGTCCACTACAGGAATTGCGCTGAAATCATATCGCTTGAGTAGCTTGTTGATCTCTGCTCTCTTCGCTGTGTAGGGAACGGAAATAATCTGCTTCAACATAATGTCTTTTACCAAATCATCCGGCTGAGCAATGACAAGATCCCGATAAGAGACTGTACCAGCCAGCTTTTCTTTTTCATCAAGCACGTAAATAATGAAAAGCGTTTCAGAGTACATAGCATGAACACGTGCTTTTTCTACTGCATCGGCAACGGTATCCTCTAGATGCACAGCGAGGTACCGATTTGTCATCATACTGCCTGCCGTGTTTCGCTCATAGCTCATCATTCGTTTTAAATATTTGGCTTCACTATCATTTATCTCTGATAAGAAACTATCAAGATCGGCTTTTGGGAAGTGAAGTAAAAGAGAAGACAATACATCGGTGTCCAGAAGGGAGAGAACTTTATTTGCTTTGGCAGGACCGATTTTTCCCAGCAACTCAAGTTGTTTCAGCTGATTAAACTTTTGTATCATACTGGCGATAGAAGCTTCATTAAGATGTTCTAGCATGGAAGCTCGATGCTTTTCGGGAAGGTTTTGAAAAATAGCGGCTAAGTCATAAGGTTTCTTGCTCGTGAACATGTCATTGATCTCTTGATATTTTTCTGCTTTCAGCTTTTCGATAACGAACAGTGTATCGTCTTGTATTTTTTTCATGATCAACACCTCCGTCATCAACGCTATTCCCTATAAAGGAATTTAAAAACCATTTTTGAGTAATTTTGGATATTGGTTATGGAGGGGAAGAATAGCTGAAACTTTGTCTTTTATTAAAAAAGCAGGTATATTTTAATTAATAGAGCAGGAGAATTGAAAACGGTGGCGAAAACATTTTAAAGCCGAGCACTGTGTAAATAGGAGGCTGATTGAAGAGTGACATTAACATTTTACTGGTATCCGAAGTGCGGAACATGCCGCAATGCAAAAAAATGGCTGGAAGAACATAATGTTGATTTTCGGGGAATACATATTGTGGAACATCCGCCTTCCAAGGAAGAATTGAAAGACTTATATAAAAAAAGTGGACTTGAATTGAAAAAGTTTTTTAATACGAGCGGCAAAAAGTATCGCGAGCTTGGATTAAAGGACAAAGTAAGCACCGCTTCCGACGAGGAATTACTGGAATTGCTCGCTTCCGATGGCATGCTTATTAAGCGCCCTCTTACTACTGATGGTGACAAAGTGACTGTTGGGTTTAAAGAGGAAGAATTTGAAAAACAATGGTTGTAAAGTGTGCGTAAAGCTTATTTTTCTTGCTTTATGCCTTTATAATAAGTAAAGTTTTAATTGAAATCAGGTAATGGAGGGATTTATATGAGCACACCGAAAGAATTACGTTATTCAGAAGAGCATGAATGGGTAAAAACAGAAGGGGATACCGTCCGTATCGGCATTACGCATTTTGCGCAATCAGAACTTGGCGACATCGTGTTCGTTGAGCTTCCATCTGTAGGAGATGAAATCACAGCTGACGAACCATTTGGTAGTGTTGAATCTGTAAAAACAGTTTCCGAGCTATATGCTCCTGTCAGCGGAAAAGTTGTTGAAGTAAATGAAGAGCTTGATGATAATCCTGAATTCGTTAATGAATCACCATATGAAAAAGCATGGATGATCGTTGTCGAATTATCTGATACTGCGCAGCTGGATAACTTAATGACAGCTGAACAGTATGATGAAATGACACAAGAAGATTAATGAAATGAGAAAAGGACACTTCCGGTTTAGGGAGTGTTCTTTTGCAATTTCTTACTAAATAAAGGACAATTAAACTGTGAGGCAAGATATTCAGACGGTGGAGGGATATTCATGCGTACAGAAAAAACAATCGTTGTAGAAGGGGCTTCGGATCGGAAGAAAGTACAAGAAATTGTAAATGAGCCGGTGGACATCATTTGTACGAATGGAACAATCGGGCTGAGCCGGCTGGATGAGTTAATTGAAAGCTTGGAAGGACAAGATGTATATATCCTTGTTGATGCAGACCGCGCCGGGGAAAAGCTGCGTCAGCAATTTATCCGTGAATTTCCCGAAGCTCACCATTTATACATTGACCGTGTCTATAAAGAAGTCGCTACTGCTCCTTACCGCCATCTGGCTTCTGTATTATTAAGTGCCAACATTGATGTACATGGGGAGTTTTTACAAAAGGATGGATGAAATGCAAAAGGAACAAAATATAAACGAATTAATCAGGACGAATCACTTAGTAGCCATCTATGCGTATACACCGCTGTGCGGAACGTGCCAATTAGCTGGAAAGATGGTCGACGTTGTCGAGAAGGTAGACAACGGCTTTATATGGGCCCGCATGGATGTGAATTATCATGAGAGCTTTGCGATTCATCATGCGATTGAAAGTGTCCCATGTCTGCTTATATTTAAAGAAGGGGAATTAAAGGAAAAGATTTATGCCTTTCAGTCGGTTCCTCATATATATGAGAAGTTAAGTCAATATATATGATTGCTGCTTCCTACAGGGAGGCAGTTTTTTATATAGGCATGTTTGACGAAATATGCGAATGAGTGCGCACTTTGTCGAGTAATTAATAAAGGAGATTTCCTCCTCTGCTTGGAAGTTATTAAGTAAAGCTAAAGCGAACAGAGGGGGAAATAAAATGAAAGAGAAATTGTTAGCTGTACAGGCAGCTTGCCATGGTAGAACGCATATCTGGCCATTGCTCCCGCTCGAACCTGTACACGTGCTGCTGGTAGGAGAAAGTGAGAGCTGGCTGCTCGTGATCAGCCATCAGGGAATGCAGCTTTCAAATAGCAGCACGGATCATTGGCATTTACGGTTGAGGGGTGGGCTTGAACCGCTCTTAGAGGGGCAGGGTCAGCTGCGCTTGTATGAAGCGATGGGGGCAGTCGAGGTGTCAGGATTTTACCGGGTTAAGCTTTGGTTTGAATCGTTCCTTTGGTTATGCCGCCCTTATTATGAAAAGTTTGATACAGCATAAAAACATTTTTTTAAAGAATAATTGACAATTTTCGTAGAATAATGATAAAATCAAATCCATTAAGAACAACATATTGCATACAGCTCTTATCAAGAGAGGTGGAGGGATGTGCCCGATGAAGCCCGGCAACCGTCAACAGCGAGCGCTTGTTGAAAAGGTGCCAATTCACACAAAGCGTTTTGCTTTGGGAGATGAGAGAAAGGAATCTACTAAAGAACACCTTTCTGCTCATTTTGCAGAAAGGTTTTTTATTTTTTCGGGTGGAATGGAGGAAAACCGCCGCATGATTTCAATAAAAAATGTAAAAAAAGTCTTTTCCACAAAAAATGGAAAAGTGACAGCAGTAGATAATATTGACTTAACGATAGATAAAGGCGAGATTTTTGGTGTAATTGGTTACAGTGGAGCTGGGAAAAGCACACTTATCCGGATGCTGAACGGTCTTGAAAATCCGTCTTCGGGCTCTGTTGTTGTTGCGGACCGGGAGATATCAAAAATCCGGGGAAGCGAGCTGCGTCAGGCGCGCCAGGAGATCGGCATGATTTTCCAGCACTTTAATCTTCTTTGGTCAAGAACGGTGCGAGATAACATTGCCTTTCCGCTAGAAATTGCGGGTGTGTCGAAAGAAGAGCGCCTTAAGAAAGTGGATGAGTTGATTAAATTAGTTGGTTTGGAAGGAAGAGAAGACGCTTATCCTTCACAATTGAGCGGCGGACAGAAGCAACGCGTCGGTATTGCCCGGGCGCTCGCAAATGACCCGAAAGTTCTGTTGTGTGACGAGGCTACCTCAGCACTTGATCCGCAAACAACGGATGCTATTTTAGATCTGCTTGTTGATATTAATAAACGTCTTGGATTAACAATTGTGCTCATCACTCATGAAATGCATGTCATTCGGAAAATTTGCCATCGGGTGGCAGTAATGGAAGCAGGCCGTGTCGTAGAACTTGGTTCGGTGCTCAACGTTTTCAAATCGCCCGAGCAGCCAATTACAAAGCGGTTCGTTCAACAAGTGACCGAGCCAGAAGAATCAAAAGAAACCATAGAGCACTTGCTTGAACAGTTTCCAAATGGCAAGGTAGTCAAGCTTACTTTTATTGGTGAAAGTGCAGAGCAGCCAATCATTACGAATTTAATCCGTCAATTTAACATAGCGGTAAATATCGTCCAAGGGAAAGTGTCGCAGACGCAAAACGGTGCGTATGGTTCACTATTCGTTCATTTAACGGGTGAACCAGAGGAAGTGGCACAAGCAGTGGCCTATCTCGACAAGCAAGAAGTCAGCTCGGAGGTGATCCATCATGCTTGAACAATGGTTCCCTAATGTTGATTGGGAAAAAATGTGGGAAGCGACAAATGAAACCCTTTATATGACGGGTATATCCGTGGTGGCTACCTTTATTTTGGGCATACTCCTTGGTCTGCTGTTATTTTTGACAGCTAAAGGAAATATATGGAGCAATAAAGTAATTTACAGCATTGTCTCTGCTTTTGTTAATATTTTTCGTTCCATTCCTTTCATTATATTGATTGTTTTATTAATTCCATTTACAAAAGCGCTTATCGGTACAATGATCGGTGAAAATGCGGCACTGCCAGCCCTTATCATCGGGGCAGCTCCTTTCTATGCGCGCATGGTTGAAATCGGCCTGCGTGAAATTGACAAAGGAGTCATTGAGGCAGCGCGAGCAATGGGAGCAAAAACGAGTACGATTATCTTTAAAGTACTGCTTCCTGAATCAATGCCAGCGCTTGTTTCTGGGATTACTGTTACAGCGATCGCTCTGGTTGGCTACACGGCCATGGCAGGTGTGATTGGAGCTGGCGGTCTGGGGAATCTTGCTTATCTGGATGGATTCCAGCGCAGCCGGAATGATGTCACTTTGGTTGCTACGATTATTATTTTAATCATTGTGTTTGTGATTCAATTGATTGGTGATCTTATTACTAATAAGTTAGATAAAAGATAAATTTTAGGAGGGGAAGAAAGATGAAAAAGTGGTTGCTTACTTTGTTAACTGCAGTAGTTGTGTTTGCGTTGGCTGCCTGTGGCGGCTCAGATGATAAGAAAGATGAGAAAGCAAAAGAAGGCGGCAAAGAAGATAAGGAAATCGTTGTTGGTGCTTCGAACGTACCACACGCGGTGATCTTAGAAGAAGCTAAGCCGTTGCTTGAGAAAAAAGGTTATGATCTGAAGGTTGAAACATTCCAAGATTATGTATTACCGAACAAGTCTTTAGAAGAGGGAGATTTGGATGCTAACTATTTCCAGCATATCCCTTATCTTGAGTCTCAAAAGAAAGAGCATGGCTATGATTTTGTAAATGCTGGCGGCATTCATATTGAACCGATCGGTGTATATTCTAAGAAATATAAAACCCTTGAGGAACTTCCAAAAGGGGCAACTATTTTAATGAGCAGCTCGGTTGCAGACCACGGACGTATTTTAACCATGCTTGAAAAAGAAGGACTCATTAAATTAAAAGACGGCGTAAAGAAAGAGGAAGCGACAGTTGAAGATATCGCGGAGAACAAAAAAGATTTGAAGTTTGATTATAATTATGAAGCCGCTCTTCTTCCACAGGCCTATAACAACGGAGAAGGCGATGCAGTTCTCATTAACTCTAACTATGCAATCGATGCTGGTTTAAATCCGTTAAAGGATTCAATCGCTATTGAAGACAAAGATTCACCATACGTAAACGTTATTGCTGTCCGCAAGGGCGATGAAGACAAAGAAAAAATCAAAGCGCTGGTAGAAGTCCTTCATTCAAAAGAAATTCAGGATTTTATTTTGAAAGAGTGGGGCGGAGCAGTCGTACCGGTTAACAAATAAAGATAAAAACACCTGCAAGGAGTCCCTTGCAGGTGTTTTTATGTTTCATCGTAAAGGCCAGTTCTCTGTTTGGCTGAAAAATCTTTTCTTATTCTTTATTTGAATAAAGCTTTTTTACTTGCTGCATATTAAAAAAGATAAAAACAGAGGAGGCTATCCTATGGACAGAGAAGTTTTAACATCAACAGAAGCAGCGTTATTAGAATATAAAGAGGGGCTTGGCACATTTACAAAAAAAATGCCTGGGCTCGCTGGTCATTTTAATGCATTTACGGCAGAGTGTTTTAAGGAGGGAGAAATCGGCCAAAAAGAAAAGCAGCTGATTGCTCTCGGCATTAGCGTCTATTCACAAGATGAATATTGCATCCTTTATCATGTGAAAGGCTGCTTGGATCAAGGGTGCAGTGAACAGGAAATTTATGAATCGCTTGGTGTGGCCGCAGCTTTTGGAGGTGGGGCGGCAATGAGCCAGGCAGTAACACTTGTACAGGAAGCGATCGATGAATTAAAAGTAAATCATTAAAACGACAGAATGGGGACTCTTTCGGAAAATTAAGAATCAAGCAGGATATGGTTTAAATTTTGAGAATGGGGTTATATAAAAGACAGGAAGCACGCAAAATCACGCGTGAGCAGGTAAGAGCAGTTCATATGCCTTTTGTGAAAAAAAGGAAAGACTGTTACGATAGTTCCTGTAAGAAAATTTCATTCTAAAAACCGAAAGGATTGATTCCCCATTAACTCGTTAAACTCACTGAATTTGCAGTACACAGACAGTATGGAAAAGGCTATGCATGGATCCCGTGGAGTTGGATATGAGGTGTACCGCCAAAATCATGAAGTGAGAATGAATGTTGAACGTCAACGTGAAGAGGAATATGTGGAGAGCCGACGAATGGTTGCTGATCACAACCGTAAATTTACGAACCATCTTTCATAATAAAATTGCATATAAGTAAACCTTCAAATTTAGCGTATGAGCCGACTTTGAAGGTTCAAAACAAAATTACCGCAAATATTGAAAACGACTGTCTTTGAAGCCATAAAACTCGCCAGGAGCGAAATTGCTATAGCAATAAAGAACGCGGAAGTTTGCCAACCATCTGAAAGCCAGCACACATGCTGGCTTTTTCTATGATTCAAAAAGAAAATCTATTGTAAATAAGATAAATAAACAAGGGAGAAACTAAGAAAAATGGCTCCCATTTCCCTTGATTTCATATGAAGGATGAACTATCATCAAATATCCGGGACAATTCAGTCAGACCGGTTGAATATAATTTTCATTTGTTATAAGATTGTAATGAGAATAAATTGAGAATGATAATAAACATCGATTTGCTTCGATGATTACGGAGGTATGGACATGACAGCTTCAACATTAACAATTAAAGATTTACACGTATCCATTGATGGAAAAGAAATCTTAAAAGGTGTAAATCTTGAAATAAAAGGTGGAGAGTTCCACGCAATTATGGGACCAAATGGAACAGGTAAATCCACTTTATCTGCAGCTATTATGGGTCATCCTAAATATGAAGTAACGAGCGGAAGCATTGAATTGGACGGAGAGGATGTTCTTGAAATGGAAGTAGACGAACGCGCGCGTGCCGGTCTCTTCCTTGCTATGCAATATCCAAGCGAGATTAGTGGAGTAACGAATGCCGATTTCCTTCGCTCTGCTATTAATAGCCGCCGTGAAGAGGGAAATGAAATTTCTTTAATGAAATTTATCCGTGAAATGGATTCAAAAATGGATCTATTGGAAATGGACCAAGACATGGCACAACGTTACCTAAATGAAGGCTTCTCAGGCGGGGAGAAAAAACGTAATGAAATTTTACAATTGATGATGATTAAACCGAAAATCGCGATCCTTGATGAGATCGACTCAGGGCTTGATATTGATGCCTTAAAAGTAGTAGCTAAAGGAATCAATGAAATGCGCAGCGAAGATTTTGGCTGCTTAATGATCACTCACTATCAGCGTCTTCTTAACTATATTACACCTGATGTAGTTCATGTTATGATGCAAGGCCGTGTCGTGAAATCAGGTGGAGCAGAGCTTGCTCAACGCCTTGAAGCGGAAGGGTACGATTGGATCAAACAAGAGCTAGGCATCGAAGACGAAACAGTAAGCCAGTAAGAACAAAAAGCAGAGCCGCCTATTCTGGGAAGACAAGCATAGGGCTTCCATTCCCAAAAAAGACGGAGCTGTACAAAGAAAAGCGGTGCTGCCTTTTTTGGGACAATACATGTAAGCCATTCTGGCTGTGTGGCATGTTTCAGCTACACAGCTAGAACAGGTTATACCTTGAGAGGCAATGCAAAATAAAGAAGCGGTTTTCTTTATCGATAAACGAAAGTTGGATAACTAGGAGGACGGACATGACTGTAGAAACAAACCTACCAGTAGATCGAGAGTATATCCGCTCTTTTTCAGCAGAAAAAGGCGAGGGACAATGGCTGGCTGATTTACGCCTGACAGCCCTTGAAAAAGCGGAGGAATTGCCGCTGCCAAAAGCAGAAAAAACGAAAATTACGAATTGGAACTTTACACAATTTCCTTCTCATACAGTAACGAGTGAGCCATTTGCTTCTCTTGAAGAGCTTCCGGAACAGGTAAAGTCGTTAATCAATCTTGAAGAGGTTAATAAAAACCTTTATATTCAACGCAACCAGACACCGGCTTTCCTCGCTATTTCCGAGGATCTGTCAGAACAGGGTGTAATTTTCACAGATATTGCCACTGCTGTTCGCGAGCATAGCGATCTTGTTCAAAAGTATTTTATGACTAGCGTAGTGAAACCGGACGAACATAGACTCACAGCTTTGCATGCAGCTTTAATGAATGGTGGAGCTTTTCTATATATACCGAAAAACGTTGAAGTTAAAGAACCAATTCAGGCTGTGTATATTCAAGATAACGAGAAAGCCGTGTTGTTCAATCACGTGCTTGTTGTAGCGGATGACAATAGCTCAGTGACTTACGTAGAGAACTATGTGTCGACGGTTACACCTGAAAATGGAGTAGTAAATATTGTGGCAGAAGTAGCTGCCGGTACAAATGCCAAAGTTGTTTATGGTGCTGTTGATAATTTGGCAAGTGGGGTAACAACCTATGTGAACCGCCGCGGAGTTACAGGCCGTGACGCTCGCATTGAATGGGCGCTAGGCATGATGAATGATGGTGACACAGTCTCTGAGAATGTTACGAATCTGATTGGAGACGGCTCATTTGCCGATACAAAACAAGTGGTTGTCGGTCGTGGCAGCCAATCTCAAAACTTTACTACTAAAGTCGTTCATTTTGGTAAGCATACAGAAGGTTACATCTTAAAGCATGGTGTGATGAAAGATGCCGCTAAGTCTATCTTTAACGGTATTGGCAAAATTGAGCACGGTGCTTCTAAGTCAAATGCAGAGCAGGAATCACGTGTTTTAATGCTTAGTGAGAAAGCACGCGGCGATGCTAACCCAATCCTTCTCATTGACGAAGATGATGTAACAGCTGGCCATGCTGCCTCCGTTGGCCGTGTAGATCCGTTGCAGCTATACTATTTGATGAGCCGAGGAATCGACCGTAATGAAGCTGAACGTTTAATCATTCATGGATTTTTAGCACCAGTTGTTGAAAAAATGCCAATTGAAGGCGTGAAAAAGCAACTGACTGAAGTGATTGAAAGGAAAGTACGCTGATGAACGCCAAGGAAATTAAAAAATATTTCCCTATTCTTGATCAAGAAGTGAACGGTCATCCGCTTGTGTATTTAGATAATGCAGCGACTTCTCAAAAGCCTGTACAGGTAATTGAAGCGCTTGACAACTACTATCGTCAGTACAATTCTAACGTGCACCGGGGCGTGCATACACTTGGTAACCGAGCAACGGATGCCTATGAAGGTGCGCGCGATAAGGTACGTAAATTTATTAATGCAAGGGCTCGTGAAGAAATTGTGTTTACAAGAGGAACGACAACCTCTATTAACACGATTGCTCAAAGCTATGGACGGGCAAATGTAGGTGAGGGCGACGAAATCGTCATCACCTACATGGAGCATCACAGCAACATTATTCCTTGGCAGCAGCTTGCTAAAGAAAAAGGGGCGGTGCTGAAATATTTACCGCTTCAGAACAATGGAACAGTTTCGCTTGAAGATGTAAAGGAAATAGTTACAGAAAAGACGAAAATTGTTTCTATTATGATGGTGTCAAATGTGCTCGGCACGATTAACCCGATCAAAGAAATTACCGAGATCGCTCATGAAAAAGGAGCCGTCATGGTTGTAGATGGAGCACAGACTGCTCCGCATATGAAGATTGATGTTCAAGAGTTAAATTGCGATTTTCTTGCTTTTTCGGGTCATAAAATGTGCGGGCCAACCGGCATTGGTGTAATGTACGGCAAGAAGGAACTTCTTGAAAACATGGAACCGGTGGAATTTGGCGGCGAAATGATTGATTTTGTGGGGCTTAATGATTCAACATGGAAGGAGCTTCCTTGGAAATTTGAAGGCGGCACGCCGATTATTGCGGGAGCCATTGGCTTAGGCGCAGCTATTGATTTTCTTGAAGAGATCGGTCTTGATGAGATTGAGAAGTATGAACATCATTTAGCTGACTATGCAATGGAACGGCTTAGTACAATTGAAGGCATGACAATCTATGGACCGCTTGCCGGTGAAAAGCGTGCTGGACTTGTTACATTTAATTTGGCCGATGTGCACCCTCATGATGTAGCGACTGTGCTTGATGCGGAAGGAATTGCTGTTCGGGCAGGCCATCATTGTGCGCAACCCCTCATGAAGTGGCTGGAATGTTCAGCAACTGCAAGAGCAAGCTTCTATGTGTACAATTTGGAAGAAGATGTCGATAAGCTCGTCCAGGGACTCGTTAAAACAAAGGAGTATTTCAGTGATGTCTTTTAATAACTTAGATCAGCTGTATCGCCAAGTCATTATGGATCACTATAAGAATCCTCGTAATAAAGGACAGTTAGAAGACGGCACGTTAACTATTGATATGAATAACCCGACTTGTGGAGATCGCATTCATCTCACAATGAATGTAGAAGGTGGAAAAGTGTCAGAAGCGAAATTTGATGGAGAAGGATGTTCCATTTCAATGGCTTCTGCCTCCATGATGACACAAGCGGTTAAAGGCAAAGATATAGAGACAGCTTTAAAACTTTCAAAGGTCTTTTCAGAAATGATGCAAGGAAACGACTATCCAGATGATTTGGATCTTGGCGACATTGAGGCATTGCAGGGAGTAGCTAAATTTCCTGCCCGCATCAAATGTGCGACGCTTGCATGGAAGGCCATGGAAAAAGGCTTGTCTGAGCAAGAATAATAAAACTAACAGGAGGAATGAAACATGGCTAAAAAAATGCCGGAGATCGGGGATTACAAATATGGCTTTCGAGATAAAGACGTTTCAGTGTACCGTTCAGAACGCGGCTTGACACGTGAAATTGTTGAAGAAATCTCCAAATTAAAAGATGAGCCTGAATGGATGCTGGACTTTCGTTTGAAGTCGCTTGAGCATTTTTACAATATGCCTATGCCACAATGGGGTGGAGATTTATCCGCTTTAAACTTTGACGAAATCAACTACTACGTAAAACCTTCTGAACGGGCAGAACGTTCATGGGATGAAGTGCCGGAAGAAATTAAACAAACGTTTGATAAGCTTGGTATTCCGGAAGCAGAGCAAAAGTACCTCGCAGGTGTTTCTGCTCAATATGAATCCGAAGTAGTGTATCACAACATGAAGGAAGACTTAGAATCACTTGGGATCGTCTTTAAAGATACAGATTCTGCATTAAAAGAAAACGAAGAGATTTTCCGCAAATACTGGGCGACAGTCATTCCGCCAACTGATAATAAATTTGCGGCATTGAATTCTGCTGTATGGTCAGGCGGTTCATTCATCTATGTACCACCAGGCGTGAAGGTAGATACACCGCTGCAAGCCTATTTCCGAATTAATTCTGAAAACATGGGGCAATTTGAGCGTACGCTAATCATCGCTGACGAAGGGTCTTCTGTTCACTATGTAGAAGGATGTACAGCACCGGTTTATACAACAAATTCTTTGCATAGTGCGGTGGTCGAAATTGTCATCCGCAAAGACGCCTATTGCCGTTATACAACTATTCAAAACTGGGCTAATAACGTATATAACCTTGTAACAAAGCGTGCGGTATGTGAAGAGAATGCAACCATGGAATGGATCGATGGAAATATCGGTTCAAAATTAACAATGAAATATCCAGCGGTTATTTTAAAAGGCGAAGGCGCACGCGGTTTGACGTTGTCCATTGCTATTGCCGGCAAAGGACAGCATCAGGATGCAGGTGCCAAAATGATTCATTTAGCGCCAAACACGTCCTCTACAATCGTGTCAAAATCAATCTCAAAGCACGGTGGAAAGGTCACATACCGCGGTGTTGTCCATTTTGGCCGCAAAGCCGAGGGGGCACGCTCTAACATTGAGTGTGATACACTTATTATGGATAACCAGTCGACATCGGATACAATTCCTTACAATGAAATTTTGAACGACAACATTTCACTTGAGCATGAAGCAAAAGTGTCAAAAGTGTCTGAGGAACAATTATTCTACTTAATGAGTCGTGGCGTTTCAGAGGAAGAAGCGACAGAAATGATCGTCATGGGCTTCATTGAGCCGTTTACAAAAGAACTTCCAATGGAATATGCGGTTGAGATGAACCGTCTGATTAAGTTCGAAATGGAAGGTTCAATAGGATAACATATAAGAAACCCCCGCCATATCAACGGGACTGACCCCTATTTTTGAGACAGGGATCAAAACACCTTTAAGCAGCCAGCTGCCGATATTTGACCGGTGGCTGGTTGTTTAGTTTCGCTTGAATACGGATATGGTTATAATAGTGAATATAGCTTTCGACAGTTTGCTCTACGGTAGCCGTCGTAGTGCTTGTCAACTCGTCGAGATAGAATGTTTCAGACTTTAGCGAGGAATGAAACGATTCGATGGAGGCATTATCAGAGGGTGTCCCTTTCCGGGACATACTCATGGTAATGCCTTTTTCTTTGACTGCCTGCTGATAAGCATAAGATGTGTACACAGATCCCTGATCGCTGTGCAGAATGCATCCCTCTGGGAGGGGTGGCAGCTGGGCCAGCGTATGTAGCACAAAATCTGTATTCTGGCAGCTTCCTAAAGAATAGGCAATGATTTCGCCGTTAAATAAATCCTGAATACTTGAAAGATACAGCTGTTTCTGGCCAAAAGGCAAGTATGTAATATCTGTGACGAGCTTTTGAAGAGGCTGATTTGCCTGGAAATCTCCTTTTAACAGGTTATCGGAAATATGACAGGGCTGTCCTGTTCGTTTGCGTTTCTTCACTTTTACCCGGCACTGCCAGCCATACTTCTGCATTACACGCTGTACCGCTTTATGGTTAATCGACATCTCTCGTTTTAATAAGGCCGTGATTTTACGATAACCATATCGAAACTTAAGGTCCCGGCACAACGTGCCGATTTTTCGTTCAACGATCTGCCTGGCTGTTTCTTTCCGGCTCCTGCTCTTCCAGCGATAATAAGTGGATCTAGCAATGCCGAGATGCCGGCATATTTCCCTGACGGGCATGCTGGTTTGGAGTTCTTTTACTAATTCTACAGCTGTTTCTGGGACCACTTCCTCTCCAATTCTTTGTACTTTTTTAGTACTTCAATCTGCTGTTTCAAATACCGATTTTCTGCCTTCAGTTTCTCTGTTTCACTTTCATACTCAGCCCCTTTTCCGAAGGAATACTGCTTGCCCACTGGCTGTTCAAATCGATGAAACTCGCCTGCTTTGTACCATTTCATCCATGTTTTAAGCTGTGTCTTATTTCGAATGTTTAATTCCTTTAAGACTTCTTTGACCGGCACCCCAGCTAATCTCATTTTTACAGCCTTCATTTTTACTTCCGCTGGATAACTGACTCTTGTCCCCATAGAAAAACACCTCCAAGTTATTTTCGAGTATCCCATACTCGTTTTCAACTTAAAGGTGTTTTTTATTTGTCTCACTTTATGGGGTCAGTCCACAACGTTGTGGCGGGGGTTTTTTGTCCTCTCCTTCTTTTGTGTCACAAGTCATTCAGCTTAGCTTGCTTGAATCAATCAGGTGCTTTTTTATCGATTATGTAGTAAGCATCTTATTCAGTAGTGTATTCGCAGAGCATTTAGTAATGATATGATTCACAATTTGTGGAATTCAGGTGTTATGCTATTGTATATATCAAAAGGAGTAGTGAGATGATACACGTTTTATATATTGAAGATGAGGTTGAAATTGCAGATTGGCTAAAACAAGCGCTGATACAAGCGGGCTTCAATGTACACGCTTATCGTTCTTTTGAAACATATGAGGAAAGTAAAGATAAATTTGTGCCAGACGTCGCGATATTAGATATTATGCTACCAGGGTTGGACGGTTTTTCAATTGCACGAAAATTAAAGCGTGAATATGAAGGAATTCCAATTTTAATGCTTTCAGCGCGTTCGATGTTAGATGATAAGCTAGAAGGCTTGAGTATAGCAGATGATTATGTGACAAAGCCTTTCCAGGCAGAAGAAATTATTGCGCGTATACAAGTTTTACTACGCCGTTTTAATAAAACGGACGAAACGATTCGATTAAAACATATTGAAATTCGCACTAAAGATTTTACTGTACATAATAGAGAGTCGGGTGCAGAGATATTATTGACACAGACACAATATGGTTTACTGCGCTATTTTATTACGCATCTTAATCAAATTTTAACAAAGGAACAGCTGTATGAAGCAGTATGGCAAGAGACTTACATCGATGGCGATAAAACGCTAATGGTTCATATTCGTTATTTACGTGAAAAGATTGAGCAAGATCCATCACAACCTCAAATTATTGAAACCGTAAGGGGCATTGGTTATCGGGTGAGAGCATGAAAAAGGTTTGGCATTCATTGCTTACAAAATACATTGTTTTAATTCTTATAGCTTTAGGTTTTTTGCAGCTTGTTGTGATATTGTACATGGTTGGTATAAACTTCGAACGTTTAGTCTCAAAAGTGCCTACTATAGAAGAGATTGAAGAAAGATGGACTGAAGATGTATATGAGGCTACTACAGATGATGTGGATGGAATTGTTCAAGATTGGCATACCCAATACTCTCAAGCTAGCTTTTTTTATGTGAATTCTAATGGCAAGCTTGTGAAAAAATGGTACGTTCATGCCGCTTCGAAAATACCTGAACACTGGGACACGGTAACGACTACACGCTTTATCCAATCGCATTATGGCAGCCCAACTTTCACTGTTATCCGTTTCGTAGGTAACAAGGATGAAAATGGATTTTTAGTTTTACAAATTGAGCGTGACACATTAGAGCCTGCTAAAATGGAATCCGGTTTTTTATACATCGCCTTCTTATTAATGTTTGCTTTTTTAGGTATTTCGTTGTTGTTTTTTATGCGTATTTTAAAGCGTTTAGTCAACTTAGAAGAGGCTATGACAATTCGTGAGATGGATGGTTTGCCCATTCGCACAGAAGTGAAGAAAAAAGACGAAATCGGAGCTGTTGAACAAGCCTTTAACAATATGGTTGACGAACTTCGAGAAGCTAAAAAGCGAGAGCTGGAAGAAGAGCAATTACGTCGAGAATTGATTGCAAATTTATCACATGACTTAAAAACACCACTGACCAAAATGCGTGCACAATTACAAAATGTATCCGCTGATCAGGCACAGCATTTAGATCATTCTATTAGCATGATGAGTCACTTAATCGAGAACTTAATGTCTTATTCATTACTCACAGCTAATAAGATGCGCTATCATGCTAAAGACACGCGCATCGACCGCCTTGTGAATCAAAGTATCGCATCGTGGTATCCGTTGTTTGAAGAACAAGGTTTTAAGGTGGAATTAGAGGTTGAAGAGCTGTCATGGCATATTGATAAATTATGGCTTGAACGTATATTGGATAATTTATTACAAAATGTGCTGCGCCACGCAAATGAAGGCAAGTTTATTCGAGTTGTGGTGCAGAATAATCAAATTATGGTTAGAGATAAAGGGCAAGGCTTTGTGGATCATGCTCATACGAAAGGAGCCGGAATTGGGCTTTCCATCGTTGAGTTAATGGCTGAGAAAATGAACTTATCCTTGGTTATTGATAGTACGGCTTACGGTACGACTGTTCAATTATACCCAAAAGATTAAAAAGCGTAGCCGAGATACTCGGCTACGCTTTTTTAAACGAATTTTAAACAAACTTAACCTTTGCTTTAAACTCCAGCGCTTAAAGTTAAAAGTGAGGTGAATGAGATGACTTACATCGTTAAAACAAAAAACTTAACTAAGAAATTTGATAAACATACAGCTGTTTCAAACGTTGATTTAAAAATTAAAGAAGGCGAAATTTATGGATTTCTAGGTCCGAATGGAGCAGGGAAATCAACGACTATACGCATGTTGTTAGGCTTAATGAAACCAACAGCTGGCGAAATTCAAATTTTTAACCAAGATCTAAAAAAGCATCGAAAGAAAATTTTACAACAGGTTGGTTCATTAGTTGAAAATCCATCATACTACCCCCATTTAACAGCAAAAGAAAATTTGGAGGTTTTACGTAAGGTTCTACAAGTACCTGAAGAACGCATTGCTCATGTATTGGAGATGGTGCGATTAAGTCATGTAGCAGATAAAAAGGTAAAAGGTTTTTCGCTTGGTATGAAACAACGTTTAGGGATTGCCCAAGCTTTATTGCATGAACCCAAGTTATTAATTTTAGATGAGCCTACAAATGGATTAGATCCAGAAGGCATTATTGAAATGCGTACGCTTATTAAAGACTTGGCAAAGGAAGGGAAAACGATTATTATTTCGAGTCACTTGCTTTCAGAGATCGACCAAATAGCCACGACTATTGGTGTGATTGCTAAAGGAAAAATCATTTATCAAGATGATATTCAAACGATGCGCACTTTAGCAAAGCGTCGTTTACGTATGCGTGTAAGCGATGTACAAAAAGCGCAGCAAGCTGTGGGCGGAGAAGTAGAAGGAAAATGGTTATACTGTGAGTCCTTCGCTGATGATGAGGTGGCATGGGCTGTTCAAAAACTAATCGAACAAAATATTGCTATTTACCGTATAGAAGAAGAGCAGCGCTCATTAGAGGACATTTTCCTTCGCATGATAGAGGAGGCATCTTTAGCATGATGACGTTAATGCAAGCAGAGTTTGCCAAGATAAAACGCAAAGGGTTTTTAATTCTATCATTTCTTGGCGGATTTGGTGTTGTGGCTTTGCAAATGGTGAATTACGGTGTGCGCAAAGAATGGTTAATGGAACAAAACCAGGACCATTGGGGTTATTACTTAATGAATGTTCAAGGGTTCATCCCTCTTGCTATCGTACTTGGCAGCGTCATATTAGCGGTGCAAATTGCCGGAGTTGAAGAGGAAACCAATGCCTGGAAGCAACAATTGGCCTTGCCATTATCCAAAAAAAAGTTATATGCTGCCAAGTTCTTTGTGGTATTGAGTTACCTCATACTAGCTTCCGTACTATTAATGATTTTCACACTTATCTATGGCATGGTTTTAAATTTTGATCAAGCTATTCCATATGAAGCAATAGCTAGGCAAAGTATATTGCCTGTGTTAGCCGTTTTGCCGATTGTTGCAGTGCAATTATGGATTTCTGTTGTTAGTAAGTCCCAATCAGTTGCGATTACTACAGGAATTGTGCAATTTTTACTGACCTATTCTGCTTTCTCATTACCTGATTGGATGCCTTGGAAATGGATTAACTTATTGAACCCAACTTGGAACGTAGGATTAGGCATTAGTGTGGGAGTGGTTGTTTTTCTTATGGGCATGTATGACTTTTATCGAAAGGATGCGAAGTAAATGTTTTTCTCATTATTACAAGCGGAATGGTATAAGCTAAAACGCAATAACATTTACGCGCTACTTGTTATCGGTCCGCTTCTCACATTATTTATAGGCGCTGCGAACCCTATGACAGAGCAGATGAAAGGCATAAATCCATGGCATGGCTTATTTTTATTTATGAACTTGCCATATGCTTTATTATTTTTGCCCTTAATCACAGGCGTGTTAGCAGGTATCATTTGTCGCTACGAGCATCAAGCAGGTGGCTGGAAACAGCTCGTAGCATTACCTGTGACACGTTCGCAAATTTATTTGGCCAAATTTGTTTTAAACGCTATGCTAGTCTTAGTGATTCAACTAATTTATGGTGTGGTGGTGTATATTGCAGGTACTATGAATGGATTTGAGGAAAGCTTTCCGTTCGTCGTAATTATAAAGTTCATTTTAGGTGGCTGGTTGGCTACATTTCCGATGATCGCATTACAACTTTGGGCAGCTATGCATTGGCGAAGTTTTGCCGTAGCCTTTACGTTAAATGTTATTTTTACATTGCCAAGTATTTTAGCCATCAATTCAGAACGCTTTGGTCCTTATTATCCATGGTCACAGCCATTCTTTATGATGTATATGGAAGACAGCATGTCAGGGCTCTTCTTCGTTCCGATAAGCCAAGTGCTTCTTGTAACAGGCGGTAGCTTTATCGTGTTTTTATTATTAGGTTTGATGAGCTTTAAGCATAAAGCGATTTAAAGGGGAGGAGAAAGTTAATTTCCTTCTCACTTTTTTATGAAGAGTCAGCATATAACCTATAAGTTTAATATTTTAGACAATGATAATCTCTACATTGATTTCCATGATTAGAAGCTATCCGATAGTAGCGACAGCTTTGATTCCTCATGTATGCCTAAATAGTTTATGTTAATATCTTGTTCATTCGTAAGGTGATTTTGTAAAGTGTTGGATCTGTCGATATTTTTAGTGGATTCTATTTGATTGTTTTATTCAGATTAGTTACATTCAAAATGGAAGGTTCAATCGGTTAATTTTTCGTCTGAAGAGGCAGCTCAAGAGCTGCTTTTTTCTATGGTCCAAAAACAAGTTGACATAGAGAAAGAGGATTGAGAAAAGATTGGTTCTTTAAAGGAATAGCGGTTATGTTAGTTTTCAGTTATAAGTGGATAATAAGTAAAGAACAATGATGATATGCTAAAATAAGAGAGAGGTGGATGTCGATGTTATATGTAGGTGTAACCGGCTGGGGGGACCATGACACGCTTTATAAAAGCGGCATTGCTTCCCGGGATAAGCTGAAGGAATATGGCGCTCACTTTCCAACTGTTGAAGTGGATGCCAGTTTTTACGCAGTACAGCCGCTGCGCAATATGCAAAAATGGGTGGATGAAACCCCGGAGAGTTTTCAATTTGTCGTCAAAGCTTACCAAGGCATGACAGGGCACGAGCGGGGAGAGATTCCATTTGAATCAAAGGAAGAGATGTTTAAGGCGTTTATCGAGTCGCTTGCGCCGATGAAACAAGCGGGAAAGCTCGCGATGGTGTTGTTCCAGTTCCCGCCGTGGTTTGATTGTCAGCGTAAGAACGTGGAGTACTTACGTTACTGTAAGGAATTAATGGGAGATTTGCCCCTCGCCGTTGAGTTTCGTCACCAATCGTGGTATTCGCCGGATTTTCTAGAAAAGACAATTACTTTTTTAAAGAATGAAAAGTGGATTCATACCGTTTGTGATGAACCGCAGGCGGGAGAAGGATCGGTGCCGCTTGTTTTGCGTGCGACTGATGCGGAAAAAACACTTGTGCGTTTGCACGGTCGGAATAAACAGGGGTGGCAAAAGCAAGGAAATAAAAATTGGCGCGACGTGCGTTATTTATACCGCTATAATGAAGAGGAATTACATCAGTGGGTGGGTTTTACAAAAGAACTTCAAAAGCAAAGTAAACAGGTCTACATGCTTTTTAATAACAATTCCGGCGGAGATGCCGCTGATAATGCTAAGCAGTTTATTCAGCTAGCTGGCTTAACGTATGAGAATCTGGCCTCACGCCAGCTTGATCTATTTTAAGGAGGGCTCCAAATGGAGTGGATTATTCTTCTGGCCATTGGTTTTGCAGCCGGTTCACTTGGGGCACTTGCGGGGATTGGAGGAGGCATAATTATCGTTCCATCCCTTCTTTTTTTTAGCGCGTCGACTGCATGGTTCTCTCAGATTTCTCCGCAGCAGGCGGTCGGAATATCGCTTGTCGTCATGATCTTTACAGGATTGTCTTCAACGCTTGCTTACATGAAATATAAAACGGTTGATTATAAAAGCGGCCTGCTTTTTTTTATTGGAAGCGGACCTGGCGGAATTGTCGGTGCCTTTGTCAACAAAGCGTTAAGCACCCATTCTTTTTACATTTATTTTGGTGCCTTTATGATTATCATGGCGATCATTTTACTCTTTCGCTCTAAAATAAAGCCGCTTCCCGCCAAGTTGAGAGGTGGGATTACCCGTGAATTCACTGAAAGAAGCGGCAAGGTTTATACATATCGCTTTCAACCGCTTACCGCTATCTTTATTGCTTTTTTTGTTGGCTTTTGTTCAGGGATTTTTGGGATCGGCGGAGGCGCATTAATGGTACCGGCAATGATCCTATTGTTCGCGTTTCCTCCGCATGTAGCGGTGGCAACCTCGATGTTTATGATTTTCTTATCGGCGATGGTTAGCTCCATTACACATGTAGTATTAGGTAATGTAATTTGGCTGTATGCTGCATTGATTGTACCTGGTGCCTGGATTGGAGCCAAACTGGGGGCGTTTCTAAATACGAGAATGCAATCCAATGCTCTAGTAATGGTTCTGCGGATTATTTTAATTATCACGGGTATTCGCTTAATCTATGAAGGGATCGCATAACGAGGCGGAGGTGAGAGTTTGAAGGAAACGATTCACATTTATCACACGAATGATCTTCATAGCCATTTTGAGAATTGGCCGCGAATCCGCCGCTTTTTGCAGGAACGGAGAAAATGGCATGAAGAGGCAGGGGAAAGTGTCCTTATCTTCGATATTGGCGATCATGTTGACCGGTCACACCCGATGACAGAGGGATCGCTCGGGAAAAGAAATATCGAGCTGTTGAACGAAGCGGGATATGACGCTGTAACGATTGGGAACAACGAGGGAATTACCTTACCAAAAGAAGGGCTCGATATTTTATATGAGGAAGCCCGCTTTCCAGTCGTGCTCGCTAATCTTTATGATGATAATGGTGAACGGCCTCAATGGGCGCAGCCTTTTGATGTTCTTCATCTGTCTAATGGGATGACCTTGGGGCTTACCGGAGCCACTGCCTTCTTCTCAGGAGCATATGAACAGCTTGGCTGGAAGTTGACCCAGCCTATTCCTGAATTGAAGCAACAAGTGCTTGAACTGAGCAAGAAAGCGGATATTATTGTCATCCTTTCTCATTTAGGTATTTATGAAGATGAAAAAATTGCTCATAATCTTCCAGAAGTGGATGTGGTGCTTGGAGCTCATACTCATCATTTGCTTCATGAAGGCAAAAGGCTGGAGAACACACTGCTTGCCGCAGCTGGTCGATTTGGTTATTATGTGGGGCACGTTATGCTTCAAGTAGACATGGAAAAAAAGCAAATTCTCGAAAAGAAAGCACGTGTATATAGCACAGCAGAAGAATTGCTGGCACCAATCAATGAACAGCAGGAGATAGAGGGGTATGAACAAGAGGGGAAGAGAGCGCTCAGTCAACCGGTTATCTCTTTACCGGCTCCGTTAACGAGTGATTGGTTTGCTCCATCAGAGCTTCCCCAGCTGCTTTGTGAGGCGCTTAGGGAATGGTGCAAGGCAGACGGAGCATTGTTAAATGCTGGTCTTTTTCTTGGTGGCCTCCAGGCTGGTACCGTCACGAAATATGATATTCACCGAATGCTCCCCCATCCGATTAATCCTTGTGTTATTGAAATTTCAGGAGCAGAGTTAAAGGAAGTACTCAAGCAGACAACGGATGAGAAATGGCCTCATCTGCCGATCAAGGGACTGGGCTTTAGAGGAAAAGTAATGGGACGGTTTGTATATGATCACTTAAGCGTGGATATGGAGCGCTACAGCTTTAAGATTAATCAGGAAGACATCGTGGATAGTAAGCAATATAAGATCGCCACATTGGATATGTTTGCCTACGGACAATTTTTCCCTGAACTGTACCGGTCACCGAATAAAAAACATTTTATGCCAGAGTTTCTGCGGGACGTCATGGAATGGAAATTGCTCCACTACGGTTTTCACGGCAAGGAATGAAACTTTGTTGCATGATCCTTCCTTTTTTTAGCATAGATTAGCTAAGAAGGAGGGATTTTTTTGGCTGCACAAAAAAGGTGGAGATCGAAAAGAGGGCCGCTCCCTCTTCGCTATGTATTCTTAATTACACTTGTTTTATTTACTTTTTCAACAGCTGCAAGTTTGTGGATCATCAATAAAAATGTAAAACCAACTTTAATTGGTTATGCTCATGCAGAAACAAAAAAAATTGCTGCTATGGTCATTAATAAAGCAATTAACAAAAAGGTCGCCAGTGTAATGGACATTAATGACATTATTGAAAGCGATCCGAAAAACCCTTCGATGACAAAGCTAAATGCGAAAATTATTAACAGGGTGATGGCTGAAACAACCAACCTCGTTCAACTAAATTTAAAGGAGGCAGAGCGGGGCAATTTGCAAGCGCTGGAGATTTTATCTGATGTGGAAATTGAAACTGATCAAACAAATCGCACCGATGGGATTGTCTACTATGTTCCTCTCGGTCAAGTGACAAACAATGTTCTGCTTGGCAACTTGGGACCTAAAATCCCCATTCGCTTTCATGCTATCGGTGAGGTAACATCAAATGTCAAATCGAATGTAAAGCCATATGGCATTAACAATGCATATGTAGAAGTGTTTATTGAAGTAGAGGTAAATGTACAAATTATTGTTCCATTCGCTACTGAGATGACAACAGTTGTACAGGATATACCGGTCGCTATGGGAATTGTCCCTGGTGAGGTACCGGATTTCTATAATGGCGGCGGCGGAATGTCTCCTTCTATTGAATTGCCTTCAAAGAAGAAATAAACTGCTGAGCTGTAAGAAAGAGATATTTTTCTCTCCTACGTGTAGAAAGTGATCAGTCAAGGCGATCTTAAAACCGGCTCCTTCATCAGGAGCCGGCTCTTTCCCATTGTCTCAAGTGAGGATAAGGATCAAAGGACCATTCCGTACGTCCATTGTCCTTATACATTCCATAATGAAGATGTGGGGGGAATTTTCCTGAGGTACCAGGAGGCCCATATCCGGTGCTTCCCACTCCGCCGATCACGGTGCCGGGTTTAACGATTTTACCCAGTGTTAAGTCTTTAGCAAAGCCATTTAAATGTGCGTAGTAATGATACGTATTGTTGATGTCCCGAATGCCGACCCGCCAGCCTCCGTAACGGTTCCACCCTTTCATTTCAACAATTCCGTAAGAAGTAGAACGGACAGGGACACCATAATCGGCAAAAATGTCTGTTCCTTCATGAATGCGGCGCCCTCCCCAGCCGCGTGCGTCTCCCCATGTATTCTTAAAAGTGTAATTAAAACGGCGGGGAAGAGGAAAGGCCTTTTCTTGCAGATCAAGCTTTCCAAACTCTTTATACATTTTAGCGTTGCCGATGATGATGCTAACTGCTTTGTCACGTCCATAATAGCGCCAGAGAGCAATTTTGATATTATCGTGATCCGTTCCATAGGCAAGAAGATAACGCCCAATTGCAGCAAGTACATCCTCGCCATTTAGGCGATCGGCTTTCTGATCGCCATCTCCGTCTACACCTAGTCCTTGAAAAACTGCAATAGTGCCGGGATTCTTATCCTTTTGATTAGGGTTTAGTGGACCAGCCCATTTGCTCTCGGGTATATGAATAGAGATGGTGCCCGGTTCAGGCAAATCTTTGCGGACAAATCGTAAATTTCTTTCGTATTGGTCCATGCCGGCAAAATAATACCATGGAATAGCAGTAGCTGCTTCCATTTTTTTAAACAATTCCATCCGTTTTTGATACATCTGCTCGTCTTTTTTATTATCAGCTGCTTCGGCAGGAAACGCAGTTAAAATGAAAGTAATAAATAAAAGCCAAATCAATTTTTGCAATGAAATTCTCTCCCTTTTAGCGTTCTTTCTTTATTTTGTGAAATTATGATTGTTTCATACAGAAAAGTGTCTGAAAAACATGAAAAGGACAAGAATTGTGTTAGAATATGGACTATGATACAGTGGCTACAGGATTGTTTTTCTTCAGGAAAGAAGCTATTGTTCAAAGCAGAATGATGGGAGATGAAGGAATGAGCAAGAAAGAAGAACATTTACGCAAACCGGATTGGTTAAAAATAAAATTGAATACAAATGAAAACTATACAGGCCTGAAAAAAATGATGCGGGAGAAAAACCTTCATACGGTGTGTGAAGAAGCAAAATGCCCCAATATTCATGAATGCTGGGCAGTACGCCGAACCGCTACTTTCATGATTCTTGGTGATGTGTGTACGCGCGCCTGCCGCTTCTGTGCCGTGAAAACAGGCTTACCGACTGAATTGGATTGGGCAGAACCGGAACGGGTTGCGGACTCTGTTGAATTGATGAATTTAAAACACGTAGTAGTCACTGCGGTTGCCCGCGATGATTTAAAAGATGGTGGGGCAGCTGTGTTTGCAGAAACTGTACGGGCGATCCGCCGCAAAAATCCATTTACTTCTATTGAGGTGCTTCCTTCTGATATGGGAGGAACAGAAGAAAATTTGAAAATGCTCATGGATGCACGTCCAGATATTCTCAACCATAATATTGAGACAGTAAAGCGCTTGACACCGAGAGTGCGTGCGCGTGCTACATATGAGCGTTCGCTTGAGTTTTTGCGAAGAGCCAAAGAAATGCAGCCTGATATTCCAACGAAATCCAGCATTATGCTTGGCCTTGGAGAGACAAAAGAAGAAATCATGGAAGCGATGGACGATCTTCGAGCAAACAACGTAGATATCGTTACGCTGGGGCAATACCTGCAGCCTTCTAAGAAGCATTTAAAAGTCCAGAAATATTACCACCCAGATGAATTTGCGGAGCTCCGTGAGATTGCCATGAAAAAAGGCTTCAGCCATTGTGAAGCTGGTCCACTTGTTCGCTCTTCGTATCATGCGGATGAACAGGTAAACTCAGCAGCCAAAGCGAAGCAAGAACTTGGCGAAAAAGAAACACTTGAAGCATAAACCGAAATGGTAGAGGCTTTGTTCAGCGTCTGCTGTCAAAGAGTAGCATAAAAAAGGAAGCACCCGGTCTCTTATAAGTATCGAAGGACGATGCAAAAAAGAGAAACCGGGTGTTTTTAGTTGTGATAAACGGTGTAGTTAGCTTCCCCCGTTGGTAAAAGGGTTAGCTCTGCCAGGTGTATGATCTAATGCCCCATCTTGATCATCCGGACCAGTTGTCCAGTTTGTTCCTGGTGTGCCTGTTGTTTGTGGCGTGCCCGTGTTTTGTGGATTTCTGTTTGTACCGCCTGTTCCGTTCATTCCGTTATTTTGGTTCATCTGAGTGTTTTGATTGTTGTTTTTTTCTGTTTTTTGGTAGCCTTGAGGTGATCTTTGCTTCATCAATTTAACTGTACGACCGACAGAATCACGCGCTACAGCCATTCCACCATTTGTTTGTGCAATGTTTTCGATATCACGGCGTAGGTCAGTATCGTCAGTAAGATACACATGGTACCAACGCGGTACGACACTTAATGCTGTTCTCTTTACTTGCTCTGCCACTTCTCTGCGGTCTTTATCTTCTTTCGCATTTGTATCATAAGCGACCAAAACTTCCTGATCTGTTACGAGTACGGAGGCGTCGTTCACTTTAGGCAGGTCAAGGCTTAATCTGCCAATCGTATCCGCTGCCCGTTCCCGGTCAAGAACATGCATATTTCGATAAGAAACTGTTTGTCCCTGAACGGTTCCTTTTTGATGACGGACATAGCCAAAGCCATCTTGGCGATTGTTTGTCATTAGGCCGCCTCTATCTGAGCGTTCATCTTTGTTATATCCGCCAATTCTGCCATCTCTTCCATTTCCAAGATCCCCATTATACATATCGTAGCGATCCCGATCATATCGATCAGCGACGTTTATCCGATTGCCGTCTCGATTGTTGTCTACGCCGGCAAGATTGTTTCCATCATTTGCATTACAAGCAGCTAGCATCAATAAACTGGAAAATCCCACAGTTAACAATGGTTTTTTCATGTTAACACCCCCTCAACACGTAGATTGCCCCTTTTTGTTCATTTTTTTCTTAGTAATTAATGGCTGATGGGCTATAATGAAGGGAGAAGGAAAGGACTGAGGAGAGATGATTTGTATCCAAAATCATTGTTATGAAGTCATTGATGAGCGGAGCAATGGATTCAATGAAGAGGTATTTAAAGAGCGTTACAGCGACATTCTAACGAAGTATGATTACATCGTAGGGGATTGGGGATACGGACAGCTTCGATTAAAGGGCTTCTATGAAGATGATAACCAAAAAGCCGCATTTGATTCAAAAATCAGTACACTGAAAGAGTACTTATATGAATATTGTAATTTTGGCTGTGCCTATTTCGTCGTTAAAAAAATTCAAAAATAAAATCGAGCACAGAGGCTCGATTTTTTTATGTGTTATTAGGGGGAATATCCTGATATTCTCTTTCCTGGCTCTTCTCTTTGTCATCATGGGTGTCATGAGCTCCCGGAAATCGGCGTGGCATCCCTTGATGAAGAGACCTGTTTTCATAAGTGGTCGGTGTATAATATTGTTGGCCTTCCTCCCACGGGGTGGATTTATTTTCTACAGGCTCATACTTGCCACGCGGCGCTCCATAGGGACCTTCGGGCGTTTGCTCAACAGTTAAAAAGTTACGCATTTTTTCCACATTAGAAAAGTCGGTATATTCTTCTTCGTTATCTTTAAAGAACACAGTCATTACCTCCGGCTGCTTTGGTGATGAACCGCTTCAAGCACTCTGAAGCTAACTGAAGTGCTTGCGCTTACTGCTAGCATGCCCGGTCAACGCTTGTCTATGCTCTAAATGACTTCACATAAGAAGTCTCGGAGTTCAGCCGCTTCTTCTTCTGTCAAGTTGAATGCATGTTCAAGATAACCCGGTTCCTCTAAATCATCTTGCCCGATAATGGCAAAGCGGCTGCCCTGGATATCCAACACGAGGCGTTTGCCAAAATAACGGTCCGTTTGGATTAAAGCGAGATCAAAGCGTTGGTGTTCTCCCATAAAACTGATGTAGCGTGTTTTAGTTGATTCAGTTTCATCATAAAGAAAAAATCTTTCTGGCATAAAGCGTCACTCCTGTCTATTTGTTTCGATTGTACCATGATTCTTCTAGGACGAAGATGTGTTTTGTTCATGGATTCATGATAAAATAAAGGAGAAATTAGAGAAAGTATAGAGAAGAGGTGCCCGCGATGTATTTTGTGGATCGTGGAAAGATTGAAGAAACACTTACATTTATGGAAGCCAAGCTATCTGCATTTGCTGAACAATCCCAGTGGAAGACAGCAATCGAACAGGCTGCTCTTGAGAGAATTGCTCACACGGTTATTGAATCGATGTTAGATGTTGGCAATACGATGATCGATGGTTTTATTATGAGAGATCCCGGCAGTTACGAGGATATTATTGATATTCTAGAGGACGAGCAAGTCATTGAAAAAAAAGCGGCCGTTTCTTTAAAAGCCATCGTTGCTTTAAGAAAAATGCTCGTTCAGCAATATACAGCTGTTGATCATCCGGAAGTGGAAAATGTGTTCAATGATCACATTTCTGCCCTTCAGCAATTTCCAGAACAAGTAAGACAATATTTAACAAATGAGTTAGGCCCAGTTTCAGCATTTAAACCGTAACAAGCAGCGCTTTCATTCTGAAAGCGTTTTTTGTACATAAGGAGGAGCAATGAAAACATATAAAGGGTATTTGATTGATTTGGATGGAACGATGTATCGAGGAGTAGAAGAGATAAAGGAAGCGAGCTCCTTTATTGACCGGTTAAAAGAGAAACGGATTCCTTATTTGTTTGTGACGAACAATTCATCGCGTACGCCAGCACAGGTGGCAGAAAAGCTGAATAGCTTTCGCATTTCCGCAACACCAGAACAAGTATTTACGGCATCTACAGCGACGGCTAATTATATGTTTGAGCAAAAACCGCAAGCCGCTGTGTATATGATTGGAGAAGAAGGGCTTCGTTCAGCTCTTTGTGAAAAAGGATTTACACTGGTTGAACACGAGCGGCCAGATTTTGTTGTCTGCGGGATTGATCGCAGCATTACCTATGAGAAGCTGGCGACCGCTTGCCTTGCTGTGAGGAACGGAGCCGGATTTATTTCGACAAACAGCGATGCGGCTATTCCTACTGAACGCGGATTGCTGCCTGGAAATGGCTCCCTCACATCCGTCATTGCTGTTTCTACGGGAACAGCCCCGACTTTTGTTGGAAAGCCTGAGGCCATTATTATGGAGCAAGCCCTTCAGGTTCTTGGTACGAAAAAAGAAGAAACACTTATGGTTGGTGATAATTATCAAACCGATATTTTGGCAGGAATCCATGCAGGGATTGATACCCTGCTCGTTCATACAGGAGTGACGAAAAAGGAACACCTCGTTCACATAGAACAGCAGCCATGCTATACAAGAAACAACTTAGATGAGTGGGAAATATAAGAGTCACAGCATATTTGGAGCAGTAAATGAAACAAGTTGGCTACTAATGCAACACCATGAAAAAGCATCCGGTTGAGCTTTAAGCTCAACCGGATGCTTTATTATTCTATTCGGCGTTGGCTGCTTTATGAGCCAGACGGCTAGAAGCAGCTGCGGCAATGGCACCAACAATATCGTCAAGAAATGTGTGGACCTTGCCGGTCGATTTATCATTTAAATGCTCTAAAATGCCTGGTTTTACTTTATCAATATACCCATAGTTGGTAAAACCGATTGAGCCGTAGACGTTCACAATGGCGAGTGCGAGAATTTCATCAACGCCGTACAGGCTTTCATCGCTGGCAATAATGGATTGCAGCGGTTCATCGAGTTGGCCCTGTTCCGCCAGCATATCAAGTTGGATGCCGGTTAAAATGGCATTTTGGACTTCACGCTTTTGCAAGACTTTCTCTATGTTTTCTTTACACTCTTCTATTTCCAGATCAGGATGATATTTCTTTTGTAAAAACATGACCAGATCGGCAATATCATCCACTGTTACTCCTCTTTCACCGAGCCAGCGGCGCGCTGTTTTTTCGGACATGCTCATTACTGATTTGTCTTCGAGAGTCATACAATCACCTTTTTCTCTAATATGTTAATAATGAAAGTTTTCCTTGTAATAGGAATTCCAGGTTAAGAAGCAAAACTCCTTTTTTTATAAAAAAAGTACTCTGTACCTATATACCCCTAAGCTGTGCGGACTATTCAATAAAAATGAGCAGAGAAGAGGAGGAAGGCAAATGGATGGGAAACAATTATTGATTAAACACTTTAATATAGAGGCGGAAAGGGCCTCCTTCCCAGCAGAAACGATGTGTTATGAAAGTAATGGATTACTTTATCATATTATTGATGTGACTGGGAAGGAACAACAATATTTATATGAACTTCATCAAATGTCTCAACATATGCTTCGGCAAGGAGATAGGCGCACAGCTATATTTTTACGTGATCGCAATGGCCGTTTTTTAATTACAGAAGAACAGCGGGAGTTTGTCGTTTTAGTAAGTGAAAAGCCCGCTTCGATAAGAGCTTTCACTGGGAGGAGGCTGGCACATTTTCATTTAAGAGGACAATTGCTCTCCTTTCAGGTTCATTCGGCGAGCGAATTGGGGAAATGGAGAGAGGGGTGGGAACAGCGTTTAGAACGACTGGAGAAATCTATCAGCCAATTAGTAAAAGAACAGGATGATCCCTTTGCTCAGCTTATTGTTCAGTCTTTTCCTTACTACATGGGGATAACGGAAAATGCTATACAATACACAGTCGATACGGAAATAGACGAATCTCCTCAACAGTGGGATTCAGGAACGATTTGCCATACAGCATTTAGCGAACAAATATGGATGAGAGAACCTGCCGTTCATCAACCGTTTAACTGGGTGTTTGACCACCCGGCTCGCGATATAGCAGAATGGGTTCGTTCTGAATATTGGCAGGGATCTTTATTTTATCGCACCCGTTTCGTTGACTTTATTGGGCAATATCAGCAGGTTAGACCCATTACAGCTTTTACTTGGCGGCTTATTTATGCCCGACTGTTATTTCCTGTTCATTACTTTGAATGCGCGGAAAGTTACTTTGCCAAGGGGTCTTGGCACGTAAAAAAAGAAAATGAGGAAAGACTAAAAAGGTATGTAGCAAGTTCACACGAGTATGAACAATTTTTAGCTTCCTTTTATAATCGAGCAGGATTGTCTGCCAATCAGTTAAATATTCCAGCCATCACCTGGCTTCAGTAATCTTTTTGATATAAGACAGAGCATTTTTCCGAATTATGCTAAAATGAAAAAGTAAATATAAAGGAGAAAGCAGGTGGAGATTTGAAGCCGCTCGTATATGTAACCCGAAAGCTTCCAGAAGAAATTGTATCAAGACTAAAAGAGAATTACGAAGTGGATATGTGGCCAAAAGAGGATGTACAAGTGCCACGCGAGGTTTTACTGGAAAAAGTAAAAAAAGTGGATGCCCTTTTAACTGTTATCTCAGACCAGCTGGATGAAGAAATGTTCTCGGCAGGGGAAAATTTGAAAGTAGTTGCCAATATGGCTGTCGGCTACGACAACATTGATCTTGAATCTGCGAGCCGACATGACGTAGCTATTTGCAATACACCTGATGTGTTAACGGATACCACAGCCGATTTGGCGTTTGCTTTGCTTTTGGCAACCGCTCGTCGTATGATCGAAGCGGCTGAGTTTATAAAGGAAGGCGAATGGAAAAGCTGGTCTCCCTTGCTTCTAGCAGGGACAGACGTTCATCATAAAACGATTGGCATTGTTGGCATGGGGAAGATTGGAACGGTTGTCGCCAAACGGGCAGCAGGGTTTGATATGGAGATTATTTATCATAACCGGCAGCGCCACGAAGTAGCGGAAGAAATGCTTGGTGCTCGTTATTGCTCATTCGATGAGTTGCTTGCAGAAGCAGATTTTGTCGTTTGCCTGGCTCCTTTGACGAAAGAAACAAGGGGCATGTTCCAGCGTGAACAGTTCCAAAAAATGAAGAAAGACGCTATTTTTATTAACGCCAGCCGCGGACCGATCGTTAATGAGGAGGCGTTATATGAGGCGCTGCAAGCAGGAGACATTGCTGCAGCTGGATTAGATGTATTTAATAAAGAGCCGATCAATGCTGATCATCCTCTTTTGAAATTAAAGAATGTGGTCGCCTTGCCTCATATTGGCAGCGCTACAAGAGAAACTCGAATCGCCATGATGGAAACATGCTGTGATAATCTGGACGCCATCTTTGCCGATAGGGCGCCAAAAACACTCGTCAATAAAGACTTTTTAGGTTCAAGAAAATAAGGCTAGCTGTCCTGGAGAGTTAAATGTGTGAACTGCTTTTTTTCTGACCAATACATAAAAAGCAGAGACTCCAAAAGGGGTCTCTGCTTTTTTATAATGAAGAAGTGCTCAATTTGAAATCATGTATTGCGTGCTATTAAAATACTTGCTCTACTTCAACGACACCTGGAACCTCTTCTAGAAGGGCACGCTCAATCCCTGCTTTAAGAGTGATGGTGGAGCTTGGGCATGATCCACATGCACCAAGAAGGCGAAGTTTCACAATGCCATCCTCTACATCTACTAGTTCACAGTCGCCGCCATCGCGAAGCAAAAATGGGCGTAATTTATCTAATACTTCTCGTACTTGCATTTCCATTTGTTGTTCATCCACTATGATCCACTCCTTTCTCATTCTCTCTTTTATTATAATGATTATAATGAGAAAAATCCATTGATTGATAAATATTTACTAAAGAGAGGTTTTATTTTGTAGATGTACACTTTAAGCTAAATTGAAAGTAAAAAAAGGAGAGGAAGGGATTATGGAGAAGAAAGTAGAAATTACTATTTATGGAACAGATCAGCTTTGTCCGAGCTGTGTCAATCTGCCCTCTTCGAAAGAAACATATGAGTGGCTTGAAGCAGCACTTTCGAGAAAATATCCAAATCAGCCATTTACGATCAGCTATGTGGATATTCAATCGCCGCCGGATGATGAAAAGAAAAAAGCATTTGCGGAAAGAGTCAGAGAAGAAGACATGTTTTATCCGGTTGTTCTATTAGAAGACATCATCGTAGGAGAAGGAAATCCCAAATTAAAAACGATCTATCATGAAATGGAAAAGCACGGGTACAAAGCAAGAAATGGTTAAAAAGAAGATATAAGTCATATCTGACTTATATAAGTCAGATATGACTTATTAAAAGACTGTTTATTTCTAATAATAGGAGTATTGTTGCCTTTTTAAAGTTGGCACGATTTTTGCAAGTAGTATTGTTGTAGAAAGTAATTTTTTAAGAAAAGGGGTAAAACATCATGACAAGAAAATTTGCAAAGGTAAACGGCAGCCTTCCAGGTGAAAAGGCAAAGAAATTATTAGAGAGAAGACAAAATGCTGTGCCAAAAGGCGTATCAAATGGCGTACCGACATTTGCTGAAAAAGCGGAGGGCGCGTTGATTCATGATGTGGATGGCAATACATTTATTGATTTCGTTGGTGCAATCGGGGTAATGAATGTTGGGCATTGCCATCCAAAAGTAACAGAAGCTGTACACAAACAAGTGGATCAATACATTCATCCGGGCTTCAATGTAATGATGTATGAGCCATACATTGAATTAGCTGAAAAGCTAGCGGCTATTGCTCCTGGAGACCATGAAAAAGAAGTCATCTTCTTCAACAGTGGCGCGGAAGCAGTAGAAAACGCAGTGAAAATTGCCCGTAAATATACAAAACGTCCAGGCGTTGTTTCATTCTCCCGCGGTTACCATGGCCGTACATTATTAACAATGACAATGACAAGCAAAGTAAAACCTTACAAATATGAATTTGGCCCATTTGCTCCAGAAGTATATAAAGCACCTTATCCATATGCTTACCGCCGTCCGGAAGGCGTAACAGAAGAGCAATATGAAGATATGATTATCGAACAGTTCCGTGATTTCTTTATTAATGATGCAGCTCCAGAAACAATTGCTGCAGTCGTTATGGAACCAGTGCAAGGGGAAGGCGGATTCATCGTTCCATCTAAACGCTTTGTTCAGGCTGTGTATGAAGAGTGTCAAAAGCACGGAATCATTTTCATCGCTGATGAGATCCAAGCTGGCTTTGCACGTACTGGCCGTTACTTTGGCATCGAGCACTTTGATGTAGTACCTGACTTAATCACTGTTTCTAAATCAATGGCAGCAGGATTGCCAATCAGTGGTGTAATCGGACGCAAGGAGATTATGGATGCTTCTACACCAGGTGAACTTGGCGGAACATATTCTGGAAGCCCGCTCGCTTGTGCAGCCGGATTAGCTGTTCTTGATATCATTGAAGAAGAAAACTTGAATGAACGCGGCGAAAAATTAGGTGAGACTGTTATGAATCGACTCCGCAAGCTGGCTGAGAAGTATGAGGAAATCGGTGATGTTCGCGGACTCGGCTCTATGTGTGCAATGGAATTAGTAAAAGACCGTCAAACAAAGGAGCCTAACAAAGAATTAACAAACCTGCTTATTAAAGAAGCAAATGACCGCGGCTTGCTGTTAATGAGTGCAGGAGCTTACGGCAATGTACTGCGCCTTTTGATGCCGCTTGTTATTACTGACGAACAAGCAGAAGAAGGATTAGATATTTTAGAAGAAGCATTGGAAGCAGCTGTTTCTCAGTTGGCTGTCCAAGCATAAGTTGTAACAAGGAAAAACGGCATGCTTATCTCTCGAGATAATTTTTGCTATAATAAAAGCAATATTACTCGAGAGGAAGCTTGTCATGAACCCATCTCATGATCCTGTGCGTGATGAATTATTTGATATTTTCGAATCATCGTTCGATGAAATTGTAGTTACGGATGCAAATGGTATCATCATTCGTGTGAATGCCACTTGCCGAAAGAACTATGAACGAACAGCTGGCGACTTGGTCGGCAAGCATGTGAAAGACTTAGAAAAAATGGGGATTTTTTATCCCTCTGCTACATTAAAGGTAATCGAAAGTCTGCAGCCGATTGAGCTATTCCAGACGGCCAGTACCGGCCGCTATTTTCATGTGCGTACAAGGCCCGTTTTCCATCCGGATGGTTCTTTGAAAAGCGTGATCAGTTACTCACGCGACTTAACAGAACTTATGCATCTGCGCAATAAAATTGAAGAAATGGAAGATGAGCTGGCTACATATAAGAAGGAATTGAAAGAGCCGCTTGAATTTGACGGATTAATCTCGAAAAGCGAGCAAATGGATAAAATTATGCTGCTTGTCCGCAAGATTGCCAAGGTGAATTCGACTGTGCTTTTGCTCGGGGAAACAGGGGTCGGCAAAAGTAAGATTGTTCGCCTGATTCATCAGCTAAGTGACCGGCGAGATCAGCCGCTGAATGAAATTAACTGCGCTGCTCTTCCTGAACAGCTGATTGAATCAGAGCTGTTTGGTTATGAAGGCGGAACCTTCACCGGCGCTTTTCGGGAAGGGAAAAAAGGATTGATTGAGCTTTCTAATCACGGCACCTTATTTTTGGATGAAGTAGGAGAGCTCCCGCTTGCTGCTCAAGGAAAATTATTGCATGTGCTGCAGGAAAAACAAATTCGCCCGGTTGGCGGACGGCAGCCCATTTCTTTAGATATCCGCATTATTGCCGCTACGAATAAAGATTTGAAAAATATGGTAGGCAGAGGCAGTTTTCGCAGGGATTTATATTATCGTCTCAACGTTGTACCTATTCATGTACCACCGCTTCGTGAACGGAAAGAAGATATTGTTCCCCTCACGTATCATTTTTTGGACTACTTTAATCATTTGTATGGAAGCAACGTCCGCTTCTCACCGAAAGTGCTTCAGGCTTTTCTTGGCTTTGAATGGAAAGGAAACATTCGAGAACTGGAAAACATGGTGGAACGACTCGTTGTAACGGGAGATGAGGTCGTTACCCTCAGTGATTTACCGGCCGATATGTTTGAACAGGAAATAACGGAAGCAGGGATGACTCTTCCGGAAGTCATTGAAGAAGTAGAGCGAAAAATGGTCGTCCAGGCTTACAATAAGGATAAATCAACTTATAAAATTGCCAAAGCACTTGGCATTAGTCAGTCATCTGCTACAAGAAAAGTAAGAAAGTACATTGGAGAAATAAAAGATTAATAAAGTAAGAGGAGGAGAAATAAATGAAAAACTGGAAAATTTACATTAATGGCGAATGGATGGAAACAGAAAAAACAATCGAAGTCATTAACCCAGCGACTAAAGAAGTAATTGCAACAATTCCGGATGGAGGGACAGTAGAAGCAGAGCGTGCGGCTGATGCTGCATACGGGGCATTGAAAGAGTGGTCAAAACTGACAGCTAACGAGCGTGCGGACTACTTAATGAAGTGGTACTACTTAATTGACCAAAATAAAGAAGAAATTGGCAAACTAATGACACAAGAACAAGGAAAGCCATTGGCGGAAGCCATTGGTGAGGTAGGCTATGCGAATAGCTTTATTTCCTGGTATGCGGAAGAAGGAAAACGTATCTATGGAGAAACAATTCCTGCTTCTCATCCAAACAAGCGTTTATTCGTCCAAAAAGAGCCAGTAGGAGTCATTGCGGCTATTACACCATGGAACTTCCCAGCAGCCATGATTACTAGAAAAGTTGGTCCTGCTTTGGCAGCGGGATGTACAGCCATGATCAAGCCAGCTACACAAACACCTTTAACAGCGATTCGTCTTGTAGAGTTGGCAGAAGAAGCTGGAATTCCTAAAGGAGTTATTAATATTGTAACTGGAAGCGCACGTCAAATCAGTGAAGCATGGATGAAAGACGGTCGTGTGCGTAAAGTTTCTTTCACAGGTTCTACAGAAGTCGGCAAGTTATTGATGCGCGGTGCAGCTGATACGGTGAAGAAGCTTTCCCTTGAGCTTGGCGGGCATGCTCCATTTATCGTAACGGCTAATGCCAATATTGAAAAAGCAGCAAAGAACTTGATTGCTTCTAAGTATCGTAATGCTGGCCAAACATGTGTATGTGCCAACAGAGTATACGTGCATGAATCTATTGAAGCCGAATTCGCAGAAGCATTTAAACAAGAAGTTGCGAAGTTAAAAGTAGGAAATGGATTAGATGAAGGCGTAACAATCGGTCCTTTAATTGATGAGCAGGCAGTAGATAAAGTGATCAGCCAGATTGAAGACGCTAAGCAAAAAGGTGCAAAAGTGCTCGCTGGTGGCCAAACAGCTGAAGGGGTAAATGGTTACTTCCTTGAGCCAACAGTTATCACAAACGTTACAGACGACATGCTGTGCATGAATGAAGAAACATTTGGACCGCTTGCTCCGATTGCTACGTTTAAAACAACGGATGAAGTGATTGAGCGTGCTAATAATTCACCATATGGCTTAGCTGCTTATGTATTCAGCGAGAATATTACAGAGGCCATCACAATTGCTGAAGGGCTTGAATACGGTATTGTTGGCTTAAACGACGGGCTTCCATCTGTGGCGCAAGCACCATTCGGCGGTTATAAAGAAAGCGGACTTGGCCGTGAAGGCAGCCACTACGGAATTGACGAATATTTAGAAATTAAATACATTTCTTTAGGCCTTTAATGGCAAGTTGAGACATCCAGGTTCTTCTGGATGTCTCTTTTATTCAGTAATGCCTGTATTGGTGATTTCTGTCTCCACTTTAATGTAGATAGGAATATCAGGATAACGGTCTTCCCAGGAACTTTTATCGAAGTGACGAAAGTGACTCCGTACTCTCTCTCCAATGCCGAGGGAGTCTGTGTTTAATTCTTGCAGCTTTTTAACTACTTTTTCTGCTCTTTTCTTCGTTTCTCTTTTCCACTCTTCTTCCACATTCTGTACTTTCTTCGCCGTATGCAGAGAAAGCCCGGAGGCATCCTGTACTTTTCCCTTTAATGAGACAGAGATAGTGACTACAGGACTTTTCTTTGATCCTGATATACTGTACTTGACTTTAGAGCGGAGATTTTCAATAGTAATGTAGGTCTCTTTATATTTTATTTCATACACCCCATGTCGAAAGCTTTCATGAAGCATTTTGAAAATATAGCTGTCTTTAAAAGGAAGCTCACCGACATATTTGTCATCCTTGAAAAGTGCCACTCCCATATAACGGATATGCTCGTGTTCTTTCTTAATAATAGGCAGAAAAGGGTCTTGACCAAATCCCGCAAGCTGGGCGAGAAACGTGTGTAATTCAGTGGTAGGAGCCATTTTGATGATACTGTCTTCCAGTAAATCAGAAAGATAGCGAGATAAACTTTGTGCATTTGGATAGTCAGCGGTCAAGAGTTTTTCTGTACTGCCGTCCACAACTGCAAGTTTCATATCCCTTCCAATAAAGGTAGAACGGGAAAGAGGATCAATAATTTTTTTCACTCCATGCTCGGCTAATTCTTTGCTCATTAAAAAACTGCGCAGGCGGCCGGCAGCCAATTTCTTCTGAGCCTCTCTTTGATATTCCTGTCTGATATTGTAGACAGTGTGGCCAGTTGCTGTAAAGGAAACATTAATTGGCTGGACATTTTGGCCTTGTGGATAAAAAGGGGTGGCTACTGTTCCTTTTATTGTATCTTTGTCTACATAATCGTAGCCAGTAACGGTCATAATTTGAACATCTTCAAGTACATAGCTCTCCAAGTTATAGCTAGCTACCAAGATAATAATAAGAACAAAGTAGAATAAAAATGTTTTCATTGCTTTCGCCTCATTTTTTTACAGATCAACTGGAAAAAGTAAATAAAAGGAATGTAAGCGAAAATAAAATAAAAGCTGATCCAATCTACAAAGGTATTAAAATGCCGGATTTGCACCCCTGTTTGAATCAAAGATGAAGCACAGACAGTGAGAAAAAGCAGCGGAATTACACTCTTTTTTTGCTGGATAGAAAACAATTGTTTGATTCCACGCGTAACGGCCCACATATATAGGCACAGGTTTGGCAGCATAACGAATAGCCATATGGCGATACCCGCGTATTCAAATCTCTCCACAAAAGGAAAATCAGCAATCTTCCATAAAGTAAGCGTCGGCCAAATCGTTCTTTCTAACTGCCCTTCACTAAAGTAAAGAAGAGAAACGAGGGCGGCTAATAAGTAAATAAATGTAGAAAAGGCAGAACCGAGTTGAGCCCATTTTTGTGAACGGGCCGCTTGTTTTATGAAAGGATAACAAAACAAAATGATTTCGAATCCTGTAAAGATAATCGCCATTTGTTTGGCTCCCGCTAAAAGTTCAGCAGGGGAATGTTCCATCACAGGAAGGATATAAGAGAGATGAGCATGTCTTAATGGAAAAATTTTTAGTAATAACAGAGGAATAGTCATAAAAAATCCTATCACACACAGACCGACCATAACCCGAAACCCACCCACGAAGTAAAGGTAAACAAGGACAGATAAAATTAGACCCATATACCAAGTTTGAAGATGAGGAAACATCCATACTTGAATGACTTCTATGTAAGAACGCATAATAACGACAAAAATAAGTATCATGTAGGCAAGTACCAGCAGGGTGAGCAACCCTCCAAGCCATTTTCCGAACAGATCTCTGTGAATAACCGTTATATCATTTTCCCCTTTTATTACTATTTGATAAGTCATCCATAAGATAATGCCAATGGCAAAACCTGCGATCACCACAGAAATCCAAGCATCATGACCAGCTTCTTTGGCGATAAAGCGCTCGAAGCTGAGCGCCACTACTCCGAGCTGCATACTATTGACAATATAAAAAGCCAGGTAGGGAGAGACTTTTTTATCTTCAGATGGTAACTGCAGCATGCGACCACCTCCATGAAAAGTTATTCATCAATATCACGGTTATTCTTCTGCGAGGATGACGACTCAAATTTTATGGTATTTTCCGAACGCATCTGCAGAGGACGGGTCACTTGTTTATCAAATGGAAGACGAATGAGCGCATCTTTCATGTCTTTTAAACGCAGGGGATAAACAGGTTCCAAAAAAGGGCGACCGATGGATCTTAATTTAAGCAAATGGGCGACTAGAATAGCTGTACAAACTGCAACCCCTACCAGCCCGAGAAGCTGGGCGAAGAATAGGAAAGGGAAGCGGATAAGGCGGATAGCATTACTTACTTGATAGACAGGTGTGGTAAAGGACGCTAACGCACTTAAAGCTACAACGATGAGGAGTACGTTGCTTGTTAAGCCGGCTTGCACAGCAGCCGTTCCAATGACAATCCCGCCTACGATACCAATCGTCTGACCGACTTTTGTCGGCAGACGGGCCCCAGCTTCCCTTAGCAATTCGATGGTTAGTTCTAAAATGATCGCTTCAAGAATAGGGGGAAAGGGAATGCCTGCCCGCGAAGAGACCAGCGTAGTCAGCAAGTCTTGCGGAATCATCTCATAATGATAGGTAAGTATAGCCACATATAAGGGCGTCGATAGCACGGAAAGAGTAACTGCGAAAATCCGAATCAATCGAAAAATTGAACCCAAATTCCATACGATTAAATAATCTTCATACGCTGAGAAAAATTCCAGAAGGGTAGTAGGTCCCGTTAAAGCACTTGCCGATCCATCTGCCAGGATGGCTATCTTTCCTTCCATAAGCACACTTGCTGTGCGATCAGGTCGCTCCGTATCGATCAGCTGAGGAAAGGGAGAATTGACGTTATCTGAAATCATTTGATTAATAAAGGCAGTATCAATTATTTGATCATAATTAATATCTCTAATGCGCTGAATGATTGTATCAACATTCTTTTCATCTGCAATTCCTTTAATATAAATGACGGCTACCCGAGTTTTTGTCAGCGTACCAACAGTGAATTCCTTTATTTGAATATCAGTTATAGGAATCCTCTTTCTAATAAGGTTAATATTCGTATCCAGAGATTCGACAAAGGATTCCTTTGGGCCGATAACAGAGTATTCAGTTTCAGGAATAGAAATTTGTCTTTTCTCTGCCTTGAAAGCAGGGATAAGCAGACAGGTTGGCTTGGCTTCCTGCTTATAGACAAGAATGTTTCCGTGCATGAGCTGCTTTCGAATGGAGGAAATATCATCTGTAAGTGTCATATCTTCTACAGGTACAACACTTTTCATCTCTTCCAAAGTAGCAAAGTGATGTTTTTTCAGCGTGCTAAGAACATCCTGATGAAACACTTTTTTATCTACTATAGTTTGGAAGCAAGATATGAAAAAAGGAGAATCATCTTGCAATTGAAAGGTTAGAAAATCTGCTGATTCTTGACACTGAGCAATCAATTGGCCGAATTGGCTGCTGTTAAATGCAGATAGATCACGTTTGCTTCTTCTCATATCTTAGCCTTCCCCCTTTGTAAGCAGCAGATAGAGTTAGTATGTTCAAAAGGGGCAGAATTATACTAACAGAGGAATAAAAAGGGGACACAAAAAATGGCTGCTTTAAGTTTAAAGCAGCCATACAGTATTATCCGTTATGATGATGAAACGGAGTTATATTATCTTATGGCACGATACTATGAGCCAAAAGATGGGGTGTTCCTCTCCGTGGATCCACAGCCAGGGGAAGCTAAAGCCCCAATTAGCCAACACTCTTATGTTTACGTTCAAAACAACCCTGTTATGTTGGATGATTCGGATGGAGAAAATCCCCTTGTAGGAGTTCTTGTCTATGCAGGTGGTCGTTACGTTGTTAAGTACGTTGCGAAAAAAGGTATTAAATACGCTGCTAAAAAATACAAAGGAAAAATCCCTCCACCACGAAAGTTTGCGAAAAGCAAGGGTCTTCGAAATACCTTGAATGAAATATATCGCCCAAAAGGCAAAGTAGGAGACGGTAGTTTGGCAACGTCAGCAAAGATAGAAGTTAAATACGGAGTAAGGGTAGGAGGGAAACCACATCTAAAGAAAACAAGAGAGAGAATAAGGAACTTGGAAAGATTAATGGCAGAAGGAAAGTTAAATAAAAATGATTGGAGAATTGCAAATAGGGAGCGTATCAGGCTGAAAAGAGCACTCAATGGAAAATAGTCTAAAAGAATGCTATATTCAGAGTATTTATAAGGAATCTCTCAAGGAAAATTATACGTGGGATATATATAAGAGCCTGCTGTAAAGATCATATAAACCACCTTCAATATTGGTGTTTCACACATTATATAGTAGATGATTATCACAGAGTTTACTCCATTTCCTTACTTAATAAGAGTATTGCAATCAATGAGGATATTTCCACGATGCTTAGTTACTAATAATTTGTAGGAAGGTGATCGAATGTTGACCTCTAATAACATAATTGAAGCATTTCTGGAGGCTATACCTGAAATCAAGGATATATATAGGAATGAGATTGAGTTGTGGGAAGGTGAATTTCCTGGACTTCACAATATTTTTGGAGATGTATTAAATCCTTTCCTTTTAGAACAACTGAAAACGGAAGAAAATAGGGTGTTATTACAAAGGATATTCGATTTTTTGGAGGAGATGGCAACTAGTACAGATAATGATATTGACAATGTATTAGTAGTTACCATACTCGCTCGTATAGGTGATGATATAGAGGTTTTAAAAAAAACAGTAAAATATATGGGTTCAAATACATTCGAGAAATCTTATCAATTTGAAAAGGAATTAGGAAGAACATTAAAACCATTTCAATAGAAAAATAAGTTCTTACAAAGAAACTACCCCAAAACGAAATTAAATGAATTACTCAGAGAAATTTCAGACAATTGGATAGAATTCGGTGACCTAGTTCATGAATTACTGGCTAGTTCTACAGATGGTAGTTGCAATTTTATACTTCCAGAATTTAATATGATCAATATTCATTTAGATTAACGAAAGTTTTTTGATTATGTCGCTTAAGTACAGAGTCTACAGATGAAACCTTATTCAAAGGTAAGTCTGTAGACTCTTTGTGTAATAAAGCCTGCTGCTGATGAACAAAGGAGGGAGGACGTCAGTGATAACAGAAAAGAGGCGTCTACCAAGGAGCCGAGATGAGAAAGGGGGATTCCTTCCAGAAGAAGAACAGCTACCGGAGGAATCATCATTAAACTCGGTTAGAAAAATTAAAGTGGTAAAAAGGAAAGGAAGTTATGGGACCTATTTAGTTTATACGAAATTTCTATCAGATGGAGAAAAGGATATTCTAATTGTTTTGGGCATATTAACACTACTAGCTGTATTATTTTGATACAAAAAGGACGGGTTAAAAACCCGCCCAAAACCCGCCCGATATTTTATTTTTGGTTTTTGGAGCCCTCTTTATAAACCTCGATATATCAAGTGTTTCCTCATGTTTTTTTCTATTATTATTTTATCTTATCCGTTATGGTAGCGATACATCCAGAGAACGCCTGATTTTAAGAAGCGGGCTACCCGGCCAGTAATGGCCCGGTCAGCTACAAAGCCGAAGCCTTGTTTTTTGCCGAGTGAACCAAGAATTCCTTTAAGCTTTATTTCCGGTAATTCTTCTGGAAGAGCCTCCCCTTTCCAGCGTTTCAAGAGAACTTGAACAATCTGTTCCGCTTGTTCTTCGGCCAATTGGGCACTTGGAGCGTGCGGAAGGCTTGCACAGTCACCGACTACATACACATGCTCATCCGTTGGCAAGTTGTGGTATTGAGAAAGTTTAACGCGTCCGGAACGGTCTTTCTCGACTGGCATTTCACGGACAACTTCGTTTGGTTGAATGCCAGCTGTCCATACAACAGCATTCATCGGATAGGCATCATCATGGTTATAAAGTGTATGTGGCTCAACTTTTGTAATGTTGGCATTGTTGACTACTTCCACTCCATGATCAACAAACCATTTATGAATATATTTACTCAATCGTTCTGGGAAATCTTTTAAAATGCGATGTCCGCGGTCAAATAATATAATCTCAAGGTCCGGCCGGCTTTCACGAAGCTCGCTCGCCAGCTCAATGCCGCTCAACCCTGCTCCAACAATTCCAACTTTTGATCCAGCTGGCATATTGGACAGCGTTTGGTAAGTCCGGCGCGACTTATCAATAGATTGAATACTATGTGTATATTCCTTGGCTCCCGGCACATTATGATAAGTATCTTCACAGCCAAGGCCAACCACAAGATCATCGTAAGCAACGGGCTCTTTATCTTTAATAAGAACTTGCTTATTTTCTAAATCAATGCTCGTTACTTCACCAAATAGCAAGTTCAAACGGGGATGTTCAGGAAAATTAACCCGGACCTCCTGATCAGAGATCGTTCCAGCTGCAAGAGCATAGTATTCTGTTTTTAAAGAGTGATATGGAAACTTGTCTACTAATGTAATCGTCACATCTTCAGGCAATTGATTTGGAAGCAGCCTGAGTAACACACGCATGTTACCATAGCCGCCGCCAAGCAACACTAAATTCTTCATCGAGATTTTCCTTTCTATACAGTATGTATTGAAATTTTAGAGTTCTTAAAGTGATTGTGAAAAGACTCACATCTTTTTTGTCTGCCATCCTGAGTATATCTAAATACAGCGTTTTTCACAACAGAGATCATACATTTTCGCTTTAAAGTTTTCCGCTTTTCTCCGGACACAAAGGATAGTAAAATAAAAAGCAGAGGTGAACAAAAATGAAACCGATTATTGAATTTTGCATCAGCAATCTGGCGAACGGCGCGCAAGCAGCGCTTGAAATATTAGAGCGGGATTCTAATATTGATGTGATTGAATATGGCTGTCTCGGCTATTGTACAAGATGTGCGGAAGGCTTATATGCACTCGTAAATGGCGAGCCAGTTGACGGAGAAACACCGGAGGACCTAGTCAACAATATATACGAGTATTTAGAGGAAAATCCTATGTTTTAAATAAGAAAGGAAGAGGGACATGAGAGTGAGTTTCATTCCCCCTTCCTTTTTGTTGTCGCTGGAAGACAGCGAAATCTGTTTGTCAGCTTGCGCTTGCTTCATTCTTTTTCATCTCATCACGCAATTCATACCAGCGGTCCCGCGCCATTTCGATAAGCTGTTTTTCGTTTGATTCTCTTTGTTTCTCAATCACTTTGGAGAAGTACTTTACGGCCTCATTCCATTTCCCAATCCGTATATGCAACTCTCCTAACAGGTACATGACTTTTACGTCCGACATGGGGGTTAGCGTTAGGTCTTCATTTAAATAAGCTTCTTCATATTGTTCAGCCGCAAGTGCTAGAAACCGCTCTTCCTCTGATGAAGATAAATCTCTAGAAAGCCAGGCTATACGAAGGGCAAGACCGGCCATCGTTAAATGCTTTTCTTTTTTTAGAAAACCAGAATAGAAGGCGAGTTTATAGCTGTTAATAGCTTGGTAAACGGTTCTTTTGTTTCCGTAATCCTGAGAAACCCAGTTGCTCGAAATTTTATCCTTTAATATCTCCTTCGCACGGGGAGGAAAAGATTTTGAAAAATCATCTGTAAAGGAATAGCCGCAATGTGGACACACTTTCACGTTATAGAGCAGCGGATTCATTGCAGGGTCCTCATAAATGGGTTTTAAGTCTGTATCCTGTCCTGAGAGTTTGACAAATCGGTTTCTTAATTTCATAGATGAAAATGTACGCTCGCATAGATGACATGTTTCTTGTTTTTCGTAAAGAGGAGAAAGGTTTTCCATATCAACTGCCTCCTAATCCATTTTATAAGTCTATCTACTCATAATGTTGAATTAATTATAACTCTTTTATGCAAAAAGAACTACGTCTATTGATCTTTTTGATGAATTTTTAATGAATTTCGCGAGCTGATTGGTTGAGAAGGTTTTTTTTCGCGTATATACTAATAATAATGATGAAAGAATGGAGGGGTTCCATTGCAAGGTCAAGAAATAGTGAAGATCACAGAAGCTGCTGCTTTTCAGATAAAGGAAATGATGAAGCAAAATGAGGAAGAGGGAGCCACTTTGCGCGTAACCGTTCATGGCGGAGGGTGCAGCGGCTTATCCTATGGCATGGGATTTGACCGTGATATCAAAGACAAGGACATTAAGCTGCAACAACATGGAATTGATATAGCTGTTGATCCAGAAAGTGCACCCATTTTGAACGGAACAGTTATTGATTATAAACAATCTTTAATGGGTGGCGGGTTTACCATTGACAATCCGAACGCCATCGCGTCATGCGGGTGTGGCTCATCGTTCCGTACAGCGGCAAATGCCGGCAAGCCGGAGAACTGTTAATAGCAGTTTGAGGAAAAAGCTACTGGTTAAGCTCATACAAGATAGAAAATCACATAAATAGCCGCGATCCAGCGGTTTAGCGGTCTTTCTTAACAGTTGATAAAGAGAGTGTTAAGAGAGGCCGCTTTTTGTATATACAGGTATTCTTCAAGGGGACTATGGCGTGTCATATACTTAGTAGATTTAATGGCTAATAAAAGAAGGATATCCGTAGCTAATACAGAATTATTCCATGAAAGAGGTACATAAACGGAGGGAAGCGCTTTGGAGGCTCAGCTTAAAGAAAGTGCACAACAGATTCAAGATAAACTAGAAGAAATCGGATATTCTAATAAAGTTGTGGAGCTGCCTGATAGCACGCGAACAGCACAGGAAGCTGCAGACGCGATAGGATGTGAAGTCGCTCATATTGCCAAGTCAATCATCTTCAGGCTGAAAGATTCAAATCGTCCATTGTTAGTTGTAGCTAGTGGAGTCAATCGCATTAATGAAAAATTGATTGGCGACTATTTAAATGAAGAATTAGGAAAAGCCGATGCGGATTATGTACGCAAACATACAGGTTTTGTTATCGGTGGGGTTCCGCCTCTCGGACATTCTGAGCCAGTTCTTACTCTTGTTGATGAGGATTTATTAAATTACAGAGAAATATGGGCAGCTGCAGGGCATCCTAAAGCAGTGTTCCGACTAACGCCAGCAGAGTTAGTGGAGATGACCAAAGGGCAGGTCACTTGTATAAAGTAAAACGGAGTTTCTTTTTTAATAAAGAAAGATCTAATCAATCGATCTTCCATGATGTGAGGTAAATGAATTTGAATAAATTCTTTATCGTCTTTTTTATGGTGTTATTGTTGAGTGCCCTGCTTTTTGCTTTTTTGTTTAGAAATGGGCTGATTTTCGATATGGCAGGTATCGATATCACTCATCCATTCATGAAGAAAGTAATCATAGAGGAGGAGTATGTAAGGATTGATCGAAATGCCAATGGTGTTGCCGATCCCATTGATATAGTCAATGCAGCTAGAAAAGAGGCAGAAGGACGGACACTGTACAAAAGTGCCTATTATGAAGGGGGATATCCACCGGATAGGGAAGGTGTATGTACCGATGTCATTTGGAGAGGATTAAAAGGAGTCAATATCAATCTAAAAGATCTGATGGACAAGGATATTCATGATCAACCTTATCTGTATCCACGAGTGAATGGAAAGCCAGATCCTAATATTGATTTTCGCAGAGTTCCTAATCAGCACGTTTTTTTCCAACGGTTTACGCAGCCTTTAACTACAAAATTGATGCCGGATAATCCGAAAAACTTAGCGAAATGGCAGCCAGGTGATATCGTGGTTTACTTAGAGGGAGTAGACCATATCGGTATCATTTCTGATAAGCGGGCAAAAGATGGGATTCCATATTTAATTCATAATACGCCGCCTTTTGCCTCAGAAATTAAATTATCTTCCTACACGTCGCCCATCGCTGGACACTTCCGCTGGAAATATGAAACAACCAGCTATTAAGCAAAAAAAAAGCGCCTGCTTTGTGGCGCTTTTTCTTGTTCATATTCTTGTCAACGCTGTTTTTATGGGGGTATAGCCGCTAATAATCTCAAATACTTTTCTTTCGGTTTCTTTAGTGGTCAATGCTTCCACTAATACTTGAGCTACATCTTCACGGGGAATGGTACCGCCCAGCGGAGAAAAACGTGTAGACAGGTCGATCATTCCGGTTCCTGGGTCACTAGTTAACCCGCCAGGACGCACAATTGTAAAGTTTAATCCGCTTTTAATTAAATGTTCATCAGCCGCCTTTTTAGCTTTCAAGTAAGGTGTCAAGGAGGCAGGGGCTTCCTCGGGATCAGTTGTTCCCATAGAGCTAAGCATAATAAACCGCTCAATGCCTTTTTCTTTTGCAAAGTCTATCGTTTTCTTTGCCCCCTCCTGGTCGACGGCAATGGTTTTATCATAACCGGTTGATGAGCCGGAACCAGCTGCGAAGATAACTGCATTTACATCATTCAAAGCAAAGCTAAAGTCCTGTTCTAAATCAGCAAGAATGGCTTTTGCTCCTAGATTTTCCATTTCGTCTGTCTGTTCAGCTTTGCGGATCATCGCCCGGACAAGATGCTGGTTGCTTTGGGCTAGTTGCTTTACGATCTCTCTACCGGTTAGTCCTCCTGCACCAATAACGAGTACGTTCATGGAAATCACCCTTTTCTTAAGGAAATTTTATTAAATAGTTTACCCTTTTGAGGGCAAAAAAAACGGGAGGAATAATAACGAAAAGCAATTCAATGAAATCAGTTAAATGTCTTGAAAAAGCAGTATAAAAAGCATATTATTGAACTAGATATAGCTTTGTTAAAACTTCATGACAATTTTTATTGTGTTTTTTTACAACTATTCGTGAAAAACATCACATTTTCAACGAATAAGTGGCAGACTATTAAATATTCAAGCGAGACATTCGCAAAATATGTGCAGAAGGTGGCAGGGAATATTATGAGAAAACCAAAAATTGTTGTTCTAGGTGCAGGTTATGGTGGATTGATGACGGTTACACGTCTTCAAAAAACTTTAGGACAAGAGGAAGCAGATATCGTTCTTGTAAATAAGAATGACTATCATTATGAAACAACTTGGCTGCATGAAGCATCTGCAGGCACGCTTCATCATGACCGTGTTCGTTATGATGTTGACAGTGTGATCAACCGCAGTAAAGTCGAATTTATTCGTGCAGAAGTAGAAGACATTAAAACAGATGAAAAGAAAGTCATCTTAAATACTGGTGAAGTGGATTATGATTACCTAGTATTTGCATTGGGTGGCGAGTCAGAAACATTTGGTATTCAAGGCTTGAAAGAATATGCTTTCACTATTTCTAATGTGAACGCAGCTCGTCAAATTCGTGAGCACATTGACTATCAATTTGCTACATATGCAACTGAAGTAGAGAAACAAGAAGAGCGCTTGGCAATCGTTGTTGGCGGCGCTGGATTCACTGGTATTGAGTTCCTTGGTGAGCTGGTAAACCGTGTACCAGAGCTTTGCCGTGAATATGACATTGACTATGCAAAAGTACGCATTTATTGTGTGGAAGCAGCGCCTATGGTTCTTCCTGGATTTGATCCTGAGCTTGTGCAATATGCCGTCGCTTTGCTTGAGAAAAAAGGTGTTGAATTTAAAATTGGTACAGCCATTAAAGAGGCTACACCGGATGGCATTAAAGTGGCTAAAGGCGAAAATGAGATGGAAGAGATCAAAGCTGGCACAGTTATCTGGGCGGCTGGTGTTCGTGGCAATAGCGTCATTGAAAAAGCAGGAATTGACAATATGCGTGCCCGCGTAAAAGTAAATCCTGACCTTCGTGCTCCAGGACATGAGAACATTTTTGTTCTGGGAGATTCTTCACTTATTATCAATGAAGAAACAAATCGTCCATACCCACCAACAGCTCAAATTGCGATGCAGCAAGGTGAAGTTTGTGCCCGCAACTTAGTGAAGCTTGTTAGAGGCGGAGGAGGCGAATTAGAAACGTTTAAACCAGATATTAAAGGAACAGTATGTTCTTTAGGTGATGACGATGCCATTGGTGTGGTGTTTGGTAAGAAATTAACAGGCACAAAAGCATCCTTTATGAAGAAAATGATCGACAACCGTGCTTTGCTCATGATTGGCGGCCCATCACTTGTACTGAAAAAAGGTAAATTTAACTTTATTTAATTGTGCTAAAAAAGGCCAGCTTCCAGCTGGCCTTTTTTTTATTTTGTTTTTGGCTGCTGCTTTCCTTTGCAACTTGGGCATGTTTCTGAACCGCCTAGCAGTAGTTGGAAATAGCCCTGGCCTCCACAGTAGCTGCATGTTTCTGTTTTTGTTTGGACTGACATATATCGTCCCCCTCTTCCGTTTAGAATTTTCTGATAATATATCATGTTCCTCAAAAACGATCAATCTCCTTTTTCGCTTAAACCCATATCAAAGAGAGATATCTATAGGGTCTGAAGACAGATCTCTGTTATTGCTAGTATAGTTGACGTTTTCAGTAGAATTGAGTACACTATTCAATAGTGATTTAGGGGGGAAACAGAATGCATGTAGCCGTTTTACTCGTTTCGGTTTTACTGTTTTTCGTGCTTTTTTTCGGTATTGGCTTTTTACTCAATATGCTCCTTCGAATGACTTGGATCATGGCGATTCTTTATCCGCTCGTAACGATTGCCATTGTGGATGGAATCAGTACATTTGACTATATCTTTAATGCGAGTGAAGCATTCAGTACTTTAGGAACAAGAGCAGTTTCTTTAAAACTGCCAGACATCATCATTTTAGGGAGCGGCTTTATCGGTGCACTGACATCGGGCGTGACAATGAGAGTTTTAAGGCAAAAAGGATATCAAATGTTTTAACGGCCCTATGACAGGCCGTTTTTTATTTGTCTATGTTTCTTTTTTATTATCTATCGTTCATATCTTCTCGGTTGTGCCCTTCATTTCTCATCTAATCGATGAACCAAACTGTCTTTTCCAAGAAATAAAGGATCTAATTCAATAGTTTGAAAGACTTCTGGATGAATCATTTTTGCTAATTTTTCGAGACCACTAATAAGGCGTGGCGATGGCCGGCAGAAAAAGCTTTCTTCCATAACAGCAATGCGCTGCTGCTTTACAGCGAAAAGTTCACTCCATCCTGGCCGTTTCAGCACAACGTCCGGGTTAATTTTTTCTGTGCGAACCCCTACCCAGGAAAGCAAAATAAAATCAGGATTCCGCTTTCTTACCTCTTCCCAGTCCGTTTGGAAATTAGCTGTATTTTTATCTGCAAATATATTCCGGGCGCCAGCCAGCTCGCTTATCTCTGTTAGCCAGTTCACATTTCCAGGGGTAAAAACTGGTTTTGGCCACCACTCCCAATATACAAAAGGGGGGGCTTTAATGAGAGAGGCAGCATCACGAAACTGCTTCAGTTGCTCCCGATATCTTTTGGCGACCATCTTTCCCTCATCAGGAATGCCGCATGCCATTGCTATTTCTTCAATAGATTCTCCTATTTCAGAAAGTGACTGCGGGTTAGTCACAATATGTGGAATTCCTCGGGCTCTTAAGCGTTCCACATTTTTCTCCATCCCCGGTACGCTCAGCGATGCTATAACTAAATCAGGTTGCAAGGCTTCTACTTTTTCCATATTAATATCAAGATCCGGGCCGAGCTGGGGAAGAGTATTTACTGCAGCAGGCCAGTCGGAATAATCATCCACACCGATAAGCTGGGACGTTAAACCGAGAAAGTCCATCACCTCTGTGTTGCTCGGACAAAGAGAAATAAGTCTCATTCAAACGCCTCCTTCCTTTAAATAGTAACAGATTCCCTTCGGTAAAGAAAAATCGCTATATAAAACTTTAAAAAAAGCCTGTTTGATGATACGTATCTTTTCGTTTATTCGGCAATCCTAGTGGAAAAGGAGAAAGGAAACCATTCAGCCATAAAAAAATAATTATCCTGTGGTGAAAACGGTAAATCGGATCTCTCTATCAACTGAATGAGAAAGGGTGTGGCAAATGAAAGTTGCTGAGTTATTTGTCAAATGTCTTGAAAATGAAGGGGTAGAATATATTTTTGGAGTGCCAGGTGAAGAAAACCTTGATATTATGGATGCTTTGCTTGACTCACATATTGAATTTATCGTTACGAGGCATGAAACAAGTGCAGCATTTATGGCGGGGACGTATGGAAGGCTCACCGGCAAGCCTGGTGTCTGTTTATCCACATTAGGCCCGGGAGCAACCAATTTATTAACAGGTGTAGCTAATGCCAATATGGATCATTGTCCATTGGTTGCCATTACCGGCCAGGCAGATTTGAGTCGCCAGCATAAAGAGTCCCACCAATACTACGATTTAGTTTCTGTATTCAAGCCTGTTACCAAGTGGAACACTCAGGTCAAAGCAGGAGAAATTGTTCCGGAGGTAGTCAGGAAAGCATTCAGAGTTGCCACTCAAGAGAAATCAGGAGCTACACATATCGATCTTCCTGAAGATATTGCCGCTATGGAGGTCAGCGCATTCCCATTAAATTTAATGGATCATACTTTGTCAGAAGCCAGTGAACGGGTGATCCAGGATGCAGTTAGTTTAATAGAAAAATCAAAGCGTCCGCTTATTTTAGCCGGAAATGGAATTGCAAGAGGACATGCGGCAAACAGTCTGCGTTCATTTGTGAACAAAACATCTATTCCGGTCGTCCATACATTTATGGGAAAAGGGGCCTTGCCCTGGAACGATGATTTAAGCTTGCTGACAGCCGGATTAGTTGGGAAGGATTACATTACATGCGGCTTTACAAAAGCCGATCTAATCATTGCGATAGGCTTTGATATGGCTGAATATCCGCCGGAGAATTGGAATCCTAAAGGATCAGTGCCTATTTTGCATATTGATACCCAGGAGGCAGAAACAGATGCTCATTATCCTGTCAAATTGAATGTAATCGGAAACATTGATGAAAATTTAAAAGAACTAGGCACTGCTATCTCTTCTACAAGAAGAAACCATGAGTGGGTTGCAGATGTGCGCCAAAATGCATTGGCAGAGTTGGCAGAATATAAGGACAGCGAAAGCTTTCCAGTAAAGCCGCAAAAGATTATTTCAGATGTCCGTTCCGTTTTGGGAGAAGAGGACATTCTTGTTTCTGATGTTGGAGCACATAAAATGTGGATAGCGAGAATGTATCATACGTACCAGCCGAATACTTGCTTGATTTCAAATGGACTAGCCTCTATGGGCGTCTCTATTCCCGGGGCAATCGCTGCCAAAATGGTGCGTCCTGAGCGAAATGTTGTCGCTGTATGCGGAGACGGTTCCTTTCAGATGTCAAGCGCTGAATTAGAAACGGCAAAGAGATTAAATCTGCCTATTGTTATTTTGCTTTGGAGAGACGGAGGATACGGATTAATAGAGTGGAAGCAGCTTAGCAGATTTAACCGGTCATCCAATATTAAATTTGGCAATCCGGACTTTATTCAACTGGCTAAATCTTATGGGTTTGAAGCGATAGAAATAACGAGTGCAGGACAGCTTAAACCAGCTATCGAACAGGCGATTTCTCTTCATAAGCCAGTGCTGATCGATTGTCCAGTAGATTACAGTGAGAATATGAAGTTAACAGAAAAACTAGGAGATATTCTTTGCTAAGTGGTAACAGTAATTTAAGCCTTTCCTGTCTAGTTTTTTCAGGAAGGGCTTGGAAAGGGAAAAGCGGTGAGAAGAGGAACAAAAAGGAGGAGGCCAATGTCAACGTTGCATCGGTTGTTTTTTGAAATATCTGAATGTAATTGCCAGCTGCAAAGTGGGGTGGCGCCGTTTGACCATTCGCTTTTAATTCTGTTAAAAAAGCTGCTAGACGAACAAAAAGAAACATTGGACAAGCTTTTGCCGCAATTAGGAAGTGAAGAAATTGAATTAGAAAAGGTAAAAGAATTCATCAGTATTGTTTATCATGACCATGAAGTAGCCTCTCCAATCTTTCATTCATGGAAGAGAGCGAATAAATGGATGAAGCTCCCTTCCGAAGAAGAAGCGGAAAGACTAACTCCAGTTATGGAGAAGATGAAACGTCATTTAGAAGAGGCGGCAATGGAGCTCGAAAAAATCTATGGATCTGAGAATATAAAGTATGTGATTCCATCTTTTTATATTCCCATAATTCGCTAGGGGGAACAAATATGGCTTGGGAAAAAGAACGGGTAGACATGAACATATACAGCCAGGGAGAAGTGGAGAAGTGGGTGTATAGCACCTGCAATATTTGCTCGGTAGGCTGCGGCTGTTATACAGCTGTAAAAGACGGAGAAATCGTTGGTATCAAAGGGAATAGTGAACATCCGATTAACAGAGGAAGACTTGGGCCAAAAGGAGAGAATCAATGGTATGCGAACAATAGCCCCGACCGGTTGCGGACTCCATTAATTCGCAACGAAACAGGAAATCTGGAGCCTGCTTCCTGGGATGAGGCAATGGATCTCATTGTGAAGAAAGCGAAACAAACACTCAAAGAGAACGGCTCAAACAGCGTGGCTATTTATTCGACAGGACAGGGGTTTTTAGAAGATTACTATACAATCGCTAAGTTTGGCCGGGCTGGATTACGGACCCACCTTCTTGATGCCAATACTCGCCTTTGTACAGCGACAACAGAATTTTGTTTGTTGCAGTCTTTCGGTGCAGATGGGACGCCGGCTTCCTTTGATGACATCGATGAAACAGATACGTTAATGCTGTTTGGTCATAATCTTGCGGAAACAGGTACGGTCTTATTTGAAAGGATTATGGAAAGAAAGCAAAAGACAGGGAAGCCTTATATAATTGTGGTGGATCCGAGAAAAACCTTAACAGCAAAAGAAGCAGATTTGCATCTGCAGCTATATCCTGGAACGAATGTGGCCCTATTAAATGGGGTCATTAACGAAATTGTCAAAAGAGGATATGTCGATCAAGTGTTTATTGATGCTTACACAATTGGCATTAATGGGATGACAGAATCTTTGAAGGAGTGGACACTCGAAAAAACAGCAGATACCACTGGAATATCGAAAGCAAAGTTAGAGAAAGCTATCGAGAAGTTAGGTACATCTGCATCACTTGTTACTACTACACTTCAGGGCACATACCAGAGCGCAGATGCTACTACGGCTTGTGTAGCTATTAATAATTTACATTTAATCCGCGGATTAATTGGCAAGCCGGGCTGCGGGCCACTACATATGGCCGGACAGCCAAGTTCATCGGCGAACCGAACAGCGGGAGGAGTAGGAACCTATCCAGCACACCGCAATCCTGCAAATCCTAAACATATAGAGGAAATGGCTCAATTATGGAATGTGGATAAAGCTACGCTCCCAGTTGGCCCAGAAAAAGGGATTGAAGAACAAGTTTCCATGATTGAAAACGGAGAAATCGGCCTATTTTGGAATATAGGTACGAATTCACTTGTTTCCCTTCCAAACCGTCAGCGTGCGAAGAAAGCACTCGCGAGTACCTTTGTTGTCGTTCAGGATGCTTTCTTGACTGAAACAGCCACAGTCGCAGATGTTGTTTTGCCTGTGGCCTTGTGGGGAGAAAAGGAAGGAACGATGGAAAATGCGGACCGTACGATCAACCTTCTTCGGAAAGCAGTTGAACCGCCAGAAGGTGTAAAGTCAGACTTTGACATCTTTTTAGACTTTTCCAAGCGGATGGATTTTAAAGACAGAGACGGTCAGTCGTTGATTTCGTATACAACTCCTGAAGAGTGTTTTGAAGAGTTCAAGAAAATATCTAAAGGCAGACCATGTGATATGACAGGAATCACTTATGAAAGATTAGAGAAGGAAAACGGGCTGCGCTGGCCAGTGAAGGATGAAAACTCTCCTGGGACTGTGCGCCTTTATTCTGAATTTGTCTTCCATACGACTACAGATGACGCCCAAAGTTTTGGCAAGGATCAGCTCACCGGCCGGGTATTAACAAAAACAGAGTTTGAGAGAAAAGGAGCGGAAGGACGTGCCATCCTTCATCCGACTCACTATATACCGCCAGCCGAGCAGCCAACTTCAGACTATCCAACCTGGTTAACAACAGGACGGCTCGTCTGGCATTGGCATACAAGGACAAAAACAGCGCGCTCCCCGCACTTGCAAATGGCAGCCCAGCACGGGTATGTCGAAATTAATACAGAAGACGCGAAAAAATGGGCAATTGTGCAAGGAGAAGTTGTTCGTGTTTCTTCTCCGCGAGGATGGATAGAAGTACCAGCACGGATAGGGGATGTTGTTCAGCAGGGATTAGTGTTTGTACCTTTTCATTTTGGCAGCTGGGAGAAAAAAGAAGCTGCGAACGAATTAACAGCTGATTTTACAGATCCGCTCTCTAAGCAACCAACTTTCAAACAAGCTGCCTGTAGAGTAGAGAAAATTCGGAGGGAGCATCAAGTTGATTCAGGAGAGTCGCTTGAATACATTGCAGAACAATACGGTTTGTCAGTAGAGGATTTGAAAAGAGCCAATCAGCTAACTACTCCTTATGATATCCAAATGGGAGAGTCGCTTGAGATTCCACTATCCGTTATCAATACACCGCTTCCTCCATACATGCCTTACCGGAAAAAAGTATAATAGCTACATCATAAATACCAACAAGTGCAAAAAAAGGAAAGGCATTCGTTCCTTAAAAATCTTTCCTGTATAATGACAGTGGAGGTGGAAGAATGTTTAATGTGAAAACCGACTCATTTTATAGCCAAAAAGAAGAGCTCTTGCTTATCGGTCTGTATGACCGTCCCCTCAAGTTTGACGGCGAACTAGCTAGGCTTGATGAAGCGATGAATGGCGAATTAACAGAGCTTGTCAAAGAAGGGGACATTTCGGCGAAGCAAGGTGAAATCATCATCATTCCGACATTAGGAAGAATTTCTGCTAAAAGGCTGCTCTTCGTAGGGCTCGGCAAAGAAAAGCAAGCTGAGTTTCATACCATAAAAGAGACTATCGGTGCAGCTATACAAAAAATGAACAGAATCAAGTTAAGTTCTGCGGCTGTCGCTCTCGATAGCTTTGTATGTGAAACGATTGAACCAGATGAAGCGGCCCAAGCTTTTAGTGAAGCGTTTGGTCTGGCTTCCTATGAATTTAAAGGATACAAACAACCCTCTAATGAGCCTGAACAATTCATTGAACAAATGACCATCTATACAGGGGCGGACAGTGAAGAGGTAAAAGCTGCCCTGCATGTTGGCTATGTGCTCAGCCAGGGAACCAATTCTGCCCGCACACTTGTCAATACACCAGCCAATATGCTAACAGCTGCTGATTTAGCAGAACATGCTAAAAAACTGGCCGATAAATATGGATTTGAATTGGAAATTCTTGAAAAAGCAGATATGGAAAAGCTTGGAATGGGAGCACTGCTTGCTGTGAACAAAGGATCGGTAGCGCCTCCAAAAATGATTACGCTAAAATATCAGCCCCAGGAAGAGTGGCAAAATGTATTGGGATTCGTTGGAAAAGGCATTACCTTTGATACCGGTGGCTATTCTTTGAAAACAAAGGACGGACTTGTTGGTATGAAAATGGATATGGGTGGTGCAGCTGCCGTATTAGGAGCGATGGAAATCATCGGTGAACTGAAGCCAGATCAAAATGTAGTAGCTGTCATTCCTTCAACAGACAATATGATCAATGGTGAGGCGCTGAAGCCTGATGATGTGATTACATCCATGAGCGGGAAGACGATTGAAGTGTTGAATACGGACGCAGAGGGACGGCTCGTGCTAGCAGATGCGATGACATATGCTAAGCATCACAAAGCTGATTATTTAGTCGACGTAGCCACTTTAACAGGAGGAGTCATTGTAGCACTTGGAACTGATAAGACAGGTGCGCTCACGAATAATAAGGATTTCCTGGAGGAAGTATTAGCTGCGTCTAAGGAAGCAGGGGAGTTTATTTGGCAATTGCCGCTCACAGAAAACGATAAAAAGCGCATTCGCAGCAGTAAAATTGCCGATTTAAATAATTCACCAGGTCGCGAGGGCCATGCGATCATGGGAGGAGGTTTTATTGGAGAATTTGCTGAAGAGACGCCATGGGTCCATCTAGATATCGCTGGAACAGCTGATACAAATAAGGCAGGGGCTCTAGGTCCTGCTGGAGCTACAGGTGTCATGGCACGCACGCTTGCCTTATTGGCGGTAAGAAAAACAGAGGCATAATTAAATTAGAGAGGCGTGCTGAAAGACGACATGTTCAGCTATGCCTCTCTTCTTTTTAATAAAGATAAAAAGCAATTTAATGTTTCCTGCCTTCCTTTAGAATATAATAGATTTTTGCTTTCGAAAGGGTAACGAACGCTATTATAAAAAAGCGCATAAAGAGATAATGGGTTTATCTGCGCCGGTTGCTCCGTTGCGGGACGACATTCTCTAATTGGACACTATGGTTGAAAAGCATCTATTTAGTGTCTACCATATTCTTAGTTTAAGGGGATTGCAGCGCAAGTTCGCTCGGATTTCGGCTGGAAGCCAGTGATCCTTGAATGAGGTCATTCTTCGATTCATACATATAAGAATGTTAAACAGGCAATGGAACAAATAAAGTAGTCAAGCTATCTGTCCCTATATAGTTACTTTAAAACCTTCAGCTGTTGAAGGTTTTTTCTTTTGAAAAGGCATTGACAATCATCTGTAAAGTTTGCTATCTTGTTTTTAGTTCTCTACCAATTTAGCAAACTAAAGCGAAAGGGGCATCTTAGATGAATGCTGTAGTAATAGCTGTTATCGCCATGCTCCTCCTCAGTCTACTTCGAGTGAACGTTGTGTTTTCATTAATTACGGGTGCACTGATCGGGGGAATAATTGGCGGTTTAGGAATAGAAGGAACGGTTGGTGCTTTTTCAGAGGGAGTTGGAGGCGGAGCAAACGTCGCTCTTAGTTATGCGGCGCTTGGCGGCTTTGCAGTCGCTTTATCCAGCACAGGACTGCCGACAGCGCTTGTTGAATTTGTATTAAAGCGTATTGGAAATAAAGAAGAAGCACGCAAGAAAAAATTGCCTAAAGCTCTTATTGTCTTTTTTATTTTATTAGTCGCAATTTCTTCTCAAAATTTAATTCCTGTTCATATTGCTTTTATTCCGATATTAATTCCACCACTTTTACAAATTTTAAACGAAATGCAAATAGACCGTCGCCTCATAGCGTCTGTACTGACATTCGGCCTTGTCACGCCTTACATGCTGCTTCCTGTCGGTTTTGGGCAAATTTTTCATGAAATTGTAGCTACAAACATCACGGAAAGTGGATTAAAGGTGGAAACAAATGAGATAGCAACGGCGATGATTTATCCGGCAATCGGAATGCTTTGCGGCCTGCTCATTGCTGTCTTCTTTTCTTACCGGAAGCCGAGAGTGTATGAACAAAAAGAAGTAATGGCTGCTGATGTAGAAACGGAAGGATATACAAAATCGGGAGTAATAATGGCTATTATTGCTATTGTAGCAGCGCTTGCCGCCCAGCTTTGGACAGATTCAATGGTGTTTGGAGCATTAGGAGGCATTATGGTCCTATACGTTACGGGAGCATTGCGATGGAATGAAGCCGACAGTGTGTTAACAGCTGGAATGCGAATGATGGCCTTCATTGGTTTTGTTATGATTGCCGCTTCCGGCTTTGCTAAAGTAATGAGTGCAACAGGGGATGTAGAGCGGCTTGTAGAACAGTCGGCCCACCTCATTGGAGGCAACCAGTCACTCGGGGCATTATTGATGCTGATCGTCGGCTTGCTCGTAACCATGGGAATTGGTTCATCGTTCTCGACTGTTCCAATTATTGCAACGATCTTCGTGCCGCTCGCACTTGAGCTTGGCTTTAGCCCTATGGCGACGATTGTACTTGTCGGAACAGCAGGAGCACTTGGAGACGCCGGATCTCCTGCTTCGGACAGCACGTTAGGACCGACAGCTGGCTTGAATGTAGACGGGCAGCATAACCATATTTGGGATACGTGTGTGCCAACTTTCTTGCACTATAATATCCCGGTTATCTTATTTGGCTGGCTGGCTGCTATGGTTTTATAACCGATACATTGCAGGTATGGGAGGCTTGATTGTAAAGCCCGCCCATGCCTTTTTCTTTCTTTCTGCATAAAACATAGTAGGCAGAGAAAAAGGAGGCTTTTCATAATGTACAGAAACACTCGCTTTCCCCCTTTTTTTGGCGGCCCATTTGTCGGAGGGCTGCTCGGAGGGTTAATCGGCGGAGCGATTGCACGTCCGTTTTATGGTTATCGACCATACTATCCTCCATACCCTCCATATGCTCCTCCATTTGTAGGTCCCTTTGGCCCTTATGGATATTATTAGAAAAAAGAACCTCCGCGTATGTGTGGAGGTTCTTTTTATTCATAGAGATAAATATAAAGCGTTTGCAGCCCTGCGAGTTTTTTAACTAACTTTGATAGCCTGTTCCTCTGCATCCAAGCGATCAATTTCTGCTTGGGAAAGTTTTTCTATTTTAAAACCGGTAAATCCATATAATATAGCAATGACTGGGCTAATAAGGCAAAGCAAAGCATACGGGGCATATTGGAAAGTAGAAACTCCCAGAGTAGCAGTCATGAAAGCTCCACATGTGTTCCAAGGGACAAGTGGAGAAGTCATTGTACCGGCATCTTCCAATGTTCTCGATAAATTCTTTGGATGAAGTCGGCGCTTTCTATATGCTTTAATGTACATACGCCCCGGAAGAAGGATGGATAAGTATTGATCACAAGCAATAACGTTTGCTGTAATACAAGTAACAACTGTAGTGGCGATCAGACTTCCGGTAGATTTAGCAAGCTTTAGCAAGCTGTTGACGAGTGTTTCAAGCACACCGCTCACTTCTAGAATTCCTCCGAAGCTCATAGCGATCATGACAAGCGATACCGTATACATCATGGCTTCTGTACCGCCATTATTTAGTAGATTATCAAGAACCTCATTGCCTGTTTCCATCTCAAATCCGTAGACCATGATACCCAAAATGTCCCCAATAGCTACGCCTTGTACAGTAATGGCTACGATTGCGCCTAAGATCGAGCCAATGACAAGTCCAGGAAGCGCTGGTGTTTTCATGGCGATCAGACCGAGTACAATAATAGGGACAAGTAAAAGCCATGGACTAATAATAAAAATGTCATTCAACTGATTTTGAAGAGCCGTAATCTCATCAATGCCGGCCCCTTTTCCTTTAAATGAGAGTCCCATAAAGAAATAGATAATAACAGAGAGAATTAAGGCAGGAATCGTTGTATATAGCATATGACGAATATGATCGAATAGCTCCACCCCGGTAATCCCTGGTGACATATTCGTTGTTTCGGAAAGCGGTGAAATTTTATCCCCAAAATAACAGCCGGAAATTACTGCTCCGGCCACCATCGCTAAGTTAACACCGAGACCTGCTCCGATTCCCATGATGGCGATGCCGATAGTACCGGCTGCTGTCCAAGCATTTCCTGAAGCAATGGCTACAATGCTGCAAATGACGGCAGCAGCCGGCAGGAAATAGGCAGGCGATAAAATATCAAGCCCATAATAAATCATCGTTGGAACGATTCCGCCGGCAAGCCATGTGCCGATGATCGTCCCGATAACCATTAAGATCAAAAGAGCCTGCATCGCTAGCGTCACTGCACTAATAATCCCTTTTTCTATTTCCTTCCACGTATGGCCGAGATAAATCGCTATGATAGCTGCTACGACTGCACTTAATAAAAGTGGAATATGAGCATCGGCTTCAAAAATAAAAATCCCGGCGAACAGGAATGTAACCATAGCAATAATAGGGATTAGCGCAATGGCGAGTGAAGGTGCTTTAGTTTTTTTCATTATCATCCCTCTTTCTTTCAGTATTCTATCTAAATAGATTGCAAGAACCATGCCAATAGATCTAATTATCTGAAAAGTCGATCTTATGCTAAAAAGACTAAATCTATGCATAAAAACATAAGGATAAATGTCGGATTTCATGTTATTTTGCATAAAATATACCATTTTGCATAAAAGGAGGGATTTTTCTAAAAAGACAGAATGTAATATAATGAAATGAATTATTGTTCATTTTATAGAGAGAAAGAGAGGAAATAAAAATGAAAGAAAATAGCAATTTGTCTCATACGTTAGGAATGGAACTTGTAGAAATGAGTGAAGGAAAAGTTGTCATGACCATGCCGGTCGATGAGCGTACACGCCAACCGCTTGGGTACTTACACGGTGGCGCCTCCGTTGCTTTGGCTGAAACAGCTGCAAGCATTGGTACGGCTTATTTAATTGATCCAGACACACAAATATGCTTTGGTCTGGAGATCAATGCTAATCATATTAAAGCCAAAAGGGAAGGAATCGTTACCGCTACAGCGCAATCTGTACATCAAGGACGAACAACAATGGTCTGGCAGATTGATATTCGTGATGAGCAAGAGCAGCTTATTTGCCTCTCACGTTGTACAGTAGCGATAGTACCGAAGAAAGTGTAGAAGTTTTGAAGGGGAAAAATAGGGGAAGAAGAAGGGTAGTTGAATGACTAGGAGGAGAACCCATGCCCTGGAATGAAAATGACTATCCTGCTTCAATGAAAAACTTGCCCCAGCAGGTGCGTGAAAAAGCGATTGAAATTGCGAATGCACTGCTTGATGAGAATTATGATGAAGGAAGAGCCATTGCTATTGCTATTGATCGTGCCCGCAGCTCTGTTGGTAAAGGGCATGGAAACGATGAAGAACGCCCTGTCTATCATCTGCAGCCGAAAGAAGACGGTGAGGGCTGGCAGCTCGTCAAGAAAAAGGGAGAGCATAGTATCTTGTCAGACCACACGAAGGAAGGGTTATCAGATAAGGCAAAGGATTATGTAAAAGAGCATGATGGAATTCTGATTATTCACCACGCTGATGGAAGCGAGGAAAAACGTCTCTATGAAAACTAAGCTTTCATAGAGCGCTATAATAAAAGAAAAGAGCATAATTTTAAGTGAAAAACCAGCCAACAAATCAAGCGTTGGCTGGTTTTAATTATTTTCTATCCTTTAAATCATCTCGGGAACTTTTATCCCACAATTTGACGCCTGAGTTGTAGGCAGCACGGCTAATTAAGTGACCGCCAACAGGAGCCGTTATAAAGATAAAGGCAATTCCGAGCAGGACACGCGAGCTAAAGTGTCCCTCAATTAAATAGAAATAGAGAAAACAAGCGAGCAGAATCAACATCACTCCAAGTGTGGCGCTTTTTGAAGCTGCATGGTTGCGCGTGTAGACATCAGGCAGCCGAATCACTCCAAAAGATGCAACAAGAGTAAGAAAGACACCAAGCAGTAAAAAGAGAATGATCACGATCTCAATGATTCCGGTCATTTTCAATGATCTCTCCTTTCTCAAGGAACTTGGAGAAAGCAGTCGTACCGATGAAAGATAAAATGCCGAGCAACAAAATAACATCTAAAAACGCATAGGTCTTAAACAGCATAGAGAGAATGGCGATCATGGCGACCAAGTTAATGCCAATCGCATCTAAAGCGACAATCCGATCAGGGACGGTTGGACCTTTAACAAGCCGATAGATGAAGCCGAGCATTGCCAAGGTAATTAAAATGAGCGACAGCTTCATAACCATTACCAACATCAGCGGCTCACCTCCATAATCGCTTTTTCAAATGATTCTTTTATGCCGTTAATTGCATCTTGCACATCCGGTACGTCAATCGCATGGACGTATAATGTCTTTTGATCATCTGATACATCGATGACTAATGTGCCGGGAGTTAAGGTAATTAAATTAGCAAGCAAGGTAATTTCCCAGTCTGATTTCAGCTCAGTCGGCAAGGCGAAAATTCCTGGCTGGATATCAAGTTTAGGTTTTAAGATCACTTTCAATACGTCGATGTTCGCCATAATTAATTCCTTAAAGAATAGAAGGGTTAAGTAAACGATGGCAAACACACGGCGCACATACAGTTCTGTTTTAAAGAACCGGCGCATGCCATAAATTAAAATCAAGCCAATTAAGTATCCGATAATAAATGTTTTGCTGTTAAAGGATACTTGTAGAAACATCCACAGAAACGCTAAAAAGAAATTAAGTAAAATTTGAAAAGCCATAAGACATTACTCCTTTAACACTGCATCAATATAGATTGCCGGATGTACGAGTGCATCAGTGGCTTGAGAAATAATTGGATACATTATTTCCGCTCCTACCCCATAGAAAATTGAGGCAAGTACGAGAATCGCTCCTGGTGCCCATAGAGAGAGAACAGGCTGATTTTCTTCTCCTGGGTATTCTTTCGGAGCTCTCCAGAAACCGTTCATAAAAATTTTAATTACAGAGTAAAGCACGACAAGACTGGATAAAAGAACAATTAAGGAGCCTACATATTCTCCCTCCGCCAGCCCTCCGCGTACGATTAACAGCTTTCCGACAAATCCGCTGAGCGGTGGAATGCCGGCGAGTGCAAAAGAAGCAACAAGGAAGGTCCAGCCGAGCAATGGATATTTCTTCATCAAACCGCCCATCTTGCGTAAGTCGCTTGTCCCGGTAATCTTGATCATTACACCAATGAGCAAGAATAGAGCGGCTTTTATAATCATATCATGAATCGTGTAAAAGACCGTGCCTTTATAGGATTCTTCTGTAGCAACTGAGATTCCAAATACGAGCACACCTACTGCAATTACAATATTGTAAATGACAATTTTCTTTACATCCCAATAAGCAATCGCGCCAATGCAGCCGGCGATCACTGTAATAATAGCGAGAATGCCTAACAGTTCATGCGTGAAAGCCTGATCGTGGTAAAAGAATAGTGAGTAGCTTCGCAGGATAGAGTATACGCCTACTTTAGTCAACAGGGAACCAAACAGAGCAAGAATTGGTACAGGTGGTGCATAGTAAGAACCAGGAAGCCAGAAATACAGCGGAAAAATGGCTCCTTTTAAACCGAATACGATTAAAAATAATACAGCGATAACCGTTAGGATCGGCAGTTGGCCAATTTCTGCAATACGCTGGGAAATATCCGCCATGTTCAGAGAGCCAACGACAGAATAAAGCATAGCCACGGCGATCACAAAAAGCGCCGATGAAATGACGTTCACAAGAATGTATTTAATTGATTCACGCAGCTGGACTTTTGTGCCGCCGATGACAATCAGGACATAAGAGGACATCAGCATCACTTCAAAAAACACAAACAGGTTAAAGATATCGCCCGTTGTGAAGGCACCGTTTACACCAACAAGCAAAAATTGGACCACAGGATAGTAATAAAATCGTTCGCGTGCCGCACCAATCGAACGGAAAGAATAAAGAATGACACACAGCGTGATCAGTGACGATGTAGTGACAAGCAGCGCAGACAAGGTATCGGAAACAAGCGTAATGCCAAACGGGGCATCCCAGCTGCCGACATTGACCGTTTGAATCCCGTCTTTTTTAACGGTTATTAATAAAACAACAGCAGCGGTTAATGTACCAATGGCAGAGATGACTGAAATGGCTCGTTGGACTCCGACAGATTTAGACACAAAAATTAATAAAGCGGCAGTCAAGAGAGGAATAAGCAACGGCAAAACTAACAGGTTAATCATTTGCTTCATTACCTCTCATTTCATCCATATTATCTGTTCCTAGTTCCTGGTAAGCCCTGTAGGCGAGCACAAGAAACAAGGCGGTAACGCCAAAGCTAATAACGATGGCCGTTAAGATCAGTGCTTGCGGCAAGGGATCTACATAAGAGGCTGCCTTTTCACCGAGAAGAGGAGCCGCCCCTCTTTTTAAGCCGCCCATTGTAATAATTAACAAATGAGCTCCGTGACTTAATAGCCCGGTCCCGATAATAATACGGAGCAAGCTTTTTGAAAGCATTAAATAGATAGAACTTGCAAATAAAGCACCAATAATAATTGACATTAAAATCTCCATTATTCACTCTCTCCTATCGTTTGAATAATGGTCATGGTCACACCAATGACAACTAAATAAACACCTAAATCAAATAACATAGCAGTATGGAGAGACGTTTCTCCAAAGATCGGCAAATATACGTCGCCAAATACATGAGTAAAAAATGGAACATTGAAAATAAGTGAACCTGCCGCTGTTCCGATCGCAAACAGCAAGCCGATTCCGATTAGAATTTTATAATCGATAGGAAAACCTTTCGCTACAGTTTTAATATCAAAGGAAAGCAGAAGCAGTACGATCGCTCCCGATGTCATCAACCCGCCGACGAATCCACCGCCGGGATGATAATGCCCGGCAAAGAACAAATGGATGGCAAAGAGAATAATGATGAAAAACACAACCTTACTCGTTGTTTGTAAAATGACATCATTAGTTTTCATCTGCTTCTCCTCCTTTCTTTGCTAGCCGTAGTTTAATCAGGCCGAAAATGCCGAGACCGGCAATCGCCAGCACGCTGATTTCAAACAAGGTATCAAATCCACGGAAATCGACGAGGATGACATTGACCATATTTTTGCCCGCTGCTTCTTTATAAGTGTTCGCAACATAGTAGCTGGCGATTGATTCAAACATTTTGTTGCTGTGGGAGGAGATGGCCATTAAAGCGATAACGGTTCCAACTCCGAGAGAAATAATTAAGTTGCCAAGTTTAAAGCCCATTCGCTCTTCATGGCGATTAAGCTTTGGAAGATGGTAGAAACAAAGCAGAAATAAAGCAACCGACACGGTTTCAATAACCAATTGTGTAAGAGCCAGATCCGGTGCCCGAAAAATAACGAAAAAGAGGGAGACTGTATAGCCGACTGCTCCTAAAGCGATAATGGACGTCAGCCGGGACTTGGCGAATAAAATAGTGAAAATACCCGCTAAAATAATAATAACGAGGACAATTTCATATACACCGATCGGAGCTAAGTTGCTCTTATCAATCTTCAACGCGCCTTCTGTCCACATTGTGAAACCAAGAATACCGATAAAGAAAACAAAAATATAGACGAGATATGTACGGATAAATCCATTCATATAAGCCTTTGTGAACGTGTAAGAACCGCGTTCAGCAGCATACAAGCTCGTATCATATAACGTATTAAGTGTTACTTTTCCAGGGAATAGCGTATATAGCTTGATCCATTTGCTTAAAGTCAAATACATTAGAATACCAACAGCTATCACACCAATCGTCATTAGCAACTCAGTCGTAACTCCATGCCAATGGACAATATGAACTGATAGCAGCTCACCAGGCTCAACTAACGAAGGGACAATCGCAGCCGCTGCTGGCTGAATGAGGCTGTAAGACAGCAAATTTGGGAAAAGACCGAATAGGACGACAAGAACAGCAAGAATGATAGGTGAAATCAACATGCCAACAGGTGCTTCATGCGGTTTTTTGTCGAGCTTTTCGGGTTGATATTTCCCGGAAAATGTCTTGAATACAAACATCATGCTATAAATGAATGTGAAAATACTTCCAATCCAAGCGAGAATAGGGAAGAACATGCCCCATGTTTGTAAGTTGAAAATGTTTAAGTCAACAAGCTGAACCATTCCAGTAAAGAACATTTCCTTACTTAAAAATCCGTTAAATGGAGGAAGACCAGCCATAGAGAAAGCTCCGATGACAGCTATCGAGAAAGTAATAGGCATAAAGCTGAGCAGTCCGCCAAGCTTGCGGATGTCTCTTGTGCCTGTTTCATGATCGACAATACCAACTACCATAAATAAGCTGCCTTTAAATGTTGCATGGTTGATTAAATGAAAGACAGCGGCAATAACAGCAGCAATGTAGATATTGTCATTTAATGCGTCAAAGTGAAGAGCGGCGGCTCCCGCTCCCAAAAGCGACATAATCAAACCGAGCTGGCTGACCGTTGAAAAAGCAAGAATCCCTTTTAAATCTGTTTGTTTGACTGCATTGAATGATCCCCAGAACATAGTGAAAATGCCAACTGCTCCAACAATCCAAAACCAATAGCTTGAGAAAGCAAAGATTGGACTGAGGCGGGCAACTAAATAAATTCCCGCTTTCACCATTGTAGCCGAGTGCAAGTATGCGCTCACAGGTGTAGGTGCTTCCATGGCATCAGGTAGCCAAATATAAAATGGAAATTGAGCTGATTTTGTAAAGGCTCCTAGTAGAATAAGGATCAGCGCAAACAGGAAGAGAGGATGACCATTTAGTTCACTGGCTTGAGAAATGAGCTCGCGTATGCTAAATGTATCGCCCATAATGGAAAGCAACAAGATGCCGCCCAGCATAGAAAGACCGCCAAATACCGTTAGAAGCATAGATTTGAGCGCTCCATAACGAGAGCGTTCACGGTCGTACCAGTAGGCGATCAACAGGAAAGAAGAAATGGATGTCAATTCCCAGAACATATACAAAGTGATCAAGTTGTCTGACAGCACAACGCCAAGCATAGCACCCATAAACAATAGTAAATAGACATAAAAGTTGTGCAGTCTTTCTTTTTCCTTTGATAAGTAAAAGATGGAATATAACACGACGAGTGAACCGATTCCAGTAATAAGCAGAGCGAATAACAGCCCTAATCCATCTACATAGGCAGTAAAGCGGATGCCAAGTGATGGGATCCAATCAAAAGATTTCTCGACTGTCCCGTTGTTCCGGGTAACCGGGAGAAATCCGATAAAATAAGTGAAAAGCAAAATCGGTAAAATTAGAACAAACCAGCCTGTATGTATACTCCGTAGCCCTTTATAAAAAAAAGGAACTAAAATAGCCATTAAAAAAGGAGAAAAGATGGCTAGATGTAGTAAAGACAAAAAAATCCCCCCCTCATAAACTAAATCGATAATGTGTACAAAAGAAAAAGGTGACTATTTGCATATAACGATCCCTTTTTCAACTATACTCATCGTTGATGATGCAAATTTTGATCTCCTAGAGCATTATAACGTAAAAAATTACTTCATGCATGGTCAAAAAGTGAAACTTGCTGAAAAGTCGGTCAATAATAATAAATATGTAGAAACATGGCATTATCACTCATTAAAAAAATTTTTCTCGTCCTTCTTGCCCGCAACTTTTTTGCCAAAAAATGTTTGGGACTTCCAAAAATTATTAAAAAAGAACTTGTCTTTGTTTGTCAGCTCTTGCATAATAAAATGGATTGAACGGAACAGGAGAGTATATTCTTTATGAAAAACACTTATTTAACAGGCTACTTGCCTCTCATAGCTATTCTATTATTTAGTTTGTCGTTTGCTTTGTTTGTCCAAGGAATTATTATCTCTTTATTTAAGAAAGTAGGCTTATACAACGAAATGCTTGAGCTATTTACAAAGACAGAGATCAATCTGGTGATTACCGTTTCATTAATGATTGCCTTCTTTTTTGTAATTGCCGGCTTAAAAGTGATCGCCAATACGGTGAATGAATTGTCTTTGTTGTTTTTCTCCAAAGATACAGAAGGAGAATTGTTAAAAGCTGTTCGTAACGGCTCGATTATCTTTTTTGTAGGTGGTCTGCTTTCCTTGATTAGTTTTTCCTCATTGATAGGGATTTTAGCAATCTTTCTATTAACAGCCGCTGGCTACTTGATCTTTTTTGTTTATAAAACTAGCTCTTCCCTTTCGATAGCTAATTTAATTGGAATAGTTACTTTCCAAATTGTTTCATGGTCAGCTTTAGGAGTTTCATTGGCTCTGCTAGGAATGAAAGTCTACAATGGCCTGCTTGGCAGTTTGCCGCTTTAAGAACCGCTTTGGCGGTTTTTTTTGTAGTCAAGTATAAAGGGGAAAGGAAAAACCACGGGCTTGGCGGTTAACGAATGTTCGGATAGGTAGGGCTATATAAAAAAGCTGCGGAATGATTCTCCGCAGCTTTTTTGCAGCTGTATTTGCCGTTTTTATCGCACGATTCTGCGCCAGATCAATTGATTTGGTGCGTAGCTTTCTAAATAGCGAATACTTTTCGGCGAGTCTTTTCCGACCCAGACACTTGCAGTATACTGATCTGTTAAACCAGCAAACCAGAGGTCCTTTGTACTGTTCGTTGTACCAGTCTTCCCACCTGCGTAGGCAGTGCCAGGATTCGCTTTTTTACCTGTTCCATTATGGATTACATCTGATAACAAGTACCGCATTTTATAGGTTGTTGATTTTGACCAAACTGTCTTCGTTTCCTCTTTCCATTCATAGAGCAGATTGCCTTGACGGTCTGTCACTTTTTGTATCGCCCGTGGTCTAGTATAAGTTCCGTCAATAAAGGATGTATAGGCACCGGCTACTTCCAGTGAAGACATGCCGACATCAAAACCACCAAGAGCCGTAGCACGGCGAGAAGGATCTTTGTCTGATTCTGTGACTCTTTCAAAATCAAAATTGTTCATATAGGACCAGGCTTTTTTTGGTCCTGTTTTTACAAATAGACGCAATGCGGCTGTATTGTACGATTTTGATAGAGCGGTTCTTAAGGAAACCATTCCATACTCTTTTCCACTATAGTTTTTCGGACAATAGCCCGGACCACAATATTTATCAGCACTTACTAAACTGTTAACATCTGCCCTATAGGTGTCAATATAGGGAGCGTAATCAAGCAATGGTTTAATTGTCGATCCAGGCTGCCGGAACCCTTGGAAGCTCCGATTGAATTGTGTCCGGTCATAGTTTCTTCCGCCGACAAGCGCAACGATATTACGCGAATCATTTTTGATAACTGCGGCCGATGATTGCACCGATGAGCCGCTAAGTACCGAGTTAACAGCGTTTTCTGCTCGCTGCTGCATGGAAGGATCTAAAGAGGTATGAACAACAATGCCCGAAGATTTTACTTTTTCAACACGGTCGTTCAATTTGTGTTCAATAGTGATTTTTTCGTCCCCTTTGGCATTTTGCAATTGCTGATCGAAGCCTTCTGTTTTGGCAATTAATTGCTTCAGCTCATCTTCCACATAAGTAGAGTAGCTAGCATATTTGTCTATACGGTCTCTCATTTGAAGCTTAATAGGTTCTTTTTTTATTTCCTCAGCTTCAGATGCCGTAATAAACTTTTCTCGCTGCATCATATCAATGAGCCGTTCTTGGCGTTTTTTCGTATTTTCGAAATGCCGGACGGGGTCATATAATGACGGATTGTTTGGAATAGCAGCGATAAAAGCCAGCTGTGATTTCGTTAATTCATTGACGTGTTTCTGAAAATAAAATTGCGAAGCTGCTTCTACACCGTATACTTGATGATTGAAATAAATGGCATTTAAGTAAAGATTTAAAATTTCATCTTTCGACAGCCTTTTCTCAAGTTCGTATGCATATAATACTTCTGACACTTTTCGTACCAATGTCCGGTCGTGATTCAAATAAATGTTACGTGCAAGCTGCTGTGTGATTGTGCTTGCTCCCTGTTCGATCCCATCAGCTTTAGCATTAATGAGCACGGCGCGCATAACAGCCGCCGCATTAATACCGGCATGATCATAAAAGTGCTTGTCTTCAGACTGTAAAAACAATTCCTTTAAAAATGGGGGAATATTTTTTCCATCTGCTACAATCCGGTAAGGCTGATGAATCTCCAAATAGGGGTTCCCATCTTTATCGACAAATTTACTTGCCTGAGAAAGGTGGACATCTTTAATGACGATCTTTTCATCGACAACCTCATCAAAGCTCCTGACTTTATGTGCTTCTGCGTTTGCGAAGTAAAATAAAAACACAGCTACAGGGAGGAGCAAAACTATTAACATATAACCAAAAACTGTCCTCATTCCCTAAACCGCCTTCTTCTTTCTAGTTTGTTATACTTGTGGAAAAACAAGTAAAAAATAATCCTTTCATCATCATAATCGAAAGAGGGCAATTTAGAAAGAGGATATCATGAGAAAAATAGGAAAATCTGAGAGGCCCGGATGAACTGGTATAAATCTACTAACTTAAGAAATAAAAAGCAGCAAAGATTTTTTTTAAAAGGTAAGGGAAAAGCATGATAAGCGCATTTCTGTTCGTCTATTGGCGTTGCAAATTGTCAAAAGGAGCCGTATGATTCATTTTTATTTGTTTGCCGGGGCTTTTATAAAGAGTGGAAAGTAAGTACAATAGTCTTGTAGGCCTCCTGTCTAGCAGGAGAAACTTTAAGAATACGGAATCAAGCCATTATATACATCATGATTGGCTAGAGATTATAATAAAATAAATTAAGGTAAAATAAATAGCTATTTTGGTTGAAGGAGGAGGTTTTTGTGAGTAAGAAGTTCTTTTTCATTGATTTTGAATTTTCGATGCCGGATGCCGGGTTAACAGCAAAAGGGTTTTATCCAGAAATTATTGAAGCCGGCATAGTGATTGCTGAAGGAGAGAGAATTATTTATACCTTTTCTTCTTATATAAAACCCTCTGCTTTTCCTAAGTTAACTGAAAGATGCAAGCGTTTTCTCCATATTGATCAAAAGCAGGTGGACGAGGGGATGTCTCTTCAGGAGCTAGTTTGTTTACTCGCAGAATTAAGCGGAACCGACAGCCATTCCGTTATTACGTGGGGCAATATGGATATGAAGGTATTGAGAAGAAACTGTGAGGAAGCAGGACTTGTTTTTCCGCTAAGAGGACAATTTATTGACCTATCAATGGAGTACAAAACCTTTTTCGGTGACCGCAATCAGACTGGGCTATGGAAGGCGGTACAAGAATACGGCAAGGAAGGGACAGGCAAGCATCATCGAGCACTAGACGATGCTCTTACTACTTATCATATTTACAATCTCGTTGAAAAAGACAAGGCTTATATGAAAAAGTCAAAGCCGCCGACAATCGGCGACCTCGTTGACTTCTCACAATTGCTTAACCGCATGGCTTAAGTCCAAGCAATGTTATACATCAGCTCATACTCTCTCTGAACTGCTTGTAGCGACATAAGGCTCTTTTTGGAAAACTCGCTGTCTTCTTGTTCTAGCCTGCTTTTGAGCGCAGTGACGGCCTCCTTCAGTGATTCATTGTAATCGGGAATGCTTCCTTCATAAGGCTTAACGGTTGATGCTGGAATGTTGGCTCGTTCTGTATAGGCAAGCGCCTTTCTTTCATGGAAAAAAGGCACATCTACTTGCTTGGGGTGATGAAGGTCTCCTTGGGCAGGATGACGCAGCACAGCCAGTATTTTAACTGTATAGCTGTCTGGGTGAGAATCGCTGACTTCCCCAATATATTTTCCTGTTTTATAAAAAGCAGTTACAATATCTCCTGTTTTTATCATAGTTTTTTACCCTCCTCTGCTCTCTTCACTCTATCAGAATCTTTGGATGAAAGAAATACGGGGGATAGCAGGTGATTTTTTTTTAGCAATCAGTTAAAGTAGAAAAGGCAGAGGTGAGAGGATGTATCGTTTGATTTTCATCACATTCGCAGCATTCCTTCTCTTGCTTGCTGGCTGTAACAAAGAATCGGAAAAGGCCTCTTCAGAACCTTTAAAGCCAGCAGCGAAGATTGGGAAAGAACAGGAAGGAGATAAGAAAATGAGTTATCCACAATTCACAGCAGAAGTAGCAGAGAATGAAAAGCTTGTTGAAATGAAAACAAATAAAGGAACAATTAAAATTAAATTGTTTCCTGAACAAGCTCCCAAAACGGTTGAAAACTTCGTTACTCATAGCCAAAATGGTTATTATGACGGACTGATCTTTCACCGTGTCATTCCTGATTTCATGATCCAGGGGGGAGACCCGCAAGGAACAGGAACAGGGGGCGAAAGCATCTATGGTCAGGCCTTCGAAGATGAGTTCTCTCAGCAATTGTTCAATTTCCGGGGAGCTCTCTCAATGGCTAATGCTGGTCCCAATACGAATGGCAGCCAGTTCTTTATCGTGCAAAACAGCAAGATGGACCCAGGCTTTAAAGAGCAAATGGAAAAAGCAGGATATCCTCAGGAAGTGACAGACTTCTATATGCAAAATGGAGGAACACCATGGCTTGACTTCCGTCACACTGTGTTTGGACAAGTGGTGGAAGGCATGGATGTTGTCGATACAATTGCTAGCATACCAACTGGCGCACAGGACAAGCCGAAGGAAGATGTAGTGATTGAAAAGGTTACAGTAATTAAATAAATCAACACACAGAGTTTAGAGAGAGAAGGCGAATTGATGGCAATCAGTTCGTCTTATTTTGTGGGAGCGGTTGGTTTGGAAAAGAGAAATTGCTATAATGAAAGAAGGCACTGGATTGAAGAATTTGCTGTTTTTACAGTGAAAGGAGACGGAATCGTGCTGCAATCATTTATATTGGGAATGTTCTTTTTATATTTCCCGGAGGATAAGACGGAATATATTCCCGCAGTTATTTCAATGGCAATTTTTACGGCAGCCGCTGTAGCTGTCTTTCTGTATTTTCGGAGGATCTCCAAAAAAGAGGAAGAGAAAGTTAACAAAAAATATAGTGAAATGAAAAAATAACGAGGCACTTGCTGTATGTTTTTCATTTTGGCTAATGTGTGTTATAGTGTATCAGAATAAAAGGAAGAATTCTGCTTTAGGCAGGAGAGGTTCGCGAACTCCCTCTATAAAAAACTAAGAGAAAAGCCTGTCTATGTCTAGAAGGTTTTTTTCTATTGCCTGAAAAAAAGGTTATTTAGAGTCACAGTTCTTGAATCTCTTTCTTCTTTCAAAGGAAAAGAAGAAAGGAAGAGGAAAGATGGGGAAAGAAAAAGCAGTAGTTGTATTCAGTGGCGGTCAGGACAGTACGACTTGTTTATTTTGGGCGAAAGAACGTTTTGACGAAGTCATTGCCGTTACATTTGATTATGGACAGCGTCACCGCCTGGAATTAGAATGTGCCGCTGACATTGCCAAGGATTTAAATATACCGCATCACATTTTAGATATGTCTTTATTAAACCAGCTTGCCCCTAATGCGTTGACCCGGGGGGATATAGACATTACAGAAAAAGAGGGAGAGCCGCCTTCCACCTTCGTCGAAGGTCGCAACCTGTTGTTTTTATCCTTTGCTGCAGTACTTGCTAAGCAATACGATGCCCGTCATATTATCACAGGTGTGTGTGAAACGGATTTCAGCGGTTATCCAGACTGCCGGGATGTATTCATTAAGTCATTGAATGTGACATTAAACTTATCCATGGATTATTCATTCGTTATCCATACGCCGCTCATGTGGCTGGACAAAGCGGAAACATGGGAATTAGCTGATGAGCTTGGCGCGTTTGAGTATGTAAGAGAACGTACGCTCACTTGCTATAACGGGATAAAAGGGAGCGGTTGCGGCGAATGTCCGGCATGTAAACTCCGCCAAAATGGTTTAAATAAGTATTTGGCGAAAAAGGAGGCAGGGTCCAGATGATGCAGCAAATTTATCCGGCGCCTATGCACGCTTATCGTTATGAACTAAATAAAGACTTCCAATTTGCCGCGGCGCATTACGTGCCTCATGAAGAAGCAGGAGCATGCCGCCGTCTGCATGGCCATACGTATTTTGCCAATGTAACTGTTGTTGGCAATGATTTAAATGAATCCGGTTTTTTAGTCAATTTTCAGGCTATCAAGAATTTAATTCATAAACGCTTTGACCATACAGTTTTAAATGAAGATGCCTTATTCAACGAAATGGACCCGAACGATTTTCCAACGACCGAAGTAGTCGCAAGAAAGTTCTGGGAGGTTATTCAGGAATCGTTGAATAAATTGCCGAATAAACCGCGTTGTATCCAAGTATTTCTGAGAGAAACACCGACAAGTTACGTGGTATTCCGGCCGCAAAAAGAGGATTTCCAATGAGAAAGATTCCTGTATTAGAAATATTCGGGCCGACTGTGCAAGGCGAAGGAGCGGTAGTAGGCCGCAAGACGATGTTTGTGAGGACAGCTGGCTGCGATTATCGTTGTGCCTGGTGTGATTCTGCATTTACATGGGATGGTTCCGCCAAAGAACAAATTCAGCTATTAACCGCTGAGGAAGTTTGGGAAGAGCTTGTCAGAATAGGAGGAGATACGTTTGATCACGTCACGATCTCCGGTGGCAATCCAGCGCTGTTGCCACAAATAGATGATTTGCTGGCTAAATTGAATGAGAAGGGTATTCAAACAGCTCTTGAAACACAGGGGAGTCGTTGGCAGGACTGGTTTTATAAGATAGATGATTTAACGATTTCTCCCAAGCCGCCCAGCTCAGGGATGGAAACAGATTTTGAGAAATTATCCTTCATTATTGAACGTTTAATAGAGAAAGAAAAAGCTGTCAGCTTAAAGCTTGTTATTTTTGATGAGAAAGACTTAGCATTCGCGAAAAGTGTCCACCGGCTCTATCCGAATTTACCATTCTTTTTGCAAGTCGGAAATGATCGTTTGCAAGAACAGAATCCGGGTAACCTTTTGCCTTATTTAGTGAGCCGGTATGAGTGGCTTATTAACAAAGTAATGCCGGATCCAGAATGGAAAAATGTGCGCGTTTTGCCGCAGCTTCATACGTTTGTGTGGGGGAATAAGCAAGGTGTATAATAGAAAAAGAGATGCCAACTTAGGCATCTCTTTTTATCTTTTGATTAAGAAAGGGCTGCTTTTAATCGTTGCAATCCGTCCTCCACAATTGAACGCGGGCAGGCTACATTCATACGCATGAACCCTTCTCCACCGCTTCGGTATTTAGAGCCTTGTCCGAGAGCGAGTTTTCCTTTTAAAAGGATTTTTTTCATTAACTCGTCATCGCTCAGCCCTAGCTTGCGACAGTCGATCCAGACTAAATAGCTTCCTTCCGGTTCGATAACTGTTAATTCTGGCAGCTCTCGATCGATAAATTCCTTCACAAGCCGAACATTGCTGCGAATGTATTCAATCGCTTCGTCAAGCCATGGGCCGCCTTCGCGGTAGGCAGCTTCTGTAGCAGCGATGCCTATCATATTGAGTGAGAAAAAGCCTTGCTTAGCAAGAACCTTCTGCAGCTTAGCCCGCAGCTCGCGATTAGGTACGATCATGGAAGAAGTCTGAAGGCCGGCTAAATTAAATGTTTTGCTTGGTGCAATACACGTAACGATTATGGATTCATATTCTTTGCGAATAGAAGCAATCGGTATATGCTTATACGGCTGAGCTGTTAAATCGCTATGTATTTCATCGGAAACGATGAGCACCTTGTGTTTTTGACAAAGCTCAGCGATCGTTGTAAGCTCTTCTTTTGTCCAGACACGGCCGCCGGGGTTATGGGGACTGCACAGTAAGAACATCTTTACCTCTGCGCGCGATAGCTTCTCTTCTAAATCCGCAAAGTCTATTTCATAGCGATTATCACGCAAGATGAGTTCACTGTTAACGACAAGCCGGCCGTTGCGTTCGATCATATCGAAGAACGGTGTATAAACCGGTGATTGCAGTAAGACCGAATCTCCCAGATCGGTAAATGCTTGTATAGCTGTGCCGAGTGATGGAACGACACCTTGATTGAATAACAGCCAGTCTGTATCAATTTCCCAAGAGTGCCGATTAGCCATCCAGTTTTTTATGGCTTCTTTCATAGAATTCGGAATAGCTGTATAACCGTATATGCCATGCTCGGCTTGCTCAACAACGGCTTTTTTGACGGCATCGGGTGCCTCAAAGTCCATATCGGCTACCCACATGGGAAGTGCGTCCTCTACACCAAAGACAGCTTTTATATTGTCCCATTTTACAGCGTTTGTACCTGTACGGTTAATAACTCGATCAAATCTACTCATAATCTTCACCATCCTGACAAGTAATATATAATCATGTTAAATTATTTTTAGAAAAAAGGGCAATGATTTGTCTTTTTATTTAAGGAGGCATCAGAAAATATGAATAAGGACATTGAAGCAAATAGAAAGTTTGACCGCATTCTCCGTGAATGGGATCCATTTAAAGAAGGCGGCGATTTTTACGATACAGAAGTAGCTGATGCGATTCAAGCTGTGCATCAATTGGACGATAAGGAAGCGTTAACGCAAAGAATTAAAGAAATTTATGAATTTTCATTTGAAAAGCCACTTTTGGTGGAAAGTTGTCAAAAGGTAGCAGAACAATTGCTGCAAATAAAAAATGAAGATTCTTGTGAGTTGTAATATAAAAATATATAATGTTTTGTCGATAATACCAAAGAAATAAAATTATCTTTTCTTCTCGAAAGACGTTTATAGAAGGGGAAATGAATGGAAAAATAATTATTTCATATTTTGGAAAAGTAATTCCAAGGAGGTGGAGAGTCTATAACTCTAAAAAATAATGCTTTTCAGAAATATAAAAGTTTATTACAATATCTTTAAAGGTTTTGTGAAAAAATAGCAATTTTTTTGAAGTCAGCCAACAATGAGAAAGGATTGGAACATATGGCTATACAACAAGAGCGCAGCATCCCAGAGCCTGGGCAAGAAGAACAAAAGTTAAAGAGAGGCTTAAAGTCCCGCCATCTAACGATGATCTCTATCGGTGGGGCAATCGGTACCGGGCTGTTTCTTGGAAGCGGTGCCGCGATTCATACGGCAGGTCCTGGAGGAGCCCTACTTGCTTATGCGTTAGTCGGGGCCATGGTATTCTTCGTTATGACCAGTCTAGGAGAAATGTCTGCTTTTATGCCAGTTAGCGGTGCGTTTAGCACGTACGGGACAAAGTTTGTTGACCCTGCGTTTGGATTTGCGTTAGGTTGGACGTACTGGTTTAACTGGGCCATGACTATTGCCGCTGAGTTAACCGCTTCCACAATGATTATGAAGTTCTGGTTTCCGGACAGTCCTTCCTTGTTATGGAGCATGTCATTCTTAGCTCTTATCTTCCTCTTGAATTATTTATCTGTTAAAGGATACGGAGAAGGAGAGTATTGGTTTTCTTTCATTAAGGTATCCGCTGTTATTATTTTCATTATCGTAGGCCTATTAATGATTTTTGGTATTATGGGTGGCGAAGTGATCGGGTTTAAAAACTTCACCGTAGATGAAGCACCTTTCTCCGGTGGCTTTCTCGGGGTGTTTATTGTTTTCGTTGCTGCCGGTTTCTCGTTTCAAGGAACAGAAATCGTTGGTGTGGCTGCTGGTGAAAGTGAAGACCCAGCGAAAAATGTACCTAAAGCGATTAAAAGTGTATTCTGGAGAATTCTTCTTTTCTACGTGTTGGCGATCTTTGTTATCGGGCTTATCATCCCGTATACAAACCCAAATTTACAAAGTGAAAACGTTATGGTCAGCCCGTTTACAATGGTGTTTGAAAAAGCCGGACTTGCCTTTGCTGCTTCATTGATGAATGCTGTTGTTTTGACAGCGGTTTTATCTGCCGGAAATTCAAGTCTATATGCATCGACTCGTATGTTATATTCAATGGCTAAAGAGGGACAAGCCCCACAACTTTTTGCCAAGCTGAACAAACGTGGTGTGCCTGTTGCAGCGATCATCTTAACATGTGTGGTCGGTATGCTTGCCTTTTTCTCATCCATTTTTGGCGATGGTATCGTATACGTATGGTTGATGAACTCTATTGGTATTACAGGTTTTATTTTCTGGCTCGGGATCTCTATCAGTCATTATCGCTTCCGGAAAGCATTTTTAGCGCAAGGACATTCTTTAGACGAACTTCCATATAAGGCAAAATGGTATCCATTCGGACCAATTTTTGCTATCGTGGTAGGCTTAATTGTCATTCTTGCTCAAAACTTCCAGGCGTTCCTTGCTGATAAAATTGACTGGGGCAGTGTAGTAGCCGCTTATATGGGAATTCCACTCTTCCTTCTCTTGTGGTTTGGATATAAATTTATTAAGAAAACAAAAGTAGTTCCGCTTCAAGAATGTGAGTTTGATTTTGCGGATGAAGAAAAGCATAACTAAATAATATGCCGGACAGCGCGAAATAGCGCTGTCCGTTTTTTTTATATAAAAATACATAAAAGGGGTCGTGTTATTAGGTACATATTTGCTATAATTGTGATAATTGATGAAAATTTGGAGGAATAGTTGTGAAAATAGACAATAGTGAACGAGAGATACTAGAAATCCTCGAAAAAGATGCTCGTCTGAATGCATCTGATATTAGTAAGATGATAGGGAAAAAAGAAGAAGAAGTAAGAACCATGATCAAAAGATTAGAAGAAGCCAGGGTGCTTGTTCATTATACAGCTCTTGTAGATTGGTCTAAAGTTGAAGATGATCAGCGGGTAACAGCAATGATTGATGTGAAAGTAACACCGAAACGAGGGGTGGGCTTTCATGATACAGCGGAAAGGATTTACCGGTTTAAAGAAGTAAGTTCCGTATATTTAATGTCAGGAGCTTACGATTTATCGGTAACGGTAGAAGGAAAGTCAATGAACGAAGTAGCCCGATTTGTTTCTGAAAAATTATCAGTTCTGGAAGAGGTCGTTTCTACCACTACGCATTTCCAGCTGAAGAAATATAAGCATGACGGCAGAGTCTTCGAAGAAAAGCAAACTGATAATAGAATCGTGGTGTCTCCATAATGTTAGGAACAAAAAGCTATATTGCTAAGTCGGTAGAATCAATGAGACCCTCAGGAATTCGCAAATTTTTTGATTTAGCTGCAGGAATGGAAGGCGTAATCTCTCTTGGAGTAGGAGAACCTGATTTCGTTACTTCGTGGTCAGCACGGGAAGCAGCTATTTTATCACTAGAGCGTGGCTTGACTTCCTATACAGCGAACGCCGGCCTTCTGGAACTACGGGAAGAAATAGCGAAGTATGTGAGCAGTCGTTTTTATGTTCCTTACGATACTGAAGAGGAAATTATCCTCACGGTCGGTGCCAGCCAGGCGCTTGACTTAGCATTGCGTGCTATTCTTGACCCAGGCGATGAGGTGGTCATCGTAGAGCCTTGCTTCGTTTCTTATTCCCCGCTTGTTGAACTGGCAGGTGGAAAAACAGTGACAGTTGAAACAACCAGCGAGCAGCAGTTTAAATTGCAGGCAGCAGCACTTGAGGAGGCAATTACCCCGAGAACAAAAGCGTTGCTGCTTTGTTCGCCTAATAATCCAACGGGAGCCCAGCTTGACAAGGAGGACTTAGAGGCGATTGCAACGATTGTTAAGAAACACGACTTACTAGTTATCGCTGATGAAATCTATGCAGAACTTGCTTATGATGTCCCCCATACCTCCATTGCCAGCTTGGAAGGCATGAGAGAACGGACGATTTTGATTAATGGTTTTTCAAAAGGCTTTGCAATGACGGGATGGAGGCTTGGGTTTATTTGTGCTCCGGCTGAACTTGCAGCAGCTATGCTCAAGATTCATCAATATGCCATGATGTGTGCCTCTACGCCTGCCCAATATGCAGCGCTGGAAGCATTAAAAGCGGGAATGAATGATGTGGAAGAGATGAAAAAAGACTACCGGCGTCGACGTAATTATATTGTCCAGTCTTTTAATGAGATGGGATTAGATTGTCATACACCGGGAGGAGCCTTTTATGTGTTTCCATCTATTCAAAGCACCGGTTTAACGTCAGAGGAATTCGCAGAAGAATTGTTAAAGAAAGAAAAAGTAGCCGTCGTACCTGGCTCCGTCTTTGGAAACAGCGGTGAAGGTTTTATTCGCTGTTCCTATGCTTCTTCAATGGAGCAGCTGCAGGAAGCAGTAAGACGGATCAATCATTTTATTAATAGATAAGAAGAGAAGACAGCTTAGGTTGTCTTCTTTTTTCGTTTCATTTAGTCAGGTTTTAAAGAAAGAAAGGAGTGGAAAAGAAAGGATAATGCAAAAGGAGGGATCTAGATGGAAGTTATCGTAATCGGTGCAGACAGTCAGGTTGGTCAATTTGTTATTAAACACTTAAGGGAGAGAGGCCATCGAGCGATTGCTGTAATCAACGAGGAAAACAAAGTGCCCGATATGAAAAAGCTTGGCGCCTCCAGGGTAGAAACGAATGGCCGGGGAGATTTCACCTCTGCTTTTTTAGGGTGCGATGCTGTTATTTTCATTTCTGATTCCAGTCCGAAAACAGGAGCGGGCAAGACTGTTTTGGTGGACCATCGTGCTGTCATTGATGCTGTTCAGGCTGCAAAGAAAAATGGAGTTAAACGTTTTATTATGATGAGCGCTGTACGGGCAGGAGAGAATGCAACAGACAGCGGCGAAATGATTGGGGCAAAGGATATGCCGGATGAATTAGTTAAGGAAGAATCGATTGTGCATACAGTCATCCGACCGGCACAAATGACAGATGAGCCTGGCAGGGGAACCGTAACAATCGCAAGTTCAGTTGCAAAGAAGGATAAGATTCCCCGCGAAGATATGGCCGCTGTATTGGTAGCTGCACTTGAAAGTGAAGCAGCCTTTAACCAGGTATTTGAAGTAGCTAGCGGTGATACTACAATTAGCGAGGCCATACATACTCTCGCATAAAAGAAGAGTTTTTATTGGAAAAGTAAAGGATAGAGGAGGGGTTTTATGAGTTTAACATCAGGATTAATTATTGCTCTTATTATTTTTCTCGCATTAGTTATTGTGGTGCCTGTCGGTCTCTTTATCTATATTTATATTAAAGATGATCGACAGAAGCAGCATGCTATTTTGCGTAACTTCCCAGTTATCGGTAAAGTGAGGTACTTTACCGAGCATATTGGCCCCGAGCTACGGCAATATTTATTTGAAGGCGATAATGAAGCAAAGCCTTTTTCGAGAAAAGAATACCAGGATATTGTGAAAGCCGGGAAGTATAAAGAGCGGCTCGTTGGATTCGGCTCAAAGCGTGATTTTAATGAGGAAGGTTTTTTTATACGCAATACCTTATTTCCGAAGCAGCGTGAAGAAATGAAAGTGGATAATACTGAAAAGATAAAAACACATGTATATAAAGTGGACTCTGACAATTTATTTACCCGCAAGGAACACAGTGAGGAACGTTTGGTCGATCCCTATTATTTGAGAGAGGAAGACGCGATCATCCTTGGCGAGAAAACATGTCGTCATCCATTTAAATTGCGAGGCCAGATTGGCCAATCGGGGATGAGTTTTGGAGCGCTTGGCGAAAGAGCGATCACGGCTCTCTCCAAAGGTCTAGGTCTTGCCGGCGGCACTTGGATGAATACAGGGGAAGGTGGCTTGTCCGAATATCATCTTGAAGGCGGTCCGGATATCATTATGCAGATTGGCCCTGATCTATTCGGTGTGCGGAAACCAAGTGGTGAATTTTCGTGGGAAGAGTTTAAAAAGAAAAGTGAGATAGAGAATGTGAAAGCGTTCGAATTAAAATTAGCCCAAGGAGCCAAGACACGAGGCGGTCATGTGGAAGGTGAGAAAGTTACAGAAAAGATTGCTGCTATCCGCCTTGTAGAACCAGGAAAAACGATTAACAGTCCAAACCGTTTCTATGAGTTTGATGATGTGCCGTCAATGTTCGATTTTGTTGAGCAGCTGCGTTCCGTGGGAGGTAAGCCGGTTGGTATCAAAATTGTTGTTGGAGACCTTGATGCACTGGAAAATATGATTTCCTATATGAAAGAAAGCGGCAAAGGGCCTGACTTTATTACAGTAGATGGCGGTGAGGGTGGAACAGGTGCTACTTTCCAGGAACTAGCTGATACAGTTGGCTTGCCGATTATGTCTGCTCTGCCGGTTCTTGATGAAATGTTAAAAAGATACGAGATTCGTGACAGAGTAAAGATTATCGCTTCGGGAAAACTCATTACTCCTGACAAGATAGCCATTGCGCTCGCTATGGGAGCGGATCTTGTTAACATCGCCCGCGGATTTATGATTAGTGTTGGTTGCATTATGGCTCAAGTATGCCACAATAATACATGCCCAGTTGGCGTAGCTACAACTGATGAAAAGCTGCAGGACGGATTAGTCGTTGAGGAGAAGTATTATCGTGTGTGTAACTATGTGATATCGCTCCGAGAAGGACTATATAATCTGGCAGCAGCTGCAGGGATTGATTCTCCAACGAAATTTGAACGCAAACATATTGTTTACAAAGATGAACTTGGGCGGCTTATGCCGCTCGAGGATATTATTATAGCGGCAGAACGGGCGCAACGAAAAAAAGAAGCATAATAATAAGTTTTCCTTTTAGAAGTAAAACAATAAACTCAAACAAAAAAACTACACTTCGGGTGTAGTTTTTTTGTTTGAGTTTATATAAGATGAACAATTGCTATGCTTTGAATATAAAATATAAAAAGAAGACAGCTGCAACGGCTGCCTTCTCAAGTTAAGGGGAAAATAGGGAATGTTGCATATACTAACTCTTCCCTGTTTATAGAGGAGTTATTCCTCTTTTCTCCAAATAGTTAAAAATAATTTCCTACTTATATGAAGAGCTGGAGAAAGGTGGCTATGTTTAGAAATATATAAGGAGATGTGATATAATTTTGTGATGCGTAGATAATGAATTTAACATTTAGGAGTGTTTGGATGGGAAATCAGATTGAACAAGGACAAATTATTACAGGAAAGGTAACAGGAATCCAGCCTTATGGGGCGTTTATTGCGCTGGATAACGGTACACAGGGGCTCGTCCATATTTCAGAAATTACTCATGGATTTGTCAAGGACATTCATGATTACCTTCAGGTCGGGGAAGAAGTAAAGGTAAAGGTGATGTCCGTTAACAAAGATGAGGGGAAAATTAGCTTATCTATCCGGGCAACCGAAGAAGCAAAGCCAGCTGCTGTTCAGCCGGTCCGTCGCTTGAAAATTGCTGAAGACAGTGAAGGCTTTAATACGTTAAAAGATAAGCTGCAAGAATGGATCGATCAGTCGGGAGAAGGAAAATAAGTAGCAGAGAAAGCATGAGCGCTTTAAGCACTCATGCTCTTTTTTATTTATAGAAATAAAGTGGTTTAAAGGGACCTATCTGCGTGCAGTAAATTTAAAGTATTTAGAAAGCCAAAGGATGACATGATTAAAAAACAAGACTTATTTTTTAGCGTCGGATTGAAAGGAAATAGTGTAAAAGGGGGGAGAAAGAACAGCGGCGGAAAAGTAGATGAATTACTCCGTTTCTATCATTGCGCGATCATTAAGGCTTTCGTTGGATGGAAGGGGGAGCTCCTAACAGATCTTAAAGTGAAAGAAGACGAACAAACAGAAACCACTTAGTAGAAAGTAGATTTAGTTCTTTATCCGCTTATTTGGCGCAAAATAAATTTGCACTACGTGATTGTTAATTTTTTAACTGTTTGTTACCTGAGACAATTTGTTAGTTAGTTTTTACACCTAAGTGATTGTTAAGGGAATAGCCATCAATTGGAAGCAGTTTGAAAAGATCGGTGCAATAAGGAGGCAAAAAAGAGCAGCTGAAATTTTCAGTGCTCCTTTTTATCAGCATTACTGGTTGGCAATGTTTTTTACAATATTATATTTACGAATGCGATATTGTAAATTTTGACGGCTCATACCGAGAGCTTTCGCTGTTTTCGTCACATTGAAATCGTGATGCTGCAATGCTTTTGTAATATAGTATGTTTCCGCTTCTTGGATATAATCATCAAGCGGCAAAATCGCTTTATCAGGTTGATAAAGAAAGCTCTCTACTTTCTCTAAGTCACTTGATAGGCCGTGACTGCCGGATTTGTTGCGAAATTGGATAGGGAGGTGTTCAAAAGAAATGGCATCTTCATGATCCATTAAGTTCATGGCACCTTCAATAACATGTTCTAATTCTCGGATGTTTCCTGGCCAGTCATATTCCAGGAAGTAGTTTCTTACTTCCTCGTCAATAGAGGCTACGTTCATGCCGAATAAGTGATTGTATTTGTCGATAAAAGCTGAAGCGAGCAAATCAATGTCTTCTTTCCGTTCTCTTAAAGGCGGAATGAAAACTGAGACAACGCTTAAACGGTAATACAGATCTTTTCTTAAGCTTCCGGCTGCAATGGCATCAATGGGGTCTTCGCTAATAGTGGCAAGAATGCGGACATCGATAGGAATATCTTCTTTTCCGCCTTCCCGGCGTATTTTCTTTTCCTGGATAACTTTTAAAAGTTTTGTTTGTAGGGCGGGACTCAGGCAATCAATTTCATCAAGTAAAATTGTCCCTCCATGTGCTTGTTCCAATAACCCTGGACGCTTCTCTGCTCCTGCCTGTTCTTCCACGCCGAATAGCAAAGTTTCCATTAGTGTATCCGGAAGTGCGGCGCAATTTTGTGAAAGGAAGGTTTGGTCAGCCCGTGGGCTGCCATTATGAATGCTATGGGCAAATAGTTCTTTTCCAGTCCCAATCTCGCCGACGATTAGAACTGAAGAGGCAGTGCGGGCGGCCCGCTTGCCTGTTTCAATCGCTTCCTTGAGCAGGGGGCTTTGCCCAAGAATCTGATCAAATGTATAGCGGATGTCCTCTTTTTTATTCATATTTTCTTGTATCATCTTTTCGAGCTTCGTCACATCTTTTGCGATCTCTACTGCGCCGATAACAGTTCCGTTCTCTTCAATAGGAAAAGTGTGGTTAATGGTGGTGATTTCTTGTCCTCTATTATTAAAATAAGTTTGTTTAACGTTTTGGATGCTTTCTCCTGATTTCAAAACCTGAAGTAATGTACTTTCCTCGGCCGCCCCAAAGTTAAAAACATCCATTAGATTTTTATCGAGAACATCTTCAATATCCATTCCCTCGATTTCCCGCATTTTTTTATTGTAAATAACTGTTCTTTCATTGGGATCGATTACATGAATACCGAGGTCGATCTTTTCTAAGATTTCTTTATACATGGTTACTAGCGATTCTAAACTTTTTGCATTCATAGAATCCCCCTCTTTAAAATATATTTCTATTTTAAGAAAAAACACTTGAAAAAAGCAATAATATTTTGCATTATAATAAGTGTAAGAGATTTATTGGTGCAAAATAAATTTGCGCATAAAACTTTATCAGTCACATAAAAATTATAGTTTTGATCATCTTAAAGGAGGAAGGATGCTGATTCCATATAAGCATGAACCATTTACTGACTTTTCAAAACCAGAAAGCAAGAAGGCTTTTCAGCTTATAGAAAGCTATCTTGGCTAGGATTATCCGCTGGTGATCTGTGGAAATAAAGTAACAGTTGAGGATAAAGTTGTTGCTTATCATCCAACTGATAAAGAAGAAGTAAGGGGACGTGCGCCAAAAGCGAGTCGCTGTTGAAGACGTTTGGTATTTGGAAAAAGTAAAGTCAGAAATCCGTGCAGGTATCTTGTTCAAAGCGGCAGCGATTATCCATTGCCGTGAACATGAGTTCTCTGCTCTCCTTGTACTTGTAAAAGAAGCCGGAAAACCTTGGAATAAGGCAGATGCTGATACAGCTGAACAGATCGACTTCTTTGAATGCTACGGCCGTCAGATGCTAAGAATGAAAGACGGTATGCCAGTGGGGAGACTCTTAAGGCAAAAATATAAATAAACGGAGGGAAAAAGATGGCTAATACAGTTCAGTCACAAGAAATTATCAAGCAAACAGAAAAGTACGGAGCAAACAACTATCATCCACTACCAATCGTTATTTCTGAAGCGGAAGGTGTTTGGGTACAAGATCCAGAAGGTAATAAATATATGGACATGCTTAGTGCTTACTCTGCTGTGAACCAAGGGCATCGTCATCCAAAAATTATTCAAGCTCTAAAAGAGCAAGCAGATCGAGTAACATTAACATCCCGTGCATTTCATAATGACCAGCTTGGACCATGGTATGAAAAAGTTTCCAAACTAACAAACAAAGAAATGGTATTACCGATGAACACTGGTGCAGAAGCGGTAGAAACAGCTTTGAAAGCAGCTCGTCGTTGGGGATACGATGTAAAAGGTATTTCAGACAATCAAGCTGAAATTATTGCTTGCGAAGGTAACTTCCATGGTCGTACAATGGGGGCAGTATCGTTGTCATCAGATGAAGAATACAAACGCGGCTTCGGTCCGATGCTTCCAGGAATTAAATTGGTGCCGTACGGTGATCTTGATGCGCTTAAAGCAGCTATCACTCCAAACACAGCAGCTTTTATCATTGAACCTATCCAAGGAGAAGCGGGAATTAATATTCCGCCAGCTGGATTCTTGAAAGCAGCTTACGAGCTTTGTAAAGAAAACAAGGTAATGTTTATCGCTGATGAAATTCAGGCTGGACTTGCGCGTTCAGGTAAAATGTTTGCTTGCGAATGGGATGATTTTGAGCCGGACATGTACATTCTTGGTAAAGCGCTTGGAGGCGGCGTGTTCCCTATTTCCTGTGTAGCAGCAAATAAAGATATTCTTGGTGTATTCAACCCAGGCTCTCACGGTTCTACTTTCGGAGGCAACCCGATGGCTTGTGCCGTTTCAATCGCTGCTCTTGAAGTTCTTGAAGATGAAAAATTGGCTGATCGCTCTCTCGAATTGGGAGAATATTTTGTGGGTAAACTGAAAGAAATTGATAACCCAATGATTCAAGATGTACGCGGCAGAGGTTTATTTATTGGTGTAGAATTGAATGAGCCGGCACGTAAGTATTGTGAAGCATTGAAAGAAGAGGGACTACTTTGTAAAGAAACTCATGACACGGTCATTCGTTTCGCTCCTCCACTCATTATTTCGAAAGAAGAATTGGATTGGGCGATCGAGCGTATTCAAAAAGTGCTAGCTGTTTCTGGCACAAACTAACGATTAAATAACAAAAGAGGCGAATTTCAAAATGTCGGAAAATCTAAATTTATTCACATCAACTCAGGATGTCATTAAAGAAGCTTTGGCAAAATTGGGTTACTCGGAAGAAATGTATGAGCTTTTGAAGGAACCGTTACGCATGTTGACAGTTCGTATACCTGTACGTATGGATGATGGTTCAACAAAAATATTTACCGGTTACCGTTCACAACACAGTGACGCAGCTGGCCCTTCTAAAGGCGGCGTCCGCTTTCATCCGGATGTGAATGAAGAAGAGGTAAAAGCATTATCAATGTGGATGACGCTCAAGGCAGGAATTGTTAACTTGCCATATGGCGGCGGAAAAGGCGGAGTTGTTTGTGACCCTCGCCAAATGTCAATGGGTGAATTAGAACGTTTAAGCCGCGGCTACGTTCGCGCAATTAGCCAGATCGTTGGTCCTACAAAGGATATCCCGGCTCCAGACGTTTATACAAACTCACAAATCATGGCATGGATGATGGACGAGTACAGCCATATTCGTGAATTTGATTCTCCAGGATTTATCACTGGTAAACCTCTTGTATTAGGTGGCTCTCACGGTCGTGACAAAGCAACTGCTGAAGGTGTAACGATTTGTATTAAAGAAGCAGCGAAAAAACGCGGTATCGATATTGAAGGAGCTCGTGTGGTTATCCAAGGTTTCGGTAATGCGGGAAGCTTCCTAGCTAAATTTATGCACGATGCCGGGGCAAAAGTTATCGGAATTTCTGATGCTTATGGCGCTCTTCATGATCCAAATGGTTTAGATATCGACTATTTAATTGATCGTCGTGATAGTTTTGGTACGATTACTACATTGTTTGAAAACACAATCACAAACCAAGAATTATTAGAAGTAGATTGTGATATTTTAGTACCAGCTGCTATTTCTAACCAAATTACAGAAAAGAATGCTGATAAGATTAAAGCGTCTATCGTTGTGGAAGCTGCTAACGGTCCAACAACAATGGAAGCAACAAAAATATTGACAGAAAGAGGCATTCTTCTTGTTCCTGACGTATTGGCAAGTTCCGGAGGGGTAACTGTATCTTACTTTGAGTGGGTACAGAATAACCAAGGTTACTACTGGACAGAGGAAGAAGTACACGAAAAGCTTCATGAAACTTTGATCAGTGCTTTTAATAATATTTATGAAACTTCTCAAACACGCGGAGTGAATATGCGTCTGGCTGCTTATATGGTCGGAGTTCGTAGAACAGCAGAAGCTTCTAAGTTCAGAGGATGGGTTTAATTAGATAAAAACAAAAAGAACAGCCTCCATAGTCTAAGGCCGGTGATAATTCACCGGCCTTGTCTTTTTGTATAAAAAGGCAAAACTAAGAATTAGGCGCAGTCATGCGGCGGTTTTCTGTTGCATCCCATGTTTTAAATAACAAGCCAAGGTTAATCAGTCCTGCCACTCCCACGATAATATAAATGATTCTTGAAAGTACAGAGTCCTGACCACCAAAGATAGCTGCCACTAAATCAAATTGAAACAGTCCGATTAATCCCCAGTTAAGAGCCCCAATAATCGTAAATACAAGCGCAAGACGCTGAAGTGTATGCATATTTCTTATTCCTCCTTTCATCTCTGACGATGTTTAGTATGCGCAAATTGTTTGCTTCCATACATAGAGAGAAAAAGTATGTTCTTTTGAAAAAATATAGTCGATCTATAATAATAAGGTAAAGGGGGAGAAACGATGAATCGATTTATTCAATATAATCCGGTTAAATGGATTTTTGGGAAAGGATCGATCAGCAGGCTGCAGGCAGAGCTGCTGCGATTTGGCAAAAATATTCTTCTAATTTACGGTGGCGGGAGCATCAAGCAGAATGGTTTATATGATGAAGTAATAAAAGAATTAAAGGCTATTCAAGCGAATATTTATGAGCTGCCCGGTGTTGAGCCGAATCCTAGGCTTTCTACGGTACAAAAAGGCATAGACATTTGTAAAAGAGAGCAAATTGACTTTGTTTTGGCTGTTGGCGGAGGAAGTGTGATTGACTCTGCAAAAGCCATTGCTGCTGGAGCCAAATATGAAGGCGATATTTGGGAACTCATTTCAAAAGGGAAAACGACAGAAGCCGCTCTCCCTTTAGGTACCATTTTAACACTGGCGGCTACTGGTTCTGAAATGAATGCAGGTCTTGTTATTACTAACTTGGAGACAAAGGAAAAAATTGATTGGCATAGCCAGCATGTGTTTCCGCAATTTTCAATTTGTGATCCATCGTACACGATGACAGTGCCACATGATCAAACTGTTTTTGGTATTATTGATATTATGTGTCATATTCTTGAGAACTATTTTCACAATGGTGAGGGTGCGGATTTGCAAGACAGCTTCAGTGAGATAACTTTAAAAACTCTTATTGAGACAGCTCCCCGGCTTTTAAAGCAGCCGGATAGCTACGAGTGCCGTGCAAAAGTAATGTATGCTGGGACCATCGCTTTAAATGGCACCCTACAATCAGGGTATCGTGGTGACTGGACTGCCCATATTATTGAACATGCTGTATCAGGGCTATATGATATTCCTCATGCAGGTGGTTTGGCCATTTTATTTCCGGCGTGGATGGAGTATGCCATTCATTCTCAACCGGCTCGTTTTAGTCAATTGGCAAACCGTGTATTTAATGTCAATGAGGTAGGAAAATCAGAAAAGGAAAGAGGTCTTCGAGGCATCGAGGCTCTCCGGGATTTTTGGTTAAGCCTCGGTGCACCTGCACGTCTCTCTGATTATGGAATTACTAGCGCTGATTTGGAGGAAATAGCGGACCATTCAATGAGGAGAGGAGAATTTGGTCGCTTTTGTCCAATGAATAAAGAAGGCGTGTTAGCTATTTTGCGTACTGCCTTGTAATAAATAGAATGTGAAAATTCCGCAGAAAGCTGCGGAATTTTTTTATTATTGGAGACACTATAAAAAAAGAGAGGGGATGAGCAGATGATTCAGTTACCTTCCGCATTAGAAGGAAAAAGTTTTAATTTATATGATTTAGAACAAAAGCTAAAGCCGCTCGGTTATTCGATTGGAGGCAATTGGGATTATGACCATGGTTCCTTTGACTACAAAATAAACGATGAAGAAGGATATCAATTTTTAAGAATTCCTTTTACTGCGACGAATGGCCAGCTAGATTCGCCGGGTGTCATAGTTAAAATCGGCTCTCCATTCATTCTTGCCCATGTTTATGAGCGAGGAATCGATGAGCTCGCTACACCTGGGAATGTAGGAGGGGCTTTTAACCAGTTTGCTGAACCCGAAGATGCTGATGCGAAAGTAAAAGAAAAATATGTGATATCCGGGCAACGGATACTAGAAGAGACCGAAAAGACGCTCAATGTTTAATCACGAGCAATTGATCAGAAGAACCAATTTGAAAAGAGAGCGGGGGATTGATCAGTATCTCGCCCGCTCTTTGAATACCGATTAAAAGAATACGCTCTTTCAAAAGAATAATGGCTAACTCTCCAAAGGGGAGATTGTTCCATTCCAGATCGGGTGACATGGATTGTAGAAAACTTCCATTGGTTGGGTCGATTAAATGCATGATGGAGGCAGAGGCGCCTTTATGCTGAATACTGCTTAGCATAATAGAGCTTGCATGCTTATTTGTTTGGATCACTTCGTCTGCACCTGCCCGTTTAGCATTAATTACTTGGTCATTGGTCAAGATTTCTACGATACAATGGAGAGAAGGGTTGCTGCCTCTCACTGCTACCAAAGTCAGAATTGAATTCATATCTGCATGCATCTCATTTTTATTTTGGTCAGATGTAATTAAAGCGCTTGCTGCTTCTTTTATATTCGCCTTTTTTAAGATTTCGTCTTTATAAGGGGCACCTTGAATAAAGTGAACAATCTTTTCTGAATAAGGGTTTGTCCGCAAAGATTCATCAATAAGAACGACGTGACGAGAGAAAGGCAATGTATGTAAATGATCAATAATTTCTTTTGTACGTTCATTCCAGCCAATGATGACTAGATGGTTTTTATGGGTGTAAACGGCTCTTCCCTCGCGTAAAGAGTTTTGCAAAGTTACAGCAGACGCTGCCAAATTAATAAAATAAGCGGATAAAAAACCGGCTCCGGCAAATATTAACCCGATGCCAATAAGCCTTCCAGCGGTTGTTTTAGGGGCATAATCCCCGAAACCGACTGTTGAAGCAGTAACGACCGCCCACCAGATTCCTTCAAAAACAGTTGGGAACGTATGTGGCTCGATGAGGTGGACAGCTGTCCCGAAAAGCGTAATAAAAAAGACAGCAATGATGAGAATCCGAAATAAAATAGGAGATTCAACGAATTTATAATAGATAGTTTGGAACACAAAGCCATCCTCCTTTTAAATTTTAAATATTCTTTCTTTTTAAAAAGGTATTGCTATTTGGGATGAAATTAATATAATAGTCAATAGAGCAATGAACGGGGCATTAGCTCAGCTGGGAGAGCGCTACACTGGCAGTGTAGAGGTCAGCGGTTCGAGCCCGCTATGCTCCATTATGACCAAGAGCCTGCAGACAAGCTTGTCTGCAGGCTCTTTATTTGTTTGACTGCTAGTAACTACTCATCCTGCAATAAACATAACGGTGATAATGATAGCTGATAAAATAAGTCCCCCGGTAATTCTTGTCCATTTTGTTGTCATGCCATTCTCCTCTCTACCTTTAAGCGCCGAAAATCTCTTTTTTTTGTATTATTCCCTCCATCTAAAAAAATATGCCTGTTTCTTAGAAAAGTCTCCTGATCTCTTTTACTTTGTTTATTAACTGGAAATATCGCCTGAGAAGATTTAAAATGATAGACGGTTTTTACTTTTAAAAACCATCTAGATTTACTCAAAGGAGAACATCTATGGACAGTCCAAAGCTCAATCCTTATGCCGTGTTGATTATTGGAGTTTTTTTTGTTTCTACTTCAGCAATATTCGTCAAGCTGTCGTCAGCTGATGCTGGTGTAATAGCATTTTACCGCCTGTTATTTACTGTTTTGCTCATGCTCCCTTTATTTCTTTTTAAATATGTAGGAGAACTTAAAGCTGTTTCAAAGAAGGATTGGTTTTTCTCTCTTGTCGCTGGCATCTTTCTGGCTTTTCACTTTATTCTATGGTTTGAGTCCTTGAACTACACTTCTGTGGCGAGTTCCACTGTGCTGGTTACTTTGCAGCCGCTTTTTGCTTTTGCTGGTACATATTTTATCTTTAAGGAACGGTTTACGTTGGGAGCGCTAATTGGAGGCGGCGTAGCCATTGGAGGGAGTTTTATTATTGGATGGGGCGATTTCCAGGTTAGTGGAAAAGCGCTTTACGGAGATATCCTTGCTCTTATTGCTTGTGGATTAATTACAGGCTACTTGTTGTTTGGACAAATAATCCGCAAAAGGATGTCTTTGATAACCTATACGTTTATTGTCTACTTTAATTGTACAATTGTTCTCTTTTTTTATGTGTTAATGAAAAAAGAATCATTTTATCCTTATCCTGCAAGGGAATGGGTCTATTTCTTTTTATTAGCTGTTTTGTCTAATTTACTTGGGCACACCTTATTCAACTGGTCTATCAAATATATTAGTACTTCGGTTGTGTCAATGGCTATATTGCTCGAGCCGATCGGTGCAAGCATTCTTGCTTGGTGGCTGCTTAAAGAAAAGTTAATAACGCCTCAAATAGTTGGAGGAGCTATTGTGCTTGTGGGCCTCTTATTATTCGTAGCTGACCCAAAGAAGATAAAAAACATTATTCATAATCGAAAACGGCAGACAGACTCGTAAAGCAAGGAACTAATTTAGTTCCTTGCTTTTAGTTTGATAAAAAGCAGTAAAGGAAAAAGGTATTTAAAAGAGTTGGCAAGCAGTGGTAAAATAGAGAATGATATTCTTTAAGTGAAAGAACATAAAAACTATATTTTTTAAAAAAAACACTTGTCACTTTTAATAGAGCATGATATATTATTACTTGTCCGAAAGACAAAAACAAAAAGATGAAGTTAAAATGTTTTTGACAGGACGAAGCGAGTGTGCTATTGTTGAAAAGCACTTAAAAATTGATCTTTGAAAACTGAACAAAATACATGCCAGTAAGTTAATTCTTATTTTTAAAACATGAGCAAGTCAAACATCTTTTTGGAGAGTTTGATCCTGGCTCAGGACGAACGCTGGCGGCGTGCCTAATACATGCAAGTCGAGCGGACTTGACGGAGCTTGCTCTGTTCAAGTTAGCGGCGGACGGGTGAGTAACACGTGGGTAACCTGCCTGTAAGACTGGGATAACTCCGGGAAACCGGGGCTAATACCGGATATTCTTTTTCTTCGCATGAAGAAGAATGGAAAGGCGGCTTTTAGCTGTCACTTACAGATGGACCCGCGGCGCATTAGCTAGTTGGTGAGGTAACGGCTCACCAAGGCGACGATGCGTAGCCGACCTGAGAGGGTGATCGGCCACACTGGGACTGAGACACGGCCCAGACTCCTACGGGAGGCAGCAGTAGGGAATCTTCCGCAATGGACGAAAGTCTGACGGAGCAACGCCGCGTGAGTGAAGAAGGTTTTCGGATCGTAAAGCTCTGTTGTCAGGGAAGAACAAGTACCAAAGTAACTGTTGGTACCTTGACGGTACCTGACCAGAAAGCCACGGCTAACTACGTGCCAGCAGCCGCGGTAATACGTAGGTGGCAAGCGTTGTCCGGAATTATTGGGCGTAAAGCGCGCGCAGGCGGCTTCTTAAGTCTGATGTGAAAGCCCACGGCTCAACCGTGGAGGGTCATTGGAAACTGGGAGGCTTGAGTGCAGAAGAGGAGAGCGGAATTCCACGTGTAGCGGTGAAATGCGTAGAGATGTGGAGGAACACCAGTGGCGAAGGCGGCTCTCTGGTCTGTAACTGACGCTGAGGCGCGAAAGCGTGGGGAGCGAACAGGATTAGATACCCTGGTAGTCCACGCCGTAAACGATGAGTGCTAAGTGTTGGAGGGTTTCCGCCCTTCAGTGCTGCAGCTAACGCATTAAGCACTCCGCCTGGGGAGTACGGCCGCAAGGCTGAAACTCAAAGGAATTGACGGGGGCCCGCACAAGCGGTGGAGCATGTGGTTTAATTCGAAGCAACGCGAAGAACCTTACCAGGTCTTGACATCCCGCTGACCGGTCTGGAGACAGATCTTTCCCTTCGGGGACAGCGGTGACAGGTGGTGCATGGTTGTCGTCAGCTCGTGTCGTGAGATGTTGGGTTAAGTCCCGCAACGAGCGCAACCCTTGATCTTAGTTGCCAGCATTCAGTTGGGCACTCTAAGGTGACTGCCGGTGACAAACCGGAGGAAGGTGGGGATGACGTCAAATCATCATGCCCCTTATGACCTGGGCTACACACGTGCTACAATGGATGGTACAAAGGGCTGCAAGACCGCAAGGTTTAGCCAATCCCATAAAACCATTCTCAGTTCGGATTGCAGGCTGCAACTCGCCTGCATGAAGCCGGAATCGCTAGTAATCGCGGATCAGCATGCCGCGGTGAATACGTTCCCGGGCCTTGTACAC
>NZ_JBBOOI010000001.1:1517500-2272500 GCF_038003025.1 Pseudobacillus sp. FSL P4-0506
GGTTCGAGTCCCGTCCGGACCGCCATTTATACATAACAGTTGATCAAACATGTGATGGCTCAGTAGCTCAGTCGGTAGAGCAATGGACTGAAAATCCATGTGTCGGCGGTTCGATTCCGTCCTGAGCCACCTTTTGTTTTTGCGGGTGTAGTTTAATGGTAAAACCTCAGCCTTCCAAGCTGATGTCGTGGGTTCGATTCCCATCACCCGCTCCATTTCATTTTAAATGGGCCTGTAGCTCAGCTGGTTAGAGCGCACGCCTGATAAGCGTGAGGTCGATGGTTCAAGTCCATTCAGGCCCACTTCGTTCCGCAGTAGCTCAGTGGTAGAGCAATCGGCTGTTAACCGATCGGTCGCAAGTTCGAATCTTGCCTGCGGAGCCATATTTTTTATGGGGAAGTACTCAAGAGGCTGAAGAGGCGCCCCTGCTAAGGGTGTAGGTCGCGTAAGCGGCGCGAGGGTTCAAATCCCTCCTTCTCCGCCATAAGGCCCGTTGGTCAAGCGGTTAAGACACCGCCCTTTCACGGCGGTAACACGGGTTCGAATCCCGTACGGGTCATAAAAACTGTTTTCATTCGCTTGAAAACAGTTTTTTTATTGTAACGATCATGAAAAGAAAGCCATTTGACTACCTAGTCAAATGGCTTTCTTTTATTTTTTGTCCTCAATATAACTGTCTTTTTCTTTATAAGGAATGTTTCCTAGAGGAGATTCTATTTCCTCCTCATCCAACTCTTCCACATAGTGCTGTTCTTTTGAAGAACGATAAAATCCTTCATTTTCTCCTTCCGCATCCGTGGCCGTAAAGTTCTCGTACTCTTCTGTAAATCCTTCGGTAACCTCTTCGATATCTTCATATAAGGTGTTATAGTCCGTGTGTCCTCTAGTAAAGTCAGCCGGGGTTTCTGAGGTTCCGTAATTTGCTGCCTCCTGGAAGCTATCTTCATAATCTTTTATTTCCTTATCTCTATGCTGGAAGCGTCCATATATGCCCGGTTGAAGAATTTCTTCTTCTACAGGCCGGTCGTCTGCCGTTGTTTTTTCTGGTGTATGCTCTACGCAATAGAGTGTAGTTGGCACAGCTTGTAAACGTTCGAAAGGAATATCCTTTCCGCATTCCATACATTTTCCGTATTTATTATTGTCAATTGCTGCTAATGCGTTTTTCACTTTTTCTAATTCACTTTCATGATGATCACTCAGTGCCTGGTTTTTTCCACGCTCATATAATTCTGTTCCTATGTCTGCAGGGTGGTTATCATACATAGATAGTTCACCTGTTGTATCCCGTTCACTACCCGCTTCAGGATCTGTTCCTTCTCTGTCTTTATGGTGAGTAAGCTGTTCTTTTTGTGTAAGCAACTCATTTTTTAATGTTTGTATCTGTTCATTTGATATCATTGCCTTCACATCCTTCTATCTTCTAATAGGTACATTCCGAAGAAATATTTCTTCTATTTCTTATTTCCTTTCTTCTCTTAGTTGAAACATACAATGCAAGTAAGGAAAAATAAGGAAGAAACAACAGCTCTTTATTGGATGAACAGCAAATAAAGGGGGAATCATTGACAGGAAGAGTTCTAGAGGTGTATCTTTAAATAGGTTTGACTAGAATGAAATAATTGATTTAAGTGCAATGGAGGAGAGTTCATTGTCTACTATAAAAAGCCAGCCGATTAAAGAAGCTTTTATACAGTCGATTCATGAAAAGCAGCATAATAAGCAAACTGCTCTATTTAGTTATGTAGAAAAGATGAATTGGATGGATTCTTTACAATTTTATAAAAGCGGACGAGCACTTTATGCAGGAGAACGCTTTTTTTGGAAAGACCGCGATGGGGACGTTGAGATTGTCGGCTTAGGCAATATCTATACTATACGCAACGAAAAAACGGATCAATCACGTTATGCTGAGACAGAAGAAAAATGGAACGATATGATTAAATGTGCATTTATTCACAACTCTTTTGATGCATATGGGGTCGGTCCGGTTTTATTTGGTGGCTTTTCTTTTGATCCTAAGCAGAAACAAGAACAGGAATGGTCTAAATTTTCATCTGCTTTTTTTTATTTGCCAGAATACATGCTAACCGTATATGAAGGGGAATGTTACTTAACAACGAATGTCATTTGTCCTTCCGATGAACTAGACGAGCTCATTGATAAGCTGGAGTCTAAGAAGGACTGGCTGCTGGAACAGGCTTGTATAGAACAAGTGGAAGAGTCTAATAGGCCCTTCACTCATGTAGAAGAGAAGGACACCGAGCAATGGAAACGGGCGGTTCATAAAGCAGTCAAGCAGATTCGCTCGGATGATGAATTAAAAAAAGTCGTGCTTGCAAGAAAGATTATGGCTGTCTTTGATGAGGAGATTGCTCAAGATCGAGTATTGGAGCGGTTAATTGAGGAGCAGCCAGACAGCTTTATTTTTTCCTTGGAAGCGATGGAATCATGCTTTCTTGGAGCCTCCCCTGAAAGGTTAGTTCGCAAGCGAGATGAGAGAGCCTTGTCTACATGTCTTGCCGGCTCTATTAAAAGAGGGCAAACAGAGGAGGAGGACCAACACTTAGGAAATGAATTGCTGAACGATGAGAAAAATCGTATAGAACATGATTATGTTGTGCAAATGATTAAGAAAGAAATGGAAAGCTTGTGTTATACAGTAAATATTCCATCAACCCCTGGGCTGATGAAAGTCCGGGATATTCAGCACTTGTATACACCTGTTACCGGTTTTACGGAAGAAAGTCGTTCTATTTTGCAATTCGTCGAAAAGCTTCACCCTACGCCTGCGCTTGGCGGGCTTCCGAATGACAAGGCGCTCCCTGTTATCCGCCAGCTTGAGAAAATGGATAGAGGTTTTTATGCAGGACCTATTGGCTGGATGGATTACCGAAAAAACGGTGAATTTGCTGTTGCCATCCGATCAGGTTTATTAAGCAAGCAACAGGCCTTTTTATATGCTGGCTGTGGGATTGTAGCAGATTCAGAGCCAGAAAGCGAATTGGCGGAAACGCATATCAAATTTCGGCCTATGTTGCGAGCGTTAGGAGAAATGGCTGATGAGTAGTAATCGAAGAAATTTAACATTATATAATGCCCACTTTATTGATGGGCTTGTAAAAGCAGGAGTAGAAAGCGCCGTGATTAGTCCGGGTTCGCGGTCTACTCCTATGGCGCTTTTGTTAGCGGAGCATCCTCAAATAAAGGTTTACATTCAGATTGATGAACGCTCTGCTGCTTTTTTTGCTCTTGGATTAGCAAAAGCCTCTGGAAAGCCAACTGCTTTATTATGCACTTCTGGCACAGCAGCAGCTAATTACTTGCCCGCAGTAGCAGAAGCTAAAAATGCACGTATCCCTCTTATTGTGCTTACATCAGACCGGCCACATGAGTTAAGAGAGGTAGGAGCACCACAATCAATTGATCAAAATCGTTTATATGGAACCCATGCAAAGTGGTTTGCTGAGATGGCCCTTCCAGATGCAGAAGAGAGTATGCTTCGCTATGTACGTATGACTGCTGCAAAAGCGGTACATATGGCTAAGCAGTCGCCAGCAGGCCCTGTACATCTAAACTTTCCTTTTCGTGAACCACTTCTTCCAGAGTATGATGGTTTATTTGAACGATTGGAAACAAAAGCCTTACCGGCTGTTCATCTTAGCGAAGGAAAACGTATCCTCCCGCAGCAAGATATAGAAGCGATCGCTGCTATTTTGAAGGAAACTGAAAAAGGGATCATTGTTTGTGGAGAACAGCAGTCAGAAGGCTTTGAAAAAGCGGTAATTGAGCTGGCTGAAAAGCTGAACTATCCCATACTGGCAGATCCGCTGTCTGGTTTGCGAAGCGGCACGGCTCACTCGCGGGTCATTATAGACAGTTATGACGCTTTTCTAAGAAATGAGATAGTCAAGCAACAGGCGTCCTTTGATGTTGTTATCCGTTTCGGAGCAATGCCTGTCTCAAAAGCTCTTACCCAGTTTATCAACAGACATTCTGTCAAAATGCATTGTGTAGTGGACAGCGGTGGTGGCTGGAGAGATCCAATTGGCGCGGCTACCCACATGCTGGCTGCAGATGAGAGCGCTTTTTGTTCCGCCCTCTCCGCCTGCTTAAATGAACCGGTAAAATCAGATTCTTGGCTGCAAAGTTGGGTTCACATGAATCAAGCAGCGAGGGCAATAATGAGAAGTGTAGAGGAACACGAGGAACTCGATGAAGGGAAGCTATTTTATGAAATACTAAAGAAGCTTCCAAATGAATCGGCTTTATTTGTAGGCAATAGCATGCCAATTCGTGATCTTGATTCTTTCTTCTTTACAGATGAGCGGAGAATTCGTTTATTGGCCAACCGGGGAGCAAACGGCATCGATGGTTTAGTATCTAGCGCGCTTGGTGTGGCAGCTGTTGCTTCTCCACTTTATTTAATTTTAGGAGACCTGTCTCTCTTTCATGATTTAACCGGTTTATTGGCTGCAAAGCTAAATGGCATAAAAATGACAGTCATTGTTATTAATAATAATGGAGGCGGCATCTTTTCTTACTTGCCGCAAGCTGCTGAAGAAAAGCATTTTGAGCAATTATTTGGAACACCGGCTGATCTTGACTTTGTCCATGCAGCCAACCTGTATGGAGCTGGTTACGAAAAGGTGACAGACTTAGCTTCTCTTCACGAAAGTATGAAAAAAGCTGCAGCAGAAGAAGGGCTGTTCATTATCGAGGCAATAACCGATCGTGCAAAAAATGTAGTCGCTCACCGCGGATTATGGGAAAAGGTTTCCCAGGAAATGAACAAATTGACGGCGGGTGATGATTTTTGGAAATAATCATTCAAAAACGCCGTTATTATGTTGAAGTAAGCGGCGAAGGAGCTCCTTTGCTGCTCCTTCACGGATTTACTGGAAGTTCAGAAACATGGAAGGAAACGATAACTCATTTAAAAAGGGATTATACGTGCATCGCTGTCGATATTATTGGTCATGGAAAAAGCAGCTGCCCATTGGAGAAGGAAGCGTACAGCATTGAACTGGCAGCCGAGGATATGAAAGCGCTAATGAAGGAGCTTGGCCATCCCCGATTCCATGTTATGGGTTATTCTATGGGAGGGAGGCTGGCTCTAACGCTTGCTGTTCTTTTCCCGAAGTCTGTACAGTCTTTACTATTGGAGAGTGCTTCCCCTGGATTAAAAACGCCGGAGGAGCGCCAGGCACGGGAAAGATCAGATGAAGCGCTGGCAGAGAGAATTGAACGGGAGGGAATAGAGTCCTTCGTTGATTATTGGCAAAGGCTCCCTTTGTTCGCGACACAGAATAATTTGCCACAGTGGAAACAACAGGCTATTTATCAACAGCGCCTGAGAAACTCTGTCATTGGTCTTAGCAGGTCATTAAGAGGAATGGGAACCGGTTCACAGCCTTCCTGGTGGGAGGTTCTTCCGATGCTTTCTATGCCGGTGTTGCTTGTTACAGGAACAGAGGACGTAAAGTTTACAAAGATTGCCTCTGAAATGGCACAACTGCTTCCTTCGGCCATCTGGAAAGAAATAAAGGGAGCGGGACATGCGATTCATGTGGAAGATTCCGAGAAGTTTGGTACAATAATAAAGGAGTTTTTATCCCATACATAATAAGGAGGAAATGATATATGGCTATTAATTGGGTCAGTGAACGCGAATACGAAGATATTTTATACGAAACATACAATGGTATTGCGAAGGTAACGATTAATCGTCCTGAAGTGCATAACGCTTTTCGTCCTAAAACGGTAATGGAAATGATTGATGCTTTTGCTTATGCTCGAGATGATGAGAAAATTGGCGTCATTGTTTTAACAGGAGCCGGCGATAAAGCATTTTGTTCAGGCGGCGATCAAAAAGTGCGCGGACATGGCGGCTACGTAGGAGAAGACCAAATTCCTCGCTTGAATGTGTTGGATTTACAGCGTCTCATCCGTGTGATTCCAAAGCCGGTCGTTGCTATGGTAGCAGGTTATGCAATTGGTGGCGGACATGTTCTTCACGTTGTTTGTGATTTGACAATTGCAGCAGAAAACGCAGTATTCGGTCAAACAGGACCAAAAGTCGGCAGCTTTGATGCAGGATATGGCTCTGGTTATTTAGCTCGTATTGTCGGCCATAAAAAAGCACGTGAAATTTGGTATTTGTGCCGTCAATACAATGCCCAGGAAGCTCTTGACATGGGTCTTGTAAACACGGTTGTTCCACTTGACCAGCTTGAAGCAGAAACGGTGAAATGGTGTGAAGAAATGCTTGAAAAGAGCCCAACAGCTCTACGTTTCCTTAAAGCAGCTATGAACGCAGACACAGACGGTCTAGCTGGCCTTCAGCAGCTTGCTGGAGATGCGACACTTCTCTACTATACGACTGAGGAAGCAAAAGAAGGCAGAGACGCTTTTAAAGAAAAACGCAAGCCAGACTTTGGTCAATTCCCTAGATTTCCATAATGAAAATAAAAGCCATTTGTTCGTTCCTTAAAACAATTGCTTTCTGATTTCATTGAGGCAAGGTTCCTTATTCTTGGGAGACAAGAGGCAACAACTAGGTATATTAAAAGCGAATAATTATTTAAAACCCTCCGGCTGGCGGGTATATGTAAAAAGCTTGATGGGCAGCCATCAAGCTTTTTTGTCAGTCAGAGCGGAGCAGGAGGACTGAAGAATGGCCGACAGAGTACCCAATTGGTTAAAACAGCGGGCCTTTTTGACGCCTGATCGTCCAGCTCTGTTTTTTGAAGAAAGCACCTGGACATTTGCTCAGCTATATGAAAAGTCACTATGCTGGGCAGCTGAGTTAGAAAGAGAAGGGTTAAAAGCAGGCGTACGGGTTGGATTGCTCATACAAAACACGCCAGATGCCGTATGTGTCATCCATGCCCTCCAGCAGTTCGGCGCTGAAGCTGTTCTTTTAAATCATCGGTTAACAGCAGCTGAATTGATGTGGCAACTGGAAGATGCAGAAATAGCAGCTATTATTTATGATTCTATATATGAAAAAAAAGTCGAAAATTTGAAGGGCACCTTTGTTAGAAAAAGATTGTCTGACACTTTCGTTGCTCATCCATTTACGAGCAAGGAAGAATTTTCTCTTGAAGAGACCTGTTCCATTATGTATACATCTGGTACAACAGGGAAGCCGAAAGGGGTTCGGCAAACATATGGAAATCACTGGTGGAGTGCAACCGGCTCAGCTTTTAATTTAGGACTGCATGAGAATGACTGCTGGCTTTGTGCGGTGCCGATTTTTCATATAAGCGGCTATTCCATCTTAATGCGCAGTGTCCTTTACGGAATGCCTGTGCGTCTATATACGCATTTTGATGAGAAAGTAATTAATGAGGCGCTTAAGCGCGGCGAAGGAACTATTATTTCCGTGGTTTCAGCTATGTTGACTCGTCTTGTAGAAACACTGGAAGGAAGCTATCATCAAAATTTTCGTTGTATGCTTCTTGGTGGTGGACCGGCTCCAAAGCCGCTTCTCGAAGCTTGTGCGGAAAAGCGGATACCAGTCTTTCAAACGTATGGAATGACGGAAACTTCGTCGCAAATTGTCACGCTTCCTCCTGAGTATAGCTTGACAAAGCTAGGCTCAGCAGGAAAACCGTTGTTCCCATGCCAATTAAAAATTGATGCCCCTCCTTGCGCTGAGGGAGAAATCCTCGTTAAAGGTCCCAATGTGACGAAGGGCTATTTGAACAGGGAAGAGGCCAACCAAGCGGCTTTTATGAATGGATGGTTTCATACTGGAGACATTGGTTATATAGATGAAGATGGCTTTTTATTCGTGCTGGATCGCCGGTCTGATTTAATCATCTCTGGTGGAGAAAATGTTTATCCTGCAGAAATAGAATCTGTCCTGCTTCATCATCCGGCAATTAGAGAAGTAGGTGTTACCGGTGTGGCTGATAAGAGATGGGGAGAGGTTCCTGCGGCTTTTATCGTCGAAAGAGAATCGGTAACTGAAGAGGAGCTAAGACAGTTTTGTGAAGCACGTTTAGCGAAATATAAATGTCCGGCTTATTTTATTAAAGTGAACACATTACCGAGAAATGCTTCTAGGAAATTGCTGCGCCGACAATTAAAAGCTCAGTTTGAACATAAGAGCTGATGCCGAAAAATGATTCTTCTTATAAAAAAGATAATGCGAAAAGTCAGGCGTGTCTCTGCTTTTCGCATCATCTTTTTACTTTCAAAACGAGGCTATTCCATCATTTTCATTTGTTCGTCTCTTCTTTAAAGCTTTCTTTCTTTTTCTTGCGGTCCGCCCATGTTTCTGGAACAAGATCAAATCCGCCAGGATGAAAGGGATGACACTTTAAAATCCGAATAATTGTTAAGTATCCGCCCTTCCATGCACCAAACCGTTTGACAGCCTCCATTCCATAATGAGAGCATGTCGGATAGAAACGACAGGTTGGTGGTTTTAGTGGGGAAATCACTTTCTGATAAAATCGGATGATAAAGACAAGAAGTTGTTTCAGCATGAGACATCCGCCTTCATTTCGAATCTGATTCTTTTTTTTCGTCCTCCGGAGGCAAATGCGGGTTGTTTTCCAAGGGATCGACTGTATGTTTATACGAATAACCCTTATTCACTGTAAATACAGACAGCGCAATAACGATTCCAATTATAATAACAGAAACAATCATAATAATAACCAATTAACTTCCCTCCCAGGACTATCATATCATTTTTCTTCTTTGTCTGCAGAAAAGAATAGGGGTTTTAAAAGGCAAAAATAGTGGTAATAACTAAAGAGTAGGATAAATGACAGGAGGAATATAGTGATGTCTAACCAATTAATTGAAAGTGTCAACAAGCAAATTGCCAACTGGACAGTGATGTATACGAAATTACATAATTATCACTGGTTTGTAAAAGGCCAGCAATTCTTTGCTCTTCATGAAAAGTTCGAGGAATTTTACACAGAAGCAGGAGTTCATATTGATGAATTGGCTGAGCGTTTGCTTGCGCTTGAAGGAAAGCCAGTGGCTACGCTTAAAGAGTCATTACAAATGGCTTCTGTAAATGAAGCAGAAGGTGGAGAATCAGCAGAGCAAATGGTTCAATCTACAGTGAACGACTTTACAACAATGATTAATGAGTTGAAAGAAGCTATGGACCTTGCTGAAGAGGTGAACGATGAAACAACAGGCGATATGTTGCTTTCCATTCACCAATCACTTGAAAAGCATGTCTGGATGTTGAAGTCTTTCTTAGGAAAATAATTGTAAAAAGGATGCTTCCGTGGGGAGCATCCTTTTTAATGATCATCATAAGCAGCATCAACTAAATGGCAATAAAAGAATGCCCCCACCACTGGGAGCACTTGGTTTACTAATAAGTATTCGCTCGACTGCCATCTTATAGAGGCGCCGCTTTTTCTTCAACAAACGATACCAGTTCATGTATAGAGAAATCAATTTATTTGTCCTCCAAAGGTTCTTGCCATTGGAGAAATTTTTTATGTATTTAATGGTACATGCGCTTATCGCCAAGATTGTCTTCTATATCGTACATATCAAACTTTTGCTTTAACGCTTCAAATAGATAGAGGCGGAAAAAATAAGCTAGCTCCTCCTCGTTTAATTCTTTAATTATATTTAAAATTTCTTTTTGAGAGAGCTGTTCAAGTACAGCTAAGGTAATCATGTCTAAGTCTTCTTCTGTTCCCTGAAGTTTTCCGCGGTAAATTTCAAACAGTTCATCTACCAGTTTCAATTTGACCATCTCCTTTGTTTTAGTGTAGATGCGTTCTCTCTCCTGTCCCTTTATTAACATTTATACCCTAATTCAGCCGAATAAACCAATGAATAAGTACGAAGAGAAAATGATTCATTTCATTCATTTTTATAAATAGACAGGGAACGATAAGCAGAGGAGGTGTCTAACATGGAAGAAGAGAAAAATGAATATTATATTTCGCTTGCTAACGGGGAGATTATGAGGCAGCCAACAGTATCTCCCTGGAATTTTAAAATTTATGCAACAGATGTTGAAATTACAGAATTGAGAGAGCTATTTGATGCTAACTATACAACGGAATGGGCGAATTTTTTCCGAGCCCATATTCCTTACCGGGAATACCACAAAGACAAGGAAAACGACCAATATGATGAACATATGGAAAAGATTTATAAAATCATTTATAAACTTGGAGATGAAGAAGCAAAGCAGTATGTAAAAGAGGTGTGGGAAATGTAATAAGTAGGACTTTGTTCGCCCTGGAAGAGAAAAATAAGGTATAATAAATTCAAACTTGAGAAACTTTGCAAGCGGCTCTGTTTGTGAATGTGGAATGGAGACAGGGGGAGGGCATGGTTGAATTTATAGATAAAAATGGCTGCCGGGTGACGCTCGCTTTCGAGCGCGAGGCCTTTTCATTGCCTGCCCGGCATGTCATTGTTTTTTGTCGTTTCAAGCAAAAATGGCTACTGACACTCCATTCGAAGAGAGGGTTCGAATTTCCCGGAGGCAAGGTAGAAGAAGGGGAAACGATTGAAGAGGCAGCCAATAGAGAAGTGTTTGAAGAGACAGGAGCATTCATCGAAGAATTGCGGTTTGTGGGCGAGTATTTTGTGAGAAGGCCAAAAAATCCCTTTGTAAAGGCGATTTTTTTTGCGAAAATAAGGGAAATAGAAAAAAAAGACGACTATTTGGAGACAGCTGGTCCAGTTTTGTTTGGCCAAAACTTGCGTGTAGAAAGAATGGCTGAGTGTTTCAGCTTTTTAATGCAAGATGAAGTGGTTGAGAGGACATTGGATTTTTTGCTCGATAAACAATGGCTGAAATGAGAAGGAATGGGGTGATGAAATGGAAAGAATAATTGAAAGCTTTCGTTTCCCTTCCCCAAATCCGCATGTTATCCTATCGATGGTTACTTACTGGTCGGACGGATTAAAAGTCAAGGGGCTTCTGGCAGAACCAGCAACAGAAGGTACATATGACGGTTTTCTTTATTTGCGGGGCGGAATAAAAAATGTGGGGATGGTTCGCCCTGCCCGCATTGCTCAGTTTGCTTCTGAAGGTTTTATCGTTTTCGCTCCTTTTTATCGTGGCAATCGCGGTGGAGAAGGGAATGAAGATTTTGCTGGAGAAGATAGAGAAGACGCCTTTGCTGGTTTCGACCTGTTGGAATCCCATCCGCGTGTAACGAATCGGGTCCATATTTTTGGATTTTCTAGAGGTGGGGTCATGGCATTGCTCACTGCTCTTGAAAAGGAACAGGCTGCTTCGGTGGTAACATGGGGAGGAGTAGCTGATATGGTATTAACCTACCAGGAAAGAAAAGATTTACGCCGGATGATGAAAAGGGTCATTGGAGCGAGCCCTTATAAACAGGAAGAGCTATATAATTGGCGTACCCCACTTTATCAACTTGAGAGGCTAAAAGCGCCTGTCCTGATTATCCACGGATTAAAAGACAAAAATGTTTCACCTGAGCACGCATTTCGTTTAGAGGAGAGGCTGAAAGAAGTAGAACATCCGGCTGAAACATGGTATTTTGATCAATATGATCACTATTTCCCACCGGCAATTAACCGAAAGATTGTAGCTGATTTATGTGAATGGATGAAAAAACAAGATAAAAAAGAATAACAAGGAGGGGACTGGCATGGGGATGCCAATGGAACTAAATACAATGATTGTGACAAAGGGGAAGGAGCATAGAAAAGAAGAAAATTTATTTTCCTTGAAAAAAGAAGGATACCGCTTGTACCCTATAGATATTCCTATTCATGTTTATAAAACAAGAGACGGAGATATTACGGGCACAGCTATTATTGAAAAAATTGAATGGCAAAAAGATCATACAGAGGTTACATACAGGCTGATTTCCTTAAATTCAACAAACTAATAAACAGAGCGGCGGAAGCGATTTCAGCCGCTTTTTTATTATAGACTGTACAACTAGAAAGGAGATGAGGTCAGATGGCAAGAAAACGAGCATTCACGGAGGAAGAACTACTAGACGCAGCAGAGAAGCTCATCATTGAGCACGGCTATAATGGTTTTCACTTAAAAAGACTCGCCGAACATCTTGTTTCGGGTGCACGCAGTACAATATATCAATACTTCTCCAATCGTGAGGAGGTGGCGGCTGCCTGTATGAAACGAGCGATGGACCGAACAGTCAGCAGAGCATCCAGGGTAGACGAAAAAGAACCCATACCAGCCCTTCGCCAATTACTACGTATTTATATGGATGAAGCCGATCTTCACTTTATTCTCGGTGACATACGTAAAATCGATGTGTCGCAATCGAAGAAAGCAGAAGAGCTGGTGGGAGAAGTGATGGAGATGCATCAGGCATTGAGCTTACAACTGGAGCGGCTATTTAAGCAAGCGCAGCAGGAAGGGGACATTCGTGAAGATGTACCGTTTGCCATACTGGCGAGTTTATTTTTTCAGCTGATTAATACCCCAAATGTATTGGCATTGCCGATAGAGGAATGGGCTGATTATTTATTTGAAGTTTGGTATAGAGGGAGCGGATTAAATTGAAGCTCCTTTTTAAACAATTATATTTGACACATATGTCGGTTTTAATTTTAAATAAAAAGAAGGAATAAAATTTAACAAAAGGGGGAGGAAAAATGAAAAAAATACTTGGAGCGTTAACTGATTGGATATCAACAAGAAAAGGCATGTGGACAGTCTTAATCATTTGGCTGTTGATTGCAGGGCTGTTAAGTAGCATCGCCCCAAGCTCACGTGATTACAGTGTTTCCTCCATTGAGTCACTCCCAAGCGATTCGCCAGCAATAGAAGCCGCAGAAAAAGTAAACCAGTACTTTCCGAACGATGAGGGCGTGCCAGCTATTCTTGTCTTTAGTGCTGGCAACAAAAAAATTGAAACTGCCGAGCTCGCTAAGGTGGTCAAGGCGATTAAGCAAAAACAAATAAACCATTTAAAGGAAATAGTGCCCTTCGACCAGCTTCCTCCACCCGCACAGAACCAATTTTTATCAAAGGACCGCTCAGCTGCAGCTATTCCATTAAATTTTAAAGAAGGCCTGGAAAATGATCAGTTAAAAAAGGGAATTCAATCAATAACTTCAACAGCTGAAAAGGAAGCAAGCGATCTTCAAGTGCGTGTAACCGGGCCAGCAGGTATTGCAGTAGATACAACTGCGCTTTTTTCTCAAGCAGATATTGTACTCTTGTTGTCCACTGTTGGACTCATCTTAGTATTGCTTATTGTTATTTATCGTTCCCCATTGCTAGCTTTTATCCCATTGCTTGCCTCAGTGGTCGTTTATGCGGTAACCGACCGTATTTTAGGGTTATATGGAAAAGCTGGCTTAGAAATGAGCAGCCAGTCACTGTCTATTATGACGATTTTGCTGTTTGCAGCAGTAACGGACTATTCATTGTTTGTGCTAGCCCGTTATCGAGAAGAATTAAAGCGGCATGAAAGCAAGTTTGAAGCGATGAAACATGCTATGCGCGAGACGGGAGAACCGGTCTTTTTCTCAGGAGGAACTGTGCTTGCAGCTATGCTCGTACTCTTCTTCGCTGTCATTGGGGATTATCAAAACTTTGCCCCAATTTTCGCTACCGTCATGGCTGTTATTATGCTTGCTTCCGTCACGCTGGTTCCTGCATTATTTGTGTTGTTTGGCAGAAAAGCATTCTGGCCGAAGGTACCGAAAGCAGGGGACAAAACTGAAAGAGATAGCGGGTTCTGGAACCGGATCGCCCGGATAGTGTCAACAAAGCCGATTGCTATTGGCAGTATCGTTATCGCGCTGTTACTGCTAGCTTCACTTAATGTATTAAATGTTAAATATGAATTTAACACGTTAAAATCCTTTCCGGACAATATGCCGTCACTTGAGGGATATGAAATCATTGAACAAAAATTTGCGGCAGGAGATCTTGCTCCCACAATAGTCTTATTTGAAGGAACAGGAGATATGACAAAGCTTACGGCCGAGCTTGAGAAGCAGGAGAATGTGGCTAAGGTACGGCTCCAAGCTTCAACAGAGAATAATAAAGCGCATGAATTGTCGTTATCATTCAACGGAAGCCCCTATGAACGGCCGGCTATGGATGCGCTTGCCAGTCTGCGAAAGAAGTCAGAGAAGGTCATTGCTGATTCCGGAGCAAAGGGAACCCTTTATTTCGCTGGAGAGACAGCAGAGAAGCTGGATGACCGTACGTTAAACAGCCGTGATCTTAAAGTAATTGTTCTGCTGGAAACACTATTGATTTTTGTCATGCTGGTGATATTGACCCGTTCCGTTAAAATGCCCCTGTACATGGTCGGTACCATTCTGCTTTCATTTTTAGCTGCCCTTGGTATTGGGATGTTTTTAACAAATATGCTATTTGGCATTGATGCCATCAGCACAAGGGTGCCGCTTTACTCATTTATCTTTCTTGTCGCACTGGGCATCGATTATAATATTATTTTAGTATCACGCTATATGGAAGAGCGAAGCAGCCATTCTTTAAAAAAAGCAGTCAACACTGCTGTTGCTAAAACAGGGGGGGTTATTTCGTCTGCCGGCATTATTTTAGCTGCGACCTTTGCCGTATTAATGACACAGCCAATAGAAATTTTATTTGTCTTTGGTTTTATTGTCGCCGTCGGAATATTAATTGATACATTTATCGTGCGCGGTTTGCTGCTGCCGGCTTTACTTATGATCTTTGAAAAAGATCGGGCAGACACGCATTCAGAAAAGGAACCTGTTCGAAAAGCGGACAGTTAAAGTCATATACAAAAAGAGGCCTCTGCTATTTAGCAGAGGCCTCTTTTTGTATATTAGATTTGTGGTCCGCCAAGTTCAATAATTTCCTTTGAGACGTTGGAGAACTTCTTGAAGTTTTCACGGAACTTGCCAGCAAGCTCTGCTGCTTTTGTCATGAAAGCATCTTCATCAGCCCATGCCTTGCGCGGAATGAGAACATCATCCGGCACACCAGGTACATGAAGAGGAATTTGCAAGCCGAATGTTTTTGTCGTATACGTTTCTACGTTATTTAATTCGCCTTCGAGAGCTGCTTGGACCATAGCACGTGTATACGCAAGCTTTACGCGGGAACCAACGCCATACTCGCCACCAGTCCAGCCAGTGTTTACAAGGAACACTTGAACGTTGTGCTCATCAATTTTCTCACCAAGCATTTCCGCATAGCGTGTAGCTTCAAGCGGAAGGAATGGTGAACCGAAGCAAGTAGAGAATGTTGCTTGCGGAGAAGTGACACCGCGCTCTGTACCGGCAAGTTTAGATGTATAGCCGCTTAAGAAGTGGTACATCGCTTGCTCTTTAGTTAGCTTGCTGATTGGAGGCAGTACGCCGAATGCATCAGCTGTTAAGAAAATAATTGTATTTGGATGGCCAGCTACGCTTGGATCAACAATGTTATCCATTGCTTGTAGCGGATAAGCGGCACGCGTGTTTTCTGTCAGGGTGTTATCATCGTAATTTGGAATGCGAGACTGTTCATCAAGCACTACATTTTCAAGAACCGAGCCGAAACGGATGGCATCAAAGATTTGTGGTTCCTTCTCACGGGAAAGGCCGATTGTTTTTGCATAGCAGCCGCCCTCAATGTTAAATACACCATTAGAAGACCAGCCATGTTCATCATCGCCGATTAAGCGGCGGTTCGGGTCTGCACTCAAAGTTGTTTTCCCTGTACCAGAAAGACCGAAGAATAGGGCCACATCACCTTCATAGCCAACGTTGGCTGAGCAGTGCATAGACAGAATATCATTTTCAGGAAGCAAGTAGTTCATTACAGAGAAGATCGATTTTTTCATTTCTCCTGCATATTCCGTTCCACCGATCAAAACGATACGGCGCTCAAAAGAAATGATAATAAATGCTTCTGATTTTGTTCCGTCTACTGTAGGGTCTGCTTTAAAGTTCGGAGCAGATACGATTGTGAAGCCTGCTTGATGATCTTTTAATTCTTCCTCAGTTGGACGAATGAAAAGTTGATGAGCAAACAGATTATGCCATGCATATTCATTGATCACCTGAATTGGTAAACGATGGGTTGGATCTGCCCCTGCAAATCCTTTGAAAATAAACAATTCTTCTTGTTCCTTTAAATAATTGATCACTTTAGTGTATAATTGATCGAAGACTTCAGGGGAAATTGGTTCGTTAACCGGTCCCCAATCAATTTTGTCCTTTACTGAAGGCTCTTCAACGATAAATTTATCTTTAGGAGAACGGCCAGTATATTTTCCCGTTTCAGCACATACTGCTCCAGAAGCAGTTAACACGCCCTCTTTACGATTAAGTACTTTTTCTACGAGCTGCGGCACAGATGGCTGCATTGTTACGTTATCACCTTTTAAAAGTTCCAAAATTTCACTTGAAACACTTACAGTCTTCATAAATTAATAACCATCCTTTATCTGAAATTAAATAATTGTTATCGCATTATTTGTTCAAAAATAGTATAACACATTACATTTAATAGTCTATACTATTCACTTATTTTTTTGCGACTTTTTTTATTTACAGATTGTCCGATTTCCTATAAAAGAAACCGAAAAAATGAAGAGATTTTATACGAAACCAGTTGACATTGTCGAACGGATTTCGTATGATGTAACCTTGAACGGATACTCTTATCCTGAGCTGGCGGAGGGACAGGCCCGATGAAGCCCGGCAACCTGCTTGATTGTGATTGGTAGTTATATCGACTGCCGGCACTTATACAATATAAGTTTGTACTCAAGACAAAGGTGCTAACCTGCAGCAAGGGCAAACCTTGAACGATAAGAGTGAAAGGCCTATGTTGATAAGACCAACCTTTCCTCTCTTTATTTCAGGAGGGGTTTTTTTATTTTAAAAGGGTAAACTTAGGGGAAATGAGTACCGTACCATTATCGATCGGCAGTAAGTTGATCATTTTAAGGAGGAAGTTTCATGACTAAAAATCGTCGTCTCTTTACTTCAGAGTCAGTCACTGAAGGGCATCCGGACAAAATTTGCGATCAGATTTCCGATGCTATCCTAGATGAAATCTTATCAAAAGATCCAAATGCGCGTGTCGCAGCGGAAACATCTGTTACAACTGGACTCGTACTCGTAGCAGGGGAGATTACAACCTCTTCGTACGTGGATATTAATAAAATTGTTCGGGAGACAGTTAAGGAAATTGGCTACACTCGTGCAAAATACGGTTTTGATGCCGATACATGCGGTGTGTTGACATCCATTGATGAGCAGTCACCTGATATTGCAGCGGGTGTGAACGTGGCTCTTGAAGCACGTGAAGGCCAAATGAGCGATGAAGAAATTGAAGCGATTGGTGCGGGTGACCAAGGCTTAATGTTCGGTTTTGCTTGTAATGAAACAGCAGAATTAATGCCGCTCCCGATTTCATTGGCTCATAAATTATCCCGTCAATTAACGAGAGTTAGAAAAGAAGAAACGTTATCGTATTTACGTCCAGATGGTAAAACTCAGGTAACAGTTGAATATGATGAAAACGACAAGCCAGTAAGAATCGATACAATTGTTATTTCGACACAGCATCATCCGGAAGTTGCGCTTGAACAAATTCAAAGCGACTTGCGCGAGCATGTCATTGACCCGATGGTCCCTGCAGAATTAATCGATGAACATACAAAGTTCTTTATCAATCCAACAGGCCGTTTTGTTATCGGCGGACCTCAAGGAGATGCGGGCTTAACAGGCCGGAAAATTATCGTGGATACATACGGTGGTTATGCACGCCATGGAGGCGGAGCATTCTCCGGTAAAGATCCAACAAAGGTAGACCGTTCAGCAGCTTATGCAGCTCGTTACGTAGCAAAAAATATTGTTGCGGCCGGCCTTGCTGATAAATGTGAAGTCCAGCTCGCCTATGCGATTGGTGTAGCTCAGCCTGTTTCAATTGCTGTCGATACGTTCGGCACAGGAACGGTTTCTGAAGATGTGCTTGTTGAACTTGTTCGCAATAATTTTGATCTGCGTCCAGCGGGCATTATTAATATGCTTGGACTGCGTCGTCCAATTTATAAACAAACAGCCGCTTATGGACATTTTGGTCGTACAGATGTGGATCTTCCTTGGGAAAGAACAGACAAAGCTGAAATCTTAAAAGATCAGGCATCAAATTAATAAGCAGCAAAAAGCCTGGAGACTCTTTAACGGTCTTCAGGCTTTTTTTGTATGCTTTTATAGTACTGTCCTTTTTCTACGTACTCTCTGACAATGCGCTCCATATCTTTTCTGTCTTCCTCATTCACTGGGCGAATCACTTTTGCCGGCCGGCCAAATGCCACGGAGTGAGGAGGAATGACTTTTCCCTGGGGAACAAGACTACCGGCCCCGATAAATGCTCCTTCACCAATTTCTGCATTATCAAGAATGATGGAACCCATACCGATTAAAGCTTTTTTTCTAATTTTACAGCTGTGCAAAATAACTTGATGGCCGACTGTGACTTCATCTTCAATAACAAGCGGGTTGTTCGGGCTTTGATGCAATACAGAATTATCCTGAATGCTCACTTTTTTGCCGATTACAGTCGGGGCTACATCCCCGCGAATAGAAGTATTAAACCAAATATTTGTTTCTTCGCCAATAGTTACATCTCCCGTAATTGTTACATAATCGGCGATATAAGCAGAATCAGCAACAATAGGAGTTTTATTGTTATAAGGATAGATCATTTTTTCTCTCCTCCTTTTATGTTTCCTGCAACAGAAAGCAGGATGGACTTGCTTATTATTTTATCTAAAACGATTTGATTTGTATAATAGAAGACAAACGTATAGGATTACAAAAAGCCGGAGGAAGATGCTTGATGTGGAAATGGGAAACAGAACAACAGCCGAAAGGTGTCATCGTTATGATTCATGGGGCGATGGAGCATCATGGCCGTTATGGTTGGCTGATTGAAATGTGGCGCAGAAACGGCTTTCATGTAGTGATGGGCGACCTGCCCGGCCAAGGCATGACATCGAGAGCTAAAAGAGGACATATTTCATCATTTAATGAGTATATAGAGGAAGTAAAAGACTGGGTGCAGGCAGCGTATCAATTTGATTTGCCTTTATTTATATTAGGACATAGCATGGGAGGGCTAATTGCTATTCGTCTGCTGCAGGAGATGGAAGTGGAGACAGCAGGCGTGATTTTGTCATCGCCTTGTCTCGGTATGAATCATACGCCACCTAAAGTAATGGATATTCTATCGCACGGTTTGAATTCACTCTCGCCCTCAGTGAAGTTTTCTTCCGGACTGACAGTTGAAATGGCGACAAGAAATGAAGAGGTAAGACAAGCAGATAAAGAAGATTTGCTTTATGTAAATAAAGTGTCAGTTCGCTGGTACCGCGAACTGCTTCAAGCCATCAAGACGGCTGATTTAAAGACAGGGGCAGTGCCTGATGTTCCGCTTCTTGTCATGCAGGCGGGGGATGACTTGATTGTCGATAAAAAAAGCGTCAGAAAATGGTTTCACCGGCTCGATTTGTCAGAGATGCATTATAAAGAGTGGCCGGGACTCTATCATGAAATATTTAACGAGCCAGAGAGAGAGGAAGTTTTCCATTATGCGAAAGGGTTCGTGGAAAATCGGTTGCGTTTACTAGGATATGTGATTGAGGAGTGAGGTGACACAATGCCTGTACCAGTAACGCCGCTTCATCTAATGCACAATATTTATAAAAAAGTGTTTCCTGTCGTGCATGAACAGCTGCAATATTGGAAAGAGAAAGCAGGGATGATTCCAAATAAAGAACTGCGCCGCCAGGCTCTCTCCAGCATTGAACATAAGACGTTTCATTGCGAAGGAGGAGCTGTGCTGGCATTATTGTCGAGAGACCGGCTCGTTCAGGCTGTCCGCTTTATTGTTACCTACCAGACCATCAGTGATTATCTCGACAATCTTTGTGACCGCAGTACGTCCCTTGATCCAGCTGATTTTGCTGCGCTTCATGAATCGATGGAAGATTCTCTGACGCCGGGCGTCCCGCTTCGTGATTACTACCGTGGCCGGATGGATCAAAACGATGGCGGTTACTTATCTGAGTTAGTGACCACATGTCAGTCTGTGCTCGCTGGAATGAAGGGGTATGAGGTGATTGCCCCTCACCTTAAAGAGCTATGCCGTTATTATTGTGATTTACAAATACATAAGCATGTTAAAAAAGAAGAACGAGAGCACCGCCTGATTAAATGGTTCGAAGAGTACCAAGATGAGTGGCCGCAAATGGAATGGTACGAATTCTCTGCTTGTACCGGTTCGACGCTTGCTATTTTTTGTTTAGTATCATACGGCTTAAATGAGCCATTAAGCCATGCGCAGGCACAGCAAATAAAAAACAGTTATTTTCCCTATATACAGGGGCTTCACATTCTGCTTGATTATCTGATTGATCAGAAGGAAGACCGGGAAGGTGGAGATTTAAATTTCTGTTTTTATTATCAGGATGAAAAACAATTGTTTGAGCGGCTCGTTTATTTTATGGAGAAGGCGGACGAGCAGATAGAAGGGATAAAAGATTCTCGCTTTCATAAACTGATCAATCGTGGACTGCTAGGTGTGTATTTATCGGATAGCAAAGTTTATGAACAAACAGGCATTTACAAGCTCTCCAAAAAAGTCATTCGCAGAGGCGGAGCAGTTTCCCGCTTTTTCTATTTTAATGGCCGAATGTACAGATACGTGCAGCAAGTATTCCCGCGATTGTTCCATAAAACAACATTTCGTTGAAGAAAGATGGACAGAAATAAAAGGAGATGGCGCAGTGAGTTTACAATTAAGCATATTGGATCAATCGCCAATTTCAGAAGGGATGGGAGCAGAGGAAGCCCTAGCGCAAACCGTTCAGCTTGCTCGTCATGCTGAAGCGCTAGGATATGAACGTTTCTGGGTTTCAGAACATCATGACGCTTCAAGTCTTGCTGGATCTTCGCCAGAGGTATTGATGGCTTATTTGGCAGCTAAGACTAAGGCCATTCGCATTGGTTCCGGAGGAGTCATGCTTCCCCACTACAGCCCCTACAAGATAGCGGAGAATTTCCGAGTGCTCGAAGGGTTGGCTCCTGGCCGAATTGATGCGGGGATAGGTCGGGCACCGGGTGGCATGCCAATGTCTTCTTTGGCGCTTAATAGAGGCGAATATCGCCAAGTGGACCGTTTTCCTGAGCAGATTGATGAATTACTAGCCTATCTTGCGGGAGATGAAGAGAATATACCTTACCCAGGACTGAAAGCCACACCGCTCATTCAAACAAGGCCGGATGTCTGGCTGCTTGGCTCCAGTCCGGCAAGCGCCCTCCTTGCGGCAAAAAAAGGATTGCCATACACATTTGCCCAATTTATCAACGGAGAGGATGGGCAAGAGAGTCTGGCTGCTTATCTGAACTCCTTTCAGCCGTCGCCCTGGCTTTCAAAGCCAAAGAGCATGGTGGCTGTGTTCACTATTTGTGCTGAAACGGATGAAAAGGCAGAGTGGCTGGCTTCCAGCCTGGATCTATCCTTGTTGATGACGGCCCAAGGCATGAAGTCGAACGGCACACCGAGCCCTGAAAAAGCAGCACCCTACCGTTACAGTGAATATGAACGTAAATTTATCTGCGAAAACAGGAAGCGAATGGTGATTGGGAGTCCTGAACGTGTGCGTGAACAATATAAGCAGATTAGTGAGGAATATCAAACGGAGAATATCATGGCTGTGTCCATTATGTATCATTTCGAGGACAAATTAAAATCAATGGAGCTGCTGGCAAAAGCAGCTGAATTATAAAAAAGCAGGCTATAGCCTGCTTTTTTGATGGTCAGACAAAGGATTCAAATGGTTGTTAGATAATCAGAGCGCAGAAAATTACCTTTTTTCAATGGCTATAATAAACGGCGGATGATTTGCCTGATTGATAAATTCGTAACGGAGGACGTGAGCTTTTTGTTGATCGATGTTTTCTACGAAGCTAAGCAGCTTCTCTTTTTCCACTGCTCCCTCTTCATGACCATGATAAATAACGAGCACAATAATGCCTCCGGAAATAAGCATGGAGAAAATTTGCTCTACAGCGGCAATGGTAGTGTCTGGCTTTGTAACGATAGATTTGTCTCCTTTTGGCAAATAGCCAAGGTTAAATACGGCTCCCTTTAACTGGCTTTGCCATTCAGCAGGAATAAGTGCCGCTGCCTGTTCATGGCCGCAACCAAATAGAGTGACCCGCTCACTTAGCTGGTGTTCTTCGAGACGGACAGTTGTATTAGTCAGTGCCTGCTCCTGAATATCAAAACCAAATACATGCCCCTCTTCGCCAACAAGCTTGGCTAAAAATACCGTATCATGGCCATTGCCAACGGTTGCATCAATCGCTGCGCTGCCTTTAGTTATAGCTTTCTCTAAAAGTATGCGTGCGAACGGAAGAATTCCATCTACATTCATTGCATATCCCTCTTTCACAGCTTAAATAATTAAGATAGTCTCTGATGATTATACATAAAATAAACGGTTGCTGATATAATGCATATAATTACTAGAATAATAGTGGTGGAAAAATAAAAAAAAGAAAGGGCGTTGCCTTTTGAACACAGTAGTCACAAAGCCGCCTTACGTCAAAACTGTTTCGGACTTGATAGAGACAATTCAGCAGCTCTGGGCACTTAAATCATATAATGCTTTGCAGGAGTGGCTTGCACAAGTGGAAACTGAAGATGAATATTACCGTTTGATCCGGCTGGCCGATGCCGGAGCAATGTATCGATACAGCAATTTTTTAGCAACGGCTGCCAACAAGCGCTTTCGCTCTGTCCGCACATTTTCTTGGTATTGTTATAGCCTGCTTGAACAAGGAAAGAGTCTAGAGGCGGAGGCAAAGATGAAACAGCGCTTGTTTGATGAAGGCGTCGATTCCTTGACGCTCGAAGAAAAAAAAGCGGCTTGGCTTTTGCTTGTCAAAGCACTTTGCCAATTGCACCGCTACCGGGAAGCGGCCGATTATATACGTCTCATTGAAGAGTCAGGCAATTTGTTGTCGCCCGATCAGCTAGCGGATTTCTATTTAGAAACGAATAATTGGGAACAAGCTGAACAGATAGTGAAAAAAGGGCTTGATCTGCCATTTCACGAACGTGGTGACGTCAGCTTGCTCGTATATGTAGATTTGTTGTCAAGGCAAGGAAATCACGAAGCAGCACTTCACATGCTGCAAAAAGGAACCGAGGTCTTCCCAGAATGCCCTGTATTTCAGTTGGAACAAATGCGTAGCTTTCGTCTGGCTGGTGACTTCCAAGCGATTCTTGATCATGCTGATTATTTAAATAACAAAAATCCCTTTCATGAAAACAAGGATTATTTCATTTATTTAAAAGCCGAAGCGCTTTACAAGCTGGAAAAGTGGGATGAATTAAAACAATGGATTGCCGCACACAAAACAGTGCTAGAAAAGACAATATTTAGTGAACGGACAATAGATCCGAATAAAGCTTATCAACAAATCATGATTCAGCCAATTCGGCAAAAGTTGAATTATTGTGTACCGGCTACCCTTTCAATGATGATGCAAACAGCTGGAAAAAATGTGTCGCAGGATGAAGTTGCCGAGCACGTTTTTGATGTGACTGGCTCCAAGTTAATGACAGCTATTGATTATATGGCTTCTTTAGGCTTCTCCTCTGCATTTTTTAAAGGGACGGTCGAGTTATACAAGCATTTCATTGATAACGGATGTCCGGTCGTACTCGATATGCTGATTGAAAACCAGTCACATGTTCAGCTTGTTACCGGGTATGATGACAGACTTGGAGTGTTGTTTGTTCAAGATCCTAACGAGCTGGAAACACTGCTTGTTCCTTATGAAGAAGCTGCGCACACTTATCGATTAAAAGATCGGCTCTCGCTCGTGTTTGTTCAGGGAGAACAAAAAGAGATGCTTGAACAGCTAGATCTGCGCACTCATAAGTTTTTTCAAAAAATATTTGTCTATTTAGAACAAATGGAAGAGAATGCGGAAGCAGTCGTTGCTGATTTTCTCGCTTATCTGACAGAAAATGACGAGGAAATTTTTTCTTCTATTATCGGTTTGACGATGATTCAGCACCCAAAAGCTAAGCCATTTCTGAATAAGTGGATTAAAAACGTAAAACAGCGATTTGGTGAGGATGATGAGGAGATCCAGCTGCTCATTGCTCATTCTTATTATATGCATGACCAAACTGGCGAGGAATTCGAACGTGCCATGCATCATATCAAGCAAAAAAATGCTTACGCCCATTTTCTTCTCGGAATCGTAGATTATCAGAACGATCAAACAGAGAGAGCTATTTTTCATTTAAAGCGTTCACTTGAGAAAGATCCTTTTCAGCCTTCTGCTTATGCCTACTTAGCGCGATGTTATGCAGAGTTCTCGCAGTTTCAGTTGGCACAGCAATGGGCGCTTATAGCGCTTGAGCAAGCGCAAACAGATGAATTTATTCGCTCAACATACGCACTTATGTTATTGGAGTCGGAAGCAGTTCAAGAGGCGATGGCTGAGTTTAAAAAGCTGTCTGAGGATTATCCACAGGATCATTATTATATATATGAAATTGGCCGTTGCTATATGGAGATGGGGGATAGCCGAGCGATTAAGTGGCTAAAGCGTGCAATGGAGATGAATCCTGCAGTACCCTATCCTTATTTGCGCATTGCCGAAATTCGAATGAATGAAGAAAAGTGGGAGCGGGCAGAAGCATATTTGCAAATAGGGACAGAGGAAGTGGTGCCGGAAGAAACAGGAATTCTTTGGTTATATATCGGTCATACGCGCATGGGCCGTGAGATGTATAGTCATGCGGAGGAAGCTTATAAACAGGCTGTGCAGCTTGACAGCGATGGAGAACTGCTTGCGGCAGTATACGAAGCACAGTCAATTATTAAGCAAGGGGACTGGCAGCGGGCTGAAAATGTTATTCGCTGTTATGCTGAGCCTGCGGATAACCCCGATATATACGTAAGAGCTGGCGCCATGATGATGGAAGAAGCTGAAAAAGACAAGGAAAAGGAGCTTGGCCTTGATTTTATGGAAACAGGATTAATACAAGGCAGCGGATTAGGAGAACAGGTTTCTTTATACGTTGAATATGTAGAAGATACGCCTTTTATTCACCGCGCGCTCACTTTTTTGCAAAAGCTTCGAACCCAGTATCCGTTAAGTGATTTGTATTGTTATGAGGCGATTTTTCAGGAGGATCTGGAAAACTTTTCTATAGCTGAATCGCTTTTGCTGGAAGCGGTAGAGCTTGACAAAAAGAACACCTTTCCTCATTATCGCCTCGGAAAACTGTATCGAGCGTTGGAGAAACATAAGCTTGCCGAGCGTCATTTGCTGGAGTGCATCAAAATCGATCCTGATTTTACTGCTGCCCATGAAGAGTTGGCGGGTTTATATGAAGAAGCGGACGATATAGAGAAGGCGAAAAAGTATCGATTTCGCGTATTTGAAGCCATTCCGCAAGCATGCGAGATAAAGCAGCTTGCAGAGTGGATGGCCTCTCCAGCCGAGCGGCAGAAATTAAAGAATCATTTGATCAATCTGCAAGGAACAATCGATGAAGAATGGCGCTTGGCTGCCCTTAGTGAAGTATTGGAGACGAGAGAAGCGATCCATTTACTTGAGAAAGAAGAAGCTGTAAACTTGAGAGCGAAATTGGCGGAGTTTTATACCGATAACGGGCAGGAGAAAGAGGCCTTGGCCTTAATAAAAACATTGATTCAAAAAGAACCGACCAATGAACATTTGTATGCCCCATGGATGAAAGCTCTGTACAGTTCGAGAAAATTATTGAAAATTGAAAAGTTGATCAAAAGCATGAAGCTACCTTCAGAAGATGCAGCAGCTATATATAGAAACAGCGGCAGTGCACTTGTCCCTTATATAGAAAAGCTCGAGGAAGAGAAAAGCGGCATATGGAAGAAGATTGCTGGCGGTTTGAAGACGGTTGGATTAATTAGTGTGATTATCGCTTTATATGAAAAGGCAATTGAGTTAGATCCTGATAACTCTGAGAACTATAGCCAGCTGGCTTCTTTTTACTTAGAGCGAGAGGTAGCAGACGAGGCATTAAAGGTATTAAAATTATATTTAAAACGGCATGAGGATGACAATTTTTGTTTTAAAGCAGCTGCTTCAGCTTTGGCACATGGGACAGAAAATGGAAAAGACAAATATATTAAGGAGGCCCAGGAATATCTGCTTATGCTAAAGGAGAAGCATCCTGCTGATGCAGATGTCCGGGAAATGCTCGCAGATTCGTTTCTTTTCCTCGGTGAACCAAAGGCAGCCCTAAAAGAATATAAAGCACTTATTAAAAAAGCCCCTTTCAAAATAGAAGGCTATGTCGGAAGGATACTTGCGTGCCTTGACCTTGACCAGGAAGAGGAAGCAGAAAAGAGCCTAAAGCAAATACCAGAACAAATGCGGGAACGTGTGATGGACCAGCTTAGGGAGTTGGCGGATGAGCACCCGGCATTAAAAGTACTGATAAGTAAATAGAAGAGAAAGACCGGCTGCTAATGCGCCGGTTTTTTATTTTGAGATTGAGACAGCTTGCCTGATTGAGGCCAGCTATTAGACGACACAAAGTATAGTGGATGTTCCTTGTAAAGAATGGAACATCTATACCCGAAGGCGGGATACGCGTAGAATTCGACTAATCGACGGATGCTGCTGGGTGAGAGTCAAAATATAGGGTCATTATTGATTGGATAAGGGAGAATGAATCATTAGGGATTCTCCTTATAGCTCGAGGTATAAAATTTACTTACTTCCAAAAAATAAGCGCATGAAATCATTTAGGAGGTAAGTAATGTGGACATAAAACGAGCAAAACAAATCGTATCTTCATCTGCAGATATTGATGTAACATTCCAAGGTGTTTCCGTTTGGATTGACGAACTGCATGAAGAGGAGAAAATGGCAACTGTTCATTTAAGAGGCCCATTGGAAGAAAGAACACGAGTCGCCATTCAAGATTTAACTGAGGAGAAGGAGTAAGAAAGAAAACCCGCTCTTGGCTACAAAGAGCGGGTTTTCTTTCTTACTAAAGCTTGGCATTAGACTTCCTCTTGGTCGCCATTCTCGCCATCGTTGACTGCAATGCCGTCTCCGCCGACAGCGTGCTGCTGTTTCGTATTAGAGCTCGCGACGGCTGCATTTGTTCCAGCGGCGCTGTCTGTTCCACTGCCGCTTGCCACCTGAGTCGCTCCTGCTGTTTCTTCGGATCGATTGATCTGATTGTTGATAACAATGACAATTCCTTCCTCATCATCTTTCCAGCTTCCATGTTTTTCATGCGGCTCTTGCTGATCGCCGTTTAGGCCGAAGTTTTTGGCTTCTCCTTCCGCTCCCACACTTTGCTGTTGTTCGGTGTTTGACGAATCAATCGCGGCATTATTTCCTGCTGTGCTATTTCTTCCAGCCCCGCTCGCAATTTGCGTAGTATTTGGTGCGCTGGTGAATTGATTATTAATAACGATAACAATTTTGGTTGTTTCAGGAACAGAGGACTTAGCAACAATTCGTTCTCCATCTCTTTCAATGAAAACGTCTACCTTTTGGACGTCGTTCTTCTCCCGTTCCATTTCGTCGTTATAATCATCAAGATTTTTATCAAAGCTCATTTTGGACCTCCTTCTTTTGATAAATCTAAGGAGAGTGCATACATTTCAAAGGTTTTGCAGGCTGGCGTTTGTTAGGCATGTACTTCGTTAACATCTGGATAAGCTCCCTATTACTATAAATGCTAGATAAAAAAATTTTCTTGTACAAATGTACAATATTTTAAATGCCGTTAAAAAAGCTATTTAAGCTGATAAAAAACATGGCTGTCGACAAAGTCGACAGCCAGCATTTATTTTAAGTCCACCAGTTTTAATAATTAATCCGTTTCTCACCTTTTTTGCAAAGTTCGAGGTGTCGTGCGCCCTGAAAGCTGTTACGCCGTTTTAATTCAGCATCAATGGCATTGAGCACGGTCCATTTATCGACACTCCACATTGGGCCAACCATTAAGTTGATAGATCCATCGCCAGTAATGCGATGAATAATCATTTCCGGCGGCAAGATTTCGAGCTGATCACATACGAGATTCACATAGTCTTCAAGAGATAAAAACTCAAGCAGCCCTTTCTCATATTGCTTCACCATTGGTGTGCCTTTTAACAAATGGAGCAAATGAATTTTAATTCCTTGAACATCAAGGCGGGCAACTGTCTCCGCTGTTTCCATCATCATCTCGGGTGTCTCAAGAGGGAGGCCGTTAATAATATGGGAACAGATGCGGATATCATGCTTGCGCAATTTCTCTACCCCCTCTACATAAGTAGAAAAGTCGTGTGCCCGGTTAATAAGTTGTGCCGTCTTTTCATGAACAGTTTGCAAACCGAGTTCCACCCATAAGTAAGTGCGCTTATTTAGTTCAGCTAAATATTCGACTACTTCATCCGGAAGACAATCCGGGCGTGTAGCGATCGATAAACCGACGACACCCTCCTGGCTAAGAACAGTTTCATATTTCTCGCGAAGCACTTCTACGGGAGCATGAGTGTTTGTATATGCCTGAAAATAGGCCATGTATTTGCCGTTCTTCCATTTTTGATGCATTTTTCCTTTAATATCGTGAAACTGTTTCTCTAGACTGTCAGACCGGCTGCCGGCAAAATCACCCGACCCGGCGGCACTGCAAAAGGTGCAGCCGCCGAATGCGACTGTTCCGTCGCGATTTGGGCAGTCAAACCCTCCGTCCAGCGCAACCTTGAATACTTTATGTCCAAAATGATTGCGTAAATGATAATTCCATGTATGATAGCGCTTATTGTCACTTGCGTAAGGAAATGGATTCATCTTTATTAAACTCACCCTCTCTTTCAAGCTGGGCAAATGCTGCAGCATAAAGGAAATTTTATCATGAATAAGCAATAGAAAGCGAGCTTCATCCGTGGAAGATTAGTCAGAATTTTAAGTTCAGAAAACGGCTTGAAAAATTTGGCTTGGCGATCTACAATACTATTTTGGAACTCGAAATAATTAAATAAAACAGGAGGGGATACAGTATGCCAAAAGCAGTTTGGTTGTTAGTGATCGGCATGGTGATTAATGTGACAGGTGCTTCGTTCTTATGGCCTCTCAATACCATTTACATACATGGTGAATTAGGAAAATCCTTGTCGATAGCAGGGATTGTTTTAATGTTAAATGCTGGGGCTACCGTTGTAGGCAATTTGCTCGGTGGGGCGTTATTTGACCGTCTTGGTGGTTACAGAACGATTTTACTTGGGGCAGGCTTAAATTTGATTGCGATGGCTGGCATGACAATGTGGCATGACTGGCCCCATTATGTTATCTTTTTAACGATTGTCGGCTTCGGATCAGGAGCGATCTTTCCGGCTGTCTACGCGCTTGTTGGTGCGGTTTGGCCAAAAGGAGGACGCCGGGCATTTAATGCTGTGTATATTTCGCAAAACGCCGGGGTGGCGCTAGGTTCTGCAATGGGTGGTTTTGTTGCTTCTTTCTCCTTTAATTATATCTTTGCGGCCAACTTGGCTATGTTTGTTGTTTTCTTTCTCATAGCCGCTTTTGGTTATCGCCAAATGGCCAATGTGACCGGAGTACAAACAAATGTCATTGCGGAAAATGGCAAAGTGAAGAACCGCAGCAAGATGACGGCACTTTTCATACTATGTACAGCTTATATGCTTTGCTGGGTTGGCTATGTTCAATGGCAGTCGACTATCGCAAACTATACACAAGAAATAAATATCAGCCTGAAAGAATACAGTTTTCTATGGACAGTTAATGGCTTGTTAATCGTGTTTGGCCAGCCGCTCGTTAACTTTTTTGTTCGGGCTTTTCAGGATAATTTAAAAAAGCAAATTATGATTGGAATTCTTATTTTCATGGGATCATTTGCTATTACCGCTTTTGCAAGCGACTTTAGAGGGTTTCTCGCCGCTATGCTTATCTTAACTATCGGTGAAATGTTTGTCTGGCCGGCGGTGCCGACCGTAGCCAGCCAATTATCACCAAAAGGCAGAGAAGGGTTTTACCAGGGAATCGTAAATAGCACCGCAACAGCCGGACGGATGTTTGGACCGGTGCTCGGCGGGATTCTCGTGGATCTATACGGCATGCCGATACTATTTATCACTCTGATGGCTTTCTTGCTTATTAGCATGGGACTAACAATGATTTACGATCGGCCATTAAAAAAGAAAAATGAAGTACCATCTCCTTCCATATCTTCTCTTTAAGCTTGCAACTGTGGGCAATTTTGTCTAAAATAGTCGTAGATTGAATAAGTAAAAGATGATGATGAGGAATAGTAGTGACGATTTTCGGAATTAGAGAGCTGGCGGGAGGTGCAAGCCAGTCCGGAATACCATGAACTCGCCTTGGAATCGCAGGTGCGAACCATAAACAGTAGTGCCTGCCGCCGATCTGCGTTAAAGACGTCAAGCAGAGTGCCAAATGAAGGCACTAATCTGGGTGGTACCGCGGGAAATATACTCTCGTCCCAATTATGGGACGGGAGTTTTTTAATATTCAACATGGAAGGGTGTTACAGATGAGTTTCGATCATCAAAAGGTTGAAAAGAAATGGCAGCAATATTGGGAAGAAAATAAAACATTCAAAACACAGGAACAAAGAGGACAGTCAAAATTTTACGCGCTTGATATGTTTCCTTATCCATCAGGGGCTGGCCTTCATGTCGGCCACCCGGAAGGCTACACAGCAACAGATATCCTATCACGCATGAAGCGGATGCAAGGGTATAACGTTCTTCATCCAATGGGATGGGATGCGTTTGGACTGCCAGCGGAACAGTATGCATTGGATACAGGAAATGACCCGGCAGAATTTACTGAACAGAACATTAATAACTTCCGCCGCCAAATTAAATCGCTTGGCTTCTCTTATGATTGGGACCGGGAAATTAATACGACAGACCCGGAATATTATAGATGGACGCAATGGATTTTCCTGCAGCTTTATAAAAAAGGCCTCGCTTATATTGATGAAGTAGCGGTGAACTGGTGTCCGGCTCTCGGTACTGTGCTTGCCAATGAAGAAGTTATTGATGGCAAGAGTGAACGGGGAGGCCATCCTGTTGAACGTCGTCCGATGAAGCAATGGATGTTGAAAATTACAGCCTATGCTGATCGTTTGCTCGAAGATTTAGAGGAGCTTGACTGGCCGGAAAGCATTAAAGACATGCAGCGCAATTGGATCGGCCGTTCCGAGGGAGCAGAAGTGACATTTGCTATTGATGGTCATGATGAAACATTTACTGTGTTCACAACGCGACCAGATACACTTTTTGGAGCAACATATGCGGTTTTAGCGCCGGAGCATCCATTTGTGGCTAAAATTACTACAGATGAACAAAAAGAGGCAGTGGCTGGCTATTTAGATAAAATTAAAGCGAAAAGTGACCTGGAGCGCACGGATCTTGCCAAAGAGAAAACTGGTGTTTTCACTGGTGCTTATGCAATCAATCCGGCAAATGGAGAAAAGATGCCGATCTGGATTGCTGATTACGTATTAATGAGCTACGGAACTGGAGCCATTATGGCCGTGCCAGCACACGATGAGCGTGATTATGAGTTCGCTCAAGCATTCGATTTGCCGATTAAGGAAGTAGTAGCCGGCGGAGACGTTGAAAAAGAAGCTTATACTGGCGATGGCGAACATGTAAACTCCGACTTTTTAAACGGATTCAATAAAGAAGAAGCGATTCAGAAAATGATTGAATGGCTTGAAGAGAAAGGCATTGGTACGAAGAAAGTAACATACCGTCTTCGTGACTGGCTGTTTAGCCGCCAGCGTTATTGGGGAGAACCAATCCCAATTATCCATTGGGAAGACGGTACCATGAGCACTGTTCCGGAAGAAGAATTGCCGCTTATGCTTCCTGTAACAACAGAAATTAAGCCGAGTGGAACAGGTGAATCTCCGCTTGCTAATATTGATGATTGGGTTAATGTCATTGATCCAGAGACGGGCAAAAAAGGCCGGCGTGAAACAAATACAATGCCGCAATGGGCGGGAAGCTGCTGGTATTATTTGCGCTTTATCGACCCTCGTAACAGCGAGGCGCTCGCTTCTGAAGAGAAGTTAAAAGAATGGCTTCCGGTCGATATTTATATTGGAGGAGCAGAGCATGCTGTGCTTCACTTATTATACGCCCGCTTCTGGCATAAAGTTTTATATGATCTCGGTGTGGTTCATACGAAAGAGCCATTCCAAAAGCTGTTTAACCAAGGAATGATTCTTGGAGAAAACAATGAAAAAATGAGTAAATCGAAAGGAAATGTCGTAAATCCGGATGAGATCGTGGAAAGCCACGGGGCCGACACACTTCGCCTGTATGAAATGTTTATGGGGCCGCTTGATGCTTCCATTGCCTGGTCTACAACGGGACTTGACGGTGCCCGCCGCTTCCTTGACCGCATTTGGCGCTTGTTCATTCAGGAGACTGGCGAATTGAGTGAGAAAATTACAGACTCAGGCAATGAGCTTGAAAAAGTGTATCATCAAACAGTGAAGAAAGTGACAGAGGATTATGAGCATTTACGCTTTAATACGGCTATTTCCCAAATGATGGTATTCATTAACGAGGGTTATAAAGCAACAGCTATTCCAAAAGAATACGTAGAAGGCTTTGTTAAATTGCTTGCTCCGGTTGCGCCGCATCTGGCAGAAGAAATGTGGGAAAAGCTTGGCCATGAAGGTACAATCAGTTATGAGCAATGGCCAACATATGACGAGTCTAAGCTTGTTGACGACGAAGTGGAAATTGTCGTTCAGGTAAACGGCAAAATGAAAGCAAAATTAATGATTTCCAAGGAAGCAACGAGAGAAGAGATGGAACAAATTGCAATGAACGATGAAAAGGTGCAAGAGCAGGTTGCCGGAAAAACAGTACGTAAAGTCATCGCAGTGCCGGGCAAACTTGTTAACATCGTAGCAAACTAAAGAGAGGATGGTACAGATGGAGCCAATTCCAGAAATTACACCTGAAGAACTTAAACAAAAATTAGCCAACGGTGAAAAGTTGGAAATTGTGGATGTACGGGAAGATGAGGAAGTGGCAGGCGGTAAAATTCCGCAGGCTAAACACATTGTAATGGGAACCATCCCGAATCACTTAGATCAATTTGATAAAGAGAAGGAATATATTTTTGTCTGCCGCTCGGGCCGACGCAGTGAAAATGTCTGCTATTATATGCGCGATCAAGGTTTTAAAGTCCGTAATATGGCAGGCGGCATGCTTGAATGGACCGGCGAAACAAAATAATGTGCTTAGCTGTTCCCCTTCATCAGAAGGGGAGCAGCTTTTTTATTGGAGAAATTGAGAAGGAGAAAGGCCTAACTGGAATCAAAGTGAACATATCCTGAATCAGGCAGGGATATCGGGCATGCAGAGCTGGTATCATCACTTATGCACGGAATATCAACAATTAGGCTGCCATAAAAAAGTAAACAAGAAAAACATACTTCCCTGCTTTTAACACAAGCTAAAAAGGATATTCAGCAGTTGAATATCCTTTCACAAATTTACGGTGAGGTGAAAATGATGAGCAGAAAAGATTGGCTTGATCCGACTTCTCAAAAGTTTCACCACAATTGGACGAGACCGAAGCGTACAAACTCGCAGGTGAATGGTCATACGGAAGTATCCCGGCGGACACGCATTAACCAAAGCGTCTCAAACGAAAATCGGTTTTGTTGATGTAAAGAAAAAAGCAGAGGAAAATGTCCTCTGCTTTTTTCACTGGGCAGCATTTGAGCCAGCCAGCCGACCAGTAATAAGTGCGGAGGTAATATTGTAGCCGCCTGTATAACCATGGATGTCGAGTACTTCACCGCAAAAAAATAAGCCGGGCATTTTTTTAGAAGCCATTGTTTTTGGGTCCACTTCTTTAATAGAAACACCACCGCCGGTGACAAAGGCTTTCTCCAGTGGCAGGGTACCGTTGACAGCAAAACGAAACTGCTTGCACAAGTGCGCAAACTGGCGGATTTTCTCGGTGCTAATACCGTTTCCTGGTGTTTCCTCATGGATCTCCGCCTCTTCCAGTAAAAACAGCAAGTAGCGCTCAGGAAGCAACCCTTTTAAACTATTTTTCACCGCTTTTTTTGGATGATCAGCGAGCTGTTGGCGCACCTCTTGGAAAAGCTTTTCTTCATTTTTGTCAGGCAGGCTGTCGATCGCCATGAATACTTCACCTGTTTTGCTTTTCTTGAGCGCTTTAACGACAAATTGGCTGCAGCGCAGCACTGCGGGACCAGATATGCCGAAGTGGGTAAAAATCATATCCATGCGGTGAGTAATGATTGGCTTGCCCTTAGGGTTCAGAACGCTTACAGCTACATCGCGAAGAGAAAGTCCTTGTAGTTTTTTCTCTTTAATAAATGGTTCCTCCGAAGTGACCGGCACCTCTGTCGGATAGAGCTCTGTTACTGTGTGGCCCGCTTTTTCAGCCCACGGATAAGCATCGCCTGTTGAACCAGTTTGTGGAACAGAACTGCCGCCTGCAGCAATAACGACAGAGTGGCTGCGGATGGTTTGGCCGTCGCGGAAAATGACTCCGGCTGTACGGCCATTTTCAAATAGCAGATCGGCCACGGCCGTGTTCACACGTGTTTCAACGTTGAGCTCTTTCATCCTATTAAGAAGTGCGTCAACGACTGACTGCGCTTTATTGCTTACTGGAAACATGCGCCCGTGATCTTCCTCTTTTAGGGCAATACCGAGGTCTTCAAAAAAACGAATGATATCTTCATTGTTAAAAACAGAGAAAGCGCTATATAGAAAACGACCATTTCCCGGGATATGCTTAATGATTTCATCAACCGGTAGGCGGTTGGTTACATTACAGCGGCCGCCACCTGATATAGCAAGCTTTTGGCCGAGCTTGCTGCCTTTATCAACAAGCAATACACGCGCTTTTTGCTCACCGGCTGCAATGGCTGCCATTAAACCGGAAGGACCGCCACCGATAATAATTACATCATAGTCCATATGGAATCCCTTCTTTCTTAAGCAATTCTTTTCATAGTAGTTGATTTATTCATCGGTTGTCAATGAATAGAAAAAAAGAGAACCCTAAAGGGTTCTCTTAGGCTGCTTTCTTCTTCGAAGGAAGGAAGAAAGAGAGTATGAATGCGATAGCGGCTAAAATTGTCGCCACAACAAACGCATCATTAATACCTTTAATGGTGGACAATTTCATTCCTTCGCTGTAGAGCGACATGATTGACATCATATGTCCGGATTCTCCGCCGCCAAATGCTTGACTTAACGAATTGATTTTATCCTGAATAAAAGAATTTGTTGTTGTTACTTGGTTTTCGTAATCCGCCATGTGAAAGGTGCTTTGTCTCGTCATAATGGTAACGAGGAAGGCTGTGCCAATCGAGCCAGCCACCTGACGGATTGTATTGGACATGGCTGTACCATGAGCGATCAGTTTCATCGGCAACACATTCATACCAGCCGTCATAATCGGCATCATAATGAGCGACATCCCGAAGGAGCGCAAAATATAAATCATCAGGATGCTGCGATACGGGGTATCAGATGTTAGGTGCGTAAATTCGAACGTCCCGTAGGTTGTAATGGCCAGACCAATAACAGCGAGCCAACGAACGCCGTATTTATCGAACAACTTTCCTGCGATCGGCCCCATTAGACCCATGATCAATGCTCCAGGAAGCAAGAGAAGCCCGGATTCCATCGGAGTAAAGCCACGGATGTTTTGTAGGTAAATAGGCAACAAAAGCATACCGCCGAATAGTGCCATCGTAATAATTGAGTTGATGATAAGCGTAAAGGTAAACATATTGAATTTAAATACATTCATGTTAAGCATCGGTGTTTCCGAAACAAGTTGCTTCCAAACGAAAACGGCGAGAGAGATAATTCCAATGACAAGGGATAGGATAACTTCTGCACTGTCCCATCCATTGTTGCCAGCTTCACTAAAGCCATATAGCAACCCGCCAAATCCGATAGAAGAAGTAATGAGGCTGAACACATCGAGCTTCAAATCAACCGTTTCACTCTTAAGATGGAACAGGCGAATGGCCAGTAAAATATCAATTACACCAAGAATGAACATGCCATAAAACATCACGTTCCATTCGTAATGCTGGATGACCCAGCCAGTAAGTGTCGGGCCAATTGCAGGAGCAAGAATCATTGCAATCCCCATTGTTCCCATGGCAGCTCCACGTTTCTCAGGTGGAAAGAGTGTCATGAAGACATTTGTTCCGAGTGGCATGAGCACACCTGCACCGATCGCTTGGATTACACGTCCGACCATCATAATAGTGAATGTGCCGGAGACGGCGCAAATGATAGACCCAACTGTAAAAGAAATCATCGACAAAATAAATAATTTTCGAAAACCGTACTTTAAGATCAAAAAGGCACTAATTGGAATCATAATGCCATTGACAAGCATAAAGCCGGTCATCAGCCATTGAGCCGTACTTGTTGATACGTTAAAGTCACTCATCATAACCGGCAGAGCGACATTGATCAACGTCTGGTTCAAAATGGCCACAAACATTCCAAACAGTAGCACAGCAAGAACGGGACCAACCCGTTTTGGTGGTGCATCTTCTGAAGAGGAATGGATTTCTTCAGCTACTTCAGCTTTTGTTTCTTCTTGGGCCTCTTGCTGAATGTCCTCTGGTACTGCTGTTTGCTGAGATGCATCTTCCTGCTGGACAGCTATAGCTGATTGCTGCGGCATTTCTTTTCCTGCGACAGGCAAATCAGGTTCTGTCTTCTTGCGTTTTGCGGCCAGACGCTTGTTCACAAAAGCTACCACAATAACGGCTAAAATAAAGTAACCAATTAGAAAAGCTGATGCCATGTATCCCTCCTCCTTATTTGTGAATGCGAACGGAAACATTCATGCCAGGTACAATATCCAATGACTTCTGATCATTAATGGAAATAGTTACCGGCACGACTTGTGTAACTTTCGTATAGTTAGCTGTAGAGTTGCTTGACGGCAGCATTGAGAAGACATTGGCTGTCGCAAGACCAATTTTTTTCACTTTTCCTGTTAAAGTAGTGTCTGGATAGGCATCTACGTAAATATCTACTTTTTCACCAACAGAAAGATCTTCAAGTTTTGTTTCATCTACATTCGCTGTTATCCACAGATTATTTAAATCATAAGCGTAAGCAAGTGGTGTTCCAGCAGCAGTCATGCTGTTCTTTACAGCTTTTTCTTCAACGATTGTTCCATCTTGTGGAAGAGTCACTGGTACTTTGATTGTTCCAGTTCCAGATGGAGATTGAGTTTCAACTTCACCAAGCTTCTCGCCCGCTTTATATTTTTCTCCGAACTCGCCATTCCAGCTGACAAGCTTTCCAGCCGCTGGAGCAGCAACCGCCATTTGTTGGCCATCAATTTTTGCATTATCTGTCTTTATATAATTGTTCGTCTGAGTAAAAAAGTAATAACCGAGAAAACCGCCGCCGATTAAAATAACAATCGTTAAAACGTTTAAGAGAACGATTCTTCTTACATTCATTTACATACAACTCCTTTAAATATTCATAATATTAATAGTTAACTTTATTAACTATTACCCGAAAAAATCATTGAATCTTCTTAAATAATTCAATGAATGTGTTAAGCTCTTCCGGTGTCAGTTGTCCGAACTTTTCATATAAGAACTGAGCATTCTTTTTTTTCAGTTCATTAGTGAGTTTTGCGCCCTTTTCAGTTAAGGAAATTTGTACAATCCTTCTATCTGTTGCAGAACGCTGGCGCATAATCAGTTCCTTTTTAACGAGTGAATCCGTTAAATTAGTAATATGGCTGACAGACACACCAAGCTCTCTTGAAATTTCGGTGACTGTTTTTACATCCGGAGAGGAGAGTAATTTTAAAACAGAGTACTCATTATTTGTAAGCTTATCACCAATAAAAACCGACATTTCACGTTTGAATGATCGGAAAGATGTCCGTAAGACAGCAGCCAATTCATTCATTTTCTCTTTCGTGTGCCGATTGTTCTCCATGATCATCCTCCTTAGGGCTCTCTTTTGCACTCAACTATTTTAAGAGAAAATACTTAACAAAGTAAACTATTTATTTTATGAAGTAATAAGAAATTTTTGTTTAATAAATTGCCTGAACGTTAGGAAAGAGGTAAACTGATTTTTAGCATTTGTATTTATCTTAACGGAATAGAAAGGGAATTTTTATGTCTTCGAAGCTTATCAGAGGAACATTCATTTTAACGTTGGGAACATTTATTTCCAAGTTCCTTGGATTGTTCTACGTTATTCCATTTTACTCAATTGTTGGAAAAGAAGCGACGTCACTTTATCAATATGGCTACGTGCCGTATACAATCTTCATCAGTATAGCCACTGCAGGTGTCCCGCTCGCCGTATCTAAGTTTATAGCTAAATATAATGCACTTGGTGAGTATGCCATCGGGCGCCGGTTGTTTAAGTCAGGTCTTATGATTATGTCTATAACAGGATTCCTTGCGTTTCTTATCATGTATGTTTGTGCCCCTTGGTTCGCTAGTATTATGATCGTTGATAAAGAACAGATTTATACGGCGGAAGAAGTGGCTTATGTCATTCGCGCCGTCAGTTTTGCCCTCATTATCGTTCCGTTCATGAGCCTAATGCGCGGATTTTTCCAAGGCCATCAATCAATGGGACCGTCAGCTGTATCTCAGGTAGTTGAACAAATTGCTCGTATTATTTTTCTGCTTGTCGGTGCTTATATTGTTTTAAATGTGTTAGATGGAACGGTTGTAAAGGCAATTGGTGTGGCCACATTCGCAGCATTTGTCGGGGCTTTATTCGGTTTGCTTGTTCTGTTTTGGTATTGGAAGAAGCGGAAAAACCACTTAAATGAACTGCTTGAAAAAGATAAAAGCCATGCAGACGTAAAGCTCTTTGATATTTATAGTGAGATCGTCGTATATGCCATTCCGTTTATTTTTGTCGGCATTGCGATCCCGCTTTACCAACTTGTGGATACCATTACCTTTAACCGAGCAATGGCAGAAATCGGACAGGCAAAAATCGCAGATACTGTGTTCGGAATTGTCAACTTTAGCACACAGAAAATCGTTATTATCCCCGTTTCATTGGCAACCGCTTTTGCCATGACACTTGTCCCGCTTGTGACAAGCTCTTTCGTGTCAGGGGAACCTGACAGAGTTAAAAAGCAGCTCGATCAGACATTCCAAGTTCTTTTATATTTAACTGTTCCAGCTGTTGTTGGAATTATGCTGCTTGCGGAGCCTTTTTATACAGCGTTTTATGAACATAGCAGCCTAGGCACAGATATTTTACGGGTATATGCACCGGTTGCCATTTTGTTTGCTTTATTCACTGTGACAGCAGCTATTCTGCAAGGAATCAATGAGCAGCGGTTTACAGTATTCAGCTTGCTGTTTGGCATTTTGTTGAAACTGGTGCTCAACATGCCGCTAATTAAGCTGTTCCAGGGAGAAGGCGCCATCTATGCGACAGCGATTGGGTATGGGGCTTCAATTATAATTAACTTGCTCGTTATTAGATATTATTCTGGTTACTCTCTTCGTTCGATCGGAAGAAAGATTGGCCAAATCACAGTGTTTAATTTAATTATGGCAGCTGCAGTGTACATCGTCTATTTTATTCTTCACCCGCTGTTCAATGCAGACAGCAAAATACAAAGCACGCTTTTGATCGCCGTCTGCGCGGTGATTGGTGCAGCGATTTATTTCTTCTTGAGTTTCCGATCCGGACTGGCAACGGCACTGTTTGGAACGAGACTTGACCGGATAAAAAATAAGTTTAAAAGAGTAAGAGCTTAATGAATGATTAGAAAAGCAGGCTTCTTTTTTGAAGGAGACTGCTTTTCTAATGAGAAAGAAAGGAGGGGGAATGTGGAAAAAGAACTCGCTTATTCATCAAGAACAAAGGGGATTATTATGGTTCTTGCCAGTTCCTTATTTTGGGGGGCATCCGGTGTAATCGCCCAATTTCTTTTCCAGAAGCAAGGAATTGGAGTAGAATGGCTTGTAACAGTGAGATTGTTGCTGGCGGGCTTGCTTTTGCTTCTCTTCGCGGCAATAAAAGAAAAAAGATCCATCTTTGGTATGTGGAGAGACCGGTTTAGCTGGCCGTCTCTCATTCTCTTCAGCTTGTTTGGCATGCTTGGTGTTCAATATACATTTTTTGCGGCCATTAGAAGCGGAAATGCAGCAACAGCAACCATTTTGCAATATTTGGCTCCCGTGTTGATTGTTTTGTATCTTGCCATTCGCTCAAAGGCACGCCCATCTTCAAAGGAAGTAGTTGCTGTTCTTTTATCTGTGTTCGGAACTTTCTTTCTTGTAACTGGTGGAAACCCAAACGAACTGACGATTTCTGGAACGGCTTTATTCTGGGGGCTCAGTTCAGCCGTAGCGCTCGCTTTCTACACTTTGCATCCGCTTGAATTATTAAAAAGATGGGGCTCCATTTTAGTAGTCGGCTGGGCAATGACAGTAGCCGGTGTTGTTTTCAGCTTTGTTCATCCTCCTTGGAAGCTGGAGGGAATGTTCTCCTTTGCCACAGTAGCGGCGGTTAGTTTTGTTATTATCTTTGGTACGCTGCTTGCTTTTTATTTCTATTTAGAGAGTCTTAATTATCTGCGTGCGTCGGAAACGAGCCTTCTCGCCTGTGTTGAGCCATTATCTGCCGTATTTTTATCTGTCTTTTTACTATCCGTACCATTTGGATTTGGAGAATGGCTCGGCACCTTTTTTATTATCACAACTGTATTAATGTTATCACGTACTAAATAATAAACAGAGGAGGAGAACAATGAGAATTGATAAATTGTTAGCAAATGTTGGTTATGGAAGCCGCAAGGAAGTCAAACAATTATTAAAGACTGGAGCAGTCACGATCAATGGAGAAGTGGTAAAAGATGCTAAGCAACATGTTGACCCCGAAAAGGATCAGGTTATGCTGCATGAGGAAGAAGTAAATTATCGTGAGTTTATTTACTTAATGATGAATAAGCCACCAGGTGTGATTTCAGCAACAGAAGATGCAAGGGAAGAGACGGTGATCGATTTGCTAGGGCCGGAACATGCGGTATTCAAGCCGTTTCCAGTCGGCCGTCTTGATAAAGACACAGAGGGTCTGCTGTTGCTAACAAACGACGGCGTACTTGCCCATCAACTGCTTTCTCCTAAAAAGCATGTGCCTAAAACATACTTTGCGGTGATTGACGGCGAAGTAACCGAAGAAGATGTAGAGGCTTTTCAAAAGGGGGTTTCCCTGGATGATGGCTATGTGACCAAACCAGGAGAACTGAATATTTTAAAAAGTGGACTTCGCTCAGATATTGAATTAACGATTACAGAAGGAAAGTTTCATCAAGTAAAGAGAATGTTTGAAGCAGTTGGGAAAAAAGTGGTTTACTTGCAGAGAATCTCGATGGGGCCGCTTCAACTGGATGAGGAATTGGAGCTTGGTGAGTACCGGGAGCTGACGGAAGAAGAAGTAGAACTTTTGAAAAGTGGAGAGAAAGAATCATAAGATAAATATTGTCGGATTTTCGAAAGAATTTTATGTATAACAAAAAAAGCCCTTGCCAATTCAGGCAGGGGCTTGTTCATGAAGTCATTCGAACTTTCTTTTGTGTCGTTGTCCACTTGCCACGGCTTGGACTGATGACCAAGTCGTTGTAAGCTAACACATTCAAATCTCTTTGAATGGTGCGAGGAGTGATACCAAATTCATCCACAATTTCTTGAGTCGAAACAGTCCCGTTTTCCTTAATAAACATATAGACTGATTTGATTCGATTTAGCATCCGATTTGTTGAAGGTTTCAAAAAACCACTCCCTCATCTTTTTTCACAGAGGCATACAACAGACGACGGTTATTGAGAAGTTCAATGCTTCTCATTATATGTAGTTAATGAGACGCAGACAGCTCCTTTACTTAAATGTGTAAGATGTCTGACAATTGTATTTTACCTCATTTATATTTATTTTTCTAGAAAAAATACTTAAATTCATGAAACTTCATATAGTATTTACCCTTTTTTTTCATAAAACTAACAAAACAGACCGCTTTTTTTATTGCAATCGTGCTAGTAAGGGTTAATAATACTTTTTTAGAGGAGATAAAGGTAAAATAAAGAAAATGATGGATGGGAGGAAAAGTCAGTGGAAAAAATTAATTGGCAGGCTGAAGTAGAGAAAAGGCAGGAGGAGCTCCTGCAGGATTTACGATCCTTAATTGCCATTAAAAGTGTACTGAATGAAGAAGCAGCGACATCTTCAGCTCCGCTTGGTGAGCAGGTAAAAGAGGCGCTTGATTTTATGCTAAATCTTGGTGAAAAGGATGGATTTATAGGGAAAAATGTAGATAACCTGGCTGGTCATTTAGAGTTTGGATCAGGAGAAGAGCTCATAGGCATCTTATGTCACGTAGACGTGGTGCCGGAAGGGGACGGGTGGTCGACGGACCCATTTGGCGGTGAAATAAAAGATGGAAAAATATTCGGCCGTGGAGCCATTGATGATAAAGGCCCAACGATGGCCGCTTACTACGCCATGAAAATAATTAAGGAGCTTGGTTTGCCTTTACATAAGCGAGTGCGGATGATTATTGGCACGGATGAGGAAAGTGAATGGCGCTGTGTCGAACGTTATTTTGAAACAGAAGAAATGCCATCTGTTGGCTTTGCACCGGACGCTGACTTTCCAATTATTTATGCAGAAAAAGGGATTGCTGATTTTGATCTTGTCCAGCAAGCAGAAGAGACGATGCAAAGCCGTTCCGGTGATATCATTGTCCACTCTTTTGAATCAGGCAGAAGATATAATATGGTGCCGGACTATGCAAAAGCGGCTGTTACGGTGAATCGCGGACAGACGGAGATCATTCAAAGCTACGGGGCATTCGTTGACGAGCATGGGCTGGATGGTCGTTTCCATATTGATAACGGAAAATTGATTTTGGAATTAAAAGGAATCTCTGCTCATGGAATGGAGCCGGACCTCGGAAAAAATGCAGGTCTTTATTTGGCTGAATTTTTAGCCGGCAGAGAGCTGGATGAGAAAGCTGCCCATTTCTTTAAGCTGACAAGCCGATTGTTCTTCGAAGAATCACGCGGAAGAAAGCTAGGAATTGACTATAAAGATGAAATAACCGGAGACTTGACCATCAATGTAGGAAAATTATCATTCAATGAGGGTACTGGCGGAAAGCTTGGATTAAATATGCGCTATCCGGTCACATTTCCTCTAAAGGAGAAAAAATCATTTTTAATCGAACGACTGGCAGAAGAACAATTTAAAATTCAACACTTCTCTGACAGCTCTCCTCATCATGTCGATAAAGATCATCCGTTCATTCAGACCCTTTGTAAAGTGTATGAGGAACAAACCGGAGAACAAGCAAAGCTACTTTCGATTGGCGGAGGCACTTATGCTCGCAGTCTGGAAACAGGTGTGGCATTCGGCGCTCTATTTCCTGGTCGGGAAGATGTCGCCCATCAAAAAGACGAATATATGTTTATTGAGGATTTGCTGAAAGCCACAGCTATTTACGCACAGGCCATTTGGGAGCTGGCTCGACAATAAATGATCTTGCCCGACTGGCTAGAAGACCAGTGGACTGATTTCAGGCTCGGCATCCTTTTTAGCAAAAACGCCCTTCCACTAATGGAAGGGCGTTTTTATTATAATTGGAACAAGTCGCTTGATAGATAACGTTCACCCGTGTCACAGGCGATGCATACAACAATATCGTCTTTTGTTAGAGTTTTCGCCGTTTGGATCGCTGCATAGCAAGCGGCGCCTGAAGAAGGGCCTACAAGGATTCCTTCTTTACGAGCAAGCTGGTGCACGGTTTCATAGGCATCCTCGTCTTCAATTTTGTAAATATAATCATATACGTCTTCATTAAGTGTATTTGGAATAAAGCCAGGGCTTGTGCCAACGAGCTTATGCTTCCCTGGTTTACCGCCAGATAAGACAGGAGAACCAGCTGGCTCGACTACATGAACTTTTAATCCGGGAACTTGTTCTTTCAATGCTTCACCTGTGCCAGTAATGGTGCCGCCTGTGCCAGCTGTAGCGACAAAAGCGCCGAGATTTTTGCCAATTTGCTTTACAGCTTCCAAAATCTCTACAGCTGTTGTTTTTCGATGAGCATCTGGGTTAGCCGGGTTATCAAATTGCATGGGGATAAAACTGTTAGGAATGTCTTTTGCAAGCTCTTCCGCTTTTCGAATGGAGCCAGGCATCTTTTCATTACCAGGTGTGAGCACTACTTCTGCACCATATGCTTTTAATAAGTTAATCCGCTCTTTGGTCATCGTATCAGGCATGACTAAAATGGCTTTATAGCCTCTCGCTGCTGCATTCATAGCGAGACCAATCCCCGTGTTGCCGCTTGTTGGCTCGATAATAGTAGAGCCAGGCTTTAAGAGGCCTGCTTTTTCTGCTTCAATAATCATATTGAAAGCTGCGCGATCTTTTACGCTCTTGCTTGGATTGAAAAACTCCAGTTTTAAATATATATCTGCTCCCTGTTCAGGAGCCAGGCGATTTAATTTTACAAGAGGAGTATCCCCGATTAATTCGGCGATGTTGTTAACTGTTTTCAATGCTGCTCATCCTTCCATCCATTTTTCTTACTTCTATTATTATCATATTAATTCGGATTAATCCAATCAATGCAGACAGGAATTGTTGTTTTCTTCGATTTGTGAAACACTCCGGATATTTGGTAAAATAGGAGGAAAACCAATGATAAAGGGGTAGCTGACATGAGCCATAATCATTATTTTTTCGCCCTTCCTTTGCCGACTGAGCTAAAAGAAACGCTTCACAAACAAATTCAAGAAAAGCAGCTTCCATTCTCCCGCTTTGTTCACGAGCAAGATTTGCATCTTACATTGGCTTTTCTAGGAGCAGCAGAAGAAAAGCAGCTTGAAACAGCTCTTTCGCTCGTTACTTCCTCTGTGCAGGATATTGAAGCTTTTCCGCTCATCATTGATTCACTAGGCTTTTTCGGTAAAAAGACAGATCCGCGCATTTTCTGGGCGGGAGTTAAACAGGAAAGTCGTCTAAATGAATTGCAGTCCGCTGTTACCGCTGCATGCCGTGAAGCTGGGTTTAAATTAGACAGCCGGCCGTTCAGCCCACATATTACCGTCGCTAGAAAATGGAAAGGAGAATCTCCATTCCAATTGCCACAATTACAGCTAAATAAAAAATTTTTAGCGGAAACGGTCGTTTTATACGAAACTTATTTGGACAGGAGTCCGAAATATAAAGAGAAGCAAATAATCCAATTACATACAGGTGAGGGAAAGGACTAAAGAAACATGGCGCAGTTGATTAAGCTACAGGATTATATTTCTAGATATGAAACAGATATTTTTCATTATCCTGCCCAGTTTGCCCGTCTGAAGAAACAGCAATGGGAAAGCATGAGGCAGTTTTGGGAGAGAAATCGTTGGGAAGACGAGGCAAGCCTTCTTTCTGACGAAGAACCTGAGGAAGAGACGGAAGGAAGGGGGATGGTGCAGAAACTTAAGTCTTTTTTTCTGCGTGAAAAAGCGGAAGAATCAGCCTCAATAGAGGAAGAGGATAGGTCGTTGTTTGATACTATTGAAGTGAACTCGGTAGCGAACCTCGATGAGTTAAGACATAAGTTTCTCAATCAGCTGTTCAACTTTCAACTGAAATGGGCAAGTTCAACAGTGAGGGAAAAATCATATATTGATCCGCGCTATTTTCATGATGAGCGGCTAAAATTTTTGCTGCAAAGCCTGCCGGATAGCTTTCTCGTTATGTATGAGCCTGTTCTCCAATTAAAAAAGGCGCCAATGGAGCTTGATATCCTTTTATTGACACCGACTGAAGTATGGTGTCTAACATTTTTAGAAGGGGAAGAGCAGTCGGTATACATCGGATCGGGAGAACGTTTTTGGCTGAAAAGAAAGGGAGAAGAGGAAGGCAGGGTATTGAATCCTACACTTGCGCTGAGCCGGATGGAAGCAGTGCTGAAGAATGTATTTCAGCGACAAGAGCTTGACTTTCCTATAAGAAAAGCCATTATTTCGCGTAATGGTTTTGTTGATTACCCTGATCCGCCGTTTGGATTGGAGGTAGTAGACAACCGATCATTTCTGTCCTGGATCGACCGAATGAGGAAGATGCCTTCCCCGTTAAAAACCATTCAATTAAAAGCGGCAAAAAGCGTGTTAGAATTTGGACAGACAACGAGTGTCCGCCGTCCGGAGTGGGATGAAGAGGAAGAGTTTTTATTCATAAGCGACACGGAGGAGCAGGACGACTGATGAAAGTGTTTTCCTTATGAGATGACCATTTGTTGGCATGCGCGAAATACCTAGCCGAAGACAGTATTTCATGTTAAAATATTAGATAACTTTTAAAATGAGCGCGTAAATGACAGATAAAAAGTGAATCCTGTCATAATACGAAGATAGCTATTGTATGATCAAGCGATAGCTGTCTTTTTTATTCGGGCATGAAATGAGCCAAACAAAAATGAAGGTGACTAACGGTGGAACACTTACTTGGACAAGATTGGGAAATCACTCCAGCCGGCGGAGCAACAGGAAAGGCTTACGCGGCCAAGCATGGAGGGCAGCAATTATTCTTAAAAAGAAATTCTTCTCCTTTTTTGGCAGTTTTGTCGGTTGAAGGGATCGTTCCGAAGCTGATCTGGACAAAGCGACTGGAGAATGGAGACGTCATTACGGCCCAGCATTGGCTGAAAGGACGCGAGCTTGCTCCAATTGAAATGGGAGACAGCAGGGTAGCCAGGCTAATGAGCAAAATTCATTCTTCCCAGCCGTTGTTGTCCATGCTCGAAAAGCTTGGTAAAGAGCCAATGAAGCCGAACATGATCTTAACCGAGATTGAGCGACAGCTTGATAAGGAAACAAAGAGTGATGAGCATGTCCAAAAGGCCCTTCGATTTCTTCATAGCCGCCTTTCTGAAATTGGTCATGGAGAATATGTTGTTTGCCACGGAGATATTAATCATAATAATTGGCTGTTGTCAGATGAAGATCAATTGTATTTAATTGATTGGGATGGAGCGTTGATTGCTGATCCTGCTGTAGATTTGGGGATGATGTTGTATACCTATATTGAAGAAACCTACTGGGAAGAGTGGCTTGCTCAATACGGTCTTGTTTATACTGCTCATCTTGCTTTGCGAATGAAGTGGTATTTTCTAGCTCAGACGCTTTTATCCATTCAATGGAACAAAGAAACGGGCCGCCTTCGGGAGATGAAGGAAGGCTTTCGGGACTTGTCTCATATTCTCTCTTGAATGTGGAAGACAAGCATGATATGGTTTGAACGAAACTTTTTTAATGAGGTGCCAGAATGCGATTAAGACATAAACCATGGGCCAGAGAAAAAATCGAGGCCTATCCACAATACATTGTTCCAACTCCAGAGAATCATCGAGGCAATTGGAAAAGCGTATTTAATAACGATCAGCCTATATATATTGAAGTAGGGACGGGCAAGGGCCAGTTTGTTACAGAAATGGCAAAAGCTCATCCAGATGTAAACTTCATTGGTATCGAACTATATGAAAGCGTGATTGTAACGGCGCTGGATCGTCTGATCGAAGCAGAACTCCCGAACCTAAAGCTATTGAATGCTGACGCTAGAAATCTCGCCCAATATTTTGCAAAAGGAGATGTCAGTCGAGTATATTTGAATTTTTCTGATCCATGGCCGAAAAAACGCCATGAAAAACGAAGACTGACGTACCGAACATTTTTAAAGCTATATGAGGATATCATGCCGGACGGCGGCGAAATTCACTTTAAAACAGATAATCAAAGTTTGTTCGAATATTCCTTGAAGAGTTTTTCCGCCTATGGGATGCTGTTGACATTCTTAAGTCTAGATCTTCATAAAAGTGATTTCGAAGGCAATATTATGACGGAATATGAGGAGAAATTCTCCAAAAAAGGCCAGCGTATTTATCGGGTTGAAGCAAAATATCGCTGACATGTACCAGCTTTTGCTGTTGATAAGAAAGAGGCCCTGTCAGTCAAAAACTGTCAGGGCCTCTTTCTTTATTCATGAGCACGGACGTACAGTTTAATGGGCGTCTGGAAATACTCTACGCACCGTGTCTGTAAATTCATCAAATAAACCTGTTATTGGACGACCTTCATCAATTTTGTCACCGTATCCTTGCATCCGTTGAACAAAATCAGGGTTAGCTGACACATACACTTTTTTTACGTTAGGATCGGCTTTTCTTACTTCATTAGCTACTTTTTCCTCAAGCTGATTAGTGAGCTGATCCTGCTTGCCGTTGCTGAGCAAAACGGCAGCATAGGCATTTTGATCTGTCACGATTACTTTTGCCGTACGTACTTCCTTTAATTTTTCTAATCGATTTTCTGCTCGGTCTGATACTGCCATTCCGTTAACGTTTCCGTTATTATTGTCGTTGGTGTTGTTATTTGTCACGTTGTTATCGTTACGATTGTTAGTATTATCATCAAGGGTAAGGTTCGGATCGTTCATCGCGTTTCGGTCTTCATTAAAACTTCTGTTATTCGGCGGGTTATATCGAGCGTTTTCAATATCTACGCCCCGGCGTTCATCCGCTGCATTATCGTTATTACATCCGAACAATAAGACAAATGGTAATAAAGCAATAGTAGCGTGTTTGAATCTGATCATGATGTGTACCCCTTTCTTTAATCTACATGTTTAAGTTGAACAAATATCTAATTAATTATTCATCAGCTGTTTGCCTCTTAAGTTTTAAAAAGTATTGATAAATGACGCAATTTTTCAATAAGTGCTACAATAAACTTGTACAAATGAAGGGGGGACAAACAGTTGGAAACGTTAACGGTGGGAGATCTTACACTAACTTGGTTAAATGGCGGAGTAACAAATATGGACGGCGGAGCGATGTTTGGTGTTGTACCAAGGCCACTGTGGTCAAGGAAGTATGCCAGCAATGAAAAAAACCAGGTTGAGTTGCGAACGGATCCTATTTTTTTTCAGTTAGATGGGAAAAATATTTTAATTGAAGCAGGGATTGGAAATGGGCGTTTAACAGAAAAGCAAATACGCAATTACGGGGTAGATGAGGAATCAAGAGTGGAAGAATGTCTAGCGGAATTAGGGGTTACACCTGCTGATATCGATATTGTTTTGATGACTCATATGCATTTTGATCATGCCTTAGGGTTAACCAAGCTGTTACAAGGCAAGTTGGTGCCAGCTTTTCCAAACGCTGTTATTTATACGTCAGAAACCGAGTGGGAGGAAATGCGGCACCCGAATATCCGCTCAAAAAATACGTATTGGAAAGAAAACTGGGAAGCGATTGAGCATCAGGTACGAACTTATAAAGAACAGGCTGAGCCGGTAAAGGGAATTAAAATGATCCATACGGGCGGTCACAGCAATGGCCATTCGATTATTATTATTGAAAGCAATGGAGAATGGCTCATTCATATGGCGGACTTAATGCCAACGCATGCTCATCAAAATGTACTGTGGGTATTGGCATATGACGATTATCCAATGGATTCTATTGCTGCGAAGCAGAAATGGCTGCCAGAAGGAATGAAAAAAAACGCCTGGTTTTTCTTTTATCATGATGCTGTCTACCGAGCGATAAAGTGGAATGAAGCTGGAGAAATGATAGCAGCGGTGAAGCGAGAAAAAGCTATGATCGGAAACTAAAAATGAATAATGAAAAGGGCTGTCCACTTGGACAGCCCTTAAGCTGCAAACCAGCCATTATTGTTCGTTCGCCTACAGTAGTCATGACCTTCATGGTCATTGAGCAGTCTGTTCATTAATAGGTTCTGTATACATCCATAATGGCGCCTGTTCTAGAGTCAGCGATAAACTCGAATTGTTCTCTCTCCTGACCAATGGTACGGGAAATCCCGCCTTTATAAACCATTTTGTCCATGCCCACTTTCTTCAATGGTTCCGGTTTCATTTTGATCCAAGAACCGTCAATAGCGCCCTCTGATTTAAATGCTTCCTTGACTTCTTTCAATGCTTTTTCCGCTGAGACATATGTAGTCTTCGTTAAGCTTTGCTGTACAAATACAGCACTGGCTGCTCCAGCAGCTGCTCCCAAAATAAAAGTTCCCCAATTCATACTCATATTTTTCACCCCTGTTTTTAATAGACTGATATAAGTATACCTTAATTTAAAAAATGCTGAAACTTCTGTCATCCATGTTCAGAAAATTGCCATAGTCTAAACTGGAAGTTTAGTCCATCTTTCTGTAGAATGAAGGCAATTCAGACTTTAAAAGGAGAGTAGAGCATGAATAAAGAAACAATGGAACTCTTTAAGACGTTAACGGAACTCCCGGGGGCTCCTGGAAACGAGCATGATGTGCGCCGATTCATGCGTACGCAGTTGGAAATGTATGCCGATGAGATTGTGCAAGATGGCCTTGGAAGTATTTTTGGGGTGAAAAAGGGAGCAAGCAATGACCCCATCGTTATGGTTGCCGGTCATATGGATGAAGTGGGCTTTATGGTAACGCAAATTACAGATAATGGCATGATCCGGTTTCAGCCGCTTGGCGGCTGGTGGGGGCAGGTGCTGCTCGCCCAGCGTGTGCAAATTATGACAAACAACGGTCCCGTTATCGGTATTATTGGCTCAGTACCTCCTCATTTACTTAATGAGGAGCAGCGCAAGAGACCGATGGAAATAAAAAATATGCTTATTGATATTGGGGCGGACGATAAAGAGGATGCAAAGAAGATCGGTATCAAACCAGGCCAGTCCATTTTGCCAGTTTCCTCTTTTACTCCAATGGCTAATGAGAAAAAAATTCTTGCTAAGGCCTGGGATAATCGCTATGGATGCGGACTTGCCATTGAGCTGTTAAAAGAGCTTCAAGATGAAACAGTACCGAATCATCTTTACTCTGGTGCGACTGTACAAGAGGAAGTCGGTCTGCGTGGTGCCCAGACAGCCGCTGAGATGATTAATCCGGACATCTTCTATGCACTAGACGCAAGTCCGGCAAATGATGCATCCGGTGACAAAAAGGAATTTGGCCAGTTAGGAAAAGGTGCTCTCCTCCGTATTTTCGATCGGACAATGGTTACTCACCGAGGGATGAGAGAGTTTATTCTTGATACAGCTGAGAGTCATAATATTCCTTATCAATATTTTATCTCGCAAGGGGGCACAGATGCTGGCCGTGTTCATACGTCCAATAAGGGAGTGCCGAGTGCGGTTATCGGCATCTGTTCGCGCTATATCCATACACATGCTTCCATTATCCATGTGGATGATTACGCAGCAGCGAAGGAATTGCTCATTCGCCTCGTGAAAGCAAGCGACAGAGCAACGGTCGATTCTTTGAAGGCAGGAAGCTGATAAACAGCCAGGCGCTTGTTACAAAAGGCGCCTGTTTTTGTTTTGACAAAGCCATATGAAAGGGTCAAGAATTTAACAGAGAAAGAAGGAAATAAAATGAAAATAGCAATTGGCTCATCCAATCAAGCGAAGAAGCTGGCTGTAGAAAAGGCGGTAGAAGCAGCTAACTTAGAAGCAGACGTTGTTACTTTGTCTGTTCCTTCCGGGGTTAGGGAACAGCCGTTTTCTGATGAAGAAACGAGACAAGGCGCAGTTAATCGGGCGATGGCTGTTCTTAAGGAAACGAAAGCTCATATGGGTATTGGTCTTGAAGGAGGGGTCATGGAAACCGCAGAGGGGCTGTTTTTATGTAATTGGGGAGCTCTTGCTGTTAAGGAGCATCCAATTATTACAGCCGGTGGAGCGAGAATCTTGCTGCCTGAAGAGGTAGCGGAGTCACTTCGTGGTGGTGAAGAGCTTGGCCCAGTAATGGATCAATTTACGGCTCGTGAAGAGATTCGCCAGCACGAAGGAGCTATTGGTGTTTTTACGAATGGTCTGGTAACGAGGGATGAAATGTTCTTTCACGTAGCAAAATTATTGTTAGGGCAATTTTTGCTAAATAATAAAAAATGAGTGTAGGTTTATTCTTTATGTATCAGTGACTATAGGGCATCCGCTCTAACTGTAGCTAGTTCCGATGTGATGAGCGCATGCAAGTCTTTCTGCTTCATTTTGCCGGACATCTTGTGATAAGCTTACTCATATTAAAAGATGTGACGAAAGACTGGTTTAAGCCAGCTAGATGATTATCTCGACAGGAGGAAATAAGGGTGAAGAAATTAGCATCAATGGAAGAATTTCAACAGTTGAAGGAATCAGGAAAGCGTATTTTTTTATTTTCAGCTGATTGGTGTCCGGATTGCCGGGTAATTGAACCTGTGCTGCCGGAAATCGAAGCAAAATACAGCGAATATCAATTTGTATATGTAGATCGTGATGATTTTCTTGATTTATGTATCAATATGGACATTTTTGGAATACCGAGCTTCGTTGCTTTTGATAGCGGCAAAGAGCTTGGCCGTTTCGTAAGCAAGGACCGAAAAACGAAGGAAGAAATTGAACAGTTTATCGAAGGATTATAAAGAGCAAACGTCTGGTTTATCGGCCAACGCCAATTTTTTTTGGCAGCCGGGCAGCCAGACGTCTTTATTGAGAAAGGGGAGAGAGTGTGGACTCAAAAAAATTAAGGCGCATTCTTGAAGAACGTCTGCAAAAGGAAAACCGTTCGTTTACATTTGATCGCGAAAAAGATGAGCTGCGAATCGAGAACAAAGAATCAGGAAAAGGAATTACCGTTTCTCTGCCAGGAATTGTAGCCAAATGGCATGAGAAAAAGGAGCAAGCCATCGATGAAGTGGTATATTACGCAGAGGAAGCATTGGCAGTTATGGGAACGGAGCATTCTTTGTCTGATCAGGAAAAAAATATTTTTCCTGTTATCCGCTCTACTTCTTTTCCGAAGGAAGCAACAGAAGGCAACCCGTTTTTTATTGATGAACATACGGCAGAAACAAATATTTATTATGCCCTAGACCTGGGAAAGACTTATCGTTTGATCGACGAACAGCTCATGAAAAAAGAAGGCTGGACGAAAGAACGCATTCGTGAGATGGCACGCTTTAATTTACGATCTTTGCGAACGGACACCAAACAAGATAAGGTCGCCGGCAATATATTTTATTTTCTAAATACAAATGACGGCTATGATGCCAGCCGAATTTTGAATGATAAGTTTTTGAAAGATATGGCTGAAAAGGCACAAGGAGAAATGACAGTATCTGTTCCTCATGGGGATGTACTTATTATAGGAGACATTCGCAATGAAACGGGTTACGATGTACTTGCTCAGATGACCATGAGCTTTTTTACAGGGGGGCATGTACCAATCACTGCACTTTCTTTTATTTATGAAGAGGGAAAATTGGAGCCGATTTTCATTATGGCCAAAAACCGGACAGTTGAAAAAAAAGATAAATAAAGCCCCAAAAAGCTTGGAAGCATCTACCTGTTTCCAAGCTTTTTTGGGCTTTTCGGTGCAAAAGTCTCAAATGTTGTTATTTGCTATCGTCATAGCGGTAAAAGCTGTTAAAATAAGAAGTGATTTTCTAAAAAGAAAAGGTGATTTTAATGAGTTTTTTCAAAAGAATAATGGGATTATTTCGTGAAGAAATAGATGAAGAATTTGAACAGCCGGTCGAGCTGCCTAAATATGAGGAGACGCCTTCACAACGAGCCGATGAGCTGCCGGTCCCTCCTGTTTTTCATGAACGTCCTCAAGAAACACAAGAGATGAAAACCAAAATAGCTTACCGCTATCCTTCCAGAGAGTTGTATCCTTCCAGAAAGGAGAAGGTACAACAGCGGCCGCGACGAGAGAGGCGATTGCAATTAGAAAAACAGAATTTCTCAGATAATAGGCGGGAGCAGGAATATACTTATCATCAAGAAGAGCCCGCTCCTTCCAAGCAGCCTGTCAAGGCATCTACGACGTACCGTCCGTCTCCCGGTCCTTTCAAACCAACAGAAATCCCTTCTCCCGTATATGGGTTTCATAAACGGCCTGTAAGTAAAAATGAAACAGTGACAAAGCGGGAGGAAAGAGAAGAATTGCCAGCTGCGATTGACGAGGAACAGGTGGATGTACAACAGGTCGTGATTGATAAGAAAGAAGAGACAGCATTCAAGCCGACTGATTCTGTTCAAGCAGAAGAGCCCTCGTCGAAATTACCGAAAGAAGAACCCGGGCTTTTATTTAAACGCGAAGAAATGAAAAAAGATATTGATAGAAAGCCAGAGAGAAAAGAAGAATTGCCAGCTGCGATTGATGAGGAACGGGTGGATGTACAACAAGTAGTAGTTGATAAGAAGGAAGAAGTAGCATTCAAGCCGACTGATTCCGATCAAGCAGAAGAGCCCTCACCGAAATTACCGAAAGAAGAACCCGGGCTTTTATTTAAACGCGAAGAAATGAAAAAAGATATTGATAGAAAGCCAGAGGGAAAAGAAGAATTGCCAGCTGCAATTGATGAGGAACGGGTGGATGTACAACAAGTAGTAGTTGATAAGAAGGAAGAAGTAGCATTCAAGCCGACTGATTCTGTTCAAACAGAAGAGCCCTCACCGAAATTACCGAAAGAAGAACCCGGGCTTTTATTTAAACGCGAAGAAATGAAAAAAGATATTGATAGAAAGCCAGAGAGAAAAGAAGAATTGCCAGCCGCGATTGACGAGGAACGGGTGGATGTACAACAGGTCGTGATTGATAAGAAAGAAGAGATAGCATTCAAGCCGACTGATTCCGTTCAAACAGAAGAGCCCTCACCGAAATTACCGAAAGAAGAACCACTGCTCTTATTTAAGCCCGAGGAAAAGAAAAAAGCATTTGATATAGAAGCGGTATCCTCCTTCGCCGTGAAAGAGGAAGTCACTGTCATGTCAGTAGAGCCTCCGTATGAAGAAGAAGCTTCTGTTTTATTAAGGGAAGAGTCTGATCTCGAGTTGGTCATGGAGGAAAAGCCAGCCCCTCCGGAAAATCCGGATGGAAAGCTGCCAGCGGAAAAAAACTTTTCCCGAGCGGAAGAAAGAAGCCGCAAAAGAAGGCAAACACCGTTCAATGTTATTATGTCAAAGCAGGATCGTGAATTATGGAAAAAACGCGTAGAAGAGCCACAGGTGTTGGTTGAGAAACCCGTAGAAGAGCCAGCTGATGACTTTGATAACTCTGTTCAGCCTTATGAAAAGGAACCAGAAGGCACCCTGCTGCCGTCTGTCGCTGTGGAGGAAAGTGTAGAAGGGGCTATGGACAATGAGGAACCTGATTATTACGTCTTTCCTTATGAAACGTATTTATCCCCGCCTATTATAAAAGAAGTAAGCGGAGATTTCGTAGAGAGTCAAAGTGAAGTTCTAAATGAAACATTTAAAAACTTCAATGTAAAAGCTTCAGTAGTCAACGTGACTGTCGGTCCTTCTGTTACGAGGTTTGAAGTCGAGCCGGAGCGGGGCGTAAAGGTAAGTAAAATTACCAATTTAACAGATGATATTAAACGGAGCCTTGCTGCACGTAACATCCGAATTGAGGCACCTATTCCGGGGACACAGGTAATTGGAATTGAAGTGCCGAATAAGGAAAGTCGTCCAGTTCAAATTAGCGAAATTATTTCCAGTCCGGCGTTTAAAGAGAGTTCTTCTCCACTCACTTCAGCTCTTGGTCTTGATATTTCCGGGGAACCGGTCGTGTTGGACTTGAAAAAAATGCCCCACGGTTTAATTGCCGGAGCGACGGGATCGGGGAAAAGTGTCTGTATCAACTCGATTCTTGTCAGCCTTTTATACAAAGCAGCTCCGCACGAACTTAAGTTAATGCTTATTGATCCAAAGATGGTAGAATTGGCCCCTTATAATGGCATTCCTCACTTAGTGAGCCCTGTCATTACCGATGTAAAAGCAGCTACGGCTGCTTTGAAGTGGGCAGTGGAGGAAATGGAACGGCGGTATGAATTGTTTGTTCATTCGGGTGTCCGTGACATTACCAAATATAATGAGAAAGCAGCAGAGCATGGCAGGAAAAGTGAACATTTGCCGTATATCGTTATTATTATTGACGAGTTAGCTGATTTGATGATGATGTCACCAGCAGATGTAGAGGAAGCCATTTGCCGGATTGCTCAGAAAGCCCGGGCGTGCGGCATTCATTTAATTGTAGCGACGCAGCGTCCTTCCGTTGATGTTATTACCGGATTGATCAAAGCGAATATTCCAACAAGGATTGCTTTTTCTGTGTCCTCTCAAGTAGATTCGCGTACAATTATCGACGCAGGCGGTGCAGAAAAACTGCTTGGCCGCGGTGATATGCTTTTCTTAAATAATGGGGCATCGGAGACGGTTCGCTTACAGGGAACGTTTGTATCCGACGATGAAATTGATACGATTGTGGCGCACGTACAAAAGGAACAGGAACCCAATTATTTGTTTGAGCAAGAAGAGCTTTTGCAGAAAGCGGCCATTTCAGAAACAGAGGATGAACTTTTTCCGGAAGCATGCGAGTTTGTTGTTCAACAAGGAGGAGCTTCAACTTCGCTTCTGCAAAGACATTTCAAAATTGGCTATAATCGGGCTGCTCGGTTGATTGAGATGATGGAAACCCAAGGGTTTGTTTCCGGGCAGCGGGCCGGAAGACCACGGGAAGTTCTTTTAACAGAAGAAGAGTTGCAGGCTCTTCATGAGTCGAACGCCAACTGATTTTTTCCTTGAAAGGTAATTTGTGGAGGGTCGCTATCAAGGCGTCCTCCTTTTTTAATTAGAGAACAAAACGCTGCATAGTCATCCGCCCAAAAAAGTGTTATAATGTTTCAATGTAAAATGCTAACTGTCCGTCGTCTATAAAAGGGCAAAATGGCTTAAAATACATATAATGCTTACGGATAGACGAATGCTGGAGGTTCTATTATGACAACATACCACTTTGTTGGAATTAAAGGCTCGGGAATGAGCGCCCTTGCACAAGTACTTCACGACCGAGGTGAAACCGTGCAAGGTTCTGATGTTGATAAATCCTTTTTTACTCAAAAAGCACTGGAGGATGCAGGCATTCCCATCCTGTCCTTTCGGGCTGATAATATTCAGCCTGGCATGACTGTGATTGCAGGAAATGCATTTCCTGATGAACATGAGGAAATTCAACGGGCGAATGAATTGCAAATACCTGTTATTCGTTATCATCGCTTTCTCGGAGATTTTATGCAAAGCTTTACGAGTATAGCGGTAACGGGTGCCCATGGAAAAACATCGACAACCGGTTTACTTGCCCATGTGATTAGCGGGGCAAAGCCGACTTCTTTTCTTATTGGAGATGGCACAGGGAAAGGGGAGAAGGATGCGGAATACTTCGCGTTTGAGGCGTGTGAATATCGACGCCATTTCTTGTCTTATGATCCTGATTATGCCATTATGACGAACATTGATTTCGATCATCCAGATTACTTTGCTGATGTGGAAGATGTTTTTTCTGCCTTTCAAGAAATGGCCTTAAAAGTGAAAAAAGGAATTTTTGCATGTGGGGATGATGAATACCTGCAAGGCATCCATGCAAAAGTACCGGTTGTTTTTTACGGTTTTGCAGAAGAAAATGATTTTCAGGCGCGCAATGTTCAACATGATTCAAGCGGAACGACATTTGATGTTTTTGTGCGTCACACGTTTTACGCTTCATTTAAAATTCCAACATTCGGGGATCATAATATCTTAAATGCGCTTGCTGTTATTGCGCTTTGTCATTATGAGGCCATCGATACGGAGATTGTAAAAGAAAGACTGCTCACATTCGAAGGTGTGAAGCGGCGTTTTTCTGAGAAAGTCATTGGGACACAAGTGCTAATTGATGACTATGCACATCACCCGACGGAGATAAAGGCAACTATTAATGCTGCACGTCAGAAATATCAGGATAGAGAAATTGTCGTGATTTTTCAACCGCATACTTTCTCAAGAACACAAACCTTTCTCGATGACTTTGCGGAAAGTCTCAGCGGAGCCGATGGAGTATATTTGTGTGATATTTTCGGATCTGCCCGTGAACATCATGGCCAGTTGACGATCGAAGATCTGCAAGAAAGAATTCCGGGCTCCGTTTTGATGAAGGAAGGAGATACTTCTTCTTTATTCAAACATAAGGATAGTGTGCTAATTTTTATGGGAGCCGGAGATATTCAGAAGTTTCAGTCTGCGTATGAAAATTACTTGAATGAACAATAATGAGAAGGTGGCAGCTGTCATTTTCTCTTCGGCTGCCGGGGGAATCCTCCGGCAGTTTTCTTTTCAGGCAGCTGTGGCTAAACAGTGAACATTTCATGCTTTTTTAATAAATAAGAAGGGAAAATAAGCATTTAGGAGAAATTATCAGTGTTTAACCTTTTATTTGTGGGGTAACTTTAGTGTATAGTATATAAGAAATTGCAGGAGGTGTTGCGGAATGGAAATTATTTTGTATTTGAGTGCTGCAGTGGCAGCGATTGCTTTTTTAATCCTTGTTTTGAGTTTAACCAAAACATTAAAATCGGTTGACAAAACATTGGACAGTCTTTCCCGAACAGTAGATAGGTTGGAAGGACAAATGCAGGGGATTACAGCCGAAACAACAGAACTACTACATAAGACTAATGCCCTTGCTGAAGACGTTCAGCATAAGACAGAACAGCTGAATACAGTAGTATACGCTGTTAAAGATGTAGGTTCGACTGTGCAAAACCTGAACCAGTCTATCAATAAAGTCACTACAACGGTTGCCTCACAAATGGAGAAAAACCAATATAAGATTTCTCAAGCAGTACAGTGGGGAAATATTGTCAAACAACTCGTTGAAAAGTTTAAAGACGGAAAAGAAGAGCGACCGCGCAAGGTGAATGCTGGAGAGCTATCTACGTCAGACTCTGCTTCATCTGTAACTCGTCAGCCTAATTATTAAAGAAAAGGAGAGATTTATATGGGACAAATGAAAAAGCCGAACGTAAAGTATGATAATTATGAGGCAGGAAACAGCTACGATGATGGTACAATGAATACAAAAGATTTTTTAATTGGTGCATTAGTCGGCGGGCTAGTTGGTGCTGCTACTGCTTTATTTATGGCTCCGAAATCCGGAAAAGAACTGCGTGAAGACTTTAACTCACAAGCAGGAACATTGAAGGAACGGGCTAGCGGCTGGACGGAAATGGCAAAAGAAAAAGGAACGAACCTTGCTACTGCTGCTAAAGATAAAACGTCTACATTGTCTCAATCTGTCCAAGAACAATCCGGTGTATTAATGGATAAAGTAAAAACCATCATGCCAACAGGCAATGGTTCCGATTCAGGCAACGGCAGTACAGGTGACATGATGGATAAAGCGAAAGAAACGGCGAGCTCTGTCAAAGAATCTGTCTCCCAAAAGTTGGAGGAAACGAAAAAGGCGTTTGATCAAACAGAGAAAAGTCTAAGTGGAACCAATGGATCATCTTCTAAATCTCAATCTAACTCAGCAAACGCATCTAACAGCTCTTCAGAACCGGAGAAGTCTTCTCCATCTGTTTATGCGAATCCAACCGATGTAGGAGTGGATGAGAAAGCACAGGGGGGCGGTCATAATGCGCCTAATAACCCTGTTAAAAACAACAATAATTTTTCAAATAAGGGTAACTCGAACAGCGGCAAGCAAAACAATAAGAAAAATAACAAATAAAACAGCGGCTTGCCCGCTGTTTTTCTTTTGGATAACGAAATCTATACATTTTTAAAATAGAAGGGTGACAATTGTGAAAAAAATTGAGTTGATTGCTGATTTTGAAAAGTTGATTGAGGAAAATGAACGTTTCTTTTTCTTTAAGCACAGTACCACCTGTCCGGTGAGTGCAGGTGCCTTCAATGAGTACCAAGCTTTTTTAAATGAACACCCTGAAGAAAAAGGGTACTATTTGGCTGTTCAAGATTCAAGAGAGCTATCTAACTACATAGCGGGAGAATATGATGTTGTTCATCAATCTCCGCAAGCGTTCTTATTTGAAAATGGGCAGCCTTCCTGGCATGAGTCTCATTGGAAAATCACACATGCACAGTTAGAAGAAGTAAGCTCTAAAAAGTGAAAGAAAGATAGAATGGTTAAAAAGGTATGAAAATACTTTTTTAGCTATTTTATTCGCTTTTTTACTTTAACGCTTAAAAGCGTCTAATAATTAAAGAAAATTATTCGTGACATTTCAGAATGTTTGTTTTATAATAATCCCTAACATTAAAAACATTATCTCAATTGCTTATGCTCTTTCAGCCGGCGAAAGAAAAGCATTTGGAAAAGTGCAACAGCGGATTACGAAAAGAATGCAGATAAATATATTAAAGCGGAAGGATGATAATTGTGAGTAACCAGGAACTAGATCAGTTGAGACAACGTGTTGACGAGATAAATGTGGAGCTCCTGAACCTTATTAGCGAGCGAGCTACACTTGTTCAGGAAATCGGGCGAGTGAAAGAAAAGCAGGGCGTTAACCGTTATGATCCTGTCCGCGAAAGAGCGATGCTGAATAAGATTATTGAAAGTAATAGTGGACCATTTGAAACTTCAACGATTGAACATTTGTTCAAAGAAATTTTTAAAGCAGGATTGGAATTGCAGCAAGATGACCACCGCAAAGCGCTTCTTGTTTCCCGTAAGAAGAAGCCGGAAGACACAATTGTAGAGATTCGTGGAGAACAAGTAGGCAACGGCTCTCCTACATTTGTATTCGGTCCGTGTGCTGTAGAATCTTATGAACAAGTGGCAGAAGTGGCGCAGGCTATTAAGGATAAAGGATTGAAGCTCATTCGTGGTGGAGCATTCAAACCTCGTACTTCTCCTTATGACTTCCAAGGACTAGGCTTGGAAGGTTTGAAAATTTTAAAAAGAGTAGCGGATGAATACGATCTCGGAGTTGTCAGTGAGATTGTTAACCCAGCCGACATTGAAGTAGCTTGCGATTACATTGATGTCATTCAAATCGGTGCCCGCAATATGCAAAACTTTGAGTTGTTAAAAGCTGCTGGTAGTGTGAAAAAACCGGTATTGCTAAAACGCGGCCTTGCCGCTACAATTGAAGAATTTATTAATGCCGCTGAATACATCATTTCCCGTGGGAATGACCAGATTATACTTTGTGAACGAGGCATTCGGACATATGAGCGTGCTACACGCAATACCCTTGATATCTCAGCTGTACCGATCTTGAAACAGGAAACACATTTGCCTGTCTTCGTAGATGTTACTCATTCGACAGGACGTCGTGATTTATTAATTCCAACAGCAAAAGCAGCCCTTGCTATCGGAGCAGATGGAGTAATGGCCGAAGTGCATCCAGATCCGGCGGTAGCCCTTTCTGACTCTGCACAGCAAATGAATTTGCAACAATTTGATGAATTTTATCGTGAAGTTCTTCAAACTATTCCTGTAAAAGCGTAACTCCTGTGTATTCACAGGAGTTTTTTTTGTTAAGATAGAGATAAAAGCTAATACGAAGGAGAAGATATGAAAATGAATATAACGATCTACGATGTAGCACGAGAAGCGAGTGTTTCTATGGCTACGGTTTCCCGCGTAGTAAACGGAAATCCAAATGTGAAGCCAGCTACACGAAAAAAAGTATTGGAAGTAATTGAACGGCTTGGCTATCGCCCGAATGCTGTAGCTCGCGGATTGGCCAGCAAGAAAACAACAACAGTGGGTGTTATTATCCCGGATATTTCAAATATTTTTTATGCAGAGCTTGCAAGAGGAATTGAAGATATTGCCACAATGTATAAATATAATATTATCTTAAGTAATTCCGACCAAAACAAAGATAAGGAAATTCATTTAATTCATACAATGCTTGGTAAGCAGGTGGACGGGCTTGTATTTATGGGCGGCCGGATCACAGAGGAGCATGTAGAGGAGTTTAAGCGTTCTCCGGTTCCAGTCGTGCTTGCAGGTTCTTTAGAACCGACAGGGGAAATTCCATCTGTCAATATTGATTACCAAGAAGCAGCTGTAGATGTCATTCATTCGTTAACAGAAAAAGGTCATAAACATATCGCATTCATCGATGGTCCATTGGATGACACAATCAGCCAATATGTAATGCGCGGATATAAAGAGGGACTTGCTGCTGCAGGTCTACCGGTGGCTGATGAGTTAGTTATCGATGGGGATTATACTTATGAGGCTGGGATAGAAGCGTGGCATCGATTAGAAACAGCTTCTGTGAAGCCGACGGCTGTCTTTGCAAATGGAGACGAAATGGCTCTAGGTATCATTCATGGTGCACAAGATAGCGGCGTGAAGATTCCTGAAGAACTGGAAGTCATTAGTTTTGAAAGCACCAAACTGGCTTTAATGGTTCGGCCGCAACTGACGTCCGTAGTGCAGCCGCTATATGATATTGGAGCAGTTGCTATGAGGCTATTGACAAAGTATATGAATAAAGAAGAAGTGGAAAGTCCGATTGTCGTGTTGCCGCATCGTATTGAAGAAAGAGGGTCAACAAAGTAAAATTTCCTCCGATAGTAGAGATAGAGACTGTTTCTGAGACAGAAGAGAGGGAGGAAAGATGAAAAAATTCGATGCATTGACACCGATTGGCATTGTTGCGGGTTTTGTCCTGCTGGCTTTCGCCGTTTTGACGAGCGGTGGCGCGGAGGGGTTTGCTTCATTTATCCACTTGCCGTCTATTCTAATTGTCTTTGGGGGGATCACGGCGGGCTTGCTAATCAACTTTCCATTTAGCGAGATCAAGCATATCTTTACGATCATAAGCCAGGCGTTTCGAGAAGAGGAAATGAATCTGGAAGCCCTCATTGAAAGATTCGTCGCATTATCTGAAAAAGCTAGGCGCGAGGGTTTGTTAACACTGGAAAAAGAGTTGGAACAGGAAAATGATAAGTTTCTTAAGAAAGGTATGCTGCTAGCGATTGATGGGATCGAACAGGATATGCTAGTGGATATTATGAGCGCTGAAATTACTGCTTTGGAGGAACGCCATAGAAAAAAGAGAAGCATCCTTGAAAAAGCAGGAGAATACGCACCAGCTTGGGGAATGATCGGAACGTTGGTCGGGCTTGTTCTCATGTTGAAAAATCTAGATGATCCCACTTCATTGGGGCCTAATATGGCAGTAGCTCTGTTAACCACATTCTATGGTTCCCTGCTTGCCAACCTTGTTTTCTTGCCGATGGCTGCAAAATTAGAGCTGAAAACAGAACAAGAGGTGTTTTTCCGGGAGATTGTTATTGAAGGCGTAGTAGGGGTTCAAACAGGGCAAAATCCAAAAATTCTTCGGGAAAAGCTGCTTGCTTTTTCATCTGACAGCAAAAGAAGTGTGACGGAGACGATCACTGCAAATGAGGCGGCGGAGTTATGATCAGCCGTCGCCGTCCTTCCCGCAAACCAGAGCAAAAAGGAGCACCAAAATGGATGGTGACGTTTTCTGATCTTGTTACGCTCGTTCTCGTATTCTTTATTTTGCTTTTTTCTATGTCGCAAATTGATATGATTAAGTTTAAAACAATCGCACAGTCATTTAATGCGCAGGGAATTTTCCAAACGAATGATTCCATTGTTCCTGGGGAATATCCTTCAGAAAAAATGAACAAGGAAGAAGCAGATCGGAATGAACAGTCACTTGATGAGCTTGCAAAGGAAGTTCAGAAGTACCTCAAGGAGAATGGGCTTGAAGACACGGCTGCAGCCATTAGAAATGAACGTGGTGTAGTGCTTGTTTTACAAGAACAGATCGTGTTTGGCACGGGAGATGCTGTTATTCTGCAAGAGGCTTATCCTTTTCTAGAAAAGACAGGGAAGCTGCTAAAAACCATTCCTAATCTTGTGAAAGTGGAAGGACATACGGATAATAGACCTATTAAAAATTCTATTTATCCATCTAACTGGGAGCTTTCCAGTGCGCGAGCAAGCAGTGTTATTCGCTTCTTTATAGATAACAGCGGTCTTGATCCTGAGCGGTTCATCGCCGTAGGTTACGGTGATACACGGCCGCTTGTGCCGAATATAAATGAAGGCAATATGCAAAAAAACCGTCGGGTGCAAATTGTGATTTCTGACCCGGCATACAAAGAATAAAAAAGCGGCCCGATGATGGGCCGCTTTTTTATTCTTTGGCTCCGTTAAAGATGAATGTTATTTTTTTCTACTCATCGCTTGCAGCGAAAATCAACAATCAAGCATAACAGAGCCTATTTTTTTAACTGACGAAGAGGATAGAGCATTTTTTCCAAGGTTAAACGGTTTTTCTCCTCGATCTCCGGTTTTCGGGGAATCGCTGGATATAAACCTGGAGGATCGTCCCACTGAGTGGGGAGCTGGACAGGTGATTTGGACTGCCATTTCTCAATCCATTCTCTAGGGAGTGCACCGGATACATTTGAATGGTTAGTCATGGCGAGCCAAATGTAAGCCCAGGCCCGTGGAACAACTCGCCAGATGTCGTATCCGCCACCGCCAACAGCAATCCAACGCCCATCACAATAACGGTGGGCGACCTGATGAGCAATCTCAGGAATTCGCCGATAAACATTCATCGTAGTAGATAGATGGGTAAGTGGATCATAAAAATGAGCATCTACCCCATTTTGCGTTAAGATGACATCAGGTTTAAAAAAGTCCGCAACTTCCCATATGGAGGTTTTATACGCCTCAAGCCATGAGTCGTCCTCAGTAAAAGCATCTAGAGGAAGATTAAAAGAAAAGCCATATCCCTTTCCTTGACCCCGTTCATTAATATTTCCAGTTCCAGGGAAAAGGTATCGGCCGGTTTCATGAATAGATAACGTGCATACATCAGGGTCGTCATAAAAAGACCATTGTACCCCATCGCCGTGGTGAGCATCTGTATCGATATATAAGACCCGTGCCTGATACTTTTCTTGTAAATATTTAATGGCTACTGAACTGTCATTGTAGATGCAGAAGCCTGACGCTTTCCCGCGAAAACCATGATGAAGGCCTCCCCCTAAGTGCAGGGCGTGTGCTGCTTTCTCTTGCATTACCCAATCAGCGGCTGTTAATGTGCCGCCGACAAGCAGGGCGCTTGCTTCATGCATGCCTTTAAACATTGGTGTATCCTCTGTACCTAGTCCATAGCCTTCTGCAATATCAAGGGGCAGCTCGCCATTGCCTGCTTGTTGGACAGCTTCAACGTAAGCAATATCATGGATAAGCTGCAATTCTTCCTTTGATGCTACACGAGGAGGAATTATATCACTTTCTTGAATTCTATTCATTTTTTTTAACAAATCGATAGTTAATGTGAGCCGGAATTGATTGAAAGGATGATTTTCGGAAAATTTGTAAGAAAGAAGCTGATCCGAATAGACGAATACTGCCTCTTTTTTCATGAAGACATGCCTGGCATATTTGGCCACAACACAGTATGCCCTTCCTGTTTTAAATCATCAATCACTCCGGTCGGGTTCATCATTCGCACGCGGAAAACAACAATTTTCGAATCTTCATCTTCCTTATCCGGATATACGAGAACACTGTGAATATTCGCCCGCCGTTTATTCAGGATGCTGACGACATCAAATAATTCACCGGGTCTATTCGGCAATTTGACCTCGATGCGCGAGCCAGGCTGATTGGCACCGGTCAATTCAACAAATGTATGAAGTACGTCTGTTTCGGTTACGATGCCAACGATGTTCCCTCCTTGGACAATAGGCATGCAGCCAATGCTATGCTCATAGAAGACAGCAGCGACATCTTCTACAAAATCAAGCGGATGTCCGGTAACGACATTTCGTTGCATAATTAGAGAGAGCGGCTTGTTCAGTTCTTCGTCGCTTAAATCTTTCTGTAAAATAGAAGGTGTGGAATCTTTGACATCACGATCTGCTACAATACCCACAAGTTCTCCTGTTTCATCTATAATCGGCACGTGGCGGATTTTTTTATCTCTGAACAACTGCAACGCCGTACCGATCTTGTCATTCGGTGACAGTGTATGTACTTCTTGCTGCATAATTTGCTCCACGATCATTTAGTCATCCCCCTTTGTTAATACATAAAGCGATTCATAAAGCGCACTTGATCAAACTTTTCAATCGATGTTTGGTCCACATGTTTGCCGATGCGCACCATTAGACAATTTGCCGGATGGGAACTGATCTCTGGATCATCGGTTGCATACCATACCAAGCCGCCGGCATTCATCATTTTCTCCATGATCTTTCTGTATTCCCATACGTTTAGACCGGTCCCCTTTAGATCCCAATGCCAATAGTATTCAGTAGTAATGATAATATAATGTTCCATCATTTCATCCAGCATGGAGAGCTTAATCATGCTTTTGCCAAGCTGAGTGCCACGGTAAGGAGGAGCAACCTCTACTGCTCCAAGCTCAATTAAATTATCAAGATTGGCTTCTGACCATCTTTCCAGAGGATCGGGGTAGAGATAGGTTACGTAGCCGATGATCACATGACCGCTGCGAGCAATAATAATGCGCCCTTCAGGAAGATCGGCAATTTCTACGAGCGCCTGATGCTGCTGTGCAGGCTGTCGAAAAGCGGTCAGCCCTTCATGAAATGTCATATTAGCTAGAGCTTCTGCAGAAACCGGGCCTTCGATAATAATAGTCCCTTTTGACGTTTCCACTTCTTGCGAATGATACTCTTTTTTATGCTCCATTAAGTCACCGCCTTCATCATTCCATACTTGTATTATACCTGAATTTCCCACTTATAAAGCGTTTTCACTAAATTTTCGCAATTCTTTGTTGGCTGCAATAGGTAAGTAGAGACATAGACTAAATGGTTGTTTCAAAATTGTGAAAAATGGGAATTTGAGTTATAATAGAGACTGAATTCTTACATAGGGGGGAGCGGTTATATGAAATTGGAAACGTTGACAGTAAAAGAGGGAAATTATAATTTAAAAGATTACGATGAATTATATGCTTCATTTAACTGGAAAGATGCTGAGAAACATTTTTCCTGGTCTGAAACCGGTAAAATCAATATTGCTTACGAGGCAATTGACCGTCATGCGGAATCCGGCCTTAAACAAAAAATTGCTCTCTATTACAGAGACGCGGATAGAGATGAAAAATATACATTTGAAGAAATGAAAGAATATACGAACAAGGCAGCCAACGTCTTAAAGACAGCAGGCGGAGTAGAAAAGGGAGACCGGGTCTTCGTGTTCATGCCGCGTTCACCAGAGCTCTATTTTACCGTACTTGGAACCATTAAAGCTGGAGCGATTGTCGGTCCGCTTTTTGAAGCCTTCATGGAAGGGGCTGTTCGCGACCGTTTGGAGGACAGCAGCGCAAAGGTGCTCGTTACGACTCCAGACTTGCTTGATCGTGTGCCTATTAATGATCTACCAGCCTTAGAAAAGATCTTTATCGTCGGTGACAGTGTGCCGACTGGAGATAAATATGTGGATTTTAACGCCAAAATGAAAGAAGCAGACGCCTCATTCGATATTGAATGGATGAATTTAGATGATGGCATGATTCTCCACTATACTTCTGGCTCAACAGGTAAGCCGAAAGGCGTCTTGCATGTTCATCGAGCGATGGTTCAGCAGTACATGACAGCTAAATGGGTACTTGATTTGCAAGAGGATGACGTATATTGGTGCACAGCTGATCCAGGCTGGGTAACTGGAACATCTTATGGGATTTTCGGGCCATGGCTTACAGGCACAACGAACGTTATTGTCGGAGGTCGTTTCAAACCGGAAACTTGGTACCAAACCATTGAAGATTATAAGATTACTGTCTGGTACAGCGCTCCAACTGCGTTTCGCATGCTGATGGGAGCCGGAGATGAGGTTGTGAAGAAGTTTGACTTAAGTTCTCTTCGCCACATTGTCAGTGTGGGAGAGCCGCTCAATCCAGAAGTTATTCGCTGGGGAGCCAAAGTATTTGACCGCCGTATTCATGATACATGGTGGATGACGGAAACAGGTGCTCTCGTAATTTGTAACTACCCATCCATGGACATTCGCCCTGGATCGATGGGTAAGCCAGTTCCAGGGGTAAAGGCCGCAATTGTTGACGATCAAGGAAATGAATTGCCGCCAAACCGCATGGGCAACTTGGCTATCAAAAAGGGCTGGCCATCTATGATGGTTGCTATTTGGAATAACCCGGAAAAATATGAATCTTACTTTATGCCGGGCGATTGGTATGTATCCGGAGACTCTGCTTACATGGATGAAGATGGCTATTTCTGGTTCCAGGGTCGTGTGGATGATGTAATTATGACAGCTGGTGAGCGGGTCGGACCGTTTGAAGTAGAAAGCAAGCTGATTGAACACCCGGCTGTGACCGAAGCAGGTGTTATCGGTAAGCCAGACCCTGTTCGTGGAGAAATTATCAAAGCATTTGTTGCTCTTCAAGAAGGATACGAGCCAACAGATGAACTGAAAGAAGAAATCCGTCAGTTCGTTAAGACGGGACTTGCTGCTCATGCGGCACCGCGTGAAATTGAGTTTCGTGACAAGCTGCCAAAAACACGCAGCGGAAAAATCATGCGCCGTGTTTTAAAAGCTTGGGAGCTTGATCTTCCTACAGGTGATTTGTCAACAATGGAAGATTAATAAGAAGGATCTAACCGGTTTGAAGCGACTTTTCTAACGCTTTAAGACCGGTTTTTTCTTGGATTCTGTTAAAGATAAATAAAGTTTTTTATAGGAAGTGTTCACTGTATTCGGCGACTTCAACAAAATCAACCATCCAGTGGGAGATCAACTTTTCTTAAATTGGGTTTGACTTTTCTATAACGCTTTGTTTAAATATAACGTATACATTTACATATTTAAGCCATGAAAGGATTAAGTAGTTCGCTATCCCTGTTAAAAGAGAGCCGGTGGTTGGTGGAAACCGGTACAAATAGTTGAATGAATTACCTCCTGGAGCTTTTGCTGTGAAACGTGTTTACCAGATCAGTAGCAGCAAACGGAACAACCGTTATCTAAATGAGTGGAGAAGATCATCTTCTCAAGCTTGGGTGGTACCGCGCTTAATAGCGTCCCTGCAGTAACTGCAGGGGCGTTTTTATTTTGTGAAAATATAGAAAAGAAGGGAAGATAAGAGATGAATCTATTGGAAGAATTGCAATGGAGAGGGATTATTTATCAACAAACAGATGAAGAAGGAATTAAAGAACTGTTAGAAAAAGAGAAAATTTCACTTTACTGCGGAGTAGATCCAACAGCAGACAGCATGCATATTGGCCATTTGCTGCCATTTTTAACGCTGCGTCGTTTCCAAAATAATGGACATCGCCCGATTGTTCTTGTGGGAGGAGCAACGGGATTAATTGGAGATCCAAGCGGTAAAAAAGAAGAGAGGAAGCTGCAGACGCTTGAGATGGTTCAGCATAACGTGTCCTGCATTAAAAAGCAGTTAGAGAAGATTTTTAACTTTGATGGAGAAAACGGAGCCGAGCTTGTGAACAACTATGACTGGGCTGGTTCTATGGATATCGTGACATTTTTACGCGATTTCGGAAAGCATATTGGCGTCAATTACATGCTTGCAAAAGATACTATAGCGTCCCGACTGGATACTGGTATTTCCTTCACGGAATTTACGTATACGATTTTGCAAGCAATGGACTTCCTGCATTTATATGAAGATCATAATTGTAAAATGCAAATTGGCGGCAGTGACCAATGGGGAAACATTACAACCGGGCTGGAGCTAATCCGCAAAATGAAACCAGAAGGCGAGAAGGCGTACGGTTTGACAATCCCGCTCGTTACAAAAGCAGATGGTACGAAGTTTGGCAAAACAGAAAGCGGAGCCATCTGGCTTGATCCCGAAAAAACAACACCTTATGAGTTTTACCAGTTCTGGATTAATACAGCCGATGCAGATGTTGTTAAATACTTGAAAATATTCACGTTTTTAAGCCCTGCAGAAATTGAAGAGCTTGAAACAGCAGTACAGGAAGAGCCGCATTTGCGTAAAGCTCAAAAGGCACTGGCTGAAGAAATGACTCGTTTAATTCACGGCGGCGAAGCACTGGAGCAAGCGCAGAAAATTACAGATGCTCTATTTAGCGGAGATGTCAGAAGCTTAACAGCTTCAGAAATTAAACAAGGATTTAAAGATGTGCCATCATTTGAACAGGCAAGCGAAGAGGAAATAGGTCTTGTAGACTTGCTTGTCGCTGCTGGTATTTCTTCGTCGAAGCGCCAAGCGCGGGAAGATGTCCAAAATGGTGCGGTTTCTATTAATGGCGACAAAGTAACAGACACAGCCTATGTTTTATCGGAAGAGGATAAAATGGAAGGCGAATTTACAATCATTCGTCGTGGCAAAAAGAAGTACTACTTAATTAAATACAAATAAGTAAAAAACAAGTGATCAAAAAAGAGGATGCTCCAACAAGTTGGGGACATCCTCTCTTTTATTAACAAGAGTGAAACTTAATCGTTATAAGTTCTATTTATTGTAGATAAAAGTTCTTTTTAAGCTCTTTAGGCAATTTAAATTTGCAAATAATGATCTTTTTCAAACATACTATCTGTTTTACCCAAACCAACCAACATAGAAATGACTAGACAACTAAATATAGATAAAAATGAATGGTTTTCATGTTTACGGTTTCTTAATTTCAATGAAGAGCATAGATTTTTACATACACCCATTTAAATTCAGTTTGAAAGAACTGGGGAAGAAAAAAACATTATTCTCATGGTTCTTTTGTTGGGCAAAACCGAGCATGATCAATTCACAAGTTTATTTAAATAACCCCGTCGAATAGTAAAAAAGCTTATAATGAACAGCAATAAAAATATACCTACACCGATCGCTGTCATTTGATAAAATGTCGGTGAAATATAGTTTCGCATGCCAAACATCCCTGCAAATAAAATAATAGCTGCCACTGTAAATGGAATAAAAATTAAAGCTGCTAATTCTTTTGTTACGACAGAAGCTAGTTCCTTAAAAGAAAGGCCAATTTTTCGAATGCCTTCATATTTTTTCTTTTCTCCTTCAAGTGACGTTTGTAAGTAGAAGTAAAGAATGCTCATTGCCGCACTCAAAAAGATCAGACTGAGCATAAAACCGATAAAAAACATGATGCTTTTCACAAACTTCTCCGCATCATATAACTCAATTTTAGAAGCCACCAAGCGAACATTGGGATCTGTAGGAACTTCTGATGAAATGGTTTCAGCAACATCGATCTTTTCTACCCAATCTTCCAGTTCATAGGCAAATACTTTATAGACTGGATAATCGATTGTTTCGTAAACCTTATCGGGTACGATATAATACACATTTTGTAAGCCCGTTGATAAAATATTTTGTTCTTCCAAACCTACATACTCAAGCTTTCCAAGCGGGTAATCATGAATAGCTTCTCGATTGGGCAGTACGCCTTCATGTCCAGCTGCAACGTAATACTCATTGTCACTTAGTGTGATCGCCTTATGCTGGCCAAGCGCATTGTAATTTGAAACGGACATAAAGGCAATCCGGCGATCTTCATCGGTTTTAAATGCCGAATAATAGACATCATACGTACCTGCTTTATCTAATGTCGCTTCAATAAACGCAATATCTTCTTGCTCAGCTCCTGACTTATTGGCAGGAAGTGAAGTATATTGGACACTATAAGGATATAGCACTTCTGTCTTTTCCTTCACATTATAATAGGAGCTATATAGAACGCTCGTACATACAAAAACACCTAATAGTAATACGGTTAATAAGTAAATGATATGTGCATGAGAACGCTCTTTAGCTTTTAAATTAGAAATAAAAAGCATATTTGTTTTTCGAAGGTACGCTGGCCGTCTCTGTAATAGGCGAATAATCAATAGTGTTCCTTGAGTAATAAGGAGATAAATGGATAATAGCAAACTGGCAAATAAGCTCATATACCAAATGGTTTCAAAAGACTTTATCCAATTCATTTCCTTTATAATTGAAAGGAATAAAAATCCACTCACCATAAGAGATAGCAACAGTTTCAATGGTGCCGGTGCAATTAGCTTTTCCTGTGTTATATCTGCTTTTAACAGCTGGACCATTTCTTCTTTGTTGATAAAGCGCGTCATCAATTTAGAAACAATAAAGAATAATATAGTAAATAAGACAACCGTTAATGCGATGGACTGTAATGGTACATACATACCAAAGCTATCCGCACGCAAAACCCTTTTGGCTACCATTAAAAATAAGGGGGCAACGATAAGTCCAACTGCAATGGCTGTTACGATCGCTGCACCGGCAATGAGCATATTTTCTCTGAAAATCATTTTGCTGATTTGCTTCGTGGATGCACCGGTAATCATAAATACGCTAAGATTTTTTGTTTTCTTTTTCAAAAAAGCAAACAGCGAATAAATGATAAAGACAAATGAAAAAATATAAATAAAAAAGCTAGCGAGCATCATTGTCAGTCCAAGTGTACTCGTATGATCAATTTTCGTCATCATTGGATGAAAAGCTGTAGTTGAAAATAAGAAAAAGACCAAAATAGAGAATACACTGCTTAAAAAGTAGGAAATATATGTGGATTTATCACGTAAAATATTTTGAACGACAATATGATTAAAACTCATGTTGACCACCGCCCAAAAACGTGAGTGTGTCCATAATTTCTTGATAAAACTGCTGCTTGTTTTCACCTCGGTGTATCTCATTATAAAGAATACCGTCTTTTATAAAGATGACACGCTGCGCAAAACTAGCGACATAGGCATCATGCGTCACCATCAAAATAGCTGTGTGAAACACATGGTTAATCGATTCAAACAATGTCATAACGCTATTTACCGATTTAGAGTCCAAGTTTCCAGTCGGCTCATCCGCTAACAATAAGCCGGGTTCATGAATAACTGCTCTTGCAATGGCCACACGTTGTTTCTGTCCACCTGAAATTTCAAATGTGCGTTTCTTTACTATCTCCTCAATACCTAAAAAGTCTACAATTCTTGCTAAGCGTTTTCTCATTTCTTTCTCATTTACAGAATCAAGTGTCAATGGCAATAAAATATTTTCTTCTACTGTTAACGTATGAACAAGGTTAAAATCCTGAAAAACAAAGCCTAATTCCTTGCGGCGAAACTTCGCTAGTTCATCATCATTTAATTCATATGGATTTTTTGAGCGGACTGTAATGAAGCCGCTTGTAGGACGATCGATGGTTGAAATGCAGTTAAGGAATGTTGTTTTCCCACTGCCGGATGGTCCCATTACTGCAACAAATTCCCTCTCCTTTAAATCAAAGTCAATGCCTTTTAAGGCTTTATATGTGATTTCCCCTGTATATTCCTTCTGAAGTTGTTTTACATGTAAAATAGTATCTGCCATTAGCTTTTCGCTCCCTTGCGTCTTTCTTTGCTTTTAGTATAGACAAACCTTTCTGTTCCCTAAAATCTCTGAACGTGACAGCAATATGACAAAAACGTCACATTCAAAATGGCTGCCTCATTTGGCAGCCGTTTCTACTCTTCCAGAAAAGTCAATGGCAAACGTTGTTTCATGATTAATAGAAGACAATGTGTATGGATGGCTTAAGGTAGATAAAATCTTCTTTACTAAGTAAAGCCCAATGCCGGTTGCTTCACCCTTAGTACGTCCTTTAGTGCCTGTATAAAATAATTCAAAAACGCGTTTGATTTCACTTTCAGGTATCGTTTCCCCTTTGTTTTTGATGTATAATTGTTCATTTTCATAAAGAATGATAACGGAAGACTGTTTCTCCCCATATTTAATTGCATTACTTAACAGCTGGTAAATAACGACTTTTAGCCATTTGCGATCTGAATAGATCACTATATTTTCTCCAATGGTACTTTTAGGATATATTTCTTTTTCAATAAAATAGTCTTTTAAATCATTAATAACTTCCTGTACAACACTCTTTAATGAAATTGATTCTATCTTTAGATCCGCCAATAGTTTTGTAGAGCGACTATACGTCAATAATTGATTTAAAGAAAAATTCAACTTGTTGCATTCCGTTTTAACTTTCTGCCACTCTAGTAGTACACTTGGCTCTTCAAACTGATTAGATTGTATAAGTAGCTGAATGACAGAGAGGGGGGTTTTCATTTGATGAACAGCATGAGAAATCATCAATTGCTGTTCTTGTAAGAAATCCCTGTAACTATCGTCTTTTGAAAGAAGAAAAGACTGAATTGATTGCAATTGAGCTGCATATGCTTTTTCAATTGGAGCAACTGGCTGATGAATGAGAAAGTCCCCTGTCTCCAGGCTCCTTCCTTTGACACTTGCATACATTTTCTTGCGGCGTATATAACGAAAGAAAAGGAAAATAACCAGCAGAGTGATGGCTAAAAATATAAAATAGGGATAATGATTTTCCATGCCATCTAGTCGATGGATGACAATTGGCAAGCTAATAAATGTAATGATATAAAGGATAATAAAGCTGAAATGGTCCCGTAAAAAGAGTTTCATACACTTTTCTCCGTTAATTGATAGCCAATTCCTCGGATTGTTATAATTTCTAATGAGGAATGAATCGCCTCTAATTTCTTTCGCAATCTTACGATATTAACCGTAAGTGTATTTTCCTCAACAAACGTCTCATCATCCCAAATAGCCGTAAGTAGCTGCTGTCTTGCCACTACATTCGGGCATGCTTCTAAAAGCAGGGCACATAGCTGGAGTTCCTTTACTGTCAATAACACCTCTTTTTCACGTGTAGACAATCGAACAGTATCCAGGTTTAAAGTTGTATTCCCTTTCTTTAAAATCCGGGTTTGTGAATCCTTTGCATACTCACCATATATACGGCGAATTTGTCCGTTTATTTTTGCAAGTATTACGTTCATTAAAAAAGGTTTTGTAATAAAGTCATCTGCCCCATTTTCAATACCATACACTTGATCTAGTTCACTTATACGAGCAGAGAGAATCATGATGGGGCAATTTGATACCCGTCTTATTTTACGGGACCAATAATAGCCATCAAAAGCAGGGAGATTAATGTCCATTATGACAAGATGCGGCTGGAAATCCTGAAACAGCTCAAATACTTTTTCAAAATCTACTACAAGCCGGCATTGATAACCATACTTTTCAAGATGACTTTTCAATGTATGGGAGATATTTATTTCATCTTCAACAATTAATATTTTATACATCCAATCCTCCTGTTCCCTCGTTCACATTGGCGTGTTATTCTTTTCTATCGGCACAATGCTGTTATACGGTCCTAAAATAACTTCACATGAAATGATACTTTTCATCCAATTTACTGAGCAATGGTTGTAACACTAACTAATTCGAGCATCAAGACTCAAATGGAATGCCTTTTCTTTAAATGAGTTTTTAGTAAATCCATGAGTCCGGACAAAAATAAAGTGGGAGACCGCATTCTTCAAAAGTATACGTTAAGCTAATAGTATAAAGTTTGTTTTTAAAAAATCCACCTTTTAGAAGAGGAAAGTCTGATAAAAATGGAGGCTTATTCAACAGAAAACAATGCAAATTGACACCTTATTTGCTTTTAGATTCCCCATTTTAGCTGCGCTAGTCTCAGTTTAAAACAAATCATCTGTGAAGGTGATAAATTCGTTCGTTTTTCTACAAACCAAGAAAATAGTAGATCATCTTTCGAACTCTCTCTTTACATACGGTAGGGGGGTAATGTACAATGAAAGGAGAGGGGGAGGAATGTTAATGAATAGTGAATACGAAGAGCTTTTCGAAGCTGATCATGGTGATTTCAATCATTCTGAGCGAAAAAGCCATCATTCTGATAAGGTGAAAAAGAATTTAACGACCCGTTTAAACCGGATTGAAGGGCAAATCCGTGGTATTAAAGGTTTGATTGAAAAGGATACGTATTGTGATGACGTCATTACACAAATATCAGCTACACAGTCAGCGTTAAACAGTGTGGCGAAAATTCTTTTAGAAGGACACATGAAGAGTTGCGTTGTTGAAAGAATTCAGGAAGGCGATTTCGAAGTTCTTGACGAAGTATTAGTTACCGTACAAAAATTAATGAAAAAATAATAATGGAGGGAAATTTATGAATAATATCACATTAAAAGTAAGCGGAATGTCATGCGGCCATTGTGTGAAAGCGATTGAGGGGAGCGTTGGCGAATTGCCGGGAGTGGAGAGCGTAAAAGTAGCTCTAGAAAGTGGAAAAGTTGAAGTACAGTATGATTTAAACAAAGTGGACTTAGATAAAATTAAAGAGACGATTGATGATCAAGGATACGATGTTGAATAAAAAATGGATGTGCTAGCCACATCCATTTTTTTATTATGGAAAGGTACAAATGGTTTAGAGAGAAAAAGCAGTCAACCTGAAAAGACAGAAATCCAGAGAGGATAAATAGCCAAAACCACTTTTTGCGTACTGATCTAAAATTAACAGGACAGGTTAGTTTTAGATTAATAGCGCTGAAACGTATGATAATGGTAGTGCATCTCTTTCTTGTACCTACAATGCGGCCATACTATCTAATCAACCGTAAAAACATTATAATTAACAACAGAGCATATTTTATAAAAAGGCAGGAATACATAAGGATGAAGAACTTTAGATTTGGAATACGCCAGAAGATTATTACCGGCTATGTGGTTATCATTATCTGTTTGGTTATAGCGATTCTTGCTGTGAATAAACAGTTGGACACGATGCAGGAAGAAAGAAATTTTATCATTCAACGTGATTTTGTCGTAAGGGATCTGACGAATGAAATAGAAAAAGATCTGCTTAAGATGGCAACTGGACAGAGAGGTTTTATCATATCGGGAGGGGAAGAATATCTCCGGTTGTATAATGAAGCGCGTTCTCGATGGACGGAGAATTTCAATAAACTGGACAATCTTCTGTCAGATAATCCGGCGCAGCAAAAAGAGGTAGCTGAGATTAACGAGAACATCAAAGATTGGGTATCGGATGCCGGTGATAAATCCATTAAAATGAAACAGCAGAACGATACAACAAGCATTATGACATTTTTTAAAGAAGATACTGGAAGACAAAAAATTGAGCAAGTACAGCAGCAGTTTGATTCTTTCCGAGACAAGGAGAAAGAGCTGATTGACCAACGTGCTGATAAACTAAATAAACAGAATAAGTATCTAGATATTGGGCTGTACAGCTTGTTGGCTTTTGTTATTATTGTTTCTTTTATTCTGGCCATGATCATTTCAGGCTCTATTATTAAAACGATTAAAGCGGTAGTAAATACTATTCGTGCCATGTCTACGGGTGGAGATCTTAGCAGCCGTATTCAAGTGAAAACGAACGATGAAATTAGGGATCTGGGAAGTGCGACAAATGAGCTTTTGGATTCTTTAGAAGAACGGGATTGGCTGCAAAGAAGTGTGGCAGATGTTATGAGCAAGAATCAGGGGATTTCTTCATTAGAAAATCTCGCGGAGACATTTCTCTCGATAGCCGCACAGATTACAGGTTCATCGTTTGGGGCTTTTTATAGCAGAGAGCAACAAGAAAATGATGTTATTTTAGTAAAAAAGGCTGCATTTGCTGATTCAGCTGATGACGTAGGCCGAAGTAGTTTTGCTCTTGGCCAAGGCTTGATCGGTCAATGTGCACTAGAAAAACGGATACAAGTGATTAACAAAGTTGGCGAAGACTACCGGCTAATTTCCTCTGGACTGGGAGAAACAAAGCCAAGGAGTATTTTAATTGCTCCTATCGTATATGAGGAGGAAATTATCGCGGTGGTGGAGTTTGCAAGCCTTAACGAATATACTTCACTGCACGTTGCTTTTATAGAAAAAGTACTGGAAACATTCGGATTAACGGTTAATAGAGCGATTGACCGAATGGAAATTGCTCGATTGCTGTCCGAATCCCAGGCCATGACAGAAGAGTTACAGGCGCAATCAGAGGAATTGCAAACGCAGTCTGAAGAGTTGAAGATGCAATCGGAAGAACTGCAGATGATCAATGAGCAGTTGGAATCGCGCACACAAGAAGCTGAGCAAAAAACGAAAGATCTTGAAGTGGCAAAAAAAGACTTGGAAGAAAAAGCAAAGCAACTGACACTTGGCTCTAAATACAAATCAGAATTCCTTGCTAATATGTCTCATGAGCTGCGCACACCATTGAATAGCATTTTGATTTTGTCAGAAATGCTCGCCGAAAACAGCAGCGGTTCCCTTTCGGAGGAAGAATTAGAGTTTGCGGGAATTATTCATTCTTCTGGACAAGACTTGCTGAACTTAATCAATGATATTTTGGATTTATCAAAAGTGGAAGCTGGAAAACTGGACGTTGTGATCAATGAAGTAAATATGACGGAGCTTCCTGCGAGTCTTGAAAGGAATTTCACCCATATTGCTAACCAAAAGGGGCTTGATTTTAACATTAGCATGAGCCCAGATGTGCCGGCCATCTTTCAAACGGATGAAAAGCGTTTTCAGCAGATTATTAGAAATCTATTGTCTAACGCCTTTAAATTCACAGAAGAAGGTTCTGTCTCTGCAAATATTAAGAAGGTGGGGGCGGACGCCAACCAGACAAATGTAGATTATTGGCTTGAAATCGCCATAACGGATACAGGGATCGGCATTCCAAAAGAAAAGCATGCGCTCATCTTTGAAGCATTCCAGCAAGGTGAAGGAGCTACTATCCGAAAATATGGCGGCACCGGTTTAGGGTTGTCGATCAGCAGTCAATTTGCCAAACTGTTAGGCGGCAATCTTCAGCTCTTTAGCGAAGAAGGAAAGGGAAGTACATTTGTTCTTCTCCTTCCTAATATTTCAGATGGAAACATACCTGCTGACTTATTCACAGAGGCATCGAGAGAAATTGCAGCCACAATTTCACCTCCAGATTCTATGGGGGAGGAGACCACTCCAGTTATAGGACTGCAAGAAAAGCCAAAGGCTCAGGACAATGTATTCTATGGAAAGACGGCATTGATCACAGATGATGATAACCGCAATATTTTTGCTCTAAAGACAGCGCTTGAACAAAAAGGAATGAATGTACTAGTGGCAAACAATGGGATTGAATGTTTGGATATTCTCAGTTCCAGCAAGAGCATTGATCTAATTTTAATGGATATTATGATGCCGGACATGGATGGATATGAAACGATGCAGCGAATTCGCCAGTCGAAAGAATACGATGATTTACCAATTATTGCTCTGACGGCTAAGGCGATGAAAAATGACCGCGAAAAATGTCTCGAGGCAGGGGCATCTGACTACATTAGCAAGCCGCTGAAGCTGGAGCAGCTATTTTCCGTTATGAATGTCTGGATGACAAGGTAAGTGAGGATAAGATTTTAAATGAACAGTATGTGGAATAACGAAGAAGAACAAGACTTTAGTTTTAAAGAAGCAATCGAGATGGATTTATTGCTGGAGGGACTTTACCGTGTATCTGGATTTGATTTTCGGAAATATATGCGGTCCTCCATTTACAGGCGCATTAAAAATCGCATGCAGCTTGAGAAGATCTCAACGATTTCTCAGATTACTGACAGAATGATTCATGATCCGTCCTTCGTGACAAAAATACTTAATGATTTTTCTATTAACGTAACCGAGATGTTTCGAAATCCGGAGTTTTTTAAAGTTTTCCGACAAACGGTCCTTCCCCAGTTACAGGATTATCCGGAAATACGAATTTGGCATGCAGGCTGTGCGACAGGTGAAGAAGTGTATTCAATGGCTATTTTAATAGAAGAAGAAGGGCTTGGGCATAAGACGAAGCTTTACGCCACAGATATGAATGAAGAGGTGCTAAAGAAGGCTCGTAAAGGGTTCATCCCACTCAGTAAAATGAAGACATACACGAAGAATTATATGCTTGCAGGAGGAGCGCGAGCTTTTTCTGAGTATTATACAGCTGATGGGCATTTTGCTTATTTAAATCCTTCGATTTTAAATAAAATCAGCTTTGCCCAGCATAATCTTGTCACGGACCAGTCCTTTAATGAATTTCATGTCATCTTATGCCGAAATGTACTGATCTATTTTACAGTTGATCTGCAAAATCAAGTACACCAACTATTCTTTGACAGTCTTTGCCCGAAGGGATTTCTTGGTTTGGGGGATAAAGAGTCCCTTCAATTTGCAAGTTGCGCAGAAAAATATAAAAGTTTTGCTGAACATGTAAAAATTTATCAAAAAAATTAAAAGCAGAATAAAAAGGAGAATCATTCTCCTTTTTATTCTGCTTTTCACTTTCTTATTTAGCATGAATCATCATGATACACATATCATCGCCTTGTCCAGCATGCTGCTCTTCCGGGATGACAAGATGGATGGGAGAGCGTACATTGCTCCATTTTTGAGAGGCAATATATTTTAACTTGTTCAGCATAGACTGTTCGTCATTGCGATTCACTTCTATTGCGCCGTCGGTAAAGAGCAGAAGCTGAATGTTGTCTTCATAACTGATGACTGACTTTTTGACTTCCATTTGATCAAAAAATCCCACGGCACAGCTGCTTCTTTCAATTGTGCATAATGAAGCATTATCAACGAGAACGTACCCTTCTGGGTGACCTGCATTCACATATTCAACGATTTTTCTTTCGGTATCAACCAAAAGATAAATGCCGGTAAAATAGTAATTGTAATCAATTTTCGGATGATGCAGAAGTGCCATATAGCGGTTTAATTCTTTAATGACCAGTTCAGGATCAGACAGTTCTTTAATAATATCTCTCAAGACGGAAGAGATAAACATGCAGACAAGAGAGGAAGAAATGCCATGTCCCATCATGTCTAAAAGAATAACGCCGTATCTGTGATCCTCAAATTTGTGCCAATAATACATATCACCAGCAAGTTTGAAGGAGGGAAGGTGTGAGACATTAATTGTGATATTGTCTGTCTCTAAAGGAGGATTCAAGAGTCCTTTCTGAACTTGCATGGCCAGATCAAGTTCATTTTGAATCTTTTGTTCTTGTTCTGCATGCCAGTCTTTTTCATATTTCAAGCGAAGTGCCACTCTTATTCTCGCCAGCAGCTCAACTTTATTGATCGGCTTTGTAATATAATCCATTCCACCTGCGTCCAGCGCATCGGCAAGTTTATTGGAGTCTTCAAGAGCTGTAATAAAAATAACCGGGATATCTTTAAGGCAGTCATCCTGCTGAAGGCGGCGGCAAGCTTCTATACCATCAATCTCTGGCATCATGATATCAAGCAGGATAAGGTCAATAGAGACTTTGTTGGCGTGTTGCTCATTTTTCTCAATATAATTGAATAGCTGCTGAGCGGATGATAGAGAAACACAGTTCTCATATCCTGCGTTTTTTAATATTTTCTCGATTACAAATAAATTGACTTTGTTGTCATCAACAATTAGAATGGACATTCAAAATTCTTCCCCTTATTTACTATTTATTGTGCGGTACACGCAATGAGTTTTTCTATACAATTAGTATACAAATAAAGAGGAGAAACGTATATTTTTAGGAATCAATGATAGCTAAATTGGTAACAGTTTTGATAGATGATTAAAAGGGGGGATCATAGCTTTACACTGGTCAAAAAGTAATTGGGGGAAGCTAATCTAAATAAAAGCTGGCGACATTTATTTTAGGTTAAAGAAGGAGTTTAGAGAGGTCTTTCAAAAACAGTTAGTACTTCTTTAAAATCAAATTGTTGGCAAAGAGCTGTTGAGTGATTACCAGAAAAAATACTTAATTGAACTTTCTTGTAATGGTCTTGTTTTAATCGTGTTAAGGCTTCATGTGTAAGCTTTTTGGCTATCGCGGATTTTCTATAGTCGGGAAAAACATAAATATCGAGAAGATACCCAATTTCTTCAAGAGAATAAGGGTCAATAGTTGTTCCGACTAAGATCCATCCTAGCAATTTATTTTCTTTCTCAGCCACCAAATAGTAAGCCCCGTTTTGAAGAGCAGGTTCAAACATCTCAGTTACGATATTATGATGACCGGGTTTAAGATATCCCATTGAACTTTCTTCGATTACCTTTTGCGAAAAAGCTAAAATAAAATCTGTCTCTTTCCTATTTGATTTTCTAATAATCATTTATGAGCCTCCATCATACAGGGGAAATTAGAAAGGAAATGACGCAAGTTTACTTGATTATAATATGGATACTTACTTGTTTTTGCTACAAACAAAAGACTTAGTCTCTAGCGCTGGACCCATATAGCATTTGAAATAAAAAGCAAGAAAACTGCCCCCGACAAAAGAGAAAAAGTCAATTCTTTATTCTAAGAGAAGAGTCGATTGGTGAGTTTCTAAGGTAAAATAAAAACCCCAGAAATATTGGTATACCAATATTTCTAGGGTTTTGCCTATTGCTATTTGATAAGCAATAGAATTAACGAGAGTAGAACTCTACGATAAGAGCTTCGTTGATTTCAGCTGGAAGCTCAGAACGCTCTGGAAGGCGAGTAAATGTACCTTCTAGCTTATCTGCATCAAATGTTAAATAATCTGGTACGAAGTTATTTACTTCAACAGCTTCTTTAACGATAGCAAGGTTTCTGGATTTTTCACGAACAGAAATTGTTTGACCAGGTTTTACTTGGTAAGATGGAATGTCAACGCGCTTTCCATCAACAAGGATATGACCATGGTTAACAAGCTGACGTGCTTGGCGACGAGTACGAGCTAAGCCAAGACGGTAAACAAGGTTGTCTAGGCGGCCTTCAAGAAGGATCATGAAGTTTTCGCCGTAAACGCCTTTCATTTTACCAGCTTTTACGAATAAGTTTTTGAATTGGCGCTCATTTACACCGTACATATGACGAAGCTTTTGCTTCTCTTGTAATTGAAGTCCGTATTCAGACAATTTTTTACGTTGGTTTGGACCGTGTTGTCCAGGTGCGTAAGGGCGTTTTTCTAATTCTTTACCAGTTCCGCTTAGAGAGATTCCAAGACGGCGGGAAAGTTTCCAGCTTGGGCCAGTATAGCGAGCCATAATATAGCTCCTCCTTTAATGGTTTTATTTTGTTGTAAAATAAAAACCGGTGAGACAGCAATTAGGTCATTTTGTTTTCATGCACCATCGCCCCAGCAGCAGAGGGTTACGCGATGCACCATTTGCATTTAAAGGCAAAGGAACAAAATGAGCACATAAAGGTGTTCACATAGGCTGCGATATTTTACACAAATGCTAGTATATAATTGACAGGCCCTTCTGTCAAGGTAAGATTGCAATATATGAAAAAATAATAAATTTAGTAAGTCTTTAGGCTCATTTCGTGTGGTATAATTATCCTATTGATGAGTAGGTCAGCTCTTCTTTAGATGTTTAAATTTGTAAAAGTGAATAATGTTCCAATAGTGGTATAAAAAGGAAGAACAGCTGTTTTGTCCAATTTGAATGGCAGGTGATTACTACATGAATCAGCGTTATGAAAGCAAGTGGGCGATAAGCTGGAAAGCATTGCTATATGACTTGATGGCCGGCTTCCGGGATGCTTTATTCGATGTAGAACAACTTCAGAAGGAATGGCTTCGCCTCGTCAGCAGACAGTTTCGCACGTCTCAACTGTACTTGTTTAATGCAAGTAGCCAAGAGAAGTTAGACTGGACTAGAGAACAAAAGGAGGCGTTGAGCCAGGCTTTTACACAGCCATACCTTTTTTGTAAGGAAGAAATAGACGGATGGCCGCTACCTGCTGCCTACAATGTAGGATTTCGACTAACAGGTTTTTGTAAAGAAAAAAACACTTATTTATTCTTGCGGGCGGATAAGGAGGTAATGGCCGTCCTTACAGAAGAGGATTTGTTGTTTTTTACGGAAGAAAGCAGCCGCTTAATTGAATGGGCGAACTATGTCCATGTGATGGAAGGAAGAGTCAATAGATATAAAGAGTTGTTTAATGTAACAGGAAGATTGCATTCCTCTACAGACATTGAATTTGTGCTGAAAGAAATCATTACCACCTTACAGAAGATTTTCCCGCTATGTTCCTATCATTTCCTTATGGCAATGGAGGGATCCTATACCGGCCTGCCAGTAACTCACTTTAATTTTGATGAAGTAAGTGAAGCGGGGATGGCCTCATATACAAATGGAACAATCCAAGTTGATGATATTTCGAAGATTCTCTATGCTCCTTTAATTGGCAAACAGGGAGTATATGGTGTACTGAAAGTGAATTTTTCCGAAGAAAAAAATATCCCTGAGACAAAAAAAGAATTTATCCGTATGCTCGCTAACGCAGGAGGAGGCGCCATTGAGAAAGTAATGCTATATGATCAATCGCGACAGCTTAATTCAGATTTGCAGTTAATTAATGATGCATCCCACGAATTAAACTCCAGCTTGCGCTTTTCCGATGTCACTAATTTTTTACACTCTCAAATCATTCGTTCCTTTAACGCTTGTGCCGTTGGCTTTATTTTTTTAAATGGAAAAGAAACAGAAACATTGCCGGGCAGCAGTTCTTTTTTTTACGAGATGGAAGGAAAAGAACTCATTCATTTTACTGCTGAGAAGCTGATAAAAGATAAAGAAGCTTTTTTTATTGGTGAATTGGCGAATAAGCTAGAAAGGGACTGCTTGACTTTCCATGCGATGATGGCTGTTCCTATGGAACAGGGGAATGAGCTGAGAGGATTTTGTATCGTATTAAAAAAAGAGCCATATAGCTTTACGTTTGAAATGTATAAGCTTTTGCAGTCACTGATCCATCATTCTACACTTGCCTTAGCCAATGCCATGCTCAGAGAAAAATTAGAAGAAATGGTTATTACTGACCATCTAACACATTTATATTCAAGAAACTATTTAGATCAATTGCTTCAAAAGTCCGTTGAGAAAGATGAGAAGGGTGTCTTTTTGTTAATGGATATTGATAATTTTAAAAAGGTTAATGACACATACGGGCATCAAACTGGAGATGAGATACTCATTCAAGTTGCTCAAATTTTGAAAACGGCTATTCGGCAAGAAGACGTAGCTGCCCGTTGGGGAGGAGAGGAGCTGGCTGTCTATTTGCCCAATTGCTCTTTAGAGGAAGGGGCGATGACAGCTAAAAGAATCATAAGTGAAGTAGCAGAAAATACTAAGCCTGCAGTCACTATTTCCTGTGGATTATCCTGTTGGTCAAAGGCGAATCCTCCCTCCAAAAAACAATTATTTAATTATGCCGATACGGCCTTATATAAAGCGAAGGAAGCTGGAAAGAACAGAGTGGCTATCGGCTATTGCTGTTTATAGAAAAAAGAGCTGGTTATCCAGCTCTTTTTACGCTATGACTGTCAATTTTAAAAAAACTTCTTATTTGGCAGTACAGACATCACAAGTATTCGACTAAAGCAGTCGCAAAAGCTTCAAGCATTTCTTCGTCTGTTTCATCAAAACGGTTTGTTTCCGGGCTATCAATATCAAGTACGCCAATCAAACGCCCGTCTTTTAGCAAGGGGACAACAATTTCAGATTGAGAGGCAGCATCGCATGCAATATGGCCTGGAAAGGAATGAACATCTGCAATTCTTTGCGTTTTTCTTTCACTGGCCGCTGTCCCGCATACACCTTTGCCAAATGGAATGCGCACACATGCTGGAAGACCCTGAAAAGGACCGAGTATAAGCTCTTCCCCTTCAGCTAAATAAAAGCCGACCCAATTTATGCGGTCGAGAAACTGGTTTAATAAGGCGGAAGCATTGCTTAAATTAGCGACTTGATTGCTTTCTCCTGCGAGCAGCGCTCGCAATTGTTTAATAACGAGTTGATAGTTTTCTGTTTTTTTCCCTGTATAACTAGTTGTTTGAAACATGATGGATGGCTCCTTTATCAAACGTATTTTATGGACGAGGAACGGCTTGCTCTTGCAGAGGAAACATTTCTTTGTAGCCTTGTCCGATATCCTTAGATTGATGAGCATCTGACCCGTATACAAGCGGGATGCCCATTTCCCGGGCTTTTTGGGCAACTTCTAACGGTGGATAAGATTCCAGGCAGAACGGTTTCATCAGACCAGCGCCGTTAAAGTCAATTTCATAGCCATTGGCTTTTATCGTTGTTAAGAGATTTTCTATTTCAGCGCTGAAGTCTGCTTCGCACGGGAAGCGGTGTTGAAATTTATGCACGAGCGTCAAATGGCCAATTCGCTTCGGTTTGAATGGGCCGAGATCCTCTTCAATAGAGCGCTGTACAGTTTCAAAATACTTTCTATATAGAACAGTAGTCGATCCAAAGATTTTTATCATTTCTCCAAATAAATCCACGCTATAATCAAGACAGTACCAGTTAGATTGCTCTTTTAAAAAGTGAACAGACAAAACAGAGTCATCAAGAAGTGGACCATACTCATTCAAAAAAATGGACGTTTCTTTTTCGAAGCCCTCAATATAATCAACTTCCAGTCCGATTTGGATAGCTACATCGGTTGCATACTCTTGTTTTACTTGCTGCAAAGCAGAAAAGTAGGCATCTAAATCGCTTCGTTTCATTCCGCTGTCCTTTGTAGGCGTACTATCTACAAAGCCGAAGGGCAAGGGAGCGTGTTCAGTGAAAGTGAGCTGGGAAAAACCTTGGTTAATTGCTTCCTCAATGTAGCTGTTCAGCGAATCCTTCGTTCCGTGAGGACAAAAAGGTGTGTGAATGTGTCCGTCTCTTTTCATAGAACAACCTCCTGAAAAATAATCCTATTTATAGTGTAACAAAAATTTTAATCAGGAGCTTAAAAAAAAACGAGTTTTGTCGTCAAAAAATGCTACATCCTGTGGTATCATTAGTAATAATTGAGTGAAATTTATATCTTACCACATAGATGAAACGATTACTTTTGCTGGCAGAAGAACAGGGGGCTTACGATGAAATTCATCATTGCTGCGATTTTAATAGCAGCCATTTTAGTGATTATCGCCTATTTTAATAGAAAAAAAATATACAAAGAAATTAATATGTTAGAAAAAAGGAAAACGGAAATTATGAATCGGCCAGTCACTGACGAATTGGCTAAAGTGAAGCGCCTTAACATGACGGGTCAGACGGAAGAACTTTTCGACCGTTGGCGGCAAACATGGGACGAGGTGCTTGCTGTCGATTTAGCCGACGTTGAAGAAAAGTTATTTGAATCAGAAGAACGATTGGATCAATTTAGATTTGGCAAAGCAAAAGAGATCAATGAAACCATCGTCAGCAGGCTGGAAGAGGCTGAACAGAAAGTGGAAGGCATCCTGACCGAGCTGGATGAATTAATTGGCAGTGAGGAGAATAACCGTGAAGAGAGTGAAGAACTGAAAGAAAAGCGCCGGTCGGCAAGAAAGCAGCTGCTTGCTCATCGCCACACATTTGGCAAAGCTGCATCCGTGCTTGAAATTCAGCTTGATGCTCTATCCTCGGAGTTTGATAAATTTGAAGAGCTGACTAATGAAGGAAACTATCTCGCAGCTAGGGAGATCATTTTAAAGCTGACTCATGATATGGATACCATTCTACATAAGATGGAAGTTATTCCGGTGTTGATGGCTGAAACAACGAACTTGTTGCCAGCACAGTTAAATGAAATTGAATCTGGCTACAAAGAAATGAAGCAAAAGGGCTATTTGCTTGACCATTTACAGATTGAAAAAGAAGTTGCCAGCTTGCGTCAGCAGCTTTCTCTTTATAAAGATTTTATTATTAAAACGGAGACGAACGAAGTAGAAGTGGGAATTCAAGATGTAAAAGAAAACATAGAATTCTTTTATGAGCTGCTTGAGAAAGAAGTCGATGCCAAGCACTTTCTTGTGAAAAATGAGAAGGCAACGAGGGAGCAGTTAGACAATGTGCGGACTGCCAATGAAGAGTTGCAGGCGGAGACGGAACATGTGCGACAAAGCTATCAGCTAGCAAAAGATGAATGGGTCGTCCCTCAAAAGCTGGAAGAAGATATTTTTCGCCTTGTAAAGCGGTACGATTTATTAGAAGCCAGAATTACCGAACAGAATACGGCCTATTCTTTTTTACATGAAGAATTACAAGAACTGCAATCTCAACTTGAAGAGCTGCAAAAAGAACAAGCGAGTTTTAGCCGCTTCTTAAAAACATTGCGCAAGGATGAGATGGCTGCCCGTGAAAGTCTGGCGGCACTCCGCAAGAAGATCAATGAAATCTTCCGTATGGTCAATAAAAGCAACATGCCAGGCGTACCGGGGTTTTATCAGTCGTTGACAGAAGAAACAACAGAGCGTATTGGCGAGGTTGTACAGGCATTAAATGAAAAGCCATTAAATATGAAAGCCGTTCAGGAAAAACTAAGTGAGGCGGTTTCCTCTGTAAGCAACCTTGAGCGTAAAACAGAGGAAGTGATCGAGCAAGCCGAGCTTGCTGAGCGTATTATCCAATACGGAAACAGATATAAGCGTTCCCATCCGGCTATTAGTGATCAGCTTTACGAGGCGGAACGTGCTTTTCGCAATTATGACTATCGCTCCGCTCTTGAAGAAGCGGCTACAGCGATCGATAAAGTTGATCCAAAAGGGTTGAAACAGCTTGAGGATATGATGAATAAAAAATAAACAGAAGCGGTGCCGGCAGATTGGCCTTCAATTTAGCCGGGATCGCTTTTGTTATGTTTACAGCTATGTATATGGGAAGTTTTCTTCAACACATAGCTATGTTATGATAAATAGTTGAACAAACTGAAATGAAGCAGGTGCGATCATGATTTATTTTGATAATAGCGCAACGACAAAACCATACAAAGAAGCTTTGGCAACTTTTATAAAGACAAACGAGCAATTTTTTGGTAATCCCTCCTCTCTTCATCAGCTAGGCATGCAGGCGGATCGCCTGTTGGCGGAAGCTCGTAAGCAAATTGCTTCATTGATAGGCGGAAAGCCAGAAGAGGTAGTCTTTACTTCTGGGGGAACGGAGGCAAATAATTTAGCATTAAAAGGAGCGGCTCTTGCGAACAGGCAACGGGGAGATCATATCGTTACCCAGCAAACTGAACACCCTTCAGTGTTGAATGCGTGCCGGCAGCTTGAAGAGCTTGGATTTCGAGTAACCTACTTGCCGGTTGATGAATCGGGAAAAGTTTCTGTGCAAGAGCTGAAAGAAGCAATGACAGATGAAACGATTGTCGTTTCTATTATGCATGTTAATAATGAAACAGGGGCGATTCAGCCAATAGCGGAAATCAGCCAGCTGTTGAAAGGGTACCCGAAAGCCCTATTTCATGTGGACGATGTACAAGGCCGCGGGAAAGTAGAATTAGATCTTGACGGGATCGATCTTTGTTCTCTATCTGCGCACAAGTTTCACGGGTTAAAAGGAAGTGGTGTGCTGTACAAGAAAGAAGGAGTCAAGCTTTCTGCACTCTTATCCGGTGGCGATCAGGAAAGAGGCTGGCGGAGCGGCACAGAAAATACAGGCGGGGTTGCTGCCATGGCTAAGGCGCTGCGTCTGACAGAGGAAAAACGAGTGAAAAGCGTCCAAGAAATGAGGGGCATTCAGCAATTTTTGCGTACGGAACTGGAAAGGATCAGCGGGGTAACCATCCATACACCGAAAACAGGCTGTGCTCCCCATATTTTAAACTTTTCAATTGCTGGAATGAAAGGGGAAGTACTCATTCATGCTCTTGAAGAACAAGGTTGTTATTTATCCACAACGAGCGCCTGTTCCTCCAGACAGAAGAAAACGAGTACCGTATTAACAGCGATGGGACTGCCGGCAGCCGTAGCTGATAGCAGTGTCCGACTGAGCCTATCTTATAAGAATACAAAAGAAGAAGCGCAGATATTTATCCGGGTGTTAAAAGAAATCATTCCTAAACTAACGAAAGTCCAGAGGTGACAACGATGAATTACGACCGCGTATTAATTCGATACGGTGAGCTTTCTACGAAAGGACGTAATCGTAAACAATTCATAACTAAATTAAAAAGAAATATTTTGTTGGCGTTAAAAGAATTTGCGGGAATAAAGATTGAATTAAGTCATGATCGGATGTTTATCCATTTAAATGACGTACCGTTCGAAGCGATAAAGGATCGGCTAAGTCACGTGTTTGGCATCCAATCATTCAGCCCTGTGGTCCGTACAGCCCATGATATCGAAGAGATGAAAGTAGCTGCTCTTGAACTCGTTAAACGAAATTTTAGTGCAGGAAAAACATTTAAAGTATCTGCCCGCCGTTCCGATAAGCAATTTGAGTTGGATACGAATGAAATTAATTACGCTATTGGCAGCCACGTGCTCAGGAACATCGAAGACTTAACTGTGGATGTTAAACACCCTGATATTAATCTGCTTGTAGAGGTTCGCAAGGGAGGCGTCTTTTTATCATGTGAGAAGTATCCAGGGGCTGCTGGACTGCCGTCAGGGGCAAGCGGAAGAGCAATGCTTTTGCTTTCTGGAGGAATTGATAGCCCTGTAGCTGGCTATTTCATGTTAAAGAGAGGGGTAGAAATCGAAGCTATTCATTTTCACAGCCCGCCATATACGAGTGAGCGAGCAAAGCAGAAGGTGATTGATTTAGCTGAGAGGCTGACTGCATTTGGAGCGGAAATCAAGCTTCATATCGTTCCTTTTACCGCCATTCAGCAAAAAATTCAAGAGCAAGTGCCCGAGAATTATACGATGACCTCAACAAGACGCATGATGCTAGCCATTGCCGACAAAATTCGTCAGAAACGTGGTGGACTGGCCATTGCAACCGGTGAAAGTCTCGGACAAGTGGCAAGTCAGACGCTTGAGAGCATGAGAGCCATTAATGATGTAACATCTACACCGGTACTACGTCCGCTCATTGCAATGGACAAGCTTGATATTATCGATATAGCCAGAAAAATAGGCACTCATGACATTTCGATTTTGCCTTATGAAGATTGCTGCACAATTTTTACACCACCATCTCCAAAAACACGGCCAAAGCTTGAAAAAGTACAGCATTTCGAGAGCTTCGTTAACTTTGAAGAGATGATTGATCAAGCGATAGAAGAAATGGAAACAATTCAGCTTCCTCAAGAAAAAACAGCCAGTGAGTTTTTGGATTTGCTGTAATCATAAAAACCTTACATTCATTAAGTCTGATGAATGTAAGGTTTTTTGATTGGTTTTCTTGCTAGTTATTCCTTTTTAAAGTGTTTTTCGCATCTGTTTTTAAAATCCGGTTGTTTTCACATTAGAAAATCAACGAATTTCTTTATTTATCTTGTAAGATAAACATCAATAGGTGAATGGACATAGAATTATAAAACAAGTGTTTGTTTCATAAATAACAATAAACACCTGTCCTTTTAAAGTAAGGGTAACCGTGTTCAGAAAAGAGATAGATCAAAGCTTAAGAATTTTTAAGGATTTTTGTTCCTTTTTCTTCAGGTTTGAATTTTAAAGTAGGATTACAAATCTAAACCAATGAACTGATTACAAATGTTTCTCACGATTTAAGGACACCTTTAACATCTATTATCGGATATTTAGATTTACTGAAAAAAGAACAATACGTGAGTAAAGCGCAATTTCAAGAATACGTTGAAACTATTTATTCAAAATCGCAAAGACTAAAACACCTAATTGATGAACTGTTTGAGTATACTCATTTATCAAGTCCAGATGTTACGTTAAACCTTAATGAAGTAGACTTGTCAGGTTTGTTGGAACAAGTAGTTGGAGAATACATGCCTATTTTTGAAAAGGAACAATTAAGTGTTCAAAAATCAATTACAGAAGAAAATATCCCTATTTTAATGGATATAGAAAAGATGGTTCGTGTTTATGATAATCTTTTTATGAATGCAATAAAATACAGTAGAAAACCATCTGAATTATTAATAAGCCTGGAACTTAAAGCAGACAAAGCGATCTTGAAAGTATCAAACAAAGTGGAGAATCTCCCTGTTAACGAGGCAAATAAATTGTTTGAACGGTTTTTCAGGGGCGATAAGGCAAGAAAAGATAATCAAGGCACGGGACTTGGACTTGCTATCTCAAAGAGGATTGTTGAACTTCATCATGGTATTATTCATGCGGAATATAGAGAAGGTTGGTTGAGCTTTATTGTTGAACAACCTGTACGTATGTAATGGCTTATGGGATCGAATGTTCCATAGGCTTTTTTAAAAGCTGTTGTCTGCGCAAAACAAGTATTAAAAAGATAAAAGTAACAGATTGCTATGTTAAAATATTTTAAAGTTTTCCATTATTCTGTATAATGGAGACATATTATTAAGGGGGTAGAATAATGAAAAGAGAAGACTTGCTTGCACCTGAAAAATATAACATCGTCATGGAAGTAGAAAAATTTGCAAAAGACCCCGATCGACTGGCGCTAAAGTGGGAGAATGAAGCCGGGGAAAAAAAGGAAATTACATATGCTCAATTAATAAAAAATGTAAATAAGATTGGAAACGCTTTCCTTGCGAGCGGATTAAAAAAGGGAGATCCGATTCTTATTATGGTGCCGCGTTTAATTGAAGCATACGAGGTGTTTCTTGCCGCCTTAAAAACAGGCCTGATTATTATCCCAAGTGCAGAATTGCTGCGTACTAAAGATTTAAATTATCGCATCGAGCATGCTGGTGTACGAGGGGTTGTCTGCTACGCGCCATTTACCGAGCAATTTAAACAAGTAGAAAAGATAAAAGAATTAACTGCCTTTTCATTCGGAGGAAAGGTAGAAGGATGGATAAACCTTGAGGAAAAGATGGCCGAAGCTTCCGATGAGTTGGAAATCGTTGACACATCGAAAGACGACATTGCCTTTCTTCCTTACACATCAGGTACAACCGGCAATCCTAAAGGTGTCGTTCATACGCATGCATGGGGGTATGCGCATCTTAAAACAGCAGCGCCAAACTGGCTCGGTATCAAAGAGGGAGATACTGTTTGGGCCACTGCAGGTCCTGGTTGGCAAAAGTGGACATGGAGCCCGTTTATGTCCGTTCTTGGTTCTGGAGCTACAGGATTTGTATACAATGGAAAATTCGAACCGAAAAAATATCTGGAGCTGCTTGAGCAAAATAAAATCAATGTATTATGCTGTACACCAACCGAATACCGACTCATGGTGAAAGTAGATAACTTGGCAGACTATGATTTATCAAGCCTTCATAGCGCTGTGTCCGCTGGCGAACCGTTAAACCGCGAAGTCATTGACACGTTCCGCAAATATTTTAACGTTGACGTGCGAGATGGGTATGGCCAGACAGAGAGTACACTTGTAATTGGTGTATTAAAAGGAATGGAAGTCAAACCTGGATCTATGGGAAAACCAACGCCGGGCAACCGTGTAGAGATTATTAACGATGAAGGGGAGCCTGTAGAGGCAGGGGTCGTAGGAGATATTGCTGTTCACATCGATACACCGGCTCTATTTAAACAATATTATAAAGATCCAGAAAGAACGGCTATGCAATTTAGGGGAGATTACTACTTAACTGGTGATAAAGCTAAAAAAGATGAGGACGGCTACTATTGGTTTGAAGGGCGCGGAGATGACATTATTATCAGTTCAGGCTATACGATCGGACCATTTGAAGTAGAGGACGCGCTCGTTAAGCATCCGGATGTTAAAGAGTGTGCCGTTGTGGCCAGTCCGGATGAAATTCGTGGCCACATCGTTAAAGCATTTGTTGTCTTGCAAGAAGGGGTGGATGCAAAAGATCCTCAATTGGTGGAAAAGCTGCAAAACCATGTCAAGGAATTAACCGCTCCGTATAAGTATCCTAGAAAGATAGAATTCGTTGAAGACTTGCCTAAAACTACTTCCGGAAAAATTCGCCGCATTGAATTGCGTCAGGCCGAACAGCAAGTGAAAAGTTAATTTTAGAAAAATTAAACATACTGCCGTGAAATAAAAGCGTCTGTTTCTAAAGAATTCGAAAAGCACCTCGCTCATCAATGCCCGAATGAGCGAGAGCTAGATCATATAAAAGTACCCCTTAAGTCGGATCATCGCTATAGATCCGGCTTATTTTTTTGCTTGAATGATGGGTGATTGAATCATTTTCCATTTTTATTGTTCAGTACCTTGCATTGATCAGTACTATCGGATATGATATAGCTATCGACTAGTGAATAATATTTAATAGCTGTTATTAGTTTATAGGAGGTGAAATCCTTGAACGTACAATTTAAAAAAGGTGTTTTAGAATTGTGTGTTTTGATTTTAATCAAATCAAAGGACCAGTACGGATATGAATTAGCACAAAGTATTTCCGGGAAAATTGAAGTGGCTGAAGGAACACTTTACCCATTATTGAGACGATTAACAAAGGAGGACCTCTTAACAACTTATCTTTTAGAGTCAACAGAGGGGCCGCCAAGAAAATATTATTCAATTACAGCAAAAGGAATCGATTATATGAATAGTTTAATTCAAGAATGGCAGCAATTTTCAAATGCAGTGAATCAGTTCATTGAGGAGGGGATGAAAAATGAAAAGGAATGAATTCATGAAAAAACTGGAGGCCTATCTTGCGAAGGTTCCTGAACATGATCGAAAAGATATGCTTTATGATTTTGACGAGCATTTTACAGTGGGAATAGAAAATGGAAAAACAGAAGAAGAAGTCGTAGAGGAACTCGGAGATCCTCATCTCATTGCCAAGGATTTAATTGCGGATTATCAGATGATAAGGGCAGAAAAAGGACCATCTGTTCCTAATACATCCCGTACGGTCTTCGTAACGATAGGTTTAAGCTTTTTTAACCTAGTATTTCTGCTAGGACCAGTCATTGGGCTGATTGGAGTATATTTTAGCCTATGTGTAACGGCATTTTCATTCACAGTCTCTCCATTGTTGGCTGTGCTTTGGGGAATTTTTACGGGTTTTGAGGACTTTATGATTCAGTTTTTTATGTCCGTTACTTTATGCGGCATTGGAATTTTACTAAGTATAGCTATCATTCATATCGGGAAATTTTCTTACAAAATCATGCTGCAATATACAAAATTTAATATAAAAGTGATGAAAGGAGGGAAAATATCATGAAAAAACTGGTTATTGTTGCGTTTGCACTAATTATCATAGGACTGATCGGCACAGCCTCTTCACTTTACTTTTCAGATATACACTTGCTTGAACCTGTTAAATGGAAGGAAGAGCAAACGGTTGAAGCCAGTTCAATAGACAAAATCGATATCGATTCGGCTGCTGTTGATACTATAATTGAAAAAGGAAATAGTGATCGTGTGAAAGTTGAATTAATTGGAAAAGAAAGCAGGAAAAGAGACGGAGAATATGATCTAGTCATTGATGAGGATCGTGATACATTGAAAGTTAAGGTGAAGCATCATATCAAGTGGGGAATTACCTTCTATAGCCATGTTCAATTGCATGTAAAACTACCAGAAAAAATGTATAAATCCATTGCCTTAAAGACTACATCGGGTGATATTACGTTGGAAGACGGCCAGGCAAACAAGGCGACATTCCAATCCAATTCGGGAGACCTAATCATTAAAGAGACTGTTTTAAAGGAAGAATTGAACGCTGAAACAACCAGCGGAGATATTGAGGGCGAAAGCAATCATGCATACAACCTGTCACTCAAAAGTAGCAGTGGGGATATTTCAATAGATCATACGAAAGTTGAAAAACAGGTAAAGATACAAGGGGAAAGCGGAGCTATTATAGCCAATCAATTAGACGCAGAAAAATCTGATCTGTCGGTTAAATCAGGAGATATTAACCTTAAGGATATAAGTGGAGAAGTTTTAGCGAAAGCACAGTCTGGAGACATCGAGATTCGTCCTAATGAGCAAGCAGGCAACGTGAATTTAGAAACATCAAGTGGCACTGTCCTTATAGATACAAGTCAAAATTCGTTGCCATTTTCCATTGATTTTAAAGCCGGATCCGGGGAGGCCAGCATTCGTGCATCCAATGTGACTTACACAACGAAGGAAGAGCATCGAGTGATCGGGAAAATTGCCAATGGCAAACTGCAGCTTATCGTACGAACCAAATCAGGAGACTTCCAGCTAAAATAGGAAACGAGGGGAAACAGCAATGTAGTATTGCTGTTTTTCTTATGTTCAACGGCTTTTACCGTTCGATCTTTGTTGTGTCTCATCTATAAACCTGCAGACGAATTGCTGCAGGCTATCTTAGGAAACTTACCTAGTTTGGCCTTTGGATAAGTTACTTTTGTTTAGCCCGGTTCTTTCTTAGCTGTTCTATTGATTTTTAAAAGGAAAGGAGTATAATGAAATTTATTTCGGGAGTGGAAGGAAATAGGTGATCACATGAATGAGCAGACAAAAAAAGGGGCTCTATACATATTTTTATCTTACTTACTATGGGGACTATTCCCAATATATTGGAAGATGTTGGAGCATGTAACCGCTCATGAGATTCTTGCTAATCGTGTACTCTGGTCGTTTGTTTCAATGGTGCTGCTGCTCGTGTTTACTAGAAAACTAAGAGACTTAAAAGCTACGCTCCAAACAATGAAAGAGAAGCCAAAGCAGGCAGCGGCTCTTGTCATTGCTTCTTTTCTTGTGAGCGGCAACTGGTTTTTGTTTATTTGGGCGATCAATGATGAACGTGTGATAGAGACAAGTCTAGGTTATTACATTAACCCGCTCATGAGTGTGCTGCTCGGAGTTTTTGTTCTAAAAGAGTCTTTGTCTAAAGCACAGGTATTTTCTGTTGCTTTGGCAGCCATTGGTGTAGCGATTATTACGATATCCTATGGTCAACTGCCATGGGTATCACTGGGGCTCGCTGTAACTTTCGCTTTATATGGATTAATGAAGAAAACCATTCAAGTGGAGGCAGCTGTCGGTTTAACGCTTGAGACTTTTTCGGTTACGCCAATTGCGGTTGCCTTTCTTGTTTATTGGTGGTCCAAAGGAGAGCTATTGTTGTTTTCTGGCTCATTTTCTACCGATGTACTGTTAATGCTTGGCGGAGCCGTGACAGCACTTCCATTGCTGATGTTTGCAGCGGGCGCACCGAAAATTCCGTTGTCAATGATTGGCATTTTGCAATACATCACACCAACTATGACGCTGTTGCTTGGTGTGTTTGTTTATCAGGAGCCATTTTCTGTTATCCAGTTTGTTTCTTTTTCATTTATTTGGCTAGCGCTGGTTGTGTTTACACTTTCTCAGACAAAATGGTATCAAAAAAGACATTTAATGACGAGAAAACAAGAAAAAGGAAGCGCCTAATAGACGATAGTCCATTAGGCGCTTCTTTTTTCTTGTTCTAGCTGCATACACTAGCAAGTGAGCTGATTTTACACTCTCTATCGAAGGCTGAAAAACGCCTACTTGTTGGGGAGTCCAATCCGATGTCATACGGAGCATGTGCCTTGCGCTTTTCTTATAAAAAGGCCCGTTTTACTTTGTGCCAGAATGAGTTATCTTTTAGTTTCAATGTTTTTACGCGTCTATTGCTTAATGAGATGTTTACTTCTTCAATATGCTGGATACTCAGTGCTTCATTATCGATCCCCATAATTGGATAGTTGTTGCTCCCTTTCAGCATTTTCAGCGTTAGTGTACGATCGCCGCTCAATATAAAAGAGGAGCCGAGTGTGCGGTAGCGCTTATTGTTTAGCGAGGCTAGCTCGCTCACCTGCATGCAAGGAAGCAGCGGATCGACTACCGCTCCGCTTACGGACTTATTGTAGGCTGTACTGCCTGTCGGTGTAGCAATGATCATCCCGTCACCGCGGAACATTTCGAAATGGAGGTCATCGATATACACATTCATCTCCATTGTCTTAATAATGCTAGATTTAATGCTGAATTCGTTTAAGCAGTAAAAGACAGCTTCTTCATCGACAGAAATTTGTAAAACGGGATAACGGCGAACTTCCATTTCTGCTTTAGACATCACTTCAATGAGGCTTGCGATATTGTCTGCATGAAAATCACAATACATATTTAACTCATTAAAAATAGAAATACCGGCATATAGGCAATCCTCGCGGAATCCGGTTTTTTGAACAGCCTGCAAAAATGTGCCATCGCCGCCGATGCTGACAATGATATTTGCATCTGCTGATTTTTCAACGATAGTAAAGCCGTGTTTTACGGCAAGCTTTTTTATTTCTGCTACTTTTTCTGCCACATTTTTTCGGCGGGTTTCGTAAAAATAGACATTCCGGCGCTGATCCATAAGAAAGTCTCCTTTTTTTTGGGAAAGTTAGTATGGTTGTTATTAAATGATTTGTTAGAATAAGGTGTACCTGTTTCAAGTTTACCATGTGCCAGCTGTTTTTTCGAAGCTGGTGAACTAAAAAGATAGGGAAGGAGAGAGTAAATTGAACAAAAAGAGAATGGTTGCCCTCGCACTGGCTGCTGGATTATTTATTGTTTCCATTATTGTTAATGTAGCATCCATGGCAATGAAAACAGACTTTTCTAAAGCGTTCGAAAGCGCGATGGGAGCCAGTGATGAGGATTTCACCGAGCAGGTGGAGCAAGAAGGGAATGCTGCGAAAAAGATTGCCGTTTTGCCAGTGGAGGGAGTTATCCAAGATACGGGCACGGCTGAATCACTTTTTTCGTCTCCCGGCTATAATCATCGACAGTTTATGAAAAAACTCGATAAGGTTCAGGAGGATGACACGATAAAAGCTGTCATTCTACAAGTAAATTCACCGGGTGGCGGAGTAGTGGAAAGCGCTCAAATTCGCGAGAAGATTTTAGAGATTAAAGAAAAAACGAAAAAACCATTTTATGTATCCATGGGTTCGATGGCAGCTTCAGGCGGCTACTATATTTCAGCTCCCGCTGATAAAATTTATGCGAGCCCTGAAACGTTGACTGGCTCACTTGGAGTCATTATGCAAAGCGTCAATTATTCAAAGCTTGCGCAAAAGTATGGAGTTGATTTTGTTACCATAAAAAGCGGTCCTCACAAAGACATTATGAGCCCGACGCGTGAAATGACAGAAGAAGAAAGAAAAATTCTACAATCAATGATTAATAACTCCTATGAAGGTTTCGTTCATGTTATCGCTAGTGGGCGCGGGATGTCGAAAGAGCAAGTCAAAAAAATTGCTGATGGCCGCATCTATGATGGCCGCCAGGCAAAAAAGCTTAACTTGATTGATGATTTTGGTTATCTTGAAGATACCATTGATGCATTGAAACAGGATAAAAACTTAAAAGGTGCCCAAGTGGTGACGTATGAGTCTAATCTTGGCCTGCCGTCTTTCTTAACAGCGAAAGCGCAGCAGCTGATCGGTGGAAATGATGAAGTCCAAGCGTTAATGAAAATCTTTTCACATCCAAATTCTCCGCGGCTGATGTATTTATATGCGGAATAAAGGAGGGACAGATGATGAGAGAAGATTGGAACAATGAAACGGAAGAGACAAAGCGTCCTGAGGAGGAGCAGCCAACAGAAGAGCCTGCGCATGCGTTCGGTCCACCGGTAGAAGAAAAAGCGCCGTTGGCTGTTTCTGCTCCACCTGTTTTACATTATGCCGGCTTTTGGATGCGGTTCTGGGCGTATCTTCTCGATTTAATTGTAGTCGGAAGCATTTCCCGCCTTCTCGTCTATCCGTTATTTCGGGCCGTTGGGATCGATACGACAGGCGATGGGCTCTTTTCCGCAGTTAATATAGCGACCGCCCTTGTTTTTTATTTATATTTTGTTTTAATGACAAAATGGTGGGGGCAAACGGTGGGAAAAATGGTGTTTGGCCTAAAAGTTATTTCATTGACGGACTCCGGTCTTTCATGGAAGACGATTTTATTCCGCGAGTGGATTGGCCGCTACTTATCTGTAACCATACCTTTTTTATATGTACTTGTTGCCTTTTTATCAAGAAAACAAGGACTGCATGACTATTTTGCGGGTACAACAGTTATCCACGAGTATTCACTAGCTGTTCAGTCTCCTGTTCATTCCTTATAAAAAAGCTGTCGGCTGATTGCCGGCGGCTTTTTTATGCTCTTTGTAACCATTAGAGAATACGTTGGTTCCTCATGTTTACTTTCTTTTTCCTGCGGACAAACTGTTTAGCGAAAAAGGAGGGAACCGTATGGGTTACGTATGGTGGGGACTGGCTGTTTTTTTAATTCTTTGTTTATCTATATATTTCCTGAAAATCAGGCTCCTTTTTTACTTTTTTCGCGTACCTGAAAGCAAAGAGGCCTATGTCCGTTTTTCCTTCCTTCACGGACTGCTATCTTATACTCTCTATATTCCACTTACAGACAGTTCAATTTCTGAGACTCAAAGAAAAAGAGCAGATGAAGAAGTGACACCTGAGGAGGCGGAAAAATTTTTCATCCAAGTGAAGGAGAAGTTGGAGCACATTGAAAATCTTCATTATATTATTCGTTCATTTTTAAATAAAATAGAAATCCACACTTTTTTGTGGCGGACAGCTATCGGTATGAAGGACGCCGCCTGGACAGGTGTGGCAGCAGGTTCGCTCTGGGCTATAAAAGGAAGTGTCCTTTCAGCCGCACATCGCATGATGAATATGACTGCCATTCCTGAAATCGAGGTCACACCCGTTTTTGGCCAATCTATTTGGAAAGTGGAATGTTCGTGTATGATTTCCTTTCGTGCAGGGCATGCTATAACTGCAGTTATTCAACTATTTTTTCACCGGCGAAGCCGAAAAAAACGTTCGAATACCGGGCTGTTTTTTTAAAATGCGTAAACAACTGGAGGGATGAACATGGGCGACCATCCAATCGAAGGATTAATGACCACAGCTATGGAAAACTTGAAAGATATGATTGATGTCAATACAATTATTGGAGATCCGGTGGAAACACCTGACGGCAGTGTAATTATGACTGTTTCTAAAGTTGGCTTTGGCTTTGCGGCAGGCGGAAGTGAATTTATGCTTGATAAGCAGGGAGAAGGCCAGGGGAAAAGCCCGTTTGGCGGCGGTAGTGGGGGCGGTGTGTCCATTACACCTATCGCTTTTTTAATTGTTAATTCAAGCGGTGTACGCATGCTTCATCTAGACGAAAACACACATTTGTTAGACAAGATTATTGACCTCGCGCCGGCTGTCATAGATAAAATTCAAAATATGCTTAACCAAAAAAATCAGTCCAAACAATCGTCAGCTAAAAAATCTTCTTCAGATTTTACAATTTAGCAGAGAGATTGAGCAATAGCAGGACTTTTCCTTGCATTTCCCTCGTTCAAACAAGTATGATATTAAGTGTGAAAAAGATGGAGGAGGGATTAGGAATATGGCAAATATAACATTCAAAGGAAACCCGGTCACACTGCTTGGAAACGAAGTAAAGGTGGGCGACCAGGCACCTGCTTTTACAGTGCTTGCAACAGACTTATCAGAGGTTACGTTAGCCGATTCTAATGGCAAAGTGCGTTTAATTAGTGTGATTCCTTCCATTGATACAGGCGTGTGTGAGCAGCAAACACGCAAGTTTAATGAAGAAGCTTCTAAAATTAGCAATGCAGAAGTCATTACTATTTCTGCCGATCTTCCGTTTGCACAAAAGCGTTGGTGTGCGGGAGAGGGACTGGAAAATGTAAAAATTTATTCTGATCATCGCAATATGTCGTTCGGGGATGCTTATGGTGTTCATATGAAAGAACTCCGCCTATTGGCACGTTCTGTATTCGTCTTAGATAGCGAAGGGAAAGTTACATATGTAGAATATGTAAGTGAGGGAACGAACCATCCGGACTATGAAAAAGCGATTGAGGCAGCAAAATCCGCCAAGTAAAAATAAAAAATGAAAGGCTGGCTCTTTATGAGTCAGCCTTTTTAAAGCGATAGAGACTTACAGGAGGAACGAATATGAGTGACTTTTCCCCGATTGAACACCTATTTAAAATCTTCGATGAAACAGCGGCTATTCTTCAGCAAGAGCTAGAATGCTCTTATCTAGATGCATTAGCAGAAACTGCGGAAAACTTATTTCAACAAAAAGTTTTGCAAGAAGAAATGAGCGATTTTACGAAGAAACGGGTATGTAAAAAATATGAGGAAACAAACCTTGACAATTATTCGAAAGAGGAAGTTCGTCAAGCTTATCAGTTCGCTATTTTAAAAGGAATGCAAGAAAATGTACAGCCGCATCATCAAATGACACCGGATTCTATCGGATTATTTATGAGCTATTTACTGGAAAAATTCATGCAAGGAAAAAAAGAATTTACCCTTCTTGATCCCGCGGCTGGAACAGGGAATCTTTTGATGACAGTTTTAAATCGCCAACCGGAAGCAGCCATTGCCGCTGCAGGGGTAGAAATAGATGATTTATTATTAAAACTCGCCTGGTGTGGAGCCAACTTGATCGAGCAGTCTGTCCAGCTTTATAATCAAGATGCATTAGAGCCATTGTTAATTGACCCAGTGGATGCAGTTATTTGCGACTTGCCAGTCGGCTGGTACCCTAATGATAGAAGGGCAGCAGACTATGAGCTGCAAGCGGAAGAGGGACATTCCTATGCCCATCATTTATTTATAGAGCAAAGTGTAAAGCATACAAAGCCAGGTGGTTATCTATTCTTGCTTGTTCCAAATGGTTTATTTGAGGAGGCGGGAGCTGATAAGCTGCATCGCTTTTTTCAAAAACATGTTCATATTCAAGGGCTGATTCAATTGCCAATGACTATGTTTAAGAACAAGCAGGCGGCAAAAAGTATTTTGATTTTACAAAAGCAGCAAGTGGAAAGCCTTGCACCAAAACAAGTATTTTTGGCAACCATGCCATCTATGAAGGACAGAAAGGCCATGCAGTCGATCATGATAAAATTGGAGACATGGTTCAAAGAAAATAAGTAAAAGCTAGATAATTGAATATAATCGGCCGTGCCAGCACTTTGTGAAAATGAGGAGGTCTTTATGTCAAAAGTTATTGCCATTAACGCCGGGAGCAGCTCATTAAAGTTTCAGCTGTTTGAAATGCCGGAAAAACGGGTTATCACAAAGGGACTTGTGGAACGGATTGGCCTGCCACGAGCCTTATTTAACATTACAGTAGACGGGCACAAACAAAAAGAAATCATGGATATTCCGAACCATGCAGAAGCGGTCCGGATTCTCTTAGATAAACTGACCGACATGGGGATTATTCAATCGCTTGAAGAAATAAACGGTATCGGCCATCGTGTGGTTCATGGAGGAGAAATATTTACAGATTCAGTCATCATTACGGATCAGGTGATAGAGAAAATCGAACAGTTGTCCGATTTAGCACCGCTCCATAATCCAGCAAACGTAACCGGAATCCGGGCATTTAGGGAAGTGCTTCCTAATGTGCCGGCCGTTGCCGTTTTTGATACGGCTTTTCACCAGACGATGCCCGAGAGTTCGTTTTTATACAGTCTGCCGTATCATTACTACACAGATTACGGCATTCGAAAATATGGTTTCCATGGCACCTCTCATAAATATGTTTCACAGCGGGCGGCCGAGTTGCTTGAACGGCCCATTGAACAGCTGCGCTTAATTTCCTGTCACCTCGGAAATGGTGCGAGCATTGCAGCAATCAGCGGCGGCAAGTCGATTGATACGTCCATGGGATTTACACCGCTTGCCGGTGTTACCATGGGTACGAGATCAGGGAATATTGATCCAGCTCTTATTCCATTTATTATGGAAAAGACAGGGAAAACAGCGGATGAAGTACTAGATGTGTTAAACAGGGAATCAGGGATGCTCGGAGTTTCCGGTTTCTCCAGCGACCTTCGCGATATTGAAGAAGAAGCAGCCAAGGGAAATGAACGAGCTGAGCTTGCTCTTGAAGTGTTCGCCGGTCGAATACATAAATACATTGGCTCCTATGCAGCACGGATGTCTGGGGTTGATGCCATTATTTTTACAGCTGGCATTGGAGAGAACAGCCCTGTTATTCGCGGTCGTGTACTTCGCGGACTTGAATTTATGGGCGTCTATTGGGACCCTGCGCGCAATCAAGTGCGCGGTCAAGAGGCTTTTATTAATTATCCTCATTCCCCAGTTAAAGTCATCATTATTCCAACAGATGAAGAAGTGATGATCGCCTGCGATACGGTAAAACTAGCGGGATTATAATGATATAAGGAAGCTGTCAATTTCAATGATAGCAAGAGGAACATCCTCTGGCATTGTATGGAACTCCCATTCTATGGCAGAGGATGTTTATTTTGAATAAATATTTACTGAGCGAAACGAAGTAAGAATAGTTACTAAAAAGGCAACAGCCATTAGTGTAAGTAAAGAATAGATCATTGTGGGGTCCTTAAAAATCCATAAGCCGGAAGCAAGGATCAACGAATCCATAAAGAAGATAAAAAAACCAGCATTGACAGCCAGGTGTTTTGACAGCAAAAGAGCTAATAAATCCACCCCTCCTGGAGAGATGTGATACCTTAGCATTAAACCGGTTCCGGCTCCAATGAATAGACCACCAACACAAGCACTCATCAGGATAGGCAGGTCAATTGTTCCTTTCAGAGGGAGAAGTAGATCGATTGCGACGGGCGTTAAAAGAGTCCCATATAAGCTGTTAAAAAAATACGATCTTTCCAACTTAAAAGCGAGAAGATAGATTGGGAAATTTAAACATAAAATAGTAATTCCTATTTTAAATCCCCATAAATAGTTGAATAACAAGCCAATTCCAAACACTCCTCCTTCGAGAAGATGAAAGGGAAGAATGAATCCGTTAATCCCTATTCCAATGAGCACAGCTGCAAATCCAATAATAAGTATCTTTTTTACGATCTTATCCTCTCCTTGTCCAAGTCCTCGTTAAAAACTATGCAATGGAAAGGGTTCCTATTCCGAGGGAAAAGCAAAAGCTGCATTTGAACTACTCTACGCCTTGATCCAGAGTGAGGACGGGGAATCCAGCTAAATAAAGGAGAAGCTACTTGTCAACCACTGTTTTTTGTCAATCCGTCGAAATTGACTTTTACTGGTTGATGATAGAAAATGAAAGGACGGAAATAGCATGGAAAGGGGACGCGAATATGGCTTGGACAGAACGGGAGAAAGCCGTTTGGGAAGAAATCATGGCGTGGGAACAGTCAATGGCTGACTATGACGGCAATGACTTTCAATATACATATTCGAAGTGGTTAAATGCAGCACTGGCAACTATTCCTGAAGAGGCGCTTTCTTCTTTTTTCGGACAGCTAGACAGTGTGCTGTTTCATATGCACTCGTTGCTTCAAGGCTCACAATTTCAAAATGAAGCGAGGGACCGAATTTTAACATCTGCTCGCGTATTTAGAGAAGATGTGGAAGTACTGGATGATTTAAAAAAGCTAACGATTGATCAACTTCGCTACTTGAATAGCCAGCAGTCATCAAGGCATCGACTTTATTCACTCATTCAGGGCGGGATTACCGGGACAGGAGGCGCCATTCCGCTTAGCACTGACTTTGCGGCCATGGCCGTTCTTAACCTGCGAGCCATCCAAATTACTGCAATGACGTACGGATATGATCCTCAGTTGCCATTTGAAATGATGGCTTCTCTGAAAGTCTTTCATGCTGCTGCTTTGCCTGAACGACTCAAAGCCGATGGATGGCAAGAGCTGCTAATTGATCTTGAGGAAAGGGAACATCCTTATTTTTACAATGAAACGGAACAACTGATCGATCCGTCGTGGATGGAAGGTCAGATAAAGCAATTTAGCAAGCTGCTAGCTATTACGCTGTTTAAAAATAAAAAAATGGCAAATCTGCCGCTTATTAGTCTAGCGATTGGTGCCGGAGCGAATTATCGCTTGACAAAAAGCATGACCGAATTTGCTGAAAAGTATTATCAGTACCGTTGGCTGCAGGAAAAGAAAGCGTCTAGAGCCTTTTAGGAGCTGCGTATAGAAAAGGTAATTGGATACTAAAAAAGAGCGTTCGGGTGCCGCAGCCCAAACGCTCTTTTTTACTTTTATCTTAATGGAAAGATTGTGGTTAATTTCACATTTATGTGAATAACTGAGGAAATGTGTAATTTATGTATAAAAAAATAACAGCCGGCAGTTTATTGATGACGGCTGTTATTGTCGGCTGCATTGATTTCTCTAGGCTGATTTTTTATGGAAGGAGTCGTGCGGAACCAAAGCCATAAATCATTAATAATGGAAGCAAGCTCACTGATTTCTTCATTAAGACGGCAGGAGAGTGAAAAATCTTCTTCGTGATTCAGCTGGTGCTGTAGGATGTTAATCTGCTTCTCAAGCTCTTGTATGCGATCGGGAATACTTCCACGGATATTTTCCCATTTTTGAAGGATTTTTTCTTGCTCCACGGATGGGTATTTTTCCCATTCCTTTTCAGAATAAGGAAGTAAAATACCAAGCCGTTCATGTAAAAGAAAGTGCATATAAGTCTCCTCTTTTTTTCTTTTATCGTATCTGTTTTCCGGATTTTCTGCAAAAGAATTTGGGGGATTGATTATTTATTCAACAAAATGAATTTTTTTCAAATAAATGCTTGAAAGCTAAGAAATAACATGTTATATTTTATTCATACAAAAGAATAAAAATAAAAATAAATGTATATTTATACTAATAGATAGCAGCTAAGAGGAGGAAATATCAATGAACAAAAAAGTAGTGTTAGCTTATTCCGGCGGTTTAGATACATCAGTAGCCATCCCGTGGCTAAAGGACAAAGGATACGATGTAGTAGCCTGCTGCTTAGATGTAGGAGAAGGGAAAGACTTAGCATTCGTAAAAGAGAAAGCTTTGCAAGTGGGAGCTGTAGCCAGTTACATGATTGATGCAAAAGAAGAATATGCAAATGAATATGCATTGCTTGCTCTTCAAGGTCATACGCTCTACGAAGGGAAATACCCATTAGTATCCGCGCTGTCACGTCCGCTTATCGCGAAGAAGCTAGTAGAGGTAGCTGAAAAAGAGAATGCGGTCGCTGTGGCTCACGGATGTACAGGGAAAGGAAACGACCAGGTTCGTTTCGAAGTGTCGATTAAAGCATTAAATCCAAACCTTGAGGTGTTAGCGCCTGTACGTGACTGGAAATGGTCGCGCGAAGAAGAAATTGAGTATGCAAAACAAAACAATATTCCGATCCCGATTAACTTAGACAGCCCGTTCTCTATTGATCAAAACTTGTGGGGAAGAAGTAACGAATGTGGAATTTTAGAGGATCCATGGGCAGCTCCTCCGGAAGAGGCTTATGATTTAACCGCCTCTCTTGAAAACACACCGGATGTTCCGGAAATCATTGAAATTCGGTTTGAACAAGGCGTTCCAGTTGCATTGAATGGGCAAAACTACTCTCTAGCTCAGTTAATTCTTGAGTTGAATGAGATTGCCGGCAAGCACGGTGTTGGCAGAATCGACCATGTAGAAAATCGTCTGGTTGGGATTAAATCAAGAGAAGTGTATGAGTGCCCAGGTGCGATGACATTAATTTTGGCGCATAAAGAATTAGAAGACTTAACACTCGTTAAAGAAATGGCTCATTTCAAACCAGTCATTGAAAAGAAATTGACTGAATTAATTTATGAAGGACTTTGGTTCTCACCATTGAAAAAAGCGCTTGAAGCATTTCTGAAACAAACACAGCAGTTTGTCACTGGAACTGTACGTGTGAAATTATTCAAAGGCCATGCGATTGTTGAAGGAAGAAAGTCTGAGTACTCATTATACGATGAAAAATTAGCTACTTATACAACAGAAGATCAATTTGACCATGAAGCAGCAGTAGGCTTTATCCAGCTTTGGGGTCTGCCGACAAAAGTGAATTCTATGGTTCAGCAAGAGAAAGTGAAAGTCCAGCAATGAGCAAGCTTTGGGGAGGACGCTTTCAAAAAACAGCTGAAGAATGGGTAGATGAATTCGGCGCCTCTATCCACTTTGATCAGGAGCTTGTTTTTGAAGACCTTGAGGGCAGCATGGCACATGTAACGATGCTCGGAAAAACGGGCATTTTAACAGAAGAAGAAATGAATCAAATTTTGGGCGGCCTTGAAGCTTTAAAGAAGAAAGCTTCAAAAGGTGAATTAATATTCTCGGTTGCCCAAGAGGACATCCATTTAAATTTGGAGAAATACTTGATCGAAGAAATCGGAGCGGTCGGCGGCAAGCTGCATACCGGACGCAGCCGTAACGATCAGGTTGCCACTGATATGCATTTGTACTTGAAGAAGCAAGTCAAACTTATCATTGGATTGATTGAACAGTTTCAAGCAACTTTGGTGGAAAAAGCAGAACAGCATGTGGAAACACTTGCGCCTGGCTATACCCACCTGCAAAGAGCACAGCCGATTTCATTCGGTCACCATTTAATGGCATATTTCTGGATGCTGCAAAGAGATAAAGAGCGGTTTCAGGAAGGCTTAAAGCGCATAGATGTCTCGCCTTTAGGGGCGGGAGCGCTTGCTGGAACCACCTTCCCGATTGACCGTGAATTATCAGCAGATCTGCTCGGGTTCTCCGGGGTGTATGCTAACAGCATGGATGCAGTCAGTGATCGGGACTTTATCCTTGAGTTCTTAAGCAGTTCCTCTATTTTAATGATGCACTTATCCCGTCTTGCTGAAGAAATGATTCTTTGGTCGAGCCAGGAATTCCAATTCATTGAAATGGACGACGCGTTTTCTACTGGCTCAAGCATTATGCCGCAGAAGAAAAATCCTGATATGGCGGAGTTAATCCGTGGAAAAACAGGACGCGTTTATGGAAACCTGTTCAGTTTGCTCACCGTATTAAAAGGCCTGCCACTTGCATATAACAAAGATATGCAGGAAGACAAGGAAGGCATGTTCGATACGGTACATACGATCATTGGTTCCTTGAAGATCTTTACAGGAATGGTTCAGACCATGAAGGTGAATGAGGGCCGCTTAGAGGAAGCTGTCCACAATGATTTCTCCAATGCTACGGAGCTCGCCGATTATTTGGCGTCAAAAGGCATTCCATTCCGGGAGGCACATGAGATTGTTGGAAAACTTGTGCTTCATTGCATTCAAAATCAATGCTATCTTGCCGATCTGTCTTTAGAGGAGCTAAAGTCAGCATCAGCGAACATTGAAGAAGATATTTACCAGGTGTTGTCTCCATATGAGGCCGTTAAAAGAAGGAAGTCTTTAGGCGGCACTGGTTTCGACCAGGTTCAGCTCCAAATCGAGACAGCCAAGCATTTGGTAAATGAAAAACAGCCCCTTAAGAAGTAAGGGGCTGTTTTTGTTATGCCTATTATTTGCGACATCCTCGTTTGTTCCTGTTTTGTGCTTTTCTTTCCCGCTCTTTCTGTTATTATTCCTGCAGTTACACACTAAACCCTCATCATTCATAAGCAATAACGAGTAGCATCTCTGAATGTTACACTCCTTCCGCTCTCTCCAATTTATTTTCTTCTATCTATCCCCTTCATGTGAAAAAGCCAAGTTATTTTTGTGGGAGTTTATGCCGTATGTTAAGCCAATGTAAAGAATATAGAGCGGAAATTGTGGTATTCGTTTGCTTTTAAGTTAAAAACACATAATTCAACGGTTTCCCATAAAAAACAAACGATTAACAATTTACCTAATCGGTTTTTACTTTTCTTTTTTATAGTGAATGTATAGAGAAACAACCAATTAAAAAGGGGAGAGAAACTTGAAGGTGAAAAAGCAAAGATTAGCTGCTCTAGCGGCCATATTCAGTTTAGCCTTAATGACAGGATGCTCAAGCAAAGAAGGAAAAACTGCTGCAGAGACTGGCGGTGAAAAGCTGGAGGGAGAACTAACCATCTATACAGCGATTGAGGAGGAGCTGGTTCCTGTCTATCTTGAATCATTTGAGAAGAAGTATCCGGAAGTAGACATCAATATTGTCCGTGATTCAACTGGGGTCATCACAGCGAAGCTTCTAGCAGAAGGGAAAAACACTCCTGCTGACGTTGTTTGGGGAACAGCAGCTTCCAGTTTGCTGATGCTTGATGAAAAGAATATGCTTGAGGGCTATTCACCTGAAGGAGTGGACAGAGTACAACCCCTATTTAAAGATTCAAACCAACCGGAGAAGTGGGTAGGAAATACAGCATTCATGACGGGGATTGCTGTGAATAAAAAAGAACTAGAGAAGAAAAACATTCCAATGCCTAAATCATATGAAGATCTGGTAAAACCCGAATATAAAGAAATGATCGTCATGCCGCATCCTGCATCCTCAGGAACCGGATTTTTAACGGTTTCTGCTTGGCTGCAAATGATGGGGGAGGAAAAAGGATGGGCCTATATGAAGAAATTGCATAAAAATATAGCGACGTATACTCATTCTGGATCAAAACCGGCCAAGCTTGCCTCAGCAGGGGAGTATCCGATTGGTATTTCCATGGTTTACAGCAGCGTAAAAGAGAAACAAAAAGGCTCACCAGTTGCTGTTATTTTGCCAAAGGAAGGATTGGGCTGGGAAGTGGAAGCCAATGCCTTAATTAAGAAGGATGAAAAGGAAAATGAAGAGATTGCTAAAGCATTTTTAGATTGGGCCATTTCTGATGAAGCCATGAAGGAATATTTTGAAGCCAATGGATTTGCCACGATTAAAAATAATTTCACAACACCAGACGGGTTTCCTAAAGGTGTATCCGATCAATTATTTACTGAAAATAATTTGAAATGGGCGGCAGAAAACCGGGAGACTATTTTAGAAAAATGGGAAAATGAATTCGGCCAAAAGGCAGAAGCAAAAGAAGAATAAGATAGAAAGGACGGCGAACGCTATGAAGGATTATTTAAGAATTGACCACGTTAAAAAAACGTTTGGAGAGCTTACTACGTTAAATAATCTCTCTTTTAATGTGTCTCAAGGAGAGTTCCTTTGTTTATTGGGGCCTAGTGGCTGCGGCAAGACAACATTGCTTCGTATTATTGCCGGATTGGAAAAACCATCCTCTGGGAGAGTCTTTATTAAAGGAAAAGATATGACTGCTGTTCCGCCGGCAAAAAGGAATGTCGGGGTGGTTTTCCAATCGTATGCCCTCTTTCCGAATTTGACTGCTTTAAAAAATGTTGAATTTGGTTTGAAAGCTAAAAAGATTCCGAGGCCTGAAGTGAGAGAGAAGGCGCTTGAAGCTTTGGAGATGGTTGGGTTGCTAGATAGCAAAGATCGCTATCCTGCACAGTTATCAGGAGGACAGCAACAACGGGTAGCACTTGCCCGCGCACTCGCCCTGTCACCGGACTTTCTTTTGCTTGATGAGCCGTTATCTGCCCTAGATGCGAAGGTGCGGGAAAAACTCAGATTTGAAATTCGTTCCCTGCAAGAAAAACTTGGTATTACGACGATTATGGTAACTCATGATCAGGAGGAAGCTTTAACCATGGCAGATAAGATAATCGTCATGAAAAGCGCAGAGATTATGCAGATAGGGACCCCTCAAGAAATTTATCAAATGCCAGCTAATCCATTTGTAGCTGATTTTATTGGAGCGATGAACTTTATCCATGCTCATCAGGATACAGAGAATGGACAGATGCTCGCCATCCGCCCAGAAGAGATCATGTTAACCGATGAAGCAGGTATCTGTGCCATTGTAGAAAAACTTGAGTTTAGAGGCCCGATATACAGAGGATTAGTCAGACTTGAAGACGTCGATTCACCATTACATAAGAGGCTGTTGCTGATTGATATAGCTACAAATATCGTTCAGCAGCGAAAAATCAAAAAAGGCAGCCTGCTCACCTTGTCTTTAGGTGAAAAGCAGATGCTGTCATATCGGGAGAAAGTGGGCGTTTAAATGGAGTGGTTAGAAAAAAGTGGAACAGCTGCTGCGCTTAAGAGAATAAAACGAGAAAGCGGGAAAAATGACTGGCTGCAGCGATTGCTCCTTCTCGGATTAATCGGCACTTTTATGCTTCTTCTTGTTCTTCCGCTCTGCCAGTTATTTATTCATGCATTTTATCGGAAAGATGGCTCATTTGCCGGCTTAGAAAATTTCATTCAGTATTTTTCCTCACCGGCACTTGTTCAGTCATTAAAGCATACGGTTTTTATATCTGGCGCTACCACTTTCATCTCAGTTTCCCTGGCGTTTGTTTACGCCTATGCACTCGTTCGGTCAGCAATTCCCGGAAAGGGATTCTTTAAGTCTGCAGCACTTCTTCCGTTGTTTGCCCCAACCATGATGCACGGAATCGCCCTTGTCTATTTGTTTGGCAATCAAGGGCTGCTCACCAATGGATTTTTGGGGATTTTTCCGGGAGTATCACTGGAGTTATATGGCCCGATAGGTATTATCATAGCGGAAGTTATCTATACTTTCCCGCAGGCACTGTTAATTTTATTGGTCGCCTTTCAAGGAACAGATTATCAGATGTATGAAGCGGCTGATATTCTCCAGGCAGGAAAGCTTAAAAAGTTTTGGATAATCACGATGCCAGGGGTGAAATATGGATTGATCAGTGCGTCATTTGTTGTTTTCACTTTAAGTTTTACAGATTTTGGCGCACCCAAAATCGTCGGAGGACAATATAATGTGTTGGCAACAGACGTATACAAGCAAGTGATCGGGCAGCAAAACATAGCCATGGGGGCTGCTGTTGGCATGATTCTTATGCTTCCTGCTATTTTTGCTTTTGTTATCGATAGACTCACACAGCAAAAACACGCTTCATTCATTTCAGCTAAATCGAAGCCATTTCAAATCAAAAAAGGAAGATTACGAGATACATTGTTGTTCCTGTTTTGTTCAGCTATTACAGGAGCCATTTTGTTTATGATATTGGCCGTTTTAATTGCTGCTTTTACAAAAGTGTGGCCATATGATTTAAGCTTTACCCTTGAACACCTCGGGTTTTCCAGTTATACAGGCAACGGAATAGAGGCATTTACAAACAGCTTGATCGTAGCTGGAATTACAGCAATTATCGGAACTTGTTTGACCTTTTTATTCGCCTACGCAATAGAGAAGATCCGCGGGCTATCTCATTTGAGAAAAGTGGGCTATTTTCTATCAGTCATCCCATTGGCTGTGCCAGGCCTTGTAATTGGTCTTGGATATATATTTTTCTTCAGCCAGCCAGACATTCAGATTTTTTCATGGAAGTTGGCCAACCCTTTTCATTTCTTATATGGAACAGTAGCGATAGTCGTTATGGCGAATATTATCCATTTCTATTCCGTTGCTTTTGTTACGGCGACGACAGCGTTAAAAAAGTTAGACAAAGAATATGAAGTTGTTTCCGAATCCATGGGGATTCCCCTTTACAAAACCTTTTTCACTGTAACGGTTCCTATGTGCTTGCCAGCTATTCTGGAAATGGCCATGTACTTCTTTGTCAATTCCATGGTTACCGTTTCTGCGGTCATGTTTTTGTACTCGCCGGACTTCAAGTTGGCGGCTATCTCAATTGTAAACATGGATGATGCTGGAAACTTGGCTGCGGCGGCTGCCATGAGTTCACTTATTTTATTAGCGAATATTATTGTGAAAATTTTGCATGAAGGAATAACAAAAACGATGCGCCTGTGGGTAATCCGTTGGCAGCAAAGGTAGGAGAGACAAGATGAAAACAAAAATTAAAGGAATCATTTTCGATTGGGCAGGAACAACAATAGACTACGGGTGCTTTGCACCTGTGCAAGTATTCATCCGCATTTTTAAGGAGAAAGGCATTGATATTACGATTGAAGAGGCTCGCAAGCCGATGGGGCTTTTGAAAATAGATCACATTCGCGTACTCACTGAAATGCCGCGTATCAAGGAGCTATGGCACACCATTCATGGACGCGATCCAGAAGAAAACGATATTAAAGAGATGTACGACCGATTTGAAGAAGAATTGTTTGCGATTCTTCCTGATTACGCTACACCAGTTCCCGGCTGTTTAGAACTCATGGAGAAACTCCGTCACCGGGGGATCAAGATCGGCTCGACAACAGGTTACACAGCAGAAATGATGAAAGTTGTTGCCTTCCAAGCAGAGAAACAAGGCTATGCTCCTGATTATCTCATTACATCCGATGGAGTGCCTGCAGGGCGCCCTTATCCATGGATGTGTTATCTAAATGCCATACACTTAGGGATTTATCCAATGAATTCTATGATTAAGGTAGGAGACACGATTTCAGACATACAAGAGGGAAAAAACGCTGGAATGTGGACAGTAGGGGTTATTTTAGGAGGCAGTGAACTCGGTCTTTCAGAAGAGGAAGTAAAATCGATGGAGATCAACGAGTTAGACAGAAGAATACAAGCAGTAAGGGAACGCTTTATTGAAGCGGGAGCCGATTTCACTATTTTAGAGCTGGATGACTTGGAAAAGGTAATTGATAAAATCGAATTCGAGCAATCTATAACTGTTTCATAAAGGAGAGATGTTCATATGGAAAACAAACATTATTTACTATTAACGCCTGGACCGCTTACTACTACTGAAACAGTGAAAGCCGTAATGATGAGGGACTGGTGTACATGGGATAAAGAGTATAATGATCTCGTTCAGGAAGTTCGTCAAAAGCTTGTAGCATTGGCTGTAACAAATACGGATGACTATACAGCGGTTCTTATGCAGGGAAGCGGAACATTTACTGTAGAAGCCACGATAGGATCAGTTGTTCAATCATCCGGTAAACTATTAGTTTGTGTAAATGGAGCTTACGGAGACAGGATTGTCAAAATTGCCAGGATTCTCGGTATCCCAACTGTTATATGCAGGACTGAGGAAAATAAACCGATAGAAATTGAACAACTGGAAAATGTCTTAGCTGCCAACAAAGACATTACTCATGTGGCAGCCGTTCACTGTGAAACGACTACGGGAATATTAAATCCCGTACGGGCCATTGCTGAAACAGCCAAAAAGTATGGCAAACGAACAATCATTGATGCGATGAGCAGTTTTGGCGGAGTTGAAATAGATATGGAAAGCTGGCAAATTGATTTTCTAATCAGCAGTGCCAACAAATGCATTCAAGGAGTGCCTGGGTTTGGTTTTGTTATTGCTAATCGTGCGGAACTCCAGAAATGCAAGGGACAGGCACGTTCCCTGTCGCTCGATCTGTATGATCAGTGGCAAACAATGGAACAGTTTAACGGAAAATGGAGATTCACTTCTCCCACCCATGTAGTAAGAGCGTTTTATCAAGCGTTGCTCGAGCTTGAAGAAGAGGGTGGTGTCGGGGCGAGACAAACACGCTATGAGCAGAATCAGACCTTATTAGTGCAACGGATGAAGGAAGCTGGCTTTCAGCCTTTTATTAAAGAAGAATACCATTCACCCATTATCACGTCATTTTGTTTTCCGAACGAAGAGTTTGACTTTACATCGTTTTATAACTATTTAAAAGAACAAGGGTTTGTGATTTATCCAGGAAAGGTTTCTCAAATAGATACTTTTCGAATTGGCAATATTGGTAATGTGCATGCCGCTGATATTTTGGCCTTAACAAAAGCTGTTGAAAGAAGGGCGGTTTGTCTATGAAGGTATTCTGCTTAGGAGGAGCCGGGAAAATTTGCCGCGAAGCGATTTTAGATCTCGTTCAGTACTCTAAATTCGAAAAAATTACAGTAGCTGATTTCAATGAACAAGAAGGACAAGCGGTTGTAAAGTGGTTGAATGACCCAAGAATAGACTTTGTCCAAGTGGACGTGACCAACGTAGACGAAACTGTGGAAAAAATGAAGGGATACGATATCGTTTTAGATGGAACGACGATTAAGCTGAATGGTTTGTCTTCCGAATGTATTGCGAAAGCAGGATGTCATGGCGTTAACTTAAATGGATTTGGCGAAGAATCAAAGTGGAACAATCTATTTGTGAAAAATAGAAAAACACTTCTCCCGGGTTTCGGCATGACCCCAGGATTAACGCAAATGATGGCGATGCATGCGGCCAATCAATTAGATACCGTTGAAAGTGTACGGGTAAGCCATGGTTCTTTCCGGCCGATTGCTTTCTCAGCTTCCATTGCTGAAACAACTACTTACGAATACGACCCGAACTTGCCGACAAGAGTGGTATTTGAAAACGGAGAAATGAAGCAAGTGCCACCCTTTGCTCGGCCGCGAAAAGTCAAGCTGCCGGACCCTTATGGAGAAACGATTCAATATATTATTCCACATGCTGAAACGATCACCCTCGCTCAAGCACTGAAGGATAAAGGGGTTAAATTAATTGAAACCCGGGGAGCATGGCCTGAAAAGAACATGAGTCTAGTAAAATCGTTATTTGATTATGGAATGTTGAAGAATACACAGATTACTGTAAACGGTCAAGAGATTGGAATTATGGATTGTATATCCCAGTATTTATTGGCATCTGACGAAGGGCAGACAACAGAATTATATGGATATGCCCTTCATGTAGAGGTGGAGGGAACAAAGCAAGGAAAACAGATGCGGCATACATTGTATCATACACATCCTGCTTCGGATGGATCTGTGCCTGGTTGGGAGAGGTTAAGGGCTTATACTCGAAATGTAGCAATCCCTTTTGCTATCGCAGCTAGTTTAATTGCCAAAGGGCATGTAAAAAAGCAGGGGATAATCACGCCAGAAGAAGCGTTTGCTAATCCGTCTATCATCTTTGAAGAGCTAAAAAAAAGAGAGATTTTTATCCATGAAAAGGTAAGTGTTATAGAAAAAGAAGTTGCCCTGCCGCACATTTAACAAAAAGAGACTGGCATTGGAGGTGCAGCAGTGTCCGTTATAAGTGAAGAGAGAAAGCGGATCATCGTAGAAAAAGTGGAAGTGAAGGGAAAAGTGAAGGTAGCAGACTTAGCGAATGAGTTTGCTGTATCTACAGAAACGATCCGCCGCTATTTAGAAGAATTGGATAGAGAGCGGAAGCTGAAGAAGGTATACGGGGGAGCTGTTAAGTCGGCGAACTCCCCATTAGTGGAGCCTTCGATGATAGAGAGGAAAATTTGGAACATAGAACAGAAAAAAAGAATTGCTTACAAGGCTGCTGCCTTTATACGCGATGGAGATGTGCTGATGATTGACGAGGGAAGCACTACGTTGCAACTGATTCCTTATATGCTCCATTACAAAAACTTAACTGTAATTACAAATTCTTTTGCACTAGCTAATCAACTGATTTCAGCAATCAATAAAAAGTTTTTTGAGGGGGAAGTGATATTTATTGGGGGAAAGGTTAGTTCTCAGCACTATCGGGTAGCTGGCCCAATGTCCCAGCAAATTATGAACCAACTTCATTTTGAAAAGGCATTTATTTCAGTAGACGGCATATTGCCAAAGTTTGGACTCTCGTGCTATGAATTAGAGAATGCTACGTTGTCAGAGCAAATGATTAAGCAAGCGAGCCAGACATTCGTACTGGCCGATCACTCGAAGCTAGACAAAAAAGCTACTTATCAAATTACTAATTTAAACAAAGTGGATTATATTTTTTCTGATGCATCTTATCCGGATGGGTGGGGAGAACAGCTAGCCAAAGACAAAGTGAGTTGGATAAAATGCTGAAAAATGAACGACTGCTCCGAATCGGCTGCTAAAAGTAGTTAGGAAATAGCCATTAGAAAAGAAGATGTAAGAAAAATAGTTAGTGATCAAAAAAAGGGAAAATGTACCGTGAATTCTATAGAAGAGATTATATGAAAGCTGCTTACAAGCCAGAAAGACCGAAGCATCCTTATGCTTCGGTCTTTCTTCTATTACTCGCCTTTATCTGTGCGGACAACAAGTACATCACAATTAGAAGAACGAGTAATGTGTTCGGAAACACTTCCAATGAGGAAGCGTTCCATGGCATTCAAGCCGGTTGCTCCACATACAATTAAGTCTGCTTTTACTTGCTTTGCTGCTTCTTTAGGAATGATAACTTTAGGCGAGCCGTATTCAACATAAGTGTTGACGGTTCCGACACCTGCCGATTCAGCTGACGATTTGTACTCTTTTAGCAAATCACTGCCATAAGTAGTAGCCCGTTCGGCGATGGAGCGGTCATATGCTTCAATGGCTGCAAATGAGCGTGTGTCGATTACATGTACAAGGTTGAGTACCGCATCATTGCGTTTAGCGATTTCGATTGATTTTCGAAATGCCCACTCCGCTTCCTTCGACCCGTCAACCGCCACAAGGATGCTTTCATACTTCATGCTCATTATACATTCCTCCTTTTCTTTTATTCTACATGAAAAGGAGAAAGATGACAGCTGAGATGTATCCAAAAATATGAAAATTCTTAAACAAATGTTAATTGTTTAGGGAAGGCGGTCAAAATTTCAACGCCGTCCGCTGTAACGTATACATCATCTTCAATGCGCACACCGGCCACATCCGGCACGTAAATCCCTGGCTCAATTGTGAATACCATGCCTTCTTGTAAAAGCAGCTCATTTGTTTCAGTGATGCTTGGGTATTCATGAACACTGATTCCAAGACCGTGTCCGAGCCGGTGTGGGAAAAAGTCGCCGTATCCTGCGTCTGCAATCACCTTTCTTGCAGTCAGGTCAATCTCTTTAGCAGTCATTCCAGGCTTTACAGCTGCCACAGCTGCCTGTTGAGCCTGTAACACCGTTTCATAAATTTCACGTTGTTTGTCTGAGATTTCTCCAAAAGCGACCGTACGCGTAATATCAGAGCAATAGCCCTCATATACAACCCCGAGATCGAATAAAACGAGATCCCCTTTCTTCACTTTTGTGTTTCCAGGTGTCCCGTGTGGAGAAGCGCCATTCTTACCGGTCAATACCATCGTAGAAAAAGACATTTCAGCAATGCCTTGTTTTTTCATTTCGAATTCAACCTCAGCGAGAATTTCTAACTCCGATTTGCCTTCACGAATGGCTTCTGCTCCGGTTTTTACAGCTAAATCTGCATACTCTGCAGCTTTTCTTAAAGAGGCAAGTTCTTTTTTGTCTTTTATCAATCGAAGCTGCTGCATTTTCTCCTCGGCGGCAACGAACGCGGCACCCGGAAAACGGCTGGAAAGCTCCTCGTAGCGTTCAACATTTAAATGTTGTTTTTCAACGGCTATTCGATTGATGCGACCGGACCGTTTTTTTACACGGGTTTCGATCATTTCCCAGGGATTTTCGATATCTGTATGGCCGACAATTTCAAATGCCCAGCCGCTGTTTTTAGCATCGGATGCATCTAATTTTGGACAAATGAGAAAAGGCTCAGATTCAGGGAAGATGGCTACGCCAAGCAGACGTTCGTGCGGATCGCTTCTGAAACCAGTTAAATAAAAGACATTCTCAGGAGCAGTGATAAAGGCCAAGGAAATGTCTTTTTCTTTCAGCCACTCCATTAATTTTGTTAGTCGATTGTTCATGTTGTTTCCTCCTTAGACAATGCATTTACCAGTTAAAAGCGTATCAATAAATGATGAGTAAGTAAATAAGTAGACATGCAGGGGAATTTATTGTTTCATCGAATAGTAGGAGTGGAAATCATTTTAAGAAAGGGGTTTTACCTATGAAAGTATCCTATCATGGACATTCAATTGTAAAAGTAGAAACGAACGGCCAGACAATTTTAATCGATCCGTTTATCTCAGGGAATGACTTAACCGATCTGCAAGTGGAAAATGAACAGCCGGATGTCATCATTTTGACGCATGGTCATGGTGATCATGTGGGTGACACAGTAGAACTTGCGAAAAAAAATAATTCTCTCGTTATTGCTGTAAATGAGCTGGCTACTTATCTCAGTCACCAAGGAGTTAATACTCACCCTATGCATATCGGTGGAAGTCGTGAGTTTGAATTTGGCCGCGTAAAATTTACTCAGGCATTTCACGGTTCGGGAATTGAACAAGAAGACGGGACCTTCCTTTATATGGGCATGCCGGCGGGCGTTTTATTAATGATTGAAGGAAAAACAATCTACCATGCGGGAGATACGGGGATCTTTTCCGATATGAAATTAATTGGTGAATTGCACCCGATTGACCTGGCATTTCTCCCGATTGGTGATAATTTTACAATGGGACCAGATGATGCAGCGCTTGCGGCTAAATTTTTACAAGCAAAGCAAGTCGTTCCTATTCATTTCAATACTTTCCCGCCGATCAAACAGGACCCTCATGCATTTATTGAGAAGCTAGAAACGAAAAATGGACAAGTGTTAGAACCTGGACAAGCTATCGAATTGTAACAGGATTCAGGCTGCGAGAAGAACCTTGCAGCCTTTTCTGAATTGAATTGAATCGCTGTGCTTTTCAAAGTATAATAACTGTATTAGCGAGTCTGAAAGGGACAGGTGAAACAGTTGATTACAAAACACGAACAGATTCTACAATACATAGAGGGGCTGCCGATAGGGGAGAAAATTTCTGTCCGGCAAATTGCTAAAGCGCTCTCAGTCAGTGAGGGAACGGCTTATAGAGCCATAAAAGATGCGGAAACTAAGGGGTTTGTCTCAGCAATCGAGCGAGTTGGCACCATCCGGATAGAGCAAAAGAAAAAAGAAAATATTGAAAAACTGACCTTCGCTGAAGTAGTGAATATTATTGATGGGCAAGTACTAGGAGGCCGGGCTGGCCTGCATAAAACGCTAAACCGTTTCGTGATCGGCGCCATGAAACTAGAGGCCATGATGAGATATACTGGGCCTGATAATTTATTGATTGTCGGCAACCGGACGAAAGCACATGAACTGGCCCTGCAAGCAGGAGCAGGCGTGTTGATCACGGGAGGATTTCAGGCGGATGACCATGTAACAAAACTTGCAGATGAATTAGAGTTGCCGGTCATTACCACAACATATGACACTTTTACAGTGGCGACCATGATCAATCGTGCCATTTATGATCAGTTGATCAAAAAGGAAATCGTGCTTGTCGGTGATATTTTTACGCCATTTGACCAGACAGTTTCACTCACTATCGGTGATAAAGTTAGCCATTGGATTGACAAAAATCGATTGACGCTCCACAGTCGCTTTCCTGTTCTTGATCGCCATTTAAAAGTACAAGGAATTGTGACAGCGAAAGATATCATGGGAGCAGAACAGGAGACGCCTATTGAGAAAGTCATGACAAAGCAGCCGATCACCGTCACCATGAAAACGAGTGTAGCTGCTGCTGCTCATATGATGATCTGGGAAGGGATTGAGCTTTTGCCGGTCGTCGATGATCAGAGTCGTATCCAGGGAATTGTCAGTCGTCAAGATGTATTGAAAACATTACAAATGGCCCAGCGACAACCGCAAATGGGTGAAACGCTTGATGATACGATTACAAACCAGATTGATCTTTCGGGCGATAAGTCCGAAGAAACTTATACATTTGAAGTGACGCCCCAAATGACCAATCAGCTGGGAGCTATTTCTTATGGAGTATTTACAACGATTGTTACAGAAGCAGCAAGGCGCTCGCTGCGGGCTAAGAAAAAGGGCGACATTGTCGTAGAGAACATTACTATCTATTTCTCAAAGCCCGTACAAATGGAAAGCTTGTTGGAAATCCATCCAAATGTACTTGAAGTCGGCCGGAAATTTGGAAAAGTGGACGTGGAAGTATACAACGGAGGCATGCTCGTCGGAAAAGCCCTCATGATGTGCCAAATCCTAGATAGGCAATAAAGAAAAGCGAAGCCGACTGCTATGTCCCGTCAAGCACAAGACGAGCCGTTTGGAAGGTTGTTCTGTAACCTTCCCGGCGGATGGGATGTGACAAATAAATAAAGAGGATGTCCCAAAGATTTTTTTAGGTCATCCTCCTTTTAGGTCATTATTGATTTTTTAATTCTTCAGCTTCTCTTTGGGCGTAAGGAAGAACATGACGGTAAGCTTTATACCCTGCCCATAAGCTAGAAAAACCGATAAGCAAAAACAGAGCAGCAATCACATAAGATATAGTCGTCTGCTGGATAAATAATGTATTCAAACCAAAGAAGCCGACAAATAGGCCAAGCGCCATGCTGGATTTAGCAGATAGCCATTTTTTCTCCATGGGACGTCTGCTTCTAACGTATTGGACCTTATAAAAAATGTAAAAAGCGAACGATAAAACAATAATAAATGCTAAAACGGGCATAAGTTTTCCTCCATTTATTTGTTCAGACATCTTCATTTTAACGAGAACAAGAAGGAAATTCTACTAAAAAAACGGAATGTCACAAAGGAGACAGGAATGAAAAGTCAAATTATCCAAAAAATTAAAGAATATGATACGATTATTATTCATCGTCATGTACGTCCCGATCCAGATGCCTACGGATCGCAGGGGGGGCTGGCAGAAATGATCCTCGCTTCTTTTCCCCATAAGAAGGTATACACGGTTGGAAAGGAAGAGCCGACACTTGCTTATTTGCGCAAGCTCGATGTCATCGCGGATGAAGTATATGAGGGAGCGCTCGTGATTGTATGTGATACAGCCAATCAGGAGAGAATTTGTGACCGCCGTTATCGTCTTGGAAAAGAGTGGATCAAAATTGACCATCATCCAAACGAGGACCCGTATGGCGATCTTCTGTGGGTAGATACCTCTGCCAGCTCGGTGAGTGAAATGATTTATGATTTATATAAAAGCGGCAAAGAGGAAGGACTAAGCTTGAATGATGAGGCAGCCCGGCTATTGTTTGCTGGCATTGTCGGTGACACCGGACGCTTTCTGTATCCTAGTACAACGAGACGTACCATGGTGTTTGCAGGAGAGCTTCTTCAGTTTGATTTTGATCGTGACGAGCTGTTTAACCGGATGTATGAGACGGATGAGAAAGTATTGAAATTGCAAGGGTATATCCTGCAAACATTCAATCTATCAGCAAGTGGAGCGGCTTCTGTCGTTTTAAGAAAGGAGCTTCTTGAGGAGTTTCAAGTAGCCCCTTCAGAAGCCTCCTTGCTTGTCAGCACACTCGGCAATGTAAAAGGGATCAAGGCTTGGGTTTTTTTCATCGAAGAAGAAGATCAAATCCGTGTCCGTCTTCGCTCTAAAAAACCTGTAATTAATGAGATTGCGAAAAGGTATAAAGGAGGCGGCCATCCACTCGCTGCCGGGGCTTCCGTTTATTCCTGGGAAGAGGCAGAAAACGTAGCGGCTGATCTTGAGAAGCTTTGCCGGGAGGCTTAACCGCCTTCTAAATCCATCTCGAGCTGAATATGGATAGTGGTATAAAAATACCACTCTTTTACATGAAGGGAATAACTTCGTTTATTGATTTTTAGTGTTTTGTTTTCAATTGTCTGTCGAATCAGTTCTTTATGAGAATAAACTGTTTCGAGGTCCTTCGCATATAAAACAGATAGATCTTTTTTTAGCTGTTCCTTTGCATTGAAAATGCTTTGGGAGTCATCAATGCCATACTTTTTATAATTGAGAATATCAATTTCAATTTCCTGCACAATCAGCTTGTGCAGGTTTTTTTTATTAAGTTCTTTATACTCCTCCTGCCAAACTTCTAGCTGGACCTTTAATTCATCAATCGTTTTCTTTTGCTTTTCCAGTAAAGCAGCTTGCCTTTCCTGGGAAGCTCCAAACATATAAAGAAAGAGCACCCAGCTAAGGCAGAAGCCGATCGCTGCCCCGGCCAGCAGCCGCTGCAAGCTCTTTTGCTTATGCAAAGTTGGCACTCTCATGGCGAAATATGCTCCCCAGTCAGCCATACGATAATAGCCGTTCCGGTAGCTGTTCCGCCCATTGCCGACAAAATGAGCAAGAATTGTTTAAATAAATCTTTTGTTTCACCATTTAAAAAGCCTCGTTCAAAGCTATAAACGGTATCAAAGGTTCCTCCGATGGCAGCGATAATTGCCCAAATTCGCAAGCCTTCACTAATTTGTGAAATGCCCGTAAAAAGCGGTCTTCCGGTTGCAAACGATGCTAGTCCCCCGATTAGCGAGCCGCCGAGTAAAACGCCAAATGCGATAAAGTAACATTTAAATAATTCATCAAAAAAGGTTTCTGCCATACGCCCTCCATAATAGCTTGTCTTTCTATTTATATATGTAAAGAAAGAGTCTCCTATGAAAGCAGAACATATTTTCTTTTTTATGGCGGCCGTCTTATAATGAAGAAAGAGGCTAGGGACGAAAAGTGTCAAGGAAGGATGAGAAGGATGTTCACACATCTGCAAGTTCAAACAGGCTACAGCCTATTGTCTAGCTCCATAGCTATTGACAAGTTGACTGTCAAGGCAAAAGAGCTGGGCTATGACGCACTCGCCATCACAGACCGCAATGTTATGTACGGGGCGGTTCCTTTTTACAAATCATGCAGGCGGGCTGGAATCAAGCCGATTATCGGCTTAATTGCCGATGTTGAAAGCAGCCTGGAGGAGGGACGTTCTTATCCGCTTGTACTGCTGGCGAAAAACAATATAGGTTACCATCATCTATTGAAGATTTCCAGTGCCATTCAAACAAGAGCTAAAGAAGGCATTCCATTAAAGTGGCTCAAAGGTTATTCAGCTGGTTTATTTGCCTTTACTCCAGGGGTAGAAGGAGAGGTGGAGCAATGGCTCTTAATCGATCCTGCACAAGCGAAGAAGGCAGCTAAATTGTTAGAACAGCAATTTGATCCAGGCCATTTTTTCTTATCGGTTGCACGTCACGGGAGAAAGAATGAGGAAACAATTATCCAAGAAATGAGAGAATTAAGTCATTCCCTTTCAATTCCGCTACTTGTGTCTAATCGAGTTACTTATTTAAATGAAGAAGAAGCATTTGCCGTTCAATGCTTAGAAGCGATCAGGGATGGAGTGAAGCTGGCAGATAAACAGATAGATGATAATAATCAAGCGTACCTTTCTTCCAAAGAGAAGATGGCTCAGTTATTCGCAGACTTGCCGGATGCTCTGGCACAAACGGTAAAAATCGCAAATGAGTGCAAAGTGGATATTCCACTCGGACGACGTCTGCTTCCTAAGTATCCGCTGCCGGAGGGCCAATCTGCTTCTCAATATTTAGAACAGCTTTGCCATAAAGGGCTGGAGGAAATAGGAGCTTCCGGGAAGCCATCTTATGCAGAGCGGCTTTCTTATGAACTTGAAACAATTAAAAAGATGGGATTTTGTGATTATTTTCTAATTGTCTGGGACTTTATGAAATTCGCAAAAGACAATCATATTTTGACAGGGCCGGGAAGAGGATCGGCCGCTGGCTCGCTCGTAGCTTATGTGCTCGGCATTACAACAGTCGATCCGCTTGAACATGGGTTGTTATTTGAGAGGTTCCTTAATCCAGAGCGCGTAACCATGCCGGATATCGACCTTGATTTTCCCGATCACCGACGGGATGAGGTCATTCGTTACGTTGCTGATAAATATGGGACGCTTCATGCGGCACAAATTATTACGTTTGGCACATTGTCGGCAAAGGCAGTTATCCGCGATATAGCCCGAGTGTTCGGTTTGTCCTCAAAGGAACTTGAACAGCTTTCCAAAATCATCCCATCACGGCCAGGGGTGACACTTAAGCAGCAGTATGCGGACTCTGACCGTTTTCGTGAGTGGGTGCACCAAACGGGAGAGCACGAAAAAATCTATCAGACGGCTTTGACACTTGAGGGGCTACCGCGCCATACATCCACACACGCCGCCGGAATGGTTATCACGGAAGAGCCTTTAACGGAACTCGTTGCTGTGCAAGAGGGACATGATCATGTGCTTCTGACCCAATTTCCAATGGATGCCCTCGAAGAACTTGGTTTGTTAAAAATTGATTTACTCGGTCTGCGCAATTTGACCATTCTGGAAAGAATGATTGATTCCATTTATTATGTTGAAGGAAAAAGGCTAGATTTGCAGAATATACCTTTACAGAATAAAGAAACGTTTCAATTGCTCGGAGAAGGAAAGACAACAGGGATTTTTCAATTGGAATCAGCGGGAATGCGAAACGTACTGATGAAGTTGCAGCCGAACCGTTTTGAGGATATTGTGGCAGTTAATGCGCTTTACCGGCCAGGTCCGATGGAAAGTATCCCTCGTTATATAGAGCGCAAGCATGGACGACAGCCGGTCCATTATCCCCACCCTGACTTAAAGGACATTTTAGAGCCGACGTATGGTGTACTTATTTATCAAGAGCAAATCATGCAGATTGCCTCAAAATTCGCTGGTTTTTCTCTAGGGGAAGCGGACTTATTGAGAAGGGCAGTCAGCAAAAAGAAAAAGGACGTGCTTGACAGCGAAAGCCATCATTTTATAGAAGGAGCAGTGAAGAGGGGCTACAGCAAAGAAGCAGCAGAAGCAATCTACCATCTAATCGTTCAGTTTGCGAATTATGGATTCAACCGAAGCCATGCGGTAGCCTATAGCTTTATTTCCTACGGAATGGCGTATATAAAAGCTCACTATCCAACCATCTTTATGGCTGCGTTGTTAAGCTCCGCTGTCGGCAATGAAGAGAAAGTGAGACAATATGTAGCAGAAGCGAAGGAGATGGGAATTTCTTTACTGCCGCCGTCTATTAATCACAGTTTTTATCCTTTTAAAGCTGAAGGAAACAGCATCCGCTTTAGCCTTGCAGCTATCAAAGGCATTGGGGCAAGTGTACTGAAAACAATTATAAATGCCCGGGAAAAAGGACCCTTTACGGACTTGTTTGATTTTTGTCTGCGTGTCCCTATTCATGCAGTGAATCGTAAGGCGCTAGAAGCCCTCTTATTTGCAGGTGCATTTGATGAGTTTAATGAAGATCGAGCTGTCCTTCTGGCCACACTTGACGTGGCGATTGAACATGCTCAGTTGATTCAGCCAATGGATAGTCCAAGCGTGGAGGACTTATTTATAGGAGATGATTTCTTCCCAAAACCAAAATATGCACAGGCAGAGCCAATGAGCATGGAAGATAAACTTCAATTTGAAAAGGAAGTCATCGGCTTCTACTTGTCTGCTCATCCAATAGAACAGTATAAGCAGCTTTTTGAGCAAGAGGGAGCTCTTCCAATTGTTCGATTGTCTGCTGGCAGCCGCAGTGTGTCTGTCGGTGTTTTTGTAAACGAAGTAAAAGTCATCCGCACGAAAAAGGGAGAAAATATGGCATTTGTTCATTGCTCAGATAACAGCGGTGAAATAGAAGGTGTCTTATTCCCAACTTCATATAGAAGGTATTCCACTCTTCTAGAAAAAGGTGCTATTCTTTATCTATCAGGAAATGCGGAAGAACGAAACGGCCGTAAACAATTGATAGTGAATCAGGTGTACAGCTTAGAAGAGGTGGAAGAGTGGCAGGTAGAAAGAGAAAAAACGCTGTACATAAAAATACCAGAGGTACCGGATGAACATTTAATTCTTGAGGATATTCACCGGCTGATCAGCTTTTCCAAAGGAAATGTGCCTGTTGTTCTTCATTATGAAAAGAACCGGCAAACGGTTAAGCTTCATGGAAGAAGCGCCGTTAAGCCGGCAGAATCGCTGCTGGAGGAATTAAGAAAGCTCGTCGGCAGCGAGAATGTAGTACTTAAATAATTCTTTACTTTACAACTGATCGCTGATAGTTTATTGTGTGTAATAGACAAAAACGTGGTCTGACCACTGAGAGCGGTTAGAATTGCCGAAATAGGGAGAGAAAAAGATGTCACTTAGAGAAGAAGCATTACATATGCATAAGGTTAATAGAGGAAAGTTGTCTACTGGCATTAAAACAAAAGTGAAAAATGCAAGAGATTTAAGCCTGGCCTATTCACCGGGTGTCGCAGAGCCATGTAAGGAAATCTATGAAAAGCCTGAAACAGTGTTTGATTATACCATTAAAGGGAACACGGTAGCGGTCGTTTCTAACGGAACCGCCGTTCTTGGGCTTGGAAATATTGGGGCAGAGGCAGCGATGCCTGTTATGGAAGGGAAAGCAGTGTTATTTAAAAGTTTTGCTGGCGTAGATGCGTTTCCAATCTGCTTAAATACAGAAGATCCAGAGAAGATCATAGAAACTGTAAAGCTGATGGAGCCAACATTCGGAGGAGTCAATTTAGAAGATATTGCAGCTCCTCATTGCTTTGAAATTGAGGAACGCCTTAAGAAGGAAACGAACATTCCCATCTTCCACGATGATCAGCATGGAACGGCTATCGTCACAGTGGCAGGTCTGTTGAATGCTCTAAAATTAACGGGAAGAAAGTTCAAAGACATTAAAGTAGTGGCCAATGGTGCTGGAGCAGCTGGCATTGCTATCATCAAGCTGCTTACAAGCTATGGAGTGCGTGATGTCATTATGTGTGACTCTCGTGGGGCTATTTATGAAGGGCGTCAAGAAGGAATGAACCCTGTGAAAGAAGAAGTGGCCAAGTATACGAATGTTCACCGTCAGGAAGGTTCACTTAAGGACGTCATTAAGGGGGCGGATGTGTTTATTGGTGTATCTGTTGCCGGCGCCCTCACAAAAGAAATGATTCAAACAATGAATCCAGAACCTATTATTTTTGCGATGGCAAATCCGGTACCGGAAGTCATGCCGGAAGAGGCAAAAATGGCAGGAGCCCGTGTGATTGGAACTGGGCGTTCAGACTTCCCGAATCAAGTAAATAATGTTCTCGCTTTTCCGGGAATTTTCCGTGGTGCACTTGATGTACGCGCGACGCACATCAATGAACAAATGAAGCAGGCAGCTGTAGAGGCTATTGCGGGACTGATTGAGGATCACGAACTAAATGCTGACTACGTGATACCAGGTCCGTTTGATCCGCGTGTAGCTCCAGCGGTAGCATCGGCAGTGGCAAAGGCAGCAATGGAAACGGGTGTAGCCCGCTTGAAAGCTGATCCTGAGGAAATTCGCCAACGTACGATGCAGTTGTCTCTTATCGGAAAAGGTGAATAAAGCTGTGGAAAATGAACGACCGCAATCAAAGTTTGCGGAAGTGGTAGACAAAATCCGTGAGATGATCGCAGCAGACGGCTTGACTCCGGGGGACAAGATGCCATCTGAGAGGGAGCTGTCTGAGCGGCTGTCTGCTGCCCGGTCCTCTGTTAGAGAGGCATTGCGGGCTCTGGAACTACTTGGATTGATTGAAACAAGACGAGGAGAGGGAACATTTCTTCGTGATTTCAGCGATCATCAGCTCGTTCAATTGCTAAGCACATTTATTTTGCAAAGAGAACAGACTCAAAAAGATGTTCGGCTAACGAAAGAGATTATGGAAATCGGCTGTTTATCCTCTGTTGTCTTACTTCCACATTTAGAGGAATTAATGTCAGAGCTTGCTGAAAGAATAAAAGACGAATCGTTTACGGAGCAGAGCTTTTTTGCTTTCTTAATGGATATAAGCGGTAATTCGCTTTTAAAAAAGATCTGGTTGATCGTATCTGATTATGCCGCGGCAATTCACAAAGAGGATAGACTATTAACGAATAAAGAGGCTTTTATCCATTTGATTTCTATAGTGAAGACTAGAAACATAAAAGATGTTATTGACGCTTACAAACAGCTTTAGGCTGTTCTGTTTTTTGCTGTCCGTCTCATAAAGTCAGATAACTAGGTTCAAGCTTTTTACAGGGAGAGGATGCAACTTGATTAAAGATTTATTTAACAAACAAAAACCAAAAAAAAGAAAGTATGCGACGATACCTACAGAAGCTAGTAAGCAAGACGTACCTGAAGGCATTATGCAAAAATGCCCTAACTGCAAAAAGATCATGTATACAAAAGAACTAAAGAAAAATTTAAGTGTTTGCTTGCAGTGTGGCCATCATCATGGAATGACGGCAATTGAACGTTGTAATTCTTTTATTGATGAGGGAACATTCGAGGAATTCGACGCCGGACTTTCTTCAACAAATCCGCTGAATTTCCCGGGGTATCTGGAAAAGCTGGAGGCAGACCGGCAAAAAACAAAAATGAATGAAGCTGTTTTAACCGGCATTGGCCGGGTGGAAGGCTTTGAAGCCGTTGTTGCCATTATGGATGCTAATTTCCGGATGGGAAGTATGGGATCAGTGGTTGGCGAAAAGATTACGAGAGCAATTGAGGAAGCAGGACGCCGGGGAGTACCGTTTATTATTTTCACTGCCTCAGGTGGAGCCAGAATGCAAGAGGGTGTGCTTTCGTTAATGCAAATGGCGAAAACAAGTGTAGCTTTAAAACGTTTTAGCGAAAATGGCGGGTTGATTATTTCCATTATGACGCATCCTACCACTGGCGGCGTATCCGCAAGTTTTGCTTCCCTTGGAGACTATAATTTCGCAGAACCAGGCGCATTGATTGGATTTGCAGGCAGGCGGATTATTGAGCAGACGATCCACGAAAAGCTGCCGGAAGATTTCCAGACAGCCGAATTTTTATTAAAGCATGGCCAGCTGGATGCAGTACTTCATCGTCATGAAATCAAGGAAAAGATCGCCTTTTTACTGGACATACATCAACCGGGTGGTGAATTGGCATGATTGGTTTAGAATTTGAAAAACCAGTGATGGAACTAAAAGGAAAGATTGCTGAATTAAAAGAGTTTACTTCAACTTCGGATGTTGATTTGACGGAAGAGATTGAAAAGCTGGAACAACGCTTGAAAAAGCTTGAGAAAGATATTTATGAAAGCATGACACCATGGGACCGTGTACAAATGGCCCGGCATCCGGAACGGCCGACAACGCTGGATTATATTAGCTATTTATTTACCGATTTTATGGAGCTTCATGGCGATCGATTGTTTGGCGATGATGGAGCGATTGTCGGTGGAGTAGCTAAATATCACGGCCTACCAGTAACTGTTATCGGTCATCAGCGAGGACGGGACACGAAGGAAAATATTAAGCGGACATTTGGCATGCCGCACCCGGAAGGATATCGAAAGGCACTTCGTCTAATGAACCAGGCAGTAAAATTTAAGCGCCCGATTATTTGTCTGATCGATACGAAAGGTGCTTACCCAGGGAAGGCCGCTGAAGAACGAGGACAGAGCGAAGCAATTGCGAAAAACTTGTTTGAAATGGCTGGCATGGAAGTGCCTATTATCTGTATTGTTATCGGCGAAGGCGGAAGCGGAGGAGCCCTTGGTCTAGGCATCGGCGATAAATTATTTATGATGGAAAATTCCACTTACTCTGTTATTTCCCCAGAAGGGGCTGCGGCTCTGCTTTGGAAAGATGCCTCTCAGGCAAAAAGGGCTGCAGAAACAATGAAGATCACAGCAGGAGATTTAAAAGACTTAGGAGTCATTGATGCCATTGTCCCTGAAGTGAGCGGAGGAGCCCATCGAAATGTTGCCCAACAAGCAGCATTAATTGATCAAACGCTGAAGCCGGCTCTTGAAGAGCTTCTTCATTTATCGATTCCGGAATTATTGGACAATCGTTATATGAAATATAAACAGATCGGAGAGTACACACTCTGATTGTTTCGTGCAAATAGACAGCGGGAAAAGAAGAACGTGCAGCGAAAGGCAAAAGCACGTTCTTTTTTAAATGTTTATAAAATATAGCCCTATCTAATTGATCATGGAACTCCATAAACATTGTGAAGGTCAGACCTTTCTGTTATTTTAGAAGAGACAAGTAGAGAATGAGCCAAACAATAAGAACTGTTTAGCTATGTCTGTAAAAAGATACATATCCAGGCGAGACGGAGGGATCCATGTGAAACGTATCGGAGTGTTGACGAGCGGTGGTGACGCACCGGGAATGAATGCAGCCGTTCGTGCTGTTGTCCGTGAAGCGATTTATCATAACCTGGAAGTATATGGGGTTTACCAAGGATACCAAGGGTTAATTTCAGGCAATATTCACAAGATGGAAGTAGGTTCAGTTGGCGATATTATTCATCGGGGAGGAACGATTCTCCGATCGGCAAGATGCCCCGAATTTCAAACAGCAGAAGGGCAGAAAAAAGGATTGAAACAGTTGGAAGAACATGGAATAGAAGGGCTTGTTGTGATTGGCGGCGATGGCTCTTACCGCGGGGCAAAAGCACTTACTGAGCTTGGCTATCCGTGTGTCGGTGTACCCGGGACAATCGATAATGATATTCCGGGCACCGAATTCACAATCGGTTTTGATACGGCTTTAAACACGATCATTGATGCAATTGATAAAATCCGAGATACGGCAAGTTCTCATGAACGCACATTTATCGTGGAAGTAATGGGAAGAAACGCCGGAGATCTGGCGTTGTGGGCCGGCCTTGCTGGCGGGGCGGAAACGATCTTAATTCCGGAAGAACCACTTGATATGGAGGCGATCAAAGTCCGGCTGTTGAATGGGCTTGAGCGCGGAAAAAGACACAGTATTATTATTGTGGCTGAAGGCGTAATGAGTGGAAATGACTTTGCTGAGAAAGTAAAAAAAATGACTGGAATTGAAACGAGGGTATCTGTGCTTGGCCATATGCAGCGAGGGGGCTCTCCAACAGCTGCCGACCGGATGCTTGCAAGCCGGCTTGGTGCTCGAGCTGTCGAGCTGTTGATAGCAGGAAAAGGCGGCCGTGCAGTCGGCATTGAGCGCAATGAGCTGGTTGATTATGACATTGTAGAAGCACTAGCTCTTCCACATAAGCTGGATCTAAATATTTCCCGATTAGCTAAAGAGTTATCTATTTAATTGATTTTCACGAGGAGGCTCTCAAAAGATGAGAAAGACAAAGATTGTATGTACGATTGGTCCGGCAAGTGAAAGCCCGTCCATGCTCGAAAAGTTAATGGAAGCTGGCATGAATATTGCCCGTTTGAATTTTTCCCATGGGAATCACGAAGAGCATGCACAGCGAATCAAAAATATTCGCGAAGCTGCAAAGAAGACCGGAAAAACAATCGGTATTTTGTTAGATACGAAAGGCCCTGAAATTCGCACACATAATATGGAAAATGATGCTATAGAGCTAACAGCTGGCAGTCAAGTGATAGTATCTATGCATGAAGTGCTCGGAACATCCGAAAAATTTTCGGTTACATATGAGGGATTGATAGAGGATATTAAGCCGGGAGGAAAAATCCTGTTGGATGACGGCTTAATTGCCCTTGAAGTAACAGACATCGATAGATCAGCAGGCGAAATCCAAACAAAAGTACTGAACAGTGGCACGCTAAAAAATAAAAAGGGTGTAAATGTGCCCGGTGTATCGATCAATCTTCCAGGAATTACTGAAAAGGATGCAGAAGATATCAAGTTCGGTATTGAACAAGACGTTGACTTTATTGCTGCTTCTTTTGTTCGTCGCGCTTCTGACGTTCTCGAGATTCATGAGTTGCTGGAACTGCATGGAGCGAGCCATATTCAAATCATCCCTAAAATTGAGAATCAAGAAGGAGTCGATAATATCGACAGCATTCTTGAGGTATCGGATGGATTGATGGTAGCACGCGGAGATCTTGGCGTGGAAATTCCTGCCGAGGAAGTGCCGCTCGTGCAAAAAAGGTTAATTCAGCGTTGCAACACTCTCGGCAAGCCGGTTATTACGGCGACACAAATGCTTGATTCCATGCAGCGTAACCCGCGCCCGACACGTGCGGAAGCAAGTGATGTAGCCAATGCTATTTTTGATGGTACAGATGCGATTATGCTTTCTGGGGAAACAGCTGCAGGAACGTATCCTCTTGAGGCGGTACAAACGATGCACAGCATTGCAGATCGCACAGAGACGGCTTTAAATTACTCAGAAATCTTATCTATACGTAGCAAAGTAAGTGGACATACAATGACCGATGCGATCGGACAATCAGTGGCCCATACGGCAAACAATTTAGATGTACAAGCGATTGTGACGCCAACGGAGAGTGGACACACTGCTCGAATGATTTCACGCTATCGTTCAAAAGCACCGATTGTCGCGGTTACATCCAGTGAACGAGTTTCACGCAGCCTTGCACTTGTCTGGGGAGTATTCCCAAATATCGGTCCTAAAGTAAAGACAACAGATGAAATGCTTGAGCTCGCTGTACAACAAAGCATAAGTACGGGTCTCGTCAAGCACGGAGATTTAATCGTCATCACAGCCGGTGTTCCAGTAGGCGAATCGGGTACGACAAATCTGATGAAAATCCATGTGGTTGGGGACGTTTTAATGAAAGGCCAAGGGATTGGGCGAAAATCGGCTTATGGCAAGGTCGTCGTTGCTAAAAACGCATCAGAAGCACTAGAAAGGATAGAAGAAGGGGACATCCTTGTAACGATCGGCAGCGACAGAGACATGGTGCCGGCTATCGAAAAATGTGCAGCGCTGATTACAGAGGAAAGTGGATTGACAAGCCACGGTGCTGTTGTCGGTATCAATTTGGGCATTCCGGTCCTAGTTGGAGTAGAAGAAGCGACGTCGATTTTAAAGGATGGACAAGAAATTACTGTGGATGCCTCCAGAGGCATTGTTTATAACGGGCATGCCAATGTCCTTTAATTAAGAAAATGAAAGCTGTTCAGCAACTGACAGATTGTCGGCTGCTGAACAGCTTTTTTTATAAGTAACAAGTGTATGAAGAGACAATAGATGCGTCTATTTTTGCGGACGGCTGGGGAGGGATGATACAATAAAGAAGAACATAAATTGTTTAAAAAGGGGAAAATCCGTTGCGATATTTATTATTTATTTTTATTGTTGCTCCGGCATTGGAAATTAGTCTACTGATGCTTTCAGGAAAAACTATAGGAGTTTGGCCAACATTTCTGTTGATTTTAACAACAGGTTTTTTAGGAGCTTATTTTGCTAAGAAACAAGGAATGCAGGCGGTTATAAAGTTGCGTGAAGATATTCAGAACGGCCGGTTCATTGGTGATACGGTAATCGATGGCGTATGCATATTGGTCGGCGGCTTGTTGCTTTTAGCCCCGGGCTTTATTACAGATATTTTAGGTTTTTTACTTTTGCTTCCCTTCACAAGAAAATGGGTTAAACCACTCTTATTAAAACTATTTCGTCGTTCTTTTCAAAATGGAAATGTCATTATCATGAAATAGAAAAGCGTCAGCCAGCGGCTGACGCTTTTCTATTTCATCGGAGGTGGCACATCTTCTCCTGTAATATAGTTTCGTAAATCTGTAAATACTCCTGCACTGCTGAGAGCGTTAATAATAACGAGTGTAACAGGGCCGAGAATCAGACCGAAGAAACCAGCAAGCTTAAAGCCGACAAATAAGGCAATCAGCGTAGCTAGAGGGTCCAGGCCGATGCTGGAGGACAATACTTTAGGCTCCATAATCTGACGCTGAACAATGATGATCACGTATAAAACAGTTAAACCAATGGCTAGGCCAGTATCTCCGGCAATAAATTCGTATATAATCCATGGCACGAATAGGGTGCCTGTCCCGAGATAAGGAAGCAAATCAACAAGCCCCGCAACAAGAGCGAGTGTAATTGCATAATTTACCCGCAAAATAAGCAATCCTACAAGAACGATAAAGGTCGTAATCGAAATGAGTGTCAATTGGGCGCGCAAAAAGCCGAATAACGCCCTTTTTAAAGCGGCAAACACGTTAATCAAGCTTGTCCTTGCTTTTACGGGTAAGTAATGAATCGTCCGCTTCTGAAGATTCTCCCAATCTTTAGTAATGAAAAAAGCAGCAAGAAATGAGAAAATTAATGCGGTCGCGAAATTAGGGACCCATGAGATTAATTTTGGGAGTTTCAAAAAGAAGTTCTGGATAAACTCTCCTGCTGTTGAGGCGAACTGTTCCCCTGCTTGGCGAATGTTTGTAGAGATGGTCTCCTGCTGGCCGGTATCAAGAGAATGAAACAGCCCTGCTGCCCGTTCATATATTGGGATCACTTGAGAAGCGAAGAGGTTTTCTATTTGCTCCACTACAACGTGAACGTGGCGGGGAACAACAGAGGCGAAATAATTCGCGCCTGAAACAATTTCAGCGATTAAAAGCGTCATTCCACCAGCGAAAATAGCCAAAATAAGAAGGATAGCTGTGCCGGCAGCAGCAGCTCGTGGCAACCTCACCTTTTTCTCCAAAAAACGAACGAATGGCTGAATAAGAAAAGCAACTGCAAAGCCGATGATAAATGGGTACGTTATTTTTGCAACATAATATAAAGAGAGTAAAAGTAACGCGGTGGAAATAATTACAATCAGAAAGCGTATCAACCTATGCCAGTTGGATGAATTCAAGGCTTCACCTCCTATGCCTCACATTGTATCAATCTGATCAGGGGAGAGAAAGAAAAATGGCTCGTATTATAACGACAAAAATTGCATAAAAGAAAGGGGTAGAGATATGCAGCCTTATCTATTCTTACTGATGTTACTTGCCATCGCGCTCATTGCGAAAAATCAATCGCTTCTTCTGGCTGTTATTGTTTTGCTCGTACTGAAAGTGATTGGTTTAGATGACAAGCTGTTTGCGGCTGTTCAAACGAAGGGAATCAACTGGGGAGTAGCAGTCATTACTATTGCGGTGTTGGTGCCGATTGCGACAGGAGAAATTGGGTTTAGGGAGCTGGGGGATTCTCTAAAGTCTCCTTATGCATGGATCGCTCTCATCTCTGGTATGCTTGTAGCCCTTCTCGGCAAAAGCGGCGTGACGTTGCTGGCGGAGGATCCTCATATTACGACCGCACTTGTCTTTGGAACGATTGCAGCGGTAGCTCTTTTTAATGGCGTGGCCGTTGGTCCATTGATCGGCGCAGGCATCGCCTACACGGTTATGAAAGTTCTTGAGTGGTTTCAATAGAAATTTTAGCCGCTCCCATGTATAATGAGTACAGGAAGAAAATAATTTTTTAGTATAACATGTTTTTTCCCCGTGTTTTGTTGAGAAACCATGGCGATTTTGTAGAATTTTAGACACTTTTCATTCACAAACATTAAATTATTGTTTATAATATCAGGTGAAAGCGCAATCTTTAAAAATGTTCGTGTTTTACATGAAACTTTACTGAGCAAGAACTCAGTTAAAAATGGTTTCAAAAAAGGCAATGGGGGAAATTAACAGTCGAAGGAGAGAATGATTATGACGACCGCTCGTGGATTAGAAGGAGTAGTAGCAACAACATCTTCAGTAAGCTCTATTATTGATGACACTCTTACATACGCTGGCTACAACATCGATGATTTAGCTGAAAATGCAAGCTTTGAAGAAGTTATTTATCTGCTATGGCACCGAAAACTTCCTACACAGGCAGAGCTAGATGAGCTGAAGCAGCAATTGTCAGACAGCTATGATCTTCCTCAAGAAGTACTTAACCACTTTAAAATGTATCCAATTGATAAAGTCCATCCAATGGCCGCCCTCCGCACAGCTGTTTCATTAATTGGTTTGTACGATGAAGAAGCGGATGTTATGAGCGAGGAAGCAAATTACCGCAAGGCAGTTCGTCTGCAAGCAAAAATCCCTGCGCTTGTAACTGCGTTTGCCCGCATCCGTAAAGGCGAAGAGCCGATAGCGCCACGCAAAGATTTCGGTTTAGCAGCGAACTTCCTGTACATGCTTTCCGGAAAAGAACCGGAGGCTGTCGAAATCGAAGCGTTTGACAAAGCGCTCGTTCTGCATGCGGACCATGAATTAAACGCTTCTACATTTACAGCTCGCGTATGTGTAGCTACTTTATCTGACGTTTATTCTGGAGTAACAGCAGCCATTTCTGCTTTAAAAGGCCCGCTTCATGGCGGGGCGAATGAGCAGGTAATGAAAATGCTCACTGAGATCGGTTCCGTTGATAACGTAGAGCCGTATATCTTGAGCAAGTTAAACAATAAAGAAAAAATTATGGGCTTCGGCCATCGTGTATACCGTCAAGGCGACCCGCGTGCGAAGCACTTGAAGGAAATGTCAAGAAGATTGACAGAATTAACTGGAGAGCCACAATGGTACGAGATGTCCACACAAATTGAGGAACTTGTAACAACGCAGAAGAAACTTCCGCCAAATGTGGATTTCTATTCTGCATCCGTTTACCATAGCCTGGGCATAGAGCATGATTTGTTCACGCCAATTTTTGCTGTAAGCCGTGTATCTGGCTGGTTGGCACACATCTTGGAACAGTATTCAAACAACCGTTTAATCCGTCCACGTGCTGAATACACAGGTCCTGGTATGCAAGAGTACGTACCGATCGGTAAGCGCAAGTAATTCTAATATTTACAAACACCCAAAAAATTGGTGTAATATAAATTGAGTAACAGAGGTTAGAGGGCGTATGCCTCTAACCTTTGATTATGGAATTGGAGGTATTTTTCATGTCACAAGGCGAAAAAATTACTGTATCAAATGGAGTTTTAAATGTACCAAACCATCCAGTAATCCCATTCATTGAAGGGGACGGAATTGGCCCTGATATCTGGGCAGCAGCTTCCCGTGTACTTGATGCTGCTGTTGAGAAAGCATATAACGGTGAAAAGAAGATCGAATGGAAAGAAGTATATGCCGGAGAAAAAGCATTTAACAAAACAGGCGAATGGCTTCCGGAAGAAACACTAGAGCAAATTCGTGAATATTTGATTGCTATTAAAGGTCCATTAACAACACCAATCGGCGGCGGATTCCGCTCTTTAAACGTAGCGCTTCGCCAGGAATTAGACTTATTCGTCTGCTTGCGTCCTGTTCGTTACTTCGACGGAGTACCTTCTCCGATCAAACGCCCTGAAGATACTGATATGGTTATCTTCCGTGAAAATACAGAAGATATTTACGCTGGTATTGAATACAAGGAAGGTTCAGATGAAGTGAAAAAAGTCATCGACTTCCTGAAAAATGAAATGGGTGTAAATAAAATCCGTTTCCCTGAAACTTCAGGTATTGGTATTAAGCCAATCTCTAAAGAAGGAACTACTCGCTTAGTACGAGCAGCGATCAACTATGCTATTAAAGAAGGCCGCAAATCTGTTACTTTAGTACATAAAGGTAACATTATGAAATTTACTGAAGGTGCGTTCAAAAACTGGGGCTATGAATTAGCTGAAAAAGAATTCGGCGAAAAAGTATTCACTTGGGCTCAGTACGATAAAATTAAAGAAGAACAGGGAACAGAAGCAGCAAACAAAGCGCAGGCTGATGCAGAAGCTGCTGGCAAGATCATCGTTAAAGATGCCATTGCTGATATATTCCTTCAACAAATTTTAACTCGTCCAAAAGAATTTGATGTAGTAGCAACAATGAACTTAAACGGTGACTACATTTCTGATGCACTTGCTGCACAAGTGGGTGGAATCGGAATTGCACCGGGAGCCAATATTAACTATGAAACAGGACATGCTATTTTTGAAGCGACACACGGAACAGCTCCAAAATATGCAGGACTTGATAAAGTAAATCCTTCTTCTGTTCTACTTTCAGGTGTATTAATGCTTGAACACTTAGGATGGAATGAAGCAGCTAATCTTATCACTGCATCTGTTGAAAAAACCATTGCGTCTAAAGTAGTTACTTATGACTTTGCCCGTTTAATGGAAGGCGCAACAGAAGTAAAAACTTCTGAGTTTGCTGATGAATTAATCAAGAACCTTTAATTAGTATCAACACCGTTCTTTTTACAAAGGAACGGTGTTATATGTATTCCATACCATACCTAATTTTAAGGGGGACTCACACATGTCTTTGAAACGTAAAAAGATTTCTGTCATCGGTGCGGGATTTACAGGAGCAACAACGGCATTTTTGCTTGCACAGAAAGAACTAGGAGACGTTGTACTAGTTGATATTCCACAAGCGGAAGGCCCAACCAAAGGCAAAGCCCTTGATATGCTTGAAGCAAGTCCTGTGCAAGGATTTGATACGAACATCATCGGTACATCCAGCTATGAAGATACGAAAGATTCTGATCTGGTCATCATTACAGCTGGAATTGCTCGTAAGCCAGGGATGAGCCGGGATGACCTGGTACAAACAAACCAAAAAGTGATGAAGGCTGTAACAGCTGAAATTGCGAAAAGCTCTCCAAATTGCCATATTATCGTGCTAACGAACCCTGCCGATGCGATGACTTATACTGTGTTTAAAGAATCAGGATTCCCGAAAAACCGCGTGATCGGCCAATCAGGCGTTCTTGATACCGCTCGTTTCCGTACATTCGTTGCACAAGAGTTAAATTTGTCTGTAAAAGATATTACAGGCTTTGTTCTTGGCGGCCACGGCGATGACATGGTCCCACTTGTACGTTATTCTTACGCAGGCGGTATTCCTTTAGAAAAATTGATTCCGCAAGATCGTCTTGAGGCCATTGTTGAACGTACACGCAAAGGCGGCGGTGAAATCGTTTCTCTTTTAGGTAACGGTTCTGCTTACTATGCACCAGCTGCTTCCCTTGTAGAAATGGCAGAGGCTATTTTGAAAGATCAACGCCGCATTCTTCCTGCTATTGCTTATCTTGAAGGTGAATATGGACACGAGGGCCTTTATCTAGGGGTACCGACAATTCTCGGTAAAGATGGCATTGAAAAAGTAATTGAGCTTGAGCTAACAGAGAATGAGAAGGCGGCGCTGCAAAAATCAGTTGATTCTGTGCGTAATGTGATGAGTGTTCTTTCTTGATAAATAGGTATTTACAAAAACCCCCAGTTTCCCCTGGGGGTTTTTGTATTGATTTTTATCGTAAAAGACCGACATCGAAGGAGTCGCGTTTCTTCCTTTTTCAACAATAGAAGGTTAAGGTATAATTGAGAAAGAACGGTCATTACTTTCCAGGGAGGGCAAAATGAACAAAAGAGTCTTAGTGGTAGATGACGAGCCATCTATTGTAACGCTAATTAAATACAACTTAGAGCAGGCTGGATATGAAGTTATCACAGCATATGATGGGGAGGAAGCGCTCAAAAAAACATTGGAGGAACTTCCAGATTTGCTTGTGCTGGATTGGATGCTTCCACGGCTGGATGGAATGGAAGTATGTAAGGAGCTTCGGCAGAGAAAAGTGTCCACACCAATTTTAATGCTGACAGCAAAGGATGAAGAGTTTGATAAAGTACTTGGCCTTGAACTAGGTGCGGATGATTACATGACAAAGCCATTTAGTCCAAGAGAATTGCTGGCACGGGTGAAGGCTATTTTACGCCGGCTGCAGCATATGCCGAAAGTAGAAGAAACAAATGGACAGGAGAACGGACTGACCGTTTCAGAAATCGTTATTTATCCAGAAAAATATGAAGCGTATTTTCGAGGGAACTTACTGGAGCTTACACCGAAAGAGTTTGAGTTACTTCTATATTTAATGGAGCATAAAGGACGTGTATTAACACGTGATCAGCTGTTAAGTGCTGTTTGGAAATATGATTTTGCCGGTGATACACGAATTGTTGATGTGCATATCAGCCATTTGCGTGAGAAAATTGAACATAATACGAGAAAGCCCGAGTACATAAAAACGATCCGCGGATTAGGCTATAAATTAGAGGAGCCAAAGCCTTCATGATTAAGTTCCGTACCCGGCTTGTGCTTGCTCTTCTTTCTTTAATTGTTCTTGTTCTGGTGGCACTTGGCATTATGCTGGGACAGGTGTTCAAAGGCTATTATTTATCCACATTTAATGAACGTTTGGAAAAAGAGACAGAACTATTAGCCGGACAGATTACTCGGCAAGGTGGTCTGGAGTCCTTGAACGAGGACACTATAAAAGATTGGAGCAAACAGCTACATGTACGGATTTCCCTTGCCGATCCCTCTGGCCGATTAATTTTTGACAGCGGGGCTTTTGACGATCCATCTAGATCTGATCATCGAAAGGTCGTTAAAAGGCTGGCTAATACCGATCCCTCCACTGCTTATCAAGAATCGCTTGCTAGCAAGTTTGGTGAACATTATCATTGGCGAATGATAGAGAATCAGGCGGGTCAAATCGATGGAATGATTGTAGTAAATACAAAAGTGAAGGATCTTGATGATATTTACCAGCAAATTTGGCTTATTTTGCTTTTCTCTCTCGGGGTCTCTCTCGTGCTGCTCACATTGTTTAGTACCAAAATTACGAATCGCTATACTAAACCAATCGAATCGGCAACGAAAGTAGCGATAGAGCTTGCAAAAGGGAACTATCGGGCCAGAACGCATGAAATTCCTGCGGATGAAGTAGGGACGCTGAATACTTCCATTAATATTCTTGCTCGGAATTTGCAGGAAATGATGCAAGCGCAAGAAGTTCATCAAAATCGGCTATCGACCTTAATTGAAAATATGGAAAGCGGTTTGCTTCTAATAGATGATCGCGGTTTCATCATTATGGTGAATCGATCGTTTAAAAAACATTTCCATTTGGAAAACAAACGATTAATAAGAAAGAGGTATCATGAGGCAATCCCACAATCGGAAGTCATTGATATTATTGAAGAAGTGTTCATGACCGAGCAAAATATACGCAGGCAGCTGTTATTGCCACTTGGGATTGAAAGAAAGCATTTTGAAGTGTCCGGTGCGCCGATCATTGGAACGAATGCTGAATGGAAAGGCATATTGATTGTCTTTCATGATATTACAAGTTTGAAAAAGCTGGAGCAAATGCGCAAAGATTTTGTGGCAAATGTTTCCCATGAGTTGAAAACGCCTATTACTTCCATTAAAGGCTTTACCGAAACTTTGCTGGACGGGGCGCTCGAAGATAAAGAGGCACTGAAGATGTTTTTGAACATTATCTTAAAAGAGAGTGAACGAATGCAAACTCTTGTTATGGATTTGTTGGAATTATCGAAAATTGAACAAAAGGGAATTTCTCTTCACACAACAAACTTGTCTATAGATGAAGTGATAAAAGAAGTGATTCCCTCCTTGCAAAATCGCTTTGAAGCTAAGCGGATTGATTTGTCACTGCAACTGGAGAAAGATTTATGGATTACTGGAGACGCCAGTCGGCTAAAACAAGTATTTTTTAACTTATTGACAAACGCTATCTTGTATACACAAGAAGGAGGCCATATAGAAGTAAGGGCCTTTGATAAAGAGAACCGGGTAATCGTTGAAGTAGAAGATAATGGCATTGGCATAAATCCGGAAGAGATACCGCGGATTTTTGAGCGTTTTTACCGGGTAGATAAAGCGAGAAGCCGCAATTCAGGAGGCACTGGTCTTGGATTAGCCATTGTCAAACATATTATCGAGGCGCATGATGGGGAGATTTTTGTAAAAAGTAAAGCCAATGAAGGCACCACGTTTACCGTTTTCTTAAATAAGCAAGAGGAGGATGACCGCTTTGAAGAAAAAAATCGTATTAATTGACGGCAACAGCATTGCCTATCGGGCGTTTTTCGCCTTGCCCTTATTGAATAACAACAAAGGTGTCCATACCAATGCAGTTTATGGCTTTGCTATGATGCTTTTAAAAGTATTAAAGGAAGAGCAACCTACACATCTTCTTGTTGCTTTTGATGCCGGTAAAACAACTTTCCGGCATCAAACATACAGCGATTATAAAGGCGGCCGGCAAAAAACACCGTCTGAGCTGTCTGAGCAATTTCCTTATATCCGTGAATTGCTGAAAGCTTACGGTATTGCTCAATATGAACTGGAAAATTATGAAGCAGATGATATTATTGGGACCTTGTCGCTTCAGGCGGAAAAAGATGGATATGAAATTAAAATTTATTCAGGAGATAAAGATTTAACTCAGCTTGCCTCTGATGCGACTACCGTCTGTATTACAAGAAAAGGAATTACCGACATTGAAGAATATACTCCTGCTCACGTTGAGGAAAAGTATGGGCTAACACCAGAACAAATCATTGATATGAAGGGTTTAATGGGTGATTCTTCTGATAACATTCCGGGTGTACCTGGAGTTGGAGAAAAGACAGCGATCAAGCTATTAAAGCAATTTGGTTCTGTAGAAAACTTACTTGCATCTATCGATGAGGTGAGTGGGAAAAAGTTGCAAGAAAAACTACGCGAGCACGAGAATCTCGCTTTAATGAGCAAAGAGCTGGCGACGATTCTTCGTGAGGTTCCCATTAACTTTTCGATAGGCAACCTGGAATATCATGAAGCGGATAATGAAAAAGTATATGAGTTATTTAAGGAACTTGAATTTAACTCGCTGCTGGAAAAGCTGGACCGTCCGGTAGAAGAAGCTTCTGCTCATGAAGACGTACATTATGAGTCTGTGACAGAACTGACAGACGATCTTTTTAGTGGAGAGGATTCCTTCTATTTAGAAATGATTACTGAAAACTATCACCGGGCAGATATAGCTGGTTTTGGGATAAGTGGGGAAAAGGGAACGTACTTTATTCCGGCAGAAGCGGCATTTCAGTCAGCCGTTTTTAAAAAATGGGCAGAGGATGAAACGAAGAAAAAATCTGTTTATGATGCAAAGCGTACTATTATTGGATTAAGGCGCTATGGAATTGAGCTCAAGGGAATTGACTTTGATATCTGGCTTGCTTCTTATTTGCTCAACCCATCTGAGTCACCGGAAGATTTCGCTGCCGTAGCGAAGCTGCATGGCATCTCATCTATTCAATCAGATGAAGCGGTATATGGAAAGGGAGCCAAACGCCAACTTCCTGAAGGATCGGTATATGCCGAGCATATCGCCTCAAAAGCAGCAGCAATTGAGGAATTAAAAGCGGTTTGCCTAAAAGAACTTGAAGAAAACCAACAGCTTGAATTATTTTATGAGCTGGAGCTGCCGCTCGCACTCATTCTTGCTGATATGGAGTCAGAAGGTGTTCAAGTAGATATAAACCGTCTGAAGGAAATGGGCGAAGAGCTAAAAGGCAAGCTGGCTGATATTGAGAAGACGATTTATTCACTTGCAGGCACCGAGTTTAATATTAATTCGCCGAAGCAGCTTGGGACAATTTTATTTGAGAAATTGGGGCTGCCACCTATAAAAAAAACAAAAACAGGTTACTCTACTTCGGCGGATGTGCTTGAAAAACTGGCGCCGTCCCACGAAATTGTAGACCATATTTTACATTATCGTCAGCTCGGCAAGCTTCAGTCGACTTATATTGAAGGGCTTCTTAAAGTAGTAGATGCTGATACACACAAAATTCATACACGCTTCAACCAGGCGTTGACGCAAACAGGACGGTTAAGCTCAACAGAACCTAATTTGCAAAACATCCCCATCCGTTTGGAGGAAGGCAGAAAGATCCGCCAGGCTTTTATTCCGTCAGAGCCTGATTCAGTGATGTTTGCCGCCGATTACTCGCAAATTGAATTGCGTGTACTTGCTCATATCGCTGATGATGAAAAATTAATCGATGCTTTCTTGCATGACCTTGATATTCATACAGCAACAGCCGCTGATGTGTTCCACGTGTCACAGGAAGAAGTAGACAGCAATATGCGGAGGCAGGCAAAGGCAGTCAACTTTGGTATCGTCTACGGGATCAGCGATTATGGCTTGTCTCAAAGTCTCGGCATCACAAGAAAAGAAGCAGGTACCTTTATTGATCGTTATTTACAAACTTATCCGGGTGTGAAAGAATACATGGATTCCATCATCCGCGAGGCGAAAGAAAAAGGTTTTGTTACTACACTGATGCAACGCCGCCGTTACATTCCAGAAATCACGAGCCGCAACTTTAATTTACGAGGCTTTGGAGAGCGAACAGCGATGAATACGCCAATTCAGGGAAGTGCAGCTGATATTATTAAAAAAGCGATGATTGATGTGGCCGAGAGACTGGAGAATGAAAAGCTTCGTTCCAAGCTACTGTTACAAGTACACGATGAATTAATTTTTGAAGTGCCAAAAGAGGAAATTGAAATAATGAAGCAGCTTGTCCCAGAAGTAATGGAACAGGCCATTCAACTAAAGGTTCCATTGAAGGTTGATTATTCATACGGACCGACATGGTACGATGCCAAATAATAAAAGACAACATAGAGAGGAGAGATCTACTTGCCTGAAATGCCAGAAGTAGAAACTGTCCGGCGTACTCTTCAACAGCTTGTCGTCGGTAAAACCATCCAAGAGGTGGAGATCCGGTGGCCAAATATTATTAAACAACCAGAACAGGCAGAGCAATTTGCTGATGCTTTGATCGGTGAAACGATTCATGACATAGGGCGCAGAGGAAAATTTTTAATTTTTACCCTTGATCATTATTCACTCGTTTCTCATTTGCGAATGGAAGGAAAATACCGGTTGCATGGGTGCGGGGAAGAAGAAGAGCCTCATACACACGTATTATTTAAATTTACAGACGGCTCTGAGCTGCACTACCGGGATGTACGTAAGTTTGGCACGATGCATTTATTTCAGCGGGGACAGGAGTATAATTCCCTGCCGCTGTCACAGCTTGGCCCTGAGCCGTTTTCCGAGGACTTTTCGGTTGAATACGTAAAAAGTAAGCTGAAGAAAACTGAGAGAACTATTAAGGCAGTGCTGCTTGACCAAAAAGTGTTTGTGGGTCTCGGCAATATTTATGTAGATGAAGCTCTTTTCCGGGCGAGAATCCACCCTGAACGAAAGGCTAATTCACTCAATGAAGAAGAGATTGTTGTTCTTCAAAAAGAGATTATTTCCACATTGAAAGAAGCGGTAGATAAAGGAGGAAGTACTGTCCGATCGTATGTGAACAGCCAGGGGCAGGCCGGTACATTCCAGGAAACTCATTTTGTCTACAACCGTAAAGGAGAGCCTTGTAAATGTTGCGGTGAACTGATTGTTAAAATAAGAACAGCCGGTCGCGGCACGCATCTTTGTCCAAACTGTCAGCCGTTTCCAAGCTAATAAAATTGAACCTTCCCATCCCTCCTTCCATATACTACAGTAACGTTTTGACAGGGGAGGAGCTGTTTGATGGATGGGTATATTTCGTTATTTATGCTGGCAGCAGCGGTCAGTTTAGACAGTTTCAGTGCAGGCCTTGCCTACGGATTAAAAAAGCTAAAATTGCCGGTTAAATCTTCCATTATTTTATCGCTTTGTTCAGCGGTAGTGCTTCTCGTTGCCATGGGGGCAGGCCATTGGCTAAGCAGATGGTTCAGTGAGCAAGCAGCCAGCCGACTTGGCGGTATTATTTTGATTGTGCTCGGGGCTTGGGTCCTTTGGCAATTTTTCCGGGAGAGACAAGTGCATGAGCAGATGGAAGAGAAGCCGCTTATCCATTTAGAGTTGAAACGGCTTGGTGTGGTTGTTCATATTTTTAAACGTCCAACGGCTGCGGATTTGGATCAATCTGGCACAATTAATGGTTTGGAGGCCCTGCTGCTCGGCTTTGCTCTCTCTTTAGATGCATTCGGTGCAGGAATTGGAGCGGCTATGCTTGGCTATCCGGCGCTTGTACTTGCGGCAGCTGTAGCTGTGATGAACCTTCTGTTTATTACAGGAGGGCTGGCTTGTGGCCGGAAGTTTGCAGGGATTCAATGGGTACAGCGGCTTTCCTTTTTTCCCGGCATCTTATTAATCATCTTAGGAACGTTGAAAATTTAACCGTTAAGAGGAGGAAGTCATGGCAGCAATCATTGGATTGACCGGAGGCATTGCAAGCGGAAAGAGCACGGTGAGCCGCTTGCTACAAGAATTGGGGTACACAGTAGTGGACGCAGATGTGGCTGCCCGAGCAGTAGTTGAGCCGGGTAGGCCAGCTCTTTTACAAATTGTTGAAACATTTGGCGAAGGGATACTTTTACCTGACGGCTCCCTAGACCGAAGCCGACTCGGAGAGCTTATTTTTAACGATAAAGAGCAGCGGGAGAAGCTAAATAGCATTGTTCATCCTGCTGTGCGCCAGTTTATGATTGCGGAGAAAGATGCAGCTGTTGCAGCGGGAAAACAAACGATTATTATGGATATCCCGCTTTTATTCGAAAGTGAATTGACATGGATGGTCGAAAAAGTGATTGTCGTTTATACAAGTGAAGCCACGCAACTGGACAGGTTGATGGCTCGCAATCATTTAGATGAGGCAGCTGCTAAAGCCCGCATCGCTTCTCAGCTCCCGCTCGCTGACAAAGTCGAAAGAGCGGATGCGGTAATTGATAATAATGGCTCCATTATGCAAACGAAAGAGCAGCTTTTAGAAATCATCAAAGAATGGCAACTGACCCCTTAACCCGTCTCTATAATGGACGGGTTCTTTTTTAGGCTAAAACACTATCTTTGTAAAGTGCGCTTGACATTAGAATGATAGTAAAGTAAACTTTACGTAAAGCTTACTTTACTATGTTGAGTTAGGAGGACAAATGAAAAATAAGATTCGTGAAAAACGCACAGAGAGAAATATTACACAGGAAGAATTATCAAAAAAATTAAATGTGTCAAGACAAACAGTTATTTCCCTGGAAAAAGGAAAATACCATCCTTCTCTCGTTTTGGCTCATAAGCTTGCTCAATTATTTAATTGCTGCATTGAAGACTTATTTATTTTTGAAGGGGATGAGAATATTGAGTGAAACGTTAGTAAATAATTTGACTGGCTTGTCAGGTTTACTACTTGGAGTTCTGTGTATCATTATTATTTATTTTATCAACCGCCGGGTCGGTAGGAAAAAACGATTGTTCGATGAACGCCAGCAATATGTAACAGCTCGTTCCAAAGCAGCCGCCTGGAATGCTACATCAGTTATTCTTCTCGCTGCCTGGGCTCTTATTATTATCTTTGACGGCATTTCTTTCTCATTTTTCCTTATGACCGGCATCTGGGTAGCTCATAATCTCTCGCTTATCGTTACTAGTGTGTACTTTAGTAACCAAAATTAAAGGAGTGAGAAAAGCAGCGCAGATGGATAGGAGTCGTGCTAGTCAGATAGTCACAATTATATGGTTATCTTCGCTTTTTTCAGAATAGTTAAACTTATTAATTTGTGGTTTTTAGGCTTCCACTTGGAGGTAAATATGTTATACTAATTGCAGATAAAAAAACAATTAAGTATAACATTTATTGATATAGGAGGAGCCGGTGTATGAAGGCGAAAGTAGCAATTAACGGATTTGGACGTATCGGGAGAATGGTCTTCCGCAAAGCAATTTTAGAGGATAAATTTGATATTGTTGCGGTAAATGCAAGCTATCCTGCAGAGACGCTTGCCCATTTAATAAAGTATGACACAAATCATGGCAAGTTTGATGGAGATGTGCAAACAGAAGAGAATGCTTTGATTGTAAATGGCAAGCGCGTTCAATTGGTTAATAATCGCGATCCGCGTGAGCTTCCATGGAAAGAACTTGGCATTGATATTGTAATTGAAGCAACAGGTAAATTCAATGCCCGTGAAAAAGCAGCCCTTCATTTGGAAGCTGGCGCAAAGAAAGTTGTACTAACGGCTCCTGGCAAAAACGAGGATGTTACAATTGTTATGGGCGTTAATCAGGACGATTTAGATATCGAAAAACATGAAGTGATTTCGAATGCTTCTTGTACAACGAACTGCCTTGCTCCAGTGGCAAAAGTACTTAATGATACGTTTGGTATTGAAAATGGTCTAATGACTACTGTTCATGCTTATACAAATGATCAAAATAACATCGACAATCCACACAAAGATTTACGTCGTGCTCGTGCATGTGCCCAATCAATCATTCCGACATCTACAGGAGCGGCTAAAGCATTATCGCTAGTTCTGCCTGAATTAAAAGGAAAAATTCACGGCATGGCGTTGCGTGTACCAACTTCCAATGTTTCTTTAGTTGACCTTGTTGTTGATTTGAAGCGTGAAGTTACAGTAGATGAGGTAAATGACACCTTCATCAGAGCTTCTGAAGGCCCACTAAATGGGATTATTGAATTTACAACAGAACCATTAGTATCTGTTGATTTCAATACAAATCCTCATTCTTCTATTATCGACGGTTTATCGACGATCGTAATGGAAGGAACAAAAGTGAAAGTTCTAGCTTGGTATGACAATGAATGGGGCTACTCTTGCCGTGTCGTTGATTTAGTGAACTATGTTGCTGAAAATATGAAAAAAAAAGTTGAAGTAACTGCATAATTTGTCTATAAAGGAATACGATTAATCGTGTAAGAGTAAATGAATCCCGCAGATAATTGTCTGCGGGATTTAGTTGCTTCCTTTATTTGTATGTAGAATTTTCTAAAAAAATCCTTCGGAAAAATGTCTGACAAGATGTTGCAAAATTAAACTGTTCACAGTATACTAATCTTCGTGAAATAAATAACCGCTTAAAGGGTTAGGACCTCTTCGGACTAACTTTCCCCCGTGGTGGTTATACTTTTACAACGAATCTTCTAAAAATTGTAAAAGGGGGAAGCGATCATGGATACTATGGGTCGTCACGTAATTGCAGAACTTTGGGGATGCAATCTTGAAAAATTGAATGATATGGAAACTATTGAACAAATCTTTGTGGATGCTGCATTAAAATCAGGTGCTGAAATCCGGGAAGTGGCGTTTCACAAATTCGCTCCTCAAGGCGTGAGTGGAGTCGTCATTATTTCCGAGTCGCATTTAACGATTCACAGCTTTCCAGAACATGGCTACGCAAGCATTGATGTCTATACTTGCGGAGACCTTGATCCAAACATTGCGGCTAATTACATTGCAGAGGCGTTAGAGGCAGAAACACAGGAAAAAATCGAAATGCCTCGGGGAATGGGCCCTGTACAAATGAAGCAAGAAGCAAGTGTGTTATAAAGAGAGGTGTATGCACAAGCATACACCTCTTTCATTTATTTAGGGGATCTTGCCTTGTGCATTTTGTTTCTTTTTAATATGATGAGAGTAATCAATTTATAATCGGAGTTGGTAGAATGAAGTGTCCGGCCTGCCAGCATAATGGCACCCGTGTAATCGATTCAAGGCCTGTAGATGAAGCGCGCTCCATCCGCAGACGCCGTGAATGTGAATCTTGTGCTTACCGGTTTACGACTTTTGAAAAGGTGGAAGATTTACCGTTAATTGTCGTAAAGAAAGAAGGTACAAGGGAGGAGTTTAATCGCGAAAAGCTTCTGCGCGGGCTCATCAAAGCCTGTGAAAAGCGTCCGGTTTCACTCGAACAGCTTGAAAAATTAACAATGGATGTAGAAAAAGAAATCAGAAGTTGTGGGTTTTCAGAGATTCAATCGGAAAAGATTGGTGAAATGGTCATGGACCGCCTGGCAGATATTGACGAAGTAGCTTATGTTCGCTTTGCTTCTGTTTACCGCCAATTTAAGGATATTAATGTATTTTTGGATGAATTGAAAGAGTTAATTAAAAAAGAAGAATAGCAGGCTGGAGGCAACGACCCGTTCTCTAGCTTTTTTTCATCGGTCAGCAAAAGAAGTTTCAACACTGAAAGGTTAGATGGTTAACATGAAAAGACATTGGAACGAAATACAGCCGGTGGATGAATACATAGTGTGTTTACACGGCACCCTCCATGAAGCCGACCGGCGCATTTTAACGTTCTTGTATCAACCGCTCCTCGGCACCACCTGTTTTAGTTTATATATGACTCTCTGGGCAGAGGTAGAAGAAAATCGACTTCGTTCTCGAATAGCTAATCATTATCATTTAATGAACTTTCTTGATAAAAATCTTCAGGAAATTTATGAGGCACGTCTAAAGCTGGAAGCATTGGGGTTACTAAAAACATTCATTCGAAAAAATGGTGATTTGCGTGAATTTGTATATGAACTTCAGCCGCCGCTCACACCAGAACAATTCTTTAACGACGGCATGCTTAATGTGTTTCTTTATCGTAAAATCGGCCGTGCCCACTTTTTAAGATTAAAAGAATTTTTTTCTGATGACGTGTCCTGTACAGAGGATCATATAGAAATCACAAAAGACTTCCAAGAAGTGTTTTCTGCTGGTCCGCCACCACTAGATCAGGATGTTATAGAAGACAGCCTTCTCCCTGAAGACAAGCTGTTTATGACTAAGCCGGACAGAAGAGGGGTTTCTCTAAAAGTGGATCAGTTTGATTTCAGCTTGCTGGAAAGCTCCCTTCAAGGCATGATGGTATCCAAGTCAGCAATGACACCTCTTGTGAAAGAAACGATCGTAAAGCTGGCTTACCTGTATGGCATTGAACCGCTAGAAATGAAAAATTTACTGCTTACAGCAGTAGATGAAAAAGACGAGATTGATATTGAAGTGTTGCGTAAATCAGCACGTGATTGGTACCAGTTGGAGCGGGATGAGAAGCTTCCTGAGCTTATTCATCTAGCTCAACCGGCGGCATTGCGTACTATCCAAAGCGAACCGGAGACAAAAGAAGAAGAACTGATTTATTATTTGGAGACCGTATCTCCGCGGCAGCTACTCATCGATATTTCAGGAAGCCTCCCCTCAAGTTCGGATATGCAAGTGATCGAGGGTGTTTTGTTTCAGCATAAATTGCCAGCAGGTGTCGCAAATGTACTGATCCAATATGTCATGTTAAAGACTGACATGAAATTGACGAAAAGTTACGTGGAAAAAATTGCTTCCCATTGGGCGCGGAAAAAAGTAAAAACAGTAAGAGATGCGATGGAACTTGCGAAAAATGAACATCGCCAGTATGCGGAATGGGCCAAAAACAAGCAACAACCGAAACAACGAGTCATACGTACGGAAAAACTGCCTGACTGGTTCTATGAAGAAGAGAAAGCAAAAGAGCCTGCTTCTGAAAAGAATGAAGAGTTGGAAGCGAAACGGCGGGAGCTTGAGGAAAAAATTAAAAACAGGAGATTGAAAAGGCAGGTGACGAGCAGCGATGAAACGAATTGATGAAACGTTGAACAAATTGACAAAATCTCCGGACTTTAAAGCTCGTTATGAAAAAACGCGCCAGGAAATTTTAAGTGACCCGGCAGTCCAATCATTTTTGCTTGAGCATCAAAGTCAAATAACGCCGGACGTGCTAGATAGAAATTTAATGAAACTTTATGAATATAAAACCCAAAGCTTTTCCTGTGAAAAATGTCCAAGTTTAAGCGAGTGTGTGAACGTGATGAAAGGCTTTGAGCCAAAGCTCGTTTGGCGCCGTGGAGGCATCGATATCGATTACCACCGTTGTCCGCGCAAAATCCGCGATGACGAGCAAAGAAAAAATGAAAAGTTAATCAAAAGCTTGTACGTTCCGAAAGATATTTTAAGTGCGGACTTTTCTAGCCTCGACTTAGGGGATTCTGGCCGATGGCCGGCGATTGAACAGGCGCAGCACTTTACAGAGGAATATACAAAGAATAACGAGGCGAAAGGGTTATTTATTTATGGGCCGTTCGGTGTAGGGAAGTCTTATTTATTAGGAGCTGTAGCTAACGAACTGGCCAATGTAAATGTTTCGTCTTTAATTGTTCACTTTCCGGAATTCGTTCGGGAGATGAAACAGTCTTTAAATGATCAATCTATGAATGAGAAGCTTGAAGTTGTCAAAAAGGCACCTGTATTGATGATTGATGATATCGGCGCTGAAGCGATGTCGAGCTGGATGCGTGATGAAATTCTTGGGACGATTTTGCAATTCCGCATGCTGGAACGACTGCCAACGTTTTTAACGTCTAATTTCAGTTACAGTGAACTTGAACATCACTTAGCTCATTCCCAGCGGGGAGAGAGGGAAGAGATGAAGGCCAAGCGGGTAATGGAACGAATTAAGTTTTTGACTATTCCTGTCGAAATGAAAGGGATTAATCGTCGAAAATAGAGAACCACCCTATTGATTTTTCAATAGGCAAGGCATATAATACGGACATACATGTAAATAATGCAACAAGTTTTGATAAGGACATGAGTATTTTCTTACGGTTTCCAGAGAGGGAAAGCAAGGCTGAAACTTTCCTAACACGAGGAATATGCTTACCGCCTTTGAACTTCGGCCGTGAACGCAGCAATGTTAGTAATGGACCGCCGGCAGCAGCCGTTATCTGATCTGGAGATTTCAACATTTTTGTTGAAAAGTAGGGTGGAATCGCGATATAAACCTCGTCCCTTCATTATTATTGAAGGGCGAGGTTTTTTACTTTGTCAAAAAATAAGGAGTGTGGACGATGTCTGAAATGCTGAATATTACATTTCCTGATGGATCAGTCAAGGAGTTTCCAAAAGGAACAACAACAGAAGAAATTGCCCAGTCAATCAGCCCGGGCTTAAAGAAAAAGGCACTTGCTGGAAAAGTAGATGGCAAGTTGCTCGATTTACGCACACCGATTGAAGAAAATGGCAGCTTGGAAATTGTTACACCTGACCATGCAGATGCTTTGGAAATTCTTCGCCACAGTACCGCTCATTTAATGGCACAAGCCATCAAGCGCTTGTATGGCGAAGAGAAAGTAAAGCTCGGTGTTGGTCCGGTAATCGAAGGCGGTTTCTATTACGATATCGACCTTGATGAGTCTATTACACCGGAAGACTTGCCAAAAATTGAAAAAGAAATGAAGAAAATTGTGGGTGAAAATCTAGAGGTAGTCCGCAAAGAGGTAAGCCGCAATGAAGCTAAAAAACTGTATGAAGAGATTGGTGACGAATATAAGCTTGAGCTAATTGATGCTATTCCAGAAGATGAAACAGTGACTATATATGAGCAAGGGGAATTTTTTGATTTATGCCGCGGCGTGCATGTGCCGTCTACGAATAAAATTAAAGAATTCAAGCTGTTGAGCATTGCGGGTGCCTACTGGCGCGGCAACAGTGATAATAAGATGCTCCAGCGTATTTATGGCACTGCTTTCTTCAAAAAAGAAGATTTGGAACATCATTTAAAAATGCTCGAGGAAGCAAAGGAGCGCGATCACCGCAAAATCGGCAAAGAGCTCGATCTCTTCATGAGCTCACAAAAAGTCGGACAGGGACTGCCGATGTGGCTGCCAAAAGGCGCAACGATCCGCCGCATTATCGAGCGTTATATCGTCGATAAAGAAGAAAGCCTTGGCTATCACCACGTGTATACGCCTGTTATGGCGAATGTAGAGCTATATAAAACGAGCGGACACTGGGATCATTACCAGGAAAATATGTTCCCAATTATGGACATGGACAATGAAGAGCTTGTGCTTCGCCCAATGAACTGCCCGCATCACATGATGATTTATAAAAATGGCATCCACTCCTATCGTGAACTGCCAATCCGAATCGCGGAGCTCGGCACAATGCACCGTTATGAAATGTCAGGAGCGCTCTCCGGCCTTCAGCGTGTCCGCGGTATGACTTTAAACGATGCCCACGTATTTGTCCGTCCGGATCAAATTAAAGATGAATTTAAACGTGTAGTGCACTTGATTTTAGAAGTATATAAAGATTTTGATTTACATGATTACTCATTCCGTCTGTCTTATCGGGACCCAGCTGATACAGAAAAATATTATGATGACGATGAAATGTGGAACAAAGCGCAAAGCATGCTGAAAGAAGCGATGGATGAAATGGGGCTGGATTACTTCGAAGCAGAAGGTGAAGCAGCGTTCTATGGTCCGAAGCTTGATGTACAGGTAAAAACAGCTCTCGGTAAAGAGGAAACGCTATCCACTGTACAGTTGGATTTCTTGCTGCCAGAGAGATTTGATCTGACTTATATCGGCGAAGATGGAAAGCCGCATCGTCCTGTTGTTATTCACCGCGGTGTTGTTTCTACAATGGAACGCTTTGTTGCCTTCTTGATTGAAGAATATAAAGGTGCCTTCCCGACTTGGCTTGCACCGGTACAAGTGCAAGTTATCCCGGTTTCTGTTGATGTTCATCTTGACTATGCTAAAGAAGTCCAAGAAAAGCTGCGTGCAGCAGGTATCCGTGTAGAACTCGACAGCCGTGATGAAAAGATCGGTTATAAAATTCGTGAAGCACAGATGCAGAAAATCCCGTATATGCTTGTTGTCGGCGACAAAGAGATTGAAAACGATTCTGTTAACGTTCGTAAATATGGGGAGCAAAAATCAGAGACGGTTGCTTTCGAAGATTTCATTGAAATGATCAAGAAAGAAGCAAAAAAAGCATAAGTTTTAAAAAGATGTTGCTTAATTTTATAAACTTTGCTAGAATTGTTTCTGTTGAATTGCTTTCGATGAGTTGACGAAGAATATTCGTTATGATATAATGCTATGGTGAACTGAATATACAATTTAAGCAGGAGCACCCGCTTCTCACCTGATTGACGCATAAGCAGTTGGCAGGTTTGAACGTAAGAACAAATAGCTGATTTACGCTGTTTAATGCGGGTATGTACATCATACCCGCATTTTTTATTGTGTCAAAGCAATTAGGTGCTAAGTTGTGTATTCTGGAATAGAAACGTTTATTCTCAAAAACCTTGGAGGTGGCTCATTATTAGCAAAGATATGTTTGTAAACGAGGGGATTCGCTCCCGTGAAGTTCGTCTAATCGATCAAAATGGAGAGCAGCTTGGTGTTAAGTCAAAGAACGAAGCGCTCGAAATTGCTGGACGCGTTAACCTTGATCTTGTGCTTGTTGCGCCAAACGCAAAACCGCCGGTTGCCCGTATTATGGACTACGGCAAATTTAAGTTCGAGCAGCAGAAGAAAGAGAAAGAAGCTCGTAAAAATCAAAAGATCATTAACTTGAAAGAAGTGCGTCTCAGCCCGACAATCGAGGAACATGATTTTAACACAAAACTGCGCAATGCGATCAAGTTTCTAGAAAAAGGCGACAAAGTTAAAGCTTCCATTCGCTTCAAAGGACGCGCCATTACTCATAAAGAGATTGGCCAACGCGTACTTGACCGTTTTGCTGAAGCTTGTCAAGAAGTAGCTACTGTGGAGACGAAACCGAAAATGGACGGACGCAGTATGTTCTTAGTATTAGCACCTAAAAACGAAAAGTAATCAGTTTGAGGAGGAATACGAAAATGCCAAAAATGAAAACTCACCGCGGCTCAGCGAAACGTTTTAAGAAAACAGGTTCTGGTAAATTGAAACGTTCTCATGGCTACACTAGCCACTTATTTGCCAACAAATCTACAAAGCAAAAACGTAAGCTTCGCAAAGGAACTCTTGTATCTAAAGGCGATTTCAAACGCATTCGTCATATGTTAGACAATCTTAAGTAAGATCAGGACTTATATTTTAGGAGGGAAATATTATGCCACGCGTAAAAGGCGGAACAGTAACTCGCAGACGTCGTAAAAAAGTTCTTAAATTAGCAAAAGGTTTTTTCGGTGCTAAACACCGTTTATATAAAGTAGCCAACCAGCAGGTTATGAAATCCCTGCAATACGCTTACCGTGACCGTCGCCAGAAAAAACGTGACTTCCGTAAGCTTTGGATCACTCGTATCAATGCAGCTGCACGCATGAACGGTCTTTCTTACAGCCGTTTAATGCATGGTTTAAAGCTTGCAGGTATCGAAGTAAACCGTAAAATGCTTGCTGACTTAGCTGTGAATGATCTACAAGCGTTCAACCAATTAGCTGAAGCAGCTAAAGCTCAGTTAAATAAATAAGATATTTTTAAGAAGCAGGCCCGCTTTCAGCGGGTCTGTTTTTTTTGTGATTTCCCTAGGAAATAAAAGCTTTTATTCTTTTCCGTCAAAGAACTGTTTAAACCGTTCCATTTCCAGGTCCTTTTTTAAACTTGTGACTTCATAAGCACTTTCAGACTGTTTTCGGTCTACGCGAATGCCCATTTGCGACGTGCCCTCAGGGTGAGCAATAATGCCTTCATATCTCCCGTCAAAATGCGGATCGCCGTTGTTCGTTTGGATATTTTCTCTTTCCCGCGGCATTGGATCTTCACCTGCTTCCGTTCGTTCTTCTTTGTATTGTTCTCCCGTCTTACTTTCGTTATACACAAGGCAATAAGTGAACAAAAATAAAAATCTTAAAGAACGGCCAAAATAGTTAATATGCAAGGAAGAGCATAAGCAGAAAACAAGGAAAAAGGATGGGATGAGATGTACAAAAACTGGGACAAACAATTTATCGGTGGAGAATGGAAAGAAGGAAACAGCCAAACGGTCTACGCAGATAAAAACCCTTACAATGATGAAACATTAGCAGAAATTCGATTGGCTAACAAAGAAGATATCGATGAAGCATATCGTGCGGCAGAGAAGGCGCAAAAAGAGTGGGAACAGGTCAATCCTTATCAAAAGGCAGCCGTCATTGAAAAAGCCGTCGAGTTAGTAAAAGCAAGAAGAGAAGAAATCGTTCATATTTTAGTGGAGGAAAATGGAGCCTCTTATACAAAAGCAAATATTGAAGTAGATGCAGCGATTGGGATTATGAAAGAGGCGGTTACCTTTCCTGTTCGTATGCAAGGTAGAATTATGCCCTCTGTGATCCCTGGAAAAGAAAACAGGATTTATCAGAATCCCGCAGGAGTCGTTGGTATTATTAGTCCTTTTAACTTTCCATTTCATTTAACGATGCGTTCACTTGCTCCCGCTTTAGCAGCAGGAAATGGAGTAGTCCTGAAGCCTGATTTGCAAACAATGATTTCAGGCGGCCTCTTTATGGGAGAAATTTTTGAAGAAGCAGGCATCCCGAAAGGATTGTTAAACATTACTGTTTCTAGTTCTTCAGAAATTAAAGATGCTTTTGTTGAACATCCAATTCCGCGGATTATTTCATTTACAGGTTCTACTTCTGTGGGCCGTCATATTGGAGAATTATGCGGAAGGCATCTTAAGCGTGTTGCCTTGGAATTAGGTGGCAATAATGCAATGATTGTATTAAAAGATGCCGATATTGGGAAAGCAGCTGGCTCTGCAGCCTTTGGCAAGTTTCTCAACAGCGGGCAAATATGTATGTCTTTAAACCGGATTATTGTGGAGAGACCTGTCTATGAAGCATTTTTAAAAGAATTTGTAGATAAAGCGTCGCAAATTAAATATGGAAACCCGAAAGATAAAGAGGTCGTGGTAGGTCCTCTTATTAACCATAAGCAAGTAGAGCGCATTCAAAGGCTAATTGACGAAAGCTTGGCCAAGGGAGCTAAATATGCTCTGCAGGGAGAGGTGAAAGGAAGTGTATTTGCCCCTACGATCCTTACAGATGTAACAAATGATATGCCGATTGCTCAAGAGGAAATATTTGGCCCAGCGGTAGGCATTATTGTAGTGGAAAATGAAGAAGAAGCAATCCAAGTCGCTAATGACAGCGAGTATGGACTGAGTGGCGCGGTGCACGCTGGATCGATTGAACACGGAGTAGAAGTGGCAAAAAGAGTAGTGACCGGAATGATTCACGTGAATGACCAGGGAGTGAATGATGAGCCGATCGTTGCCTTTGGCGGTGAAAAAGCTTCCGGGTTGGGCCGATATGGCGGAGAATGGGCTCTTCATGAATTTACGACAACAAAGTGGATATCCGTTCAAACAAAGGCAAGAGAATATCCGTTTTAATGTGACCATATAAAAATGATCTTTCTTCCATGCACATCCTCACTCTGTCCGGACTTTTTTGTTAAACTAACAGAGAGGAGTGAAGGGTGTGCTTATTTATTTTGTTCTTATTAACCTAATTAGCTATATTGCAATGGGAAATGACAAGCGAAAAGCGAGGCAGGGAAAATGGCGGACACGCGAGAGTACACTGTGGCTGTTGGCGCTTATTGGAGGAGCGATCGGCAGTTGGGTAGCCATGCAGACACATCGTCACAAGACGAAGCATCCTTCGTTTAAGTATGGGATGCCTGTCTTAGCGCTTATTGACCTCAGCCTGCTTATTTACTTTTCATGAATGGAGGAAGAAAGATGGATTTAGCTAAGTTGTTCCGCATGCAGCGGGCGCTCGATGGATATATTGAAGCGGAGCATGGCCTACAAGAAGCGGACTTGTTCGATAAAAAGGTACTTGCTTTGCTTGTTGAAATTGGCGAACTTGCCAATGAGACACGCTGTTTTAAATTTTGGAGTCTAAAAAAACCAAGTGCACGTGAAGTGATCTTGGAGGAATTTGTGGATGGCGTGCACTTTATTTTATCACTTGGCCTGACATGTTCTTTAGAGCAAGAGGCAACTGCAGAGGATAAACAAGCGGAAGGCTCAATAACCGACCAGTTTCTACTCGTCTATGAGGCTGTTCAATCATTCAAGCAGGAAAAATCAGCGGAGGCATATCAGCAAATGCTTCAAGAGTACTTTACACTGGGCGGCCTGCTCGGATTCTCGGCGGAAGAAGTGGAAAAAGCATATGTTTCGAAAAATGAAGTGAACTACGAGCGGCAACAGCAAGGATATTAAGCGGTAATTTTTGTATATATCTGAAAAAATACGTATAATGAAAACGGATCCATATTTTTTATAGGAGGAATGATGTATGGCGAAAATGGACGAAACATTATCGATGCTCAAAGATTTAACGGACGCTAAAGGGATTGCTGGAAATGAGCGTGAAGCCCGCGCCGTTATGAAAAAATACATAGAGCCGTTCGCGGATGAAGTAACGACAGATAATCTCGGCAGTTTAATTGCCAAAAAGTCGGGTGCACAGAACGGACCAAAGATTATGGTTGCCGGCCACTTGGATGAAGTTGGCTTCATGATCACACAAATTGATGACAAGGGGTTTCTCCGCTTTCAAACAGTCGGCGGATGGTGGAGTCAGGTCATGCTTGCCCAGCGCGTGACCATTGTGACGAGAAAAGGTGACATTACGGGAGTCATCGGTTCTAAACCACCTCATATCTTATCTCCTGAAGCGCGTAAAAAGCCGGTAGATATCAAGGATATGTTTATCGACATTGGTGCCTCCAGCAAAGAGGAAGCACAAGAATGGGGTGTGCGTCCGGGCGACATGGTCGTGCCTTATTTTGAATTCACGGTAATGAACAATGAAAAAATGCTGCTTGCCAAAGCGTGGGATAACCGTATCGGTTGTGCGATTGCTATTGATGTCATGAAATATGTTAAAGGCAAACAACATAAAAACACAGTATATGGCGTTGGAACTGTACAGGAAGAAGTAGGATTGCGTGGAGCGAAAACATCTGCTCAAGCCATTCAGCCGGATATTGCATTTGGCGTGGATGTGGGCATCGCTGGTGATACGCCAGGAGTCTCCAGCAAAGAGGCGATGAGCAAAATGGGCGATGGTCCACAGATTATTCTGTATGACGCCTCCATGGTTTCCCATAAAGGGTTACGTGATTTCGTAACAGATGTAGCGGATGAATTAAATATTCCTTATCAATTTGATGCAATGGCAGGTGGCGGAACAGATTCAGGTGCGATTCATGTGACCTCAGGCGGAGTACCAAGTTTGTCCATTACGATTGCTACCCGCTACATCCACTCACACGCAGCGATGCTTCACCGTGACGATTACGAAAATGCTGTCAAACTTATCGGCGAAGTCATCCTGCGATTGGATCAGGAAACCGTCGACAAAATTAAGTTTGACTAATAGAAAAGCGGAAGGCGCTCGCCCAGCGCGATAGGAGGTTGGAGGGCTCGACAAGGAGGCGTTTTTTAGACTCCGACAGAGAGACCGAAACCGCCGTACGCGCTAGCGCCAGCAGCTGGACAATAAGAAAAGCGGAAGCGGCCGTTTATCGGCGACAAGCACAAGACGAGCCAGCCAGAAGTTTGTTCTTTAACCTTCTGATTGGATGGGCTTGTGACCTCGAGCCGATGGTCGCTGCAGCTGGACAAAGAAAAGCGGAAGGCGCTCGCCCAGCACGTAAACCGGACTGAGTGGCTCGTATTTTAGAGGAAGCGGTTCATTAATCTGTTAAAGCGGCCCAGTAAAACTATTTAACCCTGTTCTCAATCAAAAAAGCTGTCATGTGTTTTCATGACAGCTTTTTTATGGATACGCCTAAATTTGTATAAGAAGCTTGTTATTTGCGCCTCAGCCAATTAAAAAAGGAGGCAAGCTTATTTTTTTTTACGCTTTTTTGTTGCTTTTGCGGTCTAGAAAGATAAATCTCCTCTTTATCGATAGCATAGTCATAAGCAAAAACTAGCCCGATGTCTGTATCATGGGTTTTGTTAATGACGATCGTATAATCGATCCTGTGCTTTTCGGCAGCGGTAATATATTTCTTTAAATAAGTAATGTCAATGGAGCCGTTTAAGTACAGTTTTGCCTGCGGATGTTTCTTTATCAACTCAATGAACTCCGGATAAACCTCCGCTTCCCTTACCTGGCTCTGCCGGAGTGCAGCTATTATTCTTTCTCTCAATGTGCCAAGAAACTTCCGCCGCTCCTCTGGGTTAATTTCTTTTTTGCCGTACATCCCTTCTTGTAAAATATCCTCTACACTTTTTTTAGTCATCATCTAACTCCTTGTATTTTAATAATATAATAAAGAATATGCGCCTATCTTTAAATTGGGGAGTGATCGAGTTATTCATTTTCTAACGTGTAGCATTGAAAGGCAAAAAAGTCAAAATAATTGGAGAAAACCACAAGGTGCGGACATAAAACCTACTTGACATATAGGATTAATGAATATATTATAAAACTTAATCATTAAGACGCTGATATGGCTTCTTTTTACTAGTACATAGCCGCGTCAAAAAAAAGGAAATTGTTTTGCTCATTCCTTTTGTCGCTTTTCTGATTGTGGCGAATACAATCATTTATCCTTCGAGGCTAAATGATTGATCATCTATATTCCTTTGTGAGGTGGATATCATTGCAACTTCAAGTAATGAACAGTCCTTTTAGTCAGGAGCAGTCGGAGCTCCTTAATCGTCTTTTATCAACGCTGACGGAACCCCAAAAAATGTGGTTGAGCGGATATCTTGCCGGAATGGCTGGTACTGTTTTGCCACAAGTGACAGGAAGCGAACTTGTCCCTCAACAAAATGGTTCGGCCCTGTCTAAGGAAGTGACTGTTCTTTTTGGTTCTCAGACAGGCAACGCCCAGGGGCTTGCTGAGAATGTAGCAGCTAAGCTAAAAGAACGTGGATTCCAAGTAACTCTTGCTCCAATGAATGAATTTAAAGCAAATAATATTAAAAAAGTTCAAAATCTTCTGCTCTTGGTAAGTACTCATGGAGAAGGAGACCCACCGGATAACGCCCTTTCATTCCATGAATTTCTTCATGGAAGACGGGCTCCCCAGCTGAAGGATTTACGTTTCTCTGTCCTATCCTTAGGCGATAGCTCGTATGAATTTTTCTGTAAGACTGGGAAAGATTTCGACAAACGTTTAGAGGAATTGGGCGGTCAGCGCCTTTATCCGCGCTTTGATTGTGATTTGGATTATGATGAACCTGCTGCCGAGTGGCTGGAAGGCGTCCTAAGCAGTTTAGGTGAAGCAAAAGCTGAGGAAGCTGTTTCTCCACTTGCTTCAATAGGAGCGGGAACATCGGCAGGCCAGTCGGTCTACTCACGGACGAATCCTTTTAAGGCCGAGGTTCTTGAAAATATTAATTTAAATGGACGCGGTTCAAATAAAGAAACGAGACACATTGAACTATCGCTTGAAGGGTCAAATCTTGAGTTTGAACCGGGAGACAGCTTAGGTATTTATCCTGAAAATGATCCGGAGCTGGTTGATTTAATCATCGGGAAAATGAATTGGAATCCTGATGAAGTGGTCACGCTGAACAAGCAAGGAGAAACACGTTCATTGCGTGATTCACTCCTCTCTTATTATGAGATCACAGTGCTGACGAAGCCGCTTATTCAAAAAGCAGCTGAACTTACTTCAGATCATCAACTGCAGCAGCTAGTAGCACCAGGACAAGAGGAAGACCTACGAACTTACATTGAAGGACGGGATCTGCTTGATCTAATCCAAGATTTTAGCTTTGAAGGCATAACAGCTAGCGCATTTGTTTCGATTTTGCGTAAAATGCCGGCCCGGCTTTATTCCATTGCCAGCAGCTTAAGAGCGAATCCTGATGAAGTACACTTGACGATTGGAACCGTCAGATACGATAGTAACGGACGCAGCCGTAAGGGTGTATGCTCCATACAATGTGCTGAACGGGTTCAGCCTGGGGATTATTTGCCAGTTTATATTCAACGCAATCAAAACTTTAAGCTGCCAGCAAACCCGGATACACCGATTATTATGATTGGACCTGGCACAGGAGCAGCTCCATTCAGATCGTTTTTACAAGAACGAGAGGAGCTGGCTGCTCAAGGGAAAACATGGTTATTCTTCGGTGATCAGCATTTTGTAACGGATTTTCTCTATCAAACAGAGTGGCAGCAATGGCTCAAAAAAGACGTTCTAACGAAAATGGACGTTGCTTTCTCACGTGATACAGAGGAAAAAGTCTATGTCCAACATCGCATGCTAGAACAGAGCAAAGAGCTTTATCAATGGCTTGAAGAAGGAGCAGTCATTTATATTTGCGGCGATGAAAAAAATATGGCGCATGACGTCCATGAAACACTGATTCAAATTATTGAACAGGAAGGCGGCAGAAGCCGGGAGCAAGCAGAGGCTTATCTTGCTGAGATGCAGCAACAAAAGCGTTATCAGCGCGATGTATATTAAGCCTTGAGGGGAAGGAGTTAGGAAAATGATCGAAGAGAAAGTATTAAAGGCGCCAGAAGGTCCTCCAAGTGATGTCGAACGAATAAAAAGAGAGAGCGATTACTTGCGTGGCACACTTGCAGAAACGTTGGCAGATCCCATTACCGCAGGCATTCCTGATGATGATAATCGACTGATGAAATTCCACGGCAGCTATTTGCAAGATGACAGGGATTTACGAAATGAACGGGAGCGCCAGAAGCTTGAGCCCGCTTATCAATTTATGGTGCGCGTGCGTGCGCCAGGTGGAGTGGCAACAGCAGAACAGTGGCTTGCCATGGATGACATTGCTCAAAAATATGGCAATGGCACACTTAAATTAACGACTCGCCAAGCATTTCAAATGCATGGAATTCTAAAGTGGAACATGAAGAAAAGCATCCAGGAAATTAACGCAGTGCTAATGGATACATTAGCCGCTTGTGGAGATGTGAATCGAAATGTTATGTGCAACCCTAATCCTTATCAGTCCGAAATTCATTCAGAAGTGTATGAGTGGTCACGAAAATTGAGCGAATACCTTTCGCCGCGTACGAGAGCGTACCATGAAATCTGGCTTGATGAGGAAAAAGTGGCAGGCACTCCGGAAGAAGAAGTAGAACCGATGTATGGAGCGCTTTATTTACCCCGAAAATTCAAGATCGGCATCGCGGTTCCGCCTTCCAACGATGTAGATGTCTTCTCCCAGGATCTTGGTTTTGTGGCAGTGGTAGAAGAGGGAAAACTAGCTGGATTCAACGTGGCGATTGGCGGCGGAATGGGGATGACCCACGGCGACAAAAACACATATCCGCAGCTGGCTAGAGTGATTGGCTTCTGTACGCCGGAAAAGATTCTTGACGTAGCTGAAAAAGTAATCACTATTCAACGTGATTACGGTGACCGCTCTGTTAGAAAGTATGCCCGCTTTAAGTATACAGTTGACAGATTGGGACTGGAATCTATTAAACAAGAGCTTCATAAACGATTAGGGTGGGAGCTTGAAGAGGCACATTCTTTCCACTTTAATCATAATGGGGATCGCTATGGATGGGTAGAAGGAAGCGATGGAAGCTGGCATTTTACCTTATTCATTCAAAATGGCCGTGTAGCTGATATAGAGGGATATCCACTCATGACCGGCTTAAGAGAAATTGCTAAAGTTCATACGGGTGATTTCCGTTTGACGCCGAACCAAAATCTTGTCATTGCTAATGTGTCGAATGAGAAAAAAGATCAAATTGTGGAGCTGATTAAGAAATACGGACTTACAGACGGCAAGCATTATTCAGCATTACGCAGAAATTCAATGGCCTGTGTGGCTCTTCCAACGTGTGGCCTCGCCATGGCGGAAGCAGAACGTTATCTTCCTAGTTTACTTGAAAAAATTGAGGACATTGTAGAAGAGAGCGGTTTGCATGAAGAAGAGATCACGATCCGTATGACGGGATGTCCGAATGGTTGCGCTCGTCCAGCTCTGGCTGAAATTGCCTTTATCGGCAAATCTCCTGGAAAGTATAATATGTATTTAGGAGCCGGTTTTTCAGGAAACCGCCTGAGTAAGCTTTATAAAGAAAATGTTGGGGAAAAAGAGATTTTGGCGTTGCTTCGTCCGATTCTCTCTCAATATGCTAAAGAGCGTCAGGAAGGCGAACGCTTTGGAGATTATGTGATTCGGGCTGGCATCGTTAAAGAAGTTCATTCCGGTACTGATTTCCACGCTTGACAGAAAAAATGCAAAATCCGCACGTTATAAAATTTTTAAAACAAAGCAGGATGCCGTCTGGGCATCCTGCTTTGTTGTGTGATACCCATGAGGCGGAATAATTGGTACAATTAATAAAAAAGGAGAAAATATGCAAATCTATAGTTTGTCATCTGTCATCTTTTCTTTTATAGGGATGTTATTTGTCGGTCTCTCTTTTATTTTAAGCAACTTTGTGGAGTATTTGTTTGCTGTCGGAATGATTTTTTTGCTCGTTGGCGCTTTTGTCAGTTTGAAAGCAATGACTTATCAGGAAACAGGATATGTGAAATTTGTGAGCATGGCTGTATTTTTTCTCACCCTTCTCATTGTGGTGATGGTGGCACCTTTCCATATTGTCCGGCTGTTTACATGGGTAAAAAACTGGCCAATGATTGAAGAGCTGTTTTTAAGAATGAAAAAGACATGAAAAGAAAAAGGAATAAAAAATCCGGAAAGAAGAATGTTGATTGCGGATTGTTAACTGATAAGCACTTTGTAGGATGGACAGGTTGTTTAGAAAAAAGAAATGAATAGTGTCACCTTGTTGTCAAGAATGCAGCAGACAGCGGCTATCATTTTATGAAGAAAAACGGATTGTAACAAAATAAGCTAAGCTAGATACGGTTTTAAGCATCCGAGAATGAGCATGACAAAGGAGGAAGTAAATGACTGATAACAACCAATTAGCCAAAACAATGTTTGAAAAAGTCTCTACTGTTGTTTCGCTGCTATTTATCCTTGCTAATGTCATCTATTTGTTTACACAATGGAGCCAATTGCCTGAACAAGTACCCATTCATTTTAATGCCAAAGGAGAAGCGGACGGCTGGGGAAGCAAAGGGATGATCTGGTTTCTTCCCTTCATCACTTTTATTCTTTGGGCAGGTATGACAGTTTTGGAACGAAAGCCGAGTCTTTATAACATTCCTCATCTAACAGAGGAAAATAAGGACCAAATGTTTGCTAATACTAGACTTATGCTAAATACCATTAAAACGGAGATTATTCTTTTTCTTATCTATACTAGTTGGCAAAGTGTTCAATGGTCATATGGAAAGGAAGTAGGATTAGGCTATTTTGAACTGCCTGTCTTTCTAGTTGTTCTATTTGGCACGCTTGGTGTATTTCTTTATCGAAACCGTAAAATAAGAAAATGGGGCAATGAACTGTAAGAAAGATAGGCGCCATTTTCACTTGTTTTTCATTAAAAGGGATTAGCATAAAAAGAGAAGAGAAAGGAGGAGACAACATGAATATCCTCTTAGCTGAAGATGATGAGCAGCTTGGCGAATTAGTTGCTTTTATGCTAAAGAAAAAAGGAGGCTACCGGGTAGAGTGGGTAAAGGAGGGGGAGGACGCTTATGACTATGCAGCTGCTTCCCATTATGATGTATTAATACTCGATTGGATGATGCCAAATGGAAGCGGAATAGACGTATGCCGCCGTTTACGAAAAGAGGGTTATTCGGGAGCGATACTCATGTTGACAGCGAAGGATACAGTGGAAGATCGGGTGGAAGGGCTTGATTCGGGTGCAGATGATTATCTCATCAAGCCGTTTGAAATAGATGAATTACTTGCACGGCTGCGAGCGCTATCCCGAAGAAATTATGCGCCAATCTTGGAAGAAACATTAGCGATTCAGGACCTTCTTCTTAACAGAACGAGCCAAATGATTCACTATGGTGATGAAAGTATTCAGTTAAGCCCGCGTGAATTTCAATTGTTAGACTTGCTTGTTCAAAACAAAGGGCAGGTGTTGCCGCGTGAAGTGATTTTAGACCGGATCTGGGGATACGATGCGGACGTATCTACAAAAACGATAGATGCAACCGTGAAGCTGCTGCGGAAAAAGCTAGACATCGTAGGAAAACAGCACCTCCTTCATAGCATTAGAGGGGTTGGTTACAAAGTTGAAAAATAAGAGTTTTTTGCGGCGGAAACATCAACAAGCTGATATCTTTAAGAATACACAATCTCGGCTTACTTTTTTCTATAGCGGTTTAATGGTATTGTTTCTCTCGTTATTCGTTATTATTGTTTATTTTCTAGTATATATAATTGTTTTAGAGGACCAAAAAAAAGAGCTTGGAGAGCTAACTCACCACGAATCGAGAATTATTTTAGATTATTTGGCAGACAATGCGATAAAAGAATTGCAAGGCCTTGAAAGTCAACAAATTGTTTTAGCTGGAGTCGATCAGTTTTTTTATTATGTAGTGGATACAGATGGAGACCTTATTATGGGACAGGAAACCATTCCTCAGATTCGCCCGGATTTATTGCAGCTTTTACAAGGTTGGATTCCGAGAAAAAATGACGTCCGTGAAGAAACACTACAGATCACTTTTCCGAAAAGAGAAGAAATAGGAAAAGGCCCGCATCGCATAGGAGATTCGCAAACAGTCAAGTTGATGATTGATGGACGGCCGCTTTTTTATAACGGACAGTTTATTGGGATGCTGTATATCGGAAAAGATATTTCATTTGCTTATCATTTATTTAAATGGCTCCTTGTTATTCTTACTTTGTTAGCTGTTTTGTTTTTTGGCATTGCTTTGTTTATTAGTCGGTATATGTCAAAGAAAGCGATGATTCCAATCTCTAAGGCATTTGCCCGTCAACAGGAATTTGTCGGTGATGCTTCACATGAATTGCGCACACCATTGAGCATTATGCTGTCATCAATTAATGCTATGGAAATGACGGATTCAATGAACGAAGATCCATTTGCTCGTAAGTTGCTCGTCAATATGAAGACTGAAGTGAAACGAATGACGAAGCTAGTGAGTGATTTATTGACACTTGCCCGCACAGATTCGGGAATGATGGAAAGACAGCAAGAGACGTTCGATTTTTTCAAGACTGCTGAAAAAGTGGTTGGATCTGTTCAGTCACTCGCACAGGCAAAGCAAATCAGGCTGCATTTTGAGGCGTCTCCATCCATCCAGGTGAACGGTGATAGCGAAAGGCTTACTCAGCTTCTCTACATTTTGCTTGATAACGCAATTAAATATACGCCAGACGGAGGTGAAATTTCTCTTCTCTTAAAGGGGCAGAAAAAGGAGCTGACTATAATTGTAGAAGACACAGGTATCGGTATTCCTTCTGATGATTATGATCGTATCTTTGATCGCTTTTACCGTTCTGACAAATCAAGATCAAGATCGATGGGAGGCTATGGGCTAGGGCTCGCCATTGCTAAGTGGATTGTCTCTACTCATGGAGGCTCTATTGAGGTGGATAGCAAGCCTGAGCAAGGGAGTGTATTCACCGTGCGCCTGCCAATACGTGCCGAGGAGGAGAACGAGAAGCATTTTTCATCATAGAATTAATTTAAACGGAGGTTCTACAAGAATCTCCCTGTTTTATGTGTTTCTCTACTACTCTAGCATTTAGAGCAATGAGCTCTCCTTTGGTTTAGACCATTCTCCTTCAAGTGAGCGCTCTTTATTCAGTATTTAATAGGTAATTTTTTAGCTTTTAGAAAATAAAATTGATAAAATTGGAATTGGCATATTAAATAAGGATGATTCATCCAATTACTGGAGGTATTTGATGTTCAATAATGCATTGTTTGCGTCGGAAGGGATGATTGTTTTTCTTACTCTTCTACCTATAGTTATTAATATAATCCTTGTTGGATTCGGCATTTATTTCGCTATACAAGTGATTAAGTTTATGAATGCAAAGCTAAAGCTTGATCGGGAAAGGAATGAAAGGCTTAGCGAACTGCTTAAAGATGCCGGCCAATCTAAAGAAATAGAGTAGATTTTTTTCCTTTATGAAAGCCGTATAGTGATTCATCCTATACGGCTTTTAAAGATGCATACACCCCTAATTTTCCCCCCGTTGACCTTCCCAACCATCCTTCCTATGTAATTTATTTATTTTTATCTTTTCACCGTCTTTTCACCATTGTTTTTTAACATCAGTAATAGGTAAAAAAAGAGGACAGTGAAAAGGAGAGAGTAGATATGTATGATGAGACAAATGAAAAAAACAAGAGAAAAGGGATACTTCAGCCGCTTATGACTTCGTTTACCGGTGCCATTGCCGGTGGGGTTGCAGTCTTATATTTATCGCCAATTCTTGGAGTAAATGGAGAGGTGCCGGCTGTGGATAAAGAGAAGGCCGCTGTTGTGGAGAATGATCAAGCTGCTGGTTCTGACCTAAATATACAGCCAACAGCGGCTTCCTCTACCAGCTTGGTCAGTGCGATTGATACAATCAATGAAGCCGTCGTGGGCGTAGTGAATCTTCAACAACAGTCAGCAAGCTTTTTTCAGGAAAATGGAAATATCGGAGAAAATGAGCAAGAGGCTGGTACTGGTTCTGGAGTTGTCTTTAAAAAGTCTGGTGCTAATGCCTTTATCGTGACAAACAACCATGTCGTTGAAGGAGCAGATAAGGTAGAAATAGTGCTTAATAATGGAAAGAAAGCGACAGCGGAAATTGTCGGAACCGATCCATTGACAGACTTAGCCGTTCTTAAAACAGACAGCAGCATTATCACCAAAGTAGCCAGCTTTGGTGAATCATCGAAGCTTAAGCTCGGTGAACAAGTAGCCGCAATCGGCAATCCGCTTGGCCTCGACTTGGCAAGTTCAGTAACACAGGGGATTGTGAGCGGGAAGGATAGAACTATACCTGTCTCTACATCAGAGGGACAGTGGGATTTAAATGTTATTCAAACAGATGCCGCTATTAATCCTGGCAACAGTGGTGGCGCCTTAATTAATAGTTCTGGACAAGTTGTCGGTATTAATAGCATGAAAATTGCAGAAAGCGGCGTGGAAGGATTAGGGTTTGCTATTCCAAGTGAAGATGTGGTTCCAATTATTGATCATCTACTGAAAGATGGAAAAGTGAAAAGACCGTATCTCGGGGTTAGCCTGCAGGATGTCGGTGATCTTCCTGCTACTGTACTGCAAAGCCAGCTTGATCTACCTGCAGATGTAAAGGAAGGAATAGTAATTGCCGCGATAGAGACCTCTTCACCCGCAGCAGCAGCTGGCCTTCAGGCTAAAGATGTGATCCAGTCAGTCAATGGGACGAAGGTTAGCGATACAAGCGACTTTCGAAAATATCTCTATTCCAAAGCGGAAGTAGGAGAAAAGATTAAAGTAGGATTGTATCGGAATGGCCAGCAAATGAGCATAACCTTAAAGCTTAATGAAAAATAAAGTAGCGAAAAAGTAGTCGTCCCATTGAATTTTCACCATCTTTTCACTATTGACGGATAAAGTAAATGTTGTGTCAGCCCCATTCATAAAGGAGGAATTTATAATGAAGAAAAACAAAGTATTCAGTTACGTAATGACAGGAGCTTTATCTTTAAGCATCTTAGGAGGAGCAGGAGCATCAGTATTGGCTGCTACCAATTCATCCTCATCGGTGTCTACGGTTCAGCAGGGAACAAATGCAAAAGCTTCGGAAGATCACACAACGGAGAAAAAAGTAAAAATGATCATGGATCAACTTAAATCTGATTTAGTTGAGCTAGGCGTGAAGATACCGGAAAGAGGAGACAAGGGAGACCTGTTTGCCAACCTGGATCAAGCAACGAAGAAAAAAACCGAAGCCATTATGGAAAAGGAACGAGCGGGGACGATTACTCGTGAAGAGGCCCACGCGCAGCTTGAAAAACTGGGTGTGAAGATGCCGGAAAGAGGAGACAAGGGAGACCTGTTTGCTAACTTAGATGAAGCAACAAAGAAAAAAGCCGAAGCCATTATGGAAAAAGAAAGAGCGGGAACGATTACTCGTGAAGAGGCCCATGTGCAGCTTGAAAAACTAGGGGTGAAGATGCCGGAAAGAGGAGACAAGGGAGACCTGTTTGCCAATTTGGATGAAGCAACGAAGAAAAAAGCGGAAGCCCTTATTGCCAAAGCAAAGGAGCAGTTAGCGGAATTAGGAGTCGATCATCTTCCCTTTGAGAAACACAAACTGAACTGATAAGTAAATACTATGTGAAGAACCGCCTGGAGATTCTCCAGACGGTTCTTTTTTAGCTTATTTAACTTGTGGATCTTCATCCATAGTAATTTCGCATTCTGTTAAAGGAACGACTTTTGTTTTTTTGATGAATTTATAGCTAAACCAGACGATTAGGAATAACGGAATACCGAGATAGGAAGAAACTACATTCGTCCAGTCGATATGATCACCAAGAAAGGCTTGATAGTTCTGTGCCAATAATACGACAAGACAGATGCTGAATGCGAGAATTGGCCCCAATGGATACCACTTTGCCCGATAAGGAAGCTGATCAAGTGAATACCCTTGAGCTAAAAATGCTTTTCTAAAACGATAATGGCTTGCTGCAATCCCTAACCAGAAAATAAAACCGGTGACGCCAGCAGAATTTAGAAGCCAAATATAAATGACACCGTCTCCAAAGATGGAAGCAAGAAAAGCTAGTAAACCTACTAATGCAGTTGCTACAAGGGCCGCAACTGGAATGCCTCTTTTATTTAACACTCCAAAAAGCCGAGGGGCTTGTCCTTCTTTTGCCATAGCGTATAAAATCCGAGTTGAGGCGTATAAGCTTGAGTTCCCTGCAGACAATACAGCTGTCAAAATGACCGCGTTCATTAGGGAAGCTGCAAAAGCAAGACCAGCCTTTTCAAATACTAACGTAAATGGGCTTACCATAATGTCATCACTTTTAAGATTTTCATTTGTATAAGGAATGATTAACCCGATGACTAAAATGGCAAGCACGTAAAATAATAAAATTCTCCAAAAAATAGTTCGTGTCGCTTTGGGCACATTTTCGCGCGGGTTTTCACTTTCCCCTGCTGCGACACCGACGATTTCAGTTCCTTGGAAAGAAAAACCTGCTGCTAGAAACACACCAAACATGGCTAGAAATCCTCCGTGAAAAGGAGCATCACCAATAGTAAAGTTTTTGAATCCAACGGAATCGCCGCCATTCATAATACCAAAGATCATAAGGAAGCCAACAATAATAAAGATAATGATTGTAGTAACCTTAATAAAAGAAAACCAATATTCCCCTTCCCCATAACCTTTAACGGACAATATATTTAAGCCAAATATTAATAATAGAAATAAACCACTCCACAACCAGGATGGACTATTTGGAAACCAAAATTTCATAACGAGGGTGGAGGCAGATAACTCAGCGGCAAGCGTAATCGCCCAGCTGTACCAGTAATTCCAACCTAGTGCAAAGCCAAGAGAGGGATCGATAAATTTAGTGGCGTATGTGCTGAATGCACCACTTGTTGGCATAAGAGCTGCTAGCTCTGCCAGACTGGTCATAATAAAATAGACCATCACGCCAATAATAAGATAGGCAAGCAAGGCGCCACCAGGGCCTGCTGAATAAATAGAAAAACCGCTGCCCAAAAAAAGACCGGTACCAATTGAGCCGCCCAGCGAGATCATCGTTAAATGTCTTGCTTTTAATCCTTTCTTTAATTCGCCGTTTTGGCCAATGCTACCATTTTGTAATGATTGATTGCTCATAGTTCTACCTCCAAGATGATTAAATACAAATGTTGCATGGTAACTATGCTTTATCTTAAATACCACCGCTAAGAGAAGTAGTAAACATCAAAATGTTGAAAGCGTATACATATCATAAATCGAAAAGAGTAAAAAAGAAAGAGGTTTTTTGTATTTTTTTGTCGGAAAATGTTGTATTTTTACTATGTGAAAAATGAATTGATAGATAACTTTATGAAAAATCCCCTCTCATTTGGTGAGAGGGGAGAATAAAAAGCTGTTAAACATATTATGACAAACGGGTGGCTTCTTTATTTGTCACTTCCAAAACATCAAGCAAGAAAACAAAGACCGGAATCCCGATAATTAACCCCCATACACCGAAGAAATGCTCCGAGAAAAGGAGGACAACGAACGTGTAGAAAACGGGCAGATCGGTTTTTGAGGACATCAGCTTTGGATTTAAAATATAAGCCTCGATTGCATGAATAATAGCGATGGCTATTATTACGTAGACGACTTTAATAAAACCGCCAATCGTATAGGCAATTAAACAGAGAGGGACGAGTGAAATAATGACACCGGCAACGGGGATAAGTCCCAGAAAGAAAATCATTATCGCCAATCCGAAGATTTGCTGAAATCCCATAATCGACAGTGCGATCACGGATAATAAGCAATTAATAAAGGCAATAATAAATTGTGCCTCAATCACTTTTCCAAAGGTACGTGTGAACTTTTTTCCGAAAAATTCAATTTCATAATAAAAAGGAGCAATTTTACTATCTTTAAATTTTTTGGTGAACTCTTGTAAGCGCGGTTTTTCTAAAAGGAAAAACAAGCTTAAGATTAAGGAAATGAATACATCAATGCTCGTCTTGCTAATATCGCTGAATGATTTGAGCAAGAAAGATACGCCATTCTCTAAGTAAGCATTAATTTGATCACTAGAGATGACTTTTTCAATGTAATTCATAAAAACATTATCGTGAGGCTGGGCATAAAAAGCGGTGATGCGCTTAATTAACTGGCCGATCTCTATCGTAATAATCGGCAGGTATTTCACGAGTCCAAATGTTAATAGACCCACGATGAGGGAATACATCAATAAAACGAGAAGCCTGCGGTTTAATGGGATGCGCCTAGCTGCAAATTCTACGAGACGGTCCATTAAGAAGGCAAAAATAAATGTAAGAAGGAGTAAATTAATCATGCTTCTCATTGCAAATAAAATCAAAATAATCAAACCGGCAATAATAATACGTTTAACGCTTTTTTTTTGGAAAAACCCTTTTATCTCATCCATCTCTACTATGACTCCTTAGCAAGTTTCTCACTTTTCAATACAGCCAATTACATTCTGTTCTTTCTATTTCATTATCAACTCGCGGGGGGAAGTTTACAAGTATTTAAAGAGGTTTTTTTCATATAGGAATAATTAACAAGGCTGCCGTATCAGATATATGTATCAATAGTGTATGTTAACAGGAGTTGTCTCGTTTTTTCTTTTAGAGACCATAGCTTAAAACAGTAGAAAAGAAAATGATCTATTGTATGTTTATTGAGTAAGGGGGGGCCAGAGTTCCTTCTTAAAGCAACCAGAAAATGACGTTTTTTAGTCATATTCTGCATGTGACTATTTTTCAATTACCGGGACGGTTATAATAGATAAAATAGAAGGACGGGCAGAAAGTGACTTTTTAGTCAATTGTTCACTTGTCAGCTTGCAAAAACTTTATACTAAACTTTTTTTCTCTAAAATCAAATGTAATGAGAAGTGGGTCTTTTATGTTAGAATATTGTTATGAGTGAAAATAACATTGGTTTTTGAGAATATTTAGCGTAGGACCGCGAAAATAGTGGGAGGCAGCAACAGATGAGCGAAATGAATCATTTACAAAGAGATGCAATCAATGTGCTAAAGGAGACGAGCAGGACATTCTTTATTCCGATCAGTCAGCTTGCACCAGGGGTGCAGGAAGCCGTGGCTTCAGCTTATTTATGCATGAGAGCAATCGATGAGATTGAAGACCATCCGGAACTTGAGCCAGCATCGAAAAACAGCCTGCTAAACTCTATCAGCCAGATTTTGAAAGGATCGTTTAATACTGAAAAGTTCGAGTCTATTGTCGAGCCATATAAAGCCTTGCTGCCAGAGGTTACTTTACGGCTTGGTGATTGGGTCAAGTACTGTCCGGCAACAGTTGTAGACACTGTTCTAAGTGCTACTTCGATCATGGCCAAGGGCATGGCAGATTGGGCAATGAAGGGATGGAAAGTAAAGGACGAGAAAGATTTGGACGACTATACTTTTTATGTGGCCGGCCTTGTTGGAGTCATGCTCTCCGATATATGGAAATGGCACGATGGCACAGAAACCGACAAACAATTAGCGATTGCTTACGGACGCGGATTACAGTCTGTTAATATTCTTCGCAACCATACGGAAGATCGAGAACGGGGAGTAAGCTTCTTCCCTGAGGGTTGGGAATTGGAAGATATGTTCAATTATGCTAAGCGCAATTTGGCTTTAGCTGATGTTTATATAGAAGGGATTAAATCCGGCTCTATTCTTAATTTTTGCAAAATCCCTCTCGCTCTTGCTCATGGGACGCTCCATGCTTTAGAAAAAGGAAAAGAAAAAATGAGCAGAGCAGAGGTAACAGAAATGGTGAGTCAAGTCATAGAGAAATAGGATCAAGGCAAAAAGCTGTTTCCACAGCTTTTTGCCTTTTTTTGATGAGAGGCAGTTATTCCCCTTTTGTTTGGATAACTTGGGCATGTTTTCCTGATGTGTCCTGCATTTTCTTTCCTTTGTTGCCCTCAAAGGAAGTTGGAGGTGAACCGGTCTCATTGGAAGCAAAGTGATTTCTGCTTGTTTTAGGCTTACTCATAATATCCCTCCTTTCGATAGATAGGTTTGCCAAAGTAAAGAGAAATAATTTATTTTTCTCCTATTTTCCTCCCTTCGAAATATTTTGTTTCAAAAATATTACAAAGATGTTTTTGTTGTTACAAAGATACAATAAAGCTACATAATTAGCCCTTTATTACCGAAAAGTACAATAAGAGTCGAAAATTGTATGTTTAGAAGTATATTTGTATGCTAGAATAAAATGGTAAAATTTGTGAAGGGAGACAAACTTGTGAAGAAGAGTTCTATTTTTATGGCGTTTGCCTTTTTCTTAATTATTCCTCTTTTTGGATTTCATACGACAGCCCAGGCGAGCGGCTTTACCGATGTACCTAATCGGGCGTTAAAAGAAGTCAATTACTTGGCTGAGGGAGGAATTGCAAATGGTTCATCAGCAACTATATTTGCTGCCGAGAAAGTGGTGACCCGCCAAGAAGCAGCTACTTTTATCGCACGTGCCTTGCAATTAGATGGAGCAAAACGTGAAACCGTCTTTAAAGATGTATCAGCAAGCAATTTTTCTTCAGGGTATATTCAATCAGCGGTAGATAAAGGCATTCTATCAGGCTATGACGGTGGAAGGTTTCTCCCACAGAAAGAGGTAACACGTGGCGAAATGGCCGTTATGCTCTCAAAAGCATTTGGTTATGAGTTTGGCGGAAGCCTTTCGGGTGCAGCGAACGCTTTAATGTCCCGTGGAATTGCAAGCGGTATGGAAGATGGTACATTTGGAGCGAATGAGCAAATTATCCGTGCAGACTTCTCTGTTTTTCTTGCACGTGCCATTAATCCTGAATTCCGTATAAAAAACACGGCCACCTTTACAAAAACATTTTGGGTAAACACCAATAATTTAAATGTACGTACAGGCCCATCTACAAGCTATCAAAAGAGCGGCTCATTACAGAAGGGTGTCAAAGTACTCGGCAGCCATGAAATCGGGAGCTGGATGTATATCAAATCAGAAAATATAATCGGATTTGTTCATAAAAGCTATCTGAGCAATACAGAGAAACCAGGCAACACAACGGATCAGCCAGCAACACCGGATAAAGACAATAACCAGGATAATGATGAGAAACCTGGGGTAATCGACAACGTAGATCCGCGTTTAGCTAATCAAATTATCGTTCTTGATCCTGGCCACGGCGGCAGTGATCCTGGAGCTTCTGGATTCGGCCTCAAGGAAAAAGATGTGGTCTTAGATACGGGACTGAAAACAAATGAACTATTGAAAAAAACACCGTTTAAAGTGTATATGACTCGCACAGGTAACACGTTCCCATCACTACCAGACCGCACGGCGTTTGCTAAAAGTAAAAAGGGCAATGTATTTGTCAGCATCCATGCGAATGCCAGCAACGGAGCGGGCAACGGTACGGAAACGTATTACTATTCAGCAGCAGCAACTAATCCTTACGTATCTGACAGTAAGCTGCTGGCGACTAAAATTCAGAAGCGCATGGTAGATGCTTTACAGTTGAAGAACCGTGGAGTAAAAACAGCTAATTATTATGTGATTAAGTATAATAGCATGCCAGCCGCTCTAGCTGAACTTGGTTTCATTGATAACGCAAAAGATAATGAAAAGCTAAAATCAGACTATTGGCGTACAGCTGCGTCTAAAGCTATCTATCTTGGCATTCTAGATTACTATAAAGAAAAAGGTTATCAAGTCGATTCTCTTTATAACGTAGCAAAATAATATTGAAAAGACGCTCTCTGAAAGCTCACAAATCTTGCTTTTAGAGGGCGTCTTTTTTGTGAGGATTTTCATAGCCAGACTCATCCGTTTTTGCCCGTTATGTCCTAATTAAGTTTCTAAAGGGGCATTTTAAATGGGTTACTAAAAAGTCATCCATCTATATTAAGCAAATGATTCCATTTTTTACACTGATAGAAAAATAATGCCAATGATTATGATAAGATAAATATAGATATTTTTTCAGGAGACGTTATTTATGAAGAAAAAAGCAATGGCTTCTTTTTTAATTGGATATACGCTTCTTTTTACAGGATCTGTTTATTGGCACGGGCAACAATTCTCACAGCCAATTGCAAGTGATGCTGGTCAATTGTTGCCAACGGCAGTGAAAAGCATCGAGCAGGCAGAAGGGGAGAAGCAACTCCAAGAGATGGTTCGACGGGCAAATCGAACAGGTGATAAACTCTCTATTGCTGGCATGCAGCATAGCCAGGGAGGTCATACCTATTATCCTGGTGGAACGATCATTGATATGAAAAAGTACAATAAAATTCTTCAGTTTGATCCGAAAAGGCAAACGATTACTGTTCAAGCTGGAGCTACATGGGATGATATTCAACGACGAATTAATCCATACGGGCTCTCTGTCAAAGTCATGCAGTCGCAAAATATTTTTACAATTGGCGGGTCGTTGAGTGTCAATGTCCACGGCCGAGATATCCATTATGGTTCATTAATTGATACAGTGGAATCGTTTCGGCTGCTAACTGCTGCAGGTGAGATTATCAACGTGAGCAGAGAAGAAAATAAGGAGCTGTTTCCACTTGTTATCGGAGGCTATGGTCTATTTGGGATCATTCTCGATGTTACGTTTTCATTAGCAAAGGATGAGCTGTATGAAACACATACAAGAGTGATAGATTACAGCCAATATTCTTCCTATTTTCAAAACGCTGTAAATAGCTCGCAAGTTAAAATGCATCTTGCCCGCATTTCGGTTGCACCTGACACCTTTTTACGAGAAATGTATGTAACAGACTGGACAAATGCTAAAGATGAACATAAATTGACTGCTTATAATCAGTTAAAAGAGGATCGGATCATTGCAGCACCAAAATTACTTCTTGGCTTATCCCGATACAGTGACTGGGGGAAAGATAAATTTTGGGAACTGCAGCGAACGTATATGAAAAAGGGAAATGGGAAGCTGGAAACGAGAAATAATGTGATGAGATCAGAAACAGCTTTTATGGAGTATGAAAGCAGCAGTCGGACAGAGGTGCTTCAGGAATATTTTGTTCCTGTCAGTGAATTTGCAGACTATATTGATGATTTGCGGAATGTTCTTGAAAATGAAAAGGATTTTAATTTGCTCAATATTACCGTCCGCTATGTAGGAAAAGATGAACAAGCTGTCTTGTCTTATGCGAAAGCAGATATGTTTGCCCTTGTTCTGCTCATTAATCAGGGGAGGTCTTCAAAGGATATGAAGCAAACGGAAGAAGTTATCCGTAAGATGATCGATATTACCCTTCAGCATAACGGCAGTTATTACTTGCCTTATTATTCCTACCCAACGAAGGACCAGTTTGATACTGCTTATCCGCATAGCAAAGAGTTTTTTCGCATGAAAAGAAAATATGATCCGGATGAGCGCTTCATGAACTTTTTTTACAGGGAGTATGGCCAATGAATTTTCAACGGTTTATATTGTCACAAAGCTTAATGATAATGGCTGGCAGCATGATTTTTCCTTTTTATGTTCTGCTATTGAGAAATGTGGGCGACAGCTATGCTCAATTTGGCTGGGCCTATGGCTTATTTGCCTTAACTTCTGCTCTAGCTTATCCGATGATTGGAAAAATGGCTGATCAGCTAGGCGATAAAGTGCTGCTTGTTACGTATACATGGGGGACGGCTGTTACTCTATTGTTTTTTCCGCTTGTTACCGAAGCATGGCAAGTATATATTCTGCAAATTGTCATGGGTCTGCTCGGTGCTTTGCAGAAAAATACGGAAAAAACAGCACTTGCCCGTCACGTTATGAAGGAGACAGCAGGAAAGCAAATTGGCAGTTATCATACATGGACGTCGATTGGGGCAGCTGTGGCGGTCATTTTAACGGGATATATCGTTGACTTCCTCACGATCGGAACGATCTTTTACTTGGCATCCCTTGTCTATGTGATCAGCGGGATGATTTTGTTAAAAAAAGACATGAGCTAAGTGATTAAGGCATTCTGCTGTTTGGCTGTATGAAAACAATGGTGTAATGGCTATTGTTCTTACCGCTGGAAGAAGAAGTCACACTGTTATGGACGAGGCAGAAGCGGTGGGTGAGTATGTGCTGGGGCATAATGGGCACCCTGCAGCTATCTTAATTGATGAACAATCAAGAAGTGCTGAAGAAGATCTTAAGCAGTGCAAAGAGCCTGCGAAGGAGACAAGGGATGCCCAGCTTTGCCATTGTCAGTCATCCTCTCCACATGATGCGGGCAATCATATTGGCAAGGAATACAGGAATCAGCGTTTATTCTTCACCAACTCCTCGTTCTGCTTATAAAAGTGCAGAGGCAGAATGGCTCTGTCTCTCTAGTAAATTAGTCGTGTGTTCATCAAACTATTTAAATAGTTTGAAACGAATAGCAGTGAGCCTGATTATCCATGGTGAGTACAGACTTATTGTCTGCCTTTCTTCTATATTATAACCAAATATACCACTATATTCCTATAGTATATTCTTCCCTTCACTGTTATTCTAAGATGATGATAAATAAAGGAGTTACGACAATCTAATGAATCAAGATGTACCACTTAAAAGCCTCATCCACAAAAATGAGCAAAAATATTTTTGGTTTGTTCTTCTTATAAGCCTTATTGCGTATGGCAGTTTAATCATTTCTATTGTGGGTATTGTAATTATTTTAGTCTTGATGGCCATTTCGCTATTTTTGCACGCCCTATCGATTGGGTATATACGGACGAATGCTGTCAAGTTGACAGAGAAACAATTTCCGCAAGTATATGAGCAAGTAAAAGAACTATGCCGAAAAATGGAGATTTCACATGTGCCTGACGTATATGTCCTAGAGTCTCAGGGCGTATTGAATGCATTTGCCACCCGTTTTTTTGGACGGAGCATGGTTGTATTATACTCTGAGATTTTTGAACTGTCAGAGAAACAAAATAGTGATGAATTAACGTTTGTTATCGCGCATGAATTGGCTCACATTAAGCGAAATCACCTGTCAAAAACAATGTTTATTCTGCCTGCTATGTGGATTCCGGGCATCGCTGAATTATACTTACGGGCTTGTGAATACACATGTGACCGGTACGCTGCATATTATATAGATAATAGGGAGGCGGCTAAAAAGAGTTTAACTATCCTTGCGGTCGGTAAGACGCTTTACGAACAGGTGAATAGAGATGAATATTTAGATCAAATCAATCATGAAGCGGGTTTTTTCGTCTGGCTGAGTGAGATTCTTTCTACTCATCCGCCTTTGCCGAAACGAATAAATGAGATTGCTTTGTTCTTTAATGAGCCTGAGGGAACAGTTATTGTAAGAAAAGCATCGAAGGTCGTTTGGCTCTGGATACCAGTGATTGCCCTGATTTTCGGTTTATTTGTGGCTGGTATGATATATGCTTTCGAGAAATTTGATGGATTTATCGCTTCCGATGACTATGAAAATTATGAAGAAGAGGAAGCTCATGCAGAGCCTATTCCGCCAATTATTGAAGCAACGGTAAAGGGAGATACAGCTGCAGTTGCTGCTTTTATTACAAAAGGTGAAGATGTTCACACGATGGATAATCAAGGATATACGCCGCTTCATTGGGCTGTGCTTGATAATAATAAAGAAATGGTCGATGAGTTGCTAAAAGCTGGAGCAGACCCTAACCAGGAAGACTATTATGGCATGACTCCTTTTACAAAGGCGGCCGAGCAAGGGAATGCAGAGATGGTGCAACGTCTGGCAAAAGCAGGAGGAGATCCGAATTATCAAAGTGAGGGAGAAGATGAGACGACTCCTTTAGTGCACGCTGTTTTTAGCGAAGATGAATCTACAGTGGCGGCTCTATTAAAACTAGGAGCTGATCCAACGTATAGAGACAGCGGCAACATGACGGCATTAATGTATGCAATTGAGACAGGCAATCGTAATATAATTGAATTATTAAAGAGAGAAAGTTAATCACAAAAAAGGAGAGAGCATTCAATGATTAGACAACCAGCAGGGTTTTGGAGAAGATTAGCTGCCAATTTGTTAGATGCACTTATTATTGGGGTTCCTTTATCCATTATTAGTTATTTTATTACAGGAGATTGGGATGGCGATACGTTTACGAATATATTGAATCTCGTATACGCTTTAATTATCCCTGTTGTCTGGTCCGGCTATACGGTGGGGAAAAAAATTATGGGCGTCCGTATCGCCAAAGTAAATGGGGGAAAACTAGGAATCGGTGCTATGTTGCTGAGAACAATTGTCGCCGGCCTTGTTTACGTATTAACTTTAGGTATTGGCCTTATTATCAGCGCCTTCATGGTCGGCTTGCGGGATGACAAGCGCGCCATCCATGATTTTATTGCCGGCACGTATGTAACCACTGAAGACATTCAAATAGAAGAAAACATCTCGCTCTAAGAGCTGGGTTCAGGAGCAAACGTCCGCTTTAAAAGTATATAAAAAGCTATCTCTTTTCAGAGATAGCTCAGACTGTAGACAAACTCAATGAAATTCTAGAGTTTGTCTACAGTCCTTTTTATTTTGCTTGTGAATGGGGGCTGTTGATTTCCATTCCAGGCGCTTCGCTTTCCGCGGGGCGGGCGGTGAGCCTCCTCGCCGCGAAAGCGCCTGCGGGGTCTCACCTGTCCCGCTGATCCCGCAGGAGTCTTTGCGCCATTCATTTCAATCAACAGGGGTTACAAAGTTAGAGTAGCCGTACAACCATACCTGTTTTAAAATAAATAGATCAAACACTTGAGGTGAGAAAGATGCTTTCGAAAAACAATCCAATCCAACGGAATCAAATAGAAATGATCGCTCTAGACCAGCTTGTACCAGAGAATCACCTGGTCCGTAAAATGGAGGCAGCGATGGATTTCTCTTTTATTTATGACTTGGTGGAAGGATTGTATGCGGAAGTGGGCCGCCCAAGCATTGATCCAATTATTTTAATTAAACTAACATTTATCCAATATGCCTTTGGCATTCGATCCATGCGCAAGACGATCGAGGAAGTGGAAACGAATATGGCCTACCGCTGGTTTCTCGGTTATGGATTCCATGATAAAGTGCCGCATTTCTCTACCTTCGGTAAGAACTACGAGCGTCGCTTTAAAGATACCGACCTGTTTGAACAGATCTTCTATCGTATCTTAAAAATAGCTGCCGAGAAAAAGCTCATTAGTGCGGAGCACGTTTTTGTGGATTCCACTCATGTAAAAGCTAGCGCGAATAAGCGTAAATTTGAAAAGAAAATGGTTCGCAAAGAAACACGCGCGTATCAGGAACGCCTCCAAGAAGAGATTAATCAGGACCGAGAGGATCATGGAAAAAAGCCGTTCCCGCCAGATAAGTTCGATAAAGAAGAAACAAAAGAAATCAAGGAAAGTACAACCGATCCGGACAGTGGCTACTACGTTAAAGACGAACGAACCAAACAATTTGCCTATTCCTTTCACGCGGCCGCAGACCGTAAGGGATTCGTAATTGGCACAATGGTCACACCAGGCAACACACATGACAGCCAAATCTTAGAGCCGTTAATGGAGAAAGTGATAGAAAAGGTAGGAAAACCTAAAGCTGTTGGTGCAGACGGAGCTTACAAAACACCTGCCATTGCCAGTTATTTAATGGAAAACGGCATGACACCTGCTTTGCCTTATACACGGCCGCGCACAAAAGAGGGCTTCTTCAGAAAGCATGACTATGTGTACGATGAACATTTTGACTGTTACCTTTGTCCGGCAGGGGAAGTATTGAATTACTCAACGACGAATAAGGAAGGCTATCGTGAATACAGATCACCCAAACAGGTTTGTACCTCCTGCCCTTTTTTAGCTAAATGCACGAAAAGCAGAAATCATCAAAAAGTGGTGACACGCCATATTTGGCAGAAATATATGGAAGAGGCCGACCATCTTCGCCACCACGAAGAAGTTAAAGCGATTTATGCGGAGCGAAAAGAAACGATTGAGCGTGTATTCGCAGATGCAAAAGAAAAGCATGGCATGCGTTGGACAACGTTAAGGGGACTTAAAAAATTGTCGATGCAAGCGATGCTTACTTTCGCTGCCATGAATCTCAAGAAAATGGCCAGCTGGACTTGGCGAGAACCAGAAATGGCTTAAATGATGACCTCGGAGAGGTCTATCTTTCTCTCGAATGGCTTTAAAACTACCGAAAAATCAAAAGGGGTTCGGAATAAGACTATTCCGAACCCCTTTTGTCGACAAACTGAGCTATCTCTTTTCAGAGATAGCTTTTTATATTTACAGGTTTTCAAAGATAGAAATCTCTCTTTTTAGAAATTTCAAGGTGTACATTAACAGGCAAAAACCAGCGGACAACCAGATGAAACCAATCGTTTTTCCAATCGGGCTAATACCAAAGAAAATGTAAACGCAGACAGAGAGACCGAGCAGCGGAAATAGCAAATTGGTGATGAATTGCCATCCCTGCCTTTCTTTCCGACGAAAGTAGAACTCTTTGACGACTGAAAGGTTAACACAAACAAAACCAAAGAGGGCTCCTATGACAATCAGCTGGAAAAGAACGGATAAAGGAATGAAAACAGCACCAATATAGCCGACTATTGCTAATGAGGCAATACTGTTGACGGGCGTTTGATATTTCGGATGCAGCCGGGCAAAAAAATCCGGCAGCATTTTGTCACTACCCATACTGAATAAGATTCGAGAAGCGGATGCCTGTCCGGCCAAAGCAGTTGATATTCCCGACACGGCAATAATCAACGTACAAATGGTGGCAAGGGGGCTGCCGCCGACAGCGGTAGCAATTTCAAAAAAAGCTGTTTCCTGAGAGGCAAATGAAGTGAAGTCTGGCGCTGCAAGTGTAGCAAAATATACTTGACATATATAAAAGAAGGAACTGATTAACAAAGAAAGAATAGCGGCGCGGCCGACCATCTTTCCTGTAACTTTAGAATCTTCAGACATAGTTGTTACGGCGTCAAATCCCAAATAGGAAAGGACAGCAATTGAGGCGCCTGTAACCAGTGAATTCATTGAGAAAGTATCCCGATTATAGATCCCCTGTAAAGAAAAAAGACTGCTGATTCCGCCTGAAGAAATGAGGCTTTTGACAGCAAAGCCGATAAATAATGCGAGGCTGAAGAACATGAGCAGCATCATATACATATTCACACGCGAGGTAACGCGGGCGCCAAAGTAGTTACTTAATGTGACTGGAACGACGAAAATCAATAGAACTATCCACAAGGGGACAGAGGGAATGAGCTCCATCAGAAAGACAGCACTTAATTTATAAAGCAGCATCGGAATTAGTAAGTAATCGAGTAAAATCGCCCATCCAGCCATAAAGCCTAGTTGCGGATGAATGGCTTGGGAAGTATAACTGTAAGTGGAACCAGCCTTTGGAAAAGCGCCAGCCATTTTTCCATAACAAAAAGCGGTGAAAATCATAGCCACTAATCCTACTACATAGGAGAGTACCGCATGTCCTTTGGATAGCTGGGTCAGTTCTCCAAAGAGTGTCTGGGCTGAAACAGGTGCCATGAATACCATGCCAAAAATAACTAAATCACGCGTTTTTAAAACTTTTTTTAATGAATGGGCTGATGCCTCGTCTTGGATTCCATTCGTTTCAGTTGCTGAATAATTATATTCATTCATTATGCTTCTCCTCTCTGGAAAATATTGGCCAGTAACGCTCGTTGACTAATCTAAACGAGACATTTACTGACCAATTGGAAAGATAAACGAGCTTTTTTATTGCGATAATGTCTTGATCAGCTATTTTACTAGTTAAATAGCTTATAAAACTTTTTGTTCAAATGCTTTGATTGAATCAGACAGCGTATGAATGATCGTCTCAATGTCTTGCTTGTTCACGATGAGAGGCGGAGCAATGGCTACTACGTTCAATCCTCCGAAAATGAGCGGGCGCAAGATGAGATTTCGTTTGGCACACTCTTCTACCACCGCTGGCGCTGCAAATACAGACGGATCAAACGCTGTGTCGCTGTCTGGATCAGCAAGAAGCTCAATTCCTCCCATTAAGCCAAGAGCTCGGGGCTTAGCTGCAATTTTATGAGTGTCCTGCAGATAATGTAATCCGTTAAGCAATTCTTTTTCCATTTGTTTAGCATTGTCAACAAGGCCTTCATTTTCAATAATCTCAATATTTTTTAAAGCGACAGCACAGGCAGTCGGGTGGCCGCTGTAAGTAAAACCATGGAAGAAAACGTTATCAGACAGTTCAGCTAATTCATCTCGCAGCTGTTCGGTCATCATCACAGCCCCGAGCTGGATATAGCCGCTTGTAATTCCTTTAGCAACCGACATTAAATCAGGGACGACATCCCAGTGTTCGACGCCAAACATTTTACCGGTTCTGCCAAAGCCTGTAATGACTTCATCTGTCATCATTAAAATACCATACTCGTCACATAGCCGGCGCACAGCTTTCAAATAGCCTTCAGGCGGGATTTGTATACCGCCGACACCTTGGACAGGTTCAAGGATAACTCCTGCAATTGTTTCAGGTCCTTCTTTTTCAATCAATCCTCTAATACTGCGTTCATAGCCTGGGGCTGATTTATCACCGCGTTCGCATTCCGTTTGATAAGGCAGTGCATGCAGAAAGTCCGGCGCGATGGCGGTAATCATATTTTTAAATTCTGGCACACCCGTTGCACTTGTTGCTCCCATCGTGACCCCGTGATAACTTCTTTCTAGTGCGATAATTTTCTTGCGCTCCGGCTGTCCTTTCATCTTCCAATAATGTCGGACAATTTTGATGGCGCTTTCATTTGATTCCGAACCGCCTGAGGTAAAAAAGCTGACATTCAAGTTTCCAGGTGCCAAACTTGCTAGTTTTTTAGACAAACGGATAACGACATCATGAGAATTATTGAAGAATGATGATCCATAGGCGAGAGTCATCATTTGCTCACTGGCTGCATCAGCAAGTTCCTTGCGCCCATAGCCAATGTTTACGTTCCATAATGATGAAACCCCATCAATAAATTGATTGCCGTGAACATCGGTTACATGAATGCCATGGCCTTTTGTAAAAATGTGCGCAGGTCCATTCGCTTGTTGATCTTTCAGTGGAGTGGTTGGATGGAAGTAATGTTTTTTATCCCATTCAACTAAATTTTCAGCAATTGTTTTGGCTTTTTCTGTTTGAATTGACATCTTCATTTCCTCCTGTAAAGTAGATTGTAAATATAAAAAAAATACTATAGACTGAATATTAAAATATCTTTCTTACTGCGTTCTTACAAATAAACTCCTCTTTCTTACAATGATAAAAATTAAAACGGTTACAATTCTGTCTTAAAGGAGAGATAGTAGAATGAAATGGATAGAGACAAAATTAAGAATGCCTGTATACTCTCCGGTTGTTCAGCGCGGCCGCTTATTCTCCGAGCTGGAGTGCCTGAAACCAGCATCTCTGATTTCAATTATTGGAGATAGTGGGTATGGGAAGACCACACTTGTAGCTAGTTACATCCATGAAAAAAAGATTCCTGCTGTCTGGTATAACCTTACAGTCTCTGACCGTTATAAGCATGTATTTATAAGCTATTTAAAGGCAGGAATTATGGAAAAGCTGCATAAAAAGAGACCGACAGCCAACACTTCTCCCGAAAGTACAGAAGCCGAGTTTGAAGAGTTGCTTTTACTTTTAACCGCCCAGAAAGAGCCGCTATGCATTGTTCTTGATGATTACCAATCGGTCAATCAGAGTCCGGAAATTAAGGCGGTTATGAAAGAGTTGTTAGCGCACTGTTCTCCCTTTATTCGATTTATTATCATTAGTCGAGTTCGTCCTAATTTGTCTATCTCCAGGTTGAAAACTGAAGGCAAATATAAAGAGTTAACAACCGATGATATTGCGTTTACTCTTGCTGAAACGGAGGAATTCTTTCATTCGGCCCATCAATTAAAGTTAGAGCCCCATGAATTAGAATTGATATACAAGAAAACAGAAGGTTGGATTGCAAGCTATCAGCTCATATTAGGTATTATCAGTAAAATGGCTGCCAAAGAACGAGCCCAATTCTGGACACAATTTCCGCACGTTCAAGACATTTATGACTACCTTTCCTCAGAGGTGTTTGAAGCTCAGTCTGAAGAAATAAAAGAATTCTTATGTGAGACGAGCTTGTTGCCTGAACTCAACCCAGAAATAATTGATGAGCTGTTAGGGAGAAAAGATTCTAAGCATATTTTGCAGCAATTGCAGCGTGAGCATCTATTCATTGCCAGTGAGAGCGAGGGAACGACTAGATATCATGGGCTGTTTCGCGAATTTCTCTATCAAAAATATAAAGAACGTGCTTCTTCCATCACCCTTCAGGAACAGCAGCTGAAGCTGGCAGCTATTTATGAATCAAGATACCAATTTGTTTATGCTTTCGTTTATTCGGTAATCGGCAAGGATTATCCAGCGGCTGCCCGGCTGATGGAATTAATTAGCCATCGCTATAATCCGATTGAATCAATGGTTTTTCTTGACGGCTGGCTGGAGGAAATGACACTAGAGAAAAACATTGCCAACAATACGCTGTTTCTCATTCGCTGTGTACCACTGTCCATCATTCAACAACTGATTGCTCAATTTGAAAAGAACATGGCGCTCTTAAAAGAGAAAAACAATAAATTATGGTTATGCAGTCTTCAGCATCGGCTGGCGACTATTTTTCTTATGCACGGTGACCTGATGAAAGCGAAACAGCTGTTTTTAGAATCCTTGCAGGAATCCGAGCGTTTTCAAGATAGGCCAATGACAGCTTTGAATTTAAATCTGCTCGCTGAAATTCAACGATATTTTGGAGAGTATAAAGAGGCATTGCAAAATGTGAGAAGATCCCTTTTTATTTCAGAAAAATATGGTCATAAACATACCCAGCTTCATGCGCTCGATACGATCGCTACTATTTGCCTGGATGAGGGAAAATTGGATGAAGCAGACCTCCACATTCAGCAAGCGTTAACAATTGCTAAGAAGTACGATCGCTCTTCATTATTTTTTATTTATACAACGATGGGGCGGATGCTTCGCATGAGAGGAGACCTCAATGGGGCGATTAAATGGGGAAAGAAAGCAGTGGACATTTCCGAAGAATACAATATTAATTTTGATATTGGCTGGTCAAATAGAGAGTTGGGTCTTAGCTACATAGAGGGGAAGCAATGGCAACAGGCTGAGAATTGTTTGATGGAGGCTTCTCGTGCATTTGAATTGTTCGCCTATTATCGTTGTACAGTCATCAAATCACAGATTGAATTGTATCGTCAAAAGAATGACAGGGTGCGAGAAAAACAAAAGATCACAGAGTTTGTACAACTATGCAAAGAGCATAACTTTTATTGGGAAGAAGCTGGGATAAAAGCAGTTGAGGGAGTAATCATTAAAGAGAAACAGAAGGTTCCGCTTGAAATTCAAACACTTGGTCCACTGAAAATCTTTTATAAAGGACAGCCGGTTATCATTAAGAGAAAATCCAGCCTCCGTTTGCTTCAATTCCTTGTTACCAACCGAAATAAGAAAATAGAAAAAGATATTCTGCTTGATGCTCTTTTTCCGAATGGATCATTAGAGTCTGTTCAAAACCAATTGCATGTAACTGTATCAACTTTAAGAAAGGCGCTTGAGCCCCCGCTAAAAAAAGGAGGCCATTCCCGATTTATTAGTCGTTCGGATAATCATTATCTATTCCATACGACAGAAATAGATTTGGATATTGAACGTTTTTGTCAATTAGCTTCTGCAGGAAGGGAAGCGAATTCTCCAGTGAATATAAAGAAATTGCTTGCAGCAGAAGCATTGTATAGAGGAGACTATCTTGAAGAGTATCCGTATGAGCATTATGTAGAAGCGGAACGAGAGAATATGCGGTCTCTATTTATGAAAATATGCCGCACGCTTGCTCAGTATTATGAACAGCAAGAAGAATACGAGAAGTGTTTTACCTATTTTGAAAAGCTCATTAAAAAAGATCCTTATCAGGAAGAGGTCTATTTTGACTATATAAAATTGCTCTTAAGACAGAATATGACCACGGAAGCAAATCGTCTTGCTCGCCAGCTAGTCATTCATGTAGAGGAAGAAATGGGAATCGATATACGAGGTCGTATGCATCGATTATTTTCGACATTTAACCGAGTTCCGGTTTTTTAGGCGTGTAAGGCAATCCGATGAATAATGGGTCATTTTAAAGCATGGAAATGAAAGAACTTGTTTTGTTGCTTATCGACAAAATCTACCTGTTATTATTTTTATTTTTTGTTTGCTTATAACAAAATAACAGTTGATAATTGGAAAATCTGTTTGAAAATTGTAACTGATGGACTTATCATATAATTAATCACTCCTGCTAAAATAGCCTTAGGAATCGTCTGTTTTTTCTTTATTGCGATATGTAGGCTAAATGGCTGATAGGGGAAAGGGAAAGCAATGAAACTTAAAACAAAGCTCTATATCGGATTTGGTTTTCTTTTTGGGCTATTCATCCTTTCGTATTTTATTCTTATGTTTATGATGAATCAACTTAGCCTAAATACAAATGTCGCTGTTAAAAATTATGAGATGCTTGATTTGGCTAATACGATTCAAGATGAATTAAATGTGTTCAGCAGGGAGTCAAGAGGGCTTATATCCAATCCACCGGAAGAATTAGTAAAAGAACTAGAAAAAAACAGAGATCAAGCGATGGTGAATGTGCATGCAGCGATTACTTCTCTCGAAAAATTGGATAAACGAGAACAGTCCCAACACTTAATCCAAGACTTAAACAGACTGGGCAAACAATATAGTGCTTTAGAGAAAAAAACAGACGCGTCCACAAACATTGGAGAGGATAAAGAGCTTCTAAAAATATTTTGGTATGATAGCCGAAAAATTAGAGAAGAGATGAGTAACATTGCTGAAAAACTGCAAAACATTCAGAAGAAAACAATCGATGCAGAACTGAAAAAGTCTGTTGAAACGTACAAACGGACAAACCAAATCATTTTCATCTATGTGGTGGCTGTTTTCCTTGTCGGCTTAACTATCATGACTTGGATTTTACGAAGCATAACGGGAAGTCTGCAAAAGGTGACTTCTGTTATGACTGAAGTAGCTTTTAATCGTTCAGATCAACTTCCGCGTATAGAAGTAACGACAAAAGATGAAATCGGGGAAATTGCTCTTGCCTTTAACGAAATGGCCCAATCTCTTGAAATTCATGCTCGGCAGGAAAAACAATTAAAAAACGAAGCAGAGGAAAGAAGCTGGTTAAGCACAAAAATTGCCGAAGTTGCCCATATGTATCCTGGAATAGATAATTTGGAAACATTAGCTCAATGGTTCATCAATAAGGTTGCCGCCATTTCGGGAGCTAATTATGGTGTTTTTTACATAAAGGAGTATGAGGGAGGCCTAGAAAAATTACGGAAGATTGCTGCTTATGCAGATCCTCATTCCGTAATAGAAGGAGAAAGCTTTTACTTGGGCGAAGGTATTATTGGGCAGTGTGCCGCAGAAAATCGCACAATCTCCCTTGATCAGGTACCTGAAAATTATATAAAAATTAAATCGGGCCTTGGTTCGGCAGCCCCGGCTCATGTGATAGCTATGCCGGCTGAATTTAAGGGTGAAGTATTGGCTGTCATTGAACTTGCTTCTTTCAACACATTCAGCCGGCTTGAACAGCTGTTTCTCCAGGAAGTGATCGGAAATGTGGGCATGAACATCAACAGAACGTTAAATCATACGAAAGTAGAAAAGCTGCTTGAAGAATTTCAAGCATTAAACGAGGAATTGCAAAGCCAATCAGAAGAACTTCAGCTGCAACAGGAAGAGCTGCGGACGGTGAATGAACAGCTTGAAGAGCAATATGAACAATCTGAACAAAAAACGAGGGAGCTAGAAAAAATAAGAAAAAAACTAGAGGAAAAAGCCCAGCAGTTGACTATTAGCTCTCAATATAAATCAGAGTTTCTTGCTAATATGTCCCACGAGCTTCGCACACCTCTAAACAGCCTGCTTATTTTAGCTCAGATGCTAGCTGATAACGCCGAAAATAATCTGACAGCTGAACAAATAGAGTATGCAAAGACTATTTTTTCTTCAGGAAAGGACCTGTTGAATTTAATTAATGACATATTGGACATAGCAAAAGTTGAAGCAGGAAAAATGGAAATTATTTTCGAAAATGTAAAGCTAAGCGACATTAAAGATTTTGTAAATGCGCAATTTACACCTGTGGCCCGCAAGAAGAATATTCAATTTTATGTTGAACTCGCTGCTGGTCTTCCCGAGGTTATTCGTACGGATAAGCAGCGGTTACAACAGATTTTAAAAAATCTGCTATCGAATGCCTTCAAATTCACTAAGCAAGGAACTGTGTCCCTAACGATTCAAAGCATGAAGGATAACCATTCTAATATGGAGATATGTTTTGTGGTTAAGGATACTGGCATTGGAATCTCAGAGGAAAATTTAGAGTTTATTTTTGAGGCATTTAAACAAGCGGATGGCACAATTAGCCGCAAATATGGAGGAACGGGCTTAGGTCTTTCCATCAGTAGAGAAATTGCCCATTTGTTAGGCGGCTTTATTGAGGTAGAAAGCATAGAACATAAGGGAAGCGTATTTACATTATATTTACCCAATTATCAGGAAGCAAAACATTTAGAGACCTCTATTTATGCAATGGAGGCGGCGGCTGGGAAGAGTGAGAAGGAAGAAAGTGTATTTCCCTCTGAGCCTGCTTTTTCAGTGCCCGTGAGTGAAGGGGAGAGAAAAGAAGATCTTGAAAGACAGGTGCTGCTCAAAGGCAAAAAGATACTTATCGTAGATGATGACATGAGAAATATCTTTGCGTTAACAGCAGCTCTCGAAAACTATCAAGTGGAAGTAATGTTTGCAGAAAACGGTAGAGAAGGGATTGGGATTTTACAAGAAAATCCAGATGTTGATTTAATCTTTATGGACATTATGATGCCTGAAATGAATGGTTTTGAGGCAATCCAGTCGATAAGAAGAATACCAGAGTTTAAGCATCTGCCGATCATCGCTCTTACAGCAAAAGCGATGAAAGATGATCGAAAGCAATGTATTGATGCAGGGGCCTCAGATTACATCAGCAAGCCAATCGATCTAGAACAGCTCTTTTCTATTATTCAAGTATGGTTATACAGATAGGCGGGGGAATACGGGTGAACAAAGCAATAGAACAAGAAGAGCAAAACGATAGTCTGCCGCATAAAGAACTGGAAAGTATAGAGGTAGATTTATTGCTTGAAGGGATTTACCGCTATTATGGATTCGATTTTAGAAACTATGCGCTTCCCTTTTTAAAACGCAGAATCTGGAATAGGATGCGAACAGAAAAAGTAACAAGTATTTCGGGGTTGCAGGAAAGAGTATTGCATGACTCTTCGGTGATGGAGAAGTTATGTGAAGACTTTTCAATTAATGTCACGGAAATGTTTCGTGATCCAAGCTTTTTTTTATCGTTTCGAACAAAAGTCATTCCGTTTTTAAGAAGTTGCTCTTCAATCAAGATTTGGCATGCAGGCTGTTCAACCGGAGAGGAAGTATATTCTATGGCTATTCTTTTGTATGAAGAAGGCCTATATGAGAAAACAAGAATTTATGCGACGGATATGAACAGAACTGTACTAACCTATGCTCAAAATGGAGAATTTCCGTTGCAGAAAATGCAATTATATACAAAAAATTATTTAGCAGCGGGAGGAACGAGTGCTTTTTCAGAGTACTATACGGCTAAACAAAAAAAAGCAGCTTTTCATCCATTTTTAGCAAAAAACATTATTTTTGCCGAGCACAATTTGGCGGCCGATCGTTCATTTAATGAATTTCATATTATTATTTGCCGCAATGTCATGATCTATTTTAATAAATTGCTTCAAAATCGTGTTTATAATCTTTTTCATGAAAGTTTAGTCCAATCAGGCATTCTCGGACTTGGCAGTAAAGAAGGAATTAAATTTACGAGCATTACAAATTTTTATGAGGAAGTGGATCCGTTTGAAAAAATATACAGAAAGATCCAATAGTTCTTTATCTACCCAGGTAATGCCGGCAAGCAGTGAGGAAAAAGAGTGGACAATTGAAGAAGAAGCCCACCAACAAAAGGTGAATATTCTCATGGTTGATGATCATCCTGAAAATTTACTCGTGCTAAAAGCTGTCCTCGCTTCGCCGGACTATCATCTTGTATGTGCAAATTCAGGTGAAGAAGCTTTAAAGTATGTACTCAAACAGGACTTTGCTGTTATTTTGCTCGATGTGCAAATGCCGGGATTAAATGGATTTGAAACGGCTAATCTTATTAAAGCAAGAGAACGATCTAAGTATATTCCCATTATTTTTATTACGGCGATCAATCAAACGATGGAAAATGTACTTCAAGGATACGGACTCGGTGCAGTAGATTATATATTCAAGCCATTTCATCCAGAAACTTTAAAGCTAAAGGTCGAACAGTTTGTTAAAATCTATCAAAATCATAAAAAACTGAAACACGAAAGTGAATTGCGGCGTCAAAATGAGCTGAAAAAAGTAAATGAAAAATTAAAACGCACGACATTTGATTTGCGCAAAAATGAAGAATTGGCGAGAGTCATTGGTGAAACATTGCTTGATACGATTATTACGTTTGATGAACAAGGGTGTATTTTATCGGTTAACCCGGCTATTACACGCATGTTTGGCTATTCAATGGATGATCTTCCTGGAAAGCATATGGTTAATCTTTTGCCCGGCTTTTCTCCTCAGCTGATGGATTATGTCAGAGAAATGACTGGCCAGCTGCTTGAGGCTGTTGTCAAAAATAAAGAGGGGAAAGACATACCAGTCGAAATCCAAATTGGCGAGGCTCAGATAGGAGATGAATATCTTTTTGTCTGCTCCATTCGTAATATTGCAGAAAGAAAGAAGATGGAAAAAGAACGAAAACGGCAATATGCCCTTTTAGAAAAGCTAGTGAAGGAAAGAACACAGGAATTATCACAGGCAAATGAACAACTGCGAAAAGAAATCGAAGAACGTAAAAAAATGGCCGAAGCTTTGCGACTATCCAAAGAACATTTTTATAAAATTTTTCAATCAAGTCCTTGTTTAATCGAGCTTCGTACGTTAAGGGACGGAAAGTATATTGATGTAAATGCGAGCTGGTTGAACCATACTGGTTATTCATATGAAGAAATACTTAATCAAACCGTTCCTGTTTTAAATCTCACAGGAAGAGATGACTTGAAAAATGGTGAATGTGTTCGCAATGCAGAAATTCAATATCAAACAAAAGCAGGGATGATCAGGCATGGGCTGTTGTCGACAGAGATCCTTGAGATCCAGGGAGAACAATGTGTGTTAAGTGCTATTACCGATATTACGGAGCGCGTGCGGTTGGAAAGCGAGGTAGCGCGGTTGGACCGCCTATATTTAGTGGGGGAAATGGCCGCTGGCATTGCTCACGAAATTAGAAACCCAATGACAACCGTCAGAGGATTTTTAGAGCTGTCAAAGAGTGATCCAGAGCATTTAATGGTGAAGTATGTTGATTTAATGCTCGGAGAATTAGATAGGGCTAATTCAATCATCACTGAGTTTCTTAATTTAGCCAAGAATAAGGTGAGCGACAAGAAGCTACAGCCTCTTAATCCGGTGATTGAAGGATTACACCCATTAATACAAGCAGAAGCATTAATGAACGACAAGTTCGTTTCTCTTCAGCTAAGCGACTGTCCCGAACTTTATTTGGATGAAAAGGAAATTAGTCAATTAATTTTAAATTTGTCTTTAAACGGACTAGAGGCGATGGACCCTGGAGGGAAACTTACGCTGAAAACATATACAGAAAAGAATACGGTCGTTTTAGAGGTAAAGGACGAAGGCGGCGGCATCAAGCCGGAGTTTCTTGAAACGATTGGCACTCCTTTCTTTACAACGAAAGATACAGGTACAGGACTAGGGCTCGCTATTTGCTATAGTGTAGCTGAACGGCATCATGCGGTTATTGATCTAAAAACGAGTGAGCAAGGAACCACTTTTTTTATCCGGTTTGCCATCACCGGAGGAAACCAAAGCGAGGCAACTCCATAAGTGATAGACACTTTGGGATTGCCTCGCTTTGGTGGCCTGCTATTGAGCGGAAGGGGGCTGGTAAGATGTCCGTAAACGGCGTTTTCTCTTTAAGCTCTGTGCCCATTTCATACAAATGATAAGCGTGATTATAATGATCACTGCTCCAAATATATAAGGAAGAGCCATATTGATATCAAATAAAGCGCCGGCAAGCGCGGGACCCACCATATTGCCGATACTCATATAGGCGTTATTCATTCCGGCCGCAAAGCCTTGTTCACTTCCTGCCATTTTTGAAACCGTTGTATTGATAGCTGGGCGAAGCAAGGAAGCGGCAGTAAAGAAGAAGGCAGATACTGTAAGAACAGAAGCGAATCCAGTAGCAAACAACAAGCCAATCATAGAAGCAGCTGCGACTACAAGCATGATGTTCATAATACGGACTTCTCCAAATACTCGCAGCACTCTATCTAAGACAAAGGCTTGCACAATGACACCAATCAAGCCGCCAACGACCATAAGCATAGAAATATCGGAAGGGCTAAAACCGAATTTGACATTTGTGTATAAGCTAATCGTTGCTTGATAATTGGCAAGACCGAATGATAGGGTAAACATCATCATTAAAAGAATAAAGTAGGGCTTTTTTGCAGAAAGAGCGAGCTGTTTAAATAAAGGATCACGTTTTTTAGATGTCATTGGCATCGCCGCACGTTCAGGCTCTTTTAAAAATAAGATAGAGAGAATAACAGCTAAAGCGGCGGCAGCCCCTGCGATAAAAAACGGAGCCCGCAAGCCTAGTGTGGAAAGAAAGCCACCGATCCCGGGCCCGACAACAAAGCCAAGTGACATGGAGGCTCCGAGCCGTCCCATTCCTTTTGCCCGTGTTTCTACTGTCGTAATATCAGCAACAAAAGCCATCATAGAAGGAATCATAAAAGCCGCTCCGATGCCCCCAAAGATACGCGAAGCGTAAAGCAATATTAGCTGCTGGGAAAAAGCGAACAAAAATTGAGAAAAAGAAAAAAGAATAAGACCGAACACAATCGCTTTTTTGCGACCGAGCCGGTCAGACAAATCTCCTGCGATCGGAGAGAAGATAAACTGTGCAAAGGCAAACGTAGCAATTAACAGGCCAAAGGTTTTCCCCCCGGCTCCAAAATCATGTATGATAGTGGGCATAATTGGAATCACAAGCCCAATGCCTGTCATAACAATGAACATGTTGGCCATTAAAATGAGGAGCGGGAATTGTTGTACATTTTTTTGTGACATAGGATCAACCTGCTTTCTTTTTACTCTCTTTACTTACTAAATCGGTGTTACGATGGATATAAACGAATCATTCTCTCAAGTTCCCCGGCCAATGGGGCCAGTTCTTCATTTTCTTTCAAGTTACGAATCATCCCTGTCAAAAGCGCTGGTCTTGGCTTTAATTCTCTCAATTCCTTTTCCATTATTTCTATAGATTCTGCAATGATTGCTTCTTCTTGAGCTGCAGCCGTTTCTTTTAATTTTCGTAAGATATAGAGCGGATGTACCGTTTCTTCCTTCTGTCTGTCTGTGAGCTCCTGTAAGAGAGGGGTTACGAAAAATGGCTCCGGCCGTTTTTCGATCAGTGCTTGAGCTGCTGCTTCAAGCTGAAAAAATAAAAAATGAGCGAGCTTATGGAAGTCACAAGCGTTCCCCTCTTCCATCACCCCACGCATATATGAAGTGAACATTCCTTTTAAGGTAGCTGTTAAATCAGCTGCATACGGAACGATCTCCTCACCGAATACAGAAACGATTCCTTTTTCTGTTCTGCGCAAAATTTTGGCGTTTTCCTGGCGAACATATTGATTCAGCGACTTATCTTCCAATCCACTTAACTCATTCATTTGCATAAGGAAAAACTCCTGGAACTTCCAATAATGTTGAATGCGAATTGCAATTTCATGAATGAAAACTTCCCGCGGCGTGTCACCATCTTTCGAAGAGGCGGCAAGCTGATCGCTTAGAAGTTGGTAATAATAAGAAAAAATGTCTAATAGGAGCTCTTCTTTTGATTTGAAATAAGTATACAGGCTGCCCTTGGATATCCCGCATATATCAGCTACTTGCTGCATCGATGTTTGATGAAAGCTTTTTTGAGAGAAAAGCTTCATGGCAGTAATGAGTATTTTCCGTTTCTTTTCGTTCATCTTTTTTTCCCAACCATTCGGTTTCCAATTTGACCATTTGGTCATGATTGATCAATTTTAACACATCTTCATTTTATTTACACGAAAAAATTTCGATTAGCGAAGCTTTTTTAGGAGAGAGCCCTTTTCCTTTCACGCTGCCTCATGAAAGGAACTTGTTACAAAGAAAGGATGCCAGCAAATCTTAGTTTGCTGGCATCCTTTTTTAGCTGTTGTCTATTCATACTTCTCAACGTTTTAAATGTCGAATGATCCGGTCAAACACATGGTCTGTATCGTCAGTTTTAAAATATACAATGTCATTAGGTTGTAAGAAGGTGTCCAAAAAGCTTTTCATTTCTTCTTCCTCAGAAAAGTGATAAATATTGTCTTTTTTCATTCCTGCGCGAATGGCTGACTTGGCAATATCTTTTGCAAAAAAACCTTTTGTAATGAGCACATCTATTCCTATCTCTTTCAGTAGCTGACCGATTTTTTTATATTCTTCATCCGCGTAGATTCCAAGTTCAGCCATTCTTCCTAAAACAGCAATGGTTCTTTGTGAAGAACGAGCCATATCTACTAAAGATAGTAAACCACTTTTTAAGGAAGCGGGATTCGATTTCCATGTATCATCGATAAGAACGGTTTTGTTTCGACCTTCAATAATCTCAAAATGAGAACTCAAATGCTCAAAGGATGCTAATCTTTTTATAGCGGAGGTAACCTTCATTCCCATTTCTCTGGCTGTTGCAATAGAAGCGACAGCATTGTAAACGTTATGTTCTCCTAATCCAGGAACGGATCCCGTATACGATTTCCCCCTATAATTGACCTTGAAATAGGTCTTGTTTTTATGAGAATACATGTCTTTTATCCGCCAATCAGCCTTTTTATCTTTTCCAAAAGTTATTAATTTGCCTCGATATTTAGAGAAATCCATGGATAGAATGTGAGGATCATCGGCATTAATAATAAGCGTTCCTTTATTATTGAGCCCCCTTATCAATTTTTCTTTTTCTCTTACATACTCTCTAAATGAGCGGAAGTGATCTGTATGATCAACATCAATCATGGTCATGACACCTATTGTTGGAAAGAAATATTTACAGGTTTCCATCATATGACCGGGTTCGGCGACGGCTGCTTCTATAATAGCGGCATCCGTTTCTTCATCGATACCCATCAAATAAGGAAGGTTGTAACAGCCGGCGTTTTTATTGGAAACGGTTGCTTGGACCTTGTAGTCTTTTTGTAAAATATGTTTAAGCATTTCTTTCGTTGTTGTTTTTCCACAAGTGCCGGTGATAGCCACAACAGGAATATCAAATAAATGACGGTAGTAAGAAGTGAATGTAAAGAAGGCCTTCATTACATCGTCCACCATTATAATTTGTTCGGGTCTTAATTTGTCCATGTTGGAGAAAGATGAATCGGTTACTATATAAAAACTTGTAAACTTCTTAAACTTTTCCCCATCCAGAAATATCCTTCCGCTTCTCCGAAAATATAACGTGTGGTTTCCTGGATAAAACTTGTTATGGGTAACGTTGGAGATAGACACGCCTTGATGGGCCTTGTCCGGCTTGATTCCCATTGAAGTTAATATCGCCTCTAAGGCTAGAGGTTTCAAACGGGTTACTCCTTTCTTTAATTTTTAGTGATCGTACATTATATAGTATGACTATTCGAGCTGATTGCTTGGACATCTGTGCGTAACTTTGTCTATCTGTATATGAAAAATATTCCTTTTTAATTATCGATGAGCAATAATCTCTATTTATAGTATTTATGACTATTCATTTTAAAAGTAAATTGAATAAGATGCATCATAGACAAGTGTACAATATACGTATTTATTCGGACTTTACATGGAGGCACGTTGGAAAAATGAAAGCGATTATTTTTTTAGATACGAATCAGTCAGGATCGAGCCGCGAGGGGATCAAAGCAGCAAAAGAGATGGGGTTTTTTACCCATCTGTTAACGAATCGGGCGAGCATTCTTGAGAAAAACAAGGAATTTACGGAAGTGGATGAAATGCATGCTGTGAACTTAAAACAGAAGGAAAGCATTGAAGAAGCGATAATGAACATTCGATCTACCTATCAGGTGGTTGGCATTATAAGCTTTATTGATCCTTATGTTCACATTGCAGCAGAGCTTTCAAATCATCTCTGTCACACAAATTTATCTGTAGAAAGCATAAAAATAATGGAAAACAAAGCACGAATGAGAGCCTGTTTAAAAGAAAAAAAGTATTCCCCCTATTATTTAATTGTTCAAGAAAATGAATCGATTCATCCAGTTACTTGCCTTCTTAAAGGAAGATACCCTCTTGTGGTCAAGATGCCTAACTCCGCTGGATCAAAGGATGTTTTTTTTATTGAAAATGAGTATGAGCTGAGAAATCGCATCAAATATTTGCGTAAGAGGTATCCGGGGGAAGAGATTCTTATTGAGGAGTATCTTGAAGGACCGCAGTTCATTGTTGAAGCGATTGTTTTTGAGGGCACTATTCACATTGCGGCTGTAGTCGAACAGGAGATTACAAGGAGAAAAAGATTTATTGTGACAGGATATAGCGTGGTCTTGAATCGTAATAAAGAAATGTATAACCGCTTGATTGAAACCTCACGGGAAATTATTAGTGAGTTGGATGTAGAAAATGGAAATTGTCATTTAGAATTGAGGTGGGTAGAGGGGGAGTGGAAGCTAATTGAGATCAATCCACGTATTTCCGGAGGAATAATGAATAAGCTCGTGGAAGAAGCATACGGGTTTAGCTACGTGGAACAAATATTGAAAATTTATTTAGGGAATGAGCCCTTATTAGTGCGGAAGCATAAAAATCATGTATATGCCCATTACATGACGGTTCATCTAGTCGGCACACTTTTAAAAGTAACCGGAAGAAATGAGGCTAGGAAAGAACCAGGTGTCATTGAAATTTATATAAAACCTAAAAATGGCCAAACATTAACCCCTCCTTTGTCGATGGGGCATCGGTACGGTTATGTGTTAGCGAAGGGCAGGACGGAGAGCGAGGCAAAGGAAATTGCGTTAAAGGCTGCCAGCCATATTCACTTTCATCTTAAACCTATATAATGGCAAACATTATGGAAAGGAGGAAAAACGTTGAGTAACTACAATTCTTCTGTCTCAAAAAGTTGTATATATGAATTAATGGCCACCTTATTAAAAGAGGAAGAGTGGCTTGAAGATGAGAGCTCTTTCTTTACCTTGGATAAAGAAAAAAGTAGCCTTCCTTTTTTATTATATATGAACCGGGGAAACCTGTTTGTAGGAAAGGGCATGGAGGAGGGAGAGGGCGATTGGCTGCTTTCTTCCTTCTTTACCTTAAAGACTTTACATGCCGACGGCGCTTGTGCAACTTTATCTGTTTTGGAACCGATAGGTATCGATGGATGCAGAGTGGCGTCATTTTCAGAAGTATTTTCGTTACTGGAGACTAATTTTTGCTTAACTGTGGACTTGACCTGTTTCTGTGCGATTCAATTCCTGCCTTCTCAATTAATAGAGCGTCCTTTACCAGACATCGAGTCAAAATGCAAATAGACGCTCTCCGAAAGATTATCTATAAATCAAGAGAAACACCGCCATTTTGGTTATCCGTATGGCGGTGTTCTTATTCTACTACACATTCTTTGCTAAATAAGCGGCATAATGGATAGCGTTTCGGGCTACATCCAATTCTAAATTAAAAATGACTGGGGGACCGGGACGCCAATTCACTTCAAACAGCCACAATTTTCTTTTTTCATCAATGCCGACATCAATCCCTAATTCATCAAAAGAACTGTGGTCATATAAAGAATCGAAGTGGACAGGGAAATTTACGGCGAACCATTCCAGCTCCCGCTTAATATCATACCAGGAATCATTAAACTCGGCCTTTAGAAAATCATCTAAAAAAGCGGTATAGCCGCCACTGCCCATATTTGACGTAATGGTTCCCAATTTGCCTATCCGTGGATAGATGGAGGTAATCACCCATTTTCCTTCTCCATTCTTTTGTACATGCAATCTGAAATCGTATACATGGCCGGTCTTTATTTGGCAAGAAATAAATGGCTGGATGATATAGACTTGCTCCTGTATTTTCGAGTGGACAAGCTTCATCAGTTCTTCTTTAGTATTCATGACAATATGACCTTGGTTATTCACTCTATAACGGTCTTTTCCATGAACCTCAATAAAGATAATTCCGTTGCCCTGATGGCCAGACACTGGTTTAATAATGATCTTTGAATATTGCTCAATCATGTCCATCCATCTAATATCAGTCGTTAAATGATAAGTAGGAATAAGAAAAGAGGCAAAGTCTTTTCCTCGCTCAAGTCGCTTATGCACAGACCATTTATTTCCAATGGAGAGGCTTGTAAATGGAATAGTGTAAGATAACTCATCAACTACCCTCGCAGCCTTATCGTTCATAGGAGAGCTCGAATTAATCACTACATCCGGATAAGGAAATTCCTTATCAACCCAATGGCCATTCTTATAGACTTTTCCTTGTATTCTCTTTCTCTCTACATCTACTTTTCCGGGAGTAAAGTAAAAAAAATCAATGCCTTCCGCTTTAGCCACAACGGCATAAGCATAGGCTCTCCTGACCTTTTCAGGATCTTTCCGATGATGAAGCATTCCGACTAAGACCATTTTTCATTTCATCCCCCCTCCTATCAACTCACCAAAAAATTGCCTATTTTGTCAGTGATGCAGAACCAATTTTCCTATTTTTTATATCCTGTTTATATAAGCACAAAAATGAAGCCTTAATGAAAACCTATGATAGCGGGAAGAGGAATATAACAAATGAGAACTCTTATTTTTATTGGAAGCAATAAGTCCGGATCAAGCAGAGAAGCCATTAAAGCTGCAGAGAGATTGGGATTTTTTAATGTATTATTAACGGACAGGGAACAGTTTTTGCAGCAAAGGCTTGAATTTCCAGATGTTCATCGGATGATCTTAACAAAGTTGGACGATCACGATCAATTAGTAGAGAACATTAAAGAAATACAAAATCAAGGAAAACAAATAGTAGCTATTTTAAGCTTTATCGACCCTTTTGTTCAGGTGGCAGCGGCTTTGACAGAAGAGTTTTGCACGAGCGTTGTTTCTTCTGAACCAATTCGAATGATGGAAGATAAAGTCCTAACCCGGGAACTTCTTAAAGACCATCCCGTATCCCCGTATTTTGCGCGGTATACAACCGATCAATACTTAAGCGATTTTCTCAATGAACAACAGAAACCGTTCCCCCTTATTGTGAAATCACCTACATCCACAGGGTCAAAAGACGTTTTATTGGCAAGGAATAAGAAACAATTAAGAGAGTCTATTAAAAAATTAATAAAAAAAGGCAACGAGGAAATTTTAGTAGAAGAATATTTAGAGGGTCCTCAATATTTAATTGAAGCTCTAGTGCATGATGGAAAATTGCATATTGTGGCTGTGATTGAACAAGAGATTACTTATTTTAAACGGTTTATTGTTACTGGCTACTGCGTGTTAGCTGACATGGAAGAGTCATTTTACAATCATGTGTTTAGAACAGTAAGCTCCGTTTTGGACAGTCTTGGGATGAAGAATGGGGCCTGTCATCTAGAAATGAGGTTAGTCAAAAACGAATGGAAATTAATTGAGATTAACCCTCGAATATCAGGCGGGGCCATGAACCGGATGATTGAGGTAGCTTACGGGATTAACCTGGTTGAAGAAACGATTAAATTATTTGTAGGACAGGAACCGGATTTGGAGAGAAAACATGCCCAATTTGTTTATACTCATTATCTAACTGTTGATTCTAAAGGAGAATTGTTAAAAGTAACGGGAAAGAAGCGTTGCTTGCGAGTTCCGGGGGTAGAAGAAGTGTTTATCAAGCCTAAAAAAGGGAAGATGCTGCAGCCTCCTTTATCAATGGGAGACCGTTATGGGTATGTGATCACCTCTTCAGATACAAAAGAGGAAGCCATAAGAATAGCCGAGGAGGCTGCCAAGGAAATAAGGTTCCATCTTAAATAAATCGATCTCGCACCGGTCATTTTATTTTATAGAGAGAGAAATCAGCTGTGCCGTTTGAAAATCAAACGAATGGCACGGCTTTTTTGCTGACATTTATATCCCTTTCTGTGAGCAGCGGCTGGATGATGGAGAGCTTGAAAGGAGATTTGTCAGCTATCGCCCGTAAAAAATATATATGTAAACCTTATTAATTTTAGGTTGACTTTTATTTTTCTATCTAATAAACTGACAGTGTTTTTAGTTTACTAGATAAGGAGAATAAGGAGGAATTTACATGAAGACCCGAGAAATAACCTATGTAGCCTTATTTGTAGCCGTAATGGCGGTACTTGGAATGGTTCCGCCCATTATGCTATCGTTTACTCCCGTACCAATCGTATTGCAAACATTAGGCGTTATTCTCGCTGGGGGAGTATTAGGCGCTCGACTTGGGTTTATGAGTCAGGTTACTTTCCTATTGCTTGTAGCTGCCGGCTTGCCGCTTTTATCCGGTGGACGCGGGGGCATTGGAGTATTCATCGGGCCAAGCGCCGGTTACTTATTCAGCTATCCAATTGTAGCAGCTTTGCTTGGTTTTTTACTTTCTCGCTTTCAAGCATGGACGTTACGAAAGATTTTGCTCATCAATTTAACTATCGGTGTGTTTACCCTTTATTTATTTGGTATACCTGTTCAAGCTTTCGTTATGGATTTGTCGCTTATTCACACGATTAAAATTAGTCTCGTTTATATCCCGGGAGATTTAATCAAAGCTACAGCCGCTTCTTATTTAGTCTATAAGCTAAGAAAGTCGACAGCAGTTGCCAAACAGTTTGCTAAAGCAGGATAAGCCGCTTTTTGATTTAGAAAGGAAGAATCATTATGGCATCTATTACTTCTATTTATTCCGAGCATGTTCATCGCCATCCTGATCAACTGGCGGTGAAAACACCGGATCGGGAGGTGAGCTGGAGGGAATGGCATCAGCTCGTTCTTCAAACAGCCGGCTGGCTCCATTCAAAAGAGCAGGAAAACAAGACGGTGGGCATTTTTATGAGTAACGGACTGCCGTTTTTACAATTATTTGCCGGATCGGCGGCAGCAGGATGGACAGCTGTCCCGTTAGATCCGAAATGGAGCAGAGATGAACTGGACAAGCGGCTTCGTGTTTGTTCTCCGTCTTTGATTGTGACAACAGAGAGTTTATCTAAAAAGATTGATTTTATTGATACCGCCATTTTCAGTTGGGAGAGCATTTCAAATGAAATTGAACAAATACAGGAACGATCTCAGAGAGAGATAGCTGGTCATACTCCTTTTTATATGGGGTTTACTTCCGGTTCTACAGGAGCACCAAAAGCGTTTGTTCGTTCGCAGCAATCCTGGCTTGCCAGTTTTAAATGCAACAGGCATGATTTTGGATTGAAAGAAAATGAATACACGCTCGTGCCAGGTGCCCTGATCCATTCCCATTTTCTTTACGGAGCGATCAGTACGTTATTTCTAGGCGGCACCGTTTATTTATTAGAAAAGTTTTCGCCGTCTGCTACCTTGCAGGTCATTCAAAATTATCGGATTACGGCTGTTTATCTTGTACCTACAATGATCGAGGCCCTGTTAAGACAGGACCAGATTGTGAGGCAGCCGCTGACTTTTATTTCGTCTGGTGCTAAATGGGAAAAAGATTCTAAAAGCAAAATACGGAGGATGTTTCCGCAACTGAAGATGTTCGAATTTTACGGGGCTGGCGAGTTAAGCTTTGTGACCGTCTTATCCAATGAGGAAAATAGCGAGAGGCCTGATTCGGTTGGCAAGCCCTGTTATAGCGTGGCTATTCAAATTCGCAAAGAAAGCGGGGAAGTAGCTGCTCCTTATGAAACCGGGAAGATATACGTGAAAAGCGAGCTGGTTTGCGACGGGTATGTAACTACAACCGGAGTGCAGCGATTGCAGGACTCACAAGGCTGGAGCACCGTCGATGATATGGGCTACTGTGATGAGGAAGGGTTTCTTTACATAAAAGGACGGGAGAAAAACATGATACTCTATGGAGGCATTAATGTGTTTCCCGAGGAGATTGAAGCGGTGTTATCTTTGCATCCGGAAGTTGAACTAGCAGCTGTTGTCGGGCTGAAGGATCCTTATTGGGGAGAAGTCGTTGCTGCCGTGATTAAAGGCCGTGCGACTAAGCAGCCATTAAAAAGACTTTGCAAGGAACAGTTAGCTTCTTATAAGATCCCGCGAAAATGGTTTTTTATGGAGGATATACCAATGACAGCAGGCGGAAAAATTGCCCGGGCAAAGTTAAAGGAAGAATTGGAAAAAGGAGTGTCTTCCCATTTATAAAGCAGTGATCGTAAATGCTAAACGCACACCGGTTGGAAAAAAGAATGGAATATTTCAATCATGGCAGCCTCATGAACTGGCCGCACCTCTGCTTCAATATCTTGGAAGAGGAATAGAAGCTGAGGTAAACGATGTGATTTTAGGAAACATCGTGGGGCCGGGTGGAAATATTGCCCGTTTGGCTGGTCTGCAGGCTGGTCTGCCGCTTTCTGTGCCGGGCCTGACGATTGACCGTCAATGCAGTGCCGGGCTTGAAGCTATCCGGATGGCCGCCTATTTCATCCAAGGTGGAGCAGGAAAGATCTATTTAGCCGGTGGAACAGAAAGTACAAGCACCACTCCGTTTCCATCCCGTGCCCGTTTTGCACCTGACCATATAGGCGATCCTGACATGGGAGTAGCTGCTGAATATGTAGCTCAGGATTATGTTATTTCTCGAGAAGAACAAGATGAGTGGACAAAAATTAGCTATGAGCGAAGCTGGACAGCTTTTGAACAGGGGATTTACACAGAGGAGATAATCCCAGCTAGTTCCTTGAAAGCTGATGAGGAATTTTGCAAAAAGCGGGATATTGCGAAGCTTGCCAAAAGAGCAAAGGCAGTCTTTCAAAGAGAAGACGGCACAGTGACGGCTGTAAATAGCTGTGGCATCCACGATGGAGCCAGCGTGGTGCTCATTATGGAAGAGCAAGAGGCACTTGTCCGGCAATTCCGGCCGGTGCTGCGGTTTGTTGACAGCGAGGTAGCCGCTGTTCATCCTCATCATCCTGGCATCGCGCCCGTACCAGCTATTCGGCAATTGCTTGCTCGTAATCATTTAAGGATGGATGATATCGATTTAGTTGAAATTAATGAGGCCTTTGCTGTTAAAATAGCAGCCTGTGCTCGAGAACTCGATATCCCTGCCGACAAATTGAATGTCCGAGGAGGAGCTCTTGCTCTAGGACACCCGTATGCAGCTTCCGGCGCTATTTTAGTCACGCGACTGTTTTATGAAATGCAAAGAAGACCTGAAGCGCGTTATGCACTCGCCGCTTTAGGGAGCGGCGGCGGTGTGGGAACCGCTGTTTTGTTTGAAAAAGTGGAGTGTTAGGCTAGTCAATAGAAGAATCTGGAGAATAACATTCAGAATGGGCTAATAAAATATAGTGGCGGATAAAAGAGCGCACCAATTGACCCGATGAAAAACTAATTGACAATGATTATCATTTTCTTTAAAATGAAAGTATCATTTTGAAGAACGGAGCGAATAAACAAATGATGAACATGCTGCATGGACTAAAAGACATTCATACAGTGATTTCGAACAAGCGTAAAATTGGCGGAGTGGCAGAAGCGAGTATGATTCAGTTGGTGTCGGGAGAAGTGTACGTTCATCCAGTATTCACGAATGTTGATCTTTCAAAAGGGCAGTACGTTTCCCTCTGTTTTATCGATGAAGATGGCATGAACATTATGACGCATGTTGATCAAATAGCGGTGATCAAAGGGTTGCAGCATAAGCTGATTTGTCAGATGGAAAATAGCTACGTAAAGCAAATGCTGCTGCAGGATACGGTACAATATTTACGCAAGCTATGTGAAATTAACGAGGGATTTGTCACGCATACATTTAAAAAAGAAGCATTGCAGCTTGTTCGCGATATTAGCGTCAAAGAACTGAAAAAACACGATGTCTACTTGCCATTTTCTGTGGAAGACAAACTTGTCCATTTAAATGACAGACTACATGCTTAATAACAAGAAGCTGTCCCGGCCATAGGCGCGGGACAGCTTTTTTAATAGATGACTGCTTGGCAGGCTAACCGATATCCTTCTGTTAAAGACTGCTTTAGCTTCTTTTGTTCCTGTTCATTTGGCAGTGACAGCAAGGAGGCCCCTTCTATCACTTTCACTGTGCAGACGCCGCACGTACCTTTTCGGCATTTAAATTGAAGAGCCTGATTTTGCTTCAATGCTGCTTCTAACAAATTGCCTTTGAAACGCTTCACCTGAAAGGTTTGTCCATTTTGCAGCAGACGAATGCTGGTTTTTAATTGTTTTTCCGGAGGCTGCTGCGTTTGCCATGCGACCGCGGCCGGTTCGGCAGTCTGCTGATTTGGAATAAGGGAGCCGACAGTAAATTTCCGGTTATTCATCGTTACGCAGCCCTTTATTCTTTCGGATCGACTAATGTGCAAATTGCAGCCGGCCGTTTAATGCGCAGTACGACGGTTTCATATACGCGGAATGGATGATTCATTCCTTCTTCTCCTAAATAAGCCGTTTCAAAGTCTTCGGATACAGCCAAATCCAAATTGTTGCGGCCTGTATTAACAAGAACGCCTGTTTTGCCTTTTAACACAGGGGATTGGAATACACCGTCCGTAATCAGTTCGCGAACATGTTCAATCTCCAGCACATTCGTGTCTTTATGTACACGGTGCAAAAGAGAATATAATTCAGGTGATAACACGAGTGCGTACGGACCATTATGATTCATTTCCAAAAGCTTATTTCGAGCGTCGACGATATCTTGGAAGGCACTCCCGGACTCATACCAGTTCCCCATTAAATGTGTCAGCCGGCCTTTTACATTCATTAAGCCGGGGATATCAAATTCTTTGGAACCATGAAAAATCATTTGGTCTTCTAAGATAGCAACATCGCGGGCAGCATTAGCAGCAGCTGAAAAGTCAATCGGAATGTCTAAAACTTTTGCTTGTTCTAAATCACGCCAGTACAAGACAAAATCTTTATATAGCATCGGAATCGTATAGTTGACGCGCTTGCTAGACTCAATATCCGTATCGAAAGAGCCCTGGAAGTCCATTTTTGCTTCATGATTCTCAACAAAAATATCATTAAAGACGCTTTGAATGCCTCTTCCCAGCGGTCCATACAGTTCAATAAAGCGGCGGCCGACAAGCTGTCTGCGTGCAGCTTCGATGACCGTTTGATCGAGCTGGGCAAAGTCTTGATCTGTTAACGGAGAATCCGGGTATAGTTGCGATTTATTCATGTTTTTTCCTCCTCTTTTTAGCGGGGCCTATTGGATTAAGCTGCCAACAGTAAAACCTTTTCGTTTTTTGGCTTGTGGTTTTTGAGTCGAAGCATCAGGAACAGCAGCTAAGTGATCATGCTTCTCGTCATGGTGAGCATGCGGGTCTTCATAATCATGGTCAAACCGCTTGTTAATTTCGGCTAATTTTTCTTTCACGTATTGATACCCTTCGTAAGCATCCACTCTGAGCTGCTTTAATAAGGTCTGTCGTTCTTCATCTGTGAAGGCAAAGAGGGCAAGATCGACGTGCTCAATAAAATTGTGTAAGCCGAATTTTTCAAGATTTAACTCCTGCAGCAAGCGATTAAATGTGTTGTTACTAGGAGAAAAAGCATTGCCATTTTGTTCAGTCTGAAATCTGCTGATGAGTGGAATCAGTACATCAAGCCGGGACAGCCGCTGCTCTTCCTCTTCGTAAATATGGTGATAATACAAACGTTCATGGTCATCCTTAGCATGTTCAATGACTGGATCAAGCATATCCATAAAGCGCTCGATGGCTTCTTTCGTCGTCGTGAAAATTTGGTAAAACGAGGCTAATTCTTCCTTCACGATTGGCACCTCCGGTTATAGAATAATTTACAGAATAGACAGGTTATTTTTGGTTTACTACGGAGCTTCTAGCTGCTTGAAAGAGCTGGCCCTTTCATATATCGCTTGCCCTATGATCCAATAAAAGTAGCCGTTCTTGTGAAACTCAATTCTGTGTTCATTATAGCGTATTTTCAGACAAAGAGAATAGCGAAAACCACCAGTATTCGACTGTTTCTCCATATTATTCCCCAAAAGTAACTAATTTTATGGAATGAGTTTCTATGCGTGGAGTTGTTTTTCTTTTATTTGTTGATAAGAAGACAGATTAATGTAATAATTTTGAAATAGATGCCGTTTCAAGCAGAGTGCTGTGAGGGATGGGATATTATGGGGGGATGCAAGTGAAACCGATTTTGCTGGATTTTCCAAGTGAGCTTTATTCCAAACGGCTCTTCATTAGAATGCCAAAGCCGGGAGATGGAAAAGTGGTGCATGAAGCAATAAACGCTTCGAGGGAGGAGCTGCAAGCCTGGCTGCCGTTTGCTAGGCACAAACAAAGCTTAGATGAAACGGAGGCTAATGTAAGAGAGGCTCATGCTGAATTTTTAACACGTAAGGATTTGCGCTTTCACATTTTTAATAAAGAAACGGGAGAATTTATCGGCTCAACAGGCTTGCATCGCATGAACTGGAGCGTGCCAAAATTTGAAATCGGTTATTGGATTGATACACGCCAAAGCGGTAACGGCTATATCGCGGAAGCGGTTGACGCGCTCACGGATTTTGCCTTTGACGTGTTACAGGCACGCCGGGTGGAGATTCGCTGCGATGAAAAAAATAGCAAGAGCCGGGCGATCCCTGAAAAGCTTGGCTTTCATTTAGAAGGCACTTTGCGTCATGACGATGTATCGGTCGACGGGAAAGAACTGAGGAACACGTGTATTTATTCAAAAATCAAATGAGCAGCGGGACTGCATAATGCTCAGGCAGGCGGGCAAAATAAAGAGCAGCATAAACGAAAGGAGCCCGTGAAAATGAGTGTATACGAACGTTTTCCTGTTGCGGACCTGAACGAAAACCATTTGCAAAAAGTGCAGTCGCTGGAAAAGGAATTAAGGCAGGAAATTGGAGAGAATATTGTATTGATTGCTTATGACGAGGAAGAGGGACAGGAAAATAAATAACAGAAAAAATATTCTTCTTTTTGACGGTTCAATTTCCTTTAAAGGATAAAATGGTTTTGAAACTTGTGAATAAAGAAAAAAACAGCCGTTAGATAAACTAAACGGCTGTTTTTATTTTGTGTTTGATTTGAGCAGAGTGAATAGTCTTCCCTAGATGCTAAAGAAAGAGTAATTGGATTTTATGGTGTTGGCAATCCGCCGCCACCGCCACCGCCTAGAAGACCTCCGCCAGGAGGGGTTGGAAATTGAATTGTTGTAGGAGTAGTTGTTGTTTCACAGCGATGCGGATTTACATCTTGCAAGCAGTCAAAGTTAAGATTGTTTGATTTTGCGATAAGCGGGCGAGTAACAGTGAGTGTTGTACGCAGAATGATCTTGAATAAAATACCTTCTACAAGAGTTACACCAGTAATTCCAACGACTGGTACGCCTGGTTGAACGAAGATGCCTTCTACTTCAAGTGGAGTTTCTGTCAATGTATCTCCAGGACAAGCACCAGGACAATCTGTATGCTCTTGGAATGGGAGAGAAGTTGTAAGAGTAACAGGAAGAGCAACTCCTGCAATCGTTACCGTAATAGTTGCAGGGATAACCCCAATGTTAACAACTTTGTCTCTAATGACGCTCGCGTTCATTGTCACGCCAGCTAAATTAGGCACAACATCTACAGCAACAAGATCTTCAAGAGCACCTAAACCAGCAAACACAGTAATAGGAAGTACGACTTCAGCTACTTTTTGTACAGTCTTCGTGCACACCACTGAGTTAACCAATACACAGTCGCTGTTTAAGTGGACGGGTTTATTAATCGACTTGAAATGACAGTTGCAATGCGAATGCTTATGTCCACAGGAATCGCAGGAAGAACCTGAGTCATTCCAGTCATCGTGCTTACGATCACATCCCCTCCAATCGTCTTGTTTAACAACAGGCTTACAACGTTTACCAGAAGAGCCCCATTGGTTACCAAATGCCATACGAATACAATCCTTTCCTATAATTTTATTTTTGTAGGCAAATTCAGATGAGATCAATAAAGCATTTAAGACCGTGGAAGGTGTATTGTGAATCTGCTTACATGATATCCTATGAGAAGAGGGAAATAATGGTTTGGACAATTGCACATCTTCATAAAAGATAGGTGAACCGTTTTTTCTTACTCAATTTTCAATAAGAGTTCCTGGAAACTTTTTTCTAAGATGAAAAAGCAGCGGGCGACAGGAATCTTCTTCTGGTAAGAAATAATAATCATATAGATGCTTGAATGAGGGTGGCAGTCAATATCTATTTGAGAAGGCACAGCTTTTGCAGTGGGATGGGTATGGTAAATGGCAATGGGCTTTTCACCATTGCCATTTATTTCATCTAATACAGCAGATACCGTTTGGGCACTAACAAAATAGCTGTTCCTCGCTCTTTTTTCATTTTGAAGCTTCCATAAGGTGCTGACCTGTTTTTCCCGGCCGGATAGAATTCCACACGCTTCATAAGGGAGTTCTTCAAGCCCATGCTGCACCATCTCGTTATAGACAGAGAGAGGGATGTGTAATGCATCGGTTTTCATGTGATTTTATCCCATACAAGTTGAAATAGAGATTTTCTTCTTGTCTTACTCGGGTCTTCCTGTTTGTGTCTCACAGTTGACGGACCGGCCTCTGCCTGTTCCGCTTTCATTATTTGCTTATTCGTTTTACTGGCTTCCATTTGCTCCGCTTTGAGCATCTGTTTATTTGCTTTGCTGGCCTCTGTTTGCTCCGCTTTGAGCATCTGTTTATTCGCTTTGCTGGCGTCTGTTTGCTCTGCTTTGGCCGTTGATTTACTCGCTTTAGTGGCGTCTGTTTGTTCTGCTTTGGCCGTTGGTTTACTCACTTTAGTGGCTTCCATTTGTTCCGCTTTGATCGTTGGTTTATTCGCTTTAGAGTCTTCTTCCTGTTTCAGCTTGATTATTTGTTTGGTTGCTTCATTGTTTTCTGCCTGTTGCGATTTGCTTGTTTGCTTGCTTATCTCTTGGTTTTCTGTTGCCTTCCCAGCGATCGGATCCAAAGAGGGTTCCTTATCCAGTGTAGAGGCCTTTCTTTCATAGGTTGAAACGATTCGATAGGTTCTGGAAGGCCGCTCTGAATCTAAATGCTCTAAAGCAGCTGAGCTGGCTTCATTATATTTGGCATCTAAGGGCTGTGTTTCTTTCTTGTTTTGTTCAGAGCTCTCAAGCTTTTTCTTAGCTGTTATCTCTTTTCCGGCGGAAAAGTCAGCCTGAAGCTCTAAATGAGAACTACTTTTAGATGGGCCTAATGGTTCGCTTTTAACGGTAGCGAAGTCAGGTGTGTCGGCTGTAGGAACTGGGGAAGGATTTGGTTTTTGGATGGTTCGCTTGTTATTAGTAGGTGTTCTTTCATTTGATGGCGCAGGCGTGCTGATGTCATCAGAATCACTTTCAGATTTCTCGCTGCTTTTGACTTTTGGCAAAGGAGCGGATGAGTTTGCTTGAATAGGAGGGAGGTTAATAACATAAGGTCCCTTGCCGCTCCAATGGTTGGTTTCCTTGTTGTATAATTGATTTTCATGAGTGCTTCCACTCTTTTTAGAATCTAGCCCTAGTTTGTTAACATTCATTAGATTTCTTTGAAATTGTTCCACCTCGCCGCGGTATTTATTTGCTTTATTTCCTATGACAGGTTGCATAACGGAGGCTCCTTGTAAATCTCGGAAGGTGACGGATTTAGATGACGAATTGTTAGAATGATCTTCCTCCAGGAAACCACCTTTTTGTTTTTCTGGTATACTCGTTTTCAACTCTTTTATTTGTTCTTGTAAATTCAATATTAATTCTTTTTGTTCCAATAAAACTTGGATGAAACTTTCTTGGGTAACATCCTGGGCCTGGGCGGGTTTTTCGCTTGTTTGCTGTGCATAGGATGAAATCGCTGGCTGCTCAATGTTCCCGCTTTGTTTAAGCATCTCTATATTTTGATTTACTTCATTCATGTGTACTATTGGTTCCTCCTTTTTTTGTGAATCTTTCTCATGCATAGCCGCTTCTCTCAAAATTTGCTCCTGCATGAGGGTATTTTCTAATAAGTGTTTGTTGAAGAATAAATAATCTTTAAGATAAGTTTCAAAGAGAAAAGCGTACGGATTGCCTCCGAGATCGATGTGTCCCTTCGATTTCTGTTTTGTCAGCAGGGAAGGGTCTGACTGATCATTCTCCTTTTTATCTGTATTCTCGCTGTTTATCAGCTCCTGTTTTTCTTTGGCTTCAGGATTGCCGAGGGCTTCTTCATACTCCTTTTCGAGTTTGAGAAAGGATTCTTTAAGTTCGGAACGTTCTTTTTCTAATTTTTCTTTTGTTTTTTCTATCTCGTCTTTCATCCGCTTGATTTCTGCGTGCTCTTCTCGCAAGAAAGCATGCTGAGCTTTTTCTTTAGTTAATTTAGAAGAAAGATCCTCCAGTTCATTTTTCAAAGCTTCAGCTTTCCTGTTTTGCTTAGATAGCTGGCTGGCCATCTGCTCGTTATCTGTCAGCAAATTCATTTTTTCCTGTTTTACCTTGTTAAGGGTGTTTAAAGTTTTTTCTAATTTTTCATAAGGAATATAATTTTCCCGTATATGCTGTAATTCTATCTCCAGCTGTTCTTTTTCATTTAGAATTTCTTCATATAGTTTTTCCTTCTCGGTAAAATCGCTCTGCCATTTTTGAATTTGTTCGCTTAATAAATTGGCTTTATGAGATGTATTGTGTAATTGAAGGGAAAGCTGTTCATTTTGCTGTCTTTCCTCTGCTAGTAACTTCTTTTCTCTCGCTTCTTGCGTTTTCAGCTGGGAAGAAATCATCTCCAACTGCTCTTTATACGTTTTTGCCTCTATACTTTGTTTAGCCAGCTGATTGGTGATCCGTTGATTCTCAATTAACAGTTCTTCTTTTTCTTGATTGGCTTTATCAAGAGCGTTTGAAATGCCCTCCAGCTCTTCGTAGGGGATGTATTTCTCACGCATATATTCTAGTTCTAATTCCAGATTCTCTTTCTCTTTACGCATTTCATCATATAGTTCTTCTTTTTCTTCTTGTGCCTTCAGCTTGAAAGAAAGCCTCTCCATCTGCTCTTTGTATGTTTTGGTTTCCTTGTCTTGTTCAGCTAGCTGATGAGTCATCCGCTTATTTTCAGCTAACAGGGCTTCTTTCTCTTGCTTTGTCTGATCAAGAGAGTTTAGGGTGTCTGTCAGTTTTTCATAAGGAACATATTCTTCGCGTATATGCTGCAGCTCGACCGCGAGCCGTTCTTTCTCTTTGCACATGTCCCTATATTGTTCCTCTTTTTGAGCGAAATCGGTCTGCCATTTTTGAATCTGCTCATTTAACAAACTTGCTTCATTATATGCGCTGCTTAATTGAAGAGAAAGCTGTTCGCTTCTTTCTGTCTCTTGTGCCAGCAGTTCTTCCTTCTCGACGTTTTTTTCCTCTAACTTTTGGTATTTATCCATTAAATCAATGTATTCCTGCTCTAAATCATTCTCCTTGTAGCTTTGAATCATTTTTTTATACGTATTAATTTGATGATGTAAGTGCTGGATATAATCTTCATATACATTATCAGACATACAGCGTCCACCTCCTGCAAGCATAAATATAGGTTATCTTATGAAAGGGCGGATGTACTTGTGCCTGTATAGCAATAGCTGTAACAACAGCCTGTTTTTATAGGCAAGAGCCTCATTGAAAGTAAACGATAAGATTAACCTGTAGCATAGTTAGACTTTTTACATATCTTATTATTGTGTTAGAAAATCCATAAAAAGGAGTAGATGAAATGCAAAGCCAAAATTTACAGGGGGCTCAAGAGCTTTTATGTATTAACGCAGAAAAAGTATACGATTGGGTCATACTTCAGAATACAGTAAATCAAACTGTAGCTGCCGGAGCTCTTGGTTTGCCGCCAGGATTTAATCCATGTGATCCTACGGTGACTAACTTGACTACAAGATGCTTTTTAGTGGATGAGAATGGCGATCCTCTTCCGGTAAATGCAGAGGTCCCAGTGGAGGAAATTGGTGAAAGAGAAGACAGAACTTTCGTAATCGATGGGGCACTTGTTACACTGCAAAGAGTAACATTTGTAAAGCCGTTATGCATAAGAGTGGAGATTAGCGGTGTGGCAGGGACATCTCCTTTTGTAGGACTCTCTGATCCTATTTCAATTGATGTACCAGAATCCATCTTCTTATGTGCACCTGAAGGAACACGGCTCGTTGTCCGTCTCACAGATGTAGAGTGCAACGTGAGAGTCAACTGCACAGGCACTGAATTTGATAGCATCGATATTGCATTAAGCCTTTGCCAAAGCATTCAAACAGTTGCGGATGTGACTTTAGAGATAGAAGCAGACTTCTGTGAACCGCGCGATATCCTCGTTGAACAATGCCCTGCGCCGGTTATTCCGCCTCAATGCCCGGTTTTATTTCCAGGTCTTGCAGGCGAATAGAATGAATGCTGCCGCATAGTATTAAAGAGAGGATACAATTCCTCTCTTTAATACTTTAAGCGGGTGATATCAATGACAAATAAATTGCTAGCAGAGCTGGCTCAGTCGATCAGCCAACTGGAGTCAGAAGCGAAGGGATTTTTGGAAGAAATAAATACAAGTATAACTTCGGAGAAAAGCAAACTGCCGGATAAGGTAAGTTGCTTTTTTACTCATTCTTTTCTTCTGAATAAAGATCTCAAGGATAACCAAATAATGATAGGCAGTTTTTCAGTGAAAAATAACAGTCGTCATGTGATCACGTCTCCTATTGTTTTAATTAAGGTGAAAAGTGACCAGGCAATCGATTTTTCAGGGAAATTTACGCGTGCTAAGCAGATGGAGAAGCATCAGAAGTTTGGTTGGGAACGGATAGAAAGGGAGGAGGAAGAGGACGGAGAAACAAGCTATTGGTTAAAACCGATCTATACAGACAAAATTCTTCCTGGAGAAGTACTTGCTTTTAAAAACTTTCAAATCGGCTTTTCTCTTTTAAAACCCAATAATATCTTAATAGAAGGCTTCGTTTATTGTGCAGAGCAAACATCTGGTGTGTCATCTTTAAATACTATTAATATTAATTGCTGAAGGAGATACCAAATGATTTCATCTAAAAATAAGGATATAAACGAGTTGATTGAGAAGCTTGTGACAAAAAAGTTGGAAGAGCATCTGAAAAAAAGAGAAGAGGATTCAACAGACAATAAAGCTGATACAATTGTAAATGTAGATAACAGTAGTTTGCTATTTGTTATCTTATATATGATTCTTTCAAAAGACAATGATAGCTATAGTGTAGCAGACACTGAGGTGGAAAAATTAATCAAACAAGTGGAAAACATAAGGAAGCACAATAAAAAAATTTATGAGGAAATACTGGACACTTTAAATAATAATTTAATTAATTGACAAAAGCCAACCATTTAACATAGCTAGTTACAGCAATGCACTGCATTTTATTCTGCGATGAAAAGCAGAATAATAATTTTTTATATCTTTGAATAGAAATAGGTAATACTTGAAGCAAGAGTTTATTCCTCCTTGTCATCATCTATAGTAGACTTTCGACCTACCATACTCTAACAGAAAACGGATTTTTAGTACTAGGATAATTGTTTAATGTTTTTCTCCTCTCTCTCATAGCTTAATAAAGAAAGGGGAGAGGAATGTGCCAAAAGATCATGACAAAGAAAATAAGAATCAAGAAGAAAAGGAACAAAAACACGATCGGCAGCATGACAGAAAAGGAGATCAAGACCGAGGTCGAGACCGAGACCGAGGAAGAAACAGACTGGAGGATTTAGAAGATGCTATTAGGGACCTCCAGAGGCAGGTAGAGCGTTTACAAAGAGAAATTGAGCAGTTAGAAAGAGAAAATGCTCGCCAGCAAAGACAAATTGACCGGCTTGAAAATGAGGTGGACCGCCTTATCAACAAGTGCAAGTAATAATTGTTTAACGAAGTACATTCATTTAGGATGATGAATCAATAGTAAGCAGCGGGGGAATTCCCCCAGCTGCTTTTTTGCCATTTTATTTAGCAATGACTTTGTGCATTTATAACATAGAGACAAACACATAATTTAAAAAGCTGGTTCACTGCCTAGCTCGTATTTTATAGAACGGAATATAGATAAAAGTAAGAGAAAAAGGAGGGGCTTTGTAGGCGAATTTATTTTAATGAAAAGGAAGAATTAATGATGAGTTTGGAAATAGCAATTCCGGTGTTTGTCTTTTTCATAACGATGTTAGTTATATTTTGGAGGCCTGGAGGGATGAATGAAGCATGGCCAGCTTCCATTGGTGCGGTGATCATTTTACTGACGGGGACGGTGTCCCGGGGAGATGTCACAGACATCATTCACAAGATTGGCGGCGCCTCTATCGCCATTATTGCTACAATTGTTATGGCTGTAATATTAGAAAGCTTCGGCTTCTTTCACTGGGCAGCTGCAAAACTTGCAAGCTTAGCTAAAGGCTCAGGTTATCGGTTATACTGGTATATTCAGCTTCTATGTTTTTTAATGACCCTTTTATTTAACAACGATGGAAGTATTTTGATTACCACTCCAATTTTAATATTGCTCTTAAAAAATCTTCGTTTAAAACCTCATCAGCAGATTCCTTATCTATTGAGCGGAGCGCTTATTGCCACAGCTTCAAGTGCACCGATCGGCGTAAGCAATATTGTGAATTTAATAGCTTTGAAAATTGTAGATATGTCACTTTATATGCATACAGCTATGATGTTTGTTCCAGCTACTTTAGGATTATTGTTTATGTCTTGGCTGATGTTTATATTGCTCAGGAAAAAGCTCCCAAAAAAATTACCGGATTCTTTGTATGATATAGAAGAAGTCTTTTTTGAAAAAAATTTTCACCCTTTAAAAACCACTCTTTCATTTGAAACCAAACATAAACGTACAAAATTTATGATGAAATTGTTGTTGTTTGTCTTTATCATTCGCTGTCTCTTATTCGCCGCCTCTTATTTTTCCATTCCGATTGAAATAGTTGCCGTACTCGGTTCAGTCATCCTGTTGTTGTGGAGATGGTATCATTTGCGTACGACACCGTTCGATATCTTGAAGAAAACTCCATGGCATATTCTGATATTTGCTTTCTCGATGTATGTAATTATATATGGATTGCACAACGCTGGTTTAACAGCGATGCTTGTGAAAATCTGTGAGCCTATTGTCAATGAAGGCCTGTTTTATTCGACTTTCATTATGGGAGGGATCGTATCCATTTTATCTAACCTCTTTAATAACCATCCTGCTTTGATGATCGGAACCATTACTTTAACAGAAATGGGGCTCGACCCAATTACTTTAAAAACCATTTATCTCGCTAACATAATTGGAAGTGACATAGGATCATTATTATTGCCTATCGGAACTCTCGCTTCTCTTATTTGGATGCATCTCTTAAAAGAAAATAAAATTAAAATTCAATGGAAGGATTATCTGAGTGTCTCACTAATCGTTATCCCGTTAACAACGATCGTCACCTTGTTTTTATTATTTTACTGGGTGCATATAGTCTTCTTTTAGTAGCCCTTCATTCTTTAGTTTGTTTATATGACAATCGGCTTTAAAGGGGTGTGATTCATCGTTTCTAAGACCAAGAGAAAAAAGCAGAAAGCTCAATCTCTTTCCACCTTTAATCGAAAGCAGCGAAATCCCTTATGTGCAGGTTATTGTTTTAATATGATGGATATTTACGTGAATCTGTTTTTCTTTTACTGTTAGCAAACTGATAAAGTGATCTTCCTTATGAAGGAGTTTGCCGCTGATGCTTTTTTTGTCTCCAATATTGCAAGTAGCAAATGTACCTATCATATCTTCTAGCTGGTTATCAAAGGTTGTGGCAAAAGGTTTAGCAGTAGAAGCCAGCGGAGATATAGAGCTGTTAAACCTGTAAGGACGAGAGGCCGCTGGATAAGGAGTAAGTCGTTTGATGTGTTGAAATGGAATGAGCATGGTTTGATAAATGGGAGAGGAAAATACGATATAGTCATCCAGTGTATTGGTAATATGGCCATGAAGCGGCTGAGCCGCTGTTACATCTATTTCAACAAACGTCCCTTTTGCTGCTAATAAGATTTTTTCTAATGACAGCATTTCAGTAACTGCAAGTGTTGGTATTGCATCAGGCTGTGCCAATGTACTTGCTTCTTTGTTTGACAAGAGCTCTATTTCACGAATGTGAAAAAAAGGAATATAAAAAAACTCATCTTGTTTAAAGAGAACAAGCACATCAGCGCCCCAATCAACAAGCGTGCCTGACAATTCCGTTTTCCCAAGAAGCTCCAAAGTAATTGGCTCTCCAACATAGTGTTTGATGAATTTCTCCATACAAAGCCCTCCTCAAGTGCTTAAAAGCTATACATTCCTAAAGGTATAAAGAGTCAGCCAATAAATCTCTTTTCCAGGAAAATTTTCATTTTATCTTAGGTTTTCTCGTGCTAACCGTTTCTTTTTCAAATTCATATAATTTTTTTCAGCCTGCTTCATGAGTGAGTAATATTGAGATTCGAGTACCTTGTCTCTTTCTTCGGGGGTTAGGATAGGCTTTATATGAACGCGACTCTCCTTTCCAGCAGGCAATAATGTTGTTTGCTTGCCTATTTGTTGTTCTTCTGTAGGTGATGATTTCATTTCTCTTCTATTTATTTTTAACTTTTTCTTGCTTCCTTTTTTTCTGAAGAAACGTTTCTTTGAATGAGAAGACATCGTTGAATCGTTATTAAGTATTTTATTATTTTCAGTCGGCTCATTTTTCTCTTCGTATTCATGAGAGGCAGATAAAGATCCGCTGCCAGTGGATGGACGTGATTGGCGTTTCTGATCAAAAAGATTGTAGTCTATCGGTTCGGCTGTCTTTTCAACGATTGGATGATCATTTTGTTGTGTTTTTTCTAAAGAATTATTTTCATTGTAAGTCATCTGTTTTTCAACAGGTCTTTCTTTATTTTTTGCTTGTTGTATATCTTGTCGGCTTATTAATAGAAACTCCGCATCTTCGTGAAGTTGTAGTTGTGTGTCACTCTCGCTAGGCAACGAGAGATTAGAATGTGTCTCGGAATCCGCCAGTTGATTTTCAATTGTTTTTTCTTCATGGAATTGTGGCTGTGTTCCACTTTCATTAGGCAGGGAAGGACTAGAATGTGTCTCGGGATTCGTCAGTTGATTTTCAATTGTTTTTTCTTCATAGAATTGTGGCTGTGTTCCACTTTCATTAGGCAGGGAAGGACTAGAATGTGTCTCGGAATTCGTCAGTTGATTTTCATATGGTTTCTCTTCGTGAAATGCCTGCTGAATATTATTTACATACTCGGTTTGGTTTGGGGAGGCTGCTTCCTTCTCATTTAAATCATTAGCGGCGGTTGAATCGGAATCTTCGTAGAAGCCCGGAAAAATATTGGAAATGTAAGAAGTTTGCATAATAATCTTTTCTTCAGAGCTAATCAAAATGATGTGATCTTCAAAGACTTTACTTAAGTATCCTCTGATAAGTTGATCGTTATGGCAGTTAATGGTGATCCATTTATACTTACAATGCTCTAAAATTTCTTGTAGCTTTTCCGCGTTTAAATAATCGTCCTGTATCGGTTTTTTATCCAAGTGTTTTGTGTTTTTTGAAATAGATTTAATCTGATCAAGATGGTAATAAAAATATTCTCCTTTTTTGTTTTGTAGCACAAGGTAATCTTTTTTTACATTCACCAAGCTTCCTTTAACTAACGTCCCGTCACTAGAAAAAATCCCTATAGAATAGCCTATAAGTGATTTAAGTGTATCGGAAAAATAAGGGCTCGACATTTCTAACCCTCCTCGCAGGTTATTAACTTTTTTCAATAGCAAGGACCACTTTGAATGAATGGAAGCTTGTAAAAAATCCATGTCCACCTACACTTATTCAAAAGTGGTTCCTTTGCAGTTAAGCTTGAAAATCATTAAGGAGGACTACTCGCTTTGCTCCTGTGATTGTTTATCCTTATTTTGATCTTCATTTTTATTTTTATCTTCGTTTTTGTTTTTCTCTTTATTTTCTTTCTCTTTTTCTTTTTCTTTATTTTCTTTGCCCGGTTCTTCTATTCTTAGATCATAACTAATATTGCGGATATGAAACATAGCTACACGAATAACTTCTTCATGAAAGACGACAGTGATGTAATCGTCATTAATATCATCCAATACCCCTTGATATTTCTCATGTCCTCCACGGTTAATCGTTACCCAGTGATATTTTAAGCCTTGCAATATATCTTTAAAATTTTTGCCTTGTATATAAGAAAAATCTTCAGGAATAACAAAATCTACATCTATGCCTTTTCTAGTGTTGTCCGTCAAACTCTTCACATGATGGCCTTTATAATAAAGAACGCCGTCTTCTTTTGTAAGTAATACAAAGTAATCTTCTTCTACTGCCATCAGCATGCCAATTCTGGAATCATGGCCGCCGCGGTTTACTTTCACAGCTTTCCCCACTAAAGAACTTAATATTTCTCTGTTCATTTCTGCTCTTCTCCTCCTATTTGAAAAGTTCTCTTTATATATATGTTTTGCAAGAATAGAAGGTGCGGCAGCATTTACCTTTTACAGCAGTTCTTCTTAGAAACTAAAAGAACATGCACAAAATATCTTACGACAAAAATAAACAATCATTGCTTTTTCGTTCGTTTGAGATGACCCGTTTCTCTCTTCGTTTAGCTTGGTATTTAAATTTCTAAAGCGATAAAGATGGCAGACTCCGGTCCGATGCTTTCTAATAATTGAACATTAGTATTTAAGCAGGTAAAAAGTTGCTGAAAGGACCGTTTAAAAGTGTGCAGGATCTGTTGTGATTTTGAAAAAGATGAAAACCTGTGTAACTGCAAGGAGGAAAGTACAATGAAATATAAATGCTGAGTGGATAGTAGAGGGTGGGGAAAATATAACAAGATAATGAATCGAGAGATACGTAAACGATGAAAGCGAAAGTATAGAGCAAATTTATTTAAATTTCATTGGTATTCATCCAATCCGGCTTACACAAAGAAACATATATATAAGATACCTTCTATTGAAAGAGGTGAGGATTATGTCATATGGAAACTTTCATGGATATGCCCGAAAGGCTAAAAAATCAGGCTGTGGCTGCGGTTGGAATAATTATTCACCCAAAAATGCCACATCTAAAAATCAAAAAGGAAAGAAAGTAATAAAAGCTTATCCGAAAAAATAATTATGAATGAGTGTAACAGCTATATAATCTTCTCTTAAGCTAGTCAGACTTTTATGGGGATTAATTAGAGCATTCTGTATTATCTTATTATTCATTTTGTTCAGTGTGCTCATGATCCCCAAAATCTAACTTTTTATAAATACATAGCATTCATGAGTGTATGGTCTCTATGCTCATATGTACGACCCGGACGGCAAGCGGCAATAAGCATTTAAAACGGTTCCTGGTAGGGAGGAAGAAGGTTGCCGAGGGTTTCCCGGCAGTCTAGATGCCCGATTGCTGCCGGGTTAATACATAGTTCAAACCAGCGTGTGCTGTATTGAAAATGGGGATATGGATATGCAGCTCACCAATGGACATAGCTAACTCAGGGGTAATGCCAACGATAATACACTGCGTTCCAATTAAGTTTAGACAATCGTTTAATTTTTGTATGTGTTCCCTGATTTCCTCTCCGTGACTATACAAACCACTTAAATCAATTAAAGCAAATTGGATATCGTGAGCGGCGCATTCCTTTAGGACAGAATTGAGAAGCCAGTCTGCCCGGACAGCATCAATTTCCCCGATAAGAGGGAGAGCAATGGTTTTTTCCCATATTTTTAAAATGGGAACAGATAGTGCTTGGATCAGCTTTTCGTTTCTTTCTTCTTCTTCCGCCTTCGTTGTTACATCCATAAGGATAACCACATATCCGGTTATTTCGTCAGTATCATTTTTAATAGCAGTAATGATAATGTCCGCAACATAGCGGTCGCGAATGGTAATACGGGCTCTATGGCTTTCTGTCATCTTTTCCATCATTTCCCGTTGAGTTTCTGGACGGGTGTGAAATACATCCATTTTTTTCCGATCATCTTTTCCGCATCTGATAAACCATACAAAGGCGCTATGGTGGATAGCAGACTAGCTGCTTTCTTATTCATCCAGCATATTGTGTAATCGGTGTCAGCGATGATGAGGTTTTCTCCCAAACTATCCAAAGCGTGAAGAAGGGAAATATTTATCGGTATTTGACCAATTGCATTCATAAGTATCCACCTTTCCTGCAAGTTGTTGCCTTATTATAGCATATCCCATTTATTTCAAGAGTGTATGAGCAGATGACCCTATTTTTAAAAAGGACGGACACATCTCACGGATGGGCAGCATAAGGTAAAGGGCAGAAGCAAATAAAGGGGGACATGATTGTGCATTTCCAAAACTACAATTTTGAAGATGAACCGTTTATTGAACAAGAGGAATTGACCGATATGGAACTGGAGGAAGAAAGACAGCAATCATATCATATGCAGCCGTATCCGCCATACCCATCGTATCAGCCGTATCCATATTATCCACAACCGTATCCTTATGCGTATCAATACCCATATTATCCATATCCAAGACCTCGTCCACGTCCAAGACCGATGAGTTATTATCCGTATTATCCACAGCCATACCCGTACTATTCAGGAGGATGGGATCAATAAATTTTAGAAGAAGCTGCCATATTACTTAGGCAGCTTTTCTCCATACAACAAGGTTTTATATAATGGTCCCTCGGCTTATAGATGCCAATTGGCTGTTAGAGGGGACGGGGCTTCTTACATAAAGGAAGTGAACAAACTTCTATGCTTAGAATGGCTACTTATACAGCAGGACCTTTAACTGCTCGTTTTGATCAATTGTGGCTAATAGCACCTCATTGACTGCTACACACTGGTCTTTTTTTAGCTTCGTCTCAAGCCAGGTCGAATCTTTCCCTATTTTTTTCAGCTCCGAGTGATCAATTTTCCCATCTTTAACAACGGCATGAGGAAAAGAAAAAGGTAACGGATGCAACTGCATGTCTGATCGGGTGACCGGTTGGTACTTTGGATCTAAAAATACAGAAATATTGCCATCTGGCTCCCATAAGGCAAGTGCTACCTTTTGTATATCGGTAATCTTTTCCTTTCGTAACTGGGATAGTAAAAAATCCAAGGATATTTTTGATTTAGATAAATTTTTATAAATAATCTTCCCATTATTAATAAGAGCAAAAGGAGCCGGATCAAGCCAATTTCTTAGCTTATGCCATTTTAAAGTTAAGAAGACACCGACTGTATACAGAATGACTAAAACGCTAATCGTAATCATTGAACCTTTCATCCCTAAATGTTCATCAGAAAGAGGGTGGGCAATAATGTTGCCGAGCAATAAAGCCATAATAAAATCAAGCATTCTTAATTGGGCAATGGAGTGTCGCCCCATCAGTTTAGCAACAAGTAATAAAAAGAAAAAAGCAACCACTGCCCGTAGTATCCATTGAACAGATGTTAAGGATTCCTGGGAATGAAAGAAGTCCATTATATACTCACATCCTTTGTAAAAAGAAGATTCATTTGCTTGTCATATGAAAGAAGTGACCCAAAATAATTTTGGATCACTTCACTTTTTTATTTCAGTCCTGCTTCCAATGTCTGCAGCATATGCTGTTTTTCCTGTTCATCGGCATTCTGCCAGAACACTTCGAACAGGACGCCAAGACCTGGCAGCATTTTCTCTTCATTGCGCTGAATAGCATCGACAATGGTATGTTCCAGCTGCTCTTGAGAACTTCCTGATACATTGGCTAATACGGCGTTGCGTAAGTTAAAATTCATGTAGATCGCTCCTTTTCAAAGTGATCTTTTCTATTTTCACCTGTCTGCCCATTCATTATGCGGAAGAATTAAGCTATAATGAAGCGGCGAAAACAGGAAAAGGAGTGAACGGCGTGAAATTTATCCAATCCATGAAAAATCCACAGGTAAAACAGTGGAAAAAGCTATTAACGAAGAAAGAACGTGAAAGAACGGGACAATATATGGTCGAAGGCTTTCATTTAGTTGAAGAGGCACTGAATCACAAAGAGGAAGTGATTGAATTAATTGTCTCAGAAGAAGCCGTACTGCCGGCAAACTGGAGTGTAGACGGCTTAGAGATAACGATGGTCACGCCTGAAATAGCCAAGACTCTTTCTGATACAGAATCAGGACAAGGCGTATTTGCTATCTGTCACAAACAGGAGCTGTCAAAAACGCTTCAGGGACGCACATATTTACTCATTGATGCCGTTCAGGACCCAGGCAATATCGGTACGATGATTCGGACAGCAGATGCAGCCGGATTGGATGGCATCATTCTCGGAATGGGCTGTGCCGATCCATATAATTCGAAAGTGCTCCGCTCGGCGCAAGGAAGCCATTTTCACTTGCCGATCGTTCAGATGCCGTTGCTTGAAGCGATTCAGCAGTTAAAGGAACAAGGAATTCGGGTGTTTGGTACATCGCTCCATCGGGCATCTGACTATCGAGAAGCACAAGTGAATAATTCCTTTGCCTTGCTCGTTGGCAATGAGGGGAGTGGGGTGGAAGAGGCCTTACTGAAGGAGACAGATAGCAACGTGTATATTCCGATTTATGGGAAGAGCGAATCGCTTAATGTAGCCGTTGCTGCGGGCATCTTACTGTATCATTTTAAACATTCTTTGAAAAACGTTTGAATTTTCTATGAGCGTTGACTATAATAACGGTAATTACATAATAAAAAAGGCAATGACAGAGAAGAGTAACTCATTAAATTTCTTTCAGGGAGAAAGTGCCGCGGACTGGAAGCACTTTTATGAAATGGTGAGTGAAGTTCACCTCTCGAGCCGGCATCAGGACCGCTTGCTGCGTAAAGGTGCTCCGGTGAAGAACCGTTACCTCAATGAAGTGAACATGCTTGGCATGTTAAAAAGGGTGGTACCGCGACCAAAGCCTCGTCCCTTTCCGGGAGACGGGGCTTTTTTTATTGGTTAAAAACATGAAAATAAGGAACTTTTCCCAAAGAGCTGGCAAACAGTCAACCTTAGGGCACTTGTTCTACAAAATAAAGGAGGACTTTCAAGTGGAGCAGCAATTAAAAGAGTTACAAATTGAAGCACTCGCAAAGGTGGAAGCAGCAGAAGAGCTCAAGCAGCTGAATGACATCCGGGTCGCTTACTTAGGAAAGAAGGGGCCAATTACAGAAGTGTTAAAAGGCATGGGGAAACTATCGGCGGAAGAACGCCCGAAAATGGGGGCCCTTGCGAATGAAGTACGTGCTGCTGTAGCGTCAGCTATTGAAGGCAAACAGTCTGCTTTGGAGCAAAAAGCCATTCAGGAACAGCTGGAAAAAGAAACCATCGACATCTCACTTCCGGGCCGTCCAGTAAAAACAGGCAATGTTCATCCGCTCACAAAAGTTGTGGAAGAAATTGAAGATTTATTTATCAGCATGGGATATTCCATTGCTGAAGGGCCGGAAGTAGAAACGGATTATTACAACTTTGAAGCCTTGAACTTGCCAAAAGGACATCCAGCACGTGATATGCAGGATTCTTTCTACATCACTGAAGATATCTTGCTGCGTACGCATACTTCCCCTGTGCAGGCACGTACGATGGAGAAGCATGAAGGCAAAGGTCCAGTAAAAATTATTTGTCCAGGTAAAGTATATCGCCGTGACAATGATGACGCGACACATTCCCATCAATTTACACAAATTGAAGGGCTGGCTGTCGATGAAAACATCAGCATGGGGGACTTAAAAGGAACGCTTGAAGTATTTGCCAAAAAATTGTTCGGTGAAGACCGGGAAATCCGCTTACGTCCGAGCTTCTTTCCATTTACAGAGCCGTCTGTTGAAGTGGACGTCAGCTGCATGTGTGGCGGGAAAGGCTGCCGGATTTGTAAAGGAACCGGCTGGATTGAGATTTTAGGTGCGGGTATGGTACATCCGAATGTATTAGAGATGGCTGGCTTTGATTCGAAAAAGTATACCGGATTTGCATTTGGAATGGGGCCTGACCGAATTGCTATGCTGAAATATGGAATTGATGATATCCGTCATTTTTACACAAATGATGTTCGTTTCTTAAAGCAATTTGCAGAACATGAATAACTGGAGGGGTAACTAATGTTTGTTTCATATAAATGGCTAAGCGAGTATGTCGATTTAGACGGCATGCCGGCAAAGGAATTAGCAGAAAAAATCACACGCAGCGGAATTGAAGTGGAAGGTGTAGAGGTGCTGGGTGAAGGCATTAAAGGTGTTGTCATCGGTCATGTTCTCGAAAAAGAACAGCATCCGAATGCCGACAAGCTGAATGTATGCCAAGTAGATATCGGTGAAGCAGAGCCGGTGCAAATTGTCTGTGGGGCGCCGAATGTAGATAAAGGGCAAAGAGTAGCCGTTGCCAAAGTAGGCGCTGTACTTCCGGGCAACTTTAAGATTAAAAAAGCAAAACTGCGCGGCGAAGCATCCAATGGAATGATCTGTTCTTTGCAAGAGCTAGGCATTGAAAGCAAGCTCGTTGCCAAAGAATATGCAGAAGGCATCTTTGTTTTTCCAAACGATGTGACACCAGGTGAAGATGCATTGCAGCAATTGAATCTAGATGATGAGGTGCTGGAGCTTGGCCTCACACCGAACCGTTCGGACTGCTTGAGTATGATTGGAGTGGCCTATGAAGTTGCCGCTATTCTTGATAAAGAAGTGAAGCTTCCAGAGATCAAAGTAGAAGAAGCGGCTGAGCGTACAGAGGATTGGATTAAAGTAAACATCGACGCGAAAGAAGATAATCCAATCTATATCGCCCGTATCGTGAAAGACGTGAAAATCGGCCCGTCACCGCTTTGGATGCAGGCACGTTTAATGGCAGAGGGCATCCGTCCGCACAATAATGTCGTTGATATTACGAACTATATTTTACTTGAATACGGCCAGCCGTTACATGCATTTGATTATGACCGGTTAGGCTCAAAAGAAATTGTCGTTCGTCGTGCACAAGATGGTGAACAGCTCGTTACGCTTGATAGTGCAGAACGGACATTATCATCTGAACATTTGCTAATTACCAATGGCGAAGAAGGGATTGCTCTAGCTGGTGTTATGGGGGGAGCTAACTCAGAAGTAGAAGCTGATACAACGACTGTGTTAATTGAATCTGCTTATTTCAATGGGCAGCGCGTACGCCAGGCATCGAAGGATCACGGCCTTCGTTCTGAAGCGAGTGCCCGTTTTGAAAAGGGCGTTGACCCAAATCGTCTGCAGGCAGCAGCTGACCGTGCGGCGCAATTAATGGCTCTGTATGCTGGCGGCCAAGTGCTGGCAGGCAGCGTAGTAGCCGGTGAAATGGACCTTGAACCGAAAGTGGTATCAGTGACACTTGAAAAATTAAATCGTGTGCTTGGAACGCATTTACAAATGACAGAGGTAGAGGATATTTTCCGACGTTTAAAATTTTGGGTCACTCTTGATAATGATGAGTTTATCGTCACAGTACCAACTCGTCGCGGCGATATTACGATTTCAGAAGATCTAGTGGAAGAGGTAGCCCGTTTATACGGATATGATCATTTGCCGACAACCGTCCCGGTCGGCGCAACTTATCCAGGCGGCTTGACAGATTACCAGGAAAAACGTCGAGCGGTCCGCCGTTTCTTGGAAGGAGCCGGCTTAAATCAAGCGATCACTTATACGTTGACAAGTGAGAAAAAAGCGAAAGAATATGCATTGAATTCACGCGAGCCAATTAAGTTGGCGATGCCGATGAGCGAAGAGCATGCATATTTGCGCTTAAGCATTGTTCCTCAACTGTTGAGTGCTGTCGCTTATAATAATGCGCGTCAAATCGACTCACTCGCCCTTTACGAAATCGGCAGCGTCTTCTTGAAAGAGACGGATGCCGAGCTGCCAACAGAAGAAGAACAGTTGTCCGGAGCGATTACCGGCTTATGGGAAGAACACTTATGGCAAGGTGAAAAGAAGGCCGTCGATTTCTTTGTAGCAAAAGGTGTGTTGGAAGGATTGTTTGCCGAGCTCGGCCTCTTGGAGCGAATCACATTCAAGAAAGCGGAAATCTCCGGCATGCACCCAGGGCGGACCGCTGTAGTCGAGCTCGATGGACAAGAGATTGGATTTGTTGGCCAGGTACATCCGCAACAGGCGAAAGCCCTTGATATAAAAGAAACATATGTGTTTGAATTGAAACTGAGCCCACTGTTTACAGCAAAAACAGAGGCGGTTGCTTACGAGCCAATTCCGCGTTTCCCATCTATCACCCGTGATATTGCTCTCGTTGTCGATAGCAAGGTAGAGGCTGGCAAACTTAAAGAGGTGATTGAAGGAGCCGGTGGAAAGCTGTTAAAAGATGTCCATGTATTTGATTTGTATGAAGGTGAGCATGTAGAGGCGGGTAAGAAGTCGATTGCCTTCTCACTTAAATACTTTGATCCAGAGAAAACCTTAACGGATGAAGAAGTTGTCAAGGTTCATAACGGCGTATTGGAAGCATTGAAAGAAAAAGCCGGGGCCGAATTAAGAAGCTAATATTTCTTTAAGCACTCCTATCTAATGAAGGGGTGCTTTTCTCATTTCTAAAAGGCTGTGCGCCTACAGCCTATAAAGCAGAAAAATGCTTATATAAATGAACAACTTGTCCTTCATAATCTAGAGACAGCCATGTAAGAAAAGCCGGCCCGATTGATCGGGTCCGGCTTTGTTCCTTCAGCGCTTGCTCACAAGATTCAATGCTTTTTGTGTGTTAGCAAAATGCTTTTTTGTAAAGTGCGTCAGTGCCCCTTCTCCTTTTTCACGGATCAATCGGGCGGCAGCGACATCCACTTGGCTGCCAGCGCCTTTGGGAATCGGGAAGCCAGCTTCATTGCTTAACTCATCCATTTGTTTAACAAAGGCATAGCGAGCAATGATTGAGGCAGCAGCTACAGACAAGTGGATCCCTTCTCCTTTTGTGCTGAAAAACACATTTTCCCGGAATACGTCTTTTTGGTCTTGTAAATAACGATAATAGGTGTTCCTTTCGGCGAATTGATCAATTAGGACGGCATCGGGACGCTCTGGCGAGATTTTTTGATGCAAATTGATCAGCGCTTGATTATGAAGCAAAGCTTTTATTTTTCCTTGTGACATGCCTTTTTGCTGAAGAGCATTATATTTCTCGTTTCTTAAAATAAGCAGGCTGTACGGCACAACCTTAGCAATCTTCTTGGCAATGCTAATGATTTGCTTATCGGTTAGATCCTTGGAATCACGGACCCCTATTGCTCGCAGTTCATCTAGCTGTTCTTTTCTTACCAATGCGCTAACAACGGTAATGGGGCCAAAATAATCACCAGTTCCGACTTCATCACTGCCAATAACCGACATTTCAGAGAATCCGGGCGGCAATAGGGCAGGCGCTGGTTTCTTTTTCTTAGCAGGAGCAGCTTTTGCTTGTTCCCCTTGCCATTTTTCCGCTTCCAATAGAGCATCTTTCCCTTGAAACAAAACTTTTCCTGAGCGATAGCCAGTAATCGTGCAGGCAGCCGTTTTAGCTGTGAAGATGGCTCCCGCTGGCAACTTGCCAGTGGCCTGAGAAGCATAATGGGTTTTCATTTCCGAAAGGGTCGTGCTTGATACGTTCAAAACAGTGTGACTCATCTAGAATCTCTCCTTTATACTTGCGGCTTTTCATGGCTTCCTGCTCATGGTATGATAACAGATAGGATTCTTTACGAATGGGGGCATTCCATTGTCGAATGAAGAGAAAAACCGGATTACGGTTGACATATACGGACATCATTATACAATTGTCGGCACGGAATCGAAAAGTCATATCCGGCATGTCGCCCGTTTGGTCGATGAGAAAATGCGGGAAATCAAAATGAAGAATCCTGTGCTTGATTTGAATAAAATAGCAGTATTAGCTGCTGTAAATACAGTTCATGATTATGTAAAATTACAAGAAGAAATGGAACTATTAAAAGAAGAATTAAGAGAATTAAAGGGATGACCAATATGATTGATATTATTTTAATTGTTTTATTGCTTGCCGGTATTGTCATTGGCTTAAAGCGAGGATTTATTTTGCAATTTTTTCATATAGCAGGATCGATTATTGCTATCATCGCCGCTCTTGCACTTCGGGAACAAGTGGCACCCGTGTTAAAAGCGTGGATTCCTATGCCACCGGTTGATCAAAGTCCGTCGTTTAGTTTAGTAGCCTCTGGCTTTGAATCTTTTTATTATGGAGCGATTGCTTTTATTCTTGTTTTTATTCTAGTAAAAATTGTTTTATCTATGCTAGGCTCTTTCTTGGATGCCATTGCCCATATCCCGATTTTGAGGGAAGTGAATAAAGTGGGCGGAGGCGTTCTCGGTTTTGTGGAAATTTATCTTGTCTTATTTGTGATCGTGTATCTGGGCATGCTGCTACCTACTGAAGTCTCTTCCATGATTGCTAACTCATCCATTGCCGGCTATATGATCCATCATACACCTTATTTGTCAGATGCGCTCAAAAATTTTGAGTCGCTTGCCCAATTGAACCGCTTCTCTTTTTGAAAGAGAAGTTTTTGTTTTGTCTGGCTTTTCTGTTACTATTAAAATGGAGAAAATGATCGATTTTGAAAGCATGGTGACGACAATGATCAATAAAAAAGATATTATTCGTTTGTTGGAAAAAATCGCGATATATATGGAATTAAAAGGGGAAAATCCGTTTAAAATTTCGGCTTTTCGAAAAGCGGCGGCTGCTTTAGAAACAGATGATCGCAGCCTGGCTGAAATTGATGATATGACAAAAATCCCCGGGATTGGCAAGGGTACAAGCGCCGTTATTAAAGAATATTTGGAGACCGGCGAATCTGCTACGTTAAAAGAATTGCAGGAAGAAGTACCTGCCGGACTTGTTCCTTTACTACAGCTGCCGGGACTCGGCGGCAAAAAAATTGCTAAGTTATATAAAGAGCTAAATGTAAAAAATATAGAAGACTTGCAAGAAGTTTGCGAACTGAAAAAAGTGCGTGAGCTGCCTGGGTTTGGAGCGAAAACAGAAGAAAAGATTCTTGCTGCCATCGAAGAGGCCGGAAAGCGCCCAGAAAGATTGCCGATCTCATACATGCTGCCGCTTGCTGAATCGATTGAGCGACATCTTGCTGATATGTCAGGGATTCAGCGGTTCTCACGGGCAGGAAGTTTGCGCCGTCTCCGAGAAACGATTAAAGATCTGGATTTCATTATCGCTGCTGACAAAGCCGCTGCAGTCAAGGAGCAATTACTAGCGCTTCCAGGAATTAAAGAAGTGATTGCAGCAGGAGAGACAAAAGTTTCGGTCGTTATTGCCGGAGATTGGGACGTATCAGTTGATTTCCGTATCGTCACAGCGGAAGAATTTGCTTCTACTCTGCATCATTTCACGGGCTCGAAAGACCATAATGTCCGCATGCGCCAGCTGGCAAAAGAACGCGGGGAGAAAATTAGCGAATATGGCGTTGAATCCAATGAGACGGGAGAAATAACTACATTTGAAACGGAAGAAGCTTTCTATCATCATTTCCAACTGCCATGGATTCCTCCAGAGATTCGGGAGGATGGAACAGAGGTGGAACAGTTTCCTGGATTTGGGCGTCTCATCCACCTAGACGACATCAAAGGGGATGTCCATATGCATACGACTTGGTCAGATGGGGCCTATTCGCTCGAAGAAATGGTAGAGGCCTGTCGGGCTAAGGGATATGAGTATATGGCCATTACTGATCACTCGCGTTTTTTAAAGGTAGCCAACGGTTTGTCGATTGAGCGACTGCTAAAGCAAAATGAAGAAATTCGCCAGCTAAACGCGCAATACGAAGATATTGAAATTTTGTCGGGGATTGAAATGGACATCCTTCCAGATGGCACATTGGATTACGATGATGAAATATTGAGCCAGCTCGATTTTGTTATCGCTTCAATCCACTCAAGTTTTTCACAACCATGTGAAACGATTATGGAACGGTTGAAAACAGCTTTGTTGAATCCACATGTTGATTTGATTGCCCATCCAACCGGCCGGCTGATTGGGCGGCGTGACGGTTACGATGTAGATATGGAGAGGCTTATCCAACTGGCAAAAGAAACAAATACGGCTCTTGAATTGAATGCTAATCCACATCGATTAGATCTATCTGCAGAACATTTGAAGCAGGCTCAGGCTGCCGGCGTGAAAATATTTATTAATACAGATGCCCATGCCATTGAACATCTTGACTTCATGGAAGTTGGGGCTAAGGCTGCAAGAAAAGGATGGCTCCGTTCAGAAACGGTTGTCAACACTTACAGCAAAGAAGAATTTTTAGCATTTATTAATCGAAACAAATAGGGAGGAATCCTGTTACGTGAATAAGAAGGTATTAAAAACTCTTGAGTTTGACAAAATTAAGCAGCAGCTTGCTGAACATGCGGCTTCCAGCTTAGGGAGAGAGCAGGCAGAAGGATTGAAGCCATCTGTCTCTTACGATGAAGTGGTCCGTCTCCAGGAAGAAACCGATGAGGCGGCGCGCGTGCTTCGTCTTAAGGGGCATGCACCGCTCGGCGGTATTTATAATGTCCGGCCACAAGTAAAACGGGCACAAATCGGCGGTATGTTGAATGGAATGGAATTTGTCCAAGTAGCAAGCACCATTTATGCTGGCCGTATGATGAAGCAATTTATTCATGATTTAGTGGAAGAAGGGGAAGGCTTACCGATCCTTTCTGAAAAAGCAGAGCAGCTGCCGGTGTTGACACCGCTTGAACACCGGATTAAACATACAGTTGATGAGCATGGCGGCGTTCTTGACTCGGCCAGTGAAACTCTTCGTCATATCCGCCAGCAGCTTCGTGCGAATGAAAGCCGAATTCGCGGAAAGCTTGAGAGTTTGATTCGCGGAAGCAATGCTCAAAAGATGCTCTCCGATACCATTATTACAATTAGAAACGACCGCTACGTAATTCCTGTAAAGCAGGAGTACAGAGGACACTACGGCGGCATTGTTCATGACCAGTCTTCATCCGGACAAACGCTATTTATTGAACCCGAGTCTATTGTGCAAATGAATAACCAAATCCGGGAGTTTAAATTGAAGGAACAATTGGAGATTGAACGGATTTTCACTGAATTAACGGTGGAAGTTGAACAGCATGGAGAAGAGCTCTATTATTTAACCGGCTTGCTTGGCGAACTTGATTTTATGTTTATGAAAGCAAAGTTCGGCCGGGTAATTAAAGGGTCAAAACCGTTAGTGAATGAAAACGGCTATATTCGTCTGAATAAAGCTCGTCACCCGCTTTTGCCTATCGATGAGGCAGTAGCAAATGATATTGAATTTGGAAAAGAATATACGACGATCTTAATTACTGGACCGAACACCGGAGGAAAAACAGTAACATTAAAAACTGTCGGTCTTACAACACTCATGGCTCAGGCCGGCCTGCCTATTCCGGCCCTTGATGGATCAGAAACAGCTGTGTTTGGCTCCATTTTTGCTGATATTGGGGATGAGCAATCTATTGAACAAAGCTTGAGTACCTTTTCATCCCATATGGTGAACATTGTTGACATTTTAGAGCAGGTAGACCATGACAGCCTGGTGTTGTTTGATGAGCTTGGCGCCGGTACTGATCCTCAGGAAGGGGCGGCTCTTGCGATGGCTATCCTCGACGATGTGCATAATCGTGGCGCTCGTGTCATCGCGACTACCCATTATCCGGAACTGAAGGCGTATGGTTACAACCGTGAAGGGGTTGTCAATGCAAGTGTTGAATTTAACGTGGAAACGCTCAGTCCTACGTACCGGCTGTTAATTGGTGTGCCGGGACGAAGCAATGCCTTTGAAATTTCCAGCCGTCTAGGCCTTAATGACAATGTTATTCAGCAGGCGCGAAGCTTGATTGGTGCGGATACAAATGAAGTAGATCAGATGATTGCTTCGCTCGAGCAAGCGCGCAGAAAAGCGGAAGAGGAAGAACGAGAAGCTCGTGAATATTTGAAAATGGCTGAACAGTTCCATAAAGAAATGCAAAAGCAAATGCAAGAATATTATGCCCATAAAGAGGAGCTTGCTGAAAAGGCGCGCAAGCAAGCGGCAGATATTGTGGAGAAAGCGAAAGCAGAAGCCGAAGAGGTGATTCGTGACCTGCGCACGATGAGACTTGAGAAGCAGGCAGATGTGAAGGAACATGAATTGATTGAAGCCAAGCGACGTTTGACAGAAGCGGTACCAGAGACGAAGAAAGCACCGAAGAAGAAGGTAGCATCTACGGAACGAGTGCTAAAGCCGGGAGATGAAGTAAAAGTTCTTAGTTTTGATCAAAAGGGGACGCTTCTTGAAAAGGCCGGGGACAAAGAATGGAATGTGCAAATCGGCATCATGAAAATGAAGGTGAAAGAAAGCGATCTGCAATTTATGAAGTCAGAGAAAAAAGCAGAGCCGAAACCGCTTGCCACGGTGCGTGGAAAAGATTATCATGTCAGCCTCGAACTTGACTTGCGCGGCGAGCGTTATGAAGATGCATTAGCAAGGTTGGAGAAATATATTGATGACGCTTTGCTTGCCGGATATCCGCGTGTTTCTATCATTCACGGCAAAGGAACAGGAGCGCTCAGAAAAGGCGTTCAGGATTATTTGAAAAATCATCGCTCGGTAAAACGCACGCGCTTTGGTGAAGCTGGAGAAGGTGGCAGCGGCGTGACTGTCGTCGAATTAAAATAAGAGGGGCTTTATATGTATGAACCAGTTTTGGGAAAATGAATTTATACAGCTTGCCGGTTATTACAGTGTCGTTGTTGTCTGTATTATACTAGCGTTAGCCTTGTTTGAACTGGTAACTAAATACCGCAACTGGGAAGAAATAAAAAAAGGAAATATGGCTGTTGCAATGGCAACTGGCGGAAAAATATTTGGACTGGCAAACATTTTCCGCCACTCTATTGCCCATAACGATACGGTGTTGACAATGATTGGATGGGGAGCATTTGGCTTTGTTTTATTGCTAGCGGGTTATTTTATTTTTGAGTTTTTAACTCCCCGTTTTAAAATTGATGAAGAAATTGAAAATGACAATCGTGCTGTCGGCTTTATCTCTATGGTTATTTCTGTCGGGTTGTCTTATGTCATCGGTGCAGCTTTAGATTAATAAGGAGCATAAGAACTATGGAAACATTAGCGAAAGTATTGCTGGCCCTGTGTGGCGTTTTTCTTATCATCGGTATAATTTATTTAACATTTATCGCCTAAAACGAAAAAACCTTTTCTAGTATATTCAGAAAAGGTTTTTTCATTTAGATAATAAGTGGATCCTGTTTATGGGTGAAGGGTGAAGGGTGAAGGGCGTGTAATCATCTCGTTCTGCTCTTTTACTTGCGAGATGACAAAAAGGGCATCTGTTAAAAATGAAAGTGTTTCTTTCATAAACGGTCCTTTATTTAACATTAAACAATCAAATTCACTTCCAAAGGACAAATCGGCCAATTCGGAACGAGAAGGGATTCCTTTTTTAGCTAATGATTCTAACACTTGTGTGGCAAGGATAACCGGCACATGAGAGGCACGGCATAGCGATAGAATTTCTTCTTGGACCACTGGCAATTGCTGAAAGCCTATCTCGATTGCTAAATCGCCTCTTGCTATCATAATGCCAAATTTTGAAAAAGTCAGCCCTTCCAGTAGAATGGATGAGAAGTTATGAATCGCTTCTTTCGTTTCAATTTTGGCAACGACAGCTAATTCTTTTTTTGGATATCTTTGAAGAAGTTCCTGCAGCTTTCTCAGGTCTTCGGGGCCATGTACAAATGAGATGCCTGCTATATCTGCGTGCTCACAGATAAATGCAAGATCTTTCTCATCTTTTTCTGTTAAGGCCGGAACCGTTAGATGAACCTTGCAGTCAGGAAGGTTGATTCCTTTGTTTTCTTTAATGGTTAGGCTCATGTCTGGCGATAAGATCTCTGCCACAATAAATTCATCGTTGTGCTCTCTTACTACAGACTGTATTTTGCCATCATCAATAAAGATTCTGTCCCCTTCCCGGACAGATGCAAACGCTTCGGGGAGACTAACTGAAAGGCAGGCAGCTATTGGACCGGCGACAGGAAAGCCCTCCATTTCGCTATTTAAATAAATTTTTAAAAAGTCCCCCTTTTTGACTTTAATTTGAATCGGTGATTTCTCCAAGTTAGTTACGAGTAATTCTATTTGGCCGTCCGTGCTGCTAAGTTTTGTATTCTCATAAATATAAGCAGTTTCTTCAAGACTTACAACTAAACCGCTGGGGGAGATCTCAGTAATTAAGAATTTTCTCCTTTTGTTCCGGAGATCAATAAAGTAGAGAAAATCTCCTTCGCTGAAATACCGGAATTGTTCACAAGGACAGGTGTGAAGAATAAAATCATATTCCTCGTCATATAATCGTTTTGTCGTCGTTGGCTGCCAGCTTATAAGGCCTTTTTTCTTTTCAAGAGGACGGCCGAATCGATCTTTTTTTATTCCTAATTTTAAAGGATAGGTTGTTTTTTGTAGCGGGCCAATTCTAATTTTTGGGCCTGAAAGATCCATATAAATTTGGCACTTCTTCTCCTCATATTCTCCTTTCCTTCTTAATTGATCTTCCGCGCAACGAATCGCATCGATCACTTTTTTCCATGCTGATGCCTCGCCGTAAGCACAGTTAATTCGGGCAATGGACATCCCATTCAGCAAAAACCGCTTGATAGCGGAGGGAGAGGCCATTTGGCTGTCTAACGTGACCATCACATGAGGCAAATTTGGGTAGCGTCTTTTTCCGAATACGTCTTCACTGCGCTCTCTTGATAGCGCATGCACCTCTTGGGAAGGAGGAGACGGGGGAGGAAAGCTGTCTAAATGGGAACAAAGGGTACGTAGGCTTTGGATGACATACTGCTCTGAGCTCAAACAGAGCCCTCTATTACGAAGAGCGGTTGCAAATTTAGAATGTATATTGTTTTTATAGGCGAGGTAGGCCAGTAAGTTCTGTGCGCTGAACGGATGGAGGACACGTGGGTGCATAAACGGGGCAAGTGCTGCCTGATTCACCGCTTTTTCATATAGTGTCCACGCCAGCTTAACTAATTCATCATGGGAAAAGTCGCACATTTATCTATCCACCCCAGTGTAAAAGTGATTCATCCTTTATTTTATTCAGGAGATATGGAATTTTTTCTTACCGTCTGGTAGGAAAAATAGCAACTCCAACCCCTTTGATTTCTGCTATAAAAATACAAAACTCCTTGAACATCAAGGAGTTTATTCAATATTAAGAAGTCGTTTGCAATGATATTGTTTTGGAGTGATAATTCTTAACAGGCCATTTTTATAAGTGGCTCTAGTCTCTTTTTCTGAAATAAGAAAAGGCAGTGTGATGAATTTCTCCATTCTTTGCAAGGTTTGTTTTTTATGAAAGTAGGCCTTTTTATCATCATGTTCTTCGATCGTCCCTGAACTTTCCGCTGAAATGCGTAACCGGTCTCCGAGTATTTCGACTTGAATCTGCGCCCGTTCATACCCTGGCAGGTCCGCCTCGATAATGATATCGGAATCTGTTTCATACGAGTCAACAGAGAACAACATATTATGATGGATAAACGTGTCTAGATATTTAAATGATTCACCGAAAAAAGAGTCAATAGACTTTACCAAATGATGAAGTGAACCATCGAATAATCCTGGAAGGTTGCTTTTCTTAAATGACATCATACATCTGCCCCTTTCCTATTAGCTATCAATAACAAAATATGTTGAAAAGGGCGAAATGCGACTATTTATTGGTCAGCTTTAAACATTTCTTGTTATGCAAACCCATTCAATTGAAAAAACAGGGATCTGTTTATCGGTTGAGCTTTACCTCTTTATTTATCAAATTTGGAGGAAGCTTTCCGCTCAAACCTGCTTGAAGATTGTTAGCGGCTACTACAGACATCTTATGTTCGGTTTCAGCTGTAGATGAGCCAATATGCGGCAATGTAACTAGGTTCTTGCATGTTAAAAGTTTATGGCCGGCAGGAAGAGGCTCTTCTGTAAATACATCGGTGCCTGCCGCCCAAATTGTTCCGTTTTCAAGCGCATGATAAAGGGCGTCTTCATCTACGTTTTGTCCTCGTGAGCCGTTAATAAAGATAGCCGTTTGTTTCATCTTTTTAAATTCCTCATGGCTAATGAGCTGTTTGGTTTCAGGAGAGGCTGGCACCATTAAACAGACAAAATCGGACTCTGCAAGCAGCTCATCCATCGAAACATAGGAAGCGTTTAACCAATTTTCTGCCTCAAGCTTTCTTGAACGGTTATGATAGAGAATCTCCATATCGAATCCAAAGTGACCCCGTTTGGCAATTGCCTGTCCAATCCGGCCCATCCCGATAATGCCGAGCCTTTTATGGTGAACATCCATTCCGAAAAGGTGAGGAGGCAAAAGTTCGTTCCACTGTTCGCTTTTTACATAATGATCCAGTTCAGCGATTCGGCGGGCTGCCGCAAGGAGAAGCCCAAAGATTGCATCTGCTGTTGTATCAGTCAGCACATCCGGCGTATTCGTTGCCATAATGCCGCGCTGTGATAGCTCGTCTACTGGCAGGTTGTCATAGCCAACAGAAACGTTAGAAATAATTTTTAATTCAGGAGCTAGATCAAGCAGCTCCTTTGTCACTTTTAGATCAAGCCCAATCACGCCAGAAGCTTTCTTCAGCGTTTGGACAAAAAAAGGATCATCCAGGTATTCGTTTTTTTCAAAGTATATGACTTCATAGTCTTCTTTCAGTTGTGTAATTACTTCAGGAGATACGCGATTATAAGCAAGAATAACCTTCTTCATAGTTACACCCCTCTTATTGTTTACTATAAATCTTTCCAACTTTCTCTATGGTGTTCGTCCAAATGCCGCCTGTGTAATTCTGCGGAAGTCTCTTTAAATCTTCTTCAGAATCAAAGCCCGAGGAGAAATCGCTGCCGTTGCCGCCGACAATAATTGTACGGACGTTGGCCTTGTCCATTCTGTTAAGGAATTTATCCGGCCATCCCCAAAGGAAGGGGGCAATCTTCTCTGGAACATGAATTTCAGTATTCTGACAGTCTTTAGAGACATAACCACTCCACCCAGAAGCAATATAAGGAATGAGACAGGCCTTCATTGTTTGTTTTGACATCACTCTCAATTCCGGCATTTGTTTCTGCAATTCTGCTATCGGTTCATCGCCGCCATACACAGTCAGCTGTTTTAAACGCTCTTTAGAAAAATCGGACAAATATTTGGCAAGCAGAGCCCCTTCCTTAGGGTCATTACTCTTTATATGAATGAGGAATGGCTTGTTGGGAAATTGATTCATCACTTCAGTAAGGGAAGGCATAAGGTTGACACCTTTTCCTCTAAAAGGGTAAGTTTTTCCGCCATCCGCTGTGTAACCGTAGCCGATGTCTAATTTTTTCAATTCAGCCATCGTGTAGTCACGGGTTACGCCGGTACCGTTTGTTCGGCAATCTAGTGTCCAATCATGAAAAACAGCAAACTGATTATCTTTCGTTATATGTACATCCAATTCGACAATGTCTGCTCCTGCTTGAAAAGCTGCTTTCATTGAAGGAATAGTGTTTTCGAGAAACTCATGTTCAGGCGGGTGAATTCTTTCCGCTGTACATGTATCATTTTCCACGCCTGCAAGATCGAAGGTTTGTGCCACTCCCCGATGTGCGATCAGCAACGGCTTGCCTTCCCTTTCTTTTACGAACAGTGAGCTGTTGTTGACATACACAAAAATTACTAATAAGACAAGAACTAGACTAATCTTGCTCTTTATTATTCTTCTAAAAAGTTTCACAAGTCTCCCCCCGTACACAATGTTTTTCTTTCCTACTTGTGAATCATATACAAATATAAGCTTTTAAACAATATTTAATGAGATCGCTGAATCAAAAAGCCGAAATTACATATTTCCAAGCTTTTCTTTCTCAAGTTCTAATAAAGGTCCACTTATGGTTATTGTAAGAAATTATTATTTTTATTACCATTGTTTAAAAGAAAAATCAGAATATTTTTTCTTTTTGCAAACGCATACAAGATGAGTCATACCTTGATTTGAATAAGAAAGGAGAGGGATGAGCAAATGAAACAAAAGAAGGTGGTTTATGATGATTAAACCGGATGTTTTATTGACAAATGCTAATGTGATTACTTTAGATAAGGAAGGACGACGCGGGGGCTCTGTGTCTGTAACGAACGGCCGTATTAGCGGGATTTGGCCGGAAGCTGAACCGCCAAAGAGCGATGTTGAATTGACAAGACATACGCAAGTCATCAATTTAAAGGGCGGCACGCTGCTTCCAGGTTTTATTGATACGCATAATCACTTGCTAATGTATGCCCAATTTCGCCAGCAAGCGAATTGCAGCAGTCCGCTCAATAAAAGCATTAGTGATATCCAAGGTCAGCTTTTGCAATTAGCGCAGAAAACTAAAAGGAACCAATGGGTCTTGGGCTATGGATACGATGATACTCTCCTGAAAGAGAAGCGTCACCCGACCCGTGAGGAATTGGACGCTGTTGTTCCTCATCATCCTGTTTTAATTAGGCACATCTCTGCCCATTTTGCTGTTGTCAATTCTGCTGCGCTAAGGCTCGCTGGAATAGATGAGCAAATAACCGATCCGCCAGGAGGCCACTTTGGAAGAGATGGAGCAGGAAAATTAAATGGTGTATTGTACGAGCTTCCAGCTATGAGTCTGATTGAGTCAAAAATCCCTGTTCCTTCCGTAGAGGAGTTAGTTTCCTTATTAGGAGAAGCATCCACAGATTATCTAGCTCAGGGGATCACGACAAATACAGATGCCGGTGTTGGACTGAACATAGGAATAGAGGAACTTGAAGCCCATATCCAGGCAGTAGCCGGGGGGCAAAATCCTATGCGTATGCAATTAATGATTATGCACCATCTTCTGAGAGAGAATAATGCATTTGGAGAGGTATCCGCCAAAGAACTGGATGAAGATATCCGTCTTCGGTCTAAAGGAAGAGCTCGTCTGGACAGTGCTAAATTGTTTCAAGATGGATCTATTCAAGGGCTGACGGCAGCGTTGAGAGAGCCTTATTATAGCAATTCTGAGTTATATGGTGACTTGATCCATGAGCAGAGGGATTTTAATTTAGAAGTGCTGGATCTGCACAAACGCGGTTATCGAGTGACAATACATGGCAATGGCGACCGGGCGATCGCATCTAATTTAGATGCTTTTGAGTTTGCTTTAACTAATCATCCCCGCAGAGACCATCGCCATCGCATTGAGCACGTGCAAACAGCGACAACGGCCGATCTGGACCGAATGAAGAAATTAGGTGTAGCCGGCTCATTTTTCATTAATCATGTTTATTACTGGGGAGAGCGTCATGAAAAAATGTTTCTCGGACCGGAAAGAGCGGCCAGAATAAATCCAATAAAAGATGCGCTGGATCGTGATCTACTGTTTACGCTACATTCAGACTGTCCGGTGACTCCTATCTCTCCGCTGTTTTCCGTTTGGGCGGCAGTCAACCGTTTAACGAAGGAGGGCAAAGTATTAGGAGCAGATCAAACATGTGATGTAGAAAATGCTTTAAAGTCGATGACGATGTGGGGAGCTGTGCTTAATTTTGATGAACAACATTCCGGCAGCATTGAATTAGGAAAAAGAGCGGACTTTACCGTTCTGGCAGAAGATCCTACAAAAGTTCAGCCGCAAGAAATTAAAGATATTGAAATCATGGCCTCGTTGATCGACGGCGGTGTAGTCTACGAGAATAAAATGTGTGTATTGTAGTTACCCATTTATGGGAACCTGAAGCCCTGCAGAAGGCTAAATTTATTTGTTTTCTTAAGTAGGTAAACGAGTTTTTGCTGAATCAGCGGAAAGGTGGAGATGGCGTTGGCATCACGTCAAATAGGAAGTTTGTTCATCGGTATCGGCATACCGTTCCTGGCGATTTTGGGAGTTGTTCCGTTTATTGCTACAGCGGATGTGAGCGTTCTAGGGTTCCCTATTCTTTATTTTTGGATATTTCTCTGGTTTCCGTTGACTACTCTTTGTCTTTGCCTCTCTTGGCACTTCTTTGACCGGCATCAATACGAGGATGAAAAAAATTGACAAAAAAGGGGTAGTGAATGATGACAGTTTTCGTTTTCGGATTCATTTTACTTTTGTCATCGGGCATCGCACTAAATAGCCGTGGGAAAAAGAAGAAAATGGATGTGGAAGAGTACCTGGTTGGAGGCCGGTCATTCAGCGGGATTCTACTTTTCTTTCTGGCGGTGGGGGAAATATATAGCATAGGGACGATGATTGGCTTTCCGGGAGGTATTTATGCAAAAGGCCCAAGCTATGGACTATGGTTTTTAGGCTACATTCTATTAGCGTACCCTATTGGCTATTTTTTCGCTCCGTTGCTTTGGAGAACAGGCAAGAAGTATGGGGCAATGACGATTCCCGATTTATTTAAAGGTCACTATTCCAACCGTGGTTTAGAATTGGTAGTGACGTTATCTGCGTTGCTTTTTTTGATTCCTTGGGGACAGCTGCAATTCGAGGGGCTCATTGTTGCCCTTAGCTCCTTGGGCTTTAATTTGTCACCTGCAGCAGCGGTCATCATTGCTGGATGTATAGCTTTTCTTTATATTTCAGTGTCAGGTGTGAAGGCTCCAGCAATGATTTCTATTTTAAAGGACATTTTAATGTTCCTAGCTATTATTATTGCGGGGATAGCTGTTATTAGGGAAGCGAACGGCATTTCTAACCTATTTTCCATGGCAAAAGAACAAGGGGCCTCAGTGACTATAGACCAGCCTGAAAGTTTAGTTTTCAGTTTGACAACCATTTTCTTTCAAGCATTAGCTTTATATTGCATGCCACTTATTGCATCCGTCATTTTTACTGGCAAATCGGAGGGAACAATCAAAAAAACACAAAGATTTATGCCGCTTTATATGCTGATGTATCCTTTCTTAATTCTCTCTTCTTACTTTGCTTTAGTCCATATTCCAAATTTGCAAAATCCTAACCAAGCATTTATGGCTACTGTAATGTCTATTCTTCCCGAATGGGCGGTTGGACTTGTAGCCGCGGGGGCCGCTCTTTCTGGAATTTTGGTGCTGGCGATTACAAGTTTAACTGTCGGTGGACTCGTCTCGAGAAATTTAATGCCAGCCGTTCCGGAAAATTCTCAAAGAAAATGGGTGCAAACGATCGTTGTTCTTTATCTTTTAAGCTCAATGGCACTAACCTTGCTCGCACCAAGCTTAATGTTAAATTTAATCAATACAGCATACTATGGATATGGACAATTTTTGCCGGGGTTATTGGCTATCTTTTTCTCCCGTACCATCAAACCATTGGGAATAGCTGCTGGCTTAATTACCGGTAACGTATTTGCCTTAAGTATGCACTTGATTGAAATCAATCTGTTTAACATAAATATAGGATTGATTGCACTTGTCTTGAACTTTATTGTGACTTATATAGTAAGTATGGTTACGAAAAAACAATCAGCAGGAAAAGAGCCTGTGGCACGGAAATCAAATGGTTCAGATGCTAAATCCAAGGAGGAATTTAAAGGCACACCGCCTGTTGCAGCTAAATAAAGGAATGGTTAAAAAGTTCATCTTCAGTCATTCCTGTATAATATTTGACAGGAGCTGGTGTTCTCGGATAGGGAACACCAGCTTTTTATTACTTTTTCGTACAGGGATCTATAAATATCCGTATTGATATTGGCATGGGAGTTGCGAAGGCACTCCGTCATGCATGGTGTGGAGTCAAGGGCATCATTCAATATTCTACAGAATGACGGAGAGAGAGGATTGTGTTGAAAGCGACGCGGCTGGAGTGCAAATAAACACTCATTATTACGGAGTCTAATACATAAAAATCAATTCATGATAAAATATTTATAATATTCAGAAATGAGAGAGAGGGGGGGATACATATTTGAAGATTAAAGTAGCTGTATTCGGGGCACCTGACCTGGTGGAACTAGTAATGATGGTTGGAAAACAGTTTGAAGATCTCGATTTGCTTCAAGCCGTTTATACTCATCCAGATCAGGTAGTAGAGCTGGTGGAAAAGTATCATGAGGAGGCAGATATTTTATTATTTGCGGCCCCTGTCCCTTATTTATTGGCGCGTGATTATTTAAATCACTTCGCTATGGAGTTGAATAAGCCAATGATTTTTATTCCGTATACTGAAGCTTCTTTTTACCGGGGGCTTTTTATGGCTTTTAAGCAAACAGGGGTGAGTGCGGATAAATTATATTTCAGCATTGATTACCTTCCTGAAACAGGTGCGCAGGAGTGCCTAGAAGAGTTAGAGATCAACGTCGAAAAAATGTATAAAAAGAAATGCAAGCTTTATCAGGATCTGGACAAACTTTTTCATTTTCATTATGAATTATGGAAGCAAGGGAAAATTGTGTCGGCTATGACGAGTTATTATCTTGTTTATGAAAAGCTAAAAAAAATGAAGATCCCTGTTTTTCGAGTTACACCAGCAAAATCAGCTATTCGCCATACGTTACAGCAAGTATTGCTTGAAGGGAAAAGCCTCTACCAAACGGAAAGCCAAATTGCCATCATGATTGTCGGTTTTAATCGCAAGGCCGACCAATCGAAGGAGAGTGTAGCTAAACATACTAGTAAGCAAAGAGAAGAAATGTTACAACAGATTATTACTCAATACGGAGAAGATATCCAAGCTTTAAGTGACTGGTCAGAACAGGGTGACATCCGGCTTATTACGACGAGAGGGGAGATCGAGCAGCATACCCAATCTTTTCGAAAATTTCCTATGCTGCAACCTGTGCGCAACAAGTTAAATATCCCTGTTTTCTTTGGGATTGGATTTGGACATACAGCAAACGAAGCAGAACTAAAAGCGAACGAGGCTTTTTCTAAAGCTAAATCTACCGGCAATAGCAACTGTTTTGTTGTTGAATCAGATGGGAAAGTGCACGGTCCAGTTGGAGAACCTTTCCAACTGGAATATACAGTGCGTAGCAAGGACCCTAGCCGGCTTTTGATTGCCAAACAAGCCGGATTAAGTATTGGAACGATCAACAAGTTAATTTCATTTAATGAAAGCTGCGGAAATAAAACGATCACTGCCGGCGATTTAGCCGATGGTTTTGGGATTACATCGCGAAGTGCGCGCCGAATTTTAAGCAAGCTTGAGCAACATAACTACGCCCGAATCATTGGAGAGGAGCAGCCAGTCAATAAAGGGCGCCCCCGCCAAATATACCAATTGACCCTAGATGATAGGCCTTGATAGGAGGAGGTAAAATAACGCCTAAAAAGAAGAAAGACATTGTTGCGCTTTACAAGCCGATGTCGGCTCTTTTCTAACTCATGAAAGTTCCTTAACTAACTGTTTGAAATATCTTTACCATACATGAAATTTTCTCTGCCACTAATACTAAGCAGAGGAGGTCATGTCATGATAAAAAAAATTGCTTTTATGCTTCTTTTACTTTTGGCGGTATCTCCGCTTGTGCCTCAAGCACAGAGTTTTACCGTTACAGATGAAAATATAAATGAGACCGTTACGCGTAATCATTTTCTTCTTTTTCCAACAGAAACCTCATTTATGGACTTAAACAAGCTGCAAGTATTCATGAATCGTTTAGACAAAAAAGTGTATAAGGAACCGGTCAACGCTACCTTGAATGAAGGAGGAGAAATTGTTCCTGCACAGTCAGGAACAGCTCTTGACCGAGAGAAATTCATCAAGCAATTTTACACCTTTTTTTATGGGGGCCAATCAACCGCAATAGCCATTCCGAAGAAAGGAGTTTATCCAAAAGTTGACAGCGAGCTGTTGGCAGAAATTAGCACGAGGGAAATTGGCCGCTTCACTACTTATTTTGCGGAAAGCAACAAGGAACGTTCTTACAATATTTTTCTTGCAACAAAGGCGGTTAATAACTATGTGCTGTTTCCAGGAGAGACGTTTTCCTTTAATAAAGTGGTTGGCGAACGCACAGAAGCGAAAGGATATAAGCGCGCGCCAGTCATTGTAAAGGGAGAGCTTGCAGAAGATATTGGGGGAGGGATATGCCAGGTTTCTTCCACATTGTTTAATGCGGTAAATGTAAAGGGGATTCAAATTGTTGAGCGTTATTCACATAGTAGAAGAGTCCCGTATGTCCCGCCGGGAAAAGATGCTACAGTTAGCTGGTGGGGGCCGGATTTTGCATTTAAAAACGAATATAACTACCCCATCCTAATCAGGGCAACCTCAAGAAACGGTAAAATGATGATCCGGATATTATCATCGGAGGACGTCCGGATGAGGACTAATAATAAATAAAACGAAGGGTCTCCAGCTTTTTGTTTGTAAAAGTGAAACGGTTTGTCACTGGGCTTTGCCTTTTCCATATGGCAAAGCCTTCTTAGATGGTTTATAATTGAAAGGAATATTTTTAATATTCAAAATGAACGGGGAGGGATGGAAATGAGTATTCGGCCTTGGCTTGCGAATTATCCGGAAGAGATACCCGCTTCACTTACCTATGAAGAACAGCCTGTTCAATCGTATTTAACAAAAGCAGCAAAAGAGCACCCCAACAAAATAGCTATTCATTTTATGGGAAAAGAGTTAACATTTAAGGAAGTATATGAATCTTCTTTGAAAATGGGGCGCTATTTGAAAAAACTCGGTGTTAAAAAAGGAGAACGGGTGGCGATTATGCTTCCTAATAGTCCGCAGGCAGTGATCAGTTATTTCGGCGTCTTGTATGCCGGGGGAATCGTCGTTCAGACAAATCCTCTGTATACGGAAAGAGAAATCGAATATCAAATGAAGGACTCAGGCTCCATCGTAGTTATCACCTTGGACATTTTATATCCTCGTGTACGGCAGGTAATGAAACATACAAACTTGCAGCATATTATTGTAACCGCTATCAAGGACTATCTCCCCTTTCCAAAAAATATTATTTATCCTTTTATACAGACAAAACAAACGGGGTTGAGAGTGTATGTGGAAGAGCGGGGGACAAATCATGAGTTTACACGCATCATGGAAAGGGAGTCAGCCGAAGAGCTAACCGTTCCTTTCCGTTTTAATGAGGATCTTGCCCTGATCCAATATACTGGAGGAACAACGGGGTTTCCGAAAGGTGTTATGCTTACTCATAAAAACCTTATCGCCAATACATCAATGTGTGCTTCATGGATGTATAAGTGTAAAAAAGGAGAAGAAGTAATTTTAGGGATCTTGCCATTCTTTCATGTATACGGTATGACCACAGTTATGATATTGTCAATTATGCAAGCTTATAAAATGGTGCTTTTGCCTAAATTTGATGTAAAGACGACACTAAAGACTATTGAAAAGCAACGCCCTACACTATTTCCGGGTGCCCCCACGATTTATATTGCCCTGTTAAATGATCCTGATTTGAAGAAATACAACTTATCTTCCATTGGCTCATGTCTTAGTGGCTCAGCACCGCTGCCTGCAGAAGTGCAGCAAAAGTTCGAGAGAGTTACTGGAGGAAAGCTTGTGGAAGGGTATGGGCTATCTGAAACTTCCCCGGTCACTCATTCAAACTTTCTATGGGATAGCGAGCGGGTAAAAGGCAGCATCGGTGTTCCCTGGCCGGATACAGAGGCAGCTATTTTATCGATGGAGACTGGAGAGGTCCTGCCGCCAGGAGAAGTTGGAGAAATTGTAATTAAGGGCCCGCAAGTGATGAAAGGGTATTGGAACCGGCCGGAAGAAACGGAAATGGCTTTCAAGAACGGCTGGCTATTAACCGGGGATGTCGGCTATATGAATGAAGATGGTTATTTCTTTGTTGTTGATAGAAAGAAGGATATGATCCTTGCAGGCGGCTACAATATTTACCCTCGAGAAATCGAGGAGGTGTTATATGAGCATGAGGCGATACAGGAGGTCGTAGTGGCAGGCGTGCCAGATTCATATCGCGGTGAAACGGTGAAGGCCTATATCGTCTTAAAAGACGGCTATTCAACGACAGAAGAGGAATTAAATATATTTGCGCGCGCCCATCTGGCCGCTTACAAAGTACCAAGAATCTATGAATTCCGAAAGGAGCTGCCGAAGACAGCCGTCGGTAAAATTTTGAGACGCACATTAGTGGATGAAGAAAAAAGGAAACAAGAGAAAACAAGCTAAGTAGAACCAAAAGAAAACTGCTTGTCCCCTCTTGACTCTTCTTTCTTAAAACGGTAAGATAAAAACATGAATGAATAGTCATTCATTTTATTGATGCTGAAAGATTGGGAGGGGGCAGCCTGTGAAAAGGAACAAACCAAAATACCACCAAATTATAGATGCTGCTGTTATAGCGATTGCAGAAAACGGCTACCACCAAGCTCAGGTTGCAAAAATAGCCAAGCAAGCTGGAGTCGCAGACGGCACAATCTATCTGTATTTTAAAAATAAAGAAGACATATTAATTTCATTGTTTCAAGAAAAAATGGGAAGTTTTGTGAAGAAAATTCAAGAAGCTTTAGCAGGAAAAAACACAGCCGCGGAGAAGTTATTATTATTGGTGGACCATCACTTTACCATGTTGTCAGAAGACAGGCATTTAGCTGTAGTCACCCAGCTGGAGCTTAGACAATCAAATAAAGAACTTCGCCTGAAAATTAATGCCGTGCTGAAAGGCTATTTGTTGCTGATTGATGAAATATTAAAGGAAGGCATCGAGAAAGATGAATTCAGGCCGTCACTGAACGTTCAGCTTGCAAGACAAATGATTTTTGGAACGATTGACGAAACGGTTACAACCTGGGTGATGAATGATCAAAAGTATTCTCTTCCAGCGCTTGCTCCTGAAGTAGGGGATATGCTGCTAAATGGTTTTTCTATTCACTGATCTATTGTCAGGCACAAGGGGAGGTAAGAAAATGGAGTACATATCATGGAAAAGAGAGGGCCGGACGGCAGAAATTCTTATTCAAAGACCGCCGGCTAATGCTCTCTCGAGTGCGTTGATCGCTGACATTGAGCAAGCGTTCAGCGAGATCGAACAAGATCATGAAGTCCGTGTCGTTCTTATCAGCGGAGAAGGAAGATTCTTTTCAGCCGGTGCAGACATTAAGGAATTTACAACAGTAAGCAACGGCAAAGAATTCACTGAGCTTGCTGCTCGTGGGCAGCGAGTATTTGAACGGATTGAGAATTTTTCAAAACCGGTTATCGCCGCTATTCATGGCGCAGCGCTTGGCGGCGGTCTGGAATTGGCGATGAGCTGTCATATCCGTCTTGTTTCAGAACAGGCCAGACTTGGCTTGCCAGAGCTTTCCCTTGGACTCGTTCCTGGATTTGCGGGATCACAGCGTCTTCCGCGATATGTCGGAACTGCAAAAGCGGCAGAATTACTGCTGACGAGTGAGCCAATTACCGGCATAGAGGCCGCTCAATTAGGGCTGGCCAATCACGCTTATCCGGAGGAAGAATTGCTCTCCAAGGCGCGCGAAATGGCCGCTAAAATTGCTCTTAAAAGTCCAATTAGCATGAAAGCAACGATTGAATTGCTTAATTTTTCAAAGCATGCCGAGTATTACAAAGGGGCAGAGAGAGAAGCAGAGCTGTTCGGTGAAGTATTCGAGTCTCAAGATGCCAAGGAAGGGATTAGCGCTTTTATTGAGAAAAGACAGCCGGAGTTTAAGGGGTAATTCATTTTTCCGAAAAAATATTTTCAATCTTTCAAATGAACAGAAAAGAATAAAGCGGGAGGGGAAATTATGAATATTTATGTACTTCTAAAAAGAACTTTTGATACCGAAGAGAAAATCAGTGTGGTAAATGGCCAAATTCAAGAGGACGGAGCAGAGTTCATCATCAATCCGTATGATGAGTACGCCGTTGAGGAAGCGATTCAAATTCGCGATGACAAAGGCGGTGAGGTGACGGTTGTTTCCGTCGGCAGCGAGGAAGCAGAAAAACAGCTACGGACCGCATTGGCAATGGGAGCTGACAAAGCCGTATTGATCAATACGGAAGATGATGTCGAAAGCGGCGATCAATATACAACAGCAAAGATCCTAGCTGAGTTTTTGAAAGACAAGGAAGCAGACTTGATTATCGCAGGAAATGTGGCGATCGATGGTGGCAGTGGGCAGGTGGGCCCGCGAGTAGCTGATCTGCTTGGCATTCCTTATGTGACCACAATTACGGATATTAAAATCGAAGGTGAAAGCGTTCACATCGTTCGTGATGTAGAAGGAGATTCCGAGAAAATTCAAACAACACTGCCATTGCTTGTAACGGCGCAGCAAGGGTTGAATGATCCGCGATATCCTTCACTGCCAGGGATCATGAAAGCGAAAAAGAAGCCACTTGAGGAGCTGGAGCTGGACGATTTGGGTCTTGATGAGGACGATGTAGAAGCAAAAACGGAAACCATTGACGTCTTTTTGCCGCCGAAAAAAGAAGCTGGTCGCATTTTGGAAGGGGAATTAAACGATCAGGTGCAAGAGCTTGTAAGTTTACTGCATAACGAAGCAAAGGTCATTTAAAGGATAAACTGGACAGGAGGGGATCAACATGTCAAAAAAAGTATTGGTATTGGGAGAAGTACGTGATGGGGCACTAAGAAACGTTTCGTTTGAGGCGATTGCAGCAGGTAAAAAAGTTGCACAGGGTGGCGAAGTTGTCGGGGTGCTGATAGGGGAATCGGTTAGCAGCCTTGCGGAGCAGCTTATTCAATATGGAGCAGACCGTGTGGCCACCGTAGAAAACGAAAAGTTAGCACAATACACATCGGACGGTTATTCGCAGGCATTGCTTGCGGTTGTGGACCGGGAAAATCCAGAGGCTATTATCTTTGGCCATACGGCACTTGGGAAGGATTTATCGCCGAAAATTGCATCAAGACTCCAGGCAGGGTTAATTTCTGATGCAACGGCAGTTGAAGAAGAGAGCGGAGAGGTTATTTTTACCCGTCCGATTTATTCAGGGAAAGCCTTTGAGACAAAAAAAGTGAGCGAAGGGCTTGTGCTAGCTTCTGTACGTCCAAACAATATTTCGCCCCTTGAGAAGGATGAATCCCGTTCAGGAGATGTCTACCCTGTCACTGTAGACATTACAGACATTCGCACCGTTATTCAGGAGGTCGTTCGCAAAACGTCAGAAGGCGTTGATTTATCAGAAGCAAAAGTAATTGTTGCTGGCGGACGCGGTGTCAAAAGTGAAGAAGGCTTTAAGCCGCTGCAGGAGCTGGCTGATGTGCTCGGCGGAGCGGTCGGTGCTTCCCGCGGCGCATGCGATGCGGACTATTGCGACTATTCACTGCAAATTGGACAGACAGGGAAGGTTGTTACGCCTGACTTGTACATTGCCTGCGGAATTTCCGGAGCGATCCAGCATTTAGCCGGTATGTCCAATTCAAAAATTATTGTTGCGATCAACAAAGATCCAGAAGCTAGTATTTTCGGTGTAGCCGATTATGGCATTGTCGGTGATTTATTCGAAGTGGTACCGATGCTGACAGAAGAATTTAAAAAGTTAAAGGTAGCTTCCTCTTGATTAGCTAAACAAAGAGCTGATGCTTTAAGCATCAGCTCTTTGTTTGTTCTTTTATGATAGGCTTTCAATTTGCGGTAAGATATTCTTATACAAGCTGGTAGAACAGGAGTAGAGGCACTTCAAAAGGGGAAAATAAAATGTAAAGCAAAAAAATAGCATCCAATTATAATCGGTGCTATACTGACCATAGTATACGTAACTTTAGGAGGGTTTTTGATGGCAATTGTAAAAGCGACTGACCAAAACTTTAATAACGAAACAGCTAGCGGCCTTGTGCTGGCAGACTTCTGGGCTCCATGGTGCGGACCATGTAAAATGATTGCTCCTGTATTGGAAGAACTTGATGCAGAGTTAGCCGACAAAGTAAAAATTGTAAAAATTGACGTAGATGAAAACCAAGAGACAGCTGGAAAATACGGTGTGATGAGCATTCCAACACTTATTTTGTTTAAAGACGGCCAGCCTGTTGATAAAGTGATCGGTTTCCAACCGAAAGAAGCATTAGCAGAATTAGTAAACAAACATGCTTAATTTAATTACAAAAAACCGTCTTCTGTCTGGGACAGAAGACGGTTTTTTGTACAAATAAAGTGATTGAACAAAAACTCGTCCGGGAGGTGGGAGAATGAATCTAACTATTAAAAATAAACTGGCGCTGCTTCCGGACAAACCCGGTTGCTATTTAATGAAAGATCGCCAAGGAACCGTTATTTATGTAGGGAAAGCCAAAGTGTTAAAGAATCGTGTCCGTTCCTATTTTTCCGGCTCGCATGATGCAAAAACGCAGCGACTCGTTAGTGAAATAGAGGACTTTGAATACATTATTACTTCATCCAATCTCGAAGCCCTCATCCTTGAGCTAAATTTAATTAAAAAGCACGATCCGAAATACAATATCATGCTGAAGGATGATAAAAGTTACCCATTTATCAAACTAACAGCGGAGAAACACCCGCGTCTTATTATTACTAGAAAGGTGAAAAAAGATAAAGCGAAATATTTTGGTCCTTATCCCAACGCTTATGCGGCTAATGAGACAAAAAAGCTGCTTGACCGCTTGTACCCGCTTAGAAAGTGTATCAACTTACCGGATAGAGTGTGTCTGTATTATCATATGGGCCAATGCCTTGCTCCTTGTGTGAATGAAATAACAGATGAACAGTATAAAGAAATGACGAATGAGATTGTCCGTTTTCTAAATGGAGGGCATCAGCAGGTAAAAGAGCAGCTGACTGCAAAAATGCATGAAGCAGCTGAAAACCTGGAATTTGAACGGGCAAAGGAGTTTCGGGATCAAATTGCTCACATTGAGGCCACGATGGAGAAGCAGAAAATTAATACGACAGATTTTACAGACCGGGACGTATTTGGCTACGCTGTCGATAAAGGCTGGATGTGTGTGCAGGTGTTCTTTATCCGCCAAGGAAAGTTAATCGAGCGCGATGTGTCCTTATTTCCTATTTACGATGAACCAGAAGAAGAGTTTTTAACTTATCTCGGACAATTTTATGATCAGCCAAATCACTTTAAACCGAAAGAAATTCTTCTGCCTGAAAAAGTAGATGAGGCACTCGCTGAGCAGTTAATTGAAGTGAAAATGATTAAGCCTCAAAGAGGAAAGAAAAAAGAGCTTGTTCATCTAGCAGCAAGCAACGCCCAAGCGGCTCTGGCAGAAAAGTTTGCGTTGATTGAACGAGATGAGGAACGGACGATTAAAGCGGTGGAACAGCTGGGAAGGATAATGAATATTCACACACCGCTCCGCATTGAGGCGTTTGACAACTCAAATATCCAGGGAACAGATCCAGTCTCGGCCATGATTGTGTTCATTGACGGCAAGCCGGCCAAAAAAGAATATCGCAAATTCAAAATTAAAACCGTTCATGGACCGGATGATTATGCCTCGATGCGTGAAGTGATACGCCGCCGCTATAGCCGGGTGCTAAAGGAAGGGCTTCCGCTTCCAGATTTAATTATTATTGATGGTGGAAAAGGGCAGATTGAAACAGCAAAAGATGTCTTGCTTAATGAATTAAATTTGGATATTCCGGTTGCCGGCCTCGCAAAGGATGATAAACACCGGACGTCACAGCTTCTTTATGGGTCACCGCTCTCCGTTGTACCACTTTTGCACAATAGTCAGGAATTTTACTTATTACAGCGTATTCAGGATGAGGTTCATCGTTTTGCTATTACCTTTCACCGCCAGCTTCGTGGAAAGGGAACATTTCAGTCCATTTTAGATGACATTACTGGAATAGGGCCGAAGCGTAAAAAACAGCTATTAAAACATTTTGGTTCCGTGAAGAAAATCAAAGAAGCAACGAAGGAGGAACTGCGGGCTATCGGTATTCCCGAGAGAACCGCGGAGGATCTTCTTGAGCAGTTGCAGAGGAAAAACGAAGAAAAGTAAAGAGGTAAGGCTGTCCAAACGAAGAGAAACGGTCAATTGTAGGACAGCCTTTTTATGATGCCTTAAAACCTTATTCCCATTTTACAATGAGCGTGACTTTTTTCGTCCGTTTTTGTATATCAACGACTGATTCCGCCTCAGCCTGTTCGTTGGAGGAGATCTGTTCAGCTAAAAATCCGCTTTCAAGAGAGAAGGAGGGCTCGGATTGAACAGAAAATCTCCTTTCAATGAAAGGGCCGCTCAGTTCAAAAGTTTTTTCCCGTTTTGCTTCTTTTAAGAGGGTAAGCGTCCCCCAGCCAGCCTCTTCAAAAAAGGAGCAAAGGTCTTCGCTGTTTTGGCAAGGAAACTTTCTAGCAAGTGATTTACCTGCCCAGTAAAGAATTGGACCAGCCTCTTTTCCGAGCACATCTGCTAATAGAGCATCCCTGATTAATTCATAACCGAAAATAGGCACAGAGAGGCTTTTTGTCTCTTGTTGATCGAGTTGATTTGTCAATTTTTATCCCCACTTTCTGTTATCCATTATATACAACAGTTGGAAGAGAAAAAAGGAATTTATTAGCTTAGTATTGTGATATAATAAATCTCTAAAGAAAAACAAAAATACTGAAGAAACATTCAGTTTTGGTAGCTTTTTTACAATATAAAAAGAGCACACCTGTCCTTGACGCTTCATATGGATGAGAGTAAAATGGTCTTGTCACAAAATAGTTACAATATGAAGCTTTGCCGAAAGAAGAGAGGATTTGTCGGATGCTTCAAGATTAAGGGGGGTAAAACATGGCTGACAACCGAGAATTTTTTTATCGCAGGCTGCACTCATTGCTTGGTGTCATACCTGTAGGGTTGTTCTTAACGCAACACTTAGTCGTAAACCACTTTGCAACAAAAGGCGAGGAGGCATTTAACCAAGCTGCCGGTGTTATGGAAGGTTTGCCATTCCGTTATTTATTGGAAACATTTGTTATTTTCCTACCACTGTTATTCCATGCTATTTACGGATTGTATATTGCTTTTACAGCGAAAAACAACATTGGCAGATTCGGCTATTTCCGGAACGTTATGTTCTTCTTGCAACGTGTATCTGGTGTGATTACGCTTGTATTCATTGCGTGGCACGTATGGGAAACAAGAATTCAGGCGGCCCTTGGCGCTGAAGTGGATTTCCAAATGATGGCGGATGTATTTTCTAATCCATTAATGATTGGTTTTTACATAATTGGTGTCATCTCAACTGTATTCCACTTTGCTAATGGTCTGTGGTCTTTCAGTGTAAGCTGGGGAATTACTGTTTCTCCTCGTTCACAGCGCATTATGACATATGTCACAATGGTTATTTTTGTTGCGCTTTCTTATGTAGGTGTTAGTGCAATTCTTGCGTTCGTATAAGTAAGTTCTTGAATTAAGTTAAGTTTGGATTTGGGAGAAAAAGGAGTGAGTCTCAATGAGTAATGGAAAAATTGTTGTAGTCGGCGGCGGATTGGCCGGTTTAATGGCTACAATTAAAGCAGCAGAAGCAGGAACACAGGTTGACTTGTTTTCTCTAGTTCCCGTTAAACGCTCCCACTCTGTATGCGCGCAAGGCGGCATTAATGGTGCGGTTAACACAAAAGGTGAGGGCGATTCACCTTATATTCACTTTGATGACACAGTTTATGGCGGCGACTTTTTAGCGAACCAGCCACCTGTAAAAGCAATGGCAGAGGCTGCGCCGGGCATCATCAATTTAATGGACCGTATGGGAGTTATGTTTAACCGAACTCCAGAAGGATTGCTTGACTTCCGTCGTTTCGGCGGTACGCAGCATCACCGGACAGCATTTGCTGGAGCGACAACAGGCCAGCAGCTTTTATATGCATTGGACGAGCAGGTTCGACGCTTTGAAGTAGCAGGACTAGTTACAAAATATGAAGGATGGGAATTCCTCGGTGTAATTCTTGATGACGAAAACATTTGTCGTGGGGTCGTTGCTCAGAATTTACGGGATATGCACATCCAATCATTCCCTGGTGATGCCGTTATCATGGCTACCGGAGGGCCTGGTATTATTTTTGGTAAGTCTACGAACTCTGTTATTAATACAGGGTCTGCAGCTTCTATCGTTTATCAGCAAGGTGTAAATTATGCAAACGGCGAATTTATCCAAATTCACCCAACAGCTATTCCAGGAGACGACAAACTTCGTCTTATGAGTGAATCAGCACGCGGAGAAGGCGGACGGATTTGGACATATAAAGACGGTAAGCCATGGTACTTCTTAGAAGAAAAATATCCGGCATATGGAAACCTCGTACCACGTGACATTGCGACACGTGAAATTTTTGATGTGTGCGTAAATCAAAAACTTGGTATTAACGGAGAGAACATGGTATACCTTGATCTTTCTCATAAAGATCCGCATGAGCTTGATATTAAGCTTGGCGGTATCATTGAAATTTATGAAAAGTTTATGGGTGAAGATCCACGTAAAGTACCAATGAAAATCTTCCCTGCTGTTCACTATTCAATGGGTGGACTATGGGTGGACTATGAGCAACAAACAAATATTCCTGGTTTATTCGCAGCTGGTGAGTGTGATTACTCACAGCATGGTGCGAACCGCCTAGGTGCGAATTCCCTTCTGTCTGCTATTTATGGCGGAATGGTTGCCGGCCCGAATGCGGTAAAATACATTCATGGATTAGAAAAATCAGCGGATGCCATTTCTTCCTCTGTTTTTGATAGATATGTGAAACAAGAAGAAGCAAAATGGAATGATATCATGTCCTTGGACGGCAAGGAAAATGCCTACTTGCTTCATAAAGAGCTCGGTGAGTGGATGACAGCCAATGTTACAGTTGTCCGCTACAATGATAAGCTTAAAGAAACAGACAATAAAATTGTTGAGTTGATGGAACGATATAAAAACATCAATATTAACGATACAGCGAAATGGAGCAACCAGGGCGCGGCCTTTACTCGTCAGTTGAAAAACATGCTTCATCTTGCCCGTGTAATTACAATCGGAGCTCTTAACCGTGATGAGAGCCGTGGAGCTCACTACAAGCCGGACTTCCCGGATCGTAACGATGAGGACTTCCTGAAAACAACAATGGCAACATTTAAAGGGGAGAACCAAGCTCCTGCTTTCCATTACGAAGAGGTAGATGTTTCCTTGATCCCTCCACGCAAACGTGACTATACGAAAAACAAGGAGGAGAAATAAAGATGAGTGAAAATAAAACAGTTCGCTTTATTATTACTCGTCAAGACGCACTGAATTCGGCTCCGTATGAAGAAGAATTCGTTCTCCCATATCGCCCGAATATGAACGTTATTTCAGCGCTCATGGAAATTCAGCGTAACCCGGTTAACGCTAAAGGTGAGAAAACAACACCGGTTGCCTGGGATATGAACTGTCTTGAAGAAGTCTGTGGTGCTTGTTCAATGGTTATTAACGGTAAGCCGCGTCAAGCTTGTACAGCTTTGATCGATAAGCTGGAACAGCCTGTTCGCCTGGCGCCGATGAGCACATTCCCGGTTGTTCGTGATTTACAGATTGACCGGGAGCGCATGTTTGATTCAATGAAACGAATCAAAGCTTGGATTCCAATTGATGGCACGTACGAACTTGGACCTGGTCCGCGTATGCCAGAAAGAAAACGCCAGTGGGCATATGAATTATCTAAATGTATGACTTGCGGTGTTTGTTTGGAAGCATGTCCGAATGTAAACAGCAAATCTGACTTTATCGGTCCTGCATTCATTTCTCTTGTTCGCTTATTCAATTCCCATCCAACTGGTGCAATGAATAGAGATGAACGATTGAATGCATTAATGGGTGATGGCGGCTTGCAAGATTGCGGAAACTCTCAAAACTGTGTGCAGGCATGTCCAAAAGGAATTCCTTTAACGACATCCATTGCAGCAATGAACAGAGCAGCTACTGTGCAATCTTTCCGTAACTTCTTCGGAAGCGATCATCAAGTAGATTAATTGACTCCAGCCTTCAGCTGTTTCAGCTGGAGGCTGTTTTTTGTAGAACAAAGGGGGAACAGTGATGAAGAAGTTTTCTTATATTGAAGATTTTGAACAGTGGCAAAAAGGATTCAGCTTTTTTCATCCAATCAAAGTGCGTTTTTCCGAAACTGATATGTTTGGTCATTTAAATAATACAGTGCCGTTTGTTTATTTCGAAGAAGCGCGCATTGAGTTTTTAGCAGCTAGAGGCTTGAAGGATGAATGGCTTAGCCAAAAAAGTGAAAGCATTCCGGTTGTCGCTGATTTACAATGTGATTTTTTAGAACAGGTATTTTTTGGCGAGAAGTTATCCATCGGTGTCAAAGTAGATAGTTTTGGACGTTCTTCCTGTGATATTCATTACAAAGGGACAACAGAAGACGGAAGAGTGTGCTTTGTCGGCAGAGGAACGCTTGTGCAAATTTCTCCAAAGACAGGCAAAGCGATTTCATTCACAACAGAGTTAAAGGAAAAATTACTCGGCCAGTAACCCGATAGAATGATAAAAATAAAAATAACAGGGAATTTTGTGACTCCACTGTCAATTCTCTGTTCCCTCACATATGATACCGTAACGGCCGTTCCATTGATTAAGTGATCAGAAGCTGGCGGAAGCGAGGAGGGTACATGTCAAGTGAGGGAGCATCGCTTTGATCGTAAACCGCTATTAACAAAGAGAGAAAAAGAAGTATTTGAATTGCTCGTGCAGGATCGGACTACAAGAGAAATTGCTGAGGAACTATTTATCAGTGAAAAGACGGTCCGCAACCATATTTCAAATTCCATTCAAAAGCTCGGGGTGAAAGGACGGGCGCAGGCAATCGTTGAATTGCTCAGGATGGGTGAATTAAAGCTTTAAGAAGACAGATGGCGTCCGCTGGACCGCCATCTGTTTTGCCTTTGCGTAAAGCGGCTGTTTTAAAAATATGATCGATAATAAAGCAGCATTCAACTGATAGAATGGCTGCATAAAAACTAGTTAGGGGACCGAAAAGATGTTGATTGCCAGTTTTGCCTCATGCTGTTCGGCTTTATAAGGGCCTATCTATGCTATCGTTAGGAAAACCATCGGATGAGCGGAAAAGCTTAATGAATATCACACCCATTCCTCCGATGAAAAAGGAATAATCGAAAAAATCTGTCCTTTAACAAAGGGAGACCATAAGTCGCTCCACATAAAATAAACCATGTGGCTATAAAGCTAGTTATTTTTTTAAGGATCATTCTCCCTCTCCTCATACGGTGATTTCCATTTAATGAAGAATAAGTATAGTGAGGTAATTGTTATAGCTTGCGTTTTTATGCCTTCTTTACCTTGCATTTTACAAGGAAAAAAGCGAAAATAAACAGGTAAATGAGTTTGTAGGTGTGGTTTTGAAAAAGGGAACGATGAGTAAGGAGTGCAAAACATGGAAGCAGATTTTGAGCAGTCGCTCGACTTCGTCGCGGATATTGAAAAAGAATTACGATACATAAACGGGATTATTAAACAAAAAGGCCGAGAAATATTAAGTGATTACAAGATTACTCCTCCTCAGTTTATTGCTTTGCAATGGTTATTTGAAGAGGGAGATATGACCATTGGAGAGTTGTCCACAAAAATGTTTTTGGCTTTTAGTACAACGACAGACTTAATTGACCGAATGGAGCGAAATAAGCTTGTTGAACGGGTCAAAGATATGAATGATCGCCGGATTGTCCGCATTCATCTGCTAAAAGAAGGTGCGAGCATGATTGAAGAGGTAATAAAGAAGCGCCAGTTGTATGTCCAGCAGATTTTACAAGATTTCAGTGAAGATGAAATCTTGTCTTTAAAAAGCAACCTAGAGAAAATGCATCAGGAAATGAAAGTAAAATGAGGCGAGAAAAGTGAATAGACCGATCGGTGTAATTGATTCGGGAGTAGGCGGCCTGACGGTAGCTAAAGAGATCATGCGCCAGCTTCCAAATGAAACGATTTATTATACGGGAGATACTGCCCGCTGCCCGTATGGTCCAAGGCCGGCAGAGGAAGTTAGCGAATACACTTGGGAGATGACCCGTTTTTTAATAGAAAAGAAGATCAAGATGCTTGTTATTGCGTGTAATACGGCTACGGCGGTTGTGCTCGAAGAAATTCGGACAGCCTTGTCCATTCCAGTTATCGGTGTGATTCACCCAGGAGCAAGAGCGGCTATTAAGCAGACGAGAAACGATCAGATTGGCGTGCTCGGAACGATAGGTACGATAAGAAGCGGTGCTTATGAAAAAATGCTTACTTCGATAAATAAAAAGGCGATTGTTACTTCCCTCGCCTGTCCAAAATTCGTTCCTCTCGTGGAAAGTGGGGAATACAAGGGACCAATGGCTGAAAAGGTTGTGGCAGAGACGCTGACTCCTTTGAAAAATACTAATATTGATACGGTGATTTTAGGATGCACTCATTATCCTCTGCTCGAACCGATTATAGCTAAGTCTCTTGGTGACCGGGTACAGGTTATTAGTTCAGGGGAAGAAACGGCTCGTGAGGTAAGTGCTATTCTTGATTATAAAAAGCTGTTGGCCAAGGACACTCCTCGACTGCCACATGTTTTTTATACAACAGGCTCGAAGGAGTTATTTTACGAAATTGCTTCTGATTGGCTGCAGGAAAAGGAATTACACATCGAAGCGATCCGCTTAGGCAACTAAGCGGTTTTTTTGTTGTCTGTGCTGGTAAGAATAGAAGATTTGGCCAAGCCGGTTCTAAGTTTTCGAAACACCCGTATATTTAGTACAAACAGTTTTAGGAGGGGTAGTTATGCGAAAAAAGAAAACGGCAGCAGTGGCAGTCATTTTGATTTCTTCCGTTTATACAGCTGGCTGCGGATTATGGCCTGAAGAGAAAAAGGAAAAAATTGATCCTCCGCAATCCGTTGTTTATACGGACAGCTTGTCCGGTGAAGAGGGACAGAAAGCCGCGCAGAAAAAAGATATGGTCATGACAGAGTTATACTTAATCGATAAGAATGGCTATGTGGTTTCCCAAACGATGCCGCTTCCAAATACAAAAAGTTTGGCCAAGCAGGCGCTGGAGTATCTGGTAGCAGAGGGGCCTGTATCTAACAGTATTCCCAATGGTTTTCGGGCTGTTTTGCCAGCCGGTACACAAGTGAAGAGCGTAGACATTAAAGAGGGAACTGCAACAGTTGACTTTTCACCTGAATTTAAAGAATATGACGAGGCAGATGAAGAAAGAATTGTTCAATCCATTGCTTGGACATTAACACAATTTGATTCAGTGGAGAGGGTCAAGCTACAGGTGAACGGACAATCGCTTTCAGAAATGCCAGTTGGAAAGATGGCGCTTGATGAAGAGGGACTGACGCGGCAGGCTGGGATTAATATAGATACATCAGGAGTGGTTGACATTATCAATACAAGACCAGTAACTGTATATTATATGGCCCAGGAAGGAGAAGGCTATTATTACGTGCCTGTCACCAAACGTGTAAGTAATGCGGAAGAAGATCAAATTACCGCTATCGTTAAGGAGCTGGCAAAGGGGCCGCGCGCCAATTCAGGTCTTGTAACAGAGTTCTTACCGGAGGCTGAATTACTAGAAAAGCCTGTAATTAAAGAGGGGCGGGTTACCCTGAATTTCAATGAAGCCATTCTTGGGAGCTTTGAAAACAAAATGGTATCCGAGCATATATTAAAATCACTCGCTTTGTCTTTAACGGAAGGAACTCAAATTGAGAGTCTGGCTCTTCAAGTCGGCGGCAGTTCTAATATTACGACTGAACAAGGAAAGCCGCTGAGCAGCTCCGTAACACGGCCGGATGTGGTAAATCCGGTTGATTTGTGAAAGGCTCCCTTCCCTTTAACAGACCGTATATGCAAGTGACTTTTCTGATAATCATCTATCTAACCGTCTGCTGTCAGAGGGCTTAGGTGAATGATTTCTTTTTTATGTCTGAAAGAAAAGTGCTACTATAGGAAGATGCGGACCAAATGAAATAACGGAGGGAATTAGGATGAGATTTGATGGAAGACAAGCACATGAATTGAGAGATGTACATATCGAGACTAATTATTTAAAACATCCAGAAGGATCAGTGCTAATCCAGGTTGGTGACACAAAAGTGATTTGTACAGCGAGCATTGAGGAGCGTGTGCCTCCATTCATGAGAGGGAGCGGAAAGGGCTGGATTTCCGCTGAGTATTCTATGTTGCCGAGGGCCACTGGACAACGAAACATTCGCGAATCCTCCAAAGGAAAAGTATCGGGAAGAACAATGGAAATTCAGCGCCTGATTGGTCGTGCCCTTAGAGCGATTGTAAATTTAGAAGTGATTGGCGAGCGGACCGTTTGGGTTGACTGTGATGTGATTCAAGCAGATGGCGGTACGCGGACAGCTTCTATAAGTGGAGCCTTTGTCGCTTTGACTCTCGCTTTAAATAAGTTGTATGAGGAAAAAGGATTGCCATCGTTTCCGGTTACCGACTTTCTTGCAGCGACAAGCGTGGGAATCGTCCAAGAGCATGGACCTGTGTTAGATTTAAATTACATAGAAGATAGCCAGGCGGAAGTAGACATGAACATAGTGATGACTGGCAACAATGAATTTGTGGAATTACAAGGAACAGGAGAAGAAGCGACGTTTTCTATTAATGATCTACAGCAGCTTTTGGAGCTTGCCCAGACAGGAATAACGAGCTTATTTACTATTCAATCAGCCGCTTTAGGAGAAATTGCCGGGAAAATCGGCAGTCAGGCAAAAGGAGCAGCGGAATGAAAACAGTAATTATAGCAACCAAAAACAAAGGAAAAGCAAAAGAGTTTTCAAGTTTATTTGCAGATTACGGGATGGATGTAAAAACGCTGATTGACTATCCGGCGTTAGCTGATGTGGAAGAAACAGGTGAGACTTTCGAGGAAAACGCCATCCTGAAAGCAAAAACAATATCGAATGAGACGGGACAGCTTGTTATTGCCGATGATTCGGGGTTAAGTATCGACGCACTTGAAGGCCGTCCGGGCGTATACTCCGCACGCTATGCGGGTGCCGATAAGGACGATGAAGCAAATATTCAAAAAGTGCTTGCTGAACTTCAAGGACTGCCGATGGAAAAACGAACAGCCCGTTTTCATTGTGTATTGGCGATTGCCCGTCCAGGCAAAGAAACGGTAACGGTATCAGGAACGTGTGAGGGCAAGATCACAATGATGAAAAAAGGGGAAAATGGCTTTGGGTATGATCCGATCTTTTGGCTGGAGGACTTTGAGAGAACAATGGCAGAATTGCAGCCGGAAGAGAAAAACAGCGTCAGCCACCGTGGAGTGGCTATGAGGAAATTGGGAAGAATGCTTCCAGAACTGATTGGTGGTGAAACTGGATGAAGGCATTAGTAGTGAGTGATAGTCACGGGTGGAGCGAAATTTTGGCAGAGATAAAACAGCGCTATGAAGAAGAAGTGGATGTCTTCATTCATTGTGGAGATTCTGAGCTTAGCGCTGATGATCCTGCTATTGAAGGCTATCTTGTTGTGAGAGGCAATTGCGATGCCGAAGAAGAATTTCCATATGATGTAGTAGAGGGAGTCAAGGGCAAGAGAATATTTATTACTCATGGCCATCGTTATGATGTAAAGATGTCCCTCATGAAATTAACTTATAAGGCACAGGAATATGGAGCAGATTTAACCTTTTTCGGCCACTCTCATATATTAGGAGCAGAAAAGATTGGTGACACCCTCTTCTTAAATCCAGGGAGCATTGCGATGCCGCGCGGCCGGCGTGAGAAAACGTATGCTCTTGTAGAAACGGACAAGCAGCAGGCTGTGATCCGCTTTTTCGATGACACCCATCGGGAATTGACAGAGCTAAGTTGTACATTTTCATTTTAAAAAGTAGGTAGGTATACTTTGCTGGCTTTTCTGTATACAATAAAAGCAGTTATCAGGCGTTTATCCATGGACTTTTTTCATTGGCCGGTTCTATACTCTTGAAAGAAGCGGTCCGGAAAGCTTGATCTTCGCTAACTTTTTGGACCGAACTTCTCTTTTTCATGCAGAATAAGTTTTTTCTATACAATAAAAGAAAAAATTATCAAAAACGCATTGACAATTTTTTTATGGGTTGTTATTATAGTAAATGTCTTACATAACTAGTTCAAAATTTTTTAGAAATTGTCCCAGTAGCTCAGCTGGATAGAGCAACGGCCTTCTAAGCCGTCGGTCGGGAGTTCGAATCTCTCCTGGGACGCCATACATAAGTAAACCAACCTTCCAGGCAATTGCTTGGAAGGTTTTTATTCTGGAATTTATTTTATTATTCTTGCGTGTGTCTCTTATTTTAAGGTGAATGGAACTTTGCTCCTTCGCTCCTGGCTTTTTTTTTCGAAACAGACATGCTACACTTACAGAAATACAGAAAAAGGAATGAAAGCAGTTGCTGTTTTCATAGAGCTAAAGACAATCGGGTGACTGACTATGAAGAAAAAAAAGTGGGATAGAAAAGGAAATGTATTTATTTTTCCAGGAACAGCTCAAGCGCTTATTCAAAAAGGACGAGCGGCACTTGAGAAGAAAGACTATGATGAGGCGGCCTCCTTTTTATCGGAAGCGTTAAAATATCCGCTTGCTGAAGAGGGAGACGTAAAGACAGCCCTTTTATTAGCGCTATACGAAAGCGGCCGTTACGAAAGGGCCTTGGAATTATGCAGTGACATGCTTCATAAAGGTCTTGGGGACTATTATGATGTACTAGATATTTATGTACTCATTCTTATGCAGCAAAAACAATACAATACTATTTTCTCCACGCTGTCAGCTCTCATGGAGGAAAAGCAGCTGCCAGAAAACAAGCGAGACTATTTCGGTAGGCTGCTTGAATTGAGCCAAAAGATGATGGATTCTCCTGAAACAAAGTGGGAAATGTTATTTACTGGCGAAGAAAGCTTACGTGAACAAACGTTGAAATTAATGGAGCTTGCCCATGTAAATATTCATCCATATTATAATGAGCTAAAAGCAATGCTCGAGAAAGAGGATGCCCATCCTTTTCTGCAAACGCTCGTTCTCAATGTGTTAAAAGAGCATGGGATTGAAAAGATGGTCACGGTGAAGAAACTCTGTTTTGTGGGAACGGTTATTCCAGCGCAATTGGTAGATGCCTTTGAGAAGGATTATTTTAAACAAGTGGTTTCTTTTCTTGAGGAAGAGCTGGCCGATAAGGACCCTGTTCAACTGGAGCAGGCGAAAGAAATGGTAAAACGCCATTTTTTTCTTCTATATCCGTTTGAACCGGAAGAAATTTCTCCTGCGGGATGGGCAAAAGCATCGCTCTATCAGCTACGCTCATATTATGAAGGCGCAGGGGTGGTAAAGGAAAATGAGCAGGAAGAGGATGTGCAGCTGAGCCTTAATTTTATAAGAAAACTAGATGAAATTTCTTCACCGATCATGTAGGCTTTTGGTTGAAAGAGAAAAAACGTATGGTATAATGTAAAGGTCATAATGTGTCCTTTTTGTGTAAGAGAAATATACATAGGGCGGCCGAACAACTTATAATGTTCATGATGATCAATTTATAGATTTTTGGAGGGAACTTTATGTCTGCTAAATGGGAAAAGCAAGAAGGGAACCAAGGGGTTCTAACAGTAGAAGTAGATGCGGAAACAGTAAACAACGGTTTAGATGCCGCATTTAAAAAAGTAGTAAAGAATATTAACGTACCTGGTTTCCGTAAAGGAAAAATGCCACGTGCTTTGTTTGAAAAGCGCTTCGGTGTAGAGTCTCTTTATCAAGATGCACTGGATATTATTCTTCCAGAAGCATACGGGAAAGCAGTTGAAGAAGCAGGAATCGATCCTGTTGACCGTCCTGAGATTGACATTGAGCAAATGGAAAAAGGCAAAGAGCTAATTTTCAAAGCGACTGTTACAGTAAAGCCTGAAGTAAAGCTTGGCGAATATAAAGGGCTTGAAGCAGAACAGTTAAGCACAGAAGTAACAGATGAAGACGTTCAGGAAGAACTGACTGCTCTGCAAAAGCGTCATGCTGAACTTGTTGTAAAAGAAGATGGCAAAGTAGAAGATGGCGACACTGTTGTCCTTGACTTTGAAGGTTCTGTTAATGGAGAAGTGTTTGAAGGCGGTACAGCAGAAAACTATTCTTTAGTAATCGGCTCTGGCACGTTTATTCCTGGGTTTGAAGAGCAGTTGATCGGCGTAGCTTCTGGTGAAGAGAAAGAGGTAGAAGTTACTTTCCCTGAAGAGTACCATGCAGAAGAGCTTGCAGGCAAACCAGCTGTATTCAAGGTGAAAATTCACGAAATCAAAGCACAAGAGCTTCCTGAACTGAATGATGAATTTGCAAAAGAAACAGATGAAGATGTGGAAACACTTGATGAATTGAAAGCGAAAATCCGCACTCGCCTTGAAGAGCAAAAGAAAACAGCTGCAGAACAAACACTTCGTGATACGCTTGTAGAAAAAGCAGCTGCGAATGCTGAAATCGATGTACCAGAAGTGATGGTTGAAAATGAAATCGACCGCATGCTTCAAGAGTTCACACAAAATCTTTCAATGCAAGGAATGAACCTTGACCTGTATTATCAATTCTCTGGTCAAAGTGAAGCAGACCTTCGCGGACAAATGAAAGAGAATGCAGAAACACGCGTACGCACAAGCTTGACGCTTGAAGCGATTGCAGATGCAGAAAACTTAGAAGCAACGGAAGAAGATACAGAAAAAGAATTAAGCAAAATGGCAGAGCAATTTAATTTGTCCGTAGAAGATATCAAAAAAGCATTGGGCAACTTAGATGGCATGCAGGCTGACTTGAAAATTCGCAAAGCAATCGAATTTCTTGTGGAAAACAGCAAAACTAGTGCATAATAATAGATAAAGGTAGACAAGGCGCGAACTGCTCGTGCCTTGTTTTCTACCTACTTGTTTTACTATCATACATATGAATTCTATAGGGATAGGGAAATAACAAGCTGCAATGATACTCTTTGCAGCGTTTGATTTCATCTTCCTAAATAGATAAAGCTTGACAAGAAAATGTGAAAAAATGTTTTAGTAATAGTCAAGCTGGTAACACATTATATATACAAAAGACCTTTTGTTTTTTGAACAGAGAAAAATGTGGTACAATGCAATACATAACTTTTTTACAAAGAGCCAACGGCGCTCGTTCAGTATGTGCGTTGATGCTTGTAGCTGAACAGGGGAAGAGAGAATAATTACCTGTCCCGCCGCAGCAAACCATTAAAGCTGGATAGGGCAAATAAACAGCGAAGCGTGCCTGTTAGAGAAGAGAAACAAATGTCGTTTTCAAAAAAAGACGTCTGTTTACTCTGAAGGAATGGAGCGTTGCAGCTGGACAGAAAAGCGAAGCCGACTGTATGGGAGCGACAAGCATAAGGCAGGCCGGAGGAGCGGCGCTTTCTAGCCGCACAGCCGGACCGGCTCATGACCTCGAGTTCCAGGGAGGCGTAGCTGGACACAAAAAGCAAAAGGCGCTCGATTAGTGTGATAACGGATTAGGGCTCTGGATGAGGAGTCGCTTTTCAGACTCCGACAGAGGGAGCGAAATCAGTGTATGCGCTAGCGCCTGTAGCTGGACAAGCGATTATTATTTATAAGGGGTGAAACACATTGTTCAAGTTTAACGATGAAAAAGGACAGCTAAAATGTTCTTTCTGTGGTAAAACACAGGATCAAGTGCGCAAACTTGTAGCTGGTCCCGGTGTATATATATGTGATGAGTGTATCGAGCTTTGCACTGAAATAGTGGAGGAAGAGCTTGGCACTGAGGAAGAAGTAGAATTTAAAGATGTACCGAAGCCGATGGAAATTCGTGATATTTTAGATGATTATGTTATTGGGCAAGAACGTGCTAAAAAGTCGCTCGCTGTAGCTGTTTATAATCACTATAAACGTATTAATTCCAACAGCAAGGTGGACGATGTTGAGCTGGCTAAGAGTAATATTTGTTTAATCGGGCCAACAGGAAGCGGGAAAACGCTCCTTGCTCAAACGCTTGCACGTATTCTAGATGTTCCATTTGCGATTGCTGATGCTACCTCTTTAACAGAGGCAGGCTATGTGGGGGAAGATGTGGAAAATATTCTTCTCAAACTGATCCAAGCGGCTGACTATGACGTGGAGAAAGCAGAAAAAGGCATCATTTATATCGATGAAATTGATAAAGTGGCACGTAAATCTGAAAATCCGTCCATTACGCGTGATGTTTCCGGTGAAGGTGTACAGCAGGCTCTTTTGAAAATTTTAGAAGGAACTGTGGCAAGTGTCCCTCCACAAGGTGGACGAAAGCATCCTCATCAAGAATTTATCCAAATTGATACGACAAACATTCTTTTTATTTGCGGGGGAGCATTTGATGGAGTGGAGCAAATTATTAAACGCCGCCTTGGCCAAAAGGTCATTGGCTTCGGCTTTGAAACGAAGCAGGAAGAGGCGGCAGATGGCTCTCTTTTATCTAAATTAGTACCGGAAGATCTTCTTAAATTTGGACTGATCCCTGAATTTATTGGTCGTCTTCCAGTTATTGCGAGCCTTGAGCAGCTTGACGAAGAAGCGCTCGTTGAAATTTTAACGAAGCCAAAAAATGCGCTCGTTAAGCAATATCAAAAAATGATGGAACTGGATGAAGTCGACCTTGAATTTGACGAGGGAGCACTTCGTGAGATTGCCAAGAAGGCGATCGAACGCAAAACAGGTGCCCGTGGGCTCCGTTCCATTATTGAAAGCATCATGCTCGATGTGATGTATGACTTGCCTTCTCGAGAGGATATTAAGACATGTGTCATCACAAAGGAGACCGTTCTTGACAATGCTGCACCAAGATTGCTTGGAGAAAATGGACAAAAGATAGATTTGACGAAAACATCCGCTTAAGCAGGGAAGCACCAGGCGAAAAGTAAGAAAAAAATAAACTAAATGAAAAAACAGGACAGCTTAGGATGAGAAGGCTGTCCTGTTTTTTCCGTGGAGAGAAGAACTTCCGGATGAATTGCTGTTTATGAGTATCAAAATGAGGCGATACTGGCGAATAAGAAAACGGTTGATTAACAATTAAAGGGAAGCAGTCGAATGAACAGAAGACCGTAAACCTTTGGAGAAAAGTCAGCCGTCAATGCAGGGTTCACTTTGCTGGTATGGGAGGATACGATATGAATTGGACAGCAATTGCAATCGCGGGTCAGCTTGTGTTTGGGCTGATTATCAGTCTTTATTTTCTCACGATGCTCAAAAAACAGCATACGAGCAGAATAACGATTGACAAGGAATCGAAAAAGGAAATGGAAGCTATGGGAAAAATGCGGGCAATTTCTTTGACAAAGCCGCTTGCTGAAAAAATCCGTCCGCAAAATTTTTCAGATATCATTGGTCAGGAAGAAGGCATTAAAGCATTGCGAGCAGCTCTTTGCGGCGCCCATCCACAGCATGTCATCATTTATGGGCCGCCGGGAGTGGGGAAAACAGCAGCGGCCCGTCTCGTGCTTGAGGAAGCAAAAAAGAATAAGCGCTCTCCGTTTGCTCCGTCTGCAGTGTTTGTGGAACTGGATGCCACTACAGCCCGGTTTGATGAGAGAGGCATTGCTGATCCGCTTATCGGCTCTGTACACGACCCGATTTATCAAGGGGCTGGTGCTCTTGGGCAGGCAGGTATTCCTCAGCCTAAAAAAGGGGCAGTAAGCAATGCACACGGCGGTATTTTGTTTATTGATGAAATTGGGGAATTGCACCCTATTCAGATGAACAAGCTATTAAAAGTGTTAGAGGATCGAAAAGTACTTCTTGAGAGCGTGTACTATAGTGAGGAAAATGATAATATTCCAAGACACATCCATGATATTTTTAAGAAGGGACTGCCAGCGGATTTTCGATTGATTGGTGCAACGACTAAACAGCCCGAGGAAATCCCAGCTGCCATTCGTTCTCGCTGTCAAGAAGTGTATTTCAATGAATTAGATAATAAACATTTAACAGATATCGCTCGTAAAGCTGCCGAAAAGGCGGGGATGAATCTCTCTGAAAAAGGACTAGCTCTGATCGCTGGGCATACCCGTAACGGCCGGGAAGCTGTAAACCTTGTACAGATGGCTTCCGGCCTAGCGATGATGGAGAATCGAAAAGAAATATACAATGAGGAAGTGGAATGGGTGATCCGCTCAAGCCGACTAGCACCAAAATGGGAATCGCGGATTCCTGAAGAGTCAAGAATTGGTCTGATTAATGGACTAGCTGTAACCGGGCCAAACAGTGGAGCTCTTCTTAGTATTGAGGCCGCTGTTCTTTCTGCGGCAGACAAAGGGACAGTAACAGTGACTGGGATTGTTGAAGAAGAAACATTCAACCAGCCAGCAAAATCAATCAAACGAAAGAGCATGGCCAAAGGGTCAGTAGACAATGCGGTGACCGTTCTAAAATCGTTGGGTGTGCCGGTGGAGCAGTTTGATATTTTTGTTAACTTTCCCGGAGGCATGCCTGTAGATGGCCCGTCTGCCGGAGCGGCGATAGCACTATCCATTTATTCAGCAATATACAATCATCCGGCGGATCGAACAGCAGCGATTACGGGAGAAATCGGCCTCCACGGGCAGATAAAACCGGTCGGGGGAGTTTTACAAAAAGTGATAGCCGCTAAAGAAGCGGGGGCAAAAAAGGTGCTTTTTCCAAAAGAAAATGACACACTTCTTTTAGAGAAAGTGGAAGGGGTGGAGCTCATTCCAGTTTCCCAGCTTAAAGAAGCATTTGATCATTTCTTTGATAAGCAGGCAGAACAGAAAGGACTCGTTCAGCCGGGGAATATTTTATCGAAGGAAAAGAAATCAATATAGCATAGCAGAAGAAAGGCTGCCTTATAAAGTGATCATTTTTTTACTTTTAAGGCAGCCCTGTTGTTTGTTTTCTGCCAAAGTGAGGAATAGGTAAAAAGACGGGAAGGTGATATCCCGTTCAATAATGGACACTCCTATTTAAATAAGATAAGATTGTACAAAACACCTATTTTGCGGCAGAAAGCGTAAAAGAGAGAACAGGCAGCTATTTCGCCTGATGTTTGAAGTGATGGAGGTTATGTTTATGAGTAATCAAACTGTTCACACTGTGCCCCTCCTGCCACTCCGGGGATTATTAGTGTACCCTACAATGGTTCTGCACCTGGATGTTGGCCGTGATCGCTCGATCGAGGCGTTGGAGCAGGCAATGCTAGACAATCATTTGATTTTTTTATCCACTCAAAAAGATTCCAATATAGACGATCCTTTACGAGAGGATTTGTTTGAAACAGGAACATTAACGAAAGTAAAACAAATGTTGAAGCTACCAAATGGAACCATCCGTGTACTCGTTGAGGGCCTAAACCGCGCGGTTATTAAGCAGCTTGATGATAAAGAAACTTTTTATTTGGCAACAGTTGAAGTGCACGAGGACGATGCAGCAAAAGATATAGAAACTGAAGCGCTGATGCGCACACTGCTGGAGTACTTTGAACAGTATATCAAGCTGTCGAAGAAAATTTCTGCAGAAACCTATTCTACGGTAGCCGATATTGACGAACCGGGCCGGTTGGCCGATATCATTGCTTCTCACTTGCCGATTAAAATGAAAGATAAACAAGAGATTCTTGAGACGTTTGATGTAAAGAACCGTCTTAACCGAATCATTGATTTATTAAATAACGAAAAGCAAGTGTTGAATTTAGAGAAGAAAATCGGTCAGCGTGTGAAAACATCTATGGAGCGCACACAAAAAGAATATTTTCTGCGTGAGCAAATGAAGGCAATTCAGCAGGAGCTGGGCGATAAAGAAGGAAAAACCGGTGAAGTCGAGGAGCTGTTGAAACGAATCGAAGAAGCGGACATGCCTGAGCATGTGAAAAAGACCGCCTTAAAGGAATTGAATCGTTATGAGAAAATTCCTTCAAGCGCGGCAGAAAGTGCCGTTATCCGCAACTATCTTGAATGGCTCGTTACACTGCCGTGGACGAAAGCGACGAAAGATGACCTGGATATCGAAAAAGCAGAAGCCATTTTAAATCGAGATCATTATGGATTGGAAAAAGTGAAAGAGCGTGTGCTTGAATATTTGGCTGTTCAGCAGCTTACCCAGTCTCTTAAAGGGCCTATTCTTTGTTTAGCAGGACCGCCAGGGGTCGGTAAAACATCATTGGCACGCTCCATTGCCGAATCACTTGGCAGAAACTTTGTCCGGATTTCTCTTGGCGGCGTGCGTGACGAATCAGAAATCCGCGGCCACCGCCGCACATATGTCGGAGCCATGCCTGGCCGGATTATTCAAGGTATGAAAAAAGCAGAGACAATTAACCCAGTCTTTTTACTTGATGAAATTGATAAAATGTCAAGTGACTTTAGAGGCGATCCGTCCGCAGCCATGCTCGAAGTGCTGGACCCTGAGCAAAACTTTAACTTTAGTGATCATTACATTGAAGAAACATACGACTTATCGAAAGTGATGTTCATTGCGACAGCTAATGACCTGGCAACGATCCCAGGCCCTCTTCGCGACCGGATGGAAATCATTACAATTGCGGGCTATACGGAGCTGGAGAAAATTCATATTGCAAAATCCCATTTGCTTCCGAAGCAAGTGGAGGAGCATGGGCTCACAAAATCTCAGCTTCAGGTAAGGGATGATGCGATTCAAGATGTGGTCCGTTATTATACACGTGAAGCGGGCGTTCGTAGCCTTGAGCGTCAGCTTGCAGCAATTTGCCGAAAAACAGCCAAAATGATCGTCTCGGAGGAAAAAAAGCGTGTAGTCGTAACGAGTAAGAACTTGGAAGAATTTTTAGGAAAGCGAATCTTCCGCTATGGACAGGCTGAAACGGTTAACCAGGTTGGTGTAGCCAACGGACTGGCTTATACAGCTTCCGGCGGAGATACACTGCAAATAGAAGTGTCCTTGTCCCCAGGAAAAGGCAAGCTAATCTTAACTGGGAAGCTCGGGGACGTAATGAAAGAATCCGCACAGGCTGCATTCAGTTATGTTCGTTCCAAGGCCGAAGAACTGAATATTGAAGCTGACTTCCACGAGAAATATGACATTCATATTCACGTCCCGGAAGGCGCTGTGCCAAAGGATGGCCCATCTGCCGGCATTACAATGGCTACGGCGCTCGTCTCAGCATTAACAGCCCGTCCAATTCGTCGGGAAGTTGGAATGACCGGTGAAATCACTCTTCGTGGCCGTGTGCTGCCCATTGGCGGTGTGAAAGAAAAATCGCTTGGTGCCCATAGAGCCGGGCTCAAAACAATTATCCTGCCACAGGATAATGAGAAAGATATTGAAGATGTGCCAGAAAGTGTGCGCAACGATTTAACATACATTCTTGCCTCTCACATGGATGATGTATTAAAAGTTGCGCTGACAGGAGAAAATTATGAAGGTTAATCAAGTAGAACTTGTTATCAGTGCAGTAAAACCAGCACAATATCCGGAAGGTTCTCTTCCGGAATTTGCGCTAGCTGGACGCTCTAATGTAGGAAAGTCCTCTTTTATTAATAAAATGATTCAGCGTAAAAGCATGGCTCGGATCTCATCTAAGCCGGGAAAAACACAGACGCTCAATTTTTATAAAATTGAGGAGTCACTTTATTTTGTTGATGTACCGGGATATGGATTTGCGAAAGTTTCCAAAAAAGAACGGGAATCATGGGGCAAAATGATTGAAACGTATTTAACGACAAGGGAACAGTTGCGGGCATGTGTGCTGATTGTTGACTTGAGGCACTCTCCGACAGAAGACGATGTCATGATGTATAATTTTTTAAAGCATTATGAAATCCCTGTTGTGGTCGTGGCCACTAAAGCCGACAAAATACCAAAAGGCAAGTGGCAAAAGCATTTAAAGGTAGTGAAAGAAGCGCTCGAATTTGAACCGACAGACGATATCGTTATTTTCTCTTCTGAAACTGGACAGGGAAAAGACGAAGCGTGGAGTGTTATTCATAAAAGAATGAAGAAAGCAAAGCTGTCCGCTGAATAGTGGGCAGCTTTTTGTTCGGAGAAAAAGCGACAGACTGCCAGCTTGTTGCCGAGAAACGTGAACCTTGGCGCTATATCTTTGAAAAGAATAGACATCCTGCCAAACAGGTGAGAGAAGACCAGTTTCTTAAATGAAAGTCTCTGTTAAAGAGGAATATTGTTTTTTCAATAGTTGATTGTAGCGGAAGGTGGCGACTCCAGGAAAGATCAACAGAGCCAAGCAAAAAAAAAGAGGAATTCCTATGAAAGAAATTCCATCTAAAGGCAGCAGCTGTGTTTTCTTTAAATCTTTTATAAAAGGACTTAAGAAGGATAAAGTGATACCGAACAAGGGAATAGAAGGAAGGGTAGCCCGTTAAATAGACCTAATAAAAGTGTGGCGGGCTGCTGCAGTTTTAAAAGGGCTTTAAAGTATGTATTTGGGTGGTCTGGTTTCCTTCTCTATTCGCTCAATTTATTTCTTTTTCACAAATAGTAAATAACCGCCAATGACAATTAGAATAACAGGCCAAAATTGCCAGAGGGAGAGCGCTCGATTCTCAAGCAAGCCAAGCCACTCGATTACTTTATCATAAAAGAGGGTGATAACGGCAAGAATAAGAAATAGCAATCCTTGAAACAGACCGTTTCTCGTTTTCTGATACTGAAGCAAGAATCCGAGTGCAATGATTAAGATAAAGACGCCAGTGTCATTAGACCAAAAGCCAAAATGATTCACCACATGAAAGTGAACACCAAAGCCTGTCAGAATAACACCGGGCAAAATATTATTCCCTTCTTTGCCGCTGTAAGCGTCCGCTAAGAACGCAAGTCCGATAACAATCAAAAGTGTTGGCCAGCTTAAAAAGGGCTGAAACCAGACGATAGCAGCCTGCTGCAAAAAGAAATATAAACCGAATCCGATTAAAATGGTTCCCGGAAAAATTCGCTGCTGCTTCATAAATAGTTTCCCCGCTTTCCATATTCCTAACTTGAATCTTAGTTCTTATTTTGTTACGCTTGCTATTGGGTTTAAAAAGGTTTATTGGTTTTAATGTTAGCATATGTTCACAATTTGTGAATAAGGAAAATTTGTTCCGTGTTATAATGAATATAACAGATTTTTATGGGGGTGCTGAGAACGTGCATATTATTGTGGTGGGACTAAACTACAAAACAGCCCCAGTGGAGATACGTGAACGATTATCTTTTCAGGACACGGACTTAGAAAAAGCCATGTCAGAGCTCCGTAAGCAAAAAAGCATTTTGGAAAATGTCATTCTTTCCACTTGCAACCGGACAGAAATTTATGCGGTCGTCGATCAGCTCCATACAGGGCGTTATTATATTAAACATTTCTTATCTGAATGGTTTAACATGGAAAAGGAAGAATTCACTCCTTTTCTATTTATTCATGAGCAGGAAGCGGCAGTCGAGCACTTGTTGAAAGTAACAAGTGGATTGAATTCCATGGTCCTTGGCGAGACGCAAATTTTGGGACAAGTTCGTTCGAGCTTTTTAAGAAGCCAGGAGATTGAGGCAACGGGCACGGTCTTTAATCATTTATTCAAACAAGCCATCACACTGGCCAAGAAAGCGCATGCGGAAACGGAAATTGGCGCGAATGCGGTATCTGTCAGCTATGCGGCTGTAGAGCTCGCTAAGAAGATTTTCGGCAGTCTTTCCGGCAAGCACGTGCTTGTTGTTGGTGCTGGCAAAATGGGTGAGCTTGCCATTCAAAATCTGCATGGCAGCGGAGCTACAAAAGTGACAGTTGTGAACCGGACGTTTGAAAAAGCAGTTGCGCTTGCTGAGAAATTTGACGGCAATGCCAAAACTTTGGCAGAGCTTCAATGTGCTCTCGTGGAAGCCGATATTTTAATCAGTTCTACGGGCTCAAGCGGCTATGTTATTACGAAAGAAAGAATGGCCGTCGTGGAAAAAATGCGTAAAGGAAAACCATTGTTTATGGTTGATATCGCTGTTCCGCGTGATCTTGATCCGGCTATTTCTGATCTGGAAAGTGTTTTTCTTTATGATATCGATGATCTGGAAGGCATTGTACAAGCAAACATGGCAGAGCGTCAGAAAGCGGCTGAAAAGATTGAATTGATGATCGAAGCAGAAATCGTCGCTTTTAACGATTGGATTAATATGCTGGGAGTCGTTCCGGTTATTTCCGCTCTTCGTCAAAAAGCGCTTGCCATCCAGGCAGAAACAATGGTCAGCATCGAACGAAAAATGCCTAACCTAACAGATCGTGAACGAAAAGTATTAAACAAGCATACAAAAAGTATTATTAATCAGCTGTTAAAGGATCCAATTTTACAGGCGAAGGAACTCGCTGGGGATAAACGTTCGGCTGAAAAGCTGGCTCTGTTTACACAAATCTTTAACATTGAAGAAGAAGTGAAAGCAGAGAAGCAGGTAAAAACAGCGGAACAGTCTACCCAGCAGATTCAGACAAAGCCATTATTCCAAGTGTAAGCGGGGTTACTTGATGTTTGAACAAGGAATGGCCAGGCTCCACGAATTGATGGTAATTTTATATGCGCTGAGTGTTATGCTGTATTTTATCGACTTTTTAAATCAGAACCGGAAGGCGAATAAAGTCGCCTTCTGGACTTTATCGATTGTTTGGGTTCTTCAAACAATTTTTTTGTTTTTATATATGTTCAAAACCGGCCGTTTTCCGGTTCTTACCCTTTTTGAAGGGCTTTATTTTTATGCGTGGATCTTAATTACGCTTTCATTGGTTATTAACCGGCTGCTGCGTATGGATTTTACCGTTTTCTTTACTAATATGATTGGCTTTGCCATTATGGCGATACACACATTTGCCCCTGTGCAAATGGAATCTCAGGCGATGGCGGAACAGCTCGTTTCTGAATTGCTGCTTATTCATATTACAATGGCCATTTTGTCGTACGCTGCATTCTCGCTTTCTTTTATTTTTTCTGCACTTTATTTGCTGCAGTACAGGCTATTAAAAATGAAAAAATGGAGTCAGCGTTTATGGCGTCTAGGTGATTTAGATAAGCTGACGAAATTTTCATACGTATCAAATGCAGTCGGAGTGCCAATGCTGTTGCTAAGCTTAATTCTTGGGTTGATCTGGAAGTTTATTAAACTGCCGGATGTAAGCTGGTATGACGTGAAAATTATTACTTCTTTTATTCTGTTGATTATTTACGGCATTTACCTTTACCTGAAAGTTCGCAAGGGCCTTTATGGCAAATCATTGGCACTGTTGAACACTGCTGCCTTTTTAATTATTTTAATTAACTTTTTCCTAGTGAGCCGATTTTCGTCGTTTCACTTTTGGTACACTTAAAAGCAAAGCAGGGGGATATTATGAGAAAAATTATTGTCGGCTCCCGCCGAAGCAAGCTAGCTTTAACACAAACAAACTGGGTGATTAGCCAGTTGAAAAAGTTAAAGCCGGAATACGACTTTGAAGTAAAAGAAATCGTTACAAAGGGCGATCGCATCCTGGATGTTACGCTCTCTAAGGTGGGCGGGAAAGGCTTGTTCGTCAAGGAAATTGAGCAGGCCATGTATGATAAGGAAATTGATATGGCCGTGCATAGCATGAAAGACATGCCAGCTGAGCTTCCCGAGGGATTGACCATTGGCTGTATTCCAGTGCGGGAAGATCACCGTGATGCTTTCATTTCAAAAGATCATGTAAAGCTTAAGGATATGCCAGCAGGGGCCGTTATCGGTACGAGTAGTCTGCGCCGCAGCGCCCAACTGTTAGCTGCTCGCCCGGATTTGGAAATTAAATGGATTCGAGGCAATATCGATACGCGTTTAGCAAAGCTTGAAACTGAGGAATACGATGCGATTATTTTGGCCGCGGCAGGCTTGTCACGCATGGGATGGGCCTCTGACGTTGTAACAGAATTTTTGGAGCCAGAACTTTGCCTGCCTGCAGTAGGCCAGGGAGCCCTTGCTATTGAATGCCGGGAAGATGATAAAGAATTACTTGAGCTGCTCGCTGCTTTTGCCAACGAGGAAACGACGAAAACGGTGACTGCTGAGCGGGCTTTCCTTCACAAGATGGAAGGCGGCTGTCAGGTGCCCATCGCCGGGTTTGCTGTAGCTGACGGCAATGAAACCGTGCTAACTGCTCTTGTCGCCTCACCAGATGGAAAAACGATTTATAAGGAAATAGTAAGAGGCAGCGATCCGCAAGCTGTGGGTGTAGAAGCAGCAGCTTTGCTTTCGGGACGTGGCGCTAAAGAATTGATTGAAGCGGTGAAAGCAGAGCTTGATGCCGAATGACACCCGGTCGGCCGCTTGCAGGCAAGCATGTATTAGTGACCCGTCCAAGAGGACAAGCAGCTTCATTTATTGATAAAATAGAAACAGCCGGGGGAATCGTTCACTTCGTTCCCCTGATCGCTTTCCAGTCTTTCTCAGATGATCGTGAGGAAGAATGGTTGCAGCAATTGTCTACATATGATTGGATTATCTTAACGAGTAAAAATGGTGTCGATTTTTTCTTTCAGCAGCTAAAGAATAGAAACATAGACCGCACAGTTATACGTGGCCGTTTTGCTGCTATTGGAACGAAAACAGCTGCTGTGCTCCAAAACTACGGATTTCATGCTGAGTATATTCCCGAGAAATTTTCCGCTGATCAGTTTGTAGAAGAAATTACCGGAGGGCGCTTTGAAGCGAAAAAGGTGTTAATTCCGAAGGGGAATCTTGCCAGAACAGCTATTGCTGACGCCCTCAGGGAAAAAGGGATGACGGCTGACGAATGGATCGTTTATGAAACATATTTCCCCGAAGAAGCAAATCAGCAATTAATTGATTTACTTGTAACGAATAAAGCGGACATCCTCACATTCACAAGTCCTTCTGCTGTCCGTCATTTTATGAAAGCAATAAAGGAAGTGGGCATGCACACGCTGGAACATTCTGTTGTTGCCTGCATCGGCCCAGTAACTAAAAAAGAAGCGGACCGCTTCGGTCTTCATACGCAGATTTGCCCAGAGGTATATACGAGCGAATCGTTGGCAGAGGCAATTGCCCGCTATTTCAGAAAGGAAGAAGAGTAATGGAATTACAATTTAAACGTCATCGCCGCTTGCGCCAATCAGCTAATATGCGTGCATTGGTACGTGAAACTTATCTTCATAAAGAGGACTTTATTTATCCTCTCTTTATTGTAGAAGGCGAAAACATAAAAAAAGAAGTCCCTTCCATGCCTGGTGTGTATCATTTGTCAATGGATCGCTTGAAAGCAGAAATGGACGAAATTCTAGCGCTCGGGTTAAAATCTGTCATTTTATTCGGCGTACCAGCTGAAAAAGATGCAGAAGGAACGGGTGCCTATCATGATCACGGCATTGTTCAGCAGGCAACACGCTTTATTAAGGGGCACTATCCGGATATGGTGGTTATCGCTGATACGTGTTTATGTGAGTATACAGACCATGGCCATTGCGGAGTGATCGAGGGCAGCAAAGTGTTAAACGATCCATCATTAAGTTTGCTTGCTAAAACAGCAGTCAGCCAGGCTGAAGCAGGTGCCGACATCATTGCTCCATCTAATATGATGGATGGGTTTGTCGCTGCTATTCGCCGTGGATTGGATGAAGCAGGCTTCACTGATGTACCGATCATGTCTTATGCCGTTAAATACTCATCAGGCTTTTACGGGCCTTTCCGTGACGCAGCCGAATCTACTCCGCAGTTTGGTGATCGAAAAACCTATCAAATGGACCCGGCTAATCGCCTGGAAGCTTTTCGCGAGGCAGAGTCAGATGTAGAAGAAGGGGCTGATTTCTTAATCGTCAAACCCGCTCTTTCTTATTTGGACATCGTGCGTGACATGAGAAATGAATTTAAATTGCCAATTGTCGCTTATAATGTGAGCGGTGAATACTCCATGGTGAAGGCTGCGGCATTGAACGGCTGGATCGATGAAAAGGCAATCGTTATGGAAAAGTTGATCAGCATGAAAAGAGCAGGTGCCGATCTAATTATTACGTATTTTGCTAAAGATGCAGCCCGCTGGCTGGATGAACAATAAGGGGGTTCTTGTATGCGTTCTTACGAAAAATCAAAGCAAGCCTTCCAAGAGGCGGTTAAATTAATGCCAGGAGGGGTGAACAGCCCAGTTCGCGCCTTTAAGTCCGTAAATATGGATCCAATTTTTATGGAACGGGGGAAGGGCTCTAAGATTTACGATATTGATGGCAATGAGTACATTGACTATGTTTTATCGTGGGGGCCACTTATTTTGGGCCATGCGAATGATCAAGTTGTAGAAGCTTTGAAAAAGACGGCTGAAACTGGGACGAGCTTTGGTGCCTCGACTCTCATTGAAAATGAACTAGCGAAGCTTGTGATCGAGCGTGTTCCGTCTATTGAAGTGGTTCGTATGGTCTCTTCTGGGACGGAGGCCACCATGAGTGCGCTTCGTCTTGCCCGCGGTTTTACAGGCCGCAGTAAAATAGTAAAATTCGAAGGCTGTTACCATGGTCATGGCGATTCCCTCTTAATTAAAGCTGGTTCTGGTGTGGCTACTTTAGGATTGCCAGATAGTCCAGGCGTTCCTGAGAGCGTGGCGAAGAACACAATTACCGTACCTTACAATGATCTTGACGGTGTTAAATATGCTTTTGAACAATTTGGTGAGGACATTGCTTGTGTCATTGTTGAACCTGTTGCAGGCAATATGGGCGTTGTACCGCCACAGCCTGGTTTCTTGGAAGGACTTCGTGAAGTAACGCAGGATAACGGTGCTCTCCTTATTTTTGATGAGGTTATGACTGGTTTCCGTGTCGGTTATAACTGTGCGCAAGGATTCTTTGGCATCACGCCTGACCTTACGTGCCTTGGCAAGGTAATCGGTGGTGGGCTGCCGGTTGGTGCCTATGGTGGCCGGGCAGATATTATGAATCAAATTGCTCCAAGCGGACCAATTTATCAGGCAGGCACTCTTTCTGGAAATCCAATGGCGATGGCTGCCGGATTGGAAACACTCCGGCAGTTAACACCAGAGATATACGAGGAGTTCGGACGCAAAGCAGATCGCCTGGAAGAAGGATTGACCGAAGCTGCACAAAAGCATAACATTCCGATTACATTTAACCGCGCTGGTTCGATGATTGGCCTCTTCTTTACTAACGAACATGTAACCAATTATGAAAAGGCAAAAACATCTGATCTTGCACTGTTTGCTGAATATTACCGGGAGATGGCAAATGAAGGTGTGTTTTTGCCGCCATCTCAGTTTGAAGGGTTATTTTTATCCAGCGCCCATACTGAAGAAGATATTGAGCATACGATTGCTGCAGCTGAAAAAGCGTTCAGCCGCCTAAAGAAATAATAATAGAAAAAACCGCCTGGCTATATGCTGGCGGTTTTTTTTCGTATTCTAAATAGAATGAGGCAATCTTTCATATTTCTTAGAGAAGCGTCATACAAATAAATTGTGAAAGAAGATCAATAGGAATATCTTGCCGTTGTATAAACAAATGGATGGCATAAGGCCGATGAATAGAAAGGAGGAAATGAAGTGGCGTCTCAAGACCTGTCATATTTGCGGTTTTCATTAGAAGAAACTGTCCGTTTTACGAGTGGTCAGGAAGTAGGAGAATTATATTCTATTTCTCTTGATCCGCAAATTCAAACTGAAGAAACAGATGAATTTATTAGAATGCACGGTTTCTTGGAACTTTCTGGAGAATACGCTCCATCAGAGCAGCAAACCGAACCACTGGATACACCTACTTATAAATATGTGCAACAAGTGCTGGAGCGCGGAGAGAATGAGTGTGAATTCTTTCATCACTTTCCGATTGATATAACGATTCCTAAATCACGCATTGCTAAAATGGAAGATGTGGAGATTTACATTGATTCGTTTGACTATGAATTCCCTGAAAAAGCAAATTTGAAATTAACAGTCGATCTATCAATATCAGGGATCATGGAAGAGGAAGAAGAGAAAGAAAGAGAGCAGGTGAATGAATTAGTTGAAATGACACCAGCAGACGAAGAGTTACAAATAGAACAAGAAGAAAATGTAAAAAATGACGAACCAGGGTTTTCAATTTTAAAGTTGGATGTGAATGATGCAGGCGGCTCAGAGGAAACAGGAAGGGAGACAGATTTTTCGGTTGAAGTCAAAAGGCAACCTGATGTGCTTGAGGAAGAGAAGAAGGAAGTTTCAGTTCCACCAATGAGTGAACAAAGAGAAGAAAAACAGCAGAAAGAATCTCCAAATATTGTTTTGGAGATGGAAAGCAATCATTCCGCAGTTGCAGCAATCGAAGAATCTCCTAATGTGCTTGAATCATTGTCCATAATGGAGTCTGCTTCCGCGAGTCCGTCATCTCATCATGAAGTTCCTAATGTTTCAGAGCTAACAGAGTCTCCGGCTCAAGAGCCAGCCCATATGGCAGAGTCGTCCTCAAAGGAAATGGAGGAGGAGAACACACAGAAAAAGAAAAAGTCATTTAGCTTGAAAAAAACGGAAACGATGTCGCTAGCAGATTTCTTCTCAAGGAAAGAGTCAGAGGAAGCTGTAACCTGGAAGGTTTGTCTTGTGCAGAGAGATGATACACTCCAAAAGATTGCTGAGCGGTATGAGTTACCGGTAGCTGACTTAGTCCGAGAAAACAAATTGGAGACCAGCCAAAGCATTGAAGAAGGCCAGGTACTCTATATACCGAATTCTCGTTAATGATCCGGCTGTTCCCGATTAAAGGTGGGACAGCCTTATTTTTTATAAAGCGGGTGAAGAAAGTGGAACAGCCCTATTCAGCTATTTGGAGAAGCTACGGATTAACCCCTTTGCACATAGAAACATTAGGCCACGTGCAAAAAATATCAACAGATAAAGGGAATTTTGCTTTAAAAAGAATTCCTTCAGTACAAGGGATGGATTTTTTATTCAATATGCAAAAGCTTTACCAGACGGGTTATCACCGATTTGTTCCTGTTTATCCGGCTTTGGATGGCAGATATGGCATTTTAGAGGGAGCTCATATTTATTATTTAATGCCGTGGATCGAAAGTGGTGAGCAAGAAATAGCCGAGAGAGAAAAAAAGATGATTCGGGAGGTTGCCAGGCTGCATTTCGTTTCTTCCACGGATGTAGCTGTAGCGAAGGAGGCGCGGATCTATCAATATGAACAGGTCAAGGCTTTGTGGGAAAGACAGGAAGAGCACTTAGAGCAATTTTTAGAGCTTTCAGAAAGGGAAACATATATGTCTCCGTTTCAATTGTTGTTTTGTCTTTATTATACAGATGTTCGCCAAGCTTTTTTCTATGCCAAGGAAAAGTTGAAAGAATGGAAAGAGGCAACAGAGGAAGAGGAGAAAGAGAGAACGGTCCAGGTTCATGGCAAACTGGACCCAGGTCATTTTCTTATTGATCGAGGGGGGGGAGGCTACTTTATTAACTTGGAGCAATCTCGCAGAGCCACGCCGATTCATGATTTAATTCCCTATTTCTCCCGTACATTGAAGGGGTACCCAGAAAGATCAGCTTTAGCGAGAGAGTTATTCAGTTACTATACAAATTTTTTTCCGCTGAAAAAAGGGGAGAAACTTTTATTCCAAAGCTATATTGCTTACCCGGGAGCGCTTTATGAGACAGCAGCTGCCTATTTCTCGGCACAAAGAAAACAAAACGAGTATCGCTATACGGATCAGCTGCAGCAAAATTATTGGCAGTTAAAAAATATCGAGTATTTCGTCACAGACTTAAAAGAAGAGGAAGAATAAAAAAATGGCTGGAGGAATGAAATTCCTCCAGCTCTGACAAGGTGTAATCGTAATCCTCGTATAATGTCTTTGATAAAATTTTACTTCTGCTTTAGCAATAACCTATTAGTCCCTGTTGAAATCACATTCTTCCAAAGGAATGACTTTCGTTTTGTGTTTGATTTTGTAAGCAATCCAAAAGATCAAGAATAGAGGAAGACCAATATAGGAAACAAGGACTCCATTCCAGTCAATTTGGCCTCCCATAAACGCTTGGAAATTTTGGCCCAAAATGACGAAAGTACATAGAATAAGTGCCAACAATGGCCCAATTGGAAACCATTTTGCACGATAAGGAAGAGTGGTTACGTCCCCTCCTTGAGCGATAAAAGCCCGACGGAAGCGATAGTGACTAATGGCGATCCCGAGCCATGTGACGAAACCAGCCATTCCGGAAGCGTTTAACAGCCAAACATAGACAGCGCCGTCGCCAAAGAAAGTAGTTAGAAATGCGAGAGAACCGACCAATGTGGTAATAATGAGCGCATTGACCGGTACCCCTCTTTTGTCAAGGCGAGCCAAAAATTTTGGGGCCTGTCCATCACGTGCCAAGTCCCAGAGCATACGGGTGGAAGCATACATGCCTGAATTGCCTGCGGACAATACAGAAGTGAGTATGATAGCATTCATAACAGAAGCAGCAAAAGCAAAACCTGCCCGTTCAAACACTAGCGTGAAGGGACTTACAGAAACAGAGTCACTTAGCAGACGTTCGTCTGTGTATGGGAGAATCAATCCGATCACAAGAATAGCTAAAATATAAAAAAGCAAAATGCGCCAAAATACAGAATTAATAGCTTTAGGAATATTTTTTTCTGGTTCTTCACTTTCACCGGCGGCTACTCCGAGCAGCTCCGTGCCTTGGAAAGAGAAGCCAGCTGCCATGAAAACACCTAAAACAGCTAAAAACCCGCCATTGAAAGGAGCGTCTTTAATTGTAAAGTTTGTGAGGCCAATGGCTTCGCCGCCCATAATACCAAAAATCATAAACAAACCGGTAACAATAAATAAAATAATAGTGACTACTTTAATAAGTGCAAACCAAAATTCTGATTCTCCAAATCCTTTGGCAGACATAAAATTCAAGCCAAACATAATTAAAAGTGCGAGACCGCTCCAGAGAATGGAAGGACTGTCAGGGAACCAAAATTTCATAATGAGCACTGCAGCGGCAAGTTCTGCAGCAATGGTAATCGCCCAGTTGTACCAATAATTCCAGCCGATGGCAAATCCAAGGGCCGGATCAACAAATTTTGATGCATATACCTTAAAGGAACCAGCTACCGGCATATAGGCCGCCATTTCTGCAAGGCTCGTCATTAAGAAATAGACCATTACTCCGATTGCTGCATAAGCGAGCAGTGCCCCTCCAGGACCGGCATTATGAATAGCTCCGCCGCTTGCTAAAAATATCCCTGTTCCGATGGATCCTCCGAGAGAAATCATCGTTAGATGGCGTGCTTTTAGAGTCCTCTTCAACTGATTGGGCTTTGATGATGATGTCGATGATGATGACGTAACTGTATTCCTCAATATTGTGCACTCCTTTTCGTGATAAAGATTGAATCATTTCAAGGGCAAATAAAAAACAGCCGTCGAAGAAGATCGACGGCTGTTAACAAGTCCGTTTAATCCTTCCGAAGATAGCCCTCCACGTTAAATAACGCGACAGTGATGTTCCTGTTCGAAAACATCCCCAGCATGAACAGACAATGACCTGTCCACACTTCGGCAGTTTATCCTTTCAAACGGAGTCATAGATGTCATTGTCTCTCTTCCGCTTTACTCATATAAGCTGCAGCCTCTATCCCATCGGTAAATGGGAATATTTAATTGACACTAGAATTATAGTCAATTCTTATCAATCTTGCAATGGTTAATTTTAGCTCTTCTTCTCTGGAATATGCACAAAGCCCTGTCATCCTCTCGAAGAGGTGTTTCGTAATTTGAGTAAAGATTATTTTTTAAATCGATAAGGGACGGTAGTGACAATGACATTCTTTTGATAAAGAAGGTAGATTCTTAAACGTAAGCTCGACTGATTGTGTAATATGTCCTGCCATCTCTTCTTCGTAATGAATTGTGGAATAAGTACGGTTAAGGTATGGTTCCTTTCATTCGCTTTTTCCACGGCTATGTCAATAAACCGGGCGAGAGGCCTCATTAAGCTTCTATATTGAGAATGCAGAGTAACAAGACGGACATTAGGCTTCCACTTTCTCCATCTCTCCTCCATTTGTCGTTCGCTTTCACGGTCAAAAGCGACGTAAACAGCAATGACAGTATCACCGATTAGTTCGGCATAATTTAAGGAATTTTCAACTACCTTTGTAATGCCGGCAACCGGGACAATGACGACATTTCCTTTAAATTGAAGTGCTTCTTCTCCAGATTTAATTCTCAGTTGTTCACCTGTTGCCATATAATGACTTTTAATTCGATGAAACATAAAGATAATAATCGGTAAGAAAACTAGCACAGGCCACACTTGAGAAAACTTAGTGGTAAAGAAAATCACCACAACAGTTAAGCTAATGAGCGCGCCGATTAAATTAACTGTTAATTTATACGTCCAGCCAACAGGCTTCTCTTTTACCCACTTTACAATCATGCCTGATTGGGAAAGGGTGAAGGGAATAAATACACCAACGGCATACAATGGAATAAGCTGTTCAGTTTCCCCCCTAAAAGCCACGATAAGTAGAATAGACATGATGCCGAGCGTGACGATTCCATTTGAGTAACCAAGCCGGTCTCCACGCATGAGAAACATCCGTGGAATATACTTGTCCGTTGCTAAGTTAACGGCTAGCAATGGAAAAGCAGAAAAACCAGTATTAGCCGCAAGAACTAAAATAAGAGCTGTAGTTCCTTGAACAAAGTAATAAATGAAATTTCTACCGAATACTTCAGACGAAATTTGTGATACCACTGTTTCTTCTGCTTTAGGAGTGATTCCTAGCCAATAAGCTAAAAACATAATGCCAGAAAAAAGAATCGCCAAGATAATCCCCATCATTATTAAGGTGTTTGCTGCATTTTTAGCAGCGGGTTCCTTAAAGTTAGGAACCGCATTAGAAACAGCCTCTACTCCAGTAAGAGCTGAACAGCCGGATGAGAAAGCTCTGAGCAATAAAAACAGACTGATGCCAGGAACGGCTGTTCCGATCGGAGAGTGCAGATCACTCGGTATTTGTCCGGTTGCAATTTTCCATAAACCTACGGCTGAAAGAAGAAGTAAGGCGGCTACAAATAAATATACTGGATAAGCAAGAACAGAAGCAGATTCTGTTACCCCTCGTAAATTCAAAATCGTAATTAATACAACTAGTAAAGCAGCAATAGATACATTATGTTCGTGCAATTGCGGAAAAGCAGAGGTGAGAGCGTCGGTTCCGGCTGATACACTCACCGCTACGGTTAAAATATAATCTACTAATAGGGAGCCTCCTGCAATGAGTCCGGCATTTTCTCCCAAGTTGTTTCTCGAGACAATGTAGGCCCCACCACCGTGCGGATAGGCATAAATAATTTGGCGATACGAAAGAATTAAGGCCGTTAAGAGAACCAGTACTCCAATGCCAATAGGAACAGAATACCAAAAAGCAACTAGACCGATTGTAGACAGCACAATTAAAATTTGTTCAGGTCCATAAGCTACAGACGAAAGGGCGTCTGAGGATAAAATAGCCAGCGCCTTTAACTTACTGATTCTCTGTTCTCCTAGTGCACTCGTTTTAAGCGGCTTGCCAATTAAGGCTTTTTTCATTAGTGAATAACGTGTCATGATGACCTCCAGAAAAGTAAATCAATCATATAGTGAGAAAGCATACGTTTATTTTTACTGTAAGAAAGCTCTTCTGTAAAAAGTTGATAAAATTATAATTCCCCCTTTGATCGTTACCAATCCTAGTAAAAGCTCACAGAGCGCTTTTAATTCTAAAGAAAACACAAAAAAGAACACTAAGGTGTTACTTAGTGCTCTTTTAAGACAACACAAAGCAAACCTCCTCTCCAAACGCTTATGAGGTTAGCTGTCGGGTTCGGGCCATGAGAGTAGCCCTACCTTCTTAATGAAGGATTCACCCCAAGTGACGATGCACAAAAATGGGTCCCCCACTCCTTAGGGATTAAGCGATATAAGGTATAATTGAGTTTACATATAAAATTTATTTAGCTAATATACTCCTGAAAGATTGGTTTGTAAAGAGAAAATTCATATTATTTTTTAGTTGGCTGAATAGCTAAAGAAAGAATAGAACTCCTTAAATCTATACATATTTAAAAAGACGTCTGCTCATACAAGACGTCTTTTTAAATCCATTCAAGGTAAAGAGCTACAGCAAGTAACACGAGGATAGATAGCAGTATCACATCAAATGTCGTTGGAAAAAAGATCGTTCGAATCCCCTGAAATATGCAAAATGGAACGGCTAGCTGGCAGCAGACCGCTCGGACTGTTCGAAGCCATGGAGGTAACGAGTAAGGATTGTATCTTCTTCTCAATTATTACACCTGCCTGTGAATTCATAAGCACGAGTAGCGTGCTATGAAAGGTTCTTCTTTTACTATATGTATGGAAACAAAGAGAGGTGATTTTAGAGGAGGAGAGCAGGAACGTTGACAGCGTTTAAAAGGTGATTTACGTTAAAAGAAGAACAGGTCTATACATACGCTTTTTATATGACGAAGCAAACAAGGAAGGAAGGATAAGATGATAGATTTATTGAAGTCTCATGCATCTGTTCGAAAATACACAGACGAACCCATTTCAGATGAAGTATTTCACGAGTTGTTGGAAGTTGCCCAACATGCCGCAAGCTCTCATTTTGTGCAGGCTTATTCCGTTGTGCGCGTGAAGAATGAGGAGAAGCGCCTGAAGCTTGGAGAGCTGTCTAAAAATAAACAGCAATTTGAATCTGCGGCCTTGCCGCTTGTTTTCTGTGCGGATTTAAAACGTCTGGAAAAAGCCGTTACCCTTCATGGGAAAAAATTCGAAGGTAGCACGGCAGAAAATCTGCTTGTAGCTGTTATCGATACGGCTCTACTTGCCCAAAATTTTGTAATAGCCGCCGAATCCAAAGGATATGGCATCTGTTATATTGGCGGGGTTCGTAATAATCCGCAGGCAATCAGCGACTTGCTTCAATTGCCTGACTATGTGATTCCATTATTTGGATTGACGGTAGGTGTGCCAGCAGAATCAAACGAAGTAAAGCCACGCTTGCCAATGAAGGCAATTTTGCATGAAGATGTATATGATGAGGAAAAGTATAGTCGCCTACTTCCTGAGTATGACGAGCAAATGCATAAATATTATGCAAGCCGTACAACAAATAAGAAAGATGCAGGCTGGACGAGCGGCATGGCAGCTTTTTTATCCGAGCCACGGCGGGCATATATGCTTGAATTCTTGCAATCAAAAGGCTTTCTAAAAAAATAATAGAGGAAAGATTGACGCCCCTGCCTGTTTTCAGATAATATATGAATGATAATGAAAAGCGAAGACCGGGAAGAGTACAAAGATAGCGCTTGCTTGCAGAGAGGAAAACTCATGGCTGAAAAGTTTTCCGCAAGAACCCTTTGGAATGTCCCCCGTGAGCTGCTTCTGTGAACCGTTTAGTAGTGGAAGCCGGTTGCCAGCCGTTAATGGATTGAGAGCCAGATAGGTCTGCCAGTAGGCAGCTGTCTGTGAAAAAAGGTGGTACCGCGAACAACTCCTTCGTCCTTTTGACGATAGGAGTTTTTTTGTTGTTTAAAAACAGGCAATCACATATGGCGGATAACTGACCAGAATGTTTGTACATTTATTGTGTAATGAGGAGGAAATCTTGATGGAAAACAATGAATTGTCCATGCCAACAAAATATGATCCAAAAGCAATTGAACAGGGACGGTATGACTGGTGGGTAAAAGGGCAGTATTTTGAAGCGAAAGACGATCAAACCAAATCCCCTTATACCATCGTAATCCCGCCGCCGAATGTGACAGGGAAATTGCACCTCGGCCATGCATGGGATACGACACTGCAAGATATCTTAACACGCATGAAGCGGATGCAGGGCTACGATGTGCTTTGGCTTCCAGGGATGGACCATGCTGGGATTGCCACACAGGCGAAAGTGGAGCAAAAGCTTCGTGAAGAGGGAAAAACACGCTATGATCTTGGCCGTGAAAAGTTTTTAGAAGAAGCATGGAAGTGGAAAGAAGAGTATGCAAATTTTATCCGCCAGCAATGGGCAAAGCTTGGCCTTGGTCTGGATTATAGCCGTGAGCGCTTTACATTGGATGAAGGTTTATCAAAAGCAGTCCGTGAAGTATTCGTTTCGTTATATGAAAAAGGTTTAATTTATCGCGGTGAATATATTATCAACTGGGATCCAGCAACAAAAACAGCTTTATCGGACATTGAAGTTATTTACAAAGATGTCCAGGGGGCATTTTATCACATGAAATACCCGCTTGCAGATGGAAGCGGCCATATTGAAATTGCGACAACTCGCCCGGAAACGATGCTTGGTGATACAGCTGTAGCGGTTCATCCAGAAGATGAGCGTTATAAACACCTCATTGGTAAAAAGGTTGTTCTGCCAATCGTTGGCCGAGAAATTCCAATCGTCGGTGATGACTACGTTGACATGGAATTCGGTTCTGGAGCGGTGAAGATTACACCGGCTCACGATCCAAATGACTTTGAAATTGGCAATCGCCACGATTTAGAGCGCATTCTCGTGATGAATGAGGATGGTACGATGAATGAGCGTGCGGGCAAATACAACGGCATGGACCGCTTTGACTGCCGCAAACAGATCGTGAAAGACTTACAGGAGGAAGGCGTCCTCTTCAAGATTGAAGACCATATGCATTCTGTCGGTCACTCAGAGCGCAGCGGTGCGGTTGTAGAACCATACTTATCGACTCAATGGTTCGTAAAGATGCAGCCGCTTGCTGATAAAGCAATCGAATTGCAGTCAAAAGAAGACAAAGTACATTTCGTGCCGGACCGTTTTGAGAAAACATATCTTCACTGGATGGAAAATATCCGTGACTGGTGTATTTCCCGTCAGCTTTGGTGGGGACATCGTATTCCAGCCTGGTACCATAAAGAAACAGGCGAAGTATACGTTGGCCAGGAAGCTCCAGCAGATGCGGAGAACTGGGAACAGGACAAAGATGTACTCGACACATGGTTTAGCTCGGCATTATGGCCGTTTTCTACGATGGGCTGGCCGGATAAAGAGGCGTCAGACTTTAAACGCTACTATCCAACAGCTGCACTTGTTACCGGTTACGATATTATTTTCTTCTGGGTCTCTCGGATGATCTTCCAAGGGCTTGAGTTTACCGGTGAACGTCCGTTTAATGATGTATTGATTCATGGGCTTGTCCGTGATTCAGAAGGGCGGAAAATGAGTAAATCGTTAGGTAATGGCGTGGATCCGATGGAAGTGATTGATCAGTATGGGGCTGACTCTCTGCGCTACTTCTTATCAACTGGCAGCTCTCCAGGACAGGATTTGCGTTTCTCTGTAGAAAAAGTAGAATCTATTTGGAACTTCGCCAATAAAATTTGGAATGCTTCCCGTTTTGCCCTAATGAACATGGATGGCTTGAAATATGAGGAAATCGACTTAAGTGGTGAAAAATCAGTTGCTGATAAGTGGATTTTAACGCGTTTGAATGATACGATCGCAAACGTCACCAAACTTGCTGACCGATACGAGTTTGGTGAAGTCGGCCGCGTGCTCTACAACTTCATTTGGGATGATTTCTGTGATTGGTATATTGAAATGGCGAAGCTGCCGCTTTACGGTGAAGATGAAGCAGCCAAGAAAACGACCCGTTCTATCCTTGCTTATGTGTTAGATAACACGATGCGTTTATTACACCCATTCATGCCGTTTATTACCGAGGAAATATGGCAGAATCTACCGCATGAGGGGGAAACGATCGTCACAGCTAAATGGCCAGAAGTGAATGAAGAGCTATCTGACCAACAAGCAGCAGAGGAAATGAAGCTGCTTGTAGATATTATCCGTTCCGTACGTAATATCCGCGCGGAAGTGAATACACCGCTTAGCAAGAAGATTAAGTTAATCATCAAAGCGAAAGATGACACTGTATTGAACACATTAGAAAGCAACCGTGCTTACATCGAGCGTTTCTGTAATCCGGAGGAACTTGTATTATCAACGACTGCTGCAGCCCCTGACAAAGCGATGACGGCTGTTGTCACAGGTGCCGAACTAATCTTGCCGCTTGAAGGGTTAATTAATATCGAAGAGGAAATTGCCCGCTTGCAAAAAGAATGGGATAAATGGAACAGTGAAGTTGAACGTGTTCAAAAGAAACTTGGCAATGAGCGCTTCGTCAGCAAAGCTCCACAAAAAGTTGTTGATGAAGAGCGCGCCAAGGAAAAAGACTATCTAGAAAAACGTGCCGCTGTTGAAGCGCGCATGAAGGAAATGCAAGGGTAAGTAGGGGAATGAGACGAATCTGCCGGGGGCAGATTCGTCTTTTTCACAGAGCTCAGCAAGCAAATTTATTAACCAAGTCAGTAAACCATAAAATTTGGCCAATATGTTAAAAACAGAATCGAAGGGAGAGAGAGAAGATGAATACATATGAAGAAGCGATCGATTGGATTCATAGCCGGCTTCAGCTTGGCATTAAGCCCGGCTTGAAGCGAATGGAGTGGCTTATGGAGAGAATGAATCACCCGGAGCATCATCTGCGTGCCGTCCATATTGGGGGGACGAATGGCAAAGGATCGACTGTTGCTATGATGCGTTCTATGCTGCAGGAAGCGGGATATGAAGTAGGAACATTCACCTCGCCATATATAGAACAGTTCAATGAGCGGATTAGCGTGAACGGTGAGGCAATCAGTGACGAGGAAATTATGAAATTAACTGCTGTGATCAAGCCGTTGGCAGAGGAATTGGAAAAAACAGAATTGGGCAGTCCGAGTGAATTCGAAGTGATTACGGCGATGGCTCTTTATTATTTTGCCTGGATTCGCCCTGTTGATATCGTTTTGTTTGAAGTGGGGCTTGGCGGCCGATTAGATTCAACAAATGTGATTCAGCCATTGTTGTCTGTGATTACCACAATTGGCATGGACCATATGCAGTTTTTAGGAGATACACTTGAAGCGATTGCTTTCGAGAAAGCTGGAATTATAAAAAATGGGGCACCAGTTGTTAGCGGTGTGAAACAGGAGGCGGCTCGTGAAATTATTCAACAGCGTGCCAAAGAAGTGAAGTCTGCTGTTTATCAGCTGGGAGAGCAATTCAAGGCAGACTGGCAAAGGTCATTGCCTCAAGGAGAAATGTTCCATTTTGAATCTGTTTTTGCCAATATGAGAGACTTGCCAACAGGTTTAAATGGCCTTCATCAAACAGAAAACGCGGCAACAGCCGTGATGGCTATTTTATATTTACGTACTTTTTACGCGTTTCTAGTGGAAGAAGAACATATTCGTGCTGGTCTACAATCAGTGAGCTGGCCAGGGAGAATGGAGTATGCCATGGAGCAGCCCGTCGTTCTGTTAGATGGCGCTCATAACCCGGAAGGAATGAAGGCGCTTGTTGCATCGCTTGCTGAGCGTTTTCCTGACAAGAGAATCACTGCCTTATTTGCCGGCATGAGGGATAAAAAATTAGATGAAATGATAGCTATTTTAAAGCAGGCAGCTCATCGAATGGCCTTCACAAGTTTTGACTTTCCGCGGGCGGCTGGCAAAAAAGAGTTTCAAGCTTTTTTAGAAAATCAAATGTGGATAGAGGATTGGCAACGGTTTATTGAGGAGTTTCAGACAACAGCAAAAGAAAATGAAGTACTGATTGTAACAGGCTCTCTTTATTTCATTTCAAGTGTAAAGAAATTTATAAAAGAAAAATAATAGAGATCGGCAACTTCTTTTGTTTAAAACGGGGGTTGCCTTTTTCTATGTAAAAACTTTTTATTTTAGTTTACGAACAACAGTGACAAGTTTTCTGCACGGCAACTTTTTAAGTGAACTCCTTCCTTTTATCAAAATATTCTGTAAAAGTAGAAGGCATATCAGTATAATAGAATATAGACAAGAATATAAAGATCTTCTCCTCCAAGCTCCATCTCCCCACCGATTTATTTTCACTGATCCCCTTCAAGCCTATCTTTAAACGATCTTTTCACACTCTGCATTCCAAGAATGAAGCAGCGAGCAAGCAGTCTGCTGGACTGGTAGTCACTGCTTTTGAGCAAGTAAGAAAACCTTTTAGTTAAAGGTTGAACATGTAAAAAAGGAGTTGAAAAACTTGTGGTTGGTTATCCATAAAATTAAAATAGGAGGAACAGTCATGCCTCAAATGAGAAAAAGATATGGGTCCCAAGCAGTGGAAGTAGCTGCCAAGACAGAATGATAGAATTGTTTGTTTTAATGTATGGTTTTGTATTTGGTTCATTTTTTAACGTCGTTGGCTTGCGTGTACCGAAAGGCCAATCGCTTTTCTGGCCGCACAGTGCTTGCCCTAGATGCAATCATAAGCTGCATTTTGCGGAGCTTATACCGGTGTTCTCTTATGTATGGCAAAGAGGAAGGTGCCGCGTATGCAGGATAAGAATATCTCCTCTCTATCCTCTGATAGAATTCGTTACAGCCCTCTTGTTTTGGTGCGCGTATATGTCGTTTGGACTGACGGCAGACTTTTTCATTGCTTTAATACTTATGTCTCTTCTTCTTATTATTATTGTTTCAGACCTTACTTACATGGTTATCCCCGACAAAGTACTGTTCATTTTTTTATTTCTCTTTTTGATAGGAAGGACCTTTCATCCGCTTGAGCCTTGGTGGGACATGTTTGTGGGCGGTGCGGTAGGCTTTTTCATACCTTTGCTGGTTTCTCTTGTATCAAAAGGCGGCATGGGGGGAGGAGATATTAAATTGTTTGGTGTCATTGGCTTATTGAGCGGCTTGAAGAAAGTGCTAGTTATTTTCTTTCTTTCATGTGCATTAGGGGCTGTCTGTGGTGTAGTGCTTATGATGTTTCACATTATAAAAAAAGGCAAGCCAATGCCCTTTGCACCATTTATTGCGCTCGCCACGCTCGCTGAACTATTTTATGGCGAAATACTCATTCACTGGTACCTTCAGCTTATTAATTATAGAGGATAAAAAGATTGCCGAAATTTTTCCAGGACAGGACGACAAAAGTCTTGTTCTTTTTTTTATTTGCTGTGTTAGCATGAAGGCAACTTCAAAGTAGGCGGAAGGATGGTCGCAAATGATGGACAAGGATAAGCCAAAAAAACCAGAAGGAATATTCTTAACAATCGGCAGTAAACAAAAAAAAGAGTTTATTGGGCCAGAGTGGAAAAATGGAAAAAAAGAGAGTGCGGCTGCCATTGAGCCAAAAAAAGAAGAAGAGGAGTTCCAATGGTTGTTTCCTGAAGAAGGAGAGCAGAAAGCCGATGTAATCGAACAATATGCAACGATGCAAAAAACTACAGCTAAACGGGCAACTGGCAAGCTCTTTATTATTGTAATGAGTGCTGTCATTGTTGGTGTATTGCTTGGCTACGCATTAGTGAAAGTTGTCACTCAAAAGGAAGAGGGACGACCGCAAGCTATTTTAAAAGAAGAAAAACCTGTGAAGGAAAGAGAAGTAACTACGCCGAAAGCTGCCCCATCCGCAAAAAGTGAGAAGAACTCGCTCTTTTCAATAGAGACCGCTGTTGTTCAAGGAGGGGTTTTTTCGACGGAAGATGGAGCTAATTCTATGAAACAAAAAATGAGTGACTTAGGCCTGCCTGCTGAAGCAGTATTGCAAAACGGCCAATATCTTATCTTACTTGCTGCTTCCTCCACGATCGAAACAGCAAAGTTGATTGAAGGTATATATGGCACAGCCGGAGCGGACACTTATACAAAGCAATTGGCGATTTCGCCTTCTAAAAAGCTTGAAGAATCATCTGGAGAAATGGCTGCCTTATTTTCAAGTATTGCGGAAGAGAGTGGCAAAAAAGCTGCCGGACTGGAAGCGGATAAGAATAAACTTAAGGAGGCGGAAAGTAAATTAGACGCTGTGAAAGTAGAGCCGAGCGATGAAACATCCGCCGAATTGAAAAAGTTGCTGACAGGAGCGTTAACTGAAGCCAAAAGCAATCAGCCGCAAGCTGCCAAAGCTGCGCAGGAGAAGCTTCTGGCTTTTTTAGCTGTTTATAGTCAATAGGGGTGCTTAAGCATTCTAGCCAATTCTTCACTTTTGGCAACTCGCCCAGTCATATTTGCTTGAAGGATGCTAAGGCATCCTTTTATTTTTGGTGAAACTAAGAGATTATACGTAGAACCTGTTGATAAATATTTGCTCGTTAAGCCTGCTTTAAAAGTTTGTAGTGTTTTGGCACTTTTGATATGATAACGATGTATCTCCCTTATTTTTGAAAGATAGGTGAATCGATTTGACGCAGTTAATTTTAGCTTCGGGCTCCCCAAGACGGAAAGAACTCCTCGAACAAATCGGCTTGTCGTTTACTGTGAAAGTAAGCCATGCTGATGAAACGATCCCCTCTGGAATGACTCCGGAAGAAGCCGTTATGCATTTAGCTTCCATCAAAGCCGCTGCAGTCGCAGCAAATCATGAAGATAGTTTTATTATCGGAGCGGATACAGTTGTTACCCTCGATGGGGAAATTTTAGGCAAGCCGCAGAATCGAAAGGAAGCAAGAGATATGCTTCAGCGTCTTTCTGGCCGTACGCATGCTGTATGTACAGGAGTGGCTGTAAGGCATGGAGCAGATGAATACCTATTTTATGAAAAAACAAAAGTCACTTTTTGGGAGCTTACAGAAGAAGAGATCAACGGCTATTTAGAGACAGATGAACCATTCGATAAAGCCGGTGCATATGGTATTCAAGGAGCAGGTGCCATTCTGGTGAAAAAAATTGATGGTGACTATTTCTCTGTTGTCGGCCTGCCGATTTCTTCCCTATATAGGCATCTAAGACGACTCGGCTGGCAAGGTGCCGCTTTCTTCTTTCCTTCCTGAAAGGTCGAAAGGAGAAAAGTATGTCGAAAGAAACATTTATGATCCGCGACGTTCCGGCAGAAGAGCGTCCACGGGAACGGCTGGTTGCCTACGGTGCAGCCAGCCTGTCCACCCATGAACTCCTCGCTATTATTTTACGGACTGGAACAAAAGATGAATCCGTTCTGCAACTGGCTAACCGTCTTTTGCAAACGTTTGAAGGCCTCCGCTTGTTAAAAGAAGCCTCTCTCGAAGAAATGACCTCCATTAAAGGTATTGGTGAAGCAAAAGCTATACAAATTATATCTGCGCTTGAGCTTGGAAGGCGTGTCAGTCAGCTGAGATTTGAGGAGCGTTATGTCATTCGCTCACCGGAAGATGGGGCCGATTATGTCATGGAAGAAATGAGATTTCTTACCCAGGAACATTTTGTTTGCTTGTATTTGAACACTAAAAATCAAGTTCTCCACAAGCAGACTTTATTTATTGGTAGTTTAAATGCTTCTATTGTTCACCCTCGTGAAGTGTTCAAAGAGGCTTTTCGCCGATCTGCTGCTTCTATTATCTGTATTCACAATCATCCATCCGGTGATCCCCAGCCAAGCAGGGAAGATATTGATGTGACTAAGAGATTAGCTGAATGCGGCAAAATCCTTGGCATTGAACTGCTTGATCATTTAATTATCGGAGAGAAGAAATTCGTCAGTTTAAAAGAAAAAGGCTATTTATAACGCTAGGATTTTTTTTTTCCTTCGGTTATAATATAAGTTATGATTTTTCCTAGTTGTTTTTGTCGAAAAATAAAAGAATAATGTCAAATCAATCATGATAAAAGTAATGGACCGAGAAAGGGAGATACTTGTATGTTTGGAATTGGAAGCCGAGATCTTGGAATAGACTTAGGAACGGCTAATACGCTCGTTTATGCTAAAGGAAAGGGTGTCGTTGTACGTGAGCCATCGGTTGTGGCATTACAGACGGATACGAAACAAATTGTGGCCGTTGGAAACGATGCTAAAAAAATGATTGGCCGTACACCGGGGAATGTAATAGCTACGCGCCCTATGAAAGATGGGGTAATTGCTGATTATGAAACAACAGCCACAATGATTAAATATTATTTAAAACAAGCAACAAAAAATGGAAAAGGTTTGCTTTCCAGTAAGCCATATGTAATGGTTTGTGTACCATCCGGCATTACAGCCGTTGAAGAACGGGCTGTTATCGATGCTACTCGCCAAGCGGGTGCCCGCGACGCTTATACTATTGAAGAACCGTTCGCGGCTGCTATTGGTGCTAACCTTCCTGTTTGGGAACCGACAGGCAGCATGGTCGTTGATATTGGCGGCGGAACAACAGAAGTAGCTATTATCTCACTTGGCGGCATTGTGACAAGCCAATCTCTTCGTACAGCAGGAGATGAAATGGACGATGCGATCGTCGCATATATTCGCAAACAGTATAACCTATTGATTGGTGACAGAACGTCTGAGACAATTAAAATGGAAATTGGCTCGGCCGGCGATTTCGAGCAATTGCCAAGCATGGAAATTCGTGGCCGCGACCTGTTAACAGGATTGCCAAAAACAATTGAAATTACTGGCGAGGAAATTGCTGATGCCCTAAAAGACACAGTAACTGCTATTGTAGATACGGTAAAAAGTACATTAGAGCAAACGCCACCGGAGCTAGCAGCAGACATTATGGATCGGGGAATTGTCCTTACAGGCGGCGGTGCATTGCTTCGTAATCTGGATAAAGTAATTAGCAAAGAAACGAATATGCCAGTGATTATTGCAGAAAATCCGCTTGATTGTGTAGCAATCGGGACGGGAATGGCACTCGATCATATTGATTTGTTCAAAAATAAAAATAAATAAAAACAAACATGATCTAACAGCATCATGGCTGAAGAAGAGTGGGAGGATATTGTTCTCTCTGAACAAGCGCCTTTTATATTTTTCATGCAGTTGCTATTTCTAGAACAACTGGCTTGGCCTTTCCAGCCTAAATACAGCTATGAGATACAGTCTTCTCCTGCGCTTGTTAGGACTGGACGGGCGTTTTCTCTTTTCATTTATCCGGCAGCAGCTGACAGCTGCCGGATTCTAACTTAATGCAAACAAACAGAGGTGGAGTATATGCCACAATTTTTTACAAATAAGCGTCTGATCATTTTACTTGGAAGCATTATTGTTCTTGTCGCTTTAATTGGTTTTTCTCTTCGCGATAGGGAGAATTTATCCTGGCCGGAGCAATTCGTCAAAGACATTGTCGGTTTGGGACAAGCAGCGGTGTCTAAACCTGCCAACAGCTTCGCAGGTTTTTTTGATGAAATTAAAGACTTGCGGAATACATACGAGGAGAACAAAGAGCTACGAGCAAGAATTGATAAGACTGCCCAGCTCGAAAGTGATGTTGCCCGTCTTCAAAAGGACAATCAGGAACTTCGAAAAGTGCTTGATAAAAAGAAGAGTTTAGCAGATTACGAGCCAGTACAGGCGACCGTGATTGCCCGCAATCCGGACCGTTGGTATGACGTTATCACCATTGATCAGGGAGAAGCGACCGGCGTCGAGCCTAATATGGCTGTCATTACTGCTCAAGGTTTGATCGGTAAAGTGCAGAGTACATCAAAATTCACATCGACTGTTCAGTTGTTGAGCGCCCACGATTCAAGAAATCGTGTATCAGCCGTCATTCAAGGAAAGAACGATGTTTTTGGAGTAATTGAAGGCTATGATAAAGAGAAGAAAGCATTGCTTATGACGAAAGTTCCCTATGATTCTAAAGTGAAAAAAGGAATGCTCGTTATGACTTCTGGTAAAGGCGGTGTTTTTCCGGAAGGCTTAATTATTGGGAAGATCGAAGAAATGGTCCCTGATGAGTTCGGCTTGACACAAACAGCCCTTATCAAACCAGCGGCTTCTTTCAATGATCTTGAGCATGTGATGGTTACAAAACGCAGCATGACAACAGTTCTTCCAGAAAAGGAAGAGCGCAAACAGGTTCTTGTTGAGGAGGGGAACTTGTGAAACGGCTTTATCTTCCTCTCCTAATGATTGTCCTCTTTTATAGTGACAGCTTGTTTCTTACTGTATTCCCGGAAACGGCGTTTGATGGCAAATATGTAATCACCCCACGCTTTTTTGTCATCGGTTTGCTGCTGATGGCCGTTTTCTTTGACCGTAATACAGCAATTAAATATGGTTTTCTCTTTGGTTTTCTCTTTGATATTTTCTACACGGGGATACTAGGGGCTTATATGTTCTTCCTGCCTCTTGTTGTGTATATTGTATCGAAGCTTGTAAAAGTTCTGCAAAACAATTTATTTATTCTTGGTTTTATTGTTTTGTTTGGGGCCTTTTTGTTGGAATTGATTTTATTCCAGCTAAATGTGCTGATTAAGCGGACTGATATAGACTTAACACAATTTATGTCGATTCGCTTGGGACCAACTTTACTTTTAAATCTTATCTTTTATATTCTTCTAGCATTTCCGCTAAAAAATGCTTTTGAGAAGCTTCAGCGCATTTACAATGACTAGCTTCATAGGAATGGAAAAAGAGGAATCAGGAGAAGGCTTGTCGAATTAATTGGACAACAGAGGTGAATTTCGTGCTATGAAAACAAAACAGAACGTTGTCATTAAAGGGACAAAAGATGGGCTCACGCTGCATTTGAATGACAAATGTGCATACGATGAATTGCTGCAGGAACTAAAAGATAAAATGGATGCCGTTAGTGGCCAAGAGCACGGTTCTCTCCTTACAGTCACTGTTCAGGCGGGAAACCGCTATTTATTAGATAAAGAAATAGAAGAAATAAAAAATTTAATTAACCAGCGCGAGCATCTTGCTGTTGAATCGGTTAAATCTAATGTGATGACAATGGAAGAGGCTATTCGCTGGAAGGAGGAAAGCGAGATTGTTTCCTATACAGGAAGAATCCGCTCTGGGCAGGTACTTGAGGTTCCCGGTGATTTATTGCTGATCGGCGATGTCAATCCTGGTGGAACAGTAAGAGCCGGAAGAAATATTTTCATCATGGGCGCTTTAAAAGGAATGGCCCATGCCGGCTGTTATGGAGACGAAATGGCTGTGATCGCTGCCAGCCGGATGATGCCGTCTCAACTTAGAATCAGCCGTTATTTTAATCGCGCACCTGACCGTTATGAGGAAGAGGAAGGCTATGAGACGGAGTGCGCTTACATAGATGATTCTAACCAGATTGTGGTTGACCGCTTGCAGGTGCTCAAGCATCTGAGACCGGGAATTTCTACGTTTAAAGGGGGAAAGCACAGTGGGTGAGGCTATAGTTATTACATCTGGAAAAGGCGGGGTCGGCAAAACAACGACTACGGCCAATTTAGGCACCGCACTTGCACTGCAAGAGAAAAAGGTTTGTTTAGTTGATACAGATATCGGGCTTAGAAACTTAGATGTCGTGATGGGGCTTGAGAACCGGATTATTTATGATTTGGTAGACGTGGTAGAAGGGCGTTGTAAGACTCATCAGGCGCTTGTAAAAGATAAGCGTTTCAATGATTTGCTTTATCTGCTGCCGGCGGCCCAGACAACAGATAAGTCGGCGGTCCAGCCTGAACAACTGAAAAAACTAATGGAAGAATTGAAGCAGGAATTTGATTATATTTTAATAGATTGCCCAGCTGGAATTGAGCAGGGCTACAAAAACGCTGTGGCCGGAGCTAATAAGGCGATTGTCGTCACCACTCCTGAAAAATCTGCCGTCCGTGATGCCGATAGGGTCATTGGATTGTTAGAAAAAGAAGAAGGAATGGAACCTCCCAAGCTGATTATTAACCGGATACGTAACCATATGATGCAGCAGGGGGATATGCTGGATGTGGATGAAGTAGCTGCACACTTGTCGATTGAGCTGCTTGGTATTGTGGTGGATGATGATGAGGTTATTAAATCCTCACACAATGGCGAGCCGGTTGCTCACAATCCAAACAATCGGGCATCTATCGCCTACCGCAACATTGCCAGAAGAATCCTTGGAGAATCTGTCCCGCTTCAGCAGCTGGATGACATAAAGGAAGGGTTTTTTACTCGTTTAAAGAAGTTTTTCGGCGTTCGTTCGAAATAGCTCCATTAGTTGAAAGAGGCTGTCTGCAAGCTGCGAAGCTGCAGACGGCTTTTTTTATTAGGTGAATTCTTTCTTCTTAATCAGGCCTGTCACTCATATAGTGTACAAACCTGTGTAGAAAAGGAGGAAGGATACGTGAAAGAAGAAAAGGAGCTGTTTCCGCTGCCGGAAGAAAAAGAACAACTGCATCCATTGTTTAGCTGGAATCGTTTTTTATTTAAGTGGCTAGCAGCGGCTGCATTAGTGTTAGCTACTGCCATTTTGTTTCAACACCCCTCTCCTGTTTTTATAGAAGGAAGGGAATGGATGGAAAAGACGATGGAAAAAGAATTTCCTTTTTCAAAAGCGGCTGCTTGGTATGAAAACACGCTCGGAAAACCGCTCCCTTTTACGGCTGATGGCTGGACGGATAAAAAACAAAGTCCCGATGCCTCTCCAGAAATCGCCTTGCCAGCGTCAGGACGTATCTTGGAAGACTTTCAAACGAACGGTCAGGGGATTCTCGTTGAGACCGGACCAGCTGAAGAGGTAAAGGCTATTAAAGAGGGGACGATTATTTTCACTGGTGAAAAGGAGGGGCTAGGAAAAACAGTAGTTTTGCAACACGCTGATAATAGTGAATCGTGGTATGGTCATCTATCAAATATATCTGTACAGCCTTATGAACGAGTGAAAACAGGAAGTACGCTTGCAAAAGCAGAAGCAGGAGAAAATGCAAATGGCGGGCAATTCTATTTAGCTATCAAGCGTGATAACGTATTTATCGATCCAAACGAGGTGGTTCCGTTTGAGTAAATGGATGAAACATGTTCATGTCCATCCACTTTTATGGGGAGTCACCGGTGTTTGTATTTTAACAGGGACTTTTTTGCACTTGCTACTAGCGTTTACGGTCATTGTTATTCACGAATTAGGCCATATTTTAGCTGCCCATCTACTAGGATGGCGCATTAGAAAAGTGGTGCTTCTTCCATTTGGAGGGGTAGCAGAGGTGGACGAGCACGGAAATCGGCCCTTGAAGGAAGAATTGCTCGTCGTGCTGGCGGGGCCACTCCAACATCTTTGGTTGTTTGGAATAGCTTGGCTGGCACACGAAGGCGGGGTTCTGCCTGCCAGTATATATGAGGCTTTCTGGCAAATTAACTTGGCTATTTTGCTGTTTAATTTGCTGCCTGTTTATCCACTTGACGGCGGTAAGCTGCTAATGCTCAGTTTTTCTGCGGCTAGGCCGTTTTTGTCTGCTTTTCGCCTTGTTATTATATGCTCTGCATGCTTGCTATTCTGCCTGCAAATGACCGCCTTTCTTTTTTTTCCTTTCCATTTGCAGGCATGGACATTATTTTTTTATTTAGCATGGACACTGTGGCGGGCCTGGAAGGAAAAACGCTATGCTTTCATGCGTTTTCTCCTCGAACGTCATTACGGGAATAAAGGATCAGCCGCCTTCTTAAAGCCGCTCACTGTCCCAGCGGGAGAACCAATCATGAATGTGCTTGAACGATTTCAACGCAATGCCAAACATATTATTTATGTGACAGAAGGAGGAGAAAAACGAGGCCGGCTAGACGAGAATGAATTACTGTATGCGTATTTCTCAGAAAAGAAAACAGACTCCCTTCTGAAGGATTTATTGCCTGTCGATTGACGGAAGTGTCTTGCAGCAGTAAAGTGAAACAAAAAGAGGAAAGCGGGTCTGATATGAATACGTTGATTGTCAGCGCAAAAGGCAGGGAAAAAAGATTGGCGGTTGTCAGAGAAGGAGTAGCCGATCAGTTTCACGTTTTTCAGCCGTCACACCTTTCCCGTGTCGGCTTTATTTATTATGGAATTGTTTCTAAGGTAGAAAAAGGAATGAATGCTTGTTTTGTGAATATTGGGCTAGAACAGAATGCTTATTTGCATCGCAATGACTTTCCCAATCATCAAAATAAATCGATTGATGAACTTGTTCACCAGGGCCAGAAGGTCATCGTTCAAGTGATTAAAGACGGATCAGAGGCGAAAGCGCCGCGATTAACAGCCATTATTGAATGGCCGGGGGAGCTGCTTGTTTATCTGCCGGCAGGACATTACATTGCTTTATCAAAAAAGCTGGATAATGAAAAGAAACGCCGTGAATGGATAAAGTGGGTAGAAGAGTATAAGGAGGAAAGGGAGGGGCTGATTCTCCGGACAGCTGCCTTCCATTCTTCGAAAGAAGCACTGCTTGCCGAATGGAAGCATCTTCGCCTTCAGCATGAGCAGATCGTTAAAAAAGCAGAGAAAAGCAAGGCGCCGGCTTTGTTAATGGAAAAGCAGCAGTTAAAAGAAGAGCTATTTGCGCGAATGAGCCAATTAGGGCAAGGAGAGTTGATTTGCGATGAGGTAGCTTTTTTGTCGGATATTAAAGAAGATTTTCGCTTCGAAAGGGGAAGCTGGACAACTGTTCTCCATTCAGCCGATCAGGATATATTTTCGGCATTCAGATTGCCGGATGCAGCCGAATTTTCATTAAAGCGTATTATCTGGCTGCCGAGCGGTGGATTTATCGTTATTGATCGGACAGAAGCTATGACAGTAATCGACGTGAATACGGGGAAATTCACTGGGAAAAGTAGTCAGCGGCAGACGGTTTTTTTAACCAATAAGGAAGCGGCAACAGAGAGTGCCCGTCAGCTGCGCTTACGCGACATTAGTGGCATTATTCTCATTGATTTTATAGACATGGAAAATGAAGCAGATCGCAGGGAGATTGAGAGTGAATTTATGCGGGAGGCAAAGAAGGATTCAAAACAAATATCCATCCGCGGGTTTACCTCTCTCGGTCTCATGCAAATCACCCGTAAAAAAACAAAGCCGTCTCTCATAGAAACAGTAACGGTACCTTGCCGAGCATGCCGGGGGACCGGACGGGTCATCAGTGCCGAAACAGCCGCTTTTGCGCTTGAAAGAGACTTGTTTGAATTAATAAAAAATGTGGAGGAGGCAGTGCTTGTAGAGGTAACGCCGGATGTTATGGAGGCCTTTGTTGGTGAAAGGTATAAGTACCATGAAAAGCTGCAGGAAATGCTTCATAAAAAGATTATTTACAACGTGATCGATGGACAAGTGCCGATAGGAAAAATGATAAGAACGGGCAGCGTTAAGGAGCTATCAACGAAGGGAATGTTGATAAAAAGCAGTTGACATAAAAAAGCAAAAGTGATAAGATTCTAATGTTATTGTTTGTAGCACCCGTGCTACAACCGCTCATACCAGGTCATAAGTGTATGCTGTTAGCAAACCACCTGCGAATGGCGAGTCTGAGTAATTAAGGAGGTGCAGGGAATGTACGCAATTATCGAAACTGGCGGTAAACAAGTAAAAGTAGAAGAAGGTCAAGCTATCTACATTGAAAAATTAGATGCTGCAGAAGGTGATTCTGTAACGTTTGATCAAGTATTATTCGTCGGCGGTGAAAATGTAAAAGTAGGCAGCCCAACTGTTGATGGTGCTACTGTTACAGCTAAAGTTGAAAAACAAGGCCGTCAAAAGAAAATTACTGTTTTCAAATTCAAAGCAAAGAAAAACTACCGCAGAAAACAAGGCCACCGTCAGCCATACACTAAAGTTGTTATCGAAAAAATCAACGCGTAAGGCGATGATCCAATGATTCGGGTAGACGTAATAAGGCAGCCTTCCGGAAGAATTACTTCCTTCACAATGGAGGGGCATGCAGAATTTGCTGAACATGGAAAAGATCTCGTATGTGCAGGAGCGACGGCTGTCTCTTTCGGAGTGCTTAATGCTATTCTTTCATTGACTGATGCTAAGCTTGGGATCGAGCAAGGGAAAGAAGGCGGATTTCTTCGCTGTCTTGTTCCGGAGGATCTTCCGATGGACGAGGCTGAAAAAGTCCAGTTGCTGCTTGAAGGAATGGTTGTTTCCTTACAGACGATTGAACGTGAGTATAGCAAATATATAAAGATTACTTTTCACTAACAGGAGGTGAGACTCATGTTAAGATTAGACCTTCAATTTTTCGCATCGAAAAAAGGGGTTGGTTCTACAAAGAACGGACGTGACTCTGAAGCGAAGCGTCTTGGCGCAAAGCGTGCAGATGGTCAGTTCGTAACTGGCGGATCTATTCTTTACCGTCAACGTGGAACAAAAATTTACCCTGGTGAAAACGTTGGCCGTGGTGGAGACGACACTCTATTCGCAAAAGTTGACGGCGTTGTTCGTTTTGAACGTTATGGCCGTGACAAGAAAAAAGTGAGCGTATACCCTGCAGCTCAATAATAAAAGCTGGATAAAATGGAAGTGGAAAGCTCTAACCAACCGGTTAGAGCTTTCTTTATGGTTATTTTGAAGAGGCTTTTAAGTGTTTGCTATCTCTATTCACTCGATTTCTGTTATACTAATTGGAAAGCCACAACAGGCAGGAAGATTATGGACGTATATTTACCAATAACGCAGGTGAATGAGAAGGCAGAAGCTCCTTCTTTTTCTTCCATTATGTTTGGCACAAGGGGGGTACCTGTGCAGTGGATAGGAAAAGTAATAATTGGACGATCATTCGAGCACTTCAGCACGCCCGACATGACTGGATGAATCACATTCAGCTTATTAAAGGGTATATTGCGCTTGGGAAAATAGAGGAAGCGGAGCGGGTGATTGAACGAGCGGTTATGCAAGCAAAGCAGGAGGCTCATGTATGCAATTTATCTTTGCCAGAGCTCGCAAAAACACTAATCACATTTAATTGGGAAGCGCACTCCTTTCAGTTAGAATATGAAGTGCTGGATACGGATATAACAACGAGGGCAACTGATCACCGTCTGGCATGCTGGACATCTTCGCTTTTTCAGTTGGTTGAAAATTATATTGAAACGTATGCCGATAATCATTTGTATCTCTCCATTGGAAAGGCAGAGGAAGGAATTCGTTTCTTTTTTGAGTTCAGTGGGATAATAACCAATGAAGAAGCGTTAACTAGCGAATTAGCAGAAATATTAAGCATGCCTCATGTGAAACGGTATGAAATTCATGTGCACTCGGAAGAGGAAATGCTCTTTGAAGCAATCATATAGAACGCTTCACAAAATGCATAGCTTCATTAATAGGAGGATTTTATGTTTGTAGATCAGGTAAAAGTATACGTAAAAGGCGGTGACGGCGGGAATGGCATGGTTGCTTTCCGTCGTGAAAAGTACGTGCCAAAAGGTGGACCGGCTGGCGGCGATGGCGGCAACGGCGCGGATGTAGTTTTCGAAGTGGATGAAGGGTTAAGAACACTTATGGACTTCCGCTATCAGCGTCATTTTAAAGCTCAGCGTGGCGAGCATGGAATGAGCAAAAGTCAGCATGGAAAAAATGCAACCGATATGGTTGTAAAAGTTCCTCCTGGCACTGTTGTTATGGATGATGACACGAAAGAAGTAATCGCTGATTTGACCGAGCACGGCCAGCGGGCCGTTATTGCAAGAGGCGGACGGGGCGGACGTGGTAACACTCGCTTTGCTACACCAGCTAACCCTGCTCCTGAATTGTCCGAGAATGGAGAACCGGGTCAAGAACGCTATATTGTAATGGAGTTAAAACTATTGGCAGATGTAGGTCTTGTCGGTTTTCCAAGCGTCGGAAAATCCACCCTGCTTTCTGTTGTTTCTGCTGCCCGCCCTAAAATTGCTGAATACCACTTTACAACGATTGTGCCAAATCTTGGTGTAGTGGAAACAGAAGATGGCCGCAGTTTTGTTATGGCAGACCTTCCGGGACTGATTGAAGGTGCACATGAGGGAGTAGGGCTAGGCCACCAATTTTTACGCCATATTGAACGGACACGTGTTATCGTACATGTTATTGATATGTCTGGCATGGAAGGGCGAGATCCGTACGAAGACTATGTAACGATCAATAATGAATTGAAGGAATATAATTTAAGGCTGACTGAGCGTCCGCAAATTGTTGTGGCCAATAAGATGGATATGCCTGACTCAGAGGAAAACCTTGCAGCATTTAAAGAAAAGATAGGTGAAGAAGTGCCGGTTTTCCCAATTTCCGCTGTGACCCGTGAAGGACTAAAAGAGTTGTTGTTCGCTGTAGCAGATATGGTAGATAAAACTCCAGAATTCCCTCTTGCCGATTTTGAGGAGGAAAAAGGCATCCATCGTGTGATGTACAAACATGAAGATCAGCCGGCGGAATTCTTAATTACAAGAGATTCAGCGGGAGTGTTCGTAGTAAGTGGAGCGAAGGTAGAAAAGCTGTTTAAAATGACAGATTTCTCTCGGGAAGACTCTGTTCGTCGCTTTGCTCGCCAGCTCCGTTCCATGGGTGTAGATGATGCACTGCGCGAACGGGGAGCAGAAGATGGCGATATCGTTCGTCTGCTTGATTACGAATTTGAATTTGTGGAGTAATTGGAAAAGGAAAACGGCTAATAGTTTCAGTCAGAGTAAGCTGTCACGCCCAGGGGACACAAGTGGTCACAGAGGCGTCCGTCTTGCATTGGACGGGTTTTAACCGTCTTAATTTTGTCCAGCTGCAGCGCCTAGCTGCTCGAGGTCATAAGACAAATGGACTGCATGGCAGAAAAGCGCCATTTCGTCCATTCGCTTTATGCTTGTCGCAGCTGACGAGGCGCTTCCGCTTTTAAGTTGTCCAGCTGCAGCGCCTAGCTGCTCGAGGTCATAAGACAAATGGACTGCATGGCAGAAAAGCGCCATTTCGTCCATTTGCTTTATGCTTGTCGCAGCTGACGAGGCGCTTCCGCTTTTAAGTTTATCTAGCTGCAGGTGCTAGCGCGTACGGTGGTTTCGGAAAGTCTTGGGGAGTCAAAGAACGACTCCCGATGCCTTCCCTCCAACCCCCTAGCGCGCAGATCAAGCGCCTTCCGCTTTTAAGTGAGGGAGAGTCGTGGCTAAGAAGGATTTTGAACGGAAATTTTATCTCGTACGTGAAGATGTGTTGCCGGAAGCAATGAAAAAAACGCTTGAGGCAAAAGAGCTGATTGACCGACACCGGGTGGAATCTATCTGGGAGGCAGTAAAAAAGGTTGATTTGAGCCGCAGTGCTTTTTACAAATATCGTGATACTGTCTTTCCTTTTCACAAGGTTGTCACCGAACGGATCATTACTCTGTTCTTCCATCTTGAAGACCGAGCTGGTACGCTGTCCGAATTGCTGGGGCTCGTCGCTAAATATGAATGCAATATTTTAACGATTCATCAGACGATCCCTCTTCAAGGAAGAGCGAATGTTACTCTTTCGTTAAATGTAAGTAATATGACAATTGATCTGGATGATATGCTGGCAGAGCTGGAAAAGCTAGAGTTCATCGATACTGTAGAAGTTCTCGGTTCAGGGGGATAAGAGCCGGCTTCTTTCATTCTAAATAGTCCCAATTTTCTAGTAAGGAGTAGATCTCATTGCGAAAAATCGCTTTTTTAGGCCCCGCCGCTACTTTCACTAATTTAGCGGTACGCCATGCGTTTCCGGCGGAGGAACATGTTCCTTATTCAACGATTCCAGCTTGTATGGATGCTGTTATTAATGGAGATATGGACTTTGCCGTTGTACCAATTGAAAATACGCTTGAAGGCACAGTAAATTTAACAATTGATTATTTGTTTCATGAGGCAGATTTAAAAATTGTAGCAGAAGTGACGGAACCAATTCAGCAGCATTTGCTCGTACATAAAGAATATGCCTATGAGTGGCAAAAGACAGAAAAAGTCCTTTCTCATCCCCATGCTATTGCTCAATGTCACAAATTTTTACATAGTTATTTTCCGGATATTCCCCACGAGCAGGTGGCGTCGACAGCCGCCGCCGCAAAGTATATAAAAGAGCATCCTGAACAGCGGCTGGCGGCGATTGCCAATGAATTATCCGCCCAAGAGTATGATTTGGCTATTGCCAGAGTAAATATCCACGATTATGATTTTAACCATACTCGTTTTCTTGTGCTTGCCAAACAGGAACAGGACATCTCGCTTCCGCTTATTCGGCCTCGTGATAAAACGACCGTCGTGATCACACTGCCTTCTGATCGGCCGGGTGCATTGCATCAAGTGCTGTCTGCATTTTCCTGGCGGAATATCAATTTAAGTAAAATTGAATCCCGTCCGTTAAAAACGGGCCTTGGGCATTATTTCTTTATTCTTGATATTGAACAGCGAATGGATAAGGTGCTCTTGCCGGGAGCATTTGCTGAGATGGAAGCGCTCGGCTGCAATGTGCATGTGCTTGGAAGCTATCAGGCGTACGCTATTCAATATGAGTAAGTGAACCGAAATAAATTGCTCTGTTAAAGAAGCATGTAGTTTTTAGAGTGGGTTGTAGCAGAAGGCGGCGACTCCATCAGGAAAAGCTGACCTTGGTAGGAATGTACATAACGAGGAGGCTTATGGACCAGCCGTGAGGAGCGCCCGCCTGTCACCAAAATCAACCATTAAGTATAGAGAGCAAAGGAAATAAAAAGAGCTGTCCTAATAAACAGGACAGCTCTTTTTATTATTCGGCAAGCAAGAAACCTGCCTGTTTTAAGACGGCTTCCGCTTCATCTAGGATTCTTTCTTCTCTTGCGGCAATGGTGTGAAGATGAACGCCATCTGTTAACTGTGATAAATATGAAGCATTGGTCTCGTTTACACGCTGGATAAATTGAGTTACTTCCCTTCGATTGGAGACCATAATAGAAGCTGTTAAGTCTCCGTACACTGGGTGCTCAATTTTCACGTCTTTTACGAGCAAGCCAAGATCAACCAGAAGATTTAATTCTTCTTTTGCGTCTTGAGGTTTGTGGCTGCAGGCAATGGAACGTTCAAACCATTGCTCTGGGGCTGCCGGGGCAAAATAACAATAGCCTTGACTCGTAGCGATAATGGGTTCATTTCTCGCTTTTAATAATGTAATATCATTTACGATCACTTGGCGGCTAACATTGGAACGATTCGCCAGTTCCCCGCCTGTTAATGGTTCCTTGCTCATTCGCAGCCATTCCACTATAAGCTTGCGTCTTTCTTCTCCTAAAATCTTCTTCCCGGGAGTCATGTTAATCCCTCCATGTTCAATATCCACTGCCTCTATTCTATCATAAGGTGTTAAGCAGTTCTAACGGGGAACTGATGCGGTTATTCCCAGTAAAAGATTTCCCAGCCTCTCTATTTCTTGTATAGTTGTTCGGCTGCTCAATGAAATGCGGAAGAACTGCCGTGCTTTTTCTATGGAATACCCCATAGCAAGGATAGCCTTTGTTCCATTTTCGGAACGGGTATCACAAGCGCTGCCTGTTGAAATAGCACAGCCTTGTTCATTTAGCTTTAGCAAGACGAGCTGTCCTTCCATTCCTTGAATTGTCATGCCAATAATCGAAGGGAGCTGTCTTGTTTCGTCCGCTTCAATCCAGCGGAAAGAAGAGGAAGTCAGCTTTTCTTTTAACAGACGACGAAGTTCCCGGTCTTTTTGCAAGCTGGATGTCCGACAGACTTCCTCGGCAGCAGCTGTGAAAGCTGCAACTGCTGGAACATTAACAGTTCCTCCCCGAAACCCATTTTCATGAGTGAGGCCGGGAAAAAGAGGAGACCAGTGGAGGGAAGGACAGATGTAGACTGCTCCTATCCCTTTTGGACCGAATATTTTATGAGAAGAGACGGACAGGCTGTCTATCCATGGAAGCAATGGACGAAGATCTAGCTTACCAAATGCTTGGACGCAATCTGAATGAAATAAAATACCCTTCTCTTTTAGCAGCCTTCCAATTTTATCTACAGGATTAATCGTTCCAATCTCCTGATTAGCATATTGTAAAGATACGAGAATGGTATCTGGACGAATAGCGGCTGCCAGTTCTTCAGGTTCTATCACTCCTTGGGAGCTGAGGGGCAGCTTTGTAATATGAAAACCTTCTTTTTCTAAAAAGGCCAATGCAGAGTGGACAGATGAATGCTCCGCCATTGATGCAATCACATGGTTTCCCCTTTTTCTTGCTGCCCGTGCAAGCGAAATGATGGATAACAAGTTGCTTTCCGTTCCTCCGGAAGTAAAGTAAATCCCTTCCTTTTTTCCACCGATCAGCCTAGCCAAAGTTTCCCTGCATTGTTCAAGCAGAAAACGTGCCTGGCTGCCTTCATCATGAAGGCTTGAACTGTTGCCGAAGAATTCCTGGCTAGCCTTTATATAAACGCTAAGCGCTTGTTCACTCATAGGCGTAGTGGCTGCGTAATCAAAATAAATCAATGAATGTTCCTCCTTTATAAAAGGATTTAAAAAAAGCCTTGTCATTAGTTTAAATTTGTGTAAATATATGTGTCAAGACACCTGTTAAATCAGGAGGAGAAAATAATGGATAAACAAGCGGATGTCATTATTGTTGGCAGCGGACTAGCTGCTCTGCAGCTGGCTCATCATTTACATTCAACCAGTCATGTGATTATTCTCACAAAAACAAAGATCAGACAAAGCAACTCTTACATTGCTCAAGGGGGCATTGCAGCAGTAATTGACAAAAATGACAGTATCCATTCACATATAGAAGATACGTTAAAGGCCGGAAGATATCATCATTTTACGGAAGAAGTGAAACGGTTAGCTAGTGAGGGAGCGACTGCAGTAAGAGAATTAATCGAAGGTGGACTAGGTATCGATAGAGACGAGAATGGACAGCCCTCGCTTGGTCTTGAAGGAGCACATAGTGCGAAAAGAATTGTTCACTCTGGTGGGGATGCGACAGGCCGGCATACGGTAGAATACTTGTTGGCAACTTTGCCTGCAAATGTGGAAATGATCGAGGGAGAAATGGCTTATGAGTGCTTAATGTCGGAAGACCGTTCTAGGTGTATCGGCATAAAAACAAAAAACAAAGACGGAGAAAGAAGCCGTTATTGGTCACCGCATGTTGTTTTGGCAACAGGAGGGGTTGGTGCCGTTTATCCTGCTACCTCTAATCAGCCGACCATGACAGGAGATGGCATTGCCATTGCTTTTCGTGCCGGTGCTGAAGTTATCGATATGGAGTTTGTTCAGTTCCATCCTACTTTGCTTTTCAAGAATGGAGCTGTGAGAGGGCTGATTTCTGAAGCGGTTAGAGGGGCGGGGGCTACGCTTATTGATGAAGATGGTTTGCTTCTCATGGAAGGAGTCCACCCGTTAAAAGATCTGGCTCCGCGTCATATTACAGCTTATGAGATCTATAAGGCACGGGCAAAGGGAAAAGATATTTTTTTAGATATTAGCGGAATTCAACAATTTGAGAAGCACTTTCCAACAATTACGGCGATATGTGAGAGAAATGGTGTGCCAATCAGGGAAAAACTTCTTCCAGTTGCACCGGGAAGCCACTTCTTAATGGGCGGCGTTTCAGTCGATTCAAACGGATGCACAACAGTGCCGGGGCTTTATGCCGTTGGGGAAGTGGCTCATAGCGGTGTCCATGGTGCCAATCGGCTGGCGAGCAATTCTTTGTTGGAAGGGATTGTATATGGAAAAAGATTGGCAGAATTTATTAACGGCCATCTGCCGGTAGATCATCAGCGGGCAAATATTTTTCATTACGGAAAACAGTTAAAAAATGAATCAGTCATCGGGCTTTCAAAGAAAGAATTACAGGTGCGCACAATGAGAGCAGCAGGTATTATCCGAGCACCAGAGAGTTTAGAGAGCCACATAAACTATTTAAAAGGCCAAGGCATTCAACAATGGATAGAAAATGGCTTAGACGAGCTGGATAGGGACAACATCGAACAAGTTTATATGCATATCAACAGCTATTTAATCAGCCGTGCTGCTTTCCTCCGGCGGGAGAGTCGAGGAGCGCACATCCGTACGGATATTGCAACAGAGGAAGCGGGCTGGCAAGGAAAACAAATTGTGCAAACAAAGAATCAAATACAAATAAGAGGTGGGCAGCATGAACGAAATTCAATTAGAATCCATGCTTAAACAATTTTTTATTGAGGATATCGGTGACGGCGACTTAAGCGGCGAAGCGCTTTTTTCACAAAAGGAAAAGGGATCTTTTACTTTACTAGCAAAAGAAAACGGAATCTTCTGCGGAGAGCTGATTTTACAGCGCGGCTTTGCCCTTATTGATCCATCTGCTAGTGTGGATATAGCTGTGAACGATGGAGATGTGGTTACACCCGGTATGGTGATTGCGGAAGTGTCAGGCACGATGCAAGGGCTTTTGAAAGGAGAACGTGTCATTCTCAATTTAATTCAGCGGATGTCCGGAATTGCCACGGCAACGGCAAAAGCCGTAGAGCAAACGGCAGGTACTCGTGCAAAAATTTGTGATACTCGTAAAACAACACCGGGATTGCGGATGCTTGAAAAATATGCAGTGAAGGTAGGTGGCGGTTACAACCATCGTCGCGGCCTTTATGATGCAGTGATGTTAAAGGATAATCATATTGCTTTTGCAGGGGGAATTAAACAGGCAGTAGAAAAAGCGAGGGCTGCCGTTGGTCATACAGTAAAAGTGGAAGTTGAAATAGAGACGAAGCAGCAGCTGATTGAAGCTGTGGAAGCGGGCGCGGATATTATTATGTTTGATAATCGGACACCAGAAGAGATTCGGGAATGGCTGCCGCTTGTCCCGGCTGGCATCGCCACCGAAGCTTCAGGAGGCATTGCACTCGACGGAATTCAGCCGTTTGCAGAAAGTGGCATTGAATGGATTTCTCTTGGTGCACTAACTCATTCAATCCGCGTTTTAGATATTAGTGCAAAGGTAATCACCAATTCTGTTAAGGAGGTAGTTCATCATGTCTATCATGGAAATGCTTAAGCAGCCATCTTTTGCTCTGCCGGAAAAGTACCGGAAACTGGAGACAAAAGAAATGGAGGAAAAAGTAAGAGCGATTAAACGACAGCTTGGTGATTCACTTTTTATTCCAGGCCATCATTATCAACGAGACGAAGTGATCCAATTTGCTGACGCTGTTGGTGATTCCTTGCAGCTAGCGCAAATCTCCGCCCGAAACAAAAAGGCTAAGAATATCGTATTTTGTGGTGTTCATTTTATGGCGGAAACAGCGGATATTTTGACAACAGCAGAGCAAACGGTCATTCTCCCTGATATGCGTGCCGGCTGTTCAATGGCGGACATGGCGGATATTTATCAAACAGAAACGGCTTGGAAAGAACTTCAAGGTCTATTCGGCGATACGATGCTGCCGCTTACGTATGTGAACTCAACTGCAGCCATTAAAGCTTTTGTTGGCCGTAATGGCGGGGCTACAGTTACTTCATCTAATGCGCATGAGATGGTCAAATGGGCCTTTGGAAAGAAAGAGAGAATTTTATTCTTGCCAGATCAGCATTTAGGTCGTAACACTGCCTTTGATTTGGGAGTGGATCTTGGTGAGATGGCCGTATGGAATCCAATAAATAATGAATTAGAGTATGAAGGAGACTTGAGCAAAGTGAAAGTCATCCTATGGAAAGGTCATTGCTCTGTTCACGAGAACTTTACTGTCCAAAATATTGAGTATGTGCGCCGTACTTACCCGGATATGAAAATTATCGTTCACCCGGAATGCACACACGAAGTGGTAGGGCTATCTGATGACAATGGTTCAACAAAGTATATCATTGAAAAAATTGAAGAAGCCGAGCCAGGAAGTGCCTGGGCTATCGGGACAGAAATGAATCTTGTGAACCGCCTTATTCAGCAGCATTCCGATAAGCATATCATTTCGTTAAATCCAAATATGTGTCCATGCCTCACGATGAATCGTATCGACTTGCCTCATTTACTATGGTCGCTTGATACCATCATTGAAGGAAACGAAGGCAATGTGATTAAAGTAGACGAGCAAACTGCCCATGAAGCGGTATTGGCGTTGGATCGCATGCTAAATAGATAGAATGTTGTAAGTCCACACCTGTTTTTAAGCAGGTGTGTTTTTTTTGAAGGAGTATTTTAACAGAGTATCTAACAGAAGAAAGAACATCTAGTTAAGAATGAATAACTCGGTAATCATAACCATATATATTTTAAGTCAATGGTCCTTTCTATTTCTCTTATATTCATTCTTTTCTCATAACTTCTTTTTTTGACGCATACAATTTGGTGTAGGTTCGTTCACAAATCCGCATCGCTCACATATACTACGACGAATGTCTAAGGAGGGAGAAAATGAGAATCCATATTGTTCAGAAAGGAGATACACTCTGGACGATCGCTAAAAAATACGGAGTGAACTTTGATGAGTTAAAAAAATTAAACGCACAGTTGTCCAATCCAGACTTGATTATGCCAGGTATGAAGATCAAAGTCCCTACACCGGCAGGAACCATGAAAAAAGAGATGCCAGTAAAAGAAGCGCCGGTTGTTCCTATGCAAATGCCAAACAAAGAGGCGCCGGTCGTTCCTCCACCAAAGTCTGTTAAAGAGCAGCCAACACAAGTTTCACCGGTGAAAGAACAGCCGAAAGAACAGCCGAAACAACCGATGATGCCACCGCTTCCTCCAGTTGTACCAGAGGTGGAGATTAATCAAGTGTTCCAAATGAATATGGAACAAATGCAGCAGACGGTTCAACCGCCACCACCTCCTGCTCCACCTGTTAAGCCGGACAATATATTTCCGGGACTTGATAAAAAGGAAGAATTAGTAGAAAGCACAAGTGTTCCAATTATGCCGCCGCCTATGCCGGAGATAGAGATGGCACCACAACTACAAGGAGGAAGTAATTATCCAATGAGCGCATATGTGAATCAACATCAAATGGCCCCACAAGTACAAGGGTATGGTATGCATCCAGGCATGCATCCACAATGGTGCATGCCAACGCCAATGCCAATGGAGATGCCGATGCAGATGCCGATGCAGCAAGCACCTCTCATGCAGCCTTCATATGAGATGGGCGAAGAAATAATGGAATCCTCTGAAGAAATATCGTCACATTATCCAATGATGAATTATCCGTCATCTGATCATGTACAAATCACACAAGAAGCAGGAGTCGTTGCGCCAATGAATTACGCGCCACCAATGTATCCAACCATTGCTCCTTATCAGATGCCGCCGCATCCATCGCACAGTTACTGTGTACCGTGCACGCATGCTATGCCGGGAGCAGGCTATCCAGGCTATCCTATGCCAATGGAATATGCGATGGAATCACCGGATTACGGAGGCTATCCGCAAGTTATGGGAGCTTATCAGCCGCCTGCTTATTACCCACCTCCGATGATGCAGCCGCCTTATATGCCGGGGTATTCTCCGCAGCCAATGATGTACCCAACGGGGGGAATGATGATGCCTAATCAATATCCTCCACAGTCATTATCAGGGAAATCAGATTGTGGCTGTCAGCGTGAAGACGAAGAGAATGAAGAATAAATTTCAGCAGGGAGACGGATTAACACCTCGTCTCCTTTTTCTGTTATCCGCTCGTTTGGAGGAAACGATACAAACAGTTTTTTCATTAAAAAAAGGAAAATGGCTCGTCATTACAAATAGAAACAAGTGGTTCGTTAAAAAGTATGCTTCCCTGTCACAACTGGAGAAGCAAATTCAGTTATGTCATTTTTTATCTGACCAAGGGTTTACGCAGGTGATTCTTTTTCATTCTGTCACACCTATCATATTTGAGAAGCAGATTTTTGCTGTTATGCCCTTTATCGAGCCCGCAAAAAAAACTTTTTACTTTCAAACAGAGGAAGAAAGAGAAGAGGCATTGGCTTTACTTTCAGTCTTTCACCAGCAGACCGAGAAACTCCCTGAAAAAATTACCGCTTGCTTTCCCCATTTTGATCAGGCTGCTGTTTGGCGTAAAAGGCTGACTGCATTTCAAAGAGAGTTGCCTGAATTGATACGTTATTTTCCTGCTTCCGTTTTAGAGCATTACGCGGAGGCAGGCAAGTGGTGTTTAGATCACTTATCCGACCAGCCGAAGGATGAAGGCAAATTGGCAGTGATTCATGGAGATGTGGCTTCTCATAACTTTTTTCGATCAGCTGATGGAACGCTTTATTTAATTGATTTTGACTTAGCTGCACAAGCGCCCGTTTTATTTGATTATGTACAATGGACCAACCGGGTTCTTCCGCTTGTCGATTGGAACTTAGAGAAAGTTATGGAGCATCGCGTAATAACTCCATACACGCATAAAAAGAACTGGTTTATTTATACGTTGTTTCCAGCGGATGTTTTTCGTGAATGTCGACGGTTTGCTCGGGCTCCTCTCAAGGAAAAAAAGTCAGCTTACAAGCATGCTTATGAGCTAACGGTCAAGCCATTTACACAGCGGAAGATATTTTTCAAAAGATGGAAGAAAGTATGGGAAGACCAACAGGGATAAGAATGTTCCGCTTCTGCAAACTAAGAAGGGCATCATTTGCCCGAATAAAAGTTCAGGGGTGGGGTCATGGAGAAAGCGCTAAAAGCTTTTGCTATATTGTCTTTATCGGCTGGCCTTGCAGCATGCGGCATTGAAAGTGAAAGCGGCTATGGCGACGGAAATAATCGCTATGAACCACAAGGATATTTTTCGAATGCTGGGCATGGGGACCAAAATGATCGTCATGACGGTCCTATGACAGAATGGTACGACCATTCTGTGGGGGAGGAACAAAAAGTTATACGCAAAGACAAAGCCCGTTATCTACAAAATGAAGATGACAACGGACATCCGCAAAATCCATCGAAACCACTCGCTAAAGAGGACCGCAGCTTCTTTGAACGTGACAACGAGCAGCCCTATAGCAGTGATGCTAATTATCACGGCCATCAAAGCATTCAAAATGTCCAAAAGAAAAATTCTTACTATACCAACTACGACGGAAAGCTGGCAGAAAAATTAACTCGAAAAGCTGAAGGAGTAGAAGGTGTCCTGGCTGCTCAAACATTTATTGGCGATAAGGAAATAATGGTGGCTCTGCAAATTTCTAAAAATAGTGATGAAAAGGCAGTAAAAAGGGCAGTCAAGCAAACAGTGACACGTGATGCCAAAGGAGCCGATGTAAACGTATCTAGTGATATCGGTACTTTTAATTACATTCGTGTTCTGGACAATGACTTGCGTGATGGCGGACCAATTGACTTAAAAAATGTCCGTTTTAGCAAAGAAAAATACAGGTAAACAGGAGCCTTAGGCTCCTGTTTATTTAATTTTTGGGGAGGCGGTTGTGGCGTCTCCGTTAAGTATGAATGGGCAAGCCTTTTATTCAATGGTTTTGCAAACATTTGCCTGCTGCTTTTCTCTCTGAGAACCCTTTCGTTTCAACGGTTAGGCAGAGTGATTCTGAATATCATAAAAGGGTAATTTTAATAAATATTAGCAATAGAAGGTTTTCCTAAAGCATCATCCTGCATATGTATAGTCATATGACTATGATTTGGAGGAGACACCTATGATTATACATGTGATTCAAAAGGGAGAAACGCTCGCTCAGCTGGCTCGCAGGTACGGAGTAGAAGTAGCACAGATTGAAGCTGCCAATGAGTTGCCTGATCGCGATCGTCTTTTGATTGGCCAGGCTTTAGTTATTCCTCTTTTGGCTCAGCGACATAGAGTGCAAGCGGGGGAAACATTGCGGCAAATTGGCCAACGATATGGGGTAACAGTAAGAGAGATTATTCGGGTTAACCGAATAAGGGATCCGGACCGCATTAATCCTGGAATGATGTTATATATCCCAGCGAGAAGACACGTAGTAGAGGCAGGGGAAACATTATCCCAAATTGCTCAGAGGTATGGAGCAGATGTGCAAGAATTAATGAGAATTAATAACATTCGGCGCCCGGCTTCCATTTATCCAGGGATGGTTTTATATATTCCCTTTGAAAGACCCGTGATTGATGTGAACGCCTATACGATTGAAAAGGGAGAGGAGGGGGCCAGGCAAGTCCGGGAGGTGGGTGAGTACTTAACCTATGTTTCTCCATTTGCTTATATTATGAGAGCAGACGGCGGATTGGAATTGATCAATGATACTGCAACGATTCAGGCTGCCCAGGCTGCCCAGGTAGTGCCAATGATGGCTATTACAAACTTTACTGCGAGCGATCCAGGCTCCAGGCTGGCAAGCACCATTTTAAGAAGCAGGGAACTGCAAGATACACTCTTAACTAATGTTATTCAAATCATGAAAAGAAAAGGTTACCAAGGAATAAATATTGATTTTGAAAATGTATTTCCGGCCGACCGTGAACGGTATAATCAATTTTTACAGCGGGCAGTAGACCGGCTGCATCCGGAAGGTTTTTTTGTCTCCACAGCTTTAGCGCCTAAAACAAGTGCTAATCAGAAAGGGTTGTTATATGAGGCGCATGATTACGAGGCTCATGGGCGAATCGTTGATTTTGTCATTTTAATGACATATGAATGGGGCTATCGTTTCGGACCGCCACAGGCTATTTCACCGCTTAATCAAATTAGGAGAGTGCTTGACTATGCAGTCTCTGTCATCCCAAGAAATAAAATCTTCTTTGGCTTCCAAATATATGCAAGAGATTGGCTGCTGCCGCATCAGCAAGGGCAGGAAGCCCAAACATTTGATATGCAAGAAGCCATTCGCCGGGCGGTAAGATATGAAGCGCCTATTCAATATGACTCCGCATCCCAGTCGCCATTTTACCGCTATACAGATCAGCAGGGGCGCACGCATGAAGTATGGTTTGAGGACGCCCGCAGTGCTCAGGCAAAGTTTGATGTTGTAAAAGATTATAATCTTCGCGGCATTAGCTATTGGGTCCTCGGATATCCATTTCCGCAAAATTGGCTGCTTTTACAGAGTAACTTTAGGATCAGAAAAATAGGATGATGTCCAAATCAAGAAACTAAGTAAAAGACCACTGCCTAATTCCTTTCTCTCCCGGAATTAGGCAGTGGGTTTTAGGAACTATGGTACAGTCATTCGTTGAAGAAAAATTATCCTTTTAGTTTATTTTTTTAAAAAAACTCTTGCAAATAGGAATGATTACGTTTTAATATAAAAGTTGTAAATCGTAATAATTACGGTTTGGTGAAGGGAGAGAATAGAGTGAAAATAAAAATTCCAGTAACAGTATTAAGCGGATACTTGGGTGCAGGGAAAACCACACTGCTCAATCATATTTTAAAAAATAGGGAAGGAAAGAAAGTCGCAGTTATCGTAAACGATATGAGCGAGATTAACATCGATGCTTCACTTATTAAACAAGGTGGGTTTTCGCGGACAGAGGAAAAGCTTGTTGAAATGCAAAATGGCTGTATTTGTTGCACACTTCGGGAGGATTTAATTAAAGAAGTGAAAAAGCTTGCAGCAATTGGCGATATCGATTATATCGTGATTGAATCAACGGGGATTAGCGAGCCTATGCCGGTAGCTCAGACATTTACATACATGGATGAAGCTGTAGGAATTGATTTATCAGCTGTTTGCCGGCTTGATACGATGGTAACGGTTGTAGACGCGTGTCGTTTTTGGCATGACTTTGCTTCCGGTGAGAGCCTGCTTGAACGAAAAGAAGCGGCAGATGAAACAGACACAAGAGAAGTGGTTGATTTATTAATTGACCAAATTGAGTTTGCTAATGTTATTGTACTTAATAAAATTGATCTCGTAGGAAAAGAGGAAACACTGGAATTAAAGGCAGTTTTGGAAAAGTTGAATCCAGAGGCCTATATTGTTTTAACAGATCATGGCCGCCTTTCACTAGATGAGGTACTCAATACGAATTTATTCGATTTTGAACAGGTGAGTCACAGTGCTGGGTGGATTAAAGAGTTGAACAGTGAACATACACCGGAAACAGAAGAATATGGGATTTCCTCTTTTGTTTATCGCAGACAGCTGCCATTTCATCCGAAGCGCTTAAAGGATTGGCTGGAAAACTGGCCAGCAGAAGTAGTTAGAGCAAAGGGATTTATTTGGCTCGCTTCCCGCAATGATACAGCCTGCATACTATCACAAGCCGGACCTTCCATCATCTTTCAGGGAGTCGGACAATGGATTGCTGCTTATCCTGAGCAGGAGCAAAAGCAAATGCTACAGGAGGAACCTGAATTACTGAAAAGATGGCATCATGAACATGGAGACCGGATAAATGAGCTTGTATTTATTGGGATTGGAATGAATAAAGAAGAAATTGAAAAGGCGCTCGATTGCTGTTTGTTGACCGAGAACGAACAAAAAGCAGAATGGTCTTCTTTAAAAGATCCGCTGCCTCCGTTTGTAACGGTATAATCACTATTGAAGGAGAGAGAAAAATGAGAGTAACTATTACATTAGCATGTACGGAGACAGGAGACAGAAATTACATGACAACAAAGAATAAACGGACAAACTCGGAACGATTGGAACTGAAAAAGTATTGTCCACGGCTGAAAAGACATACGCTGCACAGGGAAACAAAATAAAAGAATATGTATGATTGTATATACAAAAAAGCCGGCTTCCAAAAAGGAAACCGGCTTAAATTATGTAAAGGAAAGGCCGCAGTTGCCGTACGTTTAATGAAGTTTTAAAACCACCACTCCATAAAGTGGGTGTTTGCAGAAACGTTCCTGTCGTCCTCATAGCAATGAGGCATGACATTCCGGCTTCAATTTAAAACTCCCTATTTCAGCTTAAAGGTTAAAACTTTATTAAGGTTACGCACAACGCAGCTGATATATATAATATACATGAGATTCTAAGAAAATGCAACACCGCTTTTATCCATCAATCCGGCGTTTAAATCAGAAAGAGCAGGGAAAATAACAAATACATATGAAAGAAAGCGAGGAGAGCAAAATGAAAGTAGTAAATGTAGAGCTTCGGTATGATGAAGACAAGATGAAAGAAGATTTCACAGAAATACTGAAGAGTGCGCTGAGAAGAGAGAACATTGAAGTTATTTCTGTTGATAAAAACAAAAATACTGAGCCGGAAAGCCCTTACCAGCGTGTAGAGCATAAAGAGGTAGATGATGATGTCAGCTCTGCAGGAGCAGGCGGCATGGTATCCCCTAACTAAACATAATTGAACATTGGACTTATGATAGGTAAGACCGTCAATTAAGACGGTCTTTTTGTTTGTGCTCTTTTCTTTTTGGCGAAAATGAAGGTAAAAAGGAGAGAGACAAGTGAAAGGTCCTGTGCTTGTAATGTTACTGCTCTGTGTGCTGTCAGGCGGTGTATATGCGCTGAGAGAGAAAGAAGGAGAAGGTCTGGCAGCCGTTCAAGAAAAGCCACACAGTGTTCAAGTGACACTTCTGGAAGTAGGAAGAGACGGTCAATTAAGGAAGTCAGTCCATCAGGAAGTTATTTGGGCAATGGAAGATTTCTGGTCAGAGTATAAGGGGTATCAGCTTGTTGATATGAACGCAAAAGAAGTTATATTTGAAAAACGACAATGAGGCGAGCGAAAAAGGAGATTCTTTATAAGAACAAACGTTTCTTTTTATTTTTTTCAACAATGAATCATGTTATGATAAAATGAGGAGTAATGTGCAGTGTAGGGGAGCGAATAAACTTGTATGAATATATTAAAGGCAGCGTAGCGTTCGTAGGTCCGGAATATGTGGTAATTGAAAATGGCGGCATTGGCTTTCAAATATTAACGCCAAATCCATTTGCTTTTTCCAAACACGAACAGCAGACTGTCACTGTGTATGTGCATCAGCATGTACGCGAAGATGTGCTGGCGCTGTATGGATTTGTTTCTATAGAAGAAAAGAGGCTGTTCGAGAAATTGATTTCGGTGTCGGGCATCGGGCCGAAAGGAGCGTTAGCTGTATTGGCGAGCGGAGAGCCTCAGCAAGTAGTGTCGGCTATTGAACAAGAAGATGAAAGGTTTTTAACGAAATTCCCCGGTGTTGGCAAGAAGACTGCTCGGCAAATGATTTTAGATTTAAAAGGAAAATTAGCGGATGTTGTGCCGGAGTTTTTTCCGAATTTATTTCAGCCGGAGGGCATGGAACAAAAAGCGGCTGTTTACGCTGAACTAGAAGAAGCATTGCTCGCGCTTGAGGCACTTGGCTATTCTGCACGGGAAATTAAGAAGGTCAGTGTGAAGCTGAAAGCAGAGCAGTTAACGACAGACCAATATATCCGCAAAGGCTTGCAATTACTGCTGAATGGATAACTGAATGAGGGAGTGATCTTGCGATGGAAGAACGCATCGTTTCCGGAACGGCTGAAGTGGACGAGTTATATGAGGAGCAATCACTGCGTCCTCAGACATTAAAACAATATATTGGCCAGGAGCAAGTGAAAAATAATCTGGCAATTTTTATTGAAGCCGCCCGTCAGCGACAGGAAACTCTCGATCATGTACTATTGTATGGACCACCTGGTCTTGGCAAAACCACGCTTGCCGCTGTGATTGCTAATGAAATGGGTGTGCAGATGCGGACGACAGCAGGACCGGCGATTGAGCGGCCAGGTGATTTGGCTGCCGTTCTAACATCACTCGAACCGGGTGATGTGCTGTTTATTGATGAAATTCACCGGCTGCCGCGTGCGATTGAGGAAGTGCTGTATCCAGCGATGGAGGATTTTTGCCTTGATATTGTAATCGGCAAGGGGCCGAGTGCCCGATCTGTCCGCCTGGATTTGCCGCCATTTACCTTGATTGGAGCAACGACAAGAGCAGGCTCTCTTTCTGCCCCACTGCGAGACCGTTTCGGTGTGTTAAGCCGTCTTGAGTATTATAATGAGGAGCAGCTCCGCGAAGTGGTTATGCGAACAGCAGATATATTTCAAACAGCGATTGATCCTGCCGGCGCCACTGAGATTGCTCGCCGATCCAGGGGCACACCTCGGATTGCTAATCGGCTCTTAAAAAGGGTGCGCGACTATGCACAGGTGCGTGGAAATGGCATAATTACCTATGAGCTGGCAGAAGAGGCGCTTGAATTGCTGCAGGTCGACCGTAGAGGACTTGATCACATTGACCACAAATTGTTAAAAGCAATTATTGGGCGATTTCGTGGCGGTCCCGTCGGTGTGGAAACAATAGCTGCAAGCATTGGTGAAGAAGCCGGCACGATTGAAGATGTGTATGAGCCGTACTTGCTGCAAATTGGCTTTTTGCAGCGGACACCAAGAGGACGGATCGTCAGTGAATTGGTGTACCAGCATTTTCATATGGAGGTTCCGACAGATGAGCGGAATCGGTAAGACACTGATGTTAATCGGTGTAGTGATCTTTGTGTTAGGGCTAGTGATGCAGTTTGTTAAAATAGGGCGTCTGCCTGGCGACCTGTTATTCAAAAAAGGAAATACCACATTTTATTTTCCGATTATGACATCTATTATTGCCAGCATTGTACTGTCACTCATTTTTTATGTGATCGGAAGATGGAAATAAAAAGATAGGGATGAAGAAAGTGAAAGTAGAGGAATTTGACTTTAATCTGCCTGAAGAATTAATTGCACAGACGCCGCTTGCCGAGCGGGCGGAGAGCCGGTTGATGGTGCTTGATAAAGAAACAGGTGCTATTCAGCATGAAGTATTCAAAAATATCACCTCTTTTTTACAACCAGGTGATTGTCTTGTCTTGAACGACACAAAAGTTATGCCAGCCCGGCTGTACGGTACAAAAACAGATACAGGTGCGAAAATTGAAGTGCTCCTGCTAAAACAGGAGGAGGGCGACCGTTGGGAAACACTTGTAAAACCGGCGAAGCGTATTAAAGAGGGCAGTCAGATTATATTCGGAGACGGCCGGCTTTCCGCTGTTTGTACAGGTGAAAAAGAGCATGGTGGCCGAATTTTAGATTTTTCTTATGAAGGAATTTTTTACGAAGTGCTTGATGAGCTTGGAGAAATGCCGCTGCCGCCTTATATTAAAGAACAGCTGGAGGAGCGTGATCGTTACCAGACGGTCTTTGCGAAAGAACGGGGATCAGCTGCTGCTCCGACAGCCGGACTTCACTTTACAGAAGAGCTGCTGGAAGAAATCCGAGCCATGGGCGTACATACCGCTTTTTTAACGTTGCATGTCGGTCTCGGTACTTTCCGCCCGGTGTCTGTGGAGGCGATCGAGGAACATGAAATGCATGCTGAGTTTTACCATTTGTCGGAAGGAACGGCTCATCTTATTCAGAAAGTGAAAGAAGAGGGAGGCCGTATCATCAGTGTGGGCACGACTTCAACAAGAACATTGGAAACAATAGCTCGGGATTATAACGGACGTATCGAAGCAGCCAGCGGCTGGACGGACATTTTTATTTATCCTGGCTTTGACTTTAAAGCAATTGACGGCATGATCACCAACTTCCACTTGCCCAAATCTACATTAATCATGCTGGTAAGTGCCCTTGCCGGAAAAGAGCATGTGATGAATGCTTACAAGGAAGCAGTAGCTGAGAAATATCGCTTCTTCAGCTTTGGCGATGCGATGCTAATTAAGTAAGAATAACACTTTTGTACTCTGATTATGGCGCTGTAGCGTCTTCCCCTTGATTTTTCTCTTTTTTAAGAGGTAAAGACTGACTTTTTTGGAGAGAACGTTTGTCGAGCAGAGACGAGCAAGTGTATGATTATCTAGTTATAGGCGCTAGCGGCTCGAGGTCACAAGCCCACCCGTCTGGAAGGCTCAAGGGCAGCCTTTCAGTCGGTTCGTGTTGTGCTTGTCACCGCTGGACGAGCGCCTTCCGCTTTTATTGTGTTATCCAGCTGCAGGCGCTAGCGCGTACGCTGATTTCGCTCTCTCGGTCGGAGTCTAAGAAACGACTCCACGTCGAAAGCTCCAATCTGCTATCGCGCTGAGCGAGCGCCTTCCGCTTTTATTTAGAAGGGAGTGGCATTGATTTGCCAGCAATTAAATATGAATTAATCAAAACGTGTAAGCAAACGGGAGCTCGTCTGGGACGTGTTCACACACCGCATGGAAGTTTTGAGACGCCTGTGTTCATGCCGGTAGGAACATTGGCGACTGTTAAGACGATGTCTCCGGAAGAGTTAAAAGAAATGGGCGCTAACATTATTTTGAGTAATACATACCACCTTTGGCTGCGCCCTGGTCATGAAATTGTTAAAGAAGCAGGCGGTCTTCATAAATTTATGAATTGGGACCGGTCGATTTTAACAGATTCAGGCGGTTTTCAAGTATTTTCTTTAAGTGATTTTCGTAAAATTGAAGAAGAGGGGGTTCACTTTCGTAATCATTTAAATGGGGACAAGCTGTTTTTATCTCCGGAAAAAGCAATGGAGATTCAAAATGCGCTTGGGTCTGATATTATGATGGCGTTTGATGAGTGCCCGCCCTATCCTGCAGAGTATGATTACATGAAACGCTCAGTCGAAAGAACCTCTCGCTGGGCAGAAAGGTGTTTGAATGCTCATTCTCGTCCGGAAGATCAAGGGCTGTTCGGCATCGTCCAAGGAGGAGAATATGAAGAGCTCCGCCGTCAAAGTGCCAATGACTTAGTTTCTCTCGACTTCCCAGGTTATGCGATCGGTGGCTTGTCTGTTGGAGAGCCGAAAGATGTGATGAATCGCGTGCTTGAATTCACCACTCCGCTTTTGCCGGCACAAAAGCCGCGCTACTTGATGGGGGTTGGTTCGCCTGATTCTTTAATTGACGGGGCGATCCGTGGCGTAGACATGTTTGATTGTGTATTGCCAACGCGAATTGCAAGAAATGGGACACTGATGACGAGTGAGGGAAGATTGGTTGTAAAAAATGCTAAATATGCCCGGGATTTTGGGCCGCTTGATGAAAACTGTGACTGCTACACGTGCCGAAATTACTCGCGCGCTTACATTCGTCACCTCATACGTGCGAATGAAACATTTGGAATTAGGCTTACAACTTACCATAACTTATATTTTCTGATAAAATTAATGGAACAAGTAAGAGAAGCGATTAGAGAAGACCGTCTGGGAGACTTTAGGGAAGAATTTTTCGAGACCTACGGTTTTAACCGTCCGGATGCGAAAAACTTCTAACATCGTTCTCAGAAAGGGGTGAAATTATGCAGTCAATTATTATGCTCGTGTTGATGTTTGTTTTATTTTACTTTTTGCTTATCCGTCCACAACAAAAGCGTCAAAAATCAGTAGCGGAAATGCAAAATAGTTTGCAAAAAGGCGACAGAGTGGTGACTATCGGCGGTTTGCATGGATTTATCGATGCAATTGAAGAAGGCACAGTCGTGATTAAATGCGGGGATGGCAGCCGTCTTACATATGATCGTTCTGCCATTCGTGAAGTGTCCGAAAAAGCAGTGACACCTCAATAATGTAATAAAAAAGCAAATCAACCAAATAGGTTGATTTGCTTTTTTTATTTTTTTGAAGACATATTCACACCGAGCACACCGCCCATCATTGCTGTGACGATAAAGCAGAGATGATAGACGAGCTGCTCCCATCCGAAGACGGAATCATGACCTAAATACTGGTAAAGAATCATAACTAAACTGTATAAGAGCCCAGCGGCTCCTCCTGAGAGCCAGCCCTTTTGGCCAGAGAGCTTTCCTGAAATAAATCCCCCGATAAAAAGCACAAAAAATGAGGTGATTGTAATCGAGAGATGCAAGGATGATTCATTCAACGAGCTGAACCGTAAAATAAGAGAAAAGACAAGGCTACACACCGCAGCAAATACAAAAATTACGATCGTTCCATACATAATTCCATAACTGAAAGGCTTCACGTTAAAGTCCTCCTTACTTTCCATTGTTTGTATTTCATGTTTTTTTCACTTAGGCTCACACTAAGAGGTAACATTAACAGATATAAAGGAGAGTTCCATGGTTTACTGGACAATCATTTTTCGAGTCATATTTCTATATGTTGTTATTTTATTTGTATTCCGGATGATGGGCCGAAGAGAGATTGGTGAGCTGAGTATCCTGGATCTCGTTGTATTCATTATGATTGGTGAAATGGCTGTCATTGCCATTGAGCAGCCGAATGATCCGTTAATGCACACACTTGTGCCCATCGCTCTTCTCGTTATTATTCAAATCAGCCTTGCGTATATCTCTTTAAAAAATGTAAAGTTCAGAGAGTTTATCGACGGCAAACCAGAGATTGTTATTAAACACGGAAAGATTGATGAAAAGGCGATGAGAAGACATCGCTATAATTATGATGATTTACTTCTTCAACTGCGTGATAAAGATATTCGCCATATTGATGATATCGAATTCGCTATATTGGAAACATCCGGCACTCTGTCAATTCTCAAGAAAGAGAATAAGAAAAAAGAGGGCTCATTCACATTGCCGATTGTGCTGGATGGCGAAGTCCATCATGAACATTTGCGAATGATTGGCAAAACAGAGCAATGGCTCATGCGTGAATTAAAGAAAAGAGGCTACAAAGATATTAAAGGCATTTCGTTTTGTAGCTTCCATGATGGCACGTTTTATATTGACAAGATGGGAGTATAAAAGCCGATTTATTTTTTTACAAAAGGAAGCCGCGATAAATCTTGTTTAGTCACAAGACCGAGCATAACGGAAAAAACAAAGTAGCAAAGAATGGTTAGTGCTGCCCCGGCAGCTAGGTAAGTGAAAGAACTAAGCGTATCCAACCATAGATCGTTTAAGGAACGGCTAATAAAGAAAGAAGCAGCCAGAACGAGAGAAAATTTAACGTACTGGTGAATGTTTACGGTAAGAGAAATTTTTTTAAAGACAGTCGCCAAATGCAGCAGAGTAACGAGTAAAATGCTTGCAGCCATGCCAAGCGCAGCGCCATAGATGCCAAATTGCGGCTGTGAAGCAAAAATAAAGATAACAGCTAACTTTACAGCGGCGCCAATTAGGCTGTTAATCATTGCTGCATTGGCCAAGTTCAACGCTTGCAAAACAGCCTGGAGGGGGCCTTGATAATAATAAAATAAGAAAAAAGGAGCCATTAACTCAATAAAGCGGGCACCATTGGATGAATGATACATAAATTGCATGAGCGGTTCAGCATATAAGAACAAAAGCAGCACAGACAGCCCGCCTGTCACAAGGCAAAAGCGCAAGGCTTCCTGGACGCGGTGCTCCAGCAGCTGATGTTGTTTCTTAGCGTACGCCTCGCTGACAGCAGGAACGAGAGACGTGGACAAGGCTAGGGTAACGAATGATGGCAAGAACATAACCGGGAGTGCATATCCGGTTAACACGCCATATTGTTTGGTAGCCGCGATGGCTGTTACACCAGCGATAGCTAAACTTTGAGTGACGACGATCGGTTCAAAAAACCACGAGAGAGAACCGATCATCCGGCTGCCAGTTGTAGGAATGGCGACCTCGAATAGTTCTTTTACTGTTTCTTTTCCAGTGCGAATAGCCCGGAAGAAGCGACGCCGAAGCAGAAAGTTTTTATTAAATCGGAACATTAGTAATAAATAAAGCAATGAAACAAGTTCTCCACAGGCAGCGGCAGCCATTGCTCCGGCAGCAGCGAATTCCATTCCATAAGGGAGCATTTCCTTTGTAAATAAAGCAATCAGACCAATTCGGACAATCTGCTCCAATATTTGAGAATAGGCAGCCGGCTTCATATTTTGTCTACCTTGGAAATATCCACGTAGCACGGAGGAAACCGCAATAATCGGAATAGCTGGCGTAATGGCGATTAAAGGATAGTAGGTGCGCGGATCGGTAAATAACACTTCTGACAAATAAGGAGCGAGCAGCAAAAGTGCAGGTGTAAAAAGTAACGATAGTGACAGCGTAATAGATAGCGATACAGCTAAAATCCTTTTCATTTTTGCTATGTCGCCCCTTGCTTCTGCGGCGGCAATACTTCTGGAGATGGCTACAGGGAGCCCCATCTGTGTGAGTGTGACTACAAGAATAAATGATGGGAATACCATCATGTATAAGCCGACACCTTCCTCGCCGATCAGACGGGCGATTACAATGCGATTGACAAAGCCGAGTATTTTTGTAATGAACATAGCTGCCATTAAAACGAGTGTCCCCTTTAAAAACTTTGACATCTGTCTCCCTGCCTTCTCAAAATAGATGAATTGCTTTACAATGATATATATGCCATCTAGTCGGGCAAGCATGACAAGTTCATTGATTCTTCTAAACAAAAGGGGAGGAGAAGGATGGGGGAAATACATCCATATGACAAGTATTTTCAATATTTATTGCCGGCGTTAAAAAGCAAGGTTGAGGAATTTCGGCTGTTGAATTACGGAACCATTGACATTCCTTCTTTGTGGAAGTATTTAACGATGAAAAAATGGCGAAAGCCTGAAGAGGATGTACACGTATATGAACTCGTCGCTGATATCCTATCCATGATGCCGGGGGATTATATGAATTATGCGACCATTGAAGCCTATCGCTCGACGAATTGGTTTGAGGAAGTCAACGGGGAAGAACTGCGGGAACTGCTTGGGACGAAAAAAGTTAAGTAAAATTGACAGCAGTTATTTTCTACTTCATAATAGTTTTGTTAAGGAATTCTGGTATCCTTTTACCAGAATTTTTTTCATCATATTGGAAATCATTTTATTCATTTGTTGCAGATGATTTGAATTAAGGAGGAAATTGTACAATGGTAAAACGCAGCCGGATTGTGGCCTTTTTTCTTATTGTGCTGCTGCTTGCAAGTGCAATCGGGCTCACGACAAAGGACATTGTCAACAATATAAAACTTGGGCTTGACCTTCAAGGCGGGTTTGAAGTGCTGTATGAGGTTGAACCAGCAAAACCGGGCCAGAAGATTACACAAGAAGTCGTGAAAAATACAGCCGATGCCCTGGATAAGCGGGTGAACGCTCTCGGCGTAAGTGAGCCGATTATTCAGATTGAAGAAGGCAATCGTATCCGTGTTCAGCTCGCGGGTGTAGAAGACCAAACAGAAGCACGGAAAATGCTTTCTACGCAAGCAAATCTGTCTTTCCGCGATGCCAACGATAAGCTTATGATGGACGGGAGTGACCTTGCAGAAGGTGGAGCGAAGCAATCGTTCACACAGCAAGGAGCGCCAAACGTTGCATTAAAATTGAAAAGCAGCAAGAAGTTTAAAGAAGTGACAGAGCACGTTCTTAAGATGGCGCCAAACAATCAGCTTGTTATTTGGCTCGACTTTGAAGAAGGAAAAGACTCTTTCCGAAAAGAAGTTCAGCAGAAAAACCCTAAGTTCTTGTCTGCCCCGAATGTCAGTCAAGTATTTGATACGAATGAAGTGACAATTGAAGGGAATTTTACAGTTGAAGAAGCACAGAACCTGGCGTCTTTACTAAAAGCTGGTGCCTTGCCAGTAAAATTGGATGAAGTGTATTCCACTTCCGTTGGAGCGCAATTTGGGGAAAAAGCACTGAATGAAATGATCCTCGCGGGGATTATCGGGATCTCTATTATCTATTTATTTATGCTTTTCTATTACCGGTTGCCGGGATTCATTGCGACAGTTACTCTTTCAGTCTATATCTATTTAATTTTACTAGTTTTTGACTGGATGAATGTTGTCTTAACGCTTCCAGGTATTGCCGCTTTAATTCTCGGTGTTGGGATGGCGGTTGATGCCAACATCATTACGTATGAACGGATCAGAGAAGAAATTAAAGTAGGCCGCTCGATCAGGGCCGCTTTTAAAGAAGGGAATAAAAGTTCCTTCCTAACGATTCTTGATGCAAACTTAACGACTATTTTGGCCGGGGCCGTTCTATTTTACTTCGGGACAAGCTCGGTTAAAGGGTTTGCGACGACGCTTATTGTCAGCATCCTCGTGAGTTTCATTACGGCCATTTGGGGGTCTCGCTTGCTGCTCAGTTTGTTTGTTCAAAGCAACTGGCTAAAGGACAAACCAGGCTGGTTTGGTGTTAGGAAAAAAGATATTAAAGACATTAGCGAGAACTATGATACGATCGATTTACCGACACGCTTTGACAAGCTTGATTTTGTGAAGCATCATAATAAGTTTTTCGCTTTTTCAGCAATCGTTCTTGTAGCAGGCATCATTGTTCTGGCGTTCTTCCGTTTGAACCTTGGAATTGACTTTTCAAGCGGAACGCGCATGGAAATTATGTCAAACAAGCCATTAACTGAAGAAGTGGTGAAAAATGAATTAAAAGAAGTTGGTCTTTCTACGGACGATATCGTTCTTTCGGGAGAAAAGAAAAACGTGGGGGTTGCCCGTTTTAAAGAGTCTTTCTCTCAAGATAAAGTAGCGGATGTAAAAGCACACTTCGCTAAAAAGTATGGCAGTGAGCCAAATATCAGTACAGTTTCGCCAATCATTGGAAAAGAGCTTGCGAAAAATGCGGTCAAAGCTCTTGTTATTGCTTCTGTTGGGATTATTTTGTACGTGACGATCCGCTTTGAAATTTACATGGCGCTCGGAGCGATTATTTCCTTGCTGTACGATGCCTTTTTCATCGTAGCTGTTTTCAGTCTAATACGCCTTGAAGTAGATATTACCTTTATCGCTGCGGTTCTAACGATCATCGGTTATTCCATTAATGACACGATTGTTACCTTTGACCGGATGCGTGAGAATATGGCGAAGAGACGCAAAATCAAAACAGAGCAGGAGCTTGAAGACATCGTCAATGTCAGCTTGCGCCAAACGTTTACGCGTTCAGTCAATACTGTCCTGACGGTTGTTATTGCTGTCGTTGCCTTGCTTCTATTTGGAAGTGAATCAATCCGTAACTTTTCCATTGCGCTTCTCGTTGGTCTAATTTCAGGGGTGTACTCGTCCCTCTTTATCGCCGCCCAGCTGTGGCTCATATGGAAGAAGAAGGAACTCAAGAAAAAAGGCTCTATTATTACTTACAAAGAGAAAAAACAATGGAGCGACGAACCACAAGTATAAAGAAAAGCGGAAGGTGCTCAATCAGCGCGATAGCGCTCGGCGAGAAGTTGCCGTTCAGACTCCGAAAGAGGGAGTGTCGTTTACCGCTATTCTGTTAACCTGAAGTGTAAAGCCCTCTGTCATCTACTCTTATGTAAATGACAGAGGGCTTTTTCTGTAAGATAATCAATCGGACGGATGTCCCTTTTCATGAATCCTCTGCCGATTGTTCATAATAATAGCAGAGGAAATGGAGGAGGCCGTTAGATGGAGAAAGAGGAAAGATTTAAAAAAGCAGAATTTGCAGCAGTGGTTGGAATCGTCGGGAATATTTTTTTGGCTGTTCTTAAGGGAGTATGCGGAGTGATCGGCCACAGCCGGGCGCTGATTGCAGATGCTGCACACTCAGCATCCGATGTGGCTGGCTCACTCGCTGTATGGGTTGGCTTAAGAGCGGCTAAACGCCCACCTGATGAAGATCATCCCTATGGGCATGGCAAAGCAGAGTCTATTTCAGCTATTGTTGTTGCTGTACTGCTCGTTCTTGTCGGAATCGAGATTGGCATTTCGTCAGTTAAAGCATTTTTTCACAACATCGAGCCTCCCAAGGCCATTGCTATTTATGCTGTTCTCTTTTCTATTCTTGTGAAAGAGGCGATGTTTCAATACAAGTACCGGTTGGGAAAAAGGTTAAAGAGCAATGCGCTAATTGCGAACGCATATGAACACCGTTCGGATGTGTACTCTTCTATAGCTGCACTGATTGGTATTGGGGCCGCGATGCTAGGTGGGAAGCTCGGAATAGAATGGCTTGTTTATGGTGATCCAGTTGCGGGGCTTCTTGTTTCGGTGCTTGTGTTGAAGATTGCTTGGACGGTCGGAAGCGAGTCGATACACAACACAATGGACCATGTTCTTCATGAGGAGAATACAGGCTCATTTAGAGAGGCCGTCTTATCTGTTCCTGATGTGCGAAAGATTAATTCTCTTTACGCACGGGAACACGGCCATTATGTAATTATAGATTTGAAAATATCCGTGGATCCTTTAATGACCGTAGAAGAAGGGCATAGTGTCGGAAAGCAAGTAAAGCAGAAGCTGCTGGCACTTCCTGACGTTCAGGACGCTTTCATTCATATAAACCCCGACCAATCGCGCTTCAAGGAAGAGAGTTAGCTGAAAAGGAGGAATAAAGATGAAGATGCAATCGGCTTTGCTACTCGTGATTCTTTTTGCTTTGGTTGTTGCAGTGTTTGCTGTCATTAACGTTAATCCGGTGGAAGTAAATTATGTATTTGGACAGTCGGAATGGCCGCTTGTCCTTGTCATCATAGTTTCGGTATTAATGGGAGGAGTAGTTTCAGGAGCGTTCAGTCTGTTTCGTACAATCGGCTTGAGGCGGCAAAACGATGTGCTTATTCATCAAATTGAAAAACTAAAACAGGAACTTCACGATTTAAAGCTGGAGAGACGGGAAAAGAGCCAAGCTGATTCAATCAAACGAATAGCTCCTGATGGAAAATAAGCAGGGATCCTCTCCATACAAGGTGTTCTAGAAGATTTGCTCTAGAACGCTTTTTTTTATGAAAATAAACACCTGCATTGAATCCCTATTTTTACTCTTGTATAATAGTAGGGCTAAGGGGTGACGGTATGTTAAAATCAAAAACCCGCTGGATTGTTCAGAAGACAGATGAACAAGTGAGGGATCAACTGATGGAACAATTGGGAATTAGCCCATTGTTGGCCTCCTTGTTGATCAATCGCGGTATAACTGAGACAGATGCAGCGCGGAGTTTTTTATACGATAAAGGGCATGAATTTCACGATCCATTTTTGTTCGATGGAATGAGAACAGCGATTGAGCGAATTTATCGGGCGATTGAAAATGAAGAGCCCATTTTAGTATTTGGAGATTATGATGCAGACGGAGTAAGCAGCACGTCTGTTATGATGACGGCTTTAACGGATTTGGGGGCAAAAGTAGATTTCTATATTCCAAATCGCTTTACCGAAGGATATGGGCCAAATGAGTCAGCTTTTCGTTTGGCAAAGGAACAGGGGTATCAGCTAATCATTACTGTAGATACGGGTATTGCTGCAGTGAATGAAGCAGCTGTAGCCGCTGAGCTTAGCATGGATTTAATTATTACTGATCACCACGAGCCGGGACCAGAGCTTCCGCAGGCGCTGGCTATTATTCATCCGAATCTGCCAGGAGGAAGCTATCCATTTCCTTATTTAGCAGGCGTTGGAGTAGCCTTTAAGGTGGCCCATGCGTTGTATGGCCATGTGCCGGAACATCTATTGGACCTGGCTGCTATTGGGACAATTGCAGATCTTGTGCCTTTAAAGGGAGAGAATCGAACCATCGCCAAAGCGGGAATAAAAAAGCTTCAGCAGGCTTCGCGTCCAGGAATTGAAGCGCTTTTACAGCTAACATCTACAAAGCCAGAAGCGGTAGATGAGGAAACAGTGGGCTTTATGATTGCTCCTCGCATCAATGCCGCCGGCCGTCTCGCTGATGCAGCGCCGGCTGTTGATTTACTGCTCACAAAAGATCGGGCAGAGGCGAGTGAACTTGCCCAGGAAATTGACGCCATGAACAAAGAACGGCAAACGATTGTTTCAGAGATTGCAAAGGAAGCAATTGAGACAGTACAGGCCCACTATCCCCCAGAAAAATATCCTGTTATTGTTGTAGGCAAAGAAAATTGGAATGCTGGTGTGATCGGCATTGTGGCATCGAGACTAGTAGATACATTCTACCGGCCGGCTATTGTGCTTAGTTTTGATCCAGAAACGAATAAGGCAAAGGGATCAGCAAGAAGTATTCCAGGCTTTGATCTCTTCAAGAATTTGTCCGAGTGCCGGGAATTGCTTCCTCATTTTGGTGGGCACCCAATGGCAGCTGGCATGACGCTGGAATTGTCTGATGTTGATGAGCTGAGAGAGCGTCTTTGCTCACTCGCTAGCGAGCAGCTATCTGCCGAAGACCTGGTTCCTGTTACGGAGCTTGATGCAGTGGTGCCGCTAGCACAGGTGAATTTGTCTGTAATTGAAGAATTGAATATGTTGGCACCTTATGGAATGGGCAACCCCAAACCACAAGTACTGATCGAGAAAGTGGAATTTTCCACTATTCGTAAGATTGGATCCGATAAGACACATTTGAAGCTTCAGCTTGAAGACCCTGCCGGTTCGCTGGATAGCATTGGTTTTGGCCTGGGCCAATATGCTGATCATATTGCTCCTTTTTCAAAAGTATCAGCTATTGGAGAATTAGCAGTTAATGAGTGGAATAATATTCGAAAGCCGCAATTGTTTCTAAAAGATCTTCGTGTGGACGATTGGCAATTATTTGACGTCAGAGGTCATCGGCAGCTTGAAAGGTGGATAAGCCAAGTGCCGGATGACCGCTTGTTGGTTACATTTAAAGAGGAAACAGCAGCCGAATTAAATTTAGGCAAATTTGCTGGAGAAACTGTATATGTCAATGGGCAGGAAGCCGCTTTACAATTGTCCATTGACAAGCAAAACATTGTGCTGGTTGACTTGCCCCCGACGAGAGAAGTAGTGGAAGCACTCCTGCAAACAGGCTGCCCGGAACGCATCTATGCTCACTTCTATCAAAAGGACAGTCACTTCTTCAGCACGATGCCGACGAGGGAACATTTTAAATGGCTATACGCTTTTTTATTAAAAAGAAAAAGCTTTGATTTAACTAAACAAGGAGACCAGCTTGCCCAGCATCGCGGGTGGTCGCGGGAAACGATTGACTTTATGTCAAAAGTGTTTTTTGAGCTTGACTTTGTTACAATAAGTGAAGGAGTCATTCATTTGAATGAACAGGCTCCTAAACGAGATTTGAATGAATCTCGAACCTATCAAAATAAGAAAATGCAATTTGAACTGGAGAATCAGCTGCTCTATTCTTCATGCCAGGAATTAAAGGACTGGCTGGATAAGCATGTGAATGCCCCTGTTGATAATGAGGAGGAAGTTGAATCATGGATTTAAAGCCGTATATTAAAATTGTACCGGATTGGCCAAAGCCGGGCATTAAGTTTAAAGATATTACGCCATTAATGGACAACGGAGAGGCTTTTCGCTATGCGACAGATCAAATTGTCGAATATGCTAAAGAGAGAGAGATTGATCTAATTGTCGGTCCTGAAGCCCGTGGATTTATTGTCGGCTGTCCAGTCGCTTATGCGCTGGGTGTCGGTTTTGCTCCTGTGCGCAAAGAAGGAAAACTTCCGCGTGAAACAGTGAAGGTAACCTATGGAAAGGAATACGGGGATGACGTTTTGACCATTCATAAAGACGCGGTGAAGCCGGGCCAGCGTGTATTAATTACAGATGACTTGCTTGCTACAGGCGGTACAATTGAAGCTACCATTAAGCTTGTGGAACAGCTGGGTGGAATCGTGGCAGGTATTGCATTCTTAGTGGAGCTTTCTTACTTGAATGGACGCAGTAAATTGGACGGATATGATGTATTGACATTGATTCCTTATGAATAAAAGGAAAAACAGGCACTGATGACAGTGCCTGTTTTTTTATACCTTCTTTGCTAAAGAAGGGCAGTTTTAGAAAAAATCTGAAAATAACGTGAATATTTTCGACATTCTTTTTCATTTTCTTTAGAAAATGAGCAAGATATCTTTACATCTGCCTACTTTTTTTCGATAATAAGAACTATTAGTATCTTTTAGAGCAGAAACAAAAATATTTAATAGATGGCAAAGGTGAGTAAACATATGGCAAAAGATCGGGTATTGACTGCCGATGAAGTGATTGAGAAGGCGAGTGAATATTTAAACGCAGAACATGTCAAGCTCGTAGAAAAAGCTTATCAATACGCTAAGGAAGCGCATAAGGACCAGTACCGTAAATCAGGGGAGCCTTACATCATCCACCCGATTCAGGTAGCAGGAATACTGGCAGATTTAGAAATGGATCCGGCCACTGTAGCAGCCGGTTTTTTGCATGATGTCGTTGAAGATACAGACATAACGTTGGCAGACATGGAAGAAGCCTTCGGCAAAGAAGTGGCCATGCTCGTAGATGGGGTAACAAAGCTAGGAAAGATTAAATATAAATCTAAAGAAGAGCAGCAGGCGGAAAATCATCGGAAAATGTTTGTAGCAATGGCGCAGGATATCCGGGTTATTTTAATTAAACTGGCAGACCGTCTGCATAATATGCGGACACTAAAGCACTTGCCTCATGAAAAACAGCGGCGCATTGCCAATGAAACACTTGAAATCTTCGCACCGCTGGCTCACCGTTTAGGAATATCAAAAATTAAATGGGAATTAGAAGATATTGCTTTACGTTATTTAAATCCGCAGCAATATTATCGAATTGTTAATTTAATGAAGCGTAAACGGGCGGAACGTGAGCAATACTTGGATGAAGTGATTAATGATGTAAAGACGCGTTTGGACGAGATTTCGATTAAGGCCGAGCTATCTGGGCGGCCAAAGCATATTTACAGCATTTATCGTAAAATGGTGCTTCAACATAAGCAATTCAATGAAATTTATGATTTGCTAGCTGTTCGGGTTATTGTTGACAGTATTAAAGACTGCTATGCAGTATTAGGAATTATTCATACTTGCTGGAAGCCAATGCCGGGTCGATTTAAAGATTATATTGCTATGCCGAAAACGAATATGTATCAGTCTCTTCATACGACAGTCATCGGCCCAAAAGGAGACCCGCTTGAAGTACAGATCCGCACGAAGGATATGCATCATATCGCTGAGTACGGGGTAGCTGCTCATTGGGCATATAAAGAAGGCAAGACGGTTGATGAAAAAGCTTCATTCGACAAAAAGATGTCCTGGTTCCGGGAAATTATGGAGTATCAAAATGATTCTGCGGATGCAGAAGAATTCATGGAATCATTAAAGATTGACTTCTTTTCCGATATGGTCTTTATTTTCACACCAAAGGGAGATGTCATTGAGCTTCCAAAGGGCTCGGTCCCTCTTGATTTTGCTTATCGCATTCATTCCGAAATTGGCAACAAAACCATCGGTGCAAAAGTGAATGGAAAGATGGTTACTCTCGATTATAAGCTTCAAACAGGAGATATCGTCGAGATTTTAACATCTAAGCATTCATACGGCCCAAGTAAAGACTGGTTGAAAATGGCTCAGACCTCACAGGCGAAAAATAAGATTAAACAATTTTTCAAAAAGCAAAACCGCGAAGAAAATGTAATTAAAGGTCGGGAACAAGTTGAGAAAGAAATTAAAAACATGGATTTCGATGTGAAGGAAGTCCTCACTCCTGACAATGTGAAGCGTGTGGCAGAGAAGTTTAATTTTGCCAATGAAGAAGATATGTATGCAGCTGTTGGATACAATGGGATCACCGCTTTGCAAGTGGTTAACCGCCTGACCGAAAAATTGCGGAAAATGAGAGACCAGGAGGCAATCGTTGAAGAAACGTTAAAAGATTTAAAGCCTGTTTCCTCCCCGTCTCATCCAAAGAAAAATTCCGGAGTGACAGTGAAAGGCATTGATAATCTTCTTATCCGTTTGTCTCGCTGTTGTAATCCTGTTCCTGGAGATGACATCGTTGGTTATATTACGAAAGGACGCGGTGTTTCTGTGCACCGAGCTGATTGTCCGAACGTCAATGATGAAGAATCGACAGACCGTCTGATCGAAGTAGAATGGGAAGGCGGCGCGGCTGATCAAAAAGAGTACACGGTTGAGATTGAAATTTCAGGGTATGATCGTCAAGGATTATTGAATGAGGTGCTGCAAGCGGTCAGCGAAACGAAAACGAATATTTCCACTGTTTCGGGGAGATCGGACCGCAATAAAGTGGCAAAGATTGATATGGCCATTTATATTCGCAACATTAGTCACCTGCATAAAGTAGTGGAACGGATTAAGCAAATACCAGATATTTATTCAGTACACAGAATTTTAAATTAAGGGTGTTTTAACAATGAAAGTTGTTTTGCAAAGAAGTAAAGAAGCATCGGTTACTGTAGAAGGAGAAGTGGTAGGCCGCATTGATAGCGGCCTCGTGCTTCTTGTTGGTGTGACTCATGAAGACGGGGAAGCAGAAGCGGCTTATTTGGCAGAAAAAATTGTCCACTTAAGAATTTTTGAGGATGAAGAAGGAAAGATGAATCGTTCACTGCTTGATGAAGGTGGTGCCATTTTATCTGTTTCTCAATTCACCTTGTATGGCGATTGCCGTAAAGGGCGCCGTCCCAACTTTATGAGCGCCGCTAAAGGAGAGCAAGCTGAGAAATTGTACGACCGATTCAATGAAATGCTGAGAGAAAAAGGTGTCCATGTTGAAACGGGGAAATTTGGTGCAATGATGGATGTGTCCCTTATTAATGACGGACCGGTCACATTTATATTAGAAAGCAACTAAAGCGGCTCTTTAGAGAGTCGCTTTTTCTCTTAGCAGGAAGACATGAAGGTCGGTTGTCTTCCTACGAAATGAAGAGGTGCAGGCGCTTCAAGCGATAGCGTCCATAAAAACAAAGCGACCAGAGCGTCAATCCATACTCCTTCGTAACAGGGCTAATAAAAAAACAGACGAATCCATTTTGGATTCGTCTGTTTTTCATATTAGTTATTAAAATAAGAGCTTAACCCATTATATACACCATTGGTAATTAACTCTTGATAAGGGCTTGTTACAACAGCCGAAGCCTCTCGTGGATTGCTTAAATAGCCAAGTTCCAGTAAAATGGCAGGCTGGCTGTTTTCACGTAAAACGTAATAGTCACCGTGACGGACACCACGATTTTTCATAGGAAGAGACTGTTCTAAATTACGGTTTACCTTTTTTGCAAGCTGTTTATGCCCATTGTGATAGTAATAGGTAGTAAAGCCGTTTGCTCCGTTATGGTGAGTGCTATCATAGTGAAGACTGATGAACGCATCAGCACGATGATATCTGGCCGTGGCCACCCGGGAAGGAAGAGAGATGTATTGATCATCCGATCGGGTTAAAATAACATTAGCCCCTGCCTGACGCAGCTTATGGTATAAGCGTTCCGCTGTTTTTAAGGTAATGAATTTCTCAAACGTTCCGTGCATACCCGTGGTCCCGGCATCGACACCGCCATGGCCCGGATCGAGAATGATGGTTTTCCCTCTTAACCCAGGTGTGCGGTCAGCAACTGGCTCGGTTGAAGGCTCGTCCACGGCAGCCTTTCCATTGACTGACACCACCCAGCTCGCCACATAGGCTTTTTGGCCGCTGGAAAGACTAATTTTATACCAATCGCCAACCCGGGATTGAATAGGATAGCGTTCTCCTTGTGATCCTCTTGCCACGACAGAAGCAGATGTGCTGGCATCGGAACGAAGGTTGGTCCCATTATATAAAATAACGGCAAAACCGTCTGCTGGAGCCTCGCTGTTGTCCGCTGTTTGTTTCGTTTTATTCGAGATGCGGACAAATTGTCGACTTACCCAAGCTCTTTGTCCCTTGTAATGGATATGTACCCAATCATTTGTCACTTTTTCAACTGGTACTTGCTCGCCGATATGCAGCTTGCCAAGAACACCGGCTGATAGCGAAGGCTCGTTGCGTACGTTTAAATCATCAACGAGAACAGTCGCCGATCTCTCAGCTGTTGTACTTTTTACAATCCCTTGTTTGTCTTCTTGGACCGAAGTGCTGGCCCCTTTAACAATATAGCCAGCAACCCAGCCTTTTGTGCCGTTTGCAAGCTGAATTTGATACCAGTCATATTTTTCCTTTAATACTATGTACTTCTTGCCGCGCTCTGCTTGTCCCACCAGGCTGGCGGACATACTCGGCTCACTGCGAACATTTGCTTTGTTCACGGCAATTTCTACCTGTTGCGCCTCCTCTGCAAAAGTAGTGGCTGCAGGCAAAAGGCTCAATAGTAAAACAAATGCCATGATTAAACTGACTGTCTTTCTTTCCATAATCCACCGCCTTCAAAAAAGATAAATAAATTCACGTATTATTTTAGCATCTCTTTCACGATTTGGTGTTTCTTTCCGTGATTTTTCTAAAATTAAGAAAATGGTCCGTCTTTTCAGGATAAAACAGTCAAAAAGCTTTCTATATGCGGAAAGTTGTGAAAAAGAAACTTGAATGCTTCAGTAAAGTTTTTTATAATAGGAACATTGATATTGAAAAGCGGAAGGTGTACGTGTAGTACGGTTGGAGACTGTCTAGAGAAGTCTCCCGGGCCTTATCATACGCGTTAGTACCTGTTTGGCTGTTACTGACAATTGAATGATCAAACCAATGAGGGAGAAAAGTAATTACGGATCGCACGTCCAGAGAGGAATAGCCATGGCTGTAAGCTGTTCCCGCCAGCACCATAATGAAGGAACACTCCGGAGGTTTTTCCTTGAAAGAAAAGTTTTTTAGTAAGGGAAAACGCGACCAAGCGTTATCGGAAAAGTGAAAGCGACAAGTTCGCTTTAACTAGGGTGGTACCACGGGAATGAAACTCTCGTCCCTTATTTGGAGGGATGAAGAGTTTTTTTATTTGGAAAAAAACACCTGAAAATTGATTGAAGGAGGAAAAGGAAATGAGTGTAAATATTCCGCGCGGCACACAGGACATTTTGCCAGGAACGGTAGAGAAATGGCAGCAGCTTGAGAAGATTGCTACAGATATTTGCCGTAATTATCAATATAAAGAAATTCGGACGCCGATTTTTGAACACACAGAATTGTTTCAACGAAGTGTCGGTGATACAACAGACATCGTGCAAAAAGAAATGTATACATTTACTGATCGTGGCGACCGCAGCTTGACTCTTCGCCCGGAAGGAACAGCCGCTGTTGTTCGTTCGTTTGTGGAAAATAAAATGTTCGGTGACCCGAACCAACCGGTTAAATTATATTATAACGGACCAATGTTTCGCTATGAGCGTCCGCAGTCAGGACGATATCGTCAGTTTGTTCAGTTTGGTGTGGAAGCGATTGGCAGTGAAGATCCGGCGATTGATGCGGAAGTAATGGCGCTTGTTATGGACATTTATCAATCAGCAGGATTAAAGGACATTGAACTTGTCCTCAACTCCCTTGGCGATAAAGAGAGTCGAGTATCTCATAGAGAAGCGCTTATCCAACATTTCCAACCGCGGATTGGAGAGTTTTGTGAGGATTGTCAAAGCCGCTTAGAAAAAAACCCAATGCGTATCCTTGATTGTAAAAAAGACCGGGATCATGAATTAATGAAGTCAGCCCCATCTATTCTAGATTATTTAAATGAGTATTCCCGTACATATTTTGAAAAAGTGCAAAGCTATTTAACCGCTTTGGGCATCAATTTTACGATCGACCCCACCCTCGTTCGCGGCCTTGATTATTATAACCATACAGCTTTCGAAATCATGAGCCGGGCAAAGGGGTTTGGTGCCATTACAACTTTGTGCGGTGGCGGGCGTTACAACGGGCTCGTTAGTGAAATGGGCGGTCCGGACGTTCCTGGTATCGGTTTTGCTTTTAGTATGGAAAGGTTTCTAGCTGCCATGGAGGCAGAAGGGATCGAATGGACAGCTGACAACCGTCTCGATTGTTATGTTGCTTCTTTAGGAGAAGAAGCGAGAGATCATACGGTTAAATTGGTTCATGACTTGCGAAAAGCAGGAATAAAGGCGGAACGCGACTATCAAGACAGAAAAATGAAGGCTCAATTTAAAGCGGCCGACCGCTTAAATGCAAGGTTTGTGGCAATCTTAGGCGAAGATGAACTAAAGGAAAATAAAATCAATATAAAAGACATGGAAACTGGCGAGCAGCAAGAGATAACGCTTGACCAATTCGTTGAGACATTAAGAAAGAAAATGGAGGAAAAATAATGTTTGGCAGATCATATGAATGTGGAAAAATTTCAGAGCAGCAAATTGGTGAAAGCGTCACTTTAAAAGGATGGGTACAGCGCCGCAGAGATTTAGGCGGAGTCATTTTTATCGATCTTCGCGACCGCACAGGCATTGTACAAATCGTGTTTGATCCCGAAACATCTGCTGAAGCATTAGCTATAGCTGAAAAAGTACGTAATGAATATGTATTAGATATTCAAGGAACAGTCATCGCTCGTGACGAAAGTACAGTTAATGAAAACATTGCTACTGGAAAAGTTGAAATAAAAGTAAATGAAATAACGATTTTAAGCGAGGCGAAAACTCCTCCGTTCCCAATTGAAGATGCGACAGAAGTGTCTGAGGACATTCGCTTGAAATACCGCTACCTGGATTTACGTCGTCCAGTGATGTATGAAACATTTAAAATGCGCAGCGATGTGACAAAAGCAGTGCGTGATTATCTTGATGAAGAAGGATTTCTTGATGTAGAAACACCGATTTTGACAAAGAGCACACCAGAAGGAGCGCGTGATTATTTAGTGCCGAGCCGTGTCCACGGAGGAGAATTTTATGCGCTGCCACAATCACCACAGTTGTTCAAGCAGCTGCTGATGGTATCTGGATTTGACCGTTATTATCAAATTGCTCGCTGTTTCCGTGATGAAGATTTGCGAGCAGACCGTCAACCGGAATTTACACAAATCGATATTGAAGCAAGTTTTATGAGCCAGGAAGATATTATGGCTATGGCAGAAGAAATGCTGAAACGTGTGATGAAGCGAGTAAAAGGCATTGAAATAACTGAGGCATTCCCGCGAATGACCTATGACGAGGCCATGAGTCGCTTTGGTTCCGATAAGCCGGATACACGCTTCGGTATGGAATTAGTCAATGTGTCTGAACAAGTAAAGGATTCAGGCTTTAAAGTGTTCGCTAGCGCTGTTGCCAGCGGTGGACAAGTTAAGCTCCTCAACGTTAAAAATGGTGGAACGATTTACTCTCGTAAAGATATTGATGCATTAACGGAGTTCGCTGCTATATACGGAGCAAAAGGGCTTGCCTGGATGAAAGTGGAAGAAGACGGCTTGAAGGGACCAATCGCTAAATTCTTCTCCGAGGAAGAACAAAATGGTTTAATCTCTTCTGCAGAAGCGGCTGCAGGCGACTTATTGCTATTTGTGGCAGATAAAAAATCGATCGTAGCCGACGCCCTTGGCGCTCTTCGTTTAAAGCTTGGAAAGGATCTTGGCTTAATCGATGAAAATAAATTTAATTTCCTGTGGGTGACAGATTGGCCACTTCTTGAGTATGATGAGGACGCAAAGCGTTATTTTGCTGCTCATCATCCATTTACAATGCCAGTTCGTGAAGACTTGCCACTCCTAAATGATGAACCGGAAAAAGTACGAGCACAAGCTTATGATATTGTTTTAAATGGGTATGAGCTTGGCGGCGGTTCTATTCGGATATTCGAGCGTGATATCCAGGAAAAAATGTTTGAAGTGCTTGGCTTTACGAAGGAAGAAGCAAGAGAGCAATTTAGTTTCTTGCTGGATGCGTTTGAGTATGGGACTCCTCCTCATGGCGGGATTGCTCTCGGACTTGATCGGATGGTTATGCTGCTTGCAGGGCGCACAAACTTACGCGACACGATTGCTTTCCCAAAAACAGCGAGTGCCAGCGATCTTTTAATGGATGCTCCGAGTGAAGTAAGCTCCGGCCAACTGGAGGAATTGCATTTAGCTATTCGTCAAACAGCGAAAAAGTGATTTTTAAATATTTAGACAATTGAAAGTTGAAAACATTATTTACGTATGTTATTATAATTTCAACGAAGGGAAGTCCTGATGTGTCCGTTTATTTTCACTATCTGTTTTGACCGAACAATGTATGTTACGGGAGCTCGGGTTTGTAAATGGCGTACATGCCTCCTTCGCGAGGACTTACAAATTTTACTGCAGGGCACCCACCTGCCTAGAGCGGGTTCAAAACATATAGATTTATAGGACGGCACGATCGGGATTTCCCCTCTGTGTCTAAAATAACCGACAGCCTCTGATCAAGAGGCTGTTTTTTTTATGTATATAATGGGGAAAACATTGAATGAATGTATCTTTTCAAGTAAGATTATTCCTATCTGAAAAGATAAGAATATATTATTAAAGTTATGGAGTGATCCTATTCATGTTGCATCAATTTTCACGTAATGAACTTGCCTTCGGTCAAGAAGGGCTCGACATTTTAAAAAATAGTACCGTCGCTATTCTCGGTATCGGCGGGGTTGGCTCCTTTTCTGTGGAAGCACTGGCTCGTTCAGGGGTAGGACGTCTAGTACTCGTAGACAAAGACACCATTGATATTACTAATGTGAACCGTCAACTGCCCGCTTTGCTGTCAACAATTGGCCAGCCAAAGGCAGAAGTAATGAAGCAGCGAATTGCTGACATTAATCCGGAATGTGAAGTCATTACGCTCAATATGTTTTATACAGAAGAAACCTATGAAGAGTTCTTTAAGTATGGCTTGGACTTTGTGGTTGATGCCTCTGATACCATTTCTTATAAAATCCATTTAATGAAAGAATGCCTGAAACGCAACATTCCAATCATTTCGAGCATGGGGGCAGCTAATAAAATGGACCCAACGCGCTTTCAAATTACGGATATCTCAAAGACTCACACGGACCCTATCGCTAAGGTGATTCGTACTCGTCTAAGAAAAGAAGGAATCCGTAAAGGCATCCCGGTTGTATTTTCTGATGAAAGTCCCATTGTTATTCGTGAGGATGTTCGCAAGATAGTTGGCAATGATCAAGCGGAGATTCGCAAAGCGAAAATGCCTCCTGCCTCTAATGCATTTGTTCCTTCTGTTTGCGGATTGGTCATGGCCAGCTATGTGGTAAGAGAGTTATTAAAAGACATTAAAATTACTCGTGTAAATGATGAAAAGCAAATATAAGCTCTTTCTTTCTAATACCGTTATGGCTAGAGAGAGTAAAAATGAGAAACGGTCGGCAGCAAGGCAGAAGTAGGTAAAAGCATAATACAGAGCAGAAAGAGGTTTTTTCTAATCAAAGGAAGTCTCCTTCCGCTCATTGACTTATTATCGTTAATAGGAGAGCCACCCTAGAAAGACAGGGTGGCTTTTTTTATGAGAAAAAACAGGAAATGGGAATTGACAGTGTCAATGTTCTAGTGTACTATCTAACTAGAACGCCGATACGCGGGGGGATCGTTAATGTTTCAAGGACTGTTAAGAAAAGACTTTTTATTGATTAGAAATTATTTTTGGCTATGGCTGATTCTTGTATTGGCAGTATATGGTTGTGGCCTTGCAGTTGCTGTTTATTATGGAGAGTTTTTTCTCGTTTTTCCATTTCTCTTCATGATCTACTTTTTTCATGTGGCGCTTTTGCCGATTGCGGAAATGATCTTGCTGAGGGCGGAGGAGAAAGGGCAGTATTGGCTGCATAGTAGAGCAGGCGGTGTAAAGCTGCTGCTTTCCAAAATCTTGGTGGCACTTGCTGCTTTTATTGTTTCCTTAGTTCTAACAGATGTTCTGGCGCTCATTTCATTGAACATTGCTTTGCCGCAAGGCTTTATTGATACACCCGAGAATCAGATGCCCTACAGGGAAGGGTTTTTGCTAAATATTGCCCTTACAGCGGGAGCCTTATATTTTGCCGTTTGGGGATTGTTCCTTTGGGCGGTGTATCATTCGCTGAACGCCTATCCGGTATTCAAGAAATTACGCTGGCTCGTTGTGATTGCCGTCTATGTCTTTCTCCAGTGGATAACAGCAAAGCTGTTGCAAGTACCATTTGTTCAAAAGTGGTTTGAAAGTTGGACTGTAAATATCGGTGAATCCGGTGCGAGAGCATGGGGAGTAGGCGGAATGCATTTCTCTATTGAGAACGGCGCTGTTCAAATATGGCCGGTTATTTTTTCCATTCTCCTTCATGTTGCTTTGTTTTTAGCTGCTGCCTGGCTGCTCAATCGAAAAGTAGAGGTGTAAAACATGACAGAAGAATTCAAAACATCGAAACCGATCTATCGGCAAATTGCTGACCGGATCATTCAGCAATTTGTCCGTGGCGAGGTCAGCCCGGGTGAGAAGCTGCCATCTGTAAGAGAGATGGCTATTCAGTCGGGTGTTAATCCAAATACAATACAACGAACATATGGAGAGTTGGAACGCATGGGCGTAGTAGAAACGAGGAGAGGGCAGGGAACGTTTATGACTGAACAAAGCGAGATGAAAAGGCAGCTAAGAGTAGAGATTCAGCGGGAGATGATCGAAACTTTTATACAGAATATGCGAGGGATTGGTGTAGAAGACGGCGAGATCGCAGAAGCAGTGGAACAATTTTTATCGGGAAAGGGGACAGCCGGCAATGATTGAATTGCGAAATGTCACGAAAGAGTACGGTAAGAGAAAAGCTTTGGATGACATTAACCTTCAGTTTGAGAAAGGAAAAATATATGGCATTCTAGGGCCAAATGGCAGTGGAAAATCAACGATGATGAAAATGGCGGCAGGTCTCGTATTTCCTACAAAAGGCGAGGTAATGATTAACGGGCGGGAGGTAGATCGTTACATTGCTCAAGATGTAGCTTATCTTGCGAGTGAAGGAATGATTTATCCGGGACTGACCGTGGAACAAATGATTCAGTTTTTTGCTTCTCAATATAACGATTTCTCAATGAATAAAGCGGAAGAACTGATTCAGTTTATGCAGCTTGAGCGTCATCAAAAAGTGAAAAAACTGTCAAAAGGCCAGCAGGGACGGCTGAAGCTGCTGCTTGTTCTTTCACGTGAGGCTCCAGTCCTTTTATTGGATGAACCTTTTTTAGGGCTTGATCCGATGGTAAGAGACACGATCGTAAAAGGACTCGTTTCTTTTATTGATTTTGGTGAACAGACGGTTATTATCACTACTCATGAAATTACAGAGATTGAGCCAGTTTTGGAAGAAGCAGTTATTTTAGATGAGGGAAAAGTGCGTGCCCGCTGCCACGTAGAGGAGCTTCGGGAAGAAGAAGGGTTGTCAGTATTGCAATGGCTGAAAAAGAATTACCAATAGGGGGTTAGTTCATGACTGCATTAGTAGAATTAAAAAACGTCTCCAAAATCATTAAGGGGAAAAAAATCATTGATTCATTAAGTTTCACAATACAGGGAGGGGAAGTATTTGGTTTTCTCGGTCCGAATGGAGCCGGCAAAACAACAACTATTCGGATGATTGTCGGGCTGATGAAATTGACAGAAGGAGACATTGTCATTTGTGGGCACAGCATTCAAAAAGACTTTGAGAAAGCTGTGAGCCATATTGGGGCTATCGTGGAAAACCCTGAAATGTATAAGTTTTTAACCGGCTATCAAAACTTGCAACAATATGCCCGCATGCAAAAAGGGATAACGAAAGAAAGAATCGACGAAGTCATTGAGCTTGTCGGGCTCAGTGACCGCATCCATGACAAAGTAAAAACATATTCGCTCGGCATGCGTCAGCGTCTTGGTATTGCTCAATCTCTTCTCCACAAACCAAAAATTCTCATTCTGGATGAGCCGACAAATGGACTTGACCCTGCTGGTATAAAAGAGATTCGCCAGTATATCCGTGATTTAGCAGAGAAAGAAGGAATGGCGGTTATCGTATCAAGCCACTTGTTGTCAGAAATGGAGATGATGTGTGACAGGATTGGTATTATCCAAAAGGGGCGCTTAATTAATGTCCAATCAGTCCATGACTGGGTAGATGACGGACGTGAAATTTACTCAATAGAAGTAAATCATGTAGAAACAGCAGCTAAATTACTATCCGCTTCCTTCCAAGGCGCCCAAATAAAAATATCGGAAAGCTGTTTATCCATTGAAGCAAACAAAGAACAAATTCCAGAAGTGATTAGTCTGCTTGTTTCAAAGAATATAAAGGTATATGAAGCCAAGCAACTGTCTAAAACACTGGAAGAAAGGTTCTTAGAAATAACAGAAAAGCAAGGGGCGGTGAGCTAATGGTACGCTTAATTCAAAACGAGTGGATCAAGATTTTTAAACGGCCTGGCACCTATGTCATGATCGGGTTGCTAATTCTCATGGCAGGTACATTTGCCGGCTTTACAAAGTATGATGAGAGCCGGCAGAAAGAGACGCCAGACTGGCAACAAATAATCAAGGCGGAAACGGCTGGTTATGAAAAAGAATTACAAGAAGATACGGGCATGTCAAAAGATCGTAAGGAATACTTACAGGGACAAATAAAAGTAAATGATTATCGACTTGAGCATAATGTACCTATTGATACAAAAACAAACATGCTGTCTTTTATCGAAGGAAACAGTGATCTATTAAGCTTTGCAGGATTATTTATGATTATCATTGCAGGAGGAATTGTTGCAAGTGAATACACATGGGGAACAGTGAAGCTATTGCTGATCCGCCCAATCAGCCGCACAAAAATTTTATTTTCTAAATACTTGGCAGTTGTGCTGTTCGGTTTATTTATGATATCCGTGCTCTTTCTTGTATCTGCGCTGATTGGCGCTGTCTTGTTTGGCACTTCCGGAGAATCTGCCCACCTGGCCTACGAAGGCGGGAAAGTCGTTGAACAAAGCATGTTCCTTTACTTGTTGAAAGTGTATGTATTAAAGTCCGTCGATGTGTTTATGCTTGCCACCATGGCGTTTATGATTTCAGCCGTATTCCGCAGCAGCTCGCTTGCTATCGGCATGTCTTTATTCCTGTTGTTTGTCGGCATGAATGTGACAATGATTATTGCTATGAAATATGAATGGGCCAAATATTTACTGTTTGCCAATACAAATTTAATGCAATTTGAAAGTGGGCAGCCGCTCGTGGAAGGCATGACGCCTGGTTTTTCACTAGCTGTGCTTGCCGTGTATTATATCCTCTTTCAGTTGTTGGCATTTACCACGTTTGCAAAGCGGGATGTCGCTGCTTAAGCTTAGTGTACAGAGAGTTAAATTTTAGTCCAGTGAAATATCTTATATTAAAAGTTAAACAACTGTATTCTACCCCCGTCCTAAAATTAGAACGGGGTTATGCTTGTTTGAGCTTTTAAAAATTAAATAGCTTAAGTGTCATTTTTCATTTAGGAGATTAAATAAAGAAAAGCGGCTGATTGGCAAACCAGCCGCTTTTCTTTCGCTATTCATTTATTCTTGGCTTTGTTGGATCGCAGCTTGGCATTTGCAGTCCCGTAGACTCAGCGAGCTTCATTAAATAGTAGCATTCTTCCCTCATCATATGGTCAGCCATAAGCGGGGCGAATGTTCCGAGTGCTTCTTTACTAATCTCCAGTTCTTCAATTTCCCGGAGAAAATTCATAAATAGCTTTATTTCCAGAGAAGTGTCTTGGTTAAAACGATCCAATGCAGGAAAGGTAGAAAGGGCAGTCCGCAAGAATCCCGTCATTTCTACTGCTTTTAAGTAAAAAGCTTCAAAATCCTTTGTAAAGCTGTCGCTTTTTTGCTTAATTTTCTTTTCAATCTGATCCATGTTATCTGATATGGCACCAGCGTGGCCTGCTGCATCTAGCAGCCACAATAAATGGTGATGGAGCGCGTGATAAATCGGAGGAACTTCTCCTATTTTCAAGTCATTTAATAGGCGCATATATTCGTCAAGTTCATTCACCATATGGCTAATAAAGGTGGGACTTAGATGGATGGACACTTTTCCTATAAGATGCCTGCGTATAAGATCGAGTTTGAGTGCTCTTAGCTTTTTTGTTTCTCCCTCAGCCAGCCTGCTGAGCGCTAGTAAATCATCTGTTCCTCTTCGAACGCTCTCCAACAGCTGGTCAAAAGCTTGGATGAAGTGATGGGCCAGTTTGATATCCCGTTGTTCAGTTGGAGCAAGCGAATCGTGAATGAAGCGGGCATGATCACCTAATACTTGCAACCAAAATTCATGTTCAAATTTAGCCGTTTCAGCATACGACTTGACCATACAACCTCTCCTTTTGTCATACTCCTATCATTTTACCGAAAGGAAGGAGGGGATATGACAAGTTTTCAAGCAGAGAAACATCTGCAATAGCCATGGGCATGTTCAATTTTTTGTCTGTTATTTCCCTCTCTCAATTTTTTCATAGATGCCAGACAGCGCCTGTTCAAATTTCCCTGTTTGCTTCGGTTCGTAATAGCGTTTGTTTTTTAACGTATTAGGAAGGTACTGCTGTTTCACCCAGCCGCTGTCATAATTATGAGGGTATTTATACTCAATCCCACGGCCAAGTTCCTTGGCGCCTGCATAGTGAGCGTCTTTCAGATGGTCAGGCACGTCACCGCTTTTACCAGCACGTATATCAGTGAGAGCAGCATCGATCGCTGTAATGGCTGTATTGGACTTCGGTGACAAGCATAATTCAATAACGGCTGCTGCCAGTGGAATTCGGGCTTCCGGAAAACCAATCCTTTCCGCGATTTGTATAGCGGCGAGTGTCCGCTGTCCTGCTTGTGGGCTAGCAAGACCAATATCTTCGTAAGCCGTCACAAGCAGCCTTCTTGTAATGCTGGGCAAATCACCAGCTTCAATTAACCGTGCCAAGTAATGAAGAGCCGCATTCACATCGCTGCCCCGGATGGATTTTTGAAAAGCACTGATCACGTCATAATGAGCATCACCGTCTTTATCGTGAGAGAAACTTTTCTTCTGCAAGCATTCTTCAGCTATCTCACGGCTAATAACAACGACATCTTCTTCGTTTGGAGGTGTAGATAACACCGCTAATTCAAGGGCATTTAATGAACTGCGCACATCACCACCGCTCGCCTGGGAAAAATGCTGAAGGGCGCTTTCTTCTACCTCCGTATGATAACTGCCGAGACCCCGTTCTTTATCCTCAAGAGCCCTCCGTAATGTTTCTTCAATTTGGATAGGTGTCAGCGGTGTTAGTTCAAAAATTTGGCAGCGGCTGCGAATCGCGGGATTGATTGCATGGTAGGGATTACTTGTGGTCGCTCCAATTAGTGTAATCATCCCATTCTCCAAAAATGGCAGCAAAAAATCTTGTTTGCCTTTGTCCAACCGATGGACCTCATCAAGAAGTAAAATGACCTTTCCCGACATCTTTGCTTCGGCAGCCACAATTTCCATGTCTTTTTTGTTGCTGGTGACAGCATTTAATGTCCGAAAAGCATATTTTGTACTGCCGGCAATAGCACTGGCGATCGATGTTTTGCCAACGCCGGGCGGGCCGTATAAAATCATGGAGGACAGCTGCTTTGCTGCGACCATGCGATAAATGATTTTTCCAGGGGCGACCAAGTGCTCCTGGCCAACAATTTCTTCGATCGTCCGCGGACGCATTCGAAAGGCTAATGGTTTCATGCTTATTCCTCATTTCTTGATCTAATTCTTTTTCTCCACTGTATCATAGGAAATGAGAGCAGAGCATGTTTTTTGACCGGTTTTCTATGATATAATAGCGAAAGCTGACTATATTAAAGGTAATAGACAATCCATTCGATAAGGGGAAAAATGGATGAAAAGAGAAAAGGCAAAAAAGCAGGGGAATATTGTGATTCGGCTGACGATTTTTACGATTGGCCTTTTATTTATGTCTCTCGGTATTGTTCTATTGATTCGAGCAGACCTTGGGGCAACGCCGTGGGATGCCCTTCATGTAGGATTGTATGAACAAGTAGGACTGACGGTTGGTACATGGTCGGTGCTTGTCGGTCTTTTAATTTTAGGGATTGCTTCTTTCTATTTGCGAGAATGGCCGCAAATAGGGGCTTATTTAAACATGCTGCTTGTTGGTATCTTCATTGATTTCTTTTTATGGCTGCCGATCATTGTCACACCCGGCAGCTTCAAAGGAAAGCTCGTCATGTTTATTGCAGGTGTGTTTGTCATGGCTTATGGAATGTCTTTTTATCTTTCTGCACAGCTTGGCGCTGGGCCACGAGACAGCTTTATGCTGGCTGTCATGAAAAAAACAGGCTGGAAAGTATCCAGCATCCGGCGAGGAATGGAATTTATCGTGTTAGCCATCGCCTGGCTGATCGGTGGACCGGTTCACTTCGGCACGTTTCTATTCAGTTTGCTAATGGGAACGGCGGTTGGGGTTTCATTGCCGCAATGTCAACAATTTTCCGATATACTAATAAACAGAGTAAATGAATGGAAAAAAGCTCAAAATCAGGGGGTAAACATATGAGAATTTCAACTAAAGGAAGATATGGATTAACAATTATGATTGAATTGGCAAAGAGACACGGGGAGGGCCCGACTTCTTTAAGAGTTATTGCGGGTGCCCACAATTTGTCAGAGCACTATCTTGAGCAGCTGATTGCACCGCTCCGTAACTCTGGACTTGTTCGCAGCATACGTGGCGCTTATGGCGGGTACGTACTTGGCAGAGAACCGGAAACAATTACAGCGGGAGACATTATTCGCGTGCTAGAAGGACCAATCAGTCTCGTTGAAGGCATTGAAGACGAGGAGCCGGCAAAGCGTGAGCTGTGGATTCGAATTAGCGACGCGATCAAAGGAGTGCTTGAAAATACAACATTGGAGGATTTGGCGAAGCACACGGACGGCAACGGCCAATCCGACGCCTACATGTTTTATATTTAAGGAGAGATCAGAGGAATGGAACGCATATACTTAGATCATGCGGCAACGACTCCCATGCATCCGGAAGTAACACAAACAGTGGTAGAACAAATGAATGACACCTTTGGCAATCCGTCAAGCATCCACTCATTTGGCCGAGCATCACGGCAGGTTGTAGACAAAGCACGGACAATGGCGGCAACAAGCATTGGTGCTAATTTTAACGAGATCATTTTTACGAGCGGAGGCACCGAAGCTGACAATTTAGCCATCGTTGGAACCGCACAAGCGATGAAGCAACGCGGCCGTCATATTATTACATCATCTATAGAGCATCATGCAGTTCTTCATACATGCGCTCATCTTGAAAATGAAGGATATGAAGTGACCTATTTGCCAGTCAATGAAGAAGGACTTATTCGTCTGTCAGACCTGGCGGCCGCCCTGCGGGAAGATACAATTTTAGTATCGATCATGTATGGAAATAATGAAATAGGAACGATCCAGCCGATTGCTGAGATTGGTGAACTGTTAAAAGAACACCAGGCTGTTTTTCATACGGATGCAGTGCAGGCATACGGAGCTGTACCGATTGATGTGAAAGCCGAACATATTGACCTGCTGTCGGCATCAGGCCACAAAATTAACGGCCCAAAAGGCATCGGATTTCTCTATGTAAAAGAAGGGCTCACACTCACCCCTGGCCTCTTTGGCGGCGAGCAGGAGAGAAAGCGCCGAGCGGGAACAGAGAATGTTCCGGCGATTGCTGGTTTTGGAAAGGCAATTGAAGTGGCAATGGCATCCATGGAAGAAAAAAGAGAGCGTTATATGTCATTTAAGAAACAGCTCACCCGGGTGCTGTCGGAAAAACAGGTGAACTTTTCGATGAACGGATCGCTTGAACGATCATTGCCTCACGTGATAAACTTGAGTTTTCCTGGAACAGATGTAGAATCGTTGCTTGTGAACTTAGATCTTGCTGGAATTGCTGCTTCGAGCGGATCTGCTTGTACAGCGGGGTCAATTGAACCATCGCATGTACTCGTGGCAATGTTTGGGAAGGAATCTGAACGCCTTCGCAACTCCATCCGTTTCAGTTTTGGCATCACCAATACGAAAGAACAAATAGATCAAGCAGGAGAAGCTTTGGCGGCAATTATTGAACGCCTAACAAATAAGTAAGTAACTATCCCTGCTTAGAAAGAGAGTGGACAAAATGAAGAAAGCACCGAAAGATACCCGTGTGGTTGTCGGCATGTCCGGCGGCGTGGATTCTTCGGTTGCCGCCCTTTTATTGAAGGAGCAGGGCTACGATGTCATCGGGATTTTTATGAAAAATTGGGATGACACAGATGAATCTGGCGTCTGCACAGCAACAGAGGATTACGACGACGTCATACGTGTGTGCAATCAAATCGGCATTCCTTATTATGCCGTTAATTTTGAAAAGCAATATTGGGAAAAGGTATTTACGTATTTTCTCGATGAATATAAAGCAGGACGTACGCCAAACCCGGATGTAATGTGCAACAAAGAAATTAAGTTTAAAGCCTTTCTCGAGCACGCCATGAGTCTCGGAGCGGATTATTTGGCAACAGGCCACTACGCACGGGTAGATCACAGCGGCGAAGAAGTGAAAATGCTTCGTGGCGTGGATGAAAATAAAGATCAAACATACTTTTTAAACCAGCTACAGCAAGATCAGCTTGAAAAAGTGCTTTTCCCAATTGGGGATATTGATAAGAAGCGTGTGCGTGAAATTGCAGCAGAAGCAGGCCTCGCGACAGCGGCGAAAAAAGACAGTACGGGCATTTGCTTTATCGGAGAACGCAATTTCAAGGAATTTCTAAGCGGTTACCTGCCGGCACAGCCAGGATTGATGACTACAATGGACGGAGAAGTAAAAGGCCGTCATGATGGATTAATGTATTACACGATCGGACAGCGTCACGGCCTTGGTATTGGCGGATCGGGCGAGCCTTGGTTCGTAGTGGGAAAAGACCTAGAAAAGAACATCCTATATGTTGAACAAGGATTTCATAATGACTTGTTGTATTCCAATTCATTGATTGCTGATCAAGTAAGCTGGGTCTCAAATCAGCCAAAGCCGCAGTCGTTTGAATGCACGGCAAAATTCCGTTATCGCCAGCAGGACAACAAAGTGACGGTTCATTTACTTGAAGATGGAAAAGTAAAAGTGGACTTTCATGAGCCTGTCCGGGCGATTACGCCGGGACAAGCCGCTGTTTTCTATGATGGAGAAGAGTGTCTTGGCGGCGCAACGATTGACCAAGTGTTTAAAAATGGAGAAAGACTGACATATGTCGGGTAAAGAGACAAGATAAAACCTTTAAAGCGGTGTTCTGCTTTAAAGGTTTTATTTTTTGCTCAATACATCTAGAATTTTAGGCCGTAATCTTCTGAATCAGTGAAAATAAATAATTTAGCTCTTTGTCTCATATTACCTGTCATAAGTCGATTTACTAGAGAAATTATCAATGAGCGTTTAAGGATAGACAAACAAGCGCTTCGCTTGCCTTCATTAAAAATGAAGACAGGGACTGATTCGTTGAGCTGTCTTCGTTTCTTTTTCAAGCTAATCTCTTCTGTTAAGAACGATGCAGCTCTGTGGTATAATTTTGATGAATATAACTATAGAGGTGACCAATGGACAAGAACTTACAAGGTATTGAATATTTGCAGCAAGGAAAAGTGGAGGAAGCGTTAAAGCTATTTTCAGAGCGAATTGAAGAAGCTCCGGAAGATCCGACGGCATATATTAATTTTGGTCATGTGTTATCGACAGTTGGTGAGCTTGAGCGGGCTGAGCGATTTTATAAAAAAGCTATTGAAGTAGAGCCAGCAGCAGGTGCTGCGCATTATGCACTCGGTACATTCTATTATGAGCAAGAAAGACTAGAGGAGGCGTGCCGTGAATTTGAACAAGCGGTTAAGTCAGGAATAGAAGAGAGCGACGCCTTTTTTATGCTTGGCATGACGTTTGCTCAGCTGGATCAACCCGTCCTTGCCCTTCCATATTTACAGCGTGCAGTGGAGTTAAATGAAGCTGATACAGAAGCCCGCTTTCAACTGGGCCTTTCTTTAGCGAAGGTGCAAGCCTATGATGAAGCGATCCGCCAGCTAGAGAAAGTGGTTGAAGAAGATCCGGGGCATGCGGATGCTTACTATAATCTTGGTGTTGCCTATGCGGGACATTTGGAAGATGCAGAAAGAGCTTTAGCTATGTTCAACCGTGCGCTTGAAGTTCAGCCAGATCATATGCTGGCTGGCTATGGAAAGAAAATGATAGAAAAAGCTAATGACATATAAGGAGTGCCTCCGATGGAACAAGGCTCAATGGATTTGTTTGCAAATGGAGAAAAATATGTAAAAGGGCGGCATCTGGTGACGATTTTCCATAATGAAGAGAACTTTTACTCAGTTATGCGGATTCGAGTCACTGAAACGAATGATGTCTGTGAAGATAAAGAAGTGGTTGTTACAGGGTATTTTCCACAAATCCATGAACATGAAGTGTACTCTTTTTATGGCGTGTTTAAGGAACACCCTAAGTTTGGCCGTCAGTTTCATGCGCGGCATGCTCAAAAGGAAATCCCGCAGACGAAGCAAGGGGTTGTCACATATTTATCGAGTGACTTGTTTAAAGGAATTGGGAAAAAAACAGCAGAAACCATTGTAGAAACGCTGGGAGAGGGAGCGATCTCCAAAATTCTCAATGACCCTTCTTCGCTTGAAGAGGTGCCACGACTCCCTGCAGACAAGGCCCAGTCGCTTTATGAAACGCTTCTTGAACATCAAGGGCTTGAGCAAATTATGATCGCACTTAGCCAGTATGGTTTTGGCCCACAGCTTTCCATGAAAATTTATCAGGCTTATCAGCAGCAGGCCATTGAAGTGATCCAAAAAAATCCCTATCAACTTGTGGAGGATATCGAAGGAATTGGCTTTGGTCGGGCAGACGAGCTTGGTGCGCAAATTGGTATTGGGGGTGAGCATCCCGACCGTATTAAAGCAGGAATTTTGTTTACTGTCGAACAGCAGTGCATGCAGGAAGGTCACTGCTATTTGGAAGCAGAACCGCTGTTAAAAGAAGTGAAGGCGCTTCTTGAAAAGAGCGGAAAAGAGCAAATCGCCTTTGAGGCGATAGCGAAGCAGCTGATTGTTTTGGAGCAAGAGGAAAAAGTGGTCGGGGAAGATAACCGTGTGTTTCTACCCTCTTTATATTTTTCGGAAAAAGGCCTTGTTACAAATATTGAGCGCTTGCTTAAGCAAACAGAGTATGAAGACCAGTTCCCTGAATCAGAATTTCTGTTGGCACTTGGCGATTTGGAGGAAAGAACAGGCGTACAATATGCACCATCACAAAAAGAAGCCATTCAAACAGCATTGATGTCGCCAATTATGCTGTTGACGGGAGGTCCAGGCACGGGAAAGACGACGGTCATTAAAGGCATTGTGGAGCTTTATTCGGAATTGCATGGCTGTTCGCTGGATCCTAAAGCGTATGGAAAGGATGAACCGTTTCCAATTAAGCTTGCCGCACCAACAGGCCGGGCAGCAAAAAGGATGGCTGAGTCAACCGGTCTGCCCGCGGTAACCATTCATCGCCTGCTCGGGTTCAGTGGACAGGAAACGATGGAAGAGGAAGAGGGACGAGAGGTTCCAGGGCGGCTGCTGATCGTGGACGAAGTATCAATGGTGGATATCTGGCTGGCTCATCAATTGTTTAAAGCATTGCCGGATGATATGCAAGTCGTGCTAGTAGGGGATGAAGACCAGCTGCCTTCTGTAGGACCTGGTCAAGTATTAAAGGATTTGCTTGCATCCGGTGTGATTCCAACTGTAAAGTTAACAGATATTTACCGCCAGGAAGAGGGATCTTCGATCATTGAAATGGCCCATGAAATTAAAAGCGGTTTGTTGCCGTCTAATTTGACGAAGCAGCAAAAGGACCGTTCTTTTATCCCCTGCCATGTTCAGCAAATCCCTGATGCAGTAGAGCAAGTTGTAAAAAGCGCCATTAGGAAAGGTTTTACAGCCAAAGATATCCAAGTGCTTGCTCCGATGTATAAAGGGCCGGCAGGCATTGATCGGCTCAATGAAATTTTACAGGAAATCCTCAATCCCAACCCGGATGGTTCCCGTAAGCAAATTGACTTTGGAGACATTCATTACCGGATCGGTGATAAGGTTCTTCAGCTCGTTAATCAGCCGGAACAAAATATTTTCAATGGGGATATCGGAGAAGTAGTATCGATCTTTTTTGCAAAAGAAAATACCGAAAAGCAAGATATGGTGATCGTCTCCTATGAAGGAAATGAAGTCACCTATACGAGACAGGATTTGAATCAAATTACGCACGCTTTTTGCTGCTCTATCCATAAATCTCAAGGAAGTGAATTTCCGATCGTTATTTTGCCGGTAGTGAAAAGTTACTACCGCATGTTGCGTCGTAATTTGCTTTATACCGCGATCACTCGCAGCAAGCAATTTTTGATCCTGTGCGGGGAGGAAGAGGCATTTCGAATTGGGATCGAGCGCAATGACGACCTGATGCGTAAAACAGCGTTAAAAGAAAAGTTAATAAAGGTGTTAGCGGATGACTGTGCAGAAGAAGAAGCGGCTGATTCAATCTTGCTAACGGAAGAAACCATGATGGCTATTGATCCAATGATCGGGATGAAAACCATTACACCGTACGACTTTTTATAATTGGGCATGTATAAAAGTGGGAAAAGCTGGGCACCCTGTTTGCAAAAAACGTGCGAGGTGACGCCCATGATTACATGCCCAAACTGTCAAAGCAAAGAAATTGGAAAAATTGGTACAACACAGTATTATTGTTGGAATTGCTTTATTGAGCTCTCCGTCGAAAAAAATGTGATCTCTGTTCATCAAGTTGAAGAAGATGGTTCCTTAAGCTCTCTCAACGATCTATTCGAAGAAGAAAAAAGAAGAATGGGGTAATTAGAAAAGCAGAGCCGACTGTTCTGGGGCGACAAGCATAAGCTAATCTGACGAATGGGCGTTTTTTGCCACTCAGTCAGATTGGCTTATGACCTCGAGCCCCAAGAGGCGGAGCTAGACAAAGAAAAGCGGAAGCGACCCGATTAGCCAGCTAGGCGGCTGGAGGACTCGACAAGGAGTCGTTTTTTGACTCCGTCAGAGAGATCGAAGCCGGCGTACGGGCTGGTCGCTGAGCGCCCTGAGTGCTCTGGCCGGCATCATATAGATTTGGGCTGAAAAAGCTTGTGAAGGAATTCCTTCACAAGCTTTTTTTAAAAGAAAGTCTGTTGAGGCAATGGATCGATCTTCTTAATTGGATGAATAAACAAATGGCATCTAGCTGCAAACTAGATAAAACGGTTTATTAAAGGATGTCGGATCCGATGGAAAATAAATTGAAGTTGAAGTGGCTGTATTTAGCTTGTGCAGGACTGCTAATGTTGCTGACGGTGTATGTTTTGTATTTGTTAAATCCTGTGTTGAGTCCGCTGTTGCGGGGAGTGCTCGTGAGTCTTATGCCTTTTTTATTAGGCGGATTTATAGCCTATTTGCTGCATCCGCTTGTAGAAAAAATGGCTGAGCGGGGCGTGTCTAGAACCATGTCAATCTTGCTTATTTATATCTTGTTTTTTGGCATCATCGGTATTTGCTTATTTCGAGGTGTACCTTTATTTATCGATCAGCTTAGAGAATTGTCACAAAGTGCTCCTGAGCTGTCAAAGATGTATGAAGAACAGATCATTGCTCTTGAAGCAGAAACATTGACTTGGCCGGATGGAATACAAGAAAAGATTCATAATCGCATTGTCAGCTTTGAGCTTTGGCTTTCAGGCCTTGTGGAAGCATTTATGAATGTGCTCATGAAAATGGTCAATTTCCTTCTGCTGCTAGCCGTTGTGCCTTTCATCTCTTTTTATTTATTGAAAGACATCGATCGGGTAAAAAAAGCCGCTTGGACCTTTACACCAAAAAGGTGGAGAACAAGGGCGTTGCGGTTTATCAAAGAATTGGACAGATCATTAGGAGGATATATCAGAGGCCAGCTGTTTGTCTGCTTAGTTATCGGGGCTGTGGCAGCTCTGCTCTTCACATTCATAGGTCTTAAATATGCTATTTTGCTCGGCTTGATCATCGGAATTACGAATGTCATCCCGTATTTTGGGCCAATTATTGGGGCTGTTCCAGCTGTTTTTGTGGCATTAACTATATCCGGGAGATTGGCTATCTATACAGCAATTATCGTGCTTTTTTTGCAGTTTATCGAAGGGAATGTGCTGTCCCCGTGGGTCGTCGGAAAAAGTGTCCATCTCCATCCATTATTCATTATCGGGGCCCTGTTGCTTGGTGGGGAGGCAGGAGGGATTATCGGCCTTATTATTGCTGTGCCGGTTCTCATCATTTTCAAGGCAGCCTTTATGGCGGAAAGGCGAGTGAAGGTCCGTTTGCAAAAAGCTCCGCATTGACAAACAGGTTCAGAGTTTTTTATAATTCGATATATCTCAACAAATATAAATCAATGATGGATCGAGTATGTTATAGTCCACCTAAGTGCCGAGCACGTCAGAGAGGAGTTTCCATGGCTGGAAGAAGCTCCAGGTGAAGGGTAACGGAAAGCTAGTCCGGAGAGCAGCTAATCCCTGCCGTTTGCCGCGTTAAGGCCTTTGAGAGATGAACTGGCAAGCTTTGGTTCATAATCAGGGTGGTACCGCGAAAAGCTTCGTCCCTGTCCGGGGAACGGGGCTTTTTTTGTTGCCTTGAAATGACCGATCCCATTCATTATTTAACAGGAGGAATTGTATATGAAAACGTTGACTGGTGCTCAAATTCGTCAGATGTTTTTAGATTTCTTTCAGGAGAAAAATCACCGTGTGGAGCCGAGTGCCCCACTCGTACCCCATGATGATCCAAGTTTGTTGTGGATCAACAGCGGTGTAGCCACTTTAAAAAAATATTTTGATGGCCGAGTGATCCCTGAAAATCCGCGAATCGTCAATGCTCAAAAGTCCATCCGGACAAACGATATTGAAAATGTCGGAAAAACAGCCCGCCACCATACTTTCTTTGAAATGCTTGGGAATTTCTCAATTGGAGAGTATTTTAAAAAAGAAGCGATTCATTGGGCTTGGGAATTTTTAACTGATGAAAAATGGATGGCTCTTGAGCCCGACAAATTGTCCGTGACTATTCATCCGGAAGACGATGAAGCCTTTGTTATCTGGCATGAAGAAATAGGGCTGCCAGAAGAGCGAATCATTCGATTGGAAGGGAATTTCTGGGATATAGGTGAAGGGCCAAGTGGACCAAATACGGAAATCTTCTATGACCGTGGCGAGTCATACGGAAATGATGAAACGGACCCAGAGCTTTATCCAGGCGGGGAAAATGAGCGTTATTTAGAAATTTGGAACTTAGTATTTTCTCAATTTAACCACAATCCTGATGGAACCTATACGCCACTCCCAAAGAAAAATATCGATACTGGGATGGGGCTTGAGCGGATGACATCTGTTATCCAAGAAGTGCCGACAAACTTTGATACAGATTTATTTATGCCAATTATTGAAGCAACAGAAGCTATCTCCGGCGAGAAATACCGTACAAGTGAGGAGAAAGATGTGGCATTTAAAGTAATTGCTGATCATATTCGTACGGTTGCTTTTGCTGTAGGAGATGGAGCCCTTCCATCCAACGAAGGCCGCGGTTACGTACTTCGTCGTTTGCTCCGTCGTGCTGTCCGTTATGCGAAGCAAATCCACATTAACCGTCCGTTCATGTTTGAGCTTGTTCCGGTTGTCGGTGAAATCATGAACGATTTCTATCCCGAAGTGAAAAATAAGCAAGAATTTATTCAACGTGTAATTAAAAATGAGGAAGAGCGTTTCCACGAAACATTGCACGAAGGATTGGCTATTCTATCAGCGGTTATCCAGTCGGCTAAAAACAACGGTTCAGACACCATTGCAGGAGCTGATGTGTTCCGTTTGTACGATACGTACGGATTCCCTGTTGAATTAACAGAAGAATACGCTGAAGAAGAAGGCATGAAGGTTGACCATGAAGGTTTTGAGAGAGAAATGGAGAACCAGCGCGAACGTGCCCGGGCAGCCCGTCAAGACGTAGGTTCCATGCAGGTCCAAGGCGGCGTGCTTGGTGACATTACTGTGGAAAGTGAATTTACTGGGTACGATGAATTAACCGCTGAAGCAACAGTGGAAGTTATCATTGCCAACGGTGAAATGGTAGAGAAAGCACAAACGGGTGAAGCTGTTCAGCTTGTGTTAAGCCGGACTCCATTCTATGCGGAAAGCGGCGGACAAACAGCTGATAAAGGAATTATTGAAGCGGATGGTGTACGCGCTGCTGTTCAAGATGTGCAAAAAGCACCAAATGGTCAAAACATTCAACACGCTATTATTGAAAGCGGCACATTGACAACTGGCCAAAAAGTGACTGCACGCGTCAATGCTGCTGCCCGTAATAAAATTATTAAAAATCACACAGCGACCCATCTTTTACACCAAGCCTTAAAGGATGTTCTAGGGACGCATGTAAACCAAGCGGGATCCCTCGTTGAGCCTGAACGCCTTCGTTTTGACTTTTCTCACTTTGGGCAAGTGACACCGGAAGAGCTTGAGGAAGTTGAAGAAATTGTCAATGAAAAAATCTGGAACAGCCTGCCTGTTGGCATTGCCCACAAGTCCATTGATGAAGCGAAGAAAATGGGAGCAATGGCGTTGTTCGGAGAGAAGTATGGAGATATTGTCCGTGTCGTTTCCGTCGGTGATTATAGCTTGGAGTTATGCGGTGGCTGCCATGTGCCGGATACATCGGTCATTGGTTTGTTCAAAATTGTCTCTGAAAGCGGCATCGGGGCCGGCACACGCCGGATTGAGGCGGTTACTGGAGAAGCGGCGTACAAATTCTTGAACAGCCAGACGGTTCTTCTAAAAGAAGCAGCCAATAAACTGAAGGCCAATCCGAAAGATATTTTAACGAAAGTGGATAGTTTGCAGGCAGAAATAAAAGAATTGCAACGTGAAAATGAATCACTTTCCCAAAAATTGTCCAATATAGAAGCAGGCAGTCTCCTTGATCGTGTACAAGAAGCCAATGGAGTGAAGTTCCTCGCTGCCCGTGTGCAAGCAGCAGATATGAACAACTTGCGCTCAATGACAGATGAATTAAAGCAAAAGCTTGATTCGGGCGTTATTGTGCTCGCTGCATCTACTGGAGATAAAGTAAACATCGTTGCTGCCGTAACAAAAGATTTGGTTGAAAAAGGATATCACGCCGGCAAACTTGTGAAAGAGGTCGCTACACGCTGTGGCGGAGGCGGAGGCGGACGCCCGGATATGGCACAGGCGGGAGGAAAAGATCCTGAAAAAATAGAGGAAGCGCTCAATTTTGTGGAAGAGTGGATGAAATCCATTTGATTCCATGAAAATTTATTGTACAATGGAAATAACTTGTACAAGAGGGAGTTTTCACTTTCAAGCCTAAAGCGAGGTGCTATTAATGAGCTCTTTTGATCAGACGATGAAATTTAATTTTCCAGAAGAACCGTTTGAGCAGAACGTGGAAGAGGTACTTTTTAAAGTATATAAGGCTCTTCAGGAAAAAGGATATAATCCGATCAACCAAATTGTTGGTTATTTGCTTTCCGGCGATCCCGCATATATTCCAAGGCATAACGATGCGCGTAATTTGATTCGCAAGCTCGAGCGTGATGAAATTATCGAAGAACTTGTGAAAACGTATTTAAAACAGCAGCGAGAGGAATAAACTTTTATGAGAGTTATGGGGTTGGACGTCGGTTCAAAGACAATCGGCGTTGCCATTAGCGATGAATTGGGCTGGACCGCGCAAGGCGTGGAAACGATTCGTATCAATGAAGAGAAGTATGATTTCGGCTTAGGACGCATTGAGAGCTTATGCAAAGAATATGGAGTTGAAAAGTTTGTCGTTGGACTGCCTAAAAATATGAACAATACGATAGGTCCACGCGGTGAGGCTTCCCAATCTTTTGCAAAAAAATTAGAGAAGCGCTTTTCGCTGCCAGTCGTTCTCTGGGACGAACGGCTAACCACAATGGCAGCGGAAAGAGTTTTGCTTGAAGCAGACGTGAGCCGAAAAAAACGCAAAAAAGTGATTGATAAGATGGCTGCCACTATGATTCTACAAGGATTTTTGGACAGCCAAAAATAATGAGGTGAAGAAAATGGACCACGGAGAAAAACAAATTACGATTATTGACGAAAATGGCAATGAACAGCTATGCGAGGTACTTTTCACGTTCGATTCTGATGAGTTTGAAAAGTCCTATGTGCTTTATTTCCCTGTTGGAGCAGAAGAAGATGACAACGAAGAAATTGAAATTCATGCTTCTGCCTTTATTCCTGGTGAAGACGGCGAAGATGGTGAACTTCAGCCGATTGAATCTGATGAAGAATGGGAATTAATTGAGGAAATGTTGAATACATTTCTTGATGAGGAAGAAGAGGAATAATCAAGCAATCAAAAAAGACCGGGGCTGCCCCGGTCTTTTTTCAATTCTATCTTTTCTCAAAAGATGTAGTATAATAAAAAAGCAAAGAAAGGCTCGTTATTTGTTGAAAGGGGTAAGTGTATGTCGAAACAATCATATATCCAGCCGCCTGGCAAAAAGAGACGGTTAAGAAAAGCTATTTTTTTTGCCATTATTTTATTTCTGCTACTGATTGGCGGACTGGCAGCGGGCGGATACTTTTTCATTCAATCCGCATTAGAGCCTGTTAACAAAGCAGATCATACTCCTGTTCAGGTTAATATTCCAATTGGATCTAGCCTATCAGTGATCGCTGAAAAGCTGGAGCAAAAAGGGATCGTTAAAAATGCCGAAGTCTTTAAATATTACGTAAAATACAAAAATGAAGATAACTTTCAAGCTGGAGAATATTCCTTTACACCTAGCATGACAATGGATGAGTTAATCAAAAGCTTAAAAACAGGAAAAGTGATTGGGCAAGGTCAAGTGAAGATCACCGTTCCAGAAGGTTATCAACTAACCCAAATTGCTGCTGTTATCGGCAAGCAAACGGGCCATTCGGCAAGTGATGTGCTGAAAGTAATGAATGATCGGGTGTTTATTCAGGAAATGATGAAAAAGTATCCAGAGCTGCTCACTGAGGAAGTACTTGCTAAAAACATTAAGTATCCGCTTGAAGGTTACTTATATCCCGCTACTTACCACTATGGGAATAAGAATAAGCCGGTTAAAGAAATAGTGGAAGATATGCTGGAAAAAACAGATAGTGTGCTTGTTCAGTACCGGACAGCTATGGCGGCAAAAAAAATGAGCACTCATAAATTGTTGACTCTCTCTTCCTTAATCGAGGAAGAGGCTACGGAAAAAGCGGACCGCCATAAAATTTCGAGCGTATTTTATAATCGTCTGGCAGCGGGTATGCCGCTACAAACAGACCCAACAGTACTGTATGCACTCGGCAAACATAAAAAACGTGTTCTGTATGAAGATTTAAAAGTGAATTCTCCATATAATACTTACAAAGTAAAAGGATTGACACCAGGACCGATTGGCAATAGCGGTGTCTCATCTATGGAGGCAGCTTTAAATCCTGAAAATACGGATTTCCTTTATTTCCTTGCTTCTCCTGCAGGGGATGTATACTATGCTAAAACTTTAGAAGAGCATAGCAAATTAAAGGAAAAATACATTACGAACTACCAAGAACAGCAAAAGCAATAGACAGAAGGATCGCTTTTCCTATGCTATTGTGATAAAATAGTTCAAGTGTTTTTGGGAAAGACAAGTTAATGAAATACCATCAAGCAGAAAGCTGACAGGCTTTCTTCTTTTTCTTGTCAATGGAAATGTGGCTTCCCCATTATTTAATTTGAACAGGAAAGTTTTTTGTGATAGCCATGCCTGCCTCATAAGGATGGAGAAAGGTTCGGTTGCAGGAGATCGTCGCAGTTACATAAGGCACAGTCAGGCCTTTTGGAGAAGGGGTGTATTATGGACAATATTATCCATCATTATATAGAATCATTGATTAAAAGCCGTGCCCCATTATTTATTGAAATGGAAGCTTTTGCTAAGGAACATGGAGTGCCAATTATGGAGCCAGCCGGCATAGAAGCCATGCTACAAATCATGCGTATTCAGCAGCCAAAGCGGATTTTAGAAATAGGAACGGCTATAGGCTATTCAGCCTTGCGGATGGCTGCAGCCCTTCCAGAGACAGAGATCATCACCATTGAAAGGGATGAATCGCGCTATCAGCAGGCTATTGATTATATCCATCGTTCAGATTGCAAAAGCCGGATAGAGGTGTTATTCGGTGATGCGCTCGACTTAATCGCAGAGGCAGGAAAAAAGGGTCCGTACGATGCGATTTTTATTGATGCTGCTAAAGGACAGTACACTCGATTTTTTGAGGGGTATTCCGCTTTTTTAGTGCCAGAGGGCACGGTATATACAGACAATGTGTTGTTCAAAGGCTATGTTGCCGGCATCCCGGTAGAGTCAAAACGAATGATTAATTTAGTAAAGAAAATTCAATCTTACAATGAGTGGCTGATGAATCATCCGGACTTTGACACGGCAATCATCCCGGTCGGAGATGGTTTAGCAGTTAGCCGCAAAAGAGGTGGGAAATAACGTGAAAAAACCAGAATTGCTTGTTACTCCGCATAACATAGAAGCGATTGAGCTTCTTGCAGAGGCAGGAGCTGATGCATTTGTTGTTGGCGAGCAGCGCTATGGATTGCGCCTTGCGGGAGAGTTTGGCAGAGAAGAAATTAAAAAAGCAATTGAGAAGGCTCATAGCAAAGAAAAGAAAGCTTATGTGGCAGTTAATGCTATTTTTCATAATGAAATAGCTAATGAACTGGATGAGTATATCGCATTTATCAAAGAAGCAGGAGCCGATGCCATTATTTTTGGAGACCCTGCTGTACTAATGGCTGTTCGTGAAGTAGCACCTGATATGCCGCTGCATTGGAATACAGAAACTACAGCAACAAATTACTTCACTTGTAACTATTGGGGAAAACGCGGGGCTGTGAGAGCTGTTCTTGCCCGTGAATTAAGCATGGATGAGATGATTGATATAAAAGAGCACGCGGAAGTTGCCATTGAGGTGCAAGTACATGGCATGACATGTATGTTTCAATCTAAACGGCCGCTTTTAGGCCATTATTTTGAGTATCAGGGGAAAGTGATGGAGATCGAAAATCGCAGAGAAGCGAAAAACATGCTTTTATACGATAAAGAGCGCGGAAATAAATATCCGATCTTCGAAGATAAAAACGGTACCCATATTATGAGTCCCAATGATATATGCATGATCGACGAGCTTGAGGAAATGGTAGAAGCGGGGATTGACAGCTTCAAAATTGATGGGATCCTGCATTCACCGGAATATTTACTGGAAGTGACGAGGCTTTATCGCCAGGCTATTGATTTATGTGTAGAGGATTCTGAGCAGTACGAAGAAGTGAAAGAAGAATTACTCGAGAAAATTGAAGAGTTACAGCCGGAACACCGCCCATTAGATACAGGCTTCTTCTTCAAGGAAACGGTTTATTAAAAAGGAGGAACAAACGTGAGTGCGGTTATAAACGATAAGATTTCAACCGTCGTTGACGGCAAGCGGGTTATTGTGAAAAAACCAGAATTGCTGGCGCCAGCAGGCACACTTGAGAAATTAAAGATCGCTATTCATTACGGAGCAGACGCTGTGTATATTGGCGGTCAAGAGTATGGCCTTCGTTCAAATGCGGGAAACTTTACATTAGAAGAAATGAAAGAAGGCGTGGAGTTTGCTCGAAAATATGGGGCCAAAATATATGTAACAACTAACATTTATGCGCACAATGAGAACATAGACGGGCTCGAAGACTATTTGCGAGGATTGCAGGAGGCTGGCATCACCGGTATTATCGTCGCAGATCCGCTTATTATTGAGACATGCCGGCGTGTTGCACCAAAAGTGGAAGTCCACTTGAGCACACAGCAATCTTTGTCTAACTGGCGTGCAGTTCAGTACTGGAAAGAGGAAGGGCTGCACCGGGTTGTTCTTGCTCGAGAAACAACAAGTGAAGAAATGCGTGAAATGAAGGAAAAGGTTGATATTGAAATTGAAACATTTATTCACGGTGCAATGTGTATTGCTTATTCAGGCCGCTGTGTCCTGAGTAATCATATGACGGCCCGTGATTCAAACCGGGGAGGATGCTGTCAGTCATGCCGTTGGGACTATGACCTTTATTCACTTGAGGATAACGGCGAACAGGCTTTATTTTCTGAGGATGATTCGCCTTTTGCGATGAGTCCAAAAGATTTAAAGCTTGTTGAATCGATTCCAAAGCTCATTGAGTTAGGCATAGACAGCTTAAAAATTGAAGGCCGTATGAAATCCATTCACTACATTGCGACAGTGGTTAGTGTCTATCGAAAGGTAATTGATGCTTACTGTGCCGATCCAGATCATTTTCAAATCAAGCAGGAATGGCTCGATGAACTTGAAAAATGTGCGAACCGCCCAGCAGCTCCGGCTTTCTTCGAAGGCACTCCTGGCGTAGAAGAGCAGTTATTTGGTGTTCATGGGAAAAAAGCTTCATATGATTTTGCCGGACTTGTTCTTGATTATGAAGAAGAGACAGGAATCGTTACTCTGCAACAACGGAACTTTTTCCGCCCGGGAGACGAAGTCGAGTTCTTTGGTCCGGAAATTGAAGGTTTCACACAAACGGTAGAGGTGATATGGGATGAGCAGGGGAATGAGTTGGATGCCGCTCGCCACCCGCTGCAAATTGTCCGTTTTAAAACAGCAAAACCAGTGTACCCAAATAACATGATGCGAAAGGGGCTTGAATAAGTTTCATGGACCAAAAGCCAGTTGTCATCGGTGTTGCCGGCGGTTCCGGTTCCGGCAAAACGAGCGTTACAAAGTCAATTGCCGAGCATTTTAAAGGACATTCTGTTATGGTTATTGAGCAAGACTATTATTATAAAGATCAAAGTCATCTGCCATTTGAAGAACGGCTGAAGACGAACTATGATCATCCCCTTGCTTTTGATAACGATTTACTCATCAGTCATATTGAAAATTTATTGGAATACAAAGCAGTCGAAAAGCCGGTGTATGATTATGCTCGGCATACACGTTCGGCTGAAACGATCCGGATGGAGCCGAAAGATGTCATTATACTTGAAGGCATTCTCGTACTGGAGGATGAGCGTCTGCGTGATTTAATGGATATTAAGTTATTTGTTGATACGGATGCAGATTTGCGCATTATTCGCCGGATGATTCGGGACATTAAGGAGCGGGGACGTACGTTTGAATCTGTCGTTGATCAATACTTAAATATAGTCCGGCCGATGCATAACCAGTTCATTGAACCAACGAAGCGCTATGCAGATATTATTATCCCGGAAGGTGGCCAAAATCATGTAGCCATCGACCTCATGGTAACAAAAATTCAAACGGTTCTTGAACAAAAAGCCATTTTATAGTATCTTTTTATGAAACAGACATAATCTTTTAAAAACAAAGGCTGTCTCAACCATTGGAGCGGGCTTATGGCGCGCTCATATATAGAGGAAAACGCTTTCCCTATATATGAATGCGGCAAAAGCTGCTCTAAATGAGGCAGCCTGCTCATGTTTACTTGTTTTCCTCACCAAGGAAGGCAGCGAGATGAAAAGGAGTGGAAGGGACTTGTCAACAGAAAAAGTATACCCAATGACTAAAGAGGGGAAAGAAAAGTTAGAACAGGAACTAGAATATTTAAAAACCGTTAAGCGCAAGGAGGTTGTAGAAAGAATTAAAATTGCCCGCAGTTTCGGGGATTTATCGGAAAACTCCGAGTACGATTCAGCGAAGGAGGAGCAAGCCTTTGTTGAAGGGCGCATCGGCACAATTGAAGCAATGATTCGCAATGCGGAAATCATTGAAGAGGATAACAGCAACGTCGTTTCTTTAGGAAAGACAGTTGTATTTATTGAGCTGCCGGATGGTGAAGAAGAAGCTTATACAATCGTTGGTAGTGCAGAAGCCGACCCATTCGAAGGGAAAATTTCAAACGATTCTCCGATTGCGAAAAGTCTGCTTGGCAAAGAAGTGGGCGATGAAGTCATCGTGCAGACACCTGGCGGAGAAATGAAAGTGAAAATCGTCTCAATTAAATAATGAATAGAAAAAAGCGCTAAAGACAGTAGGTCTTTAGCGCTTTTTTCGGTTAAAATAACTTCATGTTCAAGTAGAGACATGATAAAATGTGAATGATGCCAAAGAGAGAGGAGTCGTAACATGGCACAGCCATCACGTACAGAAAGAAAATCTAAACGAAGAAAAACAAATCGAATTTTAAATACCGCCATTGCTGTTGTCGTTCTTTTAATTGTTGTTGTTGCGTTCACTATTTTTTCAGGCGGTGGAAAAGAAGAAGCTGCACAGCCGCCTAAGCCGAGAACGGAGACGCAACAATCTTCGGCTAATAAGCAAGATGAGCCGTCATCTGACGTAACAGATGAGGAAGAAGGCACAACAGACCAAGACACAACAGACGAAGAGAAGAAAGAGGATGAGCAAGAGAAGAAAGAAAATGATCAAGAAGGAGTCATCGAAAAAGAGAGCGATGAGCCAAATGTTGAAAAAGAAATAGAGAACCCAAATTGGACAGGCGTCGGCACTTCGCAATCAGGACAGCATACTTCTTCATTTGATAGCAATTCAGTGGATTGGAAAGAGAAGAAAGAAGCGTTATCTTATGCAACAGGTATTCCTCAAGAAGAAATGATCGTCTGGTATATTAGCGGAGATGGCCCTCAAGGAGCAATCGGAACCATTTCGCCAAAAAGTGACCCGAACAACGCCTATCGTGTATATATAAACTGGGTGGACGGCGAGGGTTGGAAGCCGGTAAAAATGTACAAGCTAAAGCATAATGATAAAGGGCGGTAAGTTTTGAGAGGGGACGCGCATTGGCGGGTCTCCTCATTTTTTGTCTATCAGGCCAAATAGGAATTTCTGTTTTTCTTACTTGGCTTTAAAGTGAACGACGGCTGAAAAGTGCTTATGACCATCTGCATCAATTTGCATCTGATGGCTGACCGAGTGGACACCTAACAGAATAGCTCGGTTTTGTTCGATTTTTTCAGCAATTTTTTTCTCTAGAGAAGCGAGGGTAGTCGCTTCAAAAAATTCAATTTTATCTTCAATTAAGTCGAGTTGAAACTGCATGCTCTTTCCCCTTTCAAATTAGTTTAGTTTCTTCTTATGTATACAAGATAAAAGGAAGAAGTGGCAAGCAGTTCTGTGAAAAAAATGCTAAAATGAGACAGGTACATGGAAAGAACGGAGGAGAAGAAAGTGAAAATAGCAATTATTGGAGCAATGGAAGAAGAAGTGGTAATTTTGCGCGAGCAAATGGAAAATCGTCAAGTGGAAACGATAGCTAATAGCGAGTTTACAACTGGAACATTGAATGGGGCTGAGGTCATTCTGCTGCGCTCTGGTATTGGAAAGGTCAACGCTGCAATGACGACAGCCATTTTACTGCATCATTTCCGGCCGGACGCTGTGATCAATACAGGTTCAGCGGGTGGGCTAAATCCTGCGCTTAATGTAGGAGATGTTGTAATTTCTACAGAAGTGCGCCACCATGATGTAGACGTGACGGCGTTTGGTTATGAGTACGGCCAGGTACCACAGCTTCCTGCTGCTTTTGAAGCGGATGAAAAGCTGATTAGCATTGCCGTGGGCTGTGCGAGCGAAGCTGGAGAGGAACAAGTAGTGAAAGGGCTGATCGCGACAGGAGATGCATTTATGAGCGATCCAGCGCGTGTGCTTGAGGTAGGAAAGAAATTTAATGGGTTGCAAGCTGTTGAAATGGAGGCAGCGGCCATTGCTCAGGTAGCTTATCAATTTGGTGTTCCATTTGTAATTATTCGTTCGATCTCCGATATTGCGGGCAAAGAATCCGATGTGTCATTCGAGCAATTCCTGCCAAAAGCAGCCCGCCATTCGGCCAATCTTGTCGTGGGGATCGTCAATCAATTGTCCCGTCAATGAAATGTGAATAATTTGTGAAAAGCGTGCTACACTACATTCCATTTGTGGTACATTAATAGTAAATAGCTTTTTGAGTATGTAAGGAGTGAAGAAGAATGGTCATGATGATTATGGGATTGCTGCTTGCTACAATTATGGGAGTGCTAGTATCCATTACAATTGATTAAAACAGAAAAGCGGAAGGCGCTTGCCGAGCAGCGTATAGAAGACTGGACAGCTTCGCAGGAGGTAAAGGAAACACGAAGAGCGAAAGCGATTCGATGTGGACTTATCGAAGGAAGGAGCAGGAAGTCTACTAGCTGCTAAGCGCCTGCAGCTGGACAAGAAAAGCGGAAGCAGCCTGTTTGGCCCGATAGGAGGTTGGAGGCCTCGACAAGGAGGCGCTCTTTGGCTCCTCCCGAGAGGACGAAACCGCCGTACGGGCTGGCTGCTACAGCTGGACAAACAGAAAGACAGAGCTGTCAGCTTATCGCTGAAGGATGATCTTGATAGATATTTTTATTTTTCTAAGAGCGGCTTCTCTCGTGGAAGCCGCTCTTAGTTCTCTAATGCCCCCTACCTTTTTCTTCACGATAGAACTCATGGAACATTTTCATAAGGGCACGCTTTTCAATTCGTGATACGTAGCTGCGGGAAATGCCAAGCTCTTTAGCGATCTCCCGTTGGGTTTTTTCTTCATTTTGATTTAAACCAAAGCGAGCAATGATCACCTCTTGCTCGCGTTCATCCAGGACTCGTAAAAATTTCAATACTTTTTTCAGCTCGATTGTCAGCAGAATATGCTCCAACACATCCTCATCTTCCGACTTTAGAATATCGAGCAGGTTGATTTCATTTCCTTCTTTGTCGTGTCCGATTGGGTCTTGAAGGGAGACGTCTTTTTTTGTTTTCTTCAAGGCACGCAAATGCATTAAAATTTCATTTTCAATACATCGCGCGGCATATGTAGCTAATTTTGTCCCCTTTCCTCCTGAGTAGCTCTCAATCCCTTTAATTAAACCAATCGTTCCGATTGAAATAAGATCTTCGGAATCCTCTCCAGTATTTTCAAACTTCTTCACAATGTGTGCGACAAGCCGAAGATTGTGCTCGATCAACTTGTTGCGGGCCTCTGCATCGCCTTTTGCCATTTTCTCTAAGTAGATCCTTTCTTCTTTAGGAGACAAAGGCTGCGGGAAGGCGTTATTTTTTACATAGGAGACAAAGAAAATTAATTCTTTTACCGCGTAAGATAGGGCAGCAAGAATGCCGAGCATTGAACCTCCTCCTTTGGTAAATCCGCTGTTGTCCTAAGTGTATGAGAGAGGGGCCGCTGATTTGCCTGTCCTCTTGAATTTTCGAAGAAAAGGCGAGGAATGTCATATGAAAGAGAAAAAGGAAGGCGAGAAAAGCAGATGGTTTTTACTAATGGCAATAAAAAACCCCGGGGATTTCCCGGGGGAGGTTTAAACCTTTTTTAGTTTAAAAGGGCTAATCATCAATAAGGATAAGCACATAATAATAACCATGAATGAAGGCATGGGAAGATAAGGAATAGCTAAATAGCTAAGGGTGAGCAAGCATCCAGCTGCTGTGATCGGCAAGCCGTGAAAATAGCCGTTGTTCTCAGAAATATTGAAGCGAGCTAGCCGAAAAGCGCCACAGCCGATGTAGAAGACCGTGAAAAAGGATCCGGGAAAGCCAAACTCAGATAAGATTCCTATATAAAGTAACAGAGCGGGAGCCACCCCAAAAGAGATAATGTCGCACATCGAATCCAACTGCTTGCCTAATTCAGATTCAATATTCATTCTGCGGGCAACCATTCCATCAAAACGATCAGCAAGGGCCGCTATGAAAATAAGCAGCAGGCCAAGATGGTACTGAGCGTGCATCGTCATTAAGATAGAAAAGCCGCCTAAAGCTAAATTACCTAATGTTAGCACGTTGGCTGTTTGAGCTTTTGCTTTCTTTATAGTGATATCTATAACTTGAGAAATAAACAAATTTACACTCTCCTCGAATTTAGCAGGAAATCTGCTGATAGTTTATTATATAATAATATTTTGATGATGATCTATTATACCATAAAGTGGATAGGATTTTTTAAATTTTTGGAGGTTGAATCGTGCAACGCTACTTATATCGCTTTTTTATTGAACTGACAAATAAGAGGTGGTCTTCACGACTCCTTGAACGATATACAAGTTCTTCCCTAAGTAAGCCGATGATCCGCCCTTTTATGAAAGCATACAGGGTCAATGAGCAAGAAATGGCTCATCCGGTTGAACATTATCAAACACTTCATGATTTCTTTATGCGCCAGTTGCTGCCGGACGCAAGGACGATTGATTATGGAGACGATCATGTTGTGAGTCCTGTCGATGCGCTGCTTGCAGAAAAAGGTATGATTACGAGCGGCCATGAAATAATGGTGAAAGGAAAGCCTTATTCTGTGACTGAAATGCTTGGTAACAGTGGAAAAGCAGCTGGTTATGAGAAAGGGACATTTCTCGTTTTTTACTTGAGCCCAAGCCATTACCATCGAATTCATAGTCCGATCAACGGCCGGGTCGTTCAAAAATGGACGCTTGGCAAACACTCTTATCCTGTCAATAGTCACGGTTTAAAATACGGCAGAAAACCTCTTGCTAAAAATTATCGAGAAATTACGGAGCTGGAATTTGATTCTGGAAAAATGGCGGTAGTAAAAGTAGGAGCCATGTTTGTAAATTCGATTGAACGCTCTCATCACGGGCTAACTTGGAGACAGGGGGAAGAAGTCGCTTATTTTAATTTCGGCTCGACGGTTGTTCTTTTGTTTGAGCCCGGGACATTTGCATGGAATGAGCGGCTGAGTGTGCCTTGCGAAATAAAGGTTGGTGAAAAAGTGGGCACACTCGTATAAAAAAAGCACTGCTTAAGCAAGTGCTTTCTATTAGTGTGCTTTTACTTGATAGTAAAGAGCTCTCTTTTTTAATTCATCTTCAATCAACAAGATAAAGTCACGGCTAAGCTCGAGCTTGCGTGCTTTTGCATAAGCTTCCAATAATAAATCATCTGAAATGCGGTTCATTTTTTATTCACCTCCAAAAAAATAAGTGGTCTATAATAGATGAAGTCGCATAAGATGTTAGGTTCAAGTAGTTTACTACCCCACTTTACTAAATATAAACAAAAAGAACAAGTGTTCCTTTATCCACAGGATGAAGTGGATAAAGTGTGGATAGGTTGTGTTTAAGTAGGTGGAAAGGGTAAAAAACTAAAGGGATAATGTGTATAAAGTTATCCACAATAAAGAGATGAAAAAAATGTCGGAAAATATTTCTTATTTATTGTAAAAATTTAAATATTGTTGATGTACGTTTTATTTTGTCACAATAGCTAAAATCCGCTATGATAAAGGCAATGAAAGCCAAAAGAACGGGGTGCAGGGATTGTTAAAGAAATTTTTGCCAAGCAGGTATGTAAAAAGCATTTTCCATATTACACCGGAGTATCTGAAGTCCAAAGGAATGAAAGCCATCATTACCGATTTGGATAATACATTAGTAGCTTGGGATCGACCGGATGCTACACCAGAATTGTTAAACTGGTTCGATGAGATGAAAAAAGCAGGCATTAAAGTACTAATTGTTTCCAATAATAATCAAAAAAGGGTTAGTGCTTTTTCGCAGCCAATTGAGATTCCTTATATTTTTGAGGCTCGCAAACCAATGGGAAAAGCATTTCGAAGAGCTGTTAAAATCTTAGGAGTGAAAAAGGAAGAAACAGTTGTTATTGGCGATCAGCTGCTAACGGACATATTTGGCGGCAACCGCAATGGTTTTTATACGATTTTAGTGGTGCCTGTTGCCCAGACAGATGGCTTCTGGACAAAATTCAACCGCCGGATTGAACGGCGGATCATGAATGCCTTTAAACGAAAAGGTTTAATTCAATGGGAGGAAAGTAAGTGAATAACGAAAACATCATTTGTATAGGATGCGGGATCAGCGTGCAAACAGAGGATCCTGCAGGACTTGGCTACGCACCGGCTTCAGCTCTTGAAAAAGAAGAGATCGTCTGCCAGCGTTGCTTTCGCTTAAAGAATTATAACGAAGTGCAGGATGTCTCATTAACAGATGACGACTTTTTAAAAATTTTAAATACACTGGGACAGACAGACAGCTTAATCGTAAAAATTGTTGATATTTTTGATTTTAATGGAAGCTGGCTTCCGGGGTTGCATCGTTTTGTTGGAAAAAACCCTGTCCTATTAATCGGCAACAAAGTCGATCTGCTTCCTAAATCAGTGAAAAAAAATAAGCTAGTTCATTGGATGAAGCAGCAAGCAAAAGAGCTTGGCTTAAAGCCGGTCGATGTGCTGCTGGTCAGCGCAGCTAAAGGAGCTTCTATGAAAGAAGCCATGCAGGCAATCGACGGTTATAGAGACGGGAAAGACGTATATGTGGTCGGCTGTACAAACGTAGGAAAATCGACGTTTATTAATCGAATCATCAAGGAGGGAACGGGAGAGAAAGATGTCATTACTACCTCCCATTTTCCAGGCACGACGCTGGATATGATCAAGATCCCGCTGGATGACGGCCATTTTCTTGTTGACACGCCGGGGATCATTAATCATCATCAAATGGCTCACTTCGTAGATAAAAGAGATTTAAAATACATTACACCGAAAAAAGAGATCAAGCCAAAGATTTTTCAGCTGAATGAACAGCAAACGTTGTTTTTTGGTGGGCTGGCCCGCTTTGATTATCTTGCGGGCGGTCGTCGTTCCTTTACTTGTTATTTGTCAAATGAATTAACGATTCATCGCACAAAATTAGAAAAAGCAGATGAGTTGTACAACGTGCATGCCGGGGAGTTACTGACCCCGCCACGGAGGGAAGAAATAGAGACATTCCCTCCATTGATACGCCATGAGTTTATGATTAAGGAAGACAAAGTGGACATAGTCTTTTCTGGGCTCGGATGGGTTACTATCAATGAACCAGGGGCCAAAGTGGCTGCTCATGTGCCGAAAGGTGTCAATGTATTTTTGCGGAAATCTTTAATTTAGGGGAGAGAAGCAATGAGAAAATTATTTGGTGTCATCGGTGATCCAATTGCCCATTCGATGTCCCCTGCCATGCACAATGATGCGTTCACTCGCCTCGGCATTGATGGCTACTATCATCCTTTTCATATAACGCCTAATGACTTAGCCACGGCTGTTCAGGGAATGAAGGTAATTGGTATACAAGGATTTAATGTAACGATTCCTCATAAATCAGCGATTATGCCTTTGCTTGATCAAGTCGATCCATTGGCAAAAGCAATTGGAGCGGTGAATACGGTTGTTCGTGAAAATGGAGGATGGACAGGGTACAATACAGATGGAGCAGGATTTGTCCGTGGACTTCGAGAAGCCTATGGAGCGCCTCTTGAAGAAAAACGGGTGTTGCTTATCGGAGCAGGAGGGGCAGCACGTGCGATTTATTACACGCTTGCTTCAGAGAACGTAACCCGGATTGACATGGCTAACCGAACGTCTGAAAAAGCAATGAACCTTGTGGAGAGCTGTCCTTATCCTGTGAAAAGCACAGTAAAAACAATCAATGAAGCAGCAGAACAGCTGGGAGAGTACGATATTATTATCCAAACGACGTCGATCGGAATGTCGCCGCTTATCGGGGAGAGTCCTATTTCAGTTGAAAAGATCAAGCCGGGGGCATTTGTTTCGGATATTATTTATAATCCCTTGGAAACCAAGCTTTTACAAGAAGCGAGAAAGCAAGGAGCTCGCATCCAAAATGGACTAAAAATGTTCGTTTATCAAGGAGCGCTTGCTTTTGAAAAATGGACAGGCCAAACGCCTGATATCAAGAGAATGGAAGAAATTGTACGTCATCAATTGGGAGGCAATTATGTTAACAACTAAGCAAAAATCTTTTTTACGCTCGAAAGCCCATCATTTAGATCCAATTTTCCAGGTGGGGAAAGGCGGAGTAAATGAAAATATGGTTAAACAAATCGCCGATGCGCTTGAAGCGCGTGAACTGATTAAAGTGAGCGTTCTCCAAAATTGCGGGGAAGACAAGCGTGAGGTAGCAGAGGAGCTAGCTAAAGGAGCCCGTGCTGAGCTTGTGCAGGTGATTGGCAGCATCATTGTGTTATATAAAGAATCCAGAGAAAGCAAAAGGATTGAACTGCCGCGATGAAAAAACAGACGGGCATTTTAGGTGGCACATTTAACCCACCGCATCTTGGCCATTTGATCATAGCCAATGAAGTGCTGGAGGCTCTTCATTTAGATGAGATCCGCTTTATGCCTAACTATGTTCCGCCGCACAAGGAGATTGATCATCGTATCAGTGACGAAGATCGTATTTGCATGCTGCAAGCAGCTATTGATGGGCAACCATATTTCTCCACGGAATTAATAGAAATTAAGCGGAAAGGAACCTCTTATACGTTTGATACGATGAAAATGTTAAAGGAGAGGGAGCCTGAAACCGAGTTTTACTTTATCATTGGTGGTGATATGATCGAATACCTGCCCAAATGGTATAAAATTGATGAACTGAGCCGTATGATCACATTTGTTGGAGTGCGCAGGCCGGGATATTCAGTAGAGACACCATATCCAGTGCGGCTTATTGAAGCACCGGAAATCCACCTTTCTTCTACGATGCTGAGGCAAAGAGCGGCGGGCGGAGGAACATTGCGTTATTTATTGCCCGAACAGGTCATCGATTATATAAAGGAGAATCGTTTATATGAAACGTGAGGAGGCGCTTTTGCTAGTAAGAAAGCAAATAACAGAACATCGCTACGTTCATACGCTTGGTGTAGTAGAAACGGCCATTATGCTGGCTGAAAAATACGGAGCGGATGTTGAAAAAGCCGAACTCGCTGCCATTTTTCACGATTATGCAAAGTTTCGTCCAAAAGAAGAGATGGCGACGATCATTGAACAGCAACAGATGGACCCGCAATTGCTGGCCTTTCATTCGGAGCTGTGGCATGCTCCGGTAGGCGCTTATTTAGTGCAAAAAGAAGCTGGTATAGAAGATGAAGAAGTATTGGATGCTATTCGTTATCACACATCGGGAAGAATAGGAATGACTTTGCTTGAAAAAGTCGTTTATGTTGCGGACTATATTGAGCCGGGGCGTCACTTTCCGGGCGTGGAAGAGGTACGCGAATTAGCAAAGAATAATTTAGACGCTGCTTTAATTCAAGCGTTAAAAAATACCATTCAATTTTTAATGAAAAAAAATCAGCCGGTTTATCCGGATACCTTTCATACGTACAATGATTTAACGATGAAAAAAGAGGGGGCTAATTAATGGGTCAACCAGAACTTTTACAACGAGTTGTTAATGCAGCAGATGACAAGCGAGCGGAGAATATTGTCGTTTTAGATATGCAGGGAATTTCATTAATGGCGGACTATTTTATGATCTGTCATGGGAATTCTGATAAGCAGGTACAAGCTATTGCCCGTGAAGTTAAGGAGCAGGCGGAAGAGCTTGGCTACGGAGTGAAACGGATGGAAGGATTTGACGAAGCGCGATGGGTATTGATTGACCTTGGCGATTTGATTATCCATGTATTCCATCGAGATGAACGGCTTTATTATAATCTTGAGCGGCTTTGGGGAGATGCGCCTGAGCTGGATGTGGAGAGCGAGTTGCTTTCATGACATATGAACGTTTTGCCAGTGTGTACGATTTTTTAATGGAAGACGTTCCCTATGATAAGTGGATGGATTTTTTTCAGCAGCATACATCCGGGCTATCTGGGAAAAGCGTGTTAGACCTTGCTTGCGGTACGGGCGAATTTACCTGGCGTCTAGCAAAAGCAGGATGGGATGTGACGGGCGTCGATTTATCGGACAGCATGCTGCTCGCAGCCCGGCAAAAAGCAGAGAAGAAACAGCTGTCTATCCCTTTATTTCAGCAGGACATGCGTAACTTGGAAGGGCTTGGACAATTTGATGCGGTAACGATTTTTTGCGATTCTCTTAATTACCTAACAGAAGAAGAGGACATAAAGCTTACACTTCGAGCGGTACAAAGACATCTGAAGCCGGGTGGATTGCTGTTGTTCGATGTCCATTCTTTATATAAAATGCGTCGCATTTTTAAGGACGGGACTTTTACAGCTGTTGATGATACCGTCTCTTATATCTGGAATTGTTTCGACGGCGAGCAGCCAGATAGCATTGAACATGAACTTACTTTCTTTGTCCGTGAAGAAGGTTTGGAGTTATATGAGCGGTTTGATGAATGGCATGTCCAGCGTTCGTTTGCAAGTGAACAATATAGAGGATGGCTTCAAGAAACTGGGTTTACCGACATTGAAATAACGGCTGATTTCACTGGGCAGCCTCCAAAAGAAACGAGCGAGAGAATATTTTTCGCTTGTAAAAACAGTCCCGCCTGTTAGTGAAGCAAGAATCCAGTGATATAGCTTTTCATTCTCAAACTGGAGGAACAAATGCATTTTCGTTCCTCCAGTTTTATGTTTTAAAATTATTATTTCATAAAATAAAGAGGATTTACTTACTAGAGAGCGAATAGTATTAAGGGATTCCAAATTGCGCTGCTGTTTCTTGTTTATCTTCGGCAAACTTCTCATGAGTCGCTTGAAAAAGTTTTGTGAACATATCTCCGGTTTCTGCTTCTAACACAGCAATTCCTTTTCCTGTTACGCCTCCTTTTACACATACTTTTTCCTCTAATTGAGCAAGAGTGTATTCCTTTTGTTTAAATAGTTCTCCCAATCCAGCGAGCATCGATTCCGCTAACTTTTCTGCTGTTTGTGGGTCCATTCCCGTAGTCTCTGCCCCCTCAATAAACTTTCTCGTTAAAAAACTAATAAATGCCGGACCACAGCTCACGAGGTCTGAAGCAGCGCGGGTGACAGACTCGTCGATTTCTACGGCCTCTTTGCACAGTTTATTCATCCGCTGCTCCATTTCTTTTTTCCAATCTTCTTCGCATTTCTCTCCATACGTATAAAGTACGGTTCCTGATAACACTTTATTTGTAATACTGGGAATCATCCGCATGCATGAACAGGGAAGGACGGATTCAAGCTGAGCGGTGCTAACCGGGCTTGTAATGGATACGACGCATTGTTCAGAACGAAATAAATGCCGGACCTCTTGAAGAAGCGGGTGTATATCATGCGGCTTGACACAGATAAATAAAAGATCGCATAAATCAACAAGCTCAGAAACGTTCCCGCAAACATGTATATCAGGATGTCTTTTTTGAATGCGTTCAGCTTTTTCCCTCGTCCGGTTCATAATCAATAAATCAGAGGCAGACGCAGCTCTAGATGCAATTAAGGCATCAATTAAAATTTCCCCCATATTGCCTGTTCCGGCTACTCCTATCTTCATTCAGCATTCCTCCTTATGCAAGTTGCTCTTACAATGTATGAAAAAAATTGAAGTTTATGAGAAAGAGGTGAAGACGATGGATGTAAAAGCGTTGATTAGCAAGTATAAAATGTACTTGTGGGCAGGAGGAGCCCTCGTTGCATTTGGCCTTTATCAGCTGACTGAAGAAGCGCCCTCACCGGAAGAGCCGATAATGAAAGAAATGGTACCGGCCGAACAAAAGGAGGTTTCCTCGCCGCCAGTGCCTTCACAAGAACAGCAGGAGCCCTCCATTGTGATGGTTGATATGAAAGGGGCTGTCGTGGCTCCCGGAATTTATTCGTTGAAAAGTGGAGAACGGATTAACGATGCTGTAGCGAAGGTAGGCGGCTTTCAAAAAGAAGCGGACCGGACAGCGATTAATCTGGCCCAAAAACTGCAAGATGAAATGGTTATTTACGTACCAAAAATCGGAGAAGAACCGCCGGAAGAACTAGCAGCTGTCATTCCACCGCAGGAAAGCGCACAAGGACATTCATCAGACAGCAGCGGAAGTGCGGTTAATATAAATGAAGCCTCCGTTGAGGAGCTCCAACAGCTGCCCGGTATTGGAAAGGCGAAAGCACAGGCGATTATTGATTATAGAGAGACGACAGGATCATTCTCAAAGCCAGAAGATTTAAAAAATGTGTCAGGTATCGGAGAAAAGACGTTTGAAAAGATGGCTTCGCTCGTTGTCATACAGTAAGAGGGATTGACGAAAGCTTTTTCTTGCCGCTACACTAAAGAAAAATAATATTGCTAAAGAAAGAGTGAGAATGAATGAGCAGAAAGAGTTGGGATGAATATTTTTTAGACATTGCAGAAGTAGTTTCCACCCGTTCAACATGCAACCGTCTCCATGTGGGCTGTGTGATTGTGAAAGATAAGCATATTATTGCAACAGGGTACAATGGCTCTATTCATGGCCATGACCATTGCGATGAAGAGGGCTGCCTTTTGTCAGATGAAAAGCGCTGTATCCGGTGTCTACATGCGGAGTTAAATGCTGTACTTCACGCAGAAAGAGATAAGCTTAAAGAAGCCGCTGCATATGTTACTCATGAACCTTGTGAAAATTGTGCAAAAACATTGGCGCAAGCCGGAATCAAAAAAATTGTCTACAGAAATGCCTATCCAAACAAGTGGAATCAGCATTTTTTGAAAGATATTGAAGTTGTCCATCTTTCTTAAAAAATTGTAAGGAGATATCATGCGTGGAAAGCTTATTTACATGGCAGTCGGCCTGCTTTCAGGTTTGATATGGGGGCTTCCTGTTCTAGGAAGCATCCGTTTTCTGCTGTCTGCTACTGCTTTCTTTTTTATCTTTAAATTTGATCGAGGAGGAAGAGTAGCTTTTTTTAGTTGTGTTGTTCTTGGCTTTTTAGTGGGTCAATTCTCTGAAGAACGGAATGTAACAGCTTTTACTGGAAAAGAAGAAAGCTGGTCTGTGTTATTCTCTGATGAAACATTGATCGACGGTGACCGGCTGAAAGCAACCGTAACCGCAGGAAATAAGGAGAATTTGCGTCTTCTTTATCGGCTGGCTTCCTCTGCAGAGGCAGAAGAACTTCAGGGAATATTGTTACCAGGTACGATATGTCGTGTTTCTGGAAAACTTGAAGAGCCAGAAGGGAAAAGAAACCGCAATGGATTTGACTACCAATTGTTTCTCAAGCGTAACCATATCTTTTGGCAGCTTAAGGTTGATCGCCTGTCGTTATCGTCGTGTGTAAAAAAAGAAAAATCTGTTAAAGAGCGCATCATCCATTGGAGACTAAAAGGGATCAATCATTTAAAGACAGCTTTTCCTGAAAGCTTGCAGCCGGTTGCTACTGCCTTATTATTTGGTGACCGCTCATCAACAGAGGAGGATGTAATGGAGGCTTATCAGCGCCTCGGTGTTATTCATTTGCTTGCTATCTCAGGCCTTCACGTTGGTTTGATTACTTCCCTTGTTTATTATGCGATGATACGAATCGGTATTGTGAAGGAAACGGCACAGCTTATCTTGCTTATCTCGCTTCCGATCTATGCACTCTTAGCTGGCGGATCTCCTCCCGTAATCAGAGCTGTGTTGATGACCCTTCTCATATTATTAGCCGTGCGGTTCCATCATAAATTCACGGCCCTTGATGCCCTCAGTACAAGCTTTATTCTCGTTATTTTGTACGATCCTTACTTTATTTACCAAGCAGGCTTCCAACTTTCTTACCTCATTAGTTTTGCTCTGCTCCTCTCTTCGAAAGTGATTTTATCTTCTTCCGTCTCTCCCTTAAGAAATATGTTCATTGTCACGTCTGTTTCTCAAATAGCCGGTTTGCCAGTGTTAATGTATCACTTTTTTGAGGTTTCCCTCTATTCTTTTGCTGCTAACTTATTTTTTGTCCCTTTCTATTCCTTTTTCGTTTTGCCGTTCCTTTTCATTGCTTTTTTGTTAAGTATCATATTAGGTCCTGTTGATCTCTTATTAGAGCCGCTCCGCTTTTTGCTTGAGCAAGTAGATCGAGCAGCAGTGAAGATTAGCCAGTGGCCAGGAGCTGTTATGACGACTGGCCGGCCAGACGACTTTTTATTTATTTTCATGTGTCTTTTCGTTGCTGCAGGCTTTCTCCAATGGGAAAAAACTTTAAATGGGAAGCGGATTAGCGCCTTTCTGGTAGTCATCATTGGTGTGCCCGTTATGCTTCCTACGTACTCTGCAACGGGAGAGGTGTCCTTTGTCGATGTCGGGCAGGGAGATGCCATTTTAATTACCCTTCCGTTTAACAAAGGAAATTATCTAATCGATACAGGTGGGTTGCTGCCATTTCAAAAAGAAGAATGGCAAAGGCAAAAGAGAAATTTTTCGATTGGAAGTGATGTTCTTCTTCCTTACCTAAAAGGGAAGGGAATTACCCGCATTGATAAATTAATTCTTACGCATAGCGACTATGACCATATAGGAGCTGCGGAGGAGCTGCTCGGTCATATTGCTATTAAGGAGATAGTCATTAGTCCAGGATCAGAATCCAAACCTGTCATGAAACAAACGATTGAACGGGCTGCCATGCATAGGGTTTCTGTTCGCTATGGAAAGTATATGGAAAGCTGGCAGGAGGGAGAGGCTTACTTTCAAATTGTGTCCCCTGCAGATAATCATTATGAAGGAAACGACGATTCAATCGTGATTTATGCAGTAATAGGTGAAAAGAAGTGGCTCTTTACCGGAGATATGGAGGCAGAAGGAGAAACACAGCTTCTCAAAAAATTTTCTATGGATGTAGATGTATTAAAAGTCGGACATCATGGAAGTCGGTCTTCAACAACAGCCCCTTTTATAACCAACATGAATCCTGAAACAGCTGTTATTTCTCTTGGGAAAAACAATCGGTATGGGCATCCTCATAAGGAAGTTATTGAGAGGCTTCAGGACCAGGGAGTTGCAGTTTGGCGAACAGATATTCACGGGGAGATTGTATATGCGTATAAGAATGGAGAAACAGGCACATTTTCAGCCGTCTATCCGTAAAATATATAAAGAAAAATGACTAGCTCGGTAAATAGAAAAAGCCCGTCAATTGTCGGGCTCTTGCGGCAGTTATCCAATGAATTTGATAACCTGTGCGATAATGAAGATGATGGCGAAAAACGCGAAAGAAACACCAAAAGCAACGCCAGAGTCTATTGCGTCATTACGTTTTGATTGGACATTTTTTTCAAATTCGTTCACAACTACCCCTCCTATTTCATCTATAGTATAGACGAACCTTTATAAAAAATCCAGACTGTCCTTGCTAATTCCTGCATTGACAAGAGTTAACTGCAATAAGATTCACAAATCCGGTGAAAATACAACTAACATGATCACCGTCTGCAAAGCTGTTTCCTGGGGCAGCGTTGCTGGCGTTTATATAGATCACGGGGGAGCTTCTTTGGAAGTTTCCCCTTGTCAAATGGGAATAGCTTTTTTAACATGAGAGTATCATACATGAAAACGGAGAGAAAAGCCATTGATGCCCATTTGGAAAAAAATCGATCAAAAACAATTGTCAGCAATTTACTTGCTGTATGGAACTGAAGAGTTTTTAATTAATGAAACCAAGCACAGGTTGATTCAGTCGGTGCTGACAGAAGAAGAGATGGATTTTAATTTTTCGGTCTATGATTTAGAAGAAATCCCTGTGGAAACAGCTCTTGAAGAAGCAGAAACTTTTCCCTTTATGGGAGAGAAAAAAATAGTCATTTTAAACAATCCAACATTTTTGACGGCTGAACGATCTAAAGATAAGGTTGAGCATAATACGAAAAAGCTTGAGGAATACATAGCCGATCCGGCACCGTATACGATATTGGTCTTTTCAGCTCCTTATGAAAAATTAGACGAGCGCAAAAAAGTCACAAAGCTGCTTAAAAAAAATACAGAAGTGATGGAAGCAAATAAATTGAATGAAAAGGAGCTAAAAGCTTGGCTTCGCGCTCGTGCAAATGCCAGTCAGGCGCACATAGACGAAGAGGCGTTAGACCATCTCCTCGCTATTGCGGGTACAGACTTGATGATGCTTGCTTCAGAGCTTGATAAATTATCTCTTTACACTTCCGGAGAGCAGCCAATCACAGTAGAAGTGGTGGATCGTCTAACAGCTCGCTCTTTAGAGCAGGATATTTTTGCTTTGGTTGATAAAGTAGTAACGAGGAAAGTGGAGAAAGCTTTTCGTATTTACTATGACCTACTGAAGCTGAATGAGGAGCCAATTAAGATCCTGGCAGTGATCGCTAATCAATTCCGGTTGATTTATCAGACGAAGGATTTAGCGAGAAAGGGATATGGTCAGCAGCAAATAGCTAGCTTTCTAAAAGTCCATCCCTTTAGAGTGAAGCTTGCTGCTGGTCAGGCCAGAAATTTTTCAGATGAGCAACTGGCCTCGATCATGATGATGCTCGCCGACAGTGACCTGCAAATGAAAACGAGTGCGATGGCGAAACCGCTTATTATTGAGATGTTTTTATTTAAGCTTCAAAGCTTGATGAAAACAAGCAGATAAAGGATACTTACTGAAATCAACAGTGTCACCCACGGCCCGGAGATGATACTCGGCTAAATAAAAAAATCCTTCAAGATTCCTCTTGAAGGATTTTTTTATTTAGCGAAACGTTAATTGATTATGCGTTTAGCTTTTTCAATAAACGAGACTTTTTACGGTTTGCTGCATTTTTATGGATTAAACCTTTAGCGGCAGCTTTGTCAAGATTCTTTGCTGCTTCAGCGAAAAGATCTTTTGCGTTTTCCTCGTTGTTGGCAGCTGCTGCTTCAAATTTCTTTACAGCTGTACGCATTGCAGATTTCTGTTGGTTATTGCGCTCTGTGCGCTCTTGGATCGTTTTTGTGCGTTTGATAGCAGATTTAATATTTGGCATTCCGGTCACCTCCTAAAAGCGATCGAGATTCTATCTTTTACTCGACTTCCATTTTTCCTTATAAGAACAAAAGTTATTCTATCAAACAGAAGGTGAGATTGCAATAGTTACATTTGTAATTTGTGTCAAGGAATGAACTTTTACACAGTCGGGCAGACTAAAGTAAAAGTTTATTTATAAGGGGGAAGACATAGTGAAAGAATCATCACTTGATTTAAGTCGGTATGCGGTAAGGACAGATCTGGTTGTAGAAGCAAAAGCCATGGCCGAGGAGCGGCAGGGAAAGACTAGGCAAGTCGTTGGTGTACTAACAGAAGAACGGAAAATTAATGACATAACAGTCACTTCCGTTACGATCGATGAAGAGGGAGAAAAGGCGACAGGGAAAAAGGCAGGACTTTATTTGACAGTAGAATCCCAGGGTATCCGCACCCACGACACGAGTCATCAGCATGAAGTAGAGAAAGTGCTGGCGAATGAATTTGCCGCTTTTCTAAAAAAGAAAGGTATTCAAGAAAACGCAAGCTGCCTTGTTGTGGGCCTGGGCAATGAAGATGTGACACCTGATGCTCTCGGTCCTCTTGTATGTAGAGAGATCATGGTAACGAGACATTTATTTGAGTTGCAGCCGGACCAAGTAGAGGAAGGGTACCGGCCAGTAAGCTCTCTCATTCCTGGAGTGATGGGAATAACGGGGATTGAAACGAGTGATATTGTATTTGGAGTGGTTGAAAAAACCAAGCCGGATTTTTTAGTAGTTATTGATGCGCTTGCCTCACGATCGATTGAGCGGGTTAATGCCACCGTGCAGATCGCAGATACCGGTATTCAACCAGGAGCAGGAGTAGGCAACAAAAGAAAAGAACTTAGCGAAAAAACACTCGGCATTCCAGTTATTGCAATTGGCGTTCCTACTGTTGTAGATGCTGTTTCAATTACGAGTGATACGATTGACTTTATCTTGAAACATTTAGGAAAAGAAATCCAGGAGGGAGACAGACCTTCCGGTGCGCTCGCGCCTGCCGGTTTTTCTTTTGGTAAAAATAAACTGACAGAGCAACACTTGCCTGATGAGGAAAATCGCCGTTCGTTCCTTGGCATGATCGGTATATTGCCTGAAGATGAAAAACGGCAGCTTATTCGGGAAGTGTTGTCCCCGCTCGGCCATAATTTAATGGTTACACCAAAGGAAGTAGATTTATTTATTAAGGATACAGCGAATTTATTAGCGAACTGTTTGAATGCGGCCTTACACTCAGCAGTTGACCAAGGAAATACCGGTTTCTTTACAAAATAGGTATTGTTGCTGGTGTTCAGCGGCATCGAACCGTCTCCGCTTTTTGTTGTTCAGCTGCAGGCGCTAGCACGTACGGTGATTTCGAAATTTCTACAGGAGTCAAAAAGAGACTCCCATAGAAATTCCTCCAATCTCCTATCGTACTAATCGAGCGCCTTCCGCTTTTCGTTGTCCAGCTACGCCTCCTTGCCCCTCGAGGTCATAAGCCGATCTGGCTATGTGGCTGAAGAACGCCACTTCGCCATTTCGTCTTATGCTTGTCGGGGCAAAGCAGTCGGCTCCGCTTTTCTTTATAAAATTGTTCTGCTTTTTCTGATGAAGTCATACGATAGTACAAGACTTTTGCAGAAAGGGTGGAGCAATGAAGGAGAACCAGCCGTATGACCTCTTTTCAATTAATTTGTCGACGATCTTAAAGGGAATGATGATTTTTACGATCTCTCTCCTCACACTTTTTTCAGTTGCCGGTTTATTAACGTCCTTTACTTACAACTATCGAATCTCTTCTCATTCAGTTAATGAAGCAGCTGAACACATATCTGGTGGTGCGCTTTACTACTTGTATACGATGGAAAACAAATTGTTTGCGACGCACGCGCCTGAAGATGCTCGGCCTCCATCGCTGAGCGAGCTCGCCTTTCGTTACGCGACGAATGTCCGTTTCCAGGACCCGCGCAGCTTTCTGGGAAGAGAAGTACCGGGGTTTTCTATTTATGATGGAGAAATATTGGTAGCTGGGGAAGGTACAGACTATACAAATATGCCAATTGAGTCGGAGCCGCCGGATGAGGCATTAGATAAGGGAAATGATGCAGTAATAACCCCGGCTAAAGAGATTCCAAAAGAAAAGGATAGCCCGCCGCCTTCCCTGACAACGAACGGAAAAAAGAAGGTATACGTATATTTCACTCATACGAGAGAGTCCTACTTGCCGTATTTACAGGGGGTTTCTTCTGCTGATTCAGCTCACCATTCAGCCTTAAACGTCACAAAAGTTGGCGAAATGCTGCAGGAGGCACTGGAGTCTAAAGGAATTGGGACAACAGTGGACAAAACAGACATTGTCGCTAAGCTGAATCAGACGGGAAAAAAATACAGCCAAGCTTACCAGGAATCGCGTACTGTTATGGCTTCTGCACAATCTAATAATCGTGATTTACAGTATTTTATCGATATTCATCGTGATTCTCAACGCAAGAAGGTAACGACTGCTACTGTGAATGGCAAGAGCTATGCAAAGCTCGTATTTGTTGTCGGTGCCGAGCATGCCAACTATGAAAAAAATGTAAAACTGGCAACGGAATGGCATAACTTACTAGAGAAAAAATATAAGGGATTATCTAGAGGAGTTATTTTAAAGCAAGGAAAAAATACGAATGGAAAATTTAATCAGGATTTATCTGAAAAAGCAATGCTAATTGAGTTTGGAGGAGTAGACAATACATTCGAAGAGCTCAATCGAACAGCAGAGGCCTTTGCAGATATATTTGCAGATTATTACTGGCAGGCGGAGGCAGTACAATCCCAGTAAACGCCAGTAAGAAAGGATATTGTGATGAAAACTTTTCTAATGAAAACTTGCCTTGTGCTCGCTATTTTCTTTATGGGTGTATTAATCGGCTCTTTCCATAATAATAAAAATTGGCAGGAGCCGTCTTCTTATAAGCAAATGGTTGCTAATCAAAAAGAAGAGCCCGCTTTTTCCTTTTTTGAAAAAGATGAAGCCGAGGTTGATTTGTATATAAAAAAAGAAAGACTAAAAGAGGAAGAACAGGTGAATGTATTTTCAAAAGTTGGACAATCATTAGCTGAAGCGGTGACTTTTGCTGCCGCTTCGTTATTTAGTAGTTAGAGCCCGCTGGCCGTTTTTCACGGCAGCGGTTTTTTCTGATTAAGAAAGTAAACCGTGTTTCTGTGCACTTTCGTCTCCCCTTCACTTTTGCACTCTTTAAAGCTGACTAAGATGCTTTCACTTTTGTAAATTGTCAATTGCTTTTCTGGCTGATATAATCAATGCTAGTATACATGCGCCGACTAACAGGAGTGAAGAAAAAACATGAATAATGAAGAGAAACAATTAAGACAAGAGCATATCAGAAACTTCTCGATTATTGCTCATATTGACCATGGGAAGTCTACTTTAGCCGATCGGATATTGGAGTATACGAATGCTCTGTCTTCCCGGGAGATGAAAAGCCAGCTGCTCGATTCAATGGACCTTGAGCGTGAGCGGGGCATTACGATTAAGTTAAATGCTGTGCAATTGAATTATAAAGCGAAAAATGGAGAAGAGTATATTTTCCATTTAATCGATACACCAGGACACGTCGATTTCACTTATGAAGTGTCTCGCAGCCTTGCCGCCTGTGAAGGGGCAATCCTTGTAGTGGATGCAGCACAAGGAATTGAAGCCCAAACACTGGCGAATGTCTATCTCGCTTTAGACAATGACTTGGAAATTCTACCGGTCATCAATAAGATTGATTTGCCGGCAGCAGAACCAGAACGCGTTCGTCAAGAAGTGGAAGATGTCATTGGTCTGGATGCTTCAGAAGCGGTTCTTGCCTCCGCAAAAGCTGGTATTGGGATTGAGGAAATTTTAGAGCAAATTGTTGAAAAAGTGCCCGCTCCAACAGGTGATTCATCAGCTCCATTAAAGGCGCTTATTTTTGATTCTTTATATGATGCTTATCGAGGCGTTGTTGCCTATATCCGCGTCGTAGATGGTTCAGTAAAAGCAGGGGACAAAATTAGAATGATGGCAACCGGTAAAGAATTCGAGGTCACCGAAGTGGGGGTCTTCACGCCGAAAACAACCGTACGCGATGAATTGACTGTCGGGGATGTTGGCTTCTTGACTGCTGCTATCAAAAATGTAGGCGATACGCGGGTGGGGGATACGATCACTTCAGCCCATAATCCAGCAGTTGAAGCGCTGCCTGGATATAGAAAGCTGAATCCGATGGTTTATTGCGGGCTTTATCCGATTGATTCATCAAAATTCAATGACTTGCGCGAAGCTCTGGAAAAATTAGAGCTAAATGACTCCGCCCTTCAATTTGAGCCGGAAACATCACAGGCGCTTGGATTTGGCTTCCGTTGCGGGTTCCTTGGACTCCTCCATATGGAAATTATCCAAGAAAGAATCGAGCGTGAGTTTAAAATTGATCTGATTACCACAGCACCGAGCGTTATTTATAAAGTGCGGATGACCAATGGCGAAGAAATAAACGTAGATAACCCTTCCAATATGCCGGATCCGCAAAAAATAGACGCGGTGGAAGAGCCATACGTGAAAGCGTCGATTATGGTGCCAAATGACTATGTTGGCGCGGTCATGGAGCTTTCCCAGAATAAGCGCGGTATTTTTATTGATATGCAGTATATGGACGAAAACCGGGTAAATGTGATTTATGAAATCCCGCTTTCGGAAATCGTTTACGATTTCTTCGACCAATTAAAGTCCAGTACGAAAGGCTATGCTTCCTTTGATTATGAACTTATTGGATACAAAACATCCAAGCTTGTAAAAATGGATATTTTACTCAATGGCGACAAAGTGGATGCGTTAAGCTTTATCGTCCATCGTGATTTTGCTTATGAGCGTGGCAAGGTAATTGTTGAAAAGTTAAAAAGTTTGATTCCAAGACAGCAATTTGAAGTGCCTGTACAGGCAGCCATCGGCCAGAAGATTGTGGCGAGATCCACCATTAAATCGATGGGTAAAAACGTTCTTGCTAAATGTTACGGCGGAGATATTTCCCGTAAGCGTAAATTGCTTGAGAAGCAAAAAGAAGGGAAAAAGCGCATGAAGCAAGTTGGCTCGGTTGAAGTACCACAAGAGGCCTTCATGGCAGTCTTGAAAATGGATGACGATAATAAAAGTAAATAGGAAAAGAGAGAGGGAAAGCACAAATGCTTCCCCTTTTTCACGTTATTGAACAAACAAAGAGGAGTTTTCTTATATGATACGTTCCGCATACATTCACATTCCCTTTTGCCAGCAAATTTGCCATTACTGCGATTTTAATAAAGTCTTTTTAAAAAATCAGCCGGTGGACGACTATATAAGGGCGTTGGCTGATGAAATGAAAATGACCATGGAACAGGCCCCCTCTGATCAGCTGGATACCATTTTCGTCGGCGGAGGAACGCCTACGGCTCTTAATGCTGCGCAACTCGATAAGCTGTGCCAAGCTATCCGAGATTATTTGCCTTTTGCAAATGGGGAGTTCACATTTGAAGCAAATCCAGGTGACTTAACGGCTGAGAAGTTGAGAGTGCTGAGAAGTTACGGAGTAAATCGCTTGAGTCTTGGTGTACAGTCCTTTAATGATGAATTGCTTCGTGCCATCGGACGTACGCATTCAAGCAGTGATGTGTTTGCTACGATAGAAGATGCAAGAGCATCTGGCTTCGACAATATTAGCATTGATTTAATATATGCCCTACCGAATCAGACGCTTGCGGACTTCCGGGACACTTTAAAGCAAGCACTTAGCTTGCAGCTTCCGCATTATTCCGGCTACTCATTGATTATTGAACCTAAAACTGTGTTTTATAATTTAATGAGAAAAGATGCCTTGCCGCTTCCGAAAGTGGAAACAGAAGCAGCGATGTATGAATTGCTTGAAGAGGAAATGGCCGCTTCAGGTCTTCAGCAATACGAGATCAGCAATTTTGCCCGTCCTGGGTTTGAAAGTCTTCATAATCTTGTATACTGGAATAATGAACAGTATTACGGATTTGGCGCCGGTGCTCATGCTTATATAAACGGAGTTAGGCGATCCAATCATGGGCCGCTGAAAAAGTATATGACTCCCATACAAGAAGGGCAGCTTCCTTTGCTGCATGAAAGCAAGTTAACTGAAAAAGAGAAGATGGAAGAGGAGATGTTCCTTGGGCTCCGCAAAATTGCGGGGGTGTCAGTTTCTCATTTTGAAAACAAGTTTGGTATCTCTCCATTTTCCTTATTTAAAAAGCCGATTGAGGAAATGATTGGGAGAGAATTGCTCGTGGTAGAGGATAATGAATTCCTCCGACTGACAGCGCAGGGGAAACTTTTAGGAAACGAAGTGTTTCAAGCATTTTTGCTCACTGAAGAGAATGAATAACAGAGCGGTGTAATAAGTGCTCTGTCGTTGACATTAATCGCTGATTTTGATAATTTATTTATAGATTTAGCACTCCTGACAATCGAGTGCTAACAGAGGTGATCAACGATGTTAACCGATCGTCAACTTTTTATTTTGCAAATAATTATTGATGATTTCATTCGATCTGCACAGCCAGTTGGCTCCCGCAGCCTCGCGGAAAAAGAAGAAGTAACGTTTAGCTCAGCTACCATTCGCAATGATATGGCAGAGTTGGAGAATCTCGGTTTTATAGAGAAACCTCATACATCTTCAGGGCGTGTGCCGTCAGAAAAAGGATACCGTTATTATGTGGATCACTTGCTGCGGCCGAAAAAGTTGAACTATCAGGAAGTGGAAACAATCAATTCTATTTTTGTGGACCGCATCTATGAATTGGAGAAAGTTGTTCAGAAATCGGCAGAAATCCTATCGGAGCTGACAAACTATACGGCAATTGTGTTAGGGCCTGAGTTGAAAGATAATAAGCTAAAAAAACTGCAAATTGTGCCACTCGGCCAAGATACAGCAGTTGCGATTATTGTCACTGACACGGGTCATGTTGAAAATCGGACGTTCTCCTTGCCTGAACGAGTAGATGCTTCCGATATTGAAAAAATGGTCAACATACTAAATGAAAAGCTTATTGGTGTTCCGCTTTCTGAGCTCCATGATAGATTATATAAAGAAATTGTTGTGCTGCTGCGTCGGCATATTCGTAACCACGATGCATTATTATCTATGTTTGTAAAAGCAGTAGATTTGCATGCCAATGAAAAGCTTTTCTTCGGTGGGAAGACGAATATGTTGAATCAGCCAGAATTTCACGATGTAGAAAAAATTAGACTTGTGATGAACATGATTGATCAGGAAGAGGGAATATACCGACTGATCAGTGGTGTTCCAGCCGGTATTCAAGTGAAGATCGGAAAAGAAAATAAAAATGCTGCTATGCGGCATTGCAGTTTGATCACCGCTTCTTATTCTGTTGGAGATGAACCAGTTGGTACCATTGCTATTCTTGGTCCGACAAGAATGGAATATTCGCGTGTCATTAGTCTTGTAGACTTTTTAAGCCATGACATGACAAAAGCTTTAACAAATTTGTATCATAGTTAAAGAAAGTATGAAGCAGGCGGAAATTAGCGTGTTTATGCTAATTTCCTTCTCTTTATGCAAAAAGGCGGAATCGAACCGTCTATTCTTTAAAGGAGGTGAAACACGAATGGCAGAAGAGAAAGAACTGAAGAAAGAAGAAAAGCAAGAAATGGAACAACAGCCTTTAACAGAAGAAGCTCCTGTGCAAGCAGAGGATGCTCCAGCTGAGGAGGAACAATCTGCAGCAGACGCTTCTCTTGAAAAAATAAATGAGCTTGAGCAAAAACTTGAAGAAGCTGAAAACCGTTATTTGCGCTTGCTGGCTGATTTTGATAATTTTCGCCGCCGTGCACAACTAGACCGTGAAGCAAGTGAAAAATATCGTGCTCAAAGCTTAATTTCTGATCTTCTTCCGCTGCTGGACAATTTCGAACGCGCATTAAAGGTGGAAGCGACAAATGAACAGACCCAATCCGTACTCCAAGGAATGGGAATGGTGTATAACGGTCTGATTTCCGCGCTTGAAAAAGAAGGCGTCGAGGTGATTGAAGCAGTTGGCAAAGAATTTGACCCGAACTTTCATCAAGCTGTTATGACAGACAGCGATGACCAATACAGCCCTAATGAAGTGATTGAAGAGTTTCAAAAAGGGTATAGGCTGAAGGATCGCGTTATCCGTCCGTCGATGGTAAAAGTAAATCAGTAAACCAGTACATATTTTCAAAGGAGGCAAATCGCAAATGAGTAAAATAATTGGTATCGACTTAGGAACAACAAACTCATGTGTAGCGGTTCTCGAAGGTGGAGAACCAAAGGTTATTCCAAACCCGGAAGGTAACCGGACAACACCATCTGTTGTAGCATTCAAAAATGGTGAGCGCCAGGTAGGGGAAGTGGCTAAACGCCAAGCGATTACAAATCCTAATACAATTATTTCTATTAAGCGTTACATGGGAACAAACCATGAGGTTGAAGTAGAAGGAAAAGAATATTCTCCTCAAGAAATCTCAGCAATGATTTTACAATATTTAAAATCATATGCAGAGGATTATCTGGGAGAGAAAGTTGAGAAAGCTGTTATTACTGTCCCAGCTTACTTTAATGATGCCGAGCGCCAGGCAACAAAAGATGCGGGGAAAATTGCCGGTCTTGAAGTTGAGCGGATTATTAACGAGCCAACAGCAGCAGCTCTTGCTTATGGAATGGATAAAATGGATGAGGATCAAACCGTGCTTGTTTATGACTTGGGCGGCGGTACATTCGACGTATCGATTCTTGAGCTTGGTGACGGTGTATTTGAAGTTCGTTCGACTGCAGGTGATAACCGCCTTGGAGGAGACGACTTTGACCAAGTCATTATCGATTATTTAGTTCAAGAGTTCAAAAAAGAAAACGGCATTGACTTGTCAAAAGATAAAATGGCGATGCAGCGTCTAAAAGATGCAGCGGAGAAAGCGAAAAAAGACCTTTCAGGTGTTACTTCTACTCAAATTTCCCTGCCGTTCATTACAGCAGGCGAAGCAGGGCCACTTCACTTGGAATTAACGTTAACTCGTGCAAAATTTGATGAGCTATCAGCTGATTTAGTTGAGCGCACAATGGGACCTGTGCGTCAGGCGCTTTCTGATGCAGGCATTTCAGCATCTGAGCTTGACCGTGTTATCTTGGTTGGTGGATCTACTCGTATTCCTGCTGTTCAGGAAGCGATTAAGAAAGCAACAGGAAAAGAACCTCATAAAGGGGTCAACCCAGATGAAGTAGTGGCAATGGGAGCTGCCGTACAGGGCGGTGTATTAACTGGCGACGTTAAAGATGTTGTTCTTCTAGACGTTACACCACTTTCACTCGGAATTGAGACGATGGGCGGCGTATTTACTAAGTTAATTGAACGTAATACAACTATTCCAACATCTAAGTCCCAAGTGTTCTCAACGGCAGCGGACAATCAAACAGCGGTTGATATTCATGTTCTTCAAGGGGAACGCTCTATGGCTTCTGCCAACAAAACACTCGGTCGCTTCCAACTGACTGATATTCCGCCAGCACCACGTGGTATTCCGCAAATTGAAGTAACATTTGACATTGACAAGAACGGAATTGTAAATGTCAGTGCGAAAGATCTTGGCACCGGCAAAGAGCAGAATATTACTATTAAATCTTCTTCCGGCCTATCTGATGAAGAAATCGATCGCATGGTAAAAGAAGCGGAAGAAAATGCAGAAGCGGATAAGCAGCTGAAAGAAGAAGTAGAATTGAAGAACGAAGCCGATCAGCTCGTATTTACGACTGAAAAAACATTGAAAGAGCTGGAAGGCAAAGTAGATGCGGCTGAAGTAGAAACAGCGGAAAAAGCAAAAGAGGAATTAAAAGCCGCGCTTGAGAAAAATGAATTGGAAGACATCCGCACGAAGAAAGAGGCGCTTTCAGAAATTGTGCAGAACTTATCAGTAAAATTATATGAAGAAGCAGCGAAACAGGCACAGCAAGCTCAAGGAGGAGAAGAGCAAGCATCTGGTCAAAAAGGCGATGATGTCGTTGACGCTGAGTTTGAAGAAGTAGACGATAAGAAATAATTGCCATACACGTCTGCCTTTCAGACATTGAAAAGTCAAAGTCAGGGGTTTCTTGACTTTGGCTTTTTTCAATGAATAATATTCACTATTGCTAAGCAATTATGTTAAAATAGCCTTTATGTGAAATGAATCGGGGAGTGGGCAATGATATGAGTAAACGAGATTATTATGAAGTGCTCGGCGTTGAAAAAGGCGCCTCAAAAGATGAAATAAAAAAAGCATACCGAAAGCTCTCTAAAAAATACCATCCGGATATTAACAAAGAAGCCGGCTCAGATGAAAAGTTCAAAGAAATAAAAGAAGCTTATGAAATATTAAGTGATGAACAAAAGAGAGCACAGTATGATCAGTTCGGCCATACAGATCCTAATCAGGGCTTTGGCGGACAGGATTTTGGCGGCTTCGGCGGCTTTGAAGATATTTTTAGTACATTCTTTGGCGGCGGTCGCAGAAGAGATCCAAATGCTCCGCGTCAGGGAGCTGATTTGCAATATACGATGACCATCAGTTTTGAAGAAGCGGTGTTTGGCAAAGAAACAGACATACAAATTCCAAAAGAAGAAACGTGCGACACTTGTAAGGGCACAGGTGCCAAACCAGGAACAACCCCTGAAACATGTAACCATTGCCATGGGACAGGAGAGCTGAATGTCGAGCAGAACACACCGTTCGGCCGCATTGTCAATCGCCGTGCGTGTCCTTATTGTCATGGCACAGGCAATATTATTAAAGAAAAATGCTCCACTTGCGGCGGTGATGGCGTAGTTACAAAGAATAAGAAGATCCATATTAAAATCCCGGCAGGCATCGATGATGGCCAGCAGCTTCGTGTAGCAGGCCAGGGAGAACCAGGGGTTAATGGTGGTCCGGCGGGCGACTTATTTATCGTTTTCCGTGTGCTCCCTCATGAATTGTTTGAACGGGAGGGGGATGACATTTACTGTGAGATCCCGATTACTTTTGTTCAATCCGCGCTTGGTGATGAAATTGAGGTGCCAACCATCCACGGCAAGGTTAAACTGAAGGTGCCAGCTGGCACGCAAACGGATACGAAATTCCGTCTGCGTGGAAAAGGGGTGCCGAATGTGCGTGGGTATGGCACGGGAGATCAACATATTCGAGTGAAAGTCATCACGCCAACAAAGCTCAGTGAAAAGCAGAAGCATTTGCTGCGTGAATTTGCTGAAGTAAGCGGAGAAGTGCTGGATGAACAGGAAAAGAGCTTTTTTGATAAAGTAAAACGTGCGTTAAAGCGCGACTAAATGAGAATGGAGCTGGCAAGACGTGAAGTGGTCTGAGATTAGTATTCAAACAACAAATGAAGCCGTGGAACCAATTTCAAACATTTTGCATGAAGCAGGTGCAAGCGGAGTTGTGATTGAAGATCCAGTTGAACTGATAAGGGAAAGGGAAGATCAGTTCGGTGAAATTTATGAGCTCAATCCTCATGATTACCCGGAAGAAGGCGTAGTTATTGTTAAAGCTTATTTGCCTGTCAACAGCTTTCTCTCTGAAACAGCGGAAGAAATAAAAGAATCCATTAAAAACTTGGCTAGTTATGACATTGATATTGGCCGCAATGAAGTAAAGATTACGGAAGTTTATGAAGAAGACTGGGCTACAGCCTGGAAACAATATTATAATCCGGTTAAAATCTCTGAAAAATTTACAATTGTGCCCACATGGGAGCAATATGAACGAGTCAGTACGGATGAGTTAATCATTGAACTTGATCCCGGCATGGCGTTCGGTACAGGTACACATCCGACAACTGTTATGTGTCTACAAGCATTGGAGCGTTATGTTAAAGCTGGAGATTATGTTGTAGATGTGGGCACTGGCTCAGGCGTGCTTAGTATTGGAGCCGCCCTGCTCCAGGCAAAGAGAGTTACGGCTCTTGATCTTGACGAAGTTGCTGTAGAAGCAGCAAAGGAAAACATTCAATTGAATCAAGTGGACGACATAGTAACCGTATTGAAAAACAACTTGCTTGACGGCATCGATGAACAGGCGGATGTCATTGTAGCGAACATACTTGCTGAAGTCATTCTTTCTTTTACGGGAGATGTAGCTAAAAAGGTAAAGCCGGGCGGCTACTTTATTTCGTCAGGAATTATCGGGCAAAAGAAAGAGCAGGTAAAAGAAGCTGTGCAAGCAGCTGGGTTTGATGTCGAAGAAACACTTTTGATGGAAGATTGGGTAGCCATTATTGCTAAAAAGAAATAGAAAATGGCATAAAACATATAGGCAAATTTGACCGGTCGGCCGTTTGGCCACGGCCTGAACGATATTTTTGCAGACGGGGTGACAACTGTGCAGCGATATTTTTTAAATGATAAGCCAGGAAATGATAAAAGAGTAACGATTGAGGGGGAAGACTTCTATCATTTAGCGCGCGTAATGCGTGCCAAGGAAGGAGACTGTGTATCTGTCGTTTTTCCGGATGGGGAGTCAGCGGTGGTGGAGCTTGAAGAACTTTCCACTGACCGTGCCCTTGCTTTTGTCGTAAAATGGCTGCATGATGAGAAAGAGCTGCCGGTTGCTATCACGATTGCGAGCGGCCTGCCGAAAGGGGATAAACTGGAACTCGTCATTCAAAAGGGAACCGAGCTTGGGGCAAGCAGGTTTGTCCCTTTTCATGCGGATCGCTCCATCGTTAAGTGGGATGAGAAAAAGGCAGCCAAAAAGACAGAACGCTGGGCAAAAATTGCCAAAGAAGCGGCTGAACAATCTCAGCGGAACCGCGTGCCGGAAGTAAATGTGCCGGTGGATTTTCAACAGTTAATTCGAATCGGACAAGAGTATTCGTTTAAATTATATGCATTTGAAGAAGAAAGCAAAAAAGGAGAGAAGACGGCGTTCCATCACCTGTTGAGCAACATGCAACAGGGGGATGAACTGCTAATTGTCTTTGGACCAGAAGGCGGAATATCAGAGCAAGAGGCAGAAGAGCTAAAGAGCAACGGATTTATCCCTTGTGGACTCGGCCCTCGTATTTTACGGACCGAAACAGCGCCTCTTTACGCCTTGTCTGCTATCTCCTACCATTTTGAACTAATGAGGTGATGACCATGCCTACAGTGGCATTCCAAACACTTGGATGTAAAGTAAATCATTATGAGACCGAAGCCATCTGGCAGCTGTTTAAGAGCCAGGGCTATGACCGTGTAGAATTTGAATCAACTTCTGATGTGTACGTCATTAATACGTGCACAGTAACTAATACAGGCGATAAAAAAAGCCGACAAGTCATCCGGCGTGCTGTCCGCAAAAATCCCGATGCAGTTATTTGTGTAACTGGCTGTTATGCCCAAACTTCTCCGGCGGAAATTATGGCTATTCCCGGAGTAGATATAGTCGTTGGGACGCAAGACCGCGTAAAGATGCTCGAGTACATTGAACAATATAAGAAAGAACGCCAGCCTATTAATGGTGTCGGCAATATTATGAAAAACCGAGTATATGAAGAACTCGATGTTCCGGCTTTCACAGATCGTACGCGCGCTTCTTTGAAAATCCAAGAAGGTTGCAACAATTTCTGTACATTTTGCATCATTCCATGGGCGCGTGGCTTAATGCGTTCCCGAGACCCGGAAGAGGTCATTCGCCAAGCTCAACAACTTGTGGATGCCGGCTACAAGGAAATCGTACTCACTGGTATTCATACTGGTGGTTATGGTTCGGATATGAAAGATTACAATTTAGCTATGCTGCTGACGGATTTAGAGGAGAAGGTAAAAGGCTTAAAGCGTATCCGCATTTCTTCGATTGAAGCGAGCCAGCTTACTGACGAAGTCATCGAAGTGATTGACCGCTCTAAAATTGTCGTTAGACATTTGCATGTACCGCTTCAATCCGGCTCAAATACAGTTTTAAAAAGAATGCGTCGTAAATACACGATGGAATTTTTCGCTGATCGCTTAAACCGTCTTAAAAAAGCTCTTCCTGGATTGGCTGTTACTTCAGATGTCATTGTCGGTTTTCCAGGTGAAACAGAAGAAGAGTTTATGGAAACATATAATTTTATTAAAGAGCACCAATTTTCCGAGCTTCATGTTTTCCCATACTCCAAGCGTACAGGTACGCCAGCAGCTCGCATGGATGATCAAATCGATGAAGAGGTCAAGAACGAACGTGTTCACCGTCTGATCGAGCTTTCTGACCAGCTCGCAAAAGAGTACGCTTCCCGTTTTGAAGGGGAAGTGCTGGAAGTCATCCCTGAAGAACCATTTAAAGAAGACGGAGCAGCAGAAGGATTGTACACAGGGTATACAGACAACTATTTAAAAGTTGTTTTTCCTGCAACAGAGGAAATGGTTGGTCAAATTGTGAAAGTGAAAATTACAAAAGCAGGTTATCCATTTAATGAAGGACAATTTGTTCGTGTGATGGATGAAGAGCTAGAGCCGACCGTTTAATATAAAATCAAAGCCTTTCATACAAATTATGTATGAAAGGCTTTTAATTTTCTTGAAAAAGGGTATGTTAAAAGGAAAATAAATAGAAAGCTATTAAAGAAACTCGCCATTTTGCTCATTCGATGGTACGATAGAAGAAGAGGTACGTACAACTTGTTGAAAAGGAGATTAGTCACTTGATAACAGATCAATTTGGGGATATAGCAAAAGCGATTGACCATACTTTACTAAAAGCAGAAACAACGAAAGAAGAAGTGAAGAAGCTTTGTGAAGAAGCAAGGGCTTATGAATTTGCGTCTGTGTGCATCAACCCTGTCTGGGTAGCGTATGCGGCCGAGCAGCTCAAAGATACGAAAGTTAAAGTATGTACAGTTATTGGGTTTCCACTAGGAGCTACAACAACAACCGTAAAAGCGTTTGAAACGAAAGAAGCCATCGAAAATGGAGCAACGGAAGTGGACATGGTTATCAACATCGGCGCGTTAAAAGCGGGAGATGACGAGACGGTTTTAAAAGACATCCAAGCGATTACTGCTGCTGCGCGGGGAAAGGCTTTAACTAAAGTCATCATTGAAACGAGTTTGTTAACAGACGAGGAAAAAGAACGGGCTTGCCGTCTGTCTGTTGAGGCGGGAGCTGACTATGTGAAAACATCTACCGGTTTTTCTACAGGCGGAGCAACAGAAGAAGATGTCCGTCTCATGAGAAAAACAGTCGGTCCAGACGTTGGTGTAAAAGCTTCTGGAGGGGTGCGTAGTCAAGAAGATGCTGTTAACATGATTAAGGCAGGAGCCACAAGAATTGGGGCCAGTTCAGGTGTAAAAATTATTCAAGGATTAAAGGGAAATTCAGACTATTAAATTCCGAATAAACATATCGGTGGTTGAAAAGGAATTTCTTGACCGACATACTGGCTTGTATTATAATTATTTGGTACATGGAATTTCCGTTACGGAACATGTAATCGTAAGTGTTCGGAGGGAGGGAAAGAGATATGTCAAAAACAGTTGTTCGTAAAAACGAATCGCTTGAAGACGCTCTACGTCGGTTCAAACGTGCTGTTTCCAAAACTGGAACTTTACAAGAAGCAAGAAAACGTGAATTTTATGAAAAACCAAGCGTAAAGCGTAAAAAGAAATCAGAAGCGGCTAGAAAACGTAAGTTCTAATGAGAGAGAGGGTATTACTTTGAGTCTTCTCGAGCGTTTAAACGATGACATCAAGCAAGCGATGAAAAACAAAGAAAAAGAAAAATTAACTGTGATCCGCATGTTAAAAGCTTCCTTGCAGAATGAAGCTTTTAAAGCAGGGAATGAAGGATTAACAGAAGATCAAGAGTTGGCAGTTCTTTCTCGTGAAGTGAAACAGCGCAAAGACTCCCTCCATGAATTTGAAAAGGCGGGGCGTGCTGACCTCGTTTCAAAAATTCAAACTGAACTGACTTACGTGAACTCATATATGCCAAAACAGCTTTCAGATGAAGAGCTAGAAGCAATTGTTCAGGAAACAATCGCTGAAGTAAATGCTTCCTCTAAAGCAGATATCGGCAAAGTAATGGGCGCTTTAATGCCGAAGATAAAAGGCCGGGCTGATGGCGGTCTCGTCAACAAGCTCGTTCAGCAAAAACTTTCATAAAAAAAGATGACAGGATTCTTCCTGTCATCTTTTTTTGTCGTTATTTATAGCAGATAGTAATCTACTTAAAACAGATGGTGAGTTTGTCTTTTGCCTCCTCACACGCCTTCTGCTTTTTCCCTTGCTCAGCTACAGCGTCTAGCTTGCACAGCGGTTTCGGTCTCTCAAGGCCGCCTCCTTGTCGATCCCTCCAACCTCCTATCGGGCTAATCAGGCTGCTTCCGCTTTTCTTGTTATATTTTTGAAACTTTTCCTTTACACTATACGTATAGAAGAAAAAGGAATCCTTGAGGGGGGTGAGTTTGATAAGAAAGTGGTCTGCTTTATTGTTTGGCTTGTTGCTCTTTTTTACAGGACTGAGCTTTCCGGTTTTTTCGCAGAATAAGGAGAAGCCTGTATATGTGGTACCTGTTCATCATGAAGTAGAAAAAGGGCTGTATGCCTTTATGAAGCGTTCGTTTCAAGAGGCGGAGGAAAATGGAGCTCAATTAATTGTTCTTGATATTCACACACCGGGCGGGGCGGTGGATGCAGCCGGGGAAATTGGCAAGCTTTTAGATGAGACAGATACGCGAACCGTCGCTTTTATTAACGACCGAGCATTATCGGCAGGAGCTTTTATCTCTCTGCATACGGACGCGATTTACATGGTGCCTAATGCTCAAATGGGGGCAGCTGCCGTCATTGATGAGCAGGGCAATATGGCTGATAAGAAAGCACAAAGCTACTGGCGCTCTGCTATGAAAAGTGCTGCACAAACGAACGGTCTTGATCCTAAATATGCAATTGCTATGGCAGATCCGGATATAGATTTGCCGCAATATGGTGCTGAAAAAGGCAAACTATTAACCTTTTCATCAAAGGAGGCACTGGAAACTGGCTACTCCAAAGCGACTGTCAGTCAATTGAAGGAAGTTTTGCAGCATGAAAAGGCAGTGGAAGCTCCGGTAGTGGAAGTAAAAGAAAGCTGGGCGGAAAAGGTAGCCCGCTTTGTGACGAATCCCATCATCGTTCCTATTTTACTAACACTAGCCAGCTTAGGTCTGGTTCTTGAGTTATATTCACCTGGCTTTGGCTTGCCGGGTTCCATCGGTCTTGCTTCTTTGTTGTTATTCTTCTACGGCCACCTGGTTGCTGGCCTTGCAGGATACGAGTCTCTGCTTTTATTTATTATTGGAGCGCTTCTCGTTATAGCTGAGCTTTTTCTTCCGGGCGGGATTGCTGGCATATTGGGGATATCTGCAGTAGCTGCAAGTATTTTGCTTGCTGGGGATAATGTAAAATGGATGGGACTGTCTCTGGTGATTGCTATGGTCATCTCTATAACGGTTATGATTTTAATGGTAAAGGTGTTTGGTAAAAAGATGAAATTTTTCAAAAAAATCATTTTAACGGATTCTACGAGCACGGAAAGCGGATATGTATCAAATGTGAACCGGTCAGAGCTTCTTGGCAAAACCGGTGTTACAAAAACGCCTTTTCGGCCAGCAGGTACAGTTATTATCAATAATGAGAGAATAGATGCTGTTAGCGAGGGCGGCTTCATTGAAGCAGAAAAAGAAGTAACCGTAGTAAAAGTGGAAGGAGCACGAATTGTCGTGCGGGAAACTGAATAATAAGGGGGCAGAATAATGGATCTTAGCTTTGCATTTATTATTGCAGCAGTTATCATTGGCATTATCATTTTATCGGTGTTTTTTACATTTGTTCCTGTTATGCTGTGGATTTCAGCCTTAGCAGCGGGAGTAAGAGTTAGTATTTTTACACTCGTGGGGATGAGGCTTCGCCGGGTTATCCCAAGTCGTGTGGTCAATCCAATGATTAAAGCGTCAAAAGCAGGACTCAATGTTACAACGAATCAATTGGAAAGTCATTACTTAGCTGGAGGAAATGTTGACCGAGTAGTAAATGCCTTAATCGCTGCACAGCGGGCCAACATTGAATTGTCTTTTGAAAGATGTGCGGCAATCGATCTCGCGGGCCGTGATGTACTTGAAGCTGTACAGATGAGTGTTAACCCAAAGGTAATTGAAACACCGTTTATCGCCGGTGTGGCAATGGATGGGATTGAAGTAAAGGCGAAAGCACGTATTACGGTTCGGGCTAATATTGAGCGGCTCGTTGGGGGAGCTGGAGAGGAGACAGTCGTGGCCCGTGTCGGAGAGGGGATTGTATCGACGATCGGATCCAGTGACAACCATAAAAAAGTTCTTGAGAACCCGGATATGATTTCTCAAACAGTTTTAAGCAAAGGGTTGGATGCGGGAACGGCGTTTGAGATTTTGTCCATTGATATTGCCGATGTAGATATCGGTAAAAATATCGGAGCTGAGCTGCAGAGAGAGCAAGCGGAAGCAGATAAGAATATTGCTCAAGCAAAGGCAGAAGAACGCCGTGCGATGGCTGTGGCGAACGAGCAGGAAATGAAAGCCCGGGTACAGGAAATGAGAGCTAAGGTAGTAGAGGCCGAGGCGGATGTGCCACTAGCTATGGCCGAAGCCCTGCGAACAGGCAATATTGGTGTGATGGATTATATGAACTACAAAAACATTGATGCAGATACAGGCATGAGAGGATCAATCGGCAAAATGGCCGGCGGTAACAAAGATGGAAAAGATCAAGGTCAGTAAAGCCTGTTTTTAAAGGAGGTCCGTAATGGAATCCATTATTATAGCTATCATTATCGGAGTCATCTCGGTTGTGACTAACCGGTTAAAGGGTGAAAAAAAAGAGGAGAAAAAAACGGCAACACAACCGAAACATACAGATTCTCCTTCTGCCACCGATATTTTTACACAGGTAAAAAAGGCGAATCAGCCTCGTGAAACAAATCGTCCGGAAATAAAAGAAAAGTATGAAGAAATAAGAAACAAAACCGCCCGCAGCGAAAGAACGGACGGCCGTCTCCGCCGCTTTCAGGAGGAAAATAAAAGAGAAACAGTCTCCGCTGAACCTCACTTTGAAGCGGAAGCCGATGATTTAGTAAAAGGAATCATTTTAGCAGAGATCTTAGCTCCGCCTAAAGCGCTGAGGCGGAAATAAACTGACATGTTCCCCCTTCTCCTTTCATACATTTGAAAGGAGAGGGGGGTTCTTTTTTTATGACAAAAAAGTGGGGAGAGCAAATGAAGAGCTGGCTGACAAAATCGCTGAATCTACCCGAAGATGTCATGATGGACCTTCCCCGGATCACGATGATCGGTCAGCTTCATATCTATATTGAAAATCATAGAGGACTGCTTGCTTTCTCTGATAAAGAAGTAAGATTAATGCTGACGAAGGGGCAACTGTTAATTAAAGGACAGTCATTTACGATTAAAACTATTTTGCCGGAAGAAATATTAATTGAAGGAAAAATCGAAAAGCTCGTTTATTTGGATGGGTAAGGGGGAAAAAGCTTGAACAATCAGTGGCTTGCTTTTTTTCAAGGAATCATTTTTGTAAAGGTGCAAGGGCAAGGAGCAGAACGTTTTATTAATCGCTTAATTCGTTCCCGCGTTCCCATTTGGAATGTAAGCAGACAAAGTGAACAGGCTGTTTCATTTTCCTGTTCACTTCAGCATATTCACAAGGTGAGAAGGGCCGCACGTACATTCGAAGGGGACATATACTTTTATAGGGGAGAGGGCTTCCCTTTTTTGCTGAAAAGGCTGTGGAAAAGTTCAGGGTTTTTAATTGGAGCGATTGCCTTTCTTGTTGTTATTTTATTATTATCGAACGTTGTCTGGCGGATAGATATTCGTGGAGCCAGCCCGAAAATGGAACACCAAATCCGTAAAGAGCTGGCTGACATTGGTATTGAGAAAGGCCGGTTTATCTTTAGCATGGATGATCCAGAAACGGTCCAGCACAAACTATTGAACCGTATCGAAGGAGTAACATGGATCGGTGTAGAAGTGAAAGGCAGCACGTTTCATTTCCGGGTCGTAGAAAAAAATGCCCCCAAGGAAAAGAAGCGGAATGGCCCTCAGCATCTCGTCGCGGCAAAAGAAGCGGTTATAGTAAAGTTGTTTGTGAAAAAGGGACAGGCTGCTGTAAAAAGAGATCAGTTTGTTCATAAAGGTCAACTGCTTGTTTCTGGACTAATCGGCACAGAAGAGAAATTAAAAGAGGTAGCTGCTGATGGGGAGGTGTTTGGGGAAACCTGGTACAAAACTACAGTAGAAATGCCTATAGAAACTGAGTTTCAAGTGCTGACCGGACAGCAGGTGAAAAAGCATATGCTTCAAGTAGACACCTTTAGATTCCCTATATGGGGATTTAAAAATCATTCTTTTGCTAATCATAAGGAGGACGAGCAAGTGCACTCTGTTTCCTTCCTCGGAATGAAATTACCGGTCAGCTATGTAGAAAAAACATACTATGAAAGCAGACGAACGAGCCGTTCTTATACAGAAAAGGAAGCGGAGATTCGTGCTCGGGAAATTGCACGAAGGGATCTAGAGGCAAAACTTCCTGAGAAAGCAGAGATTCATGGTGAAAAAATTTTGCAGAGACAGTTTACGAATGGTAAAGTTAAATTATCTATACACTTCCAAGTACTAGAAAATATAGCCGTAGCCAAACCAATCACTCAAGGAGACCAAAAGAATGCCAGAAGAAAAAAACATAATGAATATCCAACTCGAGAATCCGAATGAGGCAGCAGCATTATTCGGTGTATCGGATAAAAATCTGACTATTTTAGAGGAAGAATTTGATGTATCTCTTATAACAAGAGGGGAGACGCTTCACATAGCTGGTGCAGAAGCAAACACCGCATTAGTCAGAGAAATTATCTACCGCTTGCTCCTTATTATTCGCAAAGGCATCAATATTGGAGAGCGGGATATTATGAACGCTGTGCAAATGGGGAAAAATGGGACGATTGAATACCTAGATGAATTATATGACCAGGAAATCACTAAGAATGCGAAAGGAAAACCTATTCGAATCAAAACGCTTGGCCAGCAGGAGTATGTAACAGCTATCCGTAGGCAGGATCTTGTATTCGGCATTGGCCCGGCAGGTACGGGAAAAACTTATTTGGCGGTAGTTATGGCAGTCCATGCATTAAAAACCGGGCAGGTTAAACGAATTGTACTCACAAGGCCAGCGGTAGAAGCAGGAGAAAGCCTCGGGTTTTTGCCTGGGGACTTAAAGGAAAAAGTAGACCCATATCTACGACCGCTTTATGATGCTCTCCATGACGTATTGGGTACAGAGCAAACGCAGCGGCTCATTGAGCGGGGAACAATTGAAGTAGCGCCACTTGCCTATATGCGTGGCCGAACGCTTGACGATGCATTCGTTATTTTAGATGAAGCCCAAAATACAACGAAAGCCCAAATGAAAATGTTTTTAACGCGGCTTGGCTTTGGGTCAAAAATGGTCATTACCGGCGATCGAACACAAATTGACTTGCCGAAAGGAGCACAATCAGGGCTCGTTTCAGCAGAGCAGATTTTGAATCGAGTGCCCTCTATTTCTTTCGTTCACCTGGAACAAAGCGATGTCGTTCGTCATCCGCTCGTTGCCCGTATTATCCAAGCTTATGAAGAACTTGAGAATTGACAGGCAGTCTGAGGGCTGGCTGTTTTTCTTTTCCTAGAGCCGCACATGATTTTTTCGGAGAAACCTGTTATGATTTTACGTACAAGAGAGTGATACTCACCAAAAATACAATGATCACTCTGTCCATTGGCAGATGGAATGTTAAGTAAAGAATGGAGGAAAGAGATGAGTCTGATTATAGATATGGTGGATGAAACGGAAGAGTTAAAGGCAGAGGCTTTCCAACTCGTCGAGGCATTGTTAGAATTAACAGCCGAGAAGGAAGCGGTAGCAGAAGACAGTGAGGTCTCAATAACTTTTACGAATAATCCGAGAATCCAGGAGATTAATCGTGAATACCGTGGGAAAGATACACCAACAGATGTTATTTCTTTTGCATTAGAAGAGATGGGGGAAGAGGAAATAGAAATCAGTGGAGCGGAAGGCTTGCCGCGGGTGTTAGGAGATATTGTTATTTCTGTCGAGCGGGCAAAAGAACAAGCGGTTGAATATGGGCACAGTTTTGAAAGAGAGCTGGGCTTTTTGGCAGTCCACGGGCTTCTCCATCTGCTTGGCTATGACCATATGACTGAGGAAGAAGAAAAGGTTATGTTTCAAAAGCAGAAGGAAATTTTAAATGAATACGGATTACAGCGGTAGAAAAAACTTTCAGTGGAAACGGTTCCTATCTTCTTTTCGGTTTGCGTTGAACGGCTTGCGCATTGCACTAAAAGAACCTAATTTCCGGTTCCATTTAACCGCTGCAGCAGCCGTCGTAGCCGCAGGTTTTTTTTTCGCATTGTCGCCGATAGAGTGGTTATTCATTCTAGTTATGATCTTTGGGGTGCTGACGCTTGAGGTAATCAATACAGCGATAGAGAAAACAGTTGATTTAGTAACGAAAGATTATCAGCTGCTGGCAAAACAAGCGAAAGATTTAGCTGCAGGAGCTGTTTTGCTGTTTTCCCTCCTCGCGGTGTTAGTAGGGATGATCATTTTTCTGCCAAAGGCATTGGAGTTGCTTTAGATAATTTAAACTTTTCTGAAAATTTGTTGCTAAATGGATTACAATTAAGCTATTTTATATTAAAATAGAAAGTGAAGGAGCATAAAAATTGAAACGAGAACAGTTAATTAAGGAAGCGGCAGTCGCAAGAGAGAATGCCTATGTTCCTTATTCAAAATTCAAAGTAGGAGCGGCACTTTTGACGAAGGATGGCAAAGTCTTTCGCGGATGCAATATCGAAAACGCTGCCTACAGCATGTGTAATTGCGCAGAAAGAACAGCTTTGTTTAAAGCGTGGTCAGAAGGGGAAAAAGAATTTACAGCGCTTGCGGTTATCGCTGATACGGAGCGTCCGGTGTCTCCGTGTGGTGCTTGCCGTCAGGTGATCTCCGAGCTTTGCAGTCCTGATATGAAAGTAATCTTGACAAACTTGCAGGGTGCTGTGCAGGAAACAACAGTTAGAGAATTATTGCCAGGAGCATTTTCACCGGAGGATCTACATGAATAAAAACGAAACGAATTCAACATATAAATCAGGCTTTATTTCAATCATTGGCCGTCCAAATGTAGGGAAGTCTACTTTCTTAAACAGGGTGATTGGCCAAAAAATCGCTATCATGAGTGATAAGCCGCAGACGACGAGGAACAAAGTCCAAGGTGTTTACACAAAAGAGGATGCCCAAATGATTTTTATCGATACTCCAGGCATTCATAAACCAAAGCACAAGCTTGGAGATTTCATGATGAAAGTGGCTGTTAATACGTTGAAGGAAGTTGACCTTGTGCTTTTTATGGTCAATGCCGAGGAAGGTTACGGCCGTGGTGATGAATTTATTATTGAAAAGTTAAAAGGGATTCACACACCAGTTTTTCTTGTTGTTAATAAAATTGACCGAGTGCATCCGGACCGGCTGCTGGAGTTGATTGATCAGTACAAAAGCTTGCATGCGTTTGCGGAGATCATTCCAATCTCTGCTCTCGAAGGAAATAACGTAGAGCGTCTTCTTGGTCAGATTGAGGAAAATCTTCCTGCTGGGCCGCAGTACTATCCGGCTGATCAGGTAACCGACCATCCAGAACGCTTTATTGTATCAGAGTTGATTCGGGAAAAAGTGCTGCATTTGACGAGAGAAGAAGTGCCGCATTCTATTGCGGTTGTGATTGACAAAATGGAGCGCCGCGGGGATAAAGAAATTATTAATGTCATGGCTACCATTATTGTAGAGCGAGATTCGCAAAAAGGAATCGTTATTGGCAAGCGAGGAGCCTTACTAAAGGAAATTGGCCAGCGAGCACGACAGGATATTGAACACTTACTCGGATCCCAAGTATTTTTGGAGCTGTGGGTGAAAGTACAGAAAGATTGGCGCAATAAAGCGTCTAATCTTCGCGATTTTGGATTCCGTGAGGATGAATATTAATCAGTGGATAATTAGAAATTTTTGCTCCTCATAATCAAAAGGTAATCGGTGAAGCTATTAAGGAAGCCAAGGGTAAATGCCAGTTTCAATTAAGAAAGGCGGGAAAAAGCATGTTGGATTTTACGTGGAAAGTCTTTTCTGAGACAGGAAGTGTTGAAATGTACCTTCTATATAAGGAGATTGAAAAAGGCGGCAAGTATCCCCCGTTTGAACAAGAGCAGCAATTGGCTAGTCCCGACTTCCCGGTTGCCGGAATGACGAATTGAGGAGGACGAAAGGACGGCCTTCTCATGCTTCAAAAGATTGAAGGGATCGTAATTCGAACATCCGATTATGGAGAAACCAATAAAGTAGTAACGATTTTTACACGGGAGAAAGGAAAAATTGCTTTCATGGCGCGAGGAGCTAAAAAGCCTAACAGCCGTCTTTCTGCCGTTACTCAGCCATTTACACATGGCAGTTTTTTAGTTCAGTCAGGTAGCGGACTTGGCACGCTGCAGCAAGGTGAGATGCTTTCATCCATGAGGCATATCCGTGAGGACTTGATCATGTCTGCGCATGCTGCTTACATGGCTGAACTGCTTGATAAAAGCACGGAAGAAAAGAAGCCGAATCCATATCTATATGAACTCTTTGAGCAGTGCCTTCACTATTTGAATGAGGGGTATGACGCGGAGATTTTAACGGCTATTTTCGAAATGAAAATGTTGCAAGTCATCGGCCTGCGTCCCGAGCTATCCAGCTGTGTTAATTGTGGGAGCCGGGACGGCCGATTTGCTTTTTCTATCCGAGAAAACGGTTTTCTATGCCATCGCTGCTTTAAAATCGATCCTTATTTATTGCCGTTATCACAGGCCGCTATTAAGCTTTTACGGTTATTTTATTTTTTCGATTTGAACAGGCTGGGTAATATTAATGTCAAGGAAGAGACGAAGAAAGAATTGCGAACGGCCATTTCTCTTTACTATGATGAATATTCTGGTATTTATTTAAAATCACGCAGGTTTCTTGATCAAATGGAGAGAATGCAGTCTTTTCTACATAAAGAGCAAGAAGAGGATTGACAAATTGTCTGTTTTCGATTAAGTTTTTTATATTCAATTGAAATCAATAATTAGCTGCAGTGAAGGAATAGAGTACATGGTTTCCTCTTTTACAAGCGAACCCGGGATGGTGAAAGCCGGGGAAAGAGCATCATGGAAAGGCGGTCTGGAGCAGCGCTTTGGAAAAGAGGCCGTAAGTTACGGCAAATAGGGTGGAACCGCGGGTAACTCTCGTCCCTATGTACAATTATGTGCATAGGGACGAGAGTTTTTTATTTGTCAAAGAAGCAAGCAAGCGCTTTTAGTAAGAGCGTTGAAAGCTGCTAATCACCAACTACAGAAAGAGAGGCATAGCTATGAATATTCAAGAAATGATTCTAACCTTGCAAAAACATTGGTCCGATCATGGCTGTATTTTAATGCAGGCTTATGATGTCGAAAAAGGAGCCGGTACGATGAGTCCGTATACTTTTTTACGCGCGATTGGTCCGGAACCGTGGAACGTTGCCTATGTGGAACCGAGCAGACGTCCGGCAGATGGTCGTTACGGGGAAAATCCGAATCGTCTGTATCAACATCATCAGTTCCAAGTTATTATGAAACCTTCACCGGATAACATCCAAGAAATGTATTTGGATTCTTTAAGAGCTCTTGGTATTGAGCCGCTTGATCATGATATCCGTTTTGTGGAAGATAACTGGGAAAACCCATCCCTTGGTTGTGCAGGACTCGGTTGGGAAGTATGGCTGGACGGCATGGAAATCACGCAATTTACGTATTTTCAACAAGTCGGCGGTCTGGAGTGTAAGCCGGTTTCCGTGGAGATTACATATGGGATCGAGCGGCTTGCATCTTATATTCAAGAAAAAGAAAATGTCTTCGATTTGGAGTGGACGGAAGGTTTTACTGTAAGAGATATTTTTTATCAGCCTGAATACGAGCATTCGAAATACACATTTGAAACGTCAGACGCTGATATGTTATTTAATCTATTTACTATTTATGAAAAAGAAGCAAAGCGCCAAATGGATGAAGGGTTGGTTCATCCTGCTTATGATTACGTTTTAAAATGCTCTCACGTTTTTAATGTCCTTGATGCCAAGGGAGCCATTTCAGTAACAGAGAGAACAGCTTATCTTGGACGCATGCGCAGTATGGCAAGACAAATCGCCAAAACATTCTATGAAGAGCGTGAGAAACTAGGATTCCCAATGTTAAAAAAGAAAGGAGAGGCGGAATATGAATAAGAGAGATATATTATTAGAAGTTGGCTTGGAGGAAATGCCAGCCCGCTTTGTAACTGATTCGATGAATCAGCTTGGCAGCAAAGTGGAAGAATTTCTTCAGGAGCAGAAAGTCGCCTATGAAGGCATCAAGCTTTATTCAACGCCGCGCCGCTTGGCAGTTTTAGTCGAAGGCGCAGCAGAAGCGCAAGAAGACATTGAAGAAGAAGCGAAAGGGCCGGCAAAGAAGATTGCTCTTCAAGAAGACGGTTCCTGGTCAAAGGCAGCGATGGGGTTTACGCGCGGACAGGGAGTTACCGTTGAAGATATTTATTTTAAAGAAATCAATGGCATAGAATATGTTCATGTTAATAAATTTATTAAGGGCCAACCGACGATCGATTTACTGCCAAAACTGCGCGAGATCATTTTAGGTCTTCATTTTGGGAAAAATATGCGCTGGGCTAATAATGATCTTCGATATATTCGACCGATCAAGTGGATTGTTGCTTTATTTGGCTCAGAAATTATCCCTTTTCAAATTACGAATGTATCGACTGGCCGGATAACGAAAGGACATCGTTTCTTAGGTGATTCAGTTACAATTACCATTCCAGCTGAATATGAAGAGCAACTGAGAAATCAGTTCGTTATTGCTGATCCGGCTGAACGAAAAGCGATGATTCGCCACCAGCTTTCTCAGTTAGAACAAGAAAAGTCATGGGTCATTCCAGTCGATGAAGAGTTATTGGAAGAAGTGAATAACTTAGTGGAGTATCCGACTGCTTTATCGGGTTCATTCAATGAGGATTTTCTTGAGTTGCCTGAAGAAGTGCTCATTACTTCGATGAAAGAGCATCAGCGGTACTTTCCGGTAAAAGATCAGAAGGGAACATTGCTCCCTCACTTTGTTACTGTTCGAAATGGAGACAGCCGCTCACTTGATACGGTAGCACGTGGAAACGAAAAAGTTTTAAGAGCTCGTCTCGCCGATGCTGACTTTTTCTATAAAGAAGATCAAAGCAAGGATATTGATTTCTTTTTAAGTAAACTTCAAGCGATTGTGTACCATGAAAAAATTGGCACACTGGCTGAAAAAGTAAAACGGATTCGCCGATTAGCTGCTAAGCTAAGTGAATTAACGGGAGCTTCTGAAGAAGAGCAAGAAAAAGTAGACCGTGCCGCGGAAATATGTAAATTTGATCTAGTTACGCAAATGGTTTATGAATTCCCGGAGCTGCAGGGAATTATGGGCGAAAAATATGCCGAGCAAAAAGGAGAAAATCCAGAAGTTGCCCGAGCTGTCAACGAGCATTACGAGCCGCGGCATGCCGATGATAAAGCACCGGAAACGTTCACTGGCGCCGTTGTTAGTCTAGCGGATAAATTAGATACGATCGTGTCCTGCTTTGCGGTCGATATTATTCCAACCGGTTCTCAGGACCCTTATGCCTTGAGAAGACAGGCAGCGGGGATTGTTCTGATTTTAGAGGAAAAGCATTGGAGCGTTTCTCTTGAAACGGTTCTACAAATAGCTATCAGTGTAGTGAAAGAGGATCATATTGGCGAAAAAACAGCTGACTTACTCTTGGAAGAGTTAGTTGCTTTCTTTAAGCTTCGCATTAAACATAGCCTGCAAGCAAGAGACGTCCGCTATGACTTAATTGATGCGGTACTTGTGGGGGCTGTCGGTTCTTTGCCTTCTCTTTTTGCAAAGGCAGTTGTATTAATGGCACACAAAGAAGAAGATGGCTTTAAAGAAACGGCAGAAGCGCTTAGCCGTGTGGTCAACATTGCTAAGAAGGCTGAGGAACATGGAGCGGTCGATGAACAACGTTTTGTGAACGAGGAAGAGAAAGTGTTGCATAGAGAATTTCTTCGTGTCCAGCTTGGACTGCAAGAGTCACAGACAGCTGAGCAGCAATTTGCTCTGCTTGAAAGCTTAAAGGCACCAATTGAACAATATTTTGATCACACAATGGTCATGGCAGAAGAGACAGATGTAAGAGAGAATCGCTTAAATCAAATGAGAGAGCTCTCGAATCTCATTTTGGCATTCGCTGATTTCAATAAAATCTTAGTGAAGTAAAGGCCCTGCTGTTTTCCTGCTTCAATTGATCATTCATCTATACCAGCGCAAAACACAGCAGCCGCATGAAACTTTTCTTTTCATTCGGGTTAAATAGTATATAATATTTATTATATGGTATAACACTTTTAAAAACTGAAGCACAGACGCTTGCATACTCGGTTGTAAAGATCAAAGGGGTAATTGAGCCGTTGGTGTCTGTGCTGCTATTGCGCATTAGGTGGTGAGGGAGATCGAACTTAATAATCGTCAGGAAAAAATCTTGAAAATTGTTAAAGAAAATGAGCCAATTACTGGTGAGAATATAGCTGAACGATTAAACTTAACGAGAGCAACATTGCGACCGGATTTAGCCATTCTAACAATGGCGGGTTTTTTGGATGCAAGGCCTCGTGTCGGCTATTTTTATACAGGTAAATCTGGTACTCAGCTTCTTACAGAAAATTTAATGAAAATATATGTGAAAGACTATCAGGCAGTACCTGTTGTCGTACGCGAAAATGTATCTGTGTATGATGCCATCGTTACGATGTTTTTAGAGGATGTCGGCACGCTGTTTGTAGTGGATGAAAACAGCCATTTAGCCGGTGTACTGTCGCGAAAAGATTTGCTGCGAGCAAGCATTGGCAAGCAGGAATTAAATGCTATTCCAGTCAATATTATTATGACAAGAATGCCAAATATTACTGTGTGTGAAAGAGATGACTTGCTTGTTGATGTGGCTAAGAACTTAATCGAAAGACAAATAGATGCAGTGCCGGTTGTCAAAAAATCAGCTACAGGCTATGAAGTAATCGGACGCATTACAAAAACAAATATTGCCAAAGCATTTGTCTCATTGGCAGATGACGAGTGATGCAGCTAGGAAAGGAGGTTCTATTTTTTGCTGAATGACCCAATCATCTACATCGTTTCTGATTCAGTAGGCGAGACAGCAGAGCTTGTAACGAAAGCGGCTGTCAGCCAGTTTAATGGATCGCATGCTGTAATTAAACGATTTCCCTATGTCGAGGACTTATCCACTATCGATGAAGTAATCGACTTAGCCAAGATTGAGCGAGGGATTATTGTATATACGCTCGTAAAACCGGAAATCAGAACCTATATGAAGCAGCAGGCCCAAAAAGAGAAGATTGTTATTTTTGATTTGATTGGTCCGCTGATGGATGAGCTTGAATCTTTATATGGACACCAGCCTTTAATGGAACCGGGACTTGTAAGAAAATTGGATGAAGAGTATTTCAAAAAAGTAGAAGCGATTGAATTTGCAGTGAAATACGATGACGGCCGTGATCCGCGTGGTTTATTGAAGGCGGACGTTATTTTAATCGGAGTGTCACGAACATCAAAAACACCGCTCTCTCAATATCTTGCTCATAAGCGGTTGAAAGTAGCCAATGTCCCTCTTGTGCCGGAGGTGGATCCTCCAGAGGAGCTATTTGATCTTCCATCAGATAAATGTTTTGGCTTAAAGATTAGCCCTGACAAACTAAACCAAATCCGAAAGGAACGGTTAATTTCACTTGGTTTGAATGACAGTGCAAGTTACGCTGATCTTGAGCGAATTAAAGCAGAAATTTCTTATTCTGAAAAGATCATGAATCGCATTGGTTGTGAAGTGATCGATGTAACGAATAAAGCGGTGGAAGAAACAGCTAACATTATTTTGAGCAGGCTTGGCAAACGGAAATAGACGTTATTTACTGCAGCTCCTTCTTTCTTTTACAAGCTGAAATTGAATTGAAGGGTCGCGGTTTATACGGAAATCGAGAAAAGGAGGCTTTTCATTTTTAGAAGAGCTTCTTTTTCTTTAACCTGTGAAAAATCAATGGTTTTTTTGAATGAAATGTACTATAATAAAAAATTGTGATAAAAATGTATTTAAAAAAGGTTTAACACCTAAGGTAAAGGAATAAACTAATTGTATGCCACTTGGAAGGATATTTGCCGGACGGCAGATTATTGTTCGTTTTTTTTATGTTATTTCTCATTTGAGAAGGATTCTAATCAAGATTGTAGAATTATAATGCATAGGGCAAGAGAAATATGAAGGGATTTGTCGATTCTCTCTCTTATGCCGGATTGGAAATAACTAGGCACTAACAAAGGATCAGGCTGAGTGTTGCAGGCAAAGCAGCTTAGGAAAAGCAAATAATAGAAAAAGCTGCAGGAAATTTAGTTTTTTTATCGAACAATAGTATAGCTGGTGATGTATGTGACAGGAAAAATTCCTGAGGAAACCATTCAACAAATCAAGCAGTCACTGGACATTACTGAAGTAATCGGTGATTACGTTCAGTTGAAAAAACAAGGAAGAAACTTCTTCGGACTATGTCCATTTCACGGAGAAAATTCACCGTCTTTCTCTGTATCCCCCGATAAGCAAATATATCATTGTTTCGGGTGCGGAGCTGGAGGAAATGTTTTTTCTTTTTTAATGGAAATAGAAAATATCTCTTTCCAGGAAGCAGTTAGCAAGCTGGCTGCCCGTACAGGAGTAGCACTTGATCCTGCGCTTACAGGTGATAATCGCAACCGATCCTTTTCTGAAGAGCACGATCAGATAATAAAGGCTCATGAGTTATTGGCAAAATTCTATCATCATTTGCTAATGAATACAACAGAAGGCCAGGAAGCATTAGACTATCTGGAGAAGCGAGGGTTTTCAAAGGAACAATTGGAAACATTTCAAATCGGCTGGTCGCTTCCAAATTGGGATTTCACCGTTAAATTTCTTCAAAAGCGCGGATTTACTTCTGAATGGATGGAAAAAGCAGGTCTCATTATCCGAAGAGAGGAGGATGGAACCTACTTTGATCGCTTTCGCGGTCGAATTATGTTTCCTCTTCACGATGAGAAAGGAAAAGTGGTTGCTTTTTCTGGCCGGTCTCTTCATGATGAAAAGCCCAAATATTTAAATAGCCCGGAAACGTCTATTTTTAATAAAAGCCGCCTCTTGTATAATTTTCATCGAGCACGGCCAGCTATTCGTAAGCAACATTATGCGGTTCTCTTTGAAGGATTTGCAGATGTAATTGCTGCTGCAAGCGCTGGGATAGAAACAGGAATTGCGACAATGGGGACGTCATTGACTGATGCCCATATCCAGCAGATCAGGCGAACGGCCGATCAGGTTATTATTTGCTTTGATGGTGACTCGGCGGGAATACAGGCTGCTTTCCGTGCTTCTAATTTACTAAGTGATAGTGGCTGTGATATTAAAGTCGCTCTCATTCCAGATAAAATGGATCCGGATGATTATATAAAAACACATGGCGCCGAGAAATTTCGGAATAACGTCATCGACACAGCTATGACCTTAACTGCCTTCAAAATGGAATACTACAAGCAAGGGAAGAATCTACAGGATGAAGGACAAAAGCTGCGTTATATCGAAGAAGTAGTAGCGGAAATTTCTAAATTAAAAAAAGCGGTAGAGCGCGATTATTATTTAAGACAGGTCGCCGAGCAATTCTCGCTTTCACTTGAGGCACTAAAGCAACAGGAAAAACAGCTTTTCTTTAAGGAAAGGAAGAAGCATTCTTCAAACGAGCGGACGTTTCAGCAAGCGCCAGCTTTACAAGCGTCTGTAAAGCTGTATCCTGCGTTTCAAACTGCAGAGCGGAGGCTCATTGCACATATGTTGAAAGATATAGATCTTGCTTACAAAGTAAAGGATTTGCTGAATGGCGGAACATTTAATATTGATGAGCATCAAGCTATTTTTACGTATTTACTTGGCTTTTATGAAGGAGGCAATGTACCGGATTCAAGTGCATTTATCAGTTTTCTCCCAAACGCCAATTTGCGCCGCCTCGTTTCGGATATAGAAATGATGATGGTCAGTGAAGTGATAAATGATGAAGCAGTGTACGATTATATAAAAGAAATAGCGCAATATCAAAAAGTGTTGGAAATAAAAGAAAAAAAGCAACGGCAGGTAGCAGCGGAGAAAGCAAAGGATTATCAAACAGCCGCCCAGCTTGCCATGGAAATTGTAAAGTTAAAAAAAGAATTAACTAAATAGGAAAAACACTGAGGCAAGGATTTTGGAAGGAGGGGGACGACTAATGGCTGAAAAGTCTACACGTTCCAAAGAAACTGAAGTAACATTGGAAAGAGCGAAAGAACAGATTGTTGAGATAGGCAAAAAGAGAGGCAAATTATCCTATGACTTCGTGGCTGATAAGCTGTCACCATTTGAAGTGGAGTCTGACCAGGTGGATGAATTTTACGAGTACCTTGGTGAGCAAGGAATCGATATAACAAATGATGAAGATGAGGAAGAAGATCCGAATCTTCACGAACTTGAAAAAGAAAGTGAAGAATTTGACCTTAATGACTTAAGCGTTCCGCCAGGAGTGAAAATTAACGATCCAGTCCGCATGTACTTGAAGGAAATCGGTCGTGTAGATCTTCTATCCGCTGAAGAAGAAATTGAACTGGCTACCCGGATTGAAGAGGGTGACGAAGAGGCAAAACGCCGTCTTGCTGAAGCCAACCTCCGTCTTGTAGTCAGCATAGCAAAGCGCTATGTCGGGCGCGGCATGCTCTTTCTTGACTTGATTCAGGAAGGAAACATGGGCTTAATTAAAGCTGTTGAAAAGTTCGATTACCGCAAAGGATTTAAATTCAGCACGTACGCTACCTGGTGGATTCGTCAGGCGATCACAAGAGCGATTGCTGATCAGGCAAGAACCATTCGGATTCCTGTTCATATGGTTGAAACAATTAATAAGCTAATCCGTGTTCAGAGACAACTCCTTCAGGATCTTGGCCGCGAACCGTCTCCTGAAGAAATTGCTGAAGAAATGGATTTAACTCCTGAAAAGGTACGGGAGATCCTGAAAATTGCGCAAGAACCTGTTTCTCTTGAAACACCGATTGGGGAAGAAGATGATTCCCACTTAGGCGATTTCATTGAAGACCAAGAAGCAACTTCTCCTTCTGAACATGCTGCCTACGAGTTGCTGAAAGAACAGCTTGAAGATGTTCTTGATACGTTAACAGACCGAGAAGAAAATGTGCTGCGCCTTCGATTCGGGTTAGACGACGGACGCACTCGGACACTTGAAGAAGTCGGCAAAGTGTTTGGGGTTACCCGTGAACGGATCCGACAAATTGAGGCAAAAGCTTTGCGTAAGCTTCGCCATCCAAGTCGCAGTAAACGATTAAAAGACTTTCTTGAATAATACATGTTCAGCCGCCGGGTAGAATGCGAATGCCGGCTGGAATGTTTTATTCTTGCTCCGATGGTTTACTTCTTTTAAAGAAGTAAACTTTTTTTTATTTTTCATTAAAAGCAGGTATTTAGAGAATTTTCTCGAATGTGTTATGACAGGATGTGACCATGGATGAAAGATGAAAAAAAACACATAATTATTAAGGAAATTTATTTTTGGAAAGAAAATCATATGTTGCCGGATCATTATTGCGATTATTTGTTGACACTTTATACTCAAGGAGAAGAGCTGCCCGAAAACGCTGTCAAAAAATCAAGTTCAAAGCGGCTAACCGTCATCAGTTTGCTTGCTTCTCTTTTTTTCGTATTTATTTCTTTATTTGTTCTATATTTTACTGAATTGTCTTTCCCTTTGCAAATGACGATTTTGGCAGCTTTTGTCGTTTTGTTGATCAGTCTAGCTATTTATTTTTCTAAAAAAGGTTTTTTTCTTCCGTTTTTATATGTAGCTGCAGCTGTTTTATTTTTAATTTTGACAGTCGAATGGCATGAAAAAATCTGGGGAGAGAACTCTAATACCCTTTATGGTTTGCTATTTTTACACTGTATAATTTGGTGGATAACAGGCAGGAAACTAGGCCAAATTTATTTTACGATCTCTGCATGGCTTGGCATAATATTGTTGATTGTTTTTATTTCCATATAATATAAAAAAACTTAAAAAAAAGAAAAAAGGGAAGAAAATGTGTCTAATTTACGACAAACGGGTAAAAACTTCTATGTAAGGGCTTTTCGTCTTCTTCATTTTCAAGTAGAATAGTAAGTGTTTGTACTTTCTATTTGTTATTTGTGTACATAAGGGAGGTTAAGAAATGAATCGTAATCCAATCATTCCGTTCTTATTGATTGCTGTGTTTGGCCTCGGTCTGATTTTCTTCCTTTCTTTAGAAGGTCTTGATAACTCTAAAGAAATGGCGAAAGAGGAGAAGGGTGAAGAGCAAACAGGTGATCAGACAGCGGGCGGCACTTTTGAACCAGAAGGCTTTTACAAGCAAACTTGTGCTGGTTGTCATGGCGGCAACTTTGAAGGTGGAGCCGGTCCTTCTTTGAAAGGTATTGGCGACAAATTGTCCAAAGATGAAATTAAAGAAATTATTACAAACGGTAAGGGCGCTATGCCTCCAGGCCTTGTGCAAGCTGAAAATGCTGATGCTATGGCTGACTGGGTCAGCAAAATTAAATAATGCAAGAGAAGTTCTTTGCCGGACGGCAAAGAACTTTTTTTATTAGACATTTTCATATAGAATGGAAGCGGAATATTAAAATAAAAGTGGTGACACGATGAATATTAATCAATTATCAAAACGCTTAATGGCTGTAGCCTCTCGAATACCGCAACAAGCTGTTATAGCTGATATCGGCTCTGATCATGCTTATTTACCCTGTTACGCTGTCAAAAAGGGGCTGGCTGTCAAGGCTATTGCCGGAGAAGTGGCGGACGGGCCTTTACAAGCTGCCAGACAGCAGGTGAAAGAAGCAGGGCTTGAAGAGAAAATAGCTGTGCGAAGAGGAAGCGGGCTCGAAGTCATTGCAGCTGGCGAGGTGGATTGTGTCACGATTGCCGGCATGGGAGGAACATTGATCACCTCTATTTTGGAAGAGGGAAAAGAGAAACTGCCGGGTGTGAAACGACTCATTTTACAGCCTAATCTTCGTGCCGATCATATTCGCAAGTGGTTATTAACGAACGGATGGGAATTAATCGAAGAAGAGATCATGGAAGAGGATGGAAAAATATATGAAATTTTGATCGCCGAAAAAGGGGATGCTGAAAGACCTTACAGCAGCCAAAAAGAATTGGAGTTGCTTACAGGCCCAATGCTTCTCCAGGAGAGAAGCGATGTATTTCTTAAAAAGTGGAAAAGAGAAGCAGCCCAGCTGGAGGTTGTCCTGGAAAGTTTGAAAAAAGCGGGGAATCAGAAAGCGGCTGAGGAAAAAAGAAGAAGCATACTTCAGGAGCTTCAGCTAATCAAGGAGGCAATCGATAGTGAAGAAAACGAACGGCCATGAAATTATTCAATTGTTTGAACAGTTCTCTCCAAAAAGGTATGCAATGGAAGGGGATAAAATCGGCTTGCAAGTCGGCCGCCTAAATAAACCGGTTGAACGTGTTCTTGTTGCACTAGATGTATTGGAGGAAGTAGTAGATGAGGCGATAGAAAAAGATGTGCAGCTAATTATTGCTCATCATCCGCTAATTTTTCGTCCGTTAAAATCTATTGTGACAAGTGATCCAGCTGGCAGAATCCTTGAGAAATTAATTAAGCATGATATTGCTGTTTATGCGGCCCACACAAATTTGGATGTGGCCAAAGGTGGCGTGAATGACCTTTTGGCAGAAGCTCTTGAATTAATGGACACGGAGGTACTAGTGCCGACGCTTGAAGAGAATTTAAAAAAGCTCGCTGTTTTTGTACCAAAGGATCATGCAGAGAGTATGCGTGAGGCGCTCGGTCAAGCGGGAGCTGGCTTTATCGGAGAATACAGCCATTGTTCATTTTCGACAGACGGAATGGGCCGATTCATGCCGGGGGAACAAACTAATCCATATATTGGCCAATCAGGACAGCTGGAAACAGTAGAGGAAGTAAAAGTTGAAACGATCTACCCGAAGAGCCTAGAAAAAACAGTGCTGTCTGCTATGCTAAAAGCACACCCATACGAAGAAGTAGCTTACGATATCTATTCGCTTGATAATGAGGGAGAACGACTTGGTCTGGGAAGAATCGGCAAATTAAAGGAGTCGATGACTCTGCATGAATTTGCTGAGCATGTGAAAGACAAGCTAGATGTTAAAGGGGTTCGTGTGGTCGGTCAACTAACCGATCCAGTAAGGAAAGTTGCTGTTCTTGGAGGAGATGGAAACAAATATTTCCAATCTGCCAAGTTTAAAGGGGCAGATGTATATGTCACGGGTGATTTTTATTACCACACTGCTCATGATGCTCTTGCAGCTGGTTTAAATATAGTAGACCCCGGACACAATGTAGAAAAGGTAATGAAAACGGGGACCGCCAATAAAATGACTGCGCTAGCTGCTGAGAAAAGCTTTGATGTGGAGTTCATCCCTTCTGCTATTCATACAGATCCATTTACATTTATATAAAAGCAAACAGGCTGATTCCTCCTGAAGGATCAGCCTGTTTAGTCACAACTACTTGCTATTAACGAGTCGTCAATGTGGATCTTTTCACCTTTGGTAAAATTTTATTCAACGGGACTTTTTTCTCTCGAGTCCACGTGCTTTCGTCATTCGGATCAAATTGTTCTAAAAACTGAATAACTTCTTTTACAATCGGTGTTGGAGTAGACGCTCCAGCAGTTACAGCTGCCGTCTTCGCATCCTTTATCCAGTCGATTTCGATTTCGGAAACATCGGCTACCCGATAAGCCGTTGTGCCGGCAATTTCCATAGAGACTTGAGCTAGACGGTTGGAATTGTTGCTCTTAGGGTCTCCAACAACAATTAACACATCTGCTTCACCCGCTTGTTCTGCTACCGCTTCCTGACGGACTTGGGTAGCGAGGCAAATTTCTTTATGCATCTCTGCGTGCGGATATTTTTCCTTAATTTTGTCCATGATGTCAGCTACGTCCCATTGGCTCATCGTCGTCTGGTTAGTAACAATTATCTTAGGGCTCTTTATCACCAACTTGTCGACGTCTTCAGGTTTCTCAACTAAATGAATGATCTCAGGGGCGACGCCTAATGCACCTTCTGGTTCAGGATGGCCTTTCTTTCCGATATAAATGATCTCATATCCTTCTGCTTTCTTTTCGCGGATTAAATCGTGTGTCTTTGTAACATCAGGGCAGGTAGCATCAATAGTCACAAGATTCTTCTTGCGGGCAAGCTCTCTTACTTCCGGAGAGACGCCATGGGCAGTAAAGATAACTGTTCCTTTATCGACTTTTTCAAGTATTTCTCTTCGGTTGCTGCCTTCGAGTGTAATGATGCCTTCTTCTTCGAATGCGTCTGTTACATGCTTGTTATGGACGATCATTCCAAGAATATAGATCGGACGCGGCAAGCTTTTATCTAGAGCGGCGTTCCGGGCGATGACCATCGCATCTACTACGCCGTAACAATATCCTCTCGGGGCGATTTTAACTAGTTCCATAAAAAAACCTCCTATTTTTATAATCGGAGTAAAAAGTGTACGAATTCATTATATAGGAGGAGGCTGAACTTTGGAAGTAAACAACCGTTTCTTAAATGTAAAGTTTCGGTGTGGATGATTTAGATGTTGGCTTTGAAGTAAGCTCATCATCTCTTTCCGACTGTGATTCGATTTGTTCTGCTACCGGCTTCTCTTCTGTTTTTGAAGTTTCCGATTGCTGTTTTTCTTTCTTTTTTACTGGCTCTTCAGATGGGCTCTCGGTTTTGTTCTCTTCTTCTGCATCAGGCATAGACTTCAATCCTTTATAAAGCTTCCACATAGAGGGCAAATTTTTTACCATGGGACCGTACTGTTCAACGATTGGCCCTATTTGCTGAACAGTTTTCAGTACTTGCTGCGTGTTAGCCAACATCTGTTGTAAATTCAGAGGATTGGTTAACTTTTGGGCAGCTGCGCCTGCGCCTTGGCGCTCAAACCCAGTTAGGCCAGGGCCTCCCCCTGTCCCTTGTCTTAGAAGCCCGAGTAGCCCCCGTCCGGTTCTTCTCGGCATACCAGGAGGCGGAGGAGGAGAGAAGCCTCTCATCGGAGGTGGATAGTAATAGCCGGGCGGAGGACGATTGCCGCGTGGAAAAGGGATCATAACTAATTCATCCTTTCATATATTTTTCTTCTTCGTTATTGTATGCGCTAAAAAGCAAAAAGGTTTGCTTTGAAAATGAACGAATCATCCGGAGCCCTTTGATTTATAGAAAGTTTTGATATAATATCAGAATGGAGAAAAAGGCTTATTCAAGCCAAAAGGAGTGTCACACTTGGCAAATCATCAATTCGAGAAATACGGGTTTCAACCGTTTATTAATAAAGGAATAGAGCAATTAGGTTTTTACGAGCCAACAGATATACAAACAAAGATGATCCCGCTTATTCTAAAAGGGGAAAGTGCGATTGGACAATCCCAAACGGGAACAGGGAAAACGCATTCTTATATTTTGCCGATCCTTCAGCAAATAAATCCGGCTAAAAAAGAAGTACAGGCTGTTATCACGGCACCGACGAGGGAGCTTGCTAATCAAATTTACCAGGAGATTCTGAAGATTACTCGCTTGTCTGAGGAAGAAATTACAGCTCGCTGTTATATTGGCGGGACAGATAAGCAGCGAGACATTGAAAAACTGAGAAATCAACCGCACATTGTTGTGGGGACACCTGCAAGAATTAATGACTTAATCCAGGCGCAGGCGCTATCTGTTTATAAATCTAAGGTGCTTGTAGTGGATGAAGCAGATTTGATGCTTGACATGGGATTTATTGTTGATGTGGACCAGATTGCTTCTAGAATGCCTGAGCAATTAAACATGTATGTTTTTTCAGCAACGATTCCTGAAAAGTTAAAGCCTTTTTTGAAAAAATATATGGAAAATCCAGAATATATTCATATTCAGCCTAAACATATTTCAGCAGAAAATATCAATCACATTCTCGTGCCGAAAAAAAGCCGGGAAAAGATTGACTTGCTGTTTGATATGCTGCAAGCATACAACCCATATTTAGCCGTAATCTTTACTAACACAAAACAAAAAGCTGATGAAGTGGCAGATGCCCTGCTGGAAAAAGGCTTAAAAACAGGCCGGATACATGGGGACTTATCACCGCGTGACCGGAAGAAGATGATGAAGCAAATACGTGATCTAGAATATCAATTCATTGTTGCCACGGATCTGGCGGCACGGGGAATTGATATCGAAGGGATCAGCCATGTCATCAACTACGAGTTGCCAAAGGATCTAGATTTTTATATTCATCGGGCAGGACGGACCGCGAGAGCAGGCTCTTCAGGAATATGTGCAACAATCTACACTCCTTCTGATGAAGATGCTCTTGTCCGATTAGAGAAGATGGGTATTACATTTAGCCATGCGGATTTGCGCAGTGGCGAATGGACCGAGCTTGTTGACCGTAACCAACGGAGAAAACGTGAAAAAGCAGCAGACGAAATTGATGCTAAAGCAAAATCAATTGTTCGCAAACCAAAAAAAGTAAAGCCGGGTTATAAGAAGAAAATGCAAAGAGAAATGGTGCAATTTAAAAAGCGTGAGCGTCGTTTAGAAACAAAGCGCACTAAGAAGAAGTAAGAGGTGAATGAAAAGGCCTGCTGCAGCAGGCCTTTTTTGCTGAAAAAGATGTATTTTTCTAGTAAAATAATGAGCGGTAAAGGAGAGATAGATATGTTGAAAATTGGATCCCATGTGTCAATGAGTGGGAAAAAAATGTTACTTGGGGCAAGTGAGGAGGCCGCTTCTTACGGTGCAAATACATTTATGATTTACACGGGAGCTCCACAAAATACGAGAAGAAAAAAAATTGAAGAGCTGAATATTGAAAAAGGCTGGTTTCATATGAAGGAAAATGCCATGGTCGATATCGTTGTTCACGCTCCATATATTATCAATATTGGCAACACAATCAGTGCGAACACATTTGAACTTGGTGTTACTTTTTTACGCTCTGAAATAGAGCGGACAGCCGCTCTTGGAGCCAAACAGATCGTGCTTCATCCAGGCGCTCACGTTGGGGCAGGAGCAGAAGCGGGTATCAAAAAGATTATTGAAGGGCTAAATGAGGTGTTAACAAAGGATATTGATGTGCAAATTGCCCTGGAAACAATGGCTGGCAAAGGATCGGAATGCGGAGTTACTTTTGAAGAGCTGGCAACGATTATGGACGGAGTATATTTAAATGATAAATTATCAGTTTGTTTTGATACATGCCATACCCATGATGCTGGTTATCCTATAAGAGAGGATTTTGACGGAGTGCTTGATCAATTTGACCGCATTGTTGGAGTAGAACGGATCAAAGTTTTGCATATTAATGATAGTAAGAATGAGCAGGGAGCGAGAAAAGACCGTCATGAAAATATCGGCTTTGGACATATTGGGTTTGAAGCACTCAATTATATTGTCCATCATCCTCAGCTAACAGAGATTCCAAAGATACTGGAAACACCTTATGTAGGTGAAGATAAAAATTCTCGCAAGCCACCTTACAAGTTTGAAATTGAGATGTTCAGACAAAACGCATTTGATGAAAATGTGCGTCAGAAAATATTGACTGTTAATTAACAGTTCGCACTTTTTACGAGAGTCTGTTAAAAACAGGGTGGTTTTGGGTAAAGGCTTAGTCTTGTAAACCCAGATAATCTTTTCCTGCTGAAAATTAGAGAGCACACTTTCAGCAGGAAAAGACAACTGCTTATCTGGAATAAATAAGCGCATGTTGACTTGGACATTGTTAAGAATCGAAAGCCCTGTATCTTTGTTATTGTAAAAAAGTTGTGAGTAGTTTGTTTAGTTTTTTGGCAGTTTGTTCATTGGTAATGGCGGCGATTTCCCTCAACAGATTTGCCCTCTCATATTCATTAAATAAATCGACTTTCTGGCTTTGCAAGCGGCGTGCGATTTTTTCAGCCTCTTCTCTTCTCAATGGGATATCAAGTCCTTTCGCATACTTTAACAGTTCATCCCCTGTCATCGTTTGAGCTTTTTGGTTAATTAAGTGCTGTAAAAATTTCATTGGCAGTCACTCCTTTTCTTCTATGTTTAATGTATGAAAGAAAGAAAAGAAGGTGATTCAAGAACACCGTTGTTCCAAAGGAATACTTTACAATAAAAGGAATGATGTTATGCCTAAGCAGCATAAAAAGGAAAAAAAATCTCATGTTTTCTATCGGCTTGTGATGATTCTTGTCGGGGCAGCCTTTGCAGCAGCATCTATTGAATTGTTTCTTGTTCCCAACAATATTATTGACGGTGGCATTATTGGCATCTCACTAATTTTAAGTTATTTGTTTAAGCACCCCCTGCTGAATTTCTCTACATTCGTCGTTTTATTAAATATCCCTTTTTTATATTTTGGTTATAAGCAAATTGGGAAAACATTTATGTTTTCTTCTCTCTTTGGCATCGTATGTCTTGCCGTATTAGAACATAGCTTTCAACAAATAGGCCCATTTACTGATCAGCCCGTCTTAGCAGCAGTGTTTGGCGGCCTGCTTCTTGGATTAGGGGTAGGACTCGTTATCCGTCATGGAGGAACGCTTGATGGGACAGAAATACTTGGTATTTTGATGATGAAAAGGCTGCCTTTTTCAGTTGGCGAATTTGTGATGTTTATTAATGTATTTATCTTTGGATGGGCCGCTTTTGTGCTAGGTGCAGAGAATGCCATGTACTCAGTGATGACATACTATATTGCTTTTAAAGCCATTGACACAGTCATTCAGGGTCTCGAAGAAACGAAAGCTTGCATTATCATTTCGGATTTTTACGAAGAAATGGCTGATGTGATCCTTCATCGTCTTGGACGGGGAACAACAAAATTAAAGGGGAAAGGCGGGTCTACTGATTCGGATAAAGAAGTTCTCTATGTAGTGGTTACACGGCTGGAAGTGACCAAGTTAAAAAGTATTATTAACGATGTTGATCCAGATGCTTTTCTCACAGTGATGAATACACATGAAACGAGAGGAGGCCACTTTAAGACGGCTATTCACTAGGAGCATTCGGAACTGTTCTTGAGCAGTTCCGATTTACTTTTTTCAGCAGATAGTGTATACTTCATTTTGTTTACAAATCGTAATCATTCTTATAAAGGAGACACTTCAATGAATCAATCACCTGTCATTGAAATCAAAAACGTGTCCTACCGTTATGACCGGGATAATGTGTTAGAAAACATTCAATTATCTGTCCCTAAAGGGGCTTTTTTAGGTTTAGTAGGTCCGAATGGCTCGGGAAAATCGACTTTACTCAAACTTATTTTAGGTTTGTTAAGAGTAAAAGAAGGGGAAATCTTTCTGTTTGGCACATCCCAGAAGAATTTTAAAAACTGGGACCGTATTGGATTTGTTTCACAAAAGGCAAATTCCTTTAATACCGGCTTCCCTGCCACGGTCTATGAAGTAGTAGCGAGTGGGTTAACAAAAAAACTGGGGCTTTTTCGTTTGCCTGGCAGCAAAGAAAAGCAAGCAATTAAAGCAGCAGTAGCAGCGGTAGGAATGGAGCAGTTTCTTACACGGAACATTGGAGAGCTTTCTGGGGGGCAGCAGCAGCGCGTATTTATTGCCAGAGCCATTGTGTCCAAGCCGGACATTCTTATTCTCGACGAGCCGACTGTTGGTGTGGACAGTAAAAATGTCGAATCATTTTATGAAATGCTTTCTTATTTAAATAAGAAAATGGGCATTACCCTTTTATTGGTAACGCACGATATTGGCATTATTAGTGATAAAGTGACGCATGTAGCCTGCTTAAATAAGTATCTGCACTTTCACGGCAGCATGAAGCAGTTTGAAACGCTTGACGAAGAGGACCTATCGGATTTATATGGTCATGGAATCCATTTGCTTGATCACCATCATGATCATCAGGAGGCAGATGTATGATTGAAGCGATCAGTCAATATGAATTTCTTCAAAATGCCTTTTTAACAGGTATGATTATCGGTGTGATCGCACCGTTGCTTGGTGCTTTTATCGTTGTGAGAAGGCTGTCGCTGATCGCTGATGCGCTCAGTCATGTAACACTGGCCGGTATTGCTGCCGGACTCTATTTTGGCCAGACGTTTACTTTTCTTGCTTGGTTAAATCCAATGTATTCCGGCATGGTGTTTTCTGTGATTGGTTCCTTGTTCATTGAACGGCTCAGAACCGTCTATAAACATTATCAAGAGTTGGCCATTCCAATTATTTTATCCGGGGGAATAGGCATAGGCGTTATCTTTATCTCATTGGCAGATGGATTTAACACAGATTTGTTTAGTTACTTATTCGGAAGCGTCAGTGCTGTCAGCCGTGAGGATTTGTGGCTGATCTGTCTGATCAGTATCATCGTTATCGCAACTGTATACTTATTGTATAAAGAACTATTTTTATTATCATTTGATGAGGAGCATGCGAAAGCTTCCGGTATCCCAGCGAAATCCATTCATTTTGTGTTTATCATTCTTGTTGCTCTCGTGATAGCGGCGTCTATGCGTATTGTAGGTGTGCTACTTGTGTCTGCACTTATGACTTTGCCTGTGGCAGCTGCTATACGGATGGCAAGAGGGTTCAAACAGACTATCGTTTATTCTGTTCTGTTTGGTGAGATCGCCGTGATCACCGGACTGATCAGTGCCTTTTATTTGGATCTCGCTCCCGGTGGAACGATTGTAGTGGCATCTATTCTCATTTTACTGATTGTCATTTCAGCTAAAAAATTCATAAAGGCGGGATGAAAAAGATGAATTTAACTGAAGCGGTCGAGCTTTTGAAAGAGAAGGGCTATAAACAGACAGGCAAGCGCGAAGACATGCTAGAATTGTTTGCACGAAAAGATAAATATTTAACAGCAAAAGAAGTGCTCGAAGAAATGAAGGACAGTCATCCTGGCCTCAGTTTCGATACGATTTACCGAAATTTGGCGCTGTTCGTGGAAATGGGGATTCTAGAGGAAACGGAATTATCCGGTGAACGGCATTATCGTTTTACTTGCTCACATCAAGAGCATCACCATCATTTCATTTGTTTAGCCTGCGGGAAGACCCGGGAAATACATTTATGCCCGATGGATCACATTCATGGGCTGCCGGGCTATGAAGTTTCAGGCCATAAATTTGAGGTGTATGGCACATGTCCGGCGTGTTTGCCAGCCGCCCAATGAACAGCCAATTGGTGTTCTGTATTCGTTTGTCTTTATAAAAAAGATGCAGCAAAGGTCAAAGCTGACTTTTGCTGCATCTTTTTTAGTTATCCTTCATTTATCGAATGGCTTTCTCCGAGTGAATCCATTCATTTACCCATTGTTCTGCCTGTACCCAATTATTCACTCGAATAACACCTTCTGGAACGGGATCTTGGTTATAAGGTGTGTTAAACAACAGGACGGGAATACGTAGCTCTTCATGAATGCTGACGGCATTGTCGTGTTTATCTTCAAAAAAGATATCAACTTTATACTGCTTCGCTGCTTTAATTTTGTCATGAGAGCCAATCAGCTCAATGTGATCATATAAGATATCTTGCTTTTTAAACCACTGTTCGGTTACATCCATCAAGTGACTTCTGCGGGCGCTAATGAAAAAGAGCTGAAATTCTTCTTTCCATTTTACCAGAACCTCTTTAGCTCCTTCTGCAAGAGGAGAGTTCGAGTAAATGATCGGCTCTCTTTTGTTAAACCAATTACTGAAGCGTTCCGCCGGGATGCCTAGTGCTTCAGATAAATCGTATTTTTTTATATCATCAAGTGTAATATTTAAAGAAAAATCTTTATTGATGAATGGAATTAAACTGGTTGGGCATGTAACGGTTCCATCAATGTCAATGCCAAAACGCTTTTCTTTCATATTCTTTACTCCTTACATTGGGAAATCTTTATCAAAGTGTATCATATTTTGGCGCAGATTGTTATGAAAGACAAGGCCTGACTGAATAATTTTAAAGTAAAAGCCAATACTATAAAAGCTCCTTAAATGATAACAGTGAGGGGATGAGTAACAATGGACAACAAGTTCGACAAAGATCCGATGCCAACAGGCGAAACAGGAATGTACAAAGAAACTGGACTGTATAGAGAGGAAACAGGTGCTGAATTGGCTGAGCCTGTTCCTGTGCGTCAAGAAAATCAGGTAGACAATAATCGTGAGGGTCAGGTGAATAGAACGACTGGCGGGCGCGGAATTGGATATGCTGGTTTAATCGTTTCTGTTCTCGCGTTATTTATTATGCCTGTTCTATTTGGTATTGTTGGTATTGCTCTTGGATTTTTCGCAAGAAGCAGGGGAGAGCAGACCCTTGGTGCCTGGGCAATTGGCATAGGAGCCGCTGCAGTAATTATGGGCCTGTTTGTTTTACCCTTTTTTTAGATAACAAAAAGCCTGGCAAATGCCAGGCTTTTAAATATTTTGCGCTTCAGCTGCTTGCTTCTGATAATATTCCTCAGCAATTTTGTCAATTTCTTTCTTTAGTTCCTCTACCATCGTTTCTTCCGGCACTTTACGAACGATCTGGCCTTTTCGGAACAATAATCCTTCTCCACGGGCACCAGCGATACCGATATCGGCTTCACGTGCTTCTCCTGGTCCGTTAACGGCACAGCCAAGCACGGCTACTTTAATTGGAGCTTTGATTTTTTGGATATATTCTTCCACTTCATTAGCGATGCTAATCAGGTCAATCTCGATCCGACCACAAGTTGGACAGGAGATTAAAGTAGCAGCATTGGAAGAAAGGCCAAAAGATTTCAGTAGTTCTCTCGCCACTTTTATTTCCTCGACAGGATCAGCGCTCAAAGAAATGCGAAGTGTATTGCCAATGCCTTTGCTTAAAATAGCTCCAAGGCCGGCAGCGCTTTTTACTGTTCCTGCAAACAAAGTACCAGACTCTGTAATACCGAGGTGAAGCGGATAATCAAATGCTCTGGCAGCTTTCTCATACGCTTCGATAGCTAAATTAACATCTGAAGCTTTCATGGAGACGATGATATCATGAAAATCAAGATCTTCCAGAATTTTAATGTGATGCAGAGCACTTTCTACCATGCCATCCGCTGTTGGATAACCATATTTTTCTAGGATGCGGCGCTCCAAACTTCCGGCATTTACGCCGATGCGAATTGGAATGCCTTTTGCTTTAGCTGCATTAACTACAGCTTCTACTTTTTCACGGCGGCCGATATTACCAGGATTAATCCGTATTTTGTCTGCTCCGCCTTCAATGGCTTTCAAGGCGAGCTTATAGTCGAAATGTATATCAACTACTAATGGAATATTAATTTGCTTTTTTATATCTGCAATGGCATTTGCCGCACGCTCATCAGGACAAGCAACACGAACAATTTGGCATCCTGCTTCTTCAAGGCGATGAATCTGTTGGACCGTCGCCTCTACGTCATGAGTTTTAGTAGTTGTCATACTTTGAATAAATAGTTCATTGCTTCCGCCGATGGTTAAGTTTCCGACTTTCACCGGGCGTGTATTTGAACGGTGGATAATTTCACTCAATGGTGATTCGCCCCTTTTCATTCTGATAAAAAGCTGCTTCAATCATCAATTGTACCAGTAATCGGGCAGATCTGACAAGAAAATGACAATGGAAAAAGACTTTCCTCTGATCGAATAGTTATAAGCTCTGCTTTCAGGCGTTCGATTGTTTTGGCTGGTCCGGTACGGAGAGGAATGAAAGGCGTCAATTCCTTTTAATTGTTCAGCTTATGTTCCTTTTTGATACAGTGGAAATTTATAATGTTCACCTATGCGGATGTTATCAGGAGAAACGCCCTGGTTTAGCTCTTGAAAATCTGCGATTGCAGTTTCAATATCCGCGGGAAGCTTGCCGTTATGAAGGGACGCTAGAATAGACAGAACCGTGTCACCGGTTTTTACCTCTCTTTCTTCATAAGGTAAGGCCGGCAAATAGTTGCTTTCTGCGTTTGCTTCTTTTTTTGGATTTTCTTCTATATGGGGCAGCGAGCCGTTTGTGAAATCATTCCAAATGCCAGCTGTGATGATCATAAAAGCGATAAATAGCAAAAAATTTCTCATCTTTCCACCTCTTTTTACCAATATATGCTTGTCCAAAGGAAATAGAACAAAAAAAGAGGCGGAGATGAGTTATTTTGCCACGGGCTGTTTTTTCGATTTGGGCAGCGGGATGGAAGAAACAGCAAGAAAGAGCATAATGGCAGTGATCAACCAGTCGATAAGAAAGCTAAAAGAAAGTATAATGCCTGCCAAACGCAGGAGAGTAAAAACTATAATAGCAGGTGTCATTGCATAAGCGGCCAAGCGCCAGCTTTGCCGGTAAAATAATTTTCTCCCCGTTAATTGCTTGAAAAGCATACCGAAGGCCGCAAAAATAGATGCCTTTATAAAACCAAGGCAAGAGGTGAACAGATAGTAGAGAATAAAGAGAACCGGTAAGAAAATAGCCGAATATGCTTGCAGAGAATGAGCATATTGGATGACTTCTTCCTTGTCTATGGCTGTTATACCCGGAATGTCGTAGGAAACTGTTTGCAGTTGGCCACCTACAGATAAAACCAGTTCTTCTTTTAAAAGCCCGATAGCCTGATCCTTTTCTGCTAAATCGTTCGCGGCAACGGTGCCTGTTGAATCAATAATAATGTCAGTCGTTCCTTTCTTTATCCACTTCGTTTCAGGAGAAGGGGATGTAAGCTGGCCGTGTTCAATGGTGAATGACGAAACCTCTTGTTGAATGACTTCTCGAAAAGAAGAAAGACCGCTCGTTGCCAGCAGGCTGAATTGAATAAAAAATGGCAAAGAAGAGATAAGCATTAATAGGAAAATGTAAGAAATGGTTTTGCCTATTCCCTGAAAGCGAAAAAAAGAAATCGTTTTGGGAGAGTATAGACTTTTCCACAACTGTTGAAAAATATTCATAGTAAGAATCCTCCTTCTCGTTATTCTATTCTGATTTCTTTCTAATTTTCAAGCCTAGCTTTAATAGCTCGGCTTTTTTTGTAACGGAAATGTAACATAACACCTCTAATGTTAATCAATTGTAAATTTTTCGTATAGGTCATTTACTTCTTCCTTGCGATTTATTAATAATTGTAGAGGATTGCAAGTTTTGTCGAATTCATCTAATTAGGAGTTGAAAAGATGGGGATTAACGTCCAAGAAATGATATTCCAGTTTCTGGGGGGACTCGGTATATTTTTATATGGGATAAAGTTAATGGGGGATGGACTACAGCAGTCAGCAGGAGATCGTTTGCGCGACATTCTTGACCGGTTTACAACCAATCCGCTCATGGGAGTTTTGGCAGGAATTCTTGTTACGGTCTTAATCCAGAGCAGTTCTGCGACTACCGTGATCACGGTCGGATTGGTGAGTGCTGGTTTTATGACGCTAAGGCAGGCAATCGGAGTGATCATGGGAGCTAATATTGGCACGACAGTAACCGCCTTTATTATTGGTATTGACGTCGGGGCCTATTCCCTGCCTATTTTAGCGCTTGGGGCTGTATTTATCTTCTTCTTCAAAAGTAAAAAGCTGCACAACATAGGAATGATTCTTTTCGGATTCGGTTCATTATTTTTTGGCTTGGAGCTAATGAGTGATGGAATGAAACCACTGCGTTCGTTAGATACGTTCCATGATTTGACCGTTAACATGAGTTCGAGTCCTATCTTAGGTGTAGTAGTCGGAACCATATTTACCGTTATCGTTCAAAGTTCAAGTGCTACTATTGGAATCTTACAGGGGTTGTTTGCAGAGAATCTGTTGGATTTGGACGCAGCCTTACCGGTTCTTTTCGGAGACAATATTGGTACGACGATCACAGCCGTCTTAGCTTCAATTGGCGCTTCTGTAGCGGCAAGACGAGCGGCTGCTACCCACGTATTATTTAATATTATTGGAACGATCATCTTTTTAATTATTCTTCCTTTATTTACACAGTTTATCCTTTATTTAACAAGTACCTTGAATTTAGAGCCGAAGATGGTGATCGCCTTTGCTCATGGTACATTTAACGTGACAAATACGTTAATTCAGCTTCCTTTCGTTGGTGTACTTGCAATAATTGTGACAAAGCTTATACCAGGTGAAGATACAGTCATTGAATATAAAGCGAAGCACCTTGATCCTATCTTTATTGAGCAATCTCCTTCCATTGCGCTAGGCCAGGCAAAGGAGGAAGTCATCCGCATGGGGCAGTTTGCTGTTAAAGGAATGGAAGAAGTGCATACGTATTTAAAAACAAAAAATCAAAAGCACGCTGATATGGCAACCCAGGTGGAGGATGCTTTAAATAATTTAGATAAAAAAATTACAGATTATTTAATCCATTTGTCAGGTACCTCACTGTCAGAAGCCGAGTTGGAGAAGCATAATACATTAATCGATGCCGTACGTGACATTGAGCGAATTGGTGACCATTGTGAAAATATTATTGAGCTGATTGATTACCAACAGGCAAATAAAGTAAAAATTACCGATCAGGCAATGGCCGATTTAGAAGAAATGTTCTTATTAACAATTGCAGCTGTCAACAAGGCAATTAAAGCGTTAGATGAAAACGACTTGAATTTGGCTAAAGAAGTAACTCAAAAAGAAGAGTTAATTGATAAAATGGAAAGAAAGCTGCGCAAACAGCATATTTTACGCATGAATGAAGGGCTCTGCACAGGACAAGCTGGCATTGTATTTGTTGATATCATTAGCAATCTTGAACGAATGGGTGATCATGCCGTTAATATTGCAGAGGCGATCCTTGGCCTTAGGGATGTATAAAGAAAGTTGATGATAATAATAAGCGGTCGTCTTTCTGAAAGGGTGTTACAGAAAGCACGACTGTTTTTTCTTTAAATCCGATAAGCTTTATTATTGATTAGCGCTTTCACTTTTGTTAATCTTATAGTTGAAGTCTGCGAAACAAATATTACATAGGGAGGAATTTATTATGGCATTTCAATTACCTGAATTACCTTACGCATATGATGCATTGGAGCCTCATATTGACAAGGAAACAATGAATATCCACCATACGAAACACCACAACACATATGTTACAAATTTAAACAAAGCTCTTGAAGGACAAGATGAATTAGCAAACAAGTCAGTGGAAGAAGTAATCGCTAACTTAGATGCTGTTCCAGAAAGTGTGCGCACTGCAGTACGCAATAATGGCGGCGGCCATGCGAATCACTCTTTATTCTGGCAACTTCTATCTCCAAATGGTGGCGGAGAGCCAACTGGCGAATTAGCTGATGCCATTAGCAGCAAATTCGGCAGCCTTGACAAGTTTAAAGAAGAATTCGCTGCTGCAGCTGCAGGCCGCTTTGGTTCTGGATGGGCATGGCTTGTTGTTAACAACGGCGAATTAGAAGTAACAAGCACACCAAACCAAGATTCTCCAATCATGGAAGGGAAAACTCCAATCCTTGGTTTAGACGTTTGGGAGCATGCATACTACTTAAATTACCAAAACCGTCGTCCAGATTACATCAACGCTTTCTGGAATGTTGTTAACTGGGATGAGGTAGCTAAGCGTTATAAAGAAGCGAAATAATTATGAAGCGAACCGATTTTTTCGGTTCGCTTTTTTTGAATAACTTTCTCCTTTTCTCCAAACGCTATAAAGGGAAAGGGGGATGCATCTTGTCGATCATTCGAAAGAGATTCCGCCACTTAGCGCTGTCAAAGGATCTTGGACTGCTGCTGCTTATTGGCGGCTTATATTCCCTGAGTGTGGCGTTGTCCAATACGTTTGTAAATATTTTTTTATGGAGGCAGTCTGGCCAGTTTATCGATTTGGCTGTTTATAATTTGGCGGCAGTGATCTTTGAATTGTTGTCTTATATTGCTGCCGGCCAGTGTGCAAAAAAAGTAGACCGTGTCGTTGTATTAAGAATGGGTGTGTTATTTCTCGGCTTCTTTTATGTAGCCGTGCTGTTTATCGGCAACCAAGCATCGGATTGGATCATACTGCTTGGCGCGCTGCTCGGTGTCGGTTATGGGTTCTACTGGCTTGCTTACAACGTGTTGACATTTGAAATTACAGAACCGGAAACGAGAGATTTTTTTAATGGCTTTTTCGGTTCTTTACTTTCAATGGGCGGAATGATTGGCCCGATAGTAGCCGGTTTTATCATCAGCCGTTTTGCTTCTAATACCGGGTATTTCATTATCTTTGGCGCTTCTCTTGGCTGTTTTTTTATCGCTGTTTTATTGAGTTTACTATTAAAGCGTCGCCCTTCAAGCGGCCGCTTTCAGCTGCTGGAAGTTTGGAAAGAAAGAGACCGTCATCCGGATTGGAAACGAGTGCTGAATGCCCACTTTTTTCAAGGATTGAGAGAAGGGGTGTTTGTCTTCGTTATTTCAGTCTTTGTTTTCGTTACAACTGGAAGTGAACTCGCTCTTGGCACGTATGGATTAGTTTACTCTGGCGTTTCCTTCTTCAGTTATTCACTGGCCGTTAAATTAGTAAAGAAACAGTATCGGAAAAAAGTGATTTTTGCGGGCGGAATTGTGCTTTTTCTGTCGCTGTTTCTCATTATAGTGGATATAACGTTCACTAGGCTGCTGATTTATGCGGCGATTATCGCTATCGCTTATCCATTTTTGCTTGTACCTTACTTGTCCATGACCTACGACGTAATAGGCCGAAGCAGAGAGGCCGCAGAAAGAAGGGTAGAGTACATCGTGGTCAGGGAAGTATTTATTAATGTTGGTCGCATTGTTTCCATTTTGTCTTTTATCGTGGCCATCACACTGTTTGATGAAAGAGAAAGTATTCCGGTGTTGCTCGTCATTCTCGGAGCCGGACATAGTTTGATTTATCTATGCATTAGAAAAGTGAATATGCAGACTGTTAGAGACTTGGTTAATTAACCCAAGTCTCTTTTTAGGCTTGGATGTAGAAAAAAAACAAGAAGTTGTTTAAAATGGAAAAAGAGAATAATAGATTTTTAAGAGAGAGGATAATGTAATGGTGAAAAAAACAAAGAGAAAGAAGAAGACACATGTTCCTTTTCGGATGAACATGATGTTTTTTGTTGTCTTTTTGCTTTTTTCGATCTTAATTTTCAGACTGGGGATTGTGCAAATTGTCCAGGGGGAAGATTATCAGCGGAAAATTGAGCGAACAGAAGACGTGACAGTAAATGCAAGTGTACCGCGTGGGAAAATCTTTGATCGCAATGGCCAGATTGTGGTGGATAATGTTCCGCAAAATGCCATCACCTATACGCGTAAAAAAGGGGCTTCACAAGAGGAAATGCTGAAAACAGCAAAAAAACTCGCGAAGCTGATTGACAAAGAGACGGATCAAGTGACTGAACGGGATAAAAAAGATTACTGGCTTATCAAAAATGAGGAAAAGGCAAAGAAGAAAATTACCAAAAAAGAGTGGGAAAAGGCCAACCAAAACGAAATTTCATCAAAAAAACTTTATCAAATGCAACTTGACCGGATTACGGATAAAGATTTAAAGACATTAACAAACGAAGATTTAGAAGTGCTTGCCATTTATCGTGAGTTTACTTCTGGTTATGCGATGACTCCACAAGTTGTTAAAAATAAAAATGTAACGGAAGAGGAGTATGCAATCGTTAGTGAGAACTTGGCATCTCTTCCAGGAGTGAATACAACAACTGACTGGGACCGAGCATACTCTTATGATGAGACGCTCAAAACAGTACTTGGAAATATTTCTTCTTCCCGTGAAGGTCTGCCAAGAGAGATGGTCGATTTTTATCTTTCCAGGGATTATAGCCGAAATGATCGCGTGGGTAAAAGTTATATTGAGTATCAATATGAAGAAGTACTTCGGGGCCAGAAGACTAAAGTAAAAAATGTAACAGACAAATCTGGGAACATTCTTGATTCTGAGATCGTTCGGAAAGGACAGCGCGGGAACGATTTAATCTTAACCATTGATATGGACTTGCAAGTTGCTGTAGATAAAATCATCGAAGAAGAATTAGGAAAGGCGAAGAGACAGGGAGGCCATCCGCTTCTGGATAGGGTTTTTGTTACAGTAATGGATCCGAACACTGGGGAAATATTAGCTCTTTCCGGGAAAAAGTATGAAGTGAATAAAGGAAAAGCAGAAATGCTTGATTTTGCACTAGGAAACCTTACCACTTCTTATACGATGGGCTCTGTCGTTAAAGGAGCAACCGTTCTAACGGGATATATGACTGGGGCTATTCATCCGGGAGAATATATTGTTGACGAGCCTTTACGATTTGCAGGATCAGGAGGCAAGACAAAAAGTTCCTGGTTTAACCGGGGTGGCGCTATGGGGATTAGTGATCAATATGCGTTGATGCGCTCTTCCAATGTGTATATGTTTAAGACGGCCATGAAAATTGGCGGTGCGAAATATCGTCCGAATGGTCCGTTAAGAATTGACCCGGATACTGTACCGACAATGCGCCGTTATTTCAGCCAGTTTGGCCTTGGGGTGCGCACCGGCATCGATTTACCAAATGAACAAATTGGTTTTCAGGGAGAGATAACGCAGCCTGGTCTGGCCCTTGACTATGCAATTGGTCAATTTGATACGTATACACCATTGCAACTCGCCCAGTATGTTTCTACCATTGCGAATGGTGGTTATCGCATGAAGCCGCATATTGTGAAAGAAATTCGTCAGCCAACAGCAGAAACAGGCAAGATTGGTCCGGTTACAGAAGAGATCCAGCCGGAAGTACTTAATCGCCTAGATGCAAGTTCAAGTGAAATTAAGCATGTGCAAGAAGGTTTTCGAATGGTAATGAGTGGTTCACAAGGAACAGGTAAAAAGTATTTCTCTAGTGCTCCATATAGTCCGGCTGGCAAATCAGGAACGGCAGAAGGACAATATGATGGTCCGAAGCGAGAGCAATATTTAGAAAATGGACAGCCGTTGCCGATGACCTGGAATATCAACCTTGTAGGTTATGCACCTTATGATAAGCCAGAAGTGGCTTTTGCCGTTGTTGTGCCATGGGCTTATCAAAGCGGTGGCAGCTCATCATCAATCAATTATATTATTGGCCGAAAAGTGCTTGATAAATATTTTGAATTAAAAGAGCAAAAAGCAAAAGAAGAAACGTCCGCTGTCGTTGTTGAAAAGGACGTTCGCTCAAAAGATGAAGAAGATGGCGAAGTGGAAGAAGAATAAAATCCTGTTATATCTACAAAAGGCACCTCCAATTGTCAGACAGATCTGGCAGCTGGAGGTGTTTTTTATTTGGAGAAAAGTAAGTACCCATGGTGTAAACGACTTGTTATTAAGCTATTTTTGTATTCATCATTTGTATCTTTATTGTTGAATAATGACGATTTACAAAACGTTAACATTCTATTAAAACCCGTTTAACAGTTTTCAGATAATCTGATTACTGTAAAGAACAACAAAAACTTACAAGTTGGTAGGGGGAGAACGGAATGAAAAAGATAAAAGTGTTGACAGGTTTAGCAATGATGAGCACAGCGCTCGTGCTGGGAGCATGCAACAGCACAGGCGGTGAGGGAAATGCTGAACAATCAGCAGAAGAAAATAAACAAATGCAAGGAAACATACAAATTGACGGCTCCTCTACTGTTTTCCCAATCATGGAAGCTGTTTCTGAAGAATATATGATGGAACAGCCAGACGTAAAAGTAACTGTTGGTTACTCGGGTACAGGCGGCGGGTTTGAAAAGTTGATTGCTGGTGAAACACAAATGAGCAACGCATCTCGTCCGATTAAAGATGAAGAAAAGGCAGCATTAGAGGAGAAAGGAATAGACTTTACAGAATTTAAATTGGCTTATGACGGTCTTTCCGTCGTTGTAAATAAAGATAATGATTGGGTGGACAACCTGACAATCGAGGAATTACAAAAGATTTGGGTTGATAACGGCAAACCAAAAAAATGGTCTGATATTCGCAAAGGATGGCCAGATGAAGAAATCAAACTTTACTCTCCGGGTACAGACTCTGGTACGTATGATTACTTTGATGAAGTGATTCTCGATGGTGCGCAGATCGACAAATCAGCGGTATTGTCTGAAGACGACAATGTGCTTGTACAAGGAGTAACAGGAGAGAAGAGCGGGATTGGGTATTTTGGATATGCTTACTACTTAGAAAACAAAGACAAGTTGAAAGTTGTTCCGATTGACGCTGGAAAAGGTGCAGTGGAGCCGACAAACGAAACAATTGAAAGCGGCGAATATGCTCCATTATCCAGACCATTATTCACATATGCTGCTAACAAGGCAGTTGCAGAAGATAAAGCAGTTTATGATTATTTGAAGTTCACGATTGAGAATGCAGGCACATTATCGGAAGAAGTTGGCTATGTCAAGCTTCCAGAAGAAGAGTATAAAAAAGGCTTAGAAACACTAGAAGGTTTAAAAAAATAATCCGAGAACAGTTGAAAGCACAAGCGGGATAGAGAAGCTCTACCCGCTTGTGCAAGGTTGAAAGGAGTTTTCATCTTGAAAGCGAATAACGAACGAAAGAGCCCAGTCCAGAGCCTGCTTGAGAAAAAATATCAAAATGGCTTTCTGAGCAAGAGCGAAAAAGTGATTCCAGTTCTTCTCTTTTTAATGGCGGCTGTCTCTGTTGTCACCACAATCGGAATTGTCCTGACCTTAATTGTTGAAACGTTTACCTTTTTTAAGCAAATACCATTAGCTGAGTTTTTAACAGCAAAAGAATGGTATCCATTCTCTAAGACTGATGCAACATACGGAATTCTGCCTTTATTTATAGGTACATTGAAAATTACTTTAATTGCTTCCTTAACAGCTGTTCCCATCGGTCTTGCTGTTGCTATTTATTTAAGTGAATATGCGTCAGAAAGAGTTAGAAAGGTAATGAAGCCGACATTAGAGGTGCTGGCAGGAGTACCGACAATTGTCTACGGGTTCTTTGCATTAACATTTGTTACTCCATTGCTGCGATCTATGTTTCCTTCATTGGAAATGTTCAATGCCGTCAGCCCAGGGATGGTAGTTGGTATGATGATTATTCCGATGATTGTATCGCTTTCAGAAGATGCCCTTTCCTCCGTCCCCGAATCAGTGCGCCAAGGGGCTTTAGCACTCGGAGCGACCAAGTGGGAAATGACTTGGCGGGTTGCTTTTCCCGCAGCATTATCAGGAATTATCGCATCCATTGTACTGGCTGTCTCCCGTGCCATTGGTGAGACGATGATCGTTTCTATTGCAGGAGGTTCGACACCAACGGCTTCACTGGATTTGACGACTTCGCTACAAACCATGACCTCTTACATTGTTCAAGTCAGCACGGGTGACGCCGGATTTGGCACAACTATTTATTACAGCATTTATGCAGTCGGCTTTACGCTGTTTCTTTTTACACTCGCTATGAACATGCTGGCACAGAGAATTTCCAGAAGGTTCAGGGAGGAATATTAATGGAGAATGTACAAAAAAATATACGCACAGATGAGATGGTTGAAAAAATTCCGATTCGTCTCTTAAAGAATAAATTATATAAAGGCTTGTTTTTCTTTGCTGCCTTTTTTACTTTCATTCTATTAATTGTGCTGCTTGCACAAATTTTTTCGCAGGGGGCTTCCCACCTTTCATGGGACTTCTTGCAAAACTTTGCTTCCAGACGACCTGAGCAGGCAGGCATAAAAGCTGCTTTAATTGGCACAGTGTGGATGATGGCCGTCGTTGTGCCTGTTTCTTTGTTGCTTGGTGTTGGTACAGCTATTTATTTGGAGGAATATGCGAGTAAAAATCGATTAACCCGTTTTATTCAAATGAATATTTCCAATTTGGCTGGCGTGCCTTCTGTTGTTTTTGGTTTATTGGGATTAACGATCTTTGTGCGAATTCTCTTTTTTGGAAACAGTGTCCTGGCAGCAGGCTTAACAATGAGCTTGCTCATTCTTCCTGTTATCATCGTTGCTTCTCAGGAAGCGATCCGGGCAGTGCCAAAAGAATTAAGAGAAGCATCCTACGGACTTGGGGCTACGAAGTGGCAAACGATTTTGCGAGTGGTCTTGCCTTCTGCTATCGCAGGTATTCTAACCGGAAGTATCCTTGCTTTCTCTCGCGCGATTGGAGAAACGGCTCCGTTAGTTGTTATCGGCATTCCCGCATTTGTTGCGTTTCTACCCAAAAATGTGTTTGACCAGTTTACGGCTTTGCCTATGCAGATTTATAACTGGACGAGCAGACCGCAGGAGGAGTTTCACTTCCTTGCAGCTGCCGGGATTATCGTCTTGCTGGTTATTTTGATTCTAATGAATTCGATCGCTGTGTGGATCCGCAACCGTTATGAGAATAAGCGCTAAATAGATAGTTAAAATGAATGAGGAGGAAACAAGATGGCACTAGTCGCCTTTAAAACAAAAGAGAAGAGAATCAAAGAACAAGCACCTGTTGAGCGTCAAACCGTTTATAGTACAAAAAAATGCAATCTCTGGTATGGGAATCATCATGCATTAAAAAATATTAATCTTGATATGAAAGAAAGAGAAGTAACAGCCATTATTGGTCCTTCAGGATGTGGAAAGTCAACTTATATTAAAACATTAAACCGCATGGTTGACCTCGTTCCCAATGTTAGAACATCCGGAGCCATTGAATATCGAGGAAGAAACATTTTTAGCAAGGACTTTCATGTTGAAGAATTGCGTACGAGAGTGGGCATGGTGTTTCAAAAACCAAATCCGTTTCCAAAATCAATTTTTGAGAATATTGCTTTTGGATTAAGGATTCATGGAATCAAAAATAAACAAATTATTCATGAAACGGTCGAAAAGAGCTTGCGCCAGGCAGCCATCTGGGATGAAGTAAAAGACAGGCTTCACGAATCTGCTTACGGTTTATCCGGCGGTCAGCAGCAGCGTCTTTGTATTGCCCGCAGCCTTGCGCTAGAACCGGACGTTTTATTAATGGATGAGCCGACTTCGGCGCTTGACCCGGTTTCTACTTTAAAAGTAGAAGAACTGATCCAGGAGTTAAAGGAAAAGTATTCTATTATTATTGTCACGCATAATATGCAGCAGGCTTCGCGGATTTCTGATAAGACAGCTTTCTTCCTTAATGGAGAAGTAATCGAATATGATGACACGTATGCTATTTTTAACCATCCAAAAGATAACCGCACAGAAGACTATATTACAGGACGGTTCGGCTAAGTGCCTGATAAGCTAATCTCCTTTCCTGAAATACATGAGGGAAAAGCGCTGTTGTTAGGCAATGAAGAAAGTAAGGGCTGCCCCTTTGAGGGGCAGCCCTTACTTGGTTGTTAAAACAACAGCTATTTCTTTCATTGACATTGAGGGGTGAACCGTATGTTCACCGACTTGAAGTTTTTCCGCATAGCCATTTTCAGTTAAATAATCGTTGAATTTTCCACTGTCTTCTACTATTCCGGCTTTTTTTAGAATTCGGCCGACTTCTGAAGAGGACATGCCGGATTCAATGCGTAAGGTATAGTTTTTTTTACGGCTTGTGCTTTCTTTTTTTGCCTGTTCTGTTGCTTTCTTACCCGTATTATTTCCTGAAGTTACCTGGTTTAATTTCTGCTCAAGTTGTTCTTTTTCTTGCTTTTGCTGTGCCGCTTCTTTTGCGGTCCATACGACATATTGTTTTTTTTCAAGACTTTGGACCATTTCTTTCTCGGACAATGATGATGAACCAGCTGCTTCCCTGTAAATGAGTAAGGCAAGAGCGGAGGCAAGAAGGCCGAACGCAAAGGCTCTCATGGTTTGCTTATTCATGCTATCATCCTTTCCCTTCATTCCTATACGGGGCTAAAATCTGCCGGACTTGTGAAAGAGTCAGGGAGGATTGCCTGGAGATCTCTTCCATTTTAGCTCCTTGATAGTAGAGGGAGATGACTTGATTTTTCAAAATTTCGTTTATGCCAACAGTCGTTTCGCTAGTGGAGGCTGTTTCTTGAAAAGAGGTGGCAGGCGTTCCGATTAACAGCTCTTCTTCAAGGACTTTTATCTTTTTCTTTAATTGATAGGTCTCTTGCAAAAATTGCATAGACAAGTCTTCTACTTCTTTTTCAAGCAGGCGCGAGCGATCTTTCAGGAAAAAAGATAACAAAAGAAAGCCGATGCCTGCTACAGCCAGCCCAATGATTAGTCCATCCATTTTTATTCACCTCATTGCTTATTATAACGTGAATAAAGGTACATTCAAACCAGTTATTTATTGTGCAGGACGTCTTTGTTTCGGACTCATGAAGAATTTTTTATTACACTGCTGAATAGTAAAGTCAGACTAGCATTTATAGAAGAAAAGTGCTATTATAGAAAAGTCGTAAAGAAGATACAATTGTATTGAAAAGTTTGGAGGGAAAAAAAGATGCGCGTAAATATCACTTTAGCATGCACTGAGTGCGGTGATCGTAATTATATCTCTACTAAAAACAAGCGTAACAATCCTGATCGTCTTGAACTGAAAAAATATTGTTCTAGAGAAAAACGTGTTACTGCACACCGTGAAACAAAGTAAGCAGCGGGGATTTATTTCCTGCTGTTTTTTTGTACATAAAAAGCCGATCACCTAAAGAATGGAGGCGGACCCTTGATGAATAAACAAATGGTAAGGCAGCGAGTAAAAGAAGAACTGTCGAAGTTAGACAGGCTTGCCTATGAACAATTGTCTTTTCAAATTGCCCGTCGATTGTTTTCTTTAAAGGAATGGAAGGAAGCGAAGACAGTAGCAGTGACGGTTTCTAATGCGCCGGAAGTAGATACATGGCAAATTATTCGACAAGGCTGGCTGGAAGGAAAAAGGATGGTGGTGCCAAAGTGTATACCAGCGGAGAAAAAGTTGAACTTTTACAAGCTGACATCATTTACTGAATTAGAAATGGTTTATTTTGGTCTGTACGAACCTATTCCTTCTTGTAATCAGCTGGTAGAGCGCTCGCAGATGGATCTGATTATTGTACCGGGTCTTGCTTTTTGCCGATCTGGCAGCCGTCTCGGTTTTGGAGGGGGCTATTATGACCGCTTCCTAGCAGGATATAATGGAAGCACTGTGGCACTTGCTTTCTCTCAGCAATTGATGGAGCAACTTCCAAGAGAACCTCATGACTTACCAGTACAACAGATCATTGCGGAAGAAGAAGTCATTGTTTGTGAATCGGAAGCCAAGTAGTCTACGCTTTACATTCGCTTTTTCCATTCGTTATAGTTACTGTAAAAGAAAACGAATAAAGGCAGTGATGAAATGGGTTCTTATGAAAATAACTTGTTTTGGAAGCTGGCATATTTCCTGGTTGTAGAACAAGATTATCAAATTGTTCAAGTGGATGAAAATCGTCAGGAAATGTTATTTGAAAACTTATCTAATAAGCCGGCACAGTTTATTCGAATGATATATAGTGACCTGGACTGGGGCAGCAGAATGCGCCGTGATATAGAACAAGTAGCAGCTATGGGAGAAAGCATTAGAAAGCAGTTGGGCAAGCGGGAGCTAACAGTAGTCAATTTGTATTTATCTCTCTATCCGCCAGTTGACGAATACGAATCTTATTTAAAAGAACCCGTTTACTTTCCAAAAGGAAAACGGACAAAAGTTACATCGGTCTTGTTTGCTCAGGGACAGATGCTTGAAGCAGCAGACTCATTTAGCCGCTTATTTCCCGGAGGGTTAGAGCCCGCTTTCTTTGAGCCGGGTTCTGAGGAAGAAACCGTTGCCTATAAAAGGGCCGCTCTTGTTCATTCGGTGAAAAGGAGCGAGGAAGATAAAAAGGTCTTTCATTTTTCTACGCCGTTCTTTTCCTATATATTTATTGCCGCTCAAGTTATCGTGTTTTTTTTGTTAGAGCTAACCGGAGGCAGCACCAATTCAGAAAACCTAATCCGTTTTGGAGCGAAGTTCAACCCGCTCATTCTTGACGGAGAGTGGTGGCGTTTCTTTACTCCTATCTTTTTACATATAGGCTTCTTGCATTTGCTGATGAATACCTTTGCTTTATATTTTCTTGGAACAGCTGTAGAACAGATATATGGACGATCTCGCTTTCTTTTCATTTATTTATTTTCAGGGTTCATGGGCACGCTAGCCAGCTTTGTGATGAATTCTAATTTGTCAGCCGGTGCGAGCGGAGCCATCTTTGGCTGCTTTGGAGCTCTTCTTTACTTTGGTGTCATTTATCCGCGCCTATTTTTTCGAACAATGGGCACGAGTATCATTGTCATTATTTTAATCAATCTCATCTTTGGCTTTTCAGCATCAGGAATTGATAACGCTGGACACATTGGTGGTTTAATCGGCGGCTTTCTAGCTACTGGTGCCGTTCATTTTCCAACAAAGAAAAAGCCAATGATGCAGCTTGCTTTTCTCGCAGCAGCTTGTTTATTATCGGCGGGTGGTCTTTATTTGGGCTTTTCTGAATAAAAAGCGTGAACGGATAACAAGTTAAAGAGCGATGATTAGGCAACAGGAAAACTTAGTAAGGGAGCCGTTGATCAAGTTGAAAATGATGTGGGATGTACAGCAGCTTTTGAAGCGGTACGGTATTTTCATTTATGTTGGTGACCGTCTGGCTGACTTGGATTTGATGGAAGCAGAACTGAGGGACTTGTATGATTCCCAATTGCTAGAAGTAAGAGATTTTCAGCAGGCGCTGCTCGTTATAAGACAGGAACGTAGACTTGAAAAGGAAAAGCGCAGCCGCCAATAATCCTCGACAGAGAGGGACCTTTTGAAAAGGTTCCTTTTTTTTGCAAAAATGAAACTTTTATCCTTCATTGGTCGTATGATAAAAGGCTAGAGGATGGGGTGTCAAACTATCATTCTACAAAATCTCTATTTTCTCACGTTTGCTTTTTTGTAAAAAAAGTATTAAGATTAGCTATGATGTTTTTATAGTGGACGGTCTTTATACAAAGCAGTAATCTGTACGGTGCGTATTAAGGAGGTTATTGGATGAAAGGAACCTTACGCAACAATGTATCTTTAATCGCTGTTGTCGTTTTGTTCTTATGGATTAAAACGTATATTATCTATCAAACGAGCTTTAAAATTGAAATTGAAAATACATTGCAAGCATTTATTCTCTTTATTAACCCATTGAGCTTTATTATGCTCATTATGGGGATCAGTATGTTTTTTAAAAGTGATAAAGCTAGAAACCGTTATTTAATCATCACGAGTTTCTTGTTGACTTTCTTGCTTTATGCGAACGTAGTTTTCTATCGTTTTTTCAACGATTTTATCACTATGCCTTTATTATTTCAAACAAGCAACTTTGCTGACTTGGGCAATAGTGTGACAGAAGAGTTTAAATGGTATGATATTTTCTATTTCGCCGATCTTATCGTGCTTATGGTGATCTTAAAAGTAAAACCTAAATTAGTAAGTTTTCGTTCCATGACAAAAATGAATCGTCGGGCCTATTTTTTAGCAGCGGCCGCGATGTTCTTTTTAAATCTGGGTCTTTCTGAAATTGAACGCCCGCAGCTTTTAACAAGAACATTTGACCGTGAAATGCTGGTGAAGAATATAGGGACATTTAACTACCACATTTACGACGTCATTTTACAATCGAAGTCCTCTGCACAGCGGGCACTTGCTGATGGCAGTGAATTGGCGGATATTGAAAACTATTCAGATGCCAATTATGCCAAACCAAATGATGATTTATTCGGCGTGGCTAAAGGCAAGAATTTAATTATGGTATCTGTCGAATCCACACAAGAATTTGTGATGAATAATAAAGTAAACGGCCAGGAAATTACACCGTTTATGAATCAATTTGCCAAACAAAGCTTATACTTTAATAACTTTTACCACCAAACAGGACAAGGGAAAACCTCAGATGCTGAATTTTTAACAGAAAACTCTCTTTACCCGCTAAGCCGTGGGGCCGTTTTCTTTACCCATTCAGGCAATGAGTTTAATTCCATGGCAGAGAAGTTAGGGGAGAATGGCTATTTCTCTAATGCAATGCATGCCAATAATAAAAGCTTTTGGAATCGGGATATTATGTATAAGTCTTTAGGATATCAGCGTTTTTATGAAGCTGGAGATTATGAGATCAATGAGGACAATAGCGTGAACTGGGGAATGAAGGATGGGCCGTTTTTTGAACAGTCCGTACAGCATATGAAGGAAATGCCGAAACCATTTTATTCGAAATTGCTTACGTTAACGAACCATCATCCGTTCTATTATGACGAGGAAGACCAGTTCATTGATGAATTTACTTCCAACAGCGGTACGCTAAACCGCTATTTTGTCACTGTACGTTATACGGATGAAGCATTGAAGAAATTTGTGGAGGATTTAAAGGCTTCCGGGCTTTATGAAAACTCCGTTATTGTTCTTTACGGTGACCACTATGGGATCTCTGAAAATCACAATGAAGCAATGAGCCAGTACTTAGGAAAAGAAGTTACGCCATTTGTTTCAACACAGCTGCAGAAAGTGCCATTCATGATTCACATTCCTGGTGTGAAAGGAAGAGTGATTGATAAGGTAGGCGGCCAAATTGATGTTCGTCCAACACTTCTGCACTTGCTTGGAATCGAAACAAAGGATGATTTGCAGTTTGGACAAGATTTATTGTCTGAGGACCATGAAAATCTCGCTGTGTTCCGTGATGGCCGGTTTGTAACGAAAGATTATGTCTACGCAGACAATAAATGTTGGGATAAAGCAACGGAACAGCCAACTGACAAAAACTACTGCACGCCATATATAGAAAAAGCGGCAACCGAATTGAATTATTCTGACCGAATCATTTATGGTGATCTGCTTCGTTTCTATGACCCGAATTCAGCTAAAAAGTAAGATAAATTAAAAAACCCTGCCGACAACCGCCAGGGTTTTTTTATCTGGGATGACTATCAAGGAAAGGGATTAAAGGAAATAAAAAATCCTCTGCTGTAAAAAAACAGGAGAGGATTTCGTCTAAAGAGTGAATTAAGCAGCAGGATACCCTTGATGGATAAGTGTCATGATTGTAAACCATCCGAATACTCCTAGAGTGCCGAGTCCAAAAATAATGCCTAAAAGGTTTTTGTTTTTTAAAGCGTTTACTGTGCTGAACAAGGCAAGAAGAGTTATGAGAGTAAAGATAATCACTAAGCCGTACATAAGTCAAACTCCTTTCCTGGATCACTTGATAATGATCGACTAAAGATAATTATGTAAAATCAGTACATATTCATCACTATTCTATAGTTTTTTTTAATGTTTGTCGAGTTGAAAAATCATAGTTCTTTAAAAAGACACGATTCGCTGGTACGATAAGGATAGTCATAAGGAAAGGCGGGAGAAAGTAGCATGAACTGGACACAATTGCCGTTAGGCGCACTGCAAACTAATTGTTATATATTATCTAATGAAGAGAGGGAGTGTATTGTATTTGATCCCGGAGCAGAGGGAGAGAAGTTGGTTGAATGGTTAAATCAAAATCATTTAAAGCCCCTTGCTATTTTGCTTACACATGCCCATTTTGATCATATTGGGGCAGTTGAGCAGGTGAGGAAGGCGTTTGATATTCCTGTTTATTTACATAAAGAAGAAGCAGAATGGCTAACTAATCCGGATTTAAACGGTTCTGCCCGTTTTCAATTGGGGAAAGTTAGCGGTCAGCCAGCTGATCATCTTCTAACAGATGAGAAGTCATTAACAGTAGGCCCGTTTTCTTTTCAGCTGTTTCACACACCTGGCCACTCGCCGGGGAGTGTCTCTTATTTTTTTGATGAAGGAAACGCTGTATTCGCCGGGGATACGTTATTCATGGGAAGCATTGGACGGACGGATTTACCGGGCGGGAACCACGAGCAGCTAATTCACAGTATTCATAATCATTTATTGACATTGCCAGAAGAAGTGATTGTACTGCCTGGCCACGGACCAGCAACGATGATTGGTGATGAAATGGAGCGCAATCCGTTTTTAAACGGCTTCTAAAAAAAGTGAAGGCTGTCTTACGCCGGCCGGACCTTCTTCTCTTGAATGGAGAAACAGGTTTGTGCCCTAGTTTGGACAGCCTTTTTGATATTGGGCAAAATAAAAAAACCGGTCATTATAGACCGGCTGACAGAACCATGAATTAATGGCCTGCTCCAGGAGTTACCATAAAGGTAGTCCAGTAAGTGTATCCACAGAAGAATACAGTTAAGTATGCTGCAAAAAGGTACACGTACATACGTTCAGTTAAATTTAAATAGCCTACAATTAAGAAGAATCCGGTCTGGCCAAGGAATAGTAAAGCCGTTTTATGCATATCGCCAAGATAGAACATGACAGCAAAGATTCCAGTCCAGAATGCTAATACGCGAAACATGCGGTCCATTATGTATCCCTCCTTTATTCGTCACTCCATCAATATCTTATTATAATGGAATGAAGATAGTATTGTAAACATACTTTCAGTCACTTTGTGAAGATTGCGTGATATCTCTATCTTATGGTGCCGTTTATTTTGTATTTTACTCTAACCCCGTCACTCGCCAGTAATAAATAGCTTTCAGTAAAATTAAAAAAGCAGGAGGGGTTTTTCGAATGTTGTCGAATATGGTTAATGAACGAGAATGAAAGGTGGTGAAATAAAAAGAAATGGTTATTGAAGAAGCTGTCGAAAATCTTTTGCAGGAGGCCCTTGCTCTCCGTTCGACGGATATCCACTTTATCCCCCGTAAGCACGGTTACTTCGTCCAAATCCGCTCCCAAGGCGAGCTTATTCCTCATAGTCAGTTCTCCATACGTGAAGGGGAAAGACTGATTTCCCATTTTAAGTTTATGGCCTCGATGGACATCGGAGAAAAAAGAAAGCCGCAAAGCGGTGCATTTCAACTTGAAATTTCAAGCTTTTTGGTCTCTTTGCGCATCTCTACTTTACCCACTGCCCTTTCAAAAGAAAGCCTCGTCATTCGCCTTCTTCCTCAACAGGAGGTACCCGACCTGCTTCAACTTTCTCTGTTTCCAAATTCTGCTAGAAAACTGCTTGCTCTTTTAGCGCATTCTCATGGATTAATTATTTTTACCGGCCCGACCGGCAGCGGTAAAACGACTACCCTTTACTCTTTGATCCAGCACAGTGCTAGCGAGCATGGCCGCAACGTCATTACTCTTGAAGACCCTGTGGAAAAACAAAATGATCAGTGGTTGCAAGTGCAAGTGAATGAAAAAGCAGGAGTAACTTACTCAACGGGATTAAAAGCTATTTTAAGACATGATCCTGACGTGATTATGGTAGGAGAAATTCGTGATGAAGAAACGGCCAGAATTGCTATCCGTGCTTCACTTACAGGCCATCTCGTTTTGACTACCTTGCATACGCGCGATGCAAAAGGAGCAGTGTTCCGACTGCTTGAATTTGGTTTAAAATGGCATGAAATTCAGCAAACGCTGATCGGTGTAACAGCCCAGCGTCTTGTTAATCTTCTGTGCCCAGCATGCGGAACCAACTGCTCTCTGCACTGTGTTTCGGAAAAACAACGAAAACAGGCTACTGTGTATGAAATATTGAGCGGATCGGATCTGCAGGCTGTATTAAATGAAGCAAAAGGAGAGCCGAGCTTTTACCACTATCCATTATTAAAACACTTATTAAGAAAGGGGATCGCTCTTGGATATCTCTCTCAAACTGAATATGATCGCTGGGTATTGGAGGAAAAGAAAAGCGGGGAAGTATCAAGGGGAATTCATTCTTAGATTGGGAGAGATGTTGAACCAAGGGTTTACGATGAGTCAGGCCCTTGAATTTTTGTTGATGAATTTTGACCGCAATCATCACAAATCAACTCAGAAAATCCGTTCTGAGTTAAATGACGGGACATCTTTAAATGAGATTCTTCACATGCTTAACTTTCCATCAATGATTTGTCTGCAAGTGTACTTTGCCGAAAAACACGGTCGTTTGCCGGAAACGCTAATATATGCGGGGGAGCACTGGAAAAAGACCGAAGAGGCAAAGGAAAAGCTAGCGAAGCTTCTTCAGTACCCGATATTCTTGTTGTTTCTTTTATTTATGCTGTTGCTTCTTTTAAATCAATTTTTAATGCCGCGATTTGAAGAGCTGTACGCTGCTCTCAGCTTTGCCCCGAGCGGAAGTACCCTCTTGCTTATTGCTTTTTTGCAACAGGGCCCCTCCTTCATTCTACTAGCTGCTGCTGGTTTGGCAGTTGCTTCTCTATCTTTCTTTTTTCATTATCAAAGACAAACTCCTCGAAGTAAAATTAATTGGATGGTGAATATCCCAGTTGCCTCTACTTATTTCACTTTATTTCTTACCCGTTTATTCGCTAAAGAAGTTTCTTATTTGCTACAAAGCGGCTTTGCTGTTAATGAAGTGCTGCTGATTTTACAAGAGCAGACCATGCATCCGATACTAAGACAGGTTGCTTTAGAAATGAATCTTCATTTAGTGACTGGACAGTCCCTTGCTGAGTCAGCGGAGCAAGTCTCAGGTTTTGTTCCCGAACTGCCCCGTATTCTCCGACATGGGGAAACGAATGGGCGGTTAGCTCAAGAGTTGCTCTTATTTAGCCAGTTTTGCGATGTGCTCATCGAGAAAAAGATAAAAAGAGGACTAGCCGTTTTGCAGCCAGCTATCTTTTTGTTTGTCGGCCTCGTAGTTGTCGCCATTTACTTGTCAGTGATGCTGCCTATGTTTCAAATGATGGGTTCTATTTAAAGAGGGAGGATGAGCCGGTGAAAATAAATCGCCTAGTAAAAAATGAATCAGGGTTTACGTTAATTGAAATGATGATTGTTTTATTAGTCATTTCAGTATTGTTATTTATCGCTATTCCAAATGTAGCAAAACAGAGCCGCAATATTAATAGCAAAGGATGTACAGCATTTAAACATATGGTGCAAGGACAGGTGCAGGCTTACCGGATTGATTTAAAGAAATTTCCATCATCCGTCGGGGATATGGTAGAGAGCGGTTATTTAAGAAGCGATGAAACAGCTTGTCCAAATGGAGACCAATTAAAGATTGGAGCCGATGGAGAGGTATCAATTGTTAAATAAAATAGAACGGTGCGCAAGATCAGATGAGGGCTTTACCCTTGTTGAAACGATGGTCATTCTTACAGTTATAGTCGTTTTACTATCGGTAGCTGTGCTTCCTTTTCCAAGGGTAGCTGCTGACTTTGAAAAACAACAATTTCTCAATCAACTGCAGGCAGACCTGTTTCTCGCTCAGTCGTATGCTATTGCCAAGCAAGAGGTAGTGGAAGTGAGGTTTATTTATACGGAAAATCGCTATACCATTCGGCCGCTGACTGCTCCTACGAACTTGCTTGTTCAAAGGAGCATGCCTGATACTATTCGATATGTGGATGGATCGTTAGCCAAATTATCTTTTTTGCCGAATGGAAATACGAGCAGCTTCGGCACCGTTCATTTTGAATACCTTGATCGTCACATTTCGTTGATTTTTCAAATTGGCAAGGGGAGATTTTATGTTAAAGAACAATGAAGGGGGCTTTACACTTGCAGAAAGCCTACTATCTTTAATGGTCATAGCCATGCTAGCCGCTTTTATACTGCCATTGATGGGGCAAATGACAGGACAATCCAAAGCCCTTTGGGAGAGGCAAAAGGGGATGAGGCTTTTATATGAAGAGGGGGCAAAGCAAATGATTGAAGGAGAAGACTTTCACGTGGTCTATGAGAGAGAGGGAGAGAAATATGATATTTCCTGGGAAACGAGCATTGGATCAGCTTGTTTTGAAGTATCGGGAGAAGTCTACTGTATTAAGAAACAATAGGGGGTTTACAATCGTAGAGTCTTTGTTCGTTTTACTCATCTTTATCAGTATTGCTGCTCTCTTCCCACTTATATACGGAGCAGTATATCAGACAGAAGAACAGCTTAAGCCGGAAAGAAGGGCAGAGTGGGAGCTGTTTGTACTGCAGCTTAGAAAGGAAATAAATGTTTCCCATTCTCTTCAAATAAGCGCGCAAAAACTGACATTTATTCAAGGAACAGATGTTATTTCAATTGAAAAATATAATGATGGCGTAAGAAGAAGAGTGGGTGGCAGAGGGCATGAGATGATTCTTCAGCAAGCTTCATCCATACAATTTTATCCATGTGGTTCACTGTTGTGCGCGGAGGCAGGCTTTAAAAATGGTGAGAAAGAAAAGGCACAATTTCATATATTTACAGGAGAGGCTATATGAAAGGTGTAATCACCAATGAAAAGGGAGTCATTCTTCCTTATACACTTCTACTTTTCACTATTGTTTGCACAGCTGCCATTTTCGGAACGGGTATTTTTGTGAGCAAGCAGAAGACAGCTTTGTTTTTGACAGATTATTATGAAACAAAAGTGATAGAATCAATGACCCTTCAGGAAATTCTTCCCTTGTTGGAACAAGGAACCTCCCTGTCCGGCGAGTATCGTACAAATCGCGGAAAAGTCGTTTATGCCGCTCAGCCCAACGAGGGAGAAGAACTAGTAGTGGTTCATTTAAAGACCAATAAACCGGATTCCCGCTTTTCAACAAAAGTTATTTACAGCATGACCGAGAGACGGATTATCCAATGGGTTGAATAAACAGCGTTTAAAATAAGGAAAAACTGGAAAAAATGACACCGACTACAGGAGGCGGTGTATATGAGCGACTATGTAAGATATTTTGTAGAAACGTTTCTCGGTTATTTTAGTGAACCGAAAAAAGTAAGGAAAGAAAAGCGACGCCAAAAGCGGGCTGGCCGTGCCAACTTTTCTTTTAGATGGTTCGGCCTGCTTCCATTAGCGCTGCGCCAGCTCTTTCATAAAAAGTGATGGCCAGCGCTTTTTATCTATGAGTGCAAATAGATTACACCGCCATTAATAATATCTACATGAATCTTCGGAGAATACTGTTTTTCCAATGCGGCCTTTTCAATAAAATAAGCTTCGGGCTTCTCCTCATCTTCATAAAAATAATCAAGTAAGACCAAATCCTCTTCCCATTCTTTCTTAGCTTTTACTGCCCAATCATGAGTTTCTTTTTCAAGTCGGGATGTCAAAAAACGTTGAAGCCTTTTGACGCCGCTTTTCGGCTTGATTAAAGGAGTGATGGTAAAAGAAAAGTCAGGGATTTTTGATACTAATAGCTTCCGATTGAGTACATTCATAAATTCTTCTTGAATTGCTCCATTAATTAAATTGAGGCCCAGTGAATGAAAGATATCTTTTTTGTGATTTGCTTCATAGGAGACCTTTATATTAACTAAGAGCCAGGGCTGAAGCGGCTGCTGGCTGCCAGACTCTCTCTGTTCGTAAAGTCGGATGAAACTTGTATGTTTCTTTGCTGATTCAAAAATTTGCTGTAAGCGCGGTGTACCGAAATGCACGCTCTCTCCTTCAATATTCGGAGGCGCTTTTGCCTGATCGGTAATCAGTGTTAACGAAAGTGGTTCTGCCTTCATTCCAGTTTTTTCGGCATAATGCCAGTAAAAGGGCCGGTTCATTAGTTCCTTATCAATCTCAGGAGTCAGCTTTACACAGAGGGCTCCTTCTGTTTCTTGTAAAAATGTGCATTCAGCTGCTCTAAAATAATTTTCAAGAAATAGATGAATTTCGTTTTTCACTAAATGATTCCTCCTCTTCATGCCACTCGTTAGCCAGATCAATGACAGCTTCAAGGTTTTTCATCTTGACGCGCAGCTCTCCTTCCGTTCTTGAGTTTTGAAAAATATCAGCCAAGTGTTCCTGCATATTGGGAATGTCCATTTTCTCTAAAATATCATCTAATTGTCCGACAGCTTGTTCAAATAAATGGATTTTTTCATAAAGAAGCTGCAGAATTCTGTCTTCAATCGTATCTTCAGTGCTGAAATTGTAAATGCGTACATCTTTCGTTTGCCCGAAACGATGAACACGGCCAATTCTTTGTTCAAGGCGCATCGGATTCCAGGGAAGGTCAAAGTTAATGACATGGTGACAAAACTGCAGGTTTAATCCTTCTCCGCCAGCTTCTGTAGCAATTAAGACTTGTGCCTGCTTTTCAAAAAGTTGTTTCATCCAATCTTTTTTCCCGCGCTTAAAGCCACCACGAAAAGGAACGGACGAAATGCCGTTTTGTTTAAAGAACCATTGCAAATATAATTGAGTGGCTCGATATTCAGTAAAGATAATGACTTTATCATTAATAGATTGAACGAGTTCAAGCGCTTTTTCCGCTTTTGAGTTTCGTGTTACATTTTGTATGTGGGACAAAACGTTTTGGAAACTCTCCGGAAAATCAAGATGATCTCCGTACAGCTTTCTAGCCATGTTCTTCAAGGTAAAAAAGACTGCCTCTTTGCTGCTGCAAGCTTCCCGTTGCAAAGTAAGCAAAGAAAAGGAAGATCGTACATCGTCAGGCTGGCTGCGAACGAAATACTCAAGAGCCTGATAGAGGGAACGTTCTTCTTCTGTGAACGTTACTTTTACTGATTCTACTTTTCTCGCTGTCCATTCCACCCCTGTATCCTGCCGGCGGTTACGAATCATCACTTTATTCATTAGCTTGATTAAATGATGATGATTTTGTACCTGGCGGTCGCCCTTTTTAAACCGCTCTGTAAATTGTCCTTCGCTACCAAGATGGCCGGGCTTTAATAATGAAACAAGATGAAACATTTCATCAAGACGGTTTTGAATAGGTGTTGCCGTTAAAAGCAGGCAAAACTTCTTTTTTAAATGACGGACAAACTGATAGTTTTTGGTTTTATGGTTTTTTAATTTATGAGCCTCATCGATAATGACTAAATCATAGTCTTGTTCATAGATCTTTTCTTTGTGAGGGCTTCGCTTCGCCGTGTCGATAGACGAGATGACGATGTCATGCTGATCCCACGCATAAAATTTTTTCTGAGCGATAGCAGGAATATAAAACTTACTATTTAATTCATTGGCCCATTGGGAGACAAGAGAAGCTGGAGCTAAAATTAACACTTTTTTCACGAGGCCACGGATCAAGTATTCTTTTAATACCAATCCGGCTTCAATCGTTTTTCCCAGCCCTACTTCGTCCGCTAAAATCGCTTTTCCATTCATTTCTTCCACTACTCTTCTAGCTGCTTCAAGCTGATGGGGCAAGGCCGTAAGCTCTGGTAAAAAGCTAGGGGCTAACAATCCTTCAAAATTCGGCACCATCATTCGTGTTTCCATGTTTACAGTTGATTGAAAGAGCGGCCAATTGCCCCACGGCCCGTCTTGTTCTATTCTTTTCTCTAATTCTTCTTCCCAGGCGTGATTAAAATAGATTTCCACATTCATTTGAAAAACTCCTTTATAAAATATGTTGCCGAAACCTTACCTTTAATGGTAGGATGTAATTGAACAAAATATTATGTCATTTTACAAAAAAGCGAACATTCTTGATTCGTATGAATCAGATGTTCATAGTATGCCCATTTATTAATTAAATATAGCGAATGAAGGCGAGGGGAGAGACTGTTCATACAGCGCCGAAGGAGCAAACAAGCTTTTTGTGAATCTCTCAGGCAAAAGAACTCTTGCTGGACGCGACTCTGGAGAGCGTTTCGTAACGAAACCACCAAAGAAGACAGCCTGTTCATCAGGTTAAACTTTCAGGTTCAAGGACAGAGAACAACTTTTATAAGCTGTTCTCTGTCTTTTTTTATGCAAAAATAATGGGCTGAACCGTGAGAATGACAATGAGAGAGGGGTAGGGAAATGGGAGAGTTAAAGCGCACGCCATTGTTTGAATGGTATAAGCAGTCTGGAGCAAAAACAATTGACTTTGGAGGATGGGAGCTGCCTGTTCAGTTCTCAAGCATTAAGGAAGAACATGAAGCTGTCCGGACAAAAGCAGGACTTTTTGACGTTTCCCACATGGGCGAGGTTACTGTAAAAGGAGAAGGCGCATTGGCTTTCCTCCAAAAGATGATGACGAATGATTTGTCAAAGCTGCAGCCGAACCAAGCGATGTATACAATTATGTGCAATGAAAAAGGCGGAGCTGTTGATGATTTGCTTGTTTACATGCTTGCTGAAGAAAATTACCTGCTTGTTGTCAATGCTGCTAACACAGATAAGGATTTTGCCTGGCTAAAGAAGCATCAGGTAGGAGACGTGCAAATCGAAAATGTATCAAAAGACTGGGCACAGCTTGCCATCCAAGGGCCAGCCGCAGAAGGAATCTTGCAAAAGCTTGTACCTGACTTGGATTTGGGCGAAATCAGGCCTTTTAAATTCCGTCAAGAAGTCAGAATCAATGGGGTGCCTGCTCTGGTGTCACGCACTGGTTACACGGGAGAAGACGGCTTTGAAATTTACAGTCGCAGTGAGGAGGCCCCTAAGCTGTGGCAGGATCTTCTAGAAGCAGGTGAAGAAGTTGGGCTTCTTCCATGTGGTCTTGGTGCCCGTGATACTTTGCGGTTTGAAGCAAATCTAGCGCTGTACGGTCAAGAACTGGCAGAAGACATTTCTCCAATTGAAGCGGGCTTAGGCTTTGCTGTGAAAACAAATAAAGATGATTTTATCGGGCTGGAAGTTCTAAAGGAGCAGAAAGAAAATGGTCCGGAGCGAAAACTGATTGGTCTTGAAATGATTGACCGGGGGATTCCGCGCCATGGATATGCTGTTTTTTCAGGCGAAGAACAAGTTGGTCATGTGACAACCGGTACTCAGTCGCCGACTTTAAAGAAAAATATCGGGCTCGCTTTAGTAAAAGCAGAATGTGCTGTACCTGGTGAAGAACTGCTGGTGGAAGTCCGCGGTAAGAAGCTGGCAGCTAAAACTGTAAAACCGCCATTCTATAAACGTTCAAAATAAAAGAAGAGGGAAGGGAAAACATTATGAAGCATCGTTACTTGCCGATGACAGAAACGGACAAAAAGGAAATGCTTGCAGCAGTGGGTGTCCAAACAATAGACGAATTGTTTGCGGATATTCCTGAAAAAGTACGCTTTCAAGGATTATATGATATTAAGAAAGCGAAAGCGGAACCAGCACTCAAAAAAGAATTAAGCTCACTGGCAGCAAAGAATATAAATGCCAAGCAATATGCTTCCTTTTTAGGAGCGGGCGTATATGATCATTATACCCCTTCTATCGTGGATCATGTAATTTCCCGTTCGGAGTTTTACACAGCGTATACACCGTACCAGCCGGAAATCTCCCAAGGAGAGCTGCAGGCGATCTTTGAGTTCCAAACAATGATTTGTGAATTGACAGGTATGGATGTGGCCAACTCTTCTATGTATGACGGAGGTACAGCGTTGGCGGAAGCGGCTATGCTAAGTGCGGGCCAGACGAAAAGAAAGAAAGTGCTCGTGTCAGAAACCGTTCATCCAGAGTCGCGCGATGTGTTAAAAACATATGCTAAAGGCCAAAACATTGAGGTAGTCGTTATCCCTCATAAAAATGGCGTAACAGATATTGAGCAATTAAATACATTGGTGGATAACGATACAGCAGCTGTTATTGTTCAATATCCTAACTTCTTTGGAGCTATTGAATCACTTTCTGAAGTGGAAAAAGCAGCTCATAGCGCAAAAGCAATGTTTGTCGTTTCTTCTAACCCGCTTGCTCTCGGTGCGTTGACGCCTCCTGGAAAGCTTGGAGCGGACATAGTGGTCGGCGATGCGCAGCCATTCGGCATTCCAGCTCAATTTGGCGGGCCGCACTGCGGATATTTTGCGGTGACGAAAAAGCTGATGCGTAAAGTTCCGGGTCGCCTCGTTGGCCAGACGCATGATGACCAAGGACAACGCGGCTTTGTATTGACGCTTCAAGCACGCGAGCAGCATATTCGCCGTGACAAAGCGACTTCCAATATTTGTTCCAATCAGGCGCTTAATGCTCTTGCGGCCAGTGTAGCAATGACAGCTTTAGGCAAAAAAGGGGTACGAGAAATAGCGGTACAAAACTTGCAAAAAGCATTTTTCGCGAGAGAAACATTAAAGCAGCACGGCGTAGACATTGTATTTGACGGGCCTGTATTTAATGAGTTTGTGGTCCGCCTGAATAAGCCAGTAAAAGAAGTAAATCAAAAGCTGCTCGAAAAAGGCATTATCGGCGGCTATGATCTTGGCCTTACTTATGAGGGACTGGAGAACTGCATGCTTGTTGCTGTGACAGAAATGCGGACAAAAGAAGAAATTGAACTCTTTGCAAAAGAATTGGGGGATAGCCATGAATAAGAAGGACCAGGAGCTTATTTTTGAATTGTCTCAGCCGGGGCGGATTGGCTATAGTCTGCCTGAGTTGGATGTACCAGAAAAAGATTTATCTACCCTTTTGCCGGCAGGATACTTGCGGGAAGAAGAGCCGGAACTTCCAGAGGTTTCTGAACTGGATATTATGCGTCATTACACAGCACTTTCAAATAGAAATCATGGAGTGGACTCCGGATTTTATCCGCTCGGTTCTTGCACGATGAAATACAATCCAAAAATCAATGAAGACGTTGCTCGTTTGGATGGCTTTGCCCACATTCATCCGCTTCAGCAAGAAGAGACGGTGCAGGGGGCGATGGAGCTGCTGTATGATCTTCAAGAACACTTAAAAGAAATTACGGGCATGGATGAAGTGACACTTCAACCAGCAGCTGGAGCTCAGGGTGAGTGGACGGGATTAATGATGATCCGTGCTTTCCATGAAGAAAATGGAGAGTTTAACCGTACGAAGGTCATTGTGCCTGATTCTGCTCATGGCACAAACCCGGCTTCTGCAACAGTTGCCGGGTTTGAAACAGTGACGGTAAAATCAGGAGAAGACGGTTTGGTTGACTTAGAGGATTTAAGACGGGTAGCTGATGAAACAACAGCCGCGCTCATGCTGACAAATCCGAATACGCTCGGCTTGTTTGAAGAGAATATTTTGGAAATTGCAGAGATTATTCATGGCGTCGGCGGCAAGGTGTATTATGATGGTGCTAACTTAAATGCGGTGATGTCAAAAGCTCGGCCTGGGGACATGGGATTTGATGTCGTTCACTTAAATCTTCATAAAACATTTACCGGTCCTCATGGCGGTGGCGGTCCGGGTTCCGGTCCTGTCGGTGTCAAGAAGGACTTAATTCCTTATTTGCCGAAGCCAGTGCTGGTTAAAGAAGAAGGAGTCTATCGTTTTGACTATAATCGTCCGCAGTCTATTGGCCGCGTGAAGCCTTTTTACGGCAACTTCGGAATCAACGTTCGTGCTTACACGTATATCCGCTCAATGGGGCCAGATGGCTTAAAAGCAGTAACAGAATATGCCGTGTTAAATGCCAACTATATGATGCGCAGGCTTGCTCCTTACTTTGATCTACCATTTGATCGTCATTGCAAGCATGAGTTTGTATTGAGTGGCAAGCGCCAGAAAAAACTCGGTGTGCGCACGCTTGATATCGCTAAGCGTCTGCTTGATTTTGGCTTCCATCCGCCAACAATCTACTTCCCGTTAAATGTGGAAGAATGTATGATGATTGAACCGACAGAAACAGAGTCAAAAGAAACACTTGATGCGTTTATTGACGTCATGATCCAAATTGCGAAGGAAGTTGAAGACAACCCGGAAATCGTTCAGGAAGCACCGCATACAACGGTAATTGGCAGGCTTGATGAAACGGCCGCCGCTCGTAAGCCGGTTCTTCGCTACGAAAGAGAGCTGCAGAACGTTTAATTTAATAGAAAAAACTGCCTCTTTGAGGCAGTTTCAGACTGTAGACAAACTCAATGAAATTCTAGAGTTTGTCTACAGTCCTTTTTATTTTGCTTGTGAATGGGGGCTGTTGATTTCCATTCCAGGCGCTTCGCTTTCCGCGGGGCGGGCGGTGAGCCTCCTCGCCGCGAAAGCGCCTGCGGGGTCTCACCTGTCCCGCTGATCCCGCAGGAGTCTTTGCGCCATCCATTTCAATCAACAGGGGTTACAAAGTTAGAGTAGCCGTACAACCATACCTGTTTTAAAATAAATAGATCAAACACTTGAGGTGAGAAAGATGCTTTCGAAAAACAATCCAATCCAACGGAATCAAATAGAAATGATCGCTCTAGACCAGCTTGTACCAGAGAATCACCTGGTCCGTAAAATGGAGGCAGCGATGGATTTCTCTTTTATTTATGACTTGGTGGAAGGATTGTATGCGGAAGTGGGCCGCCCAAGCATTGATCCAATTATTTTAATTAAACTAACATTTATCCAATATGCCTTTGGCATTCGATCCATGCGCAAGACGATCGAGGAAGTGGAAACGAATATGGCCTACCGCTGGTTTCTCGGTTATGGATTCCATGATAAAGTGCCGCATTTCTCTACCTTCGGTAAGAACTACGAGCGTCGCTTTAAAGATACCGACCTGTTTGAACAGATCTTCTATCGTATCTTAAAAATAGCTGCCGAGAAAAAGCTCATTAGTGCGGAGCACGTTTTTGTGGATTCCACTCATGTAAAAGCTAGCGCGAATAAGCGTAAATTTGAAAAGAAAATGGTTCGCAAAGAAACACGCGCGTATCAGGAACGCCTCCAAGAAGAGATTAATCAGGACCGAGAGGATCATGGAAAAAAGCCGTTCCCGCCAGATAAGTTCGATAAAGAAGAAACGAAAGAAATCAAGGAAAGTACAACCGATCCGGACAGTGGCTACTACGTTAAAGACGAACGAACCAAACAATTTGCCTATTCCTTTCACGCGGCCGCAGACCGTAAGGGATTCGTAATTGGCACAATGGTCACACCAGGCAACACACATGACAGCCAAATCTTAGAGCCGTTAATGGAGAAAGTGATAGAAAAGGTAGGAAAACCTAAAGCTGTTGGTGCAGACGGAGCTTACAAAACACCTGCCATTGCCAGTTATTTAATGGAAAACGGCATGACACCTGCTTTGCCTTATACACGGCCGCGCACAAAAGAGGGCTTCTTCAGAAAGCATGACTATGTGTACGATGAACATTTTGACTGTTACCTTTGTCCGGCAGGGGAAGTATTGAATTACTCAACGACGAATAAGGAAGGCTATCGTGAATACAGATCACCCAAACAGGTTTGTACCTCCTGCCCTTTTTTAGCTAAATGCACGGAAAGCAGAAATCATCAAAAAGTGGTGACACGCCATATTTGGCAGAAATATATGGAAGAGGCCGACCATCTTCGCCACCACGAAGAAGTTAAAGCGATTTATGCGGAGCGAAAAGAAACGATTGAGCGTGTATTCGCAGATGCAAAAGAAAAGCATGGCATGCGTTGGACAACGTTAAGGGGACTTAAAAAATTGTCGATGCAAGCGATGCTTACTTTCGCTGCCATGAATCTCAAGAAAATGGCCAGCTGGACTTGGCGAGAACCAGAAATGGCTTAAATGATGACCTCGGAGAGGTCTATCTTTCTCTCGAATGGCTTTAAAACTACCGAAAAATCAAAAGGGGTTCGGAATAAGACTATTCCGAACCCCTTTTGTCGACAAACTGAAACTGCCTCTTTGAGGCAGTTTTTTACTTGCTTTTCACTTTTCCAGTCCAGCTTTTAAAGCCGCCTTGCAGGTGATAAAGGTCACGGTAGCCTTTTTTGTATAACGTTTGAGCCGCTCTGCCGCTGCGCAGGCCGCTTTGGCAATACAGATACACTGGCTTGTCTGGGCGGATTTCTTTCATGCGCGTTTTCATTTGTGTAAGCGGAATGTTGCGTGCGCCTAAAATATGGCCGGCTTCAAATTCGTTCGGTTCACGGACGTCAATGAGCTGAGCTTTACGGTAACCTTTAATGAACTCTTCCTGCGAGAGCGATTGGACCGCTTTTTTCCGGGAAAAATACATATATAAAGTATACAGAATAATGGCGCCTAAAATGGCAGCTATTGTATAAAGCAATGGATACACCCCTTCCTTGTAAACATGCACTGTTATCTATTATAAACGTGGGGAAAGGAAGAATCAAAAGAAATAAACGAGTGATAACTCTTTGTTTTTGTCTCTGCTTTTGATACACTAAGTGGGTGAATTTATCATAAAAAGGGCGGCAATCATCATGGAAAAAGAGATTTGGAAATTTGTTGATTCCGGACGCCAAACAGCAGAGTTCAATATGGCAATGGATGAGGCGCTGCTGGAATGGCATAGCGAGGGAAAAATCCCGCCAGTTATTCGTTTTTATGGCTGGGAACCGGCTGCGTTGTCAATCGGCTATTTTCAAAAAGCGACAAAAGAAATAGATCTGGATGCGGTAAAACAGCATGGCCTCGGTTTTGTCCGTCGTCCAACCGGCGGAAGAGGCGTGCTTCATGAGCATGAACTGACGTACAGTGTGATCGTGACGGAAGAGCATCCGAACATGCCTGCAGGTGTAACAGAGGCATACCGAGTCATATCTGAGGGGATTTTAAAAGGATTCCATCATCTTGGACTGGAGGCTTACTTTGCTGTTCCCCGGACAGACGAAGAGAAGAACAGTTTAAAGAACCCGCGCTCTTCGGTCTGCTTTGATGCACCTAGCTGGTATGAACTTGTAGTTGAAGGCCGGAAGGTAGCAGGAAGTGCACAAACAAGGCAAAAAGGTGTTATCTTGCAGCACGGGTCTATTTTGTTGGATCTTGATGAAGACAAATTGTTTAGCTTATTTACCTATCCAAATGAGCGCGTGAAAGAGCGGATGCAACGGGCGTTTAAAAGCAAAGCGGTTGCCATCAATGCGATCAGTCCCCATAAGGTGACTTATGATATGGCTGGGACAGCCTTCAAAAAAGGATTTGAGGAAGGGCTTGGAGTAGAACTTCAGCCATATGAGTTTACTGCAGAGGAAATTGCTTATATTGAACAGCTCGCGAAGGAAAAATACGCTTCAGATGAATGGAATTTTAAAAGATGAATCATCAGGCGGAAGAGAAACTAGCCTTTAGGCTTGTTCTCTTTTTTTGCGAAAAAAAGAAAATAAGTGGAACAAAGAGCAAGCTTGAAAATTTTTCTTATGCCGGTAATATTGCTGTTTTCCTTAGTGAAACCTCGTTTTTATTGCTGAAGGCAGCCGTTTTTCGGCTTGACAAAAAAATGTTTTTAACTCAATATATAGTAATGTATCAAGAAAAACAAACACAATATATTGTGTTTGTTTAGTTTTTAGTCACAAAGCATGGGTATATAATGTTTGAATGACCGTGAAATATGTAGAAGAAAAGGAGCTGTGATTATGTCTGTTGCGTCACAAAAGAATATGTCCCTCAACATCGACAGATTGAACAAAGACATCAGCGTCTTCCCTCAAGTTCATCCTGTCACCTCTGATATGAAAATCACTCATAAAGGGGTTTCACGTCTTGTAATGATCGACCGCTATTCGTTTAAAGACACAGAGAAAGTCACGTTAACGGAAGGCGATTTTGTTGTGTTAACGATTAAAGAGGATCCAAAGTTCCCGGCACGGGGAATTGGCTTCATTACTAGCATTGACTGGCAGAAGAAAAAAGCAGAGGTGCTTGTCGATGAAGAATTCCGTGGGGCCCTAGATGACCCCGAAGAACAGGAAACAGGCCTCATTCGCCGTCCTCTTGATGTGATTGAAAAGCCTCTGGAAATTTACTACGAGCAAATTGCTAAGCGAAACGCAACAGGTCTTGCCTCTGTAGAAAAAACTGAAGAGAAGCGAAAAGAGTGGTTCGAGAAATTTTATCAAGAGCTTGTGAACTTAAACTTTATTCCAGCGGGGCGTGTTCTTTATGGAGCGGGAGCACAGACGGATGTAACTTACTTTAACTGTTACGTTATGCCGTTTGTTCCTGATTCACGCGAAGGCATTTCTGAACATCGTAAGCAAGTAATGGAAATTATGAGCCGCGGCGGCGGTGTCGGCACGAACGGTTCTACCCTTCGTCCGCGCAACACGCTTGCCAAAGGCGTTAACGGAAAATCATCCGGATCTGTTTCTTGGTTGGATGACATTGCGAAACTGACACACCTTGTTGAGCAGGGCGGATCGAGACGCGGTGCTCAAATGATTATGTTAGCCGACTGGCATCCAGATATTGTAGAATTTATCATTTCCAAAATGCAAAATCCGCGTATTTTACGCTATTTGCTTGAAAATACAGAAGACGAACAGATCAAAAAAGCGGCGAAGGACAAGTTGAACTTCAAACCGCTCACTGAACGCGAAGAAGCGATGTATCAGGGCGTTGTAAATTATAAAAACATCCCTGGCTATGGTGGCTTCAGTGCTGAAATTATTAAAGAAGCAGAAGAGAAGTTACGAACAGGCGGAACATATACTGTCCATAATCCTGAATTTTTAACAGGAGCTAACATCTCCATTTGCTTAACGAAAGAATTCATGGAGGCAGTCGAGAAAGATACGGAATATGAATTGCGCTTCCCGTCCGTAGAAACGTACAGCAAAGAAGAAATGGCCTATTACAATGAAAATTGGCATAAAGTCGGCGATGTACGCGAATGGGAGAAACAAGGACATGCCGTGCGTACATACCGTAAGATCAAGGCTCGCGAACTATGGAACTTGATCAATGTTTGTGCAACATACTCCGCGGAACCAGGCATTTTCTTTATTGATAATGCTAACGACATGACGAATGCTAAGGCATATGGCCAACAAGTAGTAGCGACAAATCCATGTGGAGAGCAACCGCTCGCACCGTTTTCCGTCTGTAACTTAGCGGCAGTGAACCTGGCAGAAATGGCAGACAAAGAAACAAAAACAGTTAATTTTGAAAAGCTGAAAGAAACCGTCCGCACAGGAGTAAGAATGCAAGATAATGTGATCGATGCGACTCCTTACTTCTTGGAGGAAAACAAAAAACAAGCACTTGGCGAGCGCCGTGTCGGCTTGGGCGTTATGGGGCTTGCTGACTTATTAATTTACTGTGAGAAAGAATACGGCTCACCAGAAGGAAACGAGCTCGTAGATAAAGTATTCGAAACGATCGCTACAACAGCCTATAGAACTTCTGTTGAATTGGCTAAAGAAAAAGGCAGCTTTCCTTTCCTTGAAGGAGAGACAAAGGAAGAGACAAACCGTTTACGTCAGGCATTTATCGACACAGGTTATATGAAAAAAATGCCGGAAGACGTCCGTGAGTCTATTCTTGAAAATGGTATTCGAAACTCACACCTTCTAACGGTTGCCCCAACAGGTTCCACTGGAACGATGGTGGGAGTGTCTACTGGTTTAGAGCCTTACTTTTCCTTTACGTACTATCGCAGCGGACGTTTAGGCAAGTTTATTGAAGTGAAGGCAGATATTGTAAAAGAATACTTAAATCGTCATCCGGAGGCGGATCCAGACAAATTGCCAGAATGGTTTGTAACGGCTATGAGCCTTGCTCCGGAAGCACATGCGGATGTTCAGTGTGTCATTCAGCGTTGGATTGACAGCTCGATTTCGAAAACAGTAAACGCTCCGCGCGGTTATACAGTCGAGCAGGTGGAAAAAGTGTACGAGCGTCTTTATAAAGGTGGGGCAAAAGGCGGTACCGTATACGTAGACGGCAGCCGTGATTCACAAGTACTGACATTGAAAGCGGAAGAAAACAGCTTTGATGAACAAGAGGAAACAAAAACAAAAGAACATGAGAATCATGTCGTGCTTGTTGATACCATTCAAGAAATTCGCTCTACTAATGTGACTATCGGTAGCGAGGTCGGCAATACATGTCCAGTCTGCCGTAAGGGAACAGTAGAAGAAATGGGCGGTTGCAACACATGTACGAACTGTGGCGCTCAATTGAAATGCGGCCTGTAAAAAGTTAATTTATTTGAAACAACCCCTCCACTCTGTGGAGGGGTTGTTTTTTTATTGGTGATTTGTTTCCTTTGGAAGGAAGAAGAGGCTTTCTTTATAGGAAATCATACATAGTGAATTTTGAATGGGCAAGAAAGCTATCGATTCTGAACGGAACTTTAAGATTTTCGTCTAGTCCAAGCTTTCGCCGCTTACACATATAAAAAGAAAATAAAAGAGGAGAGAAGGGAGTATGAGAATTGACGGCGTTTTTTCTGGCGGCGGAATTAAAGGATTCGCACTCGTCGGCGCTTACGAGGCAATCGAAAGCAAAGGCTTACGGTTCGTAAGAGTGGCAGGGACGAGTGCCGGAGCAATTATGGCTGCTTTGATTGCAGCGGGTTACACGAGTGCAGAGTTAAAGAGGGCAATAAAAGAAGTAGAGGGAGAGGATCTGCTTGACGATACATTATTTGATCTACCGTTTGTTCGCTGGCTGAAGATTTATTTTACACTTGGCTTGCACAAAGGGAAAAAGCTGGAACAATGGCTGGATGGCTTGCTTAGGCAAAAAGGAATTCGTTCCTTCGGCGACCTGGCACCAGGAGCCTTACGAGTTGTAACCGCTGATATTACAAACGGGCGGATACTTACTTTACCTGATGACTTGCCTGCCTACAGAATTAACCCTCATTCTTTTCCGATTGCCCGGGCGGTGCGAATGAGCTGTACGCTTCCTTATTTCTTTCAGCCTGTCAAACTGTCTGTGCCAAATGGCAAAGCACTCATCTTGGACGGCGGAATGCTGAGCAACTTTCCGCTTTGGCTGTTCGATGAAGAAAAAAAGCAAAAGCGCCCTGTACTTGGGATTAAGTTAAGTACACGAACGATGCAAATGCCGAGACAAGTAACCAATGGAGCGGATTTATTTGGTGCCATTTTTCATACGATGAAGGACGCCCACGATGCGCGGTATATTTCTAAAAGGCATGCAAGAAATATTGTGTTTATTCCGGTAGAGGGTACCGCCGTAACGGATTTTAGCTTATCAGACGAAAAAAAAGACGCCCTCATTCAAATAGGGCGCGGATATACAGAGGCATTTTTAAAAAGATGGTGTTACTGACAACCGGGAGTTAAGAAGATGCCCGGTTATTTTTTTTGCCTTTCTTTCCTTCAATCACCGTTAAATGCTTCGTTCTTTTTCGGCGAAACGGTTTTTTCTTTTTCGAGGAAACCGTTGAGGGAGAAGAAGGTTTTGGGCGCTTTTGCTTTTGCAGCCTCTTCTTTGACTCTTTTGCTGCTTTAGCAAAGGCCTTGTCTTCCGTACCACCGCCAAGTCTTTTGCGAATGACTAGACGGTAAATGAAATAAATAACTACAGCAGTAACCGCGAGAATAATAAGCTGCCGTGCCAAAGCTCCAGGTGAATAAAGCAGCATGGAAATTAAGCCAATGGCAGCGAGTCCCATGAGTGTATAGGCAATGACTGACCGGATTGTCAAAAAAGCCACCTCCTAACGAGCTGTTAAATAAGCTGTTATTTACATATTAGACAATTTCCTCTGTACTTAATCCCCTTTTCGTTCTTTCTTCTATTGCTAGTAATTTTTCAAATGAAGCGATTGCTACTTCCACTTGATCATCTTCCGGCTCTTTTGTTGTTAACAGCTGAAGCCATAAGCCGGGATAACCAAGATAGCGAAGAATAGGAATATCCCGAAGTTTATTTGTCAGCTGCAATACTTCAAATGAGATGCCGAGAACGACCGGAATAAGAGCGATTCTGTTTAATACCCTGACGTAAAGTGGATCAGTCGGAACGAGCATATAAACGAAGATACCAACAATCACAGTGAACAAAATGAAGCTTGATCCACAGCGATAATGGAGACGCGAGGCAGCCTGCACGTTTTTCACTGTTAGTGGTTGCCCGCTTTCAAACGCATTAATTACCTTATGCTCAGCTCCATGATATTGAAACACTCGTTTGATGAGTGGAGTTAAAGAGATTAAGTAAATATAAACAAGCAGGAGAACTAGCTTGAAAAAGCCTTCAACTAGGATTTGTGCAAAATTGCCCGAGAAAATAGGGCGGGTAAGTTCCGCAAGAAAGACTGGAACAAGTGTAAAGATAAATTTTCCAAACAAAAACGACAGAATGCCGATAGCAGCTACGCCAAGAACCATCGTCCATTTTGAAGGTTCTGCCGCCTCATTTATTTGACCATCTTCATCCGGATCCAAATCATAGCGTTCCTGTGCAAAATTTAAATGCTTAGAGCCGGTCGCTGCTGAATCCAGGATCGCAAAAATGCCGCGTAAAAATGGGATTTTTTTCAACTTCTGCAAAGCAGGTTTAGGTGCTCTTGGCAAATGAAAGAATTCAATTGAACGGTCTTTGCGGCGAATGGCTGTTACCGTATGGTGTTTTCCTCCAAACATAACGCCTTCTACCAGTGCCTGCCCGCCATAAACTGGCTTTTGCTCACTCATCTTATACCCTCTTTCATTATTAACAGATGTAAAAATGTAAAAAGCTTCTATATACATATTCTATCCCTTATTAAGCAAAAATAAAAGCTGAATCACTTAGTAATCTTTTTTTATAATGCTTTAACTCATTTTTGGAGGTGTAGGATGGTGAACAAGCGGGAAAAAGAGCACAAAGCAGAGTTTCCTTTAAGTTACGCATTAGTGATCGGCCTGTTCGGCGGGATAATATGGGGTGGCCTTGCGCAATTTGCTGCTTACTTTCATTTTATGACGATCGACATCAATGCGGTCGTTACATATGTCAATATTCCAAAAATTCACAGCGGTTTCTGGAAAGTACTATCTGGCCTGATATTCCATACAGGAATATCACTACTCCTAGCCATAGTGTATTATTTCTTGCTGAGGAAAAGTAAAACGATCTGGTCGGGCGTGCTTTTTGGCGCGGCGATTTGGGTTTTCTTATTTGTGATTATCCATCCACTTCTCGCTAGTATTCCTTCTTGGCAAAAATTAAACGTCAATACATTGTCCACTACTATTTGTCTGTTAATCCTTTACGGGCTATTTATCGGCTATTCGATTTCCTATGGGTATGAACAACATCTTTTGAAAGAAAAAAGATTAAATGAGCGGAAAAAGGCAAACGGCTAAGTAGTTTTTGTAATTTTAAATATGTTAAAATATTCATGTAACTAAATTGGTGGAGCGGAGAGATTACATGAAGAGCATCCTCTTATTGAACGGACCAAATTTGAACCGGCTGGGGAAAAGAGAGCCGGAGATTTACGGCAGTGAAACCCTGCAAGACCTAGAAAGCCGTATTATAGCTAGAGGAAAAGAGTTAGGAGCATTTATCAGCGCGTTTCAGTCTAATCATGAAGGAGAATTAATTGACAGAATTCATCTAGCTGCTGATGAAAAAATGGATGGCATCATCTTTAACCCGGGGGCCTTTACTCATTACAGTTATGCAATTAGAGATGCGGTTGCGTCTATTTCTGTACCGGTCATCGAAGTGCATATCAGCAATATTCATAGCCGTGAGCCCTTCCGGGAGCATTCAGTCATAGCGCCTGTAGCCGCTGGGCAAATTGCCGGTCTAGGGTTTATCGGTTATGAACTAGCTTTACAGGCACTTATACATATCTAAGGGAAGGGAGAAACTAATGATTAAAATAGAGAAGCTGCGCATGCAGATGAAAAAAGAGGGAATTGATGGTTTGCTCGTGATGAGTCCTTATAATCGCCGTTACCTGACGAACTTCACAGGATCTGCAGGAGCAGCGCTTATTTCCGAAGAGAAAGCTATTTTTATTACCGATTTTCGATACATGGAGCAAGCCGGGAAACAAGCAGAGGGATTTGAGATAGTTCAGCATAAGGGAACGTTGTACGAAGAGGCAGCCGCGCAAGCTGAAAAGCAAGGAATCAAACGCCTTGGATTTGAAAAAGCATACACAACTTTCCAAACTTATGAAACGCTCAAAGGTCTCTTTAAAGATGAATTAGTCCCTACAAGCGAAATGATTGAAAAATTGCGCTTGATTAAGGATAATTCAGAGATTAAGATATTAAAGGAAGCGGCCGATATCGCTGATGCAGCCTTTAAACATATCATTGAATTTATCCAGCCGGGCATGACAGAGCTGGAGGTTTCAAATGAGCTGGAATTCTTCATGAGAAAATGGGGGGCAACCTCTTCATCTTTTGATACGATTGTAGCTTCCGGCAAACGCTCAGCTTTGCCTCACGGTGTAGCAAGCGATAAGGTGATTGAAAAAGGCGATATGGTGACATTGGATTACGGGGCTTATTATGAAGGGTATGTTTCCGACATTACCCGGACCATTGCAGTCGGAGAACCGTCCGAACAAATGAAGGAAATTTACCAGATTGTGCTGGATGCCCAGTTAAAAGGGATGGAGCAGATCAAGGGAGGCCTGACGGGCAAAGAAGCGGATGCTATTACCCGCGATTATATTACCCAAAAGGGGTACGGAGAGCATTTTGGCCATTCAACCGGCCATGGCATTGGGCTTGAAGTTCACGAAGGGCCGGCGCTTTCTTTCCGTTCTGATATGGTTCTTGAGCCGGGAATGGTCGTTACGGTTGAGCCGGGCATCTATTTGCCAGGCATTGGCGGCGTACGCATTGAAGATGATACGTTGATTACAGAAACAGGCAATGAAACGCTCACGCATTCCACAAAAGATTTACTCATTCTTTAAGGAAACAGGAGGAAACACAACATGATTTCAGTAAACGATTTTCGTACAGGTTTAACAATTGAGGTAGACGGCGGCCTTTGGCGCGTAGTCGATTTCCAGCACGTTAAACCTGGAAAAGGAGCGGCATTTGTTCGTTCTAAATTGCGTAACCTGCGTAACGGCAACATTCAGGAAAAAACATTCCGTGCGGGTGAAAAAGTAGAAAAAGCACAAATCGATCACCGCAGAATGCAGTACTTATATGCAAATGGCGACCAGCATGTATTCATGGACAATGAGTCTTATGAGCAGATTGAATTGCCTGCTTCTCAAATTGAACATGAGCTGAAGTTTTTAAAAGAAAACATGGAAGTTTCCATTATGATGTATCAAACAGAAACATTGGGAGTAGATCTTCCAAACACGGTTGAACTAAAAGTCATCGAAACCGAGCCGGGCATTAAAGGCGACACCGCTTCAGGCGGAACAAAACCTGCAACTGTTGAAACAGGATTAACAGTACAAGTTCCATTCTTCGTTAACGAAGGGGATGTCCTTGTTGTTAACACAGATGACGGAAGCTATATTTCTCGTGCCTAATAGTATGAAAGCCGCTCCTTTAGGGAGCGGCTTTTTTATATAAGCATTCATGATAAAAGAGATAAAAAATAAAGAAATGTTGAAATGGCGGAGGGATTCTGGCCATTTTTTCTTTTGATAGAACGGAGTCGGCATATCTTGAAATTAGGCACATACATTGAATAAAAAGGAGGAGAAAAAGGAGGAAGCGTTCATGGAAACTGTATATGCTTATTTGCCGCAAACATTAAAAGAGACAATCAATGCCATGCCATCCGAATTAAAAGGAAAAATTGAAGAAATTAGGGTGCGCATCGGCAAGCCGCTCGAGATTATTGCTGGCCGCCCTTTTCATTTGTCTCACATCGTTACCCTTGAAGAAGGACAAGCGCTCGTCAATAAATTAAGTCAGCATTCGTTTTATGCGTTTGATGAAGAATTAAGATGCGGCTATTTAACCATTGAGGGGGGACACCGTGTTGGCCTGGCGGGAAAGGTCATTCTTGAAGAGGGAAAAGTAAAAGCTTTACGCTATCTTTCTTCCTTTAATTTAAGAATTGCCAGGGAAAAACCGGGTGTTTGTCATCCGCTGATCCCCTGGCTTTTTGATGGGAAATGGAAAAACACACTCATTATTGGAGCGCCACAAACGGGAAAAACTACTCTGCTCAGAGATTTGGCAAAAACCGCAGCCACAGGAATGGAGCAGAGAAACATTGCACCAGTAAAGGTAGGGATTGTGGATGAGCGTTCGGAAATTGCCGGCTGTGTAAAAGGGATTCCACAGCTTGATATTGGCTTGCGGACAGATATTCTCGATGCTTGTCCAAAAGCGGAAGGAATGATGATGATGATTCGCTCCATGAGCCCAGATGTGCTGGTGGCGGATGAAATCGGGAGAGCAGAAGATGGACAGGCTGTAGCGGAAGCGATCAATGCAGGAATTAGATTAATAGCTACTGTTCACGGTTCAAGCTATGCCGAAGTGATTCGCCGGCCGATTGTGAAAGCTATGATAGAAAGCGGAACATTTGAGCGGTTTATCGAGCTTTCTTCCGAGAAAGGAGTCCGGTCATTTAAAGTGCTTGATCATTTGGGCCAGGAGCTGACTTCCCCGGCAAGGACCGTTCAATGAAGTGGGCAGGTGCATTGATCATATTGTTTGCTTCTATTTGGATTGGCGCGGAGCAATCAAAGAAATTAAGCGACAGGCCGAAACAAATTCGTTTAATCCGGTCTGCTTTACAATCGTTGGAAGCTGAAATTGTATATGGGTTTACCCCTTTGCATGAATCGGCCAGAAAATTGTCCGAGCGGCTGCCAGCGCCTATAAATGAACTGTTTGCTTTATTCAGTGAACTGCTCACATCAACCGAATTAGACGCCAAGGAAGCCTGGCGGAAAAGCTTGGCAAAAATTTGGCCCCATACAGCATTGCTGGAAAGTGAGAGATCTATCTTACTAGAATTTGGAGAAACGGTAGGCAAGCATGACCGTATAACAGAGCAAAAACAGATTCTTGTGACACTGAAACACTTAGAACGCCAAGAAGAAGAAGCGCGTGAGAAGCAAAAAAGGTATGGGAAAATGATGAGAAGCTTAAGTCTTATGGGCGGTCTGTTAATCGTGCTTCTGCTGTTTTAGCAGAAAGGGGGAAGAAAATGGGCATTGAGGTGGAAGTGATTTTTAAAATTGCCGGTGTCGGTTTAGTCGTGGCATTCCTCCATACGATTCTAGAACAGGTAGGGAAGAAAGAATATGCCCAATGGGTGACACTGCTGGGCTTCGTCTATATTTTATTTCTGATTGTTTCCATCGTAGAGGAATTGTTTGACAAGATTAGAGAAGTTTTTTTATTTCAGTGATGGGAGAGGAGAACCATTGAAATTATCCAAGTAGCTGCTGTTGTTCTTGTGACAGTTTTTTTGGCTCTTCTCTTGCAAGAACAGCAGCCGATTTTTGCTTTTTTACTCGTAATGTTTGTTGGATGCGGTCTGTTTTTATTTTTAGCTGATCGAATTGCGGAAATTATCCTCATGATTAAAAAGCTGGCAGCCCGGGCGGATGTCGAGTTTGTCTATGTGGAAACGATTTTAAAAATTATTGGTATCTCTTATATTGCTGAGTTTGCGTCTCAAATTACAAAAGATGCCGGCCAGGAAGCATTGGCCGCCAAGATGGAGCTGGCAGGCAAGGTCATTATTTTATCGATGGCTGTGCCAATTTTAACAATTTTAATTGAAACAATTTTAACCATGCTTCCAGGAAAATAAGTGACAGTTCTCAACCGGAGCATGTTAGCTGACTAATTGGTTACCTGATTTTCAAGTAAGCGATGAGGCGGATAGAGGATTGAGTTCGTATTTGCCGACCAATCTACATGGCTATTTACAAACAGCGGCAGGCAGGAAAGAGATAGCCGAGGGAAGGCGGTGAGAAAGGTGAGGATCTGGCAAAGAATCGCTTTACTCTTTCTGGCGCTCTTATTCTCCGCTGCTGCCTCTACACAAGCAGAATCGGAGGAAGAGAGGAGCAAAGATATAGGAGCAGTCGCTGAGGAACAGCTTGGGGAGCTTGGAATGGATGAGCTGTCTGTCTATTGGGATCAGCTCTTGAAAACATATGGACAATATCTGCCAGAAACAGAACAGCAACCACTGAGCGCTCTTTTTAAAGAAGGACAAGCCTTTTCTATTGGTGCTTGGGCAAAAGGTCTGCTAGGCTTCGTTTTTCATGAGTTATATGCCAATGGAAAGTTGCTCGGAACCCTTATTCTATTAACGGTTTTCTCTGTTTTTCTGCAAATTCTTCAGAATGCTTTTGAACAGGGGACAGTAGGTAAAACAGCCTACAGTGTTGTGCTGATTGTGCTTCTTATTTTAGCATTGAACAGCTTTCGACTTGCCATGGAATACGCCACGGATGCCGTGGATCAAATGATCCAGTTTTTGCTGGCACTCATGCCGGTTTTGCTGGCGCTTCTTGCCTCGACGGGAGGAGCTATTTCAGCTACTGTATTTCATCCATTTTTGTTATTTCTGATGAATATTAGCGGATTGGTCATTCAAAAAGTCGTACTTCCACTATTGTTTTTCTCTACTTTGCTAAGCGTCGTCAGTTTATTTTCTACTCATTATAAAGCAACCAAATTAGCTGACTTGCTCCGTCATTGGAGTGTTGGGCTTTTGAGTGCCTTCATGGCGATATATTTGGCCATTGTCTCCATTCAAGGCTCGGCCGCAGCGGTAGCAGATGGGCTGGCCATTCGAACGGCAAAGTTTTTTGCCGGCAATTTTATCCCGGTTGTTGGAAAGATGTTTACGGAAGCGGCGGATACGGTTATGAGTGCTTCCCTGCTGTTAAAGAACACTGTCGGGATTGCAGGAGCGGGAATTTTGCTGGTGATTGTCGCTTTCCCTGCTTTGAAGATCTTTGCTCTTGTCATTGTATATAAGGTTGCTGGTGCTGTTTTGCAGCCGCTTGGTGACGAAACGATTACAGAGTGTCTTGAGATCATCGGGAAAAATATGACTTACGTATTTGCTGCATTAGTCATTGTTTCTTTCATGTTTTTGCTATCCATCGTCATTCTCGTCGCAGCTAGTAACGTGACGATGATGATTCGCTGAAGAAAGGGACGAAGCCCATGGCTTTTTTTACTGACTGGCTGGAAAGTGTCATTGCTTTTCTGTTACTGGCTGCTGTGATGGATTTGCTCATGCCGTCCAATCGCTTTCAGCAATATGCAAAGGTGGTCATTGGATTGCTTTTACTGTTTGTAATGCTGCAGCCATTGTGGAAGGTTCTTTCAGTGAATATTGAAGAAGAGCTGTCAAAGTGGGCAGAGAGCACGATAACTAATCAACAGGCAACTACAGCTGTTGCCAACAAACAAAGCAGCTTGGAGTCTTCTAAAGAGCTATTCATTTTAAAAGAGAGTGAACAGCAACTGCAGGCGCTTGTAGAAAATGAACTAAAGCATACATTCCATAAGCAGATTGTTGATATCAATATTCAGGTGAGCAAATGGGAGAATTCTTTGCCAAAAAATATTGAACGCATTGATGTATACATGGCTTCACTCTCAGCTGAGACAGAAGGTCAATATGTAAAAGAGGTTCGCATTGACTCTTCCGAACAAACAGAGCCCATTCAAAAAGAAGAGAGAAACCTAGCTTCTTTTCTCTCAAAAAAGTGGAATATTCCGATGGAGCAATTGAATATTCATATGGTAGAGGAGGGGGACAGCCTTGAGTGATCGTAAAAGCCGCTTTAAGTGGCTGCAATCCTTAATCCCATCTAAAAAAAGCGGAGAGGAGAAAACAGCGAACAAAGCAAAATGGATGGCAATTGCCGCCATTATCGGTATTAGTTTTATGCTTCTAAGTGATTTGAAGGATAGGGGAGAAATAAATGCTGTCCTCCCGCAAGACTCTTCTGAGGAGGAGGGAAATGAACAAACAGCGCCTGCAAAGGAAGATTTTGAAAAAATCTATGAGCGGGAGCTTACCGCTGCTTTGGAGCAAATCGCTGGTGTCAGCAATGTTACAGTTGTAGTTACTATTGAAGCATCCGAGAGAAAGGTATTTGAGAAAAATACAGCTGTAAAAACACAGGAAACAAAGGAACAGGATAAGAAAGGTGGGGAACGTACCATTACTGACCAAACAAGGGACGAAAATTTAGTTATGGTGAAAAAAGACGGAGGGGAAGCACCCGTCATTCAGGAAATGAAAAAACCTGATATCCGTGGCGTCCTAGTTGTAGCGGAAGGGGCCGAAAATATTCAAGTGAAAAAATGGATCATTGAATCAGTAACCAGGGTGTTAAATGTGCCAAGCCATCGTGTGGCAGTCATGCCGAAAAAACCAAAGGAGGATGCTTAAATGTTATTAAAAAAACAAACTGTCTGGCTGCTGACAATGCTAAGTTTAGTTGTTGTTCTATCGGTCTACTATATTACTTCGCCCGAACAGCTATCTCCGGAAACAGCTTCACCCGTAGAGGAAGGACAAATAACAACTGAAGTGGCGGAAGAAAAAGTAGATGGCAGTAAAGTGACGGACCAAGAAGCAAAGAGCACAGCGGGTGATAAGCAGGCAGCTATCGTTACCGAATCAGCAGGCGATGAAGCGTTTGATATGCTTCGTCTGGAGATGCAAGATGACCGCAATAAGATGAAAGAAGAGCTAACATCAAAAGTAGCGTCGAAGGACTTATCTGCTGAAGACAAAAATGCAGCTTATGAAGAAATGGAGAAGCTGACAGAATTAGCTACAAAGGAAAATGTGCTGGAAACATTGATTAAATCTAAAGGATATTCTGATGCGCTCGTTCGGGCAGATGGAGAGAACATTCGTATCACTGTAAAGTCCAATGAGCATTCAGCAGCGGCTGCAAATGAAATTATCCGCATGGCGAAGGACGAGCTTGGCAAGCAGCAGCCGATCGCTGTTGAGTTCCAGCCAGTTAAATAGATGAGGGTCGAATACTTTTTATCGACTAAGGGAAATTCCTGTCAGGACAGGTAGTCATCTGTCCTGACAGGGTTTTTTTATGAAAGTCCGGATTTATTATTTCATCTTAATAAAAAAAGGGATAAAATGAACCATACAAGCTTCAGCTAATTTTTCAGTTGAAGTTCCACTAGATATTATCGTAAGATGTTAGTATCTAGTCATAATCTTTCAAGGGGTGTCCATTAATGAAAGTACAGGAAATTAGAGAATTGATTAAGCTTGTCGATCAATCGTCAATTGAAGAGTTTGTATTTGAATCTGAAGGCAGTAAAATAGAAATGAAGAAAAATTCAGGTGTTACATATTCAGTTGCACCGCAGGCAGCACCTGTACAAGAGCCTGTGCAAGCTGCGCCTGTACAAGCGGCACCGGTTGCGCCTGCTGTAGTGGAACCAGCTGCTGTTCAGGAAACACCAACACCTGAAGCGCCAAAACCAGCCGCTTCAAACGAGAATTTACATAAGATTACTTCTCCTATGGTAGGAACATTCTATGAATCACCTTCTCCAGATGCAGACCCATACGTAAAAGCAGGCTCGAAAGTTTCGGCAGACACAGTCGTATGCATCGTAGAAGCAATGAAACTCTTTAATGAAATTGAAGCGGAAGTAGATGGAGAAATTGTAGAGGTTCTTGTAAAAGACGGCCAGCTGGTCGAGTATGGCCAGCCGTTATTTTTAGTGAAACCTTAATAAGGGAGAGAACGGAATGATTAACAAACTATTGATTGCCAACCGCGGCGAGATCGCAGTGCGGATCATCCGTGCCTGCAAAGAACTCGACGTGGAAACAGTCGCTGTTTATTCCGAGGCCGATAGAGAAGCTCTCCATGTCCAGCTCGCTGATGAAGCGTACTGTATTGGACCGACGGCTTCTAAGGACAGTTACTTAAATTTTACAAACATTGTTAGTGTGGCCAAGCTGACGAATTGCGATGCCATTCATCCAGGTTACGGCTTTTTGGCAGAAAATGCTGACTTTGCCGAGCTATGCCGCGAATGTAACATTGTTTTCGTTGGCCCGTCACCGGAAGCTATTACACAGATGGGAACGAAAGACGTAGCCCGTGAGACGATGAAGAAAGCCGGAGTGCCAATTGTGCCGGGTTCTAATGGGATTATTCAATCGATTGAAGACGGTCTTTCGACTGCTGCTGAGATCGGCTACCCTGTCATCATCAAAGCAACGGCAGGCGGCGGCGGAAAAGGCATTCGTGTAGCGCGGGATGAAGAAGAATTGAAAAAAGGCATTAATATGACGCAGCAGGAAGCGGCTACGGCCTTTGGAAATCCAGGAGTATATTTAGAGAAGTTCATTGAGGATTTTCGTCATGTTGAAATTCAAGTGCTTGCTGATACACATGGGCATGTTCTCCATTTGGGAGAGCGTGACTGTACGATTCAGCGCCGCATGCAAAAGTTGCTGGAAGAAACTCCTTCGCCAGCACTGGATGAAAAGACCCGAGAAGAAATGGGGAATGCTGCTGTTAAAGCTGCGCAAGCTGTCGAGTACACAGGAGCAGGAACAGTCGAGTTTATTTATGATTACCATGAAAGAAAGTTTTATTTCATGGAGATGAACACCAGGATTCAAGTAGAGCATCCGGTGACAGAAATGGTAACTGGTGTGGACTTGATTAAAGAACAAATCCGGATTGCCTCTGGAGAAGAGTTGTCCTTCACTCAGGAAGATGTAGAATTTACGGGCTGGTCTATTGAATGCCGTATAAATGCGGAAAACCCAGAGAAAAACTTTATGCCTTCTCCAGGAAGAATTACAGACTATATGCCGCCAGGAGGCTTTGGTGTCCGCGTGGATTCAGCCGCTTATCCAGGCTATATGATTCCACCGTATTATGATTCTATGATTGCTAAATTAATCACATATGGAGCAACACGTGAAGAAGCTATCGCCCGCATGAAAAGAGCATTAAGTGAATTTGTGATTGAAGGCATTCATACAACTATCCCGTTCCACTTAAGATTGCTTGAGCATGAGCAATTCGTTGGTGGAGAATTCAACACAAAGTTCCTCGAGAAATATGATGTAATGAAGACGGAGGTGTAAAAAATGGCAGAAAGCAATCAAACAGCTAATCAAGTATTAGAAATGAGCAACGGAGACAACGGTCTTGGTAGAATTGAGATTGCACCGGAAGTGATTGAGGTCATTGCTGGTATTGCTGCATCGGAAGTGGAAGGCGTGGAAAAAATGCGCGGCAGCTTTGCATCTGGCGTAGTAGAGCGCCTCGGCAAAAAAAACCACGGGAAAGGTGTCCGTGTTGACTTAACGGAAGAGGGAATTAAAATCGATGTATATTGTGTCATCGCATTTGGCGTTTCTATTCCAAGGGTTGCTCAAAAGATCCAAGACGGTATTCGACAGGCATTATTGAATATGACTGCGTTAGAAGCGGAAGAAGTAAACATTCACGTAGTTGGTGTCCAATTTGATACAAAGGACACAAAAAACACTGAAAGCGATTTCGCTTCAGAGGTGTAAACAAAAAACCAAAGGGCTTTTCCCCCTTTGGTTTTTTCTATAGGCAGGTTTTTTCAGAAGAAGATGTGACTTCGTTTGAATATGTGCTATTATCTTTTTATAATGCAGAAAAAGGCCAAATAAAGGAGCTTGAAATACATGAAAAGACGTACAGCACGTGAGAAGAGCCTGCAGGCACTTTACCAAATGGATGTAAGCGGCGCAGAACCGGAAGAAGCGATCAAGAATGTTTTAGAAGAAGAGCCGGCTGATGAATATTTGAGCAAAAGTGTAAAAGGGACTTTTGAGCACCTGGAAGAAATTGATGCAATCATCAAAGCCCATTTAGAAAAATGGTCCTTTGATCGCTTAGCGAGAGTGGACCGGAACATTCTACGGCTTGCCGTATTCGAAATGAAGTATGAAAATGATGTACCAGAGAAAGTAACTATTAATGAAGCCATCGAATTGGCCAAACAATTTAGTGATGAGCAATCAGGCAAATTTATTAATGGTGTGCTATCAAGAGTAAAAGAAACTTTATGATTTAGTGGAGAGCGAAGGGAGAAGAACAATGACAGCAGCTATTATCGACGGCAAAGCAATTGCAGGCGATATTCGTACTGAGTTAAAGAAAGAGATTGCAGAACTGAAGGAAAAGAGAATAACACCGGGATTGGCCGTTATATTGGTTGGGGAAGATCAAGCCTCCCATACATATGTGCGCAACAAAGAAAAGGCTTGCGCTGAAGTAGGCATTCATTCTGAGATTTACCGCTATCCGGCAGATTTGTCAGAAGAAGCGCTTTTGCAAAAGGTAGCAGAGCTTAATGAAGATCCGGCTATCCACGGAATTCTCGTCCAGCTGCCTTTGCCGGCACATCTATCCGAGGACAAAGTGATTGATGCAATCTCTCCGGAAAAAGATGTAGATGGTTTTCACCCAGTAAACGTAGGGAAAATGGCGATTGGCAAAGAAGCATTTTATTCATGTACTCCCTATGGCATTATTAAAATGCTTGAAAGGGAGAATATTTCTTTAGAAGGCAAGCATGTCGTTGTCGTTGGCCGGAGCAATATTGTCGGCAAACCGGCAGCTCTTCTGTCGTTAAAAGAAAGCGCAACGGTCACTGTTTGTCATTCAAGAACAAAGGATCTGTCCGCTTTTACCAAGCAGGCGGATGTAGTGATTGCTGCAGTTGGAAAAGCAAAATTCTTGAAAAAAGATGACTTCAAGCCGGGAGCAATCATTATTGATGTCGGCATGAACCGGGATGAAAACGGCAAGCTATGCGGCGATGTGGACTTTGAAAGTGCGAAAGAAATAGCTGGTGCTATTACGCCTGTACCAGGCGGGGTAGGGCCGATGACAATTACCATGCTGCTTTACAACACAGTACAGTCAGCGAAGCAAAAAGCAAAGCAGGCTGTTAAATAATCTTTCTATGAAAAGCTGTCTCCTAATCATGTTATAATGAGGAGGCAGCTTTTTAGCTGTTGTGAAAATCATCAAGTGATGACCGTGATACCTTTTTAAGGAGCCTGTCTTTGACGCCTGGCTTCTTATGCATCCAAATCACTTGTCCTCCATGAAGCCAGAAAACGACTTTTTGTAGGAAAGAACATTTTGTTTGTCTAGATCCATCAAGGCGCTTGCGCATTTGTTTTTCGAAAAGGTGGAATGAGAAATGGGAGTAGAACGTTATTTAACTGTTAAAGCCTTAACAAAATACATAAAGAGAAAGTTTGATGCCGATCCTCATTTAACAAACGTCTATGTTAAAGGGGAGATTTCCAACTTTAAAAGTCATTCAAGCGGGCACATGTACTTTACATTGAAAGATGATAAAGCACGGATTCTAGCTGTTATGTTTTCATCTGCCAATCGCTCGCTGAAATTTCAGCCAGAAAACGGCATGCAGGTGCTGGTCACAGGAGATATTACTGTCTACGAAGCGGGCGGGCAATATCAAATTTATGTAACCTCTATGCAGCCGGACGGTATCGGCAGTTTATATCTAGCTTTTGAACAACTAAAAACGAAGCTTGCGAAAGAGGGGCTTTTTGATGAGAATAGAAAAAGGCCGCTGCCCGCATATCCGAAAACGATCGGTATTGTAACTTCCCCGACAGGAGCAGCTGTTCGGGACATTATTACAACGATTAAGCGTCGTTATCCAGTGGCAGAAATGTTGATTTATCCTGCTCTCGTTCAAGGGGCGAATGCCGCTCCATCCATTGTAGCAGCCATTCAGCGAGCAAACGATGATGAACGGGCCGATGTACTGATTGTCGGGCGTGGCGGGGGATCCATTGAAGAGTTGTGGGCTTTTAATGAAGAAGACGTAGCCAGAGCAATTAATTTTTCGGCCATCCCTGTGATTTCAGCCGTCGGGCATGAAACCGATGTAACGATTGCTGATTTTGCGGCTGACAAGAGAGCGCCAACACCGACGGCTGGGGCCGAAATGGCTGTTCCGCATCTCGAAGAAGTATTGGAGAAGGTATTCGTTCGGAAAACAAGATTGATTCGGGCGATATCGGAAAAAGTGAGACGTGAGAGAAAAAGATTTGAAAGTGCCAGAAGTGCTTATATTATTCGTAATCCACAAGCGTTATATAGGCAGCAGCAGGAACGGCTCGACCGATTAACAGATAGGCTTGAAAGAGGACAATCTGTGTATATAAAAAATACAGCAGCACAAGTCAGCAATTTAACAGAAAGGTTGCAGCGGAGTCATCCAAAACGAAAGATTGATGAAGCAAAGCAGCAAGTCCAACGTCTGGATGCTTCTCTTTCTCGAGAGATTGGAACGCTTTTGCGAAGTAAAAAGGAAGAGTTGCGCCAGCACCTTTCCATGCTGGATGCATTGAGTCCTTTGAAAATCATGGAGCGCGGCTACAGTCTCGCTTATGATGAAGAAAACAAGCTTGTAAAATCAAGCGGTGAGGTGAAGATCGGCGAGCAGGTGAAAGTGCAGCTTGTTGACGGAAGTTTGATTTGTCAAGTTGAATCAATTGAGGTGAAAGAGAATGGAAAATAAAGAGATCACATTTGAGGAAGCGATGGAAAAGCTGGAGTCTATCATTATGAAGTTAGAAGAGGGAGACGTGCCGCTGGAAAAAGCATTAAGCCTCTATCAAAAAGGGATGGAATTATCCGGGTTTTGTCATGCGCTTTTAAGCCAGGCGGAGGAACAATTGGCAAAACTAATAACAGATGATGGCGAAAAAGATTTTTCTGTTGATGAGGGGGAATAAACATGGCGGCTACACTGTCTGTTTTTATGAAGGAATACAAAGAAGTTTTAGAGAGAGAATTAAAAGAGTTAATTGCTGAATTGCAAGCACCCTCCGTGTTGAAAGAAGCGATGGACTATTCGCTGCAGGCTGGGGGCAAACGCATCCGTCCCATGTTAATTTTTGCTACGCTCGCTTCCTTTGGGGAACATCCTCGGACCGGTCTTGCAGCTGCTGCAGCACTTGAAATGATTCATACATACTCGCTAATCCATGACGATTTGCCGAGCATGGATGATGATGACTTGCGAAGAGGACAGCCTACAAACCATAAGGTATTCGGAGAGGCGGCTGCTATTCTAGCAGGAGATGCCTTATTAACGTACGCTTTTCAAATAATAGCTAAGTCTAAGAGTTACTCAAACGAGCAAAAAGTAACGTTAATTGAATGGCTCGCTGAGGCAGCAGGTCCCGAAGGAATGGTAGGCGGCCAAATGGCTGATATTGAAGGGGAAACAAAAGAGCTAACACTTGCTGAGCTGGAGTACATTCATAAGAATAAAACAGGCCGTTTACTCGCTTACAGTGTAATGGCTGGTGCTTTACTCGGGGGAGCAAATGAAGAACAACTGGCGCATTTTCAGCAATATGCTTTCCATATTGGTCTTGCGTTTCAAATCCAAGATGATATTTTAGATGTGGAAGGATCGGAAGAAAAGCTTGGCAAACGAGTTGGCAGTGACTCTGCCAATCATAAAAGTACCTATCCAGCCTTGTTGACGATGGATGGGGCAAAAGACCAATTGGCCAAGCATGCAGAATTAGCACGTGCGGCGCTTTTGCAAACGAATACAGACTCGGCCTTGTTGCTCGAGCTTGTTGATTTAATTGCTACACGTGATCAGTAAGAAAATTGGCTAAAATTGTTGTGATTTGTTCTGTGTGGTATAATGATAGTATTACTTTCATCAAATTGCCGTTATCACACTTTGTGTTAGCGGCTATTTTTTCAAAGTATTTCAAGAAAAAGCAAATCAGTCAATTTTTCAGGGAAAAGTTGTGTAAAATAATGATCACGTTATAATAAAGAAAGTGAAATGACACAGTTATGAAAGTGAGTGATCCGATTGGATCTGTTATCTATTAAAAGTCCTGCCTTTTTAAAGGGCTTGACGATTGATGAATTAAATGACTTAAGCATGGATATTCGACAATTTTTGATTGAGAATTTGTCTAGAACAGGTGGCCATATCGGCCCTAACCTTGGGGTTGTTGAGCTGACCGTTGCTTTGCATCGCTGCTTCAATAGTCCTCAGGACAAAATTTTATGGGATGTCGGCCACCAATCGTATGTTCATAAAATATTAACTGGACGTGCTGGGCAATTTGAATCACTCCGCCAATATAAAGGGCTATGCGGCTTTCCTAAAATGGCAGAAAGCGAGCATGACGTATGGGAGACCGGGCACAGTTCTACGTCTTTGTCGGCGGCAATGGGCATGGCGATTGCCAGAGATTTAAAGAAAGAACAATCCTATATTGTGCCTGTGATTGGCGACGGAGCATTAACGGGCGGCATGGCTCTCGAAGCACTGAATCATATTGGCCATGAAAAAAAGAATATGATCGTCATCTTAAATGATAATGAAATGTCCATCGCTCCGAATGTAGGGGCTCTTCACAGCATACTTGGACGACTGCGGACCGCCGGCAAGTATAATTGGGTGAAAGACGAGCTTGAAGGTTTATTGAAAAAAATTCCGGCAGTTGGCGGAAAAATGGCCCAAACAGCCGAACGCTTAAAAGACAGCTTGAAATATTTACTCGTTTCTGGGATGTTTTTTGAAGAGCTTGGGTTTACTTATCTGGGGCCGATCGACGGACACAATTATGAAGAGTTATTAGAAAACCTGCAATATGCTAAGAAAACGGAAGGGCCAGTTTTGTTACATGTTTTAACTAAAAAAGGAAAAGGGTATGGCCCAGCAGAATTGGATACAAAGGGAACATGGCACGGAACCGGCCCGTATAAAATTGATACTGGCGATTTAATCAAGCCGGTTGGACAGCCGCCTGCCTGGAGTGCGCTTGTCAGCGAAACTGTCAGAAAAATCGCCCGCAAGGATGAACGCATTGTGGCGATTACACCAGCCATGCCTGTTGGCTCCAAGCTGCTTGGCTTTGCGGAAGAATTTCCTGACCGGATGTTTGATGTCGGAATTGCAGAACAGCACGCTGCCACTGTTGCTGCCGGATTGGCTACCCAAGGGATGAAGCCTTTTCTGGCGATTTATTCTACTTTTTTGCAGCGGGCATATGACCAAGTTGTTCATGACATTTGCCGTCCGAACTTAAATGTATTTATTGGCATTGATCGAGCAGGGCTTGTCGGTGCAGATGGAGAAACCCACCAAGGTGTATTCGATATCGCCTTCCTGCGTCACATACCAAACATGGTCTTGATGATGCCAAAAGATGAAAATGAAGGCCAGCATATGGTTCATACAGCCATTCAATATGACAATGGGCCAATCGCTATGCGTTTCCCACGCGGCAATGGGCTGGGAGTAGCAATGGATGAAGAGCTGAAGCAAATTCCGATCGGCTCATGGGAAGTGTTGCGTGAAGGCACAGATGCCGCCATTTTAACTTTCGGCACAACGATCTCAATGGCGTTGAAAGCGGCAGCTATGGCAGAAAAGCAAGGGCTATCAGTAAAGGTGGTCAATGCCCGTTTTATCAAACCGTTTGATGAATCAATGTTAATGAGTATATTCGAAGCTAACATGCCGATTTTGACGATCGAAGAAGCTGTTCTCCAAGGGGGCTTCGGCAGCGCTGTGATTGAATTTGCTCACGATCATGGATTTTATGGACAGGTTATTGATCGCATGGGAATTCCGGATTGCTTTATTGAACACGGCAGTGTGAATGCGCTGTTGGAGGAAATTGGTTTGACGGAAGAGACAGCTGTTCGCAAGCTGGCAGCAATGACACCAAAAAAACAGAAAAGAGCATGAGTATGAAAGCAAAGAAAGAACGCATAGATGTACTGCTCGTGGAAAGAGGGCTTATTGAGACGAGAGAAAAAGCAAAGCGGGCTGTGATGGCCGGTCTTGTGTATTCTAATGAAGAACGGCTTGATAAACCAGGTGAAAAGATCTCTTCAGACGCTCCTTTGCAAATAAAGGGGAATGTGCTTCCTTATGTAAGCCGCGGCGGTTTAAAATTGGAGAAAGCACTAAAGGTATTTGATTTAAAAATTAAAGATAAAATTATGATTGATATCGGCTCATCGACGGGGGGGTTTACCGATTGTGCCCTGCAAAACGGGGCGAAGCTGTCTTATGCACTTGATGTCGGTTATAATCAGTTGGCCTGGAAGCTGCGCCAAGATGAGCGAGTCGTCGTCATGGAACGGACAAACTTCCGCTATGTGACACCGGCAGATTTTAGCAAAGGAGCTCCTGAATTTGCCACTATTGATGTATCTTTTATCTCGCTTTCACTCATTCTTCCTGTTTTGAAAACCCTGCTTGTGCCCGGAAGTGACACAATAGCGTTGATTAAACCGCAATTTGAAGCAGGAAAAGAGCAGGTTGGCAAAAAGGGAATTGTCAGAGAGCCGGCTATCCATAAAGAAGTAATAGAAAAGATCATCAGCTTAGCGCTCGGACTCGGGTATGATGTTAAAAACCTTTCTTTTTCCCCAATTACCGGGGGGGACGGCAACATTGAGTTTTTGATTCATTTAAATTGGCCACAGGCAAAGGCTGAAACAGGAGAGAACTTTTTAGAGGAGTCCGTTGATTCAGTTGTTAAGGCGGCTCACTTTGAATTGAAACAAATAAAAAAAAATAATTAGCCGAAGGAGAAGACTGGTCAGGAATTTCCGGCCAGTTTTCTTGTTTATTAACCATCGGCCATTAAGAGAAAAAGCAAGGCCCATTACCAACATTATTTACCGAATAAACCTTATTGTCTGAAAGCTTTCCCTCGCTATACATAAGAAGTTAAATAAGATAGAATGTTGTATATTAAAGCATATTTATACGATTCCCGAGGTGGTAAACGATGAATAAAGGACAACGTCACATTAAAATCAGAGAAATTATTGCTAATAATGAAATAGAAACACAAGATGAATTAGTGGATTATCTAAAAGAACTCGGTTACAACGTTACACAGGCAACCGTTTCCCGGGATATTAAAGAGCTTCACTTAGTTAAAGTTCCATTAATGGATGGCCGCTATAAATACAGCTTGCCGGCGGATCAACGATTTAATCCCCTGCAAAAGCTAAAGCGTTCGCTGGTAGACTCTTTTGTCAGCATTGATTCTGCTGGACACTTTGTCATCATGAAAACACTTCCAGGAAATGCCCAGGCGGTCGGTGCATTGATTGATAATTTAGATTGGGAAGAGATCATGGGGACTATCTGTGGGGATGATACCTGCCTGCTCATTTGCCGCGCTCCAGAGCATACAGCTGTGATTTCAGAACGCTTTTTAGAAATGCTTTGATTTGAGGTGAACTGATTTTGTTACAGGAACTGTCCATACGCAATTTTGCTATCATAGAAGAACTTCATGTATCGCTGGAAAAAGGGCTGACTGTGCTTACTGGTGAAACCGGAGCCGGGAAATCGATTATTATTGATGCCGTTCACTTGCTTGTAGGCGGCCGTGGTTCGTCCGAATTTGTTCGTCATGGAGAAAAGAAGGCTGAAATAGAAGGAATGTTTCAAATTGACAGCCCCGATCACCCTTGTTTGGAAAAGGCGCAAGAGTTCGGCATTGATGTCGAAGAAGAAGCGATTGTCATTCGACGTGAAATCTCTGCAAACGGCAAAAGCGTGTGCCGCATCAACGGCAAGCTTGTAACGATCGGGATTTTGCGTGAGGTAGGTTCAGCTCTCGTTGATATCCACGGCCAGCATGAACATCAAGAGTTAATGGATGCCAGCCAGCATTTACGCCTGCTTGACCATTTTGGCGGAACGGAAGTGTTAGCGGCGAAGGATAGCTATGCGGAGGTTTACAAACGTTATGAACAAACGGTCAAAGCTATTAGCCAGTTGAGCGAAAATGAGCAACAGATGGCTCATCGATTGGACTTAATTCAATTTCAGCTTTCAGAAATCCAAAAAGCAGACTTACGGATTCACGAAGACGATGAACTTATGGAGGAAAAAAGAAAGCTGAGCAATTTTGAAAAACTGTATGAATCTGTTCAAAATGCCGCCAATGCCCTGCAAGGTGAAGGAAAGGGACTCGATTGGATTGGATTGGCCATGACTCAGTTGGAAGCTGCAGCTGAGATTGATGAGTCATATAAATCAGCCTACGAAGCCGTATCCGAGAGTTTTTATGTGCTTGAAGATGCCGCTCGACATGCAGGCTCAGCTTTGGATGGTCTCGAATTTGATCCAAATCGACTTAACTTTATTGAAGCAAGACTAAATGAAATCAATCAGCTGAAAAGAAAGTATGGAGGCTCTATCGAGGAGATTTTAGAGTATGGAGCCAAAATTGAAGAGGAAATTGACACGTTAACTAATAGAGAAACGCATATTGAAAAATTGCGTCATGAACTCTCGGCGTATGAGAAGGATTTGCTGCTTGAAGGAGAGCAGCTAAGCCATTTAAGACGGAAGGCTGCCAAGAAATTGACGGATGCCATTCATCTCGAGCTTAAGCAGCTATACATGGATAAAACAGTGTTTCAAATCCAATTCTCCACAATAGATGGAAAAGACGGAGTCCAGCCGAAGGTCTTTAAAAAAGATGGCCTTGATGAAGTAGAGTTTTATATTTCAACGAACCCGGGAGAACCGGTTAAACCACTTTCTAAAGTAGCATCGGGTGGAGAATTGTCACGGATTATGCTCGCCATGAAGACAATTTTTTCGCAGCACCAGGGCATCACTTCCATCATATTCGATGAAGTAGACACAGGAGTTAGCGGTCGTGTAGCTCAAGCTATCGGCGAGAAAATATATGAAGTCGCTGTCCATTCACAAGTGCTTTGTATCTCCCACTTGCCACAGGTGGCCGCTATGGCTGATACTCACTTATACATTTCAAAAATGATGAAAAATGGGCGGACGAAAACCCTAGTGGAGCCATTGAAAAACGAAGCAAAGGTCCGGGAGATTGGCCGCATGATCTCTGGAGTGGAGATGACAGATTTAACGAAACAACATGCAAAAGAACTGCTCGATCTGGCTGCCTCGTTAAAAATAAAATAAAAAGAAAAGCTGCTCTTGCGGCTTTTTTCTATCTTTTCATTTACAAGTTTAGAGCATCTCGGAAAGAGATATAAAAGTTCAATCGATATGGTTACGTCGGCAAAGGAGAAGGGGAGATATGTTTATAGCGGTAAGTGATTTTGTGTTTAATTTGGGTGTTGCTACTATTTTATCCATGATCATGGGACTGGAGAGAGAAATCAAGAAAAAGCCTCTCGGTTTAAAAACATGCGTCGTTATCGGAATTACCAGTTGTTTGCTTACCGATGTTTCCATTGAGGCGGCCAATCATTTCGCTATTCCTTACGAAAAACCAATGGATCCGCTCAGGCTTGCTGCCCAAATTGTATCAGGAATTGGTTTTTTGGGAGCAGGTGTTATTTTAAGAAGGAACAACGATATCATTTCCGGACTGACTACCGCAGCCATTGTTTGGGGAGCCGGAGCGATTGGCATTGCCTGCGGGGCCGGCTTTTGGATGGAGGCCATCATTTCCACCTGTCTAATTATTATTAGTGTAGAAATTTTTCCGGTTATATTTAAATGGATTGGTCCTAAATCCTTAACGGAAAAGCAATTAAAGGTAAAAATTATCGTTGATAATGATGATAAAATGACTGAAATACTCAAACAAATGAAACAGAAGGGCATGAAAGCCCATAAAGTTCGGATTAAAGATGTGCAAGAAGGAACGCTCCAACAATTGGATTTAACAATTTTGGTGAATGAGAAACTGTACGCCACTGATGTCTATCATGAGTTGAAACAAATAAAACACGTCATCAGTGTAGAAATGGAAGCACTTTGATCGCCTGCCCTATGCAGGCTTATTTTTTTGCTCTTTTTCATTGTCAGTCGCACCCAACTGTGGGCAGCTTTTTACGTAATAATTGACGCTCTTCAAGGAAAAAGTATAGATACAGCCGGCAAGTCGGGCTTGATTAGAAGCGAGGAGAGTGAACGGTTTGAACAAGTATACATTCAATACAATCACTGGTGGAATTCTCCTTGTTTCATTTGTAGTATGTTTCGTTATTTCTTCTTTTATAAATAGCGTTTATGCTGCAGGCATCGGACATTCAGAAAAAGATAAAACCTCAGCGGCAGCAGACTATACGCTTAATGATGAAGCCGAGCTTTTGCAGCTGGCAGGCTTTCCAGAGAAAAATGAAAAAGCAGCAGCAGCTAGCAAAATCCGTGTTATTCCAGGAGGTCAATCAATCGGCATTAAATTGAATACATTTGGTGTCCTTGTTGTTGGCCATCATCTTGTGGAAACTGTTGGCGGCAAGCAGTCGCCGGGAGAAAAAGCAGGAATTCGGATTGGCGATATGATTACGGAGATCAACGGAAAAAAAATTGAAAAAATGCAGGACATCAGCGCATTTGTTCAACGGGCGGGTCAAGAGGCTACACCGCTCCAAGTGACAATACGCAGGAATCAAAAAGTTGTTCATACGGAATTAAAGCCGTTAAAGGATAAAAATGAACAATCATTTAAGATCGGTTTGTATATTCGTGACTCTGCCTCAGGCATTGGAACACTCACTTTTGTAGAACCGGAGTCAGGGAAATATGGAGCATTGGGACATGTCATTGCCGATGCAGATACAAAAAAACCAATTATCGTTCAAGGTGGAGAAATTGTAAAATCAAAAGTGACGTCCATTGAAAAAGGCCGCAATGGCAACCCGGGTGAAAAGCTGGCTCAGTTTTCGACCGGCCAAAAAAAGCTGGGTGACATTAAAAGAAACAGTCCATACGGCATATTTGGACGCTTAAACCAGCCGATTTCCAATAATTTAGTGAAGAAATCTTATCCAGTTGCTTTGTCTCATGAGGTGAAAGAGGGACCAGCTAAAATTTTAACAGTTATAAACGGGGAAAAAGTGGAGTGGTATGATATAGAAATCGTGAGCACCATCCCCCAAAAATATCCTGCAACAAAAGGGATGGTTTTAAAGGTGACAGATAAGCGGCTTCTTGACAAAACAGGAGGAATTGTTCAAGGGATGAGCGGAAGCCCCATTATTCAAAATGGAAAAGTGATTGGTGCGGTCACACATGTGTTTGTCAATGACCCTACATCAGGATATGGTGTTCACATTGAATGGATGCTCAATGAGGCAGGGGTTTCCTTGACGGAAACAGAGAAGAGTGAAGCGAGCTAAACAAGCGGAGCAATCCGCTTGTTTTTTTATAAATGAAAATGGAAGAAATTCGTCGAAAATAAAAGAAAATCAACGAAAAAAATATATATTATTAAAATTTAAAGGAAATCATTTCCCTTTGTCGAAAAAACTATTAGAATAAATGTACACTTGCGAGAGAGCAAACGGATGGGGAGGAATTTAACTATGTCTAAAATAAAAGTAGCTATTGTTGATGATAACCGGGATCTTGTGAATATGCTTGAAGAGTACATCTCTTCTCAGGAGGATATGGAAGTCACAGGAAGGGCGAGCAATGGACAGGACTGTTTGGATATGCTGCCTGACGCTAAGCCAGATGTACTCATTCTGGATATTATCATGCCTCATGTCGATGGATTGGCCGTTTTGGAAAGAATGAGAGATCTTGATCTTGAAACGGTTCCTAATGTAATCATGCTAACGGCTTTTGGACAGGAGGATGTTACGAAAAAGGCGGTGGAGCTCGGTGCCTCCTATTTTATGCTGAAACCATTTGATATTGAGAGTTTGTTTAATCATATCCGCCAGGTAAGCGGTAAAGAAAACTCGATGATGCGGCGTTCGTCGCAAGAAACATTAAAACAACCAGCAAAAAAGGCGGTTAATCTTGATGCAAGCATCACAAGCATCATTCATGAAATCGGTGTGCCCGCCCATATTAAGGGGTATATGTATTTGCGTGAAGCTATATCTATGGTATATAACGACATTGAACTGCTTGGGTCTATTACCAAAGTTCTTTATCCAGATATTGCAAAAAAATACAATACAACGGCCAGCCGTGTAGAGCGGGCGATTCGTCATGCGATTGAAGTGGCTTGGAGCCGGGGGAATATTGATTCAATCTCTAGTTTGTTTGGCTATACTGTCTCCATGACAAAAGCTAAACCAACCAACTCGGAATTTATTGCCATGGTAGCAGATAAGCTCCGTCTCGAACATAAAGCTTCTTGAAAGCGAAAGGATGCTAATAATACCCGTAAGTAAAGCCGCCTGCTAAGTTCGTGGTACATAGCAGAAGGTAGAGAAAAAGGATGTGTTTCTATGACCGCTATCTTTGCTCATCGCGGCTTTTCTGCAATAGCTCCCGAAAACACACTAGCCGCTTTTAAAGCGGCAGAAGCAGCAGGAGCTGATGGCATTGAACTAGATGTTCAGCTGACAAAAGATGGACGTCTTGCTGTCATTCATGATGAGAAGTTAAACCGCACGACAAATGGTCAAGGCTATGTGAAAGACTGGGAATGGAAAGATCTGTCACAGTTAGAAGCGAAATATAAGTTTCCAGAAGCCGTTCATGACATTGGCATTCCGCTTTTGGAAGATGTGTTTGAATGGATGAGGGAAAATGAACTTATTTGTAATATCGAGTTAAAAAATAATGAGTTTCCCTACAAGGGAATGGAAGAAAAAGTGATTCGGCTCATCCGTCAATTTAACTATGAAGGCCGCGTGATTATTTCCTCTTTTAACCATTACTCGCTAACTTATGTATACCAGCTCGCACCGGATTTAGAGACCGCAGCTCTTTATTCTGCCCATCTTTACATGCCATGGAAATATGCTGAGGCTATTCGGGCGGGAGCTATTCATCCGAATATTCGCACAGTCAAAGATGAGATTATCCGTTCAGCCGTTGAGAATGGTATTCATATTCGGCCTTATACAGTCAATAAAGAAAAGCAAATCCGCTGGCTAATTGAAGAAGGCTGCTCCGGTCTGATTACTGATGACCCGAAAACAGCCTTATCTATTCGAGACAGTGTGTTAGATGTGTAAAAAAGCTCCTTATGCGTTACCTGCCAAAAAGCAGAAACACATAAGGAGCTTTCATTTGTCTTTAAATCGGTTTTGTACTTTATTGTTTTTTCGATCCCTGTAGAAAATAAAGCCAGCAACAAATCCCAGCCCGCCAACAAATAGAACGAGGCCAATCAGAAACTGCAGCCATAGAAACGGAAAAGGAGGTTGCAGTATGCCAAATAGCATATCCCTCATTAATTTTATACCAAGTCCCGCTAAGAAACCGGGGATAACTAAAACCAATAACGCCAGTAGTCGGATCATTTAGTTTTACTCCTTCAACTCTTACTCACAAAAATCATATCCTACCTATAAAATTTGTCAAGCGGGATTTACAGGTATAAAATAAGAGTATGCAAGAATTTGCAGGCTGAAAGAAAGCGGGGGGATGGCTTCATGCAAACAGCTTTAATTATTGGCGGTGGACAAGGCGGCCTTTCAGTTTTAAAAATATTGATGGACAGCCAAATGATGAAAGTAATAGCGGTGGCAGATGTAGATAAGGGGGCCCCGGCTATTCGTTTGGCACGGGAGATGGGGATTTCGACAGGGCAGAATTGGCAGTCATTCATGAAAAAACAGCCCGATGTCATTATTGAAGTAACCGGAGACAGCTGTATATTCGAAGCAGTTCGCCAATATGATCCCAATGCTGTTGTGATTCCAGGTAGTGTCGCTTATATACTGGCTCAGCTCCTCAAACAAAAAGAGGAACTAATTATGCGGCTGAAAAATCAGTCGTATCAATATGACGTCATCTTTGAATCCATTGATGAAGGAATGATCGTCATCGACCAGACAGAAAAGATTATCCTGTTCAATAAAAGTGCGGAACGTATTCTCGGGGTTAGGAAGCAGAACGCCATTGGGCAGCATGTAACGGAAATTGTACCGAACAGCCGCTTGCCGGAAGTGTTAAAACATAAACAGGCGGAAATTAACAGGGAACAAAAGTTGACAGAGAATGAGAAGATTATTACATCGCGGTTCCCAATGATCACAGCAGAAGGAAAGGTCATTGGAGCTTTTTCTATTTTTAAAGACATTACCGAAGTTGTTAATCTGGCTGAGGAGATCACTAATCTCAAGGAAATTCAAACGATGCTTAAGGCGATTATTTTTTCTAGTGATGACGCCATTTCAGTAGTAGACGAAAAAGGAAGAGGTTTGCTCATTAATCCGGCGTACACGAGATTAACCGGTCTCAGTAAAAAAGAGGTGATTGGAAAGCCCGCGACCATCGATATCTCAGAGGGAGACAGCGTGCATTTGCAAGTGCTTGCCAAGAAACAGCCAGTACGTGGTGTGAAAATGTACGTTGGTCCTAAAAAAAAGGAAGTCGTTGTAAATGTCGCCCCTATTCTTGTAGATGATAAGCTGAAAGGCAGCGTAGGCGTTATCCACGATTTAACAGAAATTCAATCGTTAACGAAAGAACTCGACCGTGCAAGACAAATTATTCGTACACTGGAAGCAAAGTATACATTTGAGGAAATCATTGGCTGTTCTGAAGAAATGAAAGTTGCTGTGGAACAGGCGAAAGCTGGAGCGAATACACCGGCAACCGTTTTGTTAAGAGGGGAGTCTGGGACTGGAAAAGAATTATTTGCTCACGCCATTCACAATGCTAGTGATCGCCGCTACAATAAATTTATCCGTGTTAACTGTGCAGCTCTCACAGAATCATTATTGGAGAGCGAGCTGTTTGGCTATGAAGATGGAGCTTTTTCAGGTGCCCGTCGCGGCGGCAAAAGGGGATTATTTGAAGAGGCAAATAACGGAAGTATTTTTCTCGATGAAATTGGTGAGTTAAGCGCCAACATGCAGGCAAAACTTTTGCGTGTGTTGCAAGAGCAAGAGATTGTTCGAGTGGGTGGAGCAAAATCTATCGCTGTTAATGTGCGGGTTATTGCGGCTACAAATGTTAATTTAGAAAAAGCGATGGCGGAGGGGACATTCCGTGAAGATTTATATTACCGGCTTAACCGGATGCCTATACATATTCCCCCACTTCGCAATCGAAAGGTAGATATCCCGCTTTTGTGTGAACGGCTCATCGCAAAGATCAATCAGGATTACGGAAGAAATGTCGAAGGAGTAACTTCTGAAGCAATGGAACGGTTGATGAACTATTCTTGGCCAGGTAACGTGCGGGAATTAGAGAATGTTTTGGGCAGAGCGATGATTTTCCTAAATTACAGCGACAGTTTCATTGATGCAGCTGCTCTGCCGCCGTTGTTGGAGGGAAAAAAGGAAATGAGCAGCATAGGAGATGAGTGGCGGGATGCTGGCAATCAAAAAGGGCATTCACTGCAAGAAATGCTGGATCTCTATGAAAAAGAAATCCTCCAATCACGCTTGGCTAAAAATAATGGAAATAAAACGGCAGCAGCTAAAGAATTAAAAATCTCCATTAGGAATTTATACTACAAGCTAGAAAAGTATCAGTTGCATTGAATTGCCTGCAAAAAATTGCACGGTATGCAAGCAACTGCAGAGAACGAATTGGAAAATAAAGCGTTTTCATAAAGGTGTTAGTGGCATAAGAATTGCATTATTAAGGCCAGACAGAGAATGTTAACGACTTAGAATAAGGAGGATGAACAATGGAAATTTTTAAATATATGAAAACATATGATTATGAACAGCTCGTATTTTGCCAAGATGAGGTATCGGGGTTAAAAGCAATTATCGCTATACATGATACAACATTAGGACCTGCGCTTGGCGGCACAAGAATGTGGACCTATGCATCGGAAGAAGCAGCTATTGAAGATGCTCTTCGTCTGGCACGAGGCATGACATATAAAAATGCAGCCGCAGGCTTAAATTTGGGCGGCGGGAAAGCGGTGATTATTGGTGATCCCCGCAAAGATAAAAATGAAGAAATGTTCCGGGCGTTCGGCCGGTATATCCAAGGGTTAAATGGTCGGTACATTACAGCTGAAGATGTTGGTACAACAGTAGAAGATATGGATATCATCCATGAGGAGACAGATTATGTCACGGGGATCTCTCCTGCTTTCGGTTCCTCTGGCAATCCTTCGCCGGTTACCGCTTATGGTTGCTTTGTCGGTATGCAAGCAGCAGCCAAAGAGGCTTTTGGCACAGACTCACTCGAAGGTCTCACTGTTTCGGTGCAAGGAGTAGGAAATGTCGCTTATCATTTATGCCGGCATTTACATGAGGCGGGAGCCAAGCTAATTGTAACGGATATTAATAAGGAGGCAGTAAAGCGGGCTGTCGATGAGTTTGGTGCTGTAGCGGTGAATACTGATGAAATTTATGGGGTCGAGGCCGATATTTTTGCTCCATGTGCTCTTGGAGCAGTAATTAATTCATCCACTATTCCTCAATTGAAAGTAAAAGTGGTCGCCGGCTCTGCCAATAATCAATTAAAAGAAAACAAAGACGGTGACGAACTGCATGAACGTGGCATTATTTATGCTCCTGATTATGTAATTAATGCCGGCGGTGTAATTAATGTGGCGGATGAACTGAATGGTTACAATCGGGAGCGCGCCATGAAAAAGGTTGAGCAGATTTATCATAACATTGAAAGAACCGTTAATATTTCCAAGCGTGATCACATTCCAACCTACCAGGCGGCGGATCGCATGGCTGAAGAGCGCATTCAGAAAATGGGCAAGGCAAGAAATCAATTCTTATTGAATGGCCATCACATTTTATCAAGACGGAAACATTAATTGAGAAGCGGAGGGGTGCTCTTGCAAGCAAAAGCATTCCGCATGCTCGTTATGTATGTATCTAAAGAAGAAGTGATAGCGGGCGTGTTTCATAATCAAATAGCCGTATTTGAACAAGCTTTTCCATATGAAAAGAAGACGCCGGCGGAGCTGTGCCTTCATTTGCTGGCTTCACTTGATAGAGAAGGAATGAACCTTTCAAAGCTTCAGGTCGTTTGTGTACCGAGATCGTTGGATACAACCCTGGAAGATGGGAAGAAAGAAGTCGACTATGGGGTAAATATGGCCTGTTATATCTCAGGCCAATTAAACATCCCTGCTTATTTTGTGGTTTTCAGTCAACTCCCACAAACAAGATGCAAATATTCCACTTACCAAGGGGATCGCTATTTACTCTCTTTGGCAGAGCAGACCCTTTTCATCTTAACGGGGGATGATTAATATACTAGGTATGGACCAGAGAAAGAGGAGGAGAAGATTTGGCTGAAGAATATGATTTAGTTATTCTTGGCGGAGGAACGGGCGGATATGTTGCTGCGATTCGTGCGGCACAGCTTGGTTTAAAAACAGCAATTGTAGAAAAAAGCAAGCTCGGAGGGACATGCCTTCATAAAGGGTGCATACCGTCTAAAGCCCTGCTGAGAAGTGCAGAGGTATTTAAGACTGCCAAAAAAAGTGAAGAGTTTGGAGTAACAACAGGCAGCGTAACGTTAAATTTTGCAAGGGTACAAAAGCGGAAGCAGGACATTGTAGATACGCTTTACAGCGGTGTGCAAGGATTAATGAAAAAAAATAAGATTGATATATATGAAGGGTTTGGTCGCATTTTAGGTCCATCTATCTTCTCCCCGATGCCAGGAACGGTGTCGGTTGAAATGAATGACGGAACCGACAATCCCATGCTTATTCCTAAAAATGTTATCATTGCAACAGGCTCCCGTCCGCGTTCTCTGCCGGATCTTCCTTTTGATGGGGAAACCATTTTATCTTCTGACGATGCATTAGCGCTTGAAAGCCTTCCAGCATCAGTCATTATTGTCGGAGGGGGCGTAATCGGCATTGAGTGGGCTTCTATGCTTGTTGATTTTGGAGTCAAAGTAACGGTTCTTGAATATGCAGATCGAATTCTACCAACAGAAGATATGGAAATTTCCAAGGAAATGGAGCGCTTGCTCAAAAAGCGCGGAGTAGAGATAATCACTCGTGCAAAAGTGCTGGCAGAAACAGTGGAAAAACAAAATAGTTCTGTGACCATTCAAGCAGAAACGAGTGAAGGACAGAGCACTCACAAAGCAGAGAAACTGCTCGTGTCCATTGGCCGACAAGCAAACACAGAGGGCATCGGCCTTGAAAATACAGAGATTGAAGTGGAGAAAGGGACTATAGCCGTCAACGAATTTTACCAGACGAAGGAGTCTCATATTTATGCCATTGGAGATGTTATTGGCGGCTTGCAGCTTGCTCATGTGGCTTCTCATGAAGGGATAACGGCTGTTAACCATTTAGCTGGGGAAGAAGCAGACCCGATTGATTATACAATGGTGCCTAAATGTATTTATTCCAGTCCCGAAGCAGCAAGCGTCGGCTTGACAGAACAGGAAGCGAAGGAACAAGGATATGAGTTAAAAACTGGCAAGTTTTCTTTTCGTGCAATCGGAAAAGCTCTCGTCTACGGAGAAAGCGATGGCTTTGTTAAAATAGTGGCAGATAAAGAGACGGATGACTTACTTGGCGTTCATATGATTGGCCCTCATGTAACAGATATGATTTCAGAAGCGGGTCTCGCCCGTGTACTTGATGCAGCTTCATGGGAAGTGAGTCATGCGATTCATCCGCACCCAACGCTTAGTGAAGCGATCGGGGAAGCGGCTCTTGCTGTGGAAGGTAAGGCCATTCATTCATAAGGATAGAAAGAAGGGAGAGAAATAGCTATGGCTGAAAATCGTCACACTGCGATAGGATTAAGTGATACAACAGTGCTGGAAATGTATGAAACAATGCTGCTTGCCCGCAGGATTGATGAGCGGATGTGGCTTCTTAACCGTTCAGGAAAAATTCCTTTCGTTATTTCCTGCCAAGGTCAAGAAGCGGCACAAGTAGGAGCGGCTTTTGCCCTCGATAAACAAAAGGATTATGTGCTGCCGTATTATAGAGATATGGGAGTCGTACTAACCTTTGGAATGACAGCAAAGGACCTGATGCTTTCTGGTTTTGCAAAAGCAGAAGATCCTAATTCGGCCGGCCGTCAAATGCCTGGGCATTTTGGCCAAAAGAAAAATCGAATTGTAACAGGGTCTTCCCCGGTTACTACCCAAGTTCCTCATGCAGTTGGAATCGCCCTGGGAGGGAAGATGGAAAAAGAGGACATCGTTGCTTTCGTTACTTTTGGAGAAGGTTCCTCCAACCAGGGGGATTTTCACGAGGGAGCCAACTTTGCCGGTGTGCATAAATTGCCAGTTATTTTTATGTGCGAAAATAATAAATATGCGATCTCAGTGCCTGTAGAGAAGCAACTGGCATGTGAAAACGTTGCTGATCGGGCGCAGGGATACGGCATGCCTGGTTTTACCATCGATGGAAATGATCCGATAGAAGTATATAAATATGTAAAAGAAGCGGCAGATCGGGCGCGGCGCGGAGAAGGCCCAACGTTGATCGAGACAGTCTCCTACCGTTTAACAGCCCATTCATCAGACGACGATGACCGTACTTACCGCTCACCGGATGAAGTGGAAAGAGCAAAATCAAATGACCCAATCATCACGTTTGGCAATTACCTGAGAGAGACGGGTGTGCTGAATGATGAAATTGAAAAAGAAATTAATGATCGCATTATGAAAGAAGTCAATGAAGCGACCGATTATGCTGAAAATGCACCGTATGCAAATCCGGAAGATGCATTGACTTACGTATATGCGGAGAAGCAATAGGGGGAGAAAAGGATGCCGGTAATTTCTTATATAGATGCGGTTACAATGGCGATGCGCGAAGAAATGGAACGGGATCCGAGAGTATTTGTTCTCGGGGAAGACGTCGGAAAAAAGGGCGGTGTCTTCAAGGCGACAGCCGGTTTGCATGAGCGGTTCGGAGAAGATCGTGTAATGGATACGCCGCTTGCAGAATCGGCGATTGCGGGAGTAGGCATTGGCGCAGCGATGTATGGTATGCGGCCCATTGCTGAAATGCAGTTTGCTGATTTCATTATGCCGGCTGTGAATCAAATTATCTCAGAGGCAGCCCGCATTCGCTATCGCTCGAATAATGACTGGAGCTGTCCAATTGTCATTCGGGCGCCATATGGCGGCGGAGTGCATGGGGCCTTGTATCACTCTCAATCAGTGGAAGCAGTATTTGCCAATCAGCCAGGCTTAAAGATTGTTATGCCTTCCACTCCTTATGACGTAAAAGGCTTGTTGAAAGCAGCTATCCGCGATGAAGACCCTGTCTTGTTCTTTGAACACAAGCGGGCTTACCGGTTAATTAAAGGAGAAGTGCCTACAGAGGACTATGTACTCCCGATCGGCAAAGCGGATACTAAACGCAAGGGAGAAGACATTACCGTCATTACTTATGGACTGTGTGTCCACTTTGCTATGCAAGCGGCAGAGAAATTAGCAAAGGATGGAATCGAAGCAGAAATACTTGATCTTCGTACCGTTTATCCACTTGACAAAGAAGCAATTTGTGAAGCAGCAAAGAAAACAGGAAAAGTTCTGTTGATCACGGAGGACAATAAAGAAGGTAGCATAATGAGTGAGGTAGCGGCCATTATTGCCGAGAACTGCCTGTTTGATCTCGACGCTCCTGTTAAACGATTGGCAGGCCCTGATGTGCCAGCAATGCCTTATGCACCGACTATGGAGAAGTTTTTCATGATGAACCCGGACAAAGTAGAAAAAGCTATGCGGGAATTGGCCGAGTTTTAAGGCGAACATAGAGAGAGGAGGTTTTTTTGTGGCAATAGAACAAGTAATGATGCCCCAGCTTGGGGAAAGCGTCACTGAAGGTACCATTAGCAAATGGCTTGTCCAGCCGGGGGATCATGTGAACAAATACGACCCAATTGCTGAAGTGATGACAGACAAAGTAAATGCGGAAGTGCCTTCTTCCTTTACAGGCACGGTGACAGAGCTTGTAGCGGCTGAAGGTGAAACGCTCGAGGTCGGAGCCGTCATCTGCCTGATGGATATTGAAGGGACAGGAGAGAAGAAGGAGTCATCCCTACAGGAGGCTTCTGACGCTGTCCAGTCAAAGCCGGCAGAGGAGACAGAAACGAAGGCGGAGAACAAAGCCCGGTATTCACCGGCTGTTTTAAAACTTTCCCAAGAGCATAATATTGACTTAACGCAAGTGAATGGGTCCGGAAAGGGCGGACGGATTACGCGTAAAGACTTATTGAAAATAATAGAATCCGGTGAAGTGAGAGCACCGCAGCAAATGGCTCCACAGCCAAAAGCAGATGCCCCAGAAAAAACAACAGCTCAAGCACAGGCAAAGCCATTGGTTTCCTCCATGCCGGGAGATATTAGCATGCCGGTGAGCGGCGTTAGAAAAGCAATTGCTGCGAATATGGTCCGTGCTAAGCAAGAAGTGCCGCATGCGTGGACGATGATGGAAGTAGATGTAACAAATCTTGTTGTCCGCCGTGACGCTTTAAAAGAAGAGTTTAAGAAGAAGGAAGGCTTTAATTTAACTTATTTTGCTTTCTTTGTGAAAGCTGTTGCTCAAGCTTTAAAAGAATTTCCACAAGTAAACTCGATGTGGGCGGGCGATGAAATTATCCAAAAGAAAGAGATTAATCTTTCCATTGCCGTGGCCACAGACGATGCTCTATTTGTCCCTGTGATCAAGCAGGCTGACGAGAAAACAATTAAAGGCATTGCCCGTGAAATTCACGAGCTGGCCGGCAAGGTTCGCTCCGGCACACTCAAGGCGGAAGATATGCAAGGGGGAACCTTCACAGTAAACAATACAGGGTCATTCGGTTCCGTGCAATCAATGGGAATTATCAATTATCCGCAAGCAGCTATCCTGCAGGTAGAGTCTATTGTAAAGCGTCCTGTTGTCATGCCGGGCGGCATGATTGCTGTGCGTGACATGGTGAATCTTTGTCTTTCATTGGATCATCGTGTGCTTGATGGACTAATCTGTGGCCGCTTTTTACAGCGTGTAAAAGAAATTTTGGAGAACATTTCAGCGGATACTTCCGTTTATTAAAAAGCAAGGGAAGCTGACCGCTGGCGCAAGGCCAACGGTCAGCTTCCTTTTTGCTGTTTTTGTATTTGATACAGAAAGCTTGATAAGAAAATAAGCAGAAAAATGATTCCGGTTCCAGTGGAAAGCCACTCACGTTTCCCGGTATTAAATAAAGCGTGCATACTATAAGAGATGATCATATTCGCGAATAAAATCACTGCTGCAACGAGAAGGCTTACAATAGCTGCTTTTAAATAAGTAACAAAAGCTATCACGGTTGCTGCTCCATCATTAATCCTTCTTCAAAAGACAAGTTAGCAGGTTCATCGAGCAGTTCAGCTGTCACTTCCAAATTTGTCGTTGGAACAGATGTACTTACCTCTGTAAATGTAAATCCGTCCATCCATACGTGTCCGATGCCGGATAATAATACACCGAAGGAAATAACTGAACTGTCTTCTGTTACATCAAGGACAATGGAATACAGATTCCATTCTGTACTGCCGGTAATTGGCCGGTTGTTCATATTATCGAATTGCAGCACATCTCCTGCCGCGTTGTCTACTCTCATCCACATGCCGGCAAATTGGTCAACTTTTTCTGTTTTAATGTAAGCAGATAACTTGACTCGTTTTCCAAGAAATTTAGCTGCTTTAAATTGTTGCATAATCGTAGCAAATTCGTCTGCATTTTGAACAGTGACCGATTTTAAATAACCGGAACAATTTCCTTGATGCACAACTTTCGTATCTGTTCCCATCTCATAATGGAATGGATGACTGCCGCTTAAAAACCATCCTTTTGCCTCTTTATGATTGTCCATGTTTCCGCCTCCATTTTTGATTAAGATTGAGCCTATCAATTTGCGGTATTGCCCTGGGGGCATGTGGAACATTTTCTTGAAGGCTCTTGTAAAAGATTCCTGTGTTCCAAAATGAAAATCCAGAGCAATGCTAATGATCGGTTCGTCTGTATAACGAAGTAAACCCGCTGCCTGGGTCAGCCTTCTGCTCCGTATATATTCCGCTATTGTCATGCCGGTTTCTTTTTGGAAGATCCGGTGAAAATGATACAAAGAAAAACCGGCATAGTCCGCTATCTTGGCGGCTGTCAGTTCGTCGGTTAAATGCGCCTCGATAAAACGAATGGTTTCTTGCAAAACAGGTTGATAATTCATTGGCTGGCCTCCTTTATAAACAGCATAAATGAAGAGAAGATTTGGTTCTTGACTTTTCTTGCTATTTTTTCAAAAAAAAGCTACCGGTGATTTTTCCGGTAGCTTCATAGCTTATTTGAATAAACCAGCGATCCAGTCAACGATTCCTTGCAGGAAATCAATAATAGACTGCAGGATGCCTTTGCCTTCATCAGAGTTTTTGAATTCGTTCCATTTTTCTTTTGCCTTGTCAATTTGCTGGTTAACCTGATCCCAATTAATATCAAGATTTTTCATTTTATCAAACAGAGCAGAAAGCTGGTCGATTTGATCCTGTGTCAGCTGAATATTTAGCTCGTTCGATACATTGTTAATAATGACTTTAATTTCTTGAATCGTTTGCGGGTTTTCCTTTGCAACTTCTTCTTTTATGCGCTGAATCAATTCAGTCGCTTGCTTTTCACCGATTTGATCGCCGAGTTTCGCTGTGGTAACCATTTCTTCATTGGCGACTTGTTTTTGTTCTTCCGGAATTTTTTCACCGGTAGACGTTTCATAGGCTTTAATCAATCCGGTGAGTGCGGCGGTACCCGATACCTCAAACGGAGCGGTAATATAAATGTCTGCATCTTTTACACCTGCTGTAGACAAAGCATTCGTATACATTTCTTTAGATACCCAGGAAATATTATTCGTCTGGACATTAATTCCGTATCCTTTTTCCTTCATCGTAATTTTACTGGATGAAAGGGCTTTTGAACCAATTTGTGCTTTCGGTATATACTCACCTAAATATTTATGCTCTTCTGCGTTGGATACGGTGACAGTAGTGACGTCAGTTGGAACGTCCATTTCTTTTAAGATTTGTTCTTTTTGAGCAGGTGATAAATTTTCGCCGAGAGTTACGATTACGTCGCCGACGGCACTGTCAGCATGCGCTATCGTGGTTAAGCTTAAAAACAATACTCCCAACCATGCGAAGATTTTTCTCATTTTTTTCTCCCCTATTTCAGTTTCCTTCGAATAAGAAGGTAAGGATAGCATAGCATGTTATCAAAAAATTTTCACGGATGGGCCATAAGAAAAAGAGATGGATGTTTTTTAATGGCTTCTCATTGATGGAAATGGCTGGTTTAGATAAAATAATGATAAAGAAAGAGTTAGAATTTTTAAGAAATAACATTTAGAGCGAGGCGAAGGAGAGGAGATTGCATGGAAATTCAAGAAATGAAAGCCCAGCGTTTTCCAAAAGTGACGATGGAGGAGTGGGAAAAAGCAGCAGAGGCTTCCTTGAAAGGAAAGCCATTTACAGCTCTTCATGCGGCCACTTATGAGCAAATTTTATTAAAGCCTTTATACGGAGCAGAGACTGCCACTTTAGATGTCGAGCAGTACCCAGGCTTTCCGTCGTATACGAGAGGATTTTATAAAGGCGGTTATGCAGAGGTCCCTTGGAAAAACGCCCATGTTATTAAAGCAGATAATGGCGCCATTTTAAAGGAGAAGCTTATGGCTGCACTTAAGGAAGGCCAAGATGCTATAGCGTTTGCAGCAGAAGATATACCTGCCATGACGTTCACTGAATTTTCAGCCCTCCCTTTAGAGAAATATCCATTGTACATAAACACCAAAGACCACTTTCTTGCTATCGCTTCCTTCTTATTAAAGTTAAAGCCTGATAAGCTAACTGGCATAGCTGGAACAGATAGTATTTCTCTGTATGCACAAAAAGGACTTGTTCCGGATGAACGACTGCTCGCTCTACAAGCAGAAGCCATAACAGAATTAAAGAAAGCGTTTCCTAAATTAAGAACAATCCATATTGACATCACTCCTTATCATGAAGCGGGGGCAAATGCTTTTCAGGAAATTTCTCTTGCTCTTGCTGAAGCGGTATTTTACATTGAATGGCTGAAAAAAGAAGGCTGGTCTCCGGCCGAAGTAATTGAGAGCATGTCTCTTCATTTCGCAATTGGTTCACAATTTTTTATGGAAACAGCCAAGCTGCGGGCTTTTCGTCAATGCTGGACCGCCCTTTGCCAGGCGTACGGCATAACGGAAGACAGAATAAAAATCCCAATCGGGGCAGAAACATCGGCTTTCACCTTATCCAAACTGGACAGTCACGTCAATATTCTGCGCACGGGAAGTGAAGCGTTTTCAGCTGTACTCGGAGGAGTGGAATATTTACAGGTTAGATCCTTTGATGAACTCAGAGGTATGCCATCTGCTCTTGGGGAGCGCATAGCGAAGAATATTCCACTCATATTAAAAAATGAGTCTCACCTTGAAAAGGTAATTGATCCTGCAGGAGGCTCTTATTATATAGAGGTGCTGACAGCAGAGCTCAGCCGATTAGCGTGGGAAAATTTTGTAACTATTGAAGAGGCAGGTGGGATTATTGCCGGGTTGAAAGCCGGTACTATCCAAAAAGAGCTCGCTGCTATTTTTAAGAAGCGAAGTGCAGACCTTGCTACACGGACAAAATCAATGATTGGAACGAACATTTATGCAGATCTCCATGAACAAAAAATCATAGAAAAGCCAAAGTTAGCTGTGCTTTTAGCTGAAAATACAGTATCTTCCTTCCAGGATATAAGAAGCCAAATAGATGAAGAGACAACGCTTGCTGAATTGCATGTAAAAGACAGTGGTGATGAAGTTATTCCAGTTAAGAGTCAAAGGCTCGCCGAACCATTTGAGAGATTAAGAGAGAGAGCAGAACGAATAGGAGCACAGGCGGGGCTTATTTGCTTAGGGAAGCTGAAGGATTTTAAACAGCGGGCTGATTTCGTAACGGGCATACTAGCTGCGGGCGGCATTGCTGTCCAGCGAAGCATAGAGTGCGAGACACTTGAAGAAGCTGTACAGTTCGTTAAGGAAAGCGGTTTATCTTATTACTGCATTTGCGGTAAAGATGAGTCCTATACCGCGTTTGGCCCACGGCTTGTGGCCGCAGTAAAACAGATAAATTCTTCAGTCGGAGTTGAAGTGGCGGGCAAGCTTCCTGAAGAGACTAAAGCGGAATGGCAGAAGGCCGGCTTGGACGGACAAATTTACAGCGGCCAGAATCTAATCGAAAAAGTAACAGAACTGCTCGATCATTTGGAAGGAGTGACGGCATATGAGTAAACCTGATTTTCAGCGATTCACCCCAACGAGCACGAAAGAATCCCTTTCTTTTCAAGAGTGGAAGGCCGCTTTTGAGCAGGAAGTAAAGCAGTCCCTTGATGAATGGGTATTTGAAACGAATGAACAAATCCATCTCCATCCGCTTTATACAAAAGAGGCGCTTGAAAAGATGGAACATTTACAGGATTTTCCCGGCGTCGCTCCCTATACACGCGGCCCCTACCCGACGATGTATGTAAATCGGCCGTGGACAATCCGCCAGTATGCCGGCTTTTCCACTGCGGAAGAAAGCAATGCTTTTTACCGCCGCAATTTGGCCATGGGACAAAAAGGGCTGTCCGTTGCTTTTGATTTGCCGACTCACAGAGGGTATGATTCTAACCATCCAAGGGTCGTCGGAGATGTAGGAAAAGCGGGGGTCGCCATTGATTCTGTGGAGGATATGAAAGTTTTATTCGACGGTATTCCGCTCGATCAAATGTCGGTATCTATGACGATGAATGGAGCGGTTCTGCCGATTATGGCTTTTTATATTGTCGCTGCCGAAGAACAAGGTGTAGCTTGTGAAAAACTTTCCGGTACCATTCAAAATGATATTTTAAAAGAGTATATGGTAAGAAACACGTATATCTATCCGCCGGAAGTTTCCATGCGTATTATCGCGGATATTTTTAAGTACACATCGGAGAATATGCCCAAATTCAACAGCATTAGTATTTCTGGCTATCATATGCAAGAAGCCGGAGCGCCGGCTGATATTGAACTTGCCTATACGCTTGCAGATGGGTTGCAGTATGTGCGGACAGGATTGCAGGCGGGCATTGAGATTGACTCTTTTGCTCCGCGGTTATCATTTTTCTGGGCAATCGGCATGAATTATTTTATGGAAGTGGCTAAAATGCGGGCTGCCCGCCGGATGTGGGCCCAGTTAATGAAGCCGTTTGCACCAAAAAATACGAAGTCGCTGGCTTTGCGCACCCATTCACAAACTTCAGGCTGGAGCCTCACAGAGCAAGACCCATTTAACAATGTGACGCGAACGCTTATTGAGGCTCATGCAGCTGCCATGGGACACACTCAGTCACTGCATACAAATGCATTGGATGAAGCGATTGCTTTGCCGACTGACTTCTCGGCCCGAATTGCCCGTAATACTCAGCTGTATTTACAAGAAGAGACCGGCATTACGAATGTCATTGATCCATGGGCAGGCTCTTATTATGTAGAGACACTCACTCATGAATTGATGGAAAGGGCATGGCAGCACATAGAGGAAGTAGAAGAGCTTGGCGGAATGACAAAGGCGATTGAAACAGGGCTCCCTAAGATGCGAATCGAAGAAGCGGCTGCAAGACGCCAGGCGCAAATTGACTCGGGCAAAGAAGTGATTATTGGAGTCAACCGACACAGACTGGCCGAGGAAGAGCCAATTGATATTCTTGATATCGACAATACAGCGGTACGGCTGAAGCAAATTGAACGTTTAGAGCAAGTGAAGTCGACCCGCAATGAAGAGAAAGTAAAGGAAACACTAAGGGCGCTCACCCGGGCTGCAGAAACGGGAGAAGGGAATTTGCTTGCGCTAGCTGTCGAGGCAGCGAGAGTACGGGCGACACTAGGAGAAATCTCTGACGCCATTGAACAGGTAAGCGGAAGGCATCAGGCTATTATCCGATCAGTAAGCGGTGTATACAGCTCTCACTTTTCCGATGAAGAACAGATTGCTGAAGTAAAGCGGCTGACTGATGAATTTAATGAACAGGAAGGACGCCGACCGCGCTTGCTGATCGCTAAAATGGGGCAGGATGGCCATGACCGGGGGGCAAAGGTCGTCGCTACTGCTTATGCTGATTTGGGATTTGATGTTGATATCGGACCATTGTTCCAAACGCCGGAGGAAACGGCTTTGCAGGCGGTAGAAAACGATGTGCACGCCATCGGTGTCAGCTCATTGGCTGCGGGGCATAAAACCTTGCTTCCAGCTTTAATTGGCGAATTGAAAAAATTGGGCAGAGAGGACATTATTGTTTTTATCGGCGGTGTTATTCCCGCCCAAGATTATGAGTTTCTCCGGGCCAGCGGAGCAGCTGGTATTTTCGGACCCGGAACGGTTATTCCAGTCTCTGCCCAAAAAATTCTCGAGGAGATTTATCGCAGGCTCGGTTACGAGGAAGTGGAAGAATAATGTTGAGAGAAGAGCACTTACCGGACAACGAGTCGGCCCTTCACGTAAGAAAAGGTGTGACCTCTTCCCATGACGGTTTCGCTTCTCCTCAAAAGAAACGATTTCGAAAAAAAGCAGAGCAATTGCCAGATGTACAGGAGCTGGCCGCCAAAGTGATTGCAGGGGAAAGAAAAGACCTCGCCAAAGCCATTACTTTTATCGAAAGCAATTCGAATAGCCATTATGCATATGGACAGGAGCTGTTACAGCAGCTTCTTCCTCATACGGGAAGATCCATTCGCATTGGTATTACCGGCGTGCCTGGAGCTGGAAAAAGCACATTCATCGAAGCATTTGGTCATATGCTTTGTGAGAGAGGATATAGAACAGCTGTGCTGGCAATTGATCCCAGTTCCTCTATCTCGGGAGGAAGCATTCTTGGAGACAAGACGCGGATGGAGTCGCTGGCTAGGCATCCAAATGCATTTATCCGCCCATCTCCTTCCGGCGGTACGCTTGGAGGGGTGCACCGGAAAACGAGGGAAACCATGCTTCTTTGTGAAGCAGCCGGCTTTGAGGTTATTTTGATTGAAACGGTCGGTGTCGGCCAAAGTGAATTTATCGTCCGCAGCATGGTTGATTTTTTCCTGCTTATTGTCTTGACAGGCGCAGGGGATGAGCTGCAAGGAATGAAAAAAGGGATCATGGAGTTAGCGGATGCTATTGTCGTTAACAAGGCAGACGGTCATAATAAACAGCTCGCTGAAAAAACAAAACGAGAATTTAATCAGATTCTTCATATGCTTCAGCCGGCAACAAAAGGGTGGGCATCACAAGCATTCACCTGCTCTTCGATTGAACGAAAGGGCATCCCTGAATTATGGGACGTGATCCAGGAATTTGAGAAAAAAATGAAAGCAGCCGGCACGTTCGATGAACGACGCCAGCTGCAAACGAAAGAATGGTTACATGCTCTTATTGTAGAACAGCTGAAAGCGACTTTTTATCAGCATCCATATGTTATTGGCAATTTGGCGGAAATGGAAGGTAAAACAATGACAGGCGAAATAACGCCAGCTCAAGCAGTCACCGACTTGTTTTCCAACGTTTACCGGCAGGAGGAGTAGACAAAACAAAAAATGGCTGATGCTCAGAGAGCATCAGCCTTAAATCAGGGAGTTTAGGGGTACGGATCTAGTTGCCTTATTTATCTTCCCCTGTTCGGCGTTTTTAAACCATATTTATAAAAAAAATACTAGATTATTTGAAAACATTGCGCCGTTGTCTTATCATAAGGGTACACGAAAGTGGATAAAGGAGTGGTATGAGATGAGTATAGATTTTAATTTTTTAATGAATGATGTGGTTCGTCAAGCGCGTGAGGAAATCACAGCTGCTGGATATACACAGCTTCAAACACCGGAAGAAGTAGAAGAAGCACTTGCTAAAAAGGGAACAACGCTTGTAATGATTAATTCCGTTTGCGGCTGTGCCGGCGGTATTGCCCGTCCAGCTGCTGCTCACTCGATTCATAGCGATAAGCGCCCGGATCACCTTGTGACAGTCTTTGCCGGACAGGATAAAGAGGCCACAGCCAAAGCACGTAGCTACTTTGTCGGTTACCCGCCGTCCTCTCCATCTTTTGCTCTTTTGAAAGACGGGAAATTATGCACAATGGTGGAACGCCATGAAATTGAAGGACATGACCCAATGTCTGTTGTCCAAAAGCTTCAAGAGGCTTTTGACAAATATTGCGAAGAAGTGTAAATATATATATTGAAACCTTGTCATCGTTATGGCAAGGTTTTCTTTCACTACAAACTGATTCTTCAGCACAGGAGACTATTATGTTTAAAATAGGGTATCGGACGGCAAAAACAGCTGTCGGCACAACCGCAGCTATCATGATTTCCCAATGGGTGGGACTTGAAAACTTTGTGTCAGCGGGAATTATTACGATCTTATGTATTCAAAATACAAAAAAGAAATCACTGCAGGCTGCGCAGAGCCGTTTTTTTGCGTGCGCAGTGGCTATGCTTTTTTCTTCCGTTTTTTTTGAGGGAATTGGCTATTATGCGCCTGTAATGGGGCTTTTGCTCTTATTTTTCATTCCAACGCTTGTGGCCCTTAAAATCAAAGAAGGGATTGTTACAAGCTGTGTCATCATCTTGCATATTTTTTCTGCCGGGCAAGTAACGAAACAGCTTATTTTTAACGAGTTTTGTATTATTTCAATCGGAATTGGCGTTGCTTTGCTTATGAATCTTTATATGCCAAGCGTAGAGAGAAAACTGTATAGCCTTCAGGAGGAAATTGAACGGAATTTTACATCTATTTTTCACGAAATAGCTTTGTATCTGCGCAATAAAGATCATATGTGGGATGGAAACGAAATTGTGAAAACAGAGAAGCTGATCAAAGAAGGAAAAATGCTCGCTTTTAAAAATGTAGAGAACCATTTGTTAAGGGATGATACCATCTTTTACAGCTATTTTGTTATGAGAGAGAAGCAGTTTAACATCATTGAGCGGGTTTTAGGCATTGTGACCTCAATTTCTCATCAAGTGAAGGCGGCACTTGTGCTTGCTGACTTTATGGATGCTTTAAGTACCCGCGTTCATCCTGGCAACACCGCATTGCTTCACTTAAAAAAATTATACGATTTAAAAGCTGAAATTGATCAAATGGATTTGCCGGACACACGGGAGGAATTTGAGGCAAGGGCGGCATTGTTTCAGTTCATTAAAGAGATGGAAGAGTATTTGCTGATCAAGAGCTCCTTTAAAGGGTTGAAAAAAGAAACAGCCGCTGAGCAAAAAAGAAAGCCGGCCCCTCAGATAGAGTAGGCCGGCTTCTTGTCTATGTTATAAGAACATAGATAATCCGAAAAACAGGGTAGAAACGAGCATGGCTAGCAGCATAATATAAACGACTACTTTTTGAACGATTTTATTTCTCATGAAAGCTTGTACGCTCCTTTTAGTATTCCGAACAGGACTCTTATTTGTTTCTATCATAGCGGTTTTTTCGTAAAATCTCAAGTTAGATTAACGGGATAAAAGCATTAAAAAAGAAGGGATTTTTGGATTCTTATCGAAGACTACACATGTTTCAGTTCTTTTCAAAAAGGGGGGCCATTACGATGAATCGAGTGGATCATATCGGTATTGCAGTTAGCTCGCTGGAAGAGACGTTGCGTTTTTATACCGAGCAGCTTGGACTTACCTTAATTAAAACAGAGGAAGTACTTTCGGAGCAAGTAAGAGTCGCTTTTATAGATGCCGGAAATGTGAAGTTTGAATTGCTTGAACCGATGAGCAGTGAAAGTGCTGTGGCGAAATTTATTGAAAAGCGGGGCCAAGGCATCCATCATGTGGCCTTTAAAGTGGAGAATATTGAAAAGCGCATTCAGGAGATAAAAGAAAACGGCATTCATATGATCAATGAAACACCAAAGCCAGGGGCTGGCGGAGCGGAAGTGGCCTTCATGCATCCTAAATCGGCACATGGTGTGTTGTTTGAGCTTTGCGACAAGAGCAAGACGGAAGGAGAAAGAAAATTATTATGACAACGCCAGATATTTTCACGAGCATTAATGAGCTGTATGACAGACGCCGGGAGGTAGAGCTGGGCGGCGGTGATGAACGAATTGAAAAGCAGCACGAAAAAGGCAAGCTGACAGCTCGCGAGCGGATTGATTTGCTTGTTGATCCTGACTCATTCGTTGAGATTAATCCGTTTATTGAGCATCGCAGTACATATTTTGGATTAGAAGGCGTGAAAGGGCCGGGCGACGGAGTAGTGACGGGCTATGGGAAAGTAAATGGCCGCCCTGTTTATTTATTCTCCCAGGATTTCACCGTTTTTGGCGGTGCGCTTGGAGAAATGCACGCTAAAAAGATAGCCAATGTGATGGACTTGGCAGCGAAAAACGGAGCCCCTTTTATCGGATTGAATGACTCGGGAGGAGCGCGTATTCAAGAAGGCGTCGTTTCACTGGACGGTTACGGACATATCTTCTATCGGAACGCAATCTACTCTGGCGTCATTCCGCAAATTTCTGTCATTATGGGGCCATGCGCAGGAGGAGCTGTGTATTCACCAGCTATTACCGACTTTGTTTTCATGGTTGACGAAACGAGCCAGATGTTTATTACCGGGCCTAAGGTTATTGAAACCGTCACGGGAGAAAAAATTTCTTCCGAAGATCTTGGCGGCTCAAAGGTACATAATGCGATCAGTGGAAACGCCCATTTCCGCGGCAGTTCTGAGGAAGAAGTATTAGAGATGGTTCGCAACTTGTTGACTTATTTGCCGCAAAATAACGAAGAAAAACCCCCGATGGCTGAATCCTGCCTGGAGGATGATTACCGTGAAGATATAACAGATATCGTGCCTTTTGATGGGCTTCGTCCTTACGATGTTAGAAAGGTCATTGAACAGGTAGTAGACGAAAGCTCATTCATGGAAGTGCAAAAAGAGTTTGCAAAAAACATTGTCGTTGGTTTTGCCCGCATCAAAGGAGAAACGGTTGGCCTCGTCTGTAATCAGCCAAAATTTATGGCTGGAGGGCTGGATATTGATTCATCCGACAAAGCGGCACGGTTTATCCGTTTTTGTGATTCCTTTAATATTCCGCTCATTACGTTTGAAGATGTATCCGGCTTTTTCCCGGGGGTAAAACAGGAACACGGCGGCATTATTCGCCATGGGGCAAAGATTTTATATGCGTATTCAGAAGCAACTGTGCCAAAAATCACGGTAATTTTACGCAAAGCCTATGGTGGGGCATACGTTGCTCTTAATAGTAAGTCTATAGGTGCGGATCTTGTGTTCTCTTGGCCTAATGCAGAAATCGCCGTCATGGGGCCACAGGGGGCAGCAAATATCATCTTTGCAAAAGAGATTGCAAACAGTGAAAATCCGGAAGAAACACGAGCGAAAAAAATTGAAGAATACCGGGAAAAATTTGCTAATCCATACGTCGCTGCTTCACACGGAATGGTTGATGATGTGATTGATCCACGTGAAACAAGAATAAAGCTAATTCAAGCGCTTGAAATGATGAGAACGAAAAAAGAGGAGCGTCCGAAGAAAAAGCACGGCAACATTCCGCTTTAACATTTTTCCCCGTCCGGAAACTTTATGTACCGGGCGGGGATTTTTCTATGTGAAAGGTTTGGAATTGTCCAGTGGAAGGAGTATACTGAAAATGGAAAGAAGCAGGGAGGTACATAAGATGATTAATAAAGAACGGTTAGTGAATGAATTTCTTGAACTAGTTCAAATTGATTCAGAAACGAAAAATGAAGCCGCCATTTCTAAAGTGCTGACAAGCAAGTTTGAAGCACTCGGTGTACATGTGTATGAAGATGATTCCGCTGCTAAAACTGGGCATGGGGCCGGCAATTTAATTTGCACGCTTGAAGCTACGAAGGACGGAATAGACCCAATTTATTTTACATCCCACATGGATACGGTCGTTCCGGGAGTCGGCGTAAAGCCACGCATTGAAAATGGATATGTCGTGACAGATGGAACAACCATTCTTGGCGCAGACGATAAAGCAGGACTTGCTGCAATGCTTGAAATGATTAAAGTGTTAAAAGAACAAAATTACAGACACGGCATGATCCAATTTATTATTACAGCAGGAGAAGAGTCTGGCCTTGTTGGGGCAAAAGCGATGGATTCTTCTCTTGTGAAAGCGAAATTTGGCTATGCATTGGATAGTGACGGCACAGTAGGCAACATTATTGTAGCCGCTCCGACACAGGCGAAAATCAAGGCAGAGATTTTTGGGAAAACAGCTCATGCTGGCGTTGCACCTGAGAAAGGGGTATCTGCCATTACGATTGCCGCAAAAGCGATTGCAAAAATGCCGCTCGGCCGGATTGATAAGGAAACGACTGCTAATATTGGCCGCTTTGAAGGAGGTCAAGCAACGAATATTGTTTGTGACTATGCTTCTATTTTAGCAGAAGCACGCTCACTTGTTCCGGAGAAGATGGAGGCACAAGTAAGCAAAATGAAGGAAGCGTTTGAACAAACAGCGGGAGAAATGAACGGTCGGGCAGACGTGCATGTAGAAGTTATGTATCCGGGATTTAAGTTTGGCGATGGAGACCATGTTGTTGAAGTGGCTAAGAAAGCGGCTGAGCGTATCGGCCGTCCAAGTAAATTGTTAACGAGCGGCGGAGGCAGTGATGCCAACGTGATTGCGGGCTTTGGTATTCCGACAGTAAACCTGGCTGTCGGCTATGAGGAAATTCATACGAAAAATGAAAGAATGCCTATTGAAGAACTTGTCAAGCTCGCTGAAATGGCAACAGCAATCGTAGCAATTACTGCTGAGGAAGAATAAAAGATTGCAGAGCAGCCGGCCTTCTCTTTCAGAAGGCCGGTTTAAAAATATAAACATGCAACTCTTAAAAAGCACTAGTTAACGGAAAGTACGTGAAGACGATTGTAACGCGCGCAGGCAGCAGGAATAGCGAACAATAAAGAAATCTGATAATGATTTTTATACTGGTCTTTTTGCCTATTCCCTTCTCCTTATGGTACATTAGAAGAAAAAGCCAGAGGAGGCGTTTTCGTGCAATTAATAAATAAAGCGGTTATTTTCGAGAGCGGTCAGGAAGAATATGCGGTTCCGGTACAGTCAGTAGTTTCTATAGAAAAAGTAGAATTCATTAATCCTATTCCTCATATGCCTTTTTATATGAGAGGGATCACTAAAGCGAGGGAAGAGTTAATCCCGGTCATTGACTTTGAATCGGTCCTTTACGATCGACCTCTCGCTGAATCAGAGGACGCACGGCTGCTCGTCGTTCAAACAGAGGCTTTGTCTGTGGGCTTTCTAGTAAAAGAAGCAAAAGAAATTATTGATGTTCCCGCAGAGTCTTTAAAGCAGCTGGGAATCGCTTCTTATGAAAAGACGAAATATTTCACAGGAATCGCAGCTTTTTCGGAGCGCATGGTAACAATTGTTGATCCGGACATATTAGTTTCTTCGCTCGAAGGGATTAAGGAGATACAAGAGTACATGAAAAATCATAAAGTACCGTCTGCCTGAGCCATAAAAAAGCACAGAACCTATTTATAGTTCTGTGCTTTTTTACTTAATTAGCTTGTTGAACTTCTAAAATAGCATCCTTTAAAATATCGACAAGTTCATTTATTTCTTTCTCGTTAATGACGAGCGGCGGAGCGAAGACGATTGTATCTGATTCTCCAAAAGTGACTGTGCGTAAGATGAGTCCACGCTTTCTTGCTTCTGTAATAATTTGCGGAGCAAGTTTTTTCGGGAAGCGTTCGTTTGTTTGTTGGTCTTTGACGATTTCCAGGGCGCCAATCAAACCGAGGAAACGAACTTCTCCAACGATGTCTGTTTCTATTTGGAGCCTTTTTAATTTTTCGTGAAGCAGCGCTCCCATTTCTTTTGAGTTTTGCACGAGGTTTTCTCTTTCAAGAATGTCAATGTTTTTCAAACCGACCGCGCACGCTGTTGGATGACCGCTATACGTAAAGCCATGCAGGAGAGTGCCTTCGGATAGGTTAATAAAGTCTTGATGAATATGGTCACGAACAACGACAGCACCGAGTGGAATGTAGCCGCTGGAAATCCCTTTGGCAAGCAGCATAACATCCGGTACAATGTCCCAATGCTCGCAGGCAAACATTTTTCCTGTTCGGCCGAATCCAGTAATAACTTCATCGGCAATGAGTAAAATATTATATTCGTCACAAATTTTGCGAATCTCTTGGAAATAACCGTCCGGTGGAATATTTACTCCTCCCGCTCCTTGAACAGGCTCTGCAATAAACGCAGCAATTGTGTCGGCTCCCTCTGCTTCAATTGTCTTTCTCAGCGCTTCCGGTGAAAAAGATTCAGTGTGAACGAATCCCGCAGCAAGAGAAGTAGTCATGTGGTGAAAGTCTTGGATGCCAGTAGCGCTTGTAGAACCGACTGCCACTCCGTGATAAGCACGTTGACGGGAAATGATTTTTGTTTTGTTGGGCTGACCTTTTATTTTCCAATAATGGCGAACGAGCTTGTATGATGTATCATTCGATTCAGACCCTCCGGAAGTGAAAAAGACAGCATTTAAATCTCCTGGCGCCATTTCTGCTACCTTAGTTGCCAGGCGGATAGCCGGTTCATTACTGAAAGTAGCAAAACTTGAAGCGAAGGGAAGAGTTTCTAATTGCTCTTTCGCCACTTCAGCAAGCTCTGTCCGCCCATAACCAACATTGACATTCCAAAGGGATGCCATGCCTTCCAGGTACTTTTTTCCGTTAATATCCGTTAAATAAACGCCTTTTCCTTCTTTAAAAATAATAGCTGGCCCATTTTCCTGCTGCTCTTTAATCGAAGAAGTAGGATGGATAAAGTGTTTCTTATCAAGTGATGCTAATTCATTCGTTAATGTTTCATGTACTGCCATTTTTGTTCACCCCATTATTTGATAGTTCTGATTTTACTGGAGAACAGTTGGTTAATCAGAAGGGAAAAACCATGATCCATTTTTGGTAGTATGGCCCAAAAGTGAGCAGGGACGTATGAGACCCTGACTATGATTGGTTATTTGTAAACAGTCACCTATCCAAGAATGACTAACCAGTGCTCAATGTTGACTTGTTGTTTTTAGTACAATAAAAGCCAGCAGTATTCAACCTGATGAATAGGCAGGCTGGTACAGACTGGCTATTTGACTGCTGAAACAATTCTGGAAGGAAAAGTGAGCAGACTAAACAGTTCTTATTCATATAAATTGGATAGGTTTTTCAGGTTTACAAAAATAGTGAAAAGAGGAAGCTCATTTAATCACAGTTTATAATATTAAAAAAAGTTTGTAAACGGTTTTTCCTTCTTATTTAGTTGCCGCGAATATTCTAACGAAGAGGAGGACTAGCACTTTTAGGAGAATGCATGTTCTTTTATCTTTTTCGTTGTATAATAAGAGGGAATATTTATTTAAAATCACAGCGGGAAGTGGAGAGATTGGAAGAGTTTTATCCGAAAAATGGTCGTGTAATCTTTCATATTGATATGAATAGTTTCTATGCTTCGGTAGAAATCGCCGATGATCCCTCTCTGCGAGGCAAGCCGCTGGCGATTGCCGGAAACCCAAAAGAGCGGAAGGGCATTATTGTCACCTGCAGCTATGAAGCGAGACAATACGGGGTAAAAACAACGATGACTGTTCGGGAGGCAAAGCGGTTATGTCCAAATTTAATTATCCTCCCCCCGAATTTTGAAAGGTATCGGGAGGCGTCTCGGGAAATTTTCCGTGTTTTTTCCCGATACACCCCACTCGTAGAACCTGTATCTATTGATGAAGGATATTTAGATATAACCAATAGCTATTCACTTGGGAGTCCGCTTGATATTGCTCAGGAAATTCAGCAGCAAATTCTTGAGCATTTACTATTACCATGCAGTATCGGCATTGCTCCGAATAAGTTTTTGGCTAAAATGGCTTCAAACATGAAGAAGCCGCTTGGCATTACTGTATTAAGAAAAAGAGAGGTGCCATCAATTTTATGGCCTCTTCCTGTCATAGAAATGCATGGGGTCGGGCAAAAAACAGCAGATAAGCTAGCTGCTGACGGAATTTTAACGATTGGAGATCTAGCTAAGGGGAACGACCAGTTGTTGAAGAGCCAACTTGGCATTAGAGGAATCCGTTTAAGAGAGCGGGCCAATGGGATCGATAGACGCAAAGTGGATCCCGATGCTGCCAATGACTTTAAAAGCGTCGGGCAATCAATTACACTGCCAAAAGATGAGACAAAACAGCAGGAGCTTCTCAATGTGCTCCACCAGCTCTCTGAAAGAGTAGCTGTCCGCCTGCAAAGAAAGGAAGTGCTAGGGGGGGCAATTAGTGTAATGATTCGCTATAAAGACTGGAAGACTATCACCCGAAGTAAAAAGCTACCTAGACCGACGGAGAGCCCGGAGGATATTTTACGGGAAGCCAAACATTTATTTTTAAAGCATTGGAACGGAAACGGCGTCCGCCTGCTCGGTATCACACTGTCCGATTTGGTGGAGAAAAGACAGGCAGATATACAGCTTGATTTATTTTCATATGAGCAGGCGGCTAAAGAAGAGTTATTAGCAGAGACAATGGAAATGCTAGGAAATAAATATGGAGAAGGAATTATCCAGCGGGCAAGCAAAAAGAGGCCGGATGGCAGCAAAGCCGTATCCGGCCTTAAGCAGAAAGATAGTAAGTTAGAGGGCGAGTGAAAGGGATAGGCAGCTATTGCTTAGGAGTGTTCACCCTCAATGGCGAAAAACTGTTTAATTTGCCGTTTAAGTGTAATAGAGGGGCTGTTCCTTCCGATTTTTTTTTCATCCTTTAGCCAAATGCTGTCTTTGTCAACTGCGCAAGCATGAGCAATAATAAGGCCGATGTTTGTTTCCAGTTCGTCACTTTCTACTACTATATAGGGAATCTTGTATTGAATAGCCAATTGAATGTAAGGGATTAAGTACATGTAATCAAGATCGCTGTTTAAGCGCATTTCTCCTTCACGAATAATCGAGACCCATTTCTCTACTTCTTCTCGTCCCTGCTTTTTATAGATTTGTTTGGCTGTGAGTGCACCCTCAATCCGCTCTCTTTCTGTTCCCAGGTATTCTTTTGCTCCATCAGACAAGGTAGTAGCGGATGTTTTGAAAGCTGATTTTAATCTTTTCAAAAGCCCAACCTCCCTCTGTGTAGACAGCATTTTACTTTGTATACCCTTAACTGTTGCAGATTAACGTATTTTTTTTGTCTTATTGTTAAATTTTTTTAAGGAAGTGGACAGGATGGACATTTTATTTTTAGGAACTGGGGCAGGCATGCCAGGAAAATTGAGAAATGTAAGTTCGCTGGCATTAAGAATGTTGAACGAAAGGGGAACCGTCTGGTTATTTGACTGTGGGGAAGCGACGCAGCACCAGATCTTACATACCTCTCTTAAGCCAAGACGAATTGAAAAAATATTTATTACCCATTTGCATGGGGATCATATCTTCGGTTTGCCGGGCCTGCTTGGTAGTCGCTCTTTTCAGGGGGGCGAGCTGCCGCTAACGGTTTATGGACCGAAAGGAATCAAAGAGTTTATTCAGGTCTCTATCGGCATAAGCGGGACAAGACTGCAATATGAGTTAGACATAATAGAAATAGATGAAGGGCTTGTATTTGAAGACGATCAACTAACAGTAACAGCTCGCCGGCTTGATCATGGAATCGAGTCGTATGGATATCGTCTTCAAGAAAAGGATAAGCCGGGAGTACTGCTCGTTGACGAGTTAAAAAAAGATGGGGTACCTCCGGGACCTTTATATAAGGAAATTAAATTGGGGCATGCGGTTAGGTTAGAGGATGGCCGGCTCATTGACCCGAGTAAATATACCGGACCGCAGCAAAAAGGAAAAATTATTGCGATTCTTGGCGACTCAAGACCCTGCGCGGCGGCTGTTGCTCTGGCCCACGAAGCGGATGTACTGATTCACGAAGCCACTTTTTCAGCAGAAAATCCGCAGATGGCTCATGACTACTTTCATTCAACAACAGTTCAGGCTGCGGAAATGGCCAAACAGGCTGGAGTCAAAGCGCTCGTTTTAAATCATATTAGTTCAAGATATACAAAAGAAGAAGCAACGAACCTAAAAAGAGAAGCGGAAGAAATTTTTGCGCCGGTCACGTTGGCGCATGATTTCATGGAGTTTTTAATTTAAAATAAAATCAGAAAGTAGAAAGTCTATTTTCATTAAGTAAGCTTACTTAATGAAAATAGACTTTTTTGTTACCAGCCCCGTTCGTATGGCACGGGAGCTTCAATTTCTGTTTTTAGTTCTATTGCGGCCCGCCGAGGCCAGTATGGATCACGCAGCAGCTCGCGTCCGAGAAAAACTAAGTCTGCCCGTTCGTTGCGCAAAATTTCTTCCGCCTGGGTAGGAGAAGTGATCATGCCAACAGCACCGACAGGGATGTCAGCTCCGTGTTTGATAGTTTCAGCGAATTTCACCTGGTAACCAGGAAAGACGCTGATCTTGGCAGGTACTACAGCTCCTGAGCTTACATCTATTAAATCAATATCCAGGTCTTTTAGCTGTTTGGCGATTTCGCTGTAATCCTCAGCATCCAGGCCATTTTCATGATAGTCATGGGCTGACACGCGGACAAACAGCGGACCGCTCCAAACGTCCCGGACTGCTATAATCACTTCTTTTAGAAAACGGAATCGATTTTCCGGGCTTCCACCGTACTCATCTTCCCGATGGTTCGTTAACGGGGAAAGAAATTCATTGATCAAATATCCGTGGGCCCCGTGAAGTTCAATTACATCAAAGCCGGCTTCTTTTGCTCGTCTAGCTCCATCTGCAAATGCTTGGATGGTTCGTTTAATGTCACTTTCCGTCATTTCTTTCGGTGTTTTCATTGTTTCATCAAATGACAGGGCAGTAGGGGCAAGAATCTCGCCTCTCACTTCTGATTTACGTCCGGCATGAGCGAGTTGAATACCAATTTTCGCCCCATGAGCCTGCACAAGTGGAGCGAGTCTCTTGAACCCTGGTACATGATCATCGCTCCATATACCAAGATCATGCTCGGTAATCCGGCCTTCAGGCGTGACGGCGGTTGCTTCCACCATAATCAAGCCAACCTGGCCGACAGCCCGGGCTGGATAGTGAACGAGATGCCAATCATTGACTTTGCCGTCCTCTTCAGCGGAGTACATGCACATAGGTGACATAACGATCCGGTTCTTTAAAGTAACATCTTTGATAGTGTAAGGTTCAAATAATTTCCTTGCCATTGGAATCCTCCTTCGGTCTGTGCCACATTCCATTATAGCAAGGCTTTTTGAACAGTGAAAATGATCAGCTTATTGTTTGATAGGATTCTGATAAGGCAGACCAAGACGTTTCGACTGGGCAGTAGCTTCAATGATACAGTTCACAAAAGCCTCTTTTACTTTTTTGTCTTCTAGAATTCGGATGCCGGCTTCTGTTGTGCCTCCCGGACTTGTTACCCCTTTGCGGAGCTGTTCGGCTTTCCCTTCTGAAGCGGAAAGCATCTCAGCTGCGCCAAGCAGCGTTTGAATAATGAGCGGCTTTGCAGTTTCTTTTTCAAGACCAATGGCTTCCGCTGCTTGTTCCATTGCTTCGGCTACATAGTAAATATAAGCGGGTCCGCTTCCCGAAAGGCCGGTAACCGCATCCAGCTGTTCTTCCTTTACTATTTTCGTGAGACCAATAGAAGAGAAAAGGGCAAGGGCCGCTGTTTTTTGCTGCTCTGTTACATGCTCATTAATCGCAATCGCCGTCGCGGATTTTCCAACTGCAGCAGATGTGTTTGGCATGGCGCGGACGACTGCACAAGGGCGTCCTGTCTCCTGTTCGATAAAATGAGTGGTGACACCTGCCATCAATGTAATGATTAACGAGGAAGGGGATAGGTAAGCTTTAATCTTTTTTAAAGCATCTCTTGCATCTTTTGGTTTCATAGCTAGCACAACAATGCCGCTGTCCGAAAGCATGGATTCTATCTCATAGCTGGTATGAATGCCGTAGCGGCCTTCCAGTTCCTGAAGCCTGTCTATATCCGCTCTGTTTGTCGCATAAATATCGCCAGCAGCCAAAGCACCGCTTGATAAGGCACCCGAAATCATTGCTTCTGCCATGGAGCCGGCACCGATAAATGTCGTTTTCATCTGAACATCCTCCTTTAATAAAAGTGAGTCGATCAATAAACAATAAAAAACACCCTTTCGTCCTCTAATAAAGGACGAAAGGGTGTTTGCTTCCGTGGTACCACCTTTGTTTGCAGAAACGAATTTCCGCACACTCTGGCCCGATAACGCCGGGTTTGCGTTTAGGTTTTCCTAAAGGCTCAAAAGGCAGGTTCAATAAAAAAGCGGGTGATGGAGCTTCTCAGCCGGCGGGCCCCATTCTCTGACACCATTTTTTATTTACTAATCCTTTTTCATCGCTCGTTTATTTTTAGAATGTTCTTTTAACTTATTATAGTTTGAGTTATATGTGATTATGCAAAAAACACTCTTATCTGTCAAGGGATAATGAAAAAATAAGTCAAATTTTCCAGTGGTATTGTGTGAAAATAATGACAAATTACTATTGAAACGCTAAAATGGATAAAAAGATTATTTTTTTGAAATAAAGATATGTTTATTATGATGCAGGTAGGTGTTTCTTTTATGAATGTAGAAAGCTTTGGCGATATTATAAAAATCACATTGCCGACACCTTTTCCAGTCGGTGATGTAAATGTTTTTCTAATAAAAGGAGATCGTTTAACGCTGGTGGATGCGGGTGTAAAAACTGCGGCTTCCTTTGAAGCGTTCACCTCGGGCTTATCAGAGGTGGGGTATACAGTTGAGGACGTTGAACAAGTGATTTTGACTCATCATCATCCCGATCATATTGGGTTGCTTGACTTTCTTCCTGAAGGAATTGATATTATCGGGCATCCATACTGTAAAAAGTGGCTCGCGAAAGATGACGAGTTTTTACAGGAGAATTTTCTGTTTTTCCGGGAGCTTTTTTTACAATCCGGTTTGCCTCCTGAAGCAGAAGCTGTGTTTGGCAAAATACAATCACCGCTAAAATTCAGCAGCGAAAACAGTGCCCTGACGATCGCTGTGCAGGAAGGAGATCAGCTTCCGGGATTGCCGGATTGGCGTATTTTCGAAACGCCTGGCCATGCCCAAAGCCATCTCGCTTTCTTTCGGGAAAAAGATGGTGCTTTGGTGGCGGGCGATCATATTTTGGCGACCATCTCTTCCAATCCGTTGTTGGAGCCGCCGCTGATTCCAGGAACAGAACGACCAAAGCCACAGCTTCAATACAATCATTCACTAAAAAAAATGATGGGTTTTCCAGTTGATATCGTCTACACAGGGCACGGGAAAGAAGTGAGAAATATCGTTCCGCTTATCACTCGTCGTTTGGAGCGTCAGCATGAGCGGGCGATGTCCGTAAAAGAGATGCTGCAAGAAAGGCCGCTTACTGCATTCGAAGTATGCATGCGTCTTTTCCCGGCTGTATACAAAAAAGAGACGGCTTTAACGATGTCAGAAACGGTGGGCCAGCTCGATTATCTTCTCGATATTGGTGAAGCGGGCGCAGAGCAGAATGACCAGGGTGTTCTGTTTTATTTTCCTTTGTGAGGAGGGGAAGAACAATGAGTCGCTTGCAAGGAAAGACAGTCGTCATTACGGGGGCATCGAGCGGCCTGGGGATGGAAATCGCTAAGCAGACAGCAGCAGAAGGAGCGCGGCTTATTTTGCTGGCTCGCCGCCAGGAGCGTCTGGAAGAGGTGAAGGAAACGCTGAGCCGTACTTTTTCTGCTGATGTTCGTATTTACTCCGTAGACATTAGCAAAAAAGCCGAGGTTGAGAAGGTCTTTTCCCAAATGCTTGAAGAGGTGTCTGCTATCGATATTCTCATTAATAATGCAGGCTTTGGCATATTTAGCGAAGCACATGAAGCCAGATGGGAGGAAACGGAAGCGATGTTTAAGGTGAATGTCCTTGGCTTGATTGCCTGTACGCAAATGGTCATTCCACATATGAAAGCTAGGAAAAGCGGCCATATTATCAACATTGCTTCACAGGCAGGGAAGATGGCTACACCTAAATCGAGCATCTATGCAGCAACAAAGCATGCCGTTCTCGGTTATACAAACAGTCTCCGTATGGAAATGGCGCGCGATGGAGTTCATGTGACTGCAGTGAATCCGGGACCAATCGCTACAGAGTTTTTTACGACAGCTGATCCCTCCGGTTCCTATGCGAAAAATGTAGCGCGTTGGATGCTGAAGCCGGAGAAAGTGGCCCGTGAAGTGGTAAAAGCAATGAACACAAATAAAAGAGAAATTAATCTGCCGAGGTGGATGAACACCGGCAGTGTAATTTATACCTTGTTTCCTCGGATTGTAGAAAGACTTGGCCGCAAAGCGTTTTTTAAAAAATAGGTGCTGTTAAAAATGAGGGGTTGTTCTTCAAGCATTGATTGAAGCAGAAAGCGGTCGCCCGCAGCAAAGTCAACCATCAAGTACAACAGAGACGAAACATAGAGCAATAACGCGTTTGTATGTGCTCGCTTATAGGTTCATAAGGTGGCACAAGTGAAAGTTGATAGGATGATCTTAGGCGCCAGGTGTTGAAAAAACATCTGGCACCTTTATGTATTTGTGATAAATGCGTACACTTCATCCTCAATAATCTCGTGCCATTCCCCCTCCTCAGCATAGCGACGATTTTGAATGCGTTCCATCAGCAGGCTATAAACGTTTTCTGCTTCATTTTCTTCCAATATAAGATAGTACTGGGATAGGCTTTGTCTAATCATTTTTTTCATAAATGCTTTTTCCAAAGAAATTCACTCCTCTATTAGTGGGGAAAAAAGAGCCGCCAACAATGGCGGCTCACAGGCTCTAATAAACACCCGACTTTCGCTGCTTGCTCTGCTTATGACTGGTAGGTTACTCTTTGCCTTGTCAGGATCGAGTAAGTGTTGTTAATCATAATAAGAAGAGAAAAATTTACTTTTCTTTTTCTTCTAATACTTGTTCCGCACGGACACAGGATTCAAACTGTCCCCGGTGGGAAGCATCACAAAAAGGCATTTTCTGTGATTGACCACAGCGACAGAGTGAAAATACCGGCTTTGTTTTAAATACATTTCCATCCATATCAATTAGTTCTACATCCCCGGACACTTTAAAGGAACCATTGTCCATTACTTTAATCTGAGCTTTTGACATTTCATTATCCCCTCTCTTATCATTGACTCAGTTTGATAGTATAAAGAAACAGGCTAAAAATCAATCACCTCTCTTTGAAAGGAGTAATCAAAATGGAGATCCATATCACAGAACAGGCAGCTGGAAAGCTTTCAGACAAACTGGGAGGCGGTAAGTATTTAAAGCTTTACTATGACACGGAAGGATGCGGCTGCGGAGTGAACGGCATTCCGACATTGTGGATTACAACTGAGGTGTCGGCGGGCGATGTGGAAATACAGACAAACGCGATGCCAGTATACGTGGAAAAGTCTCAAATGTTATTTTATGCAGATCGGTTAACGATCGGTTTGTCCGGTGCTAATCATTATCGGCTCAGCAGCCCGGGAGAAATTTTAAATGGACGGATGAATATAGTAAATCATTCATAAAAACAAATCATTCCCGCTATCTGCAGCGGGAACGACGGTCTATTTCTTTTGGTAATACACATTTAAAAAGCGGTCGATTGCTTTTGCGTAAGCCTCGGGGTTCTCATTATAGGATTGGGCATGAGCGCCTTTGGGAGCGAGATAAATGTCCTTCGGGCCCCTCTTTTGCTCATATAGCTCTTTCGTCATATCCGGGAGAATGTAAGTATCCTCTTCACTATGAATAAAGAGAATAGGCTTTCTAATATTCTTCACTGCGTTAAGTGGAGAAATATCCGACAGACGAAAGCGGCCACGCATTAAAACAGCCCAATTGGTGAGATGGACGAGTAGATGCGGTGCTGCTTTGATCTCGCGTTTCATTTGATGAGCGATCTGGGCTTGGAAATCAGAAAAAGGGCAGTCTGCGATATAAAAATCTGCACGGTCTTCAACGAGGCCAGCATACAAAAGTAAGGTGGCTGCTCCCATCGATTCGCCATGAATGCCAAAGGACACGTTGTTGCCCTCTCGCCGAATAAGCTCATTAACTACTGCCTGCAAATCTTCTTTTTCATAATAACCGTAGCTGGTTGTGCGGCCGCCTGATTCTCCATGGCGACGGTGATCATAAATAATGCCGTTAAAGCCCCGCTCCAGAAATAAATTCATATATTTAATAGAATTTGTTTTTGTTTCAGTGACACCGTGGCAGAAAATCATGTATGGGCCGCCTGGATGAGGAGTGACAAACACAGCGCGCAGCTGGTAGCCAAAAGGAGAATCAATCCATACCGCTTCCTTTGGCAGTTGCTCGTATTGTTTACTATCCAGCCGTTTGGCCTCCACCTCGCGTTGGTAGATGAAGTCTTCGTTTTTCTTTCTCATGTGCAAAATGCGGCTCGATAAATAAAAGCCGGCTGCAACAGTCAGCGCTGCACTGGAGCCAAGCGCTGTTATCCATTTCTTCATTTATGGTCACCTCGGAAATTTAATATTTTCAGTGTACCATTTCTAAAAAGAAAGATCATTTGAACTCGTTGCCTTGTCCTGTGTAAAATAAAAATAATAAGATGGGGAGGAAGAACAGGAACAATGAAAAAGAGAAATCAAACCAAGAAAAATGACAAAAAAGAGGAACAGCTAACATTGAAAGACACGTTGAATGCGGGCATTCTTGAGCAGTTGAAGGAAAAACAAAAGAAATTAAAAGTGGAAGAAGAAGAAAAAAAAGCCGCTGCCGAACAGCAAAAAAAAGAAGAGCGGCGCCGGCGCGAGAAGAATAAGAGCTTTGAGGAATTATTAAATGAAAGCCCCATGGATTGGAAAAAGTTTAAATAAAATTATTTTTTCATAGTCCGGAGCGGCCCATCAGTGGCCGCTCCGTTTGTTTATCGGTGTTGTACGTATTGATTCGCTTTTGTCAGCTGCTGGATAAGCTGGAGTTCTTCTTCTGAAAGAGGAGCTTCTTTCACCGCACGGACATTTTCTTTCAGTTGACTGACAGAGCTGGCTCCTGCAACAACAGCAGCAACACCTTCATGTTGTAATAGATAACGCAGAGAAAGTGCGTTTAACGTACGTGCATCTGAAAGTTTATGCTCAAGTTCATTCAACAGATCAGTAAGTTCTGCTGAAGAATAATCAAGAAAGCCACTTTCCTGAAACTTGCCCATTTTCTCTCTCCAGCTTGTGCTTAGCAAGCCTTTAGCAAGCGGTCCGCGGGCAACAATGCTAATATTATGCTCTTGAAGGAGCGGCAATGCTTGTTCTTCAGGACGGCGGTCCAGCGGGCTGTATTGCATCATTACGCTATCGATAGAAGAACGGGTAGCAAATTCACGAATAACATTTGGACGAATGGAAGAGATACCGTATGCACGGACTAGCCCCTCTTTTTTTAGCTCTTCAAACGCTTCAATTATTTCCTCTATTGGATCGTCTATTGTTCCTCCATGCAGCTGGTAAAGGTCAATATAATCCGTTTGAAGGCGAGTAAGGCTATGTTTCACGGCTTCTTTTATGTATGTCTTTGATGGGTCCCATGACCAGCCTTCTTTGCCTTCTTCCCATCGGTTTCCCACCTTTGTCGCAATGATCACTCGCTCTCGTACCGGCTTGAGCGCAGCACCAACAATTGTTTCATTTAGCCCAAAATCGTATAAGTCCGCTGTGTCAAAATAGTTGATGCCTTCTTCCAGAGCCGTTTCGATAATAGTTTGAGCTGCCTGTTTATCTTTTCCAAGTGACATGCAACCCAGAGCGAGTTCGCTCACGAGCAAATCAGACTTGCCGAGCAGGTTTTTTTTCATTTCATTCAGCTCCTTTCTTCTGTTATCATAGCGAAACGAGAAGCGTTCGCCAAATGATCTGTCCAGTTCATTTCAGCTTATTGAGTATGATAAACTGAATAGGAAATAAAAGGAGTGATGAAGGTGAAGAAATTTGAAGAAAAGACCATTGACACAGAAATAATATTTGAAGGAAAAGTTATTCAGCTGCAGGTGGATAATATTCAACTGCCGGATGGCAAGCAGGCAAAAAGAGAGATTGTGAAGCATCCCGGGGCTGTGGCTATACTCGCATTAACGAATGAGGGGAAAATTGTTCTTGTGGAACAATACAGGAAAGCACTGGAGCGTTCTATCGTGGAAATTCCGGCTGGGAAGCTAGAAAAAGGTGAAGGGCCTGAAGCGACTGCCCGCCGTGAATTAGAAGAAGAAACGGGCTACGTTTGTCAAAGTCTGAAACTTCTGCAGTCTTTCTATACATCGCCAGGATTCGCGGATGAGATTGTTTATTTATATTTAGCAGAAGGATTGACTCAGAAAGAAGAACGGCTGCAGCCGGATGAAGATGAATTTGTTGAATTAATGGAAGTCACGCTGGGGGAAGCAGAGCAACTGATGGAAGAGCAGCGGATTTGGGATGCGAAAACAGCTTATGCTATTCAATATTTACAGTTGCAAAAGGCATTGACAGAGTAAGAGCTGCGTAAGGCAGTCTGCAAAAATCATTCAAACGATTCATGTCATCTAAGCATATCCCCCCTTTTTTGCACATAAATTGAACTAATGGCAAAAGGGGGAGCTTATATGCAGAAAAAGTTATCGTCGATTATGATTGGCCGCCATATTCAGGCCCATGCTTCTATTTATTTATTCGTCAGCGTACTGTTTTTTATGGGAGTAGTATTTGGAGCAATTGTGGTAAATAGTTTATCGCTCGCTCAAAAAGAAGATTTAGCTTATTATCTGCAACAATTTTTTGGACAAGTATCTACCGGACAAATGGCTGATTCCGAGGATTTGTTCCAACAGAGCCTCATGCATAACTTGAAATACTTAGGCTGCATGTGGCTATTCGGTGTTTCTATTATCGGTTTACCGCTAATTTTTATCTTCCTGTTTATGAAAGGGATTGTCATCGGCTTTTCAGTCGGGTTCCTCGTCCAGCAAATGGACTGGCAAGGCTTTTTTTTAGCTGTGGCAACCATTCTTCCACAAAATTTGATTATTATCCCGGCGTTTATTTTTATTGCTGCTATATCAGTCGCTTTTTCCTTACAATTGATAAAGAAAATTTTTATGAGACAGGCTGGGCAATTCTATATTACTACCCTTTTCTCAAGGTACCTCCTCTTCTTTCTGCTGGCAGCTGGGATGGCTGCTTTAGCGGCAGGAATTGAGGCATACATTTCTCCTGCTTTAATGAAAATCGTGATAAAATAATGATTTCTATATGATAATCATTATTAAAAAATATATTGTAATGATTTTATTTTGCAACTTCCTGCCAGTTTGTTATAATAAAAATACATCGGCGAGGGAGGGGCTAAATAATGGAAAGCCGGATCGAACGTATTAAAAAACAATTACATTCTGCGAGTTATAAATTGACACCCCAGCGAGAAGCCACTGTCCGGGTGCTGCTTGAACATGAAGAAGATCATCTGAGCGCAGAAGATGTCTACCTCCTCGTTAAAGAAAAGGCGCCTGAAATAGGGCTGGCAACTGTTTATCGAACGCTGGAATTGCTGAATGAACTGAAAGTTGTTGATAAAATAAATTTTGGAGACGGCGTGTCCCGCTATGATTTACGTCAAGAAGGGGCGGCTCATTTCCATCATCACCTTGTCTGTATCGAATGCGGAGCTGTAGATGAAATTCAAGAAGATCTGCTTGAAGATGTAGAGAAGGTTGTAGAACATGATTGGAAATTTCAGGTAAAAGATCACCGATTAACTTTTCATGGCATTTGCTGGCGTTGTCAGGAAAAAAGCGAAACAGAAGAAATGAACAAAGAATCACTCGAAACACAGCATGCTGAATAAAAAGCCTTTCGCCTGCCGGAAGGCTTTTTATTTTAAATGAAAGTCTGATGTTCTAATCTTCGCCCGCCTGCATAAGCTTGTGTATAAAAAGCAAGTAAGCGGGGGGCGCGCATGTGAAACGGGATTTAGCAAAAGCGATATGGCGGACAGGAAAAGTATTTATTTTCTTTACGGGCTGTACATTATTATTCTACAGTGCGATTGTTTGGGTCCAACATGAATATGAAGAAAAGCACCGATATAAAGAGCCGGAAGGAGAAGCGATGAAAGTAGGTCTTCGATTGGATGAAAGTGCTGATCAATGGCTCGAGCGGCTGCTGCTTTTTTATCTTGATGGGGAGTAGTGACAATGAAAGATCATTTACAAGATTTTATTCATTATATGATTGTTGAAAAGGGGCTGGCAAAAAATACGGTTGCCGCCTATGAACGCGATTTAAAACATTATCTATTATTTTTGGACAAGGTAGAGCAGCTCACTTCTTTAAACGAGGTGACGCGAGGTCACATCGTTCAATTTCTCGGCCACTTAAAATCAGAAGGGAAATCAGCGAAAACAATAGCCCGCCATGTTGCCTCTGTCCGCTCTTTTCATCAATTTCTTTTGCGTGATAAAGCTGTGGAGAATGATCCTTCCGTCCATATAGAACCGCCGAAAATGGAAAAGACGCTGCCGAGAGTGCTTAATTTAACCGAAGTTGAAGCGCTTCTTGAAGCTCCTGATCCTTCCACTCCTTTTGGAAAGCGCGACCAGGCCATGCTTGAGCTGTTGTATGCTACTGGTATGCGGGTTAGTGAATTAACTTCTTTGAATTTGGATGATGTCCATATTACTATGGGGTTTGTCCGCTGTACCGGTAAAGGGAACAAAGAACGGATTATCCCGGTTGGAAAAACAGCTATACATGTTCTGGAAGCCTATTTACAAACAGGACGGCCAGCACTGAAGTCAAAAAAATATACAGAGGAAGCACTGTTTTTAAATCACCATGGCAAACGTTTGTCAAGACAAGGCTTCTGGAAGATTTTAAAGGCGCTTGCCAAGAAGGCAAATATTGAGAAAGAGCTGACGCCTCATACGCTTAGACATTCCTTTGCGACCCATTTACTTGAAAATGGAGCGGATTTGCGGGCTGTGCAAGAAATGCTTGGACATGCCGACATCTCCACTACGCAAATTTATACGCATGTCAGCAAAACAAGAATGAAAGATGTGTATTCCCAGTTCCACCCAAGGGCGTAATGATTCATCAGCAAAATAGCTGCTCTACAAGTGGACGATATTCCCTCCGAATCCCATGGGATTCGGAAGGAATATCGTCCACTTGTAGAGCAGTTTCTTTTTGCTTGTAAAAGCACCCATGATTTCATAAACTTAAATAAGTGGATAGTCGTCAGACATCTGACAGATAAACGATGGATTATTCAAATGCGAATAGGGTATCATGGCAGTAAGAAAACTTAATAAGGGAGGAATTGAAGTGACAGCATCTACATACAAACGCATCCATTTGATTGTGATGGACTCGGTGGGAATTGGCGAAGCTCCTGACGCCGAAAAGTTTAATGATTTGGGAGCGGATACAATCGGTCATATTGCGGAAAGAATGAACGGATTAAATTTGCTTCATATGGAAAAGTTAGGGCTTGCTAATATCCGAGAGATTCAGGGGTTAAAAAAGATGGAGCAGCCGCTTGCTTGCTATACAAAAATGCAAGAAGCTTCAAATGGGAAAGATACGATGACGGGGCACTGGGAAATGATGGGGCTGCATATCGAAACGCCATTTCAAGTATTCCCGGACGGGTTTCCGAAAGAATTAATTGACGAACTGGAAGCAAAAACAGGAAGAAAGGTTATTGGCAATAAGCCGGCAAGCGGAACCGCTATTTTAGATGAGCTGGGCCCTGAGCATATGGAAACAGGAGCAATCATTGTATATACTTCGGCTGATTCGGTTTTACAAATAGCAGCACACGAAGAAATTGTACCATTGGATGAACTTTACCGGATTTGCGAAATTGCTAGGGAATTAACTTTGGATGAGAAATACATGGTGGGTCGTATTATTGCCCGGCCATTTGTCGGCCAGCCTGGTGCATTTGTCCGGACATCCAACCGCCACGATTATGCTCTTAAACCTTTCGGACGCACAGTAATGAATGAACTGAAGGATGCTAACTACGATGTCATTGCCATCGGGAAAATTTCCGACATTTTCGACGGCGAGGGTGTGACAGAATCGATCCGCACTAAATCCAACATGGATGGCATGGATCAATTTATTCGTGTATTTGACAAGGACTTTACTGGTCTTAGCTTCGTTAACCTCGTTGATTTTGATGCGCTGTTTGGCCATCGTCGTGATCCCGAAGGTTACGGCCGTGCACTCGAGGAATTCGATGCGCGTCTTCCGGAAGTATTTGCCCAAATGAAAGAAGATGACTTGCTTATTATTACAGCTGACCATGGCAATGATCCAGTTCATCATGGAACGGATCATACAAGAGAATATGTGCCCCTGTTAGTGTATTCCAAGCGGATGAACGAAGGAAAAGAACTGCCAATCAGAAAAACCTTTGCAGATGTTGGCGCAACGATTGCCGAGAACTTTCAGGTAAATAAGCCGAGTCACGGGAAAAGCTTCTTGCAAGATTTGTCATAAGGAGAGAGATGAATGGTTAAAGAAAAAATAGAACAGGCTGCTGCGTTTTTAAAAAAAGAAAGCAACAAAAATCCCAAGATTGGCTTGATTTTGGGTTCCGGCCTTGGTGTGCTTGCTGATGAAATTGAAAGGCCAGTGAAGATTGATTATAGCCAAATTCCTAATTTTCCACTGTCAACAGTAGAAGGCCATGCTGGGCGGCTCGTATTCGGCACACTTTCCGGGAAGGAAGTAATCGCCATGCAGGGACGCTTCCATTATTATGAAGGATATTCTTTTGAACAGGTTACTTTCCCTGTGCGTGTCATGAAAGCGCTCGGTGTGGAAACCGTCATTGTTACAAATGCAGCAGGCGGCATCAATGAATCGTTTCAGCCAGGGGACTTAATGATTATTACTGACCATATTAACAATATGGGGGGGAATCCGCTGATTGGACCAAATGATAGCGGCCTTGGTGTCCGTTTCCCTGACATGTCAGAAGCCTACAGTAAAGAGCTGCAACAGCTTGCGAAAGAGACAGCGGAAAAAATTAACTTATCTGTACAAGAAGGCGTGTATGTAGGGAACACTGGCCCTGTGTATGAAACACCGGCGGAAGTCCGAATGGCGCGGATACTGGGCGGTGATGCTGTCGGAATGTCCACTGTACCAGAAGTGATTGTTGCCCGCCATAGCAGTATGCAAGTGCTCGGTATTTCCTGTATTTCTAATATGGCGGCAGGCATCCTTGATCAACCGCTTACACATGATGAAGTAATAGAGACGACAGAGAGAGTCCGAGCTGATTTTCTCCGTTATATTAAAGAAATTGTAGGATCAATGTGAGGAGTGATTCCATGAGAATAGTCGACCTTATTCAAAAAAAGCGCGATGGGGAGCAATTGACGACTGAAGAAATTAACTTTATTGTTGAAGGCTATACGAACGGGACAATCCCTGACTATCAAATAAGCGCATGGTTAATGGCCGTTTATTTTCAGAACATGACTGAAAAGGAACGGGCAGATTTAACAATGGCAATGGTAGCATCAGGAGATCAGATCAACCTTAAAGCTATTGAAGGAGTGAAAGTGGATAAGCATTCTACAGGCGGTGTCGGCGACACGACCACACTCATTCTCGGCCCGCTCGTAGCGGCGGCAGGTGTACCGGTTGCAAAAATGAGCGGCCGGGGGCTCGGTCATACGGGAGGAACGATTGATAAGCTTGAAGCGATTGATGGGTTTCATGTAGAGATTACGAATGAGCAGTTTATTGAGCTTGTGAATAAAAACAAAATAGCGATCATTGGACAGAGCGGCAATTTGACACCAGCTGATAAGAAGCTTTATGCCTTGCGCGATGTGACAGCTACTGTTAACAGCATTCCGCTCATTGCCAGCTCCATTATGAGCAAAAAAATTGCTGCTGGGGCCGATGCCATCGTGCTTGATGTAAAAACTGGAGCAGGAGCTTTCATGAAAACTTTGGAAGACTCCCGTGAACTGGCAAAGGCCATGGTGAATATTGGCAATAATGTCGGGCGAAAAACAATGGCGGTTATTTCTGATATGAGCCAGCCGTTAGGATATGCCATCGGCAATGCGCTGGAGGTAAAAGAAGCGATAGATACGCTAAAAGGTGAAGGACCGGAAGATTTGACAGAGCTTTGTCTAGTCCTTGGCAGCCATATGGTCTATGCTGCTGGAAAAGCTGATTCATTGGAGGATGCTCGACAAACACTGATCAAGCTAATCAATAATGGAGAGGCACTGGATAAGTTTAAGCTCTTCATTAAAGCGCAAGGAGGCGACAGTTCAGTAGCTGATCATCCTGAGCGGTTGCCGCAGGCAAAATACAAAATTGAATTGCCTGCAAAAGAGGACGGATGGGTAGCTGAAATCATCGCCGATCACGTAGGAACAGCTGCTATGTGGCTCGGAGCAGGGAGAGCCACGAAAGATTCGGACATTGATCTTGCTGTAGGAATTATGTTAAATAAGAAGATTGGCGCCAGTGTAAAAGCAGGAGAATCACTTGCTACCATTTACAGCAACAATGAAGACGTTGTGCAGGTAAAAGAAGAGCTGTATAAAAGTATTCTTCTTTCTAAAGAAAAAGTAGCACCGCCTATCTTGATCCATGAAGAGATAACAGGCTGACAGGATTTTTTGTAGGCATGTACCTGTTAGTGCAGGCAAAGTTTCATATGCTAGCTGAAAAGAAGCATCTTTTAAAGAGATGCTTCTTTTTTTTGTATAAAAATAAAGAATATGGAAAAAATGGGTGTATATCAAATGGGAATTTTACCACTACACTGGAGGTTATTACATGATGAAGCGAATATTTCTATCAATCGTCGCTATTTTATTTATTTCTTCTGCTGTTTTGCCGTCCTTCGTGGCTCATGCTGCAGAGGAAAAAATCAATATGGCTGAACAGTCAAAGTCTGCCGTCTTATTAGAGCGGGACACAGGGGCCATCTTATTTGAGAAAAATAGCCGCAAACCACTCCCGCCAGCTTCAATGACGAAAATAATGACGATGCTGCTCATTATGGAAGCGATTGAGGATAAAAAAATAAAGTGGGATGACAAAGTCCGTGCTAGTGAATACGCAGCCTCAATGGGAGGCTCACAAATTTTTTTAGAGCCGGGTGAAGAGATGACGGCACGCGAAATGATGCAAGGCATTGCTATTGGATCTGCGAATGATGCCTCCGTTGCCATGGCTGAACGGATAGCAGGAAACGAAGAAATGTTCGTGAAAAAAATGAATCAAAAAGCGAAAGAGCTGGGGCTAAAACAAACAAAATTTAAAAATGCTACAGGTTTGCCGGAGAAAGGTCACTATAGTTCGGCGTATGATATGGCCATCATGGCAAAGGAATTGCTAAAGCATGAGGGAATTACTAAATATACGGGTACATACGAAGCCTATCTGCGTGAAGACAGTGAAAAGAAATTCTGGCTTGTAAATACGAACAGGCTCATCAAGTTTTATCCAGGTGTAGATGGATTAAAAACAGGATTTACAAACGAAGCCAAATATTGCCTGACGGCTACAGCTTCCAAGGGAAACATGAGAGTGATTGCTGTTATTTTTGGTGCGCCGACTCCGAAGGATAGAAATGCTCAAATTACTAAAATGCTCGACTATGGATTTCATCAATATGAGGTCACTCCTTTATATGGAAAAGGAAAGGTAGTCAGTTCCATCCCATTATCAAAAGGGAGCAAAGCAGGTGTACAATTAGAAACAGCTGATAAAATTTCGGTGTTGATGAAAAAAGGAGAGAAGAAAGGAAAGTTTTCAAAAGAAATCAGCCTGAAGAAAGATATACAGGCGCCGGTTAAAAAAGGAGAACAGCTTGGAAAGTTAATCATTAAGCAGGAAGGAAAAGTTGTTTCAAAAACGCCGCTCGTCGCAAAAGAGAACGTTGAGCGAGCGAGCTGGTGGCAGTTCTATAAAAAGGTATTCCATTATTTCTCAAAAACAAACGATGCTTAATGCCGAAAGAACAGCTCTTTTAGCGAATTCATTCTAGTTTTGTCAGAGGGAAGGATTGCATAGCGGAATCGTCGAATTGCTCTCTATTAAGGTTAAAGGGGGACTGTCAATGAGTTTAACAGTAGAGCTTGAAGTAATCGATCAGGTGCTCTGCCTGCGGCTGGCGGGTGAATTAGATCATCATACAGCTGAATCGCTACGCGAACAGGCAAGCGCAGCGATTGAAAAAGAAGGTGTACGGCATATTATATTGAATATTGGCGATTTAACATTTATGGATAGCTCAGGTCTCGGTGTGATTTTAGGGCGATACAAGCATATTAAACAAAAAAATGGAGAGATGGTTGTTTGTTCCATTTCCCCGGCCGTTCGGAGGCTGTTTGAGATGTCAGGGCTGTTTAAGATTGTCCGGATGGAAGCATCGGAACAAGAGGCGCTAGAACGATTGGGGGCTGCCTGCTATGAGAAATGAGATGAATGTTCAATTCAGTGCACTTAGTGAAAATGAGTCATTTGCAAGAGTAACAGTCGCAGCTTTTGTTGCTCAGCTTGATCCGACGATGGATGAGCTTACAGAAATTAAGACTGTTGTTTCAGAAGCAGTTACAAATGCTATCATTCACGGATATGAAGGCAATCCGGCAGGAACGGTTTATATCTCGGCAGTTCTAGAAGATGGAGTCGTTGATCTGATTATTCGTGATGAAGGTGTTGGCATGGAAAATATCGAAGAAGCAAGAGAGCCTTTGTTTACAACAAAGCCTGAGCTAGAGCGGTCGGGTATGGGATTTACTATTATGGAAAACTTTATGGATGAAATTGAAGTGATTTCACATAAAGGAACAGGCACCATCATTCGATTAAAAAAGCAGCTTGCAAATAAAAAAGCCATGTGTAATTAAGGGGTCCGGCTATGGATGTCGAAATAAAAAAACAAAAGACGGAAATTTTATCAGACGCTCAGCTGAAACAATTGATTAAGGAAAGTCAGGAAGGAAACCAGGAAGCGAGAGATACCATCGTCGAGCGCAACATGAGACTCGTTTGGTCTGTTGTCCAGCGCTTTATTAACCGGGGATACGATCCGGACGATCTGTTTCAAATTGGCTGCATTGGCTTGCTCAAGTCAGTGGACAAGTTTAATTTAAGTTATGACGTGAAATTTTCCACATATGCTGTGCCGATGATCATCGGTGAAATCCAGCGATTTATCCGCGATGACGGTACTGTAAAAGTAAGCCGCTCTTTAAAAGAAATGAGTAATAAAATCCGTCGGGCACGTGAGGAACTGCTGAAACTGCACAGCAGAACACCAACTATTCAAGAAATAGCGAGTTATCTGGATATCTCTCCCGAGGAAGCCATTATGGCTCAAGAAGCGGCCCGATCACCATCTTCTATACATGAAACGGTTTATGAAAACGATGGCGATCCTATTACTTTACTTGATCAAATGGCTGATAAAAGCAGCGAACATCCTTTTGATCAAGTCATATTGAAAGAAGCGATCAGGGAATTGGAAGAGAGGGAGAGACTGATCGTATATTTACGCTATTATAAGGATCAGACACAATCAGAAGTAGCCGTCCGGCTCGGAATATCGCAAGTCCAAGTGTCCAGGCTGGAAAAGAAGATTCTTTCTCAAATGAAAGAGAGGATGAATGCTACGTAGAGAGAATAAAACCGATTAGGTATTAACCTAATCGGTTTTATTTCGTCCTGAAAGCTGTGCATGATTCTCTCTCTTCCGCTCATACTAACTACTAACAATTTATTTAACAGGGTGGGAGAATTATGGAAGCTCCGATTTACATCCGGCTTCGCCACCGTATCCGGCACCAAGTGGACTTGCCAGTGCAGCTAAAGGAAATTGCGGAAGTGAGTGCGCCGGAAAACTTATTGTCTGATCTGTCATCTACGGTGATTTACGAAATTAAACAGGAAGATGGACAAATTATTATTATTGATGCCATGACAGTTGTAGAAACGTTAAGTCAGCATTGGCCGAGTATTGATATTCAATTTATTGGGCCCGCTCAGACTATTATCGACACAACGCCGTTATCAAAGAGGTTTTCCTTGCCGCTTTTTTTATTGGTTTGGTGTTTGCTCTTTGTCGGGGCTGCTCTTACCATCATGAATTTTCATGAAGATGTTAGCATGCGCGACGTGCAGATAAAGATATATGAGATCGTTACAGGAAAAAAGACAGATTATCCACTTATTTTTCAAATTCCTTATTCAATCGGTCTCGGAGCTGGCATGGTATTATTCTTTAATCATTTATTTAAAAAGAGATTTAATGAAGAGCCAAGTCCGCTTGAGGTGGAAATGTTTAATTATCAGCAGGATTTAGATCAGTACGTAATTTTACATGAAAGAAAAGAAAGCAGGAACGATGAATGATGGCTCTTCTTCGTGATCTCTTCGTAGCATGGATAGGCTTTGCTGGAGGGCTGGCAGTAGGAGCGGGTTATGTAGGTTTCATTACTGTTCTAGGCATTATTCCCCGCCTTATGCAAATCACAAAAACATGGAAGAAAATTCGAAGCTATGAATGGGCCATTATTTTAGGGGTGATGGCTGGCACACTCATCAGTTTTGTGCCCGTTGCTTTGGGATTGCCAGCGCTTCTGCTCGTTCCCGTTGGGTTATTGAGCGGTATTTTTATTGGTTTGCTAGCCGCGGCGTTAACGGAAGTGCTTAATGTTTTTCCAATATTAGCAAAGAGAATCGGTGTTCATGAATACATTATCGCACTGATGATGGCCCTTGCACTCGGGAAAGTGGCTGGTTCATTGTTTCATTGGCTTTACTTTGTTTATCAACAAAGGGTTTGATCAGACAGCAGGGAGGATTGTACATGATAGATCAGCAATTAAAAGTCCCAAAAGATCCAGAAAAAATGGATCGAATCATGAAAGAAAAGATTGGTCTCGGAGAAAGCTATGATGCCGGGGTTCGAAAGTTTACGATACTCGGGAAACAGGTGCATATTTACTATATAAACGGCTTAGCCGATTCAGATTCTATTATTAAGATTCTCACTGTGCTAACAAGGCTGGATGGAAAAGAAAAAAGAAGTCTGTATGCTGCAGAGACAATTGAAAATCACCTGGCTCATGAGTCGGTCGAGCAAGTTGAAAATGTAGATGAGGTCATTGTCCAGGTGTTATCAGGGCTAATGGCGATCGTAATTGAAGGCAGTGAAAAGGCGTTAGTTGTTGATGTTCGCAGTTATCCTGGCCGTCAGCCTGAGGAGCCGGATACGGAAAAGGTCGTGCGCGGTTCGAGAGATGGATATGTTGAGAATATTGTGGTTAATACCGCTCTGACGAGAAGAAGAATCAGAGACGGCCGCCTCCGTTTTGAAATGACAAAGGTGGGGAAGCGCTCTAAGACAGATATTGCTGTTGCTTACATTGAAGGCGTCGTAGATCCTGATCTTGTTAAAATCGTCAAGCAGGAATTAGATGCCATTGAGATTGATGGCATTCCGATGGCTGATAAAACCATTGAAGAGTTTATCGTCAAACAAGGATATAATCCGTACCCGATTGTTCGTTACACGGAAAGGGCAGATATCGGAGCGGTTCATTTACTGGAAGGGCATGTACTTTTGTTTATAGATACATCGCCAAGCGTCATTATTTTGCCAGCAACATTCTTTCATCATATGCAGCATGCGGAAGAATACCGGCAATCTCCAGCGGTAGGTACTTTCGTTCGCTGGATTCGCTTTATCGGTGTTCTGCTTTCCCTATTCTTATTACCCTTCTGGCTGCTTGTTTCTATTGAACCGGATCTGCTGCCAAAGACTATGGAGTTTATCGGACCGAATAAAAAGACTAATATCCCGCTCTTTCTTCAGTTGTTCATTGCTGATATTGGGATTGAATTTCTAAGAATCGCGGCTATTCATACACCAACTCCTTTATCAACAGCCATGGGATTAATCGCTGCCGTACTTATTGGCCAAATTGCTATCGATGTCGGCTTATTTGTGCCTGAGGTGATTTTGTATGTAGCCATTGCAGGGATTGGTACCTTTGCTACACCGAGCTACGAAGTCAGTATCGCTAATAAGCTGCTCCGCATGCTTTTGCTTGTTATCGTAGCCATATTTAAGTTGCCAGGATTCGTCATTGGCTGCACAGTGATTATTATTTACCTAGCACGTATGCGCGCTCTGAATACGCCTTATTTGTGGCCGCTGCTGCCATTTGATCCGAAAGCATTTTCTCAAGTGTTTATCCGACGAGCTATCCCTGGATCGAAGCTCCGCCCCAGCATTGTTCATCCGGAGGATCCTTACCGGCAGCCTCCACAAAAATAACGATGTTGAGGAGAGGAGAAATGTATGGTATATTACTTTTAACCTAAAATTTGTTTGCTAATAGACAGTCTGCGGAAGAGCAGCTGTCTATTTCTTCTAACTTACACGAGTGATAAAACAACAAGCGAGGCAAACAAAACTCCAAGAATCGAGGTGAGGGTATGCATACATATGGAACAGCCTGTATAAATAAAGAAGGGCATTTAGAAGTTGGAGGAATTGATGTTGTCAGCTTAGCTGAACACTATGGCACCCCTCTGTATATTTATGACGTGGCATTAATTCGGGAAAGAGCCCGAGGGTTTAAACACACATTCGAACAGCTTGGCGTGACGGCCCAGGTTGCTTATGCAAGTAAGGCTTTTGCCGCTGTTGGTATGATGCAGCTTGCAAATCAAGAAGGCTTATCTTTGGATGTAGTGTCCGGAGGAGAGCTTTACACTGCGATGAAAGCTGGCTTCCCGGCTGAACGTATTCATTTTCACGGCAACAATAAAAGCCGGGAAGAATTGATGATGGCGCTTGAATACCGCATCGGCTGCATTGTGGTTGATAATTTTTATGAGCTGGAATTACTGGAGTCCATTTGCAATGAAAAAGGGGAGAAAGTCAATATTTTGTTGCGTGTTACTCCTGGAATTGAAGCACATACTCACGACTACATTTTAACTGGACAGGAAGATTCTAAGTTTGGGTTTGATTTGAATAATGGACAAGCAGAAGAAGCCTTAAAAAGGGCAGTGGAGATGAGGGGAATCGAATTGCTGGGCCTTCATTGCCACATTGGTTCACAAATTTTTGAAACAACGGGCTTCAAATTGGCTGCTGATAAGATTATTAATAAGCTGTCCGAGTGGAAAGATCGCTTCCAATTTGAATCCAAAGTTTTAAATCTTGGCGGAGGGTTTGGCATTCGATATACAGAAGAAGATGAACCTCTTGCCCCTTCCAAGTATGTAGAAGAGATTATTAAAGAAGTACAGAAAAAGACGGCTGAGCTTGGTCTTGCCATGCCTGAAATTTGGATTGAGCCGGGGCGGTCACTCGTCGGTGACGCAGGGATTACTCTATATCGCATTGGGTCTGAAAAATCTGTCCCAGAAGTCAGAAAATATCTGGCTGTAGACGGGGGAATGAGCGATAACATTCGCCCGGCCTTATACGATGCCAAGTACGAGGCTGTACTTGCCAATCGGGCGAACGATCCGATAGAAGAAACGGTATCCATTGCAGGAAAGTGCTGTGAATCTGGTGATATGCTAATCTGGGATTTACCGCTTCCTAAAGCATCGAATAATGATCTTCTTGCAGTCTTTTGTACAGGCGCTTACGGCTATTCCATGGCGAATAATTATAATCGTATTCCGAGACCGCCGGTCGTGTTTGTAGAGAATAGCCAGGCTGAATTAGTGATTAGAAGGGAAAGCTATGAGGATCTGGTCAAGTTAGATTTACCGTTAAATGTAACAGTGAAGCAGTAGCTGCCCGCCGTCGACTAGAGGTGAAATATGTTGAACAAGAAGAATGTATGGCTCTTTATCATATTGCTATTGTTCTCCATTGGATGGGGATGCTATTACGCATTTTTTATTATGAAATAAATGGAAGGGAAGTTGCTTAATTCCCAAAGCTTTAGTAACATAGTAAATGGCGAAAAGATAGAGAAATTAGCAAATGTATATTGAGAATTAAACTGAAGAGGGACTTGGGATGCTGATTCGTTATAAAAAAGCTTTTGAAAAAATAGCTATGGGTTTGCTGTCGTTCATGCCTGAAGAAAAAGACATTAAAAAACTTCAAGAGACGATGAAATCGTATGAAACAGCAGATGACTGGCAATTATATTTATGGAAAGAAGAAGATATTGTAGGCGCAATAGGAGCTAGGATCACAGCTGATAAAGTGGAAATCCAGCATATTAGCGTAAACCCATCCTACAGACAGGAAGGAATTGGGAAGAAAATGCTAAAAGCGTTGAAAGACCTTTATTCCGATAAGCATCTTGTACCTAATTCGTCTACATCTGCTTTCTTTTATAAGTGCGAACAAGAAGAAGACCCGGTGTAATGACGCCGGGTCTTCTTAGCTGTGTTAAAAAATAATAAAAGGAAAAGTACGATTTACTGTATTGTTGGAACGGTGTCGCTTAGTTACAGGAGGCGACACCTAAGTCGGCCACGTCCAATGATTTTTACGGATTAGCAGGCGGATCGGTTGTCGGAAGAAGTTTATGCCGTTCTTTTAACGACTGTTCACGGGCAGCAAGAACATGGGAACGGTCCCTCAATAGATGTTTGTTATACAGGTAAGATGGATCTTCTTTTAAAAAGGACGGAGCACAGCTTGCATGGAAGCGGCGATATTGCTCAACCACTTCTTTGTCTGCAAAGGGAATGGCCATTTCAGTAAATGCTTTTTCCTCCTTTATTTCTTGCAGGCGGTGTTCAAACTGGCTGATAAATGCCTCGCTGTCGATCCCCAGTTCGGTCAGTTCGCTTTTTCGTTTTTTAAGAATTTTTAATGCCTTAGCAGCTAATTTTTTTGCCCCAGCCAGGTTGCCGCGGCGATGATGATATAAAGAAACGGCTGTTTGAATCAGCCCGACCCAAACAGAGTCCCGTGATTGATCGGTTTTTTCTTTCCAATATTCCTCAAGCACCTCGTGGCATTCAAAATAATCATGACTTTCATGGAAATGAACCAAAAAACTCAAATACGGTAGCGGAAAAGAATACATGAACGTCCTCCCAAATGGATGTGCTTACTGCTTCTACTTTACCACGCTGCCAGCATTTCAATCAAATTGAAAAAATGGCTGGACACAAAACAGTATTCCTCTATACTAAAAACAGGAGATGGATTGACGGATTTGAAAAAGAACTGGTGATGAAGAATGCAATATAACGTAAAAACAGAAGTGTTTGAAGGGCCGCTTGATTTGTTGCTTCATTTAATTCAGCGGCTGGAAATAGATATATATGATATTCCAATGGCAGAAATTACGGAACAATACCTTCTATTTATTCATGCGATGAAAGAGCTGGAACTCGATCTTGCGAGTGAGTATTTGGTGATGGCCGCTACTCTTCTTGCCATTAAAAGCAAGACGCTTCTCCCTGTTCACGAAGAAGAAGAGACAGAGGAAGCGTGGGAAGAGGATCCCCGTGAAGAACTGGTTGAGCAGCTGGTGGAATACAGGAAGTTTAAAGAGGCAGCTAAGAAGCTCCAAGACAAAGAGTTGGAGCGAGGGCAGTTCTTTACAAAGGCGCCAAGTGACCTGACGGCTTTTAGCAACGAAGAACCAACAGCAGCCGATTTAAATGTAACAGTGTATGATATGCTCGGGGCGTTCCATAAGCTCCTTCGACGAAAAAAATTAAAGCGGCCCTATGTCGCCACCATAGCGAGACAGGAAATTCCGATTGAAAAGAGGATGGATGAGATTTTATCCAGGCTGAAGCGAAGCGGAAAGTTATTTAAGTTTGGTGAGTTATTTACTGCAGGAGACAAGGAAGTGCTAGTGGTTAGTTTTCTAGCTGTCTTGGAGCTGATGAAGCAAAATGAGGTTATAGTAGAACAGCAAGAAAATTTTTCAGAGTTGTTCATCCGGGCGAAAGGAGGAGCAATCGATGACGGTTGTTAATTGGCTAGGCATAACAGAGAGTTTGCTTTTTGCGGCAGGTGATGGTGGACTGACTTTAAAACAGCTCGCTCAAGTACTTGAAGTAGAAGAGTTTGAAGCTGCAGGCATTATAGAAGAGCTGAAAGAAAGATATGAGAAGGATGAAGAGCGAGGCATTGGATTGATCGAATTGGCAGGCACTTATCAGCTGGCAACGAAAAGAGAACATGCTCCTTATTTAAAGAAACTGGTTGAGAGCAGCCAGCCGCAGACGCTGTCCCAGGCTGCACTTGAAACGCTGGCGATCATTGCTTATAAGCAGCCGATCACCCGAGCAGAAATCGAAGAAATCCGCGGAGTAAAAACAGAAAGTGCCCTTCACACCCTTACGGTCAAAGGGCTGATTAAGGAAACGGGGCGAAGCGAGGGGCCGGGACGGCCGATATTATATGGCACAACGAAAGAGTTTCTTGATTGTTTTGGAATGAAGGATTTGGCGGAGCTTCCGCCGCTTTCTGAAGAGCTGGCCTCTTCTGAACCGGAGGAAGCTGATTTGTTTTTTGAACAATTTGAGCAAGTGTTTGCAAACGAATCTTAAAAAAGCGGCGGCTGCCGCTTTTTTTGTTTTCTATCCATTCTAAATATGCTCATTTGGCATATATTTGTACAAATGAGCAAGGGAGAGAAGAGTGGATGAAAAAAAAGCTGCCAATTGCCATCCTGGCTTTCCTGCTGTTTCTGACATCCGGGGCCTCTGCAGCAGCAGCCGGACCGAGTGCAGCGAGTGCTGTATTAATGGAACAGCAAAGCGGACGGATCCTTTATGAAAAAAACCCTCATGCTGTCATGCGCATTGCCAGCATAACAAAGATTATGACAGCTATCATTGCGATCGAATCGGACAAGCTAGATGAAAAAGTGAAAGTAAGTGAACGGGCTGTGCACACGGAGGGTTCCTCTGTTTATTTAAAAAAAGGAGAAAAAATTCCGCTTGAGGATTTAGTGTACGGCCTCATGCTTCGGTCAGGAAATGATGCGGCAGTGGCTATTGCAGAGCATGTTGGCGGAAGCGTGGAAGGTTTTGTGTACTTAATGAATGAAAAGGCCAAGGAAATCGGTATGAAAAATACAAACTTCGCCAACCCCCACGGGCTGGATGACAGTGAGAAGCACCGTTCTACCGCTTATGACATGGCATTATTGACGCGATATGCTATGAAAAATGCCAAGTACCGTAAAATCTCCGGTACAGAAGTATATAGATCACCCGATCCGGAAGGCGAGTGGGACAGAATTTGGTATAACAAAAATCGCTTGTTAACAGAAAAGTATAAATACTGTACAGGTGGAAAAACAGGATATACGAAGAAAGCAAAAAGAACGCTTGTCACGACAGCAACAAAGGGCGATCTGGATTTGATTGCCGTCACATTGAATGCACCAGATGACTGGAATGACCACATTTACCTCTATGAACAAGGCTTTGCAAATTATGATCCTAGAATTATTCTTCAAAAAGGAAAGGTGAAAGCGGGAAATCACCCGTTTTATAAAGATCGTCTTTATTTAAAGCGAGAGGTGTTCTATCCTTTGACAAAGAAAGAAGAAAAGAAGGTTGCCGTTCGCTATCAGATGCTCAAACCAAAAAAGCAATGGGAAAATGGGCAAGCGCCGGCTGTAGTAGGACGAGCAGAGGTATATTTGAAAAAGAAAAAGCTGGATTCAGTTCCGATTTATTATAAGGCAGAAAAGCAAGAGAAGGACACATCAATATGGAAAAAGTGGAAGGACTGGTTGCCTTGGTCATGAACGGCGGGATAAAGAATGGTTAACTTTATATGGGTAGGGCTGACAATCATTGGACTGATCTTTGCCGCGGTAAATGGAAAAATGGCAGAAGTAAATGAAGCGGTGTTTAAATCGGCTGGTGAAGCAGTAACGATTTGTATCGGGCTGGTTAGCGTGCTCGTCTTCTGGCTCGGCTTGATGAAAATAGCCGAAGAAGCTGGCTTATTAAAGAAGCTGGCCCGGTTATTTGAGCCGTTTGCCAAAAGGCTTTTTCCCGATATTCCGTCCGGCCATCCGGCAATGGGATACATTCTTTCTAATATGACCGCCAATTTTTTTGGGCTTGGAAATGCCGCTACGCCCCTCGGCATCAAGGCGATGGAGGAACTGAAGCGGCTGAATGGCGGGAAAGCGGAAGCAAGCCGGTCTATGATTACCTTTCTCGCTATTAATACATCAAGTATTACTCTTATTCCGACGACCGTACTCGCTATTCGCTTTTCCTATCATTCCGCTTCGCCTGCTGAAATTATTGCACCCACAATTTTAGCTACAGCCTGTTCAGCGGTAGCAGCTATAGCAATTGATCGTTTTTTTTATATAAGAAGAAAAAAAAGGGAGGGGAAGTAAGTGGTTTGGCTTTCTCTCATGTCTATGTGGATCATACCAATCATGATTGCTTTTATTCTATTGTACGGCACATTTAAAAAAGTACCCACGTATGAGAGTTTCGTAGAAGGGGGAAAGGAAGGCATCCATATAGCCGTTTCTATTATTCCCTATCTTATTGGAATGATGGTGGCGATCGGAATTTTTCGGGCTTCAGGAGCATTGGATAGTTTAGTAGAATGGGTGAGGCCTGTCTTGCTATGGATCGGTTTGCCGCCGGAAGTATTTCCGCTTGCTATTATTCGCCCGATTTCTGGAAATGCAGCACTGGGCATGGTTAGTGATTTAATCGCTGTTCATGGACCAGATTCTTTCATCGGCCGGCTTGCTTCAGTCATGCAGGGAAGCACTGATACAACCTTTTACGTGTTAACTGTTTACTTTGGTGCGGTCGGCATCAAAAAAATGGGGGACGCTTTAAAAGTTGGGCTATGGGCTGACGTAGCAGGATTCATTGCAGCACTCGTCATTGTTTCCTGGATGTTTTAAGACGATGTATTCAAACGGCTTAAAGGGGCTATATAGACAAATGTTTCTATCTTTCATAAATAATCAAACAGCGATTGTTGCAGAGGGCTCATGGCTATCTGCAACAATCGCTTTTTTGTGGCTGAATTCCAAGAGAAGCCTCGCTCTTTTCTTATTTGGATGGATGTGTAATAATGCATAAGGACACATACTGAAACGTTGAGGTGAAAAGAATGGAACGGCTACAAAAGGTGATTGCTCAAGCCGGTATCGCTTCCAGGCGGAAAGCGGAAGAGCTGATTATTGAAGGAAAAGTAAAAGTGAATGGAAAAGTTGTAAGAGAACTAGGGACAAAAGTAGGGGTTTCTGACCGGGTAGAAGTCGGCGGGGTTCCGGTGGAGAGAGAAAGAAAAGTATATTATTTATTTTACAAACCGCGCGGAGTGATTTCCGCTGTGTCAGATGACAAACAACGGAAAGTAGTAACCGATTTCTTTCCATTTGTAGAGCAGCGAATTTTTCCGGTAGGCCGCTTAGACTATGATACATCAGGTTTGTTAATTGTAACGAACGATGGAGAGTTTTCTAACTTGCTTACTCACCCCCGCTACCAAATAGATAAAACGTATGTAGCCCGCCTGAATGGGATTCCGCAGCGTCATTTGCTTAAGAGATTAGCAACAGGCATTCAGCTTGAAGATGGCAAGACAGCACCTGCAAAAGTGAAGGAACTGTCCGTCGATAGAAAAAAACAGCGGTCACTGATTGAGATCACGATACATGAGGGGAGAAACCGTCAGGTACGGCGCATGTTTGAAGCAATTGGCTTTGAGGTGCAGAAGCTGAAAAGGGAACGCTATGCTTTTTTGAATCTAAATGGGTTGAATGCAGGAGAATTTCGCGAACTGACAACTCATGAAGTGAAACAGCTGCGTACACTAGCTGAGACAGGCTCTCTGCGATAGATGACTAAACTGTCACATATCCTTCAAATCCCTTTTTAGCAACAAAAAGACAAAATGGTATAATGGGGGTAGTTTTGAAACTTTTTTGTCGAATAACTACAATTAAACTTCCCATTCATTGAAGGATAAGTAGAAAAACACATGTCTATACTTCATAAGGAGGGCCCAAGGACTTGAACAAAAAGAAAAAAAGGTTAATCGTTCGCTCTATTATTTTAGCGGTACTTGCGGTAGCGGTTGGCTATACGTTTTACTCGAATTTAACGAAAGAAGCGCGCGGCAACTTGCAAAAAGGCGACAAAGCGCCTGATTTTGTTTTGACAGATTTATCGGGGAAAGAACGGCAGTTATCCGACTATAAAGGAAAGGGCGTTTTCTTGAATTTCTGGGGAACCTGGTGCGAACCATGTAAAAAAGAAATGCCTCATATGGAAAAGCTGTCTAAAGAATTTAAAGCCCAGGGAGTGGAAGTCCTTGCCGTCAATGTTGGTGATTCTGAGTTACAGACGAAAAAGTTCGCCAAGCAGTATGGCCTGACTTTTCCGATTGCTATTGATTCTACAAAAGAGGTTCAGGATGCTTACGGAATTAATCCGCTTCCGGCTACTTTTATGATTAGCCCTGAAGGAAAGGTTGAAGAAATTGTTATTGGTGGATTAGTGAAAGAAGAACAGGTGCGAGCTTTGTTTGAAAAAGTGAAACCTTAACTTAAGGAGTTTGAGTATGGCGAAGGTAAAATGTGAATGTGGCCACGTAAATCCACATGGAACGATTTTATGTGAGTCCTGCGGCAGGGCACTGACTGAAGAAGCGCAGAAAGAAAAGCTGCATGATATGCGTTACGAAGGCAGTGCCCGTCGGTCACAAACGTATAATAAAACGATTGTTGACAAGATCTGGAATTTTTTCTCTTCCGTTAAGGTTGGTATTTGGTTGATTGTATTAACGTTAATTGCTTCCTCTATCGGAACAATTTTTCCACAAAAGCTATTTATTCCGAACAATGTGTCTCCGGAAACTTATTATGAGGAGACCTACGGAACGGCCGGCAAAATCTATTACACGCTTGGGTTTTATGATCTATATAATTCTATTTGGTTTATTGGCTTAATTGCAGCAATCGGCGTGTCACTCGTTATTTGTAGCTTGGACCGTGTTATTCCGTTATATCGGGCGCTAAAGAACCAGCGCGTCGCCCGGCATGGTTCGTTTATGAAAAAACAGCGCTTATTTGCTTTAAAAGAAGGAGCGCTTCAGCCTGAAGAGCTTGATAAAGTAAAAGAAAAATTGAAAAGCAAACGTTATCATATCCGAGAAGAAGATGGCAGCCTTCTTGCTGAAAAAGGGCGCTTTTCTCGTTGGGGTCCTTATGTCAACCATATCGGATTAATTATTTTTTTAATTGGAGCGATGCTTCGATCCGCAGATGGCATGTATACGGACGCAATGCTATGGATTCGGGAAGGAGAAACACTTGAAATCCCGGGTACAAAGGGAGAGTATTACTTAAAAAACGAAAAATTCACCATTGAAAATTACGATGAGAAGAAAGATCCGGAAGTTTTCAAGGAAGCGCTCAAACGAACAGGGAATGTCGTTAAAAATTATCAGACCGATGCGGTTCTTTACAGAGATGAAAATCGGGATCTTCCAGGGGCAAAGCCAAAGCTTGTAAAGGTGAAAGATGCGGAGATTAGGGTGAATGAGCCGCTGAAATTCGATAAATTCGCTCTTTATCAGGACAGTTACAGCAAAGATGAAATGAAAGCAATGGAACTGGCCCTGACAAACAAAGCGACACAAAAAGAAGCGGGCAGAGTGAAGGTTGATCTCTTTAATCCAAAAGATACATATGATCTCGGCAATGGATATAAAGTCGAAATTGTTGGTTACTATCCTGATTATGATGGCATAGGGTCAGATGGAGAACCAAAAACAAAATCTCCCCTTCCGAACAATCCGGCTTTCTTATTCAAAATGGTTTCTCCTGAGCATCCGAAAGGGGAAATCAGCTTTACAGCGATCCGTCAAACGCTTGAACCTGTAGGGAAAACCGATTACAAAATGGAATTCAGAGGAATTGAAACACGAAACATCTCAGCTTTAACCGTGCGTAAAGACTTGACTCTATGGATACTTGGTGTAGGAGGAGCCATTTTTATGATCGGAGTGATTCAGGGGGCTTACTGGAACCATCGCCGTCTGTGGATTCGTCAAATAGACGGTGAAATATATGTTGCTGCTCATACGAATAAAAACTGGCATGGGCTAAAAAGAGAAATCAATTCTGTTCTTGAGGACACGGCTATTCCAATGCCGGAAGATCAACAAGGATAAGAAAGATTTGTTTAGAAGAGTAGATTCGGAGGTTGGCTTATTCGGCTAAGGCTCATCCTTTATAACAATAAAATAGCAGGGGAGAGGAGTCTAAGACACGGAGCCAACAATCGACTAGAATGTGACATAGCTTAATTTAAAAGGAGGAATCGTTCTATGTCCGATTTAGTCCAATGGAGCGGGAATTTGCTATATGCTTCATTTATTATGTATTTGATCGCGACATTTTTCTTTGGCGGAGCCATTCGTCCAAAGAAAAATGGAGAAAAACAAGCAGAAAACCGCTGGGGCAAATTAGGTATTACAGTAGCTGTGCTTGGCTTCGCTTCCCAGCTAGGTTACTTTTTTACTCGATGGGCTGCTTCAGGTCATGCGCCTGTAAGTAATCTATTTGAATTTATTACATTCTTTTCAATGATGCTAGTTGGCGCTTTTATCATTATTTATTTCATGTATCGTCTTCCTGTGCTCGGCGTGTTTGCCTTGCCGGTTGCACTGGTTATTATTGCTTATGCAAGCATGTTTCCACGTGATATTAGCCCGCTCATTCCGGCTCTCCAAAGCCAATGGCTGCATATTCACGTAACAACTGTGGCAGCCGGGGAAGGCATTCTTGCCATCAGTTTTATTGCTGGACTAGTTTATTTAGTGAAAACGATTGATCAGTCCAAGCGCAGCAAACAGACGATTTGGCTCGAACTCATTATGTATAGCCTTATTGCGGTTGTAGGGTTTGTCGCAGTAACAACTACCTTTACGCTATCCGGTTATGAAGCGCAATTTGAGTATGTTAACAAAGAGGGCAACGTAGCTAAAGAGACGTTTACTGTACCGGCGATTGTGGGTCCAAATGAGGGGAAACTATTAACGAAAGATAAGTTTGAACCGATTGTAGACATGCCGGCCTTTATTAATTCGAAAAAATTGAATACGACGATTTGGTCACTTGCTGCTGGTGCATTATTGTATGGCCTGATTCGCCTGCTGACAAGAAAACGCATTGGAGCCCTTGTTAAGCCGCTCGTTAAAAATGTGAACACGGATTTAATGGACGAGGTCAGTTATCGCGCTATCTTAATCGGTTTTCCTGTCTTCACACTTGGCGGTTTAATCTTCGCAATGATTTGGGCGCAGATTGCTTGGACAAGGTTTTGGGGATGGGACCCGAAAGAAGTATGGGCGCTCATTACTTGGCTGTTCTATGCTGCCTTTTTGCATTTGCGCTTGTCAAAAGGATGGCATGGACAAAAGTCAGCTTGGCTGGCTGTAATCGGGTTCGTTATTATTATGTTTAACCTTGTCGCTGTCAACCTGGTTATTGCTGGTCTTCATTCATATGCCTAACTGTCTCCGCCTTGTGCGGAGGCTTTTTTATAAAGGCGCGAATGAATTGAAAAACAGCTTTGATTAGTTGATAATAAAGACAAGATTGCAGTTTAGAAGGAATTTTATTGTACATATAGGGAGGAATTTAGGTGGATAATGAACTGAAAATTTTAGTCGTTGACGATGAAGAAAGGATACGTCGTCTGCTTCGGATGTATTTAGAGCGTGAAAATTATGAAGTCGATGAAGCAGAAGACGGAGAAGCAGCTCTTGAGCTTGCGTTGAATAAAGAATATGACTGCATTCTGTTGGATATTATGATGCCTGGTAAAGACGGCATTGAAGTGTGCAAGGAATTGCGAGAAAAGAAATCTACGCCTGTAATCATGTTAACGGCAAAAGGAGAAGAGGCAAACCGGGTCCAAGGCTTTGAAGTGGGGACGGATGACTATATTGTGAAGCCGTTCAGTCCGAGAGAAGTTGTTTTGCGGGTCAAAGCACTGCTTAGAAGATCTTCGCCAACCTCTTATTTACAAACGGATACAAAGTCTAAAGATTTAATTGTCTATCCGCATTTAACCATTGATAATGACGCACACCGCGTTACTGCTGATGGAGAAGAAGTGAATTTAACACCTAAAGAGTATGAACTGCTTTATTTTCTTGCTAAATCGCCGGACAAAGTATTTGACCGGGAGCATTTACTAAAAGAAGTATGGCATTATGAGTTTTTTGGCGACTTGCGCACAGTGGATACACATGTAAAGCGCCTGCGTGAAAAATTAAATAAAGTGTCAGAGAAAGCATCAAAAATGATTGTGACAGTATGGGGAGTAGGCTATAAATTTGAGGTCGTAAATGAATGAAGCTTTGGAGAAGTGTAGTAGGGAAACTGTGGATGACGATTTTGCTGCTCGTTTCTTTTGTTCTTTTCTTTCTTACCATTTTGTTGCTGGAATTCTTTGAGAATTATCATACGAACGAAGTGGAGAGCGGATTATCAGAAACAGCGGTAAAAATCGCTAAGGTAATTTCCGAACATGAAGACAAAAAAACAGGAATGGAAGTAGCCTGGGAGCTGGTGGATGAGCCTGTTCATGTCATTATTGCTGAAAACAGAGAGACTTTTCATTATTCACCGAATGATCCGGCCCTCAATCGACTCAAACGAAGTGAGATAGTGAATCACCCTATATTATCTCGTGTATTTACAGATAAAAAGAAAGTAAAAGCAGAATTGGAGGTAAATGAAGACGGCCGGACCAATCGCCATGAGAACTCAATTGCTATTGCTGTTCCACTCGAAATGAAGAAGGGCCAGGACGGCGCTGTTATCATTTATCAATCTCTTGAAGTCATTAAAGAAACCTCTCATCAAACGACGAAGCTTATTCTGCTGGCTGCTGGCATTGCGATTTTTTTAACGACGATTTTTGCCTTTTTCCTGTCAACGAGAATTACAGCTCCTTTGCGTAAAATGAGAGAGGCAGCCAATGAACTGACGAAAGGAAACTTCGATACGACGGTTCCTATTTTAACGAGTGATGAAATTGGGGCGCTGGCCACTTCGTTCAATCAAATGGCAAAGCAGCTCAATCACAATATTCACGCGTTAAACCAGGAAAAAGAGCAACTGGCTAGCATCTTGAGCAGTATGGCTGATGGCGTTATAACCTTTAACCGGGACGGCACGATCTTAATTACTAACCCGCCGGCAGAACGATTTTTGCAAAATTGGTATTATGAAGTGGAGAAAGAAAACCCAAAGCAAATGATGCCTTCGCTCGTCGAAGAACTCTTGAAAGAGGCGGTTCAAACAGAGACCGAAAAAATTGGCGAGTTTTCTATTCAAGGCCGTTCTTATGTCATTATTGTTAGTCCGCTTTATAATGGGAAAAACGTTCGTGGAGCGGTTGCTGTTGTTCGTGATATGACGGAAGAGCGCCGGCTTGACAAGTTAAGAAAGGATTTTGTAGCGAACGTTTCTCATGAGCTTCGTACGCCGATTTCTATGCTTCAAGGCTATAGCGAGGCAATCATTGATGATATTGCTGCTACAGAAGACGAAAAAAGAGAAATGGCTCGAATCATTTATGATGAGTCACTGCGGATTGGCCGGCTTGTCAATGAGCTTTTAGATTTGGCACGGATGGAGGCGGGACATATTTCTTTGAATCTAGAAGAAGTGGATTTTCCAGCGTTTATTCAGCGGGTGACTGATAAATTCCAAGGGATTGCCAAAGAAAAGCATATTGATTTAACGTGGCAGATTCCTAATGAAAAAATATTAACTAAATTGGATCCTGATCGCATTGAGCAAGTTTTAACCAACTTGATTGATAATGCTTTGCGCCATACACCGGAACATGGCTTCGTAAAAGTGAGCTATGAGTTAAAAGCAGATGGCCATCATATATCCGTCCAGGATTCTGGAGCGGGAATTAGCGAAGAGGATTTGCCTTTTGTGTTTGAACGCTTTTACAAAGGGGATAAGGCCCGGACAAGAGGCCGTTCTGGAACGGGGCTCGGCCTTTCCATTGCAAAGAATATTATCTCCGCTCATAATGGCAGCATTAAAGTACAGAGCAAATTGGGACAAGGAACCATTTTCTCATTTCGCCTGCCCGGAGAGTAAGTAATTTACCGCTTTGCTTGTTTATCCAGAAAAATAGTCATACTGGAAACGCTTTCCGTCATACAACTAAAAGGGCAGCAAAAAAGCAAGTTGGAGGCGGTGCACCATGAAAGACTACATGAAACGTTTTATGATCGCTTTGCTTATGGCTTTGTGTGTTAGTTTGTTGATGATCGGGGGAGGGCTTGCACAATCAAGAAATGAGAAAAAGCAGTCTCTTATCCATAATAGTCACTTGGAGGAGATAGCAGGAAGGGTACATACAGATAGTGTGGCTCGGCAGCAAAGTATGTAAATCTAGGTTATTAGCAAAAGCAAGGGGCTGCCCCCCTTGCTTTTTTTTTGGGGGATTGTTATTATTTAATTAAATCTACTGGTCGTTACTTGTTGTTGTAACAGGTGAAGGCCGCTAGGAAAAATCTTATATTCATCTTCGGGGCAGGGTGAAATTCCCGACCGGCGGTATGGAAATAATCATTTCTAAGCCCGCGAGCCGCAAGGTTGATTTGGTGAGAAGCCAAAGCCGACAGTATAGTCTGGATGGGAGAAGGTGAAGGTCTGCCGGCGTTCAAAATGTGCAGATTTGAACGTTTATTTGAGTATGACTTTTCTCCCTCAAGCTACTAGCTTGGGGGTTTGTTGTTCCTCAAGGATTTGGCAGCCTTTCTTCTTATGAATGATGAATGAGAAGAAGGAGAGAATTGTTGTGAAAAAAATGAATATCCGTATGTTGACGTCTGTGGGGTTATTGAGCACGCTTTCTTATTTACTCATGCTGCTGAATTTTCCAATTCCCCCGTTTCCAAGCTTTTTAATGATTGACTTCAGCGACATTCCTGCACTAATCGCTGCTATTATCTTTGGGCCGCTTGCTGGTATTATGGTAGAACTAGTGAAAAATATTTTAGACTTTTTTATGACTGGAAGTCCGACCGGTGTGCCAGTCGGCCACTTAGCCAACTTCGTTGCTGGCATTGCTTTTATTCTTCCGGTTTATTATGTATATAAGAAGTTTGAGACGAAAAAAGGCTTAACTTTTGCTTTAGTAGGTGGAACGGTGTTTATGGCAGTTATGATGAGCGTGTTAAATTACTATATTGTTCTTCCTGCTTATACACTTTTCTTAAACGCACCAGCTATGAGTGCGCCGGAGACGAAGCAAATGGTCGTTTCAGCTATCCTGCCTTTTAATATTGTTAAAGGAATTTTAATGGCTGCTGTCTTTATGCTCATTTATTCCCGAATTTACGTTTGGATGCGTAAACAAACAGCTGTCTCTTAAAATGTTACTAATAATAAGCTCTAAAAGTGGATGAAAAGACTTTTAGAGCTTTTTTATATGCTCCCATGGACCTGTGTACCAGTCAAAAAGTTCTTGAATGTTATAGTGCAAAGGGTATAATTATCCGTAGAAAATAGACATTTATACGGAAGAAAGATGAAGTGGAGGAGCAAATAGTGAATTTTTCAATAGGAAAAAAGTTATACTCTGGATTTATTGCAGTTTTGGTGATTTTAGTTATCGTAGGGGTTATTGGGTACCTGGCAGCTATCAAAATTGATAAGGAATACACGTTCTTGCTTGATGACCGTGTAAAAAAGATAGAAATGGTGAATGAAGTAATTACCATAGAAAAAGATATGTCTATCAACTCGCTCGCTTACTTTGCCTTTTCTGAACAGCGGGATTTGGACGCAATTAAGTCAAAACAAGAAGAATTTGCCAACATACTTAGTGAACTTAAACAGGCAACTAAACAGTCAAAGACTAAGGAAATATTAAATGAACTAGAAGAGGCGGGCGCCCGATATAACGAACTTACTTCTAAAGTCTTTGAAAGCCAGGAGAAGGGCCTGGAAGCTGAAACAAATAAATATGTCACCGAGACTAACGAAGCGGAAGAAGCATTAAAAGATAAAGCATTGGAATTAAAACAAGTGCAGATGGAAGAGGTGAACGAAACAAGAACGGAACTAAAACGTTACGTGGTGGCAACAAAAATATTTTTAATTTTGCTTGTGGCAGCCGGAACGATTTTAGGAGGCGTTATTGCTTATTTCATAGCACGATCGATTACAAGACCAGTCAGAAAGGTAACAGCTGCCTTGAAGGAAGTGACAGCAGGTAATTTGCAGGTAGACAAGCTGCGCATAAGAAATAAAGACGAGGTTGGAGAAATGGGAATGGCCTTCAATCAGCTGGTAGAGGATTTGCAAAATATCCTTGGCAAGGTTAATCAATCTGCTCTCCAACTATCTGCCCAATCTCAGGAATTGTCAGCTAGTACAGAACAAAGCGCTGCTTCTTCGCAAATGATGGCAAGTACAGCGGAGGAAAATATGAAAGGAAGCAGCATGCAGCGAGAGCTTATTAGCGAGGCAGTGGTGTCTATGGAGGAAATGTCAGAGGGGATTAAACAGATTGCCGAAAGCAACGAAAACATGCTTCATTCTGCTGAAGTAGTAGAATCGTTAGTTGGCCAGGGAGAAGAGGCTACTGAGCATGTATCTGATCAAATTGAAGATATTCATGTGTCCATAAAAGAAACAGAAGAGTACATGAAAATTTTAGAAAACCATGCGTCTGAGATACAGAAGGTGACCGGGTTAATTACCGCTATTTCTGAGCAGACCAATTTGCTCGCCTTAAATGCGGCCATTGAAGCGGCGCGTGCAGGGGAAGCTGGAAAAGGCTTTGCTGTCGTGGCAGAAGAGGTGCGCAAACTTGCTGAGCAGTCAAAAACTTCTGCGGCTGAAATTGCTGCGATGGTCAAAGAAATCCAAAAGGACACAAGTTTAGCCGCTGCATCTATTCAGGCTGGAAGCAATAAGGTGGAACAAGGCTTATCTGCTTCACAAACATCCCTTAAAGTGTTCAAGGAGATCAAGTCATCTGTAACAGATGTAGGGGAAAAAGTAGAGACCGTTTCAGCAGCGATTGAAGAATTAGAAGCCATGACAGAAGCTGTTTCACAGAGTGCTCATCAAGTAAGAGCAATTGCTGAAAAAACTGCTACTATAGCCCATGATTCGAGCGCAGCGACTGAAGAACAGCTAGCAGCCATTGAACAAATAGCAACAAGTTCACAAGCTCTGGCCTCATTGGCTACAGAGCTTCAAACTGAAGCGAGTAAATTCAGAATGTAAAGATAAAAAACCGGTGAGATCCTTGTCTCACCGGTTTTTTACTGGCACGTTTTATTCGTGTTTTAAAGGGTCGCCTTCAAATGGCTCATCTGCCACTTTGATCGAGTCTGTTGGGCAGCCTTCAAAAGCATCCTGCATGTCTTCTTCCAATACTTCCGGAACTGGCGTGTTTCCTTCATTGTCATCTAAAATTACGAATGCAAGGCCTTCATCATCGTAGTCATAGATATCAGGGGCAGCAGCACCGCAGGCGCCACAGGCAATGCATGTATCCTGATCAACAATTGTATATTTTGGCATGTCAAAACCTCCTAAGATCTATCCAAGCTATGTGGCATTTGCTTACCCACGCTCGTTTGAAAACTTCTTCCCTCATTGTATATCCGATTAGTTTTCTTTTCAATCATAATTTCTTAATAAAAAAATGATAAGGCTTTCATTAGCAATTCCTCCACATACGAGGAATTTTGACAAATTTCATGGTAAAATAAATGAAAGTACGAAAAGGGAGGCAAGCCATGCCTTTTCTACAAGCAATCTTATTGATGATGATTAATCAAATAAACGGACAAAGAACAGCTTCATCTATTTTTCATCTGTTAAAGGGAAAGAAGTCTTCGCAAACGATACAAGATGCCCGATTATATCATTTAGACAAATGGTTTCAGACAGCTTCCTTTTTGGAGAGAACGGCCTTTGAGCAAATTATCCATGATTTAACTGACCGGCAGCTCATCGAAGTGGATGAACTAAAACGCGTACGTGTGACAAACACGGGAAGGACAAGACTGGAGGTTCTCTCTGAAACTCTGCCTCCACTTGAGTTTTTACATGGATGGAGCTTGCAGGATTGCGCTGTGATTTTTTGGAAAAGACTCTCTTTAACTGTTCAGGTCGCTTCGCATTTAATTTACCGGGACGATGCTTATCTTCCAATAACGAAAGATGAACAAATTCAAGCATGGTTGAAATCATTTTTAGCAACCAGACAGCTGTCGAAGAAAACCTTGGCAGCCTATCTTCATCACGAGCTGCTGACTCTTCTGCAAGAACAGCGGGTTGAAGATCCACTTATTTTAGTGCTGCGTCTTTCAGGAAAACAGCGAACCGGTAAAACAACAGTCCAGGCGGGAGAACTGCTTAGCATGGAAAGTGCTGAATATTGGTATCGCTTTTTGAACTTGATTCACTTTGCGATCCAACACATTATTCAGCATGCTGCACAGTTTCCGCTATTATTCACAATGATACAAGATATATACGAGCCGGTTGTTTTAACACAATCGACAAAAAAAACAGCAGATATGCTAAAAAAAGGTTTGTCCATTGAAGAAATTACAACTCATCGACGCTTAAAGCAAAGCACAGTAGAAGATCATGTGGTCGAGCTGGCTTTTAATTATCCGGGTTTTTCTATTCGGCCTTTTGTTGATAAAGCAACAGAAGAGCAGGTGCTCAAAGCGGCTGCTGTCCTTTCCAACAAGAGAATCAAGCCGATTAAAGAGCGGCTGCCGGATGTTTCTTATTTTCAAATTAGGCTTGTGCTGGCTAAATATAGCGGATAAAGGAAGATGAACATGGACCAGGTTTTATTTCAACGGTTTGGTTATTCTACTTTTAGAACCGGCCAAAAAGAAACAATTGAATCCTTGCTATCAGGCCACCACACATTGGCTATGCTTCCAACTGGAACAGGAAAGTCGCTATGCTATCAGCTACCAGCGTATTTGCTTCCGGGAAGTGTGCTTATAGTTTCCCCATTGTTATCACTTATGCAAGATCAGGTTGAGCAATTGAAAATGCGCGGGGAGAAAAGCGTGGCTGCTTTGAACTCATTTTTATCGTTCCAAGAAAAGCAACAAGTGATCCGCCGGCTGCCGAACTACCGCTTTATCTTTTTATCCCCCGAAATGTTGATGAGCGAGCAAGTGATTAAGGCGCTGAGGAGGGTACAGCTCTCTCTTTTTGTTGTGGATGAAGCGCATTGCATTTCCCAATGGGGCCATGATTTTCGGCCGGATTACCGTCTGTTAGGTGAAGTGAGAGAGCGGCTTGACTATCCTCTAACTCTCGCTTTGACAGCCACAGCCACAGCTGAAGTCAGGCGCGATATTATTCAGTACTTAAAGGTCGAACAGATGGAAGAGTGGATCTTCTCCGTGGACCGACCAAATATTGCAATGGCGGTAGAACAGCTCCCGTCACATGCTGATAAGCAAGCCAGACTGCTAAGGCTAATTAGCGAGCTTGAGAAGCCGGGAATTGTATATTTTTCAAGTAAGCGGGCAACAGAGGAGGGGGCTGGCTGGTTACGGCAGCATGGTATTGGAAAAGTAGCATTTTATCACGGGGGCATGGAACAGGAAGACCGCATTTTGATTCAGCAGCAATTTTTGCGTGATGAACTAGATGTTATTTGTGCGACCAGTGCCTTTGGAATGGGAGTGAATAAAGATAACATTCGGTTTGTTATTCATTATCATCTTCCAGCTCAGCTTGAATCTTATTTGCAGGAGATTGGCAGAGGCGGCAGAGACGGAGGAAGGGCGCTTTCCGTTCTGTTATATACCCCGGGAGATGAAGAGTTTCATTCGATGATAGCCGAAGGGGAATTTCCCTCCGACAGCCAAATTACCGGCTATTTATCTCCCTCTGACGGTCAGACAGAAGAGGAGCGGATAACGGCTTTGCAGCTGACTGACGTGCAGGCCCGTTTCCTTCGTCATTATGCTCAAGAAGCAGCGCGAAAAGGTCAGACCAATATTGCTGAGTATGTTATGGCCAAACGACAGGAACGGCTCAGGCAGAAGGAAGAAAAACGGCTGACGATGCTTCGGTGGGTACGGGCGAAGACATGCCGACGGCAAGAAATCCTTAACTATTTTGAAGAACAGCTGGAGAGTAAACCCGCTAATTGCTGTGATTTGTGCGGCATAGACTGGCAGAAATATAACAAGCGTGGTTCCCCAGAAAAACGTGAGGAGCTGGATTGGCAAGCTATTCTCAGTTCTTTGCTTCAAGTTGAGAGGTGACGGGAATAGACATATGAAAAGAAATAAGCAAGCTGATCTCATCCGGCAAATGACGGATAAAGAGGTGCTCCATGCTCTTTATTTAACGCAATTTCTTTTGCTGCTGTTATCACTCATTATCGGCAGTTTTGTATTTGAGGATTTAAAGGAGTTTTACCGCTTGTTTAAATGGTCCTTCGCGGATATCGTTATTTGGGGCGGAGGAGCGGGACTGTTAGTGGTTGCAATGGATTTATATTTAATGAAAAAGCTGCCTGAAAAGTATTATGATGACGGGGGCATCAATAACCGGCTATTCGCGAGCCGTTCTGTTGCAGAAATCTTTTTAATTGCTTTTTTGGTTGCAGTGTCTGAAGAAATTTTTTTCAGGGGAATGGTCCAGACGATAGTTGGATTCATTCCGGCAAGTATTCTTTTCGCTATCATTCATGTGAGGTATTTATCACAGTGGTATTTAACAATCAATGTCATTCTTCTAAGCTTTGGCATTGGCTGGCTATTTGAGTGGACTGGCAATCTAGCAATTGTCATAATGATGCATTTCACGATTGATTTTCTGCTGGGATTAGCCATTCGCCACAGACAAAATAAGAATGAATCATAAAGAAGGGATGAACTATGACGAAAGACCCTTATCGTGAGTTGGCGCAAAAGACTCGCGTAGAAATTCAAAGAGTTAAACGTGAGCAGGAAGAGCCGCCTGTTCAGGAAACAACCTCCTCACGAATGGAAAGAAAAGAGGAGAAAAAACAAAAGAAATACCCGTTGCTAAAAGTACTGCTCGTCTTTTTTATTACCTTGCCCTTTATTACGTTATTCTGGTATACACATGCAAGAGATCGTGACTACTCCTCAACGACTGTAGTGACCGAGAGTTCAAGTCCTTCCACGCCGCTATACGACGTATCCGAAGAAGAGGAGGAGCCGGATGAGCAGGCAAGGGAGGAGAAGACGACCAAAAATGATAAACAGATAGAGGAGAAATCAGCAGAGCCTGCTCAGGAGGTAATAGCTTCTACTGTGGAGGCACCTCCAGAAAAGACAAGCGAGCCGCCGGTTAAAGAAAAAGAGAAACAAGAAGCTGAGCCGGTTGACGAGAAACCAAAAGTAGAACAGGAAAAGGTACAAAAGGAAACTCGTCCGGAGAGACGAGTAGAAGAAAAAAAAGAAACGGCTCCGATACATAAGGAGCAGCCTGAAGGAAAAGTGGTCTATCATACTGTAAAGCCTCAAGAGACCGTTTTTAGGATCTCTATGATGTATTATAAGTCGCAAGAAGGAATCGAAAAAATAAGGCAAGCCAATCAATTGAATGGCAATGACATTCGAGTAGGCCAAGTGCTAAAAATTCCTCTACCCTAATTTTAGGTAGGGGAATTTTTAGCAGGTGTAAAATCATTATCATGAGGATAGTAATTAGAAAAATCAAAAAAATGAGGAATCTTGTCGAACTGTGATATAATCCATTTATGAAAACGCTTTATTTTAGTTAAGAGGGGATAGGTGTACATGGAGGGTCAAGAACTTAAAAGGGGTTTAGAAGAGAGGCATATTACGTTAATGTCGCTCGGCGCTTGTATCGGAGTAGGTTTGTTCTTGGGATCGGCTACTACGATCAAAATGGCTGGCCCGGCGATCTTGCTAGCTTACATCGCGGCTGGTGCTGTCATGTTTGTGATTATGAGAGCGCTTGGAGAGATGGCTATTGAAAATCCAGTTGCTGGTTCTTTTAGTCGATATGCACAGGACCACCTAGGTCCTATTTATGGTTATATTACTGGTTGGAATTATTGGTTTTTATGGATTGTTACATGTATGGCAGAAATTACAGCGGTAGGAGTATACATGCATTTATGGTATCCAGATGTGCCTAATTGGATCTGGGCGCTTGCTGCACTGGTTATTATGTCCGCGGTAAACTTAATTACAGTGAAAGCTTACGGAGAGTTTGAATTCTGGTTTGCTTTAATTAAAATCGTCGCAATTATTTTAATGATTGTAGTAGGTCTCAGTATTATTTTGTTCGGAATTGGCAATGGGGGAGTAGCTACGGGCATTAGTAATTTATGGGCACACGGTGGCTTTGCCCCGAATGGCTTAAAAGGAATTTTAATGTCTATGACAATGGTCATGTTCGCTTATCTCGGCATTGAAATGCTCGGTGTAACGGCAGGCGAAGTAAGAAATCCAGAAAAAGCTATTTCGCGGGCGGTAAATACTGTGTTCTGGCGCATACTCGTTTTTTATGTTGGTGCATTATTTGTCATCATGTCCATTTACCCATGGAATGAAATCGGAACAGCAGGCAGTCCATTTGTTTTAACATTTGAAAAAATTGGTATCCCAAGTGCAGCGGGAATTATCAATTTTGTTGTTTTGACAGCCGCTCTTTCCAGCTGTAATAGTGGAATTTTTAGCACAGGGCGGATGTTGTTTAACCTGGCAGATCAAGGTCAAGCATCGCCTGCTTTTAAAAGAGTAGCTAAAACTGGTGTTCCATCTCGGGCCATTCTTGTATCAGCTGGTGTCTTGTTAATTGGTGTAATCTTAAATTATTTCGTTCCTGAGAAAGTGTTTGTATGGGTAACGAGCATTTCCACATTCGGCGCTATTTGGACATGGTCCATGATTTTACTTTCGCAGCTTCAGTTTAGAAGGGGGCTATCTGCTGAACAGCGAAAATCATTAAAGTTTGCTGCTCCATTCTGGCCAATCGGCTCCTATCTTTCTCTAGCTTTTCTGGCGATGGTTATCGTTTTAATGGCTTTTTCGCCAGATACGCGGATTGCTTTGTATGTGGGTCCATTATGGCTGCTGTTTTTAGTAGGCATGTATTATGGAAAAGGACTGCAGAAGCAGACATCTTAATACGGAAAGCTCCGGAGTTTGAGACTTCGGAGCTTTTTTAAATAATTAAAAGACTTTTTTGCGGTCTCTTTCCTCTTTTAGTATTTCGACGGCTTCTCGGAAACGCTGGGAGTGGATAATCTCCCGCTCGCGTAAAAAGCGGAGCCCATCGTTAAGGTCAGGATCGTCGCTTAAATCAATCAGCCATTGATAAGTAGCGCGAGCTTTTTCTTCTGCTGCGATATCCTCGTAGAGGTCGGCAATTGGATCGCCCTTTGCTTGTATATATTTTGCTGACCATGGGACACCGGCGGCATTATGGTAAAAGAGCGCCTTGTCATGGTCTGAGTAATGATCACCAAGACCTGCTGCCTTCATTTGGTCCGGTGTGGCATCTTTTGTCAGCTTATACACCATTGTGGCGATCATTTCCAGATGAGCAAACTCTTCTGTTCCAATATCGGTCAGCAAGCCGACTACCTTATCGGGGATGGTGTAGCGTTGATTGAGATAGCGCAGGGCAGCGGCTAATTCTCCGTCTGCTCCTCCGTACTGTTCGATTAAGTATTTGGCGAGCCTTGGGTTGCATGTGCTCACTCTCACTGGATATTGCAGCTTCTTTTCATATACCCACATAGTAATCTCCTTTCAGCGATCATCTTTATTACACTTGCCAAGGCCATGGAGTTCCTTTGTAATCAAATGGGTAACGGGAGTAGCTGTATCCGAAGCTCGTCAGCGCTCCGTATTTTTTTTCGAAAGCTTTTTTTAGAGTTTTGCTTAATTTTACGTGCTCATTATATTGCTTTATTGCTTCAAGATCGTCAGGATGGGTATGAAGATAGAGAACTAATTCAACAATGACAAAATCGACGGCCTGGATCTCTTCCAGCTCGCTGTAGTATTCAGGGGGCAGTTGTTTTTGTTTCATTCTCTAACCCCCTTCTTCATTTCTCTTAATGAATAGTATGGATCATAAAAGCATTTCCATAGTGTCCCGGCTTTTAGGGCCGCGTGGGCCGGGAATTGTTCAAGGCCCGGCGGTTGAAATCCGACGTACAATTGGGGCGGAGTGGAATATCTCTTTACTCTTATGGGCGGACAGGGGTCCAGTGGACTTATATACGGACGGTATGTTTTGTACCAGGTGCAGTTGTTCATTCCCTTCCTCCTTTTTTATACTTCAATCTATATGTATGGAGGAGTAGGGGACATTATTTCTTTTTTTCGTTTAATCTGTTATTCTGATTATTATTTTGCATTATTATTATTTAGGGAACGAAGGGAAAAGTGATGTTGTATTTACTAATCGTCTTTCTCCTCATATTAAGTGTCATCGTTTTTATGTGGAGAGAAGCACTGAGAAACGAAGTAATCGCCGATGTACTTTTATTTAAATGCTATCCATGCCAGCAGCCGTTAACGATCTTTTTTATCTCGGATATTCATCGGCGGACTATTCATCCGTCCATTCTTAAAAGAGTAAGTGGAAAAGCGGATATTGTTATTATTGGCGGGGATCTAGCAGAGAAAGGGGTGCCGCTGGAGCGAATATCCCATAATTTGCAATGCCTGAAACAGGTAGCTCCTGTTTTTTTTGTGTGGGGAAACAATGACTATGAAGTCCCTGCTGAAGAGCTGTCTAAATTGTTTCAAAAGCACAGTGTCCACGTTTTGCGCAATGAGTCTTTTTGTTTGCCGGTTAGTATGGATTGTGATGTACCGGTATATTTGCTAGGGACAGACGATGTTAGCAAAGGCAGGAGCAGTAAATCCTCCACTTTTAGTGAAGTGCCCCAGAGAGCCTTCAAAATTTTGATTAGCCATAATCCGGTTTTTGAGAAAAAGCTGGCTGCTGCTGACGGAGTTTCACTGTTCTTGAGCGGTCATACACATGGAGGGCAAATTCGGTTTTTCGGCGTTGGCCCTTATAAAAAAGGTGGCTGGGGAAACTCCGGAAAGATGAAAACACTCGTCTCAAATGGGTATGGAACGAGTGCTGTACCGCTTCGCCTCGGTGCTAAAGCAGAAACGCATTTAATTACAATCAAACAAGGATAAGCGGGCGTCTTTACCAAAATAGCATAACAACTCACCATCTGCGTTTTCCTTCATAGTATGTGATAAACAGGTCCTTAAGCAGGGGGCAGCAGACTATGAGGATAGAACGTTTATCAGATAATAAGGTGATGCTTTCCATTACTTACGAAGAGTTAAGAAAAAAAGGCTGTTTGAAAAAGCACATTCTTGAGGATTCATACATCTGGCACGAAATCTTTGATGAAATGCTGGATGTGATCGAGGAGCAGCTGGATATTGACACGGAAGGAATGATTGCCATTGAGGTTCATTCTATGTCAGGCGATGAGCTTGTTTTAATTTTAACGATTGATCATTTCGATTTTTTAAACAAAGTAGAAGACACACCGGCAGAGACAGAGGATGAATATGGCTGTGAGCTGACATTTAAGTTTGCGGATATTGAAGATGTCATTGGATTGGTCCATGATGAGAAAAAAGTGAGAGATGTGCAGAGTTCGCTTTTCTATTTTAAAGATGCTTATTACCTCTGTTTCTCATTTGATTTTGACAGCCAGTATGATGCGCTTGAGTCCGCTTTGTTGGAATATGGCTGGATGTCGAGTCTCTCTGAGGAGTTATTAAAAGAATATGCGATCCTTGTGATTCCATTGGAGGCAACGAGGAAGGTCTATGAATACTTTGTAAAGAAAGCATGATTCCTTTAAGGTCTATCCATTGAAAGTTAGACGTTTTTCTCCTATCATCAAAGTATAGCAGGAAATTTTGTTGTACGGATAACGAGGAGTGGAATTATGCGTAAGGAAGAATGTATTATTATAGGCGGCGGACCATGCGGACTGTCTGCTGCTATCGCTTTAAAGCAAATTGGCAAAGATCCGCTTGTTATTGAAAAAGGCAATATCGTAAATTCTATTTACAAATACCCGACACATCAAACGTTTTTCAGCTCAAGTGAAAAGCTCGCTATTGGGGATGTACCTTTTATCATTGAAGAACGGAAGCCAAAGCGCAACCAGGCACTGACGTATTACCGAGAAGTCGTAAAAATGAAAGAACTTCGCATTCACCGTTTTGAAACGGTTCAAAGAGTGGAGAAGCTGTCCGATGAGCAATTTCGGGTGTATACGTCGGCCGGAACATATGAAACAAAATATGTGGTTATTGCCACAGGTTATTATGACCATCCAAATTATATGCATATTCCAGGGGAGGGGCTCGATAAAGTATTTCATTATTTTAAAGAGGCCCACCCTTATTTTGATATGGATGTGGCTGTCATCGGCGGCAAGAACTCGGCTGTTGACGCCGCTTTAGAGCTTCACAAAGCAGGGGCACGGGTGACCGTTCTTTACCGTGGCAGCGAGTATTCCAAAAGTATTAAGCCGTGGATTCTTCCTGAATTTGAAGGACTTGTCCGGAACGAGGAAGTTAAAATGGAGTTTCATGCAGAGGTCATTGAAATTACGGAAGACGCCATTATATATCGCCAGCATGGTGTGGAAAAACAATTAAAAAATGACTTTGTTTTTGCCATGACCGGCTATCACCCGGATCACAATTTTTTAAGAGAAATGGGTGTAGAGATTGACGGAGAGACTGGCCGGCCAGTCTACAATGAGGAAACAAAAGAAACGAATGTGAAAGGAATTTTTATTGCCGGAGTTATTGCGGCTGGCAATAATGCTAACGAAATCTTTATCGAAAATGGTCGCTTTCACGGTGGTGAAATTGCAACAGCCATTGCCGAGAGGGAGAACATATAGAGTGTGTAAGGGTTTTTTTCCTTCTCTAAGCACGTACAGCCGAATTTGTAGATTCAGTTGTTTTTATAGTTTTTTATTAATCCAAACGGGCCTTATCGGCCCGTTTTTTATGATTCAAATAGTTTTTCAAGATTGTCGGAGGGGTGTTTAGAACCTAATGCAATAAGCAGTTTTAATCGTGCTTTCTGGCCATTCAGTCCATTTGAGAAGATGATCCCCAGTTCCTTCAATTGTTTACCACCGCCTTCATATCCATATATATCCTGGACAATGCCATTAAAGCATCTGGAGACGAGCACAACCGGGATTTTTTCCTCAATGAGTTCCTTGACTGCTGAAACGGCATCAGGAGGCAGGTTACCTTGTCCAAGCGCTTCAATCACTACTCCGTCATAACGTAGTTCTTTTAAAGCAGACAGCAAATACGAGTCCATACCGGCGTAGGCTTTAATCAGGGCGACGCGTTTGTCAACGGCTGCCACGGGAAACTTCTGACGGCGAGCCGGCTCATGATGAAAAAGAATTTTTCTTTTTGTAATAATTCCAATAGGTCCGTATTGCGGACTTTGAAAAGTTGAAATATTGCTCGTATGGGTCTTTGTTACATTGTCGGCCGAATGAATTTCGTCGTTCAACACAACAAGTACACCTTTCCCTTTTGCTTCGCTGCAAGCAGCGACACGGATAGATGAAATTAAATTATATAGACCATCTGCTCCGATTTCATTGCTAGAACGCATGGCGCCTGTAACAACTACTGGAACATCGGTTGTAAGTGTTAAATCTAGAAAATAAGCGGTCTCTTCCAGCGTATCGGTTCCATGAGTAATGACCACTCCATCAAAAGATTCTTGCTCTAGTGTCTCATCAATTAAATGTTTCAGTTTAAGCATCTCTTTTGGAGTAATGTGAGGAGAAGGAAGATGAAATGGTTCAGCAGAAACGATTGTCGCCGACTCATCTAACAAATGATCAAATGAAAAGAGCGGGTTTGTGCTGGTTGGCTTAACAGCACCGGATTGCTTATCTTCCTCCATTGAAATAGTTCCTCCTGTATGGATGACGAATATTCGTTTTTTTGACAAAAGAAAAACCTCCATTGTACAAATTTGGATTATCTATGTTCAATCCTTTTTAATAATGATACGATGAAGAAAACCGAAAGAAAAGAGGACGAAAGGATGCTGGCGGTTTTTTCGGCGGGGATAGCTCCTGGACTGGCGCTTTTATGCTATTTTTATTTGCGTGATCAATATGAAACAGAACCGGTGACAACAGTTGCAAAAGCTTTTATTTCGGGTGTGCTGCTTACTTTCCCAGTGATGTTTATCCAATATGTATTGGCGGAAGAGAAGATTGCTCTTTCCGGTGCGGCTACAGCTTTTTTATCGAGTGGATTGCTTGAGGAATTTGTAAAGTGGTTTATATTATTTTATCTAATTTACCAGCATACAGATTTTGATGAGCCCTATGATGGCATTGTATACGGGACAAGCGTCTCACTCGGGTTCGCGACAGCAGAAAATATTCTTTACCTGCTGGCTTATGGAGTGGAGCATGCTTTTTTTCGGGCGCTGTTGCCGGTTTCAAGTCATGCGCTTTTTGGCGTATTGATGGGGTTCTATCTGGGGAAGGCCAAATTTAGCCAGGACGGCAAGGAAAACAGGCGACTGTGGCTTTCACTCTTAATCCCGTCTTTATTACACGGGTTGTACGATTACATTTTATTGATTGAGTCTGTCTGGCTCTATTATATAATTCCATTTATGTTGTTTCTTTGGTGGCTGGCGTTAAAGAAAGTGAAACAAGCCCACCGCTTGTCTGATCAGCACCATCTTCGTCTTGTGCGGAATAAAAGCTCTTAATTGAAAAAAACTATATGTATACCGAAACGCCCCTACAGGCTGCTTAGAAGCGTTTGATTTTTTAAGAGATGAAGCTAAAAGGGGAAGAGGAGGAGACGGCATAAAAGCCTTTGAAGTGCCGCCGACCGCCAACTATCGACTATTTGAGAAGCTCTTAATTCAAAAGAGCTTCTTTTTTTGTATAAAAATATGCACCTTGCAAAAAATAGCTGTACACATCATCTATCAGATGGAGGGTAAAAAAATGAGGATGGATCTCAATGTGAAACAAACAGCTGTTATCATTTCATTGGCTATTAGTCTCTTCACCTGCAGCCTGCTGGCTATGCCGGAAACGTCTCGGGCATTTTCAGGACAGGTCATTCAAAAGGGGGCTTCCGGCGATGATGTTATTGAGCTTCAAGCAAGGCTTCAATACATTGGTTACTACAAAGGGAAAATTGATGGCGTATATGGCTGGGGAACTTATTGGGCTGTCCGTAACTTCCAGGAAGCTTTTGGACTGCCGATCGACGGGCTTGTTGGGGGAACCACAAAGAATAAGCTTGTAAAGGCATCTAAGTATGATGAAAGCTATGTAAAATCACAGATTGCAAAAGGCCGTTCCTTTACTCATTATGGGAAGGGCTCTTCAGGAGAAAACACATCAGCTCCAGCTCAAAGCGTCCCACCCGGTTTTTCCCAAAATGATATTCAGTTAATGGCCAATGCCGTGCATGGGGAAGCGCGCGGAGAACCCTATGAAGGGCAAGTGGCAGTAGCAGCGGTCATCCTAAACCGTTTGGAAAGCCAAAGCTTTCCGAACACAGTGTCAGGGGTTATCTTTGAGCCGCGGGCCTTTACGGCGGTGGCAGACGGACAAATTTGGCTAACACCAAATGAAACATCAAAGAAGGCCGTATTAGATGCGATCAATGGATGGGACCCGACAAGTAATGCTTTATACTATTTTAATCCTGATACAGCGACAAGTTCTTGGATTTGGTCTAGACCGCAAATTAAAAAAATAGGGAAACATATTTTCTGTCAATAAAAAGGGGGGACTACGATGCTGCGTACATTAGCTATTGTTGTATTATCGCTGGCTGCTGTCGGGACGGGTTTCTGGGGGTATCAGGAACATAAAGAAAAGAACGCTATTTTAATTAATGCAGAAAACAGCTATCAGCGAGCATTTCACGATTTGACTTTTGGAGTCGATCGGATTCATGATCAAATTGGCACGACTCTGGCGATGAACTCTAGAAAGTCGCTTTCTCCAGCGCTTGCAGATGTCTGGCGGCTAACATCTGAAGCACAAAATGATGTAGGACAACTGCCACTAACGCTATTGCCGTTTAATAAAACAGAAGAGTTTCTTGGCAGTATCGGAGATTTCAGCTATAAAACAGCTGTAAGAGATTTAGATAAAGAACCGCTTACTGATAAAGAATATAATCATTTGAAAAACTTATATGAGCAATCAGCTGATATTCAAAACGAACTGAGAAAAGTGCAGCATATGACACTGAAAAACAACTTGAGATGGATGGATGTTGAACTTGCTTTAGCTGCAGAAAAAGAAGGAACCGATAACACGATTATTGATGGATTTAAAACAGTTGAAAAGAAAGCCGAGGGCTATAGTGAAACAAATACCGGTACGCTTCCAGGCAATACAAACCAACTGGATATAAATCATTTAAAGGACAATAAAGCAGCACCTATTACTAAAAAAGAAGCACAAATGCGAGCCGCAAAGTATGTTCAAATGAAGCAGATAAACGATGTAAAGGTCACAAAAAGCGGAAAAGGCTCGGACTTTTCTTTTTACAGTGTATACATGAAAAATAAAAAAGGCGAAGAGGCGAACATCGATATAACGAGAAGAGGCGGCTACCCACTTTGGTACATGATCAACAGAGAAGTAGGGAAACCTACGATCAGTTTAAATGAAGCAAACAATAAAGCCACCGCTTTTTTAAATCGTCATCAAATGAAGGATTTAGCACTTTACGACAGTACTCAGTATGACAATGTCGGCGTGTTTACTTTCGTTGGTGAACAAGAAGGTGTTCGGATTTACCCTGATACCGTTAAAGTGAAAGTAGCTTTGGATAACGGACAAGTGATCGGAGTCACGGCGAATGAATATTTGGCGAATCACCATAAGAGGAAGTTGGAAAAGCCGGTATTGACCGAGAAAGAAGCAGAAACATACATTAACCCGAGGGTCCGCATTCAGGAAAAGCGGCTTGCGGTCATTAAAAATGAGCTGAACCAGGAAGTGCTCTGTTACGAATTCCTAGGCACACTCGGTGAAGAAACGTATCGGGTTTTAATTAATGCAAAAGATGGAACAGAAGAGCAGGTGGAAAAGATGCGTCAATCGGAACCAGTTTATGACAACTTGCTATAAAAGTTCCAATTCAAGCGATCTTCCATTGCTTTTTTACTAATCACCTACTATAATTCGAAGAAAGAATCAGTGTAAGGACCCAATAGGAAGAAGGAATTAGGTGAGTGATAAAGATGATTGAAACAGGGATGTATTTACTGCTTGTTTCTAGAGAAAAAGATCAGGAAGAGCATTATCGCTGCCGGGTAGCAGATATTGATGAGGGAGTCATACTTATTGATTATCCCGTAAACATAGGTACAAATCGCTCTACCTTTTTTGTAGATGGCATGCAGCTTTCAGCTGAGTTTATTGACCCAAAATATTCTTCAGCAGTCTACACATTTGACACGGAAGTAAAAGGGCGGACGAAAAGAGATATTCCACTTTTAATCCTTCATGATCCCGGGTTGGAAAAATATGTGCGTATTCAAAGACGAAAGTTTGTACGGGTGCCTATACCGGTGGATGCAGCTATCTATTTAGAAAATGTTGCGCCCTTTACGGCAGCTACAGAAGATATTAGTGCGGGGGGGATCGCTGTTCCTCTGCCAGAAGGGATAGACGTGAGCAATGAACAACAGGGAAGAGTCTATCTTTCTGTGCCAATGCAATCGGGTGACCACCATTACTTCGAAATAACTGCGCGTGTTGTAAGGCTGCGCATAGATGATAAAGGCCGGCCAATTGCCTCTATTGAATTTGTTGATATTCCACGGACAGATCAGCAGATTTTGCTTCGTTTCTGTTTCGAACGCCAGCTGATTATGAAAAGAAAAGGATTGATCCAGTAACTCCCTGCCAACCGGCAGGCTTTTTTTTGGAGAAATAATCTCTCTTCATGTGATAGAATAAGGAGAAAAAATGTTTAGAAGGTGAACGTCATGAAAAGACAAATGCAAATAGCAATCGACGGTCCAGCTGCGGCAGGGAAAAGTACGGTAGCAAAGATCATTGCTGAAAAACTATCCTATATTTATATTGATACCGGTGCTATGTATCGAGCCCTGACTTATAAAGCTCTCCAGGCTGATGCTGACTTGGAGGATGCCGAAAAACTTCTGGAACTGCTCCAGGAGTCAGTGATTGATTTGAAGCCGGGGAAAGCTGGGCAGCTCGTATTTATTAACGACCAAGATGTGACAAATGAAATCAGAACGAGCACAGTAACAAACGCCGTTTCTTTTGTGGCCAAGCATGCCCCTGTACGTGAAGAGATGGTTAAGCGGCAGCAACTGTTTGCTAAAAAAGGGGGCGTAGTCATGGATGGGCGTGACATTGGCACCCATGTGCTTCCCGAAGCAGAAGTGAAAATTTTTCTTAAAGCAAGTGTGGAAGAGCGGGCGAAAAGAAGACATTTAGAAAATATTTCTAAAGGATTTCCGTCAGATATAGAGAAATTAAAAGAGGAGATTACTCTTCGTGACAAAATGGACTCAGAACGGGAAGCCGCTCCGCTTAAAAAAGCAGAAGATGCAATAGAACTAGATACAACTTCCTTGTCTATTACAGACGTGGTGGATCGGATTATTTCAATTGTAAAGGAAAGAGAACAGGCATGGTAACATTTTATACAATCGCAAGGTCAGTCGTAAAATCGGTATTAATGCCGCTGTACCGTGTGGAAGTACATGGGCGGGAGCATTTTCCGAAAGAAGGCGGTGTGCTCCTATGCAGCAACCACATTGATAATCTTGATCCTCCAATAGTAGGCATTACGGCCCCAAGGCCTATTTTGTTTATGGCAAAAGAAGAATTGTTTAAAGTTCCTATTTTCGGGAAAATGTTAGCTAACTTAAATGCGTTTCCAGTCAAAAGAGGAGCGAGCGACAGAGATGCTATTCGAAAGGGACTTAAATTTTTAAAAGAAGGAAAAGTTCTTGGGCTTTTTCCGGAAGGAACCCGTTCAAAAACAGGGGAAATCGGTGAGGGAATGGCAGGAGCCGGATTCTTTGCTTTGCGCACAAACGCTTATGTTATTCCTTGTGCCATCATCGGTCCCTATAGAATGTTCCGCAAGCTGAAAGTAGTCTACGGTCCTCCGATTGACATGGAGGATCTGCGCAGCCGTAAAGCAAGTGCTGAAGAAACAACTGCTGTTATCATGGCCCATATTCGCCGTTTAAAAGAGGAAGCACATTAAAAGCATACTGCTTGACAAATGTGGGCAATTGTTAGAAGTTAGTAGAAAGAATATTTTATCAAATAAATGTAAGCAGTTCTGTATTAAGGAGGAGTACATATGACAGAGGACATGAATCAGGTAGAAGTGAACAATTATACAGTGGGCGATAAAGTACAGGCAACTGTAGTAAAGGTGGAAGAAAAACAGGTTCAAGTTGAAATTGAAGGCAGTAAAAAAGACGGCATTATTCCAATTAGCGAACTTTCAAGCCTTCATGTCGAAAAAGCAACAGATGTGGTAAAGGAAGGCGACAAACTCGAACTTCAAGTAACGAAAGAAGAAGACGACCTTTATGTTCTTTCCAAGCGAAAAGCAGATGCAGAAAAGGCTTGGGCGGAAATGCAAAAGCGCTTCGAAAACGGTGAAGTGTTTGAAGCGGAAGTAAAGGAAGTAGTAAAAGGCGGTCTTGTTGTTGATCTTGGCATTCGCGGATTTATCCCTGCTTCGTTAGTGGAAGATCATTATGTGGAAGACTTTGAAGATTATAAAGGGAAAACAATGAACTTTAAAATTGTTGAGCTTGACCAAGAGAAAAACCGCTTAATCTTATCCCATCGAGCTGTGATTGATATGGAAAAATCAGAAAACAAAAAGAAAGTGCTTTCTGAAATCCAAGCGGGCGACGTTCTTGAAGGGAAAGTTCAGCGTCTGACTGATTTTGGCGCTTTCGTTGATATCGGCGGCGTAGACGGTCTTGTTCATATTTCCCAGCTATCACATGAGCATGTTGAAAAGCCATCTGATGTCATTCAGGAAGGCCAGGAAGTAAAGGTGAAAGTTTTATCTGTAGACCGCGACAGTGAAAGAATTTCTTTATCTATTAAAGAAACGCTACCGGGACCATGGTCAGACATTTCTGAAAAGGCCCCTGTTGGTGCAGAGTTAACCGGTACGGTTAAGCGTCTCGTTTCTTACGGGGCATTCGTTGAAGTTTTCCCAGGAGTAGAAGGATTAGTTCACATTTCACAAATCTCCAACAAACACATCGGCACTCCACATGAAATATTAAAAGAGGGCCAGGAAGTAAAAGTAAAGGTACTTGATGTGAATGAAGAGGAAAATCGTCTTTCCTTAACGATGAAGCCATTTGATGAAGAACCATCTGCTCAGGAGAATGAATCGTACACTATGCCTGAAGAAAATACCGGCTTCCAGCTTGGTGAGATGATCGGTGATAAGCTGAAAGGTTTAAAAAGAGGAGAATAAGGAATAAGCTAAGTTCGGATCTGTTTTTATGGGTCCGTTCTTCTGCTTTTTTAGGAAAACGGTGATAAATAGTGACGAGAGCTCAGAGAAAACGAGAGCATATTCAGTATGCGCTTTCAACAGGCCAAAATAGGCAGACGGGGCTGGATGATGTAGAGTTTATTCATCAAAGCCTTCCTGACACAGCGCTTAGCGAAATATCTATTCAAACCAAAATTGGCGGACTTTTATTAAGTTCGCCGATTTTTATCAATGCGATGACAGGCGGTGGAGGGAAAGATACTGAAAAGATTAACAGTCAGCTTGCTCTTGCGGCAAAAGAAACAGGCATAGCGATGGCGGTTGGCTCCCAAATGTCCGCTCTCAAGAATCCGGAGGAGAGGCAATCATTTTCGGCTGTTCGCAAGCTTTATGGCAATGGGGTGATTCTTGCTAATCTTGGCAGCGAAGCAACAGTCGAGCAAGCCGAAGCAGCGGTTGATATGATAGAAGCCAATGCGCTGCAAATTCACTTGAATGTGATTCAAGAGCTGACCATGCCGGAAGGAGATCGAAGCTTCAAGGGAGCGCTTGAGCGGATTGAGAGAATTGCTGATAAGTTGACTGTACCGGTCTTTGTGAAGGAAACGGGCTTTGGTTTAGGAAGAGAGACAGCGGAGAAACTCGCAAAATTACCTGTTGCAGCAGTGGATGTGAGTGGTTTTGGAGGCACAAACTTTGCCGCAGTAGAGAACGAACGGCGGGGAAAGATGCTGGATTATTTCAATAACTGGGGTATTCCGACGGCTCCCGCTATTGTCGAATGCAAAGCAGCGGCCAGCCAACTAGATGTGATGGCTTCTGGGGGTCTTCAAAATAGCCTTGATGCGGCAAAGTCGCTTGCGCTTGGCGCTGTGGCAGTCGGGATGGCCGGATCGTTGCTTCGTGTACTGATGGATAGCGGTCTGGAGGCTTTGGTAGCCGAGCTACATACCTTACATGACGATTTGAAAATAATTATGTGCGCAGTAGGAGCGAAAAAAATAACAGACCTTCACAAAACACCTCTTATTATCAAGGGGGAGACCTTTCATTGGCTTCATGTCCGTGGATATGAGCCGTCTGCTTTCAGTCAAAGAGGTTGAAGTTGACTGTCCATAAATAATCGTTATGTTTGAAAATAAGGATTATAGTTGCTTGGCATCTGGAATATTGATAAAATGAACGAGTTCAGAAAAGCCCTTCTCCTGTCAGAAGGGTTTTATTTGTACGGATGGATAAGCTAAAAATGAGATAGAATGTATGTATGGAAAGGGTGAACCAAATGGTGAAACCAGTTGTTGCGATTGTCGGCCGTCCGAACGTCGGGAAGTCAACTATTTTTAACCGAATTGTCGGTGAAAGGATTTCAATTGTTGAGGATGTTCCGGGAGTAACGAGAGATCGCATATATAGCACAGGTGAATGGCTAAATAATGAATTTAATATTATTGATACAGGCGGGATCGACATTGGTGATGAGCCGTTCTTAGAGCAGATTCGCCAGCAGGCGGAAATTGCCATCGAAGAGGCGGACGTAATTATCTTTTTAACGAGCGGGCGTGAAGGAGTAACAACCGCAGATGAAGAAGTAGCAAAAATATTGTATCGGTCAAAAAAGCCGATCGTATTAGCTGTTAATAAAGTAGATAATCCAGAAATGAAAAGCCAAATCTATGATTTTTATGCTTTAGGTTTTGGCGAACCGTTTCCAATTTCGGGAGCCCATGGGATTGGCCTTGGGGACATGCTTGATGCTGTAGTGAGCCATTTTCCAAATGCAGAAGATGAGGAGTACGATGAGGATGTCATTAAGTTTTCCTTAATTGGCCGCCCGAATGTCGGCAAATCTTCATTGGTGAATGCCTTGCTCGGGGAAGAACGAGTCATCGTCAGCGACATTGCCGGCACGACGAGAGACGCTATCGATTCACCTTACATGTATGAAGGTCAGGAGTATGTCATTATTGATACAGCAGGCATGCGTAAAAAAGGAAAGGTTTATGAGACAACCGAAAAATATAGTGTACTCCGCGCGCTTCGTGCGATCGAACGCTCTGACGTTGTCCTTGTTGTGCTAAACGCGGAAGAAGGCATCCGAGAGCAGGATAAGCACATTGCAGGGTATGCTCACGAAGCTGGACGAGCTGTTATCATTGTTGTTAATAAGTGGGACGCTATTGAAAAAGATGAGAAAACGATGAAAGAATTCGAGGGGAAAATCCGAAGTCACTTTTTATTTCTTGATTATGCACCAATTGTTTTCCTTTCAGCTAAAACAAAAAAACGTGTGCATACGTTATTGCCTGTCATTAATCAAGTAAGTGAAAGCCATACTATGCGCGTTCAGTCCAGTGTGCTAAATGATGTGGTGATGGATGCGGTAGCGATGAACCCAACGCCGACCGATAAAGGCAAGCGCTTGAGAATTTATTATGCAACACAGGTAGCTGTTAAGCCGCCGACGTTTGTTGTTTTTGTTAATGAACCAGAGCTAATGCATTTCTCTTATGAGCGCTTTTTGCAAAACCGCATTCGTGAAGCGTTCGGCTTTGAAGGGACGCCGATACGTATTATTTCACGTGCTCGAAAATAAGAAAAAAGCTGGTGAGTATCTATGAAAAACAAAGAGAGCATTGCAATGATTGGGGCGGGCAGCTGGGGAACAGCACTCGCCATTGTTCTTGCTGATAACGGTCATGAAGTTCGCCTGTGGACTCAAAACAAAGAACGCATCAAAGAAATCAATGAAACACACACCAACCAACAATATTTACCGGGCATTGAATTGCCCGAAAATATTGTTGCTTCCAGTTCAATGGAAAGCGTATTAAGCGGGTTGGATGTCGTTGTACTGGCTGTTCCCACAAAAGCAATTCGTGAAGTGCTCCAGCTCATCAAAGAGATTCGAATAGAACCTTTTACCATCGTTCATGTCAGCAAAGGAATTGAACCGGATACGTTAATGCGCATATCGGAAATGATTAGAGAAGAACTGCCTGAGAAATTATGTAAGGATATCGTTATTCTTTCCGGTCCGAGTCACGCAGAAGAAGTGAGTCTGCGTCATCCAACAACCGTTACAGTTTCTTCTGAGAATATGGAAGCTGCAGAAAGAATTCAAGATATTTTCATGAATCAGCATTTTCGTGTTTATACAAACCCGGATATAGTTGGTGTGGAAATTGGAGGAGCTTTAAAAAATATTATTGCTCTGGCAGCAGGTATTTCTGATGGTCTCGGTTATGGAGATAACGCCAAGGCGGCCTTGATTACGAGAGGACTTGCTGAAATCGCCCGCCTGGGCACAAAGATGGGAGCCGATCCGCTTACCTTTTCTGGACTAACAGGAATTGGCGATTTAATTGTTACATGTACAAGCGTTCATTCGAGAAATTGGCGTGCAGGCAATATGCTTGGAAAAGGACAAAAGCTGCAAGACGTTCTTGATAATATGGGAATGGTTGTGGAAGGGGTCCGCACCACGAGGGCAGCCCGTCAACTTTCTCTTAAATATGAAGTAGAAATGCCGATTACTGAAGCATTATACCGTATTTTATTTGAAGGAAAAGAGCCAAAAGCAGCTGTAGACGAATTGATGGCTCGTATGAAAACAAATGAAATGGAAAGTTTAGTTGATATTATTGATCGTCAGCAAGGAAGCTAGCAGAAAGGGCATTTAAAATAATCAAAGCCCGTGACTTAGTCATATAATAAAAAATGAATAAGCCAGCGCTTAGTAATTTGGTGGTCGTTATAGCTAAAGCGGCAAAAGCTGCTTTAGCTTTTTTATGTGGCAAGGTTGTCCAATTTTTTATTGGTTATGTTATAATCATGACGAAAAGGACAGGGGGTACCGAGCTACCCTGATTTGTTATTCAAGATGTAGCGATTGATCAAGGAAAGGGGCAATAGAAGATGTCAGCATCCATGATGAATATGTGGATCTCTTTTATAGGGATGGGACTAATGATTGTATCAGTTTTCGCCATCTATGTAAGCCGCTATAAATTTAAAAATGGGTTTTTAAAAGCGATTTCCGCTCTTTTGGCGTATGCTTGTATGATTATCGGCGGATTAATTATGGTGTATATTGTGTTTAGCGGTCCAGCTTGAAGATTGAAGGAGAGAATCAGCGAATGAAAAAACTAGCCATTGTTTTCGTAGTTACCCTGACAGCAGTCTTTATGAGCGGGTGTATGTTTCCTCAAGAGCGGCGGGCTGAAAATCAAATGCCGTACGGAGAGCAAGTTCAGACTGTTCAGTCTGCTGTTGATCAATTTAAAGAGGCGAATGGCGGAATTTTACCGATCAAAACAAAAGAGGAAAACACACCGCTATATGAAAAATATCCAATTGATTTTAAAAAGCTCATCCCGCAATTTATCGCTGAGCCTCCGGGTAATGCATACGAGTCGGGCGGGATTTTTCAATATGCTCTCGTAGATGTTGAGGAAAATCCAACGGTTAAGTTAATTGATTTGCGCATGGCAGAACAAATCAGGGATATACAAATACGTATTCGCTCTCAAGGATACCCGCCGTTTAAAAAAGAGATAGCGCATAACGTTTATTCGTTAGACTTTAAAAAAATTGGCTTTAAAGAGGAACCTTATGTTGTTAGTCCATATACACAACAAAACTTGCCGCTTGTTATTTCAGGTGACGGCAACATTTATGTAGATTATAGCAGTGACTTGTATGCAGCGATTAAGAAATCACAGGAAAAGCTGAAGCAAGGAGAAGATATTCGGCCGATATTGTTAAAGGATTCTCTGTTTGCTCCTGCATTTTCGCTTCCGTATACCGTGAACAATAAAAATGAACCTGTTTTTATGGTGAAATAAAAGAAGTCATCCGCTTATAGGATGGCTTCTTTTATTTTATAGGAATATTTTCAGTCATATAAAAGCAGGACAACATCATACAATTTATTGTAGGAACAATACCGCTAATAAAAAAAGCAAACAATAAAGTCGGGAGGGAATTTCTTGGAAAAAGCAGATATTTTTAAAGATATAGCTGAACGGACAGGTGGGGATATCTATTTAGGAGTCGTCGGGGCGGTCCGTACGGGGAAATCCACGTTCATTAAAAAATTTATGGAACTGCTTGTTCTTCCTAATATAGACAATGAAGCGGAAAAAGCGAGAGCGCTTGATGAACTGCCGCAAAGCGCAGCAGGCAAGCAAATTATGACAACAGAGCCAAAATTTGTGCCCAATCAGGCAATTTCTATAAATGTGGATGAAGGACTTTCGGTGAATGTAAGGCTTGTTGATTGTGTTGGGTATGTGATTGAAGGGGCGAAAGGGTACGAAGACGAAAATGGTCCAAGAATGATTCACACCCCTTGGTTTGAGGAGCCGATTCCTTTCCATGAAGCGGCTGAGATCGGTACGCGAAAAGTCATCCAGGAACATTCTACGATTGGCGTGTTAATTACAACAGATGGCACGGTTGGAGAAATACCAAGAGCCAATTATTTAGAAGCGGAAGAGCGGTTAGTTGAAGAATTAAAAGAAGTAGGCAAACCATTTATTATGATTGTAAACTCGGCGCGTCCTCATCATGCAGAGACAGAGAGCTTGCGTGAAAGTCTTGCTGAAAAGTATGATATTCCAGTAGTAGCGATGTCAGTGGAAAGCATGAGAGAAGCGGACGTAATGAGCGTGCTTCGTGAAGCTCTGTTTGAATTCCCTGTCCATGAAGTAAATGTGAATTTACCAGGATGGGTCATGGTATTAAAAGAAAATCACTGGCTGCGCGGTCATTACCAAGAGGCGATTAAAGAAACAGTTCAAGACATTAAGCGCCTTCGAGATGTAGATCGGGTGATTGGACAATTTGATCAATATGAATTTATTGAGAATGCGGGCCTTGCCGGTATGGATATGGGGCAAGGGGTAGCTGAAATTGACTTGTTTGCTCCGGATGAGCTGTATGACCGAGTATTAAAAGAAATTGTCGGCGTGGAAGTTCGCGGAAAAGATCATTTGCTCGAGCTTATGCAGGAATTTGCCAATGCTAAAACAGAATATGACCAAATTGCTGATGCATTACGAATGGTTAAACAAACAGGATATGGTGTGGCAGCTCCTTCGCTGACCGATATGAGTCTAGATGAGCCAGAGATTATTAGACAGGGGTCGCGATTCGGCGTGAGATTAAAAGCGGTAGCCCCATCTATTCACATGATTAAAGTAGATGTAGAATCAGAATTTGCTCCAATTATCGGAACCGAAAAGCAAAGTGAAGAGCTTGTTCGCTATTTAATGCAAGATTTCGAGGATGATCCACTATCGATCTGGAACTCTGATATTTTTGGCCGGAATTTAAGCTCCATTGTCCGAGAAGGCATTCAGGGTAAACTTTCGCTTATGCCAGAAAACGCTAGGTATAAATTAAAAGAAACATTGGAGAGAATTATAAACGAGGGCTCAGGTGGCATGATTGCTATTATTTTATAAGCATTTATTTGCAGACTTCCTTTTACGGCAGGGGAGTCTTTTTTGTGATTTTGCCCAAACCTAGAAAGAATGAGAATTATTAAGGGATTCTGCTTGATATGGCATTTCTTATGTGATAATCTTTTAACAGAATTAATGTATAAAACATTGATTTAAAAGCTTTTTTTCATTTTTATGTATAAAAAACGAAAAAATAGCTTAGGAATGAAAGTAATGGTAGAAAATACAGACTTTCGTTGAAACCCCCTTTGGGAGGAGGTGAATGGCATGAACAAAACAGATTTAATTAATCAAGTTGCAGAAACAGCAGAATTATCTAAAAAAGATGCTACTAAAGCGGTTGAGGCCGTTTTTGATGCCATCCAAAACTCATTAGCAAGCGGAGACAAAGTTCAATTGATTGGTTTTGGGAACTTTGAAGTACGTGAGCGTTCTGCACGCAAAGGGCGCAATCCGCAAACTGGAGCAGAAATCGAAATCGCAGCGAGCAAAGTACCTGCATTTAAACCAGGTAAAGCTTTAAAAGATGCGGTTAAATAATTACATAGCCTAACGGCTACAAGAGAGGCCTTCGTGGTCTCTCTTTTTTATATTTATATACAGCCAGCGTCTCTGTCCACATGTTTGCTTGCTGGAGAGCGGAGAGTGGAGACATTTATGGCTTGGAATGAACCTTCTAAAGCAGTCGCTAACAGGAAAAGGTTAACGATACTTTTTTGGCTAAAGAATCTTTGCCTGTCTAGATAGAAAGGGTATGATGGACTTATGTGTACTGGCATGGAATAGCTCTAGTTACTAAGCTAACTTTGCTTTCTCTATCAGAGTGTGTAAGCGGCCCTTCATGAGAACTATAAATCTGCTATGACGCCGAACGAGCGTCTTTCGCTTTTCGTCCAGTTATGCTACTATTTAGTGAGTGTTTTAATTTTACGATTGATAGAGAGGATTGTAGAGGATGGCTGAAGTAAATCACGCTCAAATTGAAGAAGCAGTTCGTATGATTTTGGAAGCAGTTGGAGAAGATCCTGACCGTGAGGGGTTGTTAGATACACCAAAGCGGGTAGCTAAAATGTATGAGGAAGTTTTCTCCGGTTTAAATAAAGATCCAAAAGAATATTTTGAAACTATTTTTGGAGAGGATTATGAGGAACTCGTACTCGTGAAGGATATTCCTTTTTACTCAGTATGTGAGCACCACCTTGTTCCTTTTTTTGGGCATGCACATGTTGCCTATCTTCCTAAGAACGGAAAGGTCACAGGGCTTAGCAAACTGGCAAGAGCAGTGGAAACAGTAGCGAGACGCCCTCAATTGCAAGAACGCATTACAGCTGAAGTTGCCGATGCAATGATGGAAAAACTTCAGCCGCATGGTGTAATGGTAGTAGTCGAAGCGGAGCATATGTGTATGGCTATGCGTGGAGTGAAGAAGCCAGGATCTAAAACTGTTACAACGGCGGCGCGCGGAAAGTTTGCCAATGATGTGCACTCACGCTCAGAATTGTTGAATTTAATTAAAGGCTGACAAAAGAGAGGTTGAGGATCAAATGAAGAACAATCAGGCCGACTTTATTATGATCCGGGCGATAGAAGATGGAGTGAACGTTATCGGTTTAACGAGAGGGTCCGATACCCGCTTTCATCATTCAGAAAAGCTGGATAAAGGAGAAGTCATGATTGCTCAATTCACAGAGCATACTTCGGCCATTAAAGTTCGCGGCCGCGCTAAAATTATTACAAGTTTCGGTGAAGTGGAAAGCGGAAATGAAGCATAAGGGGTATACGAGATGAATGAATGGCTTAAAAGAAAAACAATAATTGAAAAAGAAGTGCAGCGGAGACTTTCTTATCCTTATTTAAAGAAATTTATTGAGAGACCGAAAGTCGATGAAGTTCGCCTGCTTACTTTAATGCTGCCTTTTACTATGGAGCAGCTATCGTCAGAAGAGACGACAAAATATATTACAACAGCCACCCTAATTCAAATCGCCCTCGATACCCATGAAAAAGTAACGGCTTCATCTAACGAAATTGCAATTGATCAACAGCTGACTGTGCTCGCTGGAGATTATTTTAGTGGATTATATTATCAAATTTTGGCGGAATTAAAAGATATCCGAATGATTCGGACACTCTCAGATGCTGTTAAAAGTATCAATGAGAATAAAATCGTCCTTTACCAGCGGGAGCATACATCCATTGATTCTTTAATGGAAAGTGTATACAAAATTGAAACAGAAATTGTCGAACGCTTTTATACTGTTTTTCATTTTCAATCTTTTTTTCCGATGGTTTCCCGTTTATTGTTCGCGAAAAGGCTATTGGAGGAAAGACAGAACTTTCTCGCCGGAGGACAAGCTTTAACCGCCGAAGCAATCGCAAGCTTAGATGGTCCGCAAAAAAACACTCCGCTTTCCTTAGATAACCGACAGGCAATTGTGCAAGTGTATGATTATTATATTAATCGTGCCAAAAAAGAAGCGGAAAGAACTTTAGGATATCGATGGCCTGCTAGTTCTGAGGAACAGTTATACAGTTTGTTGTATAATGCGGTCTTTGGAAACAAAACATATGCGGAAGAAGGTTAAAGAATGCAACAATCAAAAGAAGAAAAAGTCCATCGCGTGTTTGAGAAGATTTCCTCTAACTATGATCAAATGAATTCTTTAATCAGCTTTCAACAGCATAAGCGATGGAGAAACACCACGATGAAAAAGATGAATGTCCCGAAAGCGGCTTCTGCCCTTGATGTGTGCTGTGGAACAGGGGATTGGACAATTGCGCTTGCGCAAGCTGTCGGGCCGGAGGGTCACGTGGTGGGGCTCGATTTCAGTCAAAATATGTTGAATGTTGGCAAGAGAAAAGTAGAAGAGTCTGGTTTGGAACAAGTGAAGATGATTCAAGGAAATGCTATGGAGCTTCCGTTCGATGATCATACGTTTGACTACGTGACCATTGGATTCGGACTTCGAAATGTTCCGGATTATATGCAGGTACTTCGAGAAATGAACCGTGTTCTCAAGCCGGGTGGCATGGCTGTGTGTCTAGAGACTTCCCAGCCAACCATGATCGGTTTCCGGCAGCTGTATTTCTTTTACTTTCGTTTTATCATGCCGCTATTCGGAAAGTTATTCGCGAAAAGCTATCAGGAGTATTCCTGGCTTCAGGAATCTGCCCGTGATTTTCCCGGAATGAAAAAATTAAAGCAAATGTTTGAACAGGCGGGGTTTGTCAATGTTAGCTATATGCCGCATACAGGTGGCGTGGCGGCAACCCATATGGGTTTTAAACAAAAGTAAATAAGCTGGGTGGAAAAAATGAAGTTAACTATGCTGTATTCGTTTCTCAAAGCGGATATTGATTTAATCGAAAAAGAATTAGAGATGGCGATCTCTTCTCCCTCTTCTTCATTGCGGGATGCATCGCTTCATTTGCTGCAAGCAGGCGGAAAACGAATACGTCCCATTTTTGTGCTGCTTGCGGCCAAATTTGGCGAATACAATATAGATCGGGTAAAGAATATAGCGGTGGCTCTCGAATTAATTCATATGGCTTCACTTGTTCATGATGATGTGATTGACAATGCAGAACTCCGACGCGGCAAGCCAACTGTGAAAGCAGAATGGGATAATCGGGTAGCTATGTATACGGGCGATTATATTTTCGCCAGAGCCCTTGAATACATGACAGATATTGAAAATGTTGAAGCGCATCAAATTTTGTCAAACACTATGGTCGAATTATGCATCGGTGAAATAAATCAAATAAAAGACAAATACCGTTTTGACCAGAATTTAAGGGATTACTTGCGCAGAATTAAGCGTAAGACAGCTATATTAATCGCGGCAAGTTGTCAAATAGGTGCCATTTCTGCCAATGTCCCGAAGGCTGTTCATGAGCAGCTGTTCCAATTTGGCTATAATGTCGGCATGGCCTTCCAAATCACGGACGATATACTGGATTTGACAGCTACGGAAGAAGAACTCGGTAAACCGGCTGGAAGCGATCTTTGGCAAGGAAATGTGACGCTACCTGTCCTGTATGCATTAGAGGATGAGCAGTTGCGGGAAAGGATCATCCAGGTAAACAAATATACTGTAAAATCAGAGATAGATGAAATTATCGGTTATATTAAACGAAGTGACGCCATCGACCGTTCACATGCGTTAAGCCAGCGGTATTTAAGCCGAGCTTTGGATATACTGGATGATCTGCCTCCTAATCGGACAAAAAAATCACTTCGGGATATTGCCAGATTCATCGGCAAACGAAAATATTAGTTTTTTGAGTGCAAACATTGTCAACTCGTCTAATCAATGGTACTATTTTTAAGGATTGTTATTAAAAACGATACATATTATAGGAGTGAATACAATGGAAAAAACATATTTAATGGTTAAACCTGATGGCGTTCAAAGAGGCTTAATCGGTGAAATCGTTGCCCGTTTTGAAAAGAAAGGTTTTCAATTAGTCGGCGCTAAACTAATGAGCGTTTCTAAAGAAACAGCTGAACAACATTACGCAGAGCACAAAGAGCGTCCTTTCTTTGGCGAATTAGTAGACTTCATTACTTCTAGCCCCGTATTCGCTATGGTTTGGGAAGGCGAGAATGTAATCGCTACAGCACGTCAAATGATGGGCTCTACAAATCCTAAAGATGCAGCACCTGGTACAATCCGTGGCGATTTCGGAGTAACAGTTGGCAAAAACATCATCCACGGCTCTGATTCTCCAGAAAGTGCAGAGAGAGAAATCTCTATCTTCTTTAAAGAGGAAGAATTAACAACTTACAACAAACAAATCAACGAGTGGATTTACTAATAAAAGCGGAGCCGACTGTTCTGGGGCGACAAGCGTATGACAGCATGACGAAGTGGCGTCTTTCCAGCCATGCAGTCAGGCTGGCATACGATCTCGAGCCCCAAGAAGGCATAGCTAGACAGTAATAAAAGCGGAAACGGCCGTTTATCGGCGACAAGCATAAGGCGAGCCGTCTGGAAGGTTGTTCTTTAACCTTCTGGACGGCTTGACTTATGACCTCGAGCCGATGGCTGTTGCAGCTGGATAAAAGAAAAGCGGAAGGTGCTCATTCAGCGTGATAGGGGATTGGAGGTGATTCCGAGGAGTCGTTCTTTGACTCCCCGGAATCGTCGTAATCACCGTACGCGCTAGCGCCTGCAGCTAGATAAAAGAAAAGCGGAGCCGACTGTTTTGGGGCGACAAGCGTATGACAGAATGACGAAATGGCGTATGTCAGCCATGCAGTCAGACTGACATACGACCTCGAGCGCCAAGGAGGCGTAGCTGGACAGTAAGAAAAGCGGAAACGCTTCACAAAAGAAAGGTATAAGCTGCCGTCAAAAAGACGGTAGCTTTTTAATTGTTCTTTAATTTTCCAAAAAATTCACCCCCTTATGTTTCTCTCTTCGTTATAATAGGAACTATAGAACGGTAATAAATGCCTATCAACAAACCGCACCAGACAAGAAGGGGGACGGGCAAATGAGTGATTATGAAAGCTTTATTATGAATATTAAAAGAAAAACAGGTATTGATCTTGGTAAATATAAAGAAGCGCAAATGAAACGGCGTTTAACTTCCTTGTATGAAAAGAAGGGCTGCCGCTCCTTTAAAGAGTTTTTTGACTTAATAAACGCAGATACCAATCTTCTTAATGAATTTTTAGATAGGATGACAATCAATGTATCTGAGTTTTATCGAAATGCTAAAAGATGGGAAGTTCTTGAAAGAAAAATTTTTCCGCGGCTGCTGTCAGAAAACAAAAAAATAAAAATATGGAGCGCTGCCTGTTCAACAGGGGAGGAGCCTTATACAACAGCAATGGTTCTCTCTAATTATTTGCCATTATCTCAAATCTCTATTTTGGCTACAGATTTGGATGTGAATGTTCTTCAAAAAGCAAAAAGGGCTGTATATCCTGAACGCTCACTGGCAGAAGTCCCGATTGAGAAAAAACAAAAATTTTTTACAAAAGAAGGGGACTTTTATAAAGTTAGCGAGGAGATTAAACGGACAGTTACATTTAAGAAGCAAGATTTGCTGGCCGATCGCTTCGATTCAAATTTTGATTTAATTATCTGTCGTAATGTGATGATCTATTTTACTGAAGAAGCAAAAGACCATTTGTATCAAAAATTTAGTGCGTCATTAAGAGAGGGAGGCGTGCTGTTCGTTGGGAGTACAGAGCAAATCTTTAATCCAGGAGAATACCAATTTGAAGCGGAGGACACATTTTTCTATCGCAAAGTTAAATAATTAAGAGGGAACATGTAAGGCTTTTCTGCGAAAAGCCTTTTCTTTTTGGAGATCAATATTTAGAAAAATCTAAAGAATTATGACAAATATGCCGTCAATTGTGGTAAAATTCTCAAAAACATACTTAAGAATTGAATCATAGTTAAAAAAAATATGTTATAGTAGTACATAACCGCTTTAACGAGTTGAAGGGAGAAAGTAAAATGAGATACTTAACAGCAGGAGAATCGCATGGACCACAATTAACAACCATTATTGAAGGGCTGCCAGCCGGAATGCCCCTTACAGCTGAAGATATAAACAAAGAACTCAGCCGTAGACAAAAAGGCCATGGCCGGGGACGCCGAATGCAAATTGAAAAAGACCAGGCCCAAATTAAGAGTGGAGTCCGACATGGATACACGCTCGGATCACCAGTTACTCTTGTCGTCGAAAATGACGACTGGAAACATTGGACAAAAATCATGGGTAGCGAACCGTTTGATGAAACAGAAGGAGAAGAGATCAAGCGACAAATTACTCGTCCTCGTCCAGGACATGCGGACTTAAACGGTGGCCTGAAATACGGTCATCGTGATATGAGAAATGTGCTTGAACGCTCTTCAGCCCGTGAAACGACCGTCCGGGTAGCAGCAGGAGCTGTAGCGAAGCAGTTGTTAAAGCTGCTGGGCATTGAGATCGCCTCCCATGTCATCGAAATTGGCGGCATTAAAGCCGAACAGGTGAAATTTGAAAATTTATCTCAATTACAGGAGTTAAGCGAAAACTCACCCGTTCGCTGTCTTGACCCAGAAGCAGAAAAGAAAATGATGCAAGCGATTGATGATGCGAAAGCAAACGGTGATTCAATCGGTGGGGTTGTTGAAGTAATCGCTGAAGGAATGCCAGCCGGAGTAGGAAGCTATGTTCATTGGGATAGAAAGCTCGATGCAAAAGTAGCCGCAGCTGTTATGAGCATCAATGCTTTTAAAGGTGTAGAGATTGGAATCGGTTTTGAAGCCGCAGAGCGATTTGGAAGCGAGGTGCATGATGAAATTGCTTGGCAGGAAGAGAGAGGGTACTATCGAAAAACGAATCGTCTTGGCGGCTTTGAAGGCGGAATGACGACAGGAATGCCGGTTGTTGTTCGCGGGGTAATGAAGCCGATCCCTACACTCTACAAGCCACTTGAGAGTGTAGATATCGATACGAAAGAGCCGTTCACAGCAAGTATCGAGCGTTCAGATAGCTGTGCTGTGCCAGCAGCAGCTGTTGTTGCCGAAGCTGCCGTTGCCTGGGAGCTGGCTTCAGCTATTGTTGACCAGTTCTATAGTGACCGTATGTCGGCCTTATCTGCCTCATTAGATGAATTCCGTCGCTACACAAAGGAGTTCTAATTATGAGAGAACTAATGATTGAGACGCCGGGTCAATCCTATCCTGTTTATGTTGGAGAAGGAGCGTTGCACCAACTAACCAGATTATTTGCCGGTCCTCTCAAGGAAACAACAAAGCTGCTTATCATCGCTGATGAGCTGGTCGCATCGTTTCATGGGGACACGCTGAAGCAAGCTCTCCCACCAGGATTGCCATATGAGTGGTTGACGGTCCCGAGCGGTGAGCAGGCTAAAACATTTGCGTCATTTGAAAGCTGTTTAACATTCGCTCTCGAAAAAGGGCTCGATCGCAAATCGTGTATTTTAGCATTTGGCGGCGGTGCTACAGGTGATTTAGCCGGTTATGTAGCAGCAAGCTATATGAGAGGAATTGCATTTGTTCAAATCCCGACAACTATCCTGGCACACGATAGCGCGGTAGGTGGGAAAACGGCCATCAATCATCCGCTCGGCAAAAATATGATTGGTCATTTTCATCAGCCAGCAGCGGTCGTTTTTGATACTCGCTTTCTTCAGACGCTTCCTGAACAACAAATACGTTCAGGGTTTGCTGAAATTATCAAACATGCATTAATTGCTGATTCTGCTTTTTTAAAAGAGTTGCAGATCAAGGTAAATAGTTTTAAAGATCTGTCTTCTGACTTTCTTGCTTATTGCCTTGAAAAAGGCATTCAAATCAAAGGAGAGATTGTCAAAGAAGATGTTAAAGAACAAGGGATTAGGGCTTATTTAAACTTTGGCCATACATATGGTCATGCACTTGAAGCAAGACTCGGCTATGGCCAGATTACACATGGAGAAGCTGTAGCAGCGGGAATGGTTTTTGCTCTGTACGCGAGTGAGAAAAAGGTAGGCTTAGCTTTTGACTTGAAAAAGTTCATGGTTTGGCTTAAAGAGCTCGGCTATCCACTGGATTTAAATAGCGAACTGTCATTTGATGAATTATACAAACTAATGGAAAGAGATAAAAAAACGATTGGCGAAAGCATCCGCTTTGTTTTATTGCAGGAAGTGGGCCGGCCGGTTATTAAAGAGATGAACCGGTCGGAATTAGAAGAAGCTGATCGTTTTATGAGGGAGGAGGCTGCCGTATGATCAGAGGCGTTAGGGGAGCAACGACTGTTAAAGAGAATACTGAAAAAGAAATGATTGATTGTACGGAAGTACTTTTAAGAGAAATGGTTGAGCAAAATGATTTGCAGCCCGAGGATGTGTGTTCGGTCTTTATTTCAGTAACAAATGACATTAATGCTGCTTTTCCTGCAAGAGCTTTAAGGCGGCTGCCCGGATGGGAATACGTGCCGGTCATGTGCATGAATGAAATTCCCGTGCCTGGCAGCTTGGCACAGTGCATTAGAGTCATGATGCACGTGAATACTAAAGCAGCGCAGCAGGAAGTTAATCATATTTATTTAGAAGAAGCTGTGAAGCTACGGCCGGATCTGCAACAAACGAGCCAGTGTGGCCAATTAAGCAAGTAATCAAAAGAAGGGATTGTGATGAAGATGAAATGGAAACAACAAATTACCGGATTGAAAGCTTATCAGCCCGGGCGTTCAATTGAAGATGTGAAGAAAGAGTACGGTCTTGAAAAAATCGTTAAGCTTGCATCAAATGAAAATCCTTTCGGTTCATCCAATAAAGCGAAAGAGTGGGTGCAATCTTACGGATCATCCTATGCTCTTTATCCGGACGGTTATACAACGGCCCTTCGCTCCGCTCTCAGCGAATTTCTTAGTGTAGATGAAAAGCAGCTTATTTTTGGCAATGGGTCTGACGAGCTGATTTTGATTATTTCTCGAGCGATGTTAGAACCAGGCAAAAACACGGTTATGGCAACTCCTACTTTTCCGCAATACCGGCATAACGCTACGATTGAAGGAGCGGAAATCCGTGAAGTGCCTCTTGTGGACGGCGCACATGACTTAGACGCGATGCTTTCAGCGATAGACACACAAACAGCTGTTGTCTGGTTATGCAGTCCGAATAATCCAACGGGCATTTATATTAACAATGACCAGCTCGTGCAATTTTTAAATAAAGTCCCAGAGGATGTTCTCGTTGTGCTTGATGAAGCCTATTATGAGTATGTAACGGCAGAGGATTATTATAATGCGTTAGAGATTGCAAAGAAGTATCCGAATGTACTCGTTTTAAGAACGTTCTCTAAAATTTACGGTCTAGCGAGCTTCCGAGTCGGCTATGGATTTGGCTCCGAAGAAATTATCCGTGCTTTAGAGCCGGTTCGCGAACCATTTAATATTAATACACTTGGAGAAGGCGTTGCTTTATCGGCACTATCAGATCAGGACTTCGTAAAGAAATGCCGAGAAGAGAATAAAAAGGGCCTCGAACAATTCTATCAATTTTGTAAAAGTGAACATCTTGACTATTATCCGTCAGAAGGAAACTTTATTTTAATTGATTTCAAATGTGACAGTGATGAGCTGTTCCAATATTTAATGAAAAAGGGGTATATCGTTCGTTCCGGAAATGCCCTTGGTTGTCCAGGAGCTGTTCGGGTAACAGTCGGATCTTATGAACAGAATGAAGGAGTTATCCAAGCTATGAAGAGTTTTATAGCAGAAAACGCAATTAGACAGTAGGTGTTTGTGAAGAATGAGAGGAACTGTATTAGTTGCCGGATTGGGCTTAATCGGCGGGTCGCTGGCGAAGGCGATCAAAGCAGCCCATCCCCAGGCAGAAATTATCGGATACGACATCCGCGAAGGTGAAGTAGGCCTTGCCGAAGCATTGAATATTATTGACAGGCAGGCAGGCACATTTCAAGAGGGGGCAGAGCAAGCGGATCTTATCATTTTGGCTGTACCCGTTTTACAGACAGAAAGGCTGATCAGACAGCTGGCTGAATTTGATTTAAAAGAAGAAGTCATCATCACAGATACGGGCAGTACAAAAAAGAGAATTATGTCCTGTGCCGCCATTTTGGAAAGCCGCCACATAACCTTTGTTGGCGGTCATCCGATGGCGGGCTCTCATAAGAGCGGAGTGACAGCTGCAAAAGAGCTTTTATTTGAGAATGCCTTTTACCTGCTAACGCCAGGTGAAGGAGCGAACGAAAAGCAGGTGGCCGTTTTAAAAAAATGGCTGCAAGGAACCAAAGCGAAAATATTGGAAATTTCTGCTGATGACCATGATCACCTTACAGGGGTTGTCAGTCACTTTCCTCATATCATTGCTGCCTCTCTTGTTCACCAGGCTCGCAAATACAATAATAGCAACTCCTTGATTTCCCGTCTTGCTGCCGGGGGGTTTCGGGATTTAACGAGGATTGCCTCATCAAGCCCGGAAATGTGGAAGGATATTTCGCTACATAATAAAGAAGTGCTTCTCACACTTTTATGCGATTGGAAAATAGAGATGGAAAGAGTCATAGATATTTTAAAAGAAGAGAGTGCTCCTCTTTTATTTGATTATTTTAATGAAGCAAAAGAATTTAGGGATGATCTTCCTGCTAAAGCAATGGGAGCTATTCCTTCATTTTATGATTTGTATGTCGATGTACCGGATTATCCGGGAGTCATATCAGAAATCACGGCTTACTTAGCGGAAGAGAGAATTAGCATCACGAATATTCGGATTGTGGAAACGAGAGAAGATGTGTACGGAGTGCTTGTGATTAGCTTTCAGAATGAAAAAGACCGGATGCGGGCCCGGCAATGCATTGAAAAACAGACAAACTACGACTTATTTTTAGCATGAAGGGTGATTCGATGAAAGAAATGGAATTAAGGCTGACAAATTCCCCGCTGAATGGGCGGGTGGAAGTACCGGGAGATAAATCAATTTCCCATCGCTCGGTTATGTTTGGCGCCTTAGCTGAAGGCAAGACAACCATTCGGCATTTTTTGAAAGGGGAAGATTGCCTGCGGACGATTGACTGTTTTCGAAAGCTCGGTGTGAACATTGAAGAGACCGATGAAGAAATTGTTGTCTATGGAACTGGATGGAACGGATTGATTGAGCCTTCTGAAATCCTTGATGCTGGGAACTCTGGAACAACGACGAGACTTTTATTGGGGATTTTGGCCGGCCGTCCATTTCACTCTGTATTAATTGGAGATGAGTCTATCGCCAAACGGCCAATGGATCGGGTTGTTGCCCCTTTAACGAGCATGGGAGCAAAAATTAATGGCAGAAGCAATGGACGGTTTACACCGCTGGCAATTGACGGTTCAAAACTGTCCCCCATCCGATATGAATTGCCTGTAGCGAGCGCTCAGGTAAAGTCTGCCCTCTTGTTTGCTGCTCTCCAGACAGAAGGAGAAACAGTGATCACGGAGCCGCAGCCAACCCGTGATCATACAGAAAAAATGATCAAACAATTCGGCGGGGAAGTTACACGCCGCGGCAATGATATTGTCGTGCAGGGCGGCCAGTCATTTAAAGGGACAAGTGTATATGTACCTGGAGATATTTCATCTGCGGCCTTTTTCCTTGCTGCTGGGGCGATGGTTCCCGGCAGTGAAGTCATTCTTGAAAACGTTGGCTTAAATCCGACAAGAACGGGAATTATTGATGTGCTTGTTCAAATGGGGGCCGATATTCAAATTGAGGCCCGTGAGACTGTTGGAGAGGAGATAGGGACGATTACTATCCGTACTTCTCAATTAAAAAGCATTGAAGTGGGCGGCGATTTAATTCCGAAGCTGATTGATGAAATTCCGATCATTGCTCTGCTTGCCACACAGGCAGCAGGAAAGACTGTCATCAAGGATGCAGAAGAGTTGAAAGTAAAAGAAACAAATCGTATTGACACGGTTGTGAATGAATTAAAGAAGCTTGGCGCGGAAATTGAAGCTACAGAGGATGGAATGATTATTCATGGCAAGAGCTCGCTGTCTGGAGCTCGTGTTTCATCGCATGGAGATCACCGAATTGGTATGATGCTGGCTGTTGCTTCTCTAGTGGCTACAGGAGCCATTGAGCTTGAAAATCCCGAGGCTATTGCGGTTTCCTATCCTTCTTTCTTTGAAGATATGAAGCAACTCATTCAAAAGTAATGAAAACAAGGTGTTTAGTTGGCGACGCACACAGCAGCCAACAAAAAGGAGCTGATTTTATCAGCTCCTTTTTCTGCATAAAGAAGGAAATTGCTCTTTCCTGGAGAATGTATTTACTATTGAAGATAAAAAAGTTGCTGTCAGGCTTTTCTTTCACTATGATAACAATATTACAAGGTGTGAACAGGATGATTGAAAGCACCCTGGGATTGATGGCAAATGACCGTCCTTTAAAACTTAAGTCTGATGTAGATGAGGATGATCGATCAAGCAGACTAGTAATAAAGAAGTCGGACGTTTGTCGACAGTCCTAATAAGAGTAAATTGTTTTTTAGAAAGGATTCGAAGAAAATGTCTTATGCACAGCAAATGCTAGAAAGTTTAGAAAAAGGGGAAAATCAACAAGCGTTTTCTCTATTTAAAAAGGTCCAGTCGTTTTCCTCAGATGAAGAGAAATTTTCGCTGGCCGAACAATTATATGGTCTGGGCTTTCTGGAAGAAGCGCGGGAGCTGTACGAAGGGCTTCTGGAAACCTTTCCGGAAGAAGGAGAGCTGCGCGTCCTTCTTGCTGAAGTGCTCGTTGATATGGATAAAGAAGAAGAGGCCATGCTTCTCCTTGAGCAGCTGGACCAAGCAGACGAAAACTATCCGAGAGCTCTGCTGTTGCTTGCTGATCTATACCAAATGCAAGGTCTATATGAAGTAAGTGAACAGAAGCTGCAAGCTGCCAATGAACTGTTGCCTGATGAACCGGTTATTCAATTTGCGCTTGCTGAGTTCTACTCGGAGCAGGGAAGGTTTTTGGAAGCTATTCGTCTTTATAGAGCCCTGCTTGCAGATAGACAAGAAGAGATAGCGGGTATCTCCATTTATCAGCGCCTGGCTGAGTCATTGAGCGTAGGCGGAGCTTTTGAGGAGAGCTTGGAGTATTATGAAAAAGCGCTTGAAGGCCATCTGGAAATTAACACACTATTTGGTTACGCTTTCACGGCTTTTCAAGCGGGCTTTTATCAAACAGCGATCGCTAAATTTGAAGAGTTAAAAGCGCTTGACCCAGACTATCACTCTATTTATCTTTATTTAGCCAAAGCATATGAGCGGGAGGAGGAGTTAGAAAAAGGGATAGAAGCAGCTAAGGAGGGAATTAAGCATGACGAGTTTCACAAAGAGCTGCATCTCATTGCAGGTAAGCTTAGCCTAAAGTTAGGCAGAGAGGAGGAGGCAGAGCAGTTTTTGCGCGCTGCCTTGGCATTAGATCCTGAGTATTCAGAAGCCGCCCTTACCTTAAATAAATTGCTTCTTCATCAGGAACGCTATGAAGATGTACTGGAAATTACCGAACTGCTGAAGAAAGATGGAGAGGCTGATCCACAGCTTTTATGGGATGAGGCAAAAGCCCTCAATGAATTAGAAGAGTATAGTCAGGCATTAACTGCTTATAAAGAAGCATATAATTTCTTTAAAGGTCATGCACACTTTTTAGAAGAATACGGATACTTCTTAATGGAAGAAGGAAATCGTAAGGAAGCACTGCAAATATTCCGTCAGCTGCTGGAGAATGATCCCGCGAATGAAGAGTGGCTGTTGCTCATTGAGCGACTTTCGGATTAATTAAATGACTATCTTTACAGAGGAGGGATTTATAAAATGGCTGCCCCTGTATCTGTTCATGAGAAAAAAGATTTTATCCGCTGGTTTTTAAATCACTATCAATTAAAAAGAAGAGAATCTGTATGGATTTTAAATTATTTAATGAGCCACGACCAGCTCATGGAAAAGGTGCATTTTGTAGAAGACGCACAATATTGTCCACGGGGAATGATCATGTCTACCCACTGTGTTGACAGTGCCCCGTTTCGTTTTTTTAAAGAGAACATCATGACAACGGATGCAGAAAAATCATTTCATGATATCCGGTTGAACAAGGAAGAGGACATTTATATTGAATTGAAGTTCAAGTCTTCCAATATATCTCATCAATATGCGGCCGTAATGGAAGAAAACCCATTTATGCCAAGGAATTTACGAATTACGGAAAAGGATAAAGTGCTTGCTGAAAACTTTCTTAAAGAGGGAATCTATCGTTTTCAGAAGGAGCGATTGCTCAAAGACATAGATAGAGCGCTCGATAGCGGAGATAAAGCAGCATTTCTGGCGTTGACTGATCAACTAAATGCTTTAAAATAGTCTTTTGCCTGCGGCAAAAGACTTTATTTTTGAATAAAGAAGGATGATTCTCATCGAATCACTGTGGTACTATAAAACAAGAGGTGAATGACATGAATTGGAATGGCAGAGATACAGAAAGCTTTCAACAGCAAAAAGAATATGTGGATACAGCACTCGTGCCGCTCATCCCTATTTCTTTTGAAAGCGACATGAAAGAAACAGCTTCTCAATATGAATTTATGCAGTTGTTAACTACGCTGCTTGAGAAGCAATTTAAAGGGCGAATCTTGCTTATTCCCCCGTTTACTTACATAAGACAACAGGAGGAACAAGGAAAGCTTGCCGCGTTAAATCGCTGGGTTGAGGAGATGGACAAGAGTGGGTTTAAACATAAGCTATTCTTCACTTCAGACAGCAGCTGGAAGTTGGCTGAAGAAGAGATCGGTGGCTCATTAATCTGGGTTCCATCCGTGCCGCTTGAACATATGGAGGATTCGTACAAATACTCGTTAATAGAGGATCAAGCAAAACAATTTGTCAATATAATCGTCCACAAATGGCAGCAAAATTTGTCATAATTCAGAAAATCGTCACATACTTTGATATATTTTCGATCGCTGTGATATTGACCTGTTTCCAAGTTTGGATTATCATAGTGGTGTCCTAGTTTATGTTTGTGCGCTTATAAATACGTCCAGTGCGGACGCAGCTTACAATAGAGGGGGGAAAAGAATGAGTAAACAACCTGTATCAAGACGTCAATTTCTTAACTATACACTGACAGGCGTTGGCGGCTTTATGGCAGCTGGCATGTTGATGCCAATGGTTCGTTTTGCAATTGATCCAGTTTTGGCGCATGGTGGAAAAGGCGAATACCATACTACGAAGCAGAAAGTGGATGAATTGTCTACGAAACCGACTCGTGTGGACTTCTCTTACGAACAAAAAGATGCATGGTACACATCCGATGTTACACAAACGGCTTGGGTTTACAAGAATGAGAAAGGCGAAATCGTTGCCCTTTCACCTGTATGTAAACACTTAGGCTGTACGGTTGACTGGGAAGGAAGCGGTCACAAAAACAAGTTCTACTGTCCGTGTCATGGTGGTTTATATGAAAAGAGTGGAAAAAACATTCCTGGTACACCACCAACAAGACCGCTTGATAAGTACCCAACGAAAGTAAAAGACGGTTTCTTGCAGCTCGGCAAGCCGGAGCCACAAACCATTGCGTAAAGGAGGCGTAATTCATGCTAAACAAAATTTATGATTGGGTTGATGAGCGTTTAGATATTACGCCTTTGTGGCGGGATATTGCTGATCATGAAGTGCCTGAACACGTAAACCCGGCTCATCACTTTTCGGCTTTCGTTTACTGTTTTGGCGGATTGACATTTTTCGTAACCGTTATCCAGATTCTATCAGGTATGTTTTTGACTATGTATTATGTGCCTGATATTAAAAATGCCTGGGAATCGGTTTATTATCTTCAAAATGAAGTGGCATTTGGAATGATTGTGCGTGGTATGCACCACTGGGGTGCGAGTTTAGTTATCGTTATGATATTCTTACATACGTTGCGCGTGTTCTTCCAAGGAGCTTACAAAAAACCACGTGAACTGAACTGGATAGTGGGCGTATTAATTTTCTTTGTTATGCTTGGTCTCGGCTTCACGGGTTACTTATTGCCATGGGATATGAAAGCGTTATTCGCAACGAAGGTAGGTATAGAAATCGCCGCTTCCACTCCATTCATTGGGGAACAGGTAAAAACCCTGCTTGCGGGTCATCCGGATATCGTTGGAGCCCAGACGCTTACTCGTTTCTTTGCGATTCACGTGTTCTTCCTGCCGGCAGCGTTGCTCGGCTTAATGGCAGCTCACTTTATTATGATTCGCAGACAAGGTATCTCCGGACCATTGTAAAATTAAAATTTCATTGAATGTCTAAAGATCTTTTTAAAGGAGGGGAACGCCATGCATCGTGGAAAAGGGATGAAATTCGTTGGTGATTCGCGTATCCCGGCAGTACGCAAACCGAATGTTCCGAAAGATTACTCGGAATACCCGGGGAAAACTGAAGCCTTTTGGCCGAACTTTTTATTAAAAGAGTGGATGGTTGGTGCCGTTTTCTTAGTTGGTTATTTATGCTTGACAGTAGCGCATCCATCTCCGCTTGAGCGTGTCGCGGATCCGACGGATACAGGTTATATTCCGCTTCCAGACTGGTACTTTTTATTTCTTTACCAGTTACTGAAATACACGTATGCTTCCGGACCTTACAATGTTATTGGAGCTTTTGTTATTCCAGGACTAGCTTTTGGAGGACTTTTACTTGCTCCGTTCATTGACCGAGGACCAGAACGCAGACCAATTAAACGCCCATTTGCTACGGGCTTTATGATTCTTGCTTTATCAGCCATTGTTTTCTTAACATGGGAATCCGTTGTTCATCATGACTGGGAAGCTGCAGAGGCACAAGGTAAAATTGTCGAAGAAGCAGAGTTCGATAAGAATGATGAAGGATACAAAATCTTTGCTGACCAGAAAAATGGCTGTATTAACTGTCATGGAGAAAATTTGACAGGCGGTGCAGCAGCACCATCTCTTGTCGGCACGGGATTAAAGCCTGAAGAAATCCAAAAGATTGCTCGTGAAGGTAAAGGGGCCATGCCTGCAGGTGTGTTTAAAGGCACTGATGAAGAGCTCGATAAAATGGCTGAATTTATTTCTAATTTAAAATAGTACAAAGAGAAGATGTCCTATCTTGAATAGGGCATCTTTTTTTCTATATAATAAATGTAATCATTACAATATTTTTCCGATATGTTTAGCAGAGAAGACAGGATGGTGCCATTTTGCAATATGTATACTGGTTTTTAGCGAACAAAAGATTTTTACTTATTTTATTTTTCATTAATCTAGTCGGCACAATTTACGGATATATGTGGTATGCGCCGCAGTTAGTCCGCACAGATTGGTTTTTCTGGCCCTTTGTTCCGGACAGCCCCACAGCAAGCCTGTTTTTCACGATTGTGTTGCTAGGATTTTTATGGAAAAAATCATGGGGGCTTTTTCAAGCATTGGCCATTGTGACACTGTTTAAATACGGCATATGGGCAGTGGTAATGAACATACTCGTATTAAAAGTGACTGGCTATTTACCATGGGAAGGATATATGCTGATGGCTTCACATTTAGGAATGGCTATCCAAGGGTTGCTCTATGCGCCATTTTATCGCATCAAACCATGGCATTTAATCATAGCTGCTTTTTGGGCTTTGCATAATGAAATCATTGATTATGTCTATATGCAATATCCGTCATATCCGCAATTACATCTATATATTAAAGAAATTGGCTATTTTACTTTTTGGTTGAGTGTCTTCTCTATTTTTCTGGCTTGGTATTTAACAAGCAGAGAAAAACGTTTGAAGTGGACTTTATAACTGGAATAAACGAGCGTCTACTATAAGTTTCTCTTCTCGTTTCCTTGGTTCATGCATATATTAACAGCAGGAGCGGAGGAGGGAGAGAAATGAAAAAAATAAAGTGCTTGTTTCTTATTTGTTGCTTATTTATTATTCCCGTTCATAGTCAGGCAGAGGATGCCGATGCCCGCCTTCTTAGATTAGATCAAATAGCCGGCCAGGCTCTGGAGTTTACGAAAGCCGGTCTCTATGAAGATGCAGAAGCACAGCTAAAAGCTGTCCAGCTTGAACTTATACAACTTCAATTTAAAGACAGTGGACTTCCTATGGAAGATTGGACAGTTTTATCGACGGCTCTTGGAGAAGCATTGCATGTGATTAACTCTCCTGAAGGAAAAGAAACAGAAACGTTGGAAACTGTTACGACCTTCCGCTTGGTGGCCGATGCAGTGGTTTCTCGTTACCGGCCGTTATGGACTGAAATGGAACAGCCTGTTATGTCTTCCCTGCAATCTTTAAAAAAGTCTTCTATGACAGCTGATTCCTCAGGGTTTCATGAATCACTCAATAGATTTTTGGCTAATTACTATATCATCCAGCCCAGCTTGAAAGTAGATGTTTCTGAAAAGAGTGTTCGGATACTTGATGAACATGTTCGTTATATGGAACAAAATGGAGAAAAGATGTTGAAAGAGGCATCTGCTGAAAGTGAGATCGAAGAGTTGGAAAAAGCAGTAGAGATGGTGTTTAAGGAAATGGAAAAAGAGGACCCTGCCCAGCCTTCTCTTGGATGGGTCATCAGCTTTACTGGGGGAATTATTATTGTAACGCTTTCTTATGTAGGCTGGAAGAAATATAAAGGGCAGAAGGAAGAAGAGAGGAAGAAGCAGAATCATTGATATAAAAATTAGAAAAGGATAAAATAAAAGAGAAGTAAATATTAGTACAAATGGGGGTAACACCAAACAATGGGCTTTCTAATTTACTTTCTTATCCTAATTCTCGTTCCAATCTGGGCGCAGATGAAAGTAAAAAGTACGTATAATAAATATTCCAAAGTTTCTGTCTCCACTGGTGTAACCGGGGCGCAGTCTGCTCGGCGCATTTTAGATGAAAATGGCCTTCACCAAGTGAAAGTAGTGGAAACAAGCGGTTTTTTAAGTGATCACTATAATCCGTTAACAAAGACGGTTCATCTTTCTCCAAATAACTATCACGGACATTCTATTGCTGCCGCTGCTGTAGCAGCCCATGAGGTAGGTCATGCTATTCAGGATAAAGAGGGATATGCCTTTCTCCGATTCCGTCATGCACTCGTACCTGTAGCAAATATTGGATCAAACTTATCGTGGATTTTCATTATGATCGGGATCTTTACATCAATGACAGGAGCTTTTTTACTCGGGATTATTTTAATGGCAGCAGCTGTTTTATTCCAAGTGATTACCTTGCCTGTCGAGTTCAACGCTTCTTCGCGCGCGATGGATCAAATTGTTTCATCAGGTATTATCCGCAATGACGAAGAGCGCGAGGCCCGCAAAGTACTAAATGCCGCAGCCATGACGTATGTTGCTGCCGCCGCTGTAGCTGTACTGGAACTGGTTCGTCTAGTCTTGATGTTTACCGGTATGCAGCAGAACGAAGATTAATCTCATAAAAAGAGAAAAGCAGGAGAGTGAGTCTCCTGCTTTTTATATTTGGATCGGCTGCTTGTTCTCATCAAGGGTAAATCCTTCACCGAGTACATCATGCACAACTGTAACGGAAACGAAAGCATGAGGATCAACCGAGTTGATAATGTTTTTAAGGCGGACAATCTCATTTTTGCCAACTACGCAATAGAGAACTTCCCGGTTTGTCTTTGTAAATGCACCGTGGCCTTTTAATATAGTAACGCCTCGTTCCATCTGTTTGGTGATTTTCTCAGCAATTTCTTGATTATGGTCAGAGATGATCATGGCTCCTCTGGCAGCATAGGCACCTTCTTGCATAAAGTCAATGACTCGCGCCCCGACGAAAACAGCCACGAGCGTGTACATAGCTTCCCGGTAATTTAGATAGGTTAATAAAGAGGCCGTAATCACAAGAGCATCAAATAAAAACATCGTTTTTCCCATGCTAACATTGCGGTATTTATGAATCAAACGAGCAATAATATCGACTCCGCCTGTTGTTCCGCCATAGCGAAAAATAATGCCAAGCCCTACACCAGCAAAGACCCCGGCAAATAAAGAAGCGAGAAACAAGTCTTCATGGAGCGGAATAGGAAGCTGCTTGCGCTGGAAAATCCAAAGAAAAACAGACACACCGACTGTTCCAATGATCGTATAGAAAAATGACATTCTGCCAAGTAGTTTCCAACCAACAAAAAATAAAGGCACATTCAGAATTAGATTGGAATAAGAAGGATCAATTTTAAACAAATTGTATAAAAGTAATGTAATTCCGGTAAAACCGCCTTCTGCCAGCTTGTTCTCCATGTTGAAATGAACAAGGCCAAAACTATAAATGGCACCGCCAATTAAGATAAAGAAAATATTTTTGAGTTTCATGCCAAATATCATACGCCAGCCACCTTTGAATTAATATTGAGACAGTTATTGATAACTGTCATTATATATAACTGTGCGAGATCAGACAATAAGAAACATGAAAGTCTGAGGTGTATAGAGCGATAAATTCATTGTCAACTACTCAAGAATTAGCTAACATAAAATTAATTAAGGAAGAAAGCAGGGAAGACATGGATAAAACGATCAAAGAGATGCAAAAGGAAGTCGATGAATACATCGGTCAATTTAAAGAAGGCTACTTTAGCCCGCTTGCTATGATGGCTCGCTTGACTGAGGAACTAGGAGAGCTGGCACGGGAAGTGAACCATTACTATGGTGAAAAGCCTAAAAAATCAACAGAAGAGGCGAAAACCATAGCAGAAGAACTTGGTGATCTGCAGTTTGTCATTATTTGCCTGGCAAATTCACTAAATATTGATCTGCAAGAAGCTCATGATCAAGTCATGAAGAAGTTTAACACGAGAGATAAAGATCGCTGGACGAGAAAAGAGGGGGAATAAATAATGGAAACGATTAAAGTCATTATTGCAGGGCCGCGCGGGCGAATGGGGAAAGAAGCGGTATATATGGTACAGAGATCAGAAAACTTACAACTTGCTGCTGTTTTAGATCGTCAGTACAATGGACAGCTGTTAAGTGAAGTAGAGGGATTTTCGGGAATAGACGTGCCAATTTTTACAGACATCAATGAATGCTTTAGTGAGGTAGAAGCTGAGGTGCTTATCGATTTAACGACACCGGAAACAGGATATATACATACAAAAACCGCTCTAGAACACAATATTCGGCCAGTTGTAGGTACTACGGGATTTACAGAGGAACAATTAAAGGAGTTAAAAGAACTCACTGAGGAAAAAAACCTTGGCTGTATTATTGCTCCAAACTTTGCTATTGGTGCAGTGCTTATGATGAAATTCTCTGAAATGGCAGCCAAGTATTTTCAAGATGTGGAGATCATTGAGCTTCACCATGATAAGAAATTAGATGCACCGTCGGGTACGGCAATTAAGACAGCTCAGATGATTGCCGAAGTAAGAGAAAAGAAGCAACAGGGCCATCCTGAGGAAAAAGAAACAATGAAAGGCGCCCGCGGAGCAGAAATGGATGGAATGCACCTTCATAGTGTACGTTTGCCAGGATTGATTGCTCATCAGCAGGTGTTGTTCGGAGCAGATGGTGAAACGTTGACCATTCGCCATGATTCATATAATCGGACTTCTTTTATGACAGGCGTCAAAGTGTGCGTAGAAACTGTTGTAAAGGTAGAAACGCTTATCTATGGCATGGAAAATATTTTAGATTGAGGAGGCGCTTATGAAAATAGCTTTAATTGCCCACGATGAGAAAAAGGATGATTTAATTCAATTTTTTCTAGAACATGTGAAAGTATTTTCAGAGCATGAGCTGTTTGCCACGGGTACGACAGGGCGGCGGCTCATGAAGGCTTCCGGGTTGCCCATCCATTGCTTCCAGTCCGGTCCGCTTGGCGGGGATCAGGAAATCGGAGCGAGTATTGCCAGAGGAGAAATGGACTTAGTTTTCTTTTTCAGAGATCCGCTTACCGCCCAGCCTCATGAGCCAGATGTATCAGCGCTTGTCCGGCTCTGTGACGTGTACGCTATTCCCCTGGCAACTAATATAGGTACCGGAACGATTTTAATAGAGGGCTTGCAGAGAGGCGACTTGGATCAATTACAAGGAAAGAGGCCGACCTATGGAAACAATTAAAGCAGATATTCTTGCCTTCGGTGCTCATGCAGATGATATTGAAATTGGCATGGGGGGGACAGCGGCTAAATATGCGGCGGCTGGTAAAACGGTTGTTTTCTGCGATTTAACAAAAGCAGAATTGTCATCTAACGGCACGGTAGCTTCGAGAGCAGAAGAGGCAAACAAAGCAGCTGCTCTGTTAGGTGTTCGGGAGAGGTTGACGCTTGACTTGCCAGATCGTGGGTTGTTTCTAACACAAGAAGCGATTCAAGCAGTAGCAGAGGTCATCCGTCGTTACCAACCGAAAGTCATTTTTGCACCTTATGAAAAAGACCGTCATCCAGACCACGGTGCTTGTTCGCGTATCGTACAGGAAGCGTTTTTTTCTGCCGGAATTAAAAAATACCAAACGACTGCCCACGGAAATGCTCATAAGGCGGAGCGCCTTTATTTTTATATGATCAACGGTTTTCATACCCCTGATTTTTGCGTGGATACAGGAGAATTTATGGATAAGAAAAAGCAAAGTCTATGCACTTATCAAAGTCAGTTCCAGATGGGGGAAAAATCAGTCGCCACACCTTTAACGACCGGTTACATAGAGGCGGTTGAAGCGAGAGACCGTCTGATGGGAAAAGAAGTGGGGCGAACATTTGCAGAAGGGTTTTTAACTACTGTCCCACTGTTAATAGATCAAGATTTGATTGGGGATTTATAATGAAATTAAAAATAGGAATTACGTGCTACCCTACTGTCGGTGGCTCGGGTGTAGTAGCATCAGAACTTGGAAAGCTACTTGCAGAAAAAGGACATGAGATCCATTTTATCACAACGGATCGTCCGTTCAGGTTAAACCGGATGTACCCGAATATTTATTTTCATCAAGTGGATGTCAACCAATATTCCGTTTTTCAGCACCCGCCGTATGAAATTGCACTAGCAAATAAAATAGCAGAAATTATAACGAGGGAGCAGCTCGATATCCTGCATGTCCACTATGCGATCCCGCATGCTGTTTGTGCTATTCTTGGCAGGCAAATTGCACGTTCCAATATTAAGATTGTTACAACGTTGCATGGCACGGATATCACTGTGCTTGGACATGATCCTTCCTTAACAGCAGCGATTCGTTTTGGTATCGAAGAGTCCGATGCTGTGACTGCTGTGTCTCAAGCGCTAATCGCTCAAACGATGGATGTAATTTACCCTCAAAAGAACATCCAACCTATTTATAATTTTATTGATGAGCGAGTTTATCGAAAGAGACCGGCAAATGAGCAACTGCGCGAAGAGTTGGGAATCGCTGCTCAAGATAAGGTGATTATGCATGTATCTAATTTCCGCAGTGTGAAAAGGGTGCCGGATGTGGTTCGTGTATTTAAGCGGCTTAGAGAACACATGCCGGCAAAGTTGCTTTTGGTCGGCGATGGACCAGAAATGACTATCGTTTGCAAGCTTGTTTCTGAACTGAACCTCGAAGAATGTGTTTTGTTTCTCGGCAAGCAGGATAATTTAGAAGAGCTATATGTGCTCAGCGATTTAGTCTTATTGCTATCGGAGAAAGAAAGCTTTGGTTTGGTACTTTTGGAAGCGATGGCTTGCGGAGTTCCTTGCATTGGCACAAATATTGGTGGCATTCCCGAAGTGATTGAAAATGGGAAAAATGGTTTTCTCTCTGAAGTGGGAGATATTGAGTCCGTGACAAAACAAGCTTTGCAGCTGCTAACGGATGATAATTTTTATCAAAAGATAAGTGAACAGGCGATACAAACAGTACAAACTCATTTTCATTCAGAAAGCATCGTTCGCGAGTACGAAAAGCTATATATGAGTTTGCTTCCCCAACAGGCAGGTGCGGATAGTGAATAATGAGTTAATCTTTGAGAAAGCCGCTCCGATTCTTGCCCAACTCGAGAAAGCAGGGTTCGATGCCTACTATGTAGGAGGAGCGGTAAGGGATTATTTGTTGAATCGTCCGATTGGCGACGTTGACATTGCCACAGCTGCCTTGCCAGAAGAGGTGAAGCGCGTCTTTTCTAAAACTGTCGATGTCGGCATTGAACATGGAACCGTGCTCGTGATTTGGCAGGGGGACGGTTATGAAATTACTACCTTTCGAACAGAATCTGATTATAAGGATTTTCGACGACCGGAAAAAGTATCTTTCGTTCGGACACTGGAAGAAGATTTAAAGAGAAGGGATTTTACTATTAATGCGATGGCTATGGATCGACATGGAACCATCGTTGATCCTTTCGGCGGAAAGGCTGCATTACAATCACAGCAAATTCAAACAGTTGGCAAGGCGCAAGAGCGTTTTTCAGAAGATGCCCTTCGAATGATGAGGGCCGCCCGATTTGCCAGCCAGCTTGGCTTCCAGCTGCATATCGAAACAGAAGAAGCACTAAGCCGCTGTGCTAGTCTACTGGAGCATATTGCGGTTGAACGGAAACTAATGGAGATGGATAAACTACTGGCTGGGAAAGAGGCGGCAGCTGGCATCAAGATATTGCTTGAAGGAGGCTTGATTGCCTACTTGCCAGGGCTTCTCGGGCAGGAGCAACGGATAAATAAGATGCTCTCCTACGATCTTAACAAGTTAACTGGAATCCAAAAGTGGCTTCTTCTGCTCGTCCTTCTTGCACCACATAAACCAGGTGATTGGCTGAAGAAGTGGCGGATGCCAGCTAAGAAAATAAAGTATTTAGCGGGTACATACGAAACGGCTCTCAAACAGCAGAAAGAAGAGTGGACAGATTTTTCATTATATGAAGCGGGTGTAGACCAGGCGATGGATGCTGAGGCGGTCAATGCGCTTCTTGCTGGCCGTCCTTCAAAAGCAGAAGAGCTGAAAAATCGACATGCCGACCTATCGATCCACACTCGAAAAGAACTAGCTATCACCGGTAAAGAGCTGAAGGAATGGAAGAATGAAACAGGTGGGCCATGGATGAAAAGTTATATTGAAATGATCGAGCGGGCTGTTGTAGAGAGAAAAGTTGAAAACAGTAAAGAAAAGATAAAGGAGTGGCTTGAAGCGTGCAATCTTCTGTAAAACAGCAATTATTAGAGGCGTTTTCAAGAGCGGATGGAGAATTTGTATCTGGTCAGGCGCTTGCAGAAATCCTCGGCTGCTCGCGGACGGCCATTTGGAAGCACATTGAATCATTGCGCCAAGAGGGATTTGAATTGGAAGCGGTACGAAAAAAGGGCTACCGCATTCTTACAAAGCCGGATAAAGTAACGGAAAATGAAATTTTAATCGGCCTGCAGACCGACTGGCTTGGAAAAGAAATCGTCGCATTGGAATCTACCCCTTCGACTCAGAAGGAGGCTCATCGCTTGGCACAAGAGCCTTTTAAGGAAGGTACGGTAGTGATTGCAGAAGAACAGACAGCGGGACGCGGAAGAATGACACGTGCATGGCATTCTCCAAAATATACGGGCATTTGGATGAGCGTACTATTAAAACCGTCTTTGCCGCCTTATAAAGCGCCTCAGTTTACGTTGATTACGGCAGTTTCCGTTGTTGAAGCGATTATTGAAGTGACCGGATTGCAGCCAGAGATCAAGTGGCCGAACGATATTTTGTTAAACGGCAAGAAGATTACCGGTATTTTAACAGAACTGCAAGCGGACGCTGACCGCATTCATTCAATTATTATCGGCATCGGCATTAACGTAAATCAAAAAGAGTTTCCTGACGAATTGAAAGAAGTGGCTACCTCGCTTGCTATTGAAAAAGGAGAGGCAGTCTCACGCTCGCAGCTGGTTCAGGAAATTTTAAAAAACCTTGAAAATTATTATGACATATACATGAAAGAAGGATTTATTAACATAAAAAAACGCTGGGAAAAGCACGCGCTGTCGATCGGTAAAAAAATTACGGCGCGGACAGTGACTGGTACGATTCACGGCAAAGCACTCGGTATCACAGAAGAAGGTGTATTGAAGCTGCTTGATGATGACGGCACCATCCATGATATTTACTCCGCTGATATCGAAATCGATACAAGGACAGATGAATGATGTAGAAAAAACTGCCCGCTGGACAGAAGCACGGGCAGTTTTCTATTTAAGACATAACCCTTTGCCATTAATGCGGTTCTTTTAAAAGAAGAAGTCGATCATCATCTTGAGAAGGTGTCCCTCGGCCATCTGTATTATTTGTCACAACATATAAATAGTGATCGCTCGCATATACATCTCTCAAGCGTCCTTCGCCTTGAAAAGAAACCGTCATTTTCCGATGTTTAAGATCGAAAGCAAGCAGCCTTTCTCCCCTAAGGGTAGCAATAAAGAGTTGTCCTTTACTATAAGCTAGACCGGAGGGAGCCCACGTTTCCTCGCCAGAATGAATGAAAGGTGATTCCATTCCTTCTCTTTTCTCGTCTCCTTGAATGAGAGGCCAGCCATAATTTTTCCCTGGACTAATTTTGTTCACTTCATCATGAGCGCTTTGCCCATGTTCAGTCGCATACATGGTACCGTCTTTGCTCCAGGCCATCCCTTGCGGATTGCGATGTCCATAGGAAAAAATATAGGAACCTTTAAAAGGATTGTCAGGGGGAACAGAGCCATCTAAATTTAAACGTAAAATTTTCCCGGATAGCTGCTGTTTACTTTGTGCAGACTCCTTTACACCGGCATCTCCTACAGTTACGTAAAGCTTATGGTCAGGACCAAGAGCGATCCGTCCGCCATTGTGGATCGTACCGCCGGGAATGCTGGCCAACAGTTCTTTTGTCTCTTGCCAGCCGCTGCCTTTCTTTTGAATTTGTACAATTCGATTCATTATTTTTTCTTTTTCCTTGTACGTATGATAGATGTAAGCGCGTCCGTTGCTGGAAAAGGCAGGATCAAGCTCAAAGCCTAATAAGCCGCCTTCTCCTTTGTGCAGTACCGGTTGATCCAGCTTCAATTCCATTTCTTTTTTCTTTCCATCAGAATAAATTTCGGCAATTGTACCTTTACGCTGGCTAATAAAGAAGCTGTTATCCAACTTAGTAATGTTCCATGGAACCTCCAGTTTTTTAGCGATAACTTTTATTCCAGCTGATGTGCTTGCAGGAATATTTTCGGAAGATTCTTCTTCGGGAGCTTTTTCAGGCGAAGAGCAGCCTGTAAGCAGGACGAGAGCGATCAACAACCATTTTTTCATCTTCTCACCTTCTCTCTTAATAGTTACTTATTCATCCTATTATGATCAGGTAAATTTCTAATAGTCAAAGAAAAAAGATGTTGTTATAATGAAGGCGGGCAGTATCTTAAAGAGAACTGCACTTGTCTGAAGTCAGCCGCTGGAATAATAAAATAAGCGAAAAGTTCTGCCTTGATCCATAAGGACAGGGACAGAGGGTCGAAACAACGAATCTAATTATTCGGGTCCTTCTGTCTGAAGGACCCTTTTTATTTACTGATTGTTTCGTCTCCTCTGATCGAAAAAGGAGGAAGCGTACATGAAGCAAACGAGTGACTTTATCAAAATGAAAGCAAACGGTGAAAAAATTGCCATGATCACCGCCTATGATTATCCTTCTGCTAAATTATCTGAAGAGGGTGGGGCGGACATCATTTTAGTCGGAGACTCTCTTGGTATGGTTGTACTTGGGTATGAATCAACCGTTCCTGTTACCCTGGACGATATGATTCATCATACAAAGGCAGTAAAGCGGGGGGCGAAAGAAACATTTGTCGTTACTGACTTGCCTTTTATGTCGTATCAGATTAGCCGAGAAGAAACGATGCGGGCAGCAAGAGCGCTTATGCAGGAAGCAGGAGCGCATGCTGTAAAAATTGAGGGCGGCGAAGAGGCAGTAGAGGCCGTTCGGGATTTGACGCAGGCTGGCGTACCAACAGTCGCCCACTTAGGGCTAACTCCGCAGTCCGTTGGGGTTCTTGGCGGTTATAAAGTGCAGGGGAAAACAGCAGAGGCAGCCCGAAAGCTGCTGGATGATGCAAAGAAGCTTGAGCAGGCAGGGGCATTTATGGCCGTGCTTGAATGTGTCCCTTATCAGATTGCAGCTCAAGTGGCAAGCGCTCTTACTATTCCGATAATCGGAATTGGGGCAGGCAAGGAAACGGATGGACAAGTGCTTGTCTACCATGACCTTATTCAATATGGGGTAAGCCGAACACCTAAATTTGTTAAATCGTACAGCAATGTGAATGATGAAATTATACCGGCCGTTTCTGCTTATGTAAAAGAAGTAAAAGGTGGAATATTCCCGGGAGTGGAGCATTCATTTACGATGAAAGAAGAAGAATTGGAAGCTTTGTATGGAGGAGCGCGTTCATGAGAGTAATTAAGACAGTTAAGGAATTAAAAGCCTTTGTCCGGACGGAAAAACAGGCTGGACACCAGATTGGTCTGGTGCCGACAATGGGCTTTCTTCATGAAGGGCATCTTACTCTCGCCAATAAAGCACAACAGGAAAATGACACGATTATTATGAGCATCTTCGTCAACCCGCTGCAATTTGGACCAAATGAAGACTTTGAACGTTATCCGCGGGATTTAGACCGAGATGAGCAACTCGCCGCTTCAGCAGGTGTAGACTGTCTTTTTGCTCCTGAAGTAGAAGAGATGTACCCGGAGCCTTCTATCATAACTATGACAGTTACAGACAGAACAGACAAGCTGTGCGGCGTGAAGCGGCCAGGACATTTTGATGGGGTAGTGACGGTCGTCACGAAGCTATTTCATTTAGCTGAGCCAGATAAAGCTTATTTTGGCTTGAAAGATGCCCAACAGTTTGCTGTCATTGACGGTCTCGTGAAGTCATTAAACTTTCCGGTGGAAGTTGTAGGAGTGGAGACTGTCAGAGAAGAGGACGGACTGGCAAAAAGCTCACGCAACGTCTATTTAACGGAAGAGGAACGCACAAAGGCGCCATATTTGCAAAAAGCTCTCCAGCACGGCGTACAGGCAGCAGAACAGGGTGGAAAAAGTGTAAAAGAAATTATTGATTTGACTGCTTCCTATTTAGAGACTCACACTGGCGCAACAATTGATTATGTGGACTTGCTTTCTTATCCGGAATTAAACTCTTTAAAAGAAGTGCAAGGAAAGATGATTCTGGCAGCAGCGATCAATTATTCAAAAGCGCGTTTAATTGATAACATTATTTTTACGGTTAGAGGAGAATGCTGAAATGTTTCGTACAATGATGAATGGGAAAATTCACCGGGCTACCGTAACGGAAGCGAACTTAAATTATGTGGGCAGCATTACGATTGACCAAAATTTAATGGACGCCGCTGGAATGATGGCAAATGAGAAAGTGCAGATTGTCAACAATAACAATGGTGCCCGTTTAGAAACTTATATTATTCCAGGTGAACGGAACAGCGGCGTGATCTGTTTAAATGGGGCGGCAGCAAGACTTGTCCAACCGGGTGATAAAGTTATTATTATCTCCTATGTCATGGTCGCCGAGGAGAAGGTAAAGGATCACCGTCCGAAAGTAGTGGTGGCTGGGGAAAATAATGAGATTGAACAGCTTCTTCACGAGGAGATTGCTGGTACAATTATATAATTGGAAAGTCCGCATAGAGGTGGAGCTTTCTATAGCAGAAGATAGCTTTAACAAGCAGAGTTAAAATTAGTTGAGAGCAATTCCTCCCTTTGGTAAAGGGAGGGATTGCTCTCTCTTTTTTTGTGCCTGTCAAGCTTCTCGGACAGCGTCCGCCTGCAGCAGAAATCAACAACAAGTATACAGCGCCAAAGTTTTTAAAAACTGTAGCCGTCTGATGAAAGCGGTAAATGTGTCAATTCTGGTTGAAATCAGCCAATTTTGAACGAACGTGTTTCTATATAAGGAGATTGAACACTTGATATGTAAAGGGTTTATAGACTACTGGTCATTGGCACGCTTGTTGCATATGTTTAATGTGGACGAAAAATTATAGCAGGAGGAAAGTATATGTCAGTAGACACATCGGTATTAGAATTGAAAATGTTTGTCAATGGAGAATGGAAAACAGCAAAAAACGGAGACGAGAATATTGTGATCAATCCGGCGACACAAGAAGTGATTGCCAGAGCGCCAAGAGCAACAAAAGAGGAGACAGAAGAAGCGATTGCAGCTGCCAGAGCAGCTTTTGAAAGCGGTATCTGGTCAGGCTTAACGACACATGAACGGGCCCAATACTTAAATAAAATTGCAGATAAAATTGATGAAAAGTTTGAGGAGCTCGTAAACTTGGAAGTCATGGATAACGGCAAGCTGAAAGCGGAGGCAGAGTTTGATGTAGCTGATGCTACTACATGCTTCCGGTATTATGCCGGCTTAATTCTAACGCCGGAAGGAGAAACATACCAAGTGCCTGAAAACGTTCAAGCTATGGTCGTTCGTGAACCAGTGGGAGTTGCTGGATTGATTGTACCGTGGAACTTTCCCCTTTTGATGAGTGTGTGGAAAATAGCACCGGCTCTTGCAGCTGGTAACACCATCGTGTATAAGCCGGCAGAAGCAACGCCTATTACAGCGATGAAGTTGGTCGAGATTATTGAAGAAGTGGGGGTTCCACAGGGAGTGATGAATCTCGTGATGGGAAGAGGGGCAGTTGTTGGCCAGACAATTGCTGAAAGTCATGATGTAGATATGATTTCATTCACCGGAAGCACAAATGTTGGCCGAGAAATTATGAAGGCAGCTGCTGGAAATCTAAAGAAGATTTCTCTTGAACTTGGGGGCAAATCACCGAATATTATTTTTGCTGATGCTGATTTTGAAACAGCGGTTGACTACGCGTTATTCGGCATTTTCTTCGGAGCTGGACAGGTATGCTCTTCAGGAAGCCGCATTCTTGTCGAGGAGAGCATCTATGATCAATTTGTAGAGCGTTACATAGAGCGCGCAAAGCAAATTAAAGTAGGTCCAGGAATGAATGAAGATTCCCAAGTTGGAGCCATTGCAAGTGAACAGCAGATGAATGCTATTTTAAATTATATCGAAATCGGCAAGCAGGAGGGAGCTACTCTTGCTTGTGGTGGAAGCCGCTTGCTAACTGATGGATTAGATCAAGGCTTCTTCATTGAGCCGACAGCCTTCACAAATGTAACTTCTGATATGCGGATTGTAAAAGAAGAAATTTTCGGACCGGTTGTAACGATTCAAAAGTTTAAAAGTGAAGATGAAGCCATTCAGCTTGCGAACGAAACAGATTTTGGCTTGGCAGGGGCTGTGTTCTCAAATGATGGAGCAAAAGCCTTGCGTGTCATTAAACAAGTACGTGCCGGCATTACATGGATAAATGCTTATCATCCTACTTACGTGGAAGCACCATGGGGGGGATACAAGCAAAGTGGAATCGGTCGAAGCCTTGGAACATATGGACTCGAAGATTTTCAGGAAATCAAACAAATTAATATTAATCTTAATGTAGAACCGGTTAGCTGGTTCCCGGGTTAATGAAACTTTAGTTGAGAAGTGGATTAGATACAAACAAGATCCATTTCTCACTTCTTTTTTAAAAGAAAGCGCTAGTTGAAAATGCCGCAAGGGCTCAACAAGCCAGTAAAAGTAAAACATATTGGGGGGGAAAAACATGAGTACAAACATGATTCATCGCTATAAAGCAGACGCACGGGAATCATATACATTGCCATCGGATTATTACACAAGTGATGAAGCATTAAAATTAGATAAGGAAAAGATCTTTTATAAAAACTGGATTTATGCCGGGCATATAGAAAAAGTAGATATCCCAGGGAAATACTTTACCTTTCAACTATTTGAACAAAATATTATGATCGTTAAAGGGAAGGATCATGTCATTAGAGGTTTTTATAATGTATGTCCGCACAGGGGGCATGAACTGGTCGAAGGAGAAGGGAAAAAATCCGTCATTGCTTGTCCTTATCACGCATGGACATTTCATTTAGACGGTCAGTTTAACCGGGGCCGTGCCGTTGATCAAATTAAAAATTTTGATCTTGAAGAAGCATGCTTAACCCCTGTGCGGGTAGAAACTTTTTTAAACTTTATCTTTGTTAATCTTGATCCGAACGCTAAACCAATGCGGGAAATGATGCCGGGATTAGAAGAGGAAATTCGTGCTCATATCCCTCAGCTGGACGGTTTAACATTGTCACATCGGATTAAATATGATATCAAGGCTAATTGGAAGAACGTAGTAGACAATTACCTTGAATGTCATCATTGCCAAGTGGCCCATCCTCAATTCGTCGAGTTGATCGATATGAAGAGTTATAAAATTGAACCGCAAGATTATTATGTGGCGCAAACGAGCAACAGCAAGGGGAAATTAGTTTGCAATACTGACAGTGAAACAAATGATCAGGATATCGAAACGTATCTTTCTTATTGGTTATGGCCGACTTTGGCTATCGACGTTATGCCGGGAGAGCCGGGATTAATCATTATGTATATCGAGCCGAATGGACCAGAGTCTTCCATTGAATATTTGGAATTTTACTATTTAACGAAGGAGCCATCGGAAGAAGGATGGGAAAATATCAAATATCAAGATGAAGTATTAACGCCCGAAGATATTAGTTTAGTTGAAAGCGTGCAACGCGGACTTCGATCAAAGGGATATGTGGATGGCCGTTATGTGATTGATCATGAAAGATCATCCATAAGCGAGCATGCGGTTCATCATTTTCATGGTTTAGTTTTGAAGGCATTAGAGGGGGTCTAAGAATTAATGAATGAAAAGGTCGGACTAAAAAGACGCTTAAAGTTTATTCATGTTTTTGTGCTCGGATTAGCTTTGCTAACGCCTTCAACCGTCTTTGATACTTTTGGAATCGCGTCCCTTGCCACTAAGGGACACGTTCCTTTAGTGTATATGTTCGCTATGTGTGCCATAATTTTTACAGTATTGAGTTATGTCCAGATGGTAAAAGCATTTCCAAGTGCGGGTTCGGCCTATACGTATGTCCAAAAGACTTTTCATCCCAACATCGGCTTTCTAGTTGGATGGTCTGCTTTATGTGATTATCTCTTTCTTCCAATGGTCTATGCCTTAGCGATAAAAATTTATATGTCTGCTTATTTCCCTTCTGTACCGGAATGGTTATGGGTAGCTATTCCGATATTGCTAATAAGTGTGGCGAATTTATTTAATATTAAGGTGGCTGTATCGTTTAGTACATTTTTCGTATTATTACAAGTACTCATCTCCGGTATTTTTGTTGCCTTGCTGATTGGAGGGATGATGAACAGCGAGGAGGCAGGAAGTTTATTTTCATTAGAACCGCTCTATTCAGCTAATTTAACTTTTTCAGCTGTTTTGGCAGGGGTAACTATTTTAGCTTATTCATTTGTTGGCTTTGATGCAATGAGTACGCTGGCAGAGGAAACGATAAACCCAACGAAAACGATACCCAGGGCGATGATTGCTTTAGCACTTTATACAGGAATCACGTATACGGTGATTACTTATTTCTTACAGGCAAGTTATCCGGATGTATCGATTTTTCACGACCCCGAAGCAGCAGCAGCTGAAATAGCGCCCAAAATTGGAGGGATGCTTTTTGCCTCTATCTTTCTGGGAATCATTATCGTCAGTAATATATCGGGAGGAATAGCAGCACAATTAAGTATTTCGCGCTTATTGTACGCAATGGGGCGAGATAATGTCCTTCCTCGGAAAATATTCGGATACGTCACGCCTCGCTCCGGCATTCCTATTTATAACATTATTATTTCTGGAGGAGTGGCTTTAACGGCGGTATTCTTTGACCTGGTGACGGCCGCTTCGCTGATAAGTTTTGGAGCATTTACAGCTTTTACATTTGTTAATTTATCCGTTATTGTTTACTACTATGTGAAGAATAAAAGGCGGTCTATAAAAGAGACATTTTTGTATTTGATCTTTCCATTAATAGGGATCGGTTTTCTTTCGATTATGTGGTACAGTATGGACGCACAGGCACTTTTACTCGGTTTGTTCTGGAATACAGCGGGCTTTATTTTCCTGCTGTGCATTACAAAAATGTTTAAAAAATCAGCGCCAATGTTTGATTTTGATGAGTCCGAGCCTGCACTCATTGAAGAGGATAAGAACCATACAGCAGTAAATGAAGTTAATATCTGAATATTCTAAAATTAACAAGAACAAAACTAATCAATGTCTTACCTCAGGAGGCTATAATGAAAAATACAAATGAAATGGTTGATATGACAATTATTGGGGGCGGACCAGTCGGATTATTTACTGCTTTCTATGCAGGGATGCGTCAGTCATCGGTTAAGATTATTGAAAGTCTTCCTCAATTAGGAGGACAGCTTTCAGCGTTGTATCCAGAAAAGTTTATTTATGATATTGCCGGCTTCCCAAAAGTCCGTGCGCAAGAATTAATTGATAATTTAATAGCGCAGATGAATGTGTTTCATCCTATTGTTTGCCTGGAGCAAACAGTAGAGCATGTTGAGAAGCTAGAGAACGGTTTATTTAAAATTGTAACAGATAAAGATCTTCATTATTCCAAAACGATTATTATTACGGCCGGCAATGGGGCCTTTCAGCCGAGAAAGCTGCAGATCGAGGGAGCAGATAAGTTTGAGAAGGAGAATCTTCATTACTTTATCAATGATTTAAGCCGGTACGAAGGTAAAAGAGTGGCTATTTTTGGTGGAGGAGATTCTGCTGTTGACTGGGCCTTAATGCTGGAATCAATTGCAGAAAAGGTCACACTTGTCCACCGTAGGGAGAAGTTTCGTGCGCATGAACACAGTGTAGAGCTATTGAAAAAATCTAGAGTTGAAGTCGCCGTGCCGTTTGTTCCAGTCAGATTACGCGGACAACAACAAATTGATCAAGTTGTCTTAGAGGAAGTAAAAACCGGTGAAGAACGAGTGTTAGACGTAGATGATGTGTTAGTCACATACGGATTTGTGTCTTCCCTTGGTCCGATCAAGGAGTGGGACCTAGAAATTGAAAAGAGTTCAATCGTCGTAAATTCAAAAATGGAGACAAGCGTGGAAGGCATTTATGCAGCAGGAGATATTTGTACGTATGAAGGTAAAGTGAAGTTAATAGCAAGCGGGTTTGGTGAAGCGCCCGCTGCTGTAAGCAATGCGAAGGTATATATTGATCCGAAGGCAAAGGTACAGCCGCTTCACAGCACAAGCATTATGGGGGAAAAAGATAAAGTGACGGTTTGATAGAGGTAGACTTACTGAAAGCGAAATGATTTTAGCAGAAGGAGGAGAGGAATGTATGCCTCTCCTCCTTCTGCTTGGTTATAAATTAACAGCTTGCAGAGTACTTTCTAATTAATCTGGCCGCTCTCGATTGGCTAATTTTAAGAAATTCAGCCACCTTTCTATAATTTTTAAAGCGGTTGTATGCCTCAATGATAATTTTCTTTTCAAATTCTTCGAGTGATTGGTCAAAAGATGTAAAGGGGGAGTCAGTGGCGTGGTGATCGGCTTGTTCTTGCAGAGTATCAGGGATATGGTCGATATCGATACAAGTCTCAGAGACAACTATGAGCTTTTCAATTAAGTTTTCAAGCTCTCTTACATTCCCAGGCCAAGTATATTCATTAAAAAAACGGTAGACGTCTTTGGAGATGGTGCGCTCTGTATTGAATTTTTTATTGAATTTCTCCAAAAAATGATTGGTTAAAGGAACGATATCATCCATCCGTTCTCTCAACGCCGGCACTTTTACGTCCACCACATTTAATCTATAGTAAAGATCCTCTCTAAATTTCTTTCTTCTTACCATTTCTCTTAAGTTTTGGTTGGTAGCTGCAATAATACGAATATCGACTTTTCTTGAGGCTGTTTCACCAATAGGGGTGAATTCGCGGTCTTGAAGAACCTGAAGCAGCTTCGCCTGGATATTAAGCGGCAGCTCTCCGATTTCGTCAAGAAAGAGTGTACCGTGATTTGCCGCTTCGATTAAGCCGATTTTTCCTGCTTTGTTGGCTCCTGTGAAAGCGCCGTCCGCATAGCCAAAGAGTTCCGATTCTAACAAATGCTCAGGGAGAGCAGCGCAATTAATAATGATGCACGCTTCCTTTGCACGGGAGCTTTTTTCATGAATATATTTTGCTAACAAGCTCTTTCCTGTTCCTGACTCCCCATAAATAATAACTGTCGTATCAAAGAGTGCTATTCTTTCCAGTGTTTTCATCAATTTGTCCATATGCTTATTTTGCGAAACAAAAGTGAGCATGCTCTTAATCACTCCCTCTTGGAATAACGGTAGAAATACATAAACAATGAAAGAAAAAAGATAAAATCATTTCTCTCGTTTGTCTATTAAATTGGAAAGGGTTTCATAAACGCGCTGACGTAAACCCGAATCAATAGGAGCTAAACCAAATAGTTCTGAAAACCACAAACCGTCGGTCGTTAAGCGGATGATGGTAGCAATGACCGGGTCTATTTCGTCATTTTCCAATTGGCTTTGCCATAGTTCATAATAATCTTTAGCCGGCCTGAGCAGTTCAGGATTGTTTACAAGTGCAGCAAGCAACGCGACCACAAACTCATTCTCTTCCTGATCGTGCATAAGAAAGGTCGTTTTAATATAAGAGCGTGTTCGTCCACCCGGTTTTTGGTCCGCTTCATATTCTTGGTTAAGCTGGTGGTCAAATTGATTAAATAGCCGATTCACCATCGCCTCAATTAATAATTCTTTCGTTGGGAAGTGGTAAAATAATCCACTTTTGCTAATTCCTGCTTTTTCGGCTACTGTCTCCATAGTCATTTTTGCGATTCCTTGTTTTTGAACTAAGGCATAGACTGCTTCAATAATTCGCTCTTTTGTATCTTTTTTTTCAGTGATCATATCCAACGCCTCGTTTTCTAAAAATTTTGTCTTTTAATTGTACCGTCCGGACGGTACAGTTGTCAACGTCATGATAATGAAGAAGGTATATCAGAGAGAGAGCAGCATCCCAACAGATTTTTGTCCTGTCTGGCTCTTACATGAATTCATATGTTAAACTGGTGAAGAAAGTTTAACGGAAAAAGGTGCGTAACCGACTATGAAGGATTTTAAATTTGTCGTAACCGACTTTGAAACGACCGGCCATGCGTCGAAAGGAAATGACCGTATTATACAGGCTTCCTTTGTCGTAATTGAAAATAAGCAAATTACTGGACAGTACACCTCTTTTTTTAATCCAGAAATGCCGATTCCTGTGTTTATTGAAGAACTGACAGGTATTTCTGACGATCTCGTGAAAGATGCCCCGTTTTTCTATGAAGCCGCCAAGGACATTCTTCCCTTGTTAGAGGGAGCAGTCTTTGTTGCTCATAACGTCGCTTTTGACCTTCAATTCCTACAGTCGGAGCTTGAACGAGCGGGATACAGTGCTTTTTCAGGTCCTGCTATCGATACGGTGGAATTGGCTAGAATTGTTTGGCCAACATCAGATAGCTACAAGTTGGGGGAATTAACCAGCAATCTAGGGCTTCATCATGATCGTCCTCATCAAGCTGACAGTGACGCTTATGTAACAGCAGAAATGCTGCTGATGATGATTGAAAAGCTTGAGAGCCTGCCAATGGTAACCCTTGAGAAGCTGGAAAAGCTCTCTATACGCTTGAAAAGCGATATTTATTTATTAATTAAAGCGATTATTCAAGATAAGCAATCTAATATTGAGCAGCTGCCTGAACAGACCGAAGTATATCGGGGGCTTGCTCTTCGTAAAAAGAGAATTGAACAGAGAATCATCGAAAAAACGCCCCCTGCTTACCCGGAAACAGTAGAGGAAAAAGCCGCATTAATTGCGGGTGTTCCTCATTTTGAGCTTCGTGAAAGCCAAATGGACATGATGGATCTTGTCCATCGCTCCTTGCAAACTTCACAGCATTTAGCAGTAGAGGCGGGAACCGGCACAGGAAAATCTCTTGGTTACCTTTTGCCGGCTGTTTATCAGAGCAAACAGGAGAAAGAACCAGTTATTGTTAGTACATATACAGTGATTTTGCAGCAGCAACTGCTGCAAAAGGAAATTTATCAGCTGCAACAGCTGGTGCCTTTTCCAATAAGGGCCACTGTATTGAAAGGCAGAAACCATTACATTGATTTATATAAATTTTCCCAAAGCCTCAAGGGAATGAGCGATAATTATGACTTTACACTTGCTAAAATGCAAATTTTAACGTGGCTGCTTGAAACAGAAACGGGCGATGTAGATGAAATCAATCTTTCCTCGGGCGGGGAATTATTTTGGAATGAAATTCGGCAGGATAGCGATTACATGAATAAAGGGCGCAAAGCCTGGCTTGATAAAGACTTTTATTTGCACGCTAAAAAACAGGCGAGAGAAGCAGATATTATTATTACGAACCATTCTTTACTTGTTGCGGATTTAATGGCAAAAAACGCATTCTTTCCTGCATGCCGTAATGTAATTATTGATGAAGCGCATCATTTTGAACGGGCAGCAAGAGATCGTCTCGGCTTAGCGATTGACCAACTCACGTGTAAACAGTTGTTTTCAAAAATTGGTACCTATGAACAGAAAGAGTTATTTTATCAAATTGAAAAGCTATTTTCCAAGTATGGCAAGCTAGAGAAAGAAGACGAACGGTTGTCTGTCAATCGCAGGCTGCAAGAGCTTCAATTTGAAAGTGACGAATGGTTCAAAGTATTGCAAATGTATTTTGAGCAGCATACGAAAAAGCGGTCAGGAAACTGGCACCGGCGTCAGTTGAGAATAACTGATGAAACGAGAAACCTCCGTTATTGGGATCATATCGAGTATGGTGCAGAAAGAATAGATTCGTTATTGGGAAATCTTATCACCTGGATGAAGCGCCGGCTTGGAGAGCTGGATGAATTCAGAGAACAAATGTCGGCTTCGGAACAAGTGAAGACGGATAGCTTTAAAGAGGTGATTGCAGAATGGGAGGAACTTCAGCTTACGCTCTTACGGTTGATTTTCCGTCCGGAAGAGAATGAAGTTATTTGGATGGAAGGAGATAGCCGCTCCTTCGCTAACACGTTTGTCATTAAATCTCATCCAATGGAAGCGGCCAAAATGATTCAAGACACCTTGCTTCAGCAAAAACATGTAGTGTTTACTTCGGCAACACTGGCAGTCAACGGCTCTTTTCGTTTTTTCGCGGAAGAGACAGGTCTTTCTGCATTTGATCATAAAGAGGTCATTTTGCCATCTCCGTTTGATTTTAAGCAAAATTGCCGGATGATCATTCCAAATGATGTTCCGGAAGTAAAAAATGTCCATCAGGAAGAATACATCGAATCTTTAGCCAATCATTTAACAGCCGTTGCTGAAGCGGCCAAAGGAAGAATGCTCGTTTTGTTTACGTCGTTTGACATGATGAAAAGAACGTATGACCTAATGAAAGATAGCGGCCTTCTTGATGATTTTATTTTGTTGGCCCAGGGAATTACAAGTGGAAGTCGCACCCGTTTGACAAGAAATTTCCAAAGGTTTGACAAAGCGATTTTATTTGGTACAAACAGCTTTTGGGAGGGAATTGACATTCCAGGAGAAGATTTATCTTGTCTTATTATTGTCCGACTACCATTTTCCCCGCCTGATGAGCCGTTTACCCAAGCAAAAAATGAACAACTGGCGCAATTGAGGAAAAATGCTTTTTCTGCTTACTCTCTTCCCCAAGCGGTTCTGCGCTTTCGGCAAGGGTTCGGCCGGCTCATTCGCAGCAGCACAGATCGGGGAGTCATCATTGTATTTGACCGGCGCATTCAGACAAATGCGTATGGGAAAACATTTCTACAATCGATTCCAGCTATTCCGGTAGAAGAAGCATCGCTTGGCGAGACGATTTCAATCATTGAGAAATGGCTGTGATTTCCGGAAGGTAGCCGTGTTTATTTTGCAAGCGAATGACGCACCATAACGGTAGTGAAAGGAGCGGCCGTTATGAGAATCGTCTTATTTATCTTTGTATGTTTGTTAGTTATTTCTCCTACGTATGGGGAGGCTTCTATTATCCATGTGCGTCTAGAAAAAGAAGAGTTTGCGCTCTCGTTTTTGCCATTATCGGATGGGGAAGCCGCCTTTTTGCATACCGCAGATGGGCGTCATTTTTTAATTAATACAGGATACAAAGGAACCGAATCTGAAATCTTTCAATATATGAACAACTTTCAGATTCGGAAGCTGGCCGGATTGATTGTAACGGAGAAGAAATATTGGAGACGATCATTTATTGAAGAGTTGATGAAAAAAAGAAAGTTAAAGAAGGTATTTACCGGCTGGCCTTTGCCGGCTAACTGGCGCAGCCGCCGTATTATGCATGAACAGTGGCAGGAGGGCGACCAGCGAGAGATTAGTCAGGGGATAAGATTGTCTGTGCTCCACAGTGGTACAGACAAAAATGAGGGACTCGATTTTTCCATTAAGCACTATGATTCCCGGTTCTTGTGGATGTCCTCTTCGTCACAATTGGCTGAAGAGAGGCTGCTGGCGCATTCCCTTAAAGATAGCAATATTATAAAAGTTCCGCGATTTGGCCAAACAAACAGCCTTTCTCATGACTTGCTATCTCATATTGACCCGCAAACAGCGGTCTTATTTAAGCGAAAAGAAGGCTATCCAGATGAAAGATTAATGGAAAAACTTTATCAAATGTGGATTGATGTTTATTACACAGAACAGCACGGATTGCTTATAATTAAATTTACAAAAGAAGGATATGAACTCTTTTCCCTCCCTGATTTAAAATGAGCGAGATTCACACTTTTCGCAAAATTTATTAATGACCTGCTCTGATTTCCTGCTATAATATAAAAGAATGGAGGCATTCGCATGGAGAGTAAAATTGAAGTTTTATCCTCTGTTACCGTCAAGAATCAGCCTGATTTATATAAGATTGTTGATACGTTAAATCGTACATTAAAGCGGAAGGACTTAATGTTCGGCTTGGCGCTTGATAAAACAGATAAAGATAAGGCTGTTTTTACTATTTATCGTACATAACTAAATAAAATAGAAGAATAGTGGAGGTATTTTTGTGAACGTACAATTGGCTCAGCGGGTTAAAGCGTTAACTCCTTCTACAACACTAGCTATTACAGCAAAAGCAAAGGAAATGAAAGCACAGGGGATTGATGTCATCGGTCTTGGAGCTGGAGAGCCTGATTTTAACACACCAGACCATATTATCGAGGCTGCCTATGAATCATTGAAAAAAGGCCAGACAAAATATACACCATCTGGTGGTTTGCCTGAATTAAAAGATGCCATTATCGGCAAGTTTGAAAAAGATCAAGGCATCTCTTATAAGCGCAGTGAAATTATTGTAACGACAGGGGCAAAACATGCCTTATACACGTTGTTCCAAGTGATCCTGGATGAAGGAGATGAAGTCATTATCCCGACTCCATACTGGGTAAGCTATCCGGAGCAAGTAAAACTTGCTGACGGTACGCCAGTTTACATTGAAGGCAAGGAAGAAAACAATTTTAAAATTACCCCGGAACAGCTCGACGCAGCTATTACGTCAAAAACAAAAGCAGTAATCATTAACTCGCCTAGCAATCCGACAGGTATGCTTTATTCCAAAGAAGAATTAGAAGCGCTTGGAGAAGTAGCGCTAAAGCATAACATCTGGATTGTATCAGATGAAATTTATGAAAAACTTGTGTACGGCGAAAACAAGCACGTGTCTATCGCAGAGATTTCTCCGGCATTGAAAGAGCAGACCATCATTATTAATGGTGTATCAAAATCTCATTCAATGACAGGATGGCGTATTGGATATGCGGCAGGCAATGAGCAAGTGATCAAAGCCATGACGGATCTTGCAAGCCATTCAACCTCAAATCCGACAGCTGTATCACAATATGGTTCGATTGCTGCCTATGAAGGAACACAAGAGCCGGTAGAAGAAATGAAAAAAGCGTTCGAAGAGCGTCTAAATATTATTCACCGCAAACTGAATGAAATTCCGGGTGTTAGCTGTCTAAAGCCACAAGGGGCTTTCTACCTGTTCCCTAACGTGAAGGAAGCAGCTGCCCTGACAGGTTTTAACGATGTTGATGGCTTTGTGAAAGCTCTCTTAGAAGAAGCGAAAGTAGCGGTTATCCCGGGAAGTGGATTTGGCTCGCCGGACAATATCCGTCTCTCTTATGCTACTTCTCTTGAATCACTTGAGAAAGCTGTTGCTCGCATTGCTGAGTATGTGAATAGCCATACAACAGCGAAGAAATAATATATGTATAGTTTGAAGAACAGGCTGTCTCAAGCAGAGACAGCCTGTTCTGTTTAAGTCAGGGGAAGGGATGAAACATGTCGGTCGTTCTGTACCGCGGAGCATCATGGGTTAATGAGAATACGGCTCAACAATATTTACCGTTTGCCCTAGCTTTTCTAGTTTGCTCTAACAAGCATTTCTTGCACATACGAAAGAAAGACAGGTATAATATGAAACGAATGGGTTAGAATTGCCAATATGTTGGAGGGACATTTCATATGAAAATAACTATAGCAGAAGTAAGCCAATTCGTTGGACAAGAAGTAACGATTGGCGCTTGGCTGGCAAATAAACGTTCCAGCGGAAAAATTGCTTTTTTGCAGCTTCGTGATGGAACTGGTTTCATTCAAGGGGTTGCCGTTAAAAGCGAAGTAGGAGAAGAGCTGTTTAAAGCAGCAAAAGCTCTGCCACAGGAATCGTCCTTATATGTAACGGGAGTGGTTCAGGAGGATAATCGGTCGCCTTTTGGTTTTGAGTTGTCAGTAAACGGAATTGAGATCATTTCTGAAGCGGTAGATTATCCGATCACACCGAAAGAGCATGGCACTGAATTTCTAATGGATCATCGCCATTTATGGCTCCGATCCCGTCGACAGCATGCGGTTATGAAAATTCGCAATGAAATTATCCGGGCAACATATGAGTTTTTTAACGAGCGGGGATTTGTAAAAGTAGACCCGCCGATTTTAACAGGCAGCGCTCCAGAAGGAACGTCTGAATTATTTCATACCCAATACTTTGACGAAGATGCGTATCTTTCCCAAAGCGGGCAGTTGTATATGGAAGCAGCAGCAATGGCGCTCGGAAAAGTGTTTTCTTTCGGACCGACATTCCGCGCTGAAAAGTCAAAAACTCGCCGTCACCTGATTGAATTTTGGATGATCGAGCCAGAAATGGCTTTCTATACCTTTGAGGATAATTTAAGAGTGCAAGAAGAGTACGTGGCACATGTTGTCCAGTCGGTTCTAGAAAACTGCCGCCTGGAGCTTGAACGGCTTGGTCGTGATATTTCAAAGCTTGAACAGGTCAAAGCGCCTTTTCCGCGTATTACATACGATAAAGCCATTGAATTTTTACATGAAAAAGGGTTTACTGACATTGAATGGGGGGACGACTTCGGGGCCCCGCACGAAACAGCCATTGCGGAAAGTTATGAAAAACCTGTATTTATTACTCACTATCCGACTTCTATTAAGCCATTTTATATGCAGCCGGATGCAGATCGGGAAGAAGTAGTCTTATGTGCCGATTTAATTGCTCCCGAAGGATATGGAGAAATTATCGGCGGTTCGGAAAGGATTCATGATTTGGACTTATTAAGTGAGCGGCTGAAGGAACACAAACTTGATTCAGAAGCATATAAGTGGTATCTTGAACTGCGAAAATATGGTTCTGTCCCTCATTCCGGCTTTGGTCTAGGGCTTGAACGGACAGTTGCTTGGATTAGTGGAGTGGAACATGTCCGTGAAACCATTCCTTTCCCTCGTTTGTTGAACCGTCTCTATCCATAATTACTATTAAGGTCATCCCGCTAGCCAAGAACAAACTCGTTGAGCCATCATTTTATAAAAACATGGCTCAAAGGTTCGGAGAGCAAGTGGGATGGCCTTTTTCTACTGTTTAATCATGATCAAAAAGGCAAATCACAATTTCTCATTTGTCAATCCTAAATTTTATAACTTCCCCGTGATATACTTAATTGTGAGGTGTCTGCAATGGAGCAAAAAGAGTTGTTAATGAATTGGATGGATGAAGGAATGGTTAGCGTTCCTCAAGTGTTACTCGCGTATTATAATAAATTGAAGCTTACGGAAATTGAGCTTGTTCTATTGCTGCAAATTTTTTCCTACAAACAAAAAGGTCGGCATTTTCCGACATTCGAGGAGCTTGCTGCTCATATGACTATTTCTTCTGGAGAATGTTCTCTTTTAGTAAAAAAGCTTGTCCAGCAGCAAATGCTTGCCATTGAACAAGGAGATACATTGGGTTTTGAAAGCTATTCTTTAAAGCCGCTTTGGAAAAAACTTGCTGATTTTATGCTGCAGCAATCAAGACAATCTGCCCTGCATCAAGCCATGAGCGAAGAGCAGGATCTGTATACTTGTTTTGAAAAGGAATTTGGCCGTCCGCTTTCTCCACTTGAATGTGAAACATTGGCAATTTGGATCGACCAAGACCATCATGATGCAGTTATTATTAAGGCTGCCTTGAGAGAAGCTGTTATTTCCGGAAAGATGAATTTTCGATATATTGACCGGATTTTATTTGAATGGAAGAAACAGGGGATTGAAACGCTCGAACAGGCGAGAGAATATGGACAACGCTTCCGGAAAAACCAATCTCCCTCTGATCAAGTACAGCGTTCCAAAAAAGCTGTACCGTTCTATAATTGGCTTGAGCAGTAAAAGGAGAGAACAGTCATGTTGAACAAAACACAAATATGCTATTGCCTTGATACGATTGCCGAGATGTTTCCTGAAGCGCATTGTGAGCTTCGCCATGATAATCCATTTGAATTGGTGATTGCTGTCCTGTTATCCGCACAGTGTACAGATGCCTTGGTTAATAAGGTAACGAAGGATTTATTTAAAAAGTATAAAACACCAGAGGATTATTTGGCTGTTCCACTTGAAGAGCTACAAGAAGATATTCGGTCGATCGGATTGTTTCGCAATAAAGCGAAAAATATTCAGAAGCTGTGTCGCATGCTGATTGAAGAGATGGGCGGAGAGGTGCCGAGAACACAGGAAGAGTTAGTGAAGCTTCCGGGTGTTGGCCGAAAAACAGCCAATGTGGTTGCCTCTGTTGCTTTTGGTGTGCCTGCTATTGCCGTGGATACCCATGTAGAGAGAGTGAGTAAACGGCTCGGTTTCTGTCGATGGAAAGACTCTGTTACAGAAGTTGAAGAAACTCTTATGAGAAAAATTCCTAAAGACGAATGGTCTGTCACTCATCACAGACTCATTTTTTTCGGGCGCTATCATTGTAAAGCGCAGTCTCCTCAATGTGAAATTTGTCCATTGCTTGATTTATGTCGAGAGGGACAAAAAAGGATGAAGAGAAGGTTAGGATGAAAAAAGACCGTATAAAGCTTGTTGAACAGTTAAAGCACCCACTGTTCTTTCCCAATGAAGGGGTGGGAGAATTGCCAGTTGGAGCTTCTCTGTCTTCAGCCCCTTTTTTTATCTATGAGCTTTCGGGAACGGAACAGCCATGGCTTAGTGAAGAGAAAGGACTGCCTCTCATTAAAGAAGAATGGCCTCGTTTAAAGGAGCAGCTTGAACGTAAATTCCAGCAGCGGGATCGAGAGGTACATAACGAAGCAAAGGCGATGATAGCCTTATTTTTGATGAATTTGTTTTGGAGCAATGGCCAGCCAGTACAATTGCATGATTGGAAGCAGAGAATAAGGGAGTTGAGCATCAAACCGGTGAACGTAGAGGAGCGGCTTGAATTTATCTTTAAGCGGCCTTATTCTTATCATTCATATATGCAAGTATCTGAGCTGATGATCGAGCAAGAAAAACAAACAGCAAAATATTTAGCAATTAAAAAGAAGAACAAAAAGGATGGCCTGTAGGCCATCCTTTCAGTTTGTCGACAAAAAAGGGGTTCGGAATAGTCTTATTCCGAACCCCTTTTGATTTTTCGGTAGTTTTAAAGCCCTTCGAGAGAAAGATAGACCTCTCCGAGGTCATCATTTAAACCATTTCTGGTTCTCGCCAAGTCCAGCTGGCCATTTTCTTGAGATTCATGGCAGCGAAAGTAAGCATCGCTTGCATCGACAATTTTTTAAGTCCCCTTAACGTTGTCCAACGCATGCCATGCTTTTCTTTTGCATCTGCGAATACACGCTCAATCGTTTCTTTTCGCTCCGCATAAATCGCTTTAACTTCTTCGTGGTGGCGAAGATGGTCGGCCTCTTCCATATATTTCTGCCAAATATGGCGTGTCACCACTTTTTGATGATCTCTGCTTTCCGTGCATTTAGCTAAAAAAGGGCAGGAGGTACAAACCTGTTTGGGTGATCTGTATTCACGATAGCCTTCCTTATTCGTCGTTGAGTAATTCAATACTTCCCCTGCCGGACAAAGGTAACAGTCAAAATGTTCATCGTACACATAGTCATGCTTTCTGAAGAAGCCCTCTTTTGTGCGCGGCCGTGTATAAGGCAAGGCAGGTATCATGCCGTTTTCCATTAAATAACTGGCAATGGCAGGTGTTTTGTAAGCTCCATCTGCACCAACAGCTTTAGGTTTTCCTACCTTTTCTATCACTTTCTCCATTAACGGCTCTAAGATCTGGCTGTCATGTGTGTTGCCTGGTGTGACCATTGTGCCAATTACGAATCCCTTACGGTCTGCGGCCGCGTGAAAGGAATAGGCAAATTGTTTGGTTCGTTCGTCTTTAACGTAGTAGCCACTGTCCGGATCGGTTGTACTTTCCTTGATTTCTTTCGTTTCTTCTTTATCGAACTTATCTGGCGGGAACGGCTTTTTTCCATGATCCTCTCGGTCCTGATTAATCTCTTCTTGGAGGCGTTCCTGATACGCGCGTGTTTCTTTGCGAACCATTTTCTTTTCAAATTTACGCTTATTCGCGCTAGCTTTTACATGAGTGGAATCCACAAAAACGTGCTCCGCACTAATGAGCTTTTTCTCGGCAGCTATTTTTAAGATACGATAGAAGATCTGTTCAAACAGGTCGGTATCTTTAAAGCGACGCTCGTAGTTCTTACCGAAGGTAGAGAAATGCGGCACTTTATCATGGAATCCATAACCGAGAAACCAGCGGTAGGCCATATTCGTTTCCACTTCCTCGATCGTCTTGCGCATGGATCGAATGCCAAAGGCATATTGGATAAATGTTAGTTTAATTAAAATAATTGGATCAATGCTTGGGCGGCCCACTTCCGCATACAATCCTTCCACCAAGTCATAAATAAAAGAGAAATCCATCGCTGCCTCCATTTTACGGACCAGGTGATTCTCTGGTACAAGCTGGTCTAGAGCGATCATTTCTATTTGATTCCGTTGGATTGGATTGTTTTTCGAAAGCATCTTTCTCACCTCAAGTGTTTGATCTATTTATTTTAAAACAGGTATGGTTGTACGGCTACTCTAACTTTGTAACCCCTGTTGATTGAAATGGATGGCGCAAAGACTCCTGCGGGATCAGCGGGACAGGTGAGACCCCGCAGGCGCTTTCGCGGCGAGGAGGCTCACCGCCCGCCCCGCGGAAAGCGAAGCGCCTGGAATGGAAATCAACAGCCCCCATTCACAAGCAAAATAAAAAGGACTGTAGACAAACTCTAGAATTTCATTGAGTTTGTCTACAGTCTGAAAGGATGGCCTGTAGGCCATCCTTTTATTTTTATTATTCATCAGTACCTTGTTTCTGGTTTCCAGAAGGAGGTGGTGTGGCTGGTGTATCTTGCTGTGTATTGCCATTTCCGGAAGGAGGAGTCGGCGTTCCTCCACCTGACCCAGGAGTCTCAGTTGTGGGAGGAGTCGGCGTTCCGCTGTTGCCGCCGCCATTATTGCCGCCGCCATTATTGCCGCCGCCATTATTGCCGCCGCCATTATTGCCGCCGCCATTATTGCCGCCGCCATTATTGCCGCCGCCATTATTGCCGCCGCCATTATTGCCGCCGCCATTATTGCCGCCGCCGTTATTGCCGCCGCCATTATTGCCGCCGCCGTTATTGCCGCCGCCGTTATTGCCACCACCGCTATCACCATTGCCATTGTCTCCGCCATTATTGTTATCATCACTGTCTGGATTATCTGGGTTATTGTCATCAGGCTGTGTCGGGTTATCCTGATCCTCATCTACTGGAGGCTCTTCTCCCGATGGAACAGTAATGGATGTTGAGGCTGTATCAACTGTTTTGCCATCGACTGTAGCTGTTACAGTAAAACTGTATGAATTTCCCGGTTGTGCATTGCCAAAGACGGCAGATGATCCGCCGGTCGATTGTGATTCTCCGGTAGAAGAAGAAACGGTAAAGCTTGGTGATCCTTTTCCTCCGAACGACCAACTTACAGAAATGCTTTGGGAAGAAGCGTTATAAGAGGCCGTTAGATTTTCAATTTTTCCTTCTGTTTCTTCCTCTTTTTCTTTGTCCTTATCCTTTTCTTTATCCTTCTCTTTGAAATCATTAAATACTTTTTTAGGCTCTTCTCCTTTAACAAACAATTCATATACTTTCTCGCTGTCAGGTGTGCCTGCGCCAGCGATTTCAGCTGGGTTTGATCCTTTTTTAATTGGTAACTCCACTACACTGTTTGGTTTTTTAAAGTTTTTGGTTTCTTCGTCCGATGAAACTTCTTCCATTAAATGCTTAAACAGTTCTTTGGAAATCTTTTGGCTGTCCTTTGATAAATATTCCTTTTTACTTTCGTATCCTGTCCAGATGGCTGCTGTGTAGTTTGTTGTGTAGCCGACAAACCAGGAATCAGGTGAACCAGATGAAGGGATATTCCACTCCCTTTTCTCTTTAGCTGTGTAGTTTGTTGTCCCGGTTTTACCAGCTAAAGGAAGTCCAGGAATATTCGCCAAACGACCCGTTCCTTCATCCACAACATCTTTTAGCATATCGGTAATCATATAAGCTGTATAATCGCTCATTGCTTCTTTCGGTTTGACATTGTTTCTTACTTCTGTATCACCATCAGGTAAAACAATTTTCTTCACTGTGTGAGGTTTATTGTAGGTACCTCCATTGCCAAAAGCTGCATAAGCACCGGATAAATCAAGTGGAGAAATGCCGCTCATCGCTCCAATGGAGTTAGATTCATTTTCCGATTGCTGCTTTGGAATTTGAATGCCTACATTGTTTAAAAATTCATTCGCTTTTTCATGGCCGACTTTTTTGTATGTCTGTAAAGCCGGGATGTTACGGGAATACACGAGAGCCGTTCTCATAGATAAAGGTCCCATGTAAGAACCGCCGGCATTTCGAATCGGCGTTCCGTTCGAATAAGTATCTGGACGGTCATCTAGTTGCTGATAGGTAGACCATTTCAAATATTCGATAGCCGGTCCATAGTCAATAAGCGGCTTAATGACTGATCCTGGCTGGCGTTGTTTTAAATCTACTGCATAGTTGAAGCCGCGCTCTACTTTTTGGTTACGGCCGCCGCCAATCGCCCGAACTTCTCCTGTTTGCGTATCAATCAGAGAAATCCCCGCTTGGAATTGCTCACTCGGATAATTAATGATATCCTCTGTGTCAAGCAATTTTTCCATATAGGTTTGCGCTTTCGGGTCAAGGGTTGTATAAATTTTTAATCCATCAGAGTAAGGGTTATATTCGCCCATTTTCTCCACTTCTTCAATGACCAAATCGATATAAGAATTAAACTTCTTTGCATTGCCAGTGTCTGGTTTTTTTTCAGCCAGCTGGCTAGATAAAGAAGCTTGCTTTGCTTTCGCCATTTCTGTGTTCGAAATTTTATGATGCTGCTCCATTAAAGACAGCACAACATTCCGGCGCTTTTCTGCCCGGTCCGGATGATCAAATGGATTGTAGTTATTTGGGCTTTGTGGCATACCTGCAATAAGGGCTGCTTCGGGCAAAGTTAATTCATCTAAATCTTTTCCAAAATAATGATTAGCTGCTTCTTTAATGCCAAAGATGCGGTCTGACATATATACTTTGTTCACATACATTTCAAAGATTTCTTCTTTGGAGTATTCCTTATCAAGCTGATAAGCAAGCCAAGCCTCCTGGGCTTTTCGCTTCAATGTTTTGTCAGGAGACAAGAAGGACATCTTTACGACTTGTTGGGTAATCGTACTCGCTCCCTCTGAACCAAAGCCATTTGTTACGTTTTTTATGGCCGCTCCTCCGATACGGATAATATCCACACCATGATGTTTAAAGAAACGGGCATCTTCTGTGGCAAGAATAGCGTCTCTTACTAATTGAGGGACATCTTCATATTTTACATAATCACGTTTTTCCGAACCAACAGATGTAACAAAATCACCATTCATATCGTAGATCTTTGATGAAATCGGATCGCGCAGCAGTCCTTCGTCCAGCTTTGGAGCATCTTTTACCATCATTGCAAATGTTCCTACACCGCCTGCCAGGCATAAAAGAAATAAGGCAGCAAAAGTAAGGAATATTTTTTTAGCTAAAGATGATTTTTTCTTTTTTTGTTTTTTTGCAGCTGGCGTTGGCGCCGTGTTTTTTGGCGCACGCTTCTTTTGTTTCTTTCTTCTTTCTATACGTGAATTGTATTGATCAGACATTTTTGTTCAATATCCTCGCTTTCGGTGGAAATAAAGATTGTTAAGATCTATGACCCTAAAAATATAGCTGATCGATGACAGACAAATAAGGAATGCGGGGGTGCAAGCCTGTCGGAATCGAAAAGCTTGAGCTCTCCATCTCCGCTTTTGTAATCGATTTTCGGCCGCCGTTTTCCATTCTGTCCCAATACTCGAACAAACGGCTGGCTGGAAGATAAAATACCTCCTGTGTTGTAGTAAAACGAATAATAACAAAACTAATACCTTGTTGCTTTTCCACGTTTTTCATATGAATGATTTGATGTTCATGAAAGTTTTTTAATGGAAAGGCGGTTGTATTTTTTGTTTCTTTTGCCTCAAAGTCGACATATCTCCCCCGATATACGCCGTTGTAATCCGTAGTGGAAGCCTGTTTAAAGTAGGCCTCCTTAATGACTGCGGCACTTCTTCTTGGATAATCAACCTGAACAATTTGCACAGGTGTCGGCTTCTTATGGATAACAGCCAGGCCACGTTCAAGATAGAAGATGTTAGTCTCATTTAAGTCTTCTTCAAGAGTCATTCCTCTATTGCTGTAACTATCCCGCAGAGGAGGCTGCCTGGTTGCAGTTGCTTTCGTATCCGCCACATATTTTTTTCCGTTCGGATATCTTATCGTCATCGCATACACCTCACAAGATAATACATATCATAACAGAAAAAATTATACACGGGGTAATAAAATAGGATCATTTTTTCCCTTTCTCCGTTTAGTTTGCGGAGTTTTATTGTCCGCTACTCTTTAACCCTCTTGTACAGTTATGCAGTTTGCCCGCCTCATATAACCTTTCCACACTTCTTTATTATAACCTTTTCACGTGTGATCTGCATTTCACAGAATATAGTACTTTCAGAGGATAAAAGCTTTGTCGAATAAAATAAGACTTTTGTCCGGTTGCTTCTTTCTTTGCCGAATGACACCTAGTTTTGTCAGGTAGGAAGGAGTTCGTTAAGAGAGGGAAGAAAGAGTTGGGCAAGAGAAAAATGAAAAGAATAGATAAAGGAGTGGGAAGGATGACAAGAGAAGAAGTGCTTCGTACATTAAATGAGATTGAAGAGAAGGTAGAACAAATCGAAAATGTATTAAAAAAGAGAGTGACTATTCTGCATAAAGCCCACTATTCCCGTCTCTGGAAAAAGAAAGAGTTAGTAATGGAACGCATGCAACAGCTTGAAGAGGGAGCTGATTTCTTATTGGCTACTACCTCTAACTACCGCATGGTGCAATCTTTTTGAATCTATAATGCTTTCACAGAGCTCTCTTGAAGACTATCGGAAAAACTTATAAAATTATAGAATAGATAAAGAATGACAGGGTGAAGAGGAGAGTAGAATATGAGCAGACTTCAAGAGTTAACAGAACAGCTGGTAGACACCGTCACCCGCGCCAATGATCGGTACCATCTGGCGAGAGAGCAGCAAGAAAAAGGAGATTTTTATACAGAGGTAAAACCATTTGCTGATAAGGCTCGCTCGCAGGTAGAGGAATGGGAAAAGGAAATTTCCACTTATTTAAAAACGAGGCACTTTAAGCATATCCATTATCCACAAGTGAAAGCGGTCGTTGAGAATATAGAGTTGATTTCAGTACAGGCCTTTTTCCCGGAAACAAGTTATAAACGCTTTCGGAATTATGTGGAATCAACACTTTTTGTTTTGCAACAATTGTTAAAAGAGCTGGAATAGTATTCACTTTTTCCGTTGGTGCAACATAGCATGTTATAACTAATGTTGCGGGAGGGAAAAAAGATGAATCCGTGGGATCAGGTGCATCCATATTCCGGACATTATCCTTATCATTCACCGCCGGCCTATCCTGGCCATACGCCTTCTCCCTCTGGATACTCCCAGTTTCCGGGGGAATTGTGGAGCCATCCACTTTATCAAATGCAGTTGCCAGAAGGACCGTATCAAATGTATCCGCCCGCTTCTTCTATGCCGCAAAATATCCCGCCGACACCACCAGCGAAAAGTAACAGCCAGCTTTTGCTAAAGTCTTTCCAAAATAAAGATGGAACATTTGATATTAATAAAGCGATGGATACAGCGGGGATGATGGTGAATACCGTATCACAGTTGTCAAAAGTTGTAAAAGATATGTCCGGTTGGCTGAAAGCCTAAACACCCCGGCCCTAAAGGAATAATTCCTTCAGGGTCTTTTTTGAGGTGCAGAAATCGTTCGTTTTCAAGAAGGGGCTGTTTTTTCTTCCAAATGGATCGTTTGTTCGCTAAAATGAAGGAGAGGTGAGAGCATGCTATTCAGGAGAAAAACATTGCAAGAAGCCATTGACTGGCTAAGGCAGGAGGAAGCTGTTCGTTCAAATATTATTCATTGGCATACGATACCGGAAAAAGAGGCGACGGTCGTTCCGCTGCCGGCTGACATGGCTCCTGAGCTTGCCGCTGCATTAAAAAAGAGAGGGATTGAGCAATTATATACCCATCAATTGGCGGCTTATGAAGCTGCAAGGAGTGGCGAAAGCTTTGTGGCAGTAACACCGACAGCCTCTGGGAAAACACTCTGCTATAATTTGCCGGTGCTTCAATCTGTAATCGAAAATGACGAAGCCCGGGCGCTTTATCTATTTCCTACCAAAGCGCTTGCCCAGGATCAAAAAAGCGAAATTAATGAATTAATTCAAGAAGTCGGCTTGCCAATCAACAGTTACACATATGATGGAGATACGCCGGCAAACATCCGGCAAAAAGTACGAAAAGCTGGACAAGTTATTCTTACTAACCCTGACATGCTTCATTCTGCTATTTTGCCGCATCATACAAAATGGGTGTCGCTGTTTGAGAACTTAAAATACATTATTATTGATGAACTTCATATATATAGAGGGGTGTTCGGCAGCCATGTAGCGAATGTTCTGCGCCGTTTGCAGCGCATTTGTCGTTATTATGGAAGCGACCCGGTTTTTATTTGTACATCGGCCACGATTGCAAACCCGCTTGAACTTGCCGAAACGCTAACTGGAAAAAAGATTAGATTAATAGATAAAAATGGAGCACCAGCTGGCAAAAAACATTTTGTGTTTTACAATCCGCCGATCATTAATAAGCCGCTTAACATTCGCCGTAGTGCTGTTTTAGAAGTTCGTCGGCTTGCCGGCGAAATGTTAAAAAATAAAATTCAAACGATTGTCTTTGCCAGAAGCCGGGTACGGGTAGAGATTCTATTAACGTATTTGCAGGAGCTCGTTAGAAATGAACTCGGAGCCAAGTCAATTAGAGGCTATCGAGGAGGGTATTTGCCGACACAGCGGCGTGAAATTGAGAAGGGATTAAGAAATGGAGAAATTTATGGAGTAGTAAGTACGAATGCACTGGAGCTGGGAGTAGACATCGGCCAATTACAGGTTTGTGTCATGACTGGTTATCCAGGGACTATCGCCAGCGCCTGGCAGCAGGCGGGAAGAGCAGGACGCCGCCACGGAGAATCGCTTGTTCTCATGGTTGCCAGCTCCGATCCGCTTGATCAGTTTATCGTTGATCATCCTGATTATTTCTTTAAGCGGACGCCGGAAACGGCTCGCATTAACCCTGATAATCTAGTAATCTTAGTCGATCATTTAAAGTGTGCAGCTTATGAACTGCCATTTAAGCAAGGAGAGCTGTTTGGAGAGACGGATGTGGAGGAAGTGCTTGAGTTTTTAGCAGAAGAAAGAGTGCTTCATGAAAATCAAGGCCAATGGTTCTGGATGAACGATTCTTTCCCAGCCCATAACATTAGCTTGCGCTCTGCTTCGCAAGAAAACGTCATTATTATTGATATTTCTATAACAGGCAGCCATAAGGTCATTGGAGAAATGGATACGTTCAGTGCCATGACGCTTCTGCATGATGAAGCCATTTATCTGCATCAAGGGATTCAATATCAAGTGGAAGAGCTTGATTGGGAAGAAAAGAAAGCGTATGTTCGCGAGGTAGAGGTGGATTACTTTACGGATGCCAATTTAGCGGTTCAGCTTCAAGTACTAGAAGAAGATAAAAAACAAGAAAAAGAACACATCACATTTTCCTATGGGGATGTAGCTGTTCACGCGATGGCTACCATCTTCAAGAAAATTAAATTTGATACTCATGAAAATATCGGATCAGGACCGATTCATTTGCCAGAGGTGGAACTGCATACGAATGCAGTGTGGATGTCACTGAATACAGAGCTAAAAGAGTTTTCTGAAGAGCGTTTAGAGAATGGTCTGATTGGAGCCGCTCATTCGCTAAAGGCGATTATTCCGCTGTTTGCGATGTGCGATCCGCAGGACATTCATATCGTACCGCAAGTAAAAGCGAGTCACAATGAAAAGCCGACTATCTTTGTTTATGATCATTATCCAGGTGGGGTTGGGCTCAGTGAACAAGTTTTTAATCAATTAGATGAAATTGTAAAGCAGGCAGCAGAGCTTATTGGTCATTGTCCTTGTCCGAGTGGTTGCCCTTCTTGTATCGGCACAGATACCGCTCTTCGTTCTGCCAAAGAGGATGCCTACCGCCTGCTGAAGATGTTTCTCACAATGGGAGAGAAGTAAAATGGGATTATCGGGAAAGCTTCAGCGGATGAAGCGTCATATTGTTAGAGAAGAGATGGAAAAGCCTATAGAAAAGAAGGATGTTCAAAAAATGGATTTGCCTTACAAGGAGGAGTGGGAAAAAGCCGGTGTAAAGCCTTATGTTCTTGGTGATCAGTGGTGTCTCATTCGCGAAGCGCGCTATCCGCTCTCTTTCCAACATGGCAAACATTCATTTTCCGATGCAAAAAAAGTGATCGCTAAATGGAATGAATGGGAAGGGACGCATCCCTTGTCTGCCAAAGACCTATCCGCTTCTGATTTGTTTTTTTTCGACACGGAAACGACTGGTCTAGGGGGCGGAACCGGGAATACGATTTTTTTGCTCGGCTATGCGAGAATACAGGAAGAGGAAGTGATTGTGCGTCAGCATTTTTTGCCTGCCCCGGGAAATGAGGTGGCGTTATATTCAAGCTTTTTGGAAAGAGTGGATTATACTACCCTGGTCACGTATAACGGCAAGTCATTTGACTGGCCACAAGTAAAAACCCGTCATACACTCGTCCGGGAGCATGTGCCAAAACTGCCGAGCTTTGGTCACTTTGACTTATACCATGCTTCTAGAAGGTTGTGGAAGCACTCGATGGAGTCCGTTAAACTTGTGAACGTTGAAAGAGAGAAGTTGGACATTTGCCGCACAGAAGATGTTCCCGGCTATTTAGCTCCAATGATTTATTTTGATTTTGTAGAAAGGAAACATCCAGAGGGTATATTAAAGGTAATGGAGCATAACGAAAAGGATATTCTAACACTCATCACTCTCTATACCCACATTAGTCTGCAAATCTTACAGGCAGAGGAGAGCCAGACAAGTCGGGAAAAACTAGAAGTCGCCAAGTGGCTGTCAGCGGTCGGTGAGAAAGAATTGTCAGCAGGAACATACCAGCAATTGGTTGATGAGCAGCATGAAGAAGTGCAAATCTCCGCCAGCCATGCACTAGCTTTTCATTTTAAAAAAGAGAAGAAATGGCTACAGGCGGTAGACCTTTGGGAAAGAGTGTGCAGCAAAGGGACGCTATCTGAAAGAATCGAAGCGCATATTGAGCTAAGTAAATACTATGAACACAAAGAAAGAAACCCTTCTCAATCATTGCATCATGCGGAAGCAGCTGACGCTCTTCATGACGGTGTGAGAGCACGATTGACGGAAGATTTAGCCAAAAGAAAAAAACGGCTTCAGCAAAAAATCAATAGGTAGGTATTTTTTCTTCATTTTTATTTTACAAAAGCGACAATCTTTTATCTTTTTCGTCAAAATTATTTCGTGTTGTTTATTGTTTCTTACAACAAAAGACTGTAAAATGTAGAATGGTACGAAAAGCTAAGAGAAAATATTTATGGGGTGGAATGAACGTGTATCGCGCTTTATTTGTGTTATTTTTTGTTGTTGTCGGCTTAACTGCTTTCTTTATGACGAACATGAAAGACAGCTTTTCTAACTTTATGTAAATGTATTGTAACCGACCTGCGGTATTGCCGGCGGTCATTCATCCGCCGATCCATTGTAAAAGTCGCACGTTTGAGCAATTTATTGTGCCGCTTATTCATCCAACACATACGGCCAACATTACTCATCAATGTATTAACATCAACACTATTATCCGCATACTCAATCCTTTGCTCAAGATGTGTGCAATCAACAATTACTTTGTGGGGGACACCCTCGTCGGCCGTTTGGCTTCTAAGTAGATAAAAAAGCAAGGAAGCTCCTTGCTTTTTTGTTATGCTAAAGGAGGTTTTCCAATGTCTGTGTGGACAGTAGCTGGGTATAAGCCTTATGAGCTCGGTATTTTCAAACAGGATGATCCAGCAGTTTTCTTCATAAAAAAAGCAATCGAAAATGAACTGCGTCGGCTACTTGATGAAGGGATGGATTGGCTGTTGATCAGCGGTCAACTCGGTGTTGAATGCTGGGCGGCAGAAGTGCTGTTTGAATTGAAAGAGGAATTTCCTGCTGTTAAGCTTGCTGTACTGACCCCTTTTTTGCAACAAAACGAAAACTGGAATGAGAACAACAAAAGCTATTATGAAATGATCCTAGCAAGAGCGGATTTTGTGGATTCTGTTTCTAAAGAGCCTTATAAAAGCCCGGCCCAATTTCGAAATAAGAACCAGCTGTTTTTGCGAAAAGCTGATGGTTTGTTAGCGGTCTATGATGAAGAACATCCGGGTTCACCGCAATACTTATGGGATATGGCTCGTTCTTTTCAACAGGATCACCCATTGGATGTTCGCCAAGTGACATTTTATGATTTGCAATTCGTTGCAGAAGAGGAACAACTGAAGGAAACAGACTGGGAATAGCAGCTGAATAGATTGACAAATCAGTCCGTTTTTGAAAAAATAAATGAAACATGGTTTGGAATATATTGAGGTGATGACGGGAATGTTATCTAATAAAGTGAAACTGACAGCAAAGGATATTTTGGAAAAAGATTTTAAAACCTCTATGAGAGGATATAATCCAGATGAAGTAGATCAGTTTCTAGATTTAATCATTAAGGATTATGAAGCGTTTCATCAGGCAATTGAAGAACTTCAACAGGAAAATCTCCGCTTGAAAAAGCAAAGTGAAACAACGATGCGCCGCTCACAGCCAGCTCCAACTCCGCAGCCAGCTGCCGGCTCTACAAACTTTGATATTTTGAAGCGATTATCGAATTTGGAACGGCACGTATTTGGGGATAAGTTGTATAACGAATAAGATAATGCTTAATTCAAAAGGACTCTTGCATTAATTGTTATTTTCCTATATAATAGTGCAGGTGACAATAATAGCGTTCGGGTAATCGCTGCAGCCTTTCCGCTGCAGAGGAAAGTCCATGCTCACACGGTGCTGAGATGCCCGTAGTGTTCGTGCCTAGCGAAAAAGTAAGCTAGGGCAGTTCGGCTCAGGTTGGATTGACGGCAGGGAAAATGCCTAAGTCTTCGGATATGGCATGATTACCTTGAAAGTGCCACAGTGACGTAGCTTTATAAGAAATTATAAAGGTGGAACGAGGTAAACCCCGCGAGTGAGCAACCCAAATTTAGGTAGGGGCACTCTCTTTAAGGAAATGAACGATAAGAGGGGCGGATGTTTTAGAACGTCCGCAGATAGATGATTACCGCCGGAGTACAAGATCATCCCTGATCGCTTGCAGTACGATGGTACAGAACATGGCTTACAGAACGTTATTATGGGATATAATTTCACAAGCTCTCCTTTATGGAGAGCTTTTGTTCTATATGGATATTTTCTTGCAATCAATACATAACTCTATAAGTGCAGGTGATTAGATGTCAACCTATACATTAATGGCTACAGCGGCAATGGGTCTGGAATCAGTTGTAGCAAACGAAGTGAAAAATCTTGGCTATGAGTGCCGGACAGAGAATGGAAAAGTAATTTTCCAAGGAGACGAATCAGCTATTGCCCGCTGTAATATGTGGCTGCGAACGGCAGACCGCTTGAAAATTATTGTTGGTGAATTCAAAGCAACTACGTTTGACCAGCTGTTTGAAGCAACGAAGGCTTTGCCGTGGGAACAATATTTACCAAAAGAAGCAGAGTTTCCGGTACAGGGGAAGTCTGTGAAATCGACTTTATTCAGTGTTTCTGATTGCCAAGCCATTGTCAAAAAAGCAATCGTTGAACGGTTGAGAAGTAAGTATAAAATCCAAACATGGCTGCAGGAGACAGGGCCTTTGTTCAAAATCGAAGTATCCTTGTTAAAAGATAAAGCAACATTAACGATTGATACGAGTGGAGCTGGCCTGCATAAAAGGGGATACCGAATTGCCCAGGGAGGTGCCCCATTAAAGGAAACGCTAGCAGCTGCTCTGATTCAGTTAACGAACTGGCAGCCTGATCGGCCGTTTGTCGATCCGTTTTGCGGCTCAGGAACCATTCCGATAGAGGCGGCTTTAATTGGCCAGAATATCGCTCCGGGCTTTAACCGGGAATTTATTTCTGAAGACTGGCATTGGATGGGCGAAGATGTGTGGGAGAATGCCAGAATTGAGGCCGAGGATGTAGCAAACTACGATCAGCCACTTGATATTAGAGGCTCAGATATTGATCACCGAATGGTGGAAGTGGCTCAAAAAAATGCGTTTGAAGCAGGACTTGCCGATTTGATCCAATTTAAGCAAATGAATGTAAAAGATTTCTCCTCATCAAAAGAGTACGGAGTGATCGTTGGAAATCCCCCTTATGGTGAGCGTCTCGGAGACCGGCCGGAAGTAGAAGCAATGTACCGGGAAATGGGTCAAGCGTTCGCTAGTTATGATACGTGGTCAGTGTATATGTTAACGTCGCATGAAGGATTTGAGGAATTTTATGGTAAGAAGGCGACAAAAAAGCGGAAGCTGTTCAATGGATTTATCCGAACGGATTATTATCAATATTGGGGGAAACGTCCGCCAAGAAAAAATGATTAAATAAGCGAGCAGCATGACGGAAGCATTTCAGGAGAAGGTCTGGAAAAGATGTGAATCTTTGTTAAGATAGAGGAAATATAGATAAGTTAGCTTGTTTTCATTATTTTTTATAATGGGAGGACAATCAAGTGATCGGAAAAGTTGTTTCTGATGCTAATTGGTTTCAGCTATGGGGAGTCGGCTACCTTGTTGTCTTAGGATTGTTGTCTTTTCTGTATGCAAGGTTAGCTTCTTCTAGCAAATATACCTTTAAACGGATGCAGCGATTTTACTTTTATTCAGCCTTGATTTTGTTTTATCTCTTTGTGGGCAGTCCGTTTGCTGCCATTGCGGCAGAGGACTTATTCAGTGCCCATGTTGTCGAAATAATGGTTATGTTATTTGTCGTGCCGCCGCTTTTTGTTTTAGGCCTGCCGAAAGAATGGTTGCGGTCTTTCTTCTGGTCTTATCGGATGAGATTTGCGTTAAAGGTGTTTACTCATCCATGGGTAACGGCCTTATTATTTAATTTGCTGCTGTCTGCTTATCTGGCTCCGGCAATTTTTAATTTTTTACAAAAACATGCGATTCTTTTAGGAATCACTCAGGTGGTTATGCTAGGAGCTGCTTTTTTAATGTGGTGGACCATAATTTCGCCTTTGCCCGAGATTAACCGTCTATCTGAATCTATACGGGTGATGTATGTGTTTGTCGCTTCTTTGCTGTTGCTGCCGATCGGAATTTTTTTGCTGGTTGCTGATAGTCCTTTCTATACTGTATATACGCAAGGCCAACAGCTGTTACCTAATTTAACAGCTCTTCAAGATCAACAGCTAGCCGGAGGGATGTTAAAAGGAATCCAGCTAGCCTCTTATGGCATTGCTCTTTTCCTTCTTATTTCTAAATGGGCAAAGAGAGAGGAAGAGCCGGATGATGACTTTCCGTTCCATCCGGGACAAGCCCTAAATCATCCAATCAAAAAATAAGGATAATTATGGGAGCTAATTTGTTGTTGTTTGCTATTTTGTTTGAAAGTTGCGAATAATAGAGAAGAAAAAATCAAAAATGTTCGTAAATAGCATTGAAATTCTTTTTTATGCTGATATAATTAGAATACAATTAAATGCAACATTCGCTCATATAATCGCAGGAATATGGCCTGCAAGTTTCTACCGGATGACCGTAAATCATTTGACTATGAGTGAGCAGTGGAAGGGCAGTCTTTCTTGCTGTCTTCTCAAACCCCAAAGGGCATTGCTTCACTCAATAATTGAGGAATGACATGATCTTTGGGGTTTTTTCTGTCCAAATGATCGAAAAAGTTGAGGAGGATACAAAGTGAAGAGTTTGCAAGAAAAGATTGTAAGAGAAGGCAGAGTACTTTCAGATCAAGTATTAAAGGTGGATTCCTTTTTAAATCATCAAATTGACCCTAAGTTAATGAAGGAGATTGGTGAAGAGTTTGTTCGTCGCTTTTCTGGTGAAAAGATCACAAAGATTTTGACGATCGAATCAAGCGGGATTGCGCCAAGTGTCATGGCTGGTCTTGTGCTCGATGTACCAGTTGTTTTTGCGAGAAAGCGTAAATCCCTTACATTAACACAGGACCTCTATACAGCAGACGTCTATTCCTTTACAAAGCAAGAAACAAATCCGATTGCTGTCTCAAAGTCCTTTATAACGAATGAGGATCATCTATTAATTATTGATGATTTTCTTGCTAATGGACAAGCCGCTTTAGGCTTATTAGAAATCGCTGAACAAGCCGGCGCTACTGTTGCAGGCATTGGCATAGTCATTGAAAAAGCTTTCCAAGACGGCGGCAACCTGCTCCGTGAAAAGAATGTAAGGGTGGAGTCCCTTGCCAGAGTACAGTCGCTTGAAAATGGCAAAGTGACCTTTGCAGAAGGAGCACTCGTATGAAACCTTCCGTTTTAAAATCAGCTTCATTAGGCTTTCAGCATGTGTTAGCAATGTATGCCGGCGCTGTGATTATCCCGTTGATTGTCGGAAATTCGATGGGGATGACAGCTGAACAACTCACATATTTAGTTTCTATTGATATTTTCATGTGTGGAGTGGCGACTTTCCTACAAGTATGGAAAGGCCGCTTTGTGGGAATTGGTTTGCCGGTCGTTTTAGGATGTACATTTACAGCTGTCGGTCCGATGGTAGAGATTGGTGAGAAACACGGGCTTTCAGCGATTTACGGAGCAGTATTAGCGTCAGGGATATTTGTCTTGTTAATCTCTTCTTTTTTTAGCCGTCTCGTCCGCTTTTTTCCGCCGGTCGTCACAGGATCAGTGGTAACCATTATTGGACTTACACTTATTCCAGTGGCAATGAACAATATGGCGGGTGGACAGGGAAGCAAGGATTTTGGCTCTGCATCTAATATTATTCTAGCATTTGCTACTTTATTTATTATTATTGCTTTATTCCGCTTTTTTAAAGGCTTTGTCCGTTCTATTGCAGTGCTTATTGGGTTGCTTGCGGGCACAGTGATCGCTGCTTTTATGGGAAAGGTAGATTTTTCACCTGTAAAAGATGCGGCGGTTGTTCATATGGTGCATCCATTTTACTTCGAATGGCCAACCTTCGAATGGGCATCGGTTATTACGATGATTCTTGTGGCAGTGGTGAGCATGGTAGAATCAACAGGTGTTTACTTTGCCGTTTCTGATATTTGCGACAAGGAAATATCAGAAAAAGATATAGCAAAAGGGTATCGTGCAGAAGGTCTTGCTTATACACTCGGCGCTATTTTTAATGCTTTTCCTTACACAGCATTTTCACAAAACGTCGGTCTCATGCAGTTATCCGGTGTGAAATCTAAAACGATTATTTATTATACAGCTGGTTTCTTAGTTATTCTTGGCTTGGTGCCAAAAATTGGTGCCTTTACAACGATTATTCCTTCCGCTGTTTTAGGGGGAGCGATGGTAGCCATGTTTGGGATGGTTGTTGCCCAAGGAGTTAAAATGCTGAGCCGGGCAGATATGTCTTCTCAGGAAAACTTATTAATCATTGCTTGCTCAGTCGGTATGGGGCTTGGAGTAACGGTGGTGCCGGGATTATTTGCCGGCCTGCCATCCAGTGTCCAAATTTTAACGAGCAATGGTATCGTTGCCGGCAGTCTGACTGCCATTTTCTTGAATATCTTATTTAACGAACTTGGCAGCAAGAACAAAAAGGTTGTTAAACTGGCAGAATCGAAAGTTTCATAATATCGTGTACATTCAGCAAGATTCTTTTTCATCACCAAGGGTTTAAAACATCGTAACGCCCCTTCCATTACTTTTTAGTAAAGTAATGGAAGGGGCGTTTTTCAACTGATCAAGCAGCGGTGTATAGAATGCAGAAAGGTAGATTCGTAAGAATTTCGAATGTCATGGGTGATCAAGGAATAAGAATTTCAAAATCAGTTATATATCAGGACTGAAAAAGTATCGACATGGTGGCGGATGGGATAGAGTAACTGCTGCTTACAGTGAGAATAATAAGAAACAACAGTTGATTGTCTCTGATGTCAGGCCATAACGATCACTCAATAGAACGAGCCTTTTCAGCACGCTGTTACACGAAACAGCCATAAGCTTGTCATGGTCGGATAAGCATAAGTGAAAGAGTGAATGAATGTAACAAAGAGAATGCTACAGAGATTTCTACTTGAGTACCTTAATGGGTACTCATTTTTTGTCTTTTTGTTTTTGGATCTGTTAAAGATAAATGTTGTTTTTCCACCGTTGATCGCAAAGGAAGGCGGTGGCTCCAGCTGCAAAAGAGCTTCCTGGCGAGACCTCGCAGGAGTGCATACAACGAGGAGACTCACGGACCGCCTGCGGAAAGAGTCCGCCTGCAGTTAAAATCAACATTCAAGTATAACAGAGCCAGAGCCTTGTTTTTAAATCATGATTAGTGAATATTTATTGAACATAATGCCGACAACTATGACCTAAGGAGGGATTATGTTTGTTGCTTATTGAAGTAATAGCGGGCATAATTTTAATCGTTGCATTTCTTCATTTTCACATAACAAAAAGAAAAAATACTTATCAAACAGCCCTGATTGCCCATCAAATGGATATGAGTAAACAGATCAAACAAACGCTGGCAATGGGTCTTTATTTAAGATTTAAAAAAGAACATAAAGATCAGCCTGAAAACTATTCAGCTGCTTTCATTAGGGAAGATCCGTTAGCTTTTGAGTTATTTGTGGCGGAGGCAATCGAAAAAACAAGAGGGGGCACGACCTGGGTATCTCCCCCAAACGGAGATTTTGGGGTTGACTTTGAACACACGATCAAGGAAGGATTATTTTTAGGGCAAGTTAAATGTTGCAAGGAGGATATAGGGTATGAAGCCATTGCCATACTCCATTCCAACATGATCAAGCAAGGAGCCAAAGGGGGATATGTAATCAATATCGGTTCTTTTACCAAGGCCGCCAAAGAATACGCGGATGGGATAAGTATTGAGCTGATTGACGGAATGAAGCTCGTAGAAATGTGGTTGGAAAGTACTGAGCAAGAAGTAAAAGCGGTTATCCCAACGTACGTATAGTCAGCCCTTTTAATCATTGCAGGTGATGAGAGTATTGGTCAAATAATAGGATCTAGCGCCAGCTTTTTTTCAATAAAGGTCCGTGTGGATGTTATATGATTAATTGGAACGGGGGTTGTGAAAGTCCTTCCGTCATGCACTCGCATGACCTTGTATGAGGGAATGCAAGGATGTCATTCAACTTCTGAGAAAGCGAAGCGACTAAAGGGCAAATTCACACTAGAAGGCTCGCTGAATGAGAAGCAATTTCTCTGATTTCATGCACTTTGATTAGCGAAATAGAAATCGATAGAGAGTATACAAAATTAAAAAAACAGAAAAAAATAAAAATATAATTGAAAATCATTATCGGCCATGCTAAGATGTAATTGAAGATGAAAATTATTCTCAACTTGTGAAAAAATATTAATCAAAAGGACGGTGCTTTTCATGGTTTGGATGTTTGTAACGGCGACAGTTGTGATATATGGAGGCGTAATGAAATATGTAGTCGGCCACGTCGGCAAACCACAAGCACCGCACAATTGATTATAAATTAAATAATAAACTAGAAGAAGGCTATCGAGGCCTTCTTTTTTTCGTATAGGAAAGTTGACGAAAATCGTTTACAATAAAAGAAACTTGCAAATAGCTGAGAAACTTAATATAAGGAGATTTAACAGAATGTCAGTAGCAACTATCCAGCAATCAATGCCCCAAGTGATTTCTAAAACCGTCGGTCTTTTTGAGATTTTTCAACAGGCCGGGGATGAGGAGCGGGCCGGAAAAGCCAAATTATTTTTAAAAAAACTGCATGACGAAGAATTTATCGTGGCTTTTTGCGGCCACTTTTCAGCAGGTAAGTCAACGATGATTAATGAGTTGACTGGTGAGAACTTGCTGCCGTCAAGCCCTATCCCGACAAGCGCTAACCTCGTGAAAATTCACCATGCTCCCGAGGACTTTGCCAAAGTTTATTATAAGGAAAAGCAGCCGTTGCTTTTTAAGGCGCCGTACAACTTTGATAGAGTGAAAGAATTTTGCAAAAATGGAGAGGAAGTAGAAGCGATTGAAATCGGTCATAGCGGATCTAATCTGCCGGCTGAAGTCACTGTAATGGATACGCCAGGTGTTGACTCTACCGATGATGCCCATCGCATTTCAACAGAATCAGCCCTTCACCTCGCAGACATGGTGTTCTACGTAATGGATTACAATCATGTGCAGTCAGAACTGAACTTTATTTATACGAAAGAGCTGCTTGCACATGGGGTTAAGCTTTACCTGATCATTAATCAGATTGATAAGCACCGGGAAGAAGAGCTCTCGTTCGAAGAGTTTAAGCAATCCGTATACACATCCTTTGCTGCTTGGGGAGTAAAACCGGAGAAATTTTTCTTTACGAGTTTAAGAGAACGTTCCCTGCCGGGCAATGACTTTCAGGAAGTGAAGGATCTGATTCAAGAAAGCATGGCTGACAGGGAAAAGCTTGCCCTCCGATCAGCTGAAACAATGATGAATCGTCTTGTCAGCGAACATCTTGCCTGGCTGAAAGAAGCGCAGGCTGAAAAAAAGGAGCAGCTCTTAAATGTGCTTGGTGATCAGTGGGACGAAACAGAGATCGTTGAGAAAGAGCAGCAGGCCAAAGAGCAGCTTGATAGTCGTGATGCTAAAGCACTTGTTCGCCAATGGGAAGAAGAGCGGGAGAAAGTACTGCAAAACGCATATTTAATGCCTGCTTCTACACGCGAGTTAGCCAGAGAGTTTTTAGAAGCCGTACAGCCTGGTTTTAAAGTGGGAATGCTGTTCAGCAAAAAGAAAACGGAAGAAGAACGCCAACGAAGACTGGAACGCTTTCTCTCCGATCTCAAGGAGAAAGCAGAAACGCAGCTTGAATGGCATTTGCGCCAGCAATTAGGCAGTTGGCTTAAATCAAGTGGGCTCAATGATGATGAATTGCAGCTTGAAGCAGAGGAGCTGGCTGTATCAGTGGACGAACAGCTCATTTCTAATACGGTCAAACCGGGGGCAAGAGCTACTGGTGATTATGTTCTTACGTATACAGACGATCTTGCCAGCCAGTTGAAAAAAAATGCACGTAGCTTAACCGAGGAAATAAAAGAAAAAGCAGCGGCTCGTATGGAAACGCGTTTTGCAGCGGAGAGGCAGGAGTTGCAAGCCAGATGGTCTACTTGGCATGAGAAGCTTGAAGCCATCCAGCAGTTAGCCAGCTTAGAAGCAGCAGTGGATAATAGACAGAAGGCGATTCGTCGCCTGTTAGCAGAGGAGCCATTAAGCCTACCTGCACAATATGAAGCGTTCGTTCATCAATGGGCTGAGCAGCAGAATAAAGTAACTGTTTTTAATGAAGATTTAGCAGTTGAGCTTACTGCGGCTCCTGCTGAAAAGAAACCAGAGATAAAAGAAAATGTTTCAGCGCCTGTTGAAAAACCGGCGGCTACTGTAGGAAAGACAGCTGAACGATTGAAGAAAATGAGCGGCCAGCTTGCTGGTATACCTGGATTCCAACGTTTTATCGATGGACTCAAACAAAAAGCTGACCGTCTAGAGCAACGAAAATATACGATTGCGTTATTCGGTGCGTTCAGTGCCGGTAAATCTTCATTTGCTAATGCCATGCTCGGTGAAAAAGTATTGCCGGTTTCACCAAATCCAACAACAGCGGCTGTTAACCGTATCCACCCGCCGGATGAGAAAAATCGGCATCGTACAGCTGCTGTTCATTTAAAAACAGAAAAGCAGATGTTGATTGATTTACAGCAATCACTACAATTTTTCAATCAGTCCGTACAGTCGCTTGATGACGCATATAAAGCTATCCCAGGGGTGTTACAAAATAATGGGGGAGAAGGTCGGGAAAACATTCACTTATCTTTCTTGAATGCTTTCTATGAAGGATATAAAGAATACAAAGACCACCTTGGTCAAACGCTTTCTGTAGACCTTCCTGCTTTCCAGGGATTTGTCGCTAATGAAAAGCAAAGCTGCTTCGTCGAGTCTATTGACTTATACTATGATTGTGAGTTTACGCGCCAAGGAGTTACCCTTGTCGATACCCCAGGGGCTGATTCTATCAATGCCCGCCATACAGGGGTAGCCTTTGAGTATATTAAAAACTCAGATGCCATTTTGTTTGTAACGTATTATAACCATGCTTTCTCAAAAGCTGACAGAGAATTTCTTATTCAGCTTGGGCGTGTAAAAGACGCCTTTGAGCTTGATAAAATGTTCTTTATTGTAAATGCCATCGACTTAGCGAGCAGCGATGAAGAAGTAGAGGATGTCATCAATTATGTGAAAGAGCAGCTGCTTCAATATGGCATTCGTTTTCCTCGCATCCACGGTGTGTCCAGTCTGCAGGCGATCCAGGAAATTGAACGGGGAGAACTTGATCATCCTTATTCGAATTTGCGCCCGTTCAAACAAGAGTTCCAGCAATTTCTGGAAGGTGACTTGGCAGAAATGGCGATCCAGTCTGCAGAAGCCGAATGGAATCGTGGATTGGAACAGCTTCGTCAGTTAATCGCAACAGCTAAAGAAAACCGTGAAAACCGGGAGCAGAAAAAAGAAGAGCTCGAAAGCCAGTTGAATGAAATTAGCAGCTATATAAAAAATGAAACAGCTCAAGTCATTAAAAAGCGTATGATACAGGAAATGGACGAACTCGTGTTTTATTTAAAACAGCGTGTCTTCTATCGCTTCTCTGATTTCTTTAAAGAGTCGTTTAATCCGGCATCCCTAAATGGCAGCCGTCCGATTAAATCGGCGCTAAGCGAGGCGATGAAAGAGCTGCTCGAGGCTGTTGGCTATGATTTAGCCCAGGAGATGCGGGCAACCAGCCTGCGTTCTGAAAAGCAGGCTCACAAGCTGCTCGCAGAGAAGTATGAAGCGCTGAAGCTGCATTGCCAATCAATCCAGCCGCAACTACAATTTTCAGCGATGGAGTGGCCGTCAAAGGAAACACCTGAATTTCCTGCTGCTTTTCAGGAAATGGCGCCTGAAGCATTTGGCGATGCTTTGTCTCTATTCAAAAATGCGAAGTCTTTCTTTGAGAAAAATGAAAAGCAGCTGATGCAGGAAGCTCTTCATAACCGTTTGTCAGAGCTTGCTGATAGCTATTTGGCAGCAGAAAAAGAAAAATTAAGCAAATGGGCGCTGGAAGAAGCGGTGGAAGGTATGGATATCATGAAGGAAACAGCAGCTTCTGATGTTGAAGAGCAATTCACTGCTTGGCTGCAAGTATTGAATGCAGCTGAAAATATTGAGGAATGGGAGCATATACTCGTTGAACTTGAGCGACCGTAAAAAAGCGATTGTTAACCATTTTCATGCTTGTGCTACTTGCCGTCACTTTCAGCCAGTGAAAGCAGAAAAAGGCATGCGGTATTATTGTGCTCGGCTGCAGTATGAAACAAAACCCCGTTATCAATTTAATTGCTGGGATCCGAAAGACCAGGTTGTTAAGTTATTGAACAGGAAACTCGACGAGATTAGTAACTCTAATGATGAGTAAAAAGGAGAGGAGAACGTGAAGTATATTCGCTCGATTGACTGGCTAGCAGAGCACTTAAATGATTCGAATATTTGTATTGTGGACTGTCGTTTTCATTTGGCAGATCCTGCTGCTGGTGAAAAAGAATACAATGAAGCACATATTCCCGGTGCCTTTTATGCTCATCTTGATCGACAGTTATCAGGGAAGAAAGGAGCGCATGGCGGACGCCATCCGCTTCCTGATCTGCATGAGTTTCAAAAGATAGCAGAATCTTACGGAATCACAAATGAAACAACCATCATTGCCTATGATAATGGCGATGCCATGTTTGCTGGACGATTTTGGTGGCTGATGTCTTATATCGGCCATCAGCATGTATATATTCTTGATGGTGGTTTTTCGGAATGGAAAAAGCAAGGTCTCCCTATGACGAGTGAAATACCTGTCTCTAAAAGCGGACGTTTATCAATCAGTCTGCAACATGACTGGGCTGTCTCAATCGAAGATGTGAAAAGAGCGGCGCTTGAAAAAGAAGGAGCTGTTTTGATTGATTCGCGGGCACCAGAACGTTATGCGGGGAAAGTAGAGCCGCTTGACCGTGTGCCAGGGCATATCCCTACTGCTGTAAATTACTTCTTTTTAGAAGGCCTTGACGGTTCATGCTGGAAAAGTCCAGAAGAACAAAAAGAACGATTTAAACAATTAGACCCAAATGAACCGGTTATTGTTTATTGCGGATCAGGTGTATCGGCTACTCCAAATATTATTGCATTGAAGCAAGCGGGCTTCCGCGATGTCCGTCTCTATCCCGGAAGCTATAGCGATTGGTCGTCTTATGAGGATTTACCGGTAGAAAAGGAAAAGCAATAAATATAACAGCCGTTCTGTTGCTCACAACAGAGCGGTTTTTGTTTGTTTTTTTCAATGGACAAGCGACTTATGATAAAATAAGAGAGAGGTGACAAAATGAATAAACAAGAACATTTGCTGCTCATAGATGGCATGGCTTTGCTGTTTCGCGCTTTTTTTGCAACAGCGGTAAGCGGCCAATTTATGGTGAATTCCAAGGGGATGCCAACAAATGGTGTTCAGGGATTTATGAAGCACGTACTTACAGCGATTGAATATATGAGACCAACCCATGCAGCTGTATGCTGGGATATGGGGAGCCAAACATTTAGAAATGAATTGTTTTCTGATTATAAGTCGAATCGGCAGGCACCTCCTGTTGAACTCCAGCCGCAATTTGACTTAGCCAAAGAAGTAGCAGCCTCTTTTTTGCTACCTAATATTGGCGTAAGGGGTTACGAGGCTGATGATTGCATCGGCACAATTGCCAAACGAGAGCACAAAGAACGGCGGGTGACAATTTTAAGCGGAGACAAAGATCTTTTGCAACTGCTTGACCACAATATTGAAGTAACGCTCTTGCAAAAAGGCTTTGGAAATTATTTAACGTATACAGCTGAGAGTTTTGCAGATCAATTTGCCATTACTCCAAAGCAATTTATTGATGTGAAGGCGCTAATGGGTGATCCGAGTGATGGATATCCAGGTGTTAAGGGAATCGGCGAAAAAACAGCCTTTAAGCTTGTACGGGAGTTTGGCACCATTGAGGGGATTCTTTCAAATATTGAACAGCTCACTCCTTCACAACAGAAGAAGATAACAGAGGGAGTGGACATGCTCCAACTGTCGCGGCAGCTGGCGGAAATTGATTGCCATGTCCCGCTAGTTTGGGATATTAAAGAAGCAGACTGGACAGGAATTGAAAGAGGGGCAGAGGTCGCAGTGGAAGAACTAGAATTAAAAGTGGTACGCCGCCATGTGGCACAAATGAAAGCTGCAGCTGCCTATGCAGAGACAGCTGATCCGTTTGCATAACATTCAAGGTGGGAACTTAAGTGGAGAAAGAACAGACGCTGGCAGATTATTTGCTCAAGCTGGAGGAAAAAGGATTTCGCTTTTCTGACGAGGTGATTGCTTTTATTTATTTTGGCAAGAGGTCCACCAATGCTTCAGACCTATTGGTCATAGCAGGCATAGAGCTTACATTAAAAGTACAGAAGGAATTTGACGGCAGCTTTTTTCTATCCTTATTAGAATGGTTTAAGGAAAAAGGAATAGCAGATCGGCAGACAGCTCTGAGTTTTGCCTATTCTAATGGGTTGCTATCATAAAAAACGTCCGGGTTCTCCGGACGTTTTTTATGATTTATTGGCAGCAGACCTTAAGCTAAGTAATTTTTGGACAGGGATCTCTGCGAGCAGCATGCCAATGAAAATAAAGGCACACCCAGTTAACCCCGCTGCAGTGAGCCGTTCATCAATCCAGAAAAAGGCGGTTAAGGCGCCAAACACTGGCTCTATTGCCAGGAGGAGAACGACCCTTGTCGGTGTTGTATGTTTCTGAGCTGCACTCTGAACAAAAAATGCAAGAGCTGTCGCTAGAAAAGCAGTAATGAGCAGCGCACTCCAAACAGAAGAGTTAAGCAAATTAGCAGCGGTTAAAGCAGATTGCCAGTCTTCCAGTATAAATCCGCCTAAAAGACACAAAACAGCAACCGTGGTAATTTGTACAGCTGTTAAGGACAATGCAGAAGAAAGCTGAGTGTATATGTCGGTGAAGATGATATGAAAGGCAAACCCAAAGGCGCAGATTAACACAAAAAAGTCACCGATGTTCCAGCCGTCGGCTCCGCCAGCTGTTAGCAAATAAAGACCGCCCGCAGCGGTAACAGAACCAATTGCCGCCCCTGGTGCAGGCTTCTTTTTCAAAAGAATAAGAGAAAGAAGCGGCACGAGCACAACGCTTAAGCCGGTAATAAAGCCTGTTTTAGAAACTGTTGTATATAAAAGGCCGATCGTTTGAAAAGCATAGCCGATGGCTAGACAAATACCGAGTATAATGCCGTGCTTCCATGTTTTTATCGTAAGTCCGGCCATCTTCTTCCGAAGAAAGATTATCAGGAAAAGCAGGAGAGCAGCGCATAAAAAGCGAATACCGTTGAATAATAAAGGCGGTAACAGATCGATCGCTTGTTGAACAATGACGAAAGTCACTCCCCAAATGAGGGCCACAAACAATAAGGAAAGTTCAGCCGCCCATCTCATGACTTTTCGACACCTTTATTTTGTCTGACTGCCTCACGGGCAAGGCCATCCGCGCGATTTTCTTTGCTAGGGATCCACTTGACGAAGAAGAGCGGAAACTCTTTTGATAGTGAAAGGATTTCTTGCAGCAGCGGTTGATAGAGTTTTTTATGTATATGTTCTTTTTCAATTGCCTGAACGACTGTCTGAGAATCGCTGCGCAAAGAAATGGTCGCTGCTTGTCTTTCTTTTAATAGCTTTAATGCTTGAATGACGGCCAGAAACTCCGCTTCATGTGTATCTCTTATACCAAGAGGGAATGAATAGCGGTCAACACGACTGCCCTCTTTAATGAAAACACCCGCTCCCGCCCAGCCGGGAGAACCAGTGCTGGCTCCATCTGTATACACTTCGAACAATCGAATTCCCCCCTTGTTTAGCTTCATACCAATAAATTTTACGGAAAAAACAAACAATTTGCAATAAGAAAAGCGAAGCCGCCTGTCCTGGGGCGACAAGCATAAGGCGAAATGGTGGAGTGGCGTGGTTCAGCCACATAACCAGGTCGACTTATGACCTCGAGCCCAAGGAGGGACGTTCCACTAGTTCCTGGTTTCCGCTCATAAAAAATATGACTGACAAATGGAGCTTCGTTCAGCCATCGATTCGTGATTATTTAGGAAAACGTTTAGCGATATAGCCAAATGGGGTATCCAATAACGCTATAATCCATTTTAAAGCACAGGTTGAAAGGAAAATCTGTACCCAAACATCTAGTGGGAAAGCACCGAGAAAGGCGATGCTCGTAAAAACAAGAGTATCCAGCAGCTGGCTGATCATCGTGCTGCCGTTGTTACGAATCCAAAATTGTGAATCTGTCGGAAACTTTTTCTTTAAATAAGAAAAGATATATACATCGGCAAATTGGCTCACTAAATAGGCGGCAAGACTTCCAACAGCAATGCGGGGCAATAAACTAAACAACTGGCTCATAGGCTCCTGAGCAAAATCTGATGGTCCTGGCTTAAAAAGAAGAACCATTTGCATGATCATTGTCATCATGACTAGCGTAAAAAAGCCGAGCCACACTGCTTTTTTTGCATCTTCTTTCCCATAGCGTTCATTGAGCAAATCCGTGGCCAGAAAGGCGGTCCCATACATCGTGTTGCCAAGGGTAGCGGTTAAGCCGAACACTTCAATAGTCTTCACTACTTGAAGATTAGCCAGTATGGTGGCGACACCAACCCATGTAAACAATCCTGTACGCCCAAATAGTCGATACATGGCTAAAAATATAGTAAAGTTAATGATAATAAATATAAAGCCAAACCATTCATTGAACATACAAAACCTCCTGTGATATGAAAGAAATAGCGGAAAAATGTCTGTCTTTATTCTTGTGTTTGAGCATAACGTACATTATACAAAAACATGAAAATTGGTCAAGAAGAAAGCGGGGATCAATATGAAAATGAAAATTAAGTGGCAATATGAATTTAAAGGCAGGAAAACAGAATTTGAATCAGAGTGGCTAAGCAAAGACCTGGTGCTGCCCATTGTTGAAGATTTAAATAAAACAGGGAGAATGAAAAATGCTACAGTTACTGATGAGCTCTTAAATGAATGGACAGTGAAGGAATTCACTAAACTAAACAAGCAGCTTGATGAGGCACCAGGTGAAGTAGAAGTGTATTTTGACGGCGGTTTTGACAGAGAAAACCAAATAGCCGGCATTGGGATTGCTGTTTACTATAAAAAGAATGGAGAAGATTGGCGCTGTCGGATAAATGAAAAGCTTCTCCAATTGGAGTCCAATAACGAAGCGGAATATGCAGCCCTTTATAAGGCCATTGAACTGCTTGAAGAAATCGGCGTCAAACAAGTACCGGTTACAATTACAGGAGATTCTCATGTAGTCTTGAAACAGCTGTCAGGGGAATGGCCTTGCTTTGATGAAACATTAAATAAATGGCTTGATCGGATTGAACAAAAGATGCAATCGCTTCATTTGTCACCGCTTTACAAACCGGTAGACAGAAGGCAAAATAAAGAAGCGGACAAACTGGCGAACCAAGCACTGCAGGGAAATTTCGTCAGCAGCCATTCCGTGATTTCTTAAGCAAAAGCTGTATAGAAAGGTGTGACTTACTTGGAAAGAAAACAGCTTATGGCAGAGGTAGAGGAGATTCTACAAACATATTGCGATGGATGCCTGCTCAAGGTGACATTTCGAAAGGAAAAGGGGAAAGCATATGCCCATAAGTTTTGTATCACTAAATGCACAGTAGGGGAACAGCTGAGAAAATGTGGAGAACAGCTGCTTAAATAAAAATAAAAAGCCGGCAAATCTTGCCGGCTTTATGAGTTCAATTATAGTTTTACAACGTTAGCTGCTTGAGGTCCACGGTTTCCTTCTACGATTTCAAAAGAAACTTCTTGACCTTCTTCTAAGGATTTGTATCCGTCGCCTTCGATTGCAGTGAAGTGAACGAATACATCGTCTCCGCCTTCTACTTCGATAAATCCAAAGCCTTTTTCATTGTTAAACCATTTTACTTTACCGTTTTGCATATTAATGAATCCTCCTAAATCTTCGAAACACATCTTATCTATATGTGCCCAAATCAAAATATTCATTACAAACAGAAAAAACTGTTTATAATACGTATAATATACCGGAAAAAGTAAAATTAGTCAAGGAAGGGAAAGGGGAAAAAGTCAAAAAATTTCATTGTTCCCTATGAATAGGAAAAGCCCGGTGGCTTGTGCTCAAATCGCTCTTATAGTAAACTTAAAGGGATGAGTATATTCAGGAGGGTCCCGATGCCGACACCAAGCATGGAAGATTACATAGAACAAATTTTTATACTTATAGATAAAAAAGGATACGCCCGTGTGTCTGATATTGCGGAAGCATTATCTGTCCATCCCTCATCTGTAACAAAAATGGTCCAAAAACTGGACAAGGATGAGTACTTAGTATACGAGAGATACCGTGGGCTGGTTTTAACTGCTAAAGGAAAGAAAATTGGCAAACGCCTTGTAGAAAGACATGATTTGCTTGAGGAGTTTTTGCGGATCATCGGCGTGAAAGAAGAACACATTTATGAAGATGTAGAAGGTATTGAACATCATTTAAGCTGGAATTCTATTGACCGCATTGCTGATCTGGTGGATTATTTTAATGAAGATCCGGAAAGAGTTGACATGCTTCACTCTCTGCAAAAAAAACCGTTAGAATAAAAAATTGTCCCGCAAAAGTTTCAGCTGATTGCCGGGACAATTTTTTAATGGTTCTTACTGCCTATATACAAACTGATGCTTTTCATCTATTATTAAAAAACTAATGAGCCTTCAAACCTACATAGAAGCATAAAAAGGCGAAAATGAAAATAATAAAGATAAAAAGCAGAGTGAGTTGAGAGTGAAATGCAGGGGGAACCAAATTTTTATTCTTTAATGAAGAAGATGGATCAGACGTTAACGCTGGAAATAAAAAAAGAGTTTCCAGGAGCTCGTTGTGTAGGAGGGAAGTATTCGCCCGCTACCCATTCGATTACCCTCTTTAAACAAGACATTGCCATTCAATGCGAAAGGCTTCTTGGATCACTGGAGCAGTTGAAGGAATATGAATGGATTATTTTTGCCCATGAGCTTGGGCATGCATTAGACCAGGAGCTGCCTTCCTTAAGTGCCCGACTGGAAGAAACGAAAAGCGTCGAAGTTTTGGCTCAAATTGAGTTAAATGCCTGGAGGATTGCTGAAGAGCTTATTCCTTTCGTTAATCCCCAATTGTTTACCCGCATCAAAGAAGAGTCGTTGCGTTATTTCTCAAGAAGTCCGCTGATCAGTTCATAAAGTGATCCTTCACGTTCGAATGAAAAGGAAGCCGCCCCTGACCTCAGGAGCGGTTTCATTTATATTGCCGAAAGCTATTCTATTCCCTTACAATGAAAGAAAGCAGGAGGGATGAAAATGGCGGATGTATCGTGGCAAAAAGAAGCGAAAAACCAATGGAATGCGAGAGCAGGCGGGTGGCAAGCTAAAAGTGCCGACATGTGGGAAAATGGCAGCCGTAAAGGAGTCTGTCCTTTCTTTGCCAATTACGTCCCGAAAAACAGCCTGGTGGCCGATCTAGGCTGTGGAGATGGCTATGGCAGTCAAAAGCTGAACCAAGCAGGATACGAAGTAGTTGGAATCGATTTGTCCAATAAAATGGTGGAATTTGCACAAAAATTTGAGACAGAGCGGCTAACTTTTAAGCAAGGTGATTTAGCCAATCTACCTTTTCAAAACGATGAACTCGATGCTGTAATGGCCATTAATTCTTTGGAGTGGACTGAGAATCCCTATCATGTGTTAAAAGAAATTAAACGAGTGCTGAAGCCTTCTGGGAAATTTTGTGCAGCGATATTAGGCCCAACAGCCGGTCCGCGGGAAAACAGCTATAATCGTTTGAGCGGCCAGCCAGTTATTATGAATACAATGATGCCTTGGGAATTTGTCAAGCTCGCACGAGAAAACGGCTTTCAGCCTATAGCAGAAGAATATGTTTATAAAGGCGGCATGACAGAAGCGGCGGTACAGTCTTTTTCCGCTGAATTGAAACAGTCATTGACCTTTTTTACATTATTTATGATGGAGAAAGAATAGGATGTTTGTTTGAACAACAATAAAGAAGGTGTTGATTTGTTTGATCCGACTGCTTTTGATAACATCAAATTCATGATACAAGCCGAAATATATGACCGGGATCTGGCCGGCCTTTTTCACATTCATAACCGTACGGATAAGATGGATCTTGCCAATCTTAGTCGAGAAGCAGCGATCACATTTTCGCTCAAAGAAAACGAGCAACTCAAGGTGTCACTGACCGTTGAAGCAAATCTTGAAAAGTTGGCGGGCGAACTGTTGCCTCTTCCCGGTGCTATTCCGGGCGTGTCGCTGCATATTTTATACAGCGGGACAGAGCAAGATTTGACATCGGCGGATATGAGCCTTTTAGAAAAAATATGGGGAAAAGAGAGGCGTTATGAATGGAGAAGAATCGAGTCTGATCAAACAGAGACCATGTGTGAGTGGCACGTTTACTTTGAACGAATGATCACGGAAGAGATGATGACAGAGTTTGGTGAGTTAATCAGCTTTATCGCTGATTCGCTGCAAATGATAACAAAAGGCAGTGAATGATTTGCAAATGGGGAGAGAAAGAAAATGAGAGCACTTACTGTGCAAGATATGTCAAAATCGTACGGAGAAAAATTGCTGTTTGACGAGATCACTTTTTCCATTGCCGAAAAAGAACGGGCTGGCTTGATTGGTGTGAATGGCACAGGGAAATCTAGTCTGTTAAAAATCGTCGCAGGAAAAGACATGCCTGACAGCGGGGAGATTGTTTGCCCGAATGATTATACGATTGCTTATTTAGAACAGGAACCGGAAATGAATCCGGAGTTGACTGTAATGGATCAAGTATTTTTAAGTGACGCACCAGTGATTCAATTGCTAAAAGAATATGAAAGCACATTAAAACAGCTCGAACAGGATCCACAGGATCAAGAGGTAGCCGAGCAGTTGTTTGAGCTGCAAAAGCAGATGGATGCACTAGGTGCCTGGGAAGCAAACACAAATGCCGAAGCGATTTTAACAAGATTGGGTATCCCTGATTTTAGCCGAAAAATCAGCGAGCTGTCCGGCGGGCAGAAAAAGCGGGTGGCGCTTGCGCAAGTATTGATTGAAACGCCTGATTTGTTAATCCTTGATGAACCAACGAACCATTTAGATTATGAAACGATCCGCTGGCTGGAAGAGTACTTAAGCAAATATTCCGGAGCCGTGCTGCTTGTTACCCATGACCGGTACTTTTTGGATAGAGTGACAAATAGAATGTTCGAGCTTGACCATGGCCGTTTATATACATATAAAGGCAACTATCAGGATTATATTGCTGCCAAGGCAGAGCGTGAGGAACAACAGGCTGCCGAAGAAGACAAACGAAGAAATTTATATCGCCGGGAGCTGGCCTGGATGCGCCGGGGCGCTAAAGCAAGAACAACAAAACAAAAAGCGCGGATTGGCCGCTTTGAACAATTAGAAGGCGCACTCGGTCAAGGGCCAAAAAAAGAGCAGGTTGATTTGTCGGTAAAGGGTAGCCGGCTCGGCAAACAAGTGTTTGAGCTAAGAAATGTTTCTAAATCATTTGATGGCCAAGCGATCCTGAAGGACTTTAACTTGCTCGTAAAACCTGGAGACCGTTTTGGCGTTATTGGAAAAAACGGAAGCGGCAAGTCTACTTTTATGAACTTGCTCGCTGGAAAACTGCCATTTGATTGCGGGGAAATGATAACCGGTCAAACAGTGAAGATTGCTTATTATACACAAGAGCGGACAGACATGGACGAAAATATGCGTATAATTGCTTATATCCGCGAGTCCGCAGAGATTATAACAACAAAGACAGGAGAAAAAATTTCTGCTGCTCAAATGCTTGAGCGTTTTCTTTTTCCTATGCATGCCCATGGTACACCGATTTACAAGCTATCCGGCGGAGAGAAGCGACGCCTTTATTTATTGAAACTGTTAATGACACAGCCAAATGTCTTGCTGCTGGATGAACCAACAAATGATCTGGATACAGAGACGCTGACTGTGCTTGAAGATTACTTGGAGGATTTTCCTGGAGTCGTTATCACCGTGTCCCATGACCGTTACTTCCTGGATAAGACGGCGGATCGGCTGCTTATCTTTGAGGGCGATGGTGTAATCGGATCCTACTATGGTCAGTATAGTGACTATTTAGCCGAACAGGCCATGGCTGAAAAGCTAGAGGAGGCACCCGTTAAAGAGACGAAAGTTGAGCCTGTCAGAGAAAAGCCAAAGAAAAAGCTAAGCTATCATGAACAACGGGAATGGGAAACCATTGAAGAAGAGATTGCTAAAGTAGAAGATCGTATAGTTCAAGCGGACGAAGAATTGGAAGCAGTGGGCAGCGATTTTGAAAAAGCTCAGCAGTTAAGCATGGAACTGGAACAGCTCAATGAAAAGCTGGAGCAGCTCATTGAACGCTGGAGCTATTTATCAGAATTCACGCAGTGAGCAAAAGAAAGCGCCAGTTGTTTTATCTATGGTAGAATGGCGGTAAAGATTGTGAAAGGAGCCGTTCACTTTGCGTATTTTAAAAATTGAACCTACACCAAGTCCGAATACAATGAAAGTAATTTTGGACGAAGAACTGCCTGCGGGCAAAAGCAACAATTATAAAGCTGGAGCTGGAGAAGGAGCCCCAAAAGAGATTCAATCTATCCTTTCTATCGAAGGAATAAAGGGCGTCTACCATGTGGCTGATTTTTTAGCGATTGAACGCAATGGAAAATATGATTGGCAAGGCTTGCTTCCGCAAGTGAGAGAAGTGTTCGGTGAAGCTGTTTCAGGAGATAACGCTTCGAAAGGGACAGAAGAGGCGTATGGAGAAGTGCAGGCATCTATCCAAACATTTAAAGGAATCCCTATTCAGCTGAAACTAACCTCTGCCACGGAAGAAAAACGCTTTCCGCTGCCTGATTATTTCTTGGAAGCATTCAAAAAAGCGCAGCTAACAGATGATAACTATGTGCTTCAAAGAAAGTGGGAGGAGTTCGGCATTCGCTACGGCGATTTGAATGAAGTCGGAAAAGAAACGCTGGAAGAGATTGTTGCCGCCTATCCTCGTGAGCGTCTAGAAGGATTGGCCGCTGCCGGAGCGGAGGGCAAGGCAATACCCGAGGTAAAACGGCGCGGCTTAAAAATCACCACATCTATGTGGCAGGAAGAGGAAGACTGGCGCCGGCGTTATCAATGGCTTGAGCAGATGGAAGACCCTACTGAAGAAGATCTGCCTGTCTTACAGCTGGCTCTGAGAGACGGCAAACCAGCCATTCGCCGTCTAGCTGTTGTTTATATCGGCATGCTCGAAGACAAACAAGTTTTGCCGCTTTTATATGAGGGGCTGAATGATGCAACGGTAACAGTTCGCCGCACGGCTGGTGATTGTCTTTCTGATCTTGGTTTCAAAGAAGCGATTCCAGCTATGTGTAAGGCTCTTGAAGATAAAAGTAAAATTGTCCGCTGGCGGGCCGCTATGTTTTTGTATGAAGTCGGCGATGAAACAGCTTTGCCTGCCTTAAAGAAAGCAGAGAATGATCCGGAATTTGAAGTGCAAATGCAGGTTAAAATGGCGATTGAGCGCATTCAAGTCGGTGAGGAAGCAAAGGGGTCTGTTTGGAAGCAAATGACGGAAGCAAGAGAAAAATGATTAATGGAGGGATAAAACATGACAAATGCTTATGAAGAATATATGAAGCAAATGGCTGCACCGATGCGAGCTGAATTAACGAATGCTGGGTTTAAAGAGTTGACGACAGCAGAAGAAGTGAATGAATTTATTTCCACTGTAGAAGGAACAACACTTGTAGTAGTAAATTCTGTTTGCGGCTGTGCTGCCGGGCTTGCTCGTCCTGCTGCAGTACAAGCCACTATGCATGAGCCGGCACCTGAGCATTTAGTAACGGTATTTGCTGGACAAGATCGGGAAGCGACTGCTCAAATGCGTGAGTTTTTTGATGGCTATGAACCATCTTCCCCATCAATGGCATTATTAAAGGGCCAGGAAGTCGTTCATTTCGTCCCGAGGGAACACATTGAAGGAAACAATATAGGTTCCATTATTCAAGATTTAACAAAAGCATTCGACCAATACTGCAAATAAACAAAGGATGTCTCCGGGCATCCTTTTTTACAGGAGAAAAGATGATTGTATCGACATCTGCACGTACTAATAAAAAAATCGAAGAAAAAGCGAGAAGGGCAGCCGCTGAACTGGACTGCCCGTTTGTAAAAAGGAACAAACGATCGGTTGCCTCTCTCCAGGCTGATTATGATTCAGATTGTCTGATTGTTGCTAAAAATCGGCTGGAATTTTACGCGTCCGATGCAGAAGAGCCTTTTTTCTTTCATCCAAATTCTGCTTCTTTTCGAGTGAAACGGTTAATGAGAGGAGAGGATGATCCTTTTATCACGGCCTCCGGGCTAAAACCGGGAATGTCTCTGCTGGATTGCACATTAGGTCTGGCATCGGATAGCATTGCGGCAAGCTTTGTAATCGGGCCATCCGGCCGTGTGACGGGAATAGAGGGGAACCCTGTACTTGCTTATATGGTGAAGCATGGGTTGAACGAGTGGGAATCATCGCTGCGTGAGTTGGGCGAGGCTATGAAGCGAATCCATGTCATTAGCGGCTCTTATCAGCAGGTGCTAGCCTCTCTCCCTGATCAGTCGGTTGACGTTGTTTACTTTGATCCAATGTTTACAAAGCCTATATTGACTTCAGAAGGAATCGCGGGACTGAGAAAGCTTGCTGTTCAGGATGAGCTGACACAGGAGACCATTCAAGAAGCACTCCGAGTGGCTAAGCAACGAATCGTATTAAAGGACCATTATCAATCCAGCCGGTTTTCCAATCTGGGCTTTCATCAACAAATCCGGCCGACGTCTCTCTTTCATTTCGGAACAATGGAAGTAGGTGAAAAAGAGACGGCAGCCGGTGTGACGAACAAGGAGTGAACAGAATGAGTAAGAATGAACAGCAATATTTAGATTTATGCCGATATATTTTAAAAGAAGGAAGAAGAAAAGAAGATCGAACAGGAACAGGGACCATTAGTATATTTGGCTATCAAATGCGTTTTGACTTGCAGGAAGGTTTTCCGTTGCTAACGACAAAACGGGTTCCTTTCCGGCTCATTGTCAGCGAGCTTTTGTGGTTTTTAAAAGGAGATACGAATCTCCGCTATCTGTTGCAAAATAATAATCATATTTGGGATGAATGGGGATTTCAAAAGTGGGTAGAGTCTGAGGAATATGACGGCCCGGATATGAAAGATTTTGGCCTTAGAAGCCAAAAAGACGAAGAATTTAAGCGGATGTATGAAGAGCAGCTTGCCATTTACCAAGAGAACGTACTGAATGACGATGCTTTTGCTCAAAAATTTGGTGATTTAGGAAGTGTATATGGCAAGCAGTGGCGCAGCTGGGAAGGGGCAGATGGGGAAGTATACGATCAAATTCAGTATATTATTGATGAAATTAAACGAAACCCGGATTCACGGCGCCTGCTTTGCAACGCCTGGAGTGCCTCAGAGCTTAAAAATCAGCAGCTGCCTCCTTGTCACTACGCTTTTCAATTTTATGTGGTAGATGGAAAGCTTAGCTGCATGTTTAACATGCGCTCAAACGATGTTTTCCTAGGACTGCCTTTCAACATTGCTTCCTACGCCTTGCTTACCCATTTAATTGCCCATGAGTGTGGGTTGGAAGTTGGCGAGTTAATTTATACAGGAGCTGATGTGCACATCTACTCTAACCATGTGGAGCAGGTGGAAAAGCAGTTGTTGAGAGAGCCGCGAGAGCTTCCGCAGTTAAAGTTGAACTCTGGGGTGAAACATATTTTTGACTTTTCTATAGAAGATATAGAGTTAATCGGCTACCATCCTCATGGTCCTATTAAAGCGCCTGTAGCAGTTTGAACATATGGAGGCAAGCAGTGGAGTGTGAATCATTCCACTGCTTTTTATTACTGTCCCCTATTCCATTTGAATTTACAATGCCCTCATCGCACTATTATAATGAAAGGGCATGTTTCCTTATAAGATGAGCGGATTCTTTTTCGCCTGATGGAACAACATACTAGCAGGATTATTCGTGCAAAAATAGTGGAGGTCATTCAAGTTGGCAAACTACGAGATAAATGTTCAAGGTTCTCTATTTGATTGGGATTTGGAAAAAGGGACATTGAAATTTGAAAATGATGAAGTCGTTTTATTCTGGGTGAATACTGCTTTTAAAACATTGCTTGATTCCATTGAAGAAATATCAGGCGAAAAGGCAGCTAAGCTTGTGTTGGAGACGGCTGGCTACAGGACAGGGAGAATTGTAAGTAACTTTTATTTGGAATCCATTGGGGACGTTGGAACGATTTTAGAAAAACTACCGAATACATACTTGACGGCCGGATGGGGCGTCACAGGGATTCAGTCTTTTTCAGAAGAAGAAAAGACAGCGATTGTCCGAGTAAAGAATAGCTGGGAGTATAAAATTAATGTAGCTCAGCAAAAGGAAGAGGAAGGTACTTTCCTGCCTGGGCATTGGGCTGGTGTGTTGAGTGGGCTATTTAACGCGAACATCTGGTACAAAATTTTAAAAAGCCAGATTGAGGGAGATGATTATACTGAATATGAATTTTTCCCTTCTCACATAACGCCTACATTAAATGTTAAGGCCATGTTTCAGGAAGAAGAGCAACAAGCTCAAAGAGAATTGGAAAAGAGTATTTCTGAGCGAACAAAGATACTTTCCGACATTATTAAAGATATATCGTCTCCTATTATTCCTGTTATTGAATCGATCTTGGTTATTCCTCTTGTAGGAAAGTATGAGGAGTTCAGGGCGGAAGAGCTGTTAAATAGAACGCTGCTCAATTTGCCGAATTATCAGGCGTCCTATCTCATTCTTGATTTGACAGGGATAAAAGGTGTCGATGAGTATACGTTATCTTTTCTGCAAAAGTTTGTCCAGGCAGCCTCTCTGCTGGGAACGAGTTGCCTGCTAGTTGGAATAGCACCGGAGCTGAGCATGCAAATTACCCAGAGCGGCTATGAGATAGATGGAGTGCCTTGTTTCTCAACATTACAGCAAGGCATTCATTATGCTCTGGACCAACAAGGATTACAAATCATAAGAAAAAGTGAGAATACTTGAGGAAGAGTAAAATGAGCCGTATTTTCTATTGAAGACTGTACAACGGCAAATTGAAAAGAAGGTGACGAGAGTGATTTCTTTTATCTGGGCAATGGATGAAAATGGAGTGATGGGTAAGGATAATACTTTACCGTGGCGAATTCCTGAGGATTTAAAGTTTTTTAAAGAGACAACCATGGGCCATCCGATTGTAATGGGCAGAAAAACATATGAATCAATTGGCAAGCCGCTCCCGGGACGCGAGAATATTATTATTACCCGCGATAAAAATTACAAAGCAGCTGGCTGCACAGTTGTTCATTCTTTTGAAGAACTGTTCGAAAGAGCTAAGAATGAAGAGGAACTATTTATCACGGGTGGGGCAGAAATCTTTGAACAAATGATGCCTTACGCGGATAAACTTTATGTAACGGCTATCCAACATTCTTTTCCAGGAGATACATTTTTCCCTGATGTCATTGAGTGGGAGGACTGGCAGCTCATTTCTGAAAAGCAAGGGGACAAAAACGAACGCAATCCTTATGAATATTATTTCCGAATTTATAAAAGAAGATAATAGAAGGAATTCGTGTTTCTTTTTGGAAGCCAACCTTCGGGATGGGCTTCCATTCATTTATAGTTAAAATAAAAAATATGGATGAAAGAGAAGGAAGATCCTGTTGGCTGACAAGCAAAAGGCATTGTTTGCCTAGTCTCCAACCACCATAACGCTATATAAATAAAGAAAGCAAGAGAGGCTAATCTCTTGCTTTCTATTTGAGTTCTCCCGCACTAAATTTTAAAGCAAGAAAAGTACTTCTCTGCGATGACTGAGCAAAACATAGCCATACTGTTATTTATTTGTGGAAAAGTACGACTGGCCTTTCGTCTTTTCCAAATGGTCACTTTCCAAAGGTGTCTTCAAATCTGATTAACGATTATATTTTGCTGCCGGAGAGGGACAACCGCTTTTAAGCATAGTAATTTTGGTGATTTGAATAGTCAGAAAAAACAGATAAAAATGCAAGGAAAGCTTTTTTTGGATAATATGCAAAAAATAAAAGTTATGAGAAAACTCAGTTTTCATGCTATGACGCACAAAAGCATTAACGCCAAAAACCGAATTTAATAATATTCTGAAAACACTTGATTTTCTGTTTCCTTTCAAGCATAATAAATTTATCTTAGAGAGAGGTACAAAATTTTCAGAAATATAGGGACTAAAGGGGGAGATTGAATGAAAAAGTGGATAAAAGGGATGACGGCAGCTGGGATAGCGAGTACTCTTTTATTGGCTGGCTGCGGAGAAGAAAGCAAAGAAAAAGGACAAGAAGCCTCAGGAAAGGGCGAGGAAAAGTACCAGATTGGCGTTACGCAAATTGTTGAGCATCCATCCCTTGATAACGCTTACAAAGGCTTTAAGAAAGCTTTAGAAGATGCTGGGATAGAAGCAGATTATGATGTGCAGATTGCTCAGGGCGATCAAAATAACAATCAGACCATCGCCAATAACTTTGCCGGGGACAAAGTAGATTTAATATTCGCAAACTCTACTCCAAGTGCTACAGGCGCATTAAATGCGACGAAAGATATTCCGATTGTTTTCACTTCAGTTACAGATGCGAAGGCAGCAGGTTTAGTAAAAGACCCTGAAAAGCCGGGCGGAAATCTTACAGGAACAACAGATTTGCACCCAGAGGCAATCCCGAAAACGATCGAATTTATGGCTAAAGAGTTTGAAGGAAAGCGTGTAGGTGTTATTTATAACGCGGGAGAACAAAACTCTGTCGCCCAAGTAGATGAAGTGAAAAAAGTCATGGAGAAAAATGGTTTAAAAATGGTGCCAGTAACGGTATCGGCTTCTTCAGAGGTAAAGCAGGCTACCGAGTCACTTGCTGGAAAAGCTGACATGATTTATATCATTACGGACAATACGGTTGTATCTGCACTTGAATCAGTTGTTCAAGTGGCCAACCAAAAAGATATACCTTTATTTGTTGGTGAGCTTGATTCTGTAAAGCGCGGCGGATTTGCGGCCTTCGGCTTTGAGTACTATGACATTGGCTATGAAGCGGGACAAATGGCAGTGAAAATATTAAAAGACGGAGAGAAGCCAGGTGATATGGCTGTACAGCCTCCACAAAATTTAAAGCTGCTTATTAATGAGAATGCAGCAAAAGAAATGAATATTCCAATTAAAGACGAATGGAAAAAAGAAGCGGAATTTGTAAAGTAATAAATGAGGAGGCTTAGCCAAAGCCTCCTTATCATCCGTCCAATAGGGGGAGATTTATATGTTTACGGCCTTATTTGGCTCAGTAGAAGTTGGTGTTATCTATGCCATTATGGCTTTGGGAGTGTATCTATCCTTTAGAATATTAGACTTTCCTGATTTAACAGTTGACGGGAGCTTTGTAACAGGAGGAGCAACGGCCGCAGTATTAATTATCTCCGGCGTCAATCCTTTCCTTGCAACCGTTGGAGCATTGGTAGCCGGGTTTTTGGCGGGATGTGTGACGGGTATTCTTCATACAAAAGGAAAAATTAATCCGTTATTATCTGGTATTTTAATGATGATTGCCCTTTATTCTATCAACCTACGCATTATGGATAAACCGAATGTGCCGCTTCTTTCGGAAGAAACAGTGATCACCAAGATTACTTCCTGGTGGCAAGGATTAGGGTTCGACAACATGATGCAAAGTCTATTGTCTTCTATTGGTTTAGCTGATTATGTTCCTTCTACCTGGGGAATCCTCATTGTTATGTTCATCATAGCTTTTGCTATTAAGAAAATCGTTGACGTCTTCCTTAAAACAGAAATCGGCTTAAGCTTGCGGGCAGTCGGTGACAATGACGGAATGGTGCGAAGCTTTTCAGCTAACACCGATTGGCTCAAAGTTCTCGGATTAGGTATTTCCAATGCATTAGTTGCCTTTTCAGGAGCATTAGTTGCTCAATATAACGGATTCAGTGACGTTGGAATGGGAATCGGGATGATTATTATTGGGTTGGCTTCAGTTATTATTGGAGAAGCTGTCATCGGAAATGCAACGATTGTTAGGGCTACACTTGCTGTATTGATCGGAGCTATTTTATATCGTTTGATCGTCACATTGGCCCTAAGAGCAGATTTTCTTGAAACAGGTGACATGAAGTTGATTACGGCTATTATTGTTATCTTTGCTTTGGTTGTCCCTAAATTAATTGATAAGCAAAAAGCCGGAGCAAGAAAGAAAAAACGGGCCGCACAATTAAGTTCGGCCAAGCCAAATGGAGGGGATCAGGTTGCTGCAGCTAGATCAGATTTATAAAGTTTTCTATGAAGGTACTCCGGATGAGAAAATTGCACTGAATCAGTTATATTTACAAATGCAGCCAGGTGACTTCGTAACCGTTATCGGAAGTAACGGAGCTGGAAAGTCGACTTTAATGAACATCATTTCCGGAAATATTTTCCCTGATTATGGAACAGTAAATATTAATGGTACGAATATGACTTCCATGTCTGAGCATAAGCGAGCTAGAAAAATCGGCCGGGTTTTTCAAAATCCACTTGCTGGAACAGCACCGACAATGACCATTGAAGAAAATTTGGCGCTGGCCTATAACCGAACCAAGCCAAGATCGCTTCAATTTGGAGTCACTAAAAAGCGCCGCGAATTCTTTCGTGAGCAGCTTGAAATTCTTCATCTTGGTTTGGAAAACCGCCTGCAGGCCAAGGTAGGGCTGCTGTCTGGCGGAGAGCGGCAGGCACTCTCCTTGTTGATGGCTACATTTACAAAACCGGATATTTTACTTTTGGATGAACATACAGCCGCGCTTGACCCGGCAAGAGCAGATTTGATCACAAAGTTAACAAAAGAAATTGTTGAAAAGTTTCAATTAACAACTCTAATGGTCACCCACAATATGCAGCAGGCGCTAGATCTTGGCAACCGCCTTATTATGATGGATAAAGGTCAAATTATTTTCCAGGCAAACGAAAAAGAAAAGCCGGATCTGACGGTAGAAAAGCTGCTGGCGGAATTCCAAAGAATTCGCGGCGAAGCCCTCCTAAGTGACCGTTCACTTCTAGCTTAATAAAGAGTGGAATCGAAAAACGTCTTCGATTTGACGGCTCGATAAAAAGAGTTCGGATGAAAACATTCCGAACTCTTTTTTGTTGTCTTGTCAAAATAGCCTTGGAAAGCCAGAGCATAAAACGGACTTGTTGAAAGGGATGAAACGGTCCAATGGGTGTATCTTATCCCGTTTTATCCCTTTCAACAAGAGATAGCATGCTTATAGTATGCAGATATCAGTAAATTCTGATTAATTTACTAATGGCATGATTATTGCATTATAAAAGATAGATAAAGTGAAGAGGAGGAATTTAGGATGAAAAAGAAGCCCGGTCTTATGTTAGCCATCACTCCTATCATCGCCTTGCTGCTGCTGCTGGGAATAGGATACGGTGTGTTTCATTTAAGGGCAGAGCCATTGCTTCTAATCGCCGCAGCCATCGCCGCTCTTATTGGAAAAAGTTTAGGGGTTTCATGGGAAGAGATGCAAGAAGGAATTGTTCAAACAACAGCTAAATCGATGTCTGCTATTCTTATTTTAATTACTGTGGGTATTTTAATAGGCACATGGATGGTTTCAGGAACGATTCCAATGATGATTTTCTATGGGTTGAAATTAATCGATCCTAATTACTTATTGATCACTGCTTTTTTTGTGGCAGCTATCGTTTCAACATTTACCGGTACTTCGTGGGGATCGGCAGGAACGATTGGAGTGGCAGTGATGGGAATTGCGCTCGTTCAAGGCGTTTCACTGCCGGTTACAGCGGGTGCGGTCGTAGCTGGGGCTTATTTTGGAGATAAGTTGTCTCCTCTTTCCGATACTACAAACTTAGCCCCAGCTGCGGCAGGAAGCAAATTGTATGAACATATAAAACATATGATGTATACAACTATTCCAGCCGCTATTATCGGAGTAATTGTTTATTTCATTGCAGGTAAAATGATGGAAGTAAAAGGTGGAAATAACCAAGAGGGCTTGAATGAAATGACATCCATGTTAACCTCTACATTTGATTGGAATGTTTTATTGGTGGTCCCTATTATTATCGTTTTAGCCGGTTCTATTTTAAAATATCCAACTATTCCAGTCATGATTGCTTCTTCCGCAACTGCTATTATTCTTGGAATTGTGTTTCAAGGTATATCTGTTGAAAATGCTTTCTTGGCAACTGTCAGCGGGTTCAACATCAGTATGATGTCAGGAACGGTAGATGTTTCTACAATACCGGAAGACGTTTCAGGTTTGCTCAATCGTGGCGGAATGAGCTCGATGATGGGAACCACTTTAATTGCTTTTTGTTCTTTCGCTTTTGCTGGGGTAGTCAGTAAGGTAGGATGCTTAGAAGTCGTATTGGAAAAAGTGAATGAAAAGGCAAAGTCAACAGGCAGTTTAATTTTGGCTACAGTATTGTCTTGCATTACGATTGCAGTCACAACGGGAAGCTCATACTTGTCTATCTTAATACCAGGTGAGCTTTTTAGAAATGTATATGCTGAAAGAGGATTACATGCTAAAAATCTTTCAAGGACGTTGGAAGACTCCGGTACTGTAGTAGTCCCAATCGTTCCTTGGTCTTTAGCTGGAGTGTATATGTCAAGCACTTTAGGAGTACCCGTCATAGAGTTTTTACCTTGGGCTGTCATGTGTTACGTCGGGTTTATTTTTGCCATTATTTATGGATACACTGGGTTTTCAATTGAAAAAGTCAAAGCTGCTACAGAAGGACAATCATCAAAAGAGGATGATTTTCAATATAAAATTTAAACGGTTGCAGGGGGAAACACAATGTTGAAAGTAATTAAACAGACAAACGTTTATTCACCAGAGTATGCAGGGGAAAAAGACGTTCTTATTGCGGGAGATAAAATTATTAAAATAGATGATGACATTATAATAAGCGGGATAGATGTTGAAATTATTAATGGGAAACATACGATATGTATACCAGGACTAATCGATCGTCATGTTCATATTACCGGAGGCGGCGGTGAAGGTGGATTCTCTTCAAGCACACCTGAAGTTCAATTAGGATCTTTAATAAGAAATGGGATTTCTACTGTGGTCGGCCTGCTGGGGACAAATGATATAGGGCGGAATTCAAAAAGCTTATTGTCTAAGGCTAAATCTTTAAACGAAGAAGGAATGAATGCTTATATTCTAACAGGAGGATATGGCTATCCGCCAAGTACACTTACCGGAGACGTGAGGGAAGACATTATGTTCTTCCAGGAAGTATTAGGATTGAAGCTTGCGATTGAGGATCACCGTTCTTCTTACGTCACAAAAGAAGAATTGAAAAGGTTGGCCTCACACGTAAGAGTAGCTTCTATGCTTTCGGGCAAAAAAGGATTCATTCATTTGCATATGGGAACGGGAAAAAACCATTACAATACTCTCTATGAGATTCTGTATGAAACAGATTTGCCGATTAGTTTATTTAGCCCAACGCATATTAATCGCAGTGAGGATTTGTTAGAAGCTTCGATAGAATATGCCAATCGCGGGGGACTTGTAGATATTACGTCAAATATAAATACAAAGAAAAAAGGCAGCCGACTGTCTGCTGCCCAAGCGCTCAAGTATTTGCTGGATCATGGTGTGGCAATCAGTCAAATTACTGTTAGTTCTGATGCGAATGGCAGCATGCCGGTATTTAATAAAACAGGTGAATTGGAAGGGTTGGAAGTAGCCGGGTTCGAACCCACAATTCAGGCCTTAAAAGAACTGGTGAATGAACAAGGGCTTTCAATGGAGGATGCATTAAAGCCGTTCACCATTACTCCGGCAAAAGGGATAGGTGTGTATCCATTTAGAGGGACAATAGCAGAGCAAAGCTATGCAGATATCGTCTTAATGGATGAAAATATGGAAATACGTGATGTATGGGTTAATGGGGTCCCATTTATGAGAGATTATCAGCTATTAAAGAAAGGGGCATTTGAATAACAAGGTATGCAGCATATTCAATTTGTGCAGGAACAATGAATGAGAGTGGGGTGAACTCACTCTTTTTTATTATGCTTCTATTATTTATACTGAGACCAACTGCTAAAAATGGGAGTCATAGTAAATGAGGGATTGGTAGAGAAGGAGGGCTATCTGTGAAGGAACTGATTATTATTTCTTTAGGTGATAACACGTTGCAGAGTATGACCAAACAAATTAAACGTTATCTAGGAGACGAAGTAATCATTCGAGGTTATTCAATTGAAAAAGGAGTAGAGGCAACCTTTAAAGATAAAATTGTACTGTTGACAGGAGCACCTATTTTGCCCCATGTATCCAAACAGGTACAGGAAGCTAAGAAGATTATCATTGCTAGACGGGCACTAAGCTATCGGCACATCGAAAAGATTTTTATGTTAAAAGAAAAAACAAATATTTTATTAGTCAATGACACGAAAGAAAGTTGTTATGAAACGATTGAACAACTGAAGGGGCACGGATTTCAATCACTCACTTTTTCCCCTTACTACCCAGGGATTAAGAGTTATTCCTCCTGTTCCATAGCAATCACACCTGGAGAGAGCCGGTTTGTGCCTCCGGAGATTCAAGAAGTGATCGACATAGGAAACAGACAAATTGACATTACTACTATTACTGAAATCATGTCTGAATTAAATGTTCTTAAAAAAGCAGGAATGTTGGCTTCCTCTGAATTCGTGAGTGAAATCATTGACTTAACAAAGTATCTATCAACCATTAATCAGAAATTAGATCATTCAAACCTCCTTTTGACCACTATTTTCGATAAGTTTCCGAAAGCATTACTGTTTTGCGATGAACAAGGGAATGTTACCTATTCCAATGAGAAAATGAAGTGGATTTTTGAAGGGAATATCCTTCTAAATGTAAATGTGAAAGATTTGTTTGGATCAGAATTTGATGTAAGTACTGCTCCACATTATGAGGAAGAAGTTTTTCATTTAAAAAACAATACATATATCGTATCAGTAGATAAAGTAGAAAACGAAGAGGAGGTCATTTGTTATTTAATTGAACTTGAAAATTACGACACGTTTAAGTATGTAGATAAGGTAATCAGTTCTAAAATTAACAGCAGTAAATTTAGAGCGCGCTATCACTTCACTCATCTGCATACTCGCAATGAAAAGATGAATAAAATGATTCAATTGGCTAAGCGGATGGCAAGAAGAAATGCTGTGATTCTTATTCAAGGGGAAAGTGGCACAGGAAAAGAGCTGCTTGCTCAAGCGATCCATAATGAATCGTCACGCTCTGATCAGCCCTTTGTTCCAGTGAACTTCGCAGCGCTCTCTCCTTCTATTTTAGAGAGTGAATTATTCGGTTATGAAGAAGGAGCATTTACCGGCGCGAAAAAAGGAGGGAAAAGAGGGCTATTTGAAGAGGCTAATTGTGGGACGATTTTTATGGATGAAATCGGAGAGGCGCCCCTTGATTTGCAAGTGAAATTGTTAAGGGTAATCCAAGAAGGAGAAATAAGAAGAGTCGGAGGCAACCATCAGGTACCTGTAGACATTCGGATTATCGCCGCGACAAACCAAGACCTAGTAAGTAAAATTACTGATGGATCGTTTAGAAAAGATCTGTACTACCGGTTAAATGTTCTGCCGTTGCAAACGGTAGCTTTACGGGAAAGAAGAGAGGATATTCTTCCTCTCGTTCATCATTATTTCAACCTCTTTTCTCAACAGGATGTGTATCATGTAAATGAGTATGTAGACAAAGAAACGATGGACTTTTTAACCCACCACCCTTGGCCGGGAAATGTAAGAGAGCTAGTGAATGTCGTAGAATACATGGTAAGCATGAAAAACCCGGGACAAAAAATTAGTTTAGAGGATTTGCCGGCCTATTTTATGTTTGAATGGGAAAAGGATAAGCAGCTGAAAGAGCCCTATTATGTAAAGAAATCGATTTCAGAAGAAGATCATGTGCTTCTAATCATTTATCAAAAATTTGGTATTGGAAGAAGGCGCATTGTCGAGGAATTAATGGAAAAAGGTCTGTCTATTGGAGAAGGCAAGGTAAAAAGCATAGTAAATGCATTAAGGGAAAAGGGATGGATAGAAGTGAACAGAGGGGTAAGGGGCTGCATGGTAAGTGAAAAAGGAAAACAGCAAGCGAAAAAAATTATGGCACAATTGCCCTCATACGGAGGAAGTCAATAAAGAGCTCTGTCCGTTATCTGTCTGCAAGAAAAAACAGGTTTCTTTCAAGAACGAAGATCCTCTTCGTTCTTTTTTTTGTCAAAAGAAGAGGATGTTAATTGTCTTATTTAACGTTATAATATCCTCAGGTTGATTGATGATAAGGATGTGGAGTCGTGCATAAAATTAAGATTGTAACGGATTCAACAGTAGATTTGAAAAAGGAAGTGCTGGATCAGTACGGGATTACGATCGTACCTTTAACGATTTTCATAGATGGAAAAACATATCTAGATACTATTGATATTTCACCTGATGAATTTCTAGAAGAAATGAAGAAGGCGAATGAATTGCCAAAAAGCTCGCAGCCTTCCGTTGGGCGATTTGTAGAATTATATGATGAGTTAGGAAAAGATGGCAGCCAGATTCTGTCTATCCATATGACAGGAAAGATGAGTGGAACGGTACGAGCTGCTGAACAAGCAGCGGAAATGAGTCAATCGGATGTTACGGTGGTAGATTCGGGCTATATTTCAAAAGCGCTTTCTTTTCAAGTAGTGGAAGCAGCCAAGCTTTCTGAACAAGGAGTACCGATGGAGGCGATCGTTCGCCAGCTACAGGAAATCCGCTCACAGACGAAGCTTTATATTGTCGTCGATACACTGGAAAATTTAATAAAGGGCGGGCGTATCGGCAAAGCGAAAGGCTTTATCGGGTCGCTTTTAAATATAAAGCCCATTGCTAATCTTGACACAGGCGAATTGAGTCCGGTGGCAAAAGTAAGAAGCCATGCCCAAGTCATTAAATATTTGTCTACTCATATTGCCGAAGAAGTGAAAGGAAAAAAAATAATGAAGATCGGTCTCGTTCACGCCGACGGCTATGAATTGGCTAGCCGCCTTAAAGCGAAGTTAATCGAGTTGACAGGGTTTGAAAATTTTGAAATTGAAACAACCACTCCAATTATTTCAACGCATACAGGATTAGGCGCTCTTGGCGTGATGTATTGGGCTAAGTAAGTGATTCGTTTGCCACATAAAAAGTGTTCCGAAAGCTGTATGCTTTCGGAACACTTTTTTATGCTGGCATTGGAGTTGGTGTAGGCTTGGCGTAGCCCTCTTTATATTTTTCATCAATATATTGACGGATTTCCTGCAGTGATTTACCTTCTTTTGACATAAGGATGGATTCTGCAGCAATCTCCAAGCATACGCCACAGCGGGTGCCATGATCGTCCCAGACGACCTTATTTTCTGAAATGTCAGCGACGAAGCAATTTAAATTGCTCTTATGTCCAGCTGAATCGCCGCATCCGCAATAGCAGGGCATCGAGGCAAGCACATCGGGATGCTGAGCAGCTGCTAAATAGACAGTTTTCATGTCATCGTTTTTATCATTTAAAAAGGTAGGCATTTCTTTAACGGAAGAGGTAGTTTCTTGCAGATCTCCATTTGGCAAAGTGTGTGCATCGTGTTGGCCGGAATGCTCAGGCTCTTTGGCTTTTTCTTTTTCCGATTTTGATGAACAGCCGGCAATCAAGACGAGCAAAATACCAAGAACAGCGAAATAATAAAGCGACTTCATGGGAATAAACTCCTTTTCAGTGTTTTTGCTATACGGTCAAACATAGTATACTATACAATCGATCAAGAGCCTATTTAGAAAGATAAGCCAATGCTTCTTCGAAAAAAGGAATATGCTATAATATGAATAATTCAAACTGCGGGGTGAACAACTTGAGAAAAATGTGGATCATTTTCTTGGCCTTTGTGTTCAGTTTAACAGGCTGCTCCACATTTCCAAACGAAACAACAGAAGTAATTCCGAAAAATTTAGACGTCGTTTCAATTGGCGATTCTCTAACTGAAGGAGTGGGAGACAGTACAGAAAGCGGCGGATATATCCCTTATTTGCAACGGCAGCTAGAACAGCTTGCCGAGGTGAAAAAGGCCCGTTTCGTGAATTACGGAGTAAAAGGAAATCGCACAGACCAGCTGCTTAAAAGGCTAAATCAACAAGAGGTCAGACAGTCTCTGAAAAAAGCAGACCTTGTTATCATTACAATCGGCGGAAATGACATAATGAAGGTATTTAAAGATAACTTGACACAGTTGAGTGTTAAGGCGTTTGACAAGCAGCGGGGATCTTATGAAGAGCGGCTTGATAAAGTTATTCAAACGGTTAGAAAGGAAAACAGAGATGCAGGTATCGTCTTAGTGGGTCTTTATAATCCGTTTATGAAGGTATTGTCTGATGTAAAGGAAGTATCGGCTATTATAGATGATTGGAATGAGGCGAGCAAGCATGTAGTTGAACAATATGACCAAACATGCTTTGTTACTGTAGAAGATCTTTTCGAGAATACGGAGGAAAATCTCCTGTACAATGACCAGTTTCATCCAAATGATAAAGGGTATGAACAGATAGCAAACAGGATATTTGAAACGATCGACGGGCAGAAGCTTGAGGAGCTGACGAACAAAAAAATTATCTACGCAAATGAGGAGAGCGAATGAAAAAAGGTTGGAAACTAGCGTTTTTAGGGTTGCTTGCTTTAAATGTAATTATTATCTTTATCCTTGTTATCGGCTTATTCTCACCGATAAAAGATGAACCGTTGCCAAAAGCTTATCCAGCAAAGGAGGCTGTTGAATTTCATGTGCGGTCCAATAAAGAAGATTTAAATAGAGTAATAAAAACATTTATTGAAAAAGAAAAAGAGAAAAGTTTTGTTGATTATAATGTATACTTGCGCGATCAAGTAGAGTTATATGGGGATATAGCCGTATTTTCAGAGCGAATTGACTATAAACTAACATTTGAACCTGAAGCTTTAAAGAATGGCAATGTGATTTTGCGGCAAAAGGGAATCAAAGTGGGTAGAATTAATTTACCTGTTTCCTATGTGCTGAAAGCAGCAAGAGATGCGTATCAATTTCCTGATTGGGTAAAGATTATGCCTAACGATGAATTAATTTATATCTCCTTAGATAAAATGAAGCTTGAGAGTGATTTGAAGGTTAAAGCGGATCGCATTGATCTTAAAAAGGATGATATCCGCTTTACGTTTCAGCTTCCCGTAGAACAATAGCAAAAAAAGCTTGCCCCTATATGCAGGGGCAAGCTTTTTTATGAGCTGAATAATTCCTCTTTTTTGTGAAGACATTTAAAATGATAAAAAGGGGTATTACTTTCTGAAGAGGTGATAATTGATGGAAGAGAAAGCAATCTTTGCCGGAGGCTGTTTTTGGTGTATGGTGAAGCCGTTTGATGAACAGCCGGGAATTAAAAAAATCATTTCCGGATACACCGGAGGAGTTACAGAAAACCCAACTTATGAAGAGGTATGCAGTGAAACGACAGGACATTATGAAGCGGTAGAAATTACGTATGATCCGGCCGTTTTTCCATATGAGCAGCTTCTTGATATTTATTGGATGAATATTGATCCAACAGACATTGGCGGCCAATTTTATGACCGGGGGCAATCTTATCAGCCTGCTATTTTTTATCATACAGAGGAGCAGCGGCGCCTTGCAGAAGAGTCCAAGCAAAAGCTAAATGAAAGCGGCCGTTTTCCTGTTCCTATTAATGTGAAGATTCTACCGGCAAAACCATTTTATCCAGCTGAAGAATACCATCAATATTATTATAAAAAGAATCCGTCTCATTACGAAGCCTATCATCAAGGATCAGGAAGAGCAGCCTTTATCCGAAATCATTGGGGAGGAAAGAGAAATGAAAGATAATCAGCCAGAATTAAAGCAAAAGCTAAACAGGATGCAGTATGAAGTAACACAAAATAATGGAACAGAACCGCCTTTTCGCAACGAATATTGGAACACGTTTGAGGAAGGCATTTATGTCGATATTGTTTCCGGTAAGCCGTTATTTTCTTCTCGGGACAAGTACGATGCTGGCTGTGGATGGCCAAGCTTTACAAAACCGATTGAAGATGGGGAGGTTATAGAGAAGCAAGACTTCAGTCACAATATGGTACGAACGGAAGTAAGAAGCAAAGCTGCAGATTCCCATCTTGGCCATGTGTTTCCTGACGGGCCGGGACCAGCAGGATTGCGTTATTGCATCAATTCGGCTGCTTTGCGTTTTATTCCAAAAGAGAACATGAAGGAAGAAGGCTATGCCGAACTTTTACCCTTGTTCGAAGAAAAATAAATACTGACGCAATCCATGTGAAGAAGTTTTTTCTTCATCAACTCTAGCCCTTTATCTATTTTGAGGGGTGATCAGTTGAAAAATTTTTTCTTTACATGAAGTGCCCCTGTCCTTTATATTTGGTGAAAAAGGAGATGGGGTTTTTGCGAAAGTCATTTTTCCACTATTTAATGAAATTTCGCGAAGAGCCGCCCAGAGATGAATTGGCGGCATTTGCGAATCATGCATTCACCGACCACAGCTTTCCAAAAATGTCTCGTCACTACGATGAATTAAGCCGATATTTAGAAATGAATGGTTTTTATTTATCAAGCATGACGGTATTTGATGAAGCGTGGGACCGCTATATGGAAGAAGAAAAATAAGAGACTGCCGCAAGCAAAGAGCCGGACACCTCCCCTGCAGCTAGTGTGTGGAGAAGGGCATTTGCAGGCAGTCTTATTTTTTTGAAGGGTTCAAGAAAATAAAGATGAAACTTTTTATTCCACATGGCGTATGTTAAGTGAATGTATAAATAGAAAAGGGGGAATTTAGATGTCATTTTTCAACAAGATGCTTGCCAGTATAGGGATTGGAGGCGCTAAGGTAGATACAAAGCTTGAGAAGTCAGCTTATACAGCCGGTGAAACCATTAGAGGGCAAGTAGAAATATACGGGGGAAGCACCGAGCAGCAAATTGATTCTATTTACTTAACGATATATACAACATTTATCCGAGAATCCGATGACCGCAAGTATACCGATCACGCAGCGGTTAAAAAGCATAAATTGAATGAGCCATTTAAAATTGGTGCGAATGAGACAAAGTCGTTTCCTTTCTCATTGGAGCTCCCGATAGATACACCCATTACCTACGGCAATACACGTGTCTGGGTGGCGACGGGGCTCGACATTAAAAATGCAGCCGATCCGAGCGATAAAGATTATATAGAAGTACGCCCAACAAGGCTTGTCGCTTCGGTTCTTGAGGAGATTGGCCAAATTGGCTTTCGGCTTCGGGAGGTAGAGTGTGAGCAGGCGCCAAGAAGAATAGGAAGCCGCTTTCCATTTGTACAAGAATTTGAATTCGTGCCGACAAGCGGGCCTTTTCGCGGCAAACTAGATGAATTGGAAATTATGTTCTTAGCCCAGACAGAAGAAAGAGCGGAACTGCTTATCCAAGTCGATCGAAAAGCAAGAGGGATTGGCGGATTGTTTGCAGAGGCGCTTGAGATGGATGAAACCCATATTAGAATGACAGTGACTTCCCCAGAAATTCCAGCGCTAAATGCAAAGTTAAGACAAGTGATTGCTAAATATGCTTAAATTGCTGTAGAACAAGAAAGCACTCATATTCATTGCAGACCCTTCTAAAAACAATTACAATAGTGAAAGCGGAGAGAGATTATTTAGGAGGGTTTACAATGAGTATTCATATCGGAGCGAAAGAGAATGAAATAGCGGAAACAGTCCTTCTTCCAGGTGACCCGCTTCGGGCAAAATATATTGCAGAAACATTTTTGGAAAGTCCGGCTTGTTATAATGAAGTCAGAAATATGTTCGGGTACACAGGGACATATAAAGGGAAGAAAATTTCAGTGCAAGGAACTGGGATGGGCGTTCCCTCTATTTCCATCTACATAAACGAACTGATGCAAAGCTATAATGTTCAAAATTTAATCCGTGTCGGTACTTGCGGGGCGATCCAAAAAGACGTCAAGGTAAGAGATGTTATTTTAGCTATGAGTGCGTCTACTGATTCTCAAATGAATCGATTTACATTCAATGGAGTTGATTATGCCCCCACAGCTAATTGGGAGTTATTGAAAAAAGCATTTGATGCCGGTATCGAAAAAGGACTTCACTTAAAGGTTGGCAACGTATTTACTGCAGACATGTTCTACAACGACAATGCCGAACATCAAAAGTGGGCTGATTATGGCATCCTTGCTATCGAAATGGAAACAGCTGCTCTTTATACACTGGCGGCAAAATACAATCGAAAAGCGCTTTCTGTATTAACGGTGAGCGATCACATCTTAACAGGGGAAGAAACGACTGCTGCAGAGCGGCAATCAACATTTAATGAGATGATCGAGGTAGCCCTTGAAGCCGCTATTCAAGAGTAAAATCCAATAGAGCGGTGAAGGATACTGCATTTGATAATAATAAAAAACACCAGCCTGTTGACGGGCTGGTTTTCCTTTGAACATTTGCCTGAGCTTTAAGAGATAATAGCAGAAAATAAGGTGATAAAATGAAGAAAGCAGGATGGGTACTAACGGCTGCTTTGCTGCTCAGCGGCTGCCAGCAGATGGACGGAGCAGAAAAAGACAAGCAGACAGAAACCCAGGAAAAAAACAAGGCTGAAAAGCCGGCGGATCAGCCGCAGGAAAAGGAAGCTGCTGCCGGTCTAAAGCTTGAAGCCGCTTTTTTTAATGAGATTAAACAAGTAAACGGAAAAGCCGTAATTACAAACCCTGAAAATATGATGGTGCTCGTTAATAAGGAGTTTTCTTTGCCAGGAGACTATACACCGCCAGATTTGGTCCGGCCGAAAGTGCCATTTTCGTTTGGTGAACAAGATATTGAAAAAAGTCACATGAGAAAAGAAGCTGCCGGGGCGCTGGAAAAAATGTTTGCAGCAGCTAAACAGGAGCAAATTGACTTGTTTGCTGTTTCTGGCTATCGTTCTTATAAACGACAAGTAGAAATCATGAACAACCAAATAGCGAAGGTAGGCACCTTCGAAAAAGCCGCTCAAGCTGTAGCACCACCAGGGCAAAGTGAACATCAGACAGGCCTTACCATGGATATATCAGCAGAAAGTGTCCAATTTGATTTGCTTCAAGCGTTTGAAACAACAAAAGAAGGACAGTGGCTTGCTAATAATGCTCATAAATACGGATTTATTCTGCGTTATCCAAAGGGAAAAGAGAATGTGACCAAATATATGTATGAACCGTGGCATTTTCGCTATGTTGGCATAAAGGCAGCAGAAGAGATTTACAAGCATGGCTGGACGCTGGAAGAATATTTTGATCACGTTCAAAAAATATAATAGGGCATCCTTTGAAATCTCTCCTCTTTTGACCGGGAGAGGTTTTTTCTTTTTAATTCAATAGAAAACTGATAGAATATAAGAGTTAAATTAATGATTATTAAGCATGGAAAGCGGTGAGCATCATGGATGAAAACAAGTCTGACCAGCCTGGCAGCAAGCATCAATCCCCTTACATTCGGTTGAAGAAATTTCATTTTGTTATGCTTGTATTCTTCCTCGTATTCGCGACGGCGGCCATTACGACGCTCGCGCTCGCTTTTGGAGGAGAAAAGGCGGCGGAGGTCGGCATGAAGCCGCATCCGGAATTTGAAAAGCTGTATGAGGCCTATGATAAACTAGAAAAAAATTATTACCAAGATGTCAATAAAGATAAGCTGGTGAATGGCGCTATTAATGGAATGATTGACTCCCTTGATGATCCATATTCTGACTATATGGACAAAAAGGAAGCCAGCCAATTCCATGAAAGTGTTTCTTCCTCCTTTCAAGGGATTGGAGCAGAAATACAAGAAGAAAAAGGCATGATCAAAATTGTTTCACCGATCAAAGGATCTCCTGCAGAGAAAGCGGGGCTCCGGCCGAATGACCGCATTATGTCAGTGGACGGCAAGAGCTTAGAGGGAATGAGTTCATCGGAAGCCGTTCTGTTGATCAGAGGTGAAAAAGGAACAAAGGTAAAATTGAAAGTACAGCGTGCTGGAACAAAAGAGCCGATGGAAATTACCATTGTACGTGATGACATTCCGATTGAAACGGTCTATGCAGAGATGAAGGATGATAAAATTGCTCATATTCAAATCACGAGTTTTTCTGAACACACAGCCGCTGAATTGAAGGATGCTATTAAGAAAATGGAAGCGAAGGGCATGAAATCCATGATTCTTGATGTGCGGCAAAATCCGGGTGGGCTGCTTGATCAAGCTATTGAGATGACCAATATGTTTGTACCTGAAGGAAAAGTTCTTTTCCAAGTAGAAGATAATCAAGGTAAACGAGAAAAAATGATTTCTGACAATAGTAAGAAAGAGTCTGTGCCTGTAGTGGTTCTAGTCGATAGCGGCAGTGCCAGTGCTTCGGAAATCTTCGCAGCGGCTATGAAAGAATCTGCTGGCGTTCCTCTGATTGGGGAAAAGACATTTGGAAAAGGGACTGTACAAACAGCAGAAGATTTCAAAGATGGTTCAAATATGAAGTTTACAACAGCCAAGTGGCTGACACCGAATGGCAATTGGATTCACAAAAAAGGAATTAAGCCTGATGTTCTAGTTAAACTTCCTGATTATGCTAACTTATCTTATCTCAGTCCTGACAATGAACTGAAACTTGACAGCCTGTCAGAAGAAGTAAAGAACGCTGAGAAAATGCTTGAAGCGCTTGGATATCATCCTGGTAAGGTTGACGGCTTTTTCGATGAAGAAACAGCAGAGGCAGTGAAGGAATTCCAGAAAAAAGCAGACATCAAGCAAACGGGCGTGCTATCAGGTGATACGACTGTGCAGTTGATGAATGATTTAAGAGAAAAAATTCAACAGCATGACACACAGGAAGAAAAAGCGATAGAAATGCTCAAAAAGCAGCAGACCAATGCTGCTTCCTAAAAATACTTTTCAATAAGCACCGGGCGTTCTTTTCATCTATCATGAAGAGAGCGCCCGGCTTTTTTTTGATGCGATTGGAATGCCTGAAGTAATGAAAAAATCGATGGATCATAAAAATGACAGAGGTGCTTTTCAATAGGCGAAGAGCATGCAGGCCCGGTAGTATTAATTGGATGGAACAACAAGGAAAAAATCTAAGCGGAGTGTGGTTCTTCATATTTCAAAGAAGAAAAGCGAATTAGTTGAAAGGCTCAATGATAAACGATGGAGTTTAATTGAAGATTAATAACTTAAAACATATAGTGCTAAATTCACACTATAAAAAAGTTCATTCACTTAAGAAGAGAAAAAGCAAAAAAGAACTTCAATACGAGAGGTCCTTTTTTTGCTGTAAAGATTTATTGCTCATTTTTATTTAGGCCGTGTTGTATTCACCTGCTCATACAATCAAATAGAGATGGTGGTTGATATTTTTAATTGATTTCTACCGGCTTTTTTTGCTTCATATAGGGCGCTATCGGCTAGATCAATTAAATCTTCCTCTGTGTAACCTTGGTTGTTCGGGAGAAGGGTGGCCAGGCCTGCACTAATAGTCACATACTCACTGATTTGCGAGCGAAGGTGTGGGATTTTCAAGTTTTCCACACTTTTTCTGATTTCTTCTGCAGCTATGTCACTTTCTTCAAGTGTCGTATCTGTAAGGATGACGACAAATTCTTCTCCTCCATATCGGGCTATAAAGCCAGAAAACTCTACAGCTTTTCGCTCCATGGCAGCAGCCGCTTTTTTTAAGCAGTCATCCCCGCTTAAATGGCCATATGTGTCGTTATATAATTTAAAAAAATCAATATCTAGCAAGATAATGGACAGCGGCTTATTCCATTGGAGCGCTTTTTCTCGCTCAGATGACAATCTATCATCAAATGCTCGGCGGTTTGGGATGCCTGTTAAACCGTCCAAAGTAGAAAGACGATTTAATTGTTTGTTCATCTCTTTTAATTGATTTTCTGCTTCCTTCAATGGGGAAATATCTGAGAAGACAGCGACATAGTGGGTGGTTTTTCCCTTCCCATCTGTTAAGTTGCTTATATTTAGCCATTCAGTATAAGTGTGGCCGGATTTGTCTTTGTTGCAAATCTCACCTTGCCAATAACCGTTTGTCAGCAGATTCATCCACATTTCACGGTAGAAGGGATTCTCGTGTTTCCCGGATTGGAGCATACTGGGGCTCCGACCTTTCACTTCGTCAAAGCTGTAGCCGGTAATTTTGGTAAACCCTTCGTTAACATAGATAATTTTCTCGTCTGCATCTGTAATAGCAACCCCCTGCTGTGTCGCTTCCAATACTTTTGCAAACAGCTTTAGTTCAGTCTCACTTTTTTTCTGTTCGGTAATATCTTGGATTTGAGAAATAAAGAAGAGCGGCTTATTCTCCTGATCACAAACGATAGAAGAAGTTAATAAAACCGTAATAACCTGTCCGTTCTTGTGAAAATATCGTTTCACCATTTGGTAAGAACGGCTCTCTCCGCGAATCAGTTCATTAACATGTGTCAAATCAATTTGTAAATCATCCGGATGAGTAATATCTTTAAAGGTAATTTGGAGTAATTCCTCCTCATCGTACCCTGTTAATTTACACATCGCATGATTAACCTTCAACCATTTTCCATCAAGACCCACAAGAGCCATTCCTATGCCGGAATGATGAAAAGCATTAGAAAACAGTAAATCATTCTCGAAATTTTCCATGTTTAGCATCCCTCAAATTAACAAACTTATCTATTCTAATAATAAATCATTTATAAATATTGTAAACAAAGAAAAAAATTACTAGATTTTCCGGAGAGCAGAGGAAGGAAATAATCACTGCTGTGGTCTTTATTCTGTGAAAAAGAAATGTCGGAGTTGTCATGAGAATGTCTTTTTTGAAAAAAAGGTTTGTTTTTTCCCCTTTTTTAAAAAAATAAAACGTGCCAATTTCATGAAAAGGACCCTCCACCATGGAAAACATTCCGAGAAATTCTTCCCCATGAAAACAATGACAAACGTTGGTATTTCAGGGATGAGCCTTTCTAATAGATAAATAGAAGAAGCCGCTTTCTTTTTTTAAAAGGAGCTGGCTTTTTTGCTATGAATTGCCTCTCTTATTACAAAACAATCATGTTACGATTTTACTGTCAAAAAAAGAAAAAGTAGGAGTGAAGTTTACATGAACAAAAAAGTAGTTGTTTCATTGGCAGCCTCATTAACATTGTTTGCTTCTCCATTTGTAAATAAAACAGAAGCAGCACAAGTTTCACAGCCAACAGTGAAAGTTCAATGCCAGACTGGACAAGTAGTAGTTCCTAAAGAAGTATATCAACAATTAGCTCAAGGAAATATCAGTTTGCAATGGATTTTGAAAAACTATGGCCTGACAGCACAACAAGTGCCGTCAACAAAACCAGAAGCAAAGCCGGCACCAACAACAAAACCAACACAAACAACAAAACCAACACAAACAACAAAACCAACACAAACAACAAAACCAACACAAACAACAGCTGGATTAAGTGCGTTCGAACAGCAAGTAATTGATCTTACAAATAATGAGCGCCAAAAAGCTGGATTGCAGCCTTTAAAAGCTGATAGTGAGTTAAGCTCAGTAGCTAGAAAGAAATCAGAAGATATGCTGGCAAAAAATTATTTCTCACACACTAGTCCAACATACGGCTCTCCATTTGATATGATGAAGAAATTTGGTATTACTTACCGCACAGCAGGAGAAAATATTGCTAAAGGACAACGCACACCTGCAGAGGTAGTTAAAGCTTGGATGGAAAGCCCTGGCCACCGTGCGAATATTTTGAATAAAGATTATACGCATATTGGTGTTGGCTATGTAGAGAACGGAAACATCTGGACACAAATGTTTATTGGAAAATAAATGAGCAGGAGCACCGTGATATCACGGTGCTTTTTTTATGGTTATATTTGCATATTTCAAAGGGGATGATTAGTATAATTTATATATATTACTTTTTTGGAGAGGATGTTATGGGGAGGAAAACGGCACTGATTACAGGCGGTTCAAGAGGAATTGGCAAGTGGACAGCAACTATTCTTGCTGAATGCGGATGCAATATAATCATTAATTACCGTTCAAGCAAGGAAGCCGCAGAAAAATTGGCAGTTGATTTATCAGAAAAGTTTGATATCCAGGCTATCGTGGTACAGGGAGATGTTTCAAAAAAAGAGGACTGTGAACGATTGATTGGCCACTCTGTCGAATTTTTCGGCGGGATAGATATCTTGATACATAATGCAGGCCCCTATGTCTCTCTGCGAAAAACGATGGATGAATACGATTGGGACGAATGGCAATACATGATCAATGGGAATTTAAACAGTGTCTTTTATTTAACAAAGCTAACGATGCCCTACATGCGTGCCAAAACGTGGGGAAGGGTCATTACATTCGGGTATGACCGGGTGGAAACGGCGCCAGGATGGATTTATCGTTCAGCCTTTGCCGCGGCAAAAGCCGGCCTTGCATCTCTTACAAGAACAATCTCCATAGAAGAAGCAAAAAATGGAATCACTGCTAATATGATTTGTCCTGGCGATATTGCCGATCGTTGGAAAGAAGAGACAATTGCAAACGCAAAGCGTGAAAGCAGCTCTATTGTTCCGGTTGGCCGGCCAGGAACAGGAGAAGATCTCGCCAGAGTGGTTTCTTTTCTCGTCTCTGATGATGCCGATTTTATTACCGGCAGCATGATACCGGTTACTGGCGGACAAGATGTTCTTGGGAAAATTTATCACGCAAATTATGATAGCCATGTATAAGAGACTCTCTCATTAAGTCACTAGAACAAGCCATGTGCATGTATGGTTTCATAAAAAGAGAAAAAATTATTTTGAATTGCTTTCAAGGGTAGTGAGTGAATCCTTTATTAAATGATTTAGTAGAACTTATTATTTCAGAATAGAGGTCGATAAAGGAAATAATCGGTTGAATAAAATACAGAACGATCACCAGCCTTGTAATCTTGTGATCAAAGGAGAAGAGCCTTTCTGTAATCCATATGGAGAGGCTCTTTATAGTGGATTTGCTTTTTTATTTTCTAAGACAGCTTTTTTTAAAGAGGGTGGTGTCACAGAAAACAAGATACTGGTTTCTTTATTTGTTTGATTCAACCACTGGTGTTCTGTATGAGCTGGAACTTCCACACTATCTCCAGTTTGCCATTCATATTCGTCTCCTGACAATGTTAATTGAAGAGGACCCACTAATACATAGGCAACTTCTTCCTCTTTATGTGTAAGCGACTGTTCTGAAGAGCTGTTCTCTGGTGATAAGCGCACAATCGCAGTAGCCAGCTGGCTTGTAAAGTCGGGAGAAAGTAGTTCGTAGTGAAGGCCAACGATAATTATTTTCCTTTACTTCCCTATCTTTGCAATTAGTTCTTTTGTGTTGACTTCGTCCATTTAAAATGTAAACAGAGGGACGTCTTGCACTTTGGACAATGATTTTATTGTTTAAATAGAAGGATTAGCGTTGCTTTTTCAATTGGGCTTAACATAGAAGGGGGACTTTCTGTGCGCTTTGTTAACTTCCTTAATGAAAGACCGTCTTTTTTCACGACGCTCTGACTTTTTGGCCAATAAATAATTGGTTCATGTAGCACCTTTTGTTTTATTCTATTGAATGAAATAATAAAGTTCATTGAATAAATCAAATTAAATATGCTTTGTAAAGACGGACAAATAGGAGGGGAAACAATGATTACTTTTATAATTATGACACTATTCGTTGTTATAAGCCCCGGGATTGATACGGCTTTAATTACGAAACGAACCATAGCAGAGGGAAGAAATGCTGGCTTCCAAATGGCATTTGGTATTGCAGCTGGTTCACTTGCTCATACACTTGCTGCTACTTTAGGATTGTCTGCTCTTTTACTGCAATCTGCCATAGCATTTAATCTCGTTAAATGGGTCGGTGCTATTTATCTGATTTACTTAGGGATTGTCGCGTTTTTACCTAAAAAAAGCACCCACATACAAGAAAAGCAGCTCATAAAAAAACATAAATCAGCTTTTCAGGAAGGGCTTTTTTCAAATTTGCTAAATCCGAAAGTAGCTGTTTTCTTTTTAACTTTTCTGCCTCAGTTTGTAACAAATGCTGATCGTATAACGTTTGATCTGTTACTAATGGGCTCTACCTATGCCCTGCTATCAATCATTTGGTTTATTGTGTATGTTATTTGTCTCCACTTTATTCGTGAGTGGTTATTAGCGCCTTCCGTACAGAATTGGATTGAGAAAACCACAGGGATAGTGTTGGTAGGGTTTGGGGTTAGGCTTTTATTTGTGAAAGCGGATGTCTCCTGAATGTGTATAATTTTGAACTGGATAAAGAGCAGAGCATTGGTTATATTTGCATGGATGGTGCTGGAAAAGTGAGTTGATACTATAGATTGGATCGGCTCATGTTTTTTGAAAAAAATATAAAAGAAGAGCTTTTTCACAAATTTTAAGTGTGTGTAGACGAAACACAAGACTTTTTATAAACAAAATTTTCTTGTATAGACAGTTTGTTAAGAGTAGAAAGCGATGGTCCTTATTAATTAATTTAGGTTTATCTATCTAGGAAGAAGCACCTGTCTATTCTTAGGATTTCTTGCTTTTACAACATTATTTATCAATCAGCATCTATTTTTACAGGAGGAAAGTAATTAAAAATTACGATTTTTCTGTTTATTTGTAGAATGGTAACTGTTTACTAACTAAGTAAAATCATTGATAATTTACTGGAAGCATGTCTATCTTCAAAATAGGAGGGGTTCAATGAGTAAGAAAAAAGTGATGTCTATTCTGTTAACAGCAGGATTAGCACTAAGTGTTCAAGGAGCTTATGCCCAGGCTCCTAAAAACGCACCAAATTCAAATGCTGCTTCAGCGTTTGACAACAAGATTATAAAAAAAATTAATGCTGACAATATGTATAACACGATCGCTTTATTGTCGGAACAGCCTCGGGCGGCGGGTACTGATGGAGAGTTAAAAGGGGCAAACTACATAAAAAGCCAATTTGAAAAATATGGCTATGAGACAGAATTGCAGCCTTTTAAATTCTATGAGGCAGTCAGAAATAATGCAAGCGGAATTCTAGAAGTTGGCGGGCAAAATTTAAAGCCGTACGTGGTTTCGGGTTCTTACAGTGACGAGGTAACGGCCGAAATGATTCATGTGGGCAAAGCGCTAGCGGGCACTGTACCGAATACGGTAAAAGGAAAAATTGCCCTCATTGAGCGCGGGGATATCGCTTTCGTCGAAAAGATTCAAAATGTTTTGGAAAAAGGGGCCGTTGGGGTAATCTTTTATAACAATTCTGGCACATCTAATGCATTTGGTCAGGCGGATTATGGACAGAATATTCCGGTTGTTTCTATTACCAGAGCACAAGGCTTAGAGTTGGCAGAACAATTAAAAGCAGGCTCGAAAACCGCATATCTTAAAGTAGCAGGCTCCGGCATGGAGGAGAAAACTTCTTACAATGTGATTGCTAAAATGAAGCCGCATAAAAACAAGGATACCGGACAGGTTGTAATGATTGGTGCACATCATGATTCTGTTCCAGGCGGTCCTGGTGCCAACGATGATGCCTCCGGCGTATCGGCTGTATTAGAGCTTGCCAGAGTAATGGCCAATATGCCGATTGATACCGAATTACGATTCGTTACATTTGGTGCGGAGGAAAAAGGATTGTTAGGATCTTATCATTATGCAGGTACTTTAAGTGATCAAGAAGCAGACCGAATTGTAGGGCATTTCCAAATGGACATGATCGGAAGCAAGGATGCCGGCGGTGACAACAAAGCTAACGGTTTAATCATGTATACGATTGATGGCAAGAAAAACTTAGTGACAGATCTTGCTTCAGCTGCAGGGTCAAGAACGGCTTTAGGAGAATCGGTGCCATACGGACAATTGGGGCGCAGCGACCATCAGCCATTCCATGAACTTGGCATTCCAGCGGCCTTATTTATTCATTCCCCGCTGGAGCCATGGTACCATACACCGGCAGATACGATTGACAAAATTGACAAAAATAAGCTGCAGGAAACCGCTGAAATTATTGGAGCATCTGTCTACCAAATTGCCAGACCCGATACACCAGCTCTCGAGCACTCGCGGGTTGCTCCTAAGCCTGTCGATTACGATTTCGAAAATCGTCCCCCAGGTGCCTAATAAAACAATGAATGCCTTTTAAAAAAGAGCGCTTCTTCCGCTGAAATGATTCAGTTTAGGAAGAGCGCTTTTTCGTTTAAATCAAAGAAGAATGGCGAGGGAAGAATGCAGTCTAAAATGGTTTATAATAAAGCTTAGCCAAAAGAACTTCTCCAGCTGAGGTGCTGTTAAGCCTATGAGTAAACGGATTTTTGCAGCAGATGAGGAAGGTGGAGAGCAGAGGATGTAATAAAATTTTTTAGCGAAGCTTAGGGCTGCAAGCGAACGAGAAACCTCCGGAAAGAAGAGGTTTCTCGTTATAGAAAAGTCAAAACAGACGCTTTTTTTTATTTAATCAGCCATGAAGATTACTGATTGAGCTATCGGCTTGAGAGTGCTTCCTCTGAATAATAAGCAGGCGTGTAGAGAGTGTTAAAGCGCCGGCCGTCAAGCCGGAAATTAAACCAATCCAGTAGCCGTATGCTTCGAGCTCGGTCGTATTGGCAAGATAATATCCTAGCGGCAGACCAATCACCCAGTAACTGATCATTGTCATAACGAAGGTGGTATTTACATCTTTATAGCCACGGAGGGCTCCCTGAACAGGAGCTTGAATGGCATCTGATAGCTGAAACAGAGCCGCAAATAGCAAAAAGTGGATCGTTAGGCTCAGTACTTCTTCGTCTTTGGTGTAGAAAGACGCAATCTGCTCACGGAATAACATAAGTAAAAGGATGCATAATAGCGAGAAGCAGACGGCCGTTCCTACTCCAAGCCAACTGAAGATTTTGGCGTTTCTCAATCTGGAAGCCCCAACTTCATAGCCGACAATAATTGTTAGGCTCATAGAAATGCTGAGAGGAAGCATGTAGAGAAGGGAGGCAAAATTGATCGCTACTTGATGAGCGGCAATTACTGTCGTGCTATATTCGCTCATCAACAAAGTAACAGCAGAAAAGATGCTTGTTTCAAAAAAGATAGATAGCCCAATCGGCACGCCCATAAATAAAATTTCTTTCCATTTAGTTAATGATATGGCAGGGAAAGAATGAAAAATTTGAAACTGATTAAATGGCTGCTTCCGGTGAATAATAAAGATAGCAATCATCATAATTAACCAATAAGTAATGGCTGATGCATAGCCAGCTCCAACACCTCCCAAAGCAGGCAATCCCCACTTCCCAAAAATAAGAGCATAATTGAAAAATACATTTAATGGCAAGGACACAAGCGTAATGATCATGGAGGTTCTTGTCATGCCAAGCGCATCGATGAAACAACGGAGGACTGCATAAACAAAAACAGGGATAAGACCGAATGATAAAGCAATGATATAATTCTTGGCTATTTCTCTTACAGTTCCTTCAAGGCTCATCCTGTTTAAAACAGGGTCCAGGGCTATGCTGCCAATCACAAAAACAAAGACCGCCAGCACAACAGAGGCATAGATGCCTTGCATTACTGTGAAGGGTACTTCTTTGGTCTTTTTAGCACCGGTCAGTTGGGCGACAATTGGCGTGATGGCGAGCAGAATGCCGCTTAATCCAGTGTATACAGGCACCCATAAGGAAGAGCCAATGGCTACGCCAGCCAAGTCATCAGCAGAGTATCGGCTGGACATCATAATATCAAAGAAGTTCATAGAGAACATTCCTAATTGGGTGATAAATATAGGAATTAAAATGTACATGAGCCTCTTGATTCTTTGTTTAAGGGTAAACGTTTGTTCCATTTTTTGTTCTCCTTCATTTGGCAACTATAGATAGAATGAGAGAATTATACCATAAAAGTGATCGTACCGCCTGACACATATGAAAACCCCACCAGCGGACGCTGGTGGGGGAAAGGGAAGATGGAGCTGATAGTTAGAAAGATAGGGGACAGCACAGATCAAGCTTCCAACGCTTGTTCTTCTGCCGCTTCGCTTTGCTGGCGCAGAGTATAAAAAGTAAACAAATCCCTGGATACTTCAAACAGATCAAATACTTCATCATGTTCATTAATGCGGGAATAGACCGCGGATCGAGTTTCATTAGCGAGGATAGCGTAAGGAAGTTTTTCTGCTGCTTTGCGTGACCGGGTATTTGTTTTACGAATCCGCATAAAGATGGCTTCCATATCCAGTTCAAAGAATAATTCGTGAAAGAAGGCTTCCTTTGCCGGAGCGTTGTATCCTTTTCCGTGAAATGGTTTGCCGAGCCATGTGCCGAGAAAACCACACCCATCCTGAATATCATATAAATTAATTGTACCGATCGGATTGCCCCATTCGTCGGTAATGGTACGGGAGACTAATTCTCCTCTCTCCTCTGCTTCAATTGTTTGCTTTGTAACAAACACAAATTCCTCATAGGAGTGGGCTTTTTGGCGCACAAAAGGGAAGACTTCCGGGTGCGTCATTAAGTCAAATAGTACATGACTGTCATGTACATCGCGCTTCTTTAACATGTTAATCCCTCCAAATGAGGGCACTCCGGTCCTGTTGTGTCCGAATCCACCCTCGAAATTTTTCATAGCATTCACAAAAAATTTCGGGGTGGGAATCGAACCCACTAGAACCAGCTAAAGAAGCTGGTGGCGCACCATTTGCCTTCCCTAATACTCATCAAATTGTTTCAAAGCTAAATCTATCATACAAAAATTTTTTCTATTTGAAAATAGATTTTTCACCTGTTTTCGTAAAAAATTTTTCTTATAAAATATCCGCTTTTCCTTAAGCAAATCAAGCGTGTCAGTGGAGAGAGTCTGATACAATATAGTATGAAAAGGAGTGGGTGAACATGCACACAAAGACAGGTCTCGTTCTAGAAGGCGGCGGCATGCGAGGAGTATATACAGCCGGTGTGCTCGACTTTTTTCTTGAGAATAAAATAGAGTTTCCCTATGTGATTGGGGTTTCAGCTGGAGCCTGTAATGCCGCGTCCTACATCTCTAAACAGTGGGGCCGAAATAAGCGGGTAAATATTGGTTTTATCCGTGATCCAAAGTATATTTCGCTGCGGAATTACTTTAGGAAAGGTGAACTATTTGGTATGGATTATGTTTTTGATATTATTCCTAACCAAATCGTGCCGTTTGACTACGATGAATTTAATCGTAGTGAAACAGAATTTGTTATTGGTACAACGGATTGTCATACAGGTGAGCCGGTGTACTTTAGCAGAAAAGAATATAAAGAAGAGTTATTAATGCCAATTAGGGCATCAAGTTCGTTACCATTTGCTGCTCCCATTGTTTCTTTCCAAGGGTATGAGCTGCTTGATGGGGGAATGAGCGACCCTATTCCGGTCAGGAAAGCGGAAGAGGATGGCTGCAGCCGCAATGTTATTATTCTTACCCAGCATGAAGGTTATATGAAAAAACCTTCCCGCCTGAATTTTATGATAAGACGTAAGTATGCCGCCTATCCAGGAGTAGTAAGAACGCTCGAAGAAAGATGGAGACATTATAATCGGACAGTTGAGTATATTGACCAGCTTCAAAAAGAGAACAAAGCCTTTGTTATTCGTCCAACGCAGCCGCTTGAAGTCGGCCGCATCGAACGCAACCCGCGCAAATTGACAAAGTTGTACGATTTGGGCTGGCAAAATGCGGCGGATATATTTAACGAGCTGACTGATTGGCTTGGTGAAGAGAAAGCAGCAAAGCCTTTAAAATAGCAATCATTCAAGAGCGATAAGTTAAAGAGCGAACCTGTTTATTCAAATAACAGGTTCGCTCTTTTTCCGTTTAGGAATTTCAGCAGCTAAAGAATTAAAGGAAGTGGGAGTGGAAGGGAAGAAACTTCTGCTAGGATGTAGGGCGGTAGGTTTAAGAGATAAATTGGAAGGTTCATGGGGAATGAAATAGGGAAAGGGATGGTAAGGATACAACCGCGCCTGCCACAGGAGGTAAATTCATGTATTTAGATATTACACTAAAGATTATTGTTGGATTAGTGAGCTTGCTAATAGTCATTCGGCTGCTCGGAAAGAAAGAACTGTCCCAAATTACTCCATTTGATTTTGTCTATTTAATTTTGCTTGGAAGCTTTTTAGAAGAAGGAATTTTTGATGAAAAAATCTCTATTTTTCAAGTGGTTTATGCTATTTTGCTTTGGGGAACGCTCATTTACCTAATTGAAAAGTTAGTGATGAAGTCAAATTGGTTTAGAAAGCTGTTAAAGGGAGAATCATCTGACATTATTGTCAAAGGAAAAATCAATGTAAAGGAATTAAAGAAGAACCATATAGAAATGGAGCAATTACGAACTTTGCTTCGAAGTCAGGGGTATTTTTCACTGGCTGAAGTAGAACATGCTACATTGGAAACGAGTGGAACATTAAGCGTGCTGCCAAAAGCAAAAGAATCTGCTATCACGCCTGCTATGATGAATATTAAGCCTAAGGAGAACGAGGCAACTTATTTGCTTGTGGATGAAGGGACAATAGACGAAAGAGAGTTAAAGAAAGTTGGCAAAGACAAAGAGTGGCTGAGGTATGAATTAAAGAGAGAAGGAGTAGAAGATATAACGGAGGTCTTTTACGGAGAATGGTCAGAAAATAATGGTTTTTACCTTATACCTTATAAAGAGTAAAAAAGAAAGTGAATCAGGCTGCTGATAACGCTCGCTTTCTTGAACGCTCATTGTTTGCTTCTCATCAGGATGGAGCTTGGAAGCCAAACGTTTTCAATCAGCCTGATAGTTTTAGAATAGACCATGTCTATATCTTAACGGACTTTTTCGCTTCTACTCTTTATGTACAGTGTTATTTTTCAAAGGATGAGTATGCCTAGTGCCGCTTTCCATTGAACTGCCGCAAAATGGACAGACAGGTGTTTCAACAGAAGAAAATGCCTTGCGCATCCAACCGTTGCAATTTTCTGAGGTGCACTCCCAGGTGCTAATATCTTCACTTGGCAAAGGCTCTTCACGTCTGTTATTATAATAAGCCATCTTGTCACTTCCTAATTTTTATTTTAATCCCCTTCTATTATCTCACACTCCTTTGCTTTTTTCTTAAGATTCTTTTTAGCTAAGTCATGGACAGCAGTAAATACCCAAAAATTAGTTGTTGGAAAGCTTAGTTAACCTTTGATATTTGTAGATCAGTTTATCTAGCTCTTCGCTGTATTGAATGGTTTCAAAGTGATGAAGTCCCTTAGTTGTTCCGACTTTAATCATTAATTTTCGTTTAGAATTGATTTCTTCAATTAGATCATTGAACATTTCATATCTCTCCATTTTCTAACTCTCCCGGACAAATATATTTGCGAAGAAGACACAACATTACATATTATGGCCGCTTCCTTTAAGTTTAGAAAGGTATTCGACAAAACTTCTAATAATGTTACATGATTAATCATTCTTTTACGTCTTCTTCTTACATACAATGAAGAGAGAAGGGAGGATGAAAGAGGAAAAGAAACTTTTTAGAGGAATTTACATAAAAGTAAAGAATTTGTATAGTAAGTGAATAAGGAGGCGGAAGAATGGCGGATCTATTCAGTTCGTTTGAAAATGTAAAAACCAGTGATCAGTTGCTCAATCTATTAAATGGAGATTGGAAGTTTGTTTGGCTGGAAGACGAACAGAGGGAAATCAAAGTAAATCTTCACGGCTGGAAGAATTATGCCTGTTATGAATTTACACATGCACCGCGTTATGGAATCTGCCCAATTGAAAATCTATGGGAATTTGTAAAAGTAACTAGTTAAATGCTTGGAAATAAATAGATGGCTTGAAAAACCCTTCTCCTTTTTGAGGAGAGGGGTTTTTATTGTTGCGAAGAATATAAGAAACAGGCAGGGGCAAAATTTGGCCTGCCTGTTTGCGTTATTGGCGATGCTGGAGTAAATCAATAGAGCCCAAGACAATGTGCGCTAGACCAAATCCAAAAACAGTGTTGGCAATCATTTTGTTTGAGTCGCGTTTTTGCTTTAGAGCATATCCCGCAGCTGTAACTGCTGTACCTAAAGCTGTTGGAATTAAGCCTTCACGAATTTCCATGCAGATTTCCTCCTATCGCATCCCGCATAATTTTATACTGGTTATTCTTGCTTTCAAGAAACTAGGCATCATTGTCAACGGAGAACTTAAGGCTTAGATGGGGAAAACTTAGCTTTTTGTTACATTTTTGATTGTTTTGTTCATTTCTTCTGCTCATGCAGTCTCAATAACATGTAGGCGTAAGGCAGAGGTGGATCTTTTAATATCACTGCCAACATTATTAATGTAACTTAAATAAAAAAATATATCCAAGAAAGTCCTGGATACAAAGGATATTCGTAAACAAACGAAGAATACAGTGATATGTATAAAATGCAGCCTAATACAAAAAATAAAAAACCAGACAGTGATCTCTGTCTGGTTTGTAAGCAACGAGAGAAAGGATACAGTGAGAAGGGGACAATCACTTGTAGCCATTCTTTAAAGTGTACAAATTAGTATCCGTAGCCTCCCATGAAAGTTGCGCCAATGATAATTAGGAGAATGAACAACACAACAATTAACGCGAAGCCGCTGCCGTAGCCGCCACCGCCGCCACCAGCGTAGCCGTAACCCATAGATTTTACCTCCTTTGTAACGGAATTACTACATTATATGAAGAAACATAATCAGCGATTGGACGGACGTACAAATTAGAAAAATAATGGAAAGACAAATCCTTTGCTTATGACAATAATTTGAGGAAGGGGATTATCATGGAAAGAGGAAATCAAAAGGAATATAGAACACAGGTGGAATACGGAAACTTAGACCAAAGAGGAACCCTCACAGGCCCCGATGATTCAGAAAAGGCAAATTACCCAAGAAGGCCCCAACATGTAGTCATTCAGCAAAGATCTACTAATGATTCAGTACAAGAAGAGCAGCAGGGATGAAAAACTTTGATTAGTTTTTCATCTTGTTTAGTTACAGAGCTTTAGCGTTTGGTTCGTGTAAAGCAAAAAAGAAGACTGGATAATCAGTCTTCTTTTTGATTATAGTTGGAATTTAAATAAAAAGGGAGCAATCGATTGAGCAAAGAGTATGATGGCCGGTTGCTGGAAGTACATCTGGAGAATGTTTACTTATTTGACTGAGAAGATTTCTTTTCATTTTCAGAGAAAAACCTTGGTTTTCGGGATAAGATGATTAAAGAGCTAATAAAGACAATGCCTAAGAGCATGGAGATGGCCCAGGCAAAATAATCAATGGGTGCCATATTCAACTCTCCTTTCCTTAAAGTGTTAAGAAAGTATATCCATAAATATAGATTTTATGTTTACCCAACTGAAAAAGAACGTAAACCCAACAATAGAGAAATAAAAAATATAGAAAGATAAGCCGTCTACATATGTGGAAGTTTCATAGGAGAAAGTTAATTGATCCATTCATCTATAATAGCGGCGGCTTCTTCTACACAGTCATAGGATTGAACCAGTTGGTTCTCAATCATTGTTACTTGGATAATTGTCGTGTTTTTTAAACAACAAACTGATAATAATGGCTGCCCGCCATTGCTGAATGTATGAGTAATTTCTACGGTATTATAATAGCGTAGCATTTCTAACATTTCCTTCAGCTTGTCTAAAGACATCCTAGCACTCCTTTCTTAAGATCATGGAAAGGGACTAAGCAAAATTACCATATAGGCCTTTTCTTTGTAGAATTAACCATAACATACTTTACAGAATATTTAAACAATTTGATATTTGAAAAGAGCTCAATCAATAAAAAAAGCGTCTTAGGACGCAGGAATATTGGTGAAGAGAGATTAGATTTTTCTGAAGTAGGTAATATGGGGATAACGAATATGATAGCTTATTCCATCTATAGTTAACTGAAGATGGTCAATGGCCACCCCAGTTAACGTACCCTCGAGAGAATCCGTTCCCATAACTACACGGATGTCCTCACCTACATGTATAAGCAAGTGATCGAGAAACACAGGTTCTGCCTTGATCGTATAAGAAGGGGATAAGCTTTTCATTATAGACGAGAATGTATCTGAATAGGAGTATTGGCCAGGCGGAAATAAGGAATTGGCTTTCGCATGATTGTAGGGATACCTTTTCATAAAAGTGAATCGCCTCCTTATTTCATAGCATATGCTGTTGTATCTGCTGATGACACACTGGCAAGGGAAGGTTTTCTCATTGCAAACAAGCAATGCTTTGTGTTTAAGAAGATTTTTTCGAAATAAGCGTTTGCTTGTTCGCCTTTTGTTTGGATTCTTGCACAATCACCACAGCTAAAATAACCATCACAATGCCAAAGTATTGCCAGGCATTTAATCTTTCATGAAAAATTAAAAGTCCTACAAGAGAGGCGACGACGGGTTCGATAGTAGCTATAATAGATGCCTGACTAGACTCTATCTTGCTTAGGCCCTTTGTATAAAGAATAAATGGCAGGGCGGTCGAGAAAAAGCCTAAGCCAATGATACATATCCAGGCTTTTATGTTCAACAGTAAAGGGCCGGCCAACCAGACGCCGCTAAAAGGGGTAATAGCGACAGCTGCAAACAAAAATGTATACACAGTAACAGTTAAAGAGTCATATTTTTGGAGAGCGAACTTTCCGAATATGCTGTAAAGAGCATAAAAAAGACCTGAGCCAAGGCCTAAGATGAAACCGTATAAGGAGATGGCTTCATTCATACTAGGCAAGATGCCAATCACAAATGAACAGCCGACAAATGTAACAACAAGAGCTGATATCTTTCGTGCGGTTAGTGCCTCTTTAAATAACAGCCTCGAAAAAATAACGACGAAAGCGGGTGCTGTATAAAGAAGGATGGAGGCAACAGAAATAGATGTTTCTTCAATGGCACTGAAAAGGCACCAGTTAAAAAAGACAATGCTGATAATGCCAGTTCCCACAAAGTATTTGCTATCCGACACTTTAATTTTTAAAAGTTGGCGGTTCTTAGTAAAAACATATAGGACTAAAAACAAAGCGGCGGATAAAGAGCGTAAGGCAACTACTTGTGCCGGCGTAAATCCTATTTCATATAGATAGGTAACAAATGCGCCAATGATTCCCCATAAAGAGGCAGCGACGCCAATAAATAGTAAGGCTACTTTATGATCCATCGTATTCTCCTTCCGTTGCTTTTACACTTTATATACTAGCAAAGATTTAATCCTTTGAATACAACTTGGCGGCACCGCCTTTTTCAACGATTAAAATAAGAAAAAAGTGGAAAGTCTGATAAAAAGGAGGCGGCAATCATGTATAAAGAAGGAAGCTGGGTAGAGATAAAACATCACAACGCAAAGGGATATGTTCTTGAATCGGATGACTACGGAGCGCTTGTCTGTGTGATCAAAAACGGAAAAGCAGAGGGTGAAAAACGGTTTAGTCATCATCAATTGGATAGAGCCGACAGCGAGCTTCTGTCGGAAGATGCAAAGGCTTTGACACATTTGCATATTAACATGGCATTGGATTCAGAAGACAAAAGCTGGTTTCATTCGCTAACGGATGGCTCTATGGAAGAAAGCAAATGAATGGTGAGAAATCGAGTGCATCGTGTTCTTTAGCGAGACCTACACGACAAAGCCTTAGAAAAAAGGGAAGAAGGTAGTAGTGTAAATAGCTTGAATGATCGAAAATAGTATAGCTCTTATAGCAGAGGTCAATCTTTTATCAAAATTTTCGTATCAAAGTGCACTCGTTTTCGATGTCTGAATTTCCGCGTTTGGAATAATTATCTGTTCGCTGTTCACAGCTTGAATTTACAGGAAATACGTGTTCCTGAAAATAGAATCCTTCTCTTTTACTTAAATTTGCAGGCTAAAGATAAAAAATGAATGACCAACGATATTCAGCTGCTTAGCTGAATATCGTTGGTCATTTTTTTATTTGCTGTTTATACGAGTCGTTTCTTTGTAAAAGGTTAAAAAATTTCATCTAGTTCTTTATATTCGGTGTAATGAATGGAAAGGCTCTTAAGAGCTCGCTTATAGTGATTTTCCAAAGCTATTTTTAGTTCATCTTCATTTTGCTGTTCCATCAACTTTAGAATATACATATGTTCTTCGGGGCTATAAGGCTCCTGCTCTGGGTTATCGAAAAATTCGTCATAGAGAAGCAGATAGATATTCGTCTGATTAATAAGCCGATCAATAAAGTCATTTAAAAATTTGTTATTACATTTTTTGGTAATCGCTACATGGAAAGATTTATTAGACTTAACATAGGCCTCAGAGTCTTTATCTAATAACACTCTATTTTCTTCTTTAATATTTTCTTTTATTTCTTCAAAGTCTGCTTCAGTCATTATTTTCATCGCTTGGCTGGCTGCTAAAAATTCCAAGGTAGCTCTTAATTCATAAGCTTGAATAATTTCTTCTTTCGTTGGACTCGTTACGAAGGCACCTTTATTCGGAATAATATCAACGAGCCCTTCTAAAGCTAACTTCTTTATAGCATTTCTAATTGGAGTTCTACTTACTTGCAGTGTATTAGAAATTTTATTTTCAACTAGCTGTTTTCCGGGTGCTAACTTACGGGATAAGATAGCCGTTTTAATATGGTCATATACATAGTGTTCCATTGAATGATTTTTCATAGAAATACTCACCTGCTCCTGTTTGAAGTAAAAGAGAAAAAGTTATATTGTTTATAATTTTCTAAAAATATTGACAACTATATTTTCTTTAGTATACACTAAAATAAATTGTAGTACAATCTTGGTCTACAATTTTGATCTACATATTTCAATCATGTTAGAGGCTAATTTTCAAAAGAAAAGCAAGGAATCACCAAATGAAAACGCTACCAAAATGATTATTAAAAAAGGGGGTTATAGGGATGAAGAAAAGACTTGGTCTATCAATTGTTGTGTTGTTGCTCATTAGCATGATGGCGGGATGCGGTGGAGAAAAAGCGGTTAGCGGGAACGAGAAGCAAAAAGTAACGGATAGAGTTAAACACTCAAAGACTTTAAAAGTAGGTTTTGAGGGGACATACCCGCCATTTAATTATTTGGATGATAACCAAAAATACAAAGGATTTGATGTAGATATTTCAAATGAAATAGCTAAGCGTTTAGGGGCAAAGACCGAATTTGTGGCAACAAAGTGGGATAGTCTGATCGGAGGACTGAAGGCGGATAAATTTGATATTATCATTGGGCAGATGACAGTAACTGAAGAGCGAAAAAAGAGTGTAGACTTTACAGATCCTTATGTTGTTACCGGATCGGTTTTAATTACTAGAAAAGATACCAGCAACATCAAAAAGCTGGAAGATATAAAAGGCAAAGAAGTTGGGGTAGGAGGCGGAACTACCTTTGAAGAAGTTGCTAAAAGCGTTGATGGAGCAAACGTGAAATTATACAAAGCTGTAAATGATTATGTACAGGATCTGGTGAATAAAAGACTAGATGTGATTATCAATGACCAATTATTAATGAGTTATAACATCAAAGAGAACAATCTTCCTCTTCAGATTTCAAGCGATATTTTAAATAAAGATGAGATTGGGATGGCCGTTAAAAAAGGCAATGAAGATTTTTTAGAAGAGGTAAATAAATCTTTAGCTGAAATGAAAGAAGATGGTACGTACAATGAAATTTACAAAAAGTGGTTTGGGACTGAACCGCTGAATAAATAAACTGTTCAGATCAAAATGAAAGGGGGGTATCTGACTCTTCAAGATACCCCTGCTCTTTTAAGACTAATAAGGGGGTTGTTGATATGCGTGTAGCTGTTTTAGGAACTGGAATGATTGGTACAACCGTAGTAAGTGAACTTGTGAAGTTTTCTAATATTGAATCCGTTCTTGCAATCGATGGAAATTCAACTAGTGTAAAGAAATGCTTAGAAGTTGCTAATAACCCAAAAGCAATTGGAAAAGAAGCTTCTCTTCAGACGGAGCAAGCCATCGAAGAGGTGTTGAAAAATGTAGATATTGCGGTGGCATGCTTGCCGCATTCCCTAAGCTTACCAGCTATCAAAGCGGCTATATCAGCCAAGTGTCACTTGGTAGATCTCGTCGGATCAAACTTCGAGGAAAAAATGAAATTAGATAAACAGGCAAAAGAAGCAGGCGTGATTATCATGCCAGGCTGTGGTGTAGCCCCGGGGATAACGAACTTTCTCGCTGCTCAAGGGATCGAATTGCTAGATGAAGCAGACGAGGCAGTAATGATTTGTGGAGGGATTCCAAGATATCCGGTGCCTCCATTATGGTACCAAGTAGTATTTCGATTAGAAAGCGTATTAGGACTTTACACAAGGCCTGCGCTGGCGGCCGAAAACGGCGAGCTGGTCGAACTGCCTCCATTGTCGGGATTGGAAAAGTTAACGTTCCCTGATCCTGTAGGTCATTGTGAAGCAGTCATTACAGATGCACATAGCACGGCCTATACGCTCAAAGACAAAGTGAAAAAGCTATATGAGAAAACTGTGCGCTATGAAGGTCATTGGGAGAAGATGGATACTCTGAGACAGTTAGGGTTTTTAGATGAACAGCCTATAGAGATTAATGGGTATCAAATTAGCCCTCGCGCTTATTCAGAAAAAGTATTGGCCCCAAAAATGCAAGGAGGCTCTAAGGAAGACATTACCGTTGTAAGGGTGGAAGTAAGTGGCATAAAGGATGGACGACAGACAAAATATACATGGGAAATGATTGATCTATACGATCACGAGAGGAACATTACATCCATGGCAAAAACGACTGCTCTCCCAGCCATGTTAATCACTAATTGGATCGCATTGAAAAAGGTAACAGATGCGGGAGTGGTGCCTATTGAAAATGTCATCATTAAGGAAAAATTCAACCCTTTTATAGAAGAGTTAAGCAAGTTAGGGATTGAGATATTCTTTAAAGAAGAAGCGTTAGTTTGACGGGGATTTTCCCTTTCAGCATATTCTTTGAATTGCAAGATAGTGAGATTGGAGGAAGCTTCATGGATTTATCAATAATCATTGAGTCTTTGCCAACATTATTAAATGCCACCTTAATGACGATCTTTCTGGCGGTAGTATCCATTTTAATAGCTCTTGTTCTTGGTTTTTTAACAGCCTTAGCAAGGATATCAAAAATCAAATTACTAGAGGTTGTGTCGTCGGCTTACGTGTCTATGTTTCGGGGAACGCCGTTATTGGTGCAAGTTTTTGTGATTTATTATGGCTTACCTCAAGTGAACATTGAGTTAGATCCTATCCCTTCAGGTATTCTTGCGTTGAGCTTGAATGCCGGAGCTTATTTGTCAGAATCCTTTCGTGCTTCCATCTTATCTGTTGATAAAGGCCAAATGGAGGCTTCTGTATCTTTGGGGATGACGTATTGGCAGGCTTTAAGAAGAATTATTCTTCCTCAAAGTCTTCGTATTGCTATTCCAACTATGTCCAACACATTTATTGTTCTGATTAAAGATACCTCCCTTATATCCGTTATTACCGTTACAGAGCTCTTGCAAATGTCATCTCTTCTTATCGCTAAAACATTTGAGCCGTTAACGATTTATTTATTAGCAGCTGCTATTTATTGGATTATTATTACGGTTTTTTCTATCATGCTCGACAAATTAGAAAAACGTACTTCCCAGCATATTGCGCTTTGAAAATACAGCTTCTCAATATCGATGTAAAGGGAGAGGTCTATGAGTATTATTCAATTAACTAATCTTAAAAAGAGATTTGGCACGAACGAAGTTCTTCGAGGCATTGATTTAACGGTCAATAAAAGTGAAGTAGTAGTGTTAATGGGTCCAAGCGGCTCTGGTAAATCTACCTTGCTTCGCTGTTTAACCTTTTTAGAAGAACCGACAGAAGGGGTCATCCAAATCGGAAAGCATGAAGTTTTAGCAGACGGAGTATCCAATAGAAAGCGAAAATCGGAAATCAGAGAGTTACGAAAAAGCACAGGATTTGTTTTTCAACAATTTAATTTGTTTCCACATAAAACGGCTATTGAAAATGTAATGGAAGGGCCCGTAGTTGTTCAAGGAGTGAAACCCGAGGAAGCAAGAACGTTGGCAAGAACATTACTTGAAAAAGTCGGGCTCGGTGAACGATGTGATCACTATCCTTCTCAGCTTTCAGGAGGACAACAGCAGAGGGTAGCCATCGCACGCGCGCTTTCCATGAAGCCGATGGTCATGCTCTATGACGAACCTACTTCTGCATTAGACCCAGAGTTAGTGAGGGAAGTACTCCAGGTTATGAAAGATTTAGCACAAGAAGGGATGACCATGGTCGTAGTAACACATGAGATGAACTTTGCGAGAGAGGTCGCTGATCGTGTTATTTTTATGGATGGAGGAGTTATCGTAGAGGAAGGCACCTCTGAAGAAATATTTAGTCGCCCTAAGGAAGAACGGACGAAACGATTTTTAATGCGCGTAAAGGAAGAATAGAGAGTGATTCATCCTTTTATAGCCATCCTTCCATAAATCATTGTTAAGCAGCCTGGCCTGTCGTTTGATAAATAAGATAATCAAACGACAGGCCAGGACTTTTTATTGTTTAACTGCTAGAAAAACAGAAACAGCGCTAGAGGGCGATTAGTGGTATGATATTCTAACCTTATAGCAGGAAGAGTCTGTTCGTCATATTCATTAGAATGATTAAATAGGGTGATTCTCTCCTTTTTAATGGAGTAAGAAAATAACGAAAAAGCCGGACATTGGCCCGGCTAATCAAGGTTTTTCTCGTTGGTATTGGCGTGTGAAGGTGGATGCCGTAACCCTGATTGCAAGTAATTTACCCAGAAATGAGCGAGATATGCAAAGAAAACTGGGGGAATTTCTAATCTATTAATAGAAAAGCAAACGATAGAAGGCAGTTAGATTAAAAACCAATAGTCTGCTCAGTTAGTTTTTGATAGGCAAGGCCAGGTAACCAGTTGATATTTATTAATAAGCTCGTCCAATTCTTCGCTATATTTTAAAGTCTCATCATCATCGAGCCCTTTGCGCAGGCCAGTTGAAATCATTAAATGACGCACCTGATTGATTCGAATACTTAACTCTTCAAGTGTTTCCTGTATAACCACCTTTTATCTCTCCTAATCATATATCTGAAAATTCACGTTCGTACGCGTTTGGATATATTATACAACCAGAAAAAATGAAGAAAAAGTGTTTCGACAGAAGATTCAAAAAAGTTACATCATTTGATGAAAAGAAAAATAGAAGTCCTTCATAGCTTGCGACACCCCCTTTAAAAGGAAGAGAGAAGCTAAGGATAAGAATAAAACAGAATGCTATAAAGATAGGAAAAGTTAAAATAATCTCAAGAACAGCTACTGCTTTAGTCTGTCAGAAATTAATTTACATTATTCAGCACTGGAATTAATCGATCAAAGTAAGGTTTCACAATAAAATCTTTAGCTCCTATTTTTAGAGCTTCCATTATAAGCTGTTTTTGGCCCAGAGAAGAACACATGACTACTTTCGCAGAAAGATCCAATGACATAATCTCCTTTAAAGCTTCTATACCATTTAATTTATTCATCGTAATGTCCATTAAAACTAGATTCGGCTTATAAAGAGCATAGGAATCTATCGCCTCTAAACCATCGGCTGCTTCTAATACTTCATAACCATTGTCCTTTAAAATGCTTTTTAGCCAAGTTCTCATAAAAAGTGAATCGTCAACGACTAATACTGATTTCTCCATATTTCACACCTTCACTAAAATTTACAGTACATTCAGAGAAGGCAATGCTGTATAAGCAAGTTGAAAGATATTCAACTTGGCAACCCGGCTGCCATGACAGAATCACTGTTGTAGGCCCGTGGCTTTGCGTCCCCCATTTTCATGGAGTTTGCCCTTCAATGAATTATAGCAATCGTTCAATAGATGAACAGTGGAGTGCCTATAATAAAGCGACGTAAAAGAGACAAAGCATGTGAAAGTTACTGTTCAATTGCTTGTTCTTCAATGGATAAAACGCTTGGCATATATTAGACTAAGAGTCCACGACTATATTACTATTTATTTAGCAGAAGGGCAACCGGAATAATGAAAAAAATGCAAAAAATAGTCGAAATATGTCACTTGAAAATTTTAGATGAAAAAATATAGAAACGAAAGGAAGGCTGCCCTCCATGTTAGTCTAATTGGAAGAGGACAGCCTATTTTATAGGTTTGACTAAAGTATAGCCGGGACAAAAAGAAGCTAAAAATCCGTTTTGCTGTCAACTAGTAGGATTTTTGTCTAAACCTACTTTTAGAAATTTAAATCCCTTGTTCCAGGGCTATGTTCGTTAGGCATCTCTGGTAAGGCTGGAACAGGAAAACCTTTCGGCGGATCTATAACCGACAGGTCTCCCTTGTTCCGGCTCGGTGATGGTCCTTGGAAAATCTCACCGATTCTTGTTGGATCCAATCTAAAGTTAAATTGGGCATTGTGATACCCCATTTCCACATACTTTCTGCATTCAGGATATTTATTGATATCATAATTAGGAACAGGGAATAGCTTACCCCAATCAACGCCCAGTGTCTCGAGTGCCTTTGCAAAAGCATTTTGGTGGGCGTTATCCCTGACGATTAAAAAAGCGAGTGTTTCACGGAATGTTTGGTTGGAGCTCATTTCATAAATGCGTGTTTTTTGCAAAACTCCAGTAGATTCAAGAACTAAGTTATCAAGCAGGTCCCCAATGAGGTTCCCGTGGCTGTATACCCACGATCCATTCCATGGATTTCCGCTCGCGTCTACGGGAAGGGAGGCCTGGGCGCCAATAATATAATGGTGGGGATTGGCATGCCTAACCGCATCATCAAGAGGAGCCCCGTCCACCCCAGCATTTCCCGGAACAGCAGATTCTCCCGAGCCGTTCAGCAATTGATTAATCGTATTTTGAACAAGCTCTACATGGGCAATTTCTTCTAAGAATATGCCGCGGAGCAAATCGCGATATTGGGTGTCTTTTCCTCTAAAATTAGAGCTCTGAAAGAAAAATTGCATCATGGTTCGCATTTCACCAAAATGACCACCCAAGATCTCCTGCAGGACTTTTGCGGCTTCAGGATCGGGCTGATCAGGATTAATAATATTGATTAATTCCTCTTTATAGTAGTACATCGACTTATCCTCATTTCTAATATAGAGTCCAATCAACATATATCTTGTGACAAACGTTCTCATATTATTCTTTCTCACAAAAACAAGCTAATAACCTGAGAAGTTTGTCCATTCAAAAACATTCCTGAGGAATAAATTATAGTAAGAAACAGAAAGGGGGGATAAAGCATGAGTGAAATATGGTTCCCAGGCAACAACCGAGGCAATAGAAACCGAGGCAACAATGGCAACAACGGAAATTCAAGATCTAATTCAGAAAACCGCGTAAGAACAAATGTGGACATTGAAGATGATATTGACGTAAGAAGCAATTTGCAAAATAGAGATGAAATTGATTTACGAAATGACAATGATAATGACAATGACTTGAAAAACATTGACCGTAATACAAACATTGCAAGAGTTTCTAACAGCGGTAATACGAGTGTCCGTTTCGATATTCGTGTTGATTCAGATTCTACTGCAAGGGTACGCTCAAGAGCAAATTCAAATCAAGATCAAGACCAAGACCAGGACCAAGACCAAGATCAAGAACAGAATCAACGATTTGATATTTAATGTTATAGGGTGGGAAGAGTCAGCTGTTCTTTCCACCTAAAAATGAATGGAAAGGAGAAAATAAAATGGCTGAGCCACAAAGATTTCCATTTGGCTATAGAAATAGCCGACCATTTTGGGAAAGAAGAATGGATGACAATGAATTCAGACAAGCGGAAGTTGAAAATAGCGGAAATTCTGATGTTGATATTCATGTCATAGTAGAGATGGATACTAAACCGGTTGCTTATGCGATGCTTTGCTCTTTATTGGCGACTAAGCAAATTAATTATAAAGAGTTTGAGGACGCTTTAAAAATATTAGATGGATTGTTAAAGAAAGATGAAAAAGACCGAGCAGAAAGCAAGGATAGAGGTGCATCCAAAGTTAAGCTCTTCCATCCAACTATACGGAAAGATGACCGGTATGAATAATATCGCTCTCTCTCCGATTTACATATATGAATGGAAGGGAAATCTGGAATTCAAGTAGCATCTTAAGCTGTCCAAGGAATAAAAAGAAGACCTTGCCAGGCCGCAATGGAGTAAAAGAGTATTGGATAAATTAACATGGAAAAGATAAAACTATTCCAATCACACCGAGGCAAATGTTATTACTAACAAAAAACCAGGAGAATGAAATGAAAGCTATATACCCAGGAAGCTTTGATCCGGTTACAAATGGACATATTGATATTATCAATAGAGCAAGTGATTTTTTCGATGAGCTAATAGTAGCTGTCATGGTGAATTCGAAGAAAAGTCCTCTCTTTTCTATTGAAGAGAGGAAGGGGATGATTGAAAGAGCGTTCGTTGGCAACGAAAAAATAAAAGTAACGGCATTTCAAGGCTTGCTTGTCGATTATATGAAGAAAAACGATATAAGGGCCATTGTTAAAGGCTTAAGAACAGTAACGGATTATGCGTATGAAGCACAAATGGCCATGGTGAATAAAAGCTTATACAGAGGAGCGGAAACATTTTTCATCCATTCAAGTGAAAAATATTCCTTTCTTAGTTCGAGTATCGTAAAGGAAATTTACTCTCATAATGGCAGCGTATCTGAATACATACCAAGTCATGTAGAGAAAGCCCTGCAGGAAAAATTAAAATAATGCCTTCAGCAAGGAAGCCCATTTTTAAGGAAGGAGGCTTCCTTATTTTTATTTGGTGATTATGACAGGATTTGTCCAGAGAGTGGATGATAAGAAAACTTAAATGGGAAGCAAAAGGAAGGAGCAGTGAAAAGTATTTTATTTTTATAAGTAGTTCTGCTGTTTTATTATGACTACCAGTACCTATTTCATTGCTCAAAGCATGGAAAAAGGTTTTTTAAACATGGCCAACACTTACATACCGTTTCTAATTGACGCGCCTGCTAGCAGGCGCGTTTTTATAAATAGCTTTTAGAATTTTTAAACGAACAACCAGGCAAGGAAGCTCTCCGTTCTAGTGCATAGTAGATGACTGCTATAAAGTATAGAGTTTTCGTCATCTTAATATAAAAGAGTAGAGGATGGATAGCTTTTTTCATATTCATAATATTAAAACGACCAGTCGAAAGGGGAGGCGCCCTGTTGTTCAGTCCATAAAAAGTTCCTTGAATCTATGATCATTCAATTTTATGCAAGTATAAAGGAGAGAGCATGGAGTGTACAGTTATACAGCGATGGACTTAAAGGGTTTTTGTGAGACGGTGCTCGTAAAGAGTGGAATGGCAAAGGACGACTCGAAGATTGTAGCGGCCTCTTTAATCCAGGCAAATTTGGAGGGAATCGATAGCCATGGAATCAGTCGTCTGCCTATATATGTTAAAAGGCTGCTGGAGGGACGTATTAATGCGACTCCTGATATTCAGCTAAAAGCAAATAATTCGGTGCTTGTAGTGGATGGCCATAATGGACTTGGCCATGTAGTCAGTTATCATGCTTTGGTTAAAGGCATGGAAATGGTGAAGCAATCGGGAATAGTCGCTATTGCTATTAAAAACAGCAACCACTTTGGAGCTGCCTCGTACTTTTGTCAGCTAGTGTGCAAGCGGAATATCATTTGTATAGGTTTTACTAATTCTCCTTCTGGAATAGCGCCTTGGGGAGGAAAGCAGGCTTTTTTTGGCACGAATCCGATTGCTTTCGGATTTCCTACAGGAAACGATACACCCGTGATTATTGATTTATCAACGAGCGTAGTTGCAAGAGGGAAAATTATGGTTGCTGATCAGCAAGGAGATTCTATACCTGATGGCTGGGCAATCGATCAAAAGGGGGAGCCCACTAACAATCCTAAGGAGGCGTTAAAAGGCTCTGTCCTGCCTATGGGAGGGCCTAAAGGTTCGGCGCTGGCACTGGCAGTGGAACTCTTGGCAGGAGTGCTTTCAGGAGCGGCTTTTGGACCTTATGTTAAAAATATATATAACGAGGAAGAGGAGGATAAAGCAAATGTGGGACACTTTTTCATTTTAATAGATACGGAAAAGTTTATGGATTTAGAGACATTCTTTCCTTCCATACAAAACCTGCTAGAGGAAATGAAAAAGGTTTCCAAAGTACCGGGCATAAAGGAAATCCGTTATCCGGGAGAAAGAAGAAAGCGGGAGGAACAAAAGCGCAAGGAAACTGGCATTCAGCTAGCTGCTCCTCTGGAGAAAGAATTAATGGAAATAGGTGAACAATTCAATATAAAATTTCCGGCTCGAACTGTTACTCAAAGTATGGAAACTTAAGAGGTACTGTGGCTGGCTGATAGAAAACATGGTTTAGCTGCATAAAGCGTACAGCGGAACGGTTGATGGCCATTTGCTTGTTGAATGATATATTTATTGAGAATACAGAAGTGAGAAGGAACAAAATATGAAGGTTTTGAGGGATACTTATAATTAATCATTGCTCAGGGGCGAGAAAAAGTTTCTGCAGACATTCCCTTCTTTTTTTAATGTACTTGAACGCTTTCCTTATAAATATCATTAATAGGAGAAGCATTTTATAAGCTCTCTTTAGTGATTGGATAGAACGACAGTATCTCGGTCTATAAGAAGTTTTATAAATGCTTACCTCAGAAAAGGAGGGATTATTGAGTGAAACTTTACTTATCCTATCTGCTGATCATCCTTTTATTCATCCTGAGCGGGTGCTCCCATGCAACTACAAAAGGCAAAGCTGAGGCAGAGTATGTGTTGCGGCTGGGGCATTTGCAGACCGAGACACATCCCTATCAAAAAGGGGCATTAAAATTCAAAGAATTAGTTGAGAAAAGATCTAATGGGAAAGTCCGAATTGATATTTTTCCAAGCAGTCAATTAGGCAATGGCCGTGATCAAATAGAAGGTGCTCAAATTGGCTCCATTCATTTTCACATTGGCTCTGTTGCTCCAGTAACAAATTTTGCCCCAAAGTTCAATCTGCTTAATTTGCCTTACTTATTTGAAAGCAGGGAACACGCTTTTCGGGTCTTAGACGGAGACATTGGCCAAGAGATCGCAAGCGGTTTGGAAAGTAAAGGATTGCTTAACTTAGGATATATGGAAAATGGATGGAGGCACCTGACCAATAATAAAAAGCCGATTAAAACAAGTGATGATGCCTCCGGTTTAAAGCTTCGCGTTCAAGAGTCTCCTCCTTATATTTCTTTCGTCAAAGCTTTAGGATCTGCTCCGGTGCCTATTCCCTTTGGGGAATTATATACCGCTTTAGAACAGAAAGTGGTCGATGGACAGGAAAACCCTCTGGCCCAAATTTACTTAAATAAACTGCATGAGGTTCAAAAGTACCTCACCTTAACTGCACATAATTATGATGCTGCCATTTTTTTGATGAGCAAGACGACCTTCGATACGTTGCCCTCCGACCTTCAAAAAGTGATAAAAAAATCCGCTAAAGAAGCCATTCAATATGAAAGAAAACTTGCTGTACAAGAGGAAAAAAAGCTGTTAGAACGATTGAGAGAAAGTGATATACAGATTGAGGAGGCACCTGACCTGGCCTCATTTAAGAGAACGGCAGAGCCCGTATATAAAGAGTTTGAAGAATCAATTGGCAAGGACCTGATCCAAGAAGTGGAAAACTTAAAATAAAGGGTGAAAAAAATGAGAGGATTTTTCCCTAAACTTAGCTTCAGGATTGACCAGGCGAGCCGTGTCATAATTATTTTTTTATTTTCAGCAGCTTTTATTGGAACCGTCTATCAGGTGGTTTCCCGGTTTATTCTTCAAAGCTCTATAATAAAGGAAGCTCTTCCGATGATAGACTTCAGTGTATTTAACCTTACATGGATAGAAGAGCTGATACGTTATTTGTTTGTTTGGGTGGTTTTTCTTGGAATCGGAACTGTATATAAAAATAAAGGCCATGCACGAGTGGAAGTATTCATTAATCGCTTGCCTGAAAAGTGGAAAATGGGAATGGCGGGATTCATTGAAGTGATAAATTCAGCGCTGTTTGTATTTTTGATCATCTATGGCTTACGTATTTTAAAATTCACGAGCCAGCAAATTTCCCCATCCCTCGGGCTTAATATGATCTGGATTTACGGAGCAGTTGTAGTCAGTTCCGTTATATGTCTCATTCATGCTATTGCCCATCTGTCACTGCTAAAAACAAAAGAAGTAGAGAGCAGCGGATCGTCTGGGAGGAAAGCAGGAACAGACATCCAACTATAAAAAAGGAAGGTGAAGTAGATGACGATTGCAATTGTCGTAATTGCCCTTCTCTTTTTACTTATGACCCTCGGTGTCCCTATTGCTATTTCGCTTATTTGGGCCTCGATAGCCGGTTTTGTTACTAGCATTTATTACGTCCCTTTGGAGGTAGTGCCGCAGAGGCTGCTGACTTCAGTAGATTCCTTTCCTTTGCTCGCCATTCCATTTTTTATGCTGGCCGGGGAATTCATGATGGCAGGCAGCATGGGACAACGGATTGCCGGTTTTGCTTTTGCAACAGTCGGATGGATTAGGTCGGGGCTTGCCCAAGTTTCCACGCTAACAGCTATGTTTTTTGCTGGTGTATCGGGCTCAGGCGCTGCGGATACAGCTGCGGTTGGAAAAATGATGATTCCGATGATGGAGAAAAAAGGCTATGATAAAGGTTTTGCGGCTGCTACTGTGGCGAGTGCTGGCACAATTGCTATCGTCATTCCTCCTTCGATTCCCATGATTGTGTACGGAGTGACTGCAGGGGTGTCTATTGGAGATTTGTTCACTGCCGGCATTATTCCTGGCATTTTAATCGGATTATCGATTATGTTCGTCAATTACTGGATGACTAAGAAAAGGAATTATTTGGAGGAAAAAGGAAAATTTGAGTTTGTTTCTTTCAAAAAAGCACTGATGGAAGGAGTTTTGGCGCTAGTTCTGCCATTGATTATTATTTTTGGGATTCGCGGTGGGATTTTTACGCCGACAGAAGCCGGAGCTGTAGCAGCCGCTTATGCATTTGTTGTAAGTAAATTTATTTATAAAGATATGAAATGGAGTGATATGCCTGCCGCTTTCCTAAATGCAGCGAAGATGACAGCAATGGTAGTATTCATTATAGCTGGGGCCAATCTTTTTGGCTGGCTTCTGACGGCTGAACAGATTCCTCAACAACTTGCTTCTCTCGTCATGCACCTTTCCAGCAACCAGTATATAATTCTATTCTTATTTAATGTTATTTTCTTTATTGCCGGATGCTTTTTGAATGCTTCGGCAGCCATCACTATTTTAACGCCTTTGCTGTTACCGATTGCTATAGGAGTCGGGATAGATCCAGTTTTCTTTGGGCTTGTCATGGTGGTGAATTTATCGATAGGACTTATTACTCCACCTGTTGGTTTAGATTTGTTTGTCGTTAAGGGGATTGCAGACGTGTCATACGACAGGCTCATTCGTGCAGTCGTCCCATTTATTCTTATCATGATTGTCGACTTGTTAATCATTACGTATGTTCCACAAATTTCTATGTTTTTAACTACACTATAATAAAAAGTAAAGTGATCAACTTTTCATCCAATAGAGTTGATCGCTTTTACTGTGTAAACAAGTGTTTTGCTAAGCAGTCACATAAATGTTGATATACCCCTATGTGTATTTTATAATACTATTATGAGTAAGTACATCTAAAATGCGGAGCGACCTTGCTTGTAAATGGTTTCTAATTTTTTAAATTCTGTTAGGGCTGAGGACTTCTTGGACAGACTTTTAGCTGTGTAGGCCCGAAGAGAAAGGTTGTACACACGTATAAGTGCAAGAAGATGAATCATAATCCATTTTGCAAAAAAGATGGACAGAATGATTGGCATGAAAGGAGAGAGACAGATGAATAGGTGGAATAACCGATTTCAAAATGAAAAGTATGTATATGGAACGCACCCCAACGTTTTTTTAGAAGAGGTCCAAAAGAAACTGCAGTTATCAGGTGACGCATTAGCCATTGCAGAGGGAGAAGGACGCAATGCAGTTTTTTTAGCGGAACAGGGAATGAAGGTCACTGCTTGGGATTATGCTGAGTCTGGATTAGAGAAAACGAAAAAACTTGCTGCTTCAAGAGGAACAGTTGTTCAAACAGAGCTGGTCGATTTGAACGAGGCACAATGGGAGAGAGACCGATGGGATGAGGTCGTTTGTATTTTCGGGCATTTTCCAACAAAATTACGGCAAAAAACGCTTCGTAATATTAAGGAAGCGGTGAAGCCGGAAGGGTATTTTGTGACAGAGGTTTATTCTCTTTACCAAATTCCTTATAAAAGCGGAGGGCCGCAAGACATTGATCTTTTATATGCGCCGGAAGAGTTTTTAGAAGTATTTTCCGATTGGCGTATCATTCATTTTTTTATGGGGGAAGTAGTCCGGCACGAAGGAGAAATGCATAATGGTTTGTCCCATGTCATTCAAATTGTCGCTCAAAAGCCAGAAAGCAAGCACAGCGAAAAAAATTAGTTGATAAGACGTATATATAACAAGGAACTAAAAAGCCCTTCTTGTTTAAGGGGGACTGACCCCATAAAGTGAGACAAATAAAAAACACCTTTAAGTTGAAAACGAGTATGGGATACTCGAAAATAACTTGGAGGTGTTTTTCTATGGGGACAAGAGTCAGTTATCCAGCGGAAGTAAAAATGAAGGCTGTAAAAATGAGATTAGCTGGGGTGCCGGTCAAAGAAGTCTTAAAGGAATTAAACATTCGAAATAAGACACAGCTTAAAACATGGATGAAATGGTACAAAGCAGGCGAGTTTCATCGATTTGAACAGCCAGTGGGCAAGCAGTATTCCTTCGGAAAAGGGGCTGAGTATGAAAGTGAAACAGAGAAACTGAAGGCAGAAAATCGGTATTTGAAACAGCAGATTGAAGTACTAAAAAAGTACAAAGAATTGGAGAGGAAGTGGTCCCAGAAACAGCTGTATCTTTCAAGTATTCAGGATTTATTTAACGGCGAAATCATTGCCTATTCTTTAGGAAGCTGCCAGAATACAGATTTTGTGCTACATACGCTGGCCCAGCTGCCACCCCTCCCAGAGGGATGCATTCTGCACAGCGATCAGGGATCTGTGTACACATCTTATGCTTATCAGCAGGCAGTCAAAGAAAAAGGCATTACCATGAGTATGTCCCGGAAAGGGACACCCTCTGATAATGCCTCCATCGAATCGTTTCATTCCTCGCTAAAGTCTGAAACATTCTATCTCGACGAGTTGACAAGCACTACGACGGCTACCGTAGAGCAAACTGTCGAAAGCTATATTCACTATTATAACCATACCCGTATTCAAGCGAAACTAAACAATCAGCCACCGGTCAAATATCGGCAGCTGGCTGCTTAAAGGTGTTTTGATCCCTGTCTCAAAAATAGGGGTCAGTCCCGTCCCAAGTAAGAAGGGTTTTTTGACTCGTTGTTATGACCAATGTGCTGGAGGAGTTAGCGCGGAAGGGAGCTTGGTTTTGGTGTTTCCTTTCGCTGCATTCACTTGGGCTTGCGTAAGAAAAATACATCCTGTAAGATCAGCTCCGCTAAGGTCCGCATCCCGAAAATCGGCGCCGATCAGATCAGTTACTCTTAAGTCCGCTTCCCGGAGATCAGCAGCTATAAGGAGAGCCCCTCTTAAATCTGCTCCCCTTAGATTAGCGCCTTTAAGGTTGGCCCCGATTAGGTCGGCTCCTCTGCCGATAGGCTTTTGGCGTTTCTTAGCCCCTCTTTGTTTCGGGGATACCCCCGCACGTACGAGCTCGCTAGTACGCAAAAGCAGAAGGTTGATATCAGATCTATGCGCCGGTAGATCCAGTTCAGCAATAGCCTCAGGACTGAGATGGGTAAGCTGTTCTGTTTTCTCTAGAGCCGAGCGAAGTTCGTTATGGATGAGGGTGGCAGCTTCTAATGTCAGAGCTTCGGTTAAATACCAAAGCATCTCGTGAAGCTGCTGTACAATAGGGAATACATCAAACATTTGCTTGGCCGTTTCGGGGGCGCTTCGCCAATCTTTTCCTTTAAAAATAATTTGGGAAACTTTTTGTCCCGCGCCAAAGCATTCATAAACCGTGCAGCCTCGAAACCCTTTTTGTCTCAGGTCTTTATGAATACTGCAGCGAAAATTCGTTTGTAAATTCGAACAAGGAGCCCCTCCATCTTTATTCAAGGCAAAGTCTGCTGAAGCGGCAAAAGGTAAAGCAACGCAGCACAAGCCAAAACAGCTTCCGCAATCAGCATGAAGACGGTCCTGGCTGGTATCGCGTACTAAATCTTGTTGATTTGACACAATAGGGCACTTCCTTTAAATCCACATTACTGTCAAGTATTGAAGATGGGATTGTTATTTTATTCCTTTAATTCTCTAATCCTATCATTGCCGGTTTTCATGGTCAATTGCTAATTGCGAGAATAGGGGGAGTTTATAGTAAATCGGTTTGCTAGAGTAGGTCTGGCCAGTGTGTTTAACAACGTTCCTCTAATCAATTGGAGTCATTCTCTTGATTAAATGAAGAGGGTTCTTAAGAATAGCATGAAAGAAAATAGAAGTCGGATAGTGAGAGGGGGAGGAAGGAGTTCAAGGAAAGTGACAATCAGGAGAGTCACTTTCTCAAGCTTAACAAATAAACGACAGCAAAAGGCGCATTACTCACGTCTAACTTTTTTTAGATAGGAAAGAACGCTCGTTTTTAAAGAAGCGTAAGAACCTATTGCTGCATAACCATAGAACCAACCCATAAATAATCCTGCGGTGAGATGGCCATTGTGGCTGATAAAGATAGATATAAGCAAACCATTAAAAAGGGCTATAAGCGGAACGAGTGACTTAGGTGTGTGAAAGAACATTTTTATTAGCTGTGTTAGGATCATGACTACAGGCACTGCGATGACAGCATCCCAAAAGTTTGTATGCACGGTAGGGAAAACGATAACCAATACACCACCTTCCAGTAGTAGTATGGCTGGCTTTTCTGTTATTTATCCGAACAAAGCCAGGCAAACCTAGCCGCTTCTATATAGGAGTCATGAAGAATCGAAAGCCGTAACTGGTTTAAGGATACAAGTGCAAAGAATACAATAAAAGAGTGAATTGTAGTAAATTCACTCTCAGAGTGACTAGCTTTCAGCGTTTTATGGGCCGCTCTAACGTTAAGATTTCATCTTCCAATGAAGAAAATTGTTGCTCAATGATATGCTTTGCATCGGAGATGGCGGCATTATAGAAATGCGGAGCCAACAATTCCTTAACGAAATCCAACACCCTTTCTGCGGCGAACTCAGATATCTCCTCATCTCTTTCCTGTAGAAAGAAATCTTGAATGTCAGCAATCATTAATTCCTTTTGTTCTTTTGTAATTTTCATAAACAAATCAATCACTCCTTTGAAGGCATGTTACTGTAACTATACAGGTGAAGCCTAAGAAATTACAGTCTATATTTTTATGGCCAATTATGTACAGAATGGATTGTCTGGCGAGCAAATCATTTTCTAAAGAATAGTCAATGATACATGTTTTACGGAGGGTGCTTATAAGCTTCACAACAATTGATTTCTCTCTGCTGCTATCTATGTATTCACTACTGTCAGCGGATAGAAACCACACACGAAAGACATGCAGCCATTTGTATCTTCTCTTTTTTCTATTTGAAGAAATTCGTCGAAATTTTTTTTGTAATACCCCCTTCACTTTGTAAGCGCTTTCCATTATAGTGAAATTAGAAGAAGTTTTGTATGCAGCTTGGTGGGCATATGACAATGAATTTATTATGGGTGAAGAATGCTATAAAGAGGAGGGAGAACAATGATGAGAAAAAATAATTTAACACTGTCTAATTTTGTTCATAAAGACCAATTTGATTTAAACGCTTATCTTGTCTACCTGTTTCATAAATTTTATAACGATGTTCCACAGGCATTCAAAGGCAAAATAAAAGAATGACGACGAAGCTTTCATTCGTTTGACGTCTCTTTTGTCTATCATAGCTGAGTGCTTCATGAAAAATTGCTTGATCGATCATGTCACATTGGAAAAGTTGAAAAGAGAGAAAAGCTTTCTGTAAAAGTCTTCGGTGTGAATCAGTCTGTGTGAGTCTTTCTTCTTTGGGTTTTCCGATGGATGGGTCTGTTTTAATCATCAATTATTTTCTGTGCAAATTTGAAACATTTCCTCGTTCGCTGACGCATTCGCTGCTTTACGCTTTAATTTAAAAGTAATCATGCCATTCATTCAGTTTTCTATCCTCTCTTTCGAACACTTCCAATGTATTTCTGCGATTAGATACTTACAAGAAAGTATGAGCAGAAGATCATTTCTTTTTTATTCGTCCCTTTAGAAAGTACAACTCTCTACACGGAAGGAGTCGTTCAATTTAAAATCGCGGGTCCGTTTGATTGGAAAGCGTCAGTTAACATGGTTTCACAATAAAGCCTAAAGCCTTCTAAAGGAAATAAGGAAGGCTTTAGGCTTTTCATTCTTCTTAATTTCTTACTGCTCATTCTCTTCCTCGTTGTTCTTCGGTCTTTGTAAATCTGAAGCGAAATGGATAAAAATTGCTGCTTTTTGATGATACAATGGACCAGAACATAGGTCTGATCAAGAGCATGAGATAGAAGGAGAAACTAAACGATGATTCATCTAAATACATCCATTAATCAATATGCTAATAAAATAATAGAAAGAAAGATACGATATGATTTCACCATTGTTGAACATGTTTGCAAACTATTGAAGGCGCAAGATCAAAAAATCGTCCTTTTTCATAAAATAAAGGAGTCGTTTACAATGACGGCAGAGAAAACATCATTAACGATTCCTAAGGGCAGCTATACGATTGCTTACTATTGGAAAGATCGACCGTACAATGCGTATGTTTGGAGGGATGGCGAGGGAAATTACTTAGGTTCTTACTTTAACATTGTCAAGAACACACAGATAACCGGTCAAATCCTCTCTTTTGAAGACTTGATCATTGATGTCCTGGCTCTTCCAAATGGAAGCTGTTTCGTTCTAGATGAGGATGAGTTGTCTGAGCCGCTGGATCAATTCGAGAAAGGTACGGTTCAGCAGGCTCTACACTCATTAATGAATACTCTGGACGTCTTATTGCCTGAAATTATTTTAGAAACAGAACAGGTATACAAACATGAGGAACTTTTTTATTGGTTAAAGGATTAAGCAACCGTTATCAGTTAAACAGAGCAATAAGAAAAAGCATTTGATTAACTAATCAGATGCTTTTTTTCATCAGCAAGAGAAAGAAAGAGGAGTCGTTTATAAGCAATAAAGTATACATAAATTTCCTTTTGAAAAATAAATTATATCGAGAGAAGGTAAATTTATATCAGAGCAATAAAATGGTAATTAATTGCGCCATAAGGTATATTGACTCAGGGTATAATTTCCTATATTCTTCTTATGATATTGTGATCGCTTTATTGGTAGTTTGATAAAGTGATTCCTAATGATAAAGGCAAACTTATCGAAAGGTAAGGACGCAAAGCCGCGGGTCTAAGATTTTTAATTATGATAGCCGGGCTGCCAAAGGGGAAAATGATGGTCCTATTTGGTGAATCCAATTAAAGGTAGGGACTAATGATGCAAAATGAAGAGTTAAGAACGAGCATTAAAAGATTTTACAGCCTGATGGAAAGTTATTCGGATACTCCTGATTCAGCATTTGATTTTATTGTTTTTTTACGATCTTTTCTACGGATAAAATCTCCGTTGCCTTTGCCGACAACAGAGATAATGACGGTTCTTAAAGTTAACAAACCAGCTGTATTTTTTTCTTTAAGAGAAATGTCAAAGCGAAATGATATCCTTGAGTTTTTAACTGCGTTATCCATGGATTTTGAAAAAGCAGAGAAAAAGCTGCAAGATTTGTTAAAGAATAAACCTGTCTAGTTCAACCGCCAGCATTCTTGCTGGTTTTTTTTATGCGATAAAGATACTGTGGAACCGACGTGTCTCAAGAAAAGACAAGCAGACTATGATGCGCTTATTAGCCGTAAGCGTCCCAACGTTTAACGGTTAGAAATATACTTATTACTCCCGGGAAGCTTTTTAATATCATTCCAAGCGTTAACCGCGTCTTTATGACTTTTTGTTTTATTTTTTGGATCAGCGAAGAAGTCGCGGATAAATTGGTTATATTCAAATTGGGGGGCAATTTGTTTCTTATATGGTGAGTCTTTCTTGCACTCTTCTTCCTCGTGCCAAGCCTTTACCACATCACGATATGTTTTTCCTATATTATTTTTAAAGTAATGTTGAATATATGTAGAAAAACGGAACTTCGGACTAATCGCTGACTTGAAAAAAGCTCTAACGTCTTGGCTGCAGCGATGGTTTTCGGTAATGACCGTATCCAAACTTAACGATCTTTGTTTGTTGGGGTTTGAGCGAACCGTTAGTTTTCTGAGCGGCTTCTCTACTTTCCCCGTCTCAAGAAACATTTCAATTCTAGCTGAAAGTTCTATTTTCGAACCGGATGCGCTTATCCCATTCTCTCTGCAGCATAATCGCAATTCTTCCTTCAGCCAATAAAAATTTTTAAAATCTTGACTAGTTATATATCTTGTAAGACCAGGCCTCATCATTACACCTCCGTATACTTATTCCAGTTTAGAACAAACGTTCTTTTTTATCAATCCAATTATGGATAAAAATGTGAATGACTAACAAACATTAGCAAAACCGCTAGGTATCAACATGTTTTTTAAACCACCGCACGATGATGTAAAAGAAAAGTCATTCTGATGAAGAGATCATTTATTGGGCAGAAAGTGTGCAAAAATAAAAAACACCGACTGCTAGGATAGACTTTCAGGTTGATCATTACTATAAGAAAGCCACATGAAGTGAGTGCCATATTCATTTGAACAAAGGTAAATCATGTTTTCATACGGTTCTTCTATAAAGGCGCACAGAGGGAATTTGAGATATGAAAGGATAATTTCACCATTTTTTGTAAGCGGCGGATCACTTTGATTAGCTAGATAACTAACAAAAAAGACAGCCTAGCTATTGATTATATGAGCTGAAGAACAACTAGGTATTTCCTACTACCCATAAGGTGGTTTTTTTATTGAATTATATCCTTTTTGTGGAAATAAATATTTTTCAATAAAAGTAAAAAATTATATTGTAATTTTTGTTAGAAAGCTATAATATAAGTCTCAATCACAGAAACTATTAGAAGCGAGGATAAAAATTTGAAGTCATTTAAGATTTTACCAATTTTAGGATTGTCATTTGGATTATTGTTTTCTTCAAGTGCTTCAGCGGCTATAAAGCCTGTAGAGCGCTATGATATTTCGGACGTCGGTCCAAACCATCGGTTTTATGATTCAATTGAACGGTTTGTTTACTCTGATATTGTTGATGGATACGTCGAGTCCGAAACAATTGAAGAAGATGGCGAAATATACGATTACTCGTACATAAGTATTCGTCCAGAGGAAAAAATTAACCGCGCACAGTTCACAAAGATTTTAGTAAGTGCTTTATCTTTGAAGACTGGAACGAATGTAAAAGAATTCCCTGATGTGAAAGCTTCTAAATGGTATTATGAGCCGGTGCGTATCGCAAGTAGCCATGGGATCGTTGCTGGTGGATCTAATGGAAAGTTTAACCCGGATGCGCATATTACGCGTGACCAAATGGCAGCAATGATTTACCGGGCATTCAGCAATACAGTGGCTTTTAAAGCACCAACGAAGACATTTAAAGATGTCCCGCCTACAAACTTTGCTTATGAGGCGATTGTAAAATCTGCTGCAAACGGGATTATTCAAGGATACGGTGATACATTTAAGCCCCATGATTTAGCTACCCGAGGCCAAGCGATTGCTATGATTGACCGGGCGCTTCATCAAGAAGCGGGGAGCGAGGCCGATCAAACAGCAATCAAGACAGTTGTGAATCGCAACGTTCAAGAAGAAATGCGATTAATGAAAGAGCAAAATACAGCCGGGCTTAAAGCTCTTTATCAGGATACAGCGACAGGCTATTATTTATCGGAATCGCTTGACACGGTAGAATTACCGGGTGACATAGAGGATATGGGAGGCACTTTTACTATTGAGCAAATTGGCACTCATGAGATCAATCCTGTAACTGTCAATAAACGCTTTGCAAAAGTTCGGATGGATAATCTAAAGTATAAAGTATCATTCTCGTCACCAGATTTATCTTTCAGTATGAACGTGGATGCTTCAGGAACGGCTTATTTGAAAAAAGGCATGGACGGAAAATGGAAGATTTATAATCTTGTGCTAGATAATGAAGACATTCAAGATGATTGGGAAGCGGAGATTTCCGCAGCAGCCAATGCTTCCTAATTATACTTGTTAAAGTAGATAAAATAAAAAAGCAAATGGGTCATTAACACCCGTTTGCTTTTTTTATTTAGCATATTTCATAAAGAATGCGAATGAATCAATTAAATCATACTATTTCATGTCAGTAGAGAAAAGATCAATTGTACGGTAGATGAGATTATATGAAGAATTGGACTTTACACTGAAGAAGAAAGAGCATCAATCGACTCTTTTCTTGGCAAGAATACCCTTCATTTATCTGTAGTGCATAAGGGAGTGCTAAAGAATAATCATAGAGTGCGTCTATGAAAGGTTATAAAGGTGGGGAACTGCCATAAGAGGTAGTAAGAATTAAGGGTGTTTATATAAGTTGAAAAAAATAAAAAGTAACAAAACCTTTTGTGCAGAAGAACGGGGAAAGGAACTTAAGAATAATAATCAGTATTTTCATAATTAATAACAGAACATAGCAATAGAATATCTTGATGAATCTCTTTTCGGATAGCTTCTTTTGGGCAATCGTAATACTCATCTATTAATTTGCCTAGTTCTTTGATAAATATTACCAATTCTGAATCAGAAAGCATGCAAAAACCTCCTTTAAGCGACATTATAACTGCGTCTATATTACCATTTGTTTTAGGAGGAAGACAAGTTAAAGAGTGTAAGTAGACCTATTTGAAGTAAGAAGGGGGCTGGTTAAGAAAAAGAGCACTAGGAAGGTAAACGGTTAATTCTTTCTTTGTTCTTGACATCGTAGTCTTCGGTAATCTGGTTGCATCATTTTATACTTGTCATGAAGCATATCCCTTGGTTCATAGCATTTATTGAACCAGATCGTCAATCAACCGCTTTATCCTTTTCTCTATTTTTATGTTGTTGTCCGGCTATTAAGGTTGCAAGAGATTGAATCGATTCTTACAACAGGCCAATGTCTCTTCAAATAGCAACGCCAGAGCCAGAATAAAGACAATTAATTGGTTTCAGAGTGTGAACAGAACGGCCGGTCATCTGGGGCTAAACTGATCTGTAGTAGTTTCTCGAGTTTGCAAGCGTTTTTTTGATAAACTATCTATAAGACGGAACATAAATACGGGAGGGATAAATATGGCTGAGAAAGTGATTGCAGGCGAGTGCTGTCCCATTTGTAGCAGGGACAATAACTGTTGTCATTCGATGGATAAATCTTTAGGGGAATGCTGGTGCAGTGAGGAGTCTTTTCCAAAAGAAATCTTTGACCTGGTGCCTGTCGAACAATTAAGAAAAACATGTATTTGTAAAAAATGTTTGGACCGTTTTAAAGAGGAAGGTTTGCTTTAGAAGAGGGCATTGATCATATGTGCTGTTTTTCCCTCCATTTACTGTGGGATAAGTTGGCTTTCAAGGCTTGTTTGGCTTAGTGGCGACTTTAATATCTCCTTCGATTTCATTAGCGGCTGAAGGAAAAATACGAACAGTTGATCAACGATTCTTCTGTAGGTCATTAAAATATTTCATAAAAAACAGTTGAAATAACACCTAATAGTGTTAAGATTTTTATGACACTATTAGGTGTTATAAAAATGGAGGTGCCATAATGAAAGCTCAAGAATCATTACCGGAAATCAGAAAAACTATCGTCCTCAATGCTTCAATTGAAACAGTTTGGAAGGCCGTTTCTACGTCGGAAGGCATGGCCTCATGGTGGATGCCAAGTAATTTTGAACCTATTTTAGGACGCGAATTCGTCCTGTATGCCGGCCAATTTGGCGACTCGCCCTGTAAAGTAACTGAACTTGATCCCCCTCATCGTGTTGGATTTGATTGGGGGAAAGACTGGCATCTTGCTTTTGAATTAAAAGAGGCAGAAGGAGGAAAAACAGAGTTTACGTTAATTCACTCTGGATGGAATGCCGAACAAGTGACAGAGTTCGGACAGCCGCATTCAGTGATTCGTGCGGTTATGGATGATGGCTGGGAAAAAATCGTAAACGAAAAGCTTCCTTCCTATATTGAGGCTTAAAATGTATTCTCCTGAACCTAAGCATGATATATTTCAAGCGATTGCAGATCCAACTCGCCGTAATCTGTTAAAATTACTGGCAAATAAAGAAATGTCTATTGCAGCGATTACAGAATGCTTCCCTATAAGCCGCACAGCTGTTAATAAACATCTGCAGGTGCTTTTTGAAGCCAGGCTTGTCAGCAGTCGAAAGGTCGGACGGGAAAAGCGTTATAAGCTTGAAGCAGAACCGTTGGTTGAGTTAAAAGACTGGCTTGCCTTTTTTGAACAGTATTGGGATGAAAAGCTGCACGCTCTGAAAAGATATGTAGAGGAACATAATGATCAAACGTGGTAAAAAGATAGGATATATAAGTTAATGTGTTCTATGTTCATCTTTCGTTCAGTCAGAATTAGAGAAATCAGAAGGGCATTGCTTTAAGTATGATGTATACAGTGATCTAAGTAATTAGCGGAGAGGCAGGGAGCTAACATAATACTTTAGCAAGAAATGGAGAGGTGATCTTTCAGCTTCTTTCTATAGGATTTTATTAAATTATAGAGGTGAATTATTTTATTGATGGAAAGATTCTTGATAAACTAACTATGCAAATTAGCGAGAGAATAGAGGATATCCAGAGGAGAACAGCATGGAAAATTGGTTGATTGGAATCATGAATGAATATGGTTATATGGGAATTGTTCTTTTAATTGCTCTTGAAAATATCTTTCCTCCCATACCGTCAGAAGTCATCTTAACGTTTGGAGGCTTTATGACGACTACTTCTGAGCTAAGCATTACGGGTGTGATCATTTCCTCAACGGTAGGTTCAGTTATCGGGGCCCTAGTTCTGTATTTTATTGGCTTGCAGCTTAATGTCCCAAGATTGGAGAAAATCGTTAATAAATGGGGTCATATCCTTAGAGTTACGACTAAAGACGTACATAGAGCAGATGCCTGGTTTGACAAGTATGGAGCATGGACGGTTTTCTTTTGCCGCTTTGTTCCGTTGATTCGCAGTTTGATTTCTATTCCTGCTGGCATGTCAAACATGAATATTGGATTATTTCTTCTCTTTACTACCCTAGGGACACTGATTTGGAATACGGTTCTTGTAAACTTGGGAGCGTCCGTCGGGGCTTCCTGGGAAGTCATCGTACAGAATATCGGAATTTATTCTAAAGTCATCTATGTTTTGTTGTTTTTGCTCCTTGTTTTTTGCTTATTCATTGTTATAAAAAGAAAAAGATAACCACCTAATATCCAAAATAAAAAAGTCAACAAAAAATGTTGCCTTTTTTATTTTACAGAAGACAGTTGATGAGCAAGAATTGGTAGAGTAAAAGAAGAGACTAGTTTTATGAGAGGAGAAGAAGATGAAAGTTAGAAAATTGAATCAAGATGAAAGACCTCCTATGGATTTATTATTGCTAGCAGACCCTTCTCAAGAAAACGTGGAGGAATACATGGAAAGAGGAGAATGTTTTGTTGCTGAAGATAATAAACAAGTAATTGGCGTATATGTGCTATTGCCTACAAGACCGCACACGATAGAGCTAGTGAATGTGGCAGTTGTCGAGGAGCAGCACGGCAAAGGGATAGGGAAACAACTAGTTAGGCATGCGATTGAACTTGCTAAGAAGAGACGATTTAAAACAATCGAAATTGGCACTGGAAATTCAAGTATCGGCCAATTAGCTCTTTATCAAAAATGCGGGTTTAGGATTGTCGGAGTGGATAAAGATTTTTTTATTCGACATTATTCAGAGGAAATTTTTGAAAATGGGATACAGTGCAGGGATATGATCCGCTTATCTCAAGATTTATAAAAAATGGTCTCTCCCCAACGTTATGCTTTCTTATTCTCTCGCTTATTCGGTTGATTATCTCTAACCACACAGTGAGGGGAGGATGAGAGAGCATGACATGTTAATAAGCTGCTCTGAAAGTGGATGAATGGCTAATATGGAACAGCGAAAAGAAAGTCCCTCATTCGTCAGCTGAATTAAATAATTTATTTCTAAATAAATTGAATCATGTACATAGAACGTTAAATAGCTTTTCTACAATCAAATATAAGTAGGAAGCAAAATAAACAACGTTATTATTTTTCTATAAAAAGCCGATAAAAGTCAGAAAGTTCTGTTGACTTATAAGGGAGATCATTTATTATTAAGTTATGAAACAATGTTTTACTTATAAAACAAATGTAAGGTGGGAGAGACATATGCCATTTGTACAAGTTAATGATTTAGCGATCCATTATGAAGTGAAAGGAGAAGGAAACCCTTTGATTATTCTCCATGGAATGGGGAATAACTCACAGTCGTGGAAAAAGCAGTTAGAGGGGTTAAGTAAACAATACACCGTCATTGCGTGGGATGCACCAGGGTATGGAAAGAGTGATGATCCAGAAGAAGAACTGAAGGAATTTAGTGAATTTGCTGATGTGTTGAAGGGGTTCATTGAAAGTTTAAATTATGAATCTGTTACGCTGTTGGGGCATTCGATGGGTTCGGCTATTGCTCTTAATTTCTGCCATCGTTTTCCGCATATGGTCGATGCCCTGATTATTGCTGATGCAACCAGAGGATCGGTCGGTGGATCGGAAGAAGAAAACGAAAAGAAATTAGCCAATCGTATAAACAATATTGAGAAGTTAGATCCAAAGGAAATTGCGAGGCAAAGAGTAAAAGTGTTGCTTGCACCTCATCCCAAACCAGAAGTACAGAAAGAAGCAGAAAGAATTATGTCACAAGTCAGGCCGATGGGGTATCGTTCAGTGGCCTATTCACTTTATCATTTGAATGACCTGGAGTTCCTTTCATCCATTTCTGTGCCTACATCTATTATTTGCGGAGAATTAGATAAGGTAACACCGGTAAGTGAATCACAATTTTTTTATGATCACCTTCCAAACTCAAGCTTTACTATTATTCCTGAGACAGGGCATCTATGCTATCAGGAAGATCCAGAGAGTTTTAATGCTGCTGTTCTTCAATTTCTTGACAGTTTGAAAGAGAGTAAAGAAAATGTTCTCAAGCAGTAATTGCTTTATGAGTAATTCGCTTTTCTAGTTGAAATTTATGAAAATAATGGTGATAATTGGACTGACCATTTTTAATAATAAATAGAATTAGTAGGTTTTAGAGGAGGTGAGTGAGTTTGGCAAAAAGTGAAAAGGAACGTTACAATGCAAACGCATTAGTAAGAGGGTTGGAAATTCTAAAGTTGTTTAATGAAGATCATCCTACATTGTCTTTAGTAGAGATTGCACGGGAACTTGAAGTTAGTCGTACGGTCCCTTATCGATTATTATATACCCTTCAATCACTTGGATATCTTTATCAAGACGAAAATACCAAACGGTACAGTTTGACACCGAAGGTTTTAGAGCTGGGTTTTGCTTATTTAAATAGTTTAAAGCTTCCAGAAATTGCACAGCCTTATTTGGAAAGCTTAAGAGATGAAACAGGGGCTTCTTGCCATTTGTCTATATTGGATGGCGATGAAGTTGTCTATGTAGGGAGTGCACCTGTACGAGGAGTGTCTGCTATTAATGTGAATATCGGATTGAGGCTTCCTGCTCATGCAACGGCAAACGGAAAATTGTTGCTTGCTTATCAACCGCAAGACAAATTAAATCAAATGTTATATGGCTCTCAACTAAAACCATATACGGAGCGAACACAAACAGATCTTATCGGTTTGCAGCAGGAATTAGAAATGATCCGTAAACAAGGCTATTCAATTACTAAAGGAGAACTTCATCAAGGCATTCAATCAGTAGCTGCGCCTATTTTTGAACGCGGTGGGAAAGTAATGGCTGCGATGAACGTAGTAGCAACAGATGTAAAGTTTCATGATGAGTTTATTGAGAAAGTGGCCCTTCCGAAAGTTTTGGAGATTTCCAGAACGCTATCCGGCTTCATGGGATATCCTTTCAAAAATTAAATAGTTAAAATAAAAAAGCTTGCCCGTTTCGAGCTTTTTTATTTTGTTTATTATATAAAACATATTTTCTGAAATAAAACAAAAGTTAAAAAACTTATTGACACAATTTTCGAAAAAAATTAATATTAAATTATAAAGAAACGTTGTTTTGTATATAAAACAATGAATTTTTAAAATTAAGGGAAGGTGGCAGAATAGCGAGGCGGATGTAAGAGGAAGTAGTCATAAAACGAATTGTAAGCGTATTCACTGAAAACAAACTTTAAGGAGGTTGCTACATGTTAAAAGGGAATAAAAGGTGGCTTTATATTGCGGTACCTATCTTTTTCTTTTGGTTTTTTGGTCAGATTGATAAGTTGGGAATCTCTATCATACAAACAGATCCAGACTTTTTAAACGATCTTGGTATGAACGGTCCCGATAAGAATGCGAAGATTGGGTTTATCACTTTTATTTTTACCATCGCTTACGCCGTGTCGAATTTATTTTGGGGAGTGATCATTGATAAGCTAGGAGCCAGGAAAACAGCTATAATGGGGCTTTTTATTTGGACCCTTACAATGGTATTTGCAGGATTAGCCACCACTTATGAAATGTTCATCGCTAGCCGTATTGTTCTTGGTTTAGGGGAAGGAATGATGATTCCTGTATGCGGGAAGTTTATCTCGAGCTGGTTTAATGAGCGCGAGCTTGGCCGTGCCCAATCCTCCTGGCTTGCAGGTAACTATTTAGGACCTGCGTGTGGGGCAGTCATCTTAACTTTAGTTATTGCTTCTTTTCATTGGCAAGCAGCCTTTTTCACATTAGCAGCCTTTAATCTACTCATTGTTATTCCAATGTTTGTGTTCCTAACGAGAGATACTCCAGAAGAACACCCGCGACTTGAAAAAAGCGAATTGTCGTATATTCGTCAGAAGAGCGGAAATGAAGCAGCTAAGCCAAAACAAAGTTTTGTCCAAGACTACCGCTATTGGATCGTTTGGTTTGGCATGCTGATGTCTTCATTTTTATTTTTTGGAATTAGCATTTGGCTTCCTACGTATTTAGTTGAAGCAAAAAGCTTTTCAAGGGAAGCAATGACAGGTATTACTTCTTTATCGTGGCTATTTGCTCTTGGATTTGTATTGATCAATGGATTTTTGGCTGATAAAACAAAACGACCGAGCTTGCTTGCTACAATTTTATTTAGCATGACGGCAATATTTTTAACAGCAGCAATATTCGCTTCTAATCCAGTCATCGCTGGTGTATGCATGGGATTGGCGATGGGAACTCAAGGAGGCGTCTTTCATTTAAGTAATTTATTTATCGTGAAATTCTCTACACCTGAAACCGCTGGACGAGCTGCTGGATTGATGGGCTTTACTAACATTCTTGGGGGATTTTCGAGTTATATTATGGGGTGGATGCGTGATGCATCTGGAGGCGACTTTGGGCCTTCAATCGTCATGTTAATTGTTTCTGCTTCTCTTGGATTCATTGCTTACTTATTTACATTAAGGAAAGAGGCAGAAGAAGTTCGTGCCGAAAATACGCCTCCCAATGGAGTCGTAATTTGATCATCAGAAATCTTATTTAACAACAAAATATTCTAAATAACTATTTTCCTATACAGGCTTATCAGGAGTTTGATCATTCTACTTTTCGAGATAAAACTCCTTTTCTTTATGATTTAGTAATACTTAATATAAAACATTGTTTCATATACGAAATATTCTCAATATTTTTTATTGACAATCACTTTAATGCGGGTTACGATTGTTTTATAGCAAAACATAGTTTTGTATATAAAACAAATACATTAAAAGGAGTGTTTTTTTATGACAAACGAAAAATTTTCTTTAGAAGAGTTTGAAAGAAAATATGTCGCAAGATTGGAAGATCGAACGCTGGATTGGAATGTATTGAAGTTCCAGGAAGAGATTGATCCATCTTATAGAAGAGCACAGATGAGATATATTGGCCGCGGAGCGACAGCGAATAACGATGCAAATGTCATTGCTGCAGAACATTTCACTTTGAGCACAATGGTTCTACCTCCTGGCTGTGTCGGTCCGTTACATCTGCACGACGACGTTGAAGAAGTATTCTTCATTTTAAAAGGAAATGTGAAAGCGCTTATTCAAACAGACAGCAATAGTGAAGTACATGAAATTCCTTTGAAAGAAAGAGACTGTATCAGCAGTCCTCCTGGGGTATACCGCGGCATTCGTAACGATGGGGATGAAGAAGCTTTAATGCTAGTCATGCTTGGAGCGGTTAAGCCAAACTTACCGACTTACCCGGAAGGAAGTGCGTTGGAGGAATTACGTAAACAACGCGCAAAAGAAAGAGAAGCCATTATTAACGGAAAATAAGCGGAACGGAAAACTGCTTTAAGAAAAGAAATGCCTGTGCATTTAAAGTTTTATCAATTTTTTGACAAGGATGATCTTTATAGCTACCTTTTGATCATCCTTGTTGGTTCATTTAAAAGGAATAACGGGGGTGTCATTATGCTAGGAATTACTCACTTGCGGCACATCAGTTTAATTACTCCAGTGCTGAAAGAGCAGTCTGATTTTTACGAGAATATTTGGGGATTGGATAAGGTAACTCAAGATGATCAGTCAGCCTATTTTAGAGGAGCCGGTCCCGAGCATCACATTTTGAGTTTACATGCCGGTGAAAAAAGAGGGCTTCATCATATTGCTTTTGGAATGGTCGATAAACACGCAGTTGACCATGCAGCTGAGATATTGACTAAGAAAGGCGTAACCATTGTTTCACCTCCTGGCTATTTAGATGAAGAGGGAAAAGGATACGGCCTACGCTTTGTCGATCCGGAAAATCGCTGCATTGAATTGTCCGCATGGGTGGAAGTTCACACATCCATTTGGAATAAGAAAAATGTCGATCCAGTCAAGCTGAACCACGTCGTTATGAATACGGCAGACCTTGATATGATTACTGACTTTTACACAGAAGTGCTGGGTTTTAAAGTGACAGACTGGAGCGAACATCAAATGTCGTTCCTGCGCTGCAATCGCAAACATCATTCCATTGCATTTAATCAAGATAAGCATGCTTCTGTGAATCATATTGCCTATGAAGTAGATAGCGTAGATGAAGTGATGAGAGGAATCAGCAACGTAAGAAAAGCGGGCTACCAAGAATTGTGGGGGCCAGGACGCCACGGACCGGGTGACAACATTTTCTGTTATTTCCAGGACCCAGCGAAGTTTGTTATGGAGTATACCTGTTATTTAGAAACGATTGAAGATGAAAATGAGTGGAAGGCACGAGTGTGGAAACGTGTTCCTCATTTAATGGACCAATGGGGGATTGCCGGTCCACCGAAACCGGAAGCCCGGGCAGCCATGGGTGGAGAGCCAGACCAAGGATGGGTAAATGCAAAGTCACTCCGGTAAATAGGATAGTGAAAGGGGGAGTATCATGGATTTGGGTTTGAATGGAAAAGTCGCTGTCATTATGGGAGGGACATCTGGTGTCGGTTTAAAAACGGCAGAAATGTTCCTTCAGGAAGGAGCTAAAGTAGCAATCTGCGGAAGGAATCAGGAGAGGAAAGAAAAAGCGTATAATCATCTCTTAAAATACGGTCCATCAGATTCGATTTATGCTGCAACATGTGATGTGACAGATAAAGAAGAGGTTACTGGGTTTATTGATAATACAGCTGCTTATTTTAGAGGCATTGATATTCTCGTAAATGCAGCGGGGCAAAGTGTTATGGGTCACTTCTTCGACATTACCGATGAGCAGTGGCAGCAGCAAATTCAATTAAAATATTTCGCTATTATTTATGCAGTTCGGGCGGTTCATCCATACCTCGTCAAGCGAGGGGGAGGAAGGATTATAAATATTAATGCAACGTTAGCGAAGGAGCCGGAAAAACATATGATTGCGACAGCAGCAACGAGGGCTGGATTGTTAAACTTAAGCAAGACTTTGTCGCAAGAACTTGCTTCGGACAACATTTTAGTCAATTCCGTAAGCTTAGGGCTAATCCGCACAGATCAGTGGGAGAGAAGAAGAAAACTGAATGCTCCTGATATGAAAGCAGAAGATTATTATGCTGACTTAGCCAAAAAACGAAATATTCCATTGGGACGCGTAGGAGAAGCAGAAGAAGTAGCAAGTGTCATTTTATTTTTGGCTTCGAGACAGGCAAGTTATGTATCGGGATCAACAATTGAAACGGCGGGAGCGCTCGGGAAAGCGCTTTAATTAAAGGTAAAGGCAGGAGTCGATTATGAGCCAACGAGAGCAATTGGGAATAGAGACGGCAGAATATCAGCAAGATCAGCCGGAATTTACTGCGGCAGATGCCGTAGTGCAGGAACTTGTTCGTGCAGGTGTGGATACAGCATTCGGGATTGTCAGCATTCATAATATGCCAATATATGATGCCATTCTTCGTGAAGGAAGCATTCGCCTGGTTTGTTCGCGCGGGGAAAGCGGAGCCGCGAATATGGCAGATGGATATGCGAGAGCAACTGGCAAATTAGGCGTTGTCATTACTAGCACGGGAACAGGAGCTGGAAATGCAGCGGGCTCTTTAATTGAAGCATGGGCTGCTGGCGTGCCTGTTCTTCATTTAACAGGTGAAGTTGCCTCCCCTTATTTAGGCACAGGCAGAGGCTATATTCATGAATGTAAAGATCAGCTGTCCATGATGGAAGGGGTCTCCAAAAAAGCGCTCCGGTTAAGAAAGCCAGAGCAAGCGTCTGCTATTGCCAGACAAGCGATTTACGAGGCTTTGGCTGCTCCATCAGGACCAGTAACACTTGAAATCCCCATTGATTTTCAATCTGCGATTATACCTAATCATTCTATTGAAGAAGTTAGAATATTAACTCCAGAAAATAATAAAATTCCATATTTTCCCGAAGAGGTGTTGGCAAAAATCAGTCAATCTCGCCGGCCAGTGATTTGGGCAGGAGGAGGCGTTATTAACTCCGGTGCTTCCAAGGAAGTGCAAAAGTTAGCAGAAATGATGGGGGCGGCTGTGGTGACGAGCCAGTCCGGAAAAGGCAGCATTCCTGAGGATCACCCTCAATGTATCGGACATTTTGCTGCAAATCCGCTAACAAAAAAGCTAATAGAAGAGTCAGACTTAGTCATTAGCGTCGGTGTCAGATTCCGTGGGAACGAAACATCCAATTGGAAAATTTCCGTTCCAAAAGAACATATATCTATTGATGCTGACTGGCAGGCAATGAACCGCAACTATGAGGCTTCCTATGGACTTGTAGGAGATGCCAAACTAATTTTGAAAAAGGTTATTGACGATTTATCTCAAGCCGCAATCGTTCCTGATTCAGCTTATTTGGCTGAGGTAGAGTTAGTGCGTAATGAACTTCGCGCTCAGTTGAGAGCAACACTTGGTCCTTATGAACAATTTTTGGATGGAATGCGCAAGGTGCTTCCGCGTGACACAATTTTAGTTCGAGATGTCACTGTACAAGCAAATGTATGGGGGAGCCGCTTATTTGAAATTTATGAACCGAGGACATCCATTCATGCATCCGGTGGCGGAATTGGCCAGGGACTGCCAACAGCGATTGGGGCACAAATGGGCTGTAAAGATCGTCCGGTTGTCTTAATGGCAGGTGACGGCGGGTTCATGGTAAATGTAGGTGAAATGGTAACCGCCGCCCAAGAAAATCTCCCGATTATTGTCATTTTGTTTGATGATGCTGGGTACGGAGTACTCCGGAATATCCAGGAGGCTGCTTACGGGCGTCAAGTTGCTGTTGATCTATTAAGTCCTGATTTTGTACAGTTGGCGCAATCGATGGGATTTGATGCCTCCCGAATTGGTTCCGGTGATGAATTTGAAGTTGCTTTGAAAAAAGCAATGAATAGACAAAAACCAACGATGATCGTTGTAGATATGGAAGCGGTAGGACCGATGGCGAAACCATTTGGTGGGCCTCCCGGTGCAGCAGAAGCATTCAAACCTAAAAAATTATAAGGAGGGATGATAATGATTTCAACATATCCATTTGTTTCAGGTAAATATTTAATTGGCGGAGAATGGATTCAAGCCGAAAAGACAGCGGATGTTATTAATCCAGCTAATCTAAACGAGGTTATAGGCGAAGTTGCTTTATGTTCCCAAACACAAGTAGATGAAGCGATTGAAACAGCAGAAAGAGCATACAAGAGCTGGTCAAAAAGTGAAGTAGAAGACCGGGCAAAGCGCATGCATGAAGCAGCGAAAGAACTGGAACATATAGTTGAAGAAAATGTTACTTTATTCGTACGTGAGAATGGCAAGGCATTAATAGAAGCAAAAAAAGATTTGCTTCGCTGTGTAGATATTATGAATGAAGCGGCGGATGAATTGCTTAACTGGTGGAAGCCTTTATCATGGCCAGGAAGTCAAAAAGTGCTAATCCGCAAGCGATCAAGAGGAGTAACAGCCGTGATTTCTCCTTGGAATTCTCCGATGATTTTGACATTTAAACGGGTCATTCCGGCCATTCTGACAGGCAATACTGTCGTAGTAAAGCCAGCGACAAATTGTCCGTTAACAATTATGACGTTCTTAAACGTAGTAGCTTCTCATTTCCCGGCAGGAGTCGTTAACATAGTCACTGGTTCCGGCAGTGTCATAGGTGACGCTATTTGTACGGATCCTCGCGTGCGAACAGTGGCTTTCGTTGGCAGCACAGAAACTGGAAAAAATATTATGCGCGCTGCCTCGGGAACAGTAAAAAAACTTTATATGGAGCTCGGCGGCAATGATGCAGCAATCATTCTCCCTGATGCAGAATTAAATGAAGCAGCCATCACACGCCTTCGCTTTGGCATTCTTCGGGCAGCTGGTCAAGTGTGTTCCGCTATTAAACGAGTATATGTTCATGAGTCAAGATATGAAGAATTAATTGAAAAGCTAAAGAAAGAGTTTCAAAGAATCAGAGTAGGTAACGGGATTCAGCCTGATGTGGATATGGGCCCTCTCAATAATAAGTCTCAATACGATTACGTGAAAGGGCTCATCGAACGAGCTCAAAATTCAGGAGCGAAAGTTATTACAGCGGGCCAGCAGCTCGATCCGGAAACCTGGGACCAGGGATACTTTATTTTACCTTCCATTGTGACTGGAGTTGATCAAACAAGCGAGATCGTTCAGGCAGAGCAGTTTGGCCCTGTTATCCCTGTGCTCACATTTTCGAATATAGAAGAAGTTATTCAATTGGCAAATGATAGCGAATTCGGTTTAAGAGCATCTGTTTGGACAGAGAACGAATCACTGGCGATCGAAATAGCTGACCAATTAGAAGCTGGAGCGGTATTTCATAATAATCATACCGTTTTCCAAGATCTTCATTTGGATTTTCCTGGTTTAAAAGAAAGTGGATTATCTCGTGAAACGAGACATTGCGGATTAGAGCTCTTTGCAGATTCATACGGTTTAGCCAATTAAGAGAGGGGATGCGAGATGAAATTAGCATTAATTGGCGGGGGAAATATCGGTACATTTCTTCTTCAAAGTATTAATATTGAAGAAACCCTTCCTGGGACGAGAATCGTTGGTCTTTATACACGGAATGAACAATCAGCCAAGAGCCTGGCTTCTGAATTTAAAACAGAATCTTTTGCTGATATGGAATCCCTTCTGCGGTCGGATGCAGATGTAGTTATCGAAGCGGCTAACGTTCAAGTAGTGAAAGATTATGCAGCAGCTATTCTGAAAAGCGGAAAAGATTTAGTACTAAGTAGCGTTGGAGCTTTGGCAAGTCTGACTTTTTACAAAGAATTAGAACAGATTTGCCAAGAAAAAGGGACGAGGATTCATCTGCCATCAGGAGCCATCGGCGGACTAGATGTGTTGAAGGCAGCGAAATCGATTGGGGAGTTGCAATCTGTTTCTATCATTACCAGAAAGCCCCCACATGCCTTGCCAGGCGCCCCTTTAGATAAAGAGCAGTTGTTATTTGATGGATCGGCCGCAGAAGCTATTGAGTTATTTCCCAAAAACATAAATGTTTCTATTATTTTGTCTCTGGCAGGGCTAGGTTCGGATAAAACCGGTGTGAAAATTATTTCTGACCCGGCGGCAAAGAAAAACAATCATCAAATAGAAGCGATGGGGTCCTTTGGAAAATTGACGCTTCAAGTAGAAAATGATCCGATGCCCAATAATCCGAAAACGAGCTATTTGGCAGCGTTAAGTGTATTAGCCGTTTTGAAAAGTAAAGATGCGCTTATTCAAGTGGGCTAATAACTGAAAGACTTCAGTATTTAAAGATACATGCAGGGGAAACCCGAAAGATGTTTTGGTAAATTCTCCTGCCTAAATGAGTCCGCATCAATTCAGAAACGAGGGGGAATTTGCAGATGATCAAAACAAAAAAGAGTTTAGAAGAGATGACTCAACAAGAAACGATTGATTATTTAAATGAGACCGTACGTCCCGAGGAAGGCAGCATTCCTGTTTATGTATTGGGGGATCCGTCGGTTTATGAGCTTGAGCATAAACAAGTATTTTTAAAAACATGGTTGTTTATTGGTCACGAGTCTGAGATACCGAATAAAAATGATTTTATGACACGAGATCTAGCTGGATATTCAGTGATCATTACTAGAGGATCTGATGACACAATCAGAGGATTCTATAACATGTGTACTCACCGTGGCATGAAGCTTTGCCGGGCAGATAAAGGGAATAAAGCTTCATTTACTTGTCCTTATCATGGGTTTAATTTCAAAAACAATGGCGATCTGATTGGTGCTCCGCTGCAAAAGGATATTTATGGAGGCCGTCTCGATAAATCCAAAATGGGGTTGAACAAGATTCGGATTGAATCGTACAAAGGTCTTTTATTTGGTACTTGGAATGAAGAAGCGGAATCTTTATCAGAATTTTTAGGTGACTTCAAATGGTATCTTGATATTTTAGTCGGCCGAGCAGAAATGGAGGTACTAGGGGCCCCACAAAGGTTTATCGTGCACTCTAACTGGAAAATTGGTGCAGATAACTTCGTTGGTGATTCCTATCATACAATGGTTACTCACGGATCGATTGCTAAATTAGGGATGGTACCTACTGCTACCTACTCAAGAAAAGGCTATCAAATTTATACGGAAAATGGACATGGCTTAAATTTAGGTACTCCAAATCCGGATTTTGCCTTTCCGGAAGAACTAAAAGAAGAGTATCAATCAAATTTGTCTGAAGAACAGTTTGATATCATGTCTAACCTTAAAAATATGATCGGTAACATTTTCCCTAACCTCTCGTTTTTAATTTCTCATACAAAAGTGAAAGGACAGCTGATCTCTAACACGTCTGTTCGTCTTTGGCGCCCGATTGATGTGGACAAAATGGAAGTCATTACATGGTTTTTAGTTGAAAAAAATGCTCCCGAAGATTGGAAAAGACGTTCCAGAGAATCATTTGTTCTCACGTTCAGTCCTTCTGGGATCTTTGAACAGGATGATACAGAGGTCTTTACTGATATCACCGCAGCTGCATCTGGGCCAATGCCGATGTTGAAAGAGCTTACTTATAATTACACAATGGGTATGCATCGCGATCCGATTACTGAGTTTGCAGGGCCTGGAGTTGTTTACGATGATAAATTTTCTGAGGCCAATCAACGAAATTTTTATCGCTACTGGCTGGATTTAATGAGTAATTAAGGTGACTAAAACTATGAGACTCGTTTTCTGAGTGACAATCAAGTAAGTATGGGGGGAACACGCAATGAATTTAGAAAGGATGGCAGCAAACTACGAATTTGAGCAATGGCTGTATCGGGAAGCAAAATTGCTTGATGACATTGATTTTGACGGCTGGTTTAACTTGATGCACCCTGATTTGTTATACCAAATGCCGGTTCGTGTCAATAAAGAAGGCATTGAGCGGCCGGATTATTCAATGGATATGTTTGCTTTTAATGATGATATTGAATTATTGAAAATTCGTGTAGATCGTCTAAAAACAGATTATGCCTGGGCTGAAATTCCACCGTCTCGCACGCGGCGTTTAGTGAATAATGTTCGCCTTGAAGAATACACTCCTAATGAAAAAGCGGTGGTTTCGAGTTATTTGCTTATCTATCGAAGCCGCAGCACAGACATTCATCACGATTTAATTTCAGGAGAACGGCAGGACGAATTTACTTTCGTAGATGGAGAGTGGAAGCTGTCCAAGCGGATGTTCATTATAGATCAAACAACCATAAATACAAGGAATCTCGCTATCTTTGTATAACAGTAAGATAACAAAAGGGGAGGCGCTATAATGGCCTTAAAAGATAAAGTAGTGTTAATTACAGGTGGCGCGTCAGGAATAGGAGAAGCTGTCACCCGGCGTTTCATCCAAGAAGGAGCCAAAGTGAGCATTATCGGCCGTTCTGAAGAGAAGTTAGCGAAAATGCAAGAAGAATTTGGTGAAAGTATCCTCACTTATCAGGGGGATGTAAGCAAGTATGAGGACAACGAGCAAGCGGTTCAAGCGACTGTTAAGCAATTTGGAAAGTTGGATGTTTTTATCGCGAACGCTGGTGTATTCGATGGGTTTGCTAAATTTGCCGATGTGACTCCTGATGCACTTTCTGAGGCATATGATTTCCTTCTTGATATTAATGTTAAGGGTTCTTTTTTTGGCGCGAAAGCAGCGCTTGAAGAACTGCAGAAAACAAATGGAAATATTATTTTTTCTGTTTCTGGTGCAAGTTTTTATCCTGATGGCGGCGGTGTTTGGTACACAGCGAGCAAGCATGCTCAAATCGGACTCATGCGCCAACTTGCATTCGAACTCGCACCCCACATCCGGGTAAATGCGGTAGCTCCGGGAGGAACACTGACCGCACTTTCAGTTATTCCACCACTGCTCCCGTTTGTTAAAGTCGTAGATAATGAGACAAAAGCAAGCAGCATTAAAAAACGTAATCCCCTTCAAATCGCCCAGATGCCAGAAGATCACGTAGCGGCATATGTATTGTTAGCATCTGACGAATCACGTGCGATTACCGGTGAAGTCATCTCCAGTGATGGGGGGTTAGCCGTTCGCGGGCTCGGATGATCCAATTTAAAAACACTGAAGGAAGTGGTCCAAGTGTCTAAGCCGCTGACTGAAAAAAAGCCCTTGATGGGAAATAATGTAGTGAATCAACTCGCTTTTGTAGTAAAGGACATTGAAAAAGCTTCCGAATCGTTCGCTAAGCTTCTCGGCATCCCTAAGCCTGAATGGTTTTTAACAGGGGATCAGAGCATCTCCAAAGTGGTCTATCGTGGCCAGCCAACAAATTCACGCAGCAAATTAGTTTTTATGAATACTCCAACTGTGCAAATTGAATTGATTGAGCCAAACGAAGAACCAGGAACAATGCGTGAATTTTTAGATACTGTAGGAGAGGGGATTCATCATATTGCCTTTGATGTAGACTCTATTAAAGACAGGCTCCCCGTGTTAGAGAAAAACGGCTACTCACTTCTGCAAAGCGGGGAATTTACATCAAGTGACGGTCGTTATGTATATGTAGATACGATAAGTGATCTAAAGACGCTTGTAGAAATGCTTGAAAGTACGGAACCTAGAGACATTGCTCCAATTACGGAGTGTTTTAATCCTTTGCTTGGGACAAATAAAGTTGAACAACTTGCTCTGGTTGTCAAAAATCTTGACGCTGCAGCCGATGCATACTGTAAGTTGCTTGGGGTGGAAAAACCACCTATCATTCAATCAGGCCCAAGGGAGTTGACTCAGGTTATTTATGAAGGGGAGCCTACTGAAGCAGATTCTAGATACATGTTCACTAATACACCGATGTTGCAAATTGAGTTGATTGAACCAGGAGAGGCTCCAAGCACATGGAAAAGTCATTTAGAGACATATGGGGAAGGCGTTCATCACATTTCGTTTGTTGTAAAGGATATGGATAAAAACATCAAGCTGCTGGAGGATATGGGGTATCCTGTTATCCAAAGCGGAAACTTTTGGAATGGCAAGGGAAGGTATGCTTACATGGATACAACTTCAACATTTAAAGTGATTATAGAGTTGCTTGAAAAGTTTGATTCCTAAGTTAAGAAAGTCAATTTCTTTTACAGGCTGTCTGCTTATGGGCACCTGTCTTTTTTCTGAAAAATAAAGGCTATTGGTCCTACAGCATAAGCAATAGTTTCATAGAGAATTATCGTAAAGGAGGTAGTGTCTAATGATAAATCAGCTTTCCTGGAAAGTTGGGGGACAACAGGGGGAAGGGATTGAAAGTACCGGGGAAATCTTTTCTACCGCTTTGAACCGTCTCGGGTACTTTCTCTACGGGTACCGCCATTTTTCATCCCGAATTAAAGGTGGCCATACCAATAATAAAATTCGTGTGAGCACGACTCCTGTCCGTGCGGTCGCGGATGATTTAGATATTTTAGTGGCATTTGACCAGGAAACCATTGATGTCAACTATGGGGAGCTTCACGATCAGGGAATCATCATCGCAGATGCTAAGTTCAATCCAGTGAAGCCAGATCAGGCAAAGGCAGAATTGTATGTCGTTCCTTTCACAGAAATCGCGGCTGAACTGGGTACGTCGTTGATGAAGAACATGGTAGCTGTAGGGGCCACATGCGCTGTTATTAATTTAGATGTACACGTGTTTACCAATGTAGTAGAAGAAATTTTTGGCCGCAAGGGAGAAGCCGTTGTCCAGAAGAACATGGAAGCGATTCAACAAGGCTATCATTATATGTGTGACCAGCTTGGCAGCAAAGTAGGAGCCATGCAGCTTGAAGCGGCAGATGGACATCAGCGGATGTTCATGATCGGCAATGATGCGATCGCACTCGGTGCCCTGACGGGCGGTGTCCGTTTGATGGCGGCTTACCCGATTACGCCAGCTTCTGAAATTATGGAATACTTGATCGACAAGCTGCCGAAGGTCGGCGGAACGGTCATTCAAACAGAAGATGAAATTGCGGCAGCCACGATGGCGATCGGTGCCAATTATGGCGGCATTCGTTCCTTTACCGCTTCTGCGGGACCGGGCCTCTCTTTAATGATGGAAGCGATTGGTCTGGCGGGGATGACAGAAACGCCGCTCGTTGTCGTTGATACTCAGCGAGGGGGTCCATCTACCGGCTTGCCAACAAAACAAGAACAGTCCGACTTACTGGCGATGATTTACGGAACCCATGGCGAAATCCCGAAAATCGTGATGGCGCCAAGCACGGCAGAAGAAGCCTTTTATGATACGGTGGAAGCCTTTAATCTCGCAGAAGAATATCAATGTCCGGTGATTCTTTTATCTGACTTGCAGCTATCTCTTGGCAAACAAACCGTCGAACCGCTGGACTACAGCCGAGTAGAAATCCGCCGAGGCAAACTTGTTCAAGAAGAGCTGCCGGAGCTGGATGGAAAAGCTTACTTTAAACGCTATGAAGTGACAGAGGACGGAGTTTCCCCTCGAGTGATCCCTGGCATGAAGCATGGCATTCACCACGTAACAGGGGTGGAGCATGATGAGACCGGCAGGCCGTCCGAAGGAGCGGCTAATCGCCAGGCTCAAATGGACAAGCGGATGAGAAAGCTGGAGCAGATCCGCTTTGATACACCGGTCTATAAAAACGCTCAGCATGAAGAAGCTGATTTATTGTTGATCGGATTTAATTCCACTCGCGGGGCGATTGAAGAAGCGATGGAACGGTTAGAGCAGGAGGGGGCAAAAGTCAACCATGCTCAAATTAGACTCATTCATCCGTTCCCGTCAGAAGAAATCTTGCCGCTGATCGAGTCAGCGAAAAACGTGCTTGTCGTAGAAAATAATGCGACTGGCCAATTGGCGAATATCATTAAAATGAATGTAGGCCACATTCAGAAAGTGAAAAGCCTGCTAAAATATGACGGCAATCCATTCCAGCCGCATCATATTTACCATGGCAGCAAAGAACTTTTCCCATTACAAGGAGCGGTTACAAATGGCAACGTTTAAAGATTTTCGAAATGATGTAAAACCAAACTGGTGTCCAGGCTGCGGTGACTTTTCTGTCCAGGCGGCGATTCAGCGGGCGGCGGCCAATATCGGCTTGACGCCGGATCAGCTCGCGGTTATTTCCGGCATCGGCTGTTCGGGACGTATTTCAGGCTACATTAAATCATACGGCCTTCATGGGATTCATGGGCGATCACTGCCGATTGCTCAAGGAGTGAAGATGGCCAATAAAGACTTAACGGTGATTGCTTCTGGCGGAGACGGCGATGGATTCGCCATCGGCATGGGGCATACGATTCATGCGATGCGCCGCAATATTGATATGACTTATATTGTGATGGATAATCAGATTTACGGGTTAACAAAGGGGCAAACCTCTCCTCGCTCTGCTCAGGGATTTGTAACAAAGTCCACTCCGAAAGGAGCGATTGAAGGAACGGTCTCTCCCATGGAGCTGGCGCTGACAAGTGGTGCTACATTTGTCGCTCAAAGCTTCTCTACGGACCTGAAGGACTTAACGGCCATCATTGAAGCGGGCATCAACCATAAGGGCTTTTCTATTATTAACGTGTTCAGCCCATGTGTGACCTATAATAAAATTAACACCTATGATTGGTTTAAAGAAAACTTAACGAAGCTTTCTGCGATTGAAGACTATGATTCTTCCAATCGGGAGATAGCGATGAATACGCTGATGCAACACAACGGTCTCGTAACAGGGATCATTTATCAGGATAAAGAAAGAGCTTCTTATCAAGAGCTTGTGCATGGCTATGCAGAAGAACCGCTGGCCAGCCAAGACCTGCAGCTAGGCGATGAAATGTTTAATAATCTTGTGAAGGAATTTATCTAGTTCAAGTTTGTAATTACCAAGTGAATGCAGGAAAACTGTGTGTTAGAAGCTTTTATCATTGTGATTTTTATCAAGAAAGAAGGTAGTTGAGTGCCAAAGTATACATTTGTTGATCAAGATACATGTATCGCCTGTGGAGCATGCGGAGCTGCTGCACCAGATATTTATGACTACAACGAGGAAGGCATAGCCTATGTGATCTTAGATGGTAATCAGGGAGTTACCGAAATTCCTGAAGAGTTACTAGAAGAGGTAGAGGATGCCTTTGACGGCTGTCCGACTGAATCCATCAAGATAGAGGATCAGCCTTTTAAGATTAAGATAACTAGTTGATTGGGAGTAACTCTTCGGAGATAACTCAAGTATCAGTGCATGCAAAAGCAATATTGGACGCAAGACCAGCAAGATTGTAAATTCCGCTATTGAGTCGCGGGAAAAGTAATCCGACCTAAGGCTGATGGGCTTATTGTTAGTGATAGCATAGAGATCGACTTGACCGCCATTTGCAAAAGAATGTTTAGTACAAACAGTTAGAAGAATGTCTTCCGTTAATAAAGGGCGCAGCAAATTTGGGTTTGACGGAGAGGGACATACAGCAATTACTCTCTTTACGCTGCATCCTATTTGCTGGGACTGTGGGAGTTCGAGTATTGGTTGCTTTAAAGAACCCTTAAGTAGTACAGAAGACAGTGTATAGAAATATAATTCTAAAAATTCTGAATATAAGTACCTGTACCTCCTTTTATTTTTTAGTCTCAACTATTCATTTTCCACTAAGAAGGAAGGAAAGGGATAACATGCATAGAATTATCTCCATACATGTAGTAAAAATAAGGGTTCAAGATAGGAGGACTGAGAATGAAGAAGGTTGTCAAGGTTCTAAGTTCAACCGCTTTAGCTGCATCTTTACTTACAATACCGACAATGGGATTAGCTGATCCTGGACCAAGTCCACAGCAAGGGGAAAATTTATCAATTGAAGGCTTTATTAGCTATGAGGAGCTTGGCAAGAAGCTTGGACAAATCCAAAAATCAAGCCAGGGAAAAGTGAGTGTTGAGACAGCTGGGTATACAAACCAAGGTCGTGGGATTTATAAGGTATCGGTTGGCCATGGTAAAAAGGTGATGCTTATCCAGAGTGAAATACACGGAAACGAAAAAACAGGAACAGTTGCGCTTCTAAATATTTTGCAGACCCTTGGGTCGAGCAATTCAAAAGAAGCGAAAAAAATTCTTGATGAACTTACAATTGTTATTATTCCAATGATGAATGCGGATGGGTCTGAGCTAAGTCGCCGCGCAAACGATATGAACTGGGAAGAGGTCGTTGCTAAGTTTCCGCAACTTGCGAATGCCAAGCCCGCGTGGAACTATTATTCCTCTCCAGGAAGCTGGGATTATGATAAAAAACCGGGATTTGATGTCAATCGTGATTTCAACCCAGACTTGAATTACGTTCCAGAAGCAGAGGATTTCCCAGGAGCATCCAATAAATACGGCTGGTATATTACACCTGAAGCGCAAACTGTAAGAGATGTGTATAAGGACTTGAAGACACAGTTTGGGAATGTAGATGTATTTGTAGATCTTCACCATCAGGGATTTCCTTATGTAGAGGGGACTGATGATAGGGTAACGATGTCCCTATCAGGCAAGTTTGTAACGAACCCGAACAGTCCGGGCGGTGAAAAATATGCTGCTTATGCTGATAAATTCAAATATGATTTTTCACGCCAGTTGAATGTGGCGGCTTACAATGCCTTGCAGGCAAAAGGGGATTCTGTCTTTACGAATATTTCCTTGTATGATCAAAATATTGACCTGCCTGGCACTGCATTAGGAGCGTTTGCATTAAATGGAAGTGGAACTGTTCTGTTTGAGGTGAGCGGTCAAACACAAAATTTTGGGCAAAAGAAGAGAGGACAGCTTGTAAAAACAGTCGAGACAGGTCTTATGGGAATTATTAATAGCGTAGCTGATGGCTCAGTCAGTGAATTAAATCCTAAAGACTATGAGAAAATTCCTTTAAGTGCAAGAACACCTGGCGGTTTATAAAATATACATTTGCTAGCTGTGAATGATTGTATCAATTTGCAGCTGGCACTTTTTTATAAGCAGTGTTTGAATGTTACTGAAGTACATTTAATAGGAAAGTTTCTCAAACAATTGCTGATCTGCCCCCTAATAAGTCGTTTGTGTTATCTTCAATGAGCTGTAGCTTGCTGCTTTCCTCTATCCTAAAATCGGTGCTTGCCCCTAGAACAAATATTATTTATCTAACAGTCTGCACATAGGATTGAAAGCATTGATTAGTGAGGGGTGTATTACTATAGAAAGAATGCGTGAGGAGAAAGGAAGAGAAAGTACACAGGGCACCTTTTGCAGTGATACATTCAACTTTAATCAATTAAAATAGTATTGACTTTAGATTTTATCTTGTGATATATTATTTTTCGCTGCTAAAAACAGTGATGTAGAGAAAAAACATTTTCGAAAAAGTTGTTGACACTATCATTATAAAGTGTTATTATAATATAAATGTCGCTGATGACGACAACGAAACAAATTGATCTTTGAAAACTGAACAAAATACATGCCAGTAAGTTAATTCTTATTTTTAAATTATGAGCAAGTCAAACATCTTTTTGGAGAGTTTGATCCTGGCTCAGGACGAACGCTGGCGGCGTGCCTAATACATGCAAGTCGAGCGGACTTGACGGAGCTTGCTCTGTTCAAGTTAGCGGCGGACGGGTGAGTAACACGTGGGTAACCTGCCTGTAAGACTGGGATAACTCCGGGAAACCGGGGCTAATACCGGATATTCTTTTTCTTCGCATGAAGAAGAATGGAAAGGCGGCTTTTAGCTGTCACTTACAGATGGACCCGCGGCGCATTAGCTAGTTGGTGAGGTAACGGCTCACCAAGGCGACGATGCGTAGCCGACCTGAGAGGGTGATCGGCCACACTGGGACTGAGACACGGCCCAGACTCCTACGGGAGGCAGCAGTAGGGAATCTTCCGCAATGGACGAAAGTCTGACGGAGCAACGCCGCGTGAGTGAAGAAGGTTTTCGGATCGTAAAGCTCTGTTGTCAGGGAAGAACAAGTACCAAAGTAACTGTTGGTACCTTGACGGTACCTGACCAGAAAGCCACGGCTAACTACGTGCCAGCAGCCGCGGTAATACGTAGGTGGCAAGCGTTGTCCGGAATTATTGGGCGTAAAGCGCGCGCAGGCGGCTTCTTAAGTCTGATGTGAAAGCCCACGGCTCAACCGTGGAGGGTCATTGGAAACTGGGAGGCTTGAGTGCAGAAGAGGAGAGCGGAATTCCACGTGTAGCGGTGAAATGCGTAGAGATGTGGAGGAACACCAGTGGCGAAGGCGGCTCTCTGGTCTGTAACTGACGCTGAGGCGCGAAAGCGTGGGGAGCGAACAGGATTAGATACCCTGGTAGTCCACGCCGTAAACGATGAGTGCTAAGTGTTGGAGGGTTTCCGCCCTTCAGTGCTGCAGCTAACGCATTAAGCACTCCGCCTGGGGAGTACGGCCGCAAGGCTGAAACTCAAAGGAATTGACGGGGGCCCGCACAAGCGGTGGAGCATGTGGTTTAATTCGAAGCAACGCGAAGAACCTTACCAGGTCTTGACATCCCGCTGACCGGTCTGGAGACAGATCTTTCCCTTCGGGGACAGCGGTGACAGGTGGTGCATGGTTGTCGTCAGCTCGTGTCGTGAGATGTTGGGTTAAGTCCCGCAACGAGCGCAACCCTTGATCTTAGTTGCCAGCATTCAGTTGGGCACTCTAAGGTGACTGCCGGTGACAAACCGGAGGAAGGTGGGGATGACGTCAAATCATCATGCCCCTTATGACCTGGGCTACACACGTGCTACAATGGATGGTACA